>NZ_CAXUSO020000001.1:4152500-4600733 GCF_964254135.1 Neorhizobium tomejilense
CTTATTGGATTGGTTGGGCAGTGGGGCGGTTCCAGGAAATAGCTCCACCGTATAGACCGTACCCGAAACCGACACAGGTGGTCAGGTAGAGTATACCAAGGCGCTTGAGAGAACTATGTTGAAGGAACTCGGCAAATTGCACGCGTAACTTCGGAAGAAGCGTGACCCCATTTTGGGCAACCATAATGGGGTGGCACAGACCAGGGGGTAGCGACTGTTTATCAAAAACACAGGGCTCTGCGAAGTCTAAAGACGACGTATAGGGTCTGACGCCTGCCCGGTGCTGGAAGGTTAAGAGGAGAGGTGCAAGCTTTGAATCGAAGCCCCAGTAAACGGCGGCCGTAACTATAACGGTCCTAAGGTAGCGAAATTCCTTGTCGGGTAAGTTCCGACCTGCACGAATGGCGTAACGACTTCCCCGCTGTCTCCAACATAGACTCAGTGAAATTGAATTCCCCGTGAAGATGCGGGGTTCCTGCGGTCAGACGGAAAGACCCCGTGCACCTTTACTATAGCTTTACACTGGCATTCGTGTCGGCATGTGTAGGATAGGTGGTAGGCTTTGAAGCGGGGACGCCAGTCTTCGTGGAGCCATCCTTGAAATACCACCCTTATCGTCATGGATGTCTAACCGCGGTCCGTTATCCGGATCCGGGACAGTGTATGGTGGGTAGTTTGACTGGGGCGGTCGCCTCCGAAAGAGTAACGGAGGCGCGCGATGGTGGGCTCAGACCGGTCGGAAATCGGTCGTCGAGTGCAATGGCATAAGCCCGCCTGACTGCGAGACTGACAAGTCGAGCAGAGACGAAAGTCGGTCATAGTGATCCGGTGGTCCCGCGTGGAAGGGCCATCGCTCAACGGATAAAAGGTACGCCGGGGATAACAGGCTGATGACCCCCAAGAGTCCATATCGACGGGGTTGTTTGGCACCTCGATGTCGGCTCATCGCATCCTGGGGCTGGAGCAGGTCCCAAGGGTTTGGCTGTTCGCCAATTAAAGCGGTACGTGAGCTGGGTTCAGAACGTCGTGAGACAGTTCGGTCCCTATCTGCCGTGGGTGTAGGAATATTGACAGGATCTGTCCCTAGTACGAGAGGACCGGGATGGACATATCTCTGGTGGACCTGTTGTCCTGCCAAGGGCATAGCAGGGTAGCTATATATGGAATGGATAACCGCTGAAGGCATCTAAGCGGGAAACCAACCTGAAAACGAGTATTCCCTATCAGGGCCGTGGAAGACGACCACGTTGATAGGCCGGGTGTGGACGTGCAGCAATGCATGAAGCTTACCGGTACTAATCGCCCGATTGGCTTGATCGTTCTCATTGACCATGCTCATCAAGCTTTGCTTGATGATGCCAAAGACCTTTGTCCTGACGCTGTCGCATCCTTCGGATGCTACGCTGCGGACGGCCCGCCAAACGATTGGCGACGGCCGCTGGCCTGTATGGGTGCCAAAAGCACTCGTCAGATCTGGAAAGGTTCAAAGACGTGTTCATAAGACTAAAAAATGAGGCCTCATCGCCTCAACCAGCTTCTCAAAAATGTTGCGCTTCGCTGACCTGGTGGTCATTGCGGGGCGGCCGCACCCGTTCCCATTCCGAACACGGCCGTGAAACGCCCCTGCGCCAATGGTACTCCGTCTCAAGACGCGGGAGAGTAGGTCGCTGCCAGGTCTGCTAAACGCAACATATCTTCTCATTCACGAAAACTAACGGCCCTTAAGCCGACCAAAGGGCCGCCCACAAGCGGCCTTTCGTCGTTCAAGGGAAACTTGCAGTGCGTCCCTTACAGGAGACAAATCGCCTTCGGCAATTTGCTCCGGCAGAAGTGTAAACTGCCAAGCAGTTTACGCACCGCGATAAATCCCGCAGGGATTTACGCTTTACGCGGGGTGGAGCAGCCCGGTAGCTCGTCAGGCTCATAACCTGAAGGCCGCAGGTTCAAATCCTGCCCCCGCAACCAAATTCCAAAAACTCCCGCAGCAATCGCTCCGGGAGTTTTTTGTTGTCGAGGGATATGGTACCGCTTCCAATTGACCTTGTCCTCCACGAGGACGGCCCGGAAGCAGGCCATAGTCGGCGCCCCAGTACGATCCTGACGAGATGAACCACTCGCGCGTCGTTTTCCTTCTCTGCCGCCGGGCTATTGGTTCTGCGCCTGAGGCTGCTTGTCGGTCCAGGTGGGCGGCATCCCGACCTGGGAGGCTGCAAAGTCCACTAGACCGGGCGACCGGCCAAATTTCTCGCAGGCAGGGTATTTCGGCTTTCCACCAAGTCCCGACTTGATCCTCTGCCCAGAAGGGATCTTGGGCAGACCCTTGAACGGCGTCTTGCCGCTGACGAGCATCCTGGAAAAATCACTGCCGAAGCTCGCGGCAAGCGAGTAGGCGTCACCGATTTGCGAAACGCGCGCACTGGTGGTCACGAAGTTCGCTCCCTTCGCCCATACCATCGCACCGACTTGCTTGCCGTCCCTGGTGGTTGCTTCGGCCTCCACGGCAAGACCTCCAAGCCCGAGGGGTAGCCTCGGGACGGGCACCGGAGCGACGAAGTTGGCTCCGAGCGACGTTGCCGTCGACAGGCCGGCCACCACGGTATTGGTCGGCACGATGCGGGTGATGGTGGCGTGAACGACGAGGTCCGCATCTTCTTTCCGCTCCACAACCATGAAACGATCGCTGACGCCGGCGCAGAGGGCGCGGCTGATCACATTCGCGACCAGGGCGCGATCGGAAGATTTGCTGATCGATAGTGCAGCACCGCCCGAAACCTTCGTTGGCTCGATGTAGATCGTTCTGGCGGATACAAGGTCGGTTGGCGCGACTCGATAATTTGCCTTGGTCATTCGCCCGTTGTTCGATGTCAAACTGTCGTAGGATGTAAGTGAACTTGCCCGTTCGAGCGGCACGGCGGCGCAGCCGCCGAGCGACAGAGCAAGGAGAGCGGGCGCAATCAGCCGATGGCACGGCTGGATGCCTGCCAAGCCAAGGCGGGGATGTAACATTTGGTTCTCCTATTGGATTTAGGGGGAGGTCGGCGCGGCTATCGCCACTGTGCCGTCTGTGCGGCTGTGAGCGTGTCGGCGAACGAAGGCCTGTCTTTCCACAGGCTGCCGCTCGCCATTTTTGCGTATCCGAGGTTGAAGACCGCACGCATGTAGTTGGTGTTGAACGGATCGGTCATATTGTAGGCGAGCTGCGTATCGATCGAGGCCACGCGGAACCGAATGCCGCTCCTTTGAGCATAGATGTAGGTGGCCACCAGCGCGCTACGTGTCTGCGCCTTGATGAGGGAGGAATTCGCCCTGGCCATGACCGTAAACGTGTTGTTCGTGGTGGTTGAAAATTCAGACATCAGCGCGTTGTTGATGATGATGTACATGTTCAGCTTCACGCCCTTGGGCCACTCGACCTTGTCCGAATTGGCCATCCATCCCTCCGGAATCGTCAGGATTTGGGACGCCGCGCCTCCGTCGGAATGCATTTCCTCGAAGGACTGATCGCCTGACTTTGCCTTGATGAGTACCGCCGGATAAAGGCCGGGGATGCTTGCCGAGGCGATGACAACGTCGCGGAAGAGTTTTAGGGCGTCGGGCCGACCGCTGTCGGCGATGGCGCCCATGTTCCAGATCACCGCTCTTTGGGAATCGAGGTTCGAGGTCAAGACAAGCAGGCGCCGGCCCTTGCGGTGTTCTGCGGCGATTTTCGCCAGCACCTCCTGCGTCAGGTACCGCTCGACCATCGTTCGAAGAGGCTTCTGCTTCAGGAGGCTTGCGCCGAGAAGGCCCTGGGGCAGGAAATCGGCATCGACCAATGTCTTGGCGACCCCGCTCGTGTACAAGTCGACGAGGGTATTGTCATAGCCGGGACCGAGGAAGGCGTAAGGCGCGATCAATGCGCCGGTGCTGACGCCGCTGACAATGTCGAATTCGGGCCGCTGTCCGCTATCCGACCAGGCCTTCAGCGCCCCGACGCTGAACGCGCCTCCGGCGCCACCGCCCGACAACACGAGGTAGTTGACTTCCTTGTGTCTCGGGATGGGCAGCCATGCACGTGCTTCAGGCAGGCTCCGGCTTGCATCCGCGTAGATACGGACATCGCCGAACCCCTCGATACCGGCGGTCGCGGCGGCTTTCGGCCCATAGGCAATACGGTCCGGCGCCATGCAGCCGGCGAGAAAAGCCAGCAGGAAGATAGCTATCACGTGATACACGGCTATAGCCTTGCGCCGGGCGAATATCTGGAGGGGACGTTGAAATTTCCACCGACCGTACAGCCGATGTTATCCGCGGATGTTGCCTGCGGACTCCATGATGGACCGATCGCCCAACGCGGCGGGCTCACCAGATAACCTTTGAAATTCACGGTAACTTCCTTCGGAATCGAATCTGGCGGTATCAATGCAGAGTTCGTCGTTGCCTTGGGTTTTGTAATGTTAAGAATGATTGGCCGCTGCGATCGGGTGTTCACCACCGGCTCGGCGGCGGGCTTCATGGATTGCCGACGCCTGGCAGTTGTCCATGTCGCGGCCGGCTGACGAACAACGGCCATGCATTCCCGATTGATATCCCGCAACAAAACTTCATCGATCGCCTTGGTTTCGTCCCTGTTTTGACATCGCGCGGTTGCTTGCCGCGGTTATCGATCGCGACAGCAAAACGGGAGGTCGTTATGACCGATGATGAGATGACGATTGCCGAGGTCCTGAAGGATCCTCTGATCCGGCAAATGATGCGGGCAGACCGGGTGTCTTTGAGAGAGATGAAAAAACTGCTTCGCGAGGCGGCATTGGGGATTCCGAAGGAAACCTGGCCCTCTCCGGAGACCGCCGGAGCGACATGTGTTACCTCGTCCGGCTGGCAATCCTTGATGCCGAAGTTGCCGTCGATATCGTCAGCGGCACCAGCTGATCGGTAGCGCGCGCAACCATCATCGGGGATCTCGCCAGCATGTGGGTCGACTACCTCTACTTGACGAGAGCCTCTTGAGCTGGCGCCTGTTCTTTCGCAGATGAAGCCTGGCTGCTTCGATGCGGTGCGGTCTCCACCGGCGGCAACTGTAGCGTCACCCGCAGACCATGCGGCAATACGTTTTCAAGTAGCAGCGAGCCACCGTGGCCCTTTGCAATTTCATCCGCAATCGAAAGCCCCAGCCCAAAACCGCTGCTGGAATTGAGTGACCGGGCCTCGTCAACCTTGAAGAAGGGCTCCAGGACCTTGTCCTCAAGCCCTTCTTCAAGGCCTGGGCCGTTGTCGCTCACAATTATTACCGCTCCACCCTGCGGGCTATTGCGCAACTCGACAGCTACCTTCGTGCCGAACCTTACCGCGTTCTCCACGATATTGGTGATAGCGCGTATGAGAGCCTTTTGTTGGCACACGTATCCAAACCGCTCGGGTCCGCAGTAAATTACGTCATGGCCGAGGTCACAAAATTCCGACGCGATAGTCCGCAGAAGGCTGGAAATATCAACTTTTCGAGGCGGTTCGGCTGTAACGGTGCTGCTTAAATACTGAAGGCTTTCCTCAATCATGGTGGTAAGGTTGTCAATATCCGCCAGCATCGCTTCCCTGGACGCGGGGTCCTTCGAACGCTCCACGCGCATACGCAGTCGTGTCAGCGGCGTCCTGAGATCGTGGCTCACAGCCGTCAGCATCCGCGTGCGGTCATCGACCATTTTTCGGATGCGGTGGCGCATGTTGTTGAGTGCCGTCGCAAGTGTGCGAAGTTCCCTGGCGCCTTCGGCGGTGAATTGCTCTTCTTCGTTACCGTCGAGGCGCAGTCTCTTTGCCGCGTCGGCAAAGCGGACGAGAGGCGACGTGATCATCCGGCTTATATAGAGCACCAGGAGGAGCATCGGCAGCATCAGGATGTTGGCCTTGGCGATGAACTCCGCGACTGCGCTGAAAGACGAGGGGGAAACATCGGCACCGGCGAACCCGATAACGAGGGCACGGTGCGCGTCAAGGCGCACCGCAACCGTACTGTGTCCCCCGCCGTCCGAACTGTCTTTAAGAACCACCACCTCAAAATCGGCAGGCAAGACATCCTGAAGCGCGTCCGAGATGAGGGGATCACCCGTTTGACGCGCCAATTCGCTACGGACGTCGCTCCATGGCAGAACCTTCAATTCGAAATTGCCGGAGGCGCTTGCCCTCACCAGATGCTCGATTTCGTCGTCATTTCTGGCGCTTCTGACCTGATGCACAAGCAGCTCGATTTGAGCGCCTTTGCCCATAAGCTTTTTTTCATTCTGGAAAATGAATGGCTCAGGGAGAACAGCGATAAGAAAGATAACGAGCAGCGGAACAATAGATGCGAACACCATGAATTGGGTTCGTATGGATGCCCTGCGCAAGCGGCCAATCATGGTGCTATCGCAACCTCCGGAGTGAACACATATCCGCCCAGGCGCACGGTTTTAATGAATGTCGGCTCCTTGTAATTAGGTTCGATTTTCTGCCGGACACGACTGACATGGACATCAATGCTGCGTTCGACAGGTCCTGCAGAGCCTGCGTGGGTACGGGCCAGTATTTCCTGGCGGTTCATTACCTGCCGGGGGTTCTGGCAAAATACCAGCAGCACATCAAATTCCGCCGTCGTGAGCGACACATGGAAACCGTCGCGGTCGGTCAATTCTCGGGTGACCGGGTCGATCCGCCAGCCCGCAAACGTCATCGGTGCCTGCTGTGGTTTGACCTGCGCTGAATACGACGACCGCCGCAGAAGCGCCTTTATCCTCGCCAGAAGTTCCCTGGATTTGAACGGTTTCGTGACGTAGTCATCGGCGCCCAGCTCCAGTCCGACAACCCTGTCTATCTCTTTCGTACGCGCCGTCAGCATGAGGATGGGTATTGTATCAGACGACCTGATTCTCCTGCATATGCTGAAACCGTCCTCACCCGGCAGCATTCCATCCAGTACTATAAGGTCGAATTCCTTCTTCTTCAGGACACCGTCCATTTCAACCGCAGATCCGACCGCCTCTGCGGCATAACCCGCCTCCTTGATCAGATCGATCAGCATGCTGGCGATATCCCGATCATCCTCGACGACCAGGATTCGGGCTGATGCCTGTACAAGAACATTGGATGCGACGTTATTCATAGGCTTGGCCATTTGTGGCGGAATCCGGATTATCAGTTAGCCCGTTTCGCAGCATGGTTGTCAGCAACAATTATGTTTAATTTTGTTTCGCGGCTTCGCCACGAACTCTGAGTCGATGGGTTCGTCAACACTGGCGGTCAGCCTCAATCTTCAGCTCATGGAGCACGGCCTCGCGGCTGTCGCCCTTCCCGAAGCTTCGCTTTAGAAGCAGCAGGAAATCGTCGACAAAGGTGAAGATCACGGGAATGACGACGAGGCTGAGGACGGTGGAAGTCATTAGGCCGCCGATCACGACGATCGCCATCGGTTGACGGAAGCTTGCATCGCCGCCGCTGAGGCTCAGGGCCACGGGAAGCATGCCGCAGCCCATGGCGATCGTCGTCATGACGATCGGGCGGGCGCGTTTGTGGCAGGCGTCGACCAGGGCGTCGAAGCGCGAAAGACCTGCGCGTCGCGACACGATCGCATATTCGACCAGCAGGATCGAATTCTTCGTGACCACGCCCATCAGCATGAGCAGGCCGATCAACACGGGCATGGAGAAGCTGGTTCCAGTCAGCACGAGCGGCAGCAGCGCGCCGCCAAGCGATAGCGGCAGCGCCATGAGGATCGTCAGCGGCTGGAGGAAGTCATGGAAGAGCAATACCAGAACCGCATAGATGCAGAACACGCCTATCCCCATGGCGATGGCGAAGTTGTCGAAGAGTTCCGAGCTGCGCTCCAGTTCGCCCTGTTCGACGAGCCTGACGTCGTCCGGGAGGTTGTGGAGGGCGGGCAACGCCTGCGCTTCACGATAGACGTCGCCGAGGATACGACCGTTGAGTTCGACCGACAGCGTAACGTTTCGCGAGCGGTCGATGCGGCTGATCTCGGACGGACTGCCCCCGATGCGGATGTCGGCGACCGAACCGAGATCGACGCTGCCCCTGGCACCGGCAACGCGAAGATTTGCAATGTCGTCAAGCGTCGTCCGGTTACCGGGATCGAACCGGACGCGGATGGGAAGCTGGCGCTGGGGCAGGTTGAGCTTGGCAAGCGAGGAGGAATAATCCCCGCTCGTGGCCACGCGAACCGCTTCGGAAATCGCTTCTGCCGTGACGCCGAGGGCGGCGGCGCGATTGAGGTCCGGGACGATCTGGACTTCCGGGGCCTGCCGGGAGGCGCTGGACGTCACTGCGCCGATGCCTTGAAGGCCTCGCAGTTGTTCTTCGAGTGCTCCCGCCGCCCGGTCGAGTGCTCCGGAATCGTCGCTGGCGAGCGTTATTTCCAGCGTCGTACCGCTGCCGCCCGTACCCACTTCGATCCTGACGCCTGGGAGAACCGCGAGCGCCCGTCGGATCTCGTTTTCGATCTCGGCCTGCTTGCGGCTGCGTTCGCCGATCTTCTTCAAATCGGCGACAAGCGAGGCGGTCGCCGTATCGACGGTCGTCGATGAATCGATCATGTCATCCGACGAGGCGCTTCCGACGGCGGAAAACACCCGCGTGACGTCCGGCAGGCCGGAAACGATATCCGCCGCCCGCCGCGTCATGGCGTCCGTTTGTTCAATCGGGCTGCCGGGCTGAAGCGTCAGAGTGACCTTCGTCTGCGAATCGTCGGATGCGGGCAGGAAGCCGGCGCTGAGCATGGTAATCGTCGAGAGCGAGAGCCCGAGGAATATGCAGACGCCGAGGACCGTCAGCTTGCGATGGTGCAGGCAGGTTTTGACGACGGCCATGTAGGCGCGCATGATCGCGCCGTCCCTCTGCTCGATCGGACGCGCCTTCATCAGATAAGCGGCCATCATCGGCGTCAGCAGGCGTGCGACGACCAGTGAGGCGAGAACCGCCACCGCCGCCGTTATACCGAACTGGCGGAAGATCAGGCCGGGAATACCGCTCATGAAAGCGGTCGGCAGGAAGACCGCGACGAGCGTCAAGGTCGTTGCGACGACGGCAAGACCGATTTCATCGGCGGCCTCGAGCGCAGCCCCCTTCGGAGTTTTTCCCATTTGCAGGTGGCGCGCAATGTTCTCGATCTCAACGATCGCATCGTCGATGAGGATGCCGACCACGAGCGAGAGGGCGAGCAGCGTCACCGTATTGAGGCTGAAATCCGCCAGATACATTACGAGAAAAGTCGGGACGACCGAGAGCGGCAGCGCCACCGCCGAAAGCAGGGTCGCACGCCAGTCGCGCAGGAAGAGCCAAACAACCACGACCGCCAGGATTGCACCTTCATAGAGCATGTTCATGGAGCCGTCGTAGTTTTCGATGATCGGCCCGACCGTGCTGTAAGCCTGGACGATCTCGACATCGGGGTTGGCTGCGGCAAAGTCCTGCATGGCCGCTTCGATGGCGGTCGCGACGCCCGTATCCGAAAAGCCGTTGGATCGTTTCACCTCGACAGCGATCACGGGTTCGCCATCGAGATAGGCGATCGACGAGCGGTCGGCAAAGCTGTCCGTCACCGCGCCAATCTCGGCCAGTTGCACCAGCTCTCCGCTCGGAAGCGGGATTGCGAGCGCTTTCAGCTCCTCGACCGAGGAAACCGCCCCAAGCGTGCGGATCCCCTGCTTTCCGCCGCCGATCTCAGCCCGGCCGCCCGATGTGTCGGCCTGGACGGACTTGAGCTGCGAGGAAACGGTCGCGGCGCTGAGGCCGAGCGCGCTCATGATCTGGGGGTTGAGGTCGATGTGCACTTCGCGCTCGATGCCACCGATCCGGCTGACCTCGCCCACGCCGGGTACTGAAAGCAGGGCCTTCGTCATGTCGTTGTCGACGAACCAGGAGAGTTCCGTCTCGTTGAGGCGGGCGGAACGCACCGCGTAGGTGAGGAGGGTGGAGCCCTGCACCGTCACCTTGGTCACGCCCGGCGCCTGCATCTCGGAAGGGAGGTCGCCGCTCGCACTATCGACGGCATTGCGCACCTCGTTCAGCGCTTCCTCGCTGTCCTTTCCCAACTGGAACGAGATATTGATGGTGACCGATCCGTCCGTGACCGTCGTCGTGATGTGGTCGAGGAGGCTCAGCGAAGCGAGCCTGTCTTCGATCTTGCGCGCGACTTCCGTTTCGAGCTGCGCCGGCGCGGCGCCTTCAAGCGAAGCGCTGATCTTGATCGTCGGCAGGTCCATGTCGGGAAAGTTCTGTACCGCGAGCCGGTCGAACGCGATCAGGCCGCCGACGGTCAGCAGGATGAACAACAGGATGGCGGGAACCGGATTTCGGATCGACCAGGCGGAGAAGTTCATCGCGATTCTCCCTTTTCGAGCTTGACGAGCGCCTCTCCACCCACCCGGACGAAGGCCTTGTCCGAAAGGAAAGCGCCACCCGCCGTCACGACGTCGGTCGAGCGGTCGAGGCCAGAGAGGATTTCCACTTCACTGCCATTGCGGCGGCCGGTTTCCACGCGAACGCGTGACGCGCGCCTGTCTGCATCCACGGTGAAGACGTAAGCGATGCCGTCACGCAGGACGAGCGCCGTCTCGGGCACGGTGAGCGCCGTCGTGGTCTCAAGCTCGATCTGGCCGGTGACGTACAGACCGATGGGCGGACGCGCCGCCGCCGGCAGCGCCACATAGGCGAGCGCCCGCCCCGTATCGGTGCTGACCGTCGGTGCGACAAGCCGCACGGTTCCCTTGACCCGTCGATCACCAGGACCGACGATCGTGGCTGTGAGGCCTTGCCTGATGCGAGGCAGATAGCGTGCGGATACTTCCGCCTGCCATTCGACGCGTTGCTGGCGGATCATGCGGAACAGTTCCGTGCCGGAGGAGACGACGGCGCCGAGCTGGGCCGAGCGGGATGTGATCAGTCCATCATCCACGGCCAGGATAGTCGTCTTGGCGAGCTTGATCTTCTGGCTTTCCAGCAAGGCTTCGGCGGATTCCACCCCTGCCATCGCCGTCTGTTCGGCGATCAGGTATTCGTTGATCTTTTCATCCGACAGCACGCCGCTATCCCGCACCTTGCGTGCCCGATCGGCATTCGCCGTCGCCTTGGCGAGGTCCGCCCTGGCGCTTGCCAAGGCGGCCTCCTGGTTACGCAATTCTGCACGCACGGCTTCGTCGGCTAGCCGGACGAGGGGCTGACCTTTCGCGACGACCGATCCGACATCGACAAGGACGGCGGTCACGCGCAGGCCATCGATTTCCGCGGCGATCACCGCTTCATGCCAGGGCTTGAGCCAGCCGCTGGCCGGCACCGTTTCAGGCCATCGGCGTTCTGCGGGACTTGCCACGGCGACGGTAAGCGCTGCCGCCTTGTTCTGTTGCGCAAGCACAGGCTCCGCTGCGGAAGCAAGGTTTGCGCTCACGAAGAGGGCGAGAAGAAGAGTTGGTCGCATCGGTTGAATCTGCTTTTCTGGCATCGCGCTTACTGCCCACATTCGTCAGCCGCGATTTCATGTCCGAGCCAATTGGGCCGGCCCGCGGCTCCAGACCCGGCAGCTGGAAGGCCTGCTCGCCGGGAGGGAATGACCGCGATGTGGAGTTGACTGCGAGAAGCCGAGGATAAGAGGCCGGCGAACGGAGAGGATGTCTGCGGCTTCTCTGCGCCTATTGGGTTCCTAGAACTTGTACCCGACCATCAGCATCGCAGATGGCTGAACGTCGTTCTGAACGATCGGACTATCCTTCGCATCGCCGGTCAGGAAACCGACCGCTGCCTGGCCACGAATAACCCAGTGTTCGGTCGCCATATATGTGACGGACGCCTCGATATCGAAGCGCTTCAGGCCAGCGCCTGCCTCGTATTGCCGTAATCCCGATCTCGCAGACTGGGCGGCGGTTACCCCAAAATAGCTTTCCATGTGATTGTCGTCGGCGAACGTCGCGGAAGCGCCCGCGGAAAGAATAAAGCGATCATAGTGATGCGAGACATTCGCACCGACCTGACCGATCAAGCCGTCGCTGCCCCCGATTGTCTTGTCGACAGACGCATAAAATTCCAGCGGACCCATTTCATACGAAAGCTGCGCTCCGACGACAGCCCCAGCGTCGATGTCACCCAGTCCCTTCAGGTGATCGGAATCGTCTTCATCGCGCCCGCCCCCCATGTCGTAACCGCCTTTCACCGTGAGCTTAACGCCGTTGGACTTCAGCACATCGATTTCCAGCCCGCCCGGATCGACCGTGACGCGATCGCCGAAGGTGGCGGAAATCATGGGAATGGGGACCAGTTCGAACTCGTCCGATCCTTCGAATTTAGGTGCATACATGGCTCCGGCGCCAACCATGACGTTCCAGTCGGAAAGCTTCTGGCGTATCCCGCCAAACCGTCCCTTGTCGAAATTCTCTGTCGCGGGGATAGCAGCCTCTTCACCTTCGTAAGGGTCGGCCGCGCTCGCCTGGGTAAGGGGGCAAGCGACAACCGCGAGCCCCGCCGCGATGGCGACACGCCGCGGATGGCTTAAGAAGGACTTGGTCAATGACATTCGAATTGGCTCCTGGGATCCGGTAGAGAGTTTTCGGCGTGCAGGTGTGAAGCCCGAAGCGCCGGCCTCTTGCGGAGCGCACTGTCCCAGACGCTGCCGTTAACTTGGGTTTTGTGATGTTAAGAAATGTTGTCCCGGTCGATGCCGCTAACCCGCGGACGGCGGCCGCAACAAAATCAAACAAAACCAAACATACTGTTGCACCGGCAAAAGCTAGATTTTCTCATCTCCGTATGAGGAACTCGCTATGTCTATCGAAACCATTCACCCCAAGAGAATTCTTGTGTTTCTGCCAGTGGCGGCGGCCAATGCGATCGTCGCGATGCTGGCCGCCCATGGACATGAGTCCGTTGCGGTGTCGACGTTTCCGGAGGCTTTTACGGCACTCCGTTCGGACAATTATTCCTTCGCCATAACGACCCGACCCGAGATCGATCTCGTGCGCAATATCCGCTCCATCCCGGTGGTCAATCTCGAGGTTTTCTTCCACACGGAGCCTTCCGGCGATGGTCCGTTGATAACGTCGAAACGGTTCGACAGCAGCGCATTCATGAAACGGATCGAGTTCCTTGTTCAGCCTCTGGCAACGAGAGTTGAACACGCTGGCATCGAGCAAACAAAGAATGAAGGGATGCGAGAACCGATGGCGCCCCGATGGCGGGTGGCGTTGAAGTCCGTCTTTGGTTTGCTGCGTCGGCGAGAAGGATTGAAGGATGTTCGATCCTGAGAGGCTTACAGCGGTCGCGCCCGGCTTCAATCCGGCGATAGAGAGAAGCACCAACAGAAAAAGAATAACCGCAGCCGGACAGGAGCCTTGGACGATGGAGCTCTGGCGGATTGCAGCTCCAAGGCAGGAGCAGGCCTTTTTCGGGATATGTCTTTTGGTTCACTGGCTGATAAGCGCCGCCTCGTTGAGCGGGTACATCATAGTCGTTCTGTTTCTGATTGTGGCAGTGGGCCGGCTTGTGCGGCATGCCGCGACCCTGTTTGCATCAAGACTGCCAAGGAGGTCGCAACGCAGGCACTATATCGTGCTGTGTACGTCAGTGGCCTTCTTTTTCTTGCTCGCTATGCGAGGTTGTTACCTTGCTGCTGTGATCGTGGACGTCGGATTTCATTCCGATCCGTTTGAAGCCCGGGGCGATATCGGTCAGCATTGACTGGCAGCCAGATTGAGTGCCGGGTGTCTTCTCGCCATCGGCGCTGACCGCATCAGAGTTCGTCGAGCCCCTCATTCAGCGTCTCGATGTTGCGCAGCCGCTTTCTCCCCTCGACGCCTGCCTTCTCCAGGCATCGGGTGATCAGCAGATGGCAGAGGGCCATGACCGCCGTGTGGTTGAAGAGCGGGCCAGGCGCCAGGGTCTGGCATTGGAAATGCCAGGTTGCCGACGTCTCGAACGCGGCACCCTCGTCGGTGATGTAGAGGAGTTTCGCTTTTGACTTCCGGAGCTGGGCAAGGATGGCGTCCACCTGAGCGATCCTCCGGCGCATGGCGAAGAATACGACCACGTCGTCTTCCCGCAGGCTGACAAGATGTTCTCCAAGCGTCTGCCCCGCGCCGGGGATTGCGACGATATCCTCGATGACCTGGGTCAGCTGCCATTGCAGGTAGGAGGCAAAGGGATGGCTGCTCCGGAAACCGAGCACCCAGACCTTCCGTGCCGCAATCATCGCTTCCGTCACGGCCTCGATCTGGCCCTCGGAAATGGAAAGGAACGTTGCTTCAAGATTGGCGACCCCCTGGGCGACATGCGCCTGCATCGACTGGGCGGCCGCGGCGTCGGCAGCGGCCGTCAGGAAGAGCCGGGAGCCGGTCTGCTTTTCGGCCCGGGCATGGCGACGGGCTTCCTCGTAGTTTTCGTAGCCGAGGCGCTGGATGAAGCGCGTCACCGTGGCCTTGGAGACATGCGCAAGCGCGGCAAGCTCCTGTGCCGAATAGCTGGCAAGCTCGCCGGGAAAGTCGCAGACGAATTCCCCCAGGCGCTTCTCGGCAGGGTGCAGCTGGGGAATTGCCTGCCTTACGCGATACAGGAACGATTTATCCTTCGGCACGGGAAGCTCCGCCAAGACATCAGCGCGCGGACTTTCCGGTGGGATGCCGCGACTTGCAACAGAAAAAACGATCCCTCCGTCGCATTGCCTGGGAGATGCCCCCATCAGTTCGCCCTCGATCCGGCTTCGAGAGGATGGGCGATCCGGGAAAGCAACAGTTCGACAGCGGAGCGGATAGGCGCAATCACCGGCGACGAGAGGGCCCGCTGAAGATCGTCCGCCGCCTGGCCCAGTGGGCCACCACCGATGATGACCGCTTCAGCGCCATCCCGTTCGAGACATTCGCGAACCGCGATTTCAAGGGCCGCGTGCAGACGCGCGGGGTCGGAGGCAAGGACCAGCGGATCGCCGCTGGTCAGCCGTGTCCCGGTAAAGAGGTGGGCAAGGCCAAGCGTTTCAGCCTTGGCGGCGAAGCTCGCCACGAGGTCGGGGGTGACAGTCGCGATGCCGAACCGCCGGCCTCCGGCAGAGGCTTCGTACATGCTCGCCTCGCAGATGCCGATGACCGGCAGCCCGGACAGGGCTTTCAGGCGCTCGAGGCCTGGATCGCCGAATGCGCTGACGATCAGCCCATCGCTAAATTCCTCCGCGGCCAATCCCATCTCGACGACACCGCCGGCCGATGCAGCAAGCTCCTCGCCATTCAGGATCATCGATACTCCTCTCGTGGCGGTGACCCCCTCCACGGAGAAATTTTCCGGCAGGTATTTCCGGGCGATCTCGGTCATCATGACCGTCGTCGCACGGGAGGTGTTCGGATTGATCAATGTGATACGCGTCATGTCTCGTTCCGTGCGCAATTGCACGAACGCCCTCCTGCCTTGTTATCGTCTCTCATCATCTTTGGCGTTCAGGCACATTGCACGCAGGCGACGCTGCCGGCCCCGCCGACCGGCATCAAGGCCGGTACTTCCGTGCGGCAGAGATCGGAAACCTGGGCGCAGCGCGGCGCGAAGGCGCAACCGGGCGGCATGGCGGCCAGGTCCGGCGGTGCCCCAGGGATGGTGATCAGCCGGTCGCGTCCATGGGCAAGTTCGACGCGGGCGCCGAGCAGACCCTTGGTATAGGGGTGCCTCGGTTCGCGGATGATGTCGGCGACCCTGCCTTCCTCGACGATCCGCCCGGCATACATCACCGCGATCCGGTCCGCGACTTCCGCCGCAACGCCGATATCATGCGTGACGAAGATGACGGAGAGCCCATATTCCTTCTGCAAATCGCGGATCAGCAGGAGGATCTGGATCTGGACCGTCGCATCGAGGGCCGTGGTCGGTTCGTCGGCGAGCAGGACCTTCGGATTGCAGGCGAGCGCCATGGCGATCATCGACCGCTGCAGCATGCCGCCCGACATTTCATGCGGATAGTTTTGCAGCCGGCGCTCCGGGGAGGGGATCTTGACCTTCTGGAAGAGGGCAAGCGCGCGCGCCGCCGCCTGCGAGCGCGAGATGCCCTCATGCCGCATGATGGTTTCTTCTATCTGGCGGCCAAGCGTGTAGACGGGGTCGAGTGCCAACCGCGGCTCCTGGAAGACCATCGAGGCAACGGCGCCGCGAAAGGCACCGAGATCCTTGGCCGTCAATCCCGTCACATCGCGACCGGCGACCGTCATCGAGCCTTCGATCGTCGTGCCTTTGGGGTGCAGGCGCAGCAGCGAGCGCATGGTGACGCTCTTGCCGGACCCGGATTCGCCGAGCAGCGCAACAACCTCGCCTGGCTGTACCGAAAGACTGACGCCGTTGACGGCTTTGACGGGCTTTCGGCCGCGGTTGAACGTCACCGAAAGATTGCGAATGTCGATCATCGCGTCGGTTTGCATGGTCATGCCTCCATCAATGCCGGCGCACGGCTGTGGCGTGAGCCAGGTACCGACATCAGGCAGGCTGCGGACTGGCTTTCGGAGACGCTGGCAAGCGGCGGCAAATTCTCGCTGCAGATGCTCTCGGCGAACGAACAGCGGGTATGGAACCGACAGCCCGGCGGCGGATCGATCGGGTTCGGCGGGTCGCCCGAGAGCGGCGGCTCGGAGGTTCTTTCGGCGGGGTCCATCTTTGGCATCGAGGCCAGCAGCGCCGCGGAATAGGGATGGCGGGTGTTCTCGAAGATCGCATCGCGGCTGCCGATCTCGGCCACCTTGCCGAGATACATGACCATCACCCGGTCGCACATGAAGCGCACGACGTTGAGGTCGTGGGAGATGAACAGGTAAGTCAGGCCGAAATCCCGCTTCAGGTCGAGGAGCAGGTTCAGGACCTGGGCCTCTACCGACTTGTCGAGCGCCGACACGGCTTCGTCGAGGATGATGAGCCGCGGTTCGAGCGCAAGCGCGCGGGCGATGTTGACGCGCTGCCGCTGTCCGCCCGACAGTTCGTGCGGGTAACGGCCGGCAAAGCGCGACGGCTCCAGCCCGACCCGGTGCAGCAGGTCGTGGGCCCTGGCAATCGCCCTGCTCGCGGCAATGCCATGCACGCGCGGCGCAAAGGCGATGGATTCTTCAATCGTCAGCCGGGGGTTGAGCGAGGCGTAGCTGTCCTGAAAGACCATCTGGACCTGGCGGCGATAATCGGAAAGCGGCAGCGCGCCGCCAACCGTCTCACCGTCGAACAGGATCTCGCCTCGGTCAGGCAAGATGAGCTGCATCAGCAACCGCGCCGTGGTGGACTTGCCGCAGCCGCTTTCTCCGACGACCCCGAGCGTCTCGCCCTTGAATATATCGAAATCCACGCCGTCGACGGCGCGGACGACCTTCTTCGGCTTCATGAAACCGCTACCCTTGACCGGGAAATGCTTGATGAGGCCGCGCGCGGAGATGAGCGGCTGCGCGGGCCCGCCCCTTTCGCCGACGGGAAGATCGTAGGCAGGTTCTTCGACGATGCTAATCATGACTTCACATCCATGGCTGCGCGCAGCCCGTCTGAGAAAAGGTTGAAGCAAATCGAGGTGATGAAGATCATCAGGCCGGGCAGGGCCGCGACGAACGGGTTGTTGTAGATCGCCGTGCGAAGCGTGTTCAGCATCAGCCCCCATTCGGCGTCCGGCGGCCGCACGCCGAGGCCGAGGAAAGAGAGGCCCGAGGCGAGGATCATCGAGACGGATATCAGGCTCGTGGCAAAGACGAAGATCGGGCCGAGCACATTGCCGAGGATATGGACGCGGATGATCGTCATCGGCGGGGCGCCGGAGGCACGCGCCGCGTCCACGTAGTCGAGCTTGCGGACCTGGGTGGTGACGCTTTCGGCGACGCGGGCGATCTGCGGGATGAAGACGACTGTCAGCGAAACGAGCGCGTTGGTGAGCCCCGAGCCGAGTGCGCCCGACAGCGCCACGGCCAGAAGGACCGACGGAAAGGCGTAGAAAACGTCGACCGTGCGCATGATCAGCGTGTTGACGATGCCGCCGGCATAACCGGCGACGATCCCGATCGTCGAGCCGATGATGAAGGCAATCGGTACCGGAATGACGCCCATGATCAGCGAGAGCCGCGCGCCATAGATCAGCCGGGAGAGCATGTCGCGGCCGAGTTCGTCCGTGCCGAAGATATAGCCTGGCGTGCCGATCGGCTTGAGGCGGCGGATGACGCTGCCCTTGGAGGGATCGTAAGGCGCGATATAGGGGGCGAAAATAGCGATCAGCACCAGGATCAGAAGAATAGCGAGGGCCGTCATGGCGACCGGGTCGCGGCAGATGCGGCGCAGCACGCCGCTCCAGAAGCCGGGGGACTTGGCGATGGCGGCAGGGGAAGGGGCCGCGATGTCTGCGGTGACGACAGCCATGTGTCAGCTCCTCTGGATGCGGGGATCGATTGCGCTCTGCAGCACGTCGACGACGAGGTTGAGGAAAACGAAGAACATGGCGAGCACCAGGATCGTACCCTGCAGGATGGGCAGGTCGCGGGTGAAGATCGCGCCGTTCAGCAGGAAGCCGGTTCCGGGCCAGGAGAAAACCGTCTCGATCAGGATCGAGCCGCCGAGCAGATAACCGAGCTGCAGCCCCATGACCGAGAGCGCGGTCGGCGCGGCGTTGCGCACCACGTGGCGCAGGATCTGCGGTGTCATCAGCCCCTTGGCGGCGAGTGCCTGGGTAAAATCCTGGGAGAGGATATCGGCGACCAGCGAGCGGATGGTGCGGGCGATGATGCCCATCGGGATGACCGACATGGTGACCGCAGGCAGGATGAGGAACTGCAGATATGCCCAGCTTAAGGCTCGGCCCGACGATCCCTCCGGCCCGCCGCCCATGGCCGGCAGCCAGCCGAGGGTGACGGAAAAAGCGATGACCAGCACCATGCCGAGCCAATAATGAGGCACGCTGACGCCGAGCATCGAAACCGCCGATGCCAGGCGATCCACCCAGCCTCCGCGGAAGACGCCGGCAAGGAAGCCCAGGGAAGAACCTGCCACGAAGCCGATAACGGCGGCAGCCAGGGCAAGGATGATGGAATTGACAGATGCATCGAGGATCTCGTTCAGCACCGGCCGACCGCTGGCGATCGAGGTGCCGAGATCGCCTTGCAGCGCATGCCATGCCCAAAGGGCATATTGGACCGGAAGCGGCCGGTCGAGGCCGTAGAAGCTGCGCATCTGTGTCTGCAGCTCGGCGGAGGCATCCGAAGGCAGGATCGCTGCGAGCGGATCGCCCGGCGCGATATGGATCAGCATGAAGCATACGATGCTCACGCCGATCGTGACGGGAATGACGTGCAGAAGCCGTTTCAGGGCATAGAGCAGCATGGTGTCCTCACCGGGGAGGTTGATCGGGCATCATGAAAGGCGGCGCGCCGATCGCCCGGCGCGCCGCCTGCTCGGGATTACTCCACGGTAATCGTCGAAAAATCCTGGAACCAGTTCTGTGCCTGGACGAAGCCCTTGACCTTGGCGGTCATGGCGCGGGGGTTGACGTCATGCGTCACCATCAGGAACAGCGCATCGTTCACGTATTTCTCGTGCACCTGCTGCATCACCTTGTCCTGCTCCACGGGATCGAAGGTGTTGCGCACCTTGTCGAACAGCGCATCCATGTCCTTGTCGCAATAATAACCCCAGTTGGTGCCGGTCGGCGGGGCGAGCTTGCACTGCGACTGGCGGATCATTGCGGTGAAGGGGTCCTGGATGAAGTAGCTGTAGTTGACCGCGGTGGCGCCTTTGGCGCTCGGATCCTTGGCACCCGCCCGCCAGATGTTGATGACGGTGTTCCAGTCGGCGACCTCGTATTCGATATTGATGCCGACTTCGGCAAGCGTCTGCTGGATATATTCGTTCATCTGCAACGGCAGCATCTGGCCAGAGCCGGACGAGGAAATGATGACCTTGGTCTTGAGCGGCTTGTCGGGGCCGTAACCCGCTTCCTTCATCAGCTTCTTGGCTTCCTCGACATTGTATTCCACCTTGAAGGTCGGCTTGCCGAACCACTGGTGCCCGGGCGGCATGTAGCCTTGCGCGGGAACGGAAAGGCCGCCGAGAAGCTCGTTGAGGCCAGCGCGGTCAACGGCAAGGTTTGCGGCCTTCCGGACGCGGATATCGTTCCACGGGGAACCGTCGATGCGCGACAGGTGCCAGGTCCAGTTATGCGGATAGGAATTGGTGATGATCTTGAGACCGGCCTCCTTCAGTGATTTTACCGAATCCGGGGCGGGAGCCTCGATCCAGTCGACCTGGCCGGAGCGAAGTGCCGCGACACGGGTATTGGGTTCCGGCAGCGGGATCAGGACGAGCTTGTCGAGCTTGGGAACGCGCGCCTTGTCCCAGTAGTCCTTGTTGGGCGTCAGTTCGGCCCGTTCGCGCGGCGTAAAGCCGCTTTCCATCTTCCATGGGCCGGTGCCGGAAGGTTTCTGGGCAACCGTATCCCAGTTCTTGCCCTGCTTTTCCCAGTTTGCCGGTGAGGAAATCAGGATCCAGCTCAGCTGGTAGGGAAGCGTCGCATCCGGCGTGTTGGTGGTGATTTCGACCGTCAGGGGATCCACGACCTTGTAGGAAACGACCGCCGGGATGCGCGACTTGCCCTGGGCCGCCTGGCGCTTGTCGAACTGCGGTGCGTCCGCCTTCAGAAGCTTGTCGAGGTTCCAGACGACTGCATTCGCGTCGAAGGCGCTGCCGTCATGGAATTTGACGCCGTCGCGGAGCTTGAAGGCCCATTTTGTCTTGTCGGCCGGATCGACCTGCCAGGATGCCGCAAGGCTCGGAATGAGGGCGGATGGCTTGTCGGCTTTCGAAAGGTCCCATTCGATCAGAGAATTGTAGACCGTATAACCCATGAAGCGCTGGCCTTCGCCGCCCTGGTCGGTCTGGCCGGTGGTGAGCGGGATATCGGAAGCGGTCATGCCGATGCGTAGCGTTCCAGCCGCCAGTGCGGGGGTCGCGGCGGCTGCAAGGAGTGCTGCCGCGGTCGCGCCAAATACCGTCGTCATCCGCAGGTTCCGGAAAATGCCGAGGCCGTGCCGGCTACTCGATGATGTGTTGGTCATGCTGTTCCCTCTTTATTGAAGTCGCTGGACTTTGAGCCAGTCATCAAAGGAGAAGCAGATTTCATGCCAATTTCTGTGAAACCAGGATTTCACTTATCTCCAAAAGGAATAGCGCAGATAGATGAGCTTGATTTCGAGATACGGACGGCTCGTGCCGAATTCTATGGCGAGAATGCGAGGCGTCTGCCGAAAAATGCCGCGCCGGTAGCCGCAGCGGGCCGATGTGTGGCGGAATCTTGGAGCCACGGCTTGTCGGCTCGAATTTATTGGTTGCTTAGAGGCACGCGGCGCTTAAAGCATATGCGTATCAGACGCCGCGAAATTGGACCGCAAAACAGACCCATGACCAACAGAGATTATTATTCGAACCTCGGCGGTTTGCCGCCGCAGACCGATCTTCTTTCCAGCAAGGCTGTTTTCACGACATCCTATGCGGTCATCCCACGAACCGTCATGTCGGACATCGTGGCCAGCCTGCTTCCCCATTGGCAGGGAACCCGGGCATGGATCATCTCCCGTCCGATGACGGGATTTTCGGAGACGTTCTCGCAATACATCGTGGAAGTTCAGCCCGGAGGCGGAAGTGACCGGCCGGAACCCAACGCGCGCGCCGAGGCGGCAATCTTCGTCGTCGAGGGCGAGATGTCCATCGAGTTCGCCGGAAGCGATCATGCGCTGAGGGCAGGCTCCTTTGCCTATATCCCGGCCGGATCGCCGTGGACGCTGCGCAATCGCGGCACGGCGCCAGTCAAGTTCCACTGGGTCCGCAAGGCCTTTCAGGCGGTCGAGGGCCTGGAAGCTCCGCCGGCGGTCTTCACCCATGAAGACGAACACCCGATTTCATGGATGCCGGACACCGGAGACCGTTGGGGGACAACCCGTTTCGTCGATACCTCCGACGTCCGCTACGACATGCATCTCAACATCGTCACCCTGGAGCCGGGCGCGACCATCCCCTTCATGGAGACCCATGTGATGGAGCATGGCCTCTACGTTCTCGAAGGCAAGGCAGTCTACAGGCTCAATCAGGATTGGGTCGAGGTCGAAGCCGGCGACTACATGTGGCTGCGCGCCTTCTGCCCGCAGGCCTGTTATGCCGGCGGCCCCGGCCGCTTCCGTTACCTGCTCTACAAGGACGTCAACCGCCACACGGAACTGTGGTAGTCGCTGCTTGACGAGCGCGAGTGGCGTCCTGTCATCGGGACGCCGCTGTCAGCCGAGCTCGAGAGTGGTAATCCCGAACACGCCCGTCATACGCACCGCCGGCACTGGGCCGCGATACATCCGCGCGGTCGTGAAGCCTTTCACGAAACGATGGGCCTTGAGATAGGCTGAAAACTCCGTCTGCAGGGCCGGGACGTCGACATGCATGGTTTCGTTGCCGATCTCCCCGGCGCAGGCGCTCAGCAGTTTTTGCGCGTCGGCGGCGGTCTGGGCAAACAGCGGGCCGATCTTGTAGCCGTCATGGCATTTGCGGCAGACCGCATAGCCGCAGACATTGCCGTCACGGATGATGACCTTGGCAGCCCGCGGCGGCTTCAGCCAGGCGGTCAGGAAAGCGCCGCGCTCCGCAGGGAAGAAAGCTTGGTCATAACCAAGAATGGCGGGCACAAGATCGTCAGTGATCGCGGTTACATCGGCATCGCGGCTTCCGGCAAGGCTGCCGCTCCAGCGAAACGTCTCGTAGGCCAGCTCGAAGCCCATGCTGCGATAGTTCGCCTGCTGTTCCGGCACGCCGTCGAGGCCGATCGTCCGGCCGTCGAGATGCGCCATGCCGGCATCCCAGACCTTTCTGCCAAAACCTTTGCCGCGAAAATCGGGCTGGGTGATGTACAGGCCGATAAAACCGAAATCGGAACCGTAGCGGACTGCGGATATGCCGGCCACCATCTGCCCGTCCACAAAGCAACCGATGAAACCTTGAGGATCGGCGGCATGAAGAGCCGGCGCATCGGCAAGGCCCGGGTTCCAGCCCTCGATCCGCGCCCAGTCGACGAGCTGTTCGACCTCGGAGGTGGTGAGCGCGCGAATGGTCGAGTGAGTCTTCATTTGGCGGCGAGTTTCCCGGGCTCGAAATCTTCGAGCAGGCCTTTATAGGGTTTGCGGACCGGCGAAGCATAGGCTCCACGTTTGGCGGTCGACAAGCCCAATGTCACCAGCGCCTCGGCCTGTTTCACCGCCGCCGCGACGCCGTCTATCACAGGCACACCGAATTCGCGGCGCAGTTCGGCCGTGAGATCGGCCATGCCGGCGCAGCCGAGCACGATCGCCTCCGCCCTATCCTCGCTGAGCGCAGCCGAGATTTCTTTGCGCAGCCGGTCGCGGGCGTTGGAATTCGGGTCTTCCAATGACAGGACCGGAATATCGGCAGCCCGCACCTTGCATCGTCCGGCCATGCCGTAACGATGAACTAGGTGTTCGAGCGGCAGGCGCGAGCGTTCCATGGTGGTGACGATGGTAAAGCGCTGGGCGATGAAGGCGGTGGTGGCGAGTGCCGCTTCGCAGATGCCGACCACAGGAATGTTGGCCAGTGCCCGTGCGGCGTCGAGACCCGTGTCGTCGAAACAGGCGATGATCGCCGCGTCGGCGCCGGCCTTCTCGCCCTTGGCGATCTCGATCAACAGGCCTGGTACCGCGAAGACCTCGTCATAATAGCCCTCGATCGAGACCGGCCCCATGGAGGAGGTGACGGCAAGGATTTCGGTGCCGGCATTGGCGACGCGGGTTGCGGAATCGGCGATCGTCGCCGTCATGCTGGCGGTGGTATTCGGGTTTACGACAAGAATGCGCATTCTGTTCACGACCGCAAGCGGCGGCGATTGAGGTGGACGATCAGGCCGAGCGTGCCGGCGATGACGAGGAAGGAGAACACCGTCGTCACCGTGCCGAGCGCGTAGAGCACCGGCGTCGTGACATTGGTCGTCATGCCGTAGATTTCGAGCGGCAACGTGTTGAACGAACCTGCCGTCATCAGCGTACGGGCGAATTCGTCATAGGACAGCGTGAAGCCGAACAGGCCGACGCCGATGAGGCTGGGCGCGATCATCGGCAGCACGACATGGCGGAAGGTCTGCCAGGACGAAGCGCCGAGATCGCGCGCGGCTTCCTCGTAGGCGGGCGAAAAGCGGTTGAAGACGGCGAACATGATCAAGACGCCGAAGGGCAGCGTCCAGGTGAGGTGTGCACCGAAGGCGGACGTATACCAGGACGGCTGGAAACCGAGCTGTTGGAATACGACGCCGATGCCGAGCGAGATGATGATCGACGGCACCACGAGGCTGGCGACCGCCAGATAGAACAGCGCGGTGGAGCCGATGAAGCGGCGGCGGAAGGCCAGGCCTGCGAGCAGCGAAACGACGACGGTGACGATCATCACCATGATGCCGAGTATCGCGGAGCGCCGGAACGAACCGCCGAAATCCCCGACCGCCTGGGTCTCGAACAGGTTGGCGAACCAGCGCAGCGACACGCCGTTCAGCGGGAAGGTGAGACCGCCGTTCGGCCCCTGGAAGGAGAGGATCAGGATCGCCGAAAGCGGGCCGTAAAGGAACAGCACGAAGACGATGAAGAAGATGGCGAGAAGGTAGAATTCGCGGCCGCGCTTGTCGCTGTGCATCTCAGAGCTCCCCTTTTTCCTAAAGTTCTTTGCGGATGTCGACGATGCGGAGAATGCCCGCGACCATCAGGAGAACGAGGACGAGCAGCACGACCGCGTTGGCCGCCGCTGCCGGGTATTGAAGCAGCGACATCTGGTTCTTCATCATCAGCGCCACCGAGGCGCTCTGACCCCCGGACATCACCTGAACCGTCGAAAAGTCGGCCATGACAAGCGTCACGACGAAGATGGTGCCGATCGCCATGCCGGGCTTGGCAAGCGGAATGATGACGTTGGTGAGGATCTGGGTGCTCGTGGCGCCGGCGTCGCGCGCGGCTTCGACCAGCGACTTGTCGATGCGCATCAGCGTGTTGAAGATCGGCGTCACCATGAACAGCGTGTAGAGATGCACCATCGCGAGCACCACCGCGAAATCCGAATAGAGCAGCCATTCGACCGGTTCTGGGACGATACCCGCATTGATCAGCGTCGTGTTGACGAGACCGTTGCGCCCGAGCACCGGGATCCACGAGATCATGCGGATGATGTTCGACGTCAGGAACGGCACGGTGCAGACGAGGAAGAGCACCATCTGCATGGCGGTAGTGCGGATGTGAAAGGCCAGAAAATAGGCGACCCAGAACCCGACGAACAGCGTGATCGCCCAGACCAGGAAGGCAAATTTCAGCGTGTTCAAGTAGGTCTTCCAGGTCACCCACGAGCCGAGCGTCTCGGCATAGTTCATCGACAGGAAATCCGGATACATCTGGGCGAAGTCGTAGTCCCAGAAGCTGACGACTGTAATCATCAGGATCGGCAGCAGCAGGAAGGCCCCGAGGATCAGTGCCAGCGGCGTCGCTTGAAGATAGGAGACCAGCGCCGGCGACAGACGAAAGCTTCTGGGCTTCGTGTTCTCTTCGGCCGTTTCCGGCTCGGATGATGCAATCGTCGCCATGTCTTGTCTCCCTCTGGAGGCTTCAGCGGTGCAGCGGGTTTCCCTCCCCCTTGTGGGGAGGGTGGCCGGCAGGCCGGGAGGGGTTTCAGGAGAACGCCCCTCCCTAACCCTCCCCACAAGGGGGAGGGGACAGGTCGGAGAACGCCTTACGCTGCGATGAATTCGTTCCAGCGGCGGACCATGTAGCGGTCCTCGTCCATCACCGAGTTCCAGCAGGCCACGTGGCCCATGCGTTCCTCGAAGGAGCCGCCGTCGCGGATTGCGCCGGCCTTTTCCATGACCTTGCCGTCCGGAGCGACGATATCGCCCTTGGCAGCCTTGCCTTCGATCCAGTAGCCCCATTCGTCGGCAGACATGTGTGCCTTGGCGGTTTCCATCGCAGCCGAATAGTAGCCCTGGCGATTGAGATAGGCGCCGACCCAGCCGGACGTGTACCAGTTGATATACTCATAGGCAGCGTCGAGCTTGGCACCGGAGAGGTGCGCGGCAAGTCCCAGACCGCCGCCCCACGAGCGGTAACCTTCCTTGAGTGGCTGGTATTTGCAGGCGATGCCCTTGGAGCGGACGGCGGCGACGGCCGGCGACCACATGGACTGGATGACGACCTCGCCTGAGGCCATCAGGTTGACGCTCTCGTCGAACGACTTCCAGAAGGCGCGGAACTGGCCTGCCTGTTTGGCCTTGATCAGGAAGTCGATCGTCTTGTCGATTTCCGCCTTGGTCATGTTGCCCTTGTCGGCATACTTGATGTTGCCCATGGCTTCCATGATCATCGCGGCATCCATGATGCCGATCGACGGGATGTTGAGGATCGAGGCCTTGCCCTTGAACTTCGGGTCCATGATATCGGCCCAGGTCGAAATCTCGCGGCCGACGAGGTCCGGGCGGATGCCGAGCGTGTCGGCGTTGTAGATGGTCGGAACCATCGTGAACCACTTGGTTTCTTCCTTGGCGAACGTCTTGTCGCCGGGCTTTGCGACATAACCGACCGTGTGCGGCGCGGTCCCTTGCGCGATCACGCTGTCCGGCTTCAGCTTGCCGTTTTTGAACAGCGGCACGATCTTGTCGTAATACTTGAGCTTGGTCGTATCCATCGGCTGGATGACGCCGGCCGGATAGACCTTCTTCAAGATCCAGTACTCGATATCGGCGATGTCGTAAGAGTTCGGCTGGGTGACGGCGCGCTGGGCGGCCGCGTCAGAGTCCGTCGCGGTCATTTCGAGCGTGATGCCGAGGTCGGCCTTGCACTTCTCGGCGATCGCGTTGAGGTTCGAAACACCGGTGCCGAACTGGCGCAGCGTGATCGGGTTCTGGGCCCAGATGGTCGGGAAGCCGGTGATGGCGCCGGAGCCGGCGGCAAGACCGGCTGCCGCGGACGCCGTCTTCAGAAGCGTGCGGCGCGAAATGCCCTTGGTTGGTTTCTTGGTCTCAGTCATTGCCATGTTCTCCTCTGTTGAGTTTTTGTGTTTGGCATCAGTTCTTGAGGCGGCCGAGGACGATGGCGTCCTCGCGGCCCCAGGAAAGGGGGATCGCTTCTCCGACCTTGACCGGATTGGCGAAAAATTCGGCGTCGGTCAGGATCGCGGTGAAATCCTCGATGCCCGCGCCGTTGACCGAGAGTTTTACCGAAGAACCGCGATATTCGACGTTCGAGACGGAACCGGTGAAGCCGAGGCCTTTTTCGGAAGGCTGGCCGATGCGGACATGGTCGGTGCGGATGGCGATGTCGGCCGTGTCGGTCAGCCCGGCCGCGCCGTCGTCGGTGGCGAGGAAATCTCCGCCCGCGAGCACCGACAACATCAGCTTGTCGCCGGAACTCTGCGTCACCCGGCCGGAGATGACGTTGTGATCACCCATGAACTTGGCGACGAAGGCGGTCGCCGGTTTTTCGAATACCACGCGCGGATGGGCGGCCTGCTCGATGCGGCCGTCGTTCATCACGACGATCAGGTCGGCGAGCGCCATCGCCTCTTCCTGGCTGTGCGTCACATGCACGAAGGTGATGCCGAGCGAGGTCTGCAGCTTCTTCAATTCCGCGCGCATGCGGATCTTCAGGAACGGATCGAGCGCCGAAAGCGGTTCGTCGAGAAGCAGCGCTTCCGGATCGGTGATCAGTGCGCGGGCAAGTGCCACGCGCTGCTGCTGGCCGCCGGAAAGCTGGGCCGGGCGGCGGGTCGCATAGGCTTCGAGCTGCATCAGGCGCAGCATGTCCATCGCCTTGGCGCGCCGCTCGTCCTTGTCGACGCCCTTCATCTTGAGGCTGAAGGCGATGTTGTCGACGAGGTCGAGATGCGGGAATAGGGCGTAGGACTGGAACATCATCGCCGTGCCGCGTTTCGCCGGCGGCAGGTCGGTGACGACGGTATTGCCGAGGCGGACGTCGCCCGAGGAAATGCTCTCGTGCCCGGCGATCATCCGGAGCGTCGAGGTCTTGCCGCAGCCGGACGGACCGAGCAGGCAGCAATAGGTTCCGGCCGGAATCTTCAGGCTGATCGCATGAACGGCCGTGGTTGTTCCGTAGATCTTTGAGACTGAAGCGATGTCGATTTCGGCGGCTTTGCTCATCAGGCGCTCCCTTGCGTCTGATATGTCTATGCATCAGCCATGCCAACTCGATTAAACGTCTAGAAAGACTTGAATTTACCTGAAAGGGTCAATGTTCGGGTTTTGCCGGTGCGCAAAAATCAGGCGATCGTTTTCGATCCATTGGGCAAATCGTATGCAATCTTGGCATTGGATCAAAAACAAGTTGCTTGGCATCCTGTAGACACTCAGGTTACAAAGGCCGTACATTGGACCGCAGCAATGAACATCAGCGAAAAAATCAATTTTACGGATACCGCGCCAGAGGATCGCTCCCAGGAAGATCGTTCCATGGCGATTCGGGAATCCTTGCGGAATGCGATCATCGACCGACGTCTGGCGCCCGGCACGAAACTTTCCGAAAGCGAAGTCGGCTCCCTGTTCGACGTCAGCCGCACGGTCGCCCGGGCCGCCTTGCAGATGCTCGCCTTCGAAGGCCTGGTGAAGACCGAGCGTAATCGCGGCGCCTTCGTCTCCAATCCGTCGCCGGAGGAGGCGCGGCAGATTTTTGCGTCCCGCCGGCTGATCGAGCCCGGCATCGTCGCGTCCGCGGTCGAGCGCATCACGCCTGGGGACATTTCAAGGTTCCGCCGTCAGCTCGACGAGGAGCAGCGTTTTCTGAACGAGCGCGGTCCGGCCGCCCGCCGCGCCGAGATCAAGGCGTCCGGCGATTTCCACCTCATGCTGGCCTCCGTTGCCGGCAATGTCATCCTGCAGCGCTTCATGGACGAGCTGGTTGCGCGTTCATCGCTGGTGATCGCGCTCTATGGCCGTTCCGGCGTATCGAGCTGTGGGCATTCGGAACATACCGCCGTTCTAGATGCCCTGGAAAAAGGCGAGGGCGAGCGCGCCGCTAGGCTTATGATCCACCACATCGACCACATCGAAGCCGATCTCGATCTTCAGTTGAAGCAGGGCTCGGGTCTCAAGGACGCCCTGTCGCTCGCCTAACCGCGCAAGTGTCGCAAGGCTTCGGTATAGGCGGCCAGGTCCCGTTCCGGGTCGGCCGGCAGTGCGGCGGCGCGAATGACCCGGCCGCCACCTTCCTCGATGCCGATGTCGATCATCAGGTTGTCGGCCTTGCCGTGGTTCTCGATCGACAAACCGTCCGGGCCGCGAGGCCTCCCGCCGCTCTCGTCGATTTCGAGCCCGGAATACCAGATCGACCGCACCCGCGTGCCATAGTCGTCGGGATGGTTGGTATAGGCCCACACCCGTTTGCCGAGCGCGACCATGAAGCCGATTTCATAGACGGTGCCGGGATCGGCGCTGATGCCGCGAAACGGCGTGATGTTGGCGAGGCATACATCCGCGCGCCGCATCGCGTCGTCGTTGCGCTGGTAGATTGCGGTTGCCGTCAGCTGGCCTACGGGCGCCTGGTTCTCGTCGCTGCCCGGGCCGGTCGGCTCAAAGCCGAAGCTGCGGGCGAGCCGGCGTTTCTCGCCCATGACGATCTGGGCGTCGGGCAAAAACACTTCGGGGCCGGCAAGATAGATGGTCGGCATGGAAATCCTTTGAATCGGTTGGTACCAATGTTCCATAGCGTCCTGTCCGATGCATTGCGAGCATGAATGCGCCGGGCGACCGGCTTGAGCCGCCGGGAGACTGTTCATTTCATCTCTTTGCGCCAGGTTGGGCGAAAGCGCGTTTTAAAAGTGGAGATTTGTAGACAAGTTTAATCGCGCGCATTAGGAATGCTCCCCGACGACGTTACCGGCAGGGGATAGATCATGGTTTCGCTCACTCGTTTCGCTTCGCGCGGCCTTCTGGCCGCCGCACTTTCCGGCCTGCTGGCGCATGGCGCCGCGGCGCAGGAGATCATCTTCAAGGACCAGGAAAACCGCGAGATAAAACTCGCCAAGGCGGCTGAGCGCATCGTTTCGATTGTCATCCCGATGGCTTCCACGGTGATCGCACTCGATGGCGGGACGAAGAGGCTCGTCGGCATGAACCCGACCGCCAAAAGCGCTGTGCTTGAAGGCATCCTGAGCAAGATCTTTCCGGAAACCAAGGACATTCCGTCCGACGTGACCGCTCCGAATTTCGTGCCGAATATCGAGGCGCTGACGGCGACCAACCCCGATCTCGTCATCCAGTGGGGCGGCCGCGGCAACGATATCGTCGCGCCGATCACCAATGCCGGCCTCAACGCCATGCTGATCCTCTACGGCACCGAGCAGTTGACCCGCGACTACATGACCATGACCTCCCGGGCGATCGGCAAGCCGGAGCGCATCAAGGAACTGGTCGAGTGGCGCGACCGGGTCCAGAAGGACATCGAGGCGAAAGCCAAGGCGATCCCGGAGGACAAGAAGCCGACCACGCTTTATATCGCCCGCGCTCTGACGGAGATTGCAACGACCGGAACCAAGGGCAGCTACAACGCCTGGTACATGGAGCTCGTCGGCGGCCGGAACGCCTCGGCCGAACTCAACGGCACGGTGAGCATCAACAAGGAGCAGATTGCCCAATGGGATCCGGAAGTCATCTTCCTCAACGCCTTCGAAGCCAGGCTCAACGTCGATTGGGTCTATAGTGACCCGATCCTGTCGCTGACCAAGGCCGCCAGGAACAAGCGCGTCTACAAGATGCCGCTCGGCGGCTATCGCTGGGATCCGCCGAACCAGGAATCGCCGCTGGCCTGGATGTGGACGGCCAACCTGACCCAGCCGGACGTCTTCAAATACGATCTCCGTGCCGAGATGAAGACCGCCTATAAGACGCTCTACAACTACGACATCACCGATGCCGATATCGACGGCATACTGTGGATCAAGGAACAGGGCGGCTCGGCCAACTACGCTCAGTTCAAGGCGAAGTAGGTCATGGCTGCGCTGACTGAAGACGAGGCGGCTCCGATCGTCCGTTCGCATCTGGCCCGGCAGACGCTGGTTTTCGCAGCGTTGCTGGCGCTGTTTGCGGTCGCCTTCGTGGTCAGTCTCTGCGTCGGCCGTTTCTCGGTTCCGGCCAGCCGGGCGCTGGAACTGATCTGGCTCGGCGCGACCGATCCATGGCGGGAACTGACCACCATCGAGGAGCGCATCGTACTTCTGGTCCGGGCGCCGCGCGTCGTGCTGGCGGCACTCGCCGGCGCCGGGCTCGCGCTATCGGGTGCGGCGCTGCAGGGCGTTTTCCGCAACCCGCTGGTCTCGCCGGATATCCTTGGGATCTCGCAAGGAGCGGCCTTCGGCGGCGCGCTCGGCATCATGCTCGGCATCTGGGGTTTCCCGCTGATCGCCATGGTCTTCATTTCCGGCATGGCGGCCGTCATCCTCGTCGGCCTGATTGCGCGCGTCAACGGCCGCAGCGAAACGATCACGGTGATCCTTTCCGGCCTCGTGGTCAGCTCGATGTTCTCGGCCGTCGTCTCGCTGCTGCAATTTATCGCCGACCCGAACACCTCGCTTCCCGCCATCGTCTACTGGCTGATGGGATCCTTCGCGACCGCGACCTGGGAGCGCACCCTGATCGCAGCACCCGGCCTCATCATCGGCGGCGTGCTCCTCTGGATGCTGCGTTTCCGCCTCAACATCCTGTCGCTGGACGAAGCGGAAGCTCAGAGCCTTGGCGCCAGGACGAACCGCGAGCGCTGGCTGGTCTTCGGGCTGATCGCCGTCATCGTCGGCAGCCAGGTGGCTGTCTCCGGCACCATCGGCTGGATCGGCATCGTCATTCCGCATGCCTCCCGCCTGCTGGTCGGTCACGACCATCGTGCGCTGTTGCCCGCCTCGGTCGTGCTCGGTGCCGGCTTCATGGTGATTATCGATACGCTCGCCCGCACCGCGACCGCCGCCGAAATCCCGCTCGGGGTCATTACCGCCCTGGTCGGCGCGCCGATTTTCGCGATGCTCCTGCGCAATCACTACCGCGAAAGGAACGGCTCATGATCGGCCTCGAAGACGCCACCGTCCGCTTCGGTTTGCGCACCATCATCGAGGGCTTGAGCTTCTCGGTTCCGGTCGGCCGCACGCTCGCCGTCCTTGGCCCGAACGGACGCGGCAAGACCACGACGCTGAAGGCGATGCTCGGTTTCCAGCAGCTCGATACCGGCCGCAGGGTCGCGCCCGATATTGTCGGTTATGTGCCACAGACCGGCACCAGCAACCAGCGTTACCGCGCGCTTGACGTCGTGGTCATGGGCCGTGCCGCTCATCTCGGCATTTTCGGTCAGCCGGGACCGGAGGATTTCGGGATCGCCCGTTCGGCGCTGGACCGGGCCGGCGCCGCGCGTTTCGCCGATCACTATTTCGACCGCCTTTCCGGCGGCGAGCGCCAGCTCGTGCTGCTTGCGCGTGCGATCGCCACGGGGTCGCAGGTGCTGGTTCTCGACGAACCGGCGGCAGCCCTTGATCTGCATAATCAGGAACGGCTGCTGGCGCTGCTCAACACGCTGCGTCAGCCGCGCGACAAGGCGATCGTCTTCACCACCCACGATCCGAACCACGCGCTTTCGTCCGCCGACGATGCGCTGTTGATGATGCCGGGCGGCCAGCCGCCGTTGTTCGGCCCGGTCGCCGAGACGATCACGCCGGAGCACCTGGAAAACCTTTACGGCGTGCCGATGCGCGTCGTCGAGCTGGCTGGCCCCTCCGGCGAAACCCATCGGGCTGTTCTGCCCGCCTTTGCAGGAATTCGTGCCGCATGACCATCCTGATGATCCAGTCGCATTACCAGGAGCCGTACTCGATGACCCCGCCGGCGTTTGCGGATGCCATCGCCTCCGGCCTCATGAGGGTCGTGCGCGAGATGGAGCTGACCTGCGGCGATTTCGCGGCGGCGCGCGGGCTGATCACCACCACCCATCTCGATCAGGTCGGTTTTACACGTTTCGCGGCCGACGTTACCGCTTTTCTCGATCGCGGCGGGCGGTGGATCTATCACGGGCATATCCTCCGCCCGATCCTGGCCGAACTCGGCACCTACCGGCCGATCCCCGATCCAAAACGGGTGGATCTCGTCCAGTCCCGGCTTTACGAGCACCCGATCTTCGCCGGCATCGACCAGAAGATGCTGGAAACCAACCATGGGGTCGCCGGCTTCTATGGCCGCGGCTACAATCCGCCGCCGGAAGGCGCTGTCGTCATCAATGCGCTCGGCCCCGCAAAAGCCCCGGTCGATTGGGTATGGGCGAGGCCGCAGGGTGGGGAATTCCTCTCCCACGCCGGCAACGAATTCTGGGGCTGCGGCGACGACCCCGAAATCAAGAAGCAGTTGGCGAGCCGCGCCGTTGCCTGGCTTGCCGGAGAGCTGAACTGATGAGCATTCTCGCGATCCATCCCGGCGCCTATTACCATATCGAGACCCTCGAAGCGCCGCGTTACGCCCACCATTTCGACGTGCTCGTGCGGCCGGAAGACCTGGCTTCCGTGGATCTTGCCGAACACGCTGTCGTCTTCATTCCCTGCCGCACGCCGGCCGATCGCCTGGCGCCGCATGCCGCGCAGCTTCGCGCCTATCTCGGCCAGGGCGGCACGATCGTCGCGACGGGCGAAACGAACTGGGACGTCTTCCTGCCCGGCATCGCCTTCACGCCGCAGCCCACGAACTGGTGGTGGTGGCTGACGCCCGGTGCCGATCTCGGCGTCCGCATTGCCGCGCCCGGCCACACGCTGTTCAATCGACTTGGACAAGACGATCTCACATGGCATCTGCATGGCTGGTTCGACCCGCCTGATGGTGTCGACGTGCTCGCCGTCAACGGCGAGGGAAAACCCGTTCTCTATGTGGACGAGGTGACGACGCCCGGCCGCATGATCATCACCAGCCTCGACCCGTGTTTCCATCACGGGTCACATTTCATGCCGGCGACGACTCGTTTCCTGGACGGTTTCCTGCCCTGGATGCGCGAAGAGCTGGACGGAGCAAGGACAAAATGACAGACAAAATCAACGTTCTCGAAGACGGCAAGCCGCTTTCCTACACCTATGCGGACATGATGCATTTCCACGGCTTCGGCTATCCGGGCGGTGTCGCCCATGCCTTCAAGGTGATGCAGCGGGCCATGCCGCTCTTGAGCCCCGACGGCCCGCCGGAGCGCCGCGAGATCGTCATCCGCACCGCGTTTCGCGGTCCGGGCGCCCGCGATGCCTTCGAAATGGTGACGCGCGGCCTGACGGAAGGCCGTTATACGGTCGACCACGGGTTCGAAAAGCCCGAGCGCGGCAATATTCTCGAACGCTATGTCTTCGAGCTCAGCTATCGCGGCAAGACGGTGACGTTGCAGCTCAAGGAAGGCCATGTCCGCGAGGAATTCATTATCGTCAGCCGCAAACCGGACCGGACGCCGGGCGAAGAGGAACGCCTGGTCTGGCTGAAGCAGGAGATGGCTGACCGGCTGCTGGCGCTGCCGGCCGACGCGGTTTACGAAGAGGCCTGAGCTTCTCAAGCCGTGAACAGGTTCCTGAACTGCGACGGCTGGCAGCGGAGATATTGCGGTGCCGGCTTCACCTGGGCGCCGAGTTCCGCTGCGGCATGCCAGGGCCAGCGCGGATCGTAAAGCACTGCGCGCGCGATCGCGACGATATCCGCATCGCCGGTCGAAACGATCGCCTCCGCCTGGGTCGGTTCGGTGATCAGCCCGACGGCCACGACCGGCATCTTCACCGCAGCCTTGACGGCGCGCGCCAGCGGCACCTGATAGCTCGGGCCGAGCGGAATCTTCTGTTCGATATGCAGGCCGCCGCTCGAGACGTGGATCGCGTCGCAGCCTCTCTCGTCCAGCATCTGGGCAAACGCGATGGTCTGGTCGATGTCGAGGCCGCCATCGACCCAGTCGGTCGCCGAGACGCGCACCGTGACCGCCTTGTCCGACGGAAAGGCCTGGCGCACCGCGTCGAAAACTTCCAGCGGAAAGCGCATGCGGTTTTCCAGCGACCCGCCATATTCGTCCGTGCGCTGGTTGGAGAGCGGCGACAGGAACTGATGCAGCAGGTAGCCATGCGCCGCATGGATCTGGATCGCATCGAGCCCGACCCTTGCCGCCCGTACGGCGGAAGCCGCAAACGCGTCGCGCACCTTGTTCAGGCCTTGCCTGTCGAGCGCGACGGGGGCCACGTATTTCGGATTGAAGGGGATCGCCGAAGCCGATTGGGTCTGCCAGCCGTTCGGGTGGTCCGGCGCGATCTGGCTGCCGCCAAACCAGGGCTTGTCGGTCGAGGCCTTTCGGCCGGCATGGGCGAGCTGCACCGAGATCGGCATGTCCGACCATTTGCGGATGCTGTCGATCGTGCGCGCCATCGCCTTCTCGGTGGCATCGTCGTAAAGCCCGACATCGGCATAGGTGATGCGGCCTTCGGGCGTGACCCCGGTTGCCTCGATCGTCAGAAGCGCTGCACCGGAGAGCGCGAGCTGGCCGAGATGGATGAGGTGCCAATCGGTCATGCAGCCGTCCTCGGCCGAATACTGGCACATGGGCGCGATGACGATGCGGTTCGAGAGATCCAGGTTGCGGACACGGAGCGGAGTGAAGAGAGCGGGCTGGGCCATGACGGGTTCCTTTGCGCGATCGTCGGCGCCGAGGTGGGAGGATGGACTTGCGCCGGAAATCGATCACCGCGTTGTGGCAAATCAACCGGATCTCTTCAAGTCACGCTGAAGAGAGCGGCCTACCAGACGACCGGATGCGTCTCGCCGGTCAGCACGTTGACGAACCCGTCCGGCGCCCGTTCCGACGGCGCCACCAGCACCCAGCGCCAGGGCGAGCAGGTCAGCGTCGCAAACGACAGCCGCTCGGGGAAGCCCGGCCACCAGCGCGGTGAGAAGGTCGGCTCATACATCCAGTCGATCGTCTCGCCGGCCTTGTAGAGCGCCTGCATTTCCGCATCGAGCTCTTCCGCCGAGCGCGCCGTCATCAGCCCGCCGACCTCGTAATGGACACGGGCGATCACCTTGCCGCCGGAGACGAGAACCCAGCCGCCCTGCTGTTCGGCGAGCGCATTGGCGACCATCGCCATCGCCTCGTCCGAGGAGCCGACCACCCAGATATTGTGCTTGTCATGCCCGAGCGTCGAACCGAGCGCCGTATCCGGCGTGCGCGGCCCGGTGCCGAGCCAGAACATTTTTGACACTTTCGCCTCGCCCGAAAACCGGTCGACGATCGAGAATTTCGTGACGTTGCGGTCGTGGTCGCGTTGCACCGCGCCGTCCCTCACCGGCAGTTCCATGGTGATGAATTCGTCCGACCAGTGGAAAGGGCGCAGCAGGGCGGCATTCGCCGTGGCGCGATCCGCCGGCGCCTCGATGCGGAAATCGGCGGCGGTCACCTGGCGGTCGATCTTCACCGTTCTCGTCGCCCATTCCGGCCAATCGATAACCGGGCGTGCACCGGTGAATGTCTTGCCTTCTGACACCGGCCCGCCATCCGCCCAGACCTTGGCGATCGACAGCTTTTCGACGTCGTCCAAGAGCACGATATCCGCAAAACGGCCGGGTGCGATCGACCCGACCCAAGGCGTCAGCCGCATGTGCCGCGCCGGGTTGAGCGTCACGCACTGGATGGCGATTTCCGGCGAAAGGCCGTTCTCGATCGCAAGGCGGACATTGTAGTCCGTCGCGCCCATCTTCAGCGTGTCGGAGGCGCTGCGGTCGTCGGTGACGAAAGCCACCTGGGACCAGTCGGCGAGATTCTTTTCGATGACCCCCTTGATCACTTCCGGCAGCGAATGCGGCCGAAGCTCGATGAACAGCCCGTGCTGCAGCTTCTGCCAGATCTCCTCCAGGAACCAGCCTTCGTGATCGGAGGCAAGGCCCGCGGCGGCAAACGCGTTGATCGAGGCCAGGTCGCGCAGGCCCGCACCGTGACCTTCGATCACGCCGCGCTGTTCGAAAGTCGCGCCGATCATGCCCCAGAGCCGGTCGTAGGAGGGGTTTGAGGGATCGGAGATCGACGGCCAGTCCATGACCTCGTCGAGGCCGGCGACCATCAGGCTTTCGGCCATGAACTGCTTCTGCTCGTCATAACCGAAATAGCCGCCGCCCCACTCATAGGCCGTCGGTGGCACGGCCGAGCCCGGCAGCGGAAAGATCTTCATCGGTGATCCGCGGCGGCGGGCTTCAAGCCAGAATTCCAGGTTGCGCGCGCCGTTGACGTTCGAGAATTCGTGGCTCGCCTCGCAGGTCCAGGTGACCCCGTGCGGCATGACGAGAGCCGCTTCCCATTCCGGCGTCAGGTGCGAGCTCTCGATATGCTTGTGCGCCTCGCCGAAACCCGGAACAGCCGAGAGATCGGGTTCGTGGCTACGTTCCGTCACCTCGCCTGCAAAACTGCCCGCCGGTCCCACATAGGCGATCCGCCGTCCCTTGATGACGATCTCCTGGTCCTCGAGCCAAGTCCTGCTGTGGACGTCGAGCAGTCTGCCAACCCTCAGCAGCCGGTCCGCAGGCCGTTTGCCGAGCGCCGTCAGCACCAGGTCCTGGCGGATGCGGACTTCGTCGGCCGCGTTGATCAGCAGGTCGTCGGGGAGGCGCGCGGAAACTGTCATCGGAGGAATGCCTGTCGGTTCTGATCGCCGGACCCTAAAGACGATGTCCGGACGTGTAAACCATCGCAAACCGTGCATCGGCTATCGCCTGAGGCTGGAAATCAACCTCCGGTATAGGATGGTTCAAGCCTAAAGAAATTTGTCTCTCCAGGGGCCTATGCCTAATAATTGGGCTTGCGGCGGGACCGTTCAAAAAATAGTATCACCCCCAATTCCCGGGGGTGCCCCAGGGGAGCATCAACGCCGCTTTCGCAAAGGACACGCCTCATGAAGGCCATTCGTTTCACCCAATTGGCAACTCTTGCTCTCCTGGCGACGCTCGGCGGCACAGCAACGGCAAGCGCCCAGTCGAAGACGCTCACCATCTCGTGGTGGGGCTACAACGGCGAGAAGATGACCGCCAACATCATCGATCCGTTCAAGAAGATCTGCGGCTGCGACATCGTTTTCGAAACCGGCAACAATGCCGACCGCCTCAACAAGCTGAAGCTGCGTGACGGCAAGGGCGTCGATGTCATCTACCTGACCGACAGCTTTTCGCAGCTCGGCATCGAGCAGGGCCTGTTCCAGCCGGTCGACCCGGCGAAGATCCCGAACCTCTCCGAGATCTACGAACTCGGCCGCGCGCCGCAGGGCAAATACGGCCCGGCCTATACGATCGGCCGCATCGGCCTCGTTTACGACTCGGCCAAGGTCAACCCTCCGATCACCTCCTGGAGCGATCTGTGGCGTCCAGACCTGAAGGGCTCGGTTTCGCTTCCGGGCATCACCACCACGGCCGGCCCGATGGTCGTGGTGCAGGCCGGCAAACATGCCGGCGTAGATCCCTATACCGGCACCGACAAGGCGTTCGAAGCCGTCGAAGCCCTGAAGCCGAACGTGGTCAAGAACTACAATACCGGTTCCGAACTGGTGAACCTGATCTCGACCGGCGAAGTGCGCGTCGCAATCGGCCAGGACTTCACGCTCGCCTCGATGCAGGCCGCGGTGAAGACCATGACCTGGGCAAAGCTCAAGGACGGCGATATCGCCACGCTGAACACGGTCAACATCCCGAAGGGTTCGACAAACGCCGAACTGGCCCACCAGTTCATCAACTTCATCCTGTCGAAGGACGTGCAGCAGAAGGAAGCCGAGCAGGGCGTCGATGCGCCGATCTCCACCAAGGTCCAGCTCACCCCGGACCAGGCGAAGATCTGGACCTATGGCGCCGATCAGGTTTCCAGCCTGACCCGCATCGACTACGCCAAGATGAACGCCGCCAAGACCGACTGGATCGACCGCTGGAACGAGGTTTTCGGCAAGTAGTCCCGGACGTCGCCTGACTGGTGATATGTTTGCATTGAGAACGGAGCGCCGCCACCAACGCGGCGCTCCTGCCTTTGAGAAAGACTGTCGATGAACAAGCTTGCCAGATGGGGTTTGACGATGCCGGCGACGATCGCCGTCGTCCTGCTTCTGGTCATCCCCGTCGTGCTGACGATCGCCACCACATTCGGCGAGGCGGCCGGTCCGTTTTCCACCTATATGGCCTTCTTCAAGAGCGGCTTTCGCATGGCCGTCCTCTACCGAACCCTTCAGGTCGCCCTGATCACCACGGGCATCGCGCTCGTGGTCGGCTTCATCACCGCATATGTCATCGCCCAGATGCCGGGACGTCTGAAGAGCATCATGATCGTCGCCGCGGTCTTTCCGTTGCTGACCGGCGTCGTCGTCCGCTCCTTCGCCTGGCTGATCATCCTCGGCAAGAACGGCATCATCAACAATGCCCTGATGTCGGTCGGGCTGATCGGCGAGCCCCTGTCGATGCTTTACACCCAAGGCTCCGTCATCGTCGCGATGGTCTATCTGTTCGTGCCGCTGATGATCCTGACGCTGGTCGGGGTGCTGGAGGGGATCCCGCGTGACCTGATCGAGGCCGCCGCCTCGCTCGGCGCAAGGCCGGTCCCGACCTTCCTTCAGGTCATCCTGCCGCTTGCAGCCCCCGGCCTCATCGTCGGCGCGGTGCTGGTCTTTACCGGCAGCTTCACCTCCTATGCGACCCCCCAGCTCCTCGGGGGCGAAAAGCAGATGATGATGGGCACCTTCCTCTACCAGCGCGCCATGGTGACCTTCGACTGGGTCGGCGCTTCGACGATCGCCGCCATCATGGTGGTCATAACCATCGGCGTCGTGCTCATCATGAGCCGCATGGCACGCCGGCTCAACCCGATGGCGGTCTGATGGCGACGCGTATTCACCCCCTTCTCGGCGCTTTCGCCATTCTCGTCTTCTTCTTCCTGCTCGCGCCTCTGGTAATCATCGTCGGCTCGGCCCTCAGCGACACGACATTCCTCACCTTCCCGCCGCAGGGGCTGACGCTGCGCTGGTTCGCCAACATCTTCCAGATGGAGGCCTTCCGCCGCACGGCGATCACCAGCCTGCAGGTGGCGCTTCTCGGCACCGGCCTGTCGCTGCTGATCGGCATTCCGGCCGCTTACGCACTCAATCGCTATCGGGTCGAGCTGCCACGCTGGCTCTCGACACTGTTCGTGTTGCCGATCCTGGTGCCGGAAATCGTCTTCGGCTTCGCGCTCCTGAAGTCGATCACGATAGGCCTCGGCCTGCCGGTTTTCATCAGCCTCGTCGTCGGCCATGCTCTGCTGATCCTGCCCTATTCGGTGCGCGTCGTCGGCGCCAGCCTCGCCTCCTTCGATTTCTCGATCGAGGAGGCCGCGAGAAGCCTCGGCTGCCCGCCGCTCAAAACCTTCATGACTGTGGTGCTGCCGAACATCCGCGCCGGCGTCATTGCCGCCTTTATCCTCGCCTTCATCACCTCCATCAACGACGTGTCGGTGTCGGTCTTCCTGACCGGCCCGGGCATCTCGACGCTGCCGATCCAGATTCTCGCGCATATGGAGCAGTTCTTCGACCCGACGATCGCTTCCGTTTCCGTGCTCCTGATGCTGGTGACCGTCGGCGTCATGGCGATCGTCGAAGCGACGCTCGGCCTCACATTCCTCACCAAGTAGGTTACCGTGACCGTATCCCTGACCATCGAAAACCTCTCCGCCCACTACGGAACCACGCAGGTTCTGAAAGACCTGTCGATCTCCGTTGCGGCCGGCGAACTGGTGTCGCTGCTCGGCTCCAGCGGCTGCGGCAAGACGACGACGCTGCGCCTGGTGGCGGGCTTCCTGCAGCCGACCAGCGGCCGGATCAGGCTTGGCGACCGCGATCTGACGACGCTGCCGGCCCATACCCGCAATATCGGTCTCGTCTTCCAGAACTATGCGCTTTTCCCGCACCTGACCGTGCTCGACAATGTCGCCTTCGGCCTGAAGCAGCGTGGCCTCGCCAAGCCGGACCGGACCAGGCGGGCGATGGCGATGCTGGAACGCGTCGGCCTTGCCCCGCTCGCCGACCGCCTGCCGGCAGCGCTGTCCGGCGGCCAGAAACAGCGCGTCGCGCTTGCCCGAGCTCTCGTCATCGAGCCGCCGCTCCTGATGTTCGACGAGCCGCTCTCCAACCTCGATGCCAAGCTCAGGATCGACATGCGCGTCGAAATCCGCCAGCTGCAGCGCGCCAACGGCACGACCTCGCTCTACGTCACCCACGATCAGGAAGAGGCGTTTTCGATCTCCGACCGCGTCGCTATCATGAATGCCGGCCGTATCCTGCAGCTCGATACGCCGGAAGTGCTCTACCAGAAGCCGGCCAACGCCTTCGTCGCCCGCTTCGTCGGCTTCGAGAACCTGATCCGCATGAAGGTCGTCGATCGCCAAGCGGCAATCATCACCGCCGAGGCGACCGGCGGCACGCGGCTTCACCTTTCCCAGGATCTGTTTGGCCCGATCAAGGACGATTTCATTCTGGCCTGCCGCGCCGACGGGCTTGCGGTCCGCCGCGAGGGCGAAGGCATCCCGGCAGTCCTCGGGACGCGCACCTATCTCGGTCGCGCCTATCAATACAAATGCGAAACGGCCGCGGGCGAAATCACCGCCAACGGCCCGCTTTCCGACCCGTTGGATGCCGGTGCCCCGGCGGTGCTCACGCCGCTGCCGGAGCAGTGCTGCATCCTCGATCCGGAAAACTGAACCCGAAATAGAACACGAACGGGCCGTTTGCCGGGGGCGTTGACGCAGGTCAAACCCCCGAAGCGGCCCGTATGTCAGCACATCATGGTCACAATCCTTCAACCGGCAGCGTATTTGCGCTGTGAGGCCAAAGACCATGAATTACGTCTCAGAAACACTCTGGCTGTCGATCGGCACCTTCCTGGCGTTGCTCGCGGCCGCCTACACCCATGACAGCCTGTTTGCGGCCCATATGTGGGTCCTGTTCTTCGTGCTGCTGATCAGCACGACCGTCTTGATGCGCAGGATCTCCTTCGCGCCGCAGCCGCCCGCGATAAGCCTGTCGTCAAAATCCGAATATTTCGACGAGGTGGTGAAATACGGCACCATCGCCACGGTTTTCTGGGGTGTCGTCGGTTTCCTGGTCGGTGTCGTCATCGCACTCCAGCTTGCCTTTCCGGACCTGAACATCGAACCCTGGTTCAATTTCGGCCGCCTGCGACCGCTGCACACATCGGGCGTCGTCTTTGCCTTCGGCGGCAATGCACTGATCACCACGTCGTTTTATGTGGTTCAGCGCACCTGTCGCGCCCGCCTTTTCGGCGGCAATCTCGCTTGGTACGTGTTCTGGGGTTATCAGCTTTTCATCGTCATGGCAGCGACTGGCTATCTGCTCGGCATCACGCAGTCGCGCGAATATGCCGAGCCGGAATGGTATGTGGACCTCTTCCTGACGGTCGTCTGGGTCGCCTATCTCGCCGTGTTCCTCGGTACGATCCTGAAGCGCAAGGAGCCGCATATCTATGTGGCGAACTGGTTCTATCTCGCCTTCATCGTAACCATCGCCATGCTGCACGTGGTGAACAACCTGGCGGTCCCGGTCTCCTTCCTCGGCGTGAAGAGCTACTCGGCCTTTTCGGGCGTCCAGGATGCGCTGACCCAGTGGTGGTACGGACATAACGCGGTCGGTTTCTTCCTGACCGCCGGCTTCCTCGGCATGATGTATTATTTCGTGCCGAAGCAGGTCAATCGCCCGGTCTATTCCTACCGGCTGTCGATCATCCACTTCTGGGCGCTGATCTTCCTCTATATCTGGGCCGGCCCGCATCACCTGCACTATACGGCGCTGCCCGATTGGGCCCAGACGCTTGGCATGGTCTTCTCGATCATGCTCTGGATGCCTTCCTGGGGCGGCATGATCAACGGCCTGATGACGCTCTCGGGCGCCTGGGACAAGATCCGCACCGATCCGATCGTCCGCATGATGATCATCGCCATTGCCTTCTACGGCATGTCGACCTTCGAAGGTCCGATGATGTCGATCAAGGCGGTCAACTCGCTCAGTCACTATACGGACTGGACGATCGGCCATGTGCATTCCGGTGCACTCGGCTGGGTCGGCATGATCACCTTCGGCGCAGTCTATTACATGACGCCCAAGCTCTGGAACCGCGAGCGCCTCTACAGTCTCGACCTCGTCAACTGGCACTTCTGGCTCGCCACCCTCGGCATCGTCGTCTACGCAGCCGTCATGTGGGTCGCCGGCGTCCAGCAGGGCCTGATGTGGCGCGAATACGACAGCCAGGGCTTCCTGGTCTATTCCTTCGCCGAAACGGTCGCGGCCATGTTCCCCTACTACCTGCTGCGTGCGGTGGGCGGTGCCATGTACCTCGCAGGCGGGCTCATCATGGCCTTCAACGTCACCATGACCATCCTCGGTTACCAACGGCAGGAGCGGGTTCGGGGTGGTGCTTCCCCCGCCGCTCTCCAGCCGGCCGAATAAGGAGGGAACCATTCATGTCCATTCTCGACAAACATCACTACATCGAACGCAACGCGACCCTGCTCCTGGTCGGCTCGCTGCTCGTCGTCTCGATCGGCGGCATCGTGGAAATCGCACCGCTCTTCTATCTCGAAAACACCATCGAGAAGGTGGAAGGCATGCGGCCCTATTCGCCGCTCGAGTTGGCCGGGCGCGACATCTACCTTCGCGAAGGCTGTTATGTCTGCCATAGCCAGATGATCCGCCCCTTCCGCGACGAGGTGGAGCGCTACGGTCACTACAGCCTGGCGGCTGAATCCATGTACGACCATCCGTTCCAGTGGGGATCGAAGCGCACAGGCCCCGATCTCGCCCGCGTCGGCGACCGCTATTCGAACGAATGGCACGTCCAGCACCTGATCGAACCGCGCGACGTCGTGCCGGAATCGGTGATGCCGAGCTACGCCTTCCTCAAGGAGACACCGCTCAAGATCACCGACGTCTCCATGGAGCTGAAGGCGAACCGCGCGGTCGGCGTCCCCTATTCGGACGAAATGATAGCGAGCGCCAAGGCGGATCTTTCGGCCCAGGCCGATCCGAACGCCGACACGTCCGGCCTGCTCGCCCGCTATCCCAAGGCCAAGGTCGGCGATTTCGACGGCAATGCCCAGAGCCTCACGGAGATGGATGCGCTGGTCGCCTATCTGCAGATGCTCGGCACGCTGGTCGATTTCTCGACTTATGACGACGCTGCCGGCTACCGCTGAAGGAGCAAGCTCATGGAATTCTACACGGCCATGCGCCACTTCGCCGATAGCTGGGGTCTGCTTGCCATGACCCTGTTCTTCCTCGGCGTTCTCGTCTTCACCTTGCGCCCCGGCGCGAAAGCCTCTGCAGACGAGGCCGCCCGGATCCCTCTGAAGGAGGATTGAACATGCCAGAAAAACATATGGCGGAAAAACATATCGACCAATTGAGCGGTGTTGAGACCACCGGCCACGAGTGGGACGGCATTCGCGAGCTCAACAATCCGCTGCCGCGCTGGTGGCTCTGGACCTTCTATGCCTGCATCCTGTGGTCGGTCGGTTATGCGATCGCCTACCCTTCCATTCCGCTCCTGACCGACGCGACGAAAGGCCTGCTCGGATATTCGAGCCGTGCCGAGCTTGCGGCAGATCTCGATGGTGCCAAGATCGCCCAAGGCGGGATCCTGGAGAAAATCTCCAGTTCGTCGCTGGAAGAGATTGTCGCCGACCCCCAGCTTAGCCAGTTCGCAACCGCAGGCGGCGCGGCCGCCTTCCGCGTCAACTGCACCCCGTGCCACGGCACGGGTGCCGCCGGCGGGCAGGGCTACCCCAATCTCAACGACAACGATTGGCTGTGGGGCGGCGATGTCAACGCTCTTTATCAGACGATCGCCCATGGCATCCGCGATCCCGCCGACGGCGAGACCCGCATTTCGGAAATGCCGGCCTTTACGGATATGCTGAAGCCGGACGAGGTGCGCCAGGTCGCCGCCTACGTGGTGAGCCTCACCGGAACCCCGCGCGATTCAGCGATGGTCGAGCCCGGAAAACAGCTCTTCATCGACAACTGTGTCTCGTGTCATGGTGAGAAGGCCGAGGGCAACCGCGACCTTGGCGGGCCGAGCCTTGCCGACGCGATCTGGCTGAAGGCCCGCGGCGAGGCGGAGATTGCCAGGCAGATCCAGGCCCCGAAACACGGCGTGATGCCGGCCTGGGGAGCCCGCCTCGGAGACGTCGCCGTCAAGCAGCTCGCCGTCTACATTCACTCGCTCGGCGGCGGGGAATGATCAGGCTTCCGCCGACAGATACCGCAGCTCGATACCGGCCGGGGCGCGAATGCCCCGGTCGTTCGTCAGGAAGACGTCGCATCCGAGAGCTTCGGCGGTGGCGACGTGGATGGCATCAATGAGCTTCATGTTGAGTTCGGCGCCGAGGGCGGCGGCGCGTTTGATGAGAGCAAGACTGACGGGTTCGAGTGAGATAAACTCAGCGTTGCTCAAAATGGCGAGGAAAACAGCCGAAACATCCGGAGCATCGCGAGGTACCCCGCGTAGGCATTCACCGAACGTGATCTCGCTGGAAAATAACCTCCATTCACTTCCGATGAAGGCCATCACGGCGTTTTCAGCCAGGGATTTGAACGCGGGCAAACCATCGACGTAGTAGATCAGGACATTGCTGTCGACATAGACCTTACCGGTCATATTGACGATCTTCGCGGAATTCGCGGATTTGGCGATCGATCTCTTCCGCGGATCGGCCAGGACGTCCCAGCGCATCGATCCGCGCAGACATTTCACGGAGGAAAGCCCGCCGTCTCTCTATCTCCGGCCGATCCGGCGCGTCGACGACGGCTGGGGGAAGATCCTTCAGCTTATCGACGACGACCTCTGCACGTGAACGATTGATACGAGCGGCGGCGGCATCAATCCGCGACAGCATCTCGTCATCCACCTCGATTTCCAGCTTATGCAGGCCCATGGTCTTCTCCCGGTTGCGGTGAAGAATAGTGCATTTTGCACGTCCCCGCCAGAATGTCGCGGTCTGCTGCCTTCGCCCGTTGACTTTAGTCAAGGGAGATTGCTCGCCCCGGTGCGAGACTACGGCCACAAAGGATCGGCCAATGAATCTCTACACCGCCTCCCATCTGCAGCAGAACGGTTCTTCCGTTGAGCGCATCGATGTCCAGCCCGTGCATTCGCCGGGCAAGCCGCTTTACGAGAAGCGCAAGAAGATATTTCCCAAAAGGGCCGAAGGGCGCTTCCGTCGCTTCAAATGGCTGGTGATGCTGATAACCCTCGGCATCTATTACCTCACTCCCTGGATCCGCTGGGACCGCGGTCCCTTCGCGCCCGATCAGGCGGTGCTCGTCGATCTTGCCAGCCGCCGTTTTTATTTCTTCTTCATCGAGATCTGGCCGCAGGAATTCTTCTACGTCGCCGGGCTTCTGGTCATGGCCGGTTTCGGCCTTTTCCTGGTGACCTCGGCCGTCGGTCGCGCCTGGTGCGGTTATGCCTGTCCGCAGACGGTCTGGGTTGATCTTTTTCTGGTCGTCGAGCGCTTCATCGAAGGCGACCGCAATGCCCGCATCAAGCTCGACGCCGCGCCCTGGAGCCTCGACAAGCTCTGGAAGCGCGTGGCCAAACACGCCACCTGGCTGACGATCGCGGTCGCGACCGGCGGCGCCTGGATCTTCTATTTCGCCGACGCGCCCTCGCTCGCCTTCGATTTCGTCACCGGCCAGGCGGCACTCATCGCCTATTCGACCGTCGCCACCCTGACGGCCACGACCTACGTGCTCGGCGGACTGCTGCGCGAACAGGTCTGCATCTACATGTGCCCCTGGCCGCGCATCCAGGCCGCCATGCTGGACGAGAGCTCGCTGGTCGTCACTTATAACGACTGGCGCGGCGAGCCGCGCAGCCGCCATGCCAAGAAGGCGGCAGCAGCCGGCCAGCCGGTCGGCGATTGCGTCGATTGCAACGCCTGCGTGGCGGTCTGTCCAATGGGCATCGACATCCGCGAAGGCCAGCAGATGGCTTGCATCACCTGCGCCCTCTGTATCGATGCCTGCGACGGCGTGATGGACAAGATCGGCAAGCCGCGCGGCCTGATCGCTTATGCGACACTCGACGAATACGAGACGAACATGGCGCTTGCGACAAACGGCAGCACGACCGCGATCGAACCGGCACGGGTGCGCAATCCGGACGGTTCCTTCATCGACAAGGTCCGCCACTTCGACTGGAGGGTGATCTTCAGGCTCCGCACGCTGATCTATTTCGGCGTCTGGTCGGCCGTCGGTCTCGGCCTCGTCTTCGCGCTTCTCGCGCGCGACCGGCTGGAGGTCAACGTGCTCCATGATCGCAACCCGCAATTCGTGCTGGAATCGGACGGTTCCATCCGCAACGGCTACACGATCCGGCTGCTCAACATGATCCCGGAGCCGCGCACGATCATGGTCTCGATGGAGGGCCTGCCCGAAGCGACGATGAAGATATCCGGCGTCACGGACGTACCGGGCCGCCTCTTCGCGGTGCAGGTGGAGCCCGACAAGACGCTTGCCTTGAAGGTTTTCGTGACCCTGCCCAAGGATGCCGTTTCCTCCGAGGCCGTCGATTTCCACTTCATCGCCGAGGACCGGTCGAGCCACGAAAAGGACAGCTATTCAGCCGTCTTCAACACACCGGGAGCCAGGAAATGAGCCCGACGAAAATGAACGCGATCCCTGCAAAACCCTTCGTCTTCACCGGCTGGCACATGGTCGGCGTGCTGGTGCTCTTTTTCGGCACCATCATCTCGGTCAATTTCTACATGGCCTATAACGCGGTCACCAGCTGGAGCGGGCTGGTGGCGGAAAACACCTATGTCGCCAGCCAGCAGTTCAACGGCAAGGCGGCCGAGGCGAGGACGTTGACGGCGACCGGCGTCACCGGCCGCATCACCGTCAACGGCTCCAATATCCGTTATGAGGTCTTCCACCCGAAGAACGGGCCGATCGCGGCTGATGCGCTGACGCTGAAGTTCAAGCGTCCGGTCGGCGAACATCAGGATTTCAAACTCGACCTCGTTCCCGTCGGCCAGGGGATATTCGTGGCCACCCATGAAATCCTGCCCGGCCAATGGATCGTTGATGCGAGCGCCATCCGGAACGGCAAGCGCATCCTGCATCAGGCCGAACGCATCTCGGTTTTGAGGGGGGCGGAATGAGCTGCTGCGCGCCCGGAGCCGAAGGCTATTCGGACCATCCGCTTCCGTCCTCCGAGGAGCTGACGCTGTCCAGCCGGTCGATTTCTCCTGGCCTGCGCCAGACCGATCTCAGCGTTCCGCAGGTCCATTGCGGCACCTGCATCGCGACGATCGAAAAGGCACTCAACGCGCTGCCGTCGGTAGAGCGGGCACGGGTCAATCTCTCCACCAAACGCGTCTCGATCGTCTGGCGGGAAAAGGCCGGAGATGATGTCGACACGGATCCGGTCGAGCTGGTCAAGGCGATCGTCGGCGCCACCGGCTACGATGCGCATCTTTTCTCGAATGCCGAGGAGGTCGGCGAAAAGCTGCAGCGCGACCTTATCCGCGCCGTCGCGCTCTGCGGTTTTGCGGCGGCAAACATCATGCTGCTGTCGGTTTCGGTATGGTCGGGCGCCGACGCCTCGACACGCGACATGTTCCATTGGATATCGGCTCTGATCGCCGCGCCGGCGCTGATCTATGGCGGCCGTTTCTTCTATCAGTCGGCCTGGACCGCGCTGCGTCGCCGCCGCACCAACATGGACGTGCCGATCGCGCTCGCCATAACGCTTTCCTATGCGGTGTCGCTCTGGGAAACCATGCATCACGGCCAACATGCCTGGTTCGATGCGACGGTGTCGCTGTTGTTCTTCCTGCTGATCGGCCGCACGCTCGACCATGTCATGCGCGACCGGGCGCGGGCTGCGATCAGCGGCCTTGCACGCCTGTCGCCCCGCGGCGCCACGATTATCGGTGCGGACGGCTCGCGCGACTATCGCCCGGTGGACGAAATACGGCCGGGCGACCGGGTGGCGATTGCGGCCGGTGAGCGGGTGCCGGTCGATGGGCTCGTCGAGAGCGGCGCAAGCGATATCGACCTCTCGATCGTCAACGGCGAAAGCGCGCCGAGGCCGGTCCGTGCCGGAGATATGATACAGGCAGGAACGCTCAACCTCACCGGCTCGCTGGTGCTGAGAGCGACGGCCGCGGCGAGGGATTCCTTCCTGTCCGAAGTCATTTCGCTAATGGAGGCGGCCGAAGGTGGACGGGCGCGCTATCGCCGGATCGCCGATCGTGCAGCGCAATATTATTCTCCGGCCGTCCATTTTCTGGCGCTCGCCGCCTTTCTTGCCTGGGGTTTCATCGGCGGCGACTGGAAACACGCGATGCTGGTGGCAATCGCCGTGCTGATCATCACCTGCCCCTGTGCGCTCGGCCTCGCCGTGCCCGTGGTGCAGGTGGTCGCGGCCGGCCGGCTGTTCCGGAACGGCATCATGGTCAAGGACGGTTCGGCCATGGAACGGCTTGCCGAAATCGACACGGTGCTGTTTGACAAGACCGGCACGCTGACCCTCGGCCGGCCGCGGCTGCTGGATGTCGAGCGGTTCGACAGGAAGCAGCTCGCCTTGGCCGCCGGCCTCGCCGCCCATTCGCGCCACCCTCTCTCCCAGGCGCTGGCGATGGTGGTATCCGGCCCGGTCGCGGTCTTCGAGACCGTCACCGAAATCCCGGGCCTAGGCCTCGAAGCGGTGACACCCGCCGGCGTCTACCGTCTCGGCAACCGCCGCTTCGCTCTGTCAGTGCCGGACGACGGAAGCCCGGGCAATAGCGTGACGGAAACGGTTCTCTCGCTCGACGCCAGGGAGATCGCCACCTTCCGGTTCGATGATTCGCTCCGCCCCGGCGCCCTGACCGCCACGGCATCCCTCGCAGCCAGCGGTTTCGAGACGGGCATACTATCGGGTGACCGGCGCCGGGTGGTTGCCGATCTCGCCATCCGCCTCGGCCTCGAACATTGGCAGGCGGAGCTTTCGCCGAGACAGAAGGCGGAGTTCTGCACCTCGCTCGAAGCAAGTGGCCGCAAGGTGCTGATGGTCGGTGACGGCATCAACGATGCCCCGGCGCTCGCCGCAGCGCATGTTTCGATCGCGCCGGCGACAGCGGCGGACGTCGGCCGTCAGGCCGCCGACTTCGTATTCATGCGCGACAGCCTCGAAGCGGTGCCGCTGGCGATCGATATCTCGCGGCGCGCCGGCCGGTTGATCCGCGAGAATTTTGCGCTCGCCATCGGCTACAATGTCATCGCCGTGCCGATCGCGCTTGCCGGTTATGCGACGCCGCTGATTGCCGCCGTTGCCATGTCCACGTCGTCGATCATCGTCGTCGCCAACGCGCTGCGGCTCAGCGGATCGCGAAGCGCCGCCGAGGCCGAAGCGGCGGCGGAGAGCCACGGCCGAGCAAAAACCCCTCCCGGTGAGGCCCGCGTCGCATGAACATGCTGATCTATCTCATCCCGATCGCACTTTTCCTCGGCGGTCTCGGCCTCTTCGCCTTTCTGTGGTCGCTGAAGAGCGGCCAGTACGACGATCTCGAAGGCGCCTCCTGGCGCGTGCTTCGGGACGACCCGCCGGAATGAACCAGGAATCTTGGACAAGCGCAGGCCCCGATGGGGGTGCCGCCAGCCGCTCAGGCATTTCTTGGGCGATTGTCAAAAAAAGGGCCGCAGATGCAGCCCCTTCGAAACCCTGCTCAGTCCAGCAGTTCGCGAAGCCGCACCGCGAGCTCCCTTGCGGTATACGGCTTCTTTAGCCAGCTACCGGATTGGGCGAGCTCGCGTCCGGCAATGGCAGGTTCCGCATAGCCGGAGGTGAACAATACCTTCATGCCGGGGCGTCTGGCGCGCACTTCGGCCGCCAGTTCGTCGCCCGTCATTCCGCCTGGCATCACGATATCGGTGAAAAGAAGATGGATGCCGTCGTGCTGGCCGAGCTGGTCCAGCGCCTCCTGGCCGTTCGAGGCTTCGATGACACCGTAACCGAGCTGCGTCAGCCGGGACACGGCGATGCGCCTGACGCGAGGATCGTCCTCGACGACGAGGATCTTTTCGGTGCCGCCCGGAATGGTGGCCTGCTTCGAGCCGGCCTCGACGGCAAGCGGACCCGCCGCCTCCGTCTTGCGCGCCACCGGCAGGAAAATTCTGACGCTCGTGCCCTGTCCGGGCTCGCTATAGAGCTGGATATGCCCGCCGGACTGTTTGGCGAAACCGTAGACCATGCTGAGGCCGAGACCTGTTCCCGCGCCCAGGCCCTTGGTGGTGAAGAATGGCTCGAAAGCCTTGTCCTTGACGTCGGAAGGCATGCCGACACCCGTATCGGTGACGGAGATCAGCACGAAATCGCCGGTGCGGACATCGGGATACATCTGCGCATAGTCGACGTCCAGCCTGACGCGGGAGATCTCGATCGTCAGCTTGCCGCCACGCGGCATCGCGTCCCGGGCATTGAGCGTCAGGTTGAGAAGCGCGTTCTGGAGCTGCGATGCATCGACCAGCGCTTCGTTGGAAACGCCGGTCACGGTGGTGCGAAGCTCGATCGTTTCGCCGAGTGTTCGCCGCAGAAGCTCCGAGAAGCCGGAGACGAGATTGCCGACATCTGCGAGCTTCGGGTTGAGCGGCTGGCGCCGTCCGAAGGCCAGAAGCTGGCCTGTCAGTTTGGCGCCGTCTTCCGCAGCACCCTGGGCTTCATGCAGCAGTTCCAGCAGGCCTGCATCTGCGACCTTGTTCTCGATCATCTCCAGATTGCCGCTGATGACGGTGAGAAGATTGTTGAAATCGTGCGCCAGGCCGCCGGTCAGCTGGCCGATCGCTTCCATTTTCTGGGCCTGGCGAAGTTCTTCTTCGATCTTGTGACGGCTGGTGAGGTCGCGGACGAAGCCGGTGAAAATGCGTTTTCCGTTGGTGACAGCCTCGCCGACCGAAAGCTCCATCGGAAATGTGCTCTTGTCCTTGCGCTGCCCGGTCACGACGCGGCCGTAGCCGATGATCCGGCGTTCGCCGGTGGTGAGGTAGCGCGAGATATATCCGTCATGGGCATCGCGATCGGGCGACGGCATCAGCATCTTCACATTCTGCCCGCAGACTTCGTCGGACGAGTAGCCGAACAGCTGCTCGGCGGCGGCGCTGAACGAGGAAATGCAGCCGACCTCGTCGATGACGATCATCGATTCCGGAACCGTGTCCAGAATGGAGCGCAGATGCGCTTCGCGTTCGGCAAGATCGTTCTGCACCCTTTTCATCTCGGTGATATCGTTGTTCGTTTGAATGATGACCGAAGGACCGTCGCTCGATGGATTGACGGCCACCCAGCGGGTCGCCACGAAGACCGGGTGCCCATGCTTGTGATGATGGACGACCTCGCCTTGCCAGGCATGATAGGTCTGGACATGGCGACGAATCTCGTCGAGCGTTTCGGGAAACTGTGTCGCCAGAAGATCGTGAACGACCTTGCCGAGAGCCTCCTCCCGCCGCCAGCCGTAAAGCTGCTCGCAACCTGTCGTCCAGCGGCGGATGACGCCGTCAACGCCATGGACGATAAGGTTGGCATGGTCGAGAAGAAAGGTGACGGCATCGAGTTGGCTTTCCGTCGTGGCTTCGGATCCTGTATTGCCGTTCATATCTTTCCCGTCTAATGGCGCCGTCGCTCACCGAGAGCAATCAGGTCGCGCCGCATGTCTCCACAGTCATCGTCGTCTCCGGCGAGTTGCGCAAGCATCCCCGGTCGCTCGATTCTTATGGAATGACGGGCAGCCGGGTCCAGAACATTCAACACGCCTTTGCCGATAAGCCTGGTGATAGTACGCGAAACGGTCTCGATCGTCAGTCCGAGATAGTCGGCCATGTCCTGCCGGCTCATGGAGAGATCGACGACCGGCTGCGCATTGCGTTCGGCCATCGCGCGTTTCAGGTATCTCAGAAGGAAGGTGCAGAGCCGCTCTTCCGCGCTTTTGCTCGACAGGAGCACCATCTGGTCCTGGGCTGCGGCCATTTCGTCGCAGACGCGGGCAAAGACCTTCGGCCTCAGGCTCTCGGAATTGATGACGGCTGCCTCGAATTGCCGACGCGCCAGCCGACGGACCTTCGCCGTGGTGATGGCTTCCGCAGTGTAGATATAATTATCTCGGAACGACACGCCGATCATATCGCCGGCATGCAGAAACCCTGTAATGACCCGGCGTCCGTCCGAAATGATCCGGAAAACGCGCAGCGTCCCCTCCATGACCTCGAAGATATGCCTGGCCTCGTCGCCCTCGAAAAACAGGGCCTGGCCGGCCGACAGATATTCCACAGGCTGCTTGGCGAACAGCGAATGGAGACAATCCGGTTCGTCGAGCGGTCTTGCTGCTGCCGTGTTGAAGGTCTTCGCATAATCCGTGACAAACATGAAACTGCCCCTATCCGTTTGGTTAAGGCAGTTGACCGAATCCCGGTAACGCGCGAATGCTAGTCGTGTGAAAGACGGTTCTAATTGGTAACAATCTGTAACACGCCGGTTCCCTGTTGATGTCATCCCCCGCAAGCTCAGCCAACATTCTCGTCGTCGACGATGATCCTCGAATTCGTCAGATGCTGACGCGGTATTTCGAGGGCGAGGGATATGCCGTCAGCGCGGTATCCGACGGGCAGGAAATGCGCGCTCAGCTGAAACGGCAGGAGGTCGACATCATCCTCCTCGACCTGTCGTTGCCCGGCGGCCAGGACGGTTTTGACCTTGCCCGGGAAATCCGGATGCAATCGGACGTTCCGATCATGATGCTGACCGGCCGCGACGACGTGGTCGACCGGATTATCGGGATCGAGATCGGTGCAGATGACTATATAGCCAAGCCGTTTCACCTGCGCGAAGTGCATGCGCGGCTGAAATCGATCCTCAGGCGGCGCCAGCCGGCTCAGCCGAAGCAGGAGGAAAACGAGGAGAAGATCGTCCGTTTCGAAGGATGGACGCTCAACCTTTCCAGGCGCCAGCTGCTGTCCAACGAAGATGGCGAAGTTGAGCTGACGACGGGCGAATTCGACATGCTGGCGGCCTTCGTGCAGCATGCGGGCCGGGTGCTGACACGCGATTTCCTGATGGACGCGACGAGGGGGCGGCAGCTCGATGCCTTCGACCGCACGATCGATGCCCAGATCGTCCGGCTGCGCCGCAAGATCGAGGCGGATGCCAAACATCCCCAGCTCATCAAGGCCGTTCGCGGCGTCGGTTACATTTTCACCGGCAAGCTCGGCTGATCAAAAAACGACCTGCCTGTCCGCTGCGGAAAGCCCGGCAAAAGCTCTTTCCCTGATATCGTCCGCATCGGAGCCCTGCAGCGGAACCGGCCCCAAAGGCAGGTCGTGGTCCACGGGCCTGCCGACCGAAATCGGCAGCAATTCAAGTCTTTTGCACGTACCATCATCGGCAAGCGTCAACCGGATCGCGGCGCTGCGCCAGACATCGACGTGCTTTTCGTCATAGGTCGCCGGCCGCCCGGTGTGGAAGACAAAGTTGCCGAGGCCGGCGATGATCACCCGCCCGCGATAAAGGATGAGCGGCTGCATGACCGGCGCGCCGGTACCAAGCACCAGGTCGGCGCCGCAATCGATCAGGCCGCGACAGAGATCGAGCAGCCAGTCGGGCGTCGTTTTCCAGTTCGAATCCCAGTGGTGGCCGTGGAGCGCCACCGCCACCAGATCCCCTATCGCCTTTGCGGCATCGATGCCGTCGACGAGCCGCTGCATGTCCGTCTCGTCCGCCGCCCAGCGTGCGCCGATGGCGTCGCCGGCAGCGACGGGTGTGCCAAAGACCTCCAGTTCCGGGCGCTCGCCCGCATCATAACCCACGGCAGCACGTGCCGCGCCCCGTTTGTCGTCGCCAAGGGTCCCGACGATCCTCTTCAGCGTCTCGAATTCTTCTGCCGGCACGCTCACCGTCCGCTTCATCCGCAACGGGGCAATGCCGCCGCGCTCCGTCGAGGCATAGTTGATGTCCGGCTGCGGCCCGAGATCGACGGAGAAGATGGCAAGCGATTGCTCAGGTCCCGGCACGATGACCGGCGCGGCAGCCTGCTCGATATCCCGCCCGCTGCCGGCAAGCTTCAACCCGGCCGCTTCCACCGCGGCGCGGGTCGAGGCGATGCCCGGCGGGCCGAGGTCGAAGGCGTGGTTGTTGGCATGCGTTACCGCGTGAAAACCGAGTTCCCGGATGGAAACCAGCGCATCCGGGGAAGCCAGATGCAGCGTCTTCGTCTTGGTCGGCCATGCACCGGCAGTCTCCACCGTCGCCTCGAGATTGCCGAAGACCACATCCGCCTCGAGGAAATCCTGGACCTCGGCCTGTCCCTCGCCATGGAGGTCGAGGGGGCCGTGGATCAGGATTTGGCCGGTAACGGCGACGGTCAGCATGGCCTCGTTCATTTCGCGATGGGCTTCAGCGCCGCCATTGCCACTCTACCGACGATCGGCAGGCGGATGGCGGATGCACGCATATCATCGCAGAAAACGGTGTTGCGGGCCACTTGGCTTGTGCGTCCGCGGCCTTCCGGCGCATAGCTATTTGGATTGATGTCGTACTTCGGGAAGTTGGACGAGGAAATGTCCACCCGAATGCGATGACTCCTGGCAAACAAGTTGGCGGTCGCAAACGGCTCGATCGTTACCTTGAACACCTCGCCCTTGACGATCGGCTCCGGCTTTTCGAAGGAGTTGCGGTAGCGGCAGCGGATGATCCCGTCGGTGATGTTGAGCGCGTAGCCGGTCGGGTAATCCTTGCTCGGCGGATAGACGTCGACGAGTTTCGCGGTGAAATCCGTGTCCGGCGCATCCGACGAGACATAAAGTTCGACCGTGATCGGCCCGACCACGGCGACATCTTCGGCGAGCGGCTCGGTCTCGAAGGAGAGCACGTCGGCACGCGCCGAAAGCGGCAGGCCCGGATGTTTCGAGCCGTAGAATTTGTCGCCCTCGCGTTGGTCGAAGCCGCCGCCTTCGAAGATCGGCTGTCCGCTCGTCAGCGATCCGCCGATGGTCGGAACCGGGTTCTTCGGGTCGAAGTCGTAGGTGAAGGGGGAAGCCTCCGCCTTCGGCCTGTCGGTCGAAAGCGAGCCGTTTTCATGGATATAGTAATTTCGGAATTCCGTTCCCGGCAGCGGCCAGTCGGCCGCCTCGATCCAGTGCCCGCCGTGATCCAGCCGGCCGTCCGCGTTGCGCGTGCCCGACCCGCCGCCCATCACGAAGGCCCGCACCACCGGTTCCTGCGCAACCGTATTGTCCTTGCCCTTCAGCCAGTGGTCGAACCAGTTGCGGCGGAAGGATAGCCAGCTTTCCATGACATTGCCGTCAAGCGGCGCCGTCGGCCCGAAGGAGGTGTCGCCGGCGAGCGTCGCATTGCGGTTGCCGTGCAGCCAAGGCCCCATGATCAGCTGCAGCGGCCGGCTGTCCTTGCCGGAAAGTCCGCGATAGTTGTCGAGCGTTGATTTCACATAGGCGTCGTACCAGCTCGACATCAGCACGACAGGCACTTCCGGAAAAGTCTCGTAGAAACCTTCCATGTAAAGCCCGACCCGGCGCCAGCTTTCGTCGAACGTGCCGCTGCGCCACTGGTCGAGCAGGTAGCTTTCATATTCCGGCATCCAGCGCACGGGGGAATTGCCTTCGCTCCAGGGCATGACGTTGAACCATGCGTGAAGGTCCTCCGCTTCGATCGCGGCACGGGCAAACTCGTTGCCCTCGCCGATCGCCTGGTTGTAGGCCCAGGTCGCCTGCTTCAGTTCGAATGCGCCGCCCTGGCGGATGCCGCACTGATAGGCGTTCGAAAATCCGCCCGAATCCATCACCATGCAGGCAAGCCCCGGCGGGTTGAGGCAGGCGAGCGCCGCTTGAGTATGCGCCGCGTAGGAAAGGCCCATCGTCCCGAACTGGCCGTTTGACCAGGCCTGTTCCACCAGCCAGTGGGCGGTATCGTAACCGTCGGCCGCTTCTGAAATGTATTTGCTGAACTCGCCCTCGGAATTGTAGCGGCCGCGGCAATCCTGGTAGATCACGGCATATCCCGCCCGGACGAAATAACTGGCCACCTCATGGCGCTTCATCGGCTCCGCCATGCCCACTTCGATCTCGGAACGTGAGCGCTCCGCCTTGCCGTAGGGCGTGCGTTCCATGATCGCCGGAAGCCGGCCTTCGATCGCCTTGCCGTCCTTGGCCGGCCGGTAGACGTCGGTCGCCAGCCTCACGCCGTCGCGCGTCGTCACCATCACATCCCGTTCGACGACCACGTCGTCGGCAATCACCTCGAAGCGCGATGGCGTCAGAGTATCCATGTCCATATCCTCGAATTTGCAAATCAATTCCGGGCCAGCCCCACCACACGTCAGGCCGGCCCGGGGTATGCCGCGGCTCCAGGAGAGAGGGCCGCAGCAAACCGTTGAGCGGAAGGCTTACTTGGCGATGCCGGCGAGCGTCGCGGCGGTGTCTTCCGTCATGTTGGCGACATAGGAGAGGTTCGCCTTGCCGGCCCAGTGAACCTTCTGCCAGTAGAGCGGGATGACTGGAATGTCGGAAAAGACCAGCTTGGTCGCCTTCTGCAGCAGTTCCACGCGCTTGTTGACGTCGAATTCGGCGGTGGCGGCACGCATCGCATCGTCGAAGGCCGGGTTCGAATATTTCGTCCGGTTGAACGAACCGGTGCCTGCGTCCTTGTTGGCCGTCATCAGCAGGTTGCGAAGACCCGTGGCGGAGGTCGGCGTAGAGTTGCCGAGCGAGAAGATGAAGGCGGAGAATTCGCCGGCCCCGGCACCCTTGGTGTAGACGTTATAGGGCTGGGCGACGACGCCGTTCACCTTCAGGCCGCCGCGCGCGAACATCTGGCCGAGCGCCTGCGCCACTTCCGCATCACCCGGGAAGCGGTCGTTGGAGGTGTGGATGGTGATGCCGAAACCGTCCTTGTAGCCGGCTTCCGCAAGCAGCTTCTTGGCGTTCTCGGCGTTCATAGCGGGTGCCGCGATCGACGGATCGTTGCCGGCGACGCCCTTCGGAACCAGCTGGCCTGCAGCTTCCGCCGAACCGTCGAGAATCCGGTCGATGATCAGCTGGCGGTTGACCAGCTCGGAGAGCGCCTGGCGGACCTTGATATCCTTCAGCGGGTTCTTGTCGAGCGGCTTGCCTTCCTTGTCGGTGATGAAGGGCGTCTTGTCGCGGGCGCTGTCGAGCGCCAGGTAGATCATCCGGGACGAGGGGATCGAGAAGACCTTGAGACCGGAGATCCCCTGGAGGGTCTTCACGTCGCCGGGCGGCACGGCGTCGATCAGGTCGACGGAGCCGGAGCGGAGGGCCGCGACGCGCGAGGCGTCGTTCGAGATGAACTTGATCGTGACGTTGTCGAAATCCTGTTTCTTGCCCCAGAAGGCATCGTTGCGGGTGAGGGCCAAGTTGTCGCCTGGCGTCCAGGACTTAAACTTGTAGGCGCCGGTGCCGATCGCCGCCTTGCCGCTGTTGAAGTCCTCGATCGAAGCGCCTTCCGCGACCTTCTTTTCGACGATGTAGACGAAGCCGACCTGTTCGATGAAATCGGGCGTCGGCTTCTTGGTCTTGATTTCGACGGTCAGCTTGTCGATCGCCTTCATGCTGTCGATCGCCCCGACATTGCCGGAGAACGGCGCCGGGCTGTTCGGGATATCCTTGGCGCGGGTGAGCGAGAAGATCACGTCCTCTGATGTCAGCGGGTTGCCGTCGTGGAATTTGACGCCGTCGCGCAGTTTGATCTGCCAGGTCAGCGGCTCGACATTTGTCCAGGAGACGGCAAGCGCCGGCTCGACATTGATTGCCGGGTCGGTCTGCACCAGGCGGTCGAAGACCTGCATGGCGATGTTCTGGTTGTTGCCGGTGCGCGAAAACTGCGGATCGATCGCGGACGGCTCGGTGGCGCTGCCGAGTATCAGGTCGGCGGCCTGAGCCGAGCTCAGCGCGATGACCGAGGCCGCAACCCCGGCCAGGAGAAATTTCATCGGTTTCATTATGTCTGTTCCCTTCCTTTTTAGATGGCCGGTTCGGCCGTCGCGTTTGTTGTCTGATGGGCGGCAAGATCGTTCAGGTGGCAGGCGCTGACATGACGACCAGCGACCTTGGCCGCGTTTTCCTTCAAGACCGGCCGTTCCACGCGGCAGCGGTCGAAAGCCTTGGGACAGCGGGGATGGAAATGGCATCCCGCCGGCGGATGGAGCGGCGAGGGGATCTCGCCCTTGATCGGCGTGAACACCCGGCGGCGATCGGTGACGGACGGCAGTTCGCGGATCAGCGCCTGGGTGTAGGGATGTTTCGGATTGTCGAAGAGCTCGTCAGGCGTGGCGCTTTCCACCACGCGGCCGAGATACATGACCACCACCCGATCGCAGATATGTTTGACGACGCCGAGGTCGTGGCTGATGAACAGGTAGGTCAGCCCGAATTCTTGTCTCAGGTCCATGAACAGGTTGAGGATCTGCGCCTGGATCGACACGTCGAGGGCAGCGACGGATTCGTCGCAGACGAGCAGCTTCGGCTTTACCGCGAGCGCCCGGGCAATGCCGATACGCTGCCGCTGGCCGCCGGAAAACTGGTGCGGGTAGCGGTCCAGATAAGACGGATCGAGGCCGACACGCGTCACCAGTGCGGCCACATAATCCCGCATCTCCCGGCCCTTGACGATGCCGTGCACCTTGGGCGCCTCGCCGATCAGGTCGAGAACCCGCTTGCGCGGATTGAGCGTCGACATCGGGTCCTGGAAGATCATCTGGGCGGAAAGCCGCATGGCGCGTTTGTCGTCACCCTGCAGCGAAGTCAGCGGCCGGCCCTTCCAGCGTACCTCGCCGCCGCTCGCGGGCATGATGCCGGCCATCACCCGGCCGAGCGTCGATTTCCCGCAGCCCGATTCGCCGACGAGGCCGACCACCTCGCCCGGATAGACCGCAAGATTGACTTCGTCGACCGCATGTACGGTCTTCTCCTCGAGTCCCGCCCCGAAGACTTTGGCAATCTTTTCCGCATAGTCGAGCTTGCGGGAAAACCGCCGGCTGACATCCACGGCTTCTACGAGGGGCACGGCTTCCATGAGCGGGTTCGTCATGCGGCGCTCCAGAGATGAGGGTGGAAACAGCGGAACTCGCGGCCGGCGGCGATCGACCGTATCGGCTCGGTGGCGCAGATATCGGTGGCCCGGGCGCAGCGGTCACGGAAGGCGCAGCCGGAAGGACGAGACAGCGGCGAGGGTGCGAAACCGGGGATCGGCCGAAGCGGTTCACCGCGCGGCACCGCGGCAGGCACGGCGCTGAGCAGGCCGGACGTATAGGGATGGCGCGGCGCGGTGAGCACCCCATCGACCTGCCCCGCCTCGACGATGCGGCCCGCATACATGACCATGATCCGGTCCGCGAGCGCTGCGACGACACCGAGATCGTGGCTGATCCAGATCAGCGCCATGCCGAATTCGGCGGCCAGCCGCTTGATCTCGAACAGGATCTGCGACTGGATCGTCACGTCGAGCGCCGTCGTCGGTTCGTCGGCGATGATCAGGTCCGGCCGGTGCAGGAGGGCAATCGCGATCGCCACGCGCTGGCGCATGCCGCCGGAAAACTGGTGCGGATAGGAATCGAGCCGCTCCTCCGGCGAAGGAATGCCGACGAGGCCCAGTGCATCGCGAGCCCGGGCGCGGGCTTCCGTGCGGGAGACCCTGTCATGCGCCTGCACCGTTTCGATCATCTGGGTGGCGACCGAGAGAACCGGGTTCAGCGTCATCATCGGGTCCTGGAAGATCATCGCGATGCGCTTGCCCCGGATCGTCCGCATGGCGCCCGGCGACATCTTCAGGAGGTCGTCGCCGTTGAACAGGATCTGGCCGCTGACCACCCGCCCGGGCGGGTCGACGAGGCCGAGGATCGAGAACCCGGTGATCGACTTGCCGGAGCCGGATTCGCCGACCAGCCCGACGATCTCGCGCTCACCGACCGTGAAGCTCACGTCATCGACGGCCTTCAAGATCCCGCGGCGGGTCATGAAATGGGTGGAAAGGTTTTTGACTTCGAGGACCGGTGTCATCGCGCTCACCTTTCACCAAGTCGGGGGTTGAGGACTTCGCGCAGCCGGTCCCCGACGATGTTGATCGAAAAGACCAGGACGAGCAGAAGCACGCCCGGATAGACGCTGATCCAGTATTCGCCGGACATCAGGAGCTGATAACCGTTGGCGATCAGCAGCCCGAGCGACGGCTCGGTGATCGGCAGGCCGATGCCGAGGAAGGAGAGGGTCGCTTCCGCCGAAATGGCGTTCGCCACCTGCAGCATGCCGATGACGATCAGCGGCGGCAGACAGTTCGGCAGGATATGGCCGATCAGGATCCGCGGCGTCCCGATGCCGAGCGTCACCGCGGCCTCGACATAGTCCTTGTTCTTCTCGACAAGCGCAGCACTCCTGACGGCGCGGGCAAATGTCGCCCATTGCACCAGGATCAGCGCGAAGATCACCTTCCAGAGCCCCTGGCCCAGCAGCGCCAGCAGCATCAGCGCCACGAGGATGGTCGGAAAGCCGAGCATCAGGTCGACGACGCGCATGATCAGCGTGTCGATACGCCCTCCGAAATAGGCGGCGATCAGGCCGAGCACCGTGCCGACCAGAAGCGCGACGATACCTGAGAATACGCCGACGCCGAGGCTGGTGCGCAGGCCATAGATCATCGCCGAGAACATGTCGCGGCCCTGGCCGTCGGTGCCGAGCCAGTAGTTCATGCCGTCCATGCTTTGCGAGCCGGGCGGCAGCTTGGAATCGAGGATGTCCAGCACCGCGAGATCGAACGGGTTCTGGGGCGTCAGATAGGGGCCGATGACTGCGGCAAACAGCAGGATGACGCAGACGACGGCGGCAACGACCGCCTTGGGGCTGCGGCCGATGCCGGTTACCAGGCGGCCGAGCAGCATGTCTTCGGCGAAAAGAGCGCGGGCGGTCATTGGGCGCCTCCGAGCCGGACGCGGGGATCGACCAGCGAATAGAGCACGTCGACGACGAAATTGATGAAGATGAATAGGCTGACGATGACCAGCAGGTAGGCGACCACGACAGGCCGGTCGAGCCGCATGATGCTGTCGATCAGCAGCTTGCCGATTCCCGGCCATGCGAAGATCGTCTCCGTCACCACCGCGAAGGCGAGCATGCTGCCGAGCTCCAGGCCGATCACGGTGATCAGCGGGATCAGGATGTTCTTGAACACATGGACGAAAACGATGCGTCGCTCGGAAATGCCCTTGGCGCGCGCGAACTTGACGAAATCGAGCGGCATCGTCTCGCGCACGCCGGTGCGGGTGAGGCGGATCACCAGCGAAAGCTTGAACAGCGACAGGTTGATCGCCGGCAGGATCAGGTGAGTGAGGCCGTCGAGCGTAAACAGGCTGGAACGGAGCCCCAGAAATTCGCCCATCTGGCCGCGCCCGGTGGACGGCAGCCAGCCGAGCCACACGGAAAAGATCATGATCAGCATCATGCCCTGCCAGAAGCTCGGCAGAGAGAAGCCGAAGATCGAGCCGGTCATGATCACTTCGTCGGTGGCGGTGTTCGGCTTCAAGCCGGACAGGAGGCCGAGCGGGATACCGAGCAGGAGCGCGAAGACGAGGCCGGTCAGCGTCAGCTCGAGCGTCGCCGGCAGGCGTTCGAAGATCAGGCTGATGGACGGACGGTTGAAGACGAAGGAGCGGCCGAGGTCACCGTGCAGCGCGTTCCAGGCAAAAGTGAAGAACTGTTCCCAGAGCGGCTTGTCGAGCCCGAGCGAGGCGACGACCTGAGCGCGTTCCGCCGGGCTTGCATCCGGCGAGATCAGCATTTCAGCCGGATCGCCGATCGCATAGATACCGATGAAGACGATAACCGCGGTGACGCAGAGGACGGCGATGCTCTGCAGGAAGCGACGGATAACGAAAACCGTCATAGCCTGCGCTCCTGCTTACCCTTCGTCCCGCAGGGACAGAGAATTCTCATGAAGACGTTCCCTTTTTCTCGTTGTTGAGGCCGACGATAGCTGGCGGCGCGGGATGCGCAATATTATGCGCGGAATGCATGGTCCTATGCGTTTTGCGCGCGGAACCCTGTTCGATGTCTCTGCTTGTGTTCGCCGCCGCCTTCCGTAGGATCGCGGCATGAATTTCAAGCAGCTCGAAATCTTCAAGACGATCATGGATACCGGCTCCACCATAGCGGCGGCGGCACAGCTCGGCCTGTCGCAGTCGGCGATCAGCCGTCAGCTCGCATCGCTGGAGGAAGAGATCGGTCGCGAGCTTTTCCTGCGCGACAAGGGGCGCCTCATCCCCCGGCCGGAAGCGCATCTCCTGGTCGACGAGGTGGATGACGTCGCGGAGAGCGTCGCCCGGCTGCGCGTCAAGGTCGGCGACGTCCGTTCGGGTGCCTTCGGTGAGGCACTGATCCGCGTCGCCTTCCCGCACAGCCTCGCGACCACCATGCTGCCGCCGATCCTTGCCCGCTTCAAGGCCGATCATCCGCGTGTGACGGTGGAGATCCTGAGCGGCCCTTATGATGCGATCGAACGCATGGTGCGCGGCCGCGTCGCCGATCTCGGTTTCGTTCGCCTGCCGCCGGAGGAACATTCCTTCGACACCCGCCCGCTCTTCACCAGCGGCACCACCTGCGTCATGCCGGTCGGCCACCCGCTGGCCGCCAAGCAGGCCATCGACGTCAACGATCTTGCCCGCAACGACCTGATCCTGCTCGGCCGGCAGCGCGTCAACCGCAACGAGCTGGAACACGAACTGCGCCGCATGGTGCCGAGCTACCGCTGCAGCCTGGAAGTCCATTCGGTCGAGACCGCCTGCGCCTGCGCAGCCCAAGGGCTCGGCATCGCCATCGTGCCGTCGCTGATAGCCGAGTTCTTCCGCAGCGACGCAATCGCCATGCGGCCTTTCCTGCCCGACAAGCTCTCCGAATACGGGATCATCTCGATGCCCGGCACGCCGCTGTCCTGGACGGCCGAGGCGTTCATCAACATCATCAAGGCGGATTCGGGCGAAACCACGCTCTAGGTGTGGTCATATGGTTTCAGGCCGTTTTGCATTTTCCGGTCGGTGCTCTTATCAATTCGTATAGATGCGCGTTCCACGGTTTCCCGTAGGCCCGCGAAACGCTAAGTAATGCCCAAGGGAATACCGGGAGCAAACATGCGAGCAGTTCTGGGTGAGGTCGAGAAACGCCGGGCGGAGGCAAGGCTCGGCGGGGGCAAGAAGCGTATCGAGGCACAACATGCGAAGGGCAAGCTGACGGCCCGCGAGCGCCTCGAGGTCCTGCTCGACGAGGGCTCCTTCGAGGAGTTCGACATGTACGTCACTCATCGGGCGGTGGATTTCGGCATGGATAGCCAAAAGGTCGCGGGCGACGGCGTCGTCACCGGCTGGGGCACCATCAACGGCCGCCAGGTCTACGTCTTTTCCCAGGACTTTACGGTTCTCGGCGGCTCCCTTTCCGAGACACATGCGCAAAAGATCTGCAAGATCATGGATATGGCGGTGCGGGTCGGGGCGCCGGTGATCGGCCTGAACGACAGCGGCGGTGCCCGCATCCAGGAAGGCGTTTCCTCGCTTGCCGGCTATGCCGAAGTCTTTCGCCGCAATGCCGAGGCATCCGGCGTCGTGCCGCAGATTTCCGTCATCATGGGGCCTTGCGCCGGTGGTGCGGTCTATTCGCCGGCCATGACCGACTTCATCTTCATGGTGCGCGACAGCTCCTATATGTTCGTCACCGGTCCCGACGTGGTGAAGACCGTGACCAACGAGATCGTCACGGCCGAGGAACTCGGCGGCGCAGGCACCCACACGAAAAAATCCTCGGTCGCCGATGCCGCCTTCGAAAACGACGTGGAAGCGTTGGAGGCCGTCCGCCAGCTCTTCGATTTCCTGCCGCTCAACAACCGCGAAAAGCCGCCGGTCCGCCCCTTCCATGACGATCCGGCCCGCGTCGAGAACCGCCTGGACAGCCTGATTCCGGACAGCGCCGCAAAACCCTACGACATGAAGGAGCTGATCTATGCGATCGCCGACGAGGGCGATTTCTTCGAGATCCAGGAAGCCTATGCGAGAAACATCATCACCGGCTTCATCCGCCTCGAAGGCCAGACGGTCGGCGTCGTCGCCAACCAGCCGATGGTGCTGGCCGGCTGCCTCGATATCGACAGTTCCCGCAAGGCCGCCCGTTTCGTGCGTTTCTGCGACGCTTTCTCGATCCCGATCCTGACCCTGGTGGACGTGCCGGGTTTCCTTCCCGGCGTTGCCCAGGAATATGGCGGCGTCATCAAGCACGGTGCAAAACTGCTGTTCGCCTATTCCGAAGCGACCGTCCCCATGGTCACGTTGATCACACGAAAAGCCTATGGCGGCGCCTATGACGTCATGGCCTCGAAACATATCGGCGCCGACTTCAACTATGCCTGGCCGACCGCCGAAATTGCCGTGATGGGCGCCAAGGGAGCGACCGAGATCCTCTACCGCTCGGAACTCGGCGACCCGGAGAAGATCGCGGCGCGGACGAAGGAATACGAGGAGCGTTTCGCCAATCCATTCGTGGCGGCGGAACGCGGTTTCATCGACGAGGTGATCATGCCGCATTCGTCGCGCCGCCGCATTGCCCGCGCCTTCGCCTCGCTGCGCAACAAGCAGGTGACGACGCATTGGAAGAAACACGACACGATCCCGCTGTGATGAGCGGAAATTCGGCTGGCCGCTCTCTATATAGGTGTCGCCCCGCTAAAACCCTCGGGCGCGCCACCTGAATGGAAGGAAGATTTCATGACCGACAAATCCCCCGCCGAGAATTTTCCAGCGGGCTACGAGCTCCCGAAGATCTGGACCTGGGAACAGGGAAACGGCGGCCAGTTCGCCAATATCAACCGGCCGATCGCTGGTCCGACACATGAGAGGGAGCTGCCGGTCGGCAAGCATCCCCTGCAGCTCTATTCGCTGGCAACGCCGAACGGCGTGAAGATCGGCATCATGCTGGAAGAATTGCTGGCCGCCGGCCACAAGGGCGCCGAATACGATGCCTGGCTCATCAAGATCGGCGACGGCGACCAGTTCGGTTCCGGTTTCGTCGACGTCAATCCGAATTCGAAGATCCCGGCCCTGCTGGACCGTTCCACGCCCGAGCCGACCCGCGTTTTCGAAAGCGGGTCGATCCTTCTCTATCTCGCAAACAAGTTCGACGACGCCTTCCTGCCCAAGGACCACAAGGCACGCACGGAGACGATGAACTGGCTGTTCTGGCAGATGGCCTCGGCGCCTTATCTCGGCGGCGGCTTCGGCCATTTCTATGCCTATGCGCCGGTCTATATCAAATATGCCATCGACCGATTCTCGATGGAGGTGAAGCGCCAGCTCGATGTCCTGGATCGGCATCTTGCCGAGAACCGGTACATGGCAGGCTCCGAATATTCGATCGCCGATATCGCCATCTGGCCCTGGTACGGCAACCTGGCGCAAGGCAAGGCCTATGGCGAGGCCGGTACCTTCCTCGACGTCCAGAGCTACAAGAACGTCCAGCGCTGGACGGCCGAGATCGCCGAACGGCCGGCCGTCAAGCGTGGCCGCATGGTGAACCGGGTGAACGGCGATCCGTCCGAACAGCTTCACGAACGCCACGACGCTTCCGATTTCGAGACGAAGACGCAGGACAAGCTCGCCAAGGCTTGAAGAACGACCGCAAGGAGACCAGCATGCCCAGACCGCCCGACATGACGAAACATAGGGGTTTCCCTTCCGGCATGCCGGGCCACGGGCATCATTTCACGATCCGGCGGGCAAACGAAAAGGGGGCAACGCCGCTGAAGCAGCTGCAGCGCCTCGCCCGCCCGGGTACGATCGAGCACAAGGTGGATGCCGCCTTCCTGCATGCGCTGTGGCACCATTTCGGCTCTGAGCCGTTCGAGCGGGGCAATCTCGATGCCGGCCGGCTCAACCTTCTGTTCGGCCGCGAGGTCGTACCGGCCGAGAGCGACTTCGACCCGACCTCCTACGACGCGCTTCTCAGGATCGACGAGAAGGTCGCCCGCAGAACGTTCCCCGAATCCTTCGACGACGTCATGGAGGTCTGATGCCGGCGCTCAAGAAAATCCTCGTCGCCAATCGCGGCGAGATCGCCTGCCGGGTCATCCGGACGGCCCGCAAGATGGGCATAAAGACGGTGGCGGTCTATTCGGACGCGGATGCCGAGGCGCTGCATGTACGGATGGCGGACGAGGCTGTTCATATCGGCCCGGCACCGTCTTCCCAGTCCTATATCGTCATCGACAAGATCCTGGAGGCGATCCGGACGACCGGCGCGGATGCGGTGCATCCGGGTTATGGCTTCCTTTCGGAAAATGCCGCTTTCGCGCAGGCGCTGGAAAAGGCGGGCGTCGTTTTCATCGGCCCGCCGGTAAAAGCCATCCAGGCGATGGGCGACAAGATCACCTCCAAGAAGATCGCCGCCGAAGCCGGCGTCTCCACCGTTCCGGGCCACATGGGCCTGATCGAGGATGCCGAGGAGGCGGTGAGGATCTCCGCCTCGATCGGTTACCCGGTGATGATCAAGGCGTCCGCGGGCGGCGGCGGCAAGGGCATGCGCATCGCCTGGAACGATGCCGAGGCGCGGGAAGGTTTCCAGTCCTCCCGCAACGAGGCGAAGAATTCCTTCGGCGACGACCGCATCTTCATCGAAAAATTCGTCGACCAGCCGCGCCACATCGAAATCCAGGTGCTCGGCGATCAACACGGCACCACGCTCTATCTCGGCGAGCGCGAATGCTCGATCCAGCGCCGCAACCAGAAGGTCATCGAGGAGGCTCCGTCACCCTTCCTCGACGCCGAAACCCGACGGGCCATGGGCGAACAGGCGGTCGCACTCGCGAAAGCGGTCGGTTATTTCTCGGCCGGCACGGTGGAATTCATCGTCGACGGCGCCAGAAATTTCTATTTCCTCGAGATGAACACCCGCCTGCAGGTGGAGCACCCGGTCACCGAACTCGTCACCGGCATCGATCTCGTCGAGCAGATGATCCGCGTTGCGTCAGGCGAAAAGCTGTCGTTCGGTCAGGACGACGTCGAGCTGAATGGCTGGGCGATCGAAAGCCGGCTTTATGCCGAGGATCCCTACCGCAACTTCCTGCCGTCGATCGGCCGACTGAGCCGCTACCGCCCGCCCGCGGAAGGCCGGCAGGACGACGGCACCGTGGTCCGCAACGATACCGGCGTCTTCGAGGGCGGCGAGATCTCGATGTATTACGACCCGATGATTGCAAAACTCTGCACCTGGGCGCCTGATCGTCTGACGGCGATCGACGCGATGGGCAAGGCGCTCGACGATTTCGAGGTCGACGGCATCGGCCACAATCTGCCCTTCCTCTCGGCCGTCATGGATCACGACCGTTTTCGCTCCGGAAACATCACTACGGCCTTCATCGCCGAGGAATTCCCAGAAGGTTTTTCAGGCGTGCATCCCGTCGAGGCGGCCGCGAGGAAGCTCGCCGCCATCGCCGTCCTGGTCCATCAGGCCCTGCAGGAGCGGGCGGTACAGATTTCCGGCACGATCGGCAATCATCGCCGGGTGATCGGCAAGGACTGGGTGGTGACGCTTGCAGGCTTCGAAGAGGCCGTGACGCTCGAAACCGGCCCCGACGGCGCCGGCGTCCGCTTTGGCGATGGCGCACAGCTCTCCGTCGCCAGCGGGTGGCTGCCGGGCCAGAGCCATGCCCGCTTCCATGTCGGCGGCGAGACGATGGGGGTCAAGGTCAACCTCGTCGGCTCGGCCATCCGGTTGCGCTGGCGCGGCATGGACGTCACCGCCCGTGTCCGTTCGCCCCGCGTGGCCGAACTTGCCCGCCTGATGCCGAAAAAGCTGCCGCCGGACACCTCGAAGATGCTGCTCTGCCCCATGCCCGGCGTCATCACCTCCGTCTCGGTGAAAGCCGGCGACGCCGTCGAAGCCGGCCAGACGCTCGCGACCGTCGAGGCGATGAAGATGGAAAACGTGCTGAAGGCCGAGCGCAGGGGTATCGTCAAGCACGTCGCCGCGAGCCAGGGCCAAAGCCTGGCGGTCGACGAGTTGATCATGGAGTTCGAGTGATGGCCGAAAAGACCGTGAAAGCCGCAAAGACCGTCAAGGATTGGGAATCTCTGGCCGAAAAGGAGCTGGAGGCTTCGCCGGAAACCCTTGTCTGGCATACGCCCGAAGGCATCGACATCAAGCCGCTCTATACGGCCGACGACCTAGCCGGCATCGAGCATCTCGATTCGCTGCCGGGGATGAAGCCGTTCGTGCGGGGCCCGCGCGCCACGATGTATGCCGGCCGGCCCTGGACGATCCGCCAATATGCAGGCTTCTCGACCGCCGAAGCGTCGAACGCCTTCTACCGCCGCAATCTCGCCGGCGGGCAGAAAGGCCTCTCTGTCGCCTTCGACCTCGCCACCCACCGCGGCTACGACAGCGACCATCCGCGCGTCGAGGGCGATGTCGGCAAAGCGGGCGTGGCGATTGACAGCGTCGAAGACATGAAGATCCTGTTCGACGGCATCCCTTTGAAGGAGATGTCCGTCTCCATGACCATGAACGGCGCGGTCATCCCGATCCTCGCCTCCTTCATCGTCGCCGGCGAGGAACAGGGCTGTTCGCGGGCCGAGCTTTCCGGGACGATCCAGAACGACATCCTCAAGGAGTTCATGGTCCGCAACACCTATATCTACCCGCCGGAACCCTCGATGCGGATCGTCGCCGACATCATCGAATATACGGCAAAGGAAATGCCGAAGTTCAATTCGATCTCGATATCCGGCTACCATATGCAGGAAGCGGGCGCGACGCTCGTCCAGGAGCTCGCCTTCACGCTGGCCGACGGCCGCGAATATGTCCGTGCAGCACTTGCCAAGGGCCTCAGCGTCGACGAATTCGCCGGCCGGCTTTCCTTCTTCTTCGCAATCGGCATGAACTTCTTCATGGAGGCGGCGAAGCTGCGCGCCGCCCGGCTTCTGTGGTCGCGGATCATGGAGGAGTTCAAGCCGCAGAAGGCGTCGTCGCTGATGCTGCGCACCCACTGCCAGACGTCGGGCGTTTCGCTGCAGGAACAGGATCCCTATAACAACGTCATCCGCACCGCCTATGAGGCGCTGTCGGCGGTGCTCGGCGGCACCCAATCGCTGCACACCAACGCGCTCGACGAGGCGATGGCACTGCCGACCGATTTTTCCGCCCGCATCGCCCGTAATACCCAGCTGATCCTCAGCCACGAGACCGGCGTGACGAAGGTCGTCGATCCGCTCGCCGGCTCCTATTATGTCGAGAGCCTCACCAACGAGCTTGCCGAAAAGGCCTGGGCGCTGATCGAGGAGGTCGAGGCGATGGGCGGCATGACCAAGGCTGTCGCCGATGGCCTGCCGAAACGGCTGATCGAGGAGGCCGCTACCCGCCGCCAGGCCGCCGTCGACCGTGGCGAGGAAATCATCGTCGGCGTCAACAAGTACCGGCTGGAAAACGAGGACGAGATCGACATTCTGGCGATCGACAACACCGCCGTGCGCAACGGCCAGATCAAGCGGCTGGAGGAAGTTCGCCGGCAGCGGGATCCGAAGCGGGTGGCGGCGGCCCTGGCTGTCCTGGAGGAGGCCGCCGAAAGCGGCGAGGGAAACCTGCTGGAGGTGGCGATCGAGGCGGCCCGTGCCCGCGCCACCGTCGGTGAAATCTCCGACGCGATGCGGCAAGCCTTCGGTGACCACTCGGCAGTGCCGGAAGTGGTCAGCGATATCTACGGACCCGCTTATGAGGACGATCCGGAATACAAGACGATCGTCTCGCGGCTTGGTAGCTACGCTCAAACGCTTGGCAGCAAGCCGAAGATCATGGTCGCCAAGCTCGGCCAGGACGGCCATGACCGCGGTGCCAAGGTGATCGCCTCGGCCTTTGGCGACATCGGTTTCGAGGTTCTCGCCGGCCCGCTGTTTCAGACGCCCGAGGAAGCGGCGGACCTCGCGGTCAAAGAGAAGGTCCAGGTGGTAGGCATGTCGTCGCTCGCCGCCGGTCACCGGACGCTTGCGCCCCAGCTCGTCGAAGCGTTGAAGGCGAAAGGTGCCGAAAACGTCATCGTCGTGGTCGGCGGCGTCGTGCCTCGGCAGGATTACGACTATCTGATGGACCAAGGCGTTGCCGCCGTCTTCGGCCCCGGCACCAATGTGCTGGATGCCGCCAATTCCATCATCGACCTCTTGGAGGGCAAGAGGCGCAATATCTGATGGTTATTTCACCGCCAGCATGGCCTTGGCGCTGTCGGCGTCGGTGATCATCACGTTGGCGAGCCCGCTCTGCGCCACCGCCTGCAGGATCTTGTGCTTGTGCGCTCCGCCCGACGCGACGATGCGGCAGCCGATTTTCCGGAAATCGTCCATCTCCGGGGCGAGAACCTGACGGTTCAGCGGATGGTCGATTTCCTTGCCCGTCGCGTCGAGATACCGGCCCATCAGGTCGCCGACCGCGCCGGCTTTCCTGAGGATCTGCTCGGTCATGCCTTCGGGCAGGCCATAACGCACCTGCAGCGACTGCTGCGACACGTCGCCGACGCTGAGGTAGGCGACATCCACCTCGCAGATCTGTTTGAACGTCCTCTGGAACACCGCCTGCGAAATGATCGCATCGCGTGATTCCGGGCTTTCGGCATAGATCGGCGCCACGAAATAGCGGCACTGGGCGTTCAGCACCTGCGCAAAGCCGCGCACGATCTCGAACGTGTTGATTTCGGAGCCCTGCGTCAGCCCGCCCATCATCGAGCGTACCTTGATCTGCGGCTCGTTGAGCGAGGGGATGTGCTGGATCGTCTCGCGCAGCGTCGAGCCCCAGCCGACGCCGATCGATGCGGGTTTCTGCGTCTGGATCAACCGGCCGAGAAAGCCGGCGGCCCCGCGTCCGAGCACCGAATGCAGAAGCGCAGGGTCCGCCGGCGTCGGCACCACGACCGCACCCTGCAGGCCGAACCGCTTGCGTAGCTTCGCTTCGAGCTCGACGCTTTCCGCCAGCACGGAATCGAAGCTGATCCTGACAACGCCTGCTTCCAGCGCCTCCGAGAGGATCTCGTTGACGCGCCGGCGGGTGATATTCATCCGCTCGGCGATCTGCTGCTGGGTAAGGCTTTCCACGTGATAGAGCCACGCGGCCCGCACCATCAGCTCACGATATTCCATTGTCCCCACCTTTGAAGTATCATATGTCACATGTGTGTAACATGTGTAACATAACCCATCCATGTCATGGCTAACCCAGACTGATGGAGATGGCCAGAACCGAAACAGGGCGGGTCGTGCGAAAGACCCGATTATCAGGGACCGAAACATGGCTTCGACATATGTGAAATCGATCACCGGCCTTCTTGCCGCAAGCGCACTTTTGATGGGCGCGACGGGAGCAACTGCCGCCGACCGCGTGAAGATCGAGTGGTGGTATGCGATCTCCGGCAAGCTCGGCGATACCGTCCAGCAACTGATCTCCGACTTCAACAAGTCCCAGGACAAGTACGAGGTCGTCGGCACGTTCAAGGGCAATTACGAAGAGACCATGGCGGCCATGGTCGCCGCATACCGCGTCAATCAGCAGCCGGCTATCCTTCAGTCTGCCGAGCGCGGCTTCATGACCATGCTGAACTCCGGTGCGGTGATCCCTGTCGACCAGCTGATGGCCAAGCAAGGCTACAAGATCGACTGGAACGATTTCGTCAAGCCGGTCGCCGGCTTCTATATCGTCAACGGCAAGCCGGCGGCGCTTCCCTTCAACTCGTCGACGCCGATTCTCTGGTACAATGCCGATGCCTTCAATGCGGCCGGCTTCGACGCGCCGTCGGATACCTGGCAGGGCCTCGAAAAGCAGCTTTATGCGCTGAAGGAGAAAAAGGTCACCGATTGCCCGATGGCGCTGCCGGGCGATTTCCAGTGGAGCCTGATCGAGAACTATTCGGCGATCAACAACTACCCCTTTGCCACCAAGGCCAACGGCTATGGCGGTCTCGACACCGAATTCGTCTACAACAAGACCGGCGTGGTCGGTCAGGTCGCGCGGCTGAAGAAATGGGTCGATGACAGCGTGCTGAAGATCGCCGGCCAGGGCGTCGCTCCGATCAGCCTCTTCACGTCAGGCACCTGCGCCACGATCATCAACTCCACCGCCAGCCATTCCGGCGTCGAAGCGGACGCGAAGTTCAAGTGGAGCGCCGCGGTCATGCCGCACGAGGAAGGTGCGGACGTCAAGAACGGTACGATCGGTGGCGCATCGCTCTGGGCGGTCAAGGGCAAGTCGGAAGAGGTTCAGGCCGGCGTCGCTGCCTTCTTTAATTTCGTCGCCCAGCCGGCAACCCAGGAATGGTGGAGCAAGGCGACCGGCTACGTTCCGGTCACCAATGCCGCCTACCAGAAGATGAAGACCGATGGTTATTTCAAGGATCATCCGACCCGCGAAATCGCGATCGAGCAGCTGTCACGTGGGGAGCCGACGGATAATTCCCGCGGCTTCCGCTTCGGCAACCACAATCAGTCGACTTCTATCCTCATCGAGGAAATCCAGGCTGTCTGGACCGGCAAGAAGGCCCCGCAGGAAGCACTGGACTCATCCGTCAAGCGCGGCAACGAGATCCTGCGCCAGTACGAGAAGCTCCATGCCGGCAAGTGATGCCATCATGATCAGGAACGAGGGCGCGGCGACACGCCCTCGGTTACCCTTGCGGCGGAGCCTGAGCTCCCTGGTGGGGACGTCGGAAGCGGGGCTCAAGGCCTCGCATTTCCGGCGGCCCTGGCTGGCCGCGGGCCTGCTCGCGCCGCAGCTGCTGATCCTGCTCTTCTTCTTTTTCATCCCCACCTGGAAGGCGCTGTCGCTTGCCTTCGTGCAGGTGGATCCGTTCGGCGGCACGATGATATTCGTCGGGCTGGAAAATTTCACTACCCTGTTTTCAAGCCCGGAATACCGCGACAGCGCCATCCTCACGCTGTGGTTCACGGTGGTGCAATGCATCGCGACGCTCGTCATCGCCGGGTTATTGGCCTTCGCCACCGACAACGTCATGCGCGGCAGGGCGATCTACAAGGGCGTCATCCTGCTGCCCTATGCCATCGCACCGGCGATATCGGGCGTTCTCTGGGCCTTCCTGTTCAACCCGACCGTCGGCCCGCTCGCCCAGATGCTGCATGAGATTGGTTTCGCCTGGGACCCGAACCGCCGGCCGTTCGATGCGCTGCTGCTTGTCTCGGTCGCGGCAGTCTGGAAGCATGTCTGTTACGACTACATCTTCCTCGTCGCGGCCTTCCTGGCGGTGCCGGCCTCGGTGATGGAAGCGGCCGCGATCGACGGCGCCCGTCCGGTCCGCCGTTTCTTCACGGTGACGCTGCCCATGGCGGCGCCGACGATTTTCTTCCTGATCGTCATGAACTTCGTCTACGGCCTGTTCGAGACCTTCGGCATCATCGACACGGTAACCCACGGTGGACCCGCCGGCAGCACCAACACGCTGGTCTACAAGGTCTACCAGGATGGCTTTCGCCAGCTCGACCTCGGATCGTCGGCCGCTCAGTCGGTGATGCTGATGGCGATCGCCGTGCTCTTCACCTTCCTGCAGTTCCGCGCCGTCGAGCGCAAAGTCAATTATCAGGTGTGACCATGGTCGAACGTCACACGGGCCTCTCGATCTTCTGCCACGTCGTTCTGCTGATCGGCGCGGCAGTCGTCTGCATGCCGCTCTATTTTGCTTTCGTCGCCGGCTCGCTGACTGTCGGCGAGGTGCAGCAGGTGCCGTTTCCGCTGGTCCCGGGCGGCCATTTCGTCGAGAACACCGTCCTCGCCTGGAACGAAGGGCAGTTCAGCCGTCTCTACGTCAATTCCCTCATCGTCACCATCGGCATCGTCGTCGGCAAGCTGACGGTCTCGCTGATAGCCGGCTTCGCGGTCACCTATTTCCGGTTTCCCTTCCGCATGACTGCTTTCTGGCTGATCTTCATCTCGCTGATGCTGCCGGTGGAAGTGCGCATCATCCCGACCTACGAGGCGGTGGCCGATGCCGGCGGCCCGCTGCGATCACTGTTCGAGGCGATCGGCCTGACGGGCTTCATTGCCGACAGGACCGGCTACCAGCTCGACGCGGCGCTGCAATGGAACATGATCAACAGTTATGGCGGCCTGATCCTGCCGCTGATCGCCTCGGCATCCGCGACCTTTCTGTTCCGCCAGTTCTTCCTGACCGTACCGGACGAACTCTGCGAGGCGGCCAAGCTCGATGGCGCAGGGCCGTTGAAATTCTTCTGGGACGTGCTGCTGCCGCTGTCGCGCGCCAATATCGCGGCGCTGTCCATCATCCTCTTCCTCTACGGTTGGAACCAGTATCTCTGGCCGCTCCTCTTCACCACCGAGAAGGCGATGGCGACGGCGATGATCGGGTTGAAGGACCTGATCCCGGTCGCCGACGCCCAACCGGCCTGGAATATCGCCATGGCCGCCTCCTTTTTTGTGATGGCGCCGCCGGCTCTCGTCATCCTTCTGATGCAACGCTGGTTCACCAAGGGCCTGGTGGATTCCAGCAAATAGACAAGAGGTATTTCCAATGACCAATCCCATCATCGTCGGCCATCGAGGCGCCCGCGATCTCTGGGCCGAGAACAGCCTGACTGGCTTTCGCAACCTTCTCGACCTCTCCGTCGAATCGGTCGAATTCGACGTGCATCTCAGCGCCAGCGGCGAACTCCTCGTCATCCACGACGCGACGCTCGACCGCACCACCGAGCGTTCCGGCCGCGTGGCGGATCTCGCCGCCGGCGAATACCGCTCGGTGATCCTCAAGGGCACCGATGAGCACATCCCGACGCTCGAGGACGTGCTCGAAATCTACGCGCCGACCGGCCTCGAACTGCATGTGGAACTGAAGGCCGATGCCGACGGCAAGCCCTATCAAGGCCTCGAAGCCAAGGCCGCGGCGATGATCGACCGCTTTGGCGTTGCGGACAATTCCTTCCTGACCAGTTTCAGCGGCGAAGTCCTGAAGACGATCGGTGAAGTCGCGCCGCATATCCGCCGGCTCTCATCGCTCAATCAAAAATCCGTCCAGGCTCTCGGCCTGCGCCAGTCCGTCGAAGCCATGCTGCGGGTTTCCGACGTGCTGGCGATCGAAAAGGCTCTGCTGCTCGAGGAATGGGAACTGCTCTCCGCGCTCGTCCCGGCCGAAAAGCTCGGCGTCTGGGTTCCGAACGAGGTGGAAGACCTGTCCTTCTGGCTAAAGCGCCCGCTGCGCCAGATCACCACCGACCGCCCGGACCTCGCCGTCAAGGCACGCGAAGGGCTGTTCGATGCCGCTCATTGATCGTCGAAGCCTGCTGGTGGGCGGGCTGGCGGTAGCTGCCGTCTGGCGGCCGCTCGGCTCCGCGCGTGCGGCGAGCTTCAAGACCGATCCCTTCGCTCTCGGCGTCGCCTCCGGTGCGCCGAGGGCCGACAGCGTCGTCCTCTGGACCCGGCTGATCCTCGAAGACACATCGGCCGCCACCTCCGCCGATCCTTTCGCCCCGGCGCCAAAGCAGAACCTCGATCCGATCGACGTGGAATGGATGGTTGCCGAGGACGAGGCCTTTTCAAAGCCGGTCCAGTCGGGCCTCTTCCGCGCCGTCCCGGAATTCGCCCATTCGGTGCATGTGGAAGTTACGGGCCTTCTGCCCGGCCGCTGGTATTTCTACCGTTTTCGGTCCGGCAATGCGGAAAGCCCTGCCGGCCGCACTCGCACCGCGCCGGCGGGCAATGCCGATACGCTTCGCCTCGCCTTCGCCTCCTGCCAGCAATACGAACAGGGGTTCTACAGCGCCTATGCCGACATGGCTGGCCGTGACCTCGATCTCGTCGTACATCTCGGCGACTATATCTACGAGCGCAGTTACGGCGCGCAGCTGGTGCGCAAGCACGAGACCGGCGTGCCGTCGATGCTCTACGAATTCCGGGATCGTTATGCGCTCTACAAATCTGACCCGCAACTGCAGGCCGCACACGCCGCCTTTCCCTGGCTCGCTGTCTGGGACGACCATGAAGTCACCAACAACTACGCCAATGACCGTGCTCCCGACGCACCGAACCGTGACGAATTCCTCGCCCGCCGCCGTGCCGCCTACCAGGCCTGGTTCGAGCACATGCCGGTGCATCCAAGCCTCGCCGCCGGCTTCGATGCGCTGCGCATCTACGACCACTATCAGTTCGGCAATCTGGCCGGCGTGACGCTGCTCGATACCCGGCAATATCGTTCGCCGGAACTCGAAGGGTCTGCGGGCGACGACCGGCCGGAGCGGACCATGCTTGGCACCGCACAGGAACAATGGCTCGGCAATACGCTTGGTGCCAGCCGGGCGAAATGGAACCTCATCGCCCAGCAGACGCTGCTTGCTGAACGCGACACCAAGGCCGGTCCCGCTACCGCCCACAATCTCGACGGCTGGGACGGCTATCGCGCCGCCCGCGGCCGCCTGCTGGAGGCAGTGCAGACCTCGGCTGTTAAAAATCCGTTGATCATTGGCGGTGACCTGCATGCCTTTTACGCGGCCGACGTGAAGCGCGATTTCGCGGACGAAAAGGCTCAGGTCATCGCCAGCGAATTCGTCTGCGGTTCGATCACCTCGGACGCGCCGTCAGCTGCAAGCCTTGCGACGGCGCTTGCCGAAAACCCGCATCTCAAGTTTGCCTCGGACAAGCATGGTTATGCGATCATGCGCTTGAGCGAGCGATCGGCCGAGGTGGATTTCATCGGGATCACCGACCGCAAGCAGCAGAATTCCCCTGCTGCCATTTTCCAGAGCTTTGCCGTCGCCGACGGTTTGGCCGGCGTCAATCGGCTTTGACGCCTCATTCAAATTGGACTTTCATGCAGATAGATCTTCTGATTTTCGATTGTGACGGCGTCCTGATCAACAGCGAGCCGATCGCCAGCCGCACGCTTGCCAGGGCCCTGCAGGATGCAGGCGCCGCCATCACCGCCGACGAAGTGCTGGTCCGCTTCACCGGCAATTCGGCCAGCGCCATCCGTCGCATCTGCACCGAAGAGCTCGGCGTCACAGATTTGGATGCGGTCTTCGAGGCCTGGCATCTCGATATCTATCCGGAATTCGCCCGCTCGCTGGAGCCGATGCCCGGCATCGAAAAGCTCGTCCGCGCACTGCCGCACCGCAAATGCGTCGCCTCCAACAGCTCGACGGACCGGCTGTCGAAAAGCCTCGGCCTTCTGCCCCTCTGGCACGCTTTCGCGCCGTCGATCTTCAGTGCCGATATGGTGGCGCGGCCGAAACCGGCGCCGGATCTGTTTCATCTCTGCGCCGAAACGCTCGCCGCCGATCCGGCCCGCTGCGTGGTGATCGACGACAGCGCCCACGGGATCACCGGGGCGATTGCGGCGGGCATGACGGCGATCGGCTTTGTCGATCCCGCCGACCCCCGACCCGGCCGTGCGAAAATCCTGGCGGAGGCCGGAGCCGTTTTCGTGGCGATCGGTGCCGAGGAGCTTGCAGAAGCGCTCGCCCGGCTCGAAACCCCGCTCTCCGTGGAAGCCTGAGCGGCCACCTCACGCGCATCCGACAATAAAAAATCCAAGGTGTCATCCCCCTGTAAAACTCCGGTTCTAAGAAACGCCCAGCAAGATTGCACGGCTGTGCAAAAGGGGGTTAGATGGAACGGGACGGTTTTTTGGAATTGCGCGGTGTCGTCAGCCGTTATGGCGCCACGCAGGTTCTGACCGATATCGATCTGTCGATCGCCAAGGGCGAATTCGTAGCACTGCTCGGTTCGTCCGGCTGCGGCAAGACCACGCTTCTGCGTCTGCTGGCCGGCTTCATCAGCCCGTCGGCTGGCGAAGTGAAGGTGCGCCATCGCGACGTGACCTACCTGCCGCCCGACAAGCGCGGCATGGCGCTGGTCTTCCAGTCCTACGCGCTGTGGCCGCATATGACGGTCGCGCAGAACATCGGCTACGGGCTGAAGCTGAAGGGTATTTCTCGAACCGAGATCGCGGCCCGCGTCGCCGCCATGCAGTCGCTGCTCGGCCTCGATGGGCTGGAAGCGCGCAAGCCGCTGGCGTTGTCGGGCGGCCAGCGCCAGCGCGTCGCGCTCGGCCGGGCGCTCGCCATTGATCCGGAAATCCTGCTGCTCGACGAGCCGCTGTCGAACCTCGATGCGCGCATCCGCCTGACGGTGCGCCACGAGTTGCGGGCGCTGCAGAAGCGGCTTGGCATCACCGCCATCCACGTCACCCACGACCGCGAGGAGGCCATGGTGATGGCCGACCGGATCGTCATTCTCAATGCCGGAAGGATCGCCCAACAGGGCACGCCGGAAGATGTTTATAACCGTCCCGCCTCGGCCTTCGTCGCAGCCTTCATGGGCGCGGAAAACGTGCTTTTCCTGAACGGCGCGCCGCAGGGCGACCAGTTTGCGATTGCTGCCGGCCCGGCCAATGCGGCCGGTTCCGTACCGCTTCTCGGCCGTCCGCTGCCCGCCGGTCCGGTCGAGGCCCGCTTCCGCCCGGAGGCCACGCGCCTTGTCCTGGCCGACGATATCGCCGTGATCGGCCCCGGCATCAGCTTCCGGGGCGAGGTCGCCGCCGTCAGTTATCCCGGCGGCCATTGGCGCCACGTCATCAAACTCGGCGATCACGAAATCATGGCCGATGCCGAACGCGCCTTCGAGCCGGGCGCCCGCGTCGCCGTGTTCGTGCCGGCCGAGGCGCTCTTTCTGTTCAATTCGCCGGAGGCTGCTTCGGCCTCACCCACTTCCCGGGCGCCATCCGGGAAAGTCCACGCCTGACCTTTCGATACCTCTGCCTTTTCAACTCACGGAGAAGCACTCATGAAGAAGATGTCCTACGCAGCCTTCGCCGTCGCTTTCGCAGCCCTTCCGGTTCATGCCGAAGAGCTGACGGTTGCGACCGCCGGCGACCAGAACATGGTCGACTACATCAACCAGTATCTCGGCCCGCTATTCGAAAAGACCTATCCCGGCAATACGGTTCGCGCCGTCGGCACCGGCCCCGGCGATGCGGGCTCACAGAAGATTCTCGAGCGCTTCGACGCCCAGGCCGCGGCGAAGTCCGACAAGTGGGACGTCGACGTCGCTGTCGTCCACGAAAAATTCGTCGGCCCGATGGTGACCAAGAACTATCTCGACAAGTACCGCAGCGACATCGAAACCGGCAAGCTCGTCACCCGTGCCAACGCCAAGATGGCGCTCGGCACCAATGTCGACGGTTATGTCATGCCGATGTTCAACAGCCAGACCGCGATCGCCTACAACCCTGCGCTCGTTCCGAACCCGCCGAAGTCCTATGCGGAGCTCGCAGACTGGGCCAAGGCCCATCCGAAGCAGTTCGGCTATAACGGCATCAAGGGCGGTGCTTCCGGCGTCTCTTTCGTCATGGGCTGGATCTACGCCTTCGGTGGCGGCGATGCCAACACCCTGATGAACGGTCCGTTCAAGGAAGACGAAACCAAGAAGTGGGATACGGCCTTCAAGAGCCTCGCCGACTTCACCACCAACGCCACGCTGACGCCCGGCAATGCCGGCACGCTCGACCTCCTGTCGCGCGGCGAAATCGCCATGGGCCCGGTCTGGGTCGACATGTTCTACTCCTGGCAGGCCAACGGCCAGCTGCCGCCGACCATGAAACTGGTCCTGCCGGCTCCGGGCATGCCGGGCCAGCCGATGCATTACGTCATGCCGGAAAAGGCTGCCCACAAGGCGCTGGCCGAGAAGTTCATCGCTCTCGCCACCAGCCCGAAGGTCCAGGCTGAAGGCATCGTCAAGCGCTTCAACTGGTATCCGGGCATCGACGCCGACAACGTCAAGCGGGAACTGGACGACGCGACCTGGAACAAGCTGTTCGTCGATATCTCGCCGGCCGACCTTGCCGCCAAGGGCAAGCCCTTCCCGATCGCGCCCTACAACACCGCGATCCTCGAAGCCTATGAGAAGTCCGTGAAGTAATCCGAGATTACCTTCTCCCCTTGGGGAGAAGGTGGCCCAACGGGCCGGATGAGGGGGCTGTGGCACGGCATACGAGGTCTTAGGGTCGCGTCTGTAGCTCACCCCCTCATCTGTCCTTCGGACATCTTCTCCCCGAGGGGAGAAGATAGTGCCCATCATCCCTCCGAACGGTCGAACCATGCCAAAACGCCTCCTCGGTCTCCTTCTCGTGCTGCCGGCACTCGCGGTGATCGCCTTCCTTTTCATCCTGCCGCTGATCATGTCGGCGGTTGGCGCCTTCCAGGTGGAGGGGGCTTTCGGCTGGGGCAATTTCACCAAGACTTTCGACCTTTACACCAAGGACATCATCTTCACCGTCGTGATCGTCAGCCTGTCGACGGTGCTGATCGGCATCGCCTCGATCGCGATCGGCGGCTATCTCACGCTCGGCGAACATCCGGTGGCCGTCGCCATCCTGCGCTGGCTCTATCGTTGGCCGATGTTCATTCCCTTCATCGTCGTCGGCCAGATTCTCCGCACGTTTCTGTCCAAGAACGGCATGATGAACAACACTTTCATCAATCTTGGACTTATGACGCCGCTCGATGCGGTGAGCTTCCTCGATTGGCGCGGCATCGTCATCGCCTTCGTCTGGAAGCAGACGCCGTTCGTGGCGCTGCTCGTCGCCGGTGCCATGGCCTCCATCAACCGCGATACGATCGAGGCGGCCCGCAATCTCGGTGCCTCGCGGCTGCGCCTGCTGCTGGAAATCGTCGTGCCGCAGGTGGCGATGACGCTGACGGTCGGCCTCATCCTCTCCTTCGTCACCATGATGTCGGTTCTGTCCGTGCCGCTGATGATCAACGCCCAGTCGCCGACCATGCTGACCGCCGACATCGCCTTCCGGGTCAATTCCTACGGGGATTACGGCGTCGCTAATGCGCTTGGCCTGATCTCGCTCGTGCTCGCCGCCTCCGTCGCATGGATCTACCTGCGCGCCAGCCTCAAGGAGCGCGCATGACCGCCGCCCATAATCCCGCCGCCCGCAATCCTCTCGCCGCCCTCTGGTGGGTGCCGCGCGGCATCATCTTCGGGCTGATGGCCTTCTTCATCTTCGGGCCGCTCTTCAATCTGCTGATCTGGACGGTGGCTGAGAAGTGGTATTTCCCCCACAGCCTGCCGCTGGAATACGGCTTCAGTTCTTGGGCAAAGGTATTTGCACCACGCGGTGGGGCGATGGAATCGCTCACCAATTCGCTGATCGTGGCGCTTCTGACCGTTGTCGTCTCGCTCTTGCTGGCGATCCCTGCCGGGTACGCGCTGGCGCGGCTAAAACTGCCGTTTCGCGGCCTCATCCTGCTCGCCTTCCTCATTCCGCAGGCCTTTCCGAACCTGACAGTCTACGTCAACGTGGCCCGGATATTCTACGAGATCAGGCTCAACGGCACGATTCCCGGCGTCGTGCTGGTGCATGTCTCGCACGGCCTCGTTTATGCGGTGTGGATCGCGACGGCCGCCTTTTCGGCGATCGACGTGGAGCTCGAACAGGCGGCGCGCAATATCGGCGCCGGCGCCTTCCGGGCCTTCCTCGACGTAACGTTGCCGTTGGCGGCACCGGGCCTGATGGCAAGCGCCATCTTCGTTTTCCTGGAATCGCTCGACGAATTCACCGGCAGCTATTTCGTTGGCGCACCCGACGTGAACATGCTGCCGCTGCTGCTCTATACGACCGCTGCCGGCGGCAATTATCAGATCGCATCGATCACGGCCCTCTTGCTGCTCGTTCCCTCTCTGGTGTTCATGTTGATCGTGGAGCGATTCCTGAAGGCGGACGTCCTTTCGCGGGTGGGGCATTGAGGAAAGCATGAAGGACGAAAAACGGATGCGCTTTGTCAGCGCCGAACAGGTCGCCCGCCTTGCCGGCGTCTCCCGCTCGGCCGTTTCCCGCACGTTCACTCCAGGTGCCAGCGTTGCACCGGCGACGCGGGAAAAGGTGCTGCGGGCGGCGGAAGAGCTCGGCTACCACGTCAACGACCTTGCTCGCGGCGTGCTTGCCAACCAGAGCCGGCTTGTCGGCATCGTTGCGACCAAGCCGGAAGTCGGGTTCCGTGCCCATCTGACCGCGGCTTTGGCCAAGGCACTGATCCAGCGTGGCAGCATCCCGATCCTCATCAATACCGGACAGGCGGAAGAGGAATTGCTGGCCGCCCAGAAAATGCTGATCGGCCACCGCGCCGAGGCGACCATCATCCTTTCCGGTTCGCCCCCAGCAAGCTTCTTCGAACTCGCCCAGCGCAACGGCCAGCCGCTGGTGGTGATCGGCCGTTCTGAACCGGATGCCGATCATGTCCGCGCCGGCAATTCCGAGGCCTCGCGCAAGGCCGCCAATGCCTTTTTCGATGCCGGCCGTCGGCGCCTCGCCGTTGTCGGTTCGCAATCGGGGACGCCGAGCATCGTCGAACGCGAAAATGCCTTCACGTCGGCGGCGCTGGCGCTCGGCTCCGAGGTCCGCTCCGCCGGCGGGCCGGATTCCGATTACGACAGCGGCATCGCCGCCGCCCGTGAGCTGTTCGCCGGTGGCGAACGACCGGATGCGGTGTTCTGCGCCAACGACCAGATCGCCTTCGGCCTTATGGATTTCATCCGCATGGAGAAGAAGCTGCGCATCCCGGAGGATGTGGCGGTGATCGGCTTCGACGACGTGCCGGAAGCGGCATGGCTGAGCTACGGCCTCACCACCTTCCGCCAGGACCCGATCACCATGGCGCTTCGCGCCGTCGAGCTTCTGGAACGGCGCCTCGAAAACCCGGACGCTTCGCCGGGCTACGAGCGGGTCATCCCCGAACTGGTGGTGCGAAAGAGTTTCGTCCCGGTTTAAAGCTTCAGCAGCTTGCGGGCGTTTTCCTTGAGGATCAGCGGCCGCACCTCGTCCTTGATCGAGATCGCTGCAAAATCCGCCATCCAGCGATCCGGGGTGATCGCCGGCCAGTCCGAGCCGAACAGCATCTTGTGCTTCAGGATCGAGTTGGCGTACTGCACCAGGATCGCCGGAAAATATTTCGGCGACCAGCCGGACATGTCGATATAGACGTTCGGCTTGTGGGTCGCGACCGAAAGCGCCTCTTCCTGCCAGGGGAAGGAGGGGTGCGCGAGAATGATCGGCATGTCTGGAAAATCCGCCGCCACGTCGTCCAGATAGATCGGGTTGGAATATTTCAGCCGCATGTTCATGCCGCCGCGCATGCCGGCCCCAACGCCCGTCTGACCCGTATGGAACAGCGTGATCGCACCCTCTTCGGCAATCGCCTCGTAGAGCGGATAGGCCATCCGGTCGTTCGGATAGAAGGCCTGCATGGTCGGGTGGAACTTGAAACCCTTGACGCCGAATTCCCGCACCAGCCGACGCGCCTCGCGGGCGCCCATCTTGCCCTTGGCGGGGTCGATCGACGCAAACGGGATCATGATGTCGCTGTTTTCGGCGGCGATCATCGCCACTTCTTCGTTGTTGTAACGCCGGAAACCGGTCTCGCGCTCCGCATCGACCGGAAAGATCACGCAGCCGATCTTGCGCTCGCGGTAATAGACGGCGGTCTCGTTCACCGTCGGCAGCATGCCCTTGTGGCCGGCCGGGTTCTTGAAATATTTGGCCATGCCGGCCTGGAATTGGTCATAGCCGTCGTCGCGCGGGCCGCAGCAGGGTTCTTCCGCATGGGTGTGGACGTCGATGGCGATCAGCTCGTCGATGTTCAAGGTTCGCTCCTCCCGATCTTTAAATTCAGCCCAGGCCTACGAATTTCCGCAGCAGGGCCGTCAGTTGTTGGCGCTCGTCACCGGTAAGGTTGGCGCCGACCGAGTCTTCATAGGTGAAGAACCACTGGCTCGCGTGCTTGACCCTGGTGACCGCTTCCGGCGTCAGCGTGATCTCCACGGCGCGGCGATCTCCATCCGGCACCTTCCGCGAAACGAGGTTCTGGTCCTCCAGCGCCCGGATCAGCTTGGTCATATGAGCCCGCTTGATCATCAGCCGTTGGCCGAGCACGCTTTGGCGGATGCCGGGATTGTGGAGAATGACCCAAAGCACGGAGAATTCCCCCGGCTTCAGATTATGCTCGCCGACCTCTTCGAAAAACCGCTCGTAGATCTTGAGCTGCGCCAGCCGCATCAGGAAACCGAGCGCTGAATTGAGCCGGTCGAGTTCGACCTCGTCCGCCGTGCGGATCGGCATGTCCATGGGCGTTCCCCCTTATGCCGAGCCCGGCGCCTTCAGCCGCGCGGCGCGTTTTTCCAGGAAGGCGCGCAGACGCTCTTCGGCCTCCGGGCTGGTGGCGGTGAAGGAGGCGATGAAGGATTCGACGAAAAGCCCGTCTTCCTTGGCCATGTCCTGGATTCGCGGCAATGCGTTGAGAACCGCGTAGTTGGAAATTTCGGCGTTGCTGGCAGCGGCTTCCGCAAGCTCATGCGCCTTCTGCCGGGCCATGCCCTTTTCGACGACGTATTGCGCCAGGTTCCAGCGCTCGGCCTCTTCCGCAGAAGCGACGCGGCCGGTCAGCATCATGTCGGTCATGCGGGCGACGCCCATCAGCCGTGCGGCCCGCACCGAGCCGCCGCCGCCGACGAAGATGCCGCGCTGGCCTTCCGGCAGCGCGAAAAAAGCGGACTTGTCTGCAACCCGGATATGAGTGGAGGATGCCAGTTCGAGGCCACCGCCGACCACCGCGCCATGCAGGGCTGAAATCCACGGGATCGTGCCGTGTTCGATGCCGGCAAACACCGCATGCCAGCGGCGCGAACCGCGCACGCCTTCGATCGGCGTCTTCTTCACATGTTCGGCAAGGTCGAGCCCGGCGCAGAAGTGATCGCCATGACCGAACAGCACGACGGCTTTCGCCTCGCTTTCGGCGCGCGCCACGGTCTCGGCGATCGTTTCGACGAAACGGTCGCTGATCGCATTGCGCTTTTCCGGACGATTGAGACCTATATGGGCAACATTGCCCTTGAGCTCATAGGTCACGAAGCTGGTTGCCGTCTGATCGGCCATTTTATGCATTCTCCTCCAGCAACGGACGCTCCCCAGCCCGTCATCAGTTTTTGATCGTTTACAGGGAGATTGTTTCTTTGTAAACAAATTTTGGGAGCCCGATAGGGAGCATTGACGTCTGGGAGGAGAAGTCATGAGCGGAAAACCTGTGCGTGACGTGAAGCTGTGGTCGCCTGTGGTCGGCTGGGAAGAACGGCCGAACGGCGAGTTCGTGGTCTGGCGTGAGGATCCGCTCGGACCTTATCCCGACAAGCTCAACGAGCGGCTGATCCATTGGGCAAAAACCGCACCCGGCCGCACTTGGATGGCGGATCGCGAAGGCGCCGGTGAATGGCGCAGGGTGAGTTTTGCTGAGGCGCTGGATCAGGTGCGCCGTATCGGCCAGTTCCTGCTGGACATGAAGCTCTCGGCCGAAAATCCGCTCGTCATCCTTTCGGAAAATTCGATCGAACATGCGCTGATGGCGCTCGGCGCCCAGCATGTCGGCATCCCGTCGGCGGCGATTGCGCCGGCCTATGCGACCATCTCCTCCGACTTTTCCAAGCTGCATGACATCGCCAGGCAGATCACCCCCGGCCTGATCTTCGCCGACGACGCGGGTGCCTTCCGCAAGGCGGTCGATACGGCTTTCGGGGCTGACATACCTTTCGCGGGGATGCGTAACCTGCCCGAGGACCGGTCCGGCACCTATCTCTTCGACGACATCCTCAAGACTGAGCCGACCGAGGCCGTGGACAAGGCTTTTGACGCGGTCGGGCCGGATACGGTCGCGAAATTCCTGTTCACCTCGGGCACCACCGGTTCGCCCAAGGCGGTCATCCAGACGCAGCGCATGCTCTGCTCCAATCAGGAGATGGTGACCGACTGCTATTCCTATTTCCGCGACGAACCGCCGGTCCTGGTCGACTGGGCGCCCTGGAACCACACCGCCAGCGGCAACAAGGTGTTCAACATCGCCATCTATAGCGGCGGCACCTATTACATCGACCGCGGCAAGCCGAGCCCGGCGCTGATGGCCCAGACGATCGCCAACCTGAAGGAAATCTCGCCGACCTGGTATTTCAACGTTCCGGCCGGCTACGAGATGCTGATCCAGGCGATGCGCGAGGACGAGGGACTTCGCAAGACCTTCTTCAAGGACCTGAAGCTCCTGATGTATGCCGGCGCCGGCATGGCGCAGCACACCTGGGACGCGTTGATCGAGCTTTCCGAAATGACGATTGGCGAACGGGTGCCGCTCGGCACCGGCATTGGTTCCACCGAGACCGCGCCGTTCGCGATCTTCTGCACCGACCCGCAGGAAAAGCCGGGCAATATCGGCGTGCCCGGCCAGGGCGTCACGATGAAACTGGTGCCGATCGACGACAAATACGAATTGCGCCTCAAGGGCCCGAACGTCACCCCCGGCTACTGGCGCAACGAGAAGCTGACCAAAGAGGCCTTCGACGAGGAAGGTTTTTACCGGATCGGCGACGCCGTAAAATTCGCCGTGCCCGGCGATCCGCGCCAGGGCTTCTATTTCGACGGCCGCACGGCGGAAAACTTCAAGCTGCAGACCGGCACCTGGGTGGCGGTCGGCGTGCTGCGGGCACAGCTCGTCAACCAGTTCGGCGGGCTAATCCGCGATGCGGTCATCACCGGCGAGAACCGGGCCGAGCTCGGGGCGCTGGTGGTTCCCTTCATGCCGGCGCTGCGCGAACTGATCGGCGGCGACGCTGCCCTTTCCGATGAGGCGGTGGTTGCCCATCCGAAGGTAAGGGCGGCGATCACTGAGCGGCTGAAGGAACATCAGCGCCAGTCGAGCGGTTCGGCGACCCGCGTCATGCGCATGATGCTGATGACCCAGCCTTTGCGTTTCGAAAAGGGCGAGGTGACCGACAAGGGCTCGATCAACCAGCGCGCCGTGCTCGCCCATCGCGGTGATCTGGTCGAGGAACTGTATGGCGATGCGCCCGGCGTAATCCGGGTCGGCAAGGAGCTGGCGGCATGAGGATCGAAGGAACAAGCGCCGTCGTTACCGGCGGCGGATCCGGGCTCGGCGAGGCGACGGCACGGCTGCTCGCGAAACTCGGGGCCGTGGTGCATGTCTTCGACCGCAACCAGGCCGCGGCCGAGAAGGTCGCGACCGAGATCGGCGGCGTGGCGCTCTCCGGAGACGTGACCAGCGAGGACGATGCGGCCAAGGCACTCGATATTGCGGCGAAGGCGGGCGACGGCTTGCGCATCCTCGTCAACTGTGCCGGCATCGGCACGGCGGGGCGCATCGTCGGCAAGAACGGGCCGATGCCGCTTGCCGATTTCGAGCGGGTGATCCGCGTCAACCTGATCGGAACGTTCAACATGATGCGGCTTGCGGCCGAGCGCATGTCGGGCCTGCCCGAGCGCGACGACAAGGCGCGCGGCGTGATCGTCAACACCGCCTCGGTCGCAGCCTTCGAAGGGCAGATCGGCCAGGCCGCCTATGCGGCCTCCAAGGGCGGTATCGTTTCGCTGGCTTTGCCGGCGGCGCGCGAATTCTCCCGTTTCGGCGTGCGGGTCAACACTGTAGCACCCGGCATCTTCCTGACGCCGCTGCTCTACGAACTGCCGCAGGAAGCCCAGGACAGCCTTGCCAGCGCGATCCCCTATCCGTCCCGGCTCGGTGATCCCGGTGAGTTTGCCGATGCGGTGCGGTTCGTGATCGAGAACCAGTATGTCAACGGCGAGGTGATCCGGCTTGACGGCGCACTGCGCATGCAGCCGCGGTGACCGGCGATGTCGTTTGCGGATCAGGCCGAGCGGACGCTGGACATCCTGGCCCTGACGCCGGGCTGGCACCGGCTGAAGGAACTCCGTGAAGATTGCGACGACGAGACGGTTGCCGCGATTATCGAGGAGGCGGCGAGTTTTGCCGAGGGCGTGCTGGCGCCGCTGAATGCGGTCGGCGATCGGATCGGCGCGAAGGTGGTCGACGGCCGGGTGAAGACACCGGACGGTTTTGCCGATGCGTTCCGGCAATATGCCGAGGCCGGCTGGCTCGGCATGGACGTGGCCGAGAAATTCGGCGGTCAGGCCGTTCCTCTGACCTTGCACGCGGCCTGCGCGCCGCTGTTCGAGCGCGGTTGCGTGGCGCTGATGATGGCGGCCGGCTCGACCCGTGCGGCGGCCCATCTTCTGGCGGAAGCCGCCGACGAAGCGACCGCAAACGAATGGGTGCCGAAACTCAGCATCGGCGAATGGGCGGCGACGATCTGCATTTCCGAACCGGATGCGGGTTCCGACGTCGGCCGGCTGCGCACCAGGGCCGAACTCAGCGATGGCGAATGGCGGATCACCGGCCAGAAGATCTGGATCTCCTTCGGCGACCATGACATGGCGGACCGCATCGGTCATTGCCTGCTCGCCCGTACCAACGACCAGCCGGGCACGCGCGGCATCAGCCTCTTTCTCGTGCCAAACCTCATCGACGGCCAACCGAACGGCGTTTCGGTCGATCGCATCGAGGAGAAGATGGGCCTGCACGGCTCGCCCACCTGCGCCATGCGCTTCGACGGCGCCAGGGGCATCATGCTCGGCCGCGAAGGTCGCGGCCTGCCGCAGCTTTTCACCATGATCGAGCTGATGCGGCTGCTCACCGGTTGCCAGGGGCTGGGCATCGCGTCCGCCGCCGCCGACATTGCCGAGGACTATGCGAAGGAGCGCCGCCAGGGCGGACGGCCGGACCAGCCGCCGGTGCCGATATCGAGCCATCCGGATGTGCAGCGCCAACTGCACGAGATCCGCAGCTCCACGGAAATCCTGCGCGCCGCCATTCTCGAACTTGCCACGACCATGGATATCGCCCGGCTGGAGCCCGAGACAGGGCTGGAGGATTTTACCGGCTGGATGTTGCCGCTGATCAAGAACTTTGGCGCTGCCGCAGGGTTCGAGACGGCGAATGCGGCAATCCAGGTGCTCGGCGGCGTCGGCTACACGCGCGACTGGCCGCTCGAACAATATCTTCGCGACGCCCGCATCATGACCATCTATGAGGGCACGACGGGCATGCAGGCACTGGATTTTCTGACCCGCCGCCTTTGGCGCGACGAGGGGCGGGGGCTCGCGCTTTTCCTCGAGAAGGCGCGCGACGAGATCGACGCCTATATCGCCGAACATCCGGCGGAATCGGAACGTGCTCTCGCGGTCCTGGAGGGATTCGAGCGCTTGAGCGGGCGGATGACGGCGCTTCAGAGCGATCCGGATGCTGCCCTCTACCGCGCCGACAGCTATATGCGCGCTGCCTGGTCGGCCGTGTCCATATGGATGGCATTGCGCATCTCGGAAACCGGTGCGGTCGGGAAACTCGCTGCGGAGTTCGATTTTCACTGCGCACGCTGCGGCTGATCCATCGAGGGCGATCAAGCAAATAGGACGCCGGCTATGGAACGCGGCGGGAGTTGCGAACCCCGGAAAATATGCGCGTGATACCGGCTCGGATTTTTTCTCGAAACGAGAAAGACAGTGAATATACTTCTCGATATCGGTGCGTTCCTGGCGACTGCCCGCGCCGGCAGTTTTTCCGCCGCCGGCCGTGATTTGGGCGTCGCGACTTCGGTCATCACCAAGCGCGTCAAGCGGCTCGAAGAGCACCTCAATACCCAGCTGTTCGTGCGCACCACAAGGCGATTGGCCCTGACGCTCGACGGCGAGCGGCTGCGGCCTCGCCTGCAGCTCCTGGTCGGCGAGATCGAGGAGACGCTGGCGACGCCGAATACTCACGAGCTGGGGCTGACCGGTTCGCTGCGCATCAAGGCGCCGACGACGCTGACATCGATGTTCTTCGGGGATATCTGCGCCGCGTTCCAGGCCGCCAATCCGCGGGTGAAGATGGAGATCGTGCTGATCGACCGCTCGGTCAACCCGCTGGAAGAAGGGTTCGACGTGGCGATCGGCGCCCTGCCGCAATCCTACGCCTATGTGATCGATCATCCGCTTTGTCCCTATCCGCGGGTGCTGTGCGCGTCGCGGGGTTATCTGGCGGGTCGCAAGCGGCCGAAGACGCCCACCGAACTCGTTGGCCACGAATGCATCACCTTCCACACGATCGGCACGACCTGGACCTTCCAGATGGAAACGAGCACGCTCAACGTGGAGATCACGTCGAATTTCACGGCTAACGACAGCCGGGTCCTGCTCGCCGCTGCCCGGCAGGGATTGGGACTGGCGATCCTGCCGAGGTTCCTCGCTCGGTCGGATCTCGATAGCGGCGCGCTCGAGGAGGTGATGCCGGAGTTTCCGGTCGAGCCGCTCTGGGTCAAGGCGTCCGTGCCCAGGATCAAGATGAACAAGGTCGTGGTGTCCGAGTTCATATCCTACGTGCAGAAGCGGTTTTCGGAAGGGGTGCCGGATCAGGTCATTCCGATGTTCTGAGGAGAAATCCGGACTCACCTGCAGCTGTCCAGCGTCACGCTCACCGTTTCACTGACGCTAAACCGCTGAAATCCGGCGGGACCTTTCTCGAAACAAGAAAGCTGATCGCATCACTTGCCGGGTTCAAGGCGAGGCGGCTTGGGTTACGATCATGGCCAGAGCGCCGGGAGGGCGCAGGCTGTATGGGAGGGTTCGATGGCGGAGACGCTGAGCAGGGAAACGCGGATTGTCCGGCGCGAGAAGTCGGCGCCGTTCCGCAGGCTCAAGGCGGATATCTGCGTCGTCGGCGCCGGCATCGCCGGCATTTCGGCCGCACTCGAAGCCGCGAAGCTCGGTCGCAAGGTGGTGATTGTCGATGGCCAGGCAGCGCTCGGCGGGCAGGCGGTCAACTCGATCATCGCCACGTTCTGCGGCCTGTTTTCGAACGGCACGCATGGCTACCAGTTCACCTATGGCGTCGCCGACAGGTTGCTCGCCTATCTGGAAAGCCAGGACCAGTCGATCTATTACCGCCACGGGCCGAACACCACGGTCGTCTATTACGACGAAGTCGTCCTCGGCCGCTGGATGGAGAGTAGCATTCTGGACGCCGGCATCGAGGTCGTGCTCGGTGCGCAGATTCTCGACGTGCATGTCGAAGGCCGCCGTGTCGTCCAGACCGATTTCATGACCCGTTACGGCGGCGTGTCGATCGAGGCGGCCGGCTGGGTGGAGGCGAGTGGCGACGCGGCGCTCGTCTGGCAGGCCGGCTTTGCCTGCCGCCAACCGGAAAAGGGCGGCGTCTTCGGCACCCAGATGGTGGTGCTGGAAAACATCGATGAAGCGAAACAGCCGACTCGCTACGAGATCGGCGACCGGATGAAGGAAAAGGCGGCGAGCTATGGCCTGCTGCGCCGCGAAGGCCTCGGCTTCACCATTCCCGGCCGAGGCATTGCCGCCATGAATATGACGCATGTGGAGACCCCGCTCGATCCGGTCGAGGCTTCCAGGAAGGCGCTGGAAGGCAAGGACCAGGCGGCCCGCGCCGTGGAGTTCCTGAAGGCGGAATTCCCGGAATGTTTCGGCAATGCCCGTATCCGCTCCTTCGGCCTGCCGGGCATCCGCCAGACCCGCTGGATCGCCGGCAGCCATCACCTGACGGTCGACGAGATCAAAGCCGGCACCAAGTTCGACGACGCCGTTGCCCGCACCGCCTGGCCGATCGAGCTGCATGACCACGGCGACGGCCACCACTGGATCACTTTCGACGAAGAGCATGCCCACTATATTCCGCTTGGCAGCCTGACGCCGGACGAATGCGACAACATTGCCGCCGCCGGCCGCTGTGTCGATGCGGATTCCGCGGCGCTTTCGAGCATCCGCGTCATGGGGCCGTGCATCGCCATGGGCATGGCGGCCGCCAACGCGCTCGACCTTGCCGGAACCGGCAGCGTGCACCAGATCGATCGCGATGCGCTGCGCGAGCGGGTTTCCGACAACGTCGAAAAGAAGCATTATCGGTGGACCGACGCGAAAATGCGCGCCGCATCGTGAGGAGGATGCGATGAACCTGACGGATCACGAAAAGGCGATGTATGACGGCGAGCACGGCCGCGCCAAGGCGCGCGCCATGGACCTGCTCGTTCGTTATGGCGAAGCGCTCGGTGCCGAGCGGCTGGTCGAGACCAACAATGTCGCCGGCGCCTTCAACGCCTCGACGCCGTCGGTGCAGGCGATTGCCGAAAAGGGCATGGAGCACGTCTATTCAGAGCTCAATCTCGACAGCGACGAAGTCGTCGAGGTGCCGCATATGGTGGCGCATACCTGCCAGCTGATCACCGGCATCGATAACGACAACTGGGAACTGCAGGGCGTGGACAAGGCGCTTGTGGACATGCAGCGCGCCAATGAGAAGTATCTGGGGCGGCGCGGCGTCAACATGTTCGCCACCTGCACGCCCTATCAGGTGGGCAACGTGCCGGTGAAGGGCGAACACTGCGCCTGGATGGAATCATCGGCCGTCATCTACTGCAACTCGGTTCTCGGCGCCCGCACCAATGTCGAGGGCAAGGAAAGCACCGGCGCTGCGGCGCTCACCGGCCGCATTCCCTATTGGGGCTTCCACATCACCGAAAACCGCCGCGGCACCCATCTGGTCGAGCTCGATATCGAGGTCGACGACATGATGGATTGGGGCCTGCTCGGTTATTATATCGGCGAGGTGATCGGCGAGGAGATCCCGGTGCTGAAGGGCGCCGGCCGCCAGCCCGACCTCATCAAGCTCAAGCATTTTGGCGCAGCCGCAGCGTCCTCCGGCGGTGTCGAGATGTACCATATTCCCGGCATCACGCCGGAAGCGGACAGCATCGAGGAAGCCTTCGGCGGCCGCAAGGTCAAGGGCACGTTCCGCTACGGCGCCAAGGAACGCCGCGAAACCTATGAGAAGCTGCAGAGCTCGACCGAAAAAAAGGTCGATTTCATCATGCTCGGCTGTCCGCACAATTCCATCGACCAGATGGCCCTGATCGCCCACATGCTGGAGAATAAAAAGATTCATTCGAATGTGCAGCTCTGGGTGCACACGCCGCGCGCGATCAAGCAGGTCGCCGAGCGCAACGGCTATATCGACGTCATCCGCGAAGCCGGCGGGGTCGTCATGAGCGACACCTGTCCCGCCATTTCCCGCCGTTTGCCGGCTGGGACCAAGGTCATCGCCACGGATTCCGCCAAGCAGGCGCATTACCTGCCGGCGATCACCGGCGTACAGGGCTGGTTCGGCTCGGTCAGCGATTGCGTCGATGCCGCCTTGACGGGTGAATGGAACGGGAGGGCCTGATGGATATCGCGACCGACACAAGATCCGATGCGATCGAGCTCAGGGGACGCAAGGTGGTTGCCGGCCGTGCCGAGGGCGAGGCGCTTGTCACGACCGAGACAATCTCCGGCTGGGGCGGCATCAACGAGCGCACCGGCACGGTCATCGAGCGCCGGCACGAAATGCGCGGCGTCTCCTTCGCCGGCAAGATCCTTGTTTTCCCCGGCGCGAAAGGCTCGTCCGGCTGGTCGGCCTATTTTCATATGACCCGACTGAACGGCGTCCAGCCGGCGGCGATGATCTTTACGCGGATGACCACCAAGATCGCGCTCGGCGCTGTCGTCACCCGGGTTCCGGCGATCACCGAGCTGGACCAGGACCCGCTCGATGTGATCGAGACCGGCGACTGGGTCGTGGTCGATGCCGATGCCGGTACAGTGACCGTGACCAAGAAAAAAACCGCCTGAGATCATGCCCAGGCGCCGCGGGCGGCGGCGTCTTTCGCATAATCGGAGAAGCTCTTGGCCGGCCGGCCGAGGGCGCGCATCACGCCGCCCGACAGGTATTCGTTGCGGCCGTCGAGCACGACGGTGAACAACTCCACCAACAGTTCGGCAACATCGGCGGGCACTTCGGCCTGTTTGAGACCTTCCACGAACGCCTCGTTGGAGATCGTCTGGAAGGCGATCGCGCGCCCGCTTGCCTTGCCGATTTCCGCCACGGCTTCGGCAAAGGTCAGAAGCTGCGGACCGGTCACTTCGTAGAGTTCGCCGATATGCCGAGCGTCGGTCAGAGCGGCAGTAACCACGTCGGCGATGTCGCCGGCATCGATGAACGGCTCGCGCACGGCGCTGACCGGCAGCGCCAGTTCGCCTTCAAGGATCATCGGCAAGAGCTGTCCCTCGTCGAAATTCTGGTCGAACCAGCTTGCCCGAACGATCGTCCAGTCGGCGCCCGAGGCGATCAGCCGCTGTTCGCTTTCCTGCGCCGCGGGTTCGCCCCGGCCTGACAAGAGAACCAGCCGCTTGACGCCCAGTGATACCGCGAGCGTCGCAAGCGCGTCGATATCGTCCGGAGCTCCCTTCACCGCGAGGTCCGGATAGTAGGTGATGTAGGCGGCCGACGCTCCCTTTAGGGCCGGCGCCCAGGTGCTGCGGTCCGTCCAGTCGAAACCGGTGGAGCGCGAAGCGAAACGGACAGGCCTGTTCAATGCTTGGAGGCGCTCTGTAACCCGAGAGCCGGTCTTGCCCTTGCCGCCGATGATGAGAATGGGGTTTTCCATGGGATGCCTCCTTTAACATGAATTTTCCTCACGTTTAAAAGCGATAAATCCTCATGTTGCGCTTGTCAACAAAAAATGCGAATGTTCCTCGCGTTACAAACTCAAGGCACGGAAAGACAATGGAGATTTCTGCATCGATGCCACGCCAGCCCCAGCAGAAGCGCAGCCGGGAGCGGGTGGAGCGGATTCTCGCGGCGGCGAAGGAGCTGATCGCCCGCGGCGGCAGCGACGTGATGAAGATGGGTGAGCTGGCGGAAAAGGCGGGCGTGCCGATCGGCTCGCTCTACCAGTTCTTCCCGGACAAGGGGTCGGTGGTCCGCACGCTCGCCGAACGCTACAACGAGGAGGGCAGCGCCTGCATTCGCGAGGCGCTGGAGCCAGTCCGGAACGAGGCTGCGTTTTCGCAAGCGTTCAGAGAGCTGATCGACATCTATTACGACCTGTTCCTCGCTGAACCGGTGATGCGCGACATCTGGTCCGGCACCCAGGCAGACAAGGCATTGCAGGATATCGATCTCGCCGATGCCCGCGAAAACGGCGCGATCGTCGCGGCAGCGCTGGCGCATATCCAGCCCGACGCCCATCCGGAAGAACTGTTCAACCGGGCCATGCTGGTCATGTATCTCGGCACGTCGACAATGCGGCTGGCGATCTCCGTCGAGCCCGCCCAAGGTGCGGCGATGGTGGAGACCTACAAGCGGCTCGCCCTTCGCGAACTGCTGGCAAAGGACTGATGGGCCTCGACGGCCATGCCGATCGCCGATTATAAGATGCGGCGAAACGGACAAGGAGGAGTGGATATGTCGAAAGTAGCGATCGTAACGGGCGCGGGCTCGGGCGTTGGCAGGGCCGTCGCCATCGGGCTTTTGAATGCAGGTTATCGGACCGTGCTTGCCGGCCGGCGCGAGAGCGAGTTGCGGGGTACGGCGGAACTGGCCGGCGGGGAGTCGCTCGTCGTGCCGACGGACGTCACCGATCCGGCCGCCGTGGAGGCCTTGTTTGCGGCGACGGAAGAGGCCTATGGCCGCCTTGATCTTCTGTTCAACAATGCCGGACGCGGCACGCCGGCCGTTCCGATCGACGAATTGCCGCTGGAAACCTGGCGGGCTGTCATCGACCTCAACCTCAATGGCGCCTTCTATTGCGCCCGGGCGGCCTTCGGGATGATGCGGCGGCAAAACCCCGGCGGCGGGCGGATCATCAACAACGGTTCGATCTCGGCGCACGTGCCGCGTCCTTTCCAGGCCGCATACACCGCCACCAAACACGCCATTACCGGCCTGACGCGCCAGATCGCGCTCGATGGGCGGCCGCTGAACATCGTCTGCGGCCAGGTGGATATCGGCAATGCCGACACGCCGATGACGGTGCGGATGAAGGAAGGGGCACTGCAGGCGGACCTCACGACTGCTGTGGAGCCGGTCATGGATACCAAGCACGTGGCTGATGCCGTGCTCTACATGGATGGATTGCCGCTTGAGGCCAATGTCCTGTTCATGACGGTGATGGCAAACGGCATGCCTTATGCCGGCCGTGGCTGAAAGCGGCAGATGGCTGCCTTGATCTCGCCCGGAAGCTCGGCCAGCGTCAGAAAGTAATCGGAAGGAAACATCGCATGCAGCAGGCACTGGTGCTCGAGAAAAAAGGCGTTCTCGCGCTGAGGGAGATCGATCTTCCGACCGAGGTCGGGCCGGGCGACGTGAAGATCGCCATCGATACGGTCGGTGTCTGCGGCAGCGACGTTCACTATTACACCCACGGCGCAATCGGCCCCTTTGTTCTGCGTGAGCCGATGGTGCTCGGTCATGAGGCGGCCGGCATCGTCGTCGAGGTCGGCAGCGAGGTGAAGACCTTGAAGATCGGCGACCGCGTCTGCATGGAACCGGGCGTACCGAACCTGTCGTCACGCGCCTCCAAGCTCGGCCTCTACAACGTCGATCCGGACGTCCGTTTCTGGGCGACGCCGCCGGTCCACGGGGTGCTGACGCCGGAAGTCATCCACCCGGCAGCCTTCACCTACAAGCTGCCGGACAACGTCTCCTTTGCCGAAGGTGCCATGGTGGAGCCGTTCGCGATCGGCATGCAGGCCGCCAGCCGCGCCCGTATCCAGCCCGGCGATGTCGGTGCGGTGATCGGTGCCGGCCCGATCGGCATCATGGTGGCACTGGCGGCACTCGCGGGCGGTTGCGCCCGCGTCTTCATCTCGGATCTGAGCCCCGACAAGCTGAAGATCGCCGGCCAGTACCCGGGCATCATCCCGGTCAACATCACCGAACGGCCGTTTGCCGAGGTCATCGCCGAAGCGACCGGCGGCTGGGGCGCGGATGTCGTGTTCGAGGCGAGCGGCAGCCCGAGGGCCTATGCAGGCATGCTGGACCTGGTGCGGCCGGGCGGCGCCTTCGTGCTGGTCGGCCTGCCGGTCGAGCCGGTGCCGTTGGACGTCTCGAGCGCCATCTCCAAGGAAGTTCGCTTTGAGACCGTGTTCCGCTACGCCAACATCTTTGACCGGGCGCTGGAACTGATCGCGTCCGGCAAGGTCGACTTGAAGCCGCTGATCACCGGCGTCTTCGATTTCAAGGATTCGATCAAGGCCTTCGAGCGGGCCGCCGCAGCACATCCGTCCGACGTCAAGCTGCAGATCCTGATGAACGGCAAGGCGTGATCAGGCAGCGCGGACGAAGCGCTTCGAAAGCGAGGCCGGCTTGTGGAGCGGCACGCGGCGGAGCATTTCGAGCGCGAACAGGCGGGCGTTCTGCCGGGCCTTGTCGAGATTGCTGATGCGGTTTTCGTCCATCGTGTAGAGCGTGCCGCCGAGATCGAAGATGTCGCGGAAGGCGGCGCGTTCGATGATCGGCGTGTCCAGCACTTCGACCTTGCGTTCGGCCAGCAGCATCTTCACCGCAAGCAGGGCCCGGGTCGTCACCATCGAGTTGACGCGGGTCAGAACGACCGAGTGCGGCACGCGGAGATTGGCCTTTTCTTCCAGATAGCGCAGCAGTTCCAGCACGTTTGCGCCGCCCTGGGCATCCATGGCGCAACCCTGGATAGGGATCAGCACGTGGTCGGAAAGTCCGATCGCCTTGGCAAGCAGCGGGCTCTGGGCGCCGGGCAGGTCGAGCACGAAATAATCGGTCTTGTGGCGGTTCTCGGAAATATGCCGGTCGATCGAAGCCTGCGTTACATAGGAAATGACGTTGAGCTTGTCATCGCGCGGCGAGAGCATGTGCCAGCGAGTGATCCAGTATTGCGGATCGGCATCCAGAATCGTGACGCGGTAGCCTTGCTCAACAAGTTCGGTTGCAAGAAGAAGCACAGCGGTGGTCTTGCCCGCTCCGCCCTTGGTGTTGGCAAAGGTAATGACTGGCATCTTGGGTCCCTGTCCGGCTACGAGCGAAATATTGCTCTCTCACCGCACCCTCATGATGCGTTGCCCCATTCTTGCCAAACATGGTTAACGAGCCGTGAAAAATCCGTTGCCAGATCTTACCGCCGACGATCGGCGGCGAGGATTTCCCGGGCGATCTGTTCGAGCGGCACGACCTTGTCGACGCCGCCATGGGCGATGGCTTCCTTGGGCATGCCGAACACCACGGACGACGCTTCGTCTTGGGCCACCGTATAGGCGCCCGCCTGATGCATCTCGTTCATGCCGCGGGCGCCGTCGTCGCCCATGCCGGTCATGATCACGCCCATCGCATTGCTGCCGGCCGAGCGTGCGGCGGACCGGAATAGCACGTCGACGGACGGACGATGGCGGCTGACCAGCGGGCCTGAGCGGATCGAAACCTCGTAACGCGCGCCGCGCCGTTCTAGCAGCATATGCTTGTCACCGGGGGCGATCAGCACATGGCCACGCAGTACCGGATCGCCGTCGGCCGCCTCCTTGACCTCGACTTCGCACAGGCTGTTGAGCCGCTTGGCGAAGGCCGCGGTGAATTTTTCCGGCATGTGCTGGACGATGACCATGCCCGGAGAATTGGCCGGCAGGGCTTCGAGAAGCTCGCGCAGGGCCTCGGTTCCGCCGGTCGAGGCGCCGACGCAGACGACCATTTCGGTGGTCTTCGCCATGGCGCCGGCCTTGGGGGGCGGAAGCACCGCGTCGGCCGTCAGCTTGGCGGTCGTTCCGCCTTCGGAAATGCGTGACGGGCGCAGCCGGCCGACCCGGGCGCGCGCCGCTCCCTTGACCGCGGTGCGGATCCTTTCGGCGGATTCGGCAAGGTGGTCGGCCGCGCCGATCTTCGGCTTCAGGATGATATCGACAGCGCCCGCCTCGAGCGCCTGCATCAGCGTTTCCGAGCCGCTTTCGGTCAGAGACGAGCACATCACCACCGGAATGGGATGCTGGGACATCAGCTTGCGCAGAAAGGTGATGCCGTCCATCTGCGGCATTTCCACATCGAGCGTGATGACGTCGGGGATTTCCTCGCGCAGTTTTCGCGCCGCCATGAAGGGATCGCTGGCCGCGCCTATGACTTCGATGTCCGGATCCGCCGACAGGACGGCCGTCAGGGTCTGGCGGACGCTGGCGGAGTCATCAATGATCAGAACGCGAATTTTGCCGCTCATGGTTCATACTCGCTTGAACACAGTATTTGCCACCTGACGGATAGGCAGGTCGAAGCCAGTCACGGTTTCCGAATGACCGATGAACAGATAACCTCCGGGTAGCAGGGCTTGGCAAAGGCGGGACAGTACATGCTGCTGCGTCGGCTTGTCGAAATAGATCAGCACGTTGCGGCAGAAGATCATGTGCATCAGGTCGCCGACGGGGTAGGCCTCGTCCATCAGGTTCAGCCGGGCGAAACCGACGTGGGAGCGCAGTTTCGGTGAAATACGCACTTCCTGCCGACGGCTGTCGGACGAACGCATGACATATTTGCTCATCATGTCGGCCGGGACAGGCGCCAGGAGATCGCTCTGGTAGACGCCGCGCTGGGCCTTCTGCAGCACGTCGGTCGAAAGATCGGTGGCAAGCACGAAATAGTCACGTTCCGGCGTCGACGAGCTCAGAAATTCCGAAAGCACCATGGCTATCGTATAGGGCTCGGCGCCCGTCGAGCAGGCCGAACTCCAGGTGCGGATGCGCCGGTCGGCGTAGGTTTTCAGGATGTCCGGCAACGCCGTCTGCATCATGTAGTCGAAATGCTTCGGCTCGCGGAAGAAGTCGGTCTTGTTGGTGGTCACCGCATCGATGAGGAAGATCGATTCGGCCTCGATACCTCCGTGTTTGAAGAGGTAATCGCAATAACTGTCGAAAGTCGGCATGGCCGTGACGCGCAGGCGCCGGCGAAGCCGTCCTTCGAGCATGGTCATCTTGCTGTGCGGCATCTTGATGCCGCTATAGTCGTAGATGTACTTCGAAAGCAGATCGAAGTTGCGCTTGCTCAGCCGGTCATCGAGCGGCTGGCTCCTCATTGCTGCACTCACGCGCGTGCCCCCCGTACAAGAACCTATTCGGTTATGCGAATTCCGTCATGCGACCTGGGACTGCGGCCCGACATCGGCGAGCGCCGATCCGGAATCCGAAAACAGCCGTGCAAGGTCGACAACGACAACGAAGCCGCTCTCCCGGCGCACCACGCCGGCGATATAATCGGAGCGCCAGCGCACCCCGATATCCGGCGCCGTCTCGATCTGTTCCTTGCGGAACGGCACCACTTCGAAGACCCGGTCCGCGACGAGGCCGAGCACCAGGACGCGATCGGCGACCGGCACGTCGAGCACCAGAATGCGCGTATGCGGCGTCTTGACCGTCCTCGTCAGGCCGAGGCGAAGACGGAGGTCGATCACCGGCACGCCCTGTCCGCGCACATCGCGCAGGCCGAGCAGATATTCCGGGCCGTGCGGGATCTTGAACGGCTCCTCGTGGTCGAGGATCTCGCGGACCACCTCGACGGGGACCGCGAAAATCTCATCGCCTAGGCTGAAGGTTACGAACTGGGATTCGGAGGATATGCCTGCCATTACGCGCTCTCCCTGAAATCGTCATCGTCCGCGTCCGGGCCGCCCATCGACAGATCGAGGGCAAAACCTTTCACGCGGGCCTGTTGTGCATTGACTGAATGACCGGCCGAATAGGCCTTGGGTGCCGGCTGGACCCTGGATTTGGCCGGTGCGGGCTTGGCGGTTGGGACCGGCTGGCTCCGCTGCTTGGATCCGGCCCGGTCGACCTTGAAGAACGCGATCGAGGCCTGCAGTTCTTCGGCCTGGGCGGCGAGTTCTTCGGACGTCGCCGACATCTGTTCGGAGGCGCCGGCATTCTGCTGGGTCACCTTGTCGAGCTGCTGGATCGCTTCGTTGATCTGCGAAGCACCGATATCCTGCTCGCGGCAGGCAGCGGAGATTTCCGAGACGAGCTCCGCAGTCTTGTGGATCGCGGGCACGAGCTTGTTCAGCATCTCGCCAGCGTCGGTTGCGACCTGCACCGTTTCGCCGGAAAGTGCGCTGATCTCGGCAGCAGCAGCCTGGCTGCGTTCGGCAAGCTTGCGCACTTCCGATGCGACGACCGCAAACCCCTTGCCGTGTTCGCCGGCACGGGCGGCTTCCACCGCGGCATTCAGGGCGAGAAGGTCGGTCTGGCGGGCGATTTCCTGGACGATCGAGATCTTCTCGGCGATCGTGCGCATCGCGCCGACGGCGCGGCCGACGGCCTGGCCGGAGGCTTCGGCATCACGCGAGGATTGGCGGGCGATCTTTTCCGTCTGCGCGGCGTTGTCGGCGTTCTGCTTGATGTTGGCCGCCATCTGTTCCATCGAGGCAGAGGCTTCTTCGGCCGAAGAGGCCTGTTCGGTGGCGCCCTGGCTCAGCTGTTCCGAGCTTGCGGAAAGCTCCTGGCTGCCGGAGGAGACGTTGCTCGATGCCGCCAGGGCATCGGCGACGACGCCGCGAAGGCGTTCACCCATGCTCTGCAGCGCAAGCCCAAGCGTGTCCTTGTCGGAGAGCGGTTTTGGCGAGACGGTCAGGTCGCCGTTGGCGATCTGGTCGGCGACATGTGCCGTGGTGCGCAGGTTGGCCACCATGCTCTGCATGGCGAGCCCAAGCGTATCCTTGTCGGAAAGCGGCTTGACGTCGACGGCAAGGTCACCCTCCGAGATGCGCTCGGCGATCGCCGCCGTATTGCGCAGGTTGCCGGTCATCACGTTGACGGTGTCGATCAGATCCTTGACCTCGTCATTCGTCTTGACCTCGACTTTCTGGTTGAGGTCGCCGATGGCCACTGCGTTGGCGACGGACGCGATCTTCTTGAGGCCGTTGTTGATACCGAGCGTGATCCAGAAGGCGGCGCCGATGGCGATCAGCACAGCCGCAATCGAGGCGACGCTCAAGACCATCATCGTCGAGGCGAACAGATCCTGGTTCGCTTTTTCGGTATTTGCCATGCCCTTGCGCTGGATATCGAGGAGAACCTTGATGGCCTCGCCCATATCGGCGGTCATGGTGCGCAGATCGCCCATGGAGAGCGCCAGAGCGCCGGCCTGATCACCGCGGGCCTGAACTGCCTGCAAGTCGTTGGACTTCTGCTGGAACTGCTTGCCGATCGTCAGTAGTTTTTCCCAGTAGGGCTTGCCTTCCGGAGAGGCGATCGAAAGCCCTTCCTGAACGGCCTTGAACATCAGTTCCGTGTTGTCGTCCGCTTCCTTGTGGAATTTCGCGGCATCCGCGAGATTGGTCGCAAGCAGCGCGTTTTTCTGGGCGCGCACCGCATCGACCTCGTTCACATTGGCGGCGAGCGCAAGCTCCAGACGACGAACCGGGCCGTCGACCATCTTGACGCTGGCGTCGTTGAGTCCGCCAAGGCTCAGGCTGCCGTAGACTGCAATGCCGACCAGCAGCAGCGTCAACAGGGCGAAAGCCAATCCCAATTTCAGTTTGATTGTAAACCGCATCTTAAATCCCCCGAATTTCTTGAAACAACCGGCAGAGCCGCCCTATCCTCAGATGCGACCGGGAAAAGTCTGGCTGAAAGGCCGGTAGGCCGACCGCCGGAACTTTTCATGGCTCGCATTAACGCAGTTACGCTGGCCATTGACGGGACCTGACGGCCCCGCTCATGTGTCTGAAAGCCGCTCAGGCACTTTCCCTGAAATCATCGTCATCCTGGTCGGGGCCACCCATCGAAAGATCAAGCGCAAATCCCTTGGCGCGGGACTGCTGCGCCTTCACGGAATGCTCGGTTGGCCGGGAAGCGGCGAACTTCGACATCTGTTTCGCGCCGGGTTTTGCCGGTGCGTGGGCTTTGGTCCCGGGCTGGGTCCGAGCCTTTGCGGTAGCGCGCTCGACCTTGAAGAAGGCGATCGAGGCCTGCAGTTCTTCTGCCTGGGCTGCGAGTTCTTCCGAGGTCGCCGACATCTCTTCGGAGGCGCCGGCATTCTGCTGGGTCACCTTGTCGAGCTGCTGGATCGCTTCGTTGATCTGGGAAGCACCGATATCCTGCTCGCGGCAGGCGGCGGAGATTTCCGACACCAGTTCCGCAGTCTTCTGGATGTCCGGCACCAGCTTGTTGAGCATCTCGCCGGCTTCCGTTGCGACCTGCACCGTTTGGCCGGAGAGGGCGCTGATTTCGGCAGCGGCAGCCTGGGACCGTTCGGCAAGCTTGCGCACTTCCGATGCGACCACCGCAAACCCCTTGCCGTGTTCGCCGGCACGGGCGGCTTCCACCGCGGCGTTCAGGGCGAGCAGATCGGTCTGGCGAGCGATTTCCTGGACGATCGAGATCTTCTCGGCGATCGTGCGCATGGCGCCGACGGCGCGGCCGACGGCCTGGCCGGAGGCTTCGGCGTCCCGTGACGACTGGCGGGCGATCTTCTCGGTCTGCGCGGCGTTGTCCGCATTCTGTTTGATGTTGGCCGCCATCTGTTCCATCGAGGCGGAGGCTTCTTCGGCCGAAGATGCCTGTTCGGTCGCGCCCTGGCTCAGCTGCTCCGAACTTGCCGAAAGCTCCTGGCTGCCCGAGGATACGTTGTCGGATGCGGCGAGCGCATCACTGACCACGCCGCGCAGGCGTTCCACCATGCTTTCGAGCGCCAGGCCGAGCGTATCCTTGTCGGAGAGCGGTTTCGGCGAGACGGTCAGGTCACCGTTGGAAATCTGGCTGGCGATAGTCGCCGTATTGCGCAGGTTCGCCGTCATCGTGTTGATCGTGTCGACCAGATCCTTGATCTCGTCGTTTGTCTTGATCTCGATATTCTGGTCGAGATCTCCGATCGACACTGCCTTGGCGACGCCCATGATCTTGGTGAGGCCCCTGCCGATCCCGAGGGCGATCCAGAACGCCGTTGCCGCTGCGGTGACGACGGCCACCACCGCGATCGCGATCATCAGGCTGCGCGTCGTCCAGTAGCTGGCTTCCGCTTCGTCGTTCGCCTTCTGCATCCGGTCGCGGTTGATCTGTACGGCCTCGTCCAGTTGCGCGGAAAGTTCCATGATCGCCTTGCGGCTTTCTCCGGCCGAGAGGGCGATCGCCTCCTGCATGTCGCCGCGCTTGACCGCGGCGTCGACTTTTTCGTTCGCAGCGTGATTGGTCGTCGAGAGCGCACGCGTCTCATCCCAGAACTGCTTCTGGTCTGCCGACGCCGTCGAAGCCAGCTGGTCCAGCAACGTGGTGAACTGAAGCTCCAGCTTGTCGCCGTCGACGTAGAACTTTTCGATCTCCTGCGGCGAGGTGGCGAGCAGCATGTTCTTCTGTGCGCGGATGCGATTGAGCGACAGGATGTCCATCTGCTGGACGCTATCGAGGCGCTTTGCCGCGACCTCTGTCACGTAGGTCATGGAATCGTGCGCGGCGGCGAGGCTGTATATCCCATAGCCGGCGGTACCAATCAGCAGGCTGACAAGAAAGCCGAAAGCCAGTCCCAGCTTGGCCTTGATCGTAAATCGCATAGCCCTATCCCCTCGAGGCGGTGAAGTGCATCAGTCAGTGCTTCCTCCGGCGGAGGAAAGCGGTTGGAACGAGAAGACCGATACATTCACCCTTCTGCGATGGTCCGGCAGCCCGGACATTCTCCCGCTTACATGCGAGAGGCGATCCCGGATCTCTGTTGATCCGGGACCCTTTCAATTCCTTCAGGCGCTTTCGCGGAAGTCCGCGTCGTCGGCATCCGGTCCGCCCATCGACATGTCGAGGGCAAAACCCTTGGCGCGGGCTTGCTGGCTGAGCACCGAATGATCGGCCTTGTGAGACGGCTGTCCCGCAGCGCGGCGCATCGGGGCCGGCTTGCCAATCGGCTTGTGGGCCGCAACGGTAGCCGGAGCCCGCTTGGTCGGCTTTTTGCCGCCGGCCTGATCGACCTTGAAGAAGGCGATCGAGGCCTGCAATTCTTCGGCTTGCGAGGCGAGTTCTTCGGAAGTCGCCGACATCTCTTCGGAGGCGCCGGCATTCTGCTGGGTCACCTTGTCGAGCTGCTGGATCGCTTCGTTGATCTGCGAAGCGCCGATGTCCTGCTCGCGGCAAGCGGCGGAGATTTCTGAGACCAACTCAGCGGTCTTCTGGATGTCCGGCACCAGCTTGTTGAGCATCTCGCCGGCTTCCGTTGCGACCTGCACCGTTTCGCCCGAGAGCGCGCTGATTTCGGCAGCGGCAGCCTGGGACCGTTCGGCGAGCTTGCGGACTTCCGAGGCGACCACTGCAAAACCCTTGCCGTGTTCGCCGGCACGGGCGGCTTCCACCGCGGCGTTCAGGGCGAGCAGATCGGTCTGGCGGGCGATCTCCTGGACGATCGAGATCTTCTCGGCGATCGTGCGCATCGCGCCGACGGCGCGGCCGACCGCCTGGCCGGATGCTTCGGCGTCACGCGACGACTGGCGGGCGATCTTTTCCGTCTGCGCGGCGTTGTCGGCATTCTGCTTGATGTTGGCCGCCATCTGCTCCATCGAGGCGGACGCTTCTTCGGCCGAGGAGGCCTGTTCGGTCGCACCCTGGCTCAGCTGTTCCGAGCTTGCCGAAAGCTCCTGGCTGCCCGAGGAGACGTTGTCGGATGCCGCGAGCGCATCGCCCACGACGCCGCGCAGACGCTCGATCATCGTGTTGACGTAACCAAGCAGCTCGCCGATCTCGTCCTTGCTGGTGATCGAGGCAAACCTGGTCAGGTCACCGTCGGCGACGTTCTGAACTGCCGTTACCGCATTGCGCAGACCCCTGTTGATCGAAAGCGCGATCCAGAGCGCGGCCAGCACGGCGATCAGGAAAGCGGCGCTGGCGACCGAGATCATGATCAAGCGGGTCTGGGCGTAATCCAGATCGGTTTGTTTGTCGGCCTCGCTGAGGCGGCTCTCCTCGAGCTTGACTACATCCGAGAGCAGCGTGTCGATGTCGTTGGTGACAGCGCGGGCCTCATTGTTGGAAATGTGCAGCGCGGAGGCTGAGTCCCCGCCGAGCATAGAGTTGCGGATCCGGTCGTCCTGCTTGCGGAACTCGACCGTGAAGCCGCCAAGCTTCGCCCACAGAGCCTTGCCCTGCTCGGTTGCACGGGCTTCAACCGCCTTGAGCGTTTCGTCGAACGTGCGTCGAGCCTCATCGCCCTTTGCGATATATCCCTGCATCTCTCCAGGATTTGCAGCCAGGAGCAGGTTCTTCTGCTGACGGGTCTGCTGGAGCTGCTCGTTGTTCAGGTTCTGGGCCAGTTTCAGGCGCAGGGCCGGCCCCTGCAGCACATTCTCGAGCGTGTCGTTCATGTTGCCAAGGCTGACGATGCCGTAGGCGGCGGTCGCAAGCAGCATGATGATGATGAAACCGAATGCTGAAGCCAGCTTAAGCTTGATCGAAGCGTGCATTTTTTTCGTCCATCGAAAGGGTGATCAACCGTGGGAAGCCCCGGTCGCGGAATGGTCGTGTTGGGCGGAGAAGATCGCCTGGAGATTGGGGAGAATGATGAACTCCGCCCCCCGCTTGACGAGGCAATCGATGAAATCCGGCCGCCAGCGCATGCCCACGCTCGGCGGCGGTTCGCCGGCGGCGCGGAGCAGGGTGGTGACCTCATGCACTTTGTCTGTACGGATGCCTGCAAGAACCGGTTCGCCGCCGATGTTGATCGCGATGACGATGATCCGGCTGTCGATCGTCGGCTTCGTCGCTTCCATGCCGAATGCGAGCCGGATATCGGCCAGCGGAATGACCTTGCCGCGGAAGTTGATGACGCTGCCGACGAAGGCTTTTGCGCCGGGAACCATGGTCTCGGGCAGGAGATCGAGGATTTCCTGTACGCTCACGGCTTCCAGCGCGAACATCTCGCCGGCGATATCGAATGTCAGGACTTCCAGCTCGTCGCGGCCGCCCCAGAGGTTTTCGGAGATCTTTCTGACTGCTTCGTTCATCCGGCCGCGCGCAGATGCGCCTCCTGTTGTTGTCCTTCGGCCACGAGATGGCCGACGTCGAGGATCAACGCCACGTCCCCGTCGCCGAGGATGGTCGCCCCCGAGAAGGTGGCGACGTCGTGGTGCAGTTTCGACATTCCCTTGATGACCGTCTGGTGGTCGCCGATGATCTGGTCGACGACCAGGCCCACCCGTTCGGAACCGGTCGAGATGACGACCACCTTCTGGAAGGGATCGGGCTTGGTGCCGGTGCGGAACAGGTCCCGAAGCCTGAGGAACGGCACCAGGCTGTCGCGCAGCGAGATGAAGCTGCGGCCGCGCGAGCGCATGTCTTCCTCGATCGGAAGTTCGAGGCATTCCTCCACCGCCGAAAGCGGGATGACATAGCGGCCGTCGCCGACCCGCACGAGCAGCCCGTCGATGATCGCGAGCGTCAGCGGGATGGCGAGCGAGATCTCTGAACCCTTGCCAACGTGGCTTGTGACGTTGATCGTGCCGCGCAAAGCGTCGATCGTCCGCTTGACCACGTCCATGCCGACGCCGCGGCCGGAGAGGTTGGTGACCGTCTGGGCCGTCGAGAAGCCGGGCTGAAAGATCAGCTGATAGAGTTCCTGGTCGGTGAGGTTGGCATTGGATGCGATGAGACCGGAGGATTCCGCCTTGGCCCGCACCCGCTCCTTGTTGATGCCACGGCCATCGTCCTTGATGGTGATGATCACTTCGCCGGCCTGCTGGCGGGCGGTGAGCAGGATATGGCCCGCCTCCGGTTTGCCGGCGGCACGCCGTTCCTCGGGCGTCTCGAGACCGTGGTCGCAGGAGTTGCGCACGAGATGCACGAGAGGATCGGCAAGGCGTTCGATCACGCTCTTGTCGACTTCCGTCGTTTCGCCCTCGGTCAGCAGCTCGATCGTCTTGCCGGTTTCACGCGCCAGATCGTGTACCAGCCGGCGGAAGCGGCCGAAGAGCTGGGTGACCGGCACCATGCGCAGCACCATCATCGTATCCCGCAGCTCGCCGGACAAGCGTTCCACGTCTTCCGAGACGGCCCGCAGCTGCAGGTCGCCGCTGCCGCCTGCAAGCTGGCTGAGGCGCGACTGGGCGATCACGAGTTCGCCGACCCGGTCCATCAGCTCGTCGAGCTTTTCGGCGGGTACACGGACGTTTTCGGACGTCTTTTTCTGCTTTGCATCGACGAGTGCCGGAGCGGTGGGCGCAGGGGCTGGGGCGGTCGGTGCCGCTGCAACGGCCTGGGGTGCCGGGGCAGGCAGAGCTTCGGCAACCGGGGCTTCGGTCTTGGCCGGCGTGCCGGCGGCGCGCGGAGGCTCCACTGTGACGACGTCGAGCTGCATTTCGTCCATGACGAAGATGAACACGTCGTCGATCGCCGAACGCGGTTGTGTGGTCACGAGCTCGACTTGCCAGGAGACATGAAGATCGGTCGGGGCGAGAAGTTCGAGCGATGGGATGGCGGACCGGTTTGCCACAATCTCGCACTCGCCGAGCTCGCGCAGTTCGTCGAGAAGCGGCAGCGGATTAGTGCCGTTTGCCATCGCGTTCTGCGGCAGGCTGAAGCGGATCTTGAAATGGTTACGGCCCGGCGCAGCCTTGGCGGGGCTGGCCGCGCCCGGGCTGTTGGCGCCATCGACGGCGGCACGCAGGTTGGCGAGAAGCGCTTCGCCCGTTGCCTCATGGTCGCCATTTGGCGTGTCCACCAGGGCACGCATGTGATCCTTGGCTTCCAGAACTGCGGTGACCAGTTCCCGGGTTGCCGGAACTTCGCCCTTGCGGACGCGGTCGAAAGCCGTTTCGCAGTGATGGGTGAAAGCGGCAAGGGCATCGAAGCCGAACATGGCTCCCGATCCCTTCAATGTGTGGAGGCCGCGGAAGACCGCGTCCACCTGATCCTTGTCACCGAGGTTTACATTCAGGTCGAGAAGTCCTGCTTCGATCAGTTCCAGAAGCTCGGCCGCTTCTGTCCTGAAAACCGCGATAGGATCGGGAAAGCTCATCGGCCGAGTACCTTCCGCACGATCTTGACCAAGCTTTCCGGGTCGAATGGCTTGGTGAGCCAGCCGGTGGCACCGGCGGCCTTGGCTTCCTGCTTGATGTCGCTGTCGGATTCCGTCGTCAGGAAGATGACCGGAACGCCCATATGGGCCGGCATCTTGCGCAGTTCCCGGATCATCGTCAGGCCATCCATGTTCGGCATGTTGAGATCGGTGACGATCAGGTCGAACTGGCCGGCCTTGAGCTTGGCGATGCCGTCCAGTCCATCGACTGCCTCGGTGATCTGATATCCGGCATTGCTGAGGGCGACGCGCGTCGTCAGCCGGATGCTGGCGGAATCATCGACTGTTAGGATGCTGGCGCTCATTGAATACCCCCTTGATGAAGCCAGAATTTCAGGTCTTCAGCGGACATCCCTTCGAGGAAGCCGCTGCGCTTCAGAACATCGAGCGTCGAGCCGCTGGCGGGACGGGCCAACGCGATGTGCTTTCCGGCTGTATCGGCATGAATGCGTGCCGCTTCCATGAGCTGGATGAAGCTGATGTCCACCTGGCAGTCATCGTCGAGTTCGATGGTTGCGGAGGCGGTCTTGTCGAGAAACTGCAGCATTTCCTGCTGGACAATGGTGATCGCGCGAACCGTCAGGTTCTGCGGCAGGCGAAGGCAATCTTCTTTAACATCGGAAGCAGGCATTCTTACCTCAACGTAATTCCGAAAGAGCTGAAATAGCTGGCAGAATTTGGACTTGCATCGTTAATGGTGAGTTAATCGCGTATGGCGACTTTTCGCGAAACAATACTTATAGGTTGTATTTTGACCCACCGAGGAGGCGGAAAAATTAACCACAAGTCGCAAATGAGACCGCGGATTCTGCGAGAATTAACCCCTGGGCGCTCACAGTCCCTCTCGCACGGGACAAACCGTATCGGCGACTTGCCGGTGCGGGCCGTCCCAAAACAATACAGACGAGTTCATCGTCGTTATCGTCAGCAGGCAGAGGTCCCGCGGGACCCGAAAGGTGAGGCAAAGTGGCTGTCAGGGCACCCATTTTTGACGTCGCAGACAATTCGACGGGCGTTCTGGTCTTTGTCGACCGGATGGAAACGGCACGGTCACGTATCGAGGAACGCTTTCTCGATGGCGGGGCTGCACTTCTGTCGATCCTCGACGTGCTGAACAAGCTGATCAGCTCTCTCGACCAGTTGACCGGTTCGCTGGATGAAGGAACGGCAAACGCCACGATGGCCGAACTGAAGAGCACGGTCGAGCGCCTGTCGCACCTGACCAGGCTCGAATCCGGACGCCAGATCGGCTTCCAGGAAATCGCCTGTGCCGAGCGCAAGCTCCGGCCCCAGATCGAAGAGATGCAAGAAACGCTGCGTTATCTGCGCACCTTCGCGGTGACCGCAAAGATCACCGGTGCCGGTATTGCCGATTTCGCCGGCTTCGCAGAGGAAATTCTCGCAAGAATCCAGGAGGGCTCGCGCCAGGTCAACGATCTGGCCGGCAAGCTGAGCACCCTCGGCCACGGTCTTGGACCGGTGATGGTCAAGGGGAAGGCGATCCTGGCACGCTACGATCAAACGGTGCCGCAGATCGTTGTCGGCCTCTCCAACGGCGCGGCGGAGATCGGCAAGCACCGCAAGCTGCTGGTCGAGCGCGCCGCGAGGGTGCGTACCGTTGCAGGCGGCATCCAGTCGAAGCTCGCCTCGACGCTGTCGGCCATGCAGGTCGGCGACATCACCCGCCAGCGCATCGAACATTGCCAGTCGGCCCTGCGCATCCTTTCCGACTATCTGGAGTCGCCTGCGGCCGCCAGGCTGACCGGCGACCAGCGCGAAAGCCTGTCGCTGATCATCCGCAAGCTCGTATCGTTGCAGCTCAATCAATCCGTCTCCGACTTCGATCGCGATACTGCAAAGATCGTTGCCATTGTCGCAAGCTTCCGGTCCGATCTGTCGCAGATCGAGGCCCTGCGCGCGACGATGACCGACGCTGACAGCGGCGACAACGACAATGCGATCCGGCAGCTCGAGAGCGGCGTGGCCGCAGCTCGCGGTGCCGTGCGCGAAATCGAGGAGGTTGCCCACCACGCCGGTGAACTCAGCCGGTCGACCAGCGATACCGTCGGGGAACTTGTCGAGGGCATCGGCATCGTCAAGGTCGTGCGCACCGACATTCACTATATGGCGCTCAACACCAACCTGCGTTGCGGCAAGATCGGTGAGGAAGGCAGGGCGATCAACGTCGTGACCGCCGAACTGCGCAACTTCGCCGCTGTGCTCGACGAGACGGCTGAAAAGATCCTGATCGAACTCCAGACGCTTGAAATCGCTGCCAACAAGCTGACCAGCGTCCACGGCGAAGAGAGCGAACAAAGCCTCGACCAGCGTTTGGAAAACGCGCTTGAAAACATCCGCTCGGTCGGCGACCGGATGGATGCCCAGATGTTGGCGCTCGGCGATCAGAGCAGGACGGCGGTCGGCGAGATGGATATCTCGCTCGCCCGGCTGAACTTCAACGCCGAACTCGGCGAGGTGCTGCGTTCCTGTGCCAATGAGATGGAACTCGATGAGGATGTCTTCGAAGCGCCGGGTCTCGAAGAGGCGCTTGCCGATGTCGGCGGCCGCATTGCCCGCCTTTATACAATGGTGAGCGAACGCGAACTGCATGCCGCACTGCTCGGCACCCAGCCGCCGGTGGAAGCCGCTGCCGTCACGACCACCATGTCCGACGACGATATCGACGACGCCCTGTTCTGATCGGCCGGCACCTGCGGGAGCCGGGTTTGGGAGCTGCATCCGGCAGCCCGTCCTGTTAAGATAAAGCGAAGGCCGCGCCTTGACCTTTGGGCGCGCCTGGGTCATGTGACCGCCTTTGCTGACGCAGCGCTTGGAATACGGGACGAACCCCGCAAGTGCTCTAGAAGAGAAATAAAATGACCAAGGCATCATCCTCGGCGCCGTCCCAGCGCATGCTTCGCGTTGGCGAACAGGTCCGCGCCGCCATAACCCAGGTCCTCCAGCGCGGTGAAGTGCGCGACGACCTGATCGAGAAGACCGTAATCTCCGTGTCCGAAGTGCGCATGTCGACGGACCTCAAGGTCGCCACGGCCTATGTGACACCGCTCGGCGTGCCGGATCACGCGGCAGTCATCGAGGCGCTGAACCGCAACGCGAAATACATTCGCGGCCGTATCGGCGGCCAGCTCCGGCAGATGAAATACATGCCGGAAGTCCGCTTCCGCGACGATACCAGCTTCGATAACTACAAGAAGATCGATGAGCTGCTGCGCTCGCCGGAGGTCCAGCGGGATCTCGATGGCGGCAGCGAAGACAAAGAATAGTCAAGAGAACGCATGTCCAAACCCCGCAAACCAAAGGGCCGCCCGGTTTCCGGCTGGCTGATCCTCGACAAGCCGGTCGATTTCGGCTCGACCGAAGCCGTCTCCAAGATCAAATGGCTGTTCAACGCCCAGAAGGCCGGACACGCCGGTACGCTTGATCCGCTCGCCTCCGGCATGCTGCCGATCGCGCTCGGCGATGCGACCAAGACCGTGCCTTACGTCATGGATGGCCGCAAGATTTATGAATTCGCCGTCAGCTGGGGCGAAGAGCGCTCGACCGACGACCTCGAAGGCGAGGTCACGGCCGCTTCCGATATGCGTCCCGACGAACAGTCGATCCGGGACCTCCTGCCGAAATATACCGGCACGATCAGCCAGATCCCGCCGCAGTTCTCGGCCATCAAGATCGCCGGCGAACGCGCCTATGACCTCGCTCGCGATGGCGAAACGGTCGATATCCCCTCGCGTGAGGTGGAGATTTTCCGGCTGACGCTGCTTGGCGTCACCGCGGACAAGGCGCATTTCGAGGTGGAATGCGGCAAGGGCACTTATGTGCGCGCGCTCGCCCGCGATTTCGGCCGCGATCTCGGCTGCTATGGCCATATTTCCGAATTGCGTCGCACCTTCGTCGCCCCGTTCGCCGAGGAAAAGATGGTGCCGCTCGCCGACCTGGTGGCGCTCGAAGAGATCGAGGACCGCGACGAACGCCTGGCGGCGCTCGATGAGTTCCTGATCGATACCGCCGAGGCGCTGTCCAGCCTGCCGCACCTGCCCGTCACCGACGATCAGGCGCATCGGCTGAAAATGGGCAACCCGGTCATCCTGCGCGGCCGCGATGCGCCGCTTGCTGAGGCGGAGGCCTATGCGACCGTACGTGGCAAGCTGATCGCCATCGGCGAGATCGGCCAGGGCGAATTCCGGCCGAAGCGGGTGTTCGGCTGATCGGCGGACGCCTCTTCCAATTGCAACGTGAATGGTCTATAGGCAGCGCCAGCATCAGGAGCCTATAGGCATCCTACTGCATTCATGGCCGAAGCTGAACGACATCTCGGCTTCTGGCGTCTCGTTCTCCTCTTTACGAAAGGATCGTAAGATGTCGATCACTGCCGAGCGCAAGACTGCGCTGATCAAGGAATATGCAACCGTCGAAGGCGACACCGGTTCTCCGGAAATTCAGGTCGCAATCCTGACGGAACGCATCAACAACCTGACGGGTCACTTCAAGGATCACAAGAAGGACAACCACTCGCGTCGTGGCCTTCTGACCATGGTTTCCACCCGTCGCTCGCTTCTTGATTATCTCAAGAAGAAGGACGAGGCCCGTTACAGCAAGATCATTGCTGCTCTGGGTATTCGCCGCTAAAAATTTCCGGCGGGCGCTCTTGGGGCGCCTGCCGGTTCTTTATTCGGGCCAAGGTCCGATGAAATGTTTGCGCTACGCCCTAGTTCGCGTGGTGACTGCCCGCAGACCCGGATGGGCCGGATCTGCCAAACAAACCGTTGACCTGTCATGGGGCAGGATTGCCGGATGCTTTCGGCCAAAGCCCTCGGGGCTTTAGCCGCGGCTCCTTTTCCAGGATGCCGGTGATGCAAAGCCTCCCGTTGTCTTGCCCATGATGTGTCACATTGATTGCGGTCGACTGTGCGCTGCGCCCGATATTCGGCGATGCGTGTGCTCCCGCATTGAAGGACAAGACATATGTTCAATACTCATTCCGTCGAAATCGAATGGGCAGGCCGCCCGCTGAGGCTGGAAACGGGCAAGATCGCCCGCCAGGCTGACGGCGCTGTTCTCGCGACCTACGGCGAGACCGTCGTTCTCGCGACCGTCGTTTCCGCCAAGGCTCCGAAGGCTGGCCAGGATTTCTTCCCGCTCACCGTCAACTACCAGGAAAAGACCTATGCCGCCGGCAAGATTCCGGGCGGCTATTTCAAGCGCGAAGGTCGCCCGTCGGAAAAGGAAACGCTGGTTTCCCGCCTGATCGACCGTCCGATCCGCCCGCTCTTCCCGGAAGGCTACAAGAACGACACCCAGGTCGTCGTTACCGTCGTGCAGCACGACCTTGAGAACGATCCGGACGTCTTGTCGATGGTTGCGGCTTCCGCAGCTCTGACGCTCTCCGGCGTTCCCTTCATGGGCCCGGTCGGCGGCGCTCGCGTTGGTTACATCAACGGCGAATACGTTCTGAACCCGCATCTCGACGAGATGGACGAGTCGGTCCTCGACCTCGTCGTCGCCGGTACGGGCGATGCCGTCCTGATGGTTGAATCCGAAGCCAAGGAACTCAACGAAGACATCATGCTGGGCGCCGTCATGTTCGGCCATCGTGGTTTCCAGCCGGTCATCGACGCGATCATCAAGCTCGCTGAAGTTGCCGCCAAGGAACCCCGCGAATTCGAACCGGAAGACCATTCCGCGCTCGAAGCCGAAATGCTCCAGCATTTCGAAGCCGAGCTTCGCGAAGGCTACAAGATCACCCAGAAGGCCGACCGTTACGCTGCCGTCGACGCCGTCAAGGCGAAGGTGAAGGCCCACTTCTTCCCCGAGGGCGTCGAGCCGAAGTACAGCGCCGAAGTCATCGGAGCCGTCTTCAAGCACCTGCAGGCCAAGATCGTCCGCTGGAACATCCTCGACACCAAGAGCCGCATCGACGGCCGTGATCTCGAGACTGTCCGTCCGATCGTCTCGGAAGTCGGCATCCTGCCGCGCACCCACGGTTCTGCCCTCTTCACCCGCGGCGAGACCCAGGCGATCGTTGTCGCCACGCTCGGCACCGGCGAAGACGAGCAGTACGTCGACAGCCTGACCGGCATGTACAAGGAGCGCTTCCTGCTCCATTACAACTTCCCTCCCTACTCGGTTGGTGAAACCGGCCGCATGGGCTCTCCGGGCCGTCGCGAAATCGGCCATGGCAAGCTCGCATGGCGCGCCATTCGTCCGATGCTGCCGACGCCTGAGCAGTTCCCCTACACGCTGCGCGTCGTCTCCGAGATCACCGAGTCCAACGGCTCGTCTTCGATGGCGACCGTCTGCGGCACTTCGCTCGCACTTATGGACGCCGGCGTACCGCTGGCCAAGCCGGTTGCCGGCATCGCCATGGGCCTCATCCTCGAAGGTGAGCGTTTCGCGGTTCTCTCCGACATCCTCGGCGACGAAGACCACCTCGGCGACATGGACTTCAAGGTAGCGGGTACTGCCGACGGCATCACCTCGCTGCAGATGGACATCAAGATCGCCGGTATCACCGAAGAGATCATGAAGGTCGCACTCGGCCAGGCACAGGGCGGCCGCAAGCACATCCTCGGCGAGATGGCCAACGCTCTCTCGGAAAGCCGTGGCCAGCTGGGCGAATTCGCACCGCGCATCGAAGTGATGAACATCCCGGTCGACAAGATCCGTGAAGTCATCGGTTCGGGCGGCAAGGTCATCCGCGAAATCGTCGAAAAGACCGGCGCCAAGATCAACATCGAAGACGACGGCACCGTCAAGATCGCTTCGTCTTCCGGTAAGGAAATCGAAGCGGCCCGCAAGTGGATCCACTCGATCGTTGCCGAGCCGGAAGTTGGCGCTATCTATGAAGGCACGGTCGTCAAGACCGCCGATTTCGGTGCTTTCGTGAACTTCTTCGGCGCCCGCGACGGCCTCGTGCACATCTCGCAGCTCGCTTCCGAGCGTGTTGCCAAGACCCAGGACGTCGTCAAGGAAGGCGACAAGGTCTGGGTCAAGCTGATGGGCTTCGACGAGCGCGGCAAGGTTCGCCTGTCTATGAAGGTCGTCGACCAGGCCACCGGCCAGGAAGTCAAGAAGGCCGAAGGCGAAGCCGCCGAATAAGGCCTTCTTCCTTCCGAGACATCGAGGCGCGGAAGCTCTTCCGCGCCTTTTGTTTATCTGCTGTCACGAGACGAACCGACGAGACTAGCCATGAGCCGAGACGCCCTGAAAACCCTGTTCCACCCCTTCGACACCGAGGTTGTTCCGATGCCTGGCGAAGGCGAGCGCGTGCTCTTCCTGGGCGCCGAGGCAGGCAACGCCCTACCCGAAGGGTTCGCGGCCGAGATCACCGCGGTACAGTCGTTCCGGCCTTTGTTCCGGGCCCTGAGCGAAGGCGCGTTTCCCGAGGCCGAGGGCGATAGCTACGACGTGGGGCTGGTGCTCTGCGGCAAGCATCGCGGCGAGAACGAAAACCGCGTCGCCGAGGCCCTGGAGCGCGTCAGAACAGGCGGCGTCATCATCGTGGCCGGCGGTAAGGAAGACGGCATCCAGCCGCTCCGCAACACGCTCCTGAAGCTTGGCATCGAACTTGACTACACCCCGAAATATCACGGCGTCGCGATATGGTTCGCCAGGCCCGCCAATGCCGACGCCGCGATCAAGGCGTTGAAGAAGTCGACCGTGGTGATCGACGCCCGGTTCGAGGCAGCACCCGGCATGTTCTCCCACGAGCGCGTGGATGCAGGCTCGGAACTGCTCGCAGGCCGTCTGCCGACCGATTTCGACGGCAATGCTGCCGACTTCGGCGCCGGCTGGGGTTATCTCTCGGTCATGCTGGCCGAAAAGTCGAAGCGCGTGAACCGCATCGATCTTTTCGAGGCCGATTACCAGGCACTGGAATTTGCCAAGCGCAACATCGCGCGCAACTGCCCGGATCTCAACGCCCGTTTCTATTGGCAGGATCTCGGCGCCGAGCCGCCGAAGGAAAAATACGACCTCGTCATCATGAACCCGCCTTTCCACGAGACGCAGGCGACGGACCCCGAACTCGGCAAGACGATGATCCGCACCGCCGCTGCGGCACTCAAGAACGGCGGCCGCCTGATGCTGGTCGCCAATCGCGGCCTGACCTATGAGCCGGTCTTGGCCGAAGGTTTCCGCGAAAGCGGCGAGACTTGCCGCAACGCCCGCTTTAAGGTTCTATGGGCGAAGAAGTAGCCTCGCAAGGACCGATATGCTCGATCGAGATCCGATTGTCATCGCTGACGCAGGGCCGTTGATCCGCCTCGCAGCGGCGGGGCTCCTGGATTCCATGCGGCTCACCAATCGCAGGATCGTTATCGTCGACCGGATCGAGGAAGAGGTCTGTAGCGACCTCTCCAAACCCTATGCGCCGGAGATCGAGGCCTGGATGACGTCCATGAATGGGGCGATCGAGCACGCAGAGACGTTGGAGGGAATCGCGATCGCAGCTTTGCGCGATCGTGCGACAACGCCGGAAGCGCAGGACAAACTCAAGCGGGCATTGAGGAACAGTGGCGAACGGGCCATTCGAGAATATATCGAAGCAATGGACCCGCAGGATACGGATGAGGCATTGGTTCTTTATGAGGACGGCGCCGTTCCGAATCTGATGGCAGCTGCAACGGTTCCGATGACGCTTTTGACGACGCGCGCCTTCGTCAGGGAAATCGAAGCGCGTGGCTACAATCTCGATGCCGTTCAGGCGCTTGAAGCCGTTCCATACAATCTGAAGCCCGCAATACGCACCGTTATCGATGCGAACAGCGGGCCTTCAGAAATTTTCCCTAAATAGCGCTTATTCCGAATCGGCGTTCCGCAGCCGGTCGAGGCTCGGCAGCGAGGTGATGTTGTAGCCGGCGTCCACGTAGTGGATTTCCCCGGTGACGCCGCGGGAGAGGTCCGAAAGCAGGTAGAGGGCGGAGCCGCCAATGTCCTCGATGGTCGCGGTGCGGCGCAACGGCGCGTTCTTCTGGTTCCAGGAGTAGATCGCGCGCGCGTCGGAAATGCCTGCACCCGCAAGCGTGCGCACGGGGCCGGCCGAGATCGCGTTGACACGGATGTCGCGCGGGCCGTAATCGGCGGCGAGATAGCGCACCGAGCTTTCCAGCGCCGCCTTGGCAACGCCCATGACGTTGTAGTTCGGGATGACCCGCATCGAGCCGCCATAGGTCAGCGTCAGGATCGTTCCGCCATCGATCATCAGGTCCGCCGCCCGTTTGGAAATCTCTGTGAAGGAGAAGCAGGAGATCACCATCGTGCGGCTGAAATTCTCGCGCGTGGTGTCGGCGTAAAGGCCTTTCAGCTCGTTCTTGTCGGAAAAGCCGATGGCATGCACTAGGAAGTCCAGCTTGCCCCAGCGCTCCTTGATCGCCGCGAAGGTCGCATCCACCGAGGCGATATCCTCGACATCGCAAGGTACCACGAAATCGGAATTGAGTTCGGCTGCGAGCGGCTTGACCCGCTTGCCGAGCGCTTCGCCCTGAAAGGTGAAGGCAAGTTCGGCGCCCTGCGCTGCGACGGCTTTCGAAATCCCCCAGGCGATGGAGTGATTATTGGCGACCCCCATGATCAGGCCGCGTTTCCCCTGCATGATTCCGGTCATGGATTTATCCGTTAAAGCGCTGGAAGACGAGCGTGGCGTTGGTGCCGCCGAACCCGAAGGAATTGGAAAGGACAGTGTCGATCTTGGCGTCGTCGATGCGCTTGCGCACGATCGGCACACCCTCGAATTCCGGATCCAGGTTTTCGATATGGGCGCTTTCCCCGATGAAGCGTTCCTGCATCATCAGAAGGCCGTAGATCGATTCCTGCACGCCAGCGCCGCCGAGCGAATGGCCGGTCAGCGACTTGGTCGACTGGATATGCGGAATCTTATCACCGAAGACCTGACGGATCGCCCCGATTTCCTTGCTGTCCCCGACCGGCGTCGAGGTGCCGTGGGTGTTGATGTAGTCGACATCGCCTTTCACGGTCGCCAGCGCCTGGCGCATGCAGCGCATCGCGCCTTCGCCCGACGGGGCAACCATGTCGTAGCCGTCCGAGGTCGCGCCGTAACCGACGATTTCGGCATAGATCTTGGCGCCGCGAGCTTTCGCATGTTCGAGTTCTTCGAGAACCAGCACGCCCGCGCCGCCGGCGATGACGAAACCGTCGCGGTCGACGTCATAGGCACGCGAGGCCCTGTCGGGATCGTTGTTGTACTTGGTGGACATCGCGCCCATGGCGTCGAACAGGTTCGACATCGTCCAGTCGAGGTCCTCGTGGCCGCCGGCGAACATCACGTCCTGCTTGCCCCACTGGATCATCTCGGCGGCGTTGCCGATGCAATGTGCCGATGTCGAGCAGGCAGACGAGATCGAGTAATTGACGCCGTGGATCTTGAACCAGGTGGCAAGCGTCGCGGATGCCGTGGACGACATCGCCTTCGGCACGGCGAACGGGCCAATCCGCTTCGGGCTGTTGTTCTTGATGGTGATCTCGGCGGCTTCGATCAGCGTGCGGGTGGAGGGACCGCCCGAACCCATGATGATGCCGGTGCGTTCGTTCTCGCCGATATCCTTGTCTTCAAGGCCGGAATCGGCGATCGCCTGTTTCATGGCGACATGGTTCCAGGCACCGCCCTGGCTGAGGAAGCGCATGGCGCGGCGGTCCACCAATTCCGTCGGATCGAGCGTCGGCCTGCCCCATACCTGGCACTTGAAGCCGTGCTCGGCGAAATCGGGAGAGAAGGAAATGCCGGACTTTGCCTGACGCAAGGATTCGGTGACTTCGGCGGCGTCGCTCCCGATCGAGGATACGATACCGAGACCCGTTACAACTACCCGTCTCATCTCATCAAAACCTTTTCTGCTTGTTCTTCTGTGGCCGCGAAGCAGGATCAGGCGGCCTTTTCCTTCGACAGGCCTACACGAAGGTCTGTTGCCTGGTAAATGGTTTCGCCGTCCGCCTTGAGCCAGCCGTCTGCGGTGCCAAGCACCAGACGACCGCGCATGACGCGCTTGAAGTCGATGCCATACTCGAGCAGCTTGGTGTCCGGGCGGATCATGCCCTTGAACTTCACTTCGCCGGTCGACAACGCCATGCCGCGTCCGGGCTCGCCGAGCCAGCCGAGGAAAAAGCCGGTCAATTGCCACATGCCGTCAAGGCCAAGGCAGCCCGGCATGATGGGATTGCCCTCGAAATGGCAGGGAAAATACCAGTCGTCGGGCTTAACGTCGTATTCGGCGCGAAGATAACCCTTGTCGAACGCCCCGCCTGTTTCCGAAATGTCGGTGATGCGGTGGACCATCAACATCGGCGGCAGCGGAAGCTGCGCATTGCCGGGTCCGAACAGCTCGCCATGGGCGCAAGAGAGAAGTTCTTCGTAAGAGAAGCTGGACTGCCTGGGTGCCATAAATTTCCGTTCCCCCCGTTGAACCTTAGACCTTTTGTTTCAGCAGCTTTAGTGCAAGATCGGTCGGAATTGAAGCGTAACGATGAACTTGCGCTCCGCCTGGGGATGGCAGCCGAGCCACTGGAACATGCGTTTGTTCTGGTCCGCATATAGGAAGCTACAGGCGCAAACCAGAGGCTTGTAGCGAAATTGCGCGTTTTTGGCGCTCTCGCAGCAGGTATCCTGCGGAAACTGTTGAAAGTCCTCGCCGTAAAAGTTATATCCGAAAGTCAAGATACCTTATATGGGCGTGAAACGGCAGGAGTTGACGGGCAATATGGCAGAAGCCATGACGGACATCGAGACGAGACTGCGCCATTGCGGCCTGCGTCCGACGAGGCAGCGCGTTGCGCTTGCCGACCTGCTGTTCGCCAAGGGTGACCGCCACCTGACCGTCGAGGAACTGCACGAGGAAGCCACCTTTGCTGGCGTCCCGGTTTCGCTCGCGACCGTCTACAACACCCTGCACCAGTTCACCGAGGCCGGCCTTATCCGCGTGCTGGCGGTCGAAAGCGCCAGGACCTATTTCGACACCAACATTTCCGATCATCATCACTTCTTCGTCGAGGGCCGCAACGAGGTGCTCGACATTCCGGTCAGCAATCTCCAGATCGGCAACCTGCCGGAAGCGCCGGAAGGCATGGAAATCGCCCATGTGGATGTGATCATCCGCCTGCGCGAAAAGAAAAGCTGACGCTTCTACTCTTTCCCTTTGTTTCCCCTCATAGCCTCGTCCTGCTCCCGGCCGGGCCGTGGCCTGTAGCGCGGCAATGTCCATCCGTAGTGGATCGCGCCGCCACGCAGACCGAAGGCAAGGGCCGCACCCAGGCCTGAACTCGCGTAGAGCGGCAGGCCGAGCGCATTTGCCGCGGTAAACCCGCAGGCGCCTGCCAGTGCGGCGGTGATGTAGATTTCCGGCCTCAGCAGCACCGAAGGCTCGTTGGCGAGAAGATCCCGCAGGATGCCCCCGAAGGCAGCCGTCAGCGCCCCGGTGACGATTGCGATTGTCGGTGATCCCGTGGCGGCAAGCCCCTTTGCCGCGCCGAGCACGCTATAGGCGGCAAGCCCTACCGCATCGAACCAGATCAGCAGGCGATAGCGCCATTCCACCCGGTGGGCCGTGCAGAAGACGAAAGCACCGGCAATCACGCAGATCAGGATATAGGTCGGATCGAGTACCCAGAAGACCGGCATTCGTCCGAGGATGATGTCTCTGAGCGTGCCGCCGCCGAGCCCGGTGACCGCCGCGAAAAACAGGAAGCCGACGAGGTCGAGTTGTTTTCGCGAAGCCGCCAGCGCGCCGGTCGCGGCAAAAAGTGCGATGCCGGCGTAGTCGAGGATCATCAGCAGTGACATGTCAGACCTTGTGATCCAGCGTCGCGCAAGTGCAGGCGGTTAGCATAACCGCCGATCGTTGCGTGCGTCACCCTTCCGCGCGTGCCGTGAACAGATGAATTTGCAGAGGTCGGCCTGTGAAAAAGCTCTTGATCATCGTCGTGCAGACGCTCGTCCTGGCGTTTGCGCCAACACTTGCTTTTGCTCAGCAGCCGCAGCGTTTCAGCGATCCGGAAATCTACGAGAGGGATTACTTTCGCAAGGAATGCAAGATCGTCGATTTCGGACCGGCCTTCATCAAGCGCTTCGACATCAACAATGACGGCATGATCGACCTCGTTTCCAACCAATCCGAGGTCACCTGCGACGGGGTCAAGGGACCGCGCTGCGCCAGTGAAGGCTGCCGCTACAATTTTTATGTCCAGATCAAGGAAGGCGGCTACGTGATGGTCGCCACCGCCCAGCTTTATAAATACGATTTCGTTCAATACTTCGGCAACATGGTCTTTGAATTGACGATGCATCCCCGCTTCTGCGGTCGAAACGACGCCGCGCCCTGCGAAATGCGCGTCAGGGTGCGCGGCCTTGATTTCAATATCCTGTCGAAGAAATAGAACGGCCCGGAGATGGTTCATCCCGGAAAGATCCCGCCGATCCGCCCGGTGAGGTAATAGGCGGTCAGGCTCATCCACTCCCGCGCCGCGGTCGTCGCCAGCTGCGCATTCAGCGCCGGCTGGGTGAAATCCAGCGACAGGCGAACGATGCCGCTGGTGCGGTAATCGACCGGCCACGGCGTCACCGTGATCCCGGCCGCCCGGAACAGGCCCATCGAGCGCGGCATGTGGAAGGCGGAGGTGATCAGCAGGCAGTTATCGAGCCCCTGAGCCTTGAGAAGCCCGGCCGTGTTCAACGTGTTCTCATAGGTCGTGCGGGACGCGTTTTCCTTCACCAGCCGATCGGCAGGGATGCCGAAGGCGGAGAAGAACCGTTCCGAAGCCTGCGCTTCGCCTTCGTAGGCGCCGCTGATCGAACCGTCGCCGCCGGAAATCAGGATGCGAGCCTGCGGATGATTGCGGGCGAGCCGCAGAGCTTCCACGAACCGGTCGGCCGCCTGGTTCAGCTCTATGCCGCCGCGCGCGGTCGTCACCTCGTTTTCCAGCACGCCGCCGAGCACGATCATGCAGGAAACCGCCTGTGGCTCCTGGGAAGGCTTCGGAAAGCGATCTTCCAACACCTGCAGCGCCACCGTGCCTGTCGTGGTGAAAAGCGTCAGGAATAGCACCAGCGCGGTTAGGAATGCGGCTAACCCGCCGAGCCTGCGCCAGCCAACGAAGACCAGAAATGTGGCGAGAGCTCCGAGCAGGAAGGCAATCGAGAGAGGCTGGGCAAACACCCAGAAGAGCTTGGAAAGCAGGAACATCAAAAACTTTCGGAACGATCAGGCGCGGCGGCGGGCGGAAACGATCGGCTGCTGGAAGTGCAGGTGCAGCGGGCGCGGCAGAAGCGCCGTCGCCAATGCCACCGCAAGGGCCAGAACCGAAACGATCCAGAGCGCATGGCTGCCCGCATATTTCGTCAAAAAAGCGCCGGTGACGGCACCGCACGCCATTCCGGTCCAGGGAACCGTCTGGATCAGCCAACCGGTCGGGTTGCGGTCGCCGATCAGCCAGCGGCCGATGCCCCGGCCGAAACGGGAAAGCGCGCCGGTCACATAGGTGAGGCCGATCGGCAGCCCTTCGATATGTTCGACCGTCGCGTTGATCATGCCCATCGACAGCACGATCAGATAGAATTGAAGCCGCGGATAACCGGCCGTGGGAACGATGGAAGCTGCGGCCAGCAGGAGTGAAACGCCCGATAGCACGACGAAGGTTCGCCGCGCCGAAACCGTATAGGCAAACACGATGCCGAGAGCGTTGCCGAGGATGAAGATCCAGAGCGCGATGAAGAGGATGATCGCATGGCTATAGTCGCCATCGGCGAAGGAGATTGCCGCGCGGGTCGTGTTGCCGGTCATGAAGGACACGAAGTCGCCCGACAGAAGCAGGCCCACGGCATCCGTCATACCCGCCACGAAGGAAATGGCGGCAACCAGCGCAAGACCTGTCACGGTCCGCCGCCTGCGGATGATGCGTCTTCGTCTTTCCCTGCTCATGGAGCCCCTTCCTCCGCGTAACTCTGCGCGAATCACGCCCCGAGGCGTTGATCCAGGACAATGCCGGATAACTAGGAAAGAAATCGCAAATCGAGCCCCGAAGCGAGTCCTATTGCGAGCCCAGCCACGCCTCGACGCCTCGGGCAGCTGCGCGACCCGTCGCAAGGCACGCGGTCAGCAGGTAACCGCCCGTCGGCGCTTCCCAGTCGAGCATTTCCCCGGCTGCAAACAGGCCAGGAAGCGGTTTCAGCATGTAGTTTTCGTCGAGATCGCTCCAGGCGACGCCGCCGGCGGAGGAGATTGCTTCCGCAATCGGCCGGGGACGGAGAACCGGGATCTGCAGAGACTTGATCAGGCGCGCCAGTTTCTCAGGGGACACGCGGTTGGCATCGCCAACAAGTTCGCGAAGTAGGGCAGCCTTCACGCCCTCCAGCGCTGCTCCCTTGCGCAGACGGTTGGAGAAACTCGCCTTGGCATCCTGCCGGGCAAGGTCGCGGCCAAGTCGCTCCAGCGTGCGGCCGGGCGCGAGATCGACGGTCAATGCCGCTTGGCCTTGCGAGAAAAGTCGGTCGCGAAGCGCTGCCGAATGGGCATAGACCAGGCTGCCCTCGATCCCGTGTTTCGAGACCACGAATTCGCCCTGGAACGTGCCGGCGTCGGAAGTGGTCGAAACAGATTTCAGCGGCTCACCGGCGAAACGGTTACGAAATGCCTCGCTCCAAGCGACTTCGAAACCGCAATTGGCCGGCTGCAGGTCGGCCACTTCAACGCCCTTGGCGCTCAGCCACGGCACCCAGGCGGCATCCGAGCCAAGCCGCGGCCAGCTGGCGCCGCCCAGTGCCAAAAGGGCGGCATCGGGCCGGACGGTGACCGGCCCTTCCGGCGTTTCGAACCGGTGACCGTTTTCGGCAAACCCGACCCAGCGATGCCGCGTCCTGAGTGCCACGCCCTGCGCCTCCAGCCGCCGCAGCCAGGCGCGCAGGAGCGGTGAGGCCTTCATGACCTTCGGAAACACCCGTCCGGACGTCCCGACGAAAGTTTCCGTGCCGAGACCCGCTGCCCAGGCCCGAACGTCGTCCGGCGTGAATGCCTCCAGGGCAGGGTGCAGGCGCGGGGAGGCGCTTCCGAAACGTGCCGCGAACTTTGAAAAGTCTTCCGAATGGGTGATGTTCAGCCCGGATTTGCCGGCGAGCAGGAATTTCCGCCCGAATGTCGGCATCGCCTCGTAGATCGTGACGGCGTGGCCGGCAGCGGAGAGAACCTCCGCCGCCATGAGGCCCGCCGGGCCGCCGCCGATGATCGCGATCTGCTTTGTCATGCCTCCCGGTTACGGCAGATCACTCCGCTTTGCCATAGCCTCCGGCTGTCGGCGTCTGGACGGTCACTGCCTCGCCCGCCTCAATGATCGTCTGGGCGCAGCCACCTAGCTCTTCGAGCGTGCCGTCGAGGCGCCGCACCGTGGTCTTGCCGAGTTCGCCGGTTTCGCCGCCGGCAAGCCCGCGCGGCCTGATCGTCCGGTGCGAGGAAAGGATGGCGCAATCCATCTTCTCGAGGAAGCGGATGGTGCGTTTCGTCCCGTTGCCGGCCGAGAACCTGCCCCTGCCGCCGGAATTGTCGCGGATGTGGAAATCCTCGAGCAGCACCGGATAACGGGTTTCCAGGATTTCCGGGTCGGTGAGGCGGGAATTGGTCATGTGCACATGCACCGCATCCGTGCCCTCGAAACCGGTCCCGTCGTTGAACACGCCGGCCGGCGAGCCGGAGCACAGCGTCTCGTAATACTGGTAGGTCGCATTACCGAAGGTGAGGTTGTTCATCGAACCCTGGCTTGCCGCCATCGCGCCGAGCGCGCCGAACAGCGCATTGGTCACATGCTGGCTGGTCTCGACATTGCCGGCAACGACTGCCGCCGGATATTGCGGCTTCAGCATCGACCCTTCCGGGACGATGATCCGGATCGGTCGCAGGCATCCCGCATTCATCGGAATGGAGCTTTCGACCATGACACGGAAGACATAGAGCACCGCCGCCCGGGTAACCGGTTCCGGCGCGTTGAAATTGTTCTTCTTTTGCGGGCTCGTTCCGGTGAAATCGACAGTCGCCTCGCGCTTGGCCTTGTCGACGGTGATTTTCACATTGATCACGCTGCCCTGGTCGGTCGGATAGGAGAACTCGGAATTTCCGAGCTTCTCGAGGACCCGGCGGACACTCTCTTCCGCATTGTCCTGGACGTGGCCCATATAGGCATGGACCACGTCCAGCCCGAACTGCGCGATCATCTTGCGCATCTCGTGCACGCCCTTTTCGTTGGCGGCGATCTGGGCGCGCAGGTCGGCGACGTTCTGGGCGACGTTACGAGCAGGGTAGGGGTGGTTGGAGAGGAGATCGGTGATGCCGGCCTCGTCGAACCGGCCGCGATCGACGAGCAGCACGTTGTCGAACAGCACGCCCTCTTCATCGACGGTGGTCGCAAGCGGCGTCATCGAACCCGGCGCCGTACCGCCGACATCCGCATGATGGCCGCGCGAGGCGACGTAGAACAGGATGTTCTGGCCCTCGGCATCGAAGACCGGCGTGACGACGGTGATATCCGGCAGGTGCGTGCCGCCGTTATAGGGGGCGTTCAGCGCGAACACGTCGCCAGGGCGGATCCTGCCCTGGTTCTGAGCGATGACGCTTTCGACCGACCGGTCCATCGAGCCGAGATGCACCGGCATATGCGGGGCGTTGGCCACCAGCGCGCCGTCCGCATCGAAGACGGCGCAGGAGAAATCCAGCCGTTCCTTGATGTTGACCGAAGACGCGGTGTTCTGCAGCGTCACGCCCATCTGTTCGGCGATCGACATGAACAGGTTATTGAACACTTCGAGCAGCACCGGATCGGCCTGCGTGCCGATCGGCTTGGCGCGCGAAAGCTCGGCGACGCGCTTCAGCACGACATGGTTCAGCCTGGTAATCTCGAAGGCCCAGCCGTCCTCCACGACGATCGTCTGGTGCGGCTCGACGATCAGGCACGGGCCGCTTGCGCGCGATCCCGGCTTGATGTCGGCGCGGCGGTAGACCGGCGCCTCCCGCCAAGCTCCGCCGGAGAAGAATTTTGTCTGTTCGGCGGCCGTTGGCGCGCTATTGTCCAATTCGAATTCGGGTTCGTCGGAATCGGCGCCGCCGCCGATCGCCTCAACCTCATAGGCCTCGAAAATGATCTCGCGGTTTTCGAAGATGAAGCCGAACTGCTTCTTGTGTGCCGTCTCGAAGGCAAGCGTCATTTCTGCCGCATCGGCGAGAGTTACGGGCAGTGTCGTATCGGTGCCCTGATAGCGCAGATGAGCGCGGTGCAGCACCTCGGTTCCGGATGCGGTCACGCCCTGCGACGCCATTTCTTCCAGCACGCTGGCAGTCAGGTCGTCACGGATCGGTTGAAGAGTTTTCAGCGCGGCCGCAAGCTCTTGCGATACCGTGCGCTGGCGGCTGGCGCGGATGTCGGCGAGGCCCATGCCATAGGCGGAAAGAATGCCGGAGAAGGGGTGGATCATGACCGTCGAGATGCCGAGCGCGTCGGCCGTCAGGCAGGCATGCTGGCCGCCGGCGCCGCCGAAGCAGGTCAGCACGTAGTGGGTGACGTCGTAGCCGCGCTGGACGCTGATCTTCTTGACCGCATTCGCCATGTTCTCGACGGCGATCGCCAGGAAGCCGTCAGCCACTTCTTCCGGCGAACGGCCGTCGCCGATCACCTTGGCCATGTCCTCGAAGGCGGCGCGCACGGCATCCGCATCGAGCGGCTGGTCGCGGTTGGGGCCGAAGATCGCGGGAAACAGTTTTGGCGAGAGCTTGCCAAGCATGACGTTGGCGTCGGTGACGGTCAGCGGTCCGCCACGGCGATAGGCCTTCGGACCGGGATTGGCACCAGCCGAATCCGGGCCGACACGAAAACGGCCATTCTCGAAATGCAGGATCGAACCGCCGCCGGCAGCGACTGTGTGGATCGACATCATCGGCGCGCGCATGCGAACGCCCGCCACTTCGGTTTCGAACGAGCGTTCCAGCTCGCCGTCATAATGGGAAACGTCGGTCGACGTGCCGCCCATGTCGAAGCCGATCATCCGGTTGAAGCCCGCCAACCGCGAAGTCTCGACCGCCCCGACCACGCCGCCGGCAGGTCCCGAAAGGATCGCATCCTTGCCCTGGAACAGCCGTGCCGCAGTCAATCCGCCCGAGGACTGCATGAACATCAACTGCGCGCCCTGGCTGTCGGCGACGTCGAGGCCGGTCCCGAGCTCGCCGGCAACCTGCTCCACGTAGCGGCGCAGGATCGGCGACAGATAGGCATCGACCACAGTCGTGTCGCCGCGACCGACCAACTTGATCAGCGGTGAGACCTCGTGGCTGACGGAAACCTGGGTAAAGCCGATGTCGCGTGCGATATGCACAATCAGCTGCTCGTGCGCCGGGAAGCGATAGGCGTGCATCAGGACGATCGCGACGGCGCGGAAGCCCGCGTCATACTGCTCCTGCAACTGACCGCGGATCGTCTTTTCGTCCGGCGCGGCCTCGATCGTGCCGTCGGCGCGGACCCGTTCGTCCACCTCGACCACGTGCTTGTAGAGCAGCTCCGGCTTGATGATCTTCTTGGCAAAGATGTCGGCGCGGGCCTGATAACCGATCGCCAGCGCGTCCCGGAAGCCGCGGGTCGTCACGAGCAGCGTGCGCTCGCCCTTGCGCTCCAGCAGCGCATTGGTGGCGACCGTCGTGCCCATCTTCACAGCGCCGATCGCATCGGCAGGGATGGCGGCGCCGGCAGGCACGCCGAGAAGTTCGCGGATCCCCTGCACGGCGGCGTCGCGATAGGCTTCCGGATTTTCGGACAAGACCTTATGGGCGACGAGCGACCCGTCCGGCTTTCGGCCGACAATGTCGGTGAACGTGCCGCCGCGATCGATCCAGAAGTCCCACTTAGCCTCGGTCATGTTCCGCCCCTCAAATCAAATTGCGTGCCTTAACGAAAACATTTCGTCGATAAAACGTCAATGATTAGTTGACAGGAAAATGCACATTGAAGCATCATGCTTGCTGAACGGGCAGGAAGCCGCCAAGAGCTCCACCCGGATAACCGGCAACCGAGGGGAGCCGACCATGCCGTTTTCGAGATCCTGTAACGGGAGGGCCATCCATGTCCTCCGTTGATCCCCGCCACAGCATATTCCCGGATTGGCTCCGGAAGGTGCTGGATGGACTTTACCTGTTTTCCGGTTATCTCGCCGGGCTTTTTCTCGTCGCCATTTTCCTGATCATGCTGGGGCTCTCGGCCGGGCGCCCGCTCGATATCGACGTGCCGTCCGGTGACGATTTCGCCTCCTGGTGCATGGCCGCAAGCGCTTTCCTCGGCCTCGCCCACACGTTCCGCTCAGGCGAGATGATCCGTGTCGGATTGCTGATCGAGCGTTTCAAGGGCCGCCTGCGGCAGGTCATCGAAATCGTCGCCCTGGCCACCGGCACTGTTGCCGCGGTTTATTTCGCCTGGTTCGCCTATGACATGACGAAGACCTCCTGGCAGTTCAACGACCTGTCGCAGGGCGTCATCGCCGTGCCCTTGTGGATCCCGCAGCTCGGCTTCTGCGGCGGCCTTATCATCCTCGCGATCGCCTTTGTCGACGAACTCCTCCATGTCCTTTTCGGCGGTTCGCCGCGCTATGAGAAACCGGAGCCGCAAACGGCCGAGGAAGTCATAGAGCGCGCCATGCAGAGCGGGGCCTGATCCATGAGCACGATCGAACTCGTTGAAATCGCCGGCGTCGTTCTTGTCGCCCTTCTGGCGCTGCTGGCCGGCGGGGTGTGGATCGGCATTTCGCTGCTGATCTGCGGCTTTATCGCCATGCTCTTCGTTCCCGGCATTCCGATCGGCGCCGTGCTTGCCACCAATTCCTGGAGCGGCGGCGCCTCCTGGTCGCTCGCGGCCCTGCCTCTGTTCGTCTGGATGGGGGAAATCCTGTTCAGGACGCGGCTTTCGGAAGAGATGTTCCGCGGCCTGGCTCCCTGGCTCGGCTGGCTGCCCGGCCGCCTCATGCATGTCAACGTGCTCGGCTGCGGCCTGTTCGGCTCGATCTCGGGTTCGTCGGCCGCCACCACCGCCATGATCGCCAAGATCGCCCTTCCGGAATTGAAGAAGCGCGGTTATGACGAGATGGTCAGCCTCGGTTCTCTCGCCGGCGCCGGCACGCTCGGCATCCTCATCCCGCCGTCGATCACCATGGTCGTTTATGCTGTCGCGGCGAATGTCTCGATCATCCAGATCTTCCTCGCCGGCTTCCTGCCGAGCATCATCGTCATGGTGCTTTATTCCGGCTACATTATCGTCTGGTCGCTTCTGAACCCGGACAAGCAGCCGCCCGCACCGCCGAAGATGAGCTTCATGGAGAAGCTCAGGGAATCGGCCAATCTCATTCCCGTTACGCTGCTCATCGTGCTCGTCTTCGCGACCCTCATTCTCGGCTGGGCGACGGCGACGGAATGCGCGGCCTGGGGCGTGCTTGGTTCGCTTGCCATCGCCGCCTGGTCGCGGACGCTGACGATAAAAGCCTTCTGGGACAGCGTCATGGGGGCGACCCGGCTTACCTGCATGATCATGCTGATCCTGACCGGCGCCGGCTTCATGTCGATTGCCATGGGCTATACCGGTATTCCGAACGCGCTCGCCGCCTGGGTCGACAGCTTCAATCTCAGCCCCTATGCGCTTATCGCTGTGCTGACGGTGATGTATATCCTGCTCGGGGCAGCGCTCGACGGGCTGTCGATGATCGTGCTGACCACCATCGTGGTGTTGCCGATGGTCCAGCAGGCCGGTTTCGACCTCGTCTGGTTCGGCATTTTCCTGGTGCTGATCGTCGAGATGGCGGAAGTCTCGCCGCCAGTGGGCTTCAACCTCTTCGTGCTGCAGACGATGAGCGGCCGCGACAGCCTGACCGTTGCCCGCGCCTCGCTGCCATTCTTCTTCCTGCTTGTGGCGACTGTCGCCATCATCACGGTCTTCCCGGAAATCGTGATGGTTCTGCCGAAAATGGCATTCCCGGGCTAACCAGAGTGACAAAAAGGGGACTGATATGAAAAGCTTGCTTTCCAATCTCGTGCGCACCGGCCTTGCCGGCGCGGCGCTGCTCGCCGCCAGCGGCGCGGCCTTTGCCCAGACCGCCTGGGTCCTTCCGTCGGCCTATCCGCCGGCCAACTACCATGTCCAGAACCTGAGCCAATTTGCCTCGGACGTGGATGCCGCCAGCAAGGGCGCTCTCAAGATCACCATCCATCCCAACGCTTCGCTCTTCAAGGCGCCGGACATCAAGCGCGCCGTCCAGACGGGACAGGCACAGGCCGGCGAGGTGCTGATCTCGCTGCACGAGAATGAAAACCCGGTCTTCGGCATCGACGTCGTGCCGTTCCTGGCGACCAGCTTCGACGCATCGAAGAAGCTCTATGCCGCCTCCAAGCCGGCGATCGAAAAGGCGCTCGACGCGCAGGGCCTCAAGCTCCTCTATGCGACACCGTGGCCGCCGCAGGGCATCTTCACCAAGAAGGACGTCAACAGCACGGCGGATCTCAAAGGCCTGAAATGGCGCGCCTACAACGTCGGCACGTCGCGCATCGCCGATCTCGTCGGTGCCCAGCCGGTCACGGTCCAGGCGGCCGAACTGCCGCAGGCGCTGGCAACCGGCGTCATCGATGGCCTGATGACCTCGAGCGCCACCGGCGTCGACAGCAAGATCTGGGAATCGCTGACCCACTATTACGACACCCAGGCCTGGATCCCGAAGAACGTCATCTTCGTCAACAAGGCTGCCTTCGCAGCACTCGATCCGGCCGTCCAGAAGGCCGTCACCGATGCGGCGGCTGCCGCTGAAACCCGCGGCTGGGCGCTCGGTGCCGAAAAGACTGCCGCCTACATGGAAACCCTCAAGAAGAACGGCATGAAGGTTCTCGAACCGAGCGCCGATCTCAAGAAGGGCCTGGCCGATGTCGGCGCCAAGCTGACCGAGGATTGGTCGAAGAAGGCCGGCGCTGATGGCGCCGCCATTCTGGACGCCTACAAGAAGATGTGATTTGAGGGGCGCCGCAGGCATCCGCCTGCGGCGCGCTCGTCCCGGGAGGAAAAATCATGGCATCGGAAAAGAGTGAATTCGGCCCGATCGTATCCTCCGGGCACTTGGCGAGCGGCGCATTGCCGGCGCTCTCCGAGATCGAATTCGGCATGATCATGCTGAACCACGCGTTCAGCCGCTGGATGGTCCGGTGCATGTCGGCTGCCGGCGTGCCGGATCTCTCGCCGATCGATATCCTCGTGCTGCACAATATCAACAGCCGCAACAAGGCAAAGACGCTCGCCGATATCGCACTGGTCCTCAACATCGAGGACACGCATGTGGTGACCTACGCGCTGAAGAAACTCGAGCGCCTGAAGCTGATCAAATCCGGCCGCCGCGGCAAGGAAAAGCTGGTCATGGTGACGGAGGCGGGCGCCGAGGCCTGCAGGCGTTATGCGGCGGTGCGCGAGGAATTGCTGGTCAAATCGGTGCTGGCCACCGAGGTTTCGGGGGAAACCCTGTCGGCCATGGCGGCCCGCCTGCGCGCCCTGTCCGGCCATTACGACCAGGCCGCCCGGGCTGCGGCTTCGCTTTAGGAAAACAGCGCATCCATCAGCGGATGGGCAGGATCCTCCATGCCATCGAGGATGGTGAAGTGATGCTTGTCCGGCTCCTCGACGGCGTCCGTCTCGGCGCCCAGCCCCTTCCAGATGCTTGCCAGCAGCGCGTTCTGACGGATGAACTCGGCGCGCTCGCCCGCTCCAACCCAGCAGGTCACTCGAGCGCCGCCAAGCGGCTCCAGCAGGGCGGGGCTTTCCCGGTAGGCTTCTTCGATATCGATCCGCTGCTTTTCGTTCATCTTCGTCTTCATGATCGGCCGCAGGTCATGCACGCCGGAAAGCGAGACCGTGTTGACGATGCGGCTGCGCACTGCCTCCGGCAGCGGGGAGGTGGCCGAGATCATCCGCGTCACCAGATGGCCGCCCGCCGAATGGCCGATCAGCCGGATCGGTCCCGCCACGTCCTCTGCAGCAGCCTCGATCGCCTTGCCGATTTCCAGCGTGATGCCTGAAATGCGGTTTTCCGGCGCCAGCGTGTACATCGGCATGGCGACAGCATATCCGCGCTCTACCGAACCCTTGGCGAACTGCGACCAATAGCTGTTGTCGAGACCGATCCAGAAGCCGCCGTGGACGAAAACCACGAGGCCGACCGGATCGGTTTCAGGCAGGAAAAGGTCGAAGCGGTTGCGCGGCTTCTCGCCGTAGGAAAGGCCGAGCCTGGCGCGGCCGGCTGTGGCGAGCGCCTCGCGATAACGTCGTGCCGGCTCCACCCATGCTGCCGGCCAGCGGTCGCCCTGGGGAATGTTGATGCCGTTGGCATAGGCATTGTCCCAGTCGCTGATCCGATGACGCATCTTCACTTTCCCTTCGATCCGCTTGATTTCGAACGCCATACTGTCACCGCATCAACCCGCTTGGAAGCCCGTCGCAGCTTCAAAAATCGTCGGATGAAAAATTATTACAAACTTAAACTTTCTCTCTTGCAACCGAGAGAAAGCAGTGCTTTTCTGGGCGAAAGGCAAAAAGCCGCTATATAAAAAATGCTTGGGAACGAAAATATGCTGGGACCGTCAGGCCATCTGGATACGTTTGCCCGCGACAATCTTCCGCCGCCGGATCAGTGGCCGGAAATCAGGCTTGATGGCTTCGATTATCCGGAATGGATGAATGCGGGCGTCGAGCTCACCGACCGCATGGTCGAGCGCGGCTTCGGCGACAACACTGCGCTCATCGGCAACGGCCGCCGCCGCACCTACAAGGAATTGTCCGACTGGACGAACCGCATCGCCCAGGCGCTGACCGAGGACTACGGCCTGAAACCCGGCAACCGGGTGCTGATCCGTTCCGCCAACAACCCGGCCATGGTTGCCTGCTGGCTGGCAGCAACGAAGGCCGGCGCAGTCGTCGTCAACACGATGCCGATGCTGCGCTCCGGCGAGCTCGCCAAGATCATCGACAAGGCGGAAATCTCGATCGCGCTCTGCGATACGCGGCTGATGGACGAACTGGTCGCCTGCGCCAAGGAAAGCCGGTTCCTGAAACAGGTGATCGGCTTCGACGGCACCGCCAACCATGACGCCGAGCTCGATCGGGCGGCGCTCAACAAGCCGGTCCGTTTCGAAGCGGTGAAAACCGGCCGCGACGACGTCGCCCTGCTCGGCTTCACGTCCGGTTCCACCGGCGTGCCGAAGGCGACCATGCATTTCCACCGCGATATCCTGATCATCGCCGATGCCTACGCGAAGGAAGTGCTGGACGTGACGCCGGACGACGTGTTCGTCGGGTCCCCACCGCTTGCCTTCACTTTCGGCCTCGGCGGCCTCGCGGTTTTCCCGCTGCGTTTTGGTGCAGCCGCCACCCTTCTGGAACAGGCGACGCCGCCCAAGATGATCGAGATCATCGAGACCTACAAGGCGACGATCAGCTTCACTGCGCCGACCGCTTATCGCGCCATGCTGGCGGCGATGGATGCCGGTGCCGACCTGTCGTCGCTGCGCATTGCGGTTTCCGCTGGCGAGACGCTGCCGGCGCCTGTCTTCGACGAATGGGTGGCGAAGACCGGCAAGCCGATCCTCGATGGCATCGGCGCCACCGAGATGCTGCATATCTTCATCTCGAACCGGCTCGGCGATTCCAAACCCGCCTGTACCGGCAAGCCGCTTACCGGCTACGAGGCGATGGTCGTCGACGACGACATGAACGAAGTGCCGCGCGGCACGATCGGCAGGCTGGCGGTCAAGGGACCGATCGGCTGCCGTTATCTCGCCGACGACCGCCAGAAGGAATACGTCAGGGATGGCTGGAACCTGACGGGTGACAGTTTCGTCGAGGACGAGGACGGTTATTTCCACTTCGCCGCCCGCTCCGACGACATGATCGTCTCGGCCGGCTACAACATCGCCGGCCCGGAAGTCGAAGCAGCACTTCTGAAGCACGATGCGGTGCTGGAATGCGCGGTAATCGGCGCGCCGGACGATGGGCGCGGCACGATCGTCGAGGCGCATGTGGTGCTGGCGAAAGGCTTCGAGGCAAGCGACCTGCTCGTCAAGATCCTGCAGGATCACGTCAAGGCGGTCATCGCGCCTTACAAATATCCGCGCTCCGTCGTCTTCACCGAGGCGCTGCCGAAGACCGAGTCCGGCAAGATCCAGCGCTTCCGCCTGAAGCAGAAACCCTCGGCGTAACCATAGTGAATAACGGTTGAATTTCGCCGCATATGCAGAGTGGAAGTTTCCACGCAAATGTGGAAGACAAAGAAGACCCGGCGGATGTTCAAGTCCGTCGAAGGCATCGGGAACGACACAAAAACAAACGGGAGTTCGTCACATGAAGAAAATGCTTGCTGCAGCCACTTTGGCGCTGAGCATGAGCACCACCGGCATGGCTTTCGCCGAGCCGCTGAAGATCGGCATGATCACCACGCTTTCAGGCGGTGGCGCCGGCCTTGGCATCGATACCCGCGACGGTTTCATGCTGGCGATCAAGAATGCCGGCAACAAGGACATCACCGTCGTCACCGAAGACGATGCGCAGAAGCCGGAACTGGCCGTGCAGATCGCCGACAAGATGATCCAGAGCGACAAGGTCGATATCCTCACCGGCATCGTCTGGTCGAACCTGCTGATGGCGGTTGCGCCGAGCGCGGTGGCCCAGGGCAAGTTCTACGTCTCGACCAATGCGGCCCCTGCGGCGCTTGCCGGCGCCAATTGCAACAAGCTCTATTTCAACGCCGCCTACCAGAACGACAACCTTCATGAAGCCATGGGCGAATATGCCAACAAGGGCTACAAGAAGATGTTCATCCTCGCTCCGAACTATCCGGCCGGCAAGGATTCGCTGACCGGCTTCAAGCGTTATTACAAGGGCCAGCTCGCCGCCGAGGTCTACACCCAGGTCGGCCAGACCGACTATGCTGCCGAAATCGCCCAGATGCGCGCCTCCGGTGCCGACGGCATCTTCGTCTTCCTGCCCGGCGGCATGGGCATCGCCTTCATGAAGCAGTTCGCCCAGTCGGGCGTAAAAATCCCGGTCATGGGCCCGGGCTTCTCCTTCAGCCAGGACGTCCTGCCGGCCATCGGCGACGCCGCTGTCGGCGCCAAGGCCTCCGGCCAGTGGGCCCCGGACTTCGACAACGCCGCGAGCAAGAAGTTCCTGGCGGATTTCCAGAAGGAATATAACCGCCTGCCGTCCATCTATGCCGTCCAGGCCTATGACGCTGCCCAGCTCATCGTTGCCGCAGCGTCCAAGGCCAGCGTCAAGAACGCCGATGCCTTCGGTGCCGAACTGAAGAAGGCCGATATCCAGTCCCCGCGCGGAAAATTCAAGTTCAACACCAACCAGCATCCGATCCAGGACATCTACCTGACGGAAGTGGTGAAGCAAAACGGCGTCATCACCAACAAGACGGTGGAGAAGATCTTCGCCGATCACGGCGATGCCTACGCCAAAGACTGCAAGATCTAAGGTCGTCTCGTGACTTTGGCACTTGCTCTGGAGCAGTTGCTCAACGGCCTGCAGCTCGGCGTCATGTTGTTTCTCATGGCCGCCGGGCTGACGCTGATCTTCGGCGTCATGGGCCTGATCAACCTCGCTCACGGCTCGCTCTACATGGTCGGCGCATTCGCCTGCGCCACCGTGGCGGCGTGGACCGGCTCGTTCTGGATCGGATTGATCGCTAGTCTCGCCGCGGCCGCCGCCGCCGGGGCGATCGTCGAGCTCGTGGTGATCCGCAGGCTCTACGACCGCGACCACCTCGACCAGGTGCTCGCCACCTTCGCGCTGATCCTGATATTTTCGGAAGGCACGCGCTGGCTGTTCGGTTCCTTCCCGCTCTATCTCGATATTCCGCCGCTGCTGCAGGGCGCAGTCGCGCTGCCGGGCGGCACGGAATATCCGGTCTACCGCCTGGCGATCATCCTCGCCGGCGCGATCGTGGCCTTCGGCCTCTACCTGCTGATCTCCCGGACCCGCCTCGGCATGCGCATCCGCGCTGGCGAAAGCGATCGCGAGATGATCGGCGCTTTAGGCGTCGATATCCGCACGCTTTATACCGTCGTCTTCGCGCTCGGTGCGGCGCTGGCAGGCCTTGCCGGCGCCATGGTCGGCGCGCTGCAGTCGGTGCAGGTCGGCATGGGTGAGCCGGTGCTGATCCTCGCCTTCGTGGTCATCGTCATCGGCGGCATCGGCTCGATCAAGGGTGCGCTGCTCGGTGCCCTGCTGGTCGGGGTTACCGATACGATGGGGCGTTTTCTGTTGCCGAAGATCCTGGCGCTGTTCGTCGCTCCGGCGCAGGCCGGCATGATCGGCGGCGCTGCGGCCTCGATGCTGATCTATATCGTCATGGCGGTCATTCTCGCGGTCAAGCCGCGCGGCCTCTTCCCCGCGGCGCATGCGTGAGATCATGATCGTGACCCGCGAAAACCTCATCAACCTCATTCTGGCGGCCCTGCTTCTCGCTGTGCCCTTTGCGGCGAACGCGCTCGGCCAGCCGTTCTACATCACGCTGGCGACCCGCATCGCAATCCTTGCGCTCGCCGCGACGGGCCTAAACTTGGCGCTCGGCCTCGGCGGGCTCGTCTCCTTCGGTCACGCAGCCTTCTTTGGTATCGGCGGGTATGTGGCCGGCATTCTGGCGGCTCATGCCTTTTCCGGCGATCCGCTGCTGTTCGACCTCTCTGGCTCGAAGCAGATGTGGGTGATCTGGATCGTCGCAGTGATCCTGTCGGCCCTCGTCGGCCTGGCGATCGGCGCGATCAGCCTGCGCACCTCGGGCGTCTACTTCATCATGATCACGCTCGCCTTTGCGCAGATGGTCTACTATTTCGCGATCTCCTGGCCCGCCTATGGCGGCGAGGACGGGTTGTCGATACTCGTCCGCAACCAGTTTCCCGGCGTCAACACCATGCGGCCGCTGACCTTCTTCCTGATCTGCTACGTTGTCCTGCTGCTGGCGCTCGGCCTTTTTGCGCTGATCCGCGCCTCGCGTTTCGGCACGGCGCTGCAGGCGGCGCGGCAGAACGAGGTGCGCGTCGCGACCGTCGGCATCCAGCCCTATCGCATCCGGCTCACCGCCTTCGCGATCTCGGCGGCGGTCACCGGCCTTGCCGGCGCCCTGTTTGCTGATCTCAACCGCTTCGTCAGCCCGTCCATGCTCTCCTGGCACATGTCGGGCGAGTTGATCGTGCTGATCATCCTCGGCGGCACCGGTCGGCTGTTCGGGCCGCTGGCGGGTGCAGCACTCTACGTGATCTTCGAATTTGCGCTCGGCGGTCTCACGGAGCGCTGGCAGTTCTTCCTCGGCCTCATCCTGCTCGCCGTCGTGCTGTTTGCGCGCGGCGGTCTTCTGGGCCTGCTTGCCGGAAAGGCCAAACATGGTTGAGCCGGTTCTCCAGATCTCCAATCTCGTCAAGAACTTCGGCGCTCTCCGGGCGACCGATGGCGTGACGCTCGACCTGCGTCCGGGCGAAATCCACGCCCTGATCGGCCCGAACGGCGCCGGCAAATCGACGCTCATCCACCAGATCTGCGGCACGCTCCGGCAGGATAGCGGCTCGATCCGTTTTGACGGGCAGGATATCGGTTCGTTCGGGGTTGCCGAACGCGCCCGCCTTGGACTTGGCCGCACCTTCCAGGTCTCGTCGATCGCGCCGGATTTTTCGGGCCTGCGCAACGTCATGCTGGCGGTCCAGGCAAAGCAGGGCTCGAGCTTCCGTTTCTTCAAACCCGTCATGCGCGACAGGTCGCTGATCGATACCGCCATGGCGATGCTGGAACGCGTCGGTTTAACCGCCCGCGCCCGCATTCCTGCCGCCGAGCTTTCCCATGGCGAGCGCCGGCAGCTCGAAATCGCCATGGCGCTGGCGCTCGGCTCGAAAGCCTTCCTTCTCGATGAACCAATGGCCGGCATGGGGCCGGAAGGCTCGAAATCGCTGACCCACTTTCTCGATACCCTGCGGCATGAAGCGCCGATCCTGCTGGTCGAGCACGACATGGATGCCGTCTTCGCGCTCGCCGACCGGATTTCGGTGCTCGTCTACGGCCGCATCATTGCGACCGGCACGGTGGAGGAGATCCGCCGCGACCCCACGGTGCGCACCGCCTATCTCGGAGACCATGCCTGATGCTGCTCGATGTAACGGAGATCGAAGCATTTTATGGCGCCAGCCAGGCATTGTTCGGCGTCGACCTTTCGGTCGCCGAGGGCGAGGCCGTCGCCCTGATGGGCCGCAACGGCATGGGCAAGACCACGACGATCCGTGCCATCTGCAACCTCAATCCCCCACGTGCCGGTGCGGTGAAGATCGGCGGCACGGATACGAAGGGCAAGCGGCCGCATCATGTCGCCAAGCTCGGCATCGGCCTGGTGCCAGAAGGCCGCCGTTGTTTCCCGAACCTCACGGTCCATGAAAACCTTTTCGCTGCCGCGCGGCCCGGCCAATGGACGCTGGAACGCGTCAGCGAACTGTTTCCCCGGCTTGAGGAGCGGCATGCCCAGATGGCAAGATCGCTGTCGGGCGGCGAGCAGCAGATGCTGGCGATCGGCCGTGCGCTGATGACCAATCCGCGCCTTCTCATTCTCGACGAGGCGACCGAAGGCCTTGCCCCGGTCATCCGCCAGGATATCTGGAAGGCGATCAGGCGGCTGAAAGCCGAAGGTCTGTCGATCCTCGTGGTGGATAAGACGCTTTCGGAGCTTTTGCCGGTTGCGGACCGCTGCGTCATCCTGGAAAACGGAAGAAGCGCCTGGAGTGGCAGGCCCGCGGACCTGACGACGGAACTGCAGGATCGATATCTCGGGGTATAGTCATGGAAGCGGAAGCGGCAAGCGCCGACCTGGAACTGATCGCCCATGGCCCGCATGGGAAGAACAAGCCTGAGACGCGGCTCTGGCTGCGCATGCTGTCCACCACCAAGCTGATCACCACGGAAATCCGCCGCCGGCTCCGCACCGAGTTCGGCGCGACGCTTCCCCAGTTCGATCTGATGGCGCAGCTCTATCGCGAAGCGGACGGCTTGAGGCTCGGCGAGCTTTCCAAGCGCACCATGGTGACGAACGGCAATGTGACCGGGCTGGTGGAGCGGCTGGAGACGGACGGTTTCGTGCAGCGGGTCACGCCGGACGGGGACCGCCGTGTCACCGTCGCCAAGCTGACGCCCGCCGGGACCGAGCTTTTTGTCGCCATGGCAGCCGCCCACGAAGGCTGGCTGCGCGATATCATGGCCGATGTGGACCCGGCGATGATCGCCTCGTTGTGGTCGGAGATCGGCGCGGTGAAGGCTTCCGCCAGCAACCATCTTTCCGGCAGCGCCTTCGAATAGTAAGGCTCGTCTCCGGGCGCAACAATTCGGGGTTAAGAGATGGCAGACCTGCAGGCGATCGTCGATGAGATCCACACGAAACTGACGCCGCGTCTGGGCGAAGGCAAGGTGGCCGACTACATCCCGCAGCTCGCCCATGTCGATCCGAAGAAGTTCGGAATGGCGATCATCGGTGTCGACGGCCAGGTCTTCAAGGCCGGCGATTGCGACGAACCCTTCTCGATCCAGAGCGTCTCGAAGGTCTTCACGCTGACGCTGGCGCTCGGCAAGCATGGCGAGACCACCTGGAACCGCGTCGGCCGCGAGCCCTCCGGATCGGCCTTCAATTCCATCGTCCAGCTCGAACATGAGGAAGGCAAACCGCGCAATCCCTTCATCAATGCCGGCGCCATTGCCGTCAGCGATCTCGTGCTTGCCGGACACACGCCGCGCGAGGCGATCGGCGAGATCGTCCGTTTTGTGCGTTACCTGGCGGATGACGATTCGATCGCCATCGATCCGGAAGTGGCGAAGTCGGAGCAGGCGACGGGTTTCCGCAATTTCGCGCTCGCCAATTTCATGCGCTCCTTCGGCAAGCTCGACCATCCGGTCGAACATGTCCTCGGCGTCTATTTCCACCACTGCGCATTGGCGATGACCTGCACCCAGCTCGCCAAGTCGGCCCTTTTCCTCGCCGCATCGGGCCGCAATCCGCTGACCGGGCACACCGTAGTCTCGAAGCAGCGGGCAAGGCGCATCAATGCGCTGATGCTGACCTGCGGCCATTACGATGGATCGGGCGATTTCGCCTACCGTGTCGGCCTGCCCGGAAAGAGCGGTGTCGGTGGGGGCATCATGGCGGTAGCACCTGGCAAGGCCTCCGTCGCCGTCTGGTCGCCGGGCCTCAATCACAACGGCAATTCGCTGCTCGGTTCGCTGGCGCTGGAAATGCTGGCTACCCGAACCGGCTGGTCCGTGTTCGGCCAATAAAAAAAGCCCGGCCGAAGCCGGGCTTTCAGTTTGCTGGCAGCATTATGATCAGTCTTCGCTGGCTGCCATCTGCGAAAGAGCGTCGCCGCGTCCGCGTGCGCGCAGGACGAGCGGCAGGATGAGGGCAAGCGCTGCCACGCTCAGCAGCACGGCGGCGATCGGCGAGGTGAACAGCACCGTCACGTCACCCTGGCTGATTGCCAGCGCGCGGCGAAGCTGCTGTTCGGCAAGCGGCCCGAGGATGAGGCCGACGATGACAGGCGCGATCGGATAATCGAAGACGCGCATGATATAGGCGACGAGCCCGAAGACCAGCAGCATGCCGAGCTCGAACACCGAGGGGTTGGCGCCGATCGTGCCGAGTGTTGCGAACACCAGGATGCCCGCGTAGAGCCACGGCTTCGGAATGGTCAGCAGCTTCACCCACAGGCCGACCAGCGGCAGGTTAAGCACGAGCAGCATCAGGTTGGCGATCAGCAGCGAGGCGATCAGGCCCCAGACGAGCTGCGGGTTGGTCGCAAACAGCAGCGGACCGGGCTGCAGGCCGTATTGCTGGAAGCCGGCGAGCATGATCGCGGCAGTCGCCGAGGTCGGCAGGCCGAGGGTCAGGAGCGGCACCAGCGTGCCCGCGGCGGACGCATTGTTGGCCGCTTCCGGCCCGGCGACGCCTTCAATTGCCCCGTTGCCGAATTCTTCCGGGTGCTTGGAAAGCCGTTTCTCAGTTGCGTAGGAGAGGAAGGTGCCGATCTCGGCGCCGCCGGCCGGCATCGCGCCGATCGGGAAGCCGATCACGGTGCCGCGCAGCCAGGCTTTCCAGGAACGCCCCCAATCCTGCGCCGTCATCCAGACCGAGCCCCTGATCGCTTCGATCTTGTCCGGCGCGGCTTCGCCCTGGGCGGCGATATAGAGCGTTTCGCCGATCGCAAACATGGCGACCGCCATGGTGGTCACCTCGATGCCGTCGAGCAGGTCCGGAACCCCGAAGGAGAGACGGTTCTGCCCGGTCAGCTGGTCGATGCCGACGAGCGACAGGGCAAGTCCGATGAACAGCGATGTGAGCCCGCGCAGCGTCGAACTGCCGAAGGCCGAGGAGACGGTGACGAAGGCCAGAACCATCAACGCAAAATACTCGCGCGGACCGAAGACCAGCGCCAGCTTGACGATGTAGGGCGCGATGAAGGCAAGCGCCAGGGTGGCGATCAGTCCGGCGACGAACGATCCGATCGCAGCCGTCGCCAGTGCCGGGCCGCCGCGTCCCGCCCGGGCCATCTTGTTGCCTTCGAGCGCGGTGACGATCGAGGCGCTTTCGCCCGGCGTGTTCAAGAGGATCGAGGTGGTCGAGCCGCCATACATGCCGCCGTAATAGATGCCGGCGAACATGATCAGCGATCCGGTCGCATCCAGCTGGTAGGTCACCGGCAGAAGCAGGGCGACGGTGGTCGCCGGACCGATGCCCGGAAGCACGCCGACCATGGTGCCCAGCGTCACGCCGATCAGCGCATAGAAGAGGTTCATCGGCTCCATTGCCGACACGAGCCCCTGGAGAAGGAATTCGAATGTGCTCATGATCTTACTCTCAGGGTCACGTCACTGGATCAGGTGTTCGAGCGGGCCTGCCGGAAGCGACAGTTGCAGGACGCCGGCAAAAAGCCACCAGATGCCAAGACAGACGATAATGCCGACCGGAATGCTGATCCACAGCCTGCGGGCGCCGAAACCCGCTGCGGCGAGGCCGAACAGCGTGCCCGTGGCGATAGAGAAACCGGCGATCCGAATGAGGATCATCTGCGCCAGAAGGCCGGCGACGACCCAGGCGACAGGCCCGAATTCCTGTTTTTCGCGGACCGGAAAGTCACGACGAAACGCAGCGAATACGGTCCAGATTGCGAGGCCGATCAGTGCGAAGGCGATCCAGTTGGGAACGGTGGCGGGACCGACCTGGCTATAGCCGCCCATGTCCCGCAGCCGGTCGACATCCAGGAAGATGACGGCAGCGACGGCGACGAGGATGGCGGCAATAACAAGCGCCGCCCAATCGGGGCGGCGCTGTTCGGTACTCGTTTTGTTGTTGTCGAGGCTCATTTAACCAGTCCGATGTCCTTCAGGATGGTTTCAGTCGCGGCAATGTCCTTGGCAAGCTGCGCTTCGAATTCCGGACCGGAGAGATAGGTGTCGATCCAGCCCTTGGTCTTCAGGGTGTCCTGCCAGGTCTTGGACTTGGCGAGCTTTTCGACGTCGGCGGTCACGGCCTTCTTCTGCTCGGGGGTCAGGCCGGGAGCGGCAGCGACCATGCGCCAGTTCTGGATCACGACATCAAGACCGGATTCCTTCAGCGTCGGGGCATTGATGCCTTCGAGCTTCTTTTCGGAGGAGATGGCGAGCAGACGCAACGCGCCGGCCTTGATCTGCGATTCGAACTCGCCGTAGGACGAGATGCCGGCCGTGACTTGGCCGCCGAGGATGGCGGCGAGCGCTTCACCGCCGCCGGAAAACGCGATGTAGTTGACCTTTGTCGGATCAACGCCGGCAGCCTTTGCGATCAAGCCCGCCGTGATGTGGTCCGTACCGCCGGCCGAACCGCCACCCCAGGAAACAGCGCCCGGGTTTGCCTTCAGCTTGGCGACGAGGTCGGCAACGGTCTTGATCTCGGAGGCTGCCGGTACGACGATCACTTCGTACTCGCCCGTGAGGCGAGCGATCGGGGTGACGTCCTTCAGGGTGACCGGCGACTTGTTGGTCAGGATGGCGCCGACCATGACATAACCGCCGACCATCAGGGCGTTTGCATTGCCCTTCTGCTGGCTGGCGAACTGGGCGATGCCGATCGTGCCGCCGGCGCCCGGAACGTTCATGACCTGAACCTTGCCGGAGATCTTCTCGGTCTGCAAAGCGGTCTGCATGGTGCGGGCGGTCTGGTCCCAGCCGCCGCCCGGCGCTGCCGGAGCCATGATCGAGTAGTCGGCCGCAGCGGCCGGAAGTGCGATTGCGCCCGCGAGAAGGGAAGCAAGGAAGAAATGTTTCAAGGGTCGATCCTCCGTTGGCGTCGTGATCCGACGCGATATGTTTGTTGGCGGAACGAGGGAGAGGGTTTGGCAAGCGGGAACCGCCTGACCGATGTCCTCCCATCGTCAATCGGGTCCCCACCTCCAAATGGGGGCCGAATGCCCTAAGCCAGCATATGAAGCTGACATTAACCTGACATTTTCCCTGGACTTGCCATTTGGCAAGGGGTTTCCACCCGCCGCCGCCGAATTTTGTGACTATTGCAGCCTGAGGACCTCATTCCAGCGGGAAATCAGCCGTGCCCGCTTCACCTGGTCGAGATAGACCATCAGCCCGAGGCTGACCGGCACCGGCTTCAATTGTCCGCCGAGCATCTCCCGCAATGTCGTCGCGGTGTTGTTGCCGGCGACTTCCGGGCTGACGGCGGGGATCTGCAGTTCGCGGGCCATGATCGTCTGGCCTTCCTTCGACATGAAGAATTCGAGATAACGCTTGCCGAGATCCGGAGCGGCGGCGGCCTGCGGCACCAGGCCGATGCGCGACATCACCACGGTATAGTCCTTCGGCAGCACGATCCCGACATCCGGATGACGGGAAGCCCAGTCGGCGGCATAGGAGCCGAGAATATTGTACCCGAGCAGGAACCGTCCGTCGGCGACGCGTTCCAGGATCGCCTGGCTGGTCGAGTAGAGCTTCACGCCCGCCGCACCCATCGCCCGGATCACCGACCAGATATCGCCGAACTGCTCCTGGTCGCGCGCCATGAACAGGAAACCGACCCCGGAACGCTCGATGTCGTAGGTGCCGATCCGGCCGTAGACCGAATCGCCCCGCTTCTGGAGGAAATCGACCAGTTCGGCCCGGGTCGAGGGCGGGGACGAATCCCTGAAACTCGGCTTGTGATAGACGAACACGGCCGGTTCGAAAGTCAGTGCATAGGCCGTATTGCGCCAGTTCGCCCAGCCCGGCCATTGCCCGCTCATCGGCAGGTCGCTGCGCTGAGCGTAGCCGTCGTTGGCGAGCTTCACCTGCAGGTCCATGGCGGAGGAAAAGGCGAAGTCGGCGGTCTTTCCGCCCGCGTCCGTTTCCCGGACGATCCGGTCGTATATCTCGCCGGTCAGCATGTCCTCGTAGCGCACCGCCACATCCGGATTGGCCGTCTGGAAGCCGGCGATCATCGGCTTGGCGAGCGGCTCGTCGAGCGAGGAATAGACCGTCAGCATCGGCGCCTCGTCCCGCCCGGAAAGCGCTTGGAACAGCTTGGTATCCGCCCCGGCGAGACCTGGCGAGACGGCAAGACAGAGGAGTGAGAAAAGCAGCCTTTTCATGGGCTCACAATGCCCCACCGCGGCGGCGGCGACAAGCCGATCGGATGACCCGTAACATTCCCGCCACAGGGGGGCCTGATGCAACCATCTGCCGGCTTGTTTTCCGATGCCGTGCCATTACGTGTGGGCGGTCTTTTCGCGCCGGAAGCCCCGGCGTCCCCGTCCGTCAACGAAGGTTTCGCACCATGTCGCTTACACTCTACGATATCACGGTACCGGTTTTCATCCGCGCTTTCGGCAACCTCACGGAAATCCTCAGGAAAGGCGAAGCCTTCGCTGACGAGAAGGGCATTGCCCACAAGGAACTGCTGGAAACCCGGCTGGTCCACGACATGTACCCGCTGACCGCCCAGATCCAGCGAGCCAGCGACACGGCGAAATTCGTGCCGGTCCGCGTCGGGCAGATCGAGAGCATCGCGATGGCCGACGACGAAGTCACCCTCGCCGATCTGCATGCCCGCATCGAAAAGACCGTGGCCTTCCTGAACAGCGTCGATCCGGCCAGCATGGCGGACCGTGAGGACGCCGAGGTGATCCTGAAGACCCGCAGCGGCGAGACGAAGTTCACCGGCAGGAGCTACGTGCTCGGCTTCGCGCTGCCGAACTTCTATTTCCACGTCGCGACGGCCTATGCCATCCTGCGCCACAAGGGCGTTCCGATCGGCAAGATGGACTATATCGGCCGTTCCCAATAACGGTCGCGGTAACCACCGTATCAGCGCCTCAGTGACATCGCCGCTTCCGCGTTTATAATCGTCTGCGGAAGCGGGGAGATTTCGTGCGTATTCTTCTGGTCGAGGACAATCAGGCGCTGGCCGACGGGCTGTCGACGATCCTGCGCGGCAGCGGTTACGCGGTCGATGCGGTGGCCGATGGCGCTTCGGCGGAAGCTGTCGCTGCCGCAGAGGCCTATGATCTCGTCATTCTCGACCTGAACCTGCCGGAAATGGACGGGCTCGACGTGCTGCGCGCCATGCGGGCGCGGGCGAACAAGGCGGCGGTGATGATCCTGACCGCCCGTGGTACGCCCGAGGAGCGGGTGAAGGGGCTCGATCTCGGCGCCGACGACTATATGATCAAGCCGTTCGACATCCCGGAATTCGAGGCGCGCATCCGCGTGCTGCTGCGCCGCCAGGCGGGTCTTCGCAGCTCGATCGTCAACTATGGCGGCATCACCTTCGACCTGAATTCGCGGACCTTTTCGAGCCAGGGCGTCACCCTGGACCTGCCCGCACGCGAGGTGGCGCTTCTCGAACTGCTCTTTCTGCGCGCCGGCAAGGTGGTCTCCAAGGACGCGATCATGGCGTCGCTGACCGGCTTCGACGACGACCTTTCCGCCAATGCGATCGAGCAATATGTGAGCCGCCTGCGCCGGCGTCTCGCCCCGCACGGGCTCACGGTGAAGACCGCCCGCGGCATCGGCTATTATCTCGAAACCACGGCACCGACGGCATGACGCCAATCCCGCATGGCGCCCAGCCCTTGACGCCACTGGCTGCCTATTCCCTGCGCCGCCGGCTGCTTGCCTGGCTTCTCGTCTCGACGGCGGTGATCGGCACGATCGCCATGGTCGACACCTGGGACGAGGCGGTCGATACGGCAAACGACGTGTCCGACCGCGTGCTGGCCGGCTCCGCGTTGGCGATCGCCGAGCGGGTGATCGTTGCCGAGGACGGTTCTCTCGAAGTGGACATCCCCTACGTGGCCCTGGAAATGCTGACCTCGGCGGCGCAGGACCGGGTCTTCTACCGCGTCGATGGGCCGCCTGGAAAATTCATCACCGGCTATCAGACGCTGCCGTCGATCCCGCGCCGGGAAGGCCAGGCGGCGGCGTTCGAGAACGCCACGTTCCGCGGCGAGCCGATCCGCGTCGCCGCCCTTGCCCGCTCCGCTTCGACCGGCATCAATTCCGTGCCGTTCACGGTGACCGTGGCGGAAACCACCATCGCCCGCCAGCAGCTGACGCAGACGATCCTGATCCGCTCCGCGCTGCGTCTGCTGTTCATGATCGTCGGCGCCGCGATCATCGTCTGGGTGGCGGTGACGCTGTCGCTCCGCCCGCTCTACCGCTTCAGCGAGGCAATCGCCGAACGCAGCCCGGACGATCTTCACCCGATCAGCGAACGGGTGCCGAACGAGGTGCAGGGCCTTGTCGACACGGTCAATTCCTTCATGGTTCGCCTGGAAAGCGCGCTTGAGGCGCTACGGCATTTCACCGGCAATGCCAGCCACCAGCTGCGCACGCCGCTCACCATCATCCGCACTCAGCTTGCCCTTGCCGACCGTGCGACCGAACTTGCCGAGGTCAAGGAGGCTGCCCGCAAGGCGGACGAGGCGGTGGCGGATGCAGAGCACATCCTCGCCCAGCTTCTCCTGATGGCGAAGATCGATGCGGCCACCCGGTCGGCCTCGATGCAGCGGGTCGACCTGACCGCGTTGGCGCGCGGTACGACGGCCGACAACGTGCCGCTTGGCGCCGATGCCGGTATCGACCTCGGTTTCGAGGGAGATGGGGAGGTCATGGTTTCCGCCGAGCCACTGCTGATCGGCGAACTGATGAAGAACCTGATCGGCAATGCGCTGCTTTATGCAGGAAACGGCGCCGAAGTGACGGTTCGCGTCAAGTCGGAAGACGGTGCCGCTGTGCTGGAGGTCGAGGACGATGGTCCCGGCATTCCGCCGGAAAAACGGGCGTCGGTACTCAAGCGCTTTGATCGCGGTGACCGCTCGGATAAGCTCGGCACCGGCCTCGGCCTGCCGATCGTCGAGGAGATCGCCCGCCTGCACGGAGCGACGATGATCCTCGCGGACGGTCGCGAGGGGAAGGGCCTGAAGGTCGAGATACGGTTTCCCGTAGCCGGCTAAGTCTTATTGCTGATGAACCTTCATGCCGCCGATCCAGGTGCTCTTCATGCCGAGGTCATCAGTCAACAATACAAAATCCGCGTCGAAATGGGGTTTCAGCGCACCCTTGCGGTCGGCAAGATAGGCGGCCTCCGCCGGATAGGTGGATGCCATGCGCAATGCCTCCTCGACCGGCAGGTCGAGCGCCTCATGCGCAAACCGGACCGATGAGATCATGTCGATGTCGGCGCCGGCGAGTGTGCCGTCGGCGAGCGTCAGGCGCCCGTCCTGGCGCAGGATCTCGCGGCCATTCAGCGTAAAGCTCTTCATGTCGGTGCCGATGGTCGACATCGCGTCGGTGACGATGAAGATCTTGCCAGGTCCGTTCTTGGCGCGCAGCGCGACGCCCATCGCGGCCGGATGCACATGGATGCCGTCAGCAATGATCCCGACATAGAGCGAGCCGATATCGAGTGCCGCGCCGACGACGCCCGGCTGGCGATGGCCGAGCGGGCTCATGGCATTGAACAGATGGGTAACGGTGCGAACGCCGGCCTCGGCATAGGCCTTGGCGGTCTCATAAGTCGTGTCGGTATGGCCGAGGCTCACCATGAAGCCGACCCGCGCCAGCCTCTCGGCCTGTTGCGTCGTGACATTCTCCGGCGCGACGGTGATCATCATCGCATCGAAAACGCCGCGGCAGGAGAGCATCAGTTCGATGTCCTTCTCCTCCATCGGCCGGATCAGCTTCGGGTCATGCGCGCCCTTCCGCGCGATCGAAAGATGCGGACCTTCGAGATGCAGGCCGAGGAAACCCGGCACGTCTTCCGCCTTCGCCTGCTTGCCGGCCTCGACCGTTCTGGACGTGATCTCGTAGGTGTCGGTGATCAACGTCGGCAACAGGGCGGTGGTGCCGAATTTCGCATGCGCGGCGCAGATCTGCCTGAGGCCGGCGACCGTCGGCTCCTCGTTCAACAACACACCGCCGCCGCCATTCACCTGCAGGTCGATGAAGCCCGGCACGATCAGCCCGTCTCCGGCATCGATCCTCTCGATGCCTTCCGGCAGCTTGGATGTCGATTGGATCGCTTCGACTTTGCCGTCCGCAAAAACGAGCGCGGCATCCTCGTGCCAGAAGGTGCCGTCGAAGATGCGGGCGCCGGTAATGGCTTTCGACGTGCTCATAGCGTCTCGGTCACCTTCTTGAGTGCGACAGGCGCATCGGGATTAAAGCCCTTGGCGCGCGACCAGGCTTCGACGAAGCCGTAGAAGGGCAGGATGAGCGTCAGCGCATCGGTGATCGGGTGGCCGGTCGCGACGAAGGGCAGCCTGCGGGCGTCTTTGACCTTGTCGGAGGTCGCAAACGCGAGGGCGCCCTTGGCCGCCAGGTTGTCGGCAATCTCGATGGCCGAGGCTTCGGCCGCATCGCGTGCCGCGAAGGTGACGACCGGAAAACGCTTTTCGACCAACGCGACCGGCCCGTGCAGCACTTCGGCCGCCGAATAGGCTTCGGCATGCATGTTGGAGGTTTCCTTGAACTTCAACGCCGCCTCGCTGGCGATCGCCAGTGCCGGGCCGCGGCCGAGCATGTAGAGCGATTCCGCATCGCCGAGCTCGTTGGCGAGCGCGCTCCAGTCGAGCTTGACGGCCTTTTCGAAATGCCCCGGCAGGTTGCGAATGGCTGCCTTCAGCGCCTCGTCGCCGACCCACTCCGACAGCAGCGCAAGGCCGGCAACGATCGAGTTGACGAAGGACTTCGTCGCGGCAACAGCGAGTTCCGGCCCTGCATTGATATTGATCGCGTGAGCCGAAGCGCTTGCGATCGGCGAGGGGAGCGTATTGGTGAGCGCCACGGTGACGGCGCCGGCCTTGGCCGCGGCTTCAGTCATCGCGACGATATCCGGGCTCTTGCCGGACTGGGAAATGGCGATCGCCGCACCGCCGTCGAGCTTCAGCCTGGCGCCGTAGATCGAGGCAAGCGACGGACCGAGCGATGCCACCGGCCGGCCGGCGGTCAGTTCGACGGCATATTTGATGAAGGTCGCCGCATGGTCGGAGGAGCCGCGTGCAATGGTGATCAGGAAGGCAGGGTCCTTTTCGCGCAGCGCCCGGCCGGCAGCGGCAAGCTCGGCCGCCGAGCCGTCGAGCAGGCGCGCGGCCGCTTCCGGTATTTCGTCGATCTCTTTGCGCATATTGGTCATATTGGTCAGCATAACATCGTCCTCGAAGATCAGTTTTCGCCGAGCGAGAGCTCGGCCACGAAATCATAGGCATCGCCGCGATAGAGCGAGCGGGTGAGTTCCACCACGCGGCCGGACGCCAGATAGGAAACCCGCTCGATCGAAAGCCCGGCGGAACCGATCGGCACGGCCAGCAGCCCGGCATCCGGGTTCTTCATATTGCAGGCGGATATCCGCTGTATGGCACGCACCGGCCGGGCATCCTTTTTTCCAAGTTCGGCATAGAGCGAATTGGTCACCACGGAAGGATCGGGCAGGAAATCGGCGGAAATGCTGGCGCGCTCGATCGCAAGCGGCATGTCGTTGCCGAGGCGCAGGCGTCCAAGGCGGGCGACCCTGGTGCCGGGCGCAAGGCCGAGCATCATCATTTCCTCGGGCGAGGGGTGGAAAAGCCCACGCTCCAGCCATTCGGATCGCGTCACCAGCCCACGCCGCGCCATGTCCTCGGTAAACGATGTGAGGCGGGTGAGCGGCTGCTCGACGCGCGACATCGGCTTGACCACGAACGTGCCCGAGCCGTGCTTGCGGGTGAGCAGTCCGTCCTTGACGAGATCGTCGACGGCCTTGCGCACGGTGACGCGGCTGACATTGGCGTAGTCGGCGAGATCGCGTTCGGCCGGCAGGGCGTCGCCATGGCCGAGCTTGCCGGTGCGGATCGCCTCTTCGAGGCTCTGGCGCAGCTTTCGGTAAAGCGGCCCGGTGCCGGCCGATTGCAGGCCGTCGAGCGGCAGGATGGCGGCGAGCATCTGGTTCATGCGCGAAGCTCCGCCCGCGCCCCATAGGTCTTGACCGCAAGCGCCACCGCGCCGGTCAGCGCGTCGGCCAGCGGTTCGGACAACCGGGCGCGATGCCGTTCGGCCAGATATTCGGGATAAAGCGGCGCAAGCCCGCCGAGCAGGCAAAGCCGGCCTTTCCCCCGGGTGATACGGTTCACGGCGTCAAGCGCCTCGTCGATGCCCGTTGCCTCAGTCTTGAGAATGCGGATAGCCGCCTCGTCGCCCTGCCGCGCGAAGTCGAACACCTTGGGCGTATGACGCCCGAAATCGCCGGGCTTCGCCAGCCGGGCGAAATCGACCACCTTTTCCGGATTGCCGTCGAACTCGGCGAGAATAGCTTTTGACAGGCCGGACATCGGATGGATGTTGTCGTAGGCGAGCAGGCTTTCCTGCAGTGCGAGCTGGCCGAGCCGGGCGCCGCTGCCGAGGTCGCTCACCTGAAAGCCCCATCCGGCGACCGAATGAAGCTTGCCTTCATGCCGGGCGATATAGACCGTGCCGGTGCCGACGATCCCGATCGCCCCATCCTCGTTGCCGATTGCTCCCTGCAGCGCGATCACGCCGTCCGACACGATATCCGACTGCCTGAAAGGCAGCCGTGCCTGCACATAACTTACCGCATCGCCGACATTGTTGCCGGCAAGGCCAAGAACGGCGGATGTGGCGGAAAGGTCCGGCTCAAGCCCGGCTTCGGCAAAAGCGAGGCGGGACGCCTCGGCGATATGCCTGAGGGCCGTGTCGGGGTCGGTCAGGATATTGGAAGCGCCGCTTTTGCCGCGGCCGAGGATTCTGCCGTTTCCGTCAGCAAGTGCCGCGCGGCAGCTTGTTCCGCCGCCATCGATTCCGATAAAATAGGCCGCCATGGGTACCTCCGGACCGAATAATACCAAAAACGTACCAATAACCAAGCATGATTTCAAAAATCTCAAGTCGCAGGTTTCATCCTGTTGATTATATGGCTATATTTGGCGGAACTTTTGCCGAAGTTATCGATCCGTTCATAAAAGTTAATTTTCCTTCTGGACAATTGGTATTTTTTTGGCATCATTTTGGGTGAGAGGGAGAAACCGGATGAGCAGAACTGCCACCGAGGCAAGACATGGGAAAGCGGAAGGGCTCGATACGCTTGCGCCCGCCGAAATCCTCGTGCTTCTCGCCTCAGGCCAACAGGCGGCAGCCAAGGTTGTCGACCATGCCATCCCCGCTATCACGAAAGCCGCCGACCTCATGGCCGCCGCTTTGAAATCCGGCGGCAAGGTGGTTTACGCGGGCGCCGGCAGCGCCGGCCTCGTGGCGATGGCCGATGCCATGGAACTGCCTGGCACATACGGCATACCGCCAGAACGGATCGCCATCCTGTTTGCCGGCGGTGTTCCGACCATTGCCGATCTGCCCGGTGGTCCCGAAGACGATGCCTCGCTCGGCGAACGTGATGCCGATATCGTCGATGCGGCGGATTGCATCATCTGCGTGTCCGCGAGCGGTTCGACCCCCTACACGGTCGCCGTCGCTGAAACCGCGAAACGCCGCGGCGCGAAACTCGTGGCGATGGCCAACAATGCCGGCGCAAGGCTGTTCGAGGGCGCCGATGCGGCGATCCTGCTCGAAACGCCGCCGGAAGTCGTTGCCGGCTCCACCCGCATGGGTGCTGCCACGGCCCAGAAGATCGCCTTCAACATGCTGTCGACGCTTACCGCCGTCAAACTCGGCCACGTGCATGACGGCCATATGGTCAACCTGCGTGCCGATAACGGCAAGCTGCGCGCCCGCGCCGCCCGCATCGTGGCCGATATTGCCGGCATCGGGTTCGACGCGGCCCGCATCTGGATCGATACCGCCGAAGGTTCGGTGAAGGTCGCGGTTCTGCTTGCTGCGGGCGCGATCGATGTCGAGGCCGCCAAGGGCCTGCTTGCACGTTCGGACGATATGCTGCGCGTAGCGCTTGCCGAATTGCAGGCGTCCAAGAGTTCCATGAAACGCGCCTGAAGGCGCATATAAAAGGGAGAACATCATGACACGCATATTGAAAAGCATACTTTTTGCCACGACCGTACTTGCACCGGCGGGCCTTGTCGCGACCGGCGCGTCCGCGCAGACCGCAACGCTCACCATCGAGAGCTGGCGCAATGACGACCTGCCGATCTGGCAGCAGAAGATCATCCCGGCCTTCGAGGCCAAGAACCCGGGCATCAAGGTGAGCTTCGCGCCGATGGCGCCGACGGAATACAATTCCGCCGTCAATGCCAAGCTCGAAGCCGGCACCGCGGGCGATCTCATCACCTGCCGTCCGTTCGACCTGTCGCTCGCCATGTTCCAGAAGGGCCAGCTTGCCTCGCTGAACGACCTGCCGGGCATTTCCAACTTCTCCGACGTCGGCAAGTCCGCCTGGAGCACCGACGACGGCAAGACCACGTTCTGCGTGCCGATGGCTTCCGTCATCCACGGCTTCATCTACAACAAGAAGGCCTTTGCGGATGTGGGCGTCCAGATCCCGAAGACCGAGGACGAGTTCTTTGCGGTCCTCGAAAAATTCAAGAAGGACGGCAAATACATTCCGCTCGCCATGGGTACCAAGGACCAGTGGGAAGCGGCGACCATGGGTTATTACAACATCGGCCCGAACTACTGGAAGGGCGAGGACGGCCGCAAGGCGCTGATCGCAGGCAAGGAAAAGCTGACCGACGCCGACTGGGTCGATCCCTACAAGACGCTCGCCAAGTGGAAGCCCTATCTCGGCGACGGTTTCGAAGCACAGACCTATCCGGACAGCCAGAACCTCTTCACGCTCGGCCGCGCCGCCATCTATCCGGCCGGTTCCTGGGAAATCGCTCCGTTCAAGGCGCAGGCCGATTTCGAAATGGGCGCCTTCCCGCCGCCGGTGAAGAAGGCAGGCGATACCTGCTACATTTCCGACCATAACGACATCGGCATCGGCCTCAACGCCAAGGGCAAGAACCTCGAAGCTGCGAAGAAATTTCTGTCCTGGGTCGCTTCGCCGGAATTTGCCGATCTTTATGCCAACGCCGCGCCAGGCTTCTTCAGCCTGAACTCGACGCCGGTGAAGATGCAGGACGCTCTTGCCCAGGAATTCGTCTCCTGGCGCCAGAACTGCAAGCAGACGATCCGCCCGAGCGCTGCCGTCGTCGGCCGTGGCCAACCGAACCTCGACCTCGAAATGTGGCGTGTTTCGGCCAACGTCATCAACGGCACCCAGACCCCGGAACAGGCCGCTGCCGAAACCCAGAAGGGTCTCGACAGCTGGTATAAGCCGGCGAAGTAAGCATCTCTGAGACCCTCTCTGGCCTGCCGGCCATCTCCCCCACAAGGGGGGAGAAAACTCGCTGAACCGGCTCGTCCTTGCCGAAACGGTGAGGCAGGTTAGTCCCTCCCCCTTGTGGGGAGGGGTTGGGGAGGGGTCTTTTTGTCTAAATAGACCTCCCGCCCGGGAGCATAATTCCTACACAACCCACCGGAACCCAAACCCATGAGCGATACCGAAATTGCCGATATCGAAACGGTTCCGGTGAAGCGCGCCACCCGCTGGCATATCGCCGTTTTCCTGGCGCCCGCTTTCCTCGTCTATACGGCGGTGATGATCCTGCCGCTGATCGAGACGCTGCGGTTATCGTTCTTCAACATCGTCGAAGGCCAGCTCGCCTTCGTGGGTTTCCGCAATTTCCAGATCCTGTTCGGCGATCCGCGCCTTTCCGCCGATTTCTGGAATGCGCTCCGCAACAACGTCATCTTCTTCATCATCCACATGCTGGTGCAGAACCCGGTCGGCATTGCGATCGCCGCCATGCTGTCGCTGCCCGGCCTGCGGTTCGCCGCCTTCTACCGCTCGGCGATCTTCGTGCCGACGCTGCTTTCCTTCGTCATCGTCGGTTTCATCTGGAAGCTGATCCTGTCGCCGATCTGGGGGATCGCGCCGAGCCTGATGGATCTCGTCGGCCTGAAATGGGCCTTTGCGCCTTGGCTCGGCAAGGCGGAAACTGCGCTCATCGCCGTCTCGCTGATCTCCGTCTGGCAATATGTCGGCATCCCGATGATGCTGATCTATGCGGCGCTCTTGAACATCCCCGATGAGGTGCTGGAAGCCGCCGAATGCGACGGCATTACCGGCTGGAGTCAGTTCTGGAAGATCAAGCTGCCGCTGATCCTGCCCTCGATCGGCATCGTCTCGGTGCTGACCTTCGTCGGCAATTTCAACGCCTTCGACCTGGTCTACACCGTGCAGGGCGCGCTTGCCGGCCCCAACGGCTCGACCGACATTCTCGGCACGCTGCTCTACCGCACCTTCTTCGGTTTCCAGAACCAGATGGGAGACCGTTCCATGGGCGCCACCATCGCGGCCGTGATGTTCCTGATCATCCTCGCCGGCGTCGCGCTTTATTTTTTCGTCATCCAGCGGCGCATGCGCCGCTACCAGTTCTGAAGGAGCGCCAGATATGTCGAAAGCCCGCTCCGCCCCCGTCCGTGCAGCCTTCATCCACCTGGCGCTGATCGCCTATACGCTGGTGGCGCTGTTTCCGGTGTTCCTGACGCTGGCCAATTCGTTCAAGAGCCGCAGCGCGATCTTCAGCCAGCCAATGGCCCTGCCGACACCCTCGACCTTCAGTTTGATCGGTTACCAGACCGTGCTGAACCAGGGCAATTTCGTTGGTTATTTCCAGAACAGCCTGATCGTCACCGTCGTCTCGATCGCGCTCGTCCTGCTGTTCGGCGCCATGGCCGCCTTCGCGCTGTCCGAATACCGGTTCCGCGGCAACATGCTGATGGGGCTCTATCTGGCGCTCGGCATCATGATCCCGATCCGATTGGGCACTGTGGCAATCCTGCAGGGCATGGTCGCGGCCGGGCTCGTCAACACGCTGACGTCGCTGATCCTGGTCTACACGGCGCAGGGCCTGCCGCTGGCGATCTTCATCCTGTCGGAATTCATGCGCACCGTCTCCGACGACCTGAAAAGCGCCGGTCGTATCGACGGCCTGTCCGAATATGCGATCTTCTTCCGCCTCGTTCTTCCCCTCGTCAGGCCGGCCATGGCGACGGTCGCGGTCTTCACCATGATCCCGATCTGGAACGACCTCTGGTTCCCGCTGATCCTTGCCCCCGGCGAGGCCACCAAGACGGTGACCTTGGGCGCCCAGATGTTCATCGGCCAGTTCGTCACCAACTGGAACGCCGTGCTCTCGGCCCTGTCGCTGGCCATCCTTCCGGTCATGGTTCTTTACGTCATCTTCTCGCGGCAGTTGATCCGCGGGATTACGTCTGGGGCGGTGAAGTGATGGTGTCCGCATGTGAGGATAGGGCGCGCGCCCTCACCCGGCCTCCGCTCCGCTCGGCCACCCTCTCCCCGAGGGGAGAGGAGGGAATAGCCACGTCGCGGCATATCCTCTTCTCCCCAGCGGGGAGAAGGTGCCGGCAGGCGGATGAGGGGGCGACCCGGCACGCTGTCTCAAACAAGGAGACAAACACATGAATTCCACCCGCCCCATCCGCGTCCTCGTCGCAGGCCTTGGCAACATGGGCAGAAGCCACGCACTCGCCTATCACGACAATCCGGGCTTCGAGATCGTCGGCCTCGTCAACCGCTCGCGGCGCGACCTGCCGGCCGGGCTCGAAGCCTATCCGATGTTCTCCGATTTCGAGCAGGCGCTGAACGAGGCTAGGCCGGATCTCTGCTCGATCAACACCTATTCCGATACCCACGCCGACTATGCGGTCATGGCCTTCGAGGCTGGCTGCGACGTGTTCGTGGAGAAGCCGCTGGCGACCACGGTCGCCGATGCCGAGCGGGTCGTCGCGGCAGCGAAGAAGCACGGCCGCAAACTCGTGGTCGGTTATATCCTCCGCCACCACCCTTCCTGGATGCGGTTGATCGAGGAAGCTCGAAAGCTTGGCCCGCCCTACGTCTTCCGCATGAATCTCAACCAGCAGTCCTCGGGGTCCAAGTGGGACGTCCACAAGGCGCTGATGCAGACCACCCCGCCGATCGTCGATTGCGGCGTTCATTATGTGGACGTCTGGTGCCAGATCACCGACGCGAAAGCCGTCGAAGTCCGCGGCATGGGCCTGCGCATGACCGACGAGGTCGCTCCGGACATGTACAATTACGGCCATATGCAGGTTCTGTTCGAGGACGGTTCGGTCGGCTGGTACGAGGCCGGCTGGGGGCCGATGATGTCGGAAATGGCCTTCTTCGTGAAGGACGTCATGTCGCCGAAGGGCTCGGTATCTATCCTGGTCGATGCCAAGGCGAAGTCCGACGACATCGATACCCACACCAAGACCTCGGTCATCCGGGTCCATTCGGCAGAGACCGGCCCGGACGGCCAGTTCGTCCGCCGCGACGAGGACCTCGCCATGACCGGCGAGCCGGATCATCAAAAACTCTGCGATCTCGAACAGGCCTATGTGCTGAAAGCGATCCGCGAAGATATCGATCTCACCCGGCACATGGACGATGCCGTCCAGTCGCTGCGCATCTGCCTTGCGGCGGACGAAAGCGTGCGCACCGGCGCACCCGTCCGCCTCTAAAAGTCCGGTTTGTAAGGAAAACGCCCTTGGGTTCGCTTCAACTGAAATCCATCCGCAAGGCCTTCGGTCCTCACGAGGTACTGAAGGGCATCGATCTCGAGGTCCAGGACGGCGAGTTCGTGATCTTCGTCGGTCCCTCCGGCTGCGGCAAGTCCACGCTGCTCAGGGTCATCGCCGGCCTTGAAGATGCGACCAGCGGCAGCGTCAGGATCGACGGTGCGGAAGTCATCAATACGCCGCCCGCCAAGCGCGGTATCGCCATGGTCTTCCAGTCCTACGCGCTTTATCCGCACCTGACGGTCAAGGACAATATGGGCCTCGGCCTCAAGCAGGCCGGTACCGAAAAGGCCGAGATCGATACGCGCGTCGCCAAGGCGTCCGGCATGCTGTCGCTCGACCCCTATCTCGCCCGCCGCCCGGCGGAGCTTTCCGGCGGCCAGCGCCAGCGCGTCGCGATCGGCCGCGCCATCGTGCGCGAACCGAAACTCTTCCTGTTCGACGAGCCGCTGTCGAACCTCGATGCCGCCTTGCGCGTCCAGACCCGCCTGGAGATCGCCGGCCTGCATCGGCGGCTCAAGGCGACGATGATCTACGTCACCCACGACCAGGTCGAGGCGATGACGCTCGCCGATAAGATCGTCGTGCTGAACGCCGGCGCGATCGAGCAGGTCGGCTCGCCGATGGAGCTTTACAACAAGCCGGCTAACGTCTTCGTTGCAGGTTTCATCGGTTCGCCGCAGATGAATTTCATCCCTGCCGAAAAGCTCGGCCAAACCGGCGCCAAGACGATCGGCGTTCGCCCGGAACACATTGCCCTCTCCAGCGAAAGCGGCGATTGGAAGGGCAAGGTCATCCATGTCGAACATCTCGGCGCCGACACGATCGTCTACCTGGAAACAGAAGCGACCGGCCTTCTGACCGTCCGCCTATTCGGCGAACATGCCTATGCGCCCGACGACGTGGTGTTCGCGACACCGGACAGGGCGAGCCTGCACCGCTTCGACGCCAACGACCGCGCGATCGCCTGAAGGGCTTCATTCATTCGCAATTCCGGACGGAAAACCGCTCCACATTTCCTGGAATTGCTAATCGCCGCTCGCGAGCAGCTTGGCGCCGCCGGCGGCCTGGACGGCGCGGCTGCCGAACCGGATGCCTGCCTTGAGGCAGGCTTCATCCGATGCCTCGTTCAGCCAGGCATCGATAAAGCCGGCATTGAAGGCGTCGCCGGCCCCGGTTGTGTCGATCACCGGCACCGTCTCCGCCGGCGCATGCAGCATCCGGCCGTTCGACATCGCCCAGGCGCCCTTGGCACCGCCCTTCAGGAGGACCAGCGGAAACGCCGGCGACAGCTTGGCGAGCACGGCTTCAGGATCGGCCGAACCGGTGATCGCTTCCGCCTCTTCCAGATTGGGCAGGAAGAGATCGACGCCCTCGCAGGCGCGCAACAGGCCGCGGTCATAGATCAGCGTCGCATCCCAGCTCGGATCGAGCGACACGGTCAGGCCCTTTTTCTTGGCGCGGGAAACGAGGTCCGGTATCTCGTGCAGCGTCGCATATTCGGCGATGTGCAGGTGGCGCGCTTCATCCCACTCGAGCGCGGCATCGAGTGTGGCGGGCAGGGCAGGCCCGGCGCGGCGGGTGAGGAAGGCACGGTCCTGGCCGACGACGGCCGCGACCGTCACCTGCGGGCCGGCATCTTGCGCATGTTCGATGAAACGCAGGTCGACGCCGCTGTCGCGGATCTGCTCTTCGACGCCCGCCGACAGCGAATCCGTGCCGAGCCGGGCGGCAAGCGCTACCTTGCGGCCGGCATGGGCAAGATGGGCGGCCGCGATGAAGGCACCGCCGCCGGCCGCGATCTCCATGCCGCTGGCATAGATCTCACGGCCGAGCACCGGCAGGTGGCCGAGGCCCGTGAAAATCAGGTCGCAATAGATCCGCCCGATGCTGAGCACCGCGGATCTTTTCTCTGCATGCGTCATCATGAACGGCCCAGAAATCTCTCTGTGCTGGCATCGAAGAGGTAGAGGTCGCCGGGAGCGGCTTCGCAGGTGAGCGTGCTTCCGACGGTCGGCACGAATTTTTCGCGCACGGTGGCGATGATCGATGTATCGGCCACGTCCAGATGCACCAGCGTTTCCGGCCCCAACGGCTCGACGGCCGAGACCGTTCCGGTCACCGTGAAGCCACTGCTGCCGGTAACGGTGGCATGGGCGATCAGGTCATGCGGGCGCACGCCGATCAGGATATCGCCGACCGGTGCCATTGCCGCACCCGAAGCGGTGCGACGGCCACGCACGAGGTTCATCGACGGGCTGCCGATGAAGCGGGCGGTGAACACGTCGACCGGGCTGTCATAAAGTTCCGAAGGCGTGCCGACCTGCAGGATCACGCCGTCCTTCATCACCACGATCCGGTCGGCCATGGTCATGGCCTCGATCTGGTCATGGGTGACGTAGACGGTGGTGGTCTTCAGCTTTTGATGCAGCCGCTTGATCTCGATGCGCATCTGCGCACGAAGCTGGGCGTCGAGGTTGGAAAGGGGCTCGTCGAACAGGAAGGCGGAGGGATCGCGCACCATGGCGCGGCCGATCGCGACGCGCTGGCGCTGGCCGCCGGAAAGTGCCGCCGGCCGGCGGTCGAGCAGGGCTTCGAGGCCGAGGATCTTGCCGGCTTCCTCGATCCGCTTGTCCTTTTCGGCCTTGTCGAGCTTGGAGGTATATAGTCCGAAACCGATGTTCTGGCGCACGGTCATATGCGGATAGATCGCATAGTTCTGGAAGACCATGGCGATGTTGCGTTGCTTCGGCTCGCGCTCGTTGACCACTTCCGAGCCGATCTTCAGCGTGCCGCCGGAGATTTCCTCCAGCCCTGCGATCATCCGGAGCGTCGTCGACTTGCCGCAGCCGGAGGGACCGACAAAGACGACGAATTCGCCATCGGCGATCTGCAGGTCGATGCCTTTGACGGCCTCGACCTTGCCGTAACGCTTCACCAGTTTTTCAAGTTCGATCGTCGCCATCAGCGGGCTCCCGTCAGGGCGGTGAATTTCTGGTTCAGCTCAGTGGCTGCCTTCGCCTCATGGTCCGCAGCCTTTTTGGCTTCGGCTTCGAAGGCGGCAAGCTTGTCGCGATAGGCAGATATCGCGGCGTTCATAGGCTCTGGCGCGGGACCGCCGAAACGGGCGCGCACGGCGACGAAATGTTCGGGCGAAACGATCTCCTTGAACTTCTGGAGGTCGACGGAAGGCTTGCGGCCGGCCGAATGTTCGAAGGCCTTGAGGAAGGGCTCGTAGCCGTCATTCGGAAGGTCGCCCTTCGACGCGACGACGCTCCTTGCCGTCGCTGCGGCAATCTCATGCGCCTCGCGGAACGAAAGCCCTTCGATGCGCACCAGCGAGTCGGCAAGCTCGGTAATGGTGATGCAGGACCGGCGGATATTCTGGTCGACACGCTCCGGATCGATACTGATCTGGGCAATCAGCGCCGCGAGCAGGTCGAGCACGCGGGAGGCGGAAGCGAAGGCCTCGTAGCCCATGCTTTGAGTCTCGCCTTCGCTGTCGTTCATGTCGGTGAAGGGCGTGTTGTGCATCACGTCGAGAACGGTGCGGGCGCGGCCCATCGTCTGGCTGGCGAGATGGCGCAGATGCTCGATCGGCACCGGATTGCGCTTCTGCGGCATGATCGAGGAGATCTGCACCAGCGCGTTCGGCACGTAGATCTGCCCCACTTCGAAACTCGTCCAGAACTGAAAGTCCTGGATCAGGCGGCCGAGATGCAGGAACATCAGCTCGATCGCCGAATAGGTGGACGTCGTATAGTCGACCGCGGCTATGCAGGAATAGGAGTTGCGCAGGGGCGCAGAGAAGCCGAGCAGCTCCGCGACCCTGGCGCGGTCGATCGGGAAACCCGAGGTGGTGATTGCAGCAGCCCCCATCGGCGACAGGTCGACGATTTTCCGGGCTTCGGCAAACCGCTCGATATCGCGGATCAGAATTTCGATCGCGGCCGACAAGTAGTGGCCGAACGTCGTCGGCTGGGCCGGCTGGCCATGCGTATAGGCGACGATCAGGGTCGTCTTGTTGCGCTCGGCGGCATCGACCATCGCGGCCAGCAGCAGCCTAGCCTTGCCCATCAGCGCATCGATCTTGTCCTTCAGCCCGAGCTTGAAGAGCGTGTGGTCGATGTCGTTGCGCGACCGGGCGGTATGCAGGCGCCCGGCGATATCGACGCCGATGCGGGCCTTCAGTTCCTTCTCGATCAGGAAGAAGAAGTCCTCCACCTCGCCTGTGTAGACGAGCGTGGACGGATCGATTTCCGTGTCGATCGCCTCCAATGCGCCGGCAATCTTGGACGCGATTTCCTTGTCGAGGATGCCGGTCTCGACCAGCATCACGAGATGCGCCCGGTCGATTCGGCGGAAACCGTCCACATGGTGGCTCTTGGCGCCGTCGAAGAGCGGCCGGAGCACGGTTTCCTTGTAGACCGGATCGGGGAACGTGCTGGTGTCGGAAAGGCGCGGGTTGATGTCCGCCATGGGTTTATCCTTGCATTATCCCTTTAGGCCCGCCAGCATCACACCGCGGACGATGTAGCGCTGCAGGACGAGGAAGACGAGAAGGGTGGGAAGGGTGGCGATTGCAGCCCCCGTCATGATCATTTCCCACTGGATGGACTGCTCGACCGCGAAGCTCGAAAGCCCGACCGGCAGCGTATAGAGTTCCTTGCTGGTGGTGACGATCAGCGGCCAGAAGAACGCCGTCCAATTGCCGAGGAAGGTGAAGATCGCAAGCGCCGAAAGCGCCGGCGTCACCAGTGGCAGTGCCACTTTCCACCAGATCTGGAATTCGTTGAGCCCGTCGACGCGCGCCGCCTCGATGAAGTCGTTCGGCACGGTTTCGAAGAACTGCTTCATCAGGAAGGTGCCGAAGGCCGTCATCATGCCGGGAAACATGATGCCCCAGTAGCTGTCCAGCCAGCCGAGCTGGCTCGACATCAGGTACCACGGGATGACCAGCATCTCGGTCGGGATCATCAGCGTCGAGAGGATTGCGAGGAAGATGAAATAACGGCCGCGGAACTCGAATTTGGCGAGCGTATAGCCGACGAGACTGTCGAAGAAGCAGTTCGACACGGTGACGATGACGGCGATCAGCGTCGAGTTGAAGAACCAGCGCATGAACCGCCCGTCGGCGAGCACCGCGATATAGTTCGCAAGCGTCGGCGCCGCGGGAATGAGGCGCAGGTCGTAGATCTGGTCGGCCGTCTTCAGCGATGTCGAGAACATGAAGGCGAGCGGCGAGACCATGATCAGGCCGCCGATGAACAGCACCGTCCAGGTGACGATCAGGCCGGGCCGGACCCTGCCGTGGCTGAGGCGAGTGGCTTCGCTCATTTCTTTTCCCTCAGGATCCAGAGCTGCAGCAGCGATACGATCAGCAGGATGGTGAACAGCACCACCGTCTGCGCCGCGGCATACCCCATCGCATAGGAGTTGAAGGCGGTCTGGTAGATCATCAGAACCAGCGGCTTGGTCGATCCGAGCGGCCCGCCGGGATCGTTGGTGGTCATGTTGTAGACCTGGTCGAAGATGCGCAGGAAACCGATCGAGGAGAACACCACGAGGAAGACGGTGGTGGGTTTGAGGAGCGGCAGGGTGATCTTGCGAAGGATCGCCCATTCGCCGAGCCCGTCGATGCGTGCGGCTTCGTAGAACGTGCCCGGAATGGCGCGCAGGCCCGCCATGAAGATGATGATCTGGAAGCCGAGGCCCGCCCAGATCGCCGTCACCATGATCGAGAACAGCGCCTGGTCGGTCGAGCGGATGAAGGGCTGCTGCGGAATGCCGAGCATGCCGAACACGTCGTTGATGATGCCGATCGGCGGCGGTTGGTAGAACCAGCGCCAGACCCAGGCCATCGCCGCGGCCGTGGTCAGGAACGGCAGGAAATACAGCGCCCGGATGAAACTGTGCATGAAGCGGACGCGATCGAGGAAGAAGGCGATCGTGAAGGCGACGACCAGGCTGATCGGCGTGCCGACGATCAGGTAAGTGAACGTGTTCTTGAACACCTTCCAGAACTGTGGGTCCTTGAAGAGCTTGATATAGTTGGCGAACCCGATGAATTTTGCCGGCCGCAGCAGGTCCCAGTTGGTGAACGACAGGTAGAAAGCCTGGAACGTCGGATAAAAGCGGATGATCGCGTAGAAGAGGATCGGCAGGGCAAGGAAACTCCAGACCCAGACGAGGCGCCGCGTCCGCATGGAAAAGCGGTCGCCAAAGGATGTCCCTTGGGATCCGCCGGGGCGGCCGGACGCCGCCCCCTGCTGTTCAATCGCTGCCATGACCGGCTCCGGACCTTACGGCTTGGCCGCGTCGATGATTTCCTGCTCGGCTGCGGCCGCCTGCTTGATCGAGTCCTCGACGGACTGACCCTGAAGCAGCACGCGGTTTGCCATGTCGATGGCGTTCTGGCGCTGGGCCTGCTCATCCATGAACAGTGTGGTGTGTGCGTATTCCAGGCCCTTCAGGAACGGTGCGTAGATCGGATCCTTCAGGTTGGTTTCGGTCAGTGCTGCGGAGCGGAGCGCCGGCAATTCGCCGACGGTCTTCAGCCAGATGTCCATGGCGGCCGGAGAGGTGATGTAGGCCAGGAACTTCTTCGACGCTTCGAGCTCCTCGCCCTTCGCCTTGGCGCTGATGCCGTTGGCGAAATAGCTGGCATAGTTGGAGCGCACGCCTTGAGCATTGGCCGGCAGTTCGGTCACGCCCCATTCGAAGTCCTTGATGCTCTTGAAGGCGCCGAGGCGGAAGGTGCCGTCGATGGTCATGCCGGCCTTGCCGCCGCGGAAGGCCGCCTGGCCTTCGTCCATGAAGCCGGCCGCGCCGATCTTCTTTTCGAGCTGCAGGCTGGTGTAGAACTTCAGGGCCTTGACGCCCGCTTCGCTGTTATAGGCGACCTTCTGGTCGTTGTCGGTATAGGGCACGCCGCCGAACTGGCGGATCAGGACTTCACGCCACCACTGGTGGTCCTGGCCGCCCATGTCGAGCGTCGAACCTTCGACGAGGAGGTTGCCGGAAGCGTCGCGCTTGGCGATCTTCTGCGCGGCGGCGACATACTCGTCGAGCGTCTTCGGCGGGTTGCTCGGGTCGAGGCCGGCCTCGGTGAAGAGCTTCTTGTTGTAGAACAGGGCGAGCGAGCGCACGGCGGTCGGCAGGCCGTAATAATCGTCGCCCCGCTTCATCGCCTTGACGATCGGGAAGAACTCGCTTTCGATCTTGGCATGCGGGAAGGCATCCTTCGGCAGCGGAGCGAGAAGGCCGCCGGCGACGAACTTGTCGAGCCAGCCGTAGAACAGCTGCATGACGTCGGGACCGTTGCCGGCCATGTTGGCGGCGATCACACGCGTCTGGTAGTCGGCATAGGGAAAGGTGACCTGCTTGACGGTGATGCCCGGATTGGCCTTCTGGAACTCGGTGATGAGCTGGTCCATCGCCTTCACACGCGTCTCGAAGACATACTGCCAGTATTCGATTTCGACCGCCTGCGCGGAATTGAATGCGAATGTGCTGAAACCGGCGACGAGACCGGCGAACAAAGTTGCCTTGCGCATGTGAGCCTCCATTTGCCCCGCCGGGTGCTCCGGTCTTGGGGACTGATTGTTCCCTGCATTCGGATGCGACCGCAGCCCGACGCGTTTATTGGTTTCCGGGGAGGCGAACCTCCCTTTGACGTGCTGCGGCGCTTTGCCCCAGCCCTACCCTTACGGTTTCCTGAGTGAGGTCTTTTGTCAATAAGATAATTTACTTGAATTATTCTATTGCCGGATGCGGTTTCCCGGCGTTATGAATTCTGCCAACCGAAGGTGGGCGAAATGACCATACACACGATCGGCACACACCCGGTGGCTATCGGCAAGAACCCTGAACGCAGCCGCGAACACAACCGTCGCGTCGTGCTGGATGTGGTGCGCCGCCACGGCTCGCTCGGCCGTGCCCATATCGCCAAGCTCACCCATCTGACGCCCCAGGCCGTCGCCAACATCGTCGATGACCTGGCGGGCGAGGGGCTGCTGATGGAAATGGGCCGGCTGAAATCCGGCCGCGGCCAGCCGCCGATCCAGTTTGCGGTCAATCCCGAGGGCGGCGCCACTATCGGCGTCGAGATCGCCGCCGACCATATGGTGACGGTGGCGCTCGATCTGTCCGGCGGGCTCAGGGCAAAGCGCATCACGCCGCTGAAAGATACCACTCCCGGGCATATCCTGCCCGCTTTCGCAGCCGAGCTTGCCGCGGTCACGGAACTGGTCGGCGCAAAGCTGCTCGGCACCGGCGTCGTCATGCCCGGTCCGTTCGAGATCGACGGCATGACCTCGGTCGGCCCGACGACGCTGCCGGGCTGGGCGGGGCTCGATGCCGCCCAGGCGCTCAGCGAGGCCTGCGGCCATGCGGTGATTGTCGAAAACGACGCGACGGCGGCGGCCGTCGGTGAGCGACTGTTCGGCGCGGGCCTGGCGATCTCGAATTTCTGCATGATCTATTTCGGTGTCGGCATCGGCCTCGGCATCATCCAGGACGGCGCGCCCTATCGCGGCGCCTTCGGCAATGCCGGCGAGATCGGCCACGTCACCGTCGTGCCGAAGGGCAGGCCCTGCCCCTCCTGCGGCCAGCTCGGCTGCCTGGAAGGTTATGTTTCCGCCTATGTGCTGAAGGAAAAGCTGAGCTGCGTCGGTATTTCCGACACCGAGTTTTCCGATCTCGAGACGCTGCACGCGGATCACCACCCGGTCGTCGAGGAATGGATCGACGAGGCGGCGACCTATCTCGGCCCGATGGTCGCCATGCTGGAAAACATCCTCGATCCGCAGACCGTGATCCTCGGCGGCGCGCTGCCGGATGCGATCATCGAGGACATCGTCGCCCGTATGGGCAACCTGCCGACCTCGGTCGCAAGCCGCAGGCAGCGCGATCTGCCGCGCGTCCTGCGCGGCCAGACGGGGCAGTTGACCGCAGCACTCGGCGCTGCCGCCCTTCCGCTTTTCGACATGGTGACGCCCAAGCTGGAAACCTCGCTTGCCGCGCTTGCCGATATTCCCGCATGACATATTGAGGAGAGTTTTCATGCTGACCGCCCGCGAACGCATCGAACGGCAGATGGCCGATCCCTCGCTCGTCCGGCTCCACCGCAAGCTTTCGCGGCTGAAGTCGACGGTCACGATGATGAACACCGGCGCCCATCCCGACGACGAGCAGAACGGTATGCTCGCCTGGTTCCGCCTCGGCCTCGGCATGCGCGTCATCATCGCCTGCTCGACACGCGGCGAGGGGGGACAGAACGCGCTCGGCCCCGAACGTCTCGGCCCGCTCGGCGTGATACGCTCCCGCGAACTGGAAGAGGCGGCCCGCGCGATCGACGGTGACGTCTCCTGGCTCGGCCACGGCCCGACCGACCCGGTCCACGATTTCGGCTTCTCCAAGGATGGCGACGCGACCTTCACCCGCTGGGGCGAGGCCCGCACGGTGGAGCGGCTGGTGCGCGCCTATCGGACGGAGCGTCCGGACATCGTCATCCCGACCTTCCTCGACGTCCCCGGCCAGCATGGCCATCACCGCGCCATGACCCGGGCCGCGGAGACCGCGATCACACTCGCCGCCGACCCCAATGCCTATCCAGAACATTTCACCGAGGGCCTGAGGCCCTGGAAGGTCGCGAAATATTACCTGCCGGCCTGGTCCGGCGGCGGCGATACCTATGACGACGAAGTGCCGCCGCCGGACACCACGGTGACGGTTGTGGCCGAGGGCCGCGATCCGGCGACCGGCGCGGACTATGACCGGATCGGCGAATGGTCGCGTTATTATCACGCCTCCCAAGGCATGGGTCACTGGCCGAAGCGTCCGGAGAAGGACTGGCAGCTGCACCTGAAGCTCTCCGCCACGCGCTCGAAATCCGAGCAGTCGGTGCTCGAGGACCTGCCGGCATCGCTGACCGAACTTGCCGCATTCGCCGGCCTGCCTGCCAATGCGGCGGAAGCCCTGCGCTCCGCGGATGCCGCCATTGCGGTGGCGTCAGCAGCGTTCCCGGATCGCGACGCGATTATCAAGGCGCTGAACGAGGCCGCCGGCTGGCTGGACATCGCAGCCTCCGCCGCACCGGAAGAGTTCACGGCTCTGCACGGGCACCGCATCGCCCGCAAACGGACGGAAGTCGATGCCGCGATCCTGGATGCGGCCGCGATCTTCGAGCGCGCCTATGCCGATCCCTCCGCCATCTCTCCCGGCGGTGCTGCGACACTCACCGTCGAGCTCGGCGAAGGCGCTTCGAGCCACAAGGTCGATATTCTCCCGATTCTGCCGGCCGGCGTCTCGTCCTCCGTCCAGTCGCTCGCCCATGACCGCGTATTCGCGCTAACCGCGACGTCGGACGCAGCGCTTTCCGGCCTCTATCTGCCCGGCTGGTCGGCGCTCGGCGGCAACGGCCATGCGCATGTAAAAATCTCGGCCGAGATTGGCGGACGCACCGTCTCCGCCACTTTCGATCTCGAAGAGCCGTTCGCGGTGACGCCTGCCCAATCGCTGACCCTGTTGCCCGAAGCGCTGCTGGTGCCGCTCGGCACCAAGCAGACCGAATGGCCGATCAAGGCCAATGTCTCCGGCACCAATGCGCCGGTTTCCTTCAAGACACCCGCTGGCTGGGTAATGAAGAAGACCGACGGCGGCTGGATTGCCTCTCCGACCGATGCGGCCAAGCTCGGCCTCGTCGAGATCGAGCCGGAGATCGATGGCCACCCGGCCTTCCAGGTCACGCCGATCGCCTACCGGCATATCGGCCGCACCAGTTTCCGCGCGCCCGCTACGCTGAAAATCCTGTCGGTTGACCTCAAGCTGCCCGAGGGCGCGCGGATCGGTTACGTCGGCGCCGGCGCCGATCGTGTCGGCATGTGGCTCTCCCGCATGGGCCTCGATGTCACCGAACTCGACGCCCAGGCGTTGTCCGGCGATCTGTCGCGCTTCACCACGATCGTCGTCGGCATCTTCGCCTTCGGCATCCGCAAGGATCTCGCCGCCTCCACCGAGCGCCTGCATCGCTTCGTGGAGGAAGGCGGCCACCTCGTGACCCTGTATCACCGGCCGACCGATGGCTGGGATCCGAACGAGACCCCGGTCCGCCGCATCGAGATCGGCTCGCCGTCGCTGCGCTGGCGGGTTACCGATCCGAGGGCCGAAGTCACCGTGCTTGCGCCGGACCATGTTCTGCTCAAGGGACCGAACACCATCGGCCCGGAAGACTGGCAGGGATGGGACAAGGAACGCGGCCTCTATTTCGTCTCCCGCTGGGATGACGCCTATGAGCCGCTGCTCGCCATGCACGATGTCAACGAACAGCCCCTCAAGGGCGCGCTGATCTCCGCTGCCATCGGCAAGGGCCGACACACCCATACCAGCCTCGTGCTGCATCACCAGCTCGACAAGCTCGTTCCCGGTGCCTTCCGGCTGATGGCGAACCTCGTGCAGCCGGCGTGAGCACGGAGGCAACGCCAGAGCCGGAAGCCGAGCGGGCCTCGAACGCCCGCACCGGCATCGGTTGGCTGCTTCTCGACATGACGCTGGTCTCCGGCGGCATGACCGCGCTGGTGAAGGCGCAAGGAGCGACCTATCCGGCCTTCCAGCTCGTCTTCATCCGGGCGATGATCGGGCTCCTGTTCATCCTGCCGCTGATCTGGCGGCATCGCGCCGAGATGCGCCGGGTCAAACACCCCTGGCGGAATATCTTTCGCATTTCCTGCAATGCGGTGGCGCTGACCAGCAATTTCCTCGCCATCACCATGTTGCCGCTCGCCATGGTCAATGCGGTCGGGTTCTCCCGGCCGTTGATCACCATGGCCATGGCGGTCGCCATGCTCGGCGAGACAGTGAGCCGCATCCGCTGGCTCGGCGCCGGCCTTGCCTTCATCGGCGTGCTGATCGTCATGGCGCCCGGCACGTCGAGCTTCGATGTCGAGGTTCTGGTCGTCCTGGTTTCGGTCGTCTTTGGTTCGCTGGCGATCATCCAGACCCGGGCGTTGAAGGACGAGAACACCACCGTGATGATGGTCTTCTACACGGTCGGCCTCGCGGTCATCACCGCCGTGCCGGCCGTCTTCACCTGGAAACCGGTCATGCCCTTCGACTGGATCCCGCTGCTCGGCATCGGCTTCCTCGCCCAACTCGGACAATATTGTTTCCTGCGCGCCTATCGGATCGCCGATGCCAGCGTGCTCGCGCCCGTCGGCTACCTCTCGATCGTCTTCGTGACCATCACCGGTTACGTCTTCTTTGACGAGGTGCCCGAGGTGAGGGTGGTGATCGGCGTGATCATCATCCTGGCCGCACTCCAGGGCGCAGCCTGGCTCGACCGCCGCAGCCGCCTTTGATACCGAAATAGCGCGAACGCGAGCAGGCGTTCCGGCCGGTCGATCTTTATGTGTCTCGGAGAAAGTTTGGTGGAGCTAAGCGGGATCGAACCGCTGACCTCTTGCATGCCATGCAAGCGCTCTCCCAGCTGAGCTATAGCCCCATCAGGGTGGTCCGGTATTTGCCGGTCCTGGGAAACTCCGCCGGGCGCCTGTAAGGGCTGCCCCGTTGGAGTGGCGGCTTATTACTTCCGGTTTACGGAGAGTGCAAGCCGTATTTTGTGCGCCCGGCAATTTTTATTGAATTGCCGGGCCTTAACTTGGATATCGGATCAGACTTCGTCGTCGTCGCCGGTCACGCCGATGATGCCCGACATGTCGTCGTCGTCTTCATCTTCGTCGGCTTCCAGGAAGGTATCGTCGTCGTCATCGCCGATATCGACATCGTCGTCATCGCCGATATCCGGGATATCGTCGCCGCTGGCTGCCTCGTCGCCCTCTTCGAGCGATACGAGTTCGACTTCCGGATTTTCGGTATCGACTTCCTGGACGTCCTCCTCCTCGGCCTGTTCCATCTTCTTGGCGGCGCTGTGCTCCTCGAAGAAGGACAGCGGCCAGGATTTGCCGGAATAGGGAGAAACGACCGGATCACGGTTCAGGTCGTAGAATTTTTTGCCGGTATCGGGGTCGGTTCGCTTGGTTCCGAGTTCCGCTTTTGCCACAGTCAGAGCCTCATGGGATGGCCGAATAGTTCGGCGCGCCGCTTGTATCGCGGCTTTATAGGGTGAAAATCTAAGCCGGTCCCCATAAGGCCTGCGCTCTTTGATGTCAAAGACAAACTTTTCATGAGCCGCATAAGAGCGAAAGCGGTGACCGGTCGAAGGCTTTATGTTAGTCACGACGAGAAATTTCCGCCGCAAGGGGCCGGCCTCGCCGTCTCTCCGTTCGGGACTGATAAGAGGTTGAAAAACATGTACCAGCCGCCGCATTTTCGCGAAGAGGATCTCGGAACTCAGCATGCGCTGATCGGGACCCATCTGCTCGGTCTGCTGGTCACATCCGGGGCGATGCGAGAAGCATGAGTTTGACGTCCAAGCCCGCAATCGTCATCGCCATCGACGGTCCCGCAGCCGCCGGCAAGGGCACGCTGTCGCGTCTGATCGCCGACGCCTATGGTTTTCATCATCTCGACACCGGACTGACCTATCGCGCCACCGCCAAGGCGCTTCTCGATGCCGGCCTGCCGCTCGATAATGAAGAGGTCGCCGGGAAGATGGCGCGTGAGGTCGAACTCGCTGGGCTCGATCGCGATATATTGTCCGCCCATGCGATCGGCGAGGCGGCCTCGAAAATCGCGGTCATGCCGTCGGTCCGCCGGGCTCTGGTCGAGGCGCAGCGTTCCTTTTCCCTGAGGCAGCCCGGAACGGTGCTCGACGGGCGCGATATCGGCACGGTCGTCTGCCCCGATGCGCCGGTGAAGCTCTATGTCACCGCATCCGCGGATGTGAGGGCAAGGCGCCGTTACGACGAGATCGTCGGCAAGGGCGGCGAGGCGGATTACGGTGCGATCTTCGCCGACGTGAAGAAACGCGACGAACGCGACATGGGCCGGGCCGACAGCCCTCTGAAGCCCGCCGACGATGCGCACTTGCTTGATACCTCGGAAATGAGTATAGAGGCCGCGTTTCGGGCAGCGAAGACCATCATCGACGCCGCCCTGAAGAGACAATCGAATTAGAATAGAATAGCCCGAGGTTCGGTCCCCGCGCCGGATTGCCTCCCCCGGATAATTCCGATGAGGGAGGCGGACCTGAACATTGGGCATGTGCAACACGAACCACCGGCGCTGTATGGGCCCGTATAGGGCACCTCAGGAGATTTCATGGCAGTATCTAACCCCACGCGGGAGGACTTCGCAGCCCTCCTCGAAGAATCCTTCGCTACCAACGATCTGGCTGAAGGCTACGTCACCAAGGGTCGCGTCACCGCGATCGAAAAGGACATGGCCGTCGTTGACGTCGGCCTTAAGGTCGAAGGCCGTATCGCGCTCAAGGAATTCGGCGCCAAGGGCAAGGACGGTTCGCTGAAGGTCGGCGACGAAGTCGAAGTTTACGTCGAGCGCATCGAAAACGCGCTGGGCGAAGCAGTTCTGTCGCGCGAAAAGGCTCGCCGCGAAGAAAGCTGGGTCAAGCTCGAACTCAAGTTCGAAGCTGGCGAGCGCGTTGAAGGCGTTATCTTCAACCAGGTCAAGGGTGGCTTCACCGTCGATCTCGACGGCGCCGTTGCCTTCCTGCCGCGTTCGCAGGTCGACATCCGTCCGATCCGCGACGTCACGCCGCTCATGCACAACCCGCAGCCCTTCGAAATCCTCAAGATGGACAAGCGTCGCGGCAACATCGTGGTTTCGCGCCGCACGGTTCTCGAAGAGTCCCGCGCCGAGCAGCGTTCTGAAATCGTTCAGAACCTCGAAGAAGGCCAGGTTGTTGACGGCGTCGTCAAGAACATCACCGATTACGGTGCGTTCGTTGACCTCGGCGGCATCGACGGCCTGCTGCACGTCACCGACATGGCATGGCGCCGTGTGAACCATCCGTCGGAAATCCTGTCCATCGGCCAGCAGGTCAAGGTACAGATCATCCGCATCAACCAGGAAACCCACCGCATCTCGCTCGGCATGAAGCAGCTCGAGTCGGATCCGTGGGATGGCATTGCCGCCAAGTATCCGGTCGGCAAGAAGATTTCCGGTACCGTCACGAACATCACCGACTACGGTGCGTTCGTCGAGCTGGAGCCGGGCATCGAAGGCCTCATCCACATTTCTGAAATGTCCTGGACCAAGAAGAACGTCCATCCCGGCAAGATCCTGTCCACGACGCAGGACGTTGACGTGGTCGTTCTCGAAGTCGATCCGTCCAAGCGCCGTATCTCGCTTGGCCTGAAGCAGACGCTCGAAAATCCGTGGCAGGCATTTGCCTACAGCCATCCGGCCGGCACTGAAGTCGAAGGCGAAGTCAAGAACAAGACCGAATTCGGCCTGTTCATCGGCCTCGAAGGCGATGTTGACGGCATGGTCCACCTCTCCGACCTCGACTGGAACCGTCCGGGCGAACAGGTCATCGAGGAGTTCAACAAGGGCGACGTCGTCAAGGCTGTCGTTCTGGATGTGGACGTCGACAAGGAGCGCATCTCGCTCGGCATCAAGCAGCTCGGCAAGGACTCGGTCGGTGAAGCCGCCGCTTCCGGCGAACTGCGCAAGAATGCTGTCGTCTCGTGCGAAGTCATCGCCGTCAACGACGGTGGTGTAGAGGTTCGTCTCGTCAACCACGAAGACATCACCTCGTTCATCCGCCGCAACGACCTGGCACGCGATCGCGACGATCAGCGTCCGGAGCGTTTCTCGGTTGGCCAAGTCTTCGATGCCCGCGTCGTCAACTTCTCCAAGAAGGACCGCAAGGTCATGCTGTCGATCAAGGCTCTCGAGATCGCAGAAGAGAAGGAAGCAGTTGCTCAGTTCGGTTCGTCCGATAGCGGCGCTTCGCTCGGCGACATCCTCGGTGCGGCTCTGAAGAACCGCGGCAGCAACGAGTAATCGAAGCTTCTCTGAGAATCAAAAACCGCCGGATGCAAGTCCGGCGGTTTTTTCATGCGCAGTTTATGGATTGAATTTACGTCCAGCCGGCCATGCGCCAATAGAGGTCGTTGGCCCGGTCTGCATCTTCGACGGCTTCCTTCGAAGCGCCGTCGCTCTCGTCGTCCTGGGCGGGGTCGTCGTCCGGGTGTTCTTCGCCGAACGCCTGCTCGCCGGCCGAATGCTGCTGTTCGCCGTCTTCGTCGGTCTCCGAAATTGCCTTGGTCTTGCGCTCCTCGGGGTCCCGCTCGCGCTCTTCCGGCGGATAGGCGACGTAGGGCAGGGCAACACCTTCGCGAAAGGCATGCGGCATGGCGATCGGGAGAGCGAGCTGTTCGGCGAGTTCCGTCGCGGCCGTGGCCTGGCTGCTTGCGTTCGCGGAAGGACCGGTCGTGTTACCCGTTGACCCGGTGCTGACCGGCTCATCGGTGGCCGGCGGCACGGACTTCGCCGCGGCGGCACTCGCTGCCTCGTTCGCCTGCATGGCGGATTTTCCGAAAAGCTCCTTGTCGGTCAGCTGCTGCAGCGCCTGCTGTTCCGGCAATTGCCTTGCCGCTACCGGCAGGCCGTCGAGCAGTTCGCTGGTGGCCTCGGCAAGCACTTCCGCAAGCCATACGGTCGTCGCCCCGTTCGCCATCTTCTCCGCATTCGGCCCCCGAACGCCGTTTTGCTGTTCGAGGCCGCGCTGGGAAAGCCGGGCCAGGGCCGGACCGTCGTAAAACACGGGTTGAGACATGCGTCGATCGCCGGCGGCGGCGCTTGCGGTTTGCCGGCCGTCGTCCGGGCGCGCAGCGGATGGGTTCTCCGCTGTCTCGTCGGCCCGGGCGGCTGCAACTTCCGGCGTCTCGCTCTCTGGGAGCTCGACCGCTTCCTGCGCGGATACCGACACGGATGCCGCGTCGAGATCGTTCTCGACGCTCATCTGAGATGCATTGTTGTCGGTTGGCGTCGGCAGGGCCTCGGCTTCCGCCGAAAGCATGGTCGGATCTGGAGTGGTGCTGGACGTTGCCGTCGAAACACGCGGTACATCCGGGTCCTGGGTATCCGTATTCGAGGCCATAACCTCAGGCGACGCTCCGTCGATCGCAGTTTCGGCGCCGGGTTGCGCGGCTTGGCCCTCGGCCTCTGGCGTGGGCGCGGGCACCGAAGCCTGGCCGGGTGCTGATGGCGCAGCATTTGCCGGCTGCGGCAAGGTGCTCGGCACCTGTTCCGCCCCGGCATTCTGCCGATAGGAGCTGACGACGGCCTTTGCCACGAGGTCGCGCTCGAGCAGCTGCGCGGTCTCCAGCTGTATGGCGACGCGGGCGGCTTCGGGACCTGCCGGATTGTTGAGGATTTCAGTGAGCAGGCGCAGCGAAATGCCTTTGACGAGCTGGTTGAGCGTGCGCTCGAGGGCCACCTTTTCGGCCGGGTTCATCGCCTTGACCGCCTCGGAAAGGCGTTGGGCATAATCCGCCAATGCCTCGCCTTCGCGGCGTGGGACCTTGATCAGCCTGCCGATGGTTTCGGCGAAGATGGAAAAACCCTGGGCGAGCTGGAGCTGCGCCGAAAGCGAAAGGATATCCAGCCGGCCTGCCGACATCGGCGAGGAACCGATCAACCCGCTATTCGCCGCGGTATTGGCCATGTCGATCCGCTGGCGCAGCATCGGTTGTTGCGACGGTGTCTGATAGTCGACGAATGAACTGGTACGAACCGGGGGCAGCATCGTCCGCTCCAATGTCTGATAGAGACGATAGGACAGCTCGGCTGAACGGGTTCTTGTCTTTTCGCAACGAGCGGCGTTGCGACCGGAACGCCTCATGGCGTCGCCAGTGCCGATACACAGATATGACTGTGAGGCAAAAAGGTTAACAACTCGCTAACGGATTCCGCCTTCCGCTGGCAGCTCAGCGAAAATGATCCATTCCGATGCAGATGAGGGTGGGACTGGGGGGTATTGCACTGTCACGCAGCCAACTTCTTCTTCAACAATTCATAAATGCCGATCTCGTCCACATGCACCGGCACAATGTCGGCATAGGATTGGTCGGCGTTCTTGGCTGCGAGCTCTTCGATCGCTTTCGCCGCCATTTCATTAGTCGGCGCTTCGTTTTCCGCCAGCACGGCGTCGGAGGATTCGTCCTTGCTGGAGCTATCATCGGAAACGAGGCTGTCGGCAGCGTCGCCGGTATCGGAGCCGGCGGCCTGTTCGGCGGCTGCGGCAAACAGGGCCAGTAGCGCTGTATCGTCCACGGATGCCGTGTCGGTCGCGCCATCGGCAGCCGGTTCTGCATTCGCCTTGTCGTTCTTCTTTTCGATGACATCCTGGATTTTCTGGACGTCTTCGAGTTTCTTGCTGGCTTCGGCCGCCTCGATGTCGGCCTGGCGCTCGGCGCGCGTTTCGGCATCTTCGACACGGGTCGGATCATAGCCCTGCGGGCCGAGTTTCAGCTCTTCGAGCGTCTTCGGATCGGCGACATCCTCCAGCCTTTGCATGACGCGCTCGACTTCCGTGTCGAGCTTGCCGCCATTGGCCTTCCGGTTGAGCCCCTCCATGAGGCGCTGGTTGTCGTCGCCGTAAGGATTCTTGATCGCCGAGAGCAGCGTGTCCATCGAGATGCCGATGTCTTCGAGGCCGAGATCTTCGACGAGTTCGCCGATCTCGTCCGGCATCATCTCTTTCAGCGCATCTTCCAGCGCTCTTCCGAGCTTGTAGGACGAACGCGCTTCGTCGGTATCGATGCCGAGCTTGGCAGCCAGACGGTCGACGAGTTCGATCTTCAGTTCGTTGGGATCTGTCTTGGTGACGCCGAAAAGGGCGGAGGTGATCTTGTCGCGCGCGCGCCGGGCGTCTTCGCTGGCGCTGATACGGGCTTCGGTAACCGGGTCGCTCTTCTTGCCGGTCCGCTGTTCCTCGTCCTTCTTGCGCTGCTCCTCGATGCTGTCGAGCATCGACTGCATCATATTGGTCGCGGCAAGCCCATAAGTCTGCTGGGTAGGAAGCAACATGGCCCGAAATCCGGTCTCGTCGAGAGGTATACCGCGGGCAAAATTAGATTCGAACAGTTAACGGAGCGTTACCGGACAACTAGAGGTTATACCGCTCTTTCTCAGATTCGGCGGGCGAATATTTGGGCGGAGGTCCTTCGTGGACATCAGCTATGGGCGAAGATATCGGCCTCTTCCCAGCCTAGCAGGTCGAGCTTCGCCCGCGTCGGCAGGAATTCGAAACAGGCCTGAGCGAGTTCGGCGCGCCTATCGCGCACCAGGCGGTAGGTCAGCTTGTCGCGGAGCGCATGCAGGTGCAGCACGTCGGAGGCCGCATACTCCAGCTGCGCCGGCGAAAGAACCTCGGCTGCCCAGTCGGATTGCTGCTGCGCCTTGGAAACGTCGACATCCAGCATTTCCTTCAGATTGTCCTTCAGTCCGTGCCGGTCCGTGTAGGTGCGGGTCAGCCGCGAGGCGATCTTGGTGCAGAACACCGGCGCCGTGGTCACACCGAACGTATGGAAGAGAACGGCGATATCGAAGCGGCCGTAGTGGAAGATCTTCTGGCGCGTCGGATCGGCAAGCATGGCGACGAGGTTTGGAGCCTCGTTCTGCCCGGCGGCGATACGGATCACGTCGGCGGAACCGTCCCCGGGCGAAAGCTGCACGACGCAAAGCCGGTCGCGGCGGGGCACGAGGCCGAGGGTTTCCGTATCGATGGCGATCGCCCCCGTATAACGCGCCGCATCCGCTGCCGGAATATCGCCTTCGTGATACCTGATCTCTGCCATGTCCGTCTCCGTCCGTCTGTCTGCCGCAAATTCGCTATAAACCACGTTTTTCCCGAGCGATATGGTGATCTTAAGGGCGCGGCGCAGCAGGGGCCGAAAAAGCGCCTGAGCGATCGGGCCGGCCTCGGGCATTTGCTCAGCTCTGCACTCAGCGCATTGCTGCATTGCGGCAGGATGGGTTGGCGTGATTAAACGATTAGCCTATATGTTTGGTCATCGAGCGACGCACTCCTCCTCCCAGTGTTGCTCGATACGGATCGACGACATCCTCCTCCTCCCAGTTGTCGATCAAGTTTAAAGCCTGGCGCACCCTCCTCCCGCGCCAGGCTTTTCCCGTTTCTGGAGCAGGATTTCCCTTCAAAATATTGCTTTTGCGTAGTCGCCGCGCCGAGCTCTTCCTGCTGGTGGCGCTCGGCATCGGCTTCCTGACCGGCCTTGTCGCCGGCAGCGGCGCTTCGGGCCTAGACCAGCGCCTCGATTGCCGAGATCACCGCGTCCTCGACATCGAGCCCCTGCTCGATCGCCTTCCGGCGCGCGTTCTGGCCGCGCCGTCCGGGCAGGCGCACGCCTTCTTCGGAGGCCATCTCGTGGGCGAGTTCTGCGATCCGCTCGGCAGCCGAAGCCGTGCTCGCGGAAGGATCGATGACAATAAGCGTCTGACCGACCGAGGGTGGTGGGCCTTTCTCGTCCATGAACGAGCTTGCTTCGTAGGAGAAGTTCGATCCGGTGAGGCCAGCGGAGAGAATTTCCACCATCAGCGCCAGCGCCGCACCCTTTGCACCGCCCGAGGGCGCCATCAGGCCCTTGTGGGCCGCGTGCGGATCGGTGGTCGGCTTGCCGTCGGCGTCGAAGGCCCAGCCTTCCGGAATGCTCTCGCCCTTCTGGCGCGCCGCCATGATCTTGCCGGCGGCGACGGTCGAAAGCGCGAGATCGATGACCAGCGGCTCCTCGCCGGCGACCGGTGTCGCAAAGGCGATCGGATTGGTGCCGAACAGCCGCTTCCTGCCGCCCCAGGCGGCCATGGAGGCCGGCGCATTGGCAAACATCAGCGCCACGAGCCCCTGCTCGGCAAACCGTTCCACGGTCAGCGCCATGACGCCCGCATGGTGGGAGCGATGGATGGCGGCAAGCGCGATGCCTTGTTCCCGCGCGATTTTCGGAAGCTCGGCGACTGCGATATCGAAAGCCGGGTAGGCGTAACCGAGCGCCGCATCGACGACAAGCACGGCCGGGCGCGGCCGGATAGCAATGGGTCTCGCCTGGCCGTCGACCTTGCCGGTGCGTGCCTGGCCGATATAGGCGGGAACGCGGCGGAGGCCATGACCGTACTGCCCGGCAGCTTCCGCATGCACGAGCGCATGGGCGACGGATCGGGCGGTCTCGGGAAGAACGCCATTGGCTTCGAAAACGCTCTGTACCAGCGTTTCGGCTTCATTCAGAGTAATATGCATGCAGGAGATCCAGGTGAGTTCAGTGTCGAACACCGCGAGGAAATCAAGCGGTTATTCGCACTTTACCGGCTGGCTGAGTGAACTTGCAACACCCGAAGGCGGCGCAGGGATGGGCGAAGCACGCCGGACTGCCGATGCGACATAGTCATCGATAGACGAGTTGCCCGACGATCCCGCGACCGCCACGTTGCTGATGTTGCCACCGCCGTCGAAGCTGAAACGGACCGTCACCACGCCAGTTCCGTTGCCGGGGCATTTGCGGGCGTATCGAGCAATCTTTGTCCGCACACGCGTCATCCACTGCTGCGGGGAGACCGACGAAGAGAAGAGGCTCGTGGAATTCTGGCTGGCGGCGGTGCGGTCCGATTGCCTGGCCTGGATCTTCGCCTCGGCCATGTCCGGACGGGCCTGCTGCTGTTGCTTCGGCTTCTGGACCTTCTTCACCGGCTCCTTTCTGGGCTCCGGCTTTTTCGGCTGTTCCGGAGGCTTTTCCGCGACCGGCGGCGGCAGAGGCCGCATCGCCGGCAACGGCACTTCGACGTTTTCCAGCGCCGCCGTCATCTGTTCGTCGATCGGCTTGATCTCCTCGATCGGTTCCGGCGGCAGTTCGGGGATGGTTTCGGTAACCTGGGGCTCCGGTTCCGGCGGCGGTTCTACCACGGGCGGCTGCACCGGTTCAGACTCGACCGGCTCGGCGACTTCCTGCGGCGGCGGCTCGACCGGCTGCTCGACGGGTTCGGCAACGGGCTCCGGCTGCGGTTCCTCGACTGGCTGGGTCTGATCGCTCACCACCTGTTCCTGCTCCTGCACGTCAGGAGAAATCTGCTCTTCCTCGGTATTGGCGGCTTCCGGCTCCGGCGCGAGCTCGATCATGATCGCCGCCGGTGGTGCATTTTCGGCGAGCACTTCCGGTTGTTCGCGCATCAGATAGGCCGCGGCGCCGAAATGCACCGTCAGCATTAGCAGTCCGGCAACGCCCCACAGCGCCAGCTCGCCGACGCGTCCGCCCGGACCTGTCTGCGAGACGACGAGGCTCATGGATTGCCTCCGGTCGCCGGTACGGCGGGTGCGGCCGCAGGAGCATTTCCGGGGGGCGTCATCGCGGCTGGCGCGGCCGGTGCCGGCAATGTTTCAAGCCCGACAAGCGCGATCTTGAGGTAGCCGGAATCGCGCAGCAGGTTCATGACCTCCATGAACTGGCCGTAATCGACTGCCTTGTCCGCGCGCAGGAACACGCGGGTGTCCTTCTTGCCTTCCGTGACGCGGTCGAGGGTCGCCGCAAGCTGCTCGCGCCCCACCGCGTCATTGCCGATATTGAGGCTCAGGTCTTCCTTGACCGTCAGGTAGAGCGGCTCGTCCGGTCGCTCCGCGGGCTTTGCGGTCGAGGCGGGAAGATCGACATTGATGTCCACGGTCGCCAGCGGCGCTGCCACCATGAAAATGATCAGCAGTACCAGCATGACGTCGATGAACGGCGTCACGTTGATCTCGTGGTTTTCGGAAAGCTCGTCGCCGTGCTGTTCGCGGATGCCGCCGGCCATGTCAGCCTCCTGCCACCAGCGAGACTGGCGCCTTGCGGCTGCCCGGAGGAACCTTGCGGAAATCGAGGTCGCGGCTCACCAGCCGTTCCACACCCGCCGCGGCATCCGCCAGCAGCTGCCGGTAGCCGGTGATCGAACGGGCGAAGACGTTGTAGATGACGACAGCCGGAATGGCCGCAACGAGGCCGATCGCGGTCGCCAGCAACGCTTCGGCGATGCCGGGCGCGACGACGGCGAGGTTGGTGGTCTGTGATTCCGAAATGCCGATGAAGGCGTTCATGATGCCCCAGACCGTGCCGAACAGGCCGACGAACGGAGCCGTCGAACCGATCGTCGCAAGCACGCCGGTACCGCGCGACATGCGCCGGCCGGCATAGGCCTCGATGCGGGAGAGCGCCGAGCCGACCCGTTCCTTCACGCCGTCGCCATCGGCATGGTCAAGGGCCGCTTCTGAAAGCTGCATTTCTTCTGCCGCGGACCGCAGCATCAGCGCGGCGGGACCACCGCGGCCACCGGCGCCGCCGACGGCTTCCGAAAGCGTGCGGGAGGTGCGGATGACTTTCAGCGTGCGCCCGGCACGGGCGCGGGCGCCTGCAAGCTCCAGCGTCTTCGCGAGCCAGACCGTCCAGGTCACCAGCGAGGCGAACGCGAGCCCGATCATCACCCCTTTGACGACCCAGTCGGCCGCCATGAACATGCCCCAGGGCGAAAGGTTGTGCGGCAGGTCCGAACGCTGCTCAGGCTCCAGGAACTGCGTGAACATGTCGATCGGCTGGCGTGCCCCCGGTGCCTGGGTGGGTGCCTGCGTCGGCACCTGGGCCGGGCTGGCAGGCGCGGGCTGAACGCTGTTGCTCGGCGGCGCTTGCGTCGGGACGGCGGGCTGTGGAGCAGAGGCTTCCGGCTGAGGGGCCACGGGATTGGTCGGCTGTGCGGCGGGCGGTACCGCAGTCGGCGAGGCTGCCGGCTCGTTCGGCGCCGTGCGGGAGGTTGTCGGCGCTGCCTGCACGGCAGGAGCGGGGGGCGCCTGCGTCGGCTGTGCACCGGAAGGCGAGGCCGCCTGCGGCGAGGGCGGTGTTTGCGTCGACGCATCCGGTGCAGGCGTCTGTGCCATCACCGTCGAAGCCGTCAGCACCACGGCCGCGAGAACGATCGGGAACCGGCTCCTGATTGGCTGGCGCATCGAAAAGGCGGGCTTCAGGGCAGCAGGCATGGCAGGCGATACTCCGGACTGTTCGGCATCGCAGACGGCGCCCGGGGACGCTGGTCGACAACGACGGAAACGGGACACCGGAACGCCGCCGGCGACTGCCGCCGGGTTCGCGATGTTGCAGCTACCGGATAATAAACATGAGTAGAAATGGCAACTAATAAATCTGCGAGATGCCGATCAAATTTATGCGTGTTGGGGCAATTGCCCCATTCGCGCATGGGATGAGCGTTCCGCTACCCGAGGGGCGGTCGGACGCGTTTAGCGCGCCAGCCAGCCGCCATCGACCGGCAGCACGACACCATGCACATAGTCGGATGCCGGTGAGGCGAGGAATACGGCGGCTCCGCCGAGCTCTTCCGGCTGGCCCCAGTGTCCGGCTGGAATACGGCTGAGGATCGCTGCATTGCGGTCCGGATCGTCGCGCAACGCCTCGGTGTTGTTGGTCGAGAAATAGCCGGGTGCAATGGCATTGACGTTGATGCCCTTGCCTGCCCACTCGCAGGCGAGCAGCCTGGTCAGGCCGGCAAGACCGCTCTTCGAGGCCGTATAGGAAGGGATGCGGATGCCGCCCTGGAAGGAGAGCAGCGAGGCAATATTGACGATCTTGCCGCCCTTGCCCTCGGTAATCAGCCGGCGTGCAAACGCCTGGGAAAGGAAGAACACTGTCTTCAGGTTCACGTCCATCACCGCATCCCAGTCGGCCTCGCTGAAATCGATCGCGTCGGCCCGGCGGATGATCCCGGCGTTGTTGACGAGGATATCGGCACGCCCGGTCCAGGCGACCGTTTCGCTTATGATCCGATCGACCGGTTCGAGTGTCGAAAGGTCTGCCTGGATCGACAGGCTGCGGCCGCCCGCCGCGCTGACCGCGGCTTCCGTCTCGGCCATCGAGGAGCGTCCGACCAGCGCCACATCCGCGCCGGCCTGCACCAGCGCCACGGATATCGCCTGGCCGAGGCCCGTATTGGCGCCGGTGACGATCGCCGTCTTACCCGTCAGGTCGAATGAAATCGGCATGGTGTCCTCCTCGGAAACTGAAAATGCGGATATGGGTAGATGCTTACCGTCGCGACCCCTCCGATAGAAGCTGAAAATTTTTGCCACGTCACAAGTCGACGCCGAAAGCGGGGAAAGCGCTGGATCCACGGCGCGCTAGCGGCGGCGTGTTAGGCCACGAACATAGCTGATGTCACGTCCGGCGGTATCGCAAAGATCGATGCCGTCCTCGAGTTCCGTATCGGAAAGCACCTGGTCAAAATGCCAGGAGCCGCCCGTGAATGTCACGGACGGCTCCTGTAATTGTTCGGGCTGTTCGCCGGAGGTCACAGCGTACGCGTGATATGCTCCACGCGGAAGCATTCGATGACGTCGCCTGCGCGCATGTCTTCGTAATTCTCGAACGCCATGCCGCATTCCTGACCCATTGGCACTTCGCTGACTTCGTCCTTGAAGCGCTTGAGCGTCTTGAGCTTGCCTTCGTGGACGACGACGTTGTCGCGGATAAGGCGGACGCCCGCTCCACGCTCGACCTTGCCCTCGACGACACGGCAACCGGCGACCTTGCCGACCTTGGTGATGTTGAACACTTCCAGGATCTCGGCATTGCCGATGAAGGTTTCGCGGCGTTCCGGAGACAGGAGGCCCGACATCGCCTGCTTCACGTCATCCACCAGATCGTAGATAATGTTGTAGTAGCGGATCTCGAGGCCTTCGCGTTCCGCAGAAGCACGTGCCTGCGGGTTGGCGCGAACGTTGAAGCCGATGATCGCCGCGTTAGATGCCTCGGCGAGCGAGATATCCGATTCGGTGATGCCGCCGGCACCCGAATGAACGATGCGGGCACGGACTTCGTCGGTGCCGAGCTTGTCCAGTGCGCCGATGATCGCTTCGATCGAGCCCTGCACGTCACCCTTGATGACCAGCGGAAATTCCTTGAAGCCGGTATTCTGGAGCTGCGACATCATCTGTTCGAGCGAACCGCGCTGTCCGGACTGGCGGGCAGCCGCCTTGTCGCGGGCAAGCCGCTGGCGATATTCGGAAATCTCGCGAGCGCGGCTTTCGTTTTCGACCACGGCGAACCGATCGCCGGCAGCCGGCGTGGCGGACAGGCCGAGCACTTCGACCGGCATGGCCGGGCCGGCTTCCTTCACATGGTCGCCCTTGTCGGTGACGAGCGCGCGCACACGGCCCCACTGGTCGCCGGCAACGATGATCTGGCCGGGCTTCAGGGTGCCCTTCTGGACAAGAACGGTGGCCACGGAACCACGGCCACGGTCGAGCTGGGCTTCGATGACGATGCCTTCGGCCGTCCGGCTCGGATCAGCCTTGAGGTCGAGGATTTCGGCTTGCAGCAGGATGGCTTCGAGCAGCTTGTCGAGATTGACCTTGTTCTTGGCCGATACTTCGACGTCGAGCACTTCGCCGCCGAGCGATTCCACGAACACTTCGTGCTGCAGAAGCTGCTGGCGAACCTTGTCCGGATTGGCTTCGTGCTTGTCGATCTTGTTGATCGCCACGATGATCGGAACACCCGCTGCCTTGGCATGGGCGATCGATTCGATCGTCTGCGGCATTACGCTGTCGTCGGCTGCGACCACCAGGATGGCGATATCCGTCGCCTGGGCACCACGGGCACGCATGGCCGTGAAGGCGGCGTGGCCGGGGGTGTCGATGAAGGTGATCTTCTGGCCGTTATGCTCCACCTGATAGGCGCCGATATGCTGGGTGATGCCGCCGGCTTCGCCGGAGACCACGTTCGCATGGCGGATGGCGTCGAGCAGCGAGGTCTTGCCGTGGTCGACGTGACCCATGATGGTGACGACCGGCGGGCGCGAAACCATTTCGCCTTCGTCGTCGGCAACGTTGAAGATGCCTTCTTCGACGTCGGATTCCGAGACGCGCTTGACGGTATGGCCGAATTCGCCGGCGATGATTTCGGCGAGGTCGGCGTCGATGACGTCGCCCGGCTTCATCATCTGGCCTTCCTTCATCAGGTACTTGATGACGTCGACGGCGCGCTCGGACATGCGCTGCGACAGTTCCTGAATGGTGATGGTTTCAGGCAGGATGACTTCACGCATGACCTTTTCGCGCGTTTCCTGCATCTGGCTGCGGCGGAACTTCTCCTGCCGGCGGCGGGTCGCGGCCATCGAACGGCCACGGGCATTGCCGTCCTCGTCCGTGCTGACCGTGGTCACCGTCAGCTTGCCGCGGCGGCGTTCGTCTTCGGTCTTCGGGCGGGCCGGAACCTTGGCGGGAGCAGCGACGGGGACTCGGCCACGGCCGGGTGCTCCACGCGGCGGGCCGCGATCTTCGTCTTCTTCGTCAGCGCCCTTGCGGCGGCCGGCAACCGGCAGTGCCGCAGGTGCGGCGCCGGGAGCTGCAGGCCGGGGAGCCTGGGGACGTGTTTCGCCCGGACGGCCGGCAGGGGCGCCAGCGGCGCGCTCGGCCGGCTTTTCGGCAGCCGCGGGTGCAGGTGTCTCAGCCGGGGCCGGGGCCTCGACCGGTTCGACCTTGGGTTCGGCAGCGCGGCGGGCAGCCTCGGCGGCTTCCTCTATTCTGCGGCGTTCTTCCTCGACCTGGCGACGTACCTCGTCTTCGGCGCGCTGCTTGGCCTCGATGACCTCGCGCGCCTGCGCTTCCATCAAAGCGCGGCGACGGGCTTCCATCTCGCCGGCGGAAAGGTCGTGCAGGACGGCGCCGCCCTGACGCTGCTGCGGACGCTGCGGCTGGCTGGATTGCTGCGGACGCTGCGGCTGGTTAGGCTGCTGCGGGCGCTGCGGCTGATTGGATTGCGGCGGGCGCTGGTTCTGCTGCGGCCGTGCGTTCTGCGAGCCCGGCTGGTGGACGCGCGCTGCCGGAGCGGCAGGCTGCTGCGGTACCGGGCGCTGGGGAGCGGCCGGCTGAGCGACAGCCTCTACCACCCGCGGCGCGGGCGTCGGGGCTGCGGGCGTGATTACCGGCTTTTCGTCCAGCGGCCGGGTCGGCCGCCGCTTGACTGTTTCGACGACGACGGCCTTGGTGCGGCCGCGACCCATGTCCTGGCGGACGGTACCCTGGCTCATCCCAGATGGCTTCAGTGTAAGGGTCTTCTTTACGCCGAGTGTCTTATCGTCTTTGTTGTCGGTCATTCCGTTCCTGTTCCTTCGGACAGGAACGGATGGAAGCCATCAGAACCCGTCGTTTAATCCGTACATATCGATGTGCGTCCGGCTAAAGCCGGTGACCGCGTCATTGTTTCGGCATGTCAGCGACACCTTTTGTCTGGGACAGACCGCTCATGCGGTACTGTTCAAGTAGGTTTGCGCGCTTCACTACACCCTCACCCGCCTGCCCCGCAAGCGCGCAGGCATGGATAAAAGCATTCTGGCCCATCACTTCGTCCAATTCAGCGCTCGTGAAGAGCGAAAAGGACGGAATGTCTTCCCCGGTACTCGAACCGAGCTTCCAGGCCTTGCGGGCCTGGTCTATTTTTCTCACTCCGTCGGCGGCCGCATCGGCCGCATGGAACACTGCAAGTGCCGCACCCGAGCGCACGGCGGCATCCACCTTCGTGGCGCCGGTGACGAATTGGCTTGCCTTGCGCGCCATGTTCATCATGCCGACGAGATCGGCGGCGAGCAGGCGATCCACCAGCGCGCCCAAATCCGCATCCGCCTTCGCCTCGGCTTTGAGGGCCCGGGCGAAAAGCTTTTTCTGGACCGCCCGTTCGACGAGCGACCGTTCGGCCTTGATCCAGCAGCCGCGGCCCGGAAGCTGACGCTTCAGATCGGGCACGACTTGGCCGTTCGGGCCGGCCACAAAGCGGATCAGCGTTTCCGGTGATCCCGCCTCGCGGGTGACGATGCAGGTACGGTCGTTCACGACGATCTCGCCCAGGTCATCATCGACATGTCCGTCTTCGTTCTCGTCCGGCTCATTTGCGAGCGGGATCATTCCTGCTCGACGGCGTCCGCCTCCTCCGCTTCAGCTTCCGGCTCGGCGGCACCCTTTGCGAGGTCTTCTTCGGTGATCCAGCCTGCGGACAGGCGGGCCTGGACGATCATGTTTTCAGCTTCGACGCGGGAAACGTCGAACTTCGAGAACAGGCCCTCGAACTTCTTCGTCACGCCGTCCTTGCGTTCGCTCCAGCCGACGAGGTCGTCGGCGGCGCAGCCGGCAAAGTCCTCGATCGTCTTGATGCCGTCTTCGCCGAGCGCGACGAGCATCTGGCCGTTCAGGCCGTTGATCTGGCGCAACTCGTCCTCGACGCCGAGCTCCTTGCGCTTGGCGTCCATCTCGCCTTCGATCCGCTCCAGGTATTCGCGGGCGCGGGTCTGGATTTCGGTGGCGGTGTCTTCGTCGAAGCCGTCGATCGAAGAGATTTCGTCGAGATCGACGTAAGCCAGTTCCTCGACCTGGGCAAAACCTTCCGAAGCCAGCACTTGGCCGACCATTTCGTCGACGTCGAGCGCGTCCATGAAGAGGTTGGTGCGCTCGTTGAATTCCTTCTGGCGGCGCTCCGACTCCTCGGCTTCCGTCATGATGTCGATGTCCCAGCCGGTCAGCTGCGAGGCGAGGCGGACGTTCTGGCCGCGGCGGCCAATGGCAAGCGACAGCTGTTCGTCCGGAACCACGACTTCGATCCGCTCGGCATCCTCGTCGAGAACCACCTTGGCGACTTCAGCCGGCTGCAGCGCGTTGACGATGAACGACGCCGGATCCTGGGACCACGGAATGATATCGATCTTCTCGCCCTGCAATTCGCCGACGACCGCCTGGACGCGCGAGCCGCGCATACCGACGCAGGCGCCGACCGGATCGATCGACGAGTCGTTCGAGATCACGGCGATCTTAGCGCGCGAACCCGGATCGCGGGCGACAGACTTGATCTGGATGATGCCGTCGTAGATTTCCGGCACTTCCATGGTGAACAGCTTCACCATGAACTGCGGATGGGTACGCGACAGGAAGATCTGCGGGCCGCGCTGTTCGCGACGGACATCATATACGTATGCGCGGACACGATCGCCATAACGCATGTTTTCGCGCGGGATCATCTCGTCGCGGCGGATGATGCCTTCGCCGCGGCCGAGATCGACGATGACGTTGCCGTATTCGACGCGCTTGACGGTGCCGTTGATGATTTCGCCGACGCGGTCCTTGAACTCGTCGAACTGGCGGTCGCGCTCGGCTTCACGCACCTTCTGGACGATGACCTGCTTGGCCGACTGGGCGGCGATGCGGCCGAAATCCATCGGCGGCAGCGGATCGGCGATGAAGTCGCCGATCTTGGCGTCGACATTGCGGTCGAGCGCCAGAGCCAGCGGGATCTGCGTGCCATAGTCTTCGGCGTGATCGACGACTTCCAGCAGGCGCTGGAGCCGGATCTCGCCGGTCTTGGAATTGATGTCGGCACGGATATTGGTTTCCGAGCCGTAGCGGGAGCGGGCAGCCTTCTGGATGGCGTCGGCCATCGCAGCCAGCACGATCTCGCGGTCGATGACCTTTTCGCGCGCCACTGCATCCGCGATCTGCAGAAGTTCAAGCCGGTTCGCACTCACTGCCATTGTCGTTGGTCTCCGTAGGTCAAAAGATGAGGCCTTTCCGGGGGAAAGGCACAAGTCTCTGTTCGGTTTATTCGTCTTCTGCTTCTTCGTTCTGGTTCGCGGCCTGCGCCTTGGCGAGCTTGTCGGCCCGAAGTGCGTCGCGGATCAGATCGTCGGTCAGAATGAGCTTTGCCTCAGCCAGTGCCGAAAACGGGATCGTCACCCGTGGTTCCTCGCCATAGGCGACCTGGTCCCGCTCGATCGTGAAACCGTCCGCATCGCTTTCGGTGATCCTGCCGCGGAACCGCTTGCGATTGTCGATCATGATCGACGTTTCGCATTTGACCAGATGGTTCAGCCAGCGGGTAAAATCCGACTTGCGAACCATCGGGCGGTCGATGCCCGGCGAGGACACTTCCAGATGATACTCCCGATCGATCGGATCTTCTACATCCAGGACCGGCGAAATCGCCACGGATACGGCCTCGCAGCCTTCCACATCCATGGTCCCGTCATTGCGCTCGGCCATGATCTGCAGCGTCGCGCCGTTCTGGTTCAGCATCCTCACACGCACCAGACGATAGCCCATGGCGGTCAGCACGGGCTCGATGATTTCGGCGACCCTGAGGTCAAGCCCGGTCTCGATGATGAGCCGCGGCTCGTATTCGGTTTGCGGCATAAGCTCTCCGGCAATCATTGCCCCATAGCTGGGCCCAATGTCTGGGTTACAGTGATCGCCTAACAAAAAAGAGCGGGTCCGGTGGGGCCCACTCTTCATCGGACGATCAAGAATATGGGGTGCATATACGCTTTCGGCCCTGCGATTGCAAGAGTCGCATATTCTCCAGCCCTAGCGACTGGAATTTGGTTCTGCCGGGTCTATAACCGTTTGATACGACGCACGAAAGAACGAGGATAAAAGTGCCCGATCGGATATCGACCCTGGCTCCCTTCAGGCACCCAACGTTCAGAACTATCTGGATCGCCAGTCTCGCCTCCAATTTCGGCAGCCTCATCCAGGCGGTCGGGGCGGCGTGGATGATGACCTCGATCACCGATTCCGAGGACATGGTTGCGCTGGTCCAGGCCTCGACCGCGCTGCCGATCATGCTCTTTTCGCTGATTGCCGGCGCGCTTGCCGACAACGTCAACCGCCGCAGCCTGATGCTGACGGCGCAGTTCTTCATGCTCATCGTCTCGCTCACCCTGACGGTCTTTGCCTATCTCGACCTGCTGACGCCCTGGCTGCTTTTGACATTCACCTTTCTGCTCGGCTGCGGCGTGGCGCTCAACAACCCGGCCTGGCAGGCCTCGGTCGGCGACATGGTGCCCCGCGAGGTGCTGCCGGCGGCCGTGACGATCAACAGCGTCGGTTTCAACATCACCCGCAGCGTCGGCCCCGCGATCGGCGGGGCGATCGTTGCGGCCGCAGGCGCCGCCGCTGCGTTCGCTGCCAATTCCATGAGCTATTTCGCTCTGATCTATGCATTGATCCGCTGGAAGCCGGAAGGTCGTGACAATGCGCTGCCGCGCGAGACGCTTCTGCGGGCGCTTTCGGCCGGTCTCGGCTACGTCGTCATGTCGCCGAACATTCTCAACGTGCTGTTCCGCGGTCTTGTTTTCGGTCTTTCGGCAAGCGCCGTGCTGGCGCTTCTGCCGATCGTCGCCCGCGACCTGGTCTCTGGCGGCCCGTTGACCTACGGCATCATGCTCGGAGCCTTCGGGGTCGGTGCGATCGCCGGTGCAATGGGCAATTCGCGACTGCGCGAAAAGCTGTCGAGCGAATCGATCGTCCGCCTGTCCTTTCTGGGTTTTGCCGCGAGTGCCGCGATCATCGCCATGAGTTCAAGCACGCTGCTGACCGCGATCGTCCTGCTCGTGCCCGGCGCTTGCTGGGTGCTGGCCTTGTCGCTGTTCAATACGACGGTGCAGCTTTCGACGCCGCGATGGGTGGTCGCCCGCGCGCTTTCCTTCTACCAGACGGCGACGTTCGGGGGCATTGCCGGCGGAAGCTGGGTGTGGGGTATCCTGTCCGATACGTTCGGGGTCTCGATCGCGCTGACACTGTCGAGCCTGGTCATGTTGCTTGGTGCCGTGGTCGGCATGCGCCTGCCGCTGCCGCAGTTCAGCGATGCCAATCTCGATCCGCTCAACCGCTTCAACGTGCCGATGCTGAGCCTCGACCTGCAGCCGCGCAGCGGACCGATCGTCTCCCTGGTGGACTATACTATTGCCGACGAGGACGTGCCGGAGTTCCTGGCGCTGATGTCGCAGCGACGCCGTATTCGCATCCGCGATGGTGCGCGGCAGTGGGCGCTGATGCGCGATCTGGAACATCCGGAAATCTGGACGGAGACCTATCACACCGCCACCTGGGCCGATTACGTGCGCCACAACCAGCGCCGCACCCAGGCGGATGCCGAGGTCTGGGATGCGATCCGCATTCTTCATCGCGGCGAAGAAGGCCCGCGCGTCCACCGGCTGATCGAGCGTCAGACGATCCCTCCGAGCGACGACATTTTCCATAAATCGCCGCCCGACCTGCACCACTAGATCCCATGGTTTCTTTCCGAAAAGCCCGCCGCTCCGATCTCCTCGCCATTGTCGAACTGCTCGCGGACGATGCGCTTGGCCAGGCTCGCGAAGTCGTGTCCGATCCGGTCGATCCGCGTTACGAGCAGGCCTTTGCAGCGATCGAGGCTGACGGAAACCAGCTTCTGGCAGTCGCGGTGAACCGGGAAGACAAGGTGGTGGGTTGCCTGCAGCTCTCCTTCATTCCCGGCCTGTCGCGCGCCGGCATGTGGCGTGGCCAGATTGAAAGCGTGCGGATCGCTGCAAGCGAGCGCGGTAGTGGACTGGGATCGCAGTTCATCGAATGGGCGGTGGGAAAGTGTGTCGAGCGCGGCTGCAAGCTGGTGCAACTCACCTCCGACAAGGCGCGGCCGGATGCAATCCGCTTCTATGAGAAGCTCGGTTTCACCTCGAGCCACGAGGGCCTGAAGCGCAGCCTCTGACTAGCGGATCTTTCCTTTTAGCGACGGATCGGGAAAACACGTTGGAGCAAGGCCGTTCTTTGCCTGCCAGTCGCCGAGCGAACGCCGGGTCTTGTAGCCCGGCAGGCCGTCGACATTGCCCACGTCATAACCCTTGGCGACCAGCGCCTTCTGCATGGCGAGCACGTCGGAGCGCAGCATCTTGCCGACATCACCCCAAGGTGCCTGGAACGGTCCTGCGCCCGAGGCGATCCGGTCGGCGAGATTGCCGATGAACAGCGCGTAAAGGTCGGAATTGTTGTATTCCTTGATCACGTAGAAATTCGGCGTGACGACGAATTCCGGTCCGCTGCGCCCCGCCGGCACCAGCATCATGCCGTCCGCCTTGAGATCTGCCGCGGGAAACGCCTTGCCGGAAATGCGGGTGATGCCGGTTGCCGCCCAGGCCGAGATCGGCTTCGCGAGATCCGGCCCTTCCTGTGCGCAGGAAACTTTTGCGGGGATCGTCACTTCGAACCCCCAGTCGCGGCCGCGTTGCCAGCCTTCCTTCTGCAGGTAGTGGGCGATCGAGGCAAGCGCATCCGGTACCGAGTTCCAGATATCCGGGCGACCGTCGCCGTCGAAGTCGACGGCGTATTTCAGATAGCTCGACGGCATGAACTGCGGCTGGCCGAGCGCACCCGCCCAGGAACCCTTCATCGTCGCCGCATCCACGTCGCCCCGCTCGATCATTTTCAGCGCTGCGATCAGCTCTTCGCGGAACATGTCCTTGCGTGTCGACATGAAGGCCTTGGTTGCCAGAACCTGCACGGCGGAATAGGGCATCCGCGCCTTGCCGAAGCCGGATTCACGGCCCCAGATGGCGACGACGATCTCGCCCGGCACGCCATAGGCCGCCTCGATCTTCTTCAGCGTCGCCGAATAGGTCGCCGCAAGCCCGCGGCCGGTGGCGGCCAGCCCCTGCAATCGCTTTTCGGAAAAATAGGCGCCGGGAGAGGAAAATTCCGCCTGGCTCTGGTCCTGCTGCTTCGGCGGTTCCGAACCCGGCGGTACCAGGTCCGGCAGGTCCCAGTTGAGCGTCACGCCCTGGAAGGCCGCCTTCAGCGTCCGCTCGGAAATACCGGCTTTTTTGGCCACCGGAGCCAGATCGCTGCCGATCCACCGCTGGAACTGCTTCTCGACGTCGGGGCGATTTTGGGCGAGGGCAGGGAGGGGGAGGAGGGTTGTGAATATGGCGAAAGCCAATGCTACCGCTCGCCTGGAGGCACCCCCCTCTGTCCTGCCGGACATCTCCCCCTCAAGGGGGGAGATCGGATGGGAGCGAAGCCCCATTCCCATTAAAAGTATGAGCCTGCCGAAGCTCCTTTCGATACGTTTAACGATACGGGAGAACGGCGCCTCTGGCCGATCTCCCCCCTTGAGAGGGAGATGCCCGGCAGGGCAGAGGGGGGTACGTCTCCACATACTCAATGCCTTCCTCTAAATCACCGTCCGCGCCCGAAGCGCCGCCGTCAGTGTGCCTTCGTCGAGATAATCGAGTTCTCCGCCGACCGGAACGCCATGCGCCAGCCTCGTGATCTTCACGTCGATGCCGGAGAGCTGGTCGGTAATATAATGGGCCGTGGTCTGCCCCTCGACGGTCGCGTTGACGGCGATGATGATCTCGCGGATGACGCCCTCGTTCACCCGGTCGATCAGCCCGCGGATGTTGAGGTCGTCGGGGCCGATGCCGTCGAGCGGCGAGAGCGTACCGCCGAGCACGTGATAGGCGGTGTTCATCGCGCCCGTCCGCTCCAGCGCCCACAGGTCGGAGACGTCTTCGACGACGATCAGCATCGTCTGGTCGCGGCGGATATCGGTGCAGACCGTGCAGGGATCGACGGTATCGACATTGCCGCAGCGCGAGCAGATCTTCACCTTGTCATAGGCTTCGCCCATGGCGCTCGAAAGCGGCCCCAGCAGCTGTTCCTTCTTCTTGATCAGATGCAGCGCCGCCCGGCGCGCCGAGCGCGGCCCGAGACCCGGCACCTTTGCCAGAAGCTGGATGAGTTTTTCGATTTCGGGGCCGGTGACTCGCTTTGCCATTTTCTCCCTTTAGCCCATATGCTCAAAAAACGGAATCGCGGAAGGGCCGCTTATGAAACTTCTCGCCGTCTGCCTCGGGCGTCCGGAAAGGCTGCCGGGCAAGAGCTTCAAGACCGGCATCTACAAGTCGGCCGTCAATGCCGCCGTCATGATCGACAGCCTCGGCCTCGTCGGCGATGCGGTCTGCAATACGAAACACCACGGCGGCGAGGATCAGGCGATCCTGCTCGAGGGCTCGCTGACGCTCGACTGGTGGACGGCCGCGCTCGGTCGCGATTTCCCGCCCGGCACATTCGGCGAGAACCTGACCGTCGAAGGTCTCGACAACCGCGATGTCGCCGTCGGCGACCGTTTTCATATAGGCGAAGTCGTGCTTGAGGCGACCTGCGCCCGCTCTCCCTGCAACACGCTTGCGGTGAAGATGGACGATCCGAAATTCCTGAAGACATATGTGAGGGCCGGCCGCCCCGGCATCTATTGCCGCGTCGTCAAGTCTGGCATGGTCTCGCCCGGCGATCCCGTCCGCCACGAACTTTATGCCGGCGACCGCGTCATGATCGCGGAAATGCTGGCGGCGGTCGGCAGGAACCTGTCGGAAACCGAAAAAGCCCGCTTCTTGGCCGCACCCATCGGCCGCCGCTGGAGGCCGACGTTCGAGACCTAGCGGGTCGCGATCGCCGCTGCCGCACTCGCCATGGCGCCGGCCGAAACCCGGTTGGCGATCTTCACGGCCCGAGGGCTCTTCAGGAACTGACGCGCCTTGGCGGCAAGCAGCACCCATGCGAGATCGACGACTACGAGCACCACGAACATCGCGGCGACCAGTTCCAGCCAGCCGGTCAGCGTCACGCCCCCGAGATCGATGATCGAAGGCAGCAGCGCCACATAGAACATCATGATCTTCGGGTTGCCGAGCGTCACGGTGAGGCCGGCGAAAAACATCTTCAGCGCCGAGCGATTTTCCGGAAGGTCTTCGCCGGAGCCGGCGGGTTCGGTGAACCACATCTTCCATGCGAGATAGAGGAGGTAGGCGACGCCGATCCACTTGATGGCCACGAAGACGGCATGGAAGCTCTCGGCGATGGCGGCAAGACCTGCGACCGCAAACGAAAGCCATATGGCCTCGCCGACCCACATCGCTGCGAGGAACGGCAATACGTCGCGATACCCCTTGGACAGAACGCGCGCCACGAGCGCGGCTATGCTGGGACCAGGCGAACCGGCAGCGACAAAAAGTGCCGCCACGAAAACCAGAAGTGATGTCAACGTCATCGGAACCTCCCTATTCCATCGGACCCAGGATCAGAACGGCATCTATTGCCGGGGCGTCACGGATGGCGTGGCCGAAGCCGGGACGCCGGTGGAATCTCAACCTTTTCCCGGAGAAAGGGTGACGATGCCCGAGCTAATGGAAACCTTCGGCCGGCGGCTTTCGGAGTCGGACCGGGCGCGATATCTCGCTGCTCCCATCCACTACAAGCTGCGGGCGATGTTGGAGCCCGGAATATAAGGGCAATGCACAGCGACAATGACGCTCCGTACTTACGCTGGCGAACGGCGATCTATTCCTGGCATGAATCTAGCCGAACAAAAGGCGGCAACAGAAAGCCATTTTTCCGCTCGTCCTTGGTTAGCAGATCCTTCCGCTTAACTTGGACGGCCATGTGCTTGCTGCAGGCAATGGAGAGGGCGGTCAAATTACCGAAGGCAATGTACGGCGTTTGATCACCGGAGGAAATGTCGGTGACCGGGATTAGGAACGGTGCCATCTGCTCATTGGATGTAGCCGGATCATTGACTTCTTTAAAGCATTCGTAAGCGACGGATTTGTCACTATTTTTCTTGACGGTACGCAAGTCTAAATTGCACATGGGTATCACATCGCTGCATATGACAACGCCATCGATAGACCAAACCAGTTTGGACTTTCGCCAAGTTTCAAATCTTACCAGCTCCGCGTAGAATGGGTGTTCTCCAGCGCGCACCTTATAGAAGATTTTAGTGTCGTCGCCCGTATTAGACTGATCAAAGACATAAACACGCTTGTTACGATCGCACTGGCTCGCATTGACAACCGTCGGCGCGAATAGAGTAGCTGCGAGGCAAAGGCGAAAAACGCCGGCGATCTTCATGAAAAACCTTATGAGATCTGTGGAACTACTGGGTGAAATATGAGAGCAATTCCAGCAAAAGTATGGCGCTGTTTTGCGCCGGGAATTGCTTGAAAACAAAGAGATAGAGCCTTTCCGCAATTCGAAGAAAGCAGGAATGCCTTAAAGACCGAATTGCGTTCTTTCAGAACGGCATCTTGAAGCCGGGCGGGATCGGCAGGCCGGCGGTCAGTTCCTTGGTCTTTTCGGCGGCGATCGCCTCGGCGCGCTCCTTGGCGGCCTTGTGGGCGGCGACGATCAGGTCCTCGAGGATCTCGACATCGTCCTCCTTGAACAGCGACGGATCGATCTTGAGGCCGAGCATGTCGCCCTTGCCGTTGAGCCGCACGGTCACCAGCCCGCCGCCGGATGTGCCTTCGACGTCGAGAGCGGCGATTTCCGCCTGCATCTGCTCCATCTTGGCCTGCATTTCCTTGACCTTGCCCATCATGCCCATGATGTCGCGCATCTGTCTGTCCTCTTCTCTTATAGCTCGATGTCGTCGCCGGGCAGGATGTCGCCCTCTTCGGATTCCGCGGTCGCCGCCGCCGGCAGGTCCTCGGTCTCGGTTTCATCCTCTTCCGTCACGCGGATGCGCACGTCGGTGATCCTGGCGCCGGGGAACTGGGCGAGGATCGCCGCAACGTCCGGATCGGCGCGGGCGTCGGTGAACTGCGCCTCCCGCACGCTCTTTTCGGATTCGACCAGCGTCGGCTCGCCAGCCTCGTTGCTGAGCGTCACCCACCAAGTGATCCCGGTCCATTCCTCCAGCCGCGCCTTCAGGTCGCCGGCAATGGTCTTCGGCGCGTCGCCAGACAGATTGATCTCCAGCCGGCCCGGCTCGATCTTCACCAGCCGCACGAAATTGCGCAGCAGCGCCTTCAGCCGCGGATCGCGGTTCTTGGAGCAGAGATCGGCGATATCCGAGACCGAATTGACCGGGACCTTCGGCACCGGCTTTTCGGCCGGCTGTTCTTCCGCGCGACCGACCGGCATTTCGCGCGGCGTCGTATTCGGCACGGCCTGCAGCATCGCGGTCGGACCGCCGGAAGGAACACGCGGGCTCGACATTTCGGTGCCGCGGGCATTGACCGGCGATTGCGGCGGCGAAACTGGGCGTCCGCCGCCATTGCCGCTCGGAACCGGCGCACGCTGGCCGTCGCCATTGGAAAATTCGGCAAGGCGGCGCGCGGCATCTTCCGGCGAGGGAAGATGGGCCGCGTGCGTCAGCCGGATGAGCACCATTTCGGCCGCCCCCGCCGGGCGCGAGGAATTTTCGACTTCCGGAATGCCCTTCAGGAGCATCTGCCAGATGCGCGACAGCGTACTCACCGCGACGCCGTCCGCAAATTCGCGGCCGCGCAAGCGCTCCACTTCGCTGATCGAAGGATCGTTGGCGGCGTCCGGGATATATTTGAAACGGGTGGTCAGATGGGTGAAATCGGCAAGGTCGGTCAAAACCACGACCGGATTGGCGCCGGCCTCGTATTGCTCCGTAAATTCCGAAAGCGCCGCCGTCACGTCACCGCGCACGATATGCTCGAACAGGTCGACGATGCGGGCGCGGTCGGCAAGCCCCAGCATGCCGCGCACGGTCTCGGTGATCACCTGGCCGCCGCCATGGGCGATCGCCTGGTCGAGCAGCGACAGCCCGTCGCGCGCCGACCCTTCTGCTGCACGGGCGACCATGGCAAGCGCTTCCGGCTCGGCCGGAATGCCTTCCTTTTCCAGGATCGAGGTGAACAGGTGAACCAGGTCCGCGGCGCTGATGCGGCGCAGGTCGAACCGCTGGCAGCGCGACAGCACGGTGATCGGAACCTTGCGGATTTCGGTCGTCGCGAAGATGAACTTCACATGCTCCGGCGGCTCTTCGAGCGTCTTCAACAGGCCGTTGAAGGCCTGTGTCGAGAGCATGTGCACTTCGTCGATGATATAGACCTTGTAGCGGGCCGAGACCGGACGGTAGCGCACCTGCTCGATGATCTCACGGATATCGTCGATGCCCGTATGGGAGGCGGCGTCCATCTCGATCACGTCGACATGCCGGCCTTCCATGATCGCCTGGCAATGTTCGCCGGGAATCCTGAGGTCGATGGTCGGTTTGTCGATATCGGAGGTCTTGTAGTTCAGCGCGCGGGCGAGAATGCGGGCGGTCGTCGTCTTGCCGACCCCGCGAACGCCGGTCAGCATGTAGGCCTGGGCGATGCGGCCGGTCTCGAACGCGTTGGTCAGGGTGCGGACCATCGGCTCCTGGCCGACCATCAGGTCCGAGAAATCCTTGGGACGGTATTTGCGGGCGAGCACCCGGTATCCGCTGCCTGCGGCGGGATTGGCGGCGGAGGTGCTTGAAGATGTGGGCCCGGTATCGCTCATTCAGTCCTGCCAGCCTGCGCGGGCCAATCCTGAGCACGGTCTTGACCGGGCCGGAAGCTGACCAAGATGGTAGTACAAGTAAAAGGGTGGGAGGCTGGCACGGCGACCCGTGCCTGGCTCGTTAGGGCTGCTTCCTTCCGGACCTGACCCGGTTGGCGAGTGGCTCGTCCACCACCAACCTCCCGCTTCCCATATCGTCAATAACGCTTCCAAATGCAAGCCAACCCTGTAAAAAACTGCTATCGAACAGAAAAACAAGGGAGGAAAGTTTGAGCGAATTCGAACTGGATGGCAGGATTGCCCGCGATTCCGATCTTGTGACGGTGCTGGGCCTCTGCCAATTGCGCATCCAGAACGACAGCCGCTGGCCGTGGCTGGTCATGGTGCCGCAACGCGCCGGCATGACCGAGATCTTCGATCTTTCGCCAGCCGAACAGGCGCTGCTCTCGGTCGAGGTCAACAGGGTGGCCGCCGCCCTGAAGACGGTGACCGGCGCCACCAAGATCAATGTCGGCGCACTCGGCAATATCGTCCGCCAGCTGCATGTCCATGTCATCGCCCGGTTCGAGGGCGACCCGAACTGGCCCGGCCCGATATGGGGTTTCGGCCAGCCGGTGACCTATGAAGAGCAACAAAAGCAAGATTTTCTCAACAAACTGGTTGAAGCCCTTTCATGACAGCGAACCTTTTCGACACCGACGCACCCCATCCCGAACCGAGCAAGCTGACGGCTTTTTCCGGCAATAAGCTGGATCGCCGCGCCGAATACCGTGAGGACGATTGCGTCGAGAAGGCGCTCGCCGTGGAAGGCGCCCATATCCTCGCCTTCACCGGCAGCCGGCTGATCCTGAAGCACGACAGCCAGATCCTCGACCCGCTGTTTTCGCCCTACGAGCTCGCGGAACTCACGCCGGATTTCGACAACGCCGTGCTGCTCGGCTATCGCGAGACCGGCGAACCGCGCATCGCCGTGCCGATGCTGATCCCGGCGGAGGAACTGGCAAGCCACTACAAGCCGACCGAGGCGAGGGCGCTCTTTCGCGACCAGCTCATCGAAGGCGAGTTGCAGGGCGAGGTGGCGCAAGCCGTTGCACTGCTTAACTGGAATGCGGCCAACAAATTCTGCGGCAAATGCGGCTCGCCGACCGAAACCAGGATCGGCGGCTACAAGCGGGTCTGCACCCAGTGCCAGCACATGACCTTTCCGCGCACCGACCCGGTGGTGATCATGCTGACCGTCGATATCGAGCGAGACCGCTGCCTGCTTGGCCGCAGCCACCATTTTCAGGAGGGCATGTATTCCTGCCTCGCCGGTTTCGTCGAACCGGGTGAAACGATCGAGGATGCGGTCCGCCGCGAAACCTTCGAGGAATCCGGCATCGAGACCGGCCGGGTCCGCTATCACGCCTCGCAGCCCTGGCCGATGCCGCATTCGCTGATGATCGGCTGTTACGCCGAGGCAAAATCCATCGAGATCAAGATCGATCCGCAGGAAATGGCCGATGTCCGCTGGTTCGAGCGGGCCGAGGCCGAGGCCATGCTCGATGCCGGCCCGGACGCTCCGGTTTTCGCGCCGGTCAAGGGGGCGATCGCCCATCGCCTTCTGCGCGACTGGATCGAGTGGAGCCGGTAGAACCATGACCGTCGCGCGGTCGGAGCGCCTGCTGGCTCTTCTCCAGACGCTCCGGCGCTACCGCCAGCCCGTCAGCGGCGCCAAGCTCGCCGCCGAGACCGGCGTCAGCCTGCGCACGCTCTATCGCGATATCGCCAGCCTCCAGGCGCAGGGCGCTTTCATCGAAGGCGAGGCGGGTCTCGGTTATGTCCTGAGACCCGGCTTCATGTTGCCGCCGATGATGTTTTCGGAAGAAGAGATCGAGGCGCTGGTGCTCGGCTCCCGCTGGGTCGCAAAGACTGCCGATCCGCGGCTGGCCGCCGGCGCGGTCGATGCGCTCGCCAAGATCGCCGCCGTCCTGCCGGCAGATCTCAGGCAGGAACTCGACAGTTCGACGCTGCTTGTCGGAGCGCCGCGGCGAAACGAGGACAGGGCCGATCTCGGCCTGATCCGAAAGGCGATCCGCGCCGAGCATATCCTTGAACTCGCATATGAGGACGAAAAGGGGGCCCTGACCCATCGAAAAGTCTGGCCCTTCGCCCTCGGCTTCTTCGACAGCGTCAGGGTGATGGTTGCCTGGTGCGAACTGAGGCAGGACTTCCGGCATTTCCGCACCGACCGCATCTCCTCTGCGGCTTGGACGGAAACACGTTATCCGCGCCGCCGGCCGGTCTTGCTCAAGGAGTGGCGAGAGGCTGAAGGAATTCCGGCCCAGCCATGAACGCTACTGCCATTATCTGACAGTAGGCTGCGATAATCTCCGGTCAGTCCCAACCAGTAGCAATTCTCGGCAGAGGGAATTGCGTCACAAGGAGAACCGACATGGTCCATCCCGATTTCACCATCCTCTTCGTCGACAACCCGCTCGCCAGCGCGGATTTCTACCAGTCCCTCTTCGGCGTCGAACCCGTGGAAAAGTCCCCCACCTTTACGCTCTTCGTGCTGAACACCGGCATGAAGCTTGGCCTGTGGTCGCGCCACACGGCTGAACCGTCGGTGAAGGGCGAGTGCGGCGGCGGCTCGGAAGTCTGCTTCAGGCACGGGGACGCAGCCGGCGTGGACAAGACTTATGCCGACTGGTCGGGCCGCGGCCTGCGCGTGCTGCAGACGCCTGTGGAGATGGATTTCGGCTACACGTTCGTCGTCACCGATCCGGACGGACACCGGCTGCGGGTCTATGCGATGAGCGCACGGTAAGCGCAAACAGCCGTGAGGGTTGGGCGGGTGTGGCACCCGCTCTGCCCTGCCGGGACTCTCCCCTCGAGGGGACGATCGCAACCCGACGTGTCCAGGCCGATCCTCGGGTTCAACACGAAGGCATTAGCGTGTCCCGTTCTCAGGCTCGCCTCTCACCCCTTTTGCAGAGCCCCCCGCATCGGGTGGCCCTTATACGTGCCGAGAACCCGTACCTTTTCCGAGAAGAACCGCAGTTCTTCCAGCGCCCGGCGCACCGGGGCGTCGTCCGGATGGCCTTCGATATCCGCATAGAACTGGGTCGCCACGAACTTGCCGCCGAGCTGGTAGCTCTCGAGCTTCGTCATGTTGATGCCGTTGGTCGCAAAACCGCCCATCGCCTTGTAGAGCGCGGCCGGAATGTTGCGGACGTTGAACACGAAGGTGGTCACGAGCACCTCGTCCGGATCGTTCCGCTGCACCCATTTTTCGTCGCGGGAGAGCACGACGAAACGGGTGACGTTGTCGTCCCGGTCCTCGACATTTTCCGCCAGGATCTCAAGCCTGTAAAGATCGGCCGCAAGCCGCGGCGCCAGTGCCGCCATGGTGCGGTCGCCCTTTTCAGCCACCATCTTGGCGGAACCCGCCGTGTCGCCGGCGACGACGGCCTTCCAGCCGTTCGAGCGGATGATCTTTCGGCACTGGCCGAGTGCATGGATATGGCTGTGGACGGTGCGGATTTCCTCGTGGGTCACGCCAGGCAGCACCATCAGCTGGAAGCGGATCGGCATGAAATATTCGCCGATGATATGCAGCCGCGATTCCGGCAGGAGATGATGGATATCGGCGACGCGTCCGGCGATCGTGTTCTCGATCGGGATCATCGCCAGGTCCGCATCGCCGTTTTCGAGCGCCTGGAAGGCGTCCTCGAAAGTCGGGCACGGAAGCGGTTCCATGGTCGGGAACATGTCGCGGCAGGCCATGTCGGAATTGGCGCCGAAATCGCCCTGGAAGGCGATGCGATTGGTGAGTGCGTTCATGGGGTTATCCGTTACGAGGAGGCACGGGCAAAGAGGATCGCACGGGCCTTTTCAAGGTCGGCGGGAGTATCGACGCCTAAGGGAACCGAGTCAACGATCTCGGCATCGATGCGCATCCCGGCTTCGAGCGCCCTCAGCTGTTCGAGCGATTCGCGCTTTTCGAGCACGGACGGCCCGAGCGACACGAACTTTTCAAGCGCAGCGCGGCGATAGGCGTAGAGCCCGATATGGTGGTAGAGCGGCCCGTTGCCGTAGGGCGCGGTGGCGCGGGTAAAATAGAGCGCCTTCAACCGGGTGGCGGAAATCGGCGAGCCGACGATTTTCACCACGTTCGGATTGGTCTTTTCGTGTTCGTCGGTGATCTCGACGGTGAGGGTGGCGATGTCGGTCGACGGATTGTCGAGCGGGCGCAGCGAGGCGCGCACCGCTTCCGGCTCGATCGTCGGCAGGTCGCCCTGAACGTTGATCACGAAGTCCATCTGCGCGTCCGGATCGGCCTTCTGGACGGCCTCGAAAATCCGGTCCGAGCCGCTTTGATGGTCCTGCCGGGTCATCACCACGTCGAAGCCCGCAGCGGCCACGGCGTCGTAGACGTCCTGGTGGTCGACGGCGACGATGATTCGCCCGACTTGCGCTTCCTCGGCGCGTTTTGCTACCTGCACGATCATCGGCAGGCCGGCAATATCAGCCAGAGGTTTCCCCGGCAGGCGGGTCGATGCCATTCGCGCCGGGATCAACACCAGCGTCCGGTCAAAAGCCGAATTCTTCATGAGAGACCCTTCTATTCCCGCGTAAACAGTGTCAAAAAGTCTCACGCGCGGGACGATAATCGTGTTGCAACAACCATGCAAAAGACATAGGTTCCGCGCGATTTCAAGATGGTCCGCTTTCCCACAGGCGGTTGCGAAGGAGCTTTTGCGGATGAACCCCAATGTCAACATGGCGGCAGGCGCCCTGCTTGCTACTGTTTTCGTCTTGATGTCGGTGTCCATTGCCTCGGAAGGCATTTTCCACTCGGAGGTACCCGAGAAGGCAGGTTTTGCCATCGTCGCCGCCGAAGAGCCCGCAGCCGGTGAAGCCGCTGCACCCGCTGCTGCCGCCGTTCCGATCGCGCAGCTGCTGGCGAAAGCCGACGCCAAGGCCGGGGAAGCCGCATTCAAGAAGTGTCAGAGCTGTCATTCCGGGGAGAAGGGCGGACCGAACAAGGTCGGCCCCGATCTCTGGAGCATTGTCGACCGTCCTATCGCCGGACATGAAGGCTTTTCCTATTCGGCCGGCATGAAGGAGTTCTCCAAGGGCGGTGCCGAGCACTGGACCTTCGACAACCTCAACCATTTCCTGACCGCTCCGAAAGCTTTCGTGAAGGGTACGGCGATGGGCTTCGCCGGTCTGAAGAACGATGCCGAGCGCGCCAACCTGATTGCTTACCTGCGCACGCTGGCTGATTCGCCCGTTCCGCTTCCGGACCCGAATGCAGCCGCTCCGGCGCCCGCCACCAACTGATCGGCAAGTCCCACGAATTCCAATTGAAATGCCCGGCGTCAGTCGGGCATTTTTGTTTTGGGCTTTCGTAATCGGAGATGCGGCTTGGCTCAGCCGAGCAGCCATGCCCAGAAGCCGACGGTGAAGACGCCGAATGCGGTGGTCATGCTGATCACCGAGGCCGCAAGGCTATGGCCGGAGCGGAAGCGCTGGGCGATCAGCCAGGCATTGATGCCGGTCGGCACCGAGGCGGTCAGCACCAGCGCCGCGGTCCAGTCCTTCGGCAGGCCAAACAGATAACTCATCAGGAAGACGAGCGCCGGCAGCACCAGCAGCTTCAGCACCGCAGCGGCGCCCGAAAGGCCGATATCGCCCCGGATCGGATATCTGGTCAGCGCCATGCCGATCGATATCAGGGCGACCGGGCTCGCCGCGGCGGAAATCTGGTCGACGACGATGGCGGCCGCCGACGGGAGATGCAGGCCGAGGAAATTGAAGCCGACGCCGACGATGAGCGCGATCACCAGGGGGTTGCGGGCAAGGTTGGAGCCTACTTGCCCGAGGACCGCTACGATGCCGCGCTTTTCACCGCCGTCGACCTTGGCGGCCGCGCCCTCCATCAGGATCGTGCCGGCCACCATCATCAGCGGCAGGTGGATCGCAAGCAGGATGGAGATCGCCACTAGGCCATCCTTGCCGACGACTTGGGCGACCAGCGGCAGTCCGATGAAGACGTTGTTGGCGAAAGAGCCGGACATGCCGGCGATCACGCCGATCTTCGCATCCCGGCCGAAAACGCGGGTGGTGAGCATATGACCGATCCCCCAGGTCATGGCGACCCCGAGGAAATAGACGGTCCACAGCCGAAACGGCGAGGCCCCTTCGAAATGCGCATCCGCCAGCGTCCGGAAGATCAGCATGGGTACGGCGATCTTGAACACGAATTCGCCGAGTGCGTCGCCTGTCTCCTCCTTCAATATCCCGGTTTTCGCTGTCATCCAGCCGATCAGGATCAGGATGAAGAGGGGCACGACATTCAGGAAGACGGAGGACAAGGGGCAGGCTTTCTGTGGAGACGTTTTTATGCGTCTAACGCATGTCGCGGCTCGCGACAAATACGTTTGGTGCAGAGAAGCTGTTTGGCAGGACGGCGCGGCGACGGCGCCCAACAAAAAAGCGGGGCAATCCCCGCTTTCCCTCCTGGTCTCGTCCAGGACATCCGGTGGTCGGCCGCCAGTTCATCCGTGGTCGGCAACGCAACCGGATCGTCGAATGTATAACCTGTGATCGTGACAGCAGAGTGACGGCCCAGGGTCGGCCTAGTCAGAGTTGGGGCAAAACGCCCCGGATTGCGGGCGTCGCGGTTATTTTCCCTTCCAATCGGTTCAAAACCCGAATACCGGTTTTCGCGACAAACTGCTTCCCAAGAGGATCAAGACCGGATGCCCAAGTTCGACGTGCTCACCATCGGCAATGCCATCGTGGATATTCTCGCCCGCTGCGACGACAATTTCCTGAGCGACAATGCGATTACCAAGGGCGCGATGAACCTGATCGATGCCGAGCGCGCCGAACTCCTCTATTCGAAGATGGGCCCGGCAGTGGAAGCGTCCGGCGGTTCGGCCGGCAACACGGCGGCCGGCATTGCCGGTTTCGGCGGCAAGGCCGCCTATTTCGGCAAGGTTGCGGAAGACCAACTCGGCAACATCTTCCAGCACGACATCCGCGCCCAGGGCGTGCACTATCAGACCAGGCCGGAAGGCAACAATCCGCCGACCGCCCGTTCGATGATCTTCGTGACGCCGGATGGCGAGCGTTCGATGAACACCTATCTTGGCGCCTGCGTTGATCTCGGCCCGGAACATGTCGAAGAGGATGTCGTTGCCGAGGCCAAGGTCACCTATTTCGAAGGGTATCTCTGGGATCCTCCGCGCGCCAAGGAAGCGATCCGCGAATCGGCCCGCATCGCCCATGAGCATGGTCGCGAAGTGTCGATGACGCTGTCTGACCCCTTCTGCGTCGGCCGCTACCGTGCCGAATTCCTCGACCTGATGCGTTCCGGCACGGTCGACATCGTGTTCGCCAACAAACAGGAAGCGCTGTCGCTCTACGAGACAGAGGATTTCGAACTGGCGCTGAAGAAGATTTCGCAAGATTGCAAGCTGGCGGCCGTGACGCTCAGCGAGGAAGGCGCAATCATCATTCGCGGCGACGAGCGCGTGAAGATCGACGCCTATCCGATCAGGGAACTGGTCGATACTACCGGCGCCGGCGACCTCTTCGCGGCCGGGTTCCTGTTCGGTTATACCCAGGATCGTTCGCTCGAGGATTGCGGCAAGCTCGGCTGCCTTGCGGCCGCCATCTGCATCCAGCAGATCGGCCCGCGCCCGATGGCGTCGCTCATTGAAGCTGCGAAGAAGCAAGGCCTCCTTTGAGGCCTCGCAGGGAAGAGCTTATTTAAAGGCCTCGCCGGGATAGGCGCCCCAGATTTCGGCCTGGGCGATCCAGCCCTCGGCGCCGTTGGTTTCGGCGCGGCACCAGTCGCCGTTGCATTCCTTGATCTGTAGCACGACACCCGGTTCCAGCTTGGCGAGGATGGCAGCCGTCGCCTGCGGGTCGCGGCGCATGTTGACGTAGATATCCTTGCCCTTGCCGCGCATCCAGGGGGCCGCGACCGCAGTCCGGTCGCCCGAGAGCAGGGCCTGGTTCACCCAGCCCTCGGTGCCCTCGGCGTCGCGAACGCGCCGCCAGTTTTCGTATTCCTGGATGATTTCCATCGGCGTGCCGGACTTCATATACATCCAGGAAACCGCATAGTCGGTGCTCGGGCCGATGCGGATATTGACCTTCCTCGACTTGAGGCTGACGAAACGCGGCAGCGGCAGGCCGCTCGGACCCTTGGCGGCGCCCTGAGCATAGCTCGGGGCGGTTGCGGACAGGGAGGCGACAAGCCCGAAGGAAAGAGCGATGAAAGAGCTGAGAATGGCGCGACGCATATGTTTGGTTCCGGCTGAGCGATCTCGGGCTTTCGGGAACCTCGCGAGGTTTTGTTTGTCTTCGCTGACGGGTCTGGTAGAAAACGCCCTGGATGAATTGAATATCGCGCGACTTGGTTAAGGACCTCCTAAAGCAGGTCGCCCGAAAGCGGGTGCCGGTTTCGGGATAACGACATATGTCGAACAAAGCTTGAAGCACGAACCCCGGATACGTTCAGGTTTCGTGCTTCAAGGCGTCAGGCAGAGAGTTTCATGACGGCGAAGAAGAAACCCAAGGTCTACATTACCCGTAAGCTGCCGGATGCGGTGGAAACCCGCATGCGCGAGCTGTTCGAGGCCGAACTCAATATCGACGACACGCCGCGTTCGCGCGACGAGTTGGCGGCCGCCATGAAGTCTGCCGACGTGCTGGTGCCGACGGTGACCGACCGTATCGACGAGGCGCTGATCGAGGAGGCCGGGCCGCAACTCAAGTTGATCGCCAGCTTCTCCAACGGCTTCGACCATATCGATGTCGACGCCGCCGCCAGGAAAGGCATCACCGTTACCAACACGCCGAACGTGCTGACCGAGGACACGGCAGACATGACCGTGGCGCTGATCCTCGCGGTCAACCGGCGGCTCGCGGAGGGTTCGCGCATCCTGACCGACAAGCCGGGCGAGTGGACGGGCTGGAGCCCCACCTGGATGCTCGGCCGGCGGATCTGGGGCAAACGTATCGGCATCGTCGGCATGGGCCGCATCGGCACCGCGGTCGCCCGCCGCGCCAAGGCTTTCGGCCTGTCGATCCACTACCATAACCGCAAGCGTGTCAGCCCTGCGACGGAAGAGGATCTCGAGGCAACCTATTGGGACAGCCTCGACCAGATGCTCGCACGCGTTGATATCGTCTCGGTCAATTGTCCCTCGACGCCAGCGACCTTCCATCTTCTCTCGGCGCGGCGCCTGGCGCTGATGCAGCCGGGCTCGATCATCGTCAACACCGCCCGCGGCGACATCATCGACGAGGCGGCGATGATCCAGCTTCTGCGCGACAACAAGATCGCCGGCGCCGGCCTCGACGTCTACCAGAACGAGCCGGCGATAAACCCGAAACTCGTCAAGCTCGCCCATCAGGGCCGGGTCGTGCTGCTGCCGCATATGGGCTCGGCAACGATCGAGGGACGGATCGACATGGGCGACAAGGTGATCATCAACATCCGCACCTTCTTCGACGGCCACCGCCCTCCGAACCGGGTGCTTCCGGGCCGCAACTGATCTCAAGTCAGCCGCTTCTGCATCTCGATCGAGGTGGTGCGGGTGAAGCCAGGATGGGAGTTTTCCGCCGTCCTGGCGAAACCCCATCTTGCGAAGGTCGCATGATTGCCGGCGAGTTCGATGCGGGTTTCGAGCCGCAGGGCGGGCAAGCCTTTTTCCCGAGCAATCCCTTCCGCGACGGTCAACAGCCGGCGGCCTATGCCCTTGCCCTGGCTGGCCGGGGCGATGGCGAGCTTGCCGATATAGAGGAAGCCCGGCTCCGGTTTGCAGAAGACGCAGCCGGCGAGCCTGCCGCCTTCGGTCGCCGCAAACGCGATCTCGTCGCGGGCCTTCCGGTCGAGCGAGGCGAGCGTCAGGCGATGTGCGGAGGAAGGCGGATCAATGACGCCGTCCATATAGGCGAAAGAAGAGAGGATGAGAGCCAGAAGCTCGTCCCAGCGCCCGAAATCCTCGTCAATGCGAACAATCTCAACCGCGGCGGGCTCCATCACTCGGCGGCAGCCTTGGCCGTACGGCGCTTGTATTTGATCATGTCGAAGCGGGCGGACAGCGAATCGTAGAGCATCAACCGCCCGACCAGCGGTTCGCCGATGCCGGTCACGAGCTTGATCGCCTCCATCGCCATCAGCGTGCCGACCACCCCCGTCAGGGCACCCAGGACGCCGGTCTCGGCGCAGGACGGGATCAGTCCCGCCGGCGGCTTTTCCGGAAAGAGGTCGCGATAGCCGGGATTGAGAACGCCGTCCGGTCCCGTCTCGTATGGCTTCATCACCGTCACCGAACCGTCGAACCGGCCGACCGCGCCGGTCACCAGCGGGATCCGGGTGGCTTCCGCGGCATCGGCGGCCGCATAACGGGTGTCGAAATTGTCGGAACCGTCGATCAGCAGGTCGAACAGGGCGAGCTTGCGGGCCGCCCATTCGGCGGAAAAACGCTCCTCGAAATCGACGACCCGGACATGCGGGTTGAGCCGGGCGATCGCCTCGCGGGCGCTCCTGGTCTTCATCTCGCCGATCGTGCCGGTATCGTGGATGACCTGCCGCTGCAGGTTGGAAAGGGAAACGCGGTCGTCGTCGATGATCCCGAGCGTGCCGATGCCGGCGGCCGCCAGGTACTCGAGGATCGGCGCGCCTAGCCCACCGGCGCCGATCACCAGCACGCGGGCATTCTTCATCTTCTGCTGCCCCGCGCCGCCGATTTCCGGCAGCAGGATATGACGGCGGTAACGCTCGATCTCGTCTTGGCTCAATTTTTCCGGGGTCAGGCTTTCCATGGTGCAATCATATCACCGGCCGCCGGGCCGCGTAAGGTGGATATCAAACGCTGATGCCGCCATGCGCAACGGTAAAGAACTGTGCCCGGTCGGCCAGCGCGGAAAACATCGCCTGGTCCGTGCCGGTCATGAAGGACTGGCCGCCGAGACCGTGAACGAGATCGAAGAGAGCCGCCCGCCGGCCTTCATCGAGATGGGCGGCGATCTCGTCGAGCAGCAGGATCGGCGCGTAACCGGTCATGTCGGCGGTGAGCCGCGCATGGGCGAGCACGAGGCCGATCAGCAGCGCTTTCTGCTCGCCCGTCGAGCAGCGCTCTGCCTCCATGTCCTTCTCCCGATGGCGCACCAGCAGGTCGGAGCGGTGCGGTCCGTCGAGCGTGCGGCCGGCGGCGGCATCGCGGCCGCGGCCGTTGCGCAGCATGTCGAGATAGTCTTCCTCGAGATCGGCCGACGGGCGGTCCATCACGCCGTCCATGAAGCCTTCCAGCGTCAGCACCGGCGTCGGGAACGGCGTTTCGCCGGAATTGCCGGATAGGGTCCTCAGAAGCCCGAGCATCTCCTGCCGGGCGGCGGCCATGGCGATGCCGAGGCCGGCCATCTGCGCCTCGATGGCCGACAGCCAGGAAGGGTCGAAACGGCCTTCCGACAGCAGCTTGTTGCGGCTGCGCATGGCGCGCTCGAAGTCGCTCGCCCGCCGGCCATGGGCGGGATCGAGCGACAGGACGAGACGATCGAGGAAACGGCGGCGGTCCGACGAGGCACCGGTGAACAGCCCGTCCATTGCCGGCGTCAGCCACAGGACGCTCAGGTGGTCGGTAAGCTCCTCGGTTGATTTGGCCGGGGTGCCGTTGATCCTGAGCTTGCGGGTAACGCTTTCGCCTTCGCCCGGCTCGATGCCGGTGCCGATCGAGACCTCGCCGTCCATGCCGTCGACATCGGCAAAGATAGTGAACCCGCCGGCGGCGCCGACGCGCGTCACGTCGGACAGCACGGCGCGGCGCAGTCCGCGGCCGGGCGACAGGAAGGAGACGGCTTCCAAGAGATTGGTCTTGCCCGCGCCGTTCTCGCCCGTCAGCACCACATGGCGCCCGTCGAGCGGCAGCGCCGCTTCCGCATAATTGCGGAAATCGGTGAGCTTCAGCCGGGAAAGGGAGGTCTTTTGCGCCATCGGGAATCTTAAGGTTTCGTGAAACAGGAGCTAAGGGCTCGAAGCCCGGATGGCAAGCTCTTGCTTGGAAGACCTATACCCTCAGCCTGACGCTCCTTCGGCGCGAGGTGGTGAGGCCTTCCCCCGAATGTCGTTTTCAATGCAGTCCAATTTTTTATAATTATTCAAAAACTAGGAGGCATGGCTAACAGCGCGTTAAAGCTTCGCTCCTAGAAGTGCCGATGCACGCATACGCATCTCATGTCCGGATGGCCGTGTGGACCCCTTCAATCTCCGGAGACCCCCATGAAAGACCAGAACCACAAAGCCGATCTCGCCGAACGCCTTGAATTCATCGGCCTTGGCCAAGAGCAGCGCCGGTCTCTGGCCGAGATTCGGCCCGTCATCAAGGAAACGGTCGGCGGCGCGCTGGATGCCTTCTACCGCAAGGTCAAGGGCAACCCGCAGACGGCTAAGTTCTTCTCCAATGATGCCCAGATCGCCCATGCCAAGAGCCGCCAGGCTGCCCATTGGGAAGGCATCGCATCCGGCAGATACGATGCCGAATATGTGGACGCGGTTTCCGCGATCGGCCGTACCCATGCGCGGCTCGGTCTCGAACCGCGCTGGTATATCGGCGGTTACGCGCTGGTCCTCGATGGCATCATCCGCGCCGTGGTGGCCCGGGAGATGAGCGGCTTCTTCCAGGAGAAGAAGGCGAAGGTGCTTTCCGAACATCTTTCTTCCGTCGTCAAGGCCGCCCTGCTGGACATGGACTACGCCATTTCGGTCTATCTCGAGGCGCTGGGCGATGAGCGCAGAGAGGTCGAAGCCAGGCAGGAAAAGGCCAAGGCCGAGCAGGACGCAGCGCTTGCGGCGCTCGATGGCGCCCTGAAGAGCCTTTCCGATGGTGATCTGACATCCGAACTCTGGCAGGAACTGGCACCGAATTTCGCCAAGCTGCGGCAGAACTACAATTCCTCCGTTGCCGAGCTCGACGCGGCGATGCGCGAGATCAGCACCTCCGTCGAACAGGTGCGCGCCGAGGCGGGCGGCATTTCGTCGGCTGCAGAAAACATGGCCCGGCGCACGGAGCAGCAGGCTTCTGCGCTCGAACAGACAGCGGCGGCATTGGAAGAGATTACCACGATTTCCGGCCAGGCCGCGCAGCGGACCCGCGAAGTGCAGGTGATTGCCCGTGAATCCGCCTCGGAGACGGTCCGCTCCGGCAAGGTGGTCGAGGAAGCGATTGCAGCGATGGGCGATATCGAGCAGTCCTCGCAGAAGATGACCCAGATCATCGGGGCGATCGACGAGATCGCCTTCCAGACCAATCTTCTGGCGCTCAATGCAGGCGTGGAAGCGGCCCGCGCGGGCGAACAGGGCAAGGGTTTTGCGGTCGTCGCGCAGGAAGTCCGCGAGCTGGCGCAGCGATCCGCGGCGGCCGCCAAGGAGATCAAGGAACTGATCGACCAGTCTTCGACGGACGTCCACCGCGGCGTCGAACTCGTCAACAGGACGGGACAGGCGTTGGTCGGCATCGGTGATCGCGTCAAGTCGATCGACGACCATATCTCGTCGATCGCCCGCTCGGCCCAGGAACAGGCTTCCGGCATCGAGGAGATCAATTCTGCGATCCGCAGCATGGACCAGATCACCCAGCAGAACGCCGCGCTGATGGAGGAGACCAACGCCTCGACCCGGAGCCTCGTCGGAATCAGCGGCCGGCTGGCGGCGCTGCTCGGCCACTTCAAGACAAAGGCGGTGCGTGAGACCCGCACCGAGCGTCCGCGCCTGCGTGCCTGATCTTCGGCCCGGAATCCGGTCCAGAATTCGGCCAGAAACATGGACCGGGCGGCGCCGGTCGGCTAGTGTCCTGTGGTTTTCCGAAGGAGGCCGCGACATGACCGACAGAAACCGCCCGTCCTGCATCGCCCATTGGGCCGAAGTGGAAAAGCCCGAGGAAGGGCATTACCGCGGCGACGACGAGCTGATGGGGTTCGGCGCGCCGCTGGCCCGCCATTTTGGCCTGACGCGGCTCGGCATCCATCATGAGCGGTTGCCGCCGGGGCGACGCACCTCCTTTCCGCATGCCGAAAGCGCCGAGGAGGAGTTCGTCTACGTGATCGAGGGAACGCCGGAAGCCTGGCTGGATGGCGAGGTCTATCCGCTGAAGCCGGGCGACTCGGTGGGCTTTCCGGCCGGCACCGGCTTGGCGCACACCTTCATCAACAATACCGATGCGGAAGTACGGCTGCTGGTGGTAGGCGAGGCTTCCACGCATGCGAACCGTATAGTTTATCCCAAGCATCTCGACATGAAGCCGATCCGCTCCGACTGGTGGGACGATGCGCCGGTGCGGCCGCTCGGACCCCATGACGGCATGCCGGACGCGGTTCGTGCCGAAAAAACGGCCAGGAAGGCCGCGAAGGAAGATCCAAGTGAGTGACGAACAAAGACTGGTCAAGCTCGAGGAGCTGGCCGCCCATCAGGCCAAGGTGATCGAGGAATTGTCCGATCAGCTCGCCGAGCAATGGAAGGTGATGGAACAGACGCGCGCCAAGCTCGACCGGCTGACCGAGCGGTTCCTGTCGCTGGAGGAGACCTCGCTGGAAGCGCCGGCCGTCACCAGGCCGCCGCATTATTGACCGCCCGGTTGCCGCTCAGGCGGCGCGGGGCATGCGCCGCCTGAGCGCGACATATTCCCAGGTGGCGACGAAGAGCAGGATCGCGGTAGCGAGGACCTGGATCGCAAAATTGGCGATGAAGGGTACCGAGAGGAAGCAGGCGGCGAGGAGGATGACGCCGGCGGCATGCGAATAGGGGATGAAGCGTGACGAGACCGTCTTCATCCAGGCCGTGCCGGCGAGGAACAGGATCGGCCCGCCGAGCATGGCGAGTGCGTGGACGTAGGAGCCTTCTTCCTGCGGATGCGAGAGGCTGAAATCCTCACCCACGGCAGTGAGGATAATGCCGGCGACGATCGGCAGGTGTCCGTAGGTGAAGAGATGCTGGGCGGTCGCCTGCGGCTGGGCCGTCTCTTCCGCCTTGTCGGCTGCCTTTTCCTGGCCGTCATGGAAATAGATCCACCACATGACGATGGTCGAGAGAAACGCGCAGCAGAGCACCAGCGGCGTGCCGGCATTGTCCATGTGGCTTGCGGCATTCTTGCCGGTGGTAAGGATTGTCTCGCCGAGCGCGATGATGACGAACAGCGCGCAGCGTTCGGCCAGATGCTCGCCGCTGATGTCGAGCGTTTCGGGCGGCGAGGCGCCGATCGAAGGCACCCAGTAGCGCATCGCCGGACCGGCATATTCGATGGCAAGGGCGGCGATCCAAAGGGTCGCCCGCATCTGCGGCTCGGCAAGCCCACCGGCGATCCACAGCGCGCTTGATACGGCCAGCCAGGCGGTGATCCGGAAGAAGGTCATGAAGGAGGCGGCATCGGTTCCCCGGAACGCATAAAGCGCAAACAGCGAGCGGATGAGCTGCATCGCCGAATAGGCGAGCGCGAAGACGAGGCCCATGTCCGTGAAGGCCTTCGGCAGCGCGATGGCCAGCACGATGCCGCAGAACATCAGCACGAAGAGCAGCAGTCTGACCGGCTCGATCTCGGTATCGAGGAGATTGGTGACCCAGGTCGTGTGGATCCACACCCACCAGAGCGCGAAGATGAAGAGGATTGCCTCGGCGGCGATGCCGATGCTGAAGTCGGAGGCGAGCGTCTCGGAAAGCTGGATCAGCGCGAAGACGAAGACGAGATCGAAGAAAAGCTCTGGAAAGCTCGCCTTGGTCGATTGGACATCGTCCTTTCGAAGCCAATCGTGGTTGCTCTCGGTCATCAGGCTCCTTGCGGGCGCCTCGTTCCGACGGGACGAGGAAGAGGCCCTAGCTAATATCTAGGGCGTTGTCTCAGAAAGCCGAGGGTGGTTCGGAGCGTGTTCGGAACATCCAAGGCGCCTTGACCCCAAGCGCAAATTGCCCAACCACGGCATCGCCGACCGATCTGGAACCATCACCGCTGGTTCGTGGCCCGCATGCCTTCGCCGAGAACATAAGCTGGTTTGACGGGTGTCAATCGGCATGCTGAAAATGCTGATAGAGAGGAAGGGGCCGGACCGTGCCGGCCACTTTGACAGGCAGTTGCATGACCCTTCCGGAATTCACCCTCGCCATCCTCCTGCTTCTCTGCACGCCGGGGCCGACCAACACGCTGATGGCGCTTGGCGGGTATGCGCGCGGCTGGCTGAGGGGCCTGCCCCTGATCGCCGGTGAACTCGGCGGTTATCTGCTGGTGATCGTGCCGGCGGCAACGCTTGCGGCGCCTTTCTTCGATGCCTATCCGCAGGCGCTGATCTGGGCGAAGCTCGCGGCGGGCGTCTGGGTTCTTTATCTCGGCTATAGCCTGTGGATGTCCGAAAAGCAGGCGAAGGAAGCGGTGGAAATTTCCATCCGCCAGGTCTTGGTCACGACGGTGCTGAACCCCAAGGCGCTGATTATCGCGCTCGTCATCATGCCGCATGGCGGCCTGCAGGAACTTGCGCCCTGGCTCGCGCTGTTTGCGGGACTGGTAATCTGTGCCGCCAGTGGCTGGATCGCCTTCGGCAGCCTGATGCGGCGAACGGAGCGTTTCGAGGTGAAGCCGGTCGTCGTGCGCCGCGCTGCCGCCGCCTGCCTCGTCCTCTTCGCAATGATCCTCGCCAGCGGATCGATCCAGTCGCTGGCCTGAGAGCGCTGGCCTGAAATCGGGGGGCCCCGGCCCAGTTGACGAATCAAAGAGGGATCGGCATTTTTGTTTGGCGTGGCCTGCGCCGAACCTCCCCGGACCTTCTCCAGCATGGTCTTGAAACGGAGGCAAAGGGACTTCAGTCTCGGGTCGTTATCTTGGTCCGACCGTTTCGGATGTGGTTGCTGGGGAACTCCGTCCGGGACGTGAAAGGCTCAAGATGACGCAAAACGGAAATCTCAAACGCCGTGTCCGTGCCCGTGCCGCAAAGACAGGCGAATCTTATACCGCCGCCCTCAGCCACATCCGCGAAAGTGCCCCGAGCGATCCAGGGCCGCAGGCCAGATCGGTGCGCCTGGCCGTGGCTCAGACCACTCCCTATGTCGATCCCCGCAGCGTGGCCGAGCTTCGTACAAGCGGCGAGGAGATGCGGCGCCTCACGCGCGAGGCGCGACAGGCGGGCGCGAGGGTGATCCACTTCCCCGAAGGTGCGACCTGCTCTCCCGACAAGCGTATCATGTCCTCGACCGGCCGGGATCCGGTCGGGCCGTCCGACTGGAGCCGGTTCGAATGGGCCGTGCTGCGCGAGGAACTGGAGGCCACGCTGGCGCTGGCACACGAACTCGGGCTGTTTGCGGTCATCGGTTCCGTGCACCAGCTGACAGAGCCGCATCGGCCGCATAACAGTCTCTATGTCGTCTCGGACCGGGGAGAGCTGGTGACGCGCTACGACGAGCGCCTGCTGTCGAACACCAAGATCTCGTTCATGTACACGCCGGGTTCGACCCCGGTGACCTTCGAGGTCGATGGCGTCCGCTTCGGCTGCTCGCTCGGCATGGAGACGCATTTTCCCGAAATCTTCAGGGAATACGAGCAGCTCGACGTCGATTGCGTCCTGTTCTCGACCACCGGCGCAACGCCGGCCTTCGCGGCTGAAGTGCTGGGACATGCGGCGGCCAACCGCTACTGGGTGAGTTTCTCGGTGCTGGCCTATCCCGGCTTCATGCCCCCTTCCGGAATCGCCGCCCCGAGCGGCGAATGGGTGACCCGATGCCGGGCGGATGCGACGCCTTCGCTTGCGATCGTCGATGTCGAGCACAATCCGGGAGAGATCGCCCGCCCCTGGAGGCGAACCGCGCGGGCCGGCATCTATGAGCCGCATATGGTGAGCGATCCGCGCAGCGGTGTCCGCGACACCTTCTAGGAGCCCAACGAAAAAGCCGCCCGCAACGACGTGCTGCGAGCGGCTTCAGAGGGTGGCTCCAGAATTCAGCTCTCGAAGAATTCCTTCATCCGGGCGAAGAAGCCCGTCGATTCCGGATTGTTATCCTTCGAGGACAGTTCCTCGAATTCCTGCAGCAGCTCGCGCTGCCGCTTGGTGAGCTTCTGCGGGGTCTCGATCTGGATCTGGATGTAGAGATCGCCCGTCTGGCTGGACCGCAGCACCGGCATGCCCTTGCCCTTCAGGCGGAACTGCTTGCCTGGCTGGGTGCCTTCCGGCACCGTCACGCGGGATTTGGTTCCATCGAGAGTGGCCACGTCGAACGTGCCGCCGAGGGCGGCAGTCGTCATCGAGATCGGCACGGCGCAATAAAGGTCCGCGCCGTCGCGCTGGAAGAACTGGTGCGGTTTCACCGACAGGAAGATGTAGAGATCGCCCGCCGGCCCGCCGCGCGTGCCGGCTTCGCCTTCGCCCTGAAGGCGAATGCGGGTGCCGTCTTCGATGCCGGCCGGGATGTTGACCGACAGCGAACGTTCTTCGGTGACGCGGCCCTGGCCGTGGCACTTGCCGCAGGGATCGGTGATCGTCTGGCCGCGGCCGTGGCAGGTCGGGCAGGTGCGCTCGACCGAGAAGAAGCCCTGGGATGCGCGCACGCGGCCGGAGCCCTGGCAGGTGCCGCAGGTCTTTGGCTGGGTGCCGGGCTTGGCGCCCGAACCCGAACAGACGTCGCAGGTGATCGAGGTCGGAACCCGGATCTGCGCCGTTTTGCCGGAAAAGGCTTCTTCCAGCGTGATTTCCATATTGTAGCGAAGATCGGCGCCGCGTTCGCGACCGCCGGTCGAGCGCCGGGCACGACCGCCGCCCATCATTTCGCCAAAGATATCTTCGAAGATGTCGGAGAAACCGCCGGCGCCCGCGCCCGAGAAGCCGCCTCCGCCGCCCATTCCACCCTGTTCGAAGGCGGCATGGCCGAAGCGGTCGTAGGCCGCGCGCTTCTGGGGATCCTTCAAGGTCTCGTAAGCTTCGCCGAGCTCCTTGAACTTCTTTTCGGCTTCTGCGTCGCCCGGATTCTTGTCGGGATGATATTTCATCGCGAGCTTGCGGAAGGCGCTTTTAAGCTCCTTCTCATCGGCTGTCCTGCCGACACCCAGCGTTTCGTAAAAGTCTGCTTTTGCCATGGAGGTAACCGGCTCCGGAAAGGATTCCGGCTGCACGAAGGCAGCCGGATACTCAAGTCAACTATGGTCGAGGTCTGGCCATCAGGCAACCGGCGGATTAGGCGGACTTCTTGTCGTCCTTGACTTCCTCGTAGTCGGCATCGACGATATCGTCCTTGCCGCCCTCGGAGCCTTCGCCGCCTTCGGCCTGCTGGGCCTCATAGATGGCCTGACCAAGCTTCATCGACACTTCCATCAGGACCTGCGTCTTCGCCTGGATGTCATCGGCGTCCGGCTCGGAGGCTTCGATGGCGGTCTTCAGCGAAGCGATCGCATCCTCGATTGCCTTGCGGTCTGTCTCGGAAACCTTGTCGCCATATTCCTTCAGCGACTTCTCGCTGGAGTGAACGAGGCTTTCTGCCTGGTTCTTGGCTTCGACGCCGGCACGGCGCTTCTTGTCGGCTTCGGCATTGGCCTCGGCGTCCTTGACCATCTTCTCGATCTCGGCGTCGGAGAGACCGCCGGAAGCCTGGATGCGGATCTGCTGTTCCTTGCCGGTGCCCTTGTCCTTGGCCGAAACCTGGACGATGCCGTTGGCGTCGATGTCGAAGGTGACTTCGATCTGCGGCATGCCGCGCGGCGACGGCGGCAGGCCGACGAGGTCGAACTGGCCGAGCAGCTTGTTGTCCTGGGCCATTTCGCGCTCGCCCTGCGATACGCGGATGGTCACGGCCTGCTGGTTGTCTTCGGCGGTCGAGAAGGTCTGGCTCTTCTTGGTCGGGATCGTCGTGTTGCGGTCGATCAGGCGGGTGAAGACGCCACCGAGCGTCTCGATGCCGAGCGACAGCGGGGTCACGTCGAGCAACAGAACGTCCTTGACGTCGCCCTGCAGAACGCCTGCCTGGATGGCGGCGCCGAGAGCGACAACTTCATCCGGATTGACGCCCTTGTGCGGCTCCTTGCCGAACAGCTGCTTGACGACTTCCTGGACCTTCGGCATGCGGCTCATGCCGCCAACGAGAACCACTTCGTCGATCTCGGCGGCGGTAACGCCGGCATCCTTGAGGGCTGCCTTGCACGGTGCGATGGTGCGCTGGACGAGATCGTCGACCAAGCTTTCGAATTTGGCGCGGGTCAGCTTCAGGGTCAGGTGCTTCGGACCGGAAGCGTCGGCCGTGATGAACGGCAGGTTGATTTCGGTCTGCTGCGAGGAGGAGAGTTCGATCTTAGCCTTTTCGGCAGCTTCCTTGAGGCGCTGCAGGGCGAGCTTGTCGTTCTTCAGGTCGATGCCCTGGTCCTTCTTGAACTCATTGGCAAGATATTCGACGAGACGCATGTCGAAGTCTTCACCGCCGAGGAAGGTGTCGCCGTTGGTCGACTTCACTTCGAAGACGCCATCGCCGATTTCGAGGACCGAGATGTCGAACGTGCCGCCGCCAAGGTCGTAAACGGCGATCGTCTTGCCGTCCTTCTTGTCGAGGCCATAGGCGAGAGCGGCTGCCGTCGGCTCGTTGATGATGCGCAGCACTTCGAGACCTGCAATGCGGCCGGCATCCTTGGTTGCCTGGCGCTGCGCGTCGTTGAAGTAGGCCGGAACAGTGATGACGGCCTTTTCGACCTTTTCACCGAGGTAGGATTCAGCGGTTTCCTTCATCTTCTGAAGGATCATCGCGGAAACCTGTGCGGGGGAATAGTTCTTGCCTTGGGCCTTGACCCAAGCGTCGCCATTATCGCCCTTGACGATATCGAAGGGGACGAGGCCCTTGTCTTTTTCAACCGTCGGATCTTCGTAGCGGCGGCCGATCAGGCGCTTCACGGCGAAGAGGGTATTGGTGGGGTTGGTCACCGCCTGGCGCTTGGCCGGCTGGCCGACGAGGCGTTCGCCGTCATCGGAAAATGCGACCATGGAGGGCGTGGTACGCGCGCCTTCGGCGTTCTCGATCACCTTCGCATCTTTGCCGTCCATGATGGCGACGCAGGAGTTGGTGGTACCGAGGTCGATGCCAATTACTTTTGCCATTTTCTTCTCTCTCCTTTAAGCGAACCATCGGAACCCCTCAAAGGCATTCCACTGACAGTTCCTCGACTGGGATGGTACGCAGCATCGGCTGCGGTCATGCGGCGTATATAAGGACGGGTTTTTAGGACTGCAAGGCGAGAAATCGCCCGGATCCCAGCAAAAAGAACAGTTTGCCGAGCAATACTGTCAATACGCTTCACTGCCCCATGATCAGGTCGAAAAGCGTTGTCTGCCGCGGCTGGTCTCTGGAGCCCGCAACGCCGACGTCGCCGGGCGGAACGGGGCCGCCGCCGATCGCTCCCGGCGGCACCGGAGCGGACGAATCATAGGGGCCGCGATACTGGCGATAATCACGGACCGGAACGTCGCCGGGCGGTATTACATCGCCACGACGGCCGCGGTCGCCATAGACCGGCCTGTTGTCGTAGATCTGTCCGTTGTTCCTGTTGTCGTAGCCCTGGTTGTCGCCATAGACGGGCCGCACGCGGGCGGGTTCCCGTTCGATCGAGGCGGAATCCTGGGCGGGAGGGCGCGGCGCCGGCGGGTAATCGGCGGGGAGTTCGTCCTGGGTTCTGCGGCCACCGGGCAGGATGCCAGAAATGATATCGCCGATCGTCGTCGACGGCGAATCCGGCTGGACTGCGGCCGGCGGCGGCAGATCAAGGCCGCGGCCGGTGCCGAACAGCGGCGTCGGCGTATAACCCTTCATCGCGGACGTCATATATTCCTTCCAGGCCTTTGCCGGCAGCCCGCCGCCGGTTACCTTCTTCATGAAGGCGCCGTCGTCGTTGCCGAACCAGATGCCGGTCGTCATGATGCTGGTATAACCGACGAACAGCGCGTCGCGAAACGACTGGGTGGTGCCCGACTTGCCGGCTGCCTGCCAGCCGTCGATCCTGGCGGCCTTGCCGGTACCCTCGTTGATGACGCGGTTCATCATGCCGTTCATCGTCGCCGCCACCGGCTCGCTGAGCACGCGCGGCGGGTTGGCGTAATCGGCCTCGTAAAGCACCTTGCCATCCGGATCGATGATACGCTTGACGATATGCGGGGTCGCCTTGTAGCCGCCGTTCATGAAGGATGCGTAGGCAGACGTCAGCTCGACCAGCGAGACTTCCGAGGTGCCGAGCGCGATCGAAGCATTCGCCTGGATGTCGGAATCGATGCCGAGCCGGTGGGCGAGGCTGACCACCTTGTCGGGACCGACCTGCATGGCCAGCTGCGCGGCAACCGTATTGAGCGATTGCGCGAAGGCCGAGGCGAGCGTCACCGGGCCGCGGTATTTCTCGTCGAAATTCTCCGGTGACCAGTTGCCGATCTTGACCGGCGTATCGTTGACCATCGAGTCCGGCCGGGCGCCGGCTTCGAGTGCCGCGGCATAGACGAAGGGTTTGAAAGCCGAGCCCGGCTGGCGCTTCGCCTTGACGGCGCGGTTGAACTGGCTCGTCGCATAATCGCGGCCGCCCACCAGCGCCCGGATCGCGCCGGTCGCATCGACCGAGACGAGGGCTGCCTGCGAGGCGTTGAGCTTGCCGCCTTCCTTCTTCAGCACATCGTTCAGCGACTTTTCGGCAGCAGCTTCTAAGCGCATGTCGAGCGTGGTCTCAACAGTCACATCGACTTTCGGCTCACCGATCAGGCTCTTCACTTCGTCGACGACCATGTCGGCGGCATAATGCTGGGCGCCGGTCCAGTAGCGCTTCGCCTTGGCCGGCGGCTGCGACATGGCACTCTTGAGGTCGCTGTCGGTGATGTAACCTTCCTCGCGCATCGTGCCGAGCACGACCTGGGCGCGCGCTTCCGCTGCCTTCGGATCGCGGGCCGGCGACAGACGGGAAGGTGCCTTGAGGAGGCCGGCAAGCGTCGCCGCTTCGCCGAGATTCGCGTCGCGGGCGGACTTGTTGAAATACCGCCGCGACGCCGCCTCAACGCCATAGGCGTTCGAACCGAAGAACACCCGGTTCAGGTACATGGCGAGGATCTGGTCCTTGGTGAACTTGTGCTCCAGCCAGAAGGACAGGAGCACCTCCTGGATCTTGCGTTCGAACGTGCGGTCCGGCGACAGGAACAGGTTCTTGGCGAGCTGTTGGGTGATGGTTGAACCGCCCTGGATCGGCTGGCCGGTCAGGTTGTTGACCAGGGCGCGCGCCAGGCCCAGCGGATCGACGCCGAAATGCGAATAGAAACGCCGGTCCTCGATGGCGATCACCGCCTGCGGCAGGTAGGGCGACATTTCTTCGAGCGCCAGAGCCTCGCCGCCAGTCGAGCCGCGATTGGCAACGACCGAGCCATCGACCGCGGTGATCTTCATGTTCGCAGGGCGGTCCGGGATCGACCAGGTACTGGCGGCCGGCATTTTTGCGCCGTAATAGAGCACCAGCCCGCCGACGGCGATGCCGGCCCAGATGCCGAGCACGAAACACCAGTAGACTAAGCGCTTGAGCGGTGAGAAGAACCCGCCGCCCTGGCGACGGGTGGAGGCTTTCCTGTCGCGCGAGGGACGGGCGCGTTCCGGGCGCTCGGAACGCTCGTCGCTTTCGGCTTTCGATGGACGTCTGCCAGGCCGGCCGTTGCCCACGATCCGCTCATCCGCGTCGAGACGTAAATCGCCGCTCGGCCGCGAACCCTCGAAGGACGGTTCAACGCGTTTGTCTGATTTGCCTCTGGCTGCCATGGTGAGCCGGCATACCCCCGTTACGCGCCTGTCAAAACAGGCTGTTACTCGAATGTCTGATCGCCCAAGCCTTTGGCTCGACTCTAAATGCGGCGATTTAAGGAGGCGTAAAGGACCCACTTATTTGGCCCGGTCTTGAACCGCTTGACTTCCATCTCCATTTATGAGAACAAATAGAGAACATTTGGAGGTACTGATGAGCAGAACCGAACATGTGATCGAACGTGCAATGGCCGCAGTCGCAGCATCGAAGGCTTTGCGCGAGGCTGAAGCGCAGCGTCGGCGCGAGACGTTCCAGAAGATACAGATCGCCAGCCAGCGACGCCCGAATATTCCCAAGGGCATCCAGCTGCCGCTGGACCTTCATTGAAATGCCGCAACGCCCTGGAGGGTCGGGCGTTGGCCTATGTTACAAAAGCTGCCCGATACCGCATCCAACCTTAAAAAAATCCGATTCCTGATGGAACAAGGAGGCAAGATCCGCGTTATGACGGATTCCACCTTGGAGGAGGGGAGGATATGCAGAAAGTCGTCGAGGCAGTCGTCCGGAATGGCGACCAGCGCGTCCCGGTCGGGCTGGTCACCGTCAAGCAGGCGCTTGAAATGCCTGAAAGGGGAATGGTGGAGTTCAGCCACCCCGCTTATGAAGCCGGAAAGACTGATATTTTCGTCAATCGCGAAACCCTTTCAAAACTGATGTAATCGCTACCAAGCGATGAAAACAGGCCATATGAGGCAGCCCGAAAACGCGAATTCGTGATTTCGGGTTCATCGCACTACGGGTTACCGTGGCACCTGCAACCACAGCGAAAGGAGAATGGCATGAAGACAGTTCTCGTAATCGCCGCCGTGCTCGGCCTGTCATCCACCGCAGCCCTTGCGGAATGCGCCGGCCACGACGTCACGGCTTCCGCCAAGGTGGACAAGGAAGTCACCACGGCAAGCATCGCGCCTCCGAAAGTGGACCCGCGCCAGGAAGCCGTCGTGCTGAAGCAGTCTGAAGGACAGGCTAAAGTCACCGAATAATGGTTTTGCCCGCGCCGGCCCTGTCGGCGCGGGTTTCCATTCCCTTCAGACAAAGGCCTGCCCTTTCAGATGGGAAGCTGGAGACGGAACCTCGCGTTCCGTTTGGGTGTTGTTTCCGAAAAGGAGACTTCAATGGCCAAAAAACCTCTCGCTGCCGGCTTTACCGGTGATGTCGCCGAAGAGACAGGCGTTGGTGCCCGTACGAAATCTGCCGTTCATCATGTCAAGGACGAGGCGGGCATGGTCGCCGCCCACGCTGTCGACCATCCGGCCGCTACCGGCTCGGCAATTGCTGCCGTCGGTCTGCTCGGCCTGGCGATAGGCTACATGCTCGGCATGTCGTCCGCCTCCCGCGACCGGCGCTTGTATCGCTGAAGGCGAGTGAGGTTTTCTTCGGGAATACTGGCCGCCCTGCGGAACCGTGACTGGCCTCAATCGTTGGTTTCCTGACAGGAAAAGGAGGCCATCATGCCCAATCGAGACCCTATCCCCGCTCCGAGCCCTCAGCCGCGCGGGCCGACACCGGCGGGCGGTGTCCCCGATCGAACCCAGGAAAAGCCGCCATTGACGCCTGCACAGGATCCTGGCGACAGCAAGAACCCGCAGGATCCGACGCTCAATCCCGCTCTGATGCCAACTGGCGACCCGGCGGGCATGGCATAAGCCGCCGTTGGACCTTCATGCCTCGTTCTTAGACACCCGAAGGACCCGTATAGGTAGTAACCCGTACGGGTCTACCCTTATATTACACCCGTCTATTATTGTTATTGTCAATTTATTAGCCAAGGCTCAAAATCCTCTCTCCTGTGGCTTGTAGACCTTTTTGTTCCTCGGGCGCCGACAAGGCCGGCGCAAGTCTGTCGCAATAGAAGGCCGCTGGTAAGTTTCTCCAGCCGCCATTGTAGAGCAGGGCGAGGAGAATGGTCCGCCGGTCGGGCACCGTATGATCGGGAGGGTTATATGCCTACACAGATGGTTAGAAATCCTGTCAATCCGGACCAGCTCAGCTTGCTGCAGCAGGTCTTTGACCAGGCTTGCGCGGAACACCAGATCGACAAGGCGAGCCCCGATGCCGAGGCACTCGCGCTGATCCTCGTGAACTCCCTTCAAAAAGGCTCGGACGACAAGCAAAAGCTCTCGGCGCTCGCCGAGGCGCTGGCGAAAAGCCGATAGGTTCTTGCTTTAAACGAGGAACCTATCAGTCCTTCGGCAGTTGAACGGTCTCTTGAAAAACGCAAGGAGGCCGTAATGGCAGAGCCCGTCAGAAACCTGAACACCCCCGCGAAATCGAATACGCCCTCTTTCGATCACGAACCCGGCGAAAACGTTAAGACCGAGATCGCGACGCTGCGTTCCGAGATTGCCAACCTGCGCGAAATGCTCTCCGAAAAAACCGGTGCCGCCTATGGCAAGGTGACTGAGCGCGCCGGCAACGCTGCGCATTACGTGCAGAACGAAGCAAGCACGGTTGCCGGCACCATCCGCGAACATCCCGCTGCGACCACGACGCTGTTCACCCTGATCGGCGCGATCGGTTTTGCCATCGGCTATGTGGTTGCAACCGCTTCGGCGGAAAGCAAGCATGCCTGGTACGACCGTTACTTGAGCGGCCGCCTCTAAACCGGATCCTGACCGACATCGATCCAGGTCGCTGCGGTCAGGTCCGCCATACGGTCGGGGCTGATGCGCACAGCGGCATTGGTGGCGCCGGCCGCAGGCACGACTTCCGGGAATTTCCGCAGCGACTCGTCGCAATAGATCGGGATCGGGGAAGGCAACCCGAACGGACACACGCCGCCGATGGGATGGCCGGTGATCTCGGCCGTCTCGTCACCGCCGAGCATGCGCGGCTTGGCACCGAAATGATCCCGGAATTTGCGGTTGTCCAGGCGGATGGTTCCCGACATCACCACAAGCATGGTGGTCTCGCCGGCGCGTACGCAGATCGTCTTGGCAATCTGCTCGGGCGCCACCCCGTGAGCGAGGGCGGCAAGCGGCACGGTGGCCGAGCTTTGCTCGGTAATGATGACGTGGACATCGGGGGCGTTGGCGGCGAAGAAGGTGCGGACGGATTCGAGGCTCATGCACTCAAATTGGCCTAGGACGGTGTGGGCTGCAAGAGGACAAAGGAGCTATGCGAGAATTGCAATGCTGCACTGCGATATCGTGACTGTTTTTTAAGCTTCGCTCCTGTATGTTCAATTCATCGAAGGGCGCACTCCTCCTCCCAGCGCCCCAGATGGGACCGACAACACCTCCTCCTCCCAGTTGTTGGTCAGTTTCGGAAACCCGGCGCACCTCCTCCCGCGCCGGGTTTTCTGTTTTATGCGCCTTGAAATCGCTGGCTATTTCGCCCTTGAAAGCGCGGCTTAATTTTCCCGATCTTGACCTTTTTGACCGGAGCCATTATCTGGTTCGCCATCGATATTTGTTTGATAGCCAGCACTATGCGCCTCGCGGCGTTTGCGACGATCTCTCTTCAAATACGAAACTTCAACGTTCCAAGCGCTCGAGCGTGGAATAGTCGGTCATATTTGCAAGGGAAAGGCATCGTTATGGCTACCGGTACTGTAAAGTGGTTCAACGCAACCAAGGGCTACGGCTTCATTCAGCCTGACGACGGTTCGCAGGACGTTTTCGTTCACATCTCCGCCGTTGAGCGCGCTGGCCTCGGCCAGCTCAAGGACGGTCAGAAGATCTCCTACGAACTCGTCAGCGACAAGCGTTCTGGCAAGGTTTCCGCAGACCGCCTCCAGGGCGCATGATCTGCTGAAGACCTCAGAGTCGAACTCGCGAAAGGCCGGCTTGTCCGGCCTTTCTGCTTTTCTGGAACGGGCTCCTCCAGTGTTTAGAGCGATTCTAAACTTAACCCCTTGTAAACGGAAACCTTAGCTCCCATCTAGGGTTCAATAGCGTTTCCGACGCACCGCGTGGTCGGGGCTCCAAAAGCCTGAGCGAGCATGTGTGTTACGGCAAATACGGGCGACCGTGCCGTCTCGAGGCGGTTTTCATATCCGCGTTAACGGGATGTTTACTTAACCGAGGGACGATGACCGCTAGAGCCGCAGTGATCTGAAAAGGTCGAAGAGCGGCCGCGTCGGAAATGCTTGTCCCATTTCGAGTGACCACGGATGTACTGGCACCAGTGAATGGGAGTGGAAAGGTCGGGCTTGCCCCGGCCTTTTTGTTTTTAAGGGCCTGACGCGGAGACGCGTCGGGCCCTTCTCCGTTTCAGGCCTTCAGAGGTCAGTCAGCCAGCGCCGCGATGATGCGCGCCCACGAGCGGATACCCTTGTGGAAGGAGCGCAGGTCGTATTTTTCATTCGGCGAGTGGATGCGGTCGTCGCTGAGGCCGAAGCCGACCAGCAGCGATTCCATGCCGAGCGTCTTCTGGAAATCGCCGACGATCGGGATCGATCCTCCAACGCCGACAACCAAGGCCGGCTTCGGCCACTCCTCGGAAAGCGCCGTCTTCGCCTTGGTGAGCACCGGCGAATCGTAACCGAGCTGGATCGCCGGCGAGCCGCCATGCGTCAGGAATTCCACCGAGCAGTCAGCCGGGATCTTCGAGCGCACATAGGCACGAAAACTTTCGCGGATCTTTTCCGGATCCTGGCCTCCGACGAGACGGCAGGACACTTTGGCCGAGGCCTTCGACGCGATCACCGTCTTGAAGCCCTGGCCTTCGTAGCCGCCGCTGATGCCGTTGAATTCGCAGGTCGGCCGCGCCCAGAGCAGTTCGAGCAGCGAACGGCCCTTTTCGCCGGCCAGCTCCGACAAGCCCACCTCTCCCAGAAAGTCGTCGCGACCGCTGACAAGGTTTTCCCAGGCCGCCTTGATGTTGGACGGCGTCTCCTCGATGCCGTCGTAAAAGCCTTCGAGCGTCACGCGGCCGGTATCGTCATGCAATCCGGCGAGGATTTTCGACAGGATCTGGATTGGGTTTGCCGCAGCGCCGCCGTACATGCCGGAATGAAGGTCGCGGTTGGCGGCGCTGACGATGATTTCTTCGCCGACCAGGCCACGCAACGACGCGGTAATCGCCGGCGTATCCGCATCCCACATGCCGGTATCGCAGACGAGCGCGTAATCGGCTTTCAGTTCGGCGGCATTGGCGTCGAGGAAGGGTTTGAGCGACGGCGAGCCGGATTCTTCCTCGCCTTCGAAGAGGATGGTGACGCGCACCGGCAGCGAGCCATGCACATCTTTGTAAGCCCGGCAGGCTTCGACGAATGTCATCAGCTGCCCCTTGTCGTCGGCAACGCCGCGGCCCGTCACCACCTTGCGGCCGACACCGAGTTCCTTGACCTTGGGGTCGAAGGGATCGTCCTCCCAGAGATCGATCGGATCGACCGGCTGGACATCGTAATGACCGTAGAACAGCACGTGCGGCGCATCAGCGCTGGCGCCCGGGTGGTGGCCGACGACCATCGGATGACCGGTCGTATCGCGAACCGACGCCTCGAAGCCGAGATCCTTCAGTTCGGCCACCAGCCACTCGGCAGCCTCGCGGCAATCGGATTTGAAGGCGGGGTCGGTGGAGATCGACTTGATGCGGACGAGGCCGAACAGGCGCTCGAGGCTTGCGGGAAGGTTCTGGTCGGCGCGGTCGAGGACGGCGGAAAGATCGGTCATGGGAAATCCTGTCTTTGAAATGCGAGACCTCGAGCCCAGGAGGCAAGAAGCGGCCCATCGTTTCGAATGCCCGACCTTGTTAGCAAGTCAGGGGCAGCGGAGACAATGGCAAAGACGCCAACGCCGTTGGCTTAGATCTTGCGTGCGTTCTCGACGATCATCCGCATGTATTCGATCATCAGCTCGCGCTCGAAGCGACGAAAGCCTGAGAACAGGGCCGCATCCGCTTCGGAGGCCGCTTCCACGGCCTGGACTTCCAGCTCGCGGCCGAGCGAGGTCAGCGTGATGATCTGTGCACGGCGGTCGTTCGGATGGGGGGTGCGCTGGATGAGACCGTCCCGCTCCATGCGGGCGAGTGTGTTGGCGAGCGTCGCCTGTTCGACCTCCAGCTTGTCGAGGAGCTGCTTCTGCGTCAGCCCGTCTTCCTGCCAGAGTTCGAGCAGGACGGGAAACTGGCCAGGGGAAAAGCCAAGCACCATCGCCCGCTTCTGCAGGGAGCGCGCAAAGCCTTTGGCGAGTTGGCCCGCCAGGTATGTCGCAGAATGCGAGCGGTCGAATCCCATGGCTGGTCTTCATCCCTCCCTGAACGAGCCCGTTTGCGAGCAATATCTGCCAGATATATCGCACGCCATGCTTTCGCCAAGCCTGTGCGAAGATGGGGGAAATGACAAGTGTTTCCTGCGAAAGAGCAATAAAAAACCGCCACGGCAGGGAGGGGACAGCCGTGGCGGTTTCTGATGGAAGGACAAAGGCCCGGAGAGGGGGATAGGCCTTTGTCCGGCCTGGTTCGGCGGGGGACATGCCGGCTGCCAGACTGCGGCGTGATCAATCGCCGGTGAGTAGGAAATGTGGGGCCGAACCGGGCTTTTCAAGAGAAAGCATATTACAAATCGGTAACGTTCCGGTGAGGGCGGGAGGCTTCGCGGCAGCGAAGTTTTCGTGGACGGATCAAATGCCCCACGCTATTCCTTGCGCCATGAAAAAAGGCGATCATCTTTTCCTTATCGACGGTTCCGGCTTCATTTTCCGCGCCTTCCACGCGCTGCCGCCGCTCACCCGCAAATCCGACGGCCTGCCGGTCGGCGCCGTCTCCGGCTTCTGCAACATGTTGTGGAAGCTGCTGACCGATGCGCGCGACACCTCGGTCGGCGTGACGCCCAGCCATTTCGCCGTCATTTTCGACTATTCCGCCAAAACCTTCCGCAAGGAGCTCTACGACGCCTACAAGGCGAACCGTTCGGCGCCGCCGGAAGAGCTGATCCCGCAATTCGGCCTGATCCGCCAGGCGACCCGCGCATTCAACCTGCCCTGCATCGAGACCGAAGGTTTCGAGGCGGACGACATCATCGCGACCTATGCCCGCCAGGCCGAGGCGACCGGCGCCGATGTGACCATCGTCTCGTCGGACAAGGACCTGATGCAGCTCGTGACGCCGAACGTCCATATGTACGACAGCATGAAGGACAAGCAGATCGGCGTTCCCGACGTCATCGAGAAATGGGGCGTGCCGCCGGAGAAGATGATCGACCTGCAGGCGATGGTCGGAGATTCGGTCGACAACGTGCCGGGCATTCCGGGCATCGGCCCGAAGACGGCAGCGCAGCTTCTTGAAGAATTCGGCGATCTCGACACGCTGCTTGCCCGCGCCGGCGAAATCAAGCAGGTGAAGCGCCGCGAAAACATCGTCGCCAATGCCGACCTCGCCCGCCTTTCGCGCCGGCTCGTCTCGCTTCGGCTCGACGTGCCTCTCGACCTCGATCTCGATGCGCTGGTGCTGGAGCCGCAGGACGGCCCGAAACTGGTCGGCTTCCTGAAGACCATGGAATTCGGCACGCTGACGCGCCGCGTCGCCGCCGCTTGCAATTGCGATGCCGATGCCATCGAACCCGCCGTCGTGAACGTCGAATGGGGCCAGGCCGCCCGCGGCCCGGACCTCGATGCCGGCGGCGTGGCGGCGGTCGATACCGGCGAGGCGGCGGCGGAAGCGCCCGCCAATCCCGCCAAGGCGCCGGTCGCCAAGGGCACGGAGGCGGCAACGCCGACCGCATTCGCAGAGGCCCGCATCGAAGCCTTTGCCAAGGCCAAACTCGATCCGAGCTGCTACGTGACCATCCGGGACCTGACGGTGCTGGACGACTGGATCCGCGCGGCGCAGGAAACCGGTCTCGTCGCCTTCGACACGGAAACCACATCGCTCGATCCGATGCAGGCGGAGCTGGTCGGGTTTTCCCTCGCACTTGCCGACAATATCGCCAATCCGTCCGGTCTCGAAGTCCGCGCGGCCTATGTGCCGCTGATCCACAAGACCGGCGTCGGCGATCTGCTCGGCGGCGGGCTTGCCGAAAACCAGATCCCGACCCGGGAAGCGCTGGCGCGTCTGAAGCCGCTGCTGGAGGACCCGTCGGTCCTGAAAGTGGCGCAGAACCTGAAGTTCGATTACCTGCTGATGAGACGTCATGGCATCACCGTCGAGGGTTACGACGATACGATGCTGATGTCCTATGTACTGGAGGCCGGCAAGGCGAACCACGGCATGGACGCCCTGTCGGAGCGCTGGCTGAACCACAAGCCGATCACCTTCAAGGAAGTCGCCGGCAGCGGCAAGGCGGGCGTCACCTTCGATTTCGTCGATATCGACAAGGCAACCGCCTATGCGGCGGAAGACGCCGACGTGACGCTGCGCCTGTGGATGGTGCTGAAACCGCAGCTGGCGGCCGCAGGCCTGACGCGCATCTATGAGCGGCTCGAGCGGCCGCTGGTTTCGGTACTCGCCCGCATGGAAGAGCGCGGCATCACCATCGACCGGCAGATCCTGTCCAGGCTTTCCGGCGAGCTTGCCCAGCGGGCCGCCGCCTTCGAAGACGAGATCTACCAACTGGCGGGAGAAAAGTTCACCATCGGCTCCCCGAAACAGCTCGGCGACATCCTGTTCGGCAAGATGGGCCTGCCGGGCGGCGCCAAGACCAAGACCGGCCAGTGGTCTACCTCGGCCAGCGTGCTGGAAGATTTGGCTGCCGAAGGTCATCCCCTGCCGCGCAAGATCGTCGACTGGCGCCAGCTGACAAAGCTGAAATCCACCTACACGGACGCGCTGCCGGGTTACGTTCACCCGGAAACGAAGCGGGTCCACACCTGCTACTCGCTTGCCTCCACCACCACAGGCCGGCTTTCCTCTTCGGAACCGAACCTGCAGAACATCCCGGTGCGTACGGCGGAAGGCCGCAAGATCCGCACCGCCTTCATCTCGACGCCCGGCCACAAGCTGGTCTCCGCCGACTACAGCCAGATCGAGCTGCGCGTGCTTGCGCATGTGGCCGATATTCCGCAGCTGCGCCAGGCCTTTGCCGATGGGATCGACATTCACGCGATGACGGCCTCGGAAATGTTCGGCGTGCCGGTCGAAGGCATGCCGAGCGAAGTGCGCCGCCGCGCCAAGGCGATCAACTTCGGCATCATCTACGGCATCTCGGCTTTCGGGTTGGCCAACCAGCTGTCGATCGAACGCTCTGAAGCGGGCGACTATATCAAGAAGTATTTCGAGCGTTTCCCGGGCATCCGCGATTATATGGAAAGCACCAAGACCTTCGCGCGCGAGAACGGTTACGTCGAGACGATCTTCGGCCGCCGGGCGCATTATCCGGAGATCAAGTCCTCCAACCCTTCGGTGCGTGCCTTCAACGAACGTGCGTCGATCAATGCGCCGATCCAGGGTTCGGCCGCCGATATCATCCGCCGCGCGATGGCGAAGATGGAATCGGCGCTGGAAACGACCGGGCTGAACGGAAGGGCCCGCATGCTGCTGCAGGTGCACGACGAACTGATCTTCGAGGTCGAGGATGAGGAGATCGACAAGACCTTGCCGGTGATCATCTCGACCATGGAGCAGGCGGCCATGCCGGCGATCTCGATGCGGGTGCCGCTGAAGGTCGATGCTCGCGCCGCCAGCAATTGGGACGAAGCGCATTGAGCCTAAGGCTCAGCGTTCCTGCGGATAAAGAGACAGAAGTGCGGTCGAAAGCAGCTCATCTGCATAGGTGCAGGCGGTGAGCCGCGCATCCTCGGGCATGTTCATCTCGTGACAGCGCTGGTGCACGGCTTCGAGAACGAGGTTGCTGATCCCGCGGGCGTGTTCGACGTCTGCGTTCTCGGACGTGTCCATGGCAAGCGCCAACGCCGTCATGGAGACGATTTCCAGAACAACGACGCGCGCTTCCAGATCGATGGCAGTAGCCCCATCGGGACGTTGCCCTTCGCGCGGCTTGCTCTGGCCCATGATTTTTCCTTTCCTTATAAGGAAAGGCACATAGAGCCGGATCAGGGACTTTAAAGAACGATCGAACGTTTTTCGCTAACCAGTCGGGTGGCTCGCAAAGCAACCGTTGAGGGCCTCGATCAAGGCCCTGCCGGCATCTTCGAGCGATCCGCTATTGTCGATCGTCACCACCTGGTAGTTGCCGGTCACGGTCAGCGAGCTGCGTTCGAGACGCCGAAGTATTTCCTCGCGCGTTTCCCGCCCGCGCGCTTCGAGCCGGGCCGCGAGCACGTCCAGGCTGGCGGTGATGTTGATGACCACCAGCGACGGATAGGTATCCTTGAACCGGGCAAGCGCGGAACGCGAGCCGTTGGCGACGACCAGCTGGCCTTTTGCCATGGCCTCTTTCGTCTCGACGGGAATGCCGTATCGCAGGCCGTGGGCACCCCAGGAGACCGCAAAACGACCGGCCTGTTCCAGAGCCTCGAATTCCGCTTCGGAAACGCCATCATGGTCTTCACCGCCGGCGGCGGCGTTGCGGGTGATGACGCGCCGTACGAAGACGACGTCATCGCGGCCCTCGAAGAACCGGGCGGCATAGGCCATCAGCGTGTCCTTGCCGGCCCCGCTCGGGCCGACGACCGCGACCATGCAGCCGCTTCGCTCCGGTTCCGTTGCTGTCGGCCTGGCGTCCATCAGGCGACCCGCCGGCCTTCCCGCCAGACGGCGCGGGAGACGGGAACCCCCTCTTCGTGATGGACGCGGACGATATCGGCACGCAGGCCGGTCGCGATCCGGCCCCGGTCGTCGAGGCTGACGGTGCGGGCAGGGGTCGATGTTACCATGGCGAGCGCCTTCGGCAGCGAGATGCTTTCAACCTCCGAGGCAAGCACGAAGGGCGCGTGCAGCAGGCTGAGCGGCACGTAATCGGAGGAGAGCACGTCGAGCACGCCACGCTCGGCAAGGTCGCGGGCGGCGATATTGCCGGAATGCGACTTGCCGCGAACGATGTTCGGCGCGCCCATCAGCACGCTCATGCCTGCTTCGTGCGAAGCCTTTGCCGCATCGAAACTGGTCGGGAATTCCGCCAGCCGAACGCCGTTGTCGATCGCTTCGCCCACATGGGAGAGCGTCGCGTCGTCATGGCTTGCGACTGCAATGCCATGCTCGGCGCAGATCTTGGAGATCGCAACGCGGTGCGGCGTCGCATTGCGTGCCGATTCTTCCTGGCGTTTGGCGACGAAAGCGGCGAATGCCTCATCGCTGAGGCCGCGCTTCTTCTGGTAGTAGAGCGTGTACTGATCCATCGTCTGGAACTGCCGCTGGCCTGGCGCGTGATCCATCAGCGAGACGAGCCGGACATGCGGATCGTTCTCGAAGTCGACGAAATGCTCCATGCAATTGTCGGCGGAGACTTCACAGCGCAGATGCAGGAAATGTTCGGAGCGCAGGCGGCCGTAGGCGCCGGCAGCGGCAATCGCGTCCGCCATGGCGCGCATTTCGCCATGGGCAAAGCCGCCGTCCTCGTCGGCGCCCATGCGCAGGCAGTCGAAGACGGTGGTGATGCCGGAGGTGGCGATCTGTGCGTCATGGGCCTGGATCGCCGCCGTGGTGTTCCAGCGCACGCCCGGGCGCGGCGAATAATGCTGTTCCAGATGGTCGGTATGAAGTTCGACCAGGCCCGGGATCAGATAGTCGCCCTCGAAATCCTCGCCGGTATGGACATTGCCTTCCGAGATGTCGGTGATCTTGCCGTTCCGGATCTGGACGGAACCGGAGATCACGCTGTCCTCGAGCACGATGCGGGCATTGGTGAGCACGAGTTCGGCGGTCATGATGCGGTCTTTCTGTTTTCGAAGGCGGACGCCAGCGGAAGCCAGCGATGGGCGATGAAGGGTGTGCCGCGCTCCGGCTCTACGAAGATGGCGAGCCCATCGACGGTCAGCGGCGCGTTGGCGAAATCGGCAAAGCGGCGGTCGAGCTCGCGGCGCATGATGGGCGCCTCTTCGGGCGGGACCTGCCCGGTCAACGTCATGTGGAAGCGGAACTCGTCCATGACATAGGGATAACCCCAGCGGTCGAGATTGGCGCGCTGGGCCGAACTTAACATATCAGGTTTACGCCGCGCGATATCGTCCTCCGACAGCGGTGCGCGAAAATGTTCGAACTCTTCGACGACGCGTCCGGCAAAATGCTGGAGCTCCGGGTAAATGGTATCGGGAACCAGCGCGAAGAACCGCCCCAGCTGGCCGACGATGACGTTCGGGATGTCGAACGCGGTGGTCTCTGCGGCAAAGCGTTCGGCGGCCCTGATCAGCTCGGCTTCCGTCCGGTCCGGATGCAGCTCGAACGGCGCCTTGAGCGTCGCGTGAAAGGCGTAGCGGCGCGGATCGGCGGTCAGTTCATGGACGGTGTCGCGGGACAGGCCTTCGACATCGGGCGTCGGAAACGTCTCGCCGGTAAAGGCGTCACGGCAGAGCCAACGCGCTGCCGCCTTCGTCAGCGGATGGTTTTCGGCGGGCGAAAAATAGAGAGCGTAGCGCAAAACGGGATTCCGGAATCAGGAGAAGGCCGGCCGACTTTACCTGTGCGCCGGCCCGCGAAACAGGACCCCCGGCTAAAAGATTTCCATGACAGAATGATGATAATCCGGCCTGTCAGGAGCCCTTTTTGCCCATGACGCGCGAACGCAGCGCATTGGAGAGATTGTCGAAGACGAAGACCACCAGAAGGATCAGCAGGACCATATAGGCAACCTTGTCCCAATCCGCATTGGTCTTCATGGATTCGAGCAGCTTGAGGCCGATACCGCCCGCGCCGACAGCGCCGATCGCGGTTGCCGAACGGGTGTTGGACTCCCAGAAATACAGCGATTGCGAGATGAAGATCGGCAGGACCTGCGGCACGACGCCGTAACGCTGCACGACGACCGGCGCGGCCCCCACCGACTTGACGCCCTCGCGCTGCTTGTCGTCGACATTCTCCAGCGCTTCCGAATAGACCTTTCCGAGCGCACCGGTATCCGTGAAGAAGATGGCGGCGATCCCGGGGAGCGGCCCCGGCCCGAAGGCGCGGGTGAAGAACAGGGCCCAGATCAGCATGTCGATGGAGCGCAGGAAGTCGAAAAAGCGCTTCATCCCCCAGTTCATCGGCCGGCTTGTGGTGATGTTGCGCGCCGCGACGAAGGCGAGCGGGAAGGCGATGAGGGTGGCGAACAGCGTGCCGACGAAGGCCATGACCAGCGTCTGCATCAGCTTGGAGAGAATATCGCCATGCTGCCAGCTGCTATTGTTCAAGAAGTTGTCGAGCGCCAGCGAGGCATTGGACTGGCTCGGGTCGAGCCGCTCGCCGAAGAGCATCAGCCCGCCCACGCCGGTGACGCTGCGGCCCCAGAACGGCGATTGGGTGTCGAAGAAGAAATTCGCCCAGCCGAGGAAACGCCGCTGCACATAGACCTGGCTGTTGCGGATTTCCGCCTGGCCGGCAAAGCCGAAACGGACATTGACCTTGTTGCCGTCCTGCACCATCCGCGCCGGCGCACCGGCAGGCAGTATCGCCCGATCCCCTTTGATCGCGACGGGATAGAGCTTGCCGTCGAGATAGACGTCGACCTGGCTCGGGGTGACGTCAAGCCGGTCGTCGCTACCGAAGATCACCGTGTAGCCGCCGTTGGAGGCCGGCTTCAGCCAGTCGATCGCCGCGCCGTCCGGATATTGCCCGCGGCTCGTCCATTGCGGCACGGCCTCGCCGTTCTGGAAGCGCAGACGGGGCTGCGCGCGCCATGAATACCAGTCCTGCAGGTAGATCGCCGCGCGATCCCAGTTGCCGTTGACGAAGGTCGGGATGACGTTGAAGAAGGAGAAGCAGAAGGCGAGGTAGACGAAGACGGCGACGGCCGCGATCGCCAGGCCCCAGCGCTGCAAGACGCTGCGGTGAAAGACTTCCGGATAGGCGGCGAGGAGGCGTTCGCGATCGGCGGCATTGACGGCGAGATTGGACATCAGGCAGCTCCCCGGCCGAATTCGAACGATTGCTTGCCGATCAGCCGGCGGCGCAGCCAGGCCGAGAACTGGTCGACGCAGATGACCGTAATCAGAAGTAGAATGATGATCGCATAGGTCTTGGCGGCGTGGTCACGTCCGATCGACAGGCTGAACACTTCCCCGATGCCACCGCCGCCGACGGCGCCGATAATGGTCGAGGCGCGCACGTTGATCTCGGTGCGCAGCAGCGTGTAGGAGACGAAATTCGGCAGGACCTGCGGCAGGATCGCGAAGCGGACGCGCTCCAGCCAGCTGGCACCAGACGCGCGCAGGCCTTCGTCCGGCTTCATGTCGGCATTCTCGACCACTTCGAAGAACAGCTTTCCGAGCGCGCCGATGGTGTGAATCGACACGGCGATGATCGCCGCGATCGGGCCGATCGACAGGATCGCGGCCAGCAGGCCTGCGACGACGATCTCCGGAAAAGCGCGCAGGATTTCCATGATGCGTCGCACCACCCAGCGCGTGAGACCGGCGCCGACGAGATTGGTGGAGGCGAAGAAGCAGAGAAGGAAGGCGCCGGTGGCGCCGAGGATGGTCGAAACGATGGCGATGTTGATGGTGATCGCCAACTGGTAGAAGAAGTTCGGAATATAGAAACTGTCGGTGATCCAGACGCGATCGCTCGTATAGTCGAACTTGATCGATCCGTCCGCATAGGGCGACGGCAGGTCGAACATGGCGCGGAAGATTTCCAGCGGGCTGTTCGGCACGAAGCTCTTCAGGAAATCGAAGAGATAAGGAAGGCGTTCGAAGAACTTGCCGGAATTGGCTTCGTTGGCGAAATCCAGCGACGCGCCGAGCACGATCAGGAAAACGACGATGGAGACGACGGTATAGATCCGCCGGGTCCGCACCTGTTGCTGATAATGGTCGAGGATGGTGCGGGAGCTTTCCTGCAGCCCGCTGTACTGAGCGGGTCCGGCCACGTGCGCCATTCTGGGTATCCTTGTTGAACGAGCGGCGGCATCGTCATGATGCCGCCGCCAAGATATTGATCAGACGTTGGATCAGCCGCCGATGACAGCCTTACGAGCGTCGATGATGGTCTGGTAGAACTTCTGGTCGACCGGCGACCAGTCGACGTAACCGCCGCCCGTGAAGCTCTCGAAGCAAGTCTTGTCCTTCTTCGGCAGCTCGGCGAAGTAGGCGGTCACCTTCTTCTTCATGTCGTCGGAAAGCTTGTTGGAAACCATCAGCGGGCCGTTCGGGATGAGCGGCGACTTCCAGACCTGGACGATGTCGTCCATGTCGAGCAGGCCCTTGGAGACCATGATGTGCAGGTTGCCGGATGAGTAACCCTGTGCCCAGTCGCCGACGGCGGAGCCGAAGGTGGTGCCGACGTCGAACTTCTTGTCGAGAATACCGAGAACGAGGTTCTCATGGCCGCCGCCGAAGCCGGTTTCGGAGAAGTACTGCTTGACCGGCATGCCGACGTCCTTCGGCAGGGCGACGTTCGGCACGAGGTAGCCGGAGGTCGAGTCCGGATCAGCGAAGCCGATCTTCTTGCCCTTGGCGTCGGCGAGCGTCTTGATGCCCGAATCCTTGCGGGCAACCATGATCGAGTAGTAGCCGGTCGAACCGTCGGCCTGCTTGGTGGTCAGGACCGGGGTAACGGCGTTCGGGTCTTTGATGTAGATCGAAGCGTAGGAGGACGCGCCCATGACGGCGAGGTCGATCGTGCCGCCGAGCAGGCCCTGGATGACGCCGTTGTAGTTCGGCGACGGGAAGAGCTTGACGTCCGAAGCGCCGGTCGCGGCGATCAGGCCCGGCTTGACGCATTCGGTGCGGCGGACCTGATCGGCTTCGTTTTCGCCGCCGTCGAGGCCGATACGCAGAACCGGTGCGCTCTGGGCGTGGGCCTGGCCGGCAACGGCGGCGACGGCGATCGTCGCCATCAGGATCTTGCGGAATGCAGACATGGAAGTCTCCTTTGGTGATTGGGTTGGTCAACCCGGAAAGGGCGTCAGTCTTCCGGCCGCGGGTCGGCAGCCGGAAACAGGTCAGCGCATGGCGGCGGCTTCGGTCACCATGCCGGATGTGTCGATCGCGACGGGAGCTTCGCCGCGGCGGGCGGGGGCAAGGCTGGTCGATGTCATGGTCTCGTCGATCCCGGCGCCATCCTTGTCGGAACCATAGATCTCGCGAACCGCATTGGCGTTGAGCTGCTGCGGCGGGCCGTCGAAGACGACGCGGCCGCCCGCCATGCCGATGATCCGTTCGCAATAGCTGCGGGCCGTATCGAGCGTGTGCAGATTGGTGATGACCGTGATGCCTTCGCGCTCGTTGATGTCGCGCAGGGCATCCATGACGATCTTGGCGTTGAGCGGATCGAGCGAGGCGATCGGCTCGTCGGCGAGCATCATTTTCGGTGCCTGCACCAGCGCCCGGGCGATCGCCACGCGCTGCTGCTGGCCGCCCGACAGCGTTCCGGCCGCCTGCAGTGCCGTCTGTTCGATCCCGAGCCGCTCCAGCGCCGCCATCGCCATGACGCGCTCGTCGCGGCTGAAGATTTTCAGGAGGCTCATCGTCGTCGACCGGTGATTGAGACGGCCGAGCAGCACGTTGGTCATCACGTCGAGGCGCGGGACCAGGTTGAACTGCTGGAAGATCATCGCGCAATCGCGCTGCCAGTTGCGCAGCGCCCGGCCCTTGAGGGAGGAGACTTCGGCGCCGTTGAAGTAGATGGAGCCGGAGCTCGGCTCCTGCAGGCGGTTGATCATGCGCAGCAGGGTAGACTTGCCGGCGCCGGAGCGGCCGATGATGCCGACCATCTGGCCCTGGGGAATCTCGACGTTCACGGCACTCACCGCGATACGATCGCCGAAACGGCGGGTGATGTCCCTCAATTCGAACTTCATGCTCTCTCGCCAATTCAGCTTTTTTTCTGAGAGCTCGATAGCGATGGTTGATGAAGTCTGAATGTCGGATTTATGTCGGTTTTATTATATTCCGGAGGCGCCCGCCGCGCTTCCGTTACCTGGCATGACGGGACACGAATTCCTCTGCTGAAAGCGTCCGGAAGTCGTCGAGAGCAGCCCTCAGTTTCAAGTGATCCCAGTCCCACCAGGCAAGCCGGTCCATCGCTTCGCCAACCGCTTTCGTGAAGCGCTCGCGGATGAGCTTTGCCGGCACGCCACCGACGATCGTATAGGGCGCCACGTCCTTCGATACGACCGCACCGGCACCGATCACCGCACCGTTGCCGACGGTGACGCCCGGCAGCACGGTGGCGCCATGGCCGATCCACACGTCATGGCCGATCGTGACGCGATTGTCGCGCCGCCATTCGAAGAAGCTCTTCTCGTCTTCCGCGTCGTCCCAGTAGCTGGCGGCGCGATAGGTGAAATGATGCAGCGTCGCCCGCCAGGTTGGGTGGTTGGTGGCGTTGATGCGCACCGAGGCCGCCATGTTGACGAACTTGCCGATCGTCGCGCACCAGATCGAGCCGTCCTGCATGATATAGGAATAGGCGCCGATCTCGGCCTCGCTGATGCGGCAGCGCTCGGAAACCTCCGTATACGGACCGAGCGTGGAATTGCTGACATTTGCCGTTTCGTGGATCGCGGGCTCTAGCCCCACCTTGACGCTCATGCAGCGACTGCCTTTCGCGGAGAAAATTGGGAGACGTCGAGAACGCGGTCGGCCACTGCCTCGCGCACTTCCTCGTCATGGAAGATGCCGAGAAGGGCGACGCCTTCCTGTTTCTTGTCCGCGATCATGTCCATGACGACGCGCCGGTTGACCGCGTCGAGCGACGCGGTCGGCTCGTCGAGGAGCAGGATGCGGTGGCTGGTGATGAAACCGCGGGCAATGTTGACCCGCTGCTGCTCGCCGCCCGAAAACGTGGCGGGCGGCAGGGTCCAGAGTTCTCGCGGCAGGTTGAGCTTGGCCAGGAGCTCGGCCGCCTTGTCGCGCGCTTCCGGCGCTGCGATGCCGCGGGCGACCAGCGGTTCGGCGACCACGTCGAGCGCCGAGACGCGCGGGACAGTGCGCAGGAACTGGCTGACATAGCCGAGCGTATGGCGCCGCACGTCGAGCACCGTGCGCGGATCGGCGCGGGCGATATCGACGATCCGGTCCTTGTGGTCGACGAGGATCTGTCCGGCATCGACGGCGTAGTTGCCGTAGAGCATCTTCAGGATCGAGCTCTTGCCGATGCCTGACGGGCCGCCGAGCACGACGCATTCGCCGCTTGCGACGGAAAAATTCACATCCTTGACGACCGGCAGCTTGATGCCGTCGCGCAGATGCATGGTGAAGCTTTTGAAGACTTCGGAAACGACGAGAGGTGTGGCCATCGGTATTCTCCTCAGACCTGAAGAATGGAAGAGACGAGAAGCTGGGTATAAGGCTCGCGGGGATCGTCGAGCACCCGGTCGGTCAGCCCCTGTTCGATCACATGGCCGTCCTTCATCACCATCATCCGATGGGACAGAAGGCGTGCAACCGCGAGATCATGGGTGACGACGATCGCCGACAGGCCGAGATCGTTGACGAGACCGCGCACCAGGTCGAGCAGGCGGGCCTGGACCGAGACGTCGAGACCACCGGTCGGCTCGTCCATGAACACCAGGCGCGGGCCGGTAACCAGGTTGCGGGCGATCTGCAGGCGCTGGCGCATGCCGCCGGAAAAGGCGCGCGGCTGGTCGTCGATACGGTCGGTGCCGATCTCGACGCGGGTCAGCCAGTCGCTCGCCGTCTCGCGGATCTTGCCGTAGTGCCGGTCACCGACGGCCATCAGCCGCTCGCCGACATTGGCGCCGGCCGAAACCGTCATGCGCAGGCCGTCGGCCGGGTTCTGGTGCACGAAGCCCCAGTCGGTGCGCATCAGGAAGCGCCGTTCGGCCTCGCTCATGTGGTAGAGGTCGCGGAAATTGCCGTCGCGCATCCGGTATTCGACACTGCCGGTCGTCGGCATCAGCCGGGTCGACAGGCAGTTGAGCAGCGTTGTCTTGCCGGAGCCCGACTCTCCGACGATGGCGAGCACTTCGCCCGGCCACAGGTCGAAGGAAACGTCCTTGCAGCCGATCCGGCTGCCGTAGAATTTCGAGACGCCGCTGACTTTGAGAAGAGGGGTGTCGGTCATTCCGCTGCCTCCTTGGCAGGCGCCAGCATGGCGCCGACATGGCCGTGTTCGCGGCGGTCCTCGCAATTGTCAGTGTCCGAACAGACGAACATGCGGCCGCCCTTGTCGTCCAGCACCACTTCGTCGAGATAGACGTTCTCGGCGCCGCAGAGCGCGCAGGGTTTGTCGAAGGTCTGGATTTCGAACGGATGATCCTCGAAGTCGAGGCTGACGACGTCCGTATAGGGCGGCACCGCGTAGATGCGTTTTTCGCGGCCGGCGCCGAACAGCTGCAGCGCCTCCGAGCGGTGCATCTTCGGATTGTCGAACTTCGGCGTCGGCGACGGGTCCATCACGTAGCGGCCCGCAACCTTCACCGGATAGGCATAGGTCTTCGAAATCCGGCCGTTATGGGCGATATCCTCGTAGAGCTTCACATGCATGAGCCCGTATTCTTCGAGCGCATGCATCTTGCGGGTCTCGGTCTCGCGCGGCTCGAGGAAGCGCAAGGGCTCCGGGATCGGCACCTGGTAGACGAGGATCTGGCCCTCGGCGAGCTTGTGCTCGGGAATGCGGTGGCGCGTCTGGATGATCGTCGCGTCCTTGGTGTGGGTGGTGACGGCGACGTTGGCGACCTTCTGGAAGAAGGCGCGGATCGAGACCGCATTGGTCGTGTCGTCGGCGCCCTGGTCGATCACCTTCAGCACGTCTTGCGGGCCGATGATCGCTGCCGTCACCTGCACGCCGCCGGTGCCCCAGCCATAAGGCATCGGCATTTCGCGCGACGCGAAGGGCACCTGGTAACCAGGGATGGCGATCGCCTTGAGGATCGCGCGGCGGATCATCCGCTTCGTCTGCTCGTCGAGATAGGCGAAGTTGTAAGTGGCGAGGTCCGTCATCTTGGAGTATCCTGTGACTGCATGAACCAACTAGAAGGAAAGGCTGTCATGGACGCCATCACTTCGAACGGATTGCTGGGCGTGGCCGTCTTCGCGGCCTTCGTCGCCTGCGGGATCATCATTCCCTTTTATGTCATCAAGCCGCCGAAAAACCGCGGCAGGGCCAACGCGAGCAGCGAGGGCGGTGGGGTCGGGGGCTACGGGAGCGGCTGCGACGGCGCCAACGCGGGCGGCGCCTGCGATGGCGGCGGAGGTGGTGACGGGGGAGGCGGCGGAGGCGACTGATCCGCCCCCGAACTGCGGCCGAACCGGCATCATTCGGCGGCCTCCTGCAGGCCATTGCCGCCATTGCGCGCCGTCTCGATGTCCGATCGCATCTTGCGCACAAGCGCCAGCTCGGCCTGGAAGTCGACGTAATGCGGCAGCTTCAGGTGCTCGACGAAACCGGTCGCCTGCACGTTGTCCGAATGGGAGATCACGAATTCCTCGTCCTGCGCCGGCGCGGTGATGTCCTCGCCGAGCTCTTCGGCACGCAGCGCCCGGTCGACCAGCGACATCGACATCGCCTTGCGCTCGCTCTGGCCGAACACCAGGCCGTAACCGCGGGTGAACTGCGGCGGCGCCTTCGACGAACCCTTGAACTGGTTGACCATCTGGCATTCGGTGATCCGGATGCGGCCGAGCGAGACGGCAAAACCGAGTTCTGCAACTTCGATCTCGACTTCCACTTCCCCGATCCGGACTTCGCCGACGAACGGATGGTTGCGGCCGTAGCCGCGCTGGGTGGAGTAACCGAGCGCCAGCAGGAAACCCTCGTCGCCGCGGGCGAGCGCCTGCAAGCGCAGATCACGGCTCATCGGAAATTCCATCGGCTCGCGGGTTAGGTCGCCGGCCTGATGGTCCTCGGAAAACTCGCCGTCCGCCTCGATCAGGCCTTCATGGGCGAGAATGTCGGAGACCCGCATGATGTGCTCCGCCGGCGTGTCGCGACGTTCCGGCTCGTCGACCGGTTCGTCGGTGAGCAGAGAAGGATCGAGCAGCCGGTGGGTATAGTCGAACGTTGCTCCGAGAAGCTGGCCGCCCGGCAGGTCCTTGTAGGTCGCCGAAACGCGCCGCTCGACCTTCATGGCGGCCGTATCGACCGGAACGGAGGAGCCGAAGCGCGGCAGCGTGGTGCGATAGGCCCGCAGCAGGAAGATCGCCTCGATCATGTCGCCGCGCGACTGGCGGATGGCAAGCGCTGCGAGCGCCCGGTCATAAAGCGAGGCCTCGGCCATCACGCGGTCTACGGCGAGGCCCAGCTGCTCGACGATCTGCTCGATGGTGACGGAGGGAAGCGAGCGATCGCCCCGACGCCGGTCGGCCAGCAGCCTGTGAGCATTGTTGATGGCGGCCTCGCCACCCTTGACGGCAACATACATGGTTCATTCTCCTGGCCATTACCGGCATCCCATCAAGATGCGGGAAGGTTTGGTCGTTTGGCCCCAAGCGGCGGCCCCAAGGTTAAAAAGTCGGTCGACCGTTCATTGGGTGGCGATGCGGACTGTCCGCGGCAGGCACAACAGGTTTTTGCCGGCCGTCAGGATGACATCGACGCCACGCGGGAAGAGCGCCCGGTTGTCGGCCCACAGCCGCAGAAAAACTTCCGGAAGGCCCTTCACCATGACGGTGGTCGCGTGCGGAATGCCAGGACCCGTCAATGTCAGCGGCAGGCCTTCGCCAAGTGCTGCGACCTCGATCATCAGCGTCGTTGAACGGTCGGGATATTCCTGCGTGCCGGCCGAGAAGAGGCCGAACGAGGCAAGCGCTGCCCCGGCCTCCACAAAGGCGAAGCGGGCCTCGGCCTTCTCGCGGGTGATCGGCGCACCGGTGTGGAAGCCGATCCACTCCCCGACGGCCGATTTGAAAAGCCCGGCGCTTAGCCACACGGGCGTTTCATGGTCGCAGAGCGTCACGGCGATCGCCCCGGCCGCTCCTCCAAGCGGTTCCGGCTGGCCGACATCCGGTCTGACGGTACGGATCGTTCCCGGACGGGCCATGCTGTCCATCAGCATGCGGAACACGTCCTGGGATTCGAAGACCGGTTCTCTAAATCCGCCGGAAAGCGCTTGCGTCTTGATGTTCATCAGTCGTCCCCCCGTACCATGGTGAAGAAATCGACGCGGGTCGCGGCCGTCTCTTCCGCCTTCTGTTTATCTTCCGTTGCGATGCGGGCCTCGATCGGACCGAGCAACGTAGCCTCCACGAAATCGCGCGTGCCGTCCTCTTGCCAGAGTGCGTCGAAAATGGCCGCGAGCCGGACATTCGCCTTCGCGGTGCCGAGCGCCTGCGCATGGCCGGCGGTGCCGGATGCCAGAAGCACGGTCGCACGCGTCACCGTCGCCTCGCCGAGATTGAAGGGTGCGCCGCCGCCGCCGATGCGACCGCGAACCATCACCAGTCCGGTCTCGGGCCTACGCACCGGCTTCACCTCCGGTTTGGCCGGAAGCTTTTCCCAGGCGGCATGCAGTTCGCTCGTCGTCGCGCGCGCAAGAAGCCCAGCGGCGCGTCGGCGCGCTGCGATTTCTGCATTCGGCTCGATTTGTTTCGCCAGGTCCATTGCCAAGCTCCTAAATGTCTATTGATATAGACAACCATACAAGTTATATGTACTACTAACTTTCTGATATAACAAGCGTGTGACATGGATACCGGGCAGACAAACGTTCACCGACAAAACGGCGTAGCGCTATGGCGGCAGATCGCCGACCGCATTCGCGCCTCGATCGCCAATGGCGACTACGACGCGACCGGCAAGGTGCCGCCGGAATTCACGCTGGCCGCGCAGTTCGGCGTCAATCGCCATACGGTCAGGAGCGCGCTTGCCGCCCTTGCTCAGGAGGGCATCGTTCGTTCGGTACAGGGGCGCGGTACGCTGATCGAGCGCAAGGAACGGCTGAACTTCCCGATCACGCGGCGCACCCGGTTCAGTGAGGGCATCGGCGACCAGGCTCGGGAAAAGGAAGGCCTGCTGCTGCATTCGGCCCAGGAACCGGCCACAGTCGACCTGTCGACCCGGCTGTGCATTCCTGAAGGTGCACAGGTGATCCGGCTGGAAACGCTGAGGAAAGCGGATCGCCGCCCGGTTTCCCGCTCGACGACCTGGTTTCCGGCCGACCGTTTCGGCGGCATCGAGGAGGCCTACAGCAAAAGCGGCTCGATCACGGTTGCATTCCGGACGCTCGGCATTTCAGATTATCTGCGTGTCTCGACGGAAGTGACGGCTACCCATGCCGACGGCGCGGATCTCGTCGACCTGCAGCTGTCGCCGGGAGCCATCATCCTCGTGGCCCGCGCGCTCAACACCGATACGGAAGGCGTACCGATCCAATACGCCGTCAGCCGCTTCCCGGCCGACATGGTGCAATTCACGATTGAGAATTGAAGTCGCCTATTCGGGCGGCCATTGGCGGGCGGTATGGATGATGCTTAAAATCCGCACCGCGCCTTCGCGCACGTCGTAGATCATCAGATAGCTGGGATGGGCGAGGAGCTCGCGCGTTCCAGAAACACGGCCGGGACGCCCCGAATAGGGATGGCGGGAGAGCTGGCCTGCCGCTATTGCAAACTGATCGTCCATGGCGACTGCGGCCATCGGATTTTCAAGGCGAATGTAATCGAAAATTGTTCTGCGATCGCGACGCGCTTGCGGCGTCCAGAGAAGCTTCATTGAGCGGACGATTTCCGCGCCTCTTCCCGTAAGGCAGCGAATTCGGTTTCGACGTCTTCTTCGGAAAGAAGGTCACCGGCATTCGCCGAATCTATCGCCTTCTGGACCTTTTGGCGAAACCAAACATCGTAATCCGCAGCTTCTTGCTGCTGCTTGATATAGTCGCGCATGAACTTGCGCAACAACTGCGCGCTTGTCTGATCGTCCGCTTTCGCAGCCTCGGTGAACGCGGCTTTCAGCTCTTCCTCGACGCGGAACGTGAATGTGGCCTCAGTCATCTTCAAATCCATGTGTTACGCTGTCAATACAATGTAACACATGGATCTTCTGGAGGCAAAGCTCAATGCGCGCCGGACATGTCGCCGAGAACGTCCTTGGAAGCGACGGTCGAGTCGGCCTTGAGCGTGTAGACCATCGGCACGCCGGTCGCGAGGTTGAGCTTGAGAATCTCTTCCTTGCTGAGGCGGTCGAGAACCATCACCAGCGAGCGAAGCGAATTGCCGTGCGCGGCGACGAGGACTTTTTCCCCACGCAGCACGCGCGGCAGGATTTCCGTCATGTAATAGGGCCAGACGCGGGCACCGGTATCGCGCAGGCTTTCGCCGCCCGGCGGTGGAATGTCGTAGGAGCGGCGCCAGATATGCACCTGCTCCTCACCCCACTTGGCGCGCGCATCGTCCTTGTTGAGGCCGGAAAGATCGCCGTAGTCGCGCTCGTTGAGCGCCTGGTCGCGGATCGTCTCGAGATCCGGCTGGCCGACCTTGTCGAGGACGATCTTCAACGTGTCCTGGGCGCGCTTCAGCACCGAGGTGAAGGCGATGTCGAACTTGATGCCTGTTGCAGCCAGCGCTTCGCCGCCGGCTTCGGCTTCCTGGACGCCGAGCGGCGTCAGATCCGGGTCGCGCCAGCCTGTGAAAAGGTTCTTGAGATTCCAGTCGCTCTGGCCGTGGCGAACGAGGACGAGAGTGCCGCTCATGGGATGAATTCCTCCGGGAAGATTTTCAGGAAAGCCCGAGCACGTCGAGCATGGAATAGTGGCCGGGCTTCTTGTCGCGCGCCCAGAGCGCCGCGGCAACCGCGCCGCGGGCGAAGATCGAGCGGTCGCGCGCGCTGTGCGCGAGTGTCACCAACTCGCCTTCGCCGGCAAGCACGACGGAATGGTCGCCGACGACCGAGCCGCCGCGCAGCGTCGCAAACCCGATCGTGCCGGTCGGACGGGCGCCCGTATGGCCGTCGCGCACCCGAACGGATTGGCTTGCGAGATCGATGCCTCGGCCTTGCGCTGCGGCTTCGCCGAGCAGTAGTGCCGTTCCGGATGGCGCGTCGACCTTGTGCTTGTGATGCATTTCGACGATCTCGATATCCCAGCCGGCGGCCGGCAAGGCCTTCGCCGCCTGCGCGACGAGCACACCGAGCAGATTGACGCCGAGGCTCATATTGCCGGACTTGACGACGCGCGCATGACGGCCGGCCGCCTTGAATTTTTCCTCGTCCTCGACCGAGCAGCCGGTCGTACCGATCACATGGACGATCCGTGCCTGCGCGGCGAGGACCGAGAAGGCGACGCTGGTCGCCGGCGTGGTGAAATCGAGGACACCGTCGGCATCGAGAAAAGCCTTCAGCGGATCGGAGGTTACGGGAACGTCAAGAGTTCCGACACCCGCAAGCTCGCCGGCGTCCTTGCCGATGAACGGCGAACCCTCGCGCTGAACGGCCGCGTGCAGTGTCACGCCTGCTGTTTCATGGATGACCCGGATCATTGCCTGGCCCATCCGGCCTGCAGCACCAACCACCACGAGTTTCATGTCATTTGCGGTCATGCGCGGCGCAGTCCTTGCTTCGTCGGTCAGTCTTTTGGAGCGGTTACAGCTTGTCGGGGCGAGCGTAAAGGCCGCTTCCGCACTGCGCAAGCATCTCTTGCAGGTCGTATCCAGGAAACCGAGCCTCGCCCGCGACGATCATCTCGGGCCGCACCTAACGTTGCCAGCGGCGGCCATCCATGGAAAGGCCGTAGGCGGAAGGCGTGCGGGCAAAGCTTGCAAGGCCGGCCAGCGCCGCCTGGGGATGGGTCACCACGAAGGTCGGGATAGTGCCCATCAGCTCCGTATGCGGCGCTTTATCCTCGAAGGCGGCGCGGAACTCTGGGCCTTTCAGCGCCGGAACGATCTTCTGCGAAATGCCGCCGGCGAGATAGACCCCGCCCCGCGCCATGAAGATCAGCGCCATATCGCCGGCGACCCGGCCGAGATAGGTGGCAAACAGCGAAAGCGTTTCGACGGCCTGGGAATTCGAGCGGTTCAGACCGTGGGCCGTGACATCCGCCGGTTCGGAAAACGCCGGCTGCAGACCGTCGGCCGCACAGACGGCCTGGTAGATGTTGACGACGCCCCGCCCGCTCAGGATTTCTTCCGCGGAAACGCGACCCTCGATGCGCTTGAGGTGCGGAAAGATCTCGAAATCCCGTTCCGAGCGCGGGCCGACATCCACATGTCCGCCTTCGCCGGGAACCGGAAACCACATGTGCCGCGCATAGACAAGGCCTGCGACGCCGAGGCCGGTACCGGGGCCGAGCACCACGCGCGACGCCATATGCGGCTCGCTGTTGGCACCGAGCGTCTCGCGGTATTCGTCGGGCATGGCCGCGACGGCAAGCGCCTGGGCTTCGAAATCGTTGACGACCAGCACGTCCTCGAAGCCGAGATCGGCAATCATGCCTTTCGGCCGCACCACCCAGTCGCAATTGGTCAGGTCGATCTCGTCGCCATCGATCGGCCCCGCGATGGCAAGGATCGCCGAACGGGGCTTTACCGAACTCCTGTCGAGCACGATTTTCTGGATCGCGTCATCGATCGTCGGGTAGTCGGCGGTGCGCACGTTCGGGAACGGCTTCGGTTCCGCATCGGCGTCGAGGAGGATCGAGAAGCGGGCATTGGTGCCGCCGATATCACCGATCAGGATCGGAAAGGGCAGCTTGTCTGTCTTCATGTTATCGGCCATCGGGAAGCTTAGTCCTTCTGAAAGTCGATGAGTTTTTCGGCGGTGGCGCGGTTGAGCGCCATCGGTATGTCATAGACCGTTGCAAGCCGCGTCAGCGCCTTGACGTCGACATCGTGGGGAAGCGCGCTCAAGGGATCGATGAAGAAGATCAGCATGTGGACCTCGCCGGTGGCGATCATCGCGCCGATCTGCTGGTCGCCGCCGAGCGGGCCGCTCTTCAGCCGCGTCACTTCGAGGCCGGGGCAGGCATCCTGAACCCGGCCGCCCGTCGTGCCGGTGGCGACGATGCGGAACCGCGAAAGCGCCACCTGGTGATGGCGGGCAAAATCCGCCATGTCGTCCTTCTTCTGGTCGTGCGCGATCAGCGCGATGCAGGGCTTGGCCGACATGATTGGGTATCCTCACCAGAACGATATTCAATCGATTTGTGACGCGTTCTAGCGTGCCGCTTCGTTCTTGGAAAGGTGGCGTCGACACCGGCGTTTTCGATTGCCGGCCTCATCCGGAACTATTGCAGCGGACGTGGCGTCGGGATCGGCATGTCGTCGGAAGCAGCCGGCGGATCGTTGACGATCGCCTCGATAGTCTTTGCCGGTGCCGACGCGGCAGGCTGAGCCGTGTAGGCCACGGCGCTGCCGCCAAAGGTGGCGTCGTCTTCGGAGCGCGCGGGGGCGGCAAGCACGGCTGCACAGGCTTTCGGCAGATCCGAGAGCATGACTTGGCGAGGCTTGACCGGCTTCTTGTTCGGGTCCGGCTTGGGTGGCGGCGCCCACGGCTCCTTGCTGAACCACCAGGCGAGGGAATTGTCGCAGCCGTCGCCCTTGGTGACCGGTGCCTGGCTCTGGCAGGCCGTAGCGCCGGCCGGGCAGTGGATGCGGATATGGAAATGTTCGTCATGGCCGTAGATCGGCCGGACCTTGCCGAGCAGGCTTCGATCGCCGGTCCAGGTTTCGCAAAGCTTCTTCTTGATGGCCGGGTTGACGAAGACCCGCTCCACCTGCGGATAGCTCGCCGCCTGCATGACGACCTTGGCGTGGGTGCTGGTCCAGCGGCTGGGATCGACGGTCAGGAACTTGCTCTTGTCGAGCATGGAGGTAAACGGCAGGCTTTCGCGTTGCTGTGGGCTCAGAGGCTGGGCGGGCTTCGGCGTGAACCAGATATCGGCGTCGAGGCCGATCTGGTGTGAGGCGTGGCCTGTGAGCATCGGACCGCCGCGCGGCTGGGAAATGTCGCCGACCAGAATGCCGGAACCCCAGCCGAGCCTTGCGGCATCGCCGGAGAACCGCTCGAGCAATGAAATCATTGCCGGATTGCCCCAGCGGCGGTTGCGCGAGAGGCGCATCGCCTGCCAGGTCGGTCCGTCGGTGGGCAGCGCCACGGCGCCGGACATGCAGCCCTTCGCATAGAAACCGAGCGGCTCCGCCTCCGCCATGCTCGGGAGCTTCACGGTGCCAAAAAGCTGTTTCGCCGGCGTGCCTTCCTGCGCTGCCACCGGCCCTACAGAGGTGCCGCAGAGGAAAGCAGTCACCGTCAGCCGCAAAATAATACCCGAAATCGATCTCATGCCCATCCGCCGCAAATCACCTGATCGCCTCGAATCTACCGTGAAACAGGATTTTGGTGAAATGGAGATGGTGGAAGCTTTGCCGATTTCCGGAAGATAAACGCCGGATAAAACGGATGTGAGCGCCGAACTCCTGTTTTTCGCCGCCTTTTGTCCTATGCTTCACCGCAACAGAGAAACTCGGAAGAGGTAACGAATGGTTCTGGCTCGGCTGAAGGTAGGTTTCGCGATCGTCCTGGCGGCGGTTCTCGCAGCGTCGAACGTGCCGGCCCAGGAACCCAAATGGCGGCATGGCATGGCCGTTGTCGGTGACCTCAAGCTGCCGGAAGGCTTCAAGCAGCTCCCCTATGTCGATGTAAACGCGCCGAAGGCCGGCGAACTGCGCCTCGGCGACGAAGGCACGTTCGACAACCTCAACCTGGTGATCGACCGGGGTGCCGTGGCTTCGGGTGTCAGCCTGATCTACGACACGCTCATGAAGCGCTCGGAGGACGAGGTTTTCGGCACCTACGGCCTTCTGGCCGAGGCGGTGTCCTATCCGGACGACGTGTCTTCGGTGACCTTCCGGTTGAGGCCGGAGGCGAAATGGTCGGACGGGCAGCCGGTCACTCCGGAGGACGTGATCTTCAGCCTGGGGAAGCTGAAGGAGCACAGCGCCCTTTATTCCGGCTACTATCGGCACGTCATCGGTGCTGAAAAGACCGGCGATCGCGAAGTGACCTTCCGCTTCGACGAAAAGAACAACCGCGAACTGCCCTCGATCGTCGGCGATTTTCCGGTCCTGCCGAAGCACTGGTGGGAAGGCAAGGACGCACAGGGCAACCAGCGCGACATTTCCCGCACCACCCTGGAGCCGCCGATCGGGTCCGGACCCTACAAGATCGGCGCTGTTCAGCCGGGCTCCACCATTCGCTACGAGCTGCGCGACGACTACTGGGGCAAAAATCTGCCGATCAACCTCGGCCAGTATAACTTCCGGACGATCAGCTATACCTATTTTTCGGATGCCGACGTGGAATTCGAGGCCTTCCGGGCCGGTACGATCGACTACCGCCAGGAAAACAGTTCGAGCCGCTGGGTCACGCGTTACGATTTCGATGCGGTGAAGGACGGGCGGGTCATCAAGGAAGCGCTGACCAATCCGTTCAAGGCCGTCGGCGTCATGCAGGCTTTCGTGCCGAACATGCGGCGTGACATCTTCAAGGACGCGCGGGTCCGCGAAGCGCTGAACTACGCCTACGACTTCGAGGATCTCAACAAGAACCTTGCCTATGGCGGCCTGAAGCGGGTCGATAGCTTCTTCTGGGGCACCGAGCTTGCGTCCTCCGGCCTGCCCCAGGGAAAGGAACTGGAGATTCTCAACGGGTTGAAGGACAAGGTTCCGGCGAGGGTGTTCACGACCCCCTATACCAACCCCGTCGGTGGCGACCCCAACAAGGTGCGCGACAACCTGCGCACGGCCGTGAGCCTGCTGAAGGGGGCCGGCTGGGAGCTGAAGGGCAACCGGATGGTCAATGCCAAGACCGGGCAGCCCTTGGGTTTCGAAATTCTCCTGAACAGCCAGTCGCAGGAGCGCACCGTGATGCCCTATGTGACAAGTCTCAAGAAAATCGGCATCGATGTCCGGCTCCGGATCGTCGACGCATCGCAATACATCAATCGAATCCGCAGCTTTGACTACGACATGATGTACGGGGTTTGGGCCCAGACCATGAACCCCGGCAACGAACAGTCCGACTACTGGGGATCGGCGTCCGTCAGCCGGCCGGGATCACGCAACTATGCAGGCATCGCCGATCCAGCGGTGGATCAGCTGATCAACATGATCACCTTTGCCCAGAACCGGGAGGATCAGGTGGCCGCCGTCAAGGCGATGGACCGGGTGTTGCTCGCCAACCACTATGTGGTCCCGATGTTCTATTCCGGCGAAGCGAGGATCGCCTACTGGAACCGCATCACGCATCCGCAGAGACTGCCGGAATACAGCACAGGTTTCCCCGACACCTGGTCGGCCAGAAGCGCCGCGAAGTGAAGAACTGGGCGCGCACTTGCGTCGCCGACCGGCACCTGTTCCAAATGAACCCGTATGATTCGCACCGCAAAAAGAGGAAAGAGCCATTTGATCGGCATTGGAATATGCGCTGAGACAAGCCCTGTAGCCACGGGCAGGGAGCTCTGATGGGCGCCTATATTCTCCGCCGTCTTCTGCTGATGATACCGACGATCGTCGGCATCATGGCGATTTCCTTCCTCGTCGTGCAGTTCGCGCCGGGCGGCCCCGTCGAGCAGGTGATCGCTCAGATCCAGGGCCAGGATACCGGCGACCGGCTTTCCGGCGGTGGCGGTGACCTGCTCCAGCAACAGGGCGGAGGCGAGGAAAGCCGTTATCGCGGCGCCCAGGGCCTTGATCCGGAATTCATCGCCAAGCTCGAGAAGCAGTTCGGTTTCGACAAGCCGCCGGCGACGCGGTTCCTCGAAATGATGTGGAACTACATCCGCTTCGACTTCGGCGAGAGCTTCTTCCGCAATACCTCGGTGCTCGATCTGATCATCGATAAGATGCCGGTATCGATCTCGCTCGGCTTCTGGATCCTGATCGTCTCCTATCTGATCTCGATCCCGTTGGGCATTCGCAAGGCGGTTAAGGACGGCTCGACCTTCGACGTCTGGACCTCCGGCGTCATCATCATCGGTTATGCAGTGCCAAGCTTCCTGTTCGGCATCCTGCTGATCGTGCTCTTCGCAGGCGGTTCCTTCTTCGACTGGTTCCCGCTGCGCGGCCTGGTTTCGGACAATTTTTCGGAACTTTCCTGGTGGGAAAAGGTCATCGACTATTTCTGGCACCTGACATTGCCGTTGATCGCCATGTCGCTTTCGGCCTTCGCCACCACCACTCTGCTGACCAAGAACTCGTTCATCGACGAAATCAAGAAACAGTATGTGACGACGGCGCGTGCCAAGGGCCTCAACGAGCGGCAGGTGCTCTACGGCCACGTCTTCCGCAACGCCATGCTGATCGTCATCGCAGGGTTTCCCGGCGCCTTCATCTCGGCCTTTTTCACCGGCTCGCTGCTGATCGAGAACATCTTCTCGCTGGATGGACTGGGGCGCCTCGGTTATCTCGCGATCGTCAACCGCGACTACCCGATCGTTTTCGGCACGCTCTACATCTTCTCGCTGATGGGCCTGTTCGTCAGCCTGATTTCGGACCTGATCTATACCTGGATCGATCCGCGCATCGATTTCGAGCGGAGGGATGTCTGATGGAGGCGACCGCCGCAAAGACCACCGTACAGACGGCACCGCCGCAGAAGCGGCCCTGGATTTCGCCGACCAACCGGCGACGGCTTGCCAATTTCCGCGCCAACAAGCGCGGTTACTGGTCCTTCTGGCTGTTCATGGTCCTTTTCGTGCTCAGCCTGTTTGCGGAATTCATCGCCAACGACCGGCCGATCGTCGCCTCCTACAAGGGCGAGATCCTCTACCCGGTCCTGGTGGACTATCCGGAAGAGAAGTTCGGCGGCTTCCTGGCGACGACCGATTACCGCTCCGACTACATCCAGCAGGAAATCGAGACAAACGGCTGGATGGTCTGGCCGCCGATCCGCTATTCCTACCAGACGGTCAATTCCAACATCCCCCATTCGGCGCCGACCGAACCCTTCTGGCTGATGGAGAAGGCGGATCGCTGCGCCGCCTATCCGCAGAAGGATCAGGACCCGAACTGCATCCTCGGCAACCTGAACTGGCTCGGCACCGACGATCAGGCACGCGACGTGACCGCCCGCATGATTTACGGCTTCCGCATCTCCGTCCTGTTCGGCCTGGTGCTGACGGTCTGCTCGGCAGTAATCGGGGTGACGGCCGGCGCGGTCCAGGGTTATTTCGGCGGCTGGACGGACCTGCTGATGCAGCGGTTCATCGAGATCTGGTCGTCCATGCCGGTTCTCTACATCCTGCTGATCATCGCCTCGATCCTGCCGCCAGGGTTCTTCGTCCTGCTCGGCATCCTTCTGCTTTTCTCCTGGGTCGGTTTTGTCGGGGTGGTGCGCGCCGAATTCCTGCGGGCGCGCAATTTCGAATATGTCCGCGCCGCCCGCGCGCTCGGCGTCGGCAACTGGACGATCATGTCCCGGCACCTGCTGCCGAACGCCATGGTCGCGACGCTGACCTTCCTGCCCTTCATCCTGTCGGGTTCGATTGCGACGCTGACCTCGCTCGACTTCCTGGGCTTCGGCCTGCCGGCAGGTTCCCCGTCTCTCGGCGAGATGATTTCGCAGGGAAAGAACAACCTGCAGGCGCCATGGCTCGGCTTCACCGCCTTCTTCACCATGTCCCTCATGCTTTCGCTGCTGATCTTCATCGGCGAGGCCGTGCGCGATGCCTTCGATCCCAGAAAGACGTTCGGGTGATGGCGGGTCGTAATTGCATGATCGATGCGCTAGATTGTCGGGGATATCAGCGAGCGTGACGCCATGAACAAGATCGTCAGGGAGCATTACCCGGTCGCCAACCTTCCCGAGGATCTGCGGGAGGGACTGGCGACTGACGCGACCGTGAAGATCGTCGTTGAGGTGGAAGATGCCGCGATACCAAACGATATCGGCAGATATCCCGGTTTCAAGGATTTCCCGATGGTCGAGCGAAAGCCGATGAGTATTGCAGATACGCTGGAAGCCATCAGGAAATACAAGGCTGAAGGCAGGCCGTCTGTCAGCGTCGAAGAAGCTGTCTCTCGCATACGCGAATTGCGCGATGAATGGGACGATTGATGCTCGGGCTCGGAAAAATCTATCTGGATACGAATATCTTCATTCTGGCATTTGAGAACAACAGCGAAATCAGCGCCGCGTTGGGCAATCTCCTTTCGATAGAAGACCATTCTCAGCGTTTCGCCACTAGCGAACTGACGCTGTCCGAATTGTTGGTCAAGCCGTACCGAGACGGAAATGATAGCGCCATCGACAAATATGAAGGGCTGATTCAAACGAACGAATGGCTCGAAGTGCTTCCCGTTGGCAGGCAGATGCTATGGTACGCCGCGATCCTAAGATCTCAAAACGTGGGGCTGAAGCTTCCGGACTCGATCCATATTTCCACCGCATTCGGAGCCGGCTGCACGCACATGCTCACCGCCGATATGGGGCTGAAAAACATCTACGAAATTACACATTTCCGCTTCGGTCTGACGAAAAGTAGCTCACCTTTAACCGTACTTCGGCCAGACGAAACGACGCTTCGTTCCCTCATCGAAAGCCTTGGCCGATGACAGAGCCGCTTCTTTCCGTCCGCGATCTCTCCGTCGCCTTCCATCAGGGCAGCGATACCTCGATTGCCGTCGACAGGGTCTCGTTCGACATCATGCCCGGCGAGGTGATGGCGCTGGTCGGGGAATCCGGCTCCGGCAAGTCGGTGACGGCAAATTCCATCCTCAAGCTTCTGCCTTATCCTTCGGCAAGCCATCCGTCCGGCCAGATCCTGTTCGACGGCAAGGACATGTTGAAAGCGTCCGAGCCGGAGCTGCGCCGCGTGCGCGGCAACGACGTCACGATGATCTTCCAGGAGCCGATGACGTCGCTCAATCCGCTTCATTCGATCGAGAAGCAGATCGGCGAAATCCTTGAGCTTCATCACGGAATTGCCGGTCAGGCAGTGCGTATCCGCACGCTCGAACTCCTGAACCAGGTCGGTATACGCGAGCCGGAAAAGCGGCTGAAAGCTTATCCGCACGAGCTGTCCGGCGGCCAGCGCCAGCGCGTCATGATCGCCATGGCGCTCGCCAACCGCCCGAAACTGCTGATCGCCGACGAGCCGACCACGGCGCTCGACGTCACCGTGCAGGCGCAGATCCTCGATCTTCTGCGCGGACTGAAGGGCGAGCATGGCATGTCCATGCTGTTCATCACCCACGACCTCGGCATCGTCCGGAAATTCGCCGATCGCGTCTGCGTCATGACCAAGGGCAAGATCGTCGAGACCGGCACGGTGGAGGAGGTCTTCACCAATCCGCAGCACGCCTATACGCGCCATCTGCTCGCCTCCGAGCCGCGCGGCGAGCCGCCGCCGACCGATCCCTCGAAGCCGGTGGTGATGGAAGGCAAGGACATCCGTGTCTGGTTTCCGATCAAGGCGGGTTTCCTGCGCAAGGTGGTCGATCATGTGAAGGCGGTCGATGGCGTCGATCTCGAACTGCGGGCCGGCGAGACCCTCGGCGTCGTCGGCGAATCCGGTTCCGGCAAGACGACGCTCGGTCTGGCGCTCGCAAGGCTCATCTCCTCCAAGGGCCGCATCGCCTTCATCGGAACGGACATCGACAAGTTCTCCTTCAAGGAAATGCGTCCGTTCCGCGACCGTCTTCAGGTCGTCTTCCAGGATCCCTATGGGTCGCTGAGCCCCCGCATGTCGGTCGGCGATATCGTCGCCGAGGGGCTGAAGGTGCATGAACGGTCGCTCTCCGCCGACGGCCGCGACGAGCGCGTCGCCTGGGCGTTGAGCGAAGTCGGCCTCGATCCGGCGACCCGCTGGCGTTATCCGCACGAATTTTCCGGCGGTCAGCGGCAGCGCATCGCGATCGCCCGCGCCATGGTGCTGAAACCGCGTTTCGTGATGCTCGACGAGCCGACATCGGCGCTCGACATGACCGTGCAGGCCCAGGTTGTCGATCTCCTGCGCGACCTGCAGAAGAAGCACGATCTGGCCTATCTCTTCATCAGCCACGATCTGAAGGTGGTGAAGGCACTCGCCAACCACGTCATCGTCATGCGGCTCGGCAAGGTGGTGGAAGAAGGTCCCGCGGACCAGATTTTCCAAGCGCCGAGAGAGGATTATACCCGCGCCCTGATGGCCGCAGCCTTCAATCTGGAAGCCGTCGAAATCGAAGCCATCAACCAGTAATCACAGCAATCAAGGTCAATCAGTCCATGCCTGCCAAACATCCGGTCGTCGTCGATCTTAAATTCGAGCGCCGCGAGATCGATGCCGCACTCGCCAGCGCCTTCACCGGCCGCACCGTGTTGCACGCCTCCGATCCGGGAGCGGAGATTTCAGAGGCGCGCTACGCGGTGATCTGGAAGCCGGACCCGGATCTGTTCCAGCGGGCGCCGAAGCTGGAGGTGTTGTTTTCCGGCGGCGCCGGGGTTGACTATATCCTCACCATGCCCGGCCTGCCGGATATCCCGATCGTTCGTTTCGTGGACGAAAGCCTGACGACGCGGATGAGCGAATGGGTCGTGCTGCAGGCCTTGAGCCACCTGCGGCAGGTGCCGGCCTATCTCGGGCAGCAGCGCGAACGCCAGTGGCGCGAACTCTCCCAGCCGGAAGCGAAGGATCTGACCGTCGGCGTGATGGGCCTTGGCGTGCTCGGCCAGGACGCGGTCCGCAAACTGAAGATCATGGGTTTTGACGTGATCGGCTGGTCGCGCGGCAAAAAGGCCATCGAAGGCGTCGAGACCTTCGACGGGGGCGAACTCGATGCTTTCCTTGCCCGCACCGACATTCTGGTCGGCCTCCTGCCGCTGACGCCCGAGACGCGCGGTATCTTCAATGCTTCGCTGTTTGCAAAGCTTCGCCAGGGCGGCGCCTTGGGCAAACCGGTCTTCATCAATGCCGGACGCGGCGGCAGCCAGGTGGAGAGCGATCTTGTTGCCGCGCTCGGCAACGGCATTCTCGGCGGCGCATCGCTGGATGTCTTCGAGAAGGAGCCGCTCGGTGCGGATAGCCCGCTCTGGACGAAGGACAACGTCATTATTACCCCCCACGCGGCTTCCGCGTCCGATGTAAGGGCGCTGTTTCGCAATGCGGAGACCCAGATGGAACGCTACGAGGCGGGCGACCCCTTGCAGCACGTCGTGGATCGCCGGGCGGGCTACTGAGCCCTCCTGCCGGAACATTCGTTTTCGCTGACCGTTTCTTGTGCATGAGCCGGGCATTCCGGCCGAACAAGGAGCGAAATCATGAACACTCGTTTCGATCCCCAGGAAGCCGAGCCCCGTCATCCGAACCCGATCGGTTCGCCGCCGGTTGTTGAGACCGCTACGGAAGCGCGGCAGGGAAGCTGGGGTGCACCGGTCCTGAAGGTGCTGATTGCCGGCCTTATTCTGGCAATGGTCGCCTGGGCCGGCGCCGAGTGGTACGGTCGGAGCACCGCACCGCCGGACGAACAGACCGCGACGCCGCCAGCCGGAAGCACGGCGCCCGCAAACCCGAATGCGCCACCGACCGCCAATCCTTCTGCGCCGCCGGCCGCCGCGCCACCGGCAACCAACTCGCAATCCGGCAACTGACTGCATCATTCCTGATTTTTTCGGCCGTGATCCCTCGCGGCCGAATTGCGTCTGGACTTACTCTGCATTTTTTTCGATAAAAATGCCCGGAGGTTGATCAGCCGCTGCCTCCATACGCATCGAAATCGGCGGAGCCGGCCCGGAAGGGCCGGGGCAGGGGCAGGCATGACCAAGACCGATATCGCGAGCAGGGTTTATAACCACACCTGGAAGCTCGACCCGATCATCCGCAGTCTGATCGATACGGATTTCTACAAGCTCCTGATGCTGCAGATGATCTGGAAGCTCTATCCGAACGTGGACGCCACGTTCTCGCTGATCAACCGCACGACCAGCGTCAAGCTGGCGGAGGAGATCGATGAGGGCGCGCTGCGCGAGCAGCTCGACCATGCCCGCACGGTCGGCTTGTCCAAGAAGGAGATGATCTGGCTCGCGGGTAACACGTTTTATGGCCGCAAGCAGATCTTCGAGCCGGAATTTTTGAACTGGCTGTCGACCTACAAGCTGCCGGAATACGAACTTTCGAAGCGTGACGGCCAGTACGAACTGACCTTCCACGGCAAGTGGATGGAAACGACGCTCTGGGAAATTCCCGCACTCGCGATCATCAACGAGTTGCGCTCGCGCTCGGCGATGCGCTCGCTCGGTTTCTTCACGCTCGACGTTCTCTACGCGCGAGCCAAGGCCAAGATGTGGGAAAAGGTCGAGCGGCTGCAGGCATTGCCGGGCCTGCGCATCTCCGATTTCGGTACGCGCCGCCGTCACAGCTTCCTGTGGCAGCGCTGGTGCGTCGAGGCGCTCAAGGAAGGCATCGGCCCGGCGTTTACCGGCACCAGCAACGTCCTGCTTGCGATGGACTCCGATCTCGAAGCCGTGGGGACCAATGCGCACGAGCTGCCCATGGTGGCTGCGGCACTCGCAGAGACCGACGAACAGCTGCGCGCCTCCCCTTACCAGGTCCTGAAGGACTGGAACCGGCTTTATGGCGGCAACTTGCTGATCGTGTTGCCGGATTCCTTCGGCACGGCGGCGTTCCTGCGCGATGCGCCGGACTGGGTGGCCGACTGGACCGGGTTCCGCCCCGACAGCGCTCCGCCGATCGAGGGCGGCGAAAAGATCATTGCCTGGTGGAAGAAGATGGGCCGCAACCCTAAGGAAAAGCTGCTGATCTTCTCCGACGGGCTGGACGTCGATGCGATCATCGACACCTACCGGCATTTCGAAGGCCGCGTGCGCATGAGCTTCGGCTGGGGCACCAACCTGACCAACGATTTCGCCGGCTGCGCACCCCACGAGATTGCCGGCTTGATGCCGATCTCCATCGTCTGCAAGGTAAGCGAGGCGAACGGCCGTCCGGCGGTGAAACTTTCCGACAATCCGCGCAAGGCGACCGGAGATCCGGCCGAGGTGGAACGTTATCTGAAGTTCTTCGGCCAGGAAGACCGCGTCGATCAGGTCGTCCTGGTCTAGCCGACTCCTCGAACGGGAACAGGCCCCGCCGGAAGTGGCGGAGCCTGTCTGGGTTGGCTGGCTTAAGGGGAATGGGAGCCTTGCTTACCGAATGACCTGCACTACGGTGTGGGTTTGCGGATCGACGATCACGCGCTGATTGTTGACCACCGTATAGGCGTATCTCGGATTGCTGGGCACCGGTGTGACCACAACACTCTGCGGGAGCGGCTTACCGACAACGATAGGCTGCTCGACGACTACGGAAGCGGTCGGGGCGGGCTGTTCCTCGACGTAGGTGACGACTTCGCGTGGTGGCGGGTCGATCGCGGTACCGGCTACGGCGCCGACGACCCCACCCACTGCAGCGCCGACTGGACCGCCGACGATCGCACCGGTAACGGCTCCGCCGGCTGCACCGTTGACGGTGCCTTGCTGGGCTCCGGCCTGTGTGGCGAAGGAAGCGGCGAGAATGGCGCAGGACGCGAGAATGATCTTCTTCATGGGTCTTCTCCTTTTCGTTCTAACTTCCGAAGGGCTAACCCACCAGTTTTTGAGTGGTTCCTGTCTGCCGGTCACCTTTCGTAAGTGTCTGAAATCTTGAGCGAGGAGGTATTCGGGAGGTGTAGCCATGTTCCGCTCGCCAAAGCTGAGTCGGCAACGTAGCCCTCACAGGCCTCCGTTCGGAAAATCTATCGGCCTAGCGGCCGGCGTTGTGCCCTGATCCCAGGGATCTAGATCAAAAAATCGATATCCGGCCCCGCTCCTATTGCCAAGCGACGATCGGAGTCTATTTGCCTCCTTCAGTCCGGGAGGATCTGCCGTTGGAATATCGTTTCCTGATCGTCGAAGACAGTTTGCTGGTCGCGATGGATATCGAGGACGCCGTCCATCGAAGCGGCCATGACGTCGTCGGAATAGCACCCGACATGACCGTGGCGCTGAACTATACCCGCGACACGGATATAGCCTTCGTGGACGTGCGCCTTGCCGACGGCGAGACCGGCCCCGAGATCGCCAAGGCACTGGCGGAATACGGCATCGTGGTGATCATGATCACCGGCAATCCGGGCCTTGTGGCGGCGGGCGTCTCCGGGGTCCTCGGCGTGATGGCAAAACCGCTGACCGACCAGGCTTCGATGGACCTCATCCAGTTCGCCGTCGATCGCAAGAATGGCCGGCCCGGGGTGCCGCCGGCGCGGCTGCGGCTCTTTCACTGAAAACGGCCTGATCGTCGGGCGGTTCAAATAACTTCTGTCCTTGAGATGACAGGGCCGGATATCCGCGCTATGGGATCGCCCCAGAGCGACAGCGGGTCATACATGCGTTACTTCATCACCGGGACGGCAGGCTTCATTGGTTTCCACTTGGCGCGACGCCTGCTGGAGGACGGCCACGAGGTTCTAGGCTTTGATGGGATGACGCCCTATTACAGCCTGCGCCTCAAGGAAGCCCGCAATGCCGGGCTCGCACAATTCCCTGCCTTCCGCCCGGTCATCGGCATGCTGGAAGACAAGTCGCTGATCGACAAGTCCGTCGAGGATTTCAAGCCGGATGTCCTGATCCATCTCGCCGCCCAGGCCGGCGTGCGCTACAGCCTTGAAAACCCCAAGGCCTATCTCGATTCCAATCTCATCGGCTCCTGGAATATCCTGGAGATTGCCCGAAACTACGGCGTCGGCCATCTGATGCTCGCTTCGACCTCGTCGGTCTACGGTGCCAACCCGGATATTCCCTTCCGCGAAAGCGACCGCGCCGACGAACCCCTGACCTTTTATGCAGCGACCAAGAGGGCCACGGAGCTGATGGCGCACAGCTACGCCCATCTCTACAAGGTGCCGATTACCGCCTTCCGCTTCTTCACGGTCTACGGGCCCTGGGGCCGGCCGGACATGGCGCTCTTCAAGTTCGTCAAGGCGATCATCGAGGATCGCGAGATCGAGATCTACGGCGAAGGCAAGATGAGCCGGGACTTCACCTATATCGACGACCTGGTGAATTCGATCATCGACCTATCCAAGGTCTATCCCGGTGAGGACAATCGCGTCGCGGACATCGATACGCTCTCCCGTCAGGCACCGTTCCGCGTCGTTAATATCGGCGGCGGCCAGCCCTCGGGCCTCATCGACTTCGTCGAAACCATCGAACGGATCATGGGAAAACCGGCCAAGCGCAAGATGCTGCCGATGCAGAAGGGCGACGTGCCGAGAACCTTCGCCAGCCCCGATCTTCTCGTGGCGCTGACCGGCCGCAAGCCGGAGATCGGCCTGGAGGAAGGCGTCAAGGCCTTCGTCCAGTGGTATCTCGACCATCGCCACGAGATCGACTGAGCCGATATTCGCCGAGGCGCCTCAGCCGCGTCCGAACTCGTCGACGATGCGGATGATGTCGTCCTCGCCGAGATAAGATCCGGTCTGCACCTCGATCATCTCGAGCATGATCTTGCCGGGATTGGCCAGACGATGCACTTCGCCCTGCGGGATATAGACCGACTCGTTTTCCCTGACGGTCCGGGTTTCCTCGCCGATCGTCACTTCCGCAGTACCCTTGACGCAGATCCAGTGTTCCGAGCGGTGGTGATGTTTCTGCAGCGAGAGCTTCTTGCCGGGCGTCACGAACAGCCGCTTCACCTGGAAACGATCGCCGTTGAGAACCGACGTATAGCCGCCCCAGGGCCGATAGGAGGTCGGATGGGTTTCGGTCAGCGCCGCGGTCGCCTTGGCCGCGGCGAGCTGCTTGACGATCTTGCCGACGTCCTGGCTGTCTTCCAGTCGGCCGATATAGACCGCGTCCTCGCTGGCGATGACGGCGACGCCATCCAGGCCCTGAACGGCGAGATGGCTGGTGCGCGACATCACCAGCGAATTCCTGGTGTTGATCAGCGTCGTCTTGCCGGAGGTGACGTTGCCGGCCTCGTCGCGGGCGCCGAGCTTCCAGACGGCGTCCCAGCTTCCGAGATCGGACCAGGTGAACGACGAGGGCACGACCGCCGCGTTGGAGGTCTTCTCCATCAGGGCGTAGTCGACGGAGATATCCGGGCTCGCGGCAAATTCCTGCGCGTCGAGGCGGGTGAAATCGAGGTCGCTCGAAGCCTTGGCAAGTGCGGCCCGCGCGGCCGCCTCGACCTCGGGCGCGAAGGTGGAAAGTTCGCTCAGCACCTGACCGGCCTTGAACATGAAGATACCAGAGTTCCAGACAAAGCCGCCGGTCGACAGCATCTTCTCGGCCTCGGCCAGCACCGGCTTCTCGACGAAGCGCTTGACCTTGCAGGCGCCGGAAGGCAGCGCCTCGCCGATCTCGATATAGCCATACCCGGTGGCGGGCTCCGTCGGAGCAATGCCGAAGGTGACGAGCTTGCCGGAAAGAGCCGTCTGTCTGGCAATGCCGATTGCATCGAAATAGCCGGCATCCGCGGTGATCTCGTGGTCCGAGGCAAGCACCTGCAGGATGGCATCCTCGCCGAAGCGGCCTTCGACGAAGGCGGCAGCGACGGCGACTGCCGGTGCCGTGTTGCGGGCGACGGGCTCGAGCAGGATGCCGGAAAGCTTGATGCCGAGCTCGCGGGCCTGTTCTGCCACCAGGAACCGGAAATCCTCGTTGGTAATGACGACCGGAGCCTCATAGAGCTTCGGGTCTGAAACGCGCAACAGCGTCGCCTGGAACAGCGTCTTGTCGCCGATGAACTGGATGAACTGTTTCGGCGCGCTTGCGCGGGACAGCGGCCAGAGCCGCGTGCCCTTGCCGCCGGCCATGATGACGGGGATGATCTTGCTATTCATTCCAATATCTCCGGCAGTTACCGTCCAATTATCGTTCAAGCTTTTGCGGCCCAGGCGCGGATGAGGTTCAGCCCCTCGTGCAACAGGGCCTTCGCCTCGCCTTCCGTCCCGGCTTCCACATAACAGCGCATTTCAGGTGCGTTGCCCGATGGTCGGAAATGCACGATCCGGCCATCTTCAAGCGCCACCCGCAGGCCATCGATATCGCTTTTGGCAGCGACTGTCGAAATCGGCGCGAGGAACGCCGCAAGATTGTCGTCGGATTGCCTGAGATGTGCCATCAGCGCGGCGCTAGTTTCCACGGGAAAATTCTCCAGCCGGTCGGCGGCCGCAAACGGCAGGCGGAAACCGGCGGCGATTTGCGACAGGGGCTTCTTCTCGCGCGCAGCCAGCACAAGCGTCGCCAGCACCGGCAGGAAACTGTCGCGGGTGGGAAGTAGCGAGAGCGTGCCCGTGCCGGTTTCGAAAGGCGAGGCGGTCAGAAGCCCGCCATTCGCCTCGAAACCCATGACGCCCGTCTTGCCGGCTTCGAGTGCTGCGAGCATGCCGGAGATGACGAAAGGCGATCCGACCTTGGTGCGGGCCACGTCGAAATCCCCAGCCGCCTCGATGCCCGAATTGGAGGTGACCGGCGTTACGACGACCTGCGCCTTCAGGAACTTTGCCGCGATCAGGCCTAGAAGGTCGCCGCGCAGCGGTTCTCCCCTTTCGTCGGAAGCCAGCGGCCGGTCGCCGTCGCCGTCGGCAGAGATGATCGCGTCGAGCCCATGTTCGCGCGCCCAGCCCTTGAGGAGGTCAATCGTCTCGATCGAGACCGCTTCCGTATCGACCGGAATGAACTCTTCGGAGCGGCCGAGCGGCACGGCGTCTGCGCCATAGCCCTCAAGAACCCGCACCATGAGATCGCGGGCGACCGTCGAATGCTGATAGACCCCGACCTTGAGGCCGGCGAGCGCGCTTGCGGGTAGCATTGCCATATTGCGGGCGAGGAACAGCGCCTCGGCTTTGGCCGAATGATCCGGCGCTTCGCCGGGCGTCGTGTCGATCTCGCTTCTGTCCAGTTCGGCAGCGATCGCGGTGATCCGCATCTCGTCCTGTTTGTCGATCTCGCCGTCGGGTCGATAGAACTTGATGCCGTTGCGGTCCGCGGGGATATGCGAGCCGGTGATCATCAGCGATGCGGCCTTGAGCTGAAGCCCGTAGAGCGCCAGCGCCGGCGTCGGCACCGCGCCGCAATCGATCGGCGAAAGACCGACGCGCTTCAGCGCCCCGATGCAGGTGGCGGCAATGTCGGGGCTAGACGGGCGGAAATCGCGGCCGACCAGCACGGCATCACCGGGTTTTGCCGCGCCCGTTTCCAGGAGGTGCCGGGCAAAGGCCTGGGTGTAGAGCGATGAAGCCCGCCCCTCCAGGTCAGTCACAAGGCCCCGAAGACCGCTCGTTCCGAATTTCATGCGCTACCCATCAAAGGAGACTCCAAGGATGACCGTCCTAGTTCATTTCCTATGAAGATAAAGTTGAAATTGGCAATACCCCAAATCGGCGGTGTAGCGCCTAAGCTCATTCCGCAAAGCTTGGCGAGCCAGTCGAAATGATGTTATCCTTTACGGCATGATCAGGCCTTGCTCCGGATATTTAGGCCCTGTTCTTGAGTTCGGCTGCTTCGGATTCGAAGCTTGGGAGAGCCGTCATGGAAGCGAATGTCGTAAAGAGCGTCGCCTTCGTGGTGCCGATTGCCGGCCTTGCGTTTCTCATGGCCGTGGGCGAGCCGGCCGACGAGGCGTGCCCGGGAAACCTCGCGTTTGAGAAATCCCGCCAGCTCGTTGAACAACGCCCCGATATCGTCGATGTCGCCTGGGGCAATCTTCGCTGGATCGCCGATTGCCGGTTCTCCATTGGCGGCCATGCCGACATCAACACCGACAAGGGCCTGGACCGCAGGGATTTCGAGCTCGTGATCGCTTTCGATCCGCAGCTGCGCCGATGGCAGCAGGTCAGCTTTTCGATCTCCCAATAATGCAGAGTGCGCCGCGAACCAGCCGATCCCGCAAGCCATGTCGGGGGCTAGCGGGTCGGGATCGATTTATCTGCCTCGACAGACGCGTGTCGTCTTGGTGACCCACCGCCCATGATGGCGGTACTCGACGCTCCGGACCCTGCAGTGCGGACGGTAATGGTGCCTGGAATACTGCCGGTAGTAGGGGCGATGGTAGCGATGGTACGGCCGATAGTGGTGTCCGGGCCGATATCCTCGATCACCAATCGTTATGCTGAAACTATCGGCGAGGGTCGGGGCCGCGGTCGTGGTAAGACATCCAAGCCCGATGATGCAGGCGGCAATGAACTTTTTCATTTTCTCCTCCTTCGGATTGGCCGCTGGATTGGCGGTTTCCGTGAAGGTAGGCCGCGGAAAATGAACGAAGGCTGAGGGCCGTGTTCATGTTCCGTGAGAGTTGCCGGCCGCAGCAGAGCGTTCCGGTGAAAACTCCACCCATATCGACAGCGCGACGCCCTGCGCCGTCGTCGTCCGTCTCAAGCAGCCCGGCCCGATCTGGTGCGGGATTGCCCCCGATTGTCGATGCGGAACAGATTGACGATCTCGGCCAGGGCCTCCATTTCCCGGCTTGTCCTCTCGGTGGAGGCTGAAAGATCACCGACGAGCCGGTTGCTATGGGCATTGAGCTCGTCGAGATCTTTCATCGCGCTCGACAATTGCCGAAGGTTGGCACTTTGGTTGTTGCTCTCGCTGGTTATCTGGCTGGAAAGCGAAGAGACGAACGCGATGGACGAGACGATCTGGGAAAATTGCTCGCTCGCCTGGCGGACCAGTTCGGCGCCCGCCTTCACCTCCGCCTGGCTTTTCTGAATGAGCGCTTTGACTTCGTTGGAAGCATTGGCGGTCGACTGGGCGAGAGAGCGCACCTCGGTTGCGACGACCGCGAACCCCTTCCCGCTTTCGCCTGCACGCGCGGCTTCGACCCCCGCGTTGAGCGCCAGCAGGTTTGTCTGGAATGCGACATCCTCGATGACCCCGATGATTTCGGAAATCTTGCCGGAGGAGACGGTGATCTGGGCCATGGCGCTTTCCGCGCCGTTCATGACATGGCTGCCGTTTTCAGCCATCTGGCTGGTATCCGAAATCACGCTGGTGGCCTCACCCGCACGCTTGGAGTTCTGGCCGACGGTTTCGGCAACAGCGTTCGTTGTCACAGCCGTTGTCTGAAGCATCGACGACTGACGCGTAGACCGCCCGTTCAATTCGGTGGTTCCGCGCAGAATCTCGTCGCTGGATGCCGAGACGGACGCGCAAGCATCGGCCAGTCGTGACACGACCGCCGATAGACGGCTCGTCACCGCGTTCGCATTGTCCTGCAGCTCGGCAAATGCGCCTTTGTGGACACCTTCGAACTGGATCGTCAGGTCGGCATTGGCAAGCGCATCGAGAACGCGGCTGGTTTCGTTGAGCCCGCCTTCGAAGCTCGATATCAGCGTATTGAGGCTCTGGGCCAGCTCGTGATGTTCGGGACGGTCGAACGGGCCGTTGACCCGACCGGAGAAATCGCCCTCGGTGGCCTTGTTGACGACGCCGCGCACCTGGCTCTGCAGCAGCCGGGCTTCCGCCGAGACATTGGCGAGACTGGCGGTCTGGGATTGCGCTTCCTTCTCCAACGTATCACGCATTCGGGCATTTTCACGGAACACGGCCAAGGCATCGATCATGGCGCGAATTTCCTTGGCGCCCCGCCGTTTTGGCACGACGACCTCGATGTTGCCGCCCGCAAGCAGCTTCATCGACGCGGTGATCCGCACGATCGGACCGGCAATCCGCTGGGCGACGAACAGCAGAATGACGACGCCCACGACCGCGAGTGCGGCGGCGGTCGTCAGTTCGTTGCGGATCTCGGTCTCAAGCGCGTCGCCGGCTGACACAACCCTGTCGGATGCTGCCTTGTCCACGACCGTGTTGATGTCGAGGATCTTTGCCAATATGGCCGTGCGCGAGCGGGTAAGCTGCTCGGCCGTCGGAATAGCGTTCGCCCGATCGAGTCCGAGCATGATGCGCACGTTGCTGCGCCATGCAGCGTGCAGTTCGGTGAGATTTTTGACGTTGTCGGAAACGGCAGGCGACAGCGAATTGCGGCTGAATTCGGCAAGCGTCGTCTCCAAGGCGCCATTTGTCGTGTCAAACCGCTTTTTGACCTCTTCGACCGAAACAAACGTCGTCATCGCCAGGAGATTTGCGACCACGCCCGACACATTCTCGAACTGTGCTCCGGTCCTTGCCGCCAGCGTCTTGGCGGCAATCGCGTCTTGCACGACGCGTTCCACATGCGCCTGGCCGTCGATCGCCTGCGATCCGACGAGAGCGGCAGCTCCAAGGCCCGCGAGAATGGAGAGAATGAGGGGAAGAAGGATCTGGAATCGGACTGAAAGTGCCATGGCGTGCTACTCAGTTTGGTAATGTCGGCAGGAGCAAATCCTGCTGCTCGGGAGTGAGGGTCTTCAGGAAAGCGATCAGGTCTTCCCGCTCGCGATCAGTCACGAAAAATGGGGATATATGATCCGAGCGGGACGGGCTTTCGAGACCGCCGCTTTCGTAGTGGGCAATCACGTCCTCCATGGTCGCCAGGCTGCCGTTATGCATATACGGGCCTCGATAGAGAGTGTTGCGAAGGCTGGGCGTCTTGAAAGCATACAAGGCTTTGGGATTGTTCGGCTCCAGCTTGGCGCGCCCTATGTCGCCTGTGGGCAGCCCGGTATTGTGAAACTTGTGGTCGGTGAAATTCCAACCCGTGTGACAGACGGAGCAATTTGCCTTTCCGGTAAACAGTTCGAACCCCCGTTTGGCACTGTCTGAGACCGCTGCCTGGTCGCCGTCCACCCAGCGGTCGAACGGCGACCACGCGGAAACGACGGTTCGTTCATAGGTCGCGATCGCCGCCAACAGCGTCTCCTGGGTCGCGCCCTTGTCCGGGAATACCTGCTTGAACCAGCTGTCGTAGTCGGAAATGGCGCGCAGATCGGCAACAATCTGGTCAAGCTTGCCATTCATCTCCGCGGGCGCCGTGATTGGTCCTGCGGCTTGCGCCTCGAGCGTCGGCGCACGGCCATCCCAGAACAGGGAAGTGGTCCACGCAACGTTCAGAATTGTCGGTGCCTGCCGGGACAGATGCGTGTTGGCTGCACCCACCGGCGTCTTGACCGGCACTTCGAAGCCGAACGACGGATTGTGACAGCTGGCGCAGTTCATGTTCTTCGCGCCCGACAGGCGCGGATCGAAAAACAACATCTTTCCGAGCGTCGCCAACTGCAACGAATATGGCGTCACCTTGTCGAAGGGAATTGCGAGAGGTCGCTTGAAATCGGCAAGATTGCCAGCTGTCGCGCCTTGCAATGACACGGCTGAGAAAAGGGCGATGCAGAGAACCGAACGGCGCATGGCTGAATTATCCAGAAGGTGAACTTAGCGCTCGAAGACCGGACTAACCTGGTTGGGGCCATCCGGTTGTCGTCTGGAAGGAAAGTAACCAAAAAGAGTAAAATCTTTGCATAACGAATTTCTAACTCAACCTATTATTGAAAAATTGGCAATTGATAAGAAACGGCCTCAACCCGGCGTCCGTGTTGGGCGGGTCGTATATCCAGTTTGAAGAGCCTGACATGCCTCAGTTCAAGGGCATCGGCGATGTGCATGCTTGCGTCTTTTGTCTTCGATCCCCGGATGGCGATACGGCTGCAGGCACACAACCGATGCCGGAGTAACCGGAAAACTCCTTGGATGATGGCTCGAATAATTTCTGGAGATTTCGCGATGGTTCCGCGGAATGAGGCCGCTGCTCTGCCCGTACAAGCGGGGATGCAGGGCAATCGAGGGCATCAGCCCCCGGCCCGAAGATACGCAACAGAAAAAGTTATTTAAAAAGCCAATGGCGGACAAGGTGGGATTCGAACCCACGGTACGCTTTCACGCACACACGCGTTCCAGGCGTGCGCCTTAAACCACTCGGCCACCTGTCCTTGGTTGCTTTGCGTCGTCTGAGAAGCAAAACGTTGGAACGGCCGCGATATATACCGATCAATTCCCCGGGATCAACCCGAATCTGAACGTTTTTTGACAGTGGGCGGGAAAACCTTCTTGGCCGCGTTGCCAAGCCTCGGCGCGCGGACTATTTCTTCTGCCATAAATGCCGTCGTGCTGCAGGCGGCGCGACCGTGATCAACGACGCGGGCTTGTTCGGAATGGCAGTCATACGGTTCGTCTTCCATTTGCTCAGCGGGCTTGCGCTGGCTGCCGCGATCGTTGCCGGCACGCTGGATTCCATCCAGTCTGTGTCGTCCTCGTCGGTAGTGCTGACCAGCCTTGGCAACGCCTGGCTCAATCTCGATCCGGAAAGCCTGACGCTCGCGGAATTCGTCGTGAGCACATATCTCAGTCAGGATATCTGGCGGCCCTTTGTGACCCCGGTGCTGGCGCAGCCGGCATTCGTTGTGTTCCTGGCAATCGCCCTGATCTTCTGGATGGCCGGATACAGCAGGCCGCATTTCGCAGGGCGGTTTTCCGCCTGAAGAGGCTGGTCGCGCCAGTTCCCCCGCGTCGCGCCTAAAGCCGCCTGTTTGTGCAGTTTTTCCACAACATTGTCGAAGTTTTCAGCAGGTTCGTTGTTTTTTACCAGTTGAAAAAAATCTCGTGAATTTTTCCGAAACCCGTGCAAGAGTGACCGAAGCCAGACCCTTGAAGAAAAAGGGCCGGTGGCCGCAGACATGCCCGGAGAACGGGATTGCGGGGGGACCTAACAGCTAAAAAACAGGGCTGCACGATGAAGAAAACCCTTTTGAGCCTCATTGCCATGGCTGCCATGTCGGCAACCGCGCTTGCCGCGGATATCAAGCCGGCGCTGGTCTATGGCACAGGCGGCAAGTTCGACAAATCCTTCAACGAAGCCGCTTCCGTCGGCGCCGAAAGGTTCAAGAAGGAAACGGGGATCGACTTCCGGGATTTCGAACCGACCAGCGACACCCAGGGCGAGCAGGCTATCCGCAACTTCGCAAGCCGCGGCTTCAACCCGGTGGTCGCCGTATCGTTCGCCTGGACCTCGGCCATGGAAAAGGTCGCGGCCGAGTTCCCGGACACCAAATTCGCGATTGTCGACTCGGTCGTCAACCTGAAGAACGTCCGCTCCATCCTCTATAAGGAGGAAGAAGGTTCCTACCTCGTTGGCCTTCTCGCCGGCATGGCGTCGAAGACCGGCAAGGTCGGTTTCGTCGGCGGCATGGATATTCCGCTGATCCGCAAGTTCGGCTGCGGTTATGTCCAGGGTGTCAAGGCGGCCAAGCCCGATGCGCAGGTCTTCCAGAACATGACCGGCACGACCGGTGCTGCCTGGAACGACCCGGTCCGTGGTGGCGAGCTCACCAAGAACCAGATCGATCAGGGCGCCGACGTCGTTTACGCGGCTGCCGGCGCAACTGGCCTCGGCGTGCTGCAGACCGCTGCCGACAACAAGAAGCTGTCGATCGGCGTCGACTCCAACCAGAACCACCTGCATCCGGGTTCGGTTCTGACTTCGATGGTCAAGCGCGTCGATCTCGCCGTCTACAATGCCTTCAAGGACACCAAGGAAGACAAGTTCACGGCCGGCATCCAGGCTCTCGGCGTCAAGGAAGACGGTGTTGCCTACGCGCTCGACGACAACAACAAGGCACTGATCACGCCTGAAATGAAGACCGCTGTTGAAAAGGCCAAGGCCGACATCATTGCCGGCACCATCAAGGTGCACGACTACATGTCGAACAAAGCCTGCAACAAGTAAGGTCGGGTTTCGAGGGGCGCAGGGCGATGATGATCGCCATGCGCCCTTTTTGCATATCAGGCGGAAGGGCGAACCATTGAGCCTCGATTCTCCTAAGGAGCACGCGATCGAGCTTGTCGGCATCGACAAGAAATTCGGTACGGTACACGCGAACAAGAACATCAATCTGACGGTCGCCAAAGGCTCGATCCACGGTATCATCGGGGAGAACGGTGCCGGCAAATCGACCCTGATGTCGATCCTCTATGGCTTCTACCAGGCCGACCATGGGGAGATTCGCATTTCCGGAAAGCCGGTGACGATCCGGGATAGCCAGGCAGCGATCGCCGCGGGCATCGGCATGGTGCATCAGCACTTCATGCTGGTCGAGAATTTCACCGTGCTGGAAAACGTCATGCTCGGCGCCGAAGGCGGCCAACTCCTCGCCAAGGGCGTTGCGAGCGCCCGCAAGGAACTGAAGCGGCTGGAGGACGATTACGGCCTCGAGGTCGATCCGGATGCTGTCATCGAGGAATTGCCGGTCGGCAACCAGCAGCGCGTCGAAATTTTGAAGGCGCTCTATCGCGGCGCTGACATCCTCATTCTTGACGAGCCGACCGGGGTGCTGACCCCGCCGGAGGCCGATCATCTGTTCAAGGTCCTGCGCGTGCTGCGCGATCAGGGCAAGACGATCATCCTCATCACCCATAAGCTGCGCGAGATCATGGCGATCACCGACACGGTGTCCGTCATGCGCCGCGGCGAAATGGTCGCGACCCGCAAGACCGCCGAAACGACCGTCGAAGAGCTCGCCGAACTGATGGTCGGCCGCCGCGTCCTGCTGCGTGTCGAAAAGGGAGCCGCCCATCCGGGTGGGGTCCTGATGTCGGTCAGGAACCTGACGGTCAAGGACAGCCGCGGCGTCACCATGGTCGACGACGTCTCCTTCGACGTGCGGGCCGGCGAAATCGTCGGCATCGCCGGCGTCGCCGGCAACGGCCAGTCCGAGCTCCTCGAAGCGATCGCCGGCATCCGTAAGCCGTCGTCCGGCGAGATCTTCATCGATGGCAAGCCCGTCGCCGGGGTCGATCCGGCGGGCCTGCGCGATCTCGGGCTTGCGCATATCCCCGAAGACCGCCATCACATGGGCCTGGTCTTGAAATTCGAGGAATACGAAAACTCGATCCTCGGTTATCACCGCGATCCCAGATACGGCCGGGGTCCGCTCCTGGACCTCGATGCGATGCGCAAGGATGCCGAGGAGAAGATCGGCAAATACGACATCCGCCCGCCGAACCCGCGGCTGCGGACCGCCAATTTTTCCGGCGGCAACCAGCAGAAGATCGTCGTGGCGCGCGAGATCGAGCGCGATCCGAAAATGCTGATCATCGGCCAGCCGACCCGCGGCGTCGATATCGGCGCCATCGAATTCATCCACAAGCGGATCATCGAGATGCGCGATGCCGGCAAGGCGGTGCTGCTGGTCTCGGTCGAGCTGGACGAGATCCGCTCGCTCTCCGACCGTATCCTGGTGATGTTCGCGGGCAAGATCGTCGGCGAAAAGTCGGGCGAGGCGGGCGAACAGACGCTGGGCCTGATGATGGCCGGGATCGCCGCATGATGTCTGGAGTAATGACGCTTTCAGCAATGACCCATCCGGAGCATGGAATGATCGGACTTTCGGCGGCGGCACCGCGGACGAGGGCAGGGGCATGACCACCGCATCCGTTCCGCTTCCCGCCTGGATCAATTACGGCCTCATCCCCCTGCTCAATCTCATCCTGGCCTTCTTCTTTTCCGGTCTGGTCGTCTGGGCGATCGGCGAAAGCCCGTTCGAGGCGCTGCAGCTGCTGTTGATCGGCGCGCTCGGCCGTGGCGAGGGCATCGGTTTCACGCTGTTCTACACGACGAGCTTCATCTTCACCGGTCTTTCGGTGGCGGTCGCGATCCATGCCGGCCTGTTCAACATCGGTTCGGAAGGCCAGGCCTATCTCGGCGGTCTTGGTGCGGCGCTGGTGGCGCTCGCCATGGACCGCTATGTGCCCTGGTATGTCACCATGCCTTTCGCGGTGATCGGCGCTGCCCTGTTCGGGGCGGCCTGCGCCGCCATTCCCGCCTGGCTGCAGGCCAAGCGCGGCAGCCATATCGTCATCACCACCATCATGTTCAATTTCATCGTCTCGTCGCTGATGAACTACATGCTGGTGCGGGTGCTGATCGTGCCTGGCAAGATGGCGCCGGAAACCCGTACCTTCTTGCCCGGCGGTCAGCTTCCCAAGCTCGATTGGCTGATCGCCATGTTTGGCGGCAAGATCGGCGCGGCACCGCTCAACTTCTCGTTCCTGATCGCGCTGATCATGTGCTTCCTGGTCTGGGTACTGATCTGGCGCACCAAGCTCGGCTACGAAATGCGCACGCTCGGCATCAGCCCGACGGCTGCGAGTTACGCCGGCATCCGCTATTCCAAGATCGTCATGATCACCATGCTGATCTCCGGCGGTCTTGCCGGCATGATGGCGCTGAACCCGGTGATGGGCGCTTCCGCCCGCCTGCAGATCGAATTCGTCGGGGGCGCCGGCTTCGTCGGCATCGCCGTCTCGCTGATGGGCCGCAATCATCCGGCAGGTATCATCCTGGCGGCGCTGCTCTTCGGCATTCTCTACCAGGGCGGGGCCGAACTCTCCTTCGACATGCCGGGCATCACGCGTGACATGATCGTCGTCATCCAGGGCATGGTGATCCTGTTCGCCGGGGCACTGGAATACATGCTACGCCCGTCCATCGTCCGGCTCTACCAGCAGCTCACCGGGAAGTAGGCTCATGGATTATTTCGATATTTTCATCAGCATTCTCGGCTCGGCGGTTCGCCTTTCGATCCCGCTTCTGTTCACGGCGCTTGCCGGCCTCTTTTCGGAACGCGCCGGCATTTTCGATATCGGCCTGGAAGGCAAGATGCTGGCATCCGCCTTCGCGGCAGCCTGCGTCGCCTACTGGACCGGCAATGCCTGGTTCGGCCTGCTCGGCGGCATCGGCGTCTCGATCGTATTTTCGTTCGTGCACGGCTTTGCCTCGATCACCAATCGCGGTAACCAGATCGTCTCCGGCGTGGCGCTGAATTTTGTGGCTGCGGGTCTGACGATCGTGCTCGGCCAGGCCTGGTTCAGGCAGGGCGGGCGCACCGGCCAGGTTCCACCTGAAGGCCGCTTCTCTTCCATCGTCCTGCCGGGCGCCGACATGATGCGCGACGTGCCGATCATCGGCCCGCTTTATGCCAACGTGATCTCCGGCAACAACATCCTCACCTACATCGCCTTCCTGATGGTGCCGATCTCCTGGTGGGTTCTCTATCGCACCCGCTTTGGGCTGCGCCTGCGCGCCGTCGGTGAAAATCCGGGTGCGGTGGATACCGCCGGCATTTCGGTTGCCTGGATGCGCTATCGCTCGCTGATCGTCGCAGGATTCCTCTGCGGTTTCGCAGGCACCTATCTGTCGATCGCCCAATCGGCCGCCTTCATCAACAACATGTCGGCCGGCAAGGGTTACATCGCGCTCGCGGCGCTGATCTTCGCCAAGTGGAAACCGGTGCCGGTCATGCTCGCCTGCCTGCTCTTCGGTTTCCTCGATGCGTTCGCCAATTTCATGCAGGGCAAATCGCTGCCGCTGATCGGCGAAGTGCCGGTACAGATCTTCCAGGCGCTGCCCTATATCCTCACCTGCGTATTGCTCGCCGGTTTCATCGGCACCGCCCGCCCGCCCAAGGCCGGCGGCGTGCCCTATACCAAGGAGCGCTGATCAGATGTCTCACGATCTTTTCGAAGCTGCCCGCGACGCGATGTCCAAGGCTCATGCCCCCTATTCGAAGTTCCCGGTGGGTGTGGCGATCCGCGCCGATGACGGCAAGGTCTATCTTGGCGCCAATATCGAGAACATCTCCTTCCCCCAGGGCTGGTGCGCCGAGCCGACGGCGATCGGCGCAATGATCATGGGCGGCGGAAAGAAGATCGTCGAACTGGCGGTGATCGCCGAAAAGCTGGCGCTCTGCTCGCCCTGCGGCGGCTGCCGGCAAAAGATCGCCGAGTTCGCCTCCGCCAATACGCGCATCTATCTCTGCGACGATCTCGGCGTGCAGAAGACCGTCACCATGGCGGAGCTTCTCCCTTATGCTTTCGAAACTGACGCGATCGGCTGAGGGGGCAGACATGAGGCAAGTCATCGATCTGCTCGTCGATCGCCTGGATGGCCTGGTGCCGCGCCACGCGGTCGTGCTCGGTTCAGGCCTCGGTTCGCTGGTGAACGAGGTGACGGAGGCCGTCCGCATCCCCTATGGCGCGCTCGACGGTTTCCCGGCGAGCGGCGTCACCGGGCATGCGGGTGAGATCGTCGCCGGTTATCTCGGAGCCGAGCCGGTCATCATGCTTTCCGGACGCGCTCATTATTACGAGCGCGGCGATGCCAAGGTGATGCGTTTTCCGATCGAGGTGATGAAGGGCCTTGGCGTCCAGTCGCTGATCCTGACCAACTCGGCAGGCTCCCTCAAGGAGGATATGCCGCCGGGCTCGGTGATGCAGATTTCCGACCACATCAACTATTCCGGTATGAACCCGCTGATCGGCGAGGAAGGCGACGGGCGTTTTGTCGGCATGACCACCGCCTATGATGCAGACCTCGCGCTCGACATGCGCAATGCGGCGATCCGTTGCGGTGTCCCGCTGTTTTCTGGGGTCTACATGTGGTTCTCCGGACCGAGCTTCGAGACGCCGGCGGAAATCCGCATGGCGCGCACGCTTGGCGCCGACGCGGTCGGCATGTCGACGGTACCGGAAGTCATCCTCGCACGCTATTTCGGGCTCAAGGTTGCGGCCGCGTCGGTCATCACGAATTTCGGCGCAGGCATGACCGGTGCGGAGCTCAGCCACGCGGAAACCAAGGACATGGCCCCCGTCGGAGGGCAGCGGCTGGCGGCTATTCTGAAAGAAATGTTGGCCTGATTACACGATGTATTTCAATCGGATACGTCCCGTGCGGCCGTGCGTCCCGCCGGTGTGGCTTGCATCTAATCGTTTGAACGGTAAATATGATCAGGCGCATGACCCAGAAGTCGAACAGACTTTGACCGGACCTGCGTCGCCTTTGAATTTACTGGGTCCCTGACGCGGCCAACGGTCGCGCGGCGCAGTAACCAAGCCGGGGAGGCACTCGACATGGAACTCCTGAGCCCGCGCGAGGCGGCAGCCTTCGCGCTATCGCTTCTCGACCTGACGAACCTGCGCGACGATTGCGACAATGCGGCTATCGAGAAACTGTGCCTGCGCGCCCAGACGTCTTATGGCAACACGGCGGCGATCTGCATCTGGCCGCGTTTCGTCGCCCATGCGCGCCAGATCTTAGGCCCCGAGCATCCGATCCGGATCGCGACCGTCGTGAATTTTCCGTCGGGCGATCTGGCCGTCGCGACCGTGGTCGAAGAGACGCGGCAGGCGATCAAGGATGGCGCCGACGAGATCGACATGGTCATTCCCTATCGCAAGCTGCTCGCGGGAGACGAGGCCGCGGTGACCGAAATGGTCGAGGCCGTCCGCGCTGCCTGCCCCGATGCGTGCCTGAAGGTGATCCTCGAGACGGGCGAGCTCAAGGACAGCGCGCTGATCCGCCGCGGTTCCGAACTGGCGATTGCTGCCGGCGCCGATTTCATCAAGACATCGACTGGCAAGGTCGCCGTCAACGCGACGCTCGAAGCTGCCGATATCATGCTGCAGGCGATCCGGGATTCGAAAAAGCGGGTCGGCTTCAAGCCTGCCGGCGGGATATCGACTGTTGCCGACGCCGATCTCTACTTCCGGCTTGCCGAAACGATCATGGCTCCGAACTGGATCATGCCGTCCACCTTCCGGTTCGGCGCATCCAGCCTGCTTGACGATATTCTCGGCGTGCTGAGCGGCGGCACCACTGTCCGCGCATCAAGCGGCTACTGACAGGATGATCCCTCAGGAGATCATCCGTCGCAAACGCGACGGAAAAGTCCTCGCCGGCGAGGAGATCGCAGCCTTCATCGCGGCCCTGACAAGAGAGGAAATCTCCGAGGGCCAGGCGGCTGCCTTCGCCATGGCTGTCTTCTTTCGGGGCATGTCCCGCGATGAGACGGTAGCGCTGACGCTCGCCATGCGTGATTCCGGGACTGTCCTGAATTGGGACGGCCTTGGCCGACCGGTGGCGGACAAGCATTCGACCGGCGGCATCGGCGACAACGTCTCGCTGATGCTCGCGCCGATCGTTGCCGCCTGCGGTCTTGCGGTCCCGATGATTTCCGGCCGCGGGCTCGGGCATACCGGCGGCACCCTCGACAAGCTGCAGTCGATCCCCGGTTACAGCGTCATGCCGGACGAGATTTTGTTCCGCAAAGTGGTAGACGAGGTCGGCTGTGCCATTATCGGGCAGACGAGCGACCTCGCTCCTGCCGACCGCCGGCTCTACGGCATCCGCGACGTGACGGCGACCGTCGAATCGGTGCCGCTGATTACCGCCTCCATCCTCTCCAAGAAACTCGCGGCCGGGCTCGGCAGCCTCGTGCTCGACGTGAAGGTCGGCAACGGCGCCTTTATGGAAAGTCTGGAGGAGGCCGAAACGCTGGCCCGCTCACTGGTCGACGTGGCGAACGGTGCCGGCGTGAAGACGGCAGCGTTGCTCACCGACATGAACCAGCCGCTCGCCGATGCGGCCGGCAATGCGCTCGAAATCGCCAACTGTCTCGATTTCCTCGCCGGACTGAAAGCCGGTACGCGGCTTGAAGCCGTCGTTCTGGCGCAAGCCGCGGAAATGCTGGTTCAGGCAGGTGTGGCGCGTGACCTGTCGGCAGCCGAGGAGAATGCGCGACTGGCCCTGAGTTCCGGCGAAGCTATAGAGCGTTTCGCCCGTATGGTCCATGCGCTCGGAGGGCCAGTGGATTTCTGCGAGCGGCCGGATGTCTATCTGCAGCGCGCGCCGGTGCAGCTGCGTGTGCCGGCGCCGCGCGATGGATACCTTGCCGCCTGCGAGACCCGCGCCCTCGGCCTGGCCGTGGTCGAACTCGGCGGAGGCCGCAAGCGGGCGGCGGATCCGATCGATCATCGTGTCGGCATAAGCGCATTTTTGCCGCTCGGTAGCCCGGTGTCGGAAGGCGAGCCGATCGCCATGGTACATGCCAGAACTGAAGAGGACGCCAAGCGGATCGCCGAGGATGTCGCGCGTTTCTACACGATCTCAGATGCTCCGGTCGCAGCCGCGCCGGTAATCCTCAAGCGCGTCGGCTGATCACTGGATCAGCTTCAGGTTCCCGCCTTCCACCTGGAAGGATTTAAGCTTCTTCAAGAAACTCATGCCGACCAGGGTACCGGTCAGCGCCTTGTCGCGCAGCACGAAGGCATCGACGTCCTTGACGCGGACGCCGCCGATCTCGATCCGGTCGAGGACCACGTGCGCCGCCTCGGTGCCGCCATTGGCGGTATTGACCGTGTAGCGAAAATCCAGGCCGTTGGCGCTGTAGCCCAGCTTGCGGGCCGTGCTCTCGTTGATCGCCACCAGGGATGCCCCGGTATCCACGAGGCCGTCGACGGATTTGCCGTTCATTCGGAACGTGCCGTTGAAATGTCCGCGTCCATCCACTTCCAGCGTCACGCTGCCGGACGTCACGGAGACAGGGGTCGCCTTTGCGGGCGCTCCGACGGCGGCCATCGCCTCCGGCGGATGGTCGGCACGCTGGATCATCGCTGGGATCTGTGTCGCCAGCAGCGCCGCTACGGCGGCAAAAATGACGGTGCGCAGGAGCATGAACAATCCTCTCGGCATGAACCGGATATCCGCTTCCTGCATAACCGGAAAACCATAAGAAAACGGCCCGCGAAATCTTCGCAGGCCGTTCATTTCAAAGCTTGGTAAGCGAATTCTAAATTAATTACTTGGTACCGTACATGCGGTCGCCGGCGTCACCGAGACCGGGCACGATATAGCCATTTTCGTCGAGATGGCTGTCGATCGAGGCCGTGTAGATCTTCACGTCCGGATGCGCCGCGCGGAAGTTGGCGATGCCCTCGGGCGCTGCAAGCAGGCAGAGGAAGCGGATATTGTGCGCTCCGCGTTCCTTCAGCTTGTCGACTGCGGCGATCGAGGAGTTGCCGGTCGCCAGCATCGGATCGACAACGATGATCAGCCGCTCTGCGATATCGTCCGGCGCCTTGAAGTAATATTCGACCGGCTGCAGCGTCTCGTGGTCGCGGTAGACGCCGATATGCGAGACGCGGGCCGAGGGCACCAGTTCCAGCATGCCTTCCAGAAGCCCGTTGCCGGCACGCAGGATCGAAGCGAAGACCAGCTTCTTGCCCTCGACGACCGGCGCTTGCATTTGCGTGAGCGGCGTCTCGATGGTTTCCATGGTCAGTTCGAGGTCGCGGGTTACCTCGTAGCAGAGCAGCATCGAGATTTCCCGGAGCAGCCGCCGGAAACCCGCCGTCGAGGTTTCCTTCTTGCGCATGATCGTCAGCTTGTGCTGCACCAGCGGATGATCAATGACAGTGACGCCGTTCATGAGCTTCCCCTTATTGTTTGCCTGTCTCTTCATTCAGGAAAAAGGCCGGTTCCGCAACCCATCAGGCGCGTATGGCCGCCTCATCCCCAGCCTCTGATCCAGCCTGTGCGTCGAACCGGGCGATCAGCTTTGCCCTTGTCTCTTCGTCCACGAAGGCAGCTTCGATCGCCGTGCGCGTCATCTCATCGATCTCGTCATCCGGCATTCCCATGATCGCCGAAGCGATCTCGTATTCGCGGGCGAGCGAGGTGTGGAAGAAGGGAGGGTCATCGGAATTGATGCAGACCCGCACGCCGGCGGCCTTGAGACGTTTCAGCGGGTGGCTGTCGAAATCCGGAAACACGTTCAGCGCGATGTTCGAGCCCGGGCAGACCTCCAGCACGGTGCCGAGCTCGACAAGCCGTTCCACGAGTGCCGGATCCTCGATCGCCCGGACGCCATGGCCGATCCGGGAAGGCTTCACCAGGTCGAGCGCGTCGGTGACGCTGAAGGCACCGCAGACCTCGCCGGCGTGGATGGTCAGGCCCAGTCCGGCATCGCGGGCGATATCGAAGGCGCGGGCATAGTCGGCGACGCGGCCCATGCGTTCCTCGCCGGCCATGTTGAAACCGGTCACCAGCGGGTTTTTCGCCCGTGCCGCATATTCCGCGGCCGAGATCACCCGGTCCGGGCCGAAATGCCGTTCACCCGTTACGATGATCCGCGCCTCGATCCCGGTTTTCTCACGCGCCGCATGGATGCCGTCGCAGATGCCGGCAAGATAGGCATCGGCGCCGAGCCCGATCCGGTCTCCGTGATCGGGCGAGACGATGATTTCGCTGTAGATCGTGTTGGCGGCGGCGAGTTCCAGAAGATAGGTCTCGGTCAGCAGCGCGTAGTCGTCAGCCGTTCTGAACAGGCTGGCAACCGCATCGTAGCAGACGAGAAATTCGGAAAAGTCCGACCAGGCGTAGGCACCGTCACGCAACACCTTGCTCGCATCGACGCCATATTTCCTGGCTTGGCTTGCCGCCAGTGCCGGCGGCGTGGCGCCTTCGATATGGCAGTGAATCTCGGCCTTGAGGAGGTGTTTGGTCAAAGGAAGCTCCATCCGTTGGGCCCGAGCGGGATCGAGAGATGCGCGGCAATGGTTTCGGCAATGTCCGAGTAGCTTGACCTGATCCCGATAGAGCGGGAGCGGATGCCCGGCCCGAACGCCATGACCGGCACCCGCTCGCGGGTGTGGTCGGTGCCGCGCCAGGTCGGGTCACAGCCATGATCGGCAGTGAGGATGACGAGGTCGCCCGGCTTCAGCCGCCGATGGACGTCCGGCAGGGCGCGGTCGAAGGCTTCGAGCGCCGCGGCATAACCCGGCACGTCCCGGCGATGGCCGTAGAGCATGTCGAAATCGACAAAATTGGTGAAAACCAGATCGCCCAGTGCCGCCTCGTCCATGGCGGCAAGGGTCGCGTCCATCAGCGCCGCATTGCCGTTCGCCTTGATGACGCGCGAAACGCCTTGGTGGGCGAAGATGTCGCCGATCTTGCCGATGGCATGCACCGAACGACCGCCTCGGATCAGCCGGTCGAGCAATGTCGGCTCCGGCGGAGGCACGGAGAAATCACGGCGATTGCCGGTGCGCTCGAACGTCTCTGCCGTTTCGCCGAGGAAAGGCCGCGCGATCACACGGCCGATATTCATCGGATCGAGCAGCACTCGGACGGTTTCGCAGAGCCTGAGCAGCCGCTCGAGGCCGAAATAAGTCTCGTGGGCGGCAATCTGGAAAACGGAGTCCGTCGACGTGTAGCAGATAGGCTTTCCAGTACGGATATGCTCTTCCCCGAGCCGGGCGATGATTTCGGTGCCGGATGCGTGGCAATTGCCCAGAATGCCCGCAATGTCGCCTTCACGGCAGATGGCATCCACCAGTTCGGGAGAGAAGGCCTCGCCTTCGGTCGGGAAATAACCCCAATCGAACATCACGGGCGTCCCGGCGATTTCCCAATGGCCGGAGGGCGTATCCTTGCCGCGGGAAATTTCGTTGGCCGCGCCGTGCAGGCCGAAGATCCGCTCCGGCATCGGCATGCCGGCGGGATAGTCGCCGCTGGCAAGCTTGGCGATTTCCAGAAGCCCGAGCGACGACATGTTCGGCAGATGCAGCGGGCCTTCCCTGAGGCCCGCCCGGTCGCCGACGCCGGCCACGCAGAACTCCGCTATATGCCCGAGCGTGTTGGAGCCCAGATCGCCATACTCGTCCGCATCCGGGGCGCCGCCCACGCCGAATGAATCAAGAACGAACAGGAAGGCACGCGCCATCAGTCACCCGGAAGTTGGAATATCGCCAGCCGACGGTTCTGCTGGCCGGCTCGAATCGGGATTCATATAGCCGTGCGCGCGTATTGGCAAAGGGGATAACGTCCGATGCGCTTCAGCAATTGGTGCAGTTGACACTGTCTCCGAGGCGCTGGCGGTAGAAATACTCCCGCGAAATAGTGAGGTCCCGAACACTGTTCGGCAGGAGACCGGGCATGAACATCAGGAGTTCATGATGAACTGAGACTTCCGCCCGGACAAGGAAGGAATTGGCTAGGTGCATATCGGCCGGCACTTGGACCGCGGACCCGATCGCATAGGGCCTGCCATCTTTATCGTCCCAGGACCAGGCAACGGTCGGATTGCCAGTGGCATCGAGTGTCACCCCCGTGACTTTGATGCTGAGCGTGTTGGGCGTATAGGGCGCAAACAGACTTGCGGTCACGTCCTTCATCGTCATGAGGATCGTCTTGTCGACGCTCGTTTCCCGGGTCACCAGATCGGCGATGGTGCTGGCGCTACGCGTCACCCGCTTGGAGACGCTGAGTCCGATGGTGATCTCGAAGGACGTGATATAAAGGCTGAGAAGCAGCGGCGCGATCAGGGCGAACTCCACGGCACCAACGCCGCGCCGGTCAGCCACCAGCTGCTTGAGGCGGGTCAACATGCCCGGATATCGCGTCCGCGGCTGCCGCTTTTGCTGTTCCATCACGGATAGTCCTCGGCTCGGAAGGCGGATGTTTCGACGATCAGGAAATAGTTCGGACGCCCGCCGCCCTCAGGTCGCACATTGGTGATGTAGGGCCGGATCAGATCGGTGATGACGTCCCAACGGTAATAAGCCCGCAGCATGTTGATGCTTTTCGCGGGGCCTGGCGCATAGGCGAAGGAAGACGTATCGAGTTCGCCGAAAGCGTTGCCGGAGGTCGAACGCGGAATTGTCGTCGGAATGAGTGCAAAGGTGGCGAACGAGCGGACATCGAGCAGAAGTTTATCCGGCGTCGCGATTTCCTCCTCGCTGCACTTGATCATGATCGATATTTCGTCGCAGAAGGCGCGGCGGAATTCTGTTTGGGTCTTGTCGGTGCCGCGATTGAGCCCATAGGTGATGTTGCCGGTCCTGAGCTTGCGCGCCATCGTGTCGACGGCATTGGCGACAAGCTGTTCTCCCGTATAGGCGATGAAAGTTTCGACGATCGCGAAGACGATCAGGAAATAGGGAATGGCCAGCAACGCGAATTCGATTGCGGCAGCGCCGTCCTTGGAGCGGGCAATCCGCCGCCACGCGCCCTTGCCTCTTATAGGCATAGGCGCCCTGCTTTTGGTATCGTCATAATCCTGGCACATGGTTCCCGTCCGACAGCTCGGCTTGAGCGTGCCGATCCTATGGCTGGATTATTGAGATTCCGTTGCGGCGATACACAGCAGTTTAACCATCTGTCCCCGATCAGGGCGTAGCGGTGTTCTTGAACTCCGCATGCTGCTCGCAATTGGGTGTGCAGGAAAGGATGGAACGTTCGGTTTGCCGGAAGACGCGCACCGTATTCCCTTCGTCGATGGAGACGAGGACGCGTTCATCGGCAATCGCATTGCCCTCGGCGTCCAGCAGCACGAGATTGGTGGTGCCGAAGCTGCGGCCGGTCAGGACGATGGTGGTGGAATCCGCAACGGTGGCATCGGCCACGTTCGAGTTGCCGACGATGACCTTGCTGACCGGCCTGTCGAGTTTAAGCACGCGCGCGTGGTTCATGAATACGCGCAGAAGGTCCCCCTGGTCCTGCGCCGCCGATGGTCCTGCGCCCGCGAAGACGACACCGCATATGGCGAGGAGTCGGACCATGACGCTACGGAACAGCATTGGAGGGGCCTTCAGGTGAGATTGTTATCTGCGCAAGGATGGCTGCGATTGGTGAATGAAGGGTTAAGTGGCACAGAAGGCGGTTCTCGGTCTTGTCTTAACCACTGGCGATTGACCGGGATTGCAACCCATGGAAGCGAATTTCAGACTTCCTGCATGCAAATTAAGGTTCTGTAAAAAAATGCACATTAGCAGATTATGAGCAGAAGCGGGTGGTCGCTCGAATGCAAGTTTTGTTCTTTCCTGTTCGTTTACCACGCAACCGGCAATCCTCCGTTAACGGCTCGGTAACGATGTTCCTTAAGCCGATGGCAATCGTCCCTCTGTAGGTTTCAGTCATCCGAACAACGGAAAACAGTTGTCGGGAAGTGCTGAACAACAAATGTGGAGTAGGAGAGTTCCATGACCAAGATTTTCGCTCGTTTCATGAAAGATGAGTCTGGTGCGACGGCCATCGAGTACGGCCTCATCGCAGCCCTCATCTCCGTCGCTCTGATCGCTGGTGCAACGACCCTCGGCAATTCGCTGAGCACGACTTTCACCACAATCTCTGGCAAGATGACCACAGCTGAGACCACTGCGGCGAGCCGATAATTCGCCCGATTGGTTGATATTGCGTGAAGCCGCCCGCAGGGGCGGCTTTGCCTATTTGAAGCTCTACGCCTTTGCAGCCTTCGGCATGCAAATCTCGGGATGGAGAACGAATGGCAAGCATGATTGTTGCGTTTCTGGTTCTGTCCATCCTGCCGCTCGGACTGGCGCTTGCCGCTATCTCTGATCTCGTCACGATGACGATCCCAAACCGGGTATCGGCAGCCCTTGTCGCCTCCTTTCTCATCCTCGCGCCGCTCTCAGGTCTCGCATGGCCGGAGATAGGCATGAGCCTCGTTGCCGGGCTCGCCGTATTCGGTGTCTGCTTCGGCCTATTCGCTTTGAATGTCATGGGCGGCGGCGATGCCAAGTTGCTGACCGCGGCTGCGATCTGGTTTGGCTTCAATCATTCGCTTCTAGTCTTCCTGGTCACCGTCGGTTATGTCGGCGGCGCTGTGACCCTTGTTTTCCTGCTCTTGCGCTCGCAGGCGGGGTCGGTCATGGCCATGGGTATTCCCCTCCCGCCATCCCTCGTCAACGCCAAGAAAATCCCCTACGGTATCGCCATCGCGATCGCCGGCTTCCTGACCTTCGAGCAGGCACCGATCCATCTCCTGGCCATGAAGGCGTTTCAATAAAGGTTTCAGCGGTTGAAAGATCGCGTTAACCAGAATTGTAAGCTTCTCATTAACTATAATTACACCATTGAAGGCCATTCTCCGGGAAGTTAGTGTTCCCCCAAGGAATGGCCATGAAGCCCACCCGTATCATTATTCTAGCGGTTGCCGTGGTGGCGGCGGGCCTCGCCGGCATGCTCGCCATGCGCCTTTCCGGCACGAAGGCCCCCGAACTGGTGGAAACCGTCATCCAGAAGGAGCCGACGGTCAAGGTGCTCGTTACGGCTGAGAACCTGCCCGTGGGCAGCCGGCTGAACGATAAGTCGATGGCATGGATGTCCTGGCCCTCGAGCGGCATCGTCGATGGGTTCATCACCGATTCCACGCGCCCGAATGCCATGACCGAGCTTCAGGGCGTCGTCGTCCGCATGCCGATGTTCAAGGGCGAGCCGATGCGCGCCGAGAAGATCGCCGACTCATCCAGCCGGATCATGTCCTCGCTGCTGCCATCCGGAAAACGGGCAGTCGCTACTGAAATCTCGGTTGCGACTGGCGCCGGCGGCTTCGTGCTGCCGAATGACCGCGTCGACGTCATCATGGTGCGAGAGAACAAGGACAACGGCAACTACATTACCGAAAACATCCTGAGCAACGTTCGTGTCCTCGCAATCGACCAGCAGGTCCAGGAGAGCGAGGACGGCAAGAAATCCGTCGTCGGCACGACGGCGACGCTGGAACTGACGCCGGACCAGACAAAGGTCATCGCCGTCGCCCAGCAGATGGCTCAACGGCTGACGCTCGCGCTGCGCTCGGTCGCGGATTCGCAGGAGGCCGACACGGTAGCCCCGGACTATTTGCTGCATGGGGGGGATGGCAAGGCGGATATCCAGGTCATCAAGTCGGGGGCGATCGTCAAGAGCACGGCGACGGCGGAGCAGGCGAAATGAACGGAGCGTTCAAGTGAACAGTCTGAAACTCAAGATTCGTAGCTCGGCAGCGGCAGGCATGGCTTTTTGCCTCGCCTTTTCCGGCGTTTCGCTGAATATCGCCCCGATCAGCCTTCAGCCGGCGCAAGCTCTGGCGGCCGAAAACAGCGTCGTGCGTATCACAGAAGGCGGGCCCGGAATACGCAAACGGCTTCAACTCGGTCTCAACAAGGCACTGGTTGTCGACCTGCCGTCCGATGCCCACGACATTCTGGTCGCCGACCCGAGCATGGCCGACGCGGTGACGCGCACCTCCCGCCGTATCTACCTTTTTGGCAAGACCGTCGGCCAGACCAACGTCTTCGTGTTCGGACCCAACGGCGAGGAAATTGTCAGCCTGGACGTGGCTATCGAGCGCGATATTTCCGGCCTCGAACAGAACCTTCGCCGGTTCCTGCCGGAATCGAACATCAAGGTCGAGATCATCTCCGACAACGTCGTGCTGTCCGGCAGCGTGCGGACGCCGCAGGATTCGGCGCAGGCGGAGAAGCTGACCAACGCCTTCCTCAAGGGCGGTGAGGCGACCACCCGCAATATCACGGCTCAGGGCAATAACGGTGACGCGGATATCTTCGCCGAGACCCGGCAGCAGTCCCAGATCGTCAACCTCCTGACGATCGAGGGCGAGGATCAGGTCACGCTGAAGGTGACCGTTGCGGAAGTCAGCCGGCAGGTCCTGAAGCAGCTCGGTTTCAATGGCTCTGTCACCGGCCCCAAAGGCTCGATTTCCTTTGCCAATCCCGCCAATCTCGGAAATGCCGTCGGCTTGGCTGCTCAAGGCATCATGTCCGGCAACATCGGGAATGTCGGCCTTTCGACTTATATGAACGCCATGGAACAAGCGGGCGTCATGCGCACGCTTGCCGAACCCAGCCTGACCGCCATATCCGGCCAGCAGGCGAAATTTTATGTGGGCGGCGAATACCGCCTGCCTGGCCAGCAGGAAGTCGATGGCCAGGCGGGTACTGTCACGCAGACGGTCGACACCGTCGATTATGGTATTGAACTGAACTTCAAGCCTGTCGTTCTGTCCCCCGGGCGTATCAGCCTGGTGATCGAAACCAACGTGTCGGAGCCGACCTACGAAGGTTCTGCCGTAACGGGCAATGGCGCTTCCCTGCGGGTTCCGGGCAACACCTACATGTCGATCCGCAAGCGCGAGGCTTCGACCACGGTCGAATTGCCATCCGGCGGCTCCATCGTCATCGCCGGCCTGGTGCAGGACAATGTCCGACAGGCAATGTCCGGCCTGCCGGGTATTTCCAAGGTTCCGGTGTTCGGGACGCTTTTCCGCAGCAAGGACTTTATCCGCAACGAAACCGAACTCGTGATCATCGCGACGCCTTATCTGGTCCGTCCCGTTGCGCGCAACGAGATCGCCCGGCCGGACGACAACTTCAATCCGGAAAACGATGCCGCGACCTTCTTCCTGAACCGCGTCAACAAGATCTACGGCCGTAAGGAACCCGTCGCGGCGGGCCAATATCACGGCGCCGTAGGCTTTATCTACAAGTGAGCGGTCATGGACATTGAAACCCAGAAACTATCGGCCGAAGGACAGGATGCCATGACCAAGGGTAGAACCAGGTCCCGTCGCAGCGGGGTCGCCGCAGCTTTGGCGCTTGCCGTATCCGGCCTGCTCCTGTCGGCCTGCGGCAACAGCCAGCTCACCACCGGCTCCATCCCCGACGATTATCGCACCCGTCATCCGATCGTGTTGGCGGAAGGTCAGTCGACCCTCGATATTCCGATCGCCTCGGGTGATGTCCGCCTGACGACCGGGATGCGGGATACGGTGAAGGGCTTTGCGCAAAACTTCATGGCGTCGCCGGCCGGCGTGATGCAGATCCAGGTGCCATCCGGCTCGTATAATTCCGGTGCAGCCCAGCATCTGGCGGGCGATATCCGCCGCGAGCTGACGCGTTCCGGCATCAAGCCGCAGCGGATCCTGATGAGCAGCTACACTGCCTCGCCAAATGGCGATGCCGCGCCGATCCGGCTTTCCTACGTGACGACCAAGGCGATGACCGGCCAGTGCGGCGAATGGCCGGCAGACCTGTCAGACAACACGTTCGGCAACAAGAACTGGTACAATTTCGGCTGCGCCAGCCAGAACAATCTTGCAGCCCAGGTCGCCAATCCAACGGATCTCATCGCCCCGCGCGCCATAACGCCGATCGACGCCACCCAGCGCGCCAAGGTCATCAGCGACTACCGCACCGGCGGCACCGCCACGACGACGCCGTAAGCCAGTGAACCGGAGAACACGATGAGCGCGATCAACTACGAAATCCGCACTCCCGGCCAGGGTGAAGGGTTTGCCGAGGACGCCGATCGTCCGGGCGATTTCGACGCGCTGCGCCCGCTGCCGCGCATCTCTATCCATTCCTTCTGCGAAAGCGACGGGATGCAGCGCATGATGGATCGCATGGCCCGCGATCGCCGCATGGCCAAGGTCAACCTGCGTGTGACGATCGGCGGCACCAGCGCTGCCGCCAACATGTTTTCGTCCACCCCGACCCCGAACCTCATCATCCTGGAAACCGACGCCGAGCCTAAGAACCTGCTCCATGAGCTCACGCCGCTTGCGGAAGTGTGCGACCCCTCGACCAGGGTTATCGTCGTCGGCCGCTACAATGACATTTCGCTTTATCGAGAGCTGATCCGTAACGGCATTTCCGAATACCTCGTCGGCCCTGTACAGATGCCTGACATGCTGGCTTCGATCTCGGCGATCTTCGTGGATCCCGAAGCCGAGCCGCTTGGCAAATCGGTCGCCTTCATTGGTGCCAAGGGCGGCGTCGGTGCCTCGACCATCGCGCATAACTGCGCCTTCGGCATTTCGAACCTGTTCTCGACCGAAACCATCCTGGCCGATCTCGATCTTCCCTTCGGCACCGCCAATATCGATTTCGATCAGGATCCGGCCCAGGGCATCGCGGAAGCCGTCTTCGCGCCGGAACGTCTGGACGAAGTCTTCCTCGATCGCCTTCTGACCAAGTGCTCCGAGCATCTCTCGCTGCTGGCGGCTCCCTCGCTGCTCGATCGCGCCTATGATTTCGATCGCAACGCGTTCACGCCGATCATCGAGCTCCTGCAGCGCAGCGCGCCGATGGCCGTCCTGGATGTCCCGCATGGCTGGACGGAATGGACGCGGGCGGTTCTCTCGGAGGTCGACGAGGTGGTGATCTGCGCGGTTCCCGATCTCGCCAACCTGCGCAACACCAAGAACATGCTCGATGCATTGAAGAAGCTTCGCCCGAACGACCGTGCGCCGCATCTGATCCTCAACCAGGTCGGCATGCCGAAGCGTCCGGAGATCGCTCCGAACGATTTCATCGAACCATTGGAGATCGAGCCGATCGCCATCCTGCCTTTCGACGTGCTGTTGTTCGGCAATGCTGCCAATAGCGGCCGCATGATCTCCGAAATCGATGCGAAATCGCCTGTCGCCGAAACCTTCTCGCAGATCGCCCACATCGTCACGGGACGCGTCGCCATGAAGAAGGCGAAGAAGGGTGGCCTCGGCAAGATGCTCGGCATGCTCGGGCGCAAGAAGGCATAACACCAGGAAACCGGTATGTTTGGAAAACGCGGAAACGAGGGATTTGGGAAGAGCGGCAGCGTAGCGCCGCCGCTGCCGGCGGCACCTGCGCCTGCCGCGGCGCGGCCCGCCGCTCCGGAAATCCTTGCCGAGCCGGTGCGCGATCCGGTTACCCAGCGGCAGCAGATCTCTTCGCCGCCGCCGCTCGCGCCGCAATCCACCGCCCGCAAGCGCCCGGCGCGCACGGAACTCTATTACGACACCAAAAGCCAGGTCTTCTCGGCGCTGATCGATACGATCGACCTTTCCCAGCTTGCCAAGCTCGATGCGGAAAGCGCGCGCGAGGAAATCCGCGATATCGTCAACGATATCATCACCATTAAGAACTTCGCGATGTCGATCTCCGAGCAGGAGGAACTGCTCGAGGACATCTGCAACGACGTTCTGGGTTACGGCCCGCTGGAGCCGCTGCTCGCCCGCGACGACATCTCCGACATCATGGTCAACGGCGCCGGGCAGACCTTCATCGAAGTCGCCGGCAAGACGATCGAATCCGAAATCCGCTTCCGCGACAATTCCCAGCTCCTGTCGATCTGCCAGCGCATCGTCAGCCAGGTCGGCCGCCGCGTCGACGAATCTTCGCCGATCTGCGACGCGCGCCTGCCGGATGGATCGCGTGTCAACGTCATCGCGCCGCCACTCGCCATCGACGGACCGGCGCTCACCATTCGTAAGTTCAAGAAGGACAAGCTGAACCTCGACCAGCTCGTCAAGTTCGGCGCGATCACCCCGGAAGGCGCTGTGCTTCTGCAGGTCATCGGCCGCGTCCGCTGCAACATCGTCATTTCCGGCGGTACCGGTTCGGGCAAGACGACGCTGCTGAACTGCCTGACCAACTATATCGACAAGGAAGAGCGGGTCATCACCTGCGAGGACACCGCCGAACTGCAGCTGCAGCAGCCGCATGTGGTCCGGCTCGAAACCCGCCCGCCGAACATCGAGGGCGAGGGCGAGATTACCATGCGCGACCTCGTCAAGAACTGCCTGCGCATGCGGCCTGAGCGCATCATCGTCGGCGAAGTGCGCGGACCCGAAGTCTTCGACCTGCTTCAGGCGATGAACACCGGCCACGACGGATCGATGGGCACGATCCACGCCAACACGCCGCGCGAATGCCTGAGCCGTATGGAATCGATGATTGCCATGGGCGGTTATTCGCTGCCGGCCAAGACCGTGCGCGAGATCATCAGCGGATCGATCGACGTCATCATTCAGGCGGCCCGCCTGCGCGACGGTTCGCGCCGCATTACCCAGATCACTGAGGTGATGGGCATGGAAGGCGACGTGATCATCACCCAGGACCTGATGCGCTACGAGATCGACGGCGAGGACGCCAATGGCCGCCTGATCGGCAAGCACATGTCGACCGGTATCGTCAAGCCGCATTTCTGGGACCGCGCCCGTTATTACAACGAGGAAAAGCGCCTTTCTGCCGCGCTTGACGCGATGGAAAAAACCAAGAGCTGAGGAGCAGGGTTCCATGTTCGGGCTGGATATCAATGTCGTGGCGATCATCGCCCTCGTGGCGGTCGCCGCGGCGGCGGTCTGTTACGCGCTGTTGTTCTCCCGCATGGAAGTGGAAAAGAAGGCCGACAGCCGGCTCAACCGGGTGAAATCGGCGGAAACCGATCTCAACAAGGTCAAGGCCGCGCGCGACCGTGTGCAGGAGCTTTCCAAGCGCCGCAAGTCCATGCAGGATTCGATCAAGGACCTGGAGAAGAAGCAGGAAGAGAAGAACAAAAAGATGGCCGACGGCAGCTTGAAGGCCAAGCTGCCCCAGACCGGCCTGTCCCTGACGATGGGCCGCTTCTATATGTTCAGCGTCCTTTTCGGCGTCTTCGTTTTCCTCGTGGCCCTGATCGCCGGCCTGCCGCTGCTCGGCGCCGTCGGTTCCGCCTTCGTCAGCTCGGTCGGGCTGCCGCGCTGGATCATCGGTTTCCTGGTCAAGCGTCGCCAGAAGAAGTTTCTCGATGAATTTCCGAATGCGCTCGACGTCATGGTGCGATCGATCAAATCCGGCCTGCCGCTCAACGATTCAATGCGGCTGATCGCTTCCGACGGCCAGGAACCGGTGAAGACGGAATTCCGCCGTGTGATCGAATCCCAGCAAGTGGGCTTGAGCATTCCGGAAGCCTGCACGCGCATGATGATGACCATGCCGCTGCCGGAGGTGAATTTCTTCGCGATCGTCATCACCATCCAGGGCCAGGCCGGCGGCAATCTTTCCGAAGCGATCGGCAACCTTTCCAAGGTGCTGCGCGAGCGCAGGAAAATGAAGGCCAAGGTGCAGGCATTGTCGATGGAAGCCAAGGCTTCGGCGGTGATCATCGGCGCTTTGCCCTTCATCGTCTCGCTGCTCGTCTATCTCACCTCGCCTCAGTACATCTCGATCATCTTCACCGATCCGCGCGGGCACCTGATCCTTTTGTTTTCCGGCGTCTGGATGTCGATCGGCATTTTCGTCATGCGCAACATGATCAACTTCGACATCTGAGGGGATTGAGCGATGGGACTGGCAACGACGCTCACCGACCCGACCACACTGCTCGCCATCCTGGTGGCCGTGGCGGTTTTCGCGACCCTCTACACGCTGGCGAGCCCGTTCCTCGAAAAGGGAGACCTCGACAAGCGCATGAAGGCGGTCTCCACGGAGCGTGAACAGATCCGCGCCCGCGAACGCGCTCGCATGAATTCCGAACAGTCGAAGACGTCGCTGCGCGCACAGAACAATCAGTCGGTCCGGCAGATCGTCGAGCGCTTCAATCTGCGCAAGGCGCTGGTGGACGACAACACGGTCAACAGGCTTCGTGCCGCCGGCCTGAGGTCGCAGAACGCCCTCAACATGTTCCTGCTGGCCCGTTTCCTGCTGCCCTTCGTTTTTCTCGCAGGCGCCATCGTCTGGATTTTCGTGCTCGGCAACCTCGCCACCCGGCCGTTCCCGATCCGGATGCTGGCGGCGATCGTCGTCGCCTATATCGGTTTTTATGCACCGAACATCTACATTTCCAACCGGGTGAAGAAACGCCAGCATTCCATCAAGCGGGCCTGGCCCGATGCGCTCGACCTGATGCTGATCTGCGTCGAATCGGGGATTTCCATGGAAGCGGCGATGCGCCGCGTGGCCGAGGAGATGGCGCAGGCATCGCCGCCGCTAGCCGAGGAAATGGTGCTGACGACGGCCGAGCTCTCCTTCCTGCAGGACCGCCGCACCGCGCTCGAAAATCTCGGCATCCGCACCCAGCTCGATATCGTCAAGGCGGTTACACAGGCGCTGATCCAGGCGGAACGCTACGGTACGCCGATTGCCTCGGCGCTGCGTGTGCTCGCCCAGGAAGGACGCGACGAGCGGATGAACGAGGCGGAAAAGAAGGCCGCCGCCCTGCCGCCGAAGCTGACCGTGCCGATGATCCTGTTCTTCCTGCCGGTGCTGATCGCCGTCATTCTCGGCCCCGCCGGCATCCAGGTCGCCGACAAGTTTTGATGAAGCCGGCAGCAAGCGCCGAGGCGACGGTGAACGGCACCTGAATTCCAGCTTCAGACCGCATTCAGCGGCGATCGATCAATATCCCCTCATCGAGCAAAAATTCCGTCCGTTCACGAACACGGATCGGAGCGCTCACGTGATTTTGGAGGATACCCGATGCTGGCAAGACTTTGCGTGAACCTCGTCCTGATCGGCGGAATCATCACGGTGATTTCACGCCTCATCTGAAGGCATACCGATGGAGGACCATCCGGAAAACAGGAAAACCGGCGAAAGGCCGGTTTTTTGGTGGGATGACGGTAGCCCGGTCAATTCGTCTTGGGCTTGTTCTTGCCGTCCTTGTCGGCGAGCTTTGCCCAGGCATTCTGCTGGGATAACATCGAACGCAGATAGGTGACATTGGCATCGGCCTGCTGCTGCGAGAGTTCCCGGCGGGCGATCTGTTCGGCTTCCGCGAAGCGGCCCTGTAGGCCGACCACCAGCGCCAGGTTCTGGCGGACGCGGCTGTCGGCGGCGGGCTGGCCGGCGGCATTGCGCATGTAGATTTCCGCCGTCTTCAGGTCGCCGGAAAGCACGTAGGACATTCCCAGATTGGACATCACGCTCGGCTCGTTCGGCTGGGTCTCGAGCGCCATGCGGTATTTCTGGCGGGCCTCCGCCGAGCGACCGAGCTGGTCGAGCACGGCGCCTTCGGCCGAATAGAGCCGCCAGTCCGGATGATCGGGGGTCTGGGCGCGGTTGATGGTCGCGAGCGCCTGTTCGAGCTGGCCGGCCCCGGCCTGCGCCTTGCCATAGGCCGCCAGCACGTCCCGATCGGCCGGGTGGGCGATAGCCACCTGCTGCATCACGGCAAGCGCCTGCGCATTCTTGCCGGTCATTCCGAGCACTGTCGCGTATTGCAGCCCGATCTGCTTGTTCTTGGGATCGCGGGCATAGCTCGCACCGACAGACTTCTCGGTGCTGGCAAGATCGTTCGCGTTCATGCCGTCCATGGAGGCGGCCGAGGCCCTAGGGATCGAGCCCGTCGTTTCAACATCCCGCTTCGTCGCGCAGCCGGTGACCGAGAGAACGGCGAGAATTGCGAGGGCGGCGGTCTGGGCGAGGCGGGTCTTGCGAAGCGTCACGGCTGCGGAAGCGGTCATGGGGTGCGGTCTCGTTCGGTCCGGTGCCACGTCTTCCGAATAGGGAGCGGGCATATAGCGCATTTCCACTCCAGCAATAAACTGTTAACCCTAACAGATCGTTAAGACGAGCGATTCCAGCAGCTTCCGAAGGCTCCCCATGACTCCTTATCAGTATATCGAACGCCCCTCTCCCTTCAGCGCGAAAGGGGCGGCGACCAGGCCTGTCCACGCCGTGACGCCTTCTGACCTGGAGGCTGGGAAGCTCGATGCGGCGGCGCTCGCCTGGGCGAAGGCGGCAGGCTTCAAGGCGGAAGCTGGCGCGGTGCTTCTGTTGCCAACGGCCGCCGGTGAGGTGGGCAGCGCCCTGTTCGGCCTTGGCAGCGATCCCGCCGAGGCGCCGTTCATTACCGGAAAACTCTCGAAGCTCTTGCCGGCGGGTGACTGGCATGTCGAGACCTCGGCGCTTGGCGATGCACATCTTGCCCTCGGTTACGGCCTCGGCACCTACGGTTTCAGCCGCTACAAATCAGACAAGCCGAAGGATGTGCGGCTTGCGATCTCGGGCACGGCCGATGCCGCCGATGTCGAGCGCCAGCTGGCCGGCGTTTTCCTGGCCCGTGACCTCATCAATATTCCGACCAACGAGATGGGGCCGATTGAGCTGGAAGCTGCCTTCCGGGCGCTTGGCGAACATTACGGCGCAACCGTCACCTCGATTGTCGGCGAGGACCTGCTCGCCCGGAATTTCCCGCTCGTTCACACGGTCGGCCGCGCCAGTATCTCGCCCCCGCGCCTGCTCGAAATGCGCTGGGGAGAGAAGGGCCATCCGCGCGTCACCCTGGTCGGCAAGGGTGTCTGCTTCGATACCGGCGGCCTCGACATCAAGGGCGCCGCCAACATGGCGCTGATGAAGAAGGACATGGGCGGTGCCGCGAACGTCATGGGACTTGCCCTGATGATCATGGATGCGGGTCTTGAAGTGGACCTGCAGGTTCTGGTGCCGGCGGTCGAGAACTCCATTTCCGGCAATGCCTTCCGCCCCGGCGATATCTACAGGAGCCGCAAGGGCATCACCGTGCAGATCGACAATACCGACGCCGAAGGCCGGCTGGTCCTCGCCGACGCGCTCGCCTATGCGGACGAAAACCCGCCGGACCTGATGGTCGACATGTCGACGCTGACGGGGGCCGCCCGCGTCGCGCTGGGCACCGAGCTTGCGCCCTATTTCACCGACGACGAAGCGCTTGCCGGCAAGCTGATGGACGCGGGACGCACCGAATCCGATCCGATGTGGCGGCTGCCGCTCTGGATGGGCTACGACAAGGACATCCGCTCCCGCGCCGCCGATATCACCAATTCGCCCTCGGGCGGCATGGCCGGCGCGATCACCGCGGCACTTTTCCTCAAGCGCTTCGTCACCGCCACCAGGAGCTGGGTGCATTTCGATATCTACGGCTGGATGGCGGCCGAAAAGCCGCAGGCACCGGTCGGCGGCGAGGCGTTTGCGATCCGCGCGCTCTATCGCACGATCCGCGACATGGCCGCGAAATAAACCGGCTCCGAAACAAACCGGTAAGAACTTCGGCCTAAAATCCGTCGGATTGTGAAGCGAGGCCGGATTTTTGAACCGAGGTGGTGATGCCGGTTGAACTGACCGCCACGGAAGCGCTGGGCCTCTGGCACCGGGTATCGCTGGAGCAGGTGCGCCACGACGGCCGCGATCTGACATTGCGCCAGATGTCCATTCTGCTGCATATTTACCTCGTGCCGCCGCCGCACACGGTGCGCGGGCTGGCGGCGACGCTCGGCGTCACCAAGCCGGTCATCACCCGCGCGCTCGACACGATGGGCGAGATGGGCCTGGTGGACCGACAGCGCGACGAGCGGGACCGTCGCAACGTGGTGATCAAGCGCACGGTGGCGGGTGCGCTCTATCTGGAAAAGCTGGGCGACTTGATCATCCGGGAAGGCCGCCAGTGATGGGTTTGCCGTGAAGCGCCCGAAGGGGATTTTGAGATGACCAAGCTGCTCGACAGACGCCTGCATGCTTTCCGGCCCGACCTCGCGGACGAGACGCTGAAAGGCAGCGTCGAGGCAGGCCAGTTCGTCCGCGGCGAACCGGCACGCATCACCGTGCCGGTGGCCCAGCTTCGCCCGGCACCGGACCTTGCCCGAGGCATCGATACCGAACTTTTGTGGGGCGAAACTGTCCGCGTCTTCGACCGTGCCGATGGTTTCGCCTGGGTGCAGGCCGATCAGGACGGTTATGTCGGCTACCTGCCGGAGGCGATGCTCGGAAGCCTGGAAGAACCCACCCACCGCATCGCTGTGCCGCGCACCTTCCTGTATCCGGAACCGGAGCTCCGCAAGCCGCCGGTCGGCGCTGTGTCCATGGGCAGCCGCGTCACCGTCGTCGGCGAGGCGGAAACCCGCGGCACCGGTTATTTCGTCCTGGCGAGCGGCGAGGCGGTGATCGCCCGCCATTGCCTCCCGATCGCCGAGACCTTGGGTGAGGACTACGTCGCGGTCGCGGAAAAATTCATCGAGACGCCCTATCTCTGGGGTGGCCGTTCCGGTTTCGGTCTTGATTGCTCGTCGCTCGTGCAGCTGGCCCTGATGATGACCGGCCAATTTGCCCCGCGCGACTCCGATATGCAGGCGTCGATCGGCAAAGAGATCGGCCAAGGGGAACTTCGCCGCGGCGACCTCGTTTTATGGAAAGGTCATGTCGGCATCATGGAGAATGCCGAGACGCTTCTCCACGCCAACGGCCACACGATGAGCGTCGCCCGCGAGAATTTCGAGGCGGCCGTTCAGCGGATCGGCTGGCTTTACCAGCAGCCCAGCGGCTATCGCCGCCTGGATAACCGCCGATGATCACGCAAACGTGGTCCCCGGCCCATGGATTGGACCTTCTGCCGTCCATATCTGTGAATCATCCGCCGTTTACGTGGATGAGGAGTCGATTGATGTTCAAAGGTGCATGGATACTGCCGGCCGTGATGCTCGTGGCGCTGCTTGTCGCCGCGGTGGTTCCGGCTGAGGTATTCGCGGCCGAGCCCCGGGCCTTCCCGAAGGATGTGCAGACCTACTTCCGTAACCTGCCCGGCGTCGTTCCGGAGGAGGAACACGCGAAGAAACAGGCCTATGAATGCACCAGCGATATCGAGAACGTCTATCGCAGCCGTGGCGGTTTCGACATTCTCTATGGCGACGTGATGCCGACCCGGATCTATCGCTGCAAGACGCCGAGCGGCGTAACCTATACTGGCACGCGCATGCCCAATACCCAGTGGGTCCCCGGTCTCCATCCGCACCATCTTCCCGAATAAGGCAATCTTTGTTCAAAGGCGGCACGGCGAAAGACCGTATCTTGCGATGTAAGGCATGGGCGCTCTTGGCCCATTGACGACCTGCCGCCGCTGCCCCACTACTTTCTGACATACTGAACTTGGTACACCGGGAGGATGCAGGGTGTTCCACGCAAGCATGAATTTTGCGCTCGGCGAGGAGGTCGACGCTGTTCGTGAGACGGTCCACCGTTTCGCGCAGGAAAAACTCAAGCCTCGCGCCGACGAAATCGACCGCAGCAACGAATTTGCCCGCGATCTCTGGCCTGAACTGGGGGCGCTCGGCCTGCTCGGCATCACCGCCGATCCGGATTTCGGCGGCACGGGCCTCGGTTATCTGGCCCACGTCGTGGCCGTCGAGGAACTGGCTCGTGCCTCGGCCTCCACATCGCTCAGCTACGGTGCCCATTCCAACCTCTGCGTCAACCAGATCAACCGCAACGGCAATGCCGACCAGAAGGCGCGTTACCTGCCGAAGCTCTGCTCGGGAGAGCATGTCGGCGCGCTTGCCATGTCGGAGCCCGGCGCCGGTTCCGATGTCGTCTCGATGAAGCTCCGCGCCGAAAAGCAGGGCGATCGCTATGTCTTGAACGGAACCAAGATGTGGATCACCAACGGCCCGGATGCCGATGTTCTGGTGGTTTATGCCAAGACCGATCCGACCGCCGCCTCCAAAGGCATCACCGCCTTCCTTGTCGAGAGGGATTTCAAGGGGTTCACGACGGCCCAGAAGCTCGACAAGCTCGGCATGCGCGGCTCCAACACCTCCGAACTGGTGTTCGAGGATTGCGAAGTGCCGGCCGAAAACGCCATGGGCGCCGAGGGTGGCGGCGTGCGCGTGCTGATGTCGGGGCTCGACTACGAGCGCGTCGTGCTTTCGGCCATCGGCATCGGCATCATGCATGCCTGCCTCGATGTGGTCATGCCCTATGTCCACGAGCGAAAGCAGTTCGGCCAGCCGATCGGCGAGTTCCAGCTGATCCAGGCCAAGGTCGCCGACATGTACACGGCGATGAATTCCGCCCGCGCCTATGTCTATGCGGTGGCCGCCGCCTGCGATCGCGGCGGCGTGACGCGCCAGGATGCCGCCGCCTGTTGCCTCTACGCCTCCGAACAGGCGACCCAGCAGGCCCTGCAGGCAATCCAGATCCTCGGCGGCAACGGTTATATCAACGACAATCCGACCGGCCGGCTGCTGCGCGACGCCAAGCTGATGGAGATCGGCGCTGGCACGTCCGAAATCCGCCGTATGCTGATCGGCCGCGAACTCTTCAAGGAAACCGCCTGATGGCTGTCATCCGGTCTGCGGTCAACCTGAGGAGCGAAGCCGCCGAAGCGAACCGCGCCGCGATGCAGGCAAAGCTTGCCGAGGTCGAGGCGGCGGTAAGGCTCGCCGAAGCCGGCGGTGGCGAGGAAGCGCGGGCGCGGCATGTGAAGCGCGGCAAACTGCTTCCCCGCGACCGCATTGCGCGCCTGCTGGATCACGGTTCGCCCTTTCTCGAAATCGGAGCCACCGCCGCGCACGGGCTTTACGGCGGGGCGAGCCCGTCGGCCGGCATCGTCACCGGCATCGGCCGGGTCGAGGGCCGCGAGGTGATGATCGTCGCCAACGACGCCACCGTGAAGGGCGGCACCTACTATCCGATAACCGTCAAGAAACACCTTCGTGCCCAGGAGATCGCCGAGGAGAACCGTCTCCCTTGCGTCTATCTGGTTGATTCCGGCGGCGCCAACCTGCCGAACCAGGACGAGGTGTTCCCCGACCGTGATCACTTCGGCCGCATCTTCTTCAACCAAGCCCGAATGTCGGCGAAGGGCATCGCCCAGATCGCCGCCGTCATGGGTTCCTGCACCGCCGGCGGCGCTTATGTGCCGGCGATGTCCGACGAGGCGATCATCGTCAAGGACCAGGGCACGATCTTCCTCGCCGGCCCGCCGCTGGTAAAGGCTGCCACGGGCGAGGAAGTCTCGGCCGAAGATCTCGGCGGCGGCGATGTCCACACAAGGCTGTCCGGCGTCGCCGATCATCTCGCCCGCGACGACGCCCATGCGCTCGCGCTGGTCCGCCGCGCCGTCGCAGGGCTGAACACCCGCAAGCCGGATATCGTGGTGCTGGCGACGCCCGAGGAGCCGCTTTACGATCCGGAAGAAATCGCCGCGATCGTTCCGTCGTCGCTCAGCACCCCCTACGATATCCGCGAAGTGATCGCGCGGGTGGTGGATGGCTCGCGTTTCGACGAGTTCAAGGCTCGCTTCGGCATGACGCTGGTCTGCGGTTTTGCCCATGTCTTCGGGGTCCCCGTCGGCATCATCGCCAACAATGGCGTGCTGTTTTCCGAAAGCGCCCAGAAGGGCGCCCATTTCATCGAACTCTGCTCGCAGCGAAAAATCCCGCTGGTCTTCCTGCAGAACATCACCGGCTTCATGGTCGGCCGCAGATATGAGGCGGAGGGCATCGCCAAGCACGGCGCCAAGCTGGTGACGGCGGTTGCGACAACGTCCGTGCCGAAGGTCACGATCCTGCTTGGCGGTTCATTCGGCGCCGGCAATTACGGCATGGCCGGCCGCGCCTATTCGCCGCGTTTCCTCTGGACCTGGCCGAACAGCCGGATTTCGGTGATGGGCGGCCCGCAAGCAGCCGGCGTGCTGGCCACCGTCCGGCGCGAGGCGATCGAGCGCGGTGGCAAGACCTGGGGCGCGGACGAGGAAGCGGCCTTCAAACAGCCGGTGCTCGACCAGTTCGACGAACAGAGCCATCCGCTCTATGCCTCCGCGAGGCTTTGGGACGACGGCATCATCCATCCGGCCAAGACCCGCCAGGTCCTGGGCCTGAGCCTCTCCGCCGCCCTCAATGCTCCAATCGAGGATACACGCTTCGGCGTGTTCCGGATGTGAGGGTTGGCTTGATGCAGCAGAGCACATCCAAAGACCCCCTCTGGCCTGCCGGCCATCTCCCCCACAAGGGGGGAGAAGACTCGCGGCACGGCCTCGCTTCAAATCCACCACCGGTGCGGCGGGGTAAGCCCCTCCCCCTTGTGGCAGGGCTATCGCATATGGGCTATTGCGGCGATGAGATAGTCATCGTTCCAGGCGCATTTTTTGATGCGATGGCTGATGGGGACTTTGTCGACATCGGCGTGCTGGAGGATGTTTCTGGCGATGCGATTGACGAGAGCGATATTGGCGGGAGCATTGTCTTTTCGCGCCCGGCTGTCGTCTTCGCCCAGATTTACATCCAGTATCCAGTGCAGGCCGTTTTCGATCTGCCAGTGAGCCCTTGTGAGCTCAAGCGCCTGTTGGGCCGACAGGATGGTGGAGGCCATGAACAGGCGCGTCTTCGGCTGGGCCTCGCCACGCCGGCTGGTGATACGCACGAAGGCCTTGTGGCCGTCCATCAGGGCTTCGTCGGCGGCCACGACTTCGGCCCGGCGCCATTCGCGGCGGCCATGGGCGGTCTCGTCGCATTCGGCATGGTCGGGCCGCTCAGTGGCCAGGCGCTCGATGGCGCGCTTGTGCCAGGCCGGCCTGTTCTTCTTCAGCGCCAGAAGGTAGTTTGCGCCACCTTCGGTGATCGCCGTGGCCATGCGCTTGTGGCAGTGGAGCGCATCGGCGGTGACAAATCGGTCCGTCAGATCAAGGAGTTCGACCACTTTGAGGGCGGCTTCGATCTCGTTCTCGTCAGCCGTTGGCGTGGCGGCCGCAAGGCAGAGCCGAGCCCCCGAGGCAAAGGCCGATACCGTCAGCGGCGGGGCAGCGGCAAGGCCGGTTTCATAGGCTCGCCGCAATGCCTTGCCGTCGAGCGCCACCACCTCCTGGCGGGCTTGCGCGAAGGCTGCGGCAAAGGCGGCGAAGGCGCGACCGAAGGCATCCGGGTCCAAGAGCCGCAACAGCCGCGAGAAGGTGTCGTGGCTGGGCGCGGCATCATAGTCGATCAGCCGCGACAGTGCCTGCCGGCGCTCATGGGCAAACAGCGAAAACTCCGTGGCAGAACTGGCGCCGCAAAGGCTCGCCGCAATCATCATCACGATCAGGTCCCCAAGCCGATGGCTGGCATTGGCCGCACGCGGATCGGGGACCTCGCCGAAATAACCGTCAAGGCACGACATGGCAGATCTCCGTCAAAGAACCGCCACCTCAAAGAATCCCTTTTGACACTCTCCGCAACTCTAAAATCGCCATATGCGATTCCCCTGCCCCTTGTGGGGAGGGGTTGGGGAGGGGTTTACTCGTCCTGGTATCTCGGGGCTGCCCCATGCTGAGAAAAGTCCTCATAGCCAATCGCGGCGAGATCGCCTGCCGCATCATCCGCACCTGCCACCGGCTGGGTGTCGCAACCGTCGCCGTCTATTCTGACGCCGACCGGGACGCGCTGCATGTGTCGCTTGCTGGCGAGGCTATCCATATCGGCCCGTCCCCCGCCGCCGAAAGCTACCTGCGTGGCGAGACGATCATCGACGCGGCACTGCGGACGGGTGCCGACGCCATCCATCCCGGTTACGGCTTCCTCTCAGAGAACCCCGACTTCGCCGATGCGGTGACATCCGCCGGCATTCGGTTCATTGGTCCATCGTCCGATGCCATTCGCGCTATGGGCCTTAAGGACGCCGCCAAGGCGCTGATGGAAAAGGCGGGCGTGCCCGTCGTCCCGGGCTATCACGGCGCCGAACAGGATCCCGACTTCCTCTCCAGGGAAGCGGAGCGCATCGGCTTCCCGGTATTGATCAAGGCCCGCGCCGGCGGTGGCGGCAAGGGCATGCGGCGGGTCGAAAACGCGGCCGACTTCAGGGAAGCGCTCGCCTCGGCGCAGCGGGAGGCTTTGGCCGCCTTCGGCGATCCCGCCTGCCTGATCGAGAAATACATCGCCCATCCACGCCATATCGAGATCCAGGTGTTTGGCGACGACCACGGCAATGTCGTGCACCTCTTCGAGCGCGACTGCTCGCTGCAGCGCCGCCACCAGAAGGTTATCGAGGAAGCTCCTGCTCCCGGCATGCCGGAGGAGATGCGCCTTGCCATGGGCGAGGCGGCGGTGAAGGCGGCGATGGCGATCTCTTATTCCGGTGCCGGCACGATCGAGTTCATCGCCGATGCCTCCGATGGGCTGAAAGCCGACCGTTTCTGGTTCATGGAAATGAACACCCGGCTGCAGGTGGAGCATCCGGTCACCGAGGCGATCACCGGCGTCGATCTCGTCGAATGGCAGCTTCGCGTCGCATCCGGCGAGCCTCTGCCTCGGCTGCAGGACGAGCTTTTCATCAGCGGCTGGGCCTTCGAGGCGCGGCTTTATGCGGAGGATGCCGAGCGGGGTTTCCTGCCCGCCACGGGCCGGCTTGCGCATCTGGACCTGCCGGAAGAACTGGCGCGCGTGGACAGCGGCGTGCGCGCCGGCGACCGCATTTCGCCTTTCTACGATCCGATGATCGCGAAAATCATCACCCGAGGCCCGGATCGCCAGACAGCGCTCTCGCTGCTGTCCGCCGCCCTTGCCGAAGTTCGCGCCACCGGTGTCACCACCAATGCTGCGTTTCTTCGCCGGCTAACGATCCAGCCGGATTTCGTCGAGGGCTTGCCCGATACGGGCCTGATCGATAGGCATCTGGCGGAATTGACGATCGGTCAGTCCCCGTCTCGCGAGGCCATGGCCTTGGCCGCTTTGAAACTTTCCGGTGCCCTCGAACCGAAGAACGGAAGCGATCCCTGGGACCGCTTATCCGGATTCCGGTTATGGGCCGAAGCCTCCGATTTCGTCGAGCTGGACTGCCGCGGCCAGCACGTGCCGGTGTCGTTCGGATCGATCGGAGAGGGCGTCTTTGCGGCCACGGTCGACGGCAAGCTGGTCGATTTCCGCCTCTCTCGCCTGGGCGCCGAGGCTTGTCTTCTGGAGGCCGCCGGCCGGAAACATCGCGTCCATCTGGTCTCCGGCGAACGCGAGGTGACGATCTTCGGCGATGGCGAGAACTGGCACTTCGGCCTTATCGATCCCCTTGCCGGCGAGGATGAGATTGCCGCCGGCAGTGATCGCATCGTCGCGCCCATGCCGGGTCTCGTCAAACTCCTTCGTGCCACGCCGGGAGCCTCGGTCACAAAGGGCGAGGCCCTTGTCGTGATGGAAGCCATGAAGATGGAATTGACGCTTGCCGCCCCGCGCGACGGGACGATTGCCGATGTCCTGGTGTCGCAGGACGAACAGGTGATCGAAGGCGCGGTGCTGCTGATCCTTGAGCCGGAGCCGGAAGCCGGGGAGCCGCAGGATGGCTGACTTCGTCCGTATCCACGAGATGGGGCCGCGCGACGGGCTTCAGAACGAGAAGGGGCTCATTTCCACCGCCGACAAGATCCGGCTGGTCGACCTGCTTTCGGCCTGCGGTTTTGAAAAAATCGAGGTGACGAGCTTCGTGCGCGCCGACTGGGTGCCGCAGATGGCCGACGCCGCCGAGGTCATGGCCGGCATTACTCGCCGGCCGGGGACGCTATACACAGTGCTGACACCGAACGTGCGGGGATATGCGGCGGCCGTCTCGGCCAAGGCGGATGAAGTCGCAGTCTTCGCTTCGGCGTCGGAAGGCTTCAGCCACCGCAACATCAATTGCAGCATCGCGGAGAGTTTTCAGCGGTTCGCGCCGCTGATCGACAGCGCCCGCCGCGACGGCATCCCGGTCCGCGCCTATGTCTCCTGCGCCGTTGACTGTCCCTTTGATGGTCCGACGCCGCCGGCGCAGGTGGCGCGGGTGGCAACGGAGCTTCATGCGCTCGGGTGCGGTGAGGTGGCGCTGGCTGACACGATCGGGACAGGCACCCCGGATCGGGTTGCAGCCATGCTCGATGTGGTCTTGAAGCACCTTCCGGCGGCACATCTCGCCGGGCATTTTCACGACACAAACGGCCGGGCGCTCGACAACATCACCGTCTCGCTCGAAAAAGGTCTGCGCGTTTTCGACGCCGCGGCGGGCGGGCTTGGCGGCTGCCCCTATGCGCCGGGAGCGGAGGGCAATGTTGCGACCGGCAAGACTGTCGATCATCTGCATGCGCTAGGGTTCGAAACCCGCATCGACCGCGACCGGCTGACCGAGGCAGAGGCTTTTGCCCGCAGCCTGAGGGGAGCACGCTGATGGGCGCTTACGACACGCTGACGCTGGAACGGGATCTCCGCGGGGTGGTGACACTGACGCTCGCCCGGCCCGAGAAGCACAATGCCATGAACGCACGGATGATCGCCGACCTGGCCGACGCGGCCGGCAAGCTCGCATCCGACGATGCGGTGCGCGTCGTGGTTCTCGCATCCGCCGGCTCCACATTCTGCGCCGGGGGCGATCTGCAATGGATGCGCGACCAGGCGGCGAGGGATCGTGCCGGCAAGATCGAGGGGGCGACAGAACTTGCTCTCATGCTGAAGGCGCTCGACGACCTGCCGAAACCGCTGATCGCCCGGGTGCAGGGCAATGCCTTCGGTGGCGGTATCGGCCTGATGGCCGTCTGCGACATCGTGGTCGCTGCTGACAGCGCCGGGTTTGCGCTCACTGAAACACGGCTCGGCCTGATCCCCGCCACCATCGGACCCTACGTCGTGCGCCGGATCGGTGAAGGTCATGCCCGCCGATTGTTCCTCAACTCCCGCCGCTTCGATGCGGTCACGGCCCGCGAGATTGGTCTCGTGTCCGTCGTTCGCATAGCCGACGAACTCGATGCTGCGGTGGAAGAGGAGGTCTCGGCTTTCCTCGATTGCGCTCCCGGTGCCGTCGCCAGCGCCAAGAGCCTTGTGCAAAGTCTCGCCCGCCAGGCGATCGAAGATCCGGTCGGCTACAGCACCGGCTTGCTTGCCGACCGTTGGGAAAGCGCCGAAGGCCGCGCCGGCATCGAGGCCTTCCTCAATCGCCGGCCGATGCCTTGGGCGGCTCCCAAGGCAGGCGGGGATTAGTCCCGGATCGGCTCCGGGACCAGTCGAGCGTTATTGTTTCGGAATACCCGCCTTCTGGATCACGTCCGACCATTTCTGGATGTCGGCCTTCAGGCGGTTGCCGATTTCCTCAGGCGTGCTGGATCGGGCTTCGACGCCCAGATCCGCGAACCGTTTCTTGAGGGCAGGGTCGGCCAGGACTTCGACCAGCGTGGCGTTCAGCTTCTTCACTGCTTCCGGCGGCGTGCCCTTCGGCGCGAAGATGGCGTTCCAGGAGGTCACGTCGAAGCCCCTGACGCCTTCTTCCGCGGCGGTCGGGACGTTCGGCGAGAGGCTGGAGCGCGACGGGCCGGATGAGGCGATAGCGGTCGCCTGGTTCTGCTGCAGGGCAGCCTTCAGCGCAGTCTGGCTGTCGACGATCACGTCGAGTTCGCCGCCGAGCAAGGCGACCTGAAGATCCGGCGTGGCCTTGTAGGGAACGATCGTGAAATCGATGCCGGATGTCGACTTGAAGAGTTCAGCGGCAAGATTCTGGCTGCTGCCGACGTTGATCGTCCCGACATTGAGCGCGCCCGGCTTGGCCTTCGCGGCTTCCAGCACATCCTTGAGGGTTTTGAACTTGCCGTCCGATTTGGTAACGAACACGAAATCGAAATAGGCAAGGCTCGACACCGGCACGAAATCGGTGACGGGATCGAATTGCAGGTTCTTGAAGAGCGGAACGCTGATCGCGGTGCCGTTCGAAAGCAGGGCGAGCGTATAGCCGTCTGCTGGCGCGTTCAGCGCCGCCCGTGCCGCAACGGAGCCGCCCGCACCCGGCTGGTTCATGATGACGATCTGTTTGCCGAGCTTCTTGCCGAGCGACTCGGCAACCAGGCGTGCCGTAATGTCGGCAATCCCGCCGGGGCCGAAGGGCAGAACCAGCGTGATGTCCCTCGACGGATACGCGTCCTGCGCCATGGCGCCAGTCGGCAGCATCAGGGTCAGGGCGACAGCCAGAGATTTTGTCCATCGCACCGGCTGTCGGAACCGGCCCGCCGATCTCCCCGTAATTTTGTAATCCATTCTCTCCTCCTCCTCTAAGGCCGCTCAGGCGGCGAAACCGTATAAACGTGCGGGATTGTCGACGAGCAGCCGCTGCCGATCCTCTTCCGTCAGCGCGAACTTCGGCACGAGATCCACGAGGTCGGCCTCGTCGACCGGCTCCTTGAGGTTCGGATGCGGGAAGTCGGTGCCCCAGAGGCACCGGTCGGGGCTTGCCGCCAGCAGTGCCTTCGCGAAAGGCACGGCCGTATCGAACGGAAAGCGGGAGATTCGCTCCGACCCGCAGACCTTGATCCAGCAGTTTTCCCGCCGCACCAGTTCCAGCAGCGTCTGAAACGCCGGCTGGCCGGTGCCGAGGCTGGTGTCGACGCGGCCCATGTGGTCGATGACGAAGGGCACCGGCAGTCGAGCGATCATGTCGAAAAGCGGCACGATGTCGGCGGCATCGAGATGCAGCACCACATGCCAGCCACGGCCCTTGATACGGTCGATCGCCCGGTTGAAGACGTCCATATCCGGCGCACCGCCGAGGTGGCGGACGAAATTGAACCGCACGCCGCGCACGCCGCCGTCGTCGAGCGTCTGGTAGGCGCGGTCGTCAAAACTGTCGTCGACGATGGCGACGCCGCGGTAACGATCCGGACGCCAGGCGATCGCGTCGAGCATGGCGCGGTTGTCGGTTCCGTGGCAGCTCGCCTGGACGATGACGGCGCGGTCGACGCCAAGCCTGCCATGGAGTTTCGCCAGTGCCTCTTTCGGTGCGTCATCCGGCGTATAGCTGCGGCTGGGGGCATAGGGAAAAACGGCGCCGGGGCCGAACACATGACAATGCGCGTCGCAGCTATTTACAGGCAGTATGAAGTTCGGTTTCCGCCGCGCGGTTGCCGTCCCGTGACCGCTCTCCTGGCGATGTTCGTTCATTTCTCCTCCCATGCGTATTTCAGATTGCTGCGGATTGCCTGGTTCCGACGCTGAGGCTTCGAAAGCTCGCATAACTTGCTTCGACGAGTTGATCGACGGCGGCTTCCCGGTCGTTTCCGTCGACCGTTCCGCTCGAAAGACGGGTGACGCGGTCGGGATTGATGAGGGCGTAATAGAGGGAGCCGAGCAGGAACTGGCTGCGCCAGACGAGCCCCTCCAATGGCGCACCCGGCACGCAGTCGGCGAGAGCCTTGATGAAGGCGCGGCTGGTCTCGTCGAACGCGTCCGCAATGATCGCCTGCGCGTCGGGGTTTCCCTCTGCCGACAGGACCGCCCGCATGCGGGTGAATTCGGCACCGCCGCCATCGCCCTCCGAGGAGGAAACGAAGGCCGGCACGACATAGGCGCGCAGGATCGCCATCAGCCGCTGATCTGCATCGCTGATCCGCAGGGCCTCGCCCAGCAGCTCGCGGCGGCGGGCGTTCATCGGCACCGTGTGGCGCTCGTAGACCTCACGCAGCAATTTTGCCTTCGAGCCGAAATGATAGGTCAGGCTGCCGACATTGGCTCCGGACGCCTTGGCGATGTCCCGCAGCGAGACGGCATTGTAGCCGCTGCGGGAAAACAGGGTGACGGCGTTTCTGAGCAAGGCTTCCCTCAGGTTCGGTCGCATCGAGCATCCATTATCAACTGTACGCCCAATTTGTACAGTTGTACAAATTGGGCGTCAACCGAAATCGCGCGCCGAGACGGCCGAGACAATTTTGCGTTGGGCGCCAGCTCCGGGAACCGATCTTTCCGAGGAAACGAGCTAGCGTTGTGGAAGCATGAAGCCGGCGAAAAAAGCGGCGAGTTCCGCATGGGCATCGAGCGGCAGGATATGCGCGACATACTGGTCCGGACGCACCACCAGCATGCAGCCCTGCTCCCGATCGATGCCGCGCATGTCGAAAATGTCATGGCCGCTCTTGAGGTCCGGGCAGAACATCTTTTCGTAGTCACAAAGCCCGTAACGGCCCTTCCGGGGCAGCAGGAAAGTCGGCATGGTTTCGACCGCAAGCGTGCGGTGGGCCTGCTGGAAGATGGCGCGGAAATCGATCACAGAGTCGATATCGGTACTGGAAGGTGTATGTGTCTTCACCGGCGAGGAAGGCGAATCCGCCAGGAAATCGCAAAGCGCCCGCAGGCGCGAGGAGGGTGCCGCACTATCCCCCGCTCCGGCGAAGGCATAGATGCGCCAGCGACCGTCCGCCTTCGCGACGTGACCAAGCTGCATCGGCTTGGCATCGACCAGCCGGATCACCGGCGCCGAATGGAACCGCGTGCCGATCGTCAACCCGCTGGCGAGATGCTGATGGGTCGATTGGCCGGTCAGCACCGACGGCATGTATCGGGTCGCCGTGCCTGCCGTATAACGCCCCGATCGAACGAAGTATTTCTGGACTTCCGCCGGCTCGACGCCCTCGCCATCGGGATCCTCCGGGGATTTCAACGGTGCGCTCAGCATGGCCGACCATTCGCGGTCGAAATCGATCAGTTCCTTGGCAATGGTCTGGCGTTCGGCGGAATAGCTGTGCAGCAGCTCCGGCCCGCTCCGCCCCTGCAGTACGGCGGCCAGTTTCCAGCCCAGGTTGAACCCGTCCTGCATCGAGACGTTCATGCCCTGGCCGGCTTTCGGGCTATGCGTATGGCAGGCATCGCCGGCGATGAAGACGTGAGGCAACCGGTCGTTAATCGCGTCCTCCGGCACGTCGTCGAACCTGTCGGTCAGCCGTTGCCCGATCTCGTAGACCGACCACCAGGCGACCTCCTTCACCTCGAACGTGTAGGGATGCAGGATCCGCTGCACGGCCGCGATCAGCTTGTCGACGGTGATGTTCCGGCTCGCGACCCGCTCGTTTTCGTTGAGCTTGTCCAGCTCGACATAGATGCGGACCATGTAGCCGCCTTCGCGCGGGATCAACACGATGCTGCCTTCGCCGGCGGACTGGATCAGCGCCTTCAGGCGAATGTCGGGAAAATCGGTAACGGCCAGCACGTCCATGACGCCCCAGGCGTGATTGGCGGAATCGCCCTGCAGCGCCCGCCCGATCGATTTGCGCACCGTGCTGCGCGCCCCGTCGCAGCCGACGACGTAGCGCGCCTTGACGGTCTCGATCTCACCTTCATGGGAGGGATCGAGACGCTCAAGCCTCGCGGTCACCGGATAATCCGAAGCGACCGGGTTTGTCTCGACGTTGATCAGGCGCCGCGAATAATGCGGTTCGAGCCTCGTCGGCGATTTGCGCATGACGTCGAGGAAGAAATCCTGCACCCGCGCCTGGTTGAGGATCACATGCGGGAATTCGGAAAGCCCATCCTCGGTATCGTCGATCCTGCCGCTGCGGATGATGTTCTCCCGCTTTGCGTCGTTGGGTTTCCAGAACGAGGTCTCGTTGACCCAGTAGGATTCCTTCAGCACCCGCTCGGCAAAACCGAAGGCGTGGAACATCTCCATCGTGCGGCAGGCGATACCGTCCGCCTGGCCGCGCAGCAAGGGACCGGATCTCTGGTCGACGATGCAGGTCCTGATGTCGGGAAAGGCAGACAGTTGCGCCGCGAGCGTGAGGCCCGCCGGACCGCAGCCGACGATCAGGACATCGACTTCGGCGGGAAGCGGTCCCTTGTCGGCTGGCGTGCTCTGTCGGTCCTCCGGGTGAAAGATTTCCGGGTCGCCGGGCTCGAACCCATTCAGATGGAATTGCATGGAACCGGTTTCCTCCGCATGTTTCGTTGGGCGCCCGCGGAAACGGATTCGGCGGGTTCAATATTGATCAGTATGCTGATCATCAGTATACGTGTCAAGCTTGCGGCGATTTTGGAGAATCTGGTGAAAGACAATGATGACATGCCGGGCCATCTCGCCCGCCGGTTTCAGCAGATCGCGGTGGCGGTCTTCCATGCCGAGGTGGAGCAAGCCGGGTACGACCTGACACCTGTCCAGTACGCGGCGCTCGCGGCGATCAGCACCAATCCCGGGATTGATCAGGTGACGCTCGCCGGGCTGATCGCCTACGACCGCACGACGATTACCGGGGTCATCGACCGGTTGGTGCAGAAAGGCCTGCTGGTGCGCAATACCAGCACCAGGGACAGGCGCGCCCGCGAATTGCAGATCACCGACGAGGGTCGCAAGACCCTGAGCGGCGTTGCGCCGGTGGTCGAGGCGGCGCAGGAGCTCATGCTGCGCGGGTTGACGGCAGAGGAGGGCGACGAACTGCTGCGGCTTCTGCGCAAGGCGATTGCCGCCGGCAACGAGCTGAGCCGCGCACCGTTGCGCGAGGTTTCGGACACCGCCAAGGCCAAGCCGGCCACATGACCCGCTACGGACGCCGCTTCGAGCAAGGCGGTCCTCGGCTGCCGGACAAGCGCATACTCAATCCCGCTCGGTTAACCTTTTGTTGACCATATTGGTCGAGCCTCCTCTGTCGGCACGCCAGCCGTAACTTGGATACAGCAGGGAGAGGAGCATGACGCTCGTGACATTGCCCAACAAGATCGTGCGAAACAGCCACCACACCGTTCTGGTGATGCGCGACGGCAGCACATGCCAGGCCGTCTGCGTCGTCAACGACGGCAGGATCGGCGACGTCTGCTCCAAGCTAGGCCTTATCGAAAGCATCGCCAGCAGCAAGCTCGATCATGGTGAAGTGGCGTTCGACGGCCGCGTCTGGATCACCCATTCCGACATGCCGCGTCCACTGCATGCGAGCCGCCACTAGGTCTTATCCCGCGAGCGAACGAAACATCCGGCCCCCGAGCATACCCAAGGGCCGGATATCGGGGAGGTATCAGCGGAAGAGGTCGAGAATACGTTTCGACTGTTCGTTGACGATGCTGAGGCCGATCGTCTGGAGCTGCTGCTGCACCTTCGTGGCGGCGAGCTTTACGGCGCTCTCTTCCATGTTGGCATCGACGAGGCGCCCGACGCCGCGGTCGATCGCATTCTGCAGCTTGGAGAGGAATTCCGTATTGGCGCTGATGCGGCTCGAGGTGGAGCCGAGCTTGGCGCCGGCGGAGGTGAGGCTCGAAAGCATGCTGTCGGTGGCCGAGATCATGCCATCCAACTCGTCTTCGGTGGTCGAATTGGAGATCTTGATTTCGCTGGCGGTTGCCGAGCCCTGCGATCCCGTATCGAGCAGGTAATATTCGTAGGCGGTGCCGTTGTCGGTGGTGCCCGAATAGGCCTTGGTCAGAAGGCCGTCGGCAGCGTCGCCGCTGCTTGCCAGCGTCGTCGAGGCGGTATCGAAATCGATCGTGTTGAGGCCCGTAGTGCCGTCCCGGTTGGTCGATGCGGACGCGAGCAGCGACTTGACGCCCGGCGTCCCGGCGGAGCGCAGCCAGTTCTCGCCGTTGAAGGACGACGATTCGGCGACCGTGCCCAGTTGCTCCTTGAGCTGGCTGATCTCCGCATTGATGGCGTCGCGATCCACGCCCGGCGAGCGTGCCAGGATGAGTTTCGCCTTGATCTCGGAAACGAGGCCGGTTGCGGCCTCCATGCCGAGCGATGCGGTATCGGTCAACGCGGCGGCAAGGCCCGATGCGTCCTCGACTGCCGAGAGGGACATGCCCGTCGAACGCATCGACGTGGCGATCGACCAATAGGCGGCGTTGTCGGATGCCGTATTGACGTTGCGCCCGGTTGCCACCTGGATCGTGTTACGCTCCAGCGCCTTGGCGGAGCCGGTCAGCAATAACAGCGCAGAGGCCGCCGACTGATTGTAAGAAATGCTGCTCATGAAGCGTCTCGCAGGTGGGAAGGACACGTTACGGGCTCAGGCAGTGAAGATCGGCGTCATGCCCTTGAGCCGTCGCCGCGTTGGCGCACGAACCCATCACCTGCAATCACCTTGCACGAGCGAGATTTCAAAGCATTTGCAGGATTTATTAAGGTTTTAATGATTGGCGGGTTTTTTGAGATGCGGCCGCGATAGGATCAGACCGCATCGTCAGAACTGGCGATACTTTGCCAGCGGCAGGCCGTGCTTCTCGACATACTCATTGTGAAACCGAATTGCCTCGGCACTTTCCAGCCGCCAAAGGCGCTCCCGCTCGGCTCTGAGGGCCTTGGCGATGCCTTCCTCGGCGGCCTGCGAGAGGTCGATCTTCAGCGCTCGAGCCTCGGCAACAAGGTTGCCGTCTAACAAAAGCCTAGTCGATTTGCGGGCGGGCTGGGACATTCCAACCTCCAAGTTTATGCGCAAAATATATGCGCATAAACTGTCATTGGAAAGATCAGTCGTCCTTCATCTTCAAGGCGGCGATGAACGCTTCCTGCGGGATGTCGACCTTGCCGAACTGCCGCATGCGCTTCTTGCCTTCCTTCTGCTTGTCGAGCAGCTTGCGCTTGCGGGTGGCGTCGCCGCCGTAGCATTTTGCGGTCACGTCCTTGCGCATCGCCGAGATCGTTTCGCGGGCGATCACGTTGCCGCCGATCGCCGCCTGGATCGGGATCTTGAACATGTGCCGCGGGATCAGGTCCTTGAGCTTCTCGCACATGTCGCGGCCGCGCTTTTCGGCAGCGGAGCGGTGAACCAGCATCGAGAGCGCATCGACCGGCTCGCCGTTGACCATGATCGACATCTTCACGAGGTTGCCCTCGCGATAACCGTGCAGATGGTAGTCGAACGAGGCATAACCCTTGGAGATCGACTTCAGGCGGTCGTAGAAATCGAACACCACTTCGTTGAGCGGCAGCTCGTAGGTGAGCATGGCGCGCTTGCCGACATAGGTGAGTTCGGTCTGGATGCCGCGGCGGTCCTGGCAGAGTTTCAGGATGCCGCCGAGATAATCGTCGGGGGTGAGGATCGTCGCCTTGATCCACGGTTCCTGGATTTCCGAGATCTTGACCACGTCCGGCATGTCGGCGGGATTGTGCAGTTCGCGCTCGGAACCGTCGGTCATCGTCAGCTTGTAGACGACCGAAGGTGCGGTGGCGATCAGGTCGAGATCGAACTCGCGCTCCAGGCGTTCCTGGATGATTTCCAGATGCAGCAGGCCGAGGAAGCCGCAGCGGAAACCGAAGCCGAGCGCTGCCGAGCTTTCCATTTCGAAGGAGAACGAGGCGTCGTTGAGGCGCAGCTTGCCCATCGCGGCGCGCAGGTCCTCGAAATCGGCCGCATCGACCGGGAATAGGCCGCAGAACACCACCGGCTGGGCCGGCTTGAAGCCCGGCAGCGCATGCGCCGTCGGCTTCTTGTCCTCGGTGATCGTATCGCCGACGCGCGTATCGGCCACTTCCTTGATCGAGCCGGTGAAGAAACCGATCTCGCCCGGGCCGAGGCTGTCGACGGCGAGCATCTTCGGGGTCAGGACGCCGACGCGCTCTACCTGATACTTGGCGTCGGTGCCCATCATGCGGATGGTCTGGCCCTTGGTCAGCACGCCGTCGAGGATGCGCACCAGAACCATGACGCCGAGATAGGTATCGTACCAGCTGTCGACCAGCAGCGCCTTCAGCGGGCCTTTTTCGCCGAGCTCGCTCTTCGGCGGCGGCAGCTGGTGGACGATCGCTTCCAGCACATCCGGAATGCCGAGGCCGGTCTTGGCCGAGATCAGCACGGCCTGCGACGCATCGATGCCGATCACTTCCTCGATCTGTTCGCGGATGCGGTCCGGTTCGGCCGCCGGCAGGTCGATCTTGTTGAGGACGGTGACGATCTCGTGGTTGTTGTCGATCGCCTGGTAGACGTTGGCGAGCGTCTGTGCCTCGACGCCCTGGGATGCGTCGACGACGAGAAGCGAACCTTCGCAGGCCGAGAGCGAACGCGAGACTTCATAGGCGAAGTCGACGTGGCCGGGCGTGTCGATGAGGTTGAGGATATAGGTCTCGCCGTTATTCGCCTTGTAGTGCAGGCGCACGGTCTGGGCCTTGATGGTGATGCCGCGTTCGCGCTCGATATCCATCGAGTCCAGCACCTGTTCCGACATGTCGCGCTCGGCAAGGCCACCGGTCGTCTGGATCAGCCGGTCGGCGAGCGTCGACTTGCCGTGGTCGATATGCGCCACGATCGAGAAGTTGCGGATATGGTCAAGCGGGGTGCGGGCGGAATTGGTGCTCATGGCTCGCGCATATAGCAGCGCGAATCCCTGTCGCAAAGCGGAAAGATAACCTTTCGTTGAGGATAAAGCCCGGCAGCGTGGGCTATTTGCCGGGCTTTTCGGTCTCCGGACCGGTCATGACGGAGGCGTTCGGAAGCTGAGCGCTCCTGAGCCCGACATTCTCCCGTTCGTCGGCGGGCACGCCCACGCGTTCCTTGAGGCGCCAGATCACGTACGTCCCGTAGGCGATCGCCACCAGGATCACCGCGTAGATGAAGGTGTGCTGGCCGAAAGCCGGGGTGAGCAGGGTCACCCCGAGCGGCACGATGGTCGCCGCGGTCGACCAGGCGACGAGCAGCGTCGAGGAGAGCGGCACGAAATCGCCGGGATCGGCCCGGTCGTTGGCATGCGCGTTGGCGACCGAATAGACCGTCTCGACCGCGCCGCCGAAGACGAGGAAGACGAGCATCAGGACGATCATCATCGAGAAGGAGACGAACAACGCCGCGGTGCCTGCCGCGACGATCAGCGCGCAGGTGATCAACAGCACGAAACGGCGGTCGATGCGGTCCGACAGCATGCCGAGCGGATATTGCACGAACAGCAGGCCGGTCTGCATCACCAGCATCAAAAGCGCGACGTCTGTCTGCGCCACGTGGCTGGTGGTGGCGTAGATCGGCACGAAGCCCTGGATCACCATGGAAAGGCCGCCGGACGCGAGCACGCCGATCAGCCCGACCGGCGAGATGCGCCAGGCCATCTTGATGTCGACGTTGACATTGGCCGGCGCCGGCGGGTTGGGCAGGCGGGTCAGCCCGATCGGCAGGATGGCGAGCGCGGTGACGAACACCACGGCGAGCGGCGCCAGATTGCCGTCCGTCGGAATACGGCCGAACAACCATGCGCCGGCGCCGAGCCCCAGCACGAAGGCCATGTAGAAGAACGACATCGCCCGGCCGCGCCATTCGTTGGAGGCGGCGTGGTTGAGCCAGCTCTGGGCGATGATGAAATTGACATTGGACGCTGCCCCGTAAACGCCGCGTGCCAAAACCCACCAGATCGGCGGCGGGTTGGTGGCGATCAGCACGGCGGCGATGATCACCATCGCCATCGAGCAGGAGAACAGCCGCGCATGGCCCACCCGGCGGATCAGCGGCCCGCCGACGATGCAGCCGATCAGGCCACCGAAGGCGAGCGTCGGGACAGCGGCACTGGCGGCCCAGGTGGAGCCGCTCTCCGTCAGTACGAAAGGAACATAGGCGGACATGATGCCGCTGCCGACAGCGGCGATCGTCATCGAAACGACGATGCTGGCGATCGACAGGGGCGACGCCGTCTCGGATGTCTGGCCGTTCATTTCGTCCCCCACAAGCTCGGGCCTTGGCGGTTTCCGCCGACTTGAAGCCCGATACTGCTCCATAGCCGATGGACGATGACAGGAGCTATCGCGGAAGCGCCATCGCTTGTAAAATTCGCCAATTCCATCATCCGTGCGCTTGATTCTCTTATAAGAGAATGCAATTCTCGAATCATGGAAACGACGGACCACGATATAGAGAACGCGATCAGCGAACGGCTGAAGAGCCTGCGCGCCCGTGCGGGGTTGACGCTGGACGAACTCGCGAACCGCTCGGGCGTCAGCCGTGCGATGATTTCCCGGATCGAGCGGGCGGAGGCGAGCCCGACCGCGGCGCTGCTGGCAAGGCTGTCGGAGGCGCTCGGCCTCTCCCTCTCGGCATTCTTCGCCGATGACGAGCCGCAGAACTCGCCGCTCAGCCGCAGGGCGGAGCAGAAGCTCTGGCGCGATCCGCATACGGGCTATCTGCGCCGCTCGGTCTCGCCATCGGGCACACCGTCGCGCGTCGATATCGTCGAGGTGGATTTTCCAGCCCATTCGCGGGTCAGCTTCCCGCCGCGGGAGGAAAGCCGGGTGATGACCCAGCACGTCTGGCTCTTCGAGGGCGTGCTGGAAATGGTCATCGGCGAGACCGTCCATACGCTTCATCCCGGCGATTGCCTCTTCATGGATATCGGCGCCGCCTTCGACTTCCACAATCCATCCGACAAGCCGGCCCGGTATGCCGTCGTCCTTGACCGCGGCCGCTAATTCTTTTCAAGACGCCAGGAGCCTTTTCAAGATGACCGTCACCATTCGCATCCTCAATGCCGGCGAAACCCGCGCCACAATAGCCGATCTCTCCGAGACCCTGTCCGACTGCGTCAACGGCGGGGCTTCGCTCGGCTTCATGCTGCCTTTCGAGCCGAAGGATGCGGTCGGCTATTGGCAGGAGATTGCCGATGCGGTCGAAAAAGGTGGCATCATCCTCGCGGTGGCCGAAGTGGAGGGCAAGGTCGTCGGCACTGTGCAGGTGGGCCTTGCCTCAAAGCCGAACCAGCCGCATCGCGGCGACCTGATGAAGCTCCTCGTGCATCGCTCAGCCCGCGGGCTCGGCCTGTCGCGCAGGCTGATGGAAGCGGTGGAAGCGGAAGCCGCACGGCGCGGCCGTACGCTTCTGGTGCTCGACACCGCGACCGGCAGCGACGCGGAAAAGATCTATCCGCGCTTCGGCTGGGAGCGGGTCGGCGTCATCCCGGATTATGCCATGTGGCCGGAAGGCGGTTTCTGCGCCACCACGCTGTTTTACAAGCGGGTTGCTTGAAGTCATTGATCTTTCACTTGGATGGATCAGCATTTTATGCGAGCTATCGTCCAAATGTTGCGGGAGGTGTCGCATGCGGTCGCTCGTATATGTCCTGGCCGGCCTGTCGCTGCTCCTGAGCGGCGCGATCTTCGGTTTCTTTTATGCCTGGGTATGCTCGACTATGTGGGGGCTTGATGCGGCCGATCCGGTGGTCGCCATCGAGGCGATGAAGGCGATGAATTCATCGGTGCGCAACATGGTGTTCGCGCCGGCCTTTTTCGGCACCAGCCCGCTCCTGCTCATCACAGGGCTTCTGGCGTTCTTTTTGGGGTTGCGAGGCCCGGCTGCGGCTTTCGCGCTGGCGGCTGTTGTTTATTTGATAGGCGGTCAGGTGCTCACCATGACCATCAATGTACCGATGAACGAGGCGCTGGCGGCAATCGCGATCCCGGCCGATGCCGACGGCGCGCGGCGCGTGTGGCAGGACTACTCGCAACCCTGGCAGTATTGGAACGTCGTCCGCACCATCGCCAGCGGCGTCTGCCTCCTGCTTGCGGGGCTCGGGATTGCGTTACTTGGACGGGAAGAATCCAGGCGCCACCGGTTTGGTTGAGTCCAAGAAAAACCGCCGAAACTCTTCTACCCCACCTCGCTTTCTTCTTGCAAATCACGTCATATGCACTGGCGCCGATTGATCCGGCGCTTCTGAAGAGGGGCTTTATGTTTATACTCAATTCTGTGTCGGCCGTGCGCCGTGCAGCCGTGCTGACGCTTGTCCTGGCCACTTGCTCGGGAGCCGGCCAGGCCGTGTCTGCCGACGTGAGCTTCGTGATGCGCAACGAGCATCCGAACGCCGTCGAGGTCGAGCTTTACAGCCAGGACCGCAAACATGTCTGGCCGGGCGGCAACCAGATCTACTATCTGGATGACGGCGAATCCAAGCAGATCCATCTCTCCTGCAAGCAGGGCGAGAACATCTGCTACGGTGCCTGGGTCTCCGGCGACAAGCAGACCTATTGGGGCACCGGCCCAGGCAACAAAGAGAGCTGCGAAGATTGCTGCTATGTCTGCGAAGGCGGCGAGACCGAGGAAATCAACCTGGTCGAGTAGGCAGGGGCCGAAACAGGATCGGCCGCGCTGTCGGCCGATCCATTCCTTTCAGCGGAATTCTTTAGTGACCGCAGCGGCTGCAAACGGGGCGATGGCGGTTTTCAGCGCCATTCCGGCTGTCCAGTGAACAGCCTGCCAGCCGAACATGCGTGCAGCTTCCACATTTTCCAGCGTGTCGTCGAGGAAGACGATGTCCTCGGGCGGGGCGCCTGCTTTTTCGGTGGCGAGACGGAAGAAGTCCTGCGCCGGCTTGCGATGGCCGAATTGGGCGGAATAGAAAATGCCGTCGAAATAGCGGCGGAGGCCTAGCTCCTCCATCAGATAAGCAGCGCGCCGATGTTCCTGGTTCGTGGCAAGATAAAGCGCTACCCCAGCGGCGCGAAAGCGCGCCAGGTCCTCGATCAGTTTCCGGTCCAGTCGGGAATCGTTTTCGAACCAGTAGCGGAGCAGCCTTTCCGCTTCGAGATGCGGCGCGATCTCCCGGAGCACCGCCGTCAACCGCGGTTCGATCGGCTCGCGGCCGGTGACGATATCCGGCCAGAAGGGCTTGAAGAATTCCCGCTGCCATACGTCGAGCCGCAGGCCGAGATCACGTTCGAGATCGGTTGCGAACGGCATGCCGTCATCCGGCCGCCCATGGACGAGCACTCCGTCGACATCGACCATCAAAATTTTCATTGCTTATTTCCAGATCTGAAAACGGGCATAGTTTTGGACGCCGCTTCCTACCGGTGGATGATAGCCGGATGATGACGTTCAGCGGACAGCATTGCCCGATCCGCTGAACAACGAAAACCCGAAGAGCACGCTTTTCGCTCAGCGGGCGGGATTGAGGCTACGCTCGAAGGCTGACACGATGAGGCCCGTGAGTTCCCGGTGGATATCGGCCCGCGTCCGGCTGGAGTTCTCATCACAGATCGGATCGGGCTCTCCGATGGATTTCAGGAACTCGGCCGCACCCGGTTTGCAGACAGGCAGGAAGCTGAAATGGTTGGCACCGCTTACCTGCGCATAGCTGGCATTCGGGGCCTGTTTCGCCAGCGCGTCCGAAAGCACCGCGACCGGGATTTGTCCGGCGCTGCCGAGATTGATGAAGGTCACCGGAATATCGATGGCTTTCACGCTGCCAGCCGTGAAAGCCGTCGCAAGACCGGGATCGACCATGACAGCCGCAGTGACGCGAGGATCGCGGTTCGATCGTTCGAAGCGTGTCCTGTCGATGCTTTCGAGATCCAATTTTTTGACCGTGACCTGTTCGCCATCGGCAAAACCGCGCTCGCCTCGGAACCAGATGCAATCCATCGTCGCCGGGTAGTCATCGCAATACCGTTTGTAGGCATCGAGATTGGCACGTGCGCCGGCAAGCTCCATTGCCGTACTGCCGCCGAGCGAGAAGCCGAGAACGCCGATATGCTCGGTGTCGATTGCCGCCTTCCAGGGAGCTTCGTCAGTCAATGCGGTGATAATGTCGGAAAGGTCCTGAGTGCGTTCCCAGATCTTCGGCGTCGCGGCCGGCGTGGAATCGCCGCTCGTGGTGCCAGGATGGTTGGGACCGGCGACGATGAAGCCCGCCTCGGCGAGCCTGGTGGCAATCCAGGCCATGCCTTCGGCGCGGGAGCCGGAGCCATGGGACAGGAGCACGAGCGGAAAGCGACCGCTTTCGAGGGACGCGTTCTTCGATGCAGGCGATCCCTCGAAAATCCGGTTGTCGCCGATGGACGTCGCTTCGCCGTCACCCTTTGACGGATACCAGACGGTTACCGCAAGTGCCCGGTCGTGTTCAGGCGAAACCACGCTGATCTTCCGGACGCCGACGGGATCTGCGGCAAGGGTGGGGGAACTGCTGATACCCGCCAGCAGAAGAGCAAGAAGGCGAAGGGTGGGGCGCATGGGAGCCTCGTTCGATCTGAGAAAGAAGGCTGATCCCTGGCAGGAGGATGGGCATATTGACGACCTCGATCACGTTCGAGGTCGTCCTCGAACGTGATCCTGTCCTGTCGCCTTAAATCCTGGCGCGCTTTTCCGTCAGGAAATAGAGGAAGGCGATGATCGGCAGGGCAAGGCCGAGCGAGGAGGCGAGCAGCCAGCCGCCTTCGGCAAAGGCCCAGGCGCCGACGGCGGAACCGATTGCGCCGCCGCAGAAGAAGGTCGCCATGTAGAGGCCGTTGAGCCGGCTTCTCAGGTCCGCGCCGAGATTGTAGATCGACCGCTGGCCGATCACGAGCGTCATCGTCACCCCGAAATCGAGCAGGATGGCGGCAAGCGTCAGGAACGCGAGCGCTACGGTGGAGCCTTCCGGTGCGATATGGGTGATCAGGAAGGCGACGGCGACGGCGGCGATGCCGAATACCGTCGCAGGTTTCCCGAGATCCCGGTCGGCCAGGCGCCCGGCGATCGGCGAGGCGATGGCGCCTGCGACGCCTGCGAGGGCAAAGAGTGCGATGCCGGCCTGGCTGAGATGGAAGGCGGGGCCGGCGAGAACCAGCGGCGTCACCGTCCAGAACAGGCTGAAGGTGGCGAACTGGCAGGCCTGGTAGAATGCCCGGCGGCGCAGGACCGGCTGGGTTGCGTAAAGGCGGCCCATCGATGCGAGCAAGGCGAAATAGGAGAGCTTGGTCTGCGGCATCCGCTTCGGCAGGCGGGCGGCAAGCACGAAGCCGAGCCCGATCATGACGGCTGCCGACAGGAAGAACACGACGTGCCAGGAGGAGAACTCGGCAATGAAGCTCGAGACCGGCCGGGCTATCATGATGCCGATCATCAGCCCGCTCATGACATTGCCGACCACCCGGCCACGATTGGCGTCGTTCGCCAGGCTGGCGGCGAACGGCACGATCATCTGTACGGCGGTCGAGCCGACGCCGATCGCCAGCGACGCGGCAAGGAACGGAATGGATGCGCTCGACAGGCCGGCGCCGAGCAATGCCACGGTGGCCACGCCGATCATGGTGAGGATCAGCCGGCGGTTTTCGAGAAGGTCGCCGAGCGGCACCACCAGCAGCAGGCCGAGGCCGTAGCCGATCTGCGTCAGCGTCACGATAAGGCCTGTTGCATGCGCCGGAAGACCGATCGAGGCAGCGATCGGGCCCGCCAGCGGCTGGGAATAGTAGAGATTGGCGGCGATAAGCCCGCAAGCCGCAGCCATCACGAAGGTCATCGCGGTGGATAGTCCCGATGCAGCCGCCGGAGTGGCCATCGTTGCGGAATTGGTGGTCATTATATGCTCCTTGGGAGGAAGGATCGGATAGGAATCAGTCGAGAAGTTTCATGGCCGTGTCGACCACGGAAAAGGCGCGGTCGCGGTTCGGGCCAGTCTTGCCCAGCACCCTCAAGCCCTGGGTGACGGAGAGCAGAAGGCGGGCAGTGGCGGCCGGATCGATCGCTGCCGGGATCGATCCATCCGTCTGGCCTTCGCGGATCAGGGTATCGAACAGGGCTTCGCTGCGTGCCATCGATCGGCCGACCCTCTCGGCCGCCTCAGTGTCGTCGACCGCAAGTTCGATCGCCGTTCCGACGACTAGGCAGCCGCGCCGCCCGCTTTCACCATGCGAGGCTTCGGCATAGAAGCGTAGCATGTGGGAAACCTTGTCGCGGCCGTTTGCGCCTTCGGCCAGTTCCTGGTCGAGAAGCGCGTTGCGGACCTGCTTGTAGCGGTCGAAGCTCGCTAGAAAGATCGCCTTCTTGTCCTTGAACGCCTTGTAGAGACTGCCGGCGGCAAGCCCCATGGCGTCCTTCAGTTCCGAAATCGAGGCGGCGTGATAGCCTCTCTCGGAAAAAACGACGATCGCCTTGTCGAGCGCTTCTTCGATCTCGAATTCGCGGGGGCGACCCGGCGGGCGCGTCGCGGTGTTGATATCCATGATGTCGGCTTGATTAGGAAACGATCGTTCCCCAATAGGGCCATGTTTGCTCTTCGTCAAGAGCAAAGCCTGTTCGTGGAATGCCGCTGCCGGCCTTTGCGGCGCGGTCCGGCAAACTAAAAGGGGAACACTTGGCACACCGGACGGTTACCCTTCTGTCACCAACCCCAAAGCTGGAGGCAGATATGAGCAAGAGTGACGTGAAGGAGGCCGTAAAACGCGCCGAGCGCCAGGTGGAGAACACCAGTGCCGGTGGCCACCTCGGCGGCACCTACTACGGCCAGAATCCGGACGGTAAAACGGCATCGACGAATACCAATGTCGGCAAGAACCGTCCCAACACCGGCAGCAGCTAGGACGTCACCACGATCAACAGATTTGGAAAGCCCCGCCGCGTGCGGGGCTTTTTGTTGTAGGCTCCAAAATCCGGTTGCGAAAAAAAATCGGTTGGGTCTGTCGGGGAGGAGGGGAGCCGAACGTCCTCGGTTCAAGGATGGACATCGCGATGCTGCGCAATCCGTCCGGATCTCGGAACCTGTGACTTAGGGGAATAGACATGAGTAGCAATTATCGTTGGGTGATCGTCGCTGCCGGCGCCTTGATGGGCTGCGTCGCCGTTGGCACGATGTTCTCGCTGGCCATCTTTATCGAGCCGATCGCCAAGGCGACCGGCTGGTCGCGTGCCGGCATTTCGAGCGCCATGACGCTCAATTTCGTCGTCATGGGCCTCGGCGGCTTCATGTGGGGCACGTTGAGCGATCGTTTTGGCGCCCGCATCGTCGTGCTGATCGGGGCCGCACTTCTCGGTCTGGCGCTGGTGCTCGCCAGCCAGACGCAAAGCCTCATCGCCTTCCAGCTGATCTATGGTTGCCTGATCGGGCTTTCCGCCAGCGCTTTCTTCGCTCCGATGATCGCCGTCACCATGTCCTGGTTCGACGAGCATCGCAGCCTGGCGGTCTCGCTGGTATCGGCCGGCATGGGCATGGCGCCGATGACCATTTCGCCCTTTGCACGCTGGCTGATCACCGCCTATGACGACTGGCGCCTGGCGATGCTCTTCATCGGCATCGGCGCCTGGATACTGCTCCTGCCGACCGCTTTCCTGGTCCGCAATCCGCCCGTCGTGGCCGCCCCCGGCGGCGCCTCCGAGCCCCAGGCCGAAGGTGCCGGCATGCCGCTGTCGAGGGTGTTCCGTTCGCCACAGTTCCTGGTGCTCGGCTTTACCTTCTTCGCCTGTTGCGCGGCCCATTCCGGCCCGATCTTCCACATGGTGAGCTATGCGATGTTCTGCGGCGTGGCGCCGATGGCGGCCGTCAGCATCTACAGCGTCGAGGGCGCGGCCGGCCTCGGCGGCCGCATTCTGTTCGGCGTGCTTGCCGACCGGCTGGGCGTCAAGCCGGTGCTGATCGGCGGGCTGATGATCCAGGCGGCTGTCATTGCAGCCTACACGATGGTGACCGATCTCGGCCAGTTCTACACCTTGGCGGTAATCTTCGGCGGCACCTATGGCGGCGTGATGCCGCTCTATGCGGTGCTGGCGCGGGAGTATTTCGGGCCGAAGATCATGGGTACCGTGTTCGGTGCGGCGACCATGCTGTCGAGCCTCGGCATGGCCTTCGGACCTCTTGCCGGCGGCTGGGCCTTCGATCATTTCGCAAATTATGACTGGCTGTTCTTCGGCTCGGCACTGGTCGGCCTCGGGGCCGTGGCGATCGCTCTCGCCTTTCCGCCGCTGCCGCGCCAGCCGGCGCAGCTCCAGGCGGCCTGAGTAACTCCCGGACTGTGAGCCACACAGCAAAAAGCCCGGAAAATTCCGGGCTTTTTGAAGTTCAGTGATCGGCTGGGGCCTTGCGGCCCTTGGCTCGAGCCGGGGCCGGAGCAGGCTCCGCCGCTTCGCGTTCGAGACGAAGCTGCCTCAGTTTCTCGGTTTTCTTTTCCCGCTGGGTCGCTTCCGCACTAATGATAGAGCGCGCGGTGTGATCTGTCGCAGCGGCTTTGTCACGCGCGGAAAGCTTGGTGGGATTGAAGAATTCGTCCTTGGTGGCGGCCATAATATCCTCCTTCCTGATGGGATGTCCGTGCGGCTGACAAATTATCCGCGCGCCGGACGGACCACTTTCTTGGGAGCCGGCAGGAGGCCTTCGCGCTGCATCTTCTTGCGCGCCAGCTTGCGGTAGCGGCGAACGGCTTCAGCCTTTTCGCGTACCCGCTTTTCGGAGGGCTTCTCGTAGGCGCTGCGCGCCTTCATCTCGCGGAAGACGCCTTCGCGCTGCATCTTCTTCTTCAGCACCCGGAGTGCCTGCTCGACGTTGTTGTCTCTGACTAGAACCTGCAAACTAAATCCTTTCCATTGCGGGCAGATCCCGCGTTCGATCAAAGTGTTGAATCACTTGCCAATGCGAATGCTCGACGGCTTCAGCCACGGTCCGCTCGGAGCGTCGGCGCAAGCCTCGTCCTTCTTGGCGGACGATGCGGTCTCGGAAGTGTCGATATCACTTTCAACGATCCGGCGCTCGAAATTCTCGCTGCCGAAACGTACCCTATATTGGTTTTCACCGCGGTCGGCTGCCGGCAAAAGGCCCACGACGCGGCATGTCCGGTCGCCAGTGGCGGTCCGGGTAAGGCCTGCCTTGAGGACGATGTTATCGCCTATGGCATAGACATTTGCGCTCATCGTGTTCTCCTTGAACCGGCCGAAAGCCGGGGCAAAACAAAAAGGCCGGGCGTTACCCCGACCTCTTCCCGTCATTCAAGCCGTCGCTGCCAGTACATCCGTGGTCAGCCGAGGCGAATGACATCCTTATGCGGCCCGGAGGTTGTCGGCGGAGCTCTTGCCGGACTTGCGGTCGCGAACGATCTCGTAAGAGATCTTCTGACCTTCAGTCAGGGAAGACATGCCGGCACGTTCAACAGCAGAAACGTGAACGAAAACGTCCGTCGCGCCGTCATCAGGCTGAATGAAGCCGAAACCCTTGGTGCTATTGAACCACTTTACGGTGCCAGTATTCATAACGATTTCCTTTCAATCGTTAGAGATTGCGGACAGTATTCCGTCCGCTTTGATCGATATTTGAGAGGAAATCTGACTGAGCACCAGGCCCGTGAACAAAGGTCGCAAGCAATTTTCGATAGCGTCAATATAAGCTTTATCCGTTGATAATCAATGCTGCCACGGAGATTTAATTTTCCGGGCGCTCGATGGCAATGCCGATCTGCTCAATCAACGACATGATTTTACAATGCAATATTGAAAATAGCAACCGCTTTGGCCGGTTTGGAAGCCGATGCTGACGCATTGGCGACCGTTTTTCAAACGCCAAGCCCGGAGGGTCGCTCCGGGCTTGGGGCATGTCATTACGATGGGACGGTCAGAGCGCGCCGGCGCGCTGCTGCGTCATCATATAGGTATCGTAGGAATATTCGGCGATCTGGGCCCAGAGATAGGCATCCTTCTTGAATGCCTGCTGGCTGTCGTAGATCTTCTTGAAAGCCGGGCTCTTGGCCGAGAGTTCGGCATAGGTCTCCATTGCCGCCTTGAAGCAGACGTCCATGATCTCGCGGCTGAAGGGCTTCAGGATCGCGCCTTCGGCGACGAGTTTCTTCAGCGCCGTGGCGTTGTGGGCATCGTAATTGGCGAGCATGCTCATGTTGGCCGCGGCGCAGGCGTCGCTGACGATCTGCTGGTAGCTTTTCGGCAGGCTCTTGAACTTTTCGAGATTGAAGAAGGCATGCATGGCCGGGCCGCCTTCCCACCATGCCGGGTAGTAGTAGTATTTGGCGACCTTCACGAAACCGAGTTTCTGGTCGTCATAGGGACCGACGAACTCGGTGGCGTCGATCGTGCCCTTCTCGAGCGCTGCATAGACGTCGCCGCCGGCGATCTGCTGCGGGGTGACGCCGACCTTTTGCATCACCTGGCCCGCAAGGCCCGCGATCCGCATCTTCAGGCCCTTGAGGTCATCGATCGTGTTGATTTCCTTGCGGAACCAGCCGCCCATCTGGGTGCCGCTATTGCCGGCCGGCAGGGCATAGAGATTGCGCGGGGCCAGGAACTCGTTGATCAGGTCGTTGCCGCCGCCTGCCGTGAACCATGCATTGGTCATGCGGGCGTTGAGGCCGAAGGGAATGGCGGTACCGAGCGCAAACGCCGGATCCTGGCCGATGTAATAATAGGAGCAGGTATGGGCCATCTCGACGGTACCGTTGGCAACCGCGTCTGCCGCCTGCAGCGGCGGCACGATTTCGCCGGCCCCGAATGTCTGGATGGTGAACTTGCCGTCAGTGGCGTTTTTGACGCTGTCGGCGATCTGGTTGGCGGCGTTGAAGATGATGTCGAGGCTCTTCGGGAAAGAAGAAGTCAATCGCCAGTTGACCCTGGGGCTTTCCTGGGCAATCGCCGGGGCGGCAAGCGCGGTTGCGGCAGCGGCGCCGACCCCGGCCGTGGCGGCCTGCTTGAAGAAATGTCTGCGATCCATGAAATCCTCCTCGAAGCGAAGTGTGCACGGCCTGTCCGGGCTCTCGGTTCGCTCATAATCCTTTCATTTCGGGAACGGCAAGGAAATTCCAAAAAGTCGCACTGATGCCCGGTCGATCCTGAGGCCGACCGGGCAATGGCGTTCACAAATCCAAGTTACCAGGGAAGTGTTTGATCGTCGAAGAAATAGCCGGCCGTCGGGCCGTCTGGACCCAACGTGGCAAGCCGCACCGGTGCTTCGGCCGCCTGTTCGACGGTGCGATAGCCCGAATGGCCGTTCATATCGGTCTTGGTGTAACCCGGATCGGCCGCATTGACCTTGATACCGAAGGGCGCTGCCGCCTTGGCGAACGATACGGTAACCGCATTGAGCGCCGTCTTGGACGAATTGTAGCCAAGCGCATTGATCTCGTAGAACTGATTTTGCGGGTCGAGCAGAGCCTGGAGCGAGCCGAGCTCGCTGCTGAGCATGACGACGCGTCCTGCGCCGGATGCCTTGAGCAGGGGCAGCGCCGCCTGGGTGATGCGGATCGGCCCGAACGTGTTCACCTCGTAAACCGCTTTTACGACCTCGATCGGCTCGTCGAAGGGCTGGTGCGTAAAGCTGTCGGCGATGCCGGCATTGTTGACGAGCGCGTCGAGATGGTCTGTCTGGCGGCTGAGTTCCGCGATGGCCGAGGTGACGCTTTCGTCGCTGGTGACGTCGAGTTGCAGGACGCGTGCGTCGAGCCCCTGGTCGCGCAGTTTCTGCGCGGCTTCTTCGCCGCGGCCGGTATCGCGGCTGCCGAGCCAGACGCGATATCCCTCGGTGGCGAGCCGTCTTGCGATCTCGAAACCGATGCTTCTGTTGGCGCCGGTGACGAGTGCTGTCTTCTGTTTGGTCATGGGCAATGCTCCTGTGGTTGCAGGCCACAGATGGAGGCATGGATGGTCTGGGCGTGAGCCAAGAACTGCCGATTTCTTGCCTAATCCTCCCGACTGCAGCTCTTGCATCGGCGGTAGCTCTTGCGCCCGCGCCAGTCTGTTGGCATCTCAAGGGTCATGACGAAGCCCATGGATGAAATCCGCGATCTGGTCTCGCGACATGCTATCGGCCGCCGCACTGAAACGGCGGTGCCGCGCCTTGTCATCATGAAGGGAACGAACCCGACCAGCATGCTGCCGAGCGTATACGAGCCGATGCTTTGCCTTGTTCTGCAGGGATCGAAATGCGTGGTGATCGGCGACCAGGCGATGCATTACGACAGTGCGAGCTATTTCGTCTCCTCCGTCGAAGTGCCGGCCTCGGGGCAGATTGTCGATGCGAGCCCCGAACAGCCCTACCTTGCGCTCAGCCTAACGCTCGACATGGCAGCAATTGCCGAAATCCTGATCGACATGCCGGACGACGCCGTTGTTTGCTGCGGCGCCTGTTTCGGGGTGAGCCCCGTAACGCCGGAACTCGCCGAGGCCTTCCTGCGCTTTGCCCGGCTGGTCGAACGGCCGCAGGATGTTCGTGTGCTCGGTCCGCTGATCGAGCGGGAAATCCTCTATCGGCTGCTGCAAGGGCCGCAGGGGGCGGCGATCCGCCAGCTGGTGCGGCCGGAGAGCCGGCTTGGCCATATCCGCAGGGCGATCGGCCATATCCGCACGTATTTCGATGCGCCGCTGAGGGTCGACGAATTGGCGAGGGTTGCGGGCATGAGTGTTTCGGTCTTTCACCGCCACTTCAAGGAAGTGACTGCCATGAGCCCAATCCAGTACCAGAAGAGCATCCGCCTGCACGAAGCCCGCCGCCGGTTGCTGGCGGAAGCGGGCGATACGGCGCGGGTCGCCTTTTCGGTGGGATACGAGAGCGTCACCCAGTTCAGCCGCGAATATGCCCGCCAGTTCGGCGCCTCGCCGGCCCGCGATGTCGGCCGCCTGCGCGACAGGTCGGTTGGCGATGCCGAACTGGTTGAAGGCTGATAAGTGAAAAGCCCGGAGGTTTGCTCCGGGCTTTGATGCTCAACCTCAATCGATGATTACAGCGTGCCCTTGCGCTGCTGAACCATCATGAAGGTGTCATAGCTGTATTCGGCGATCTGGTTCCAGAGATAGCCTTCCCTCTTGAAGGCCTGCTGGCTGTCATAGATCTTCTTGAAGGCGGCGTTCTTGGCGTTGAGTTCGGCATAGACTTCGAGCGCAGCCTTGTAGCTGGCTTCGAGGATTTCCGGGCTGAACGGCTTCAGGACCGCGCCTTCCGAAACGAGCTGACGCAGCGCCTTGGCGTTGCTGGTGTCGTAGCGGGAAAGCATGTTCTGGTTGGCATTGGCGCATGCATCCTTGATCATGCGCTGGTAGCTCTTCGGAAGGGCGTTGAACTTGTCCTTGTTCATGAAGGCGTGGACGGCCGGTCCACCTTCCCACCAGGCCGGATAATAGTAGTACTTCGCGACCTTCACGAAACCGAGCTTCTGGTCGTCATAAGGGCCGACAAATTCGGTGGCGTCGATCGTGCCCTTTTCAAGCGCTGCGTAGACGTCGCCGCCGGCGATCTGCTGCGGCGTGACGCCGAGTTTCTGCATCACCTGGCCTGCGAGGCCGGCAATGCGCATCTTCAGGCCCTTCAGGTCTTCGATCGTGTTGATTTCCTTGCGGTACCAACCACCCATCTGGGCACCGGTATTGCCGGCCGGCAGCGCGAAGAGATTGTAGCCGCCAAGGAAGTCGTTGAGCAGCTCGTTGCCCCCGCCGACCGAGAACCATGCATTGGTCTGGCGGGCGTTGAGACCGAACGGAACGGCGGTGCCGAGCGCAAAGGTCGGGTCCTTGCCGATATAATAATAGGCGCAGGTATGCGCCATTTCGACGGTGCCGTTGGAAACGGCATCCGCTGCCTGCAGAGCCGGCACGATTTCGCCAGCGGCGAAGGTGTGGATCGTAAAGTTGCCGTCCGAGGCTTCCTTGACGCTTTCGGCGATGTCGGTGGCGGCGGACCAGAGGATGTCGGTGTTCTTGGTGAAGGACGAGGTCATGCGCCAGGTGATCTTCGGAGATTCCTGGGCAATGGCAGGCGCTGCGAGCGCGGTCGCTGCGGCGGCGCCCACGCCGGCGGTCGCTGCCTGCCGGAAGAAGTTTCTGCGGTTCATGGGATTTATGCCTTCTAAACTTTGGGAGGTGCCCGGATTTTGGCCCGCGCGGCGCAGCTCATAGTCCTTTCGTTTCGGGAACAGCAAGAAAAAAATCCAGAAGATTACGCTGCAGCGCAGCAAATCTTTCCGGATATTGCGCCAGCCGTTCCCCACCCCCTTTAGATCGCGGGCGAGGCAGAAATCCCTTGAAGTTTTCAGACGACGCTTTAGTTTAGAATAATTCTAATAGAGGTTTTCATGCTCGCCCGCCTCCTTACCAATTCCAAGCGCCCATTCGCCTCCCTCGACGAGAAGGAAATCCTGGCGCTCGCCATCGCTTCGGAAGAGGAGGATGCGCGGATTTATCTCGCTTATGCGGACAATCTCAAGGATCAGTTTCCCGCATCCGCCAAGGTGTTCGAAGACATGGCGGAGGTCGAGCAGACCCATAAGAACATGCTGATCGAGATGTTTCGCTCACGCTTCGGCGAACGCATCCCGCTGATCCGCCGCGAACATGTGCGCGGTTTCTACGAACGCAAACCGGATTGGCTGACCCGCAACCTGTCGCTCGACACCATCCGGGAACAGGCGGAAGCCATGGAGCAACAGGCTTTCCGGTTTTATACCGAGGCGGTAAAGCAGGTTTCCGACGCCTCGACGCGGCAGTTGCTCGGCGATCTGGCGATTGCCGAGCAGGGGCATGAGGATATCGCCCGCATGCTCGGCGACAAACACGTGACCGACGACGTGAAGACCGAGGAAGACGAGACCGCCCGCCGCCAGTTCATCCTCACCTATGTGCAACCGGGTCTCGCCGGGCTGATGGACGGTTCGGTCTCGACGCTGGCGCCGATCTTCGCGGCGGCCTTCGCGACGGGCGACACCTGGTCGACCTTCCTGATCGGCCTGTCGGCCTCGGTCGGTGCGGGCATTTCCATGGGCTTCACCGAAGCCGCCCACGACGACGGCAAGATTTCCGGACGCGGTTCGCCGATCAAACGCGGCTTTGCCTCCGGTATCATGACGGCGCTCGGCGGCCTCGGCCACACGCTGCCTTACCTCATCCCGCATTTCTGGACCGCGACCATCGTTGCCGCGATCATCGTCTTCTTCGAACTCTGGGCGATCGCCTTTATCCAGAACCGCTACATGGAAACACCGTTCCTGAGGGCAGTCGTCCAGGTGGTGTTCGGCGGATCGCTGGTGCTCGCTGCAGGCATCTTGATCGGGAATGGGTGAAGCGCGACGGCTGCAAGCCGTCAAAACGCTCCAGTGAAGCGTTTTGAGCGCTGAACGCCCTGAGCCCAAAGCGAAGGGCCGGGATCCGGAGCAGCAAACTCCCTGAGATCAAACGCGCGGTCGGGAAGCTGCTGGCAAGAGCGTCACGCCGCCGCTTGCGGCGCCCTGACCCGCGGCACCTCAAGCGAAAACACCGCTCCACCATCATTGTGGGTAGTGAAATGCCCGCCGAGTTGCTTGACAAAATTGGCGATCAGCTTGCTGCCCATTCCGCCGGCCCGATTGAAAGCCTCGATGCCCGGCCCGTCGTCGCGGATGACAAGGCTCAGATTGTCGCCGTCTTCGCGGAGCTCGACGGAAAGCCTGCCGCCTTGACGACCGGCAAAGGCATATTTGAACGAGTTTGAAACGACCTCGTTGATGATCATCCCGAGCGGCAAAGCCTGCTCGCGATCGACGGTCAGCGGCTGCAGCCTGAGGTCGAGCACGACGGGCGTTTCGTAGCCCGAGGCGATGTCGGTGATCAGCTTGGTAGCATAGGGCGCCACCTCGACCTGTTCGAACTGATCGTTCTGATAGATCTGTTCGTGCACGGCGATCATCGCGGCAATGCGCCTCGTCATGTCGTCGCGCGCATCGACCGGCAAGGCTTGCAGCCGCACGAGCGCAAGCACCGCCTGGAGATTGTTCTTCACCCGGTGATGAATTTCCCGCAGCAGGAAGCGGTTGCGCTCCACCGCCTGCTCCAGTTCTTCGTTGCGGGCCGAAGTGCGATAGAGAAGGCGGTTGATCCAGAAGGCGCCGAGGACCAGCAGCGCCATCAACGGCAGCATGACCAGCGTGTCCGAAAGGAGATTGCGCCAGAACTGGTCGAGAATTTCCTGCCGTGCGATGGCCGCAAGCGCGATGAGCGGCCAGCCGGAGACCTTCCAGAAGGCGACGATGCGGGCATGGCCGTCGATCGGCGAGACCGGACTGTGGTAGAAGCCGGTGGGCATTTGGCGCGTCATCGGGTACCACGCGGTCGTACTGAGATCGATCGGGCGCGTTGTCGCCGGCCGTCGGGCCATCAGCCACCCGTCATCCCTGATGATCAAAATCGTGGAGTTCGGCCCAAGCCCCATCGAGGCCCAGAAACCGTCCAGGCTCTCGTTCGGGATGGTAATGCTGGCAATGCCCCGGAAAATCCCGTCTTGCTCGATCCGCCGCGCGACGGTGAAGGATGGCTTGCCGGCAGTTTCGTTTTCGAGCAGCCGGGTGAAAGTCAGCTCCTGGCCATCCCTCAGCCTGCTGAAATATGCACGCGCGCTGTGATCGTCGGATGCATTTTCAGGTGCATTCCCGCCGGCACTGGAAAAGCGGACCACGCCGGTGTCATCCAGAAGTGAATATTGAAAACCCGCCGGCAGTTGTCCGACAGCCCGCGACAGGTCGGCTGCAAGACCGGGCGAACCATCGATCGGCCTGTCTCCCACCTCGGTTCCGATACGCCGCAGGGCCTGGTCGCTTGCCTCGATCATCCACTCCAGGTGAGCCGCGACCACATGCGCAGACGAGAGCGCGCGAGCTTCGCCTTCCTTCAGGGCAGTTCGGTAGTTTTCGAGGATGATAAGGCCGGCGACCGCCAGCAGGGCGAGGGCGAACAAGCCGGTCAGCAGGATCGGGAGGGTGGGCCTCGTTGCACGGGCCGCGTGTGGCAAGCCTGGTTTCACATCGTCACGCACAACCCGCTCCGGTTTCAGAGATTCCCTCCTAGCAGGTTGGATGCATCGGGGAAATGTCTTCCGACAAGGCGACACCAAAAACATTCGCCCGCAACCTGGATGATGCGGGCGAATGTCAATCTGTACTCAAGGGTGCAGGTTATTTCAATGCACCGACCAGCAGGTCGCGGCCGTTTTCGATGGTGACCCAGCGTCCCGTGTTGAACGAGGCCTGACGCTTCAAGAAGGTGTAGGGCGTCGCAAACCAGGGCTTCACCTCGTTATCGAGGTTGTCGAGGATGAAATCCCCGTCCGACGTGCGCAACGTCAGGACCGCATGGCCTTCGCCGTCCGGCTTGCGGACGACGGTCATCAGGAGATCGGAAAGGGCGAAGCCCTGCGCCGCGAGTTCCTTGCGCTTCTCGAGCGCAAAGTCCTCGCAATCGGCGAAATTGCTTGGATAGCTCCAGACCTCTTCGCGGCCGAAGACTTCCTTGTCCGTCTTGGCGATGTAACGCGCGTTGACGGCCCGGTTGATCTGGCGGACGGCAGCCCAGCCTTTGGCGCTGACCTTGGGGGAGGGAGCGGAGCGGCTCTTGATAGAGCATTCCGTCGCATATTTATGACAGAATTCGTAATGGCCGATTGGCTGGGAGGTAACGGCACCGGTGACCATCGCGGCCATTGGCCTTGGAGCCGGAACTGCAGCACTCACTGGTACAAGTACGCTAACTAGGATCACGGCTATACGCCGCGCCTGCAAGGCTATCATCATGGACCCGTCCCTTCAAATCCTAATGAAACGTTAAGGGCGGACGGGAGAGAGAGTCAATCGGTGAGTTTTGTTAACGGCTCATCGCTCGCATTATGGTTAAGGCTGCAACATTTTTGTATCAGCCCAAAATTTAATCATTAAATATTAGGGCCGAGACCGCGGCCCGCAATTTTTCGATGTCCTGGGGCCTGGAGAGCCGGTGATCTCCGTCGCGGATCAGCGTCAGGACGACGTCGTCGGCCGGCAGGAACTCGACGAGCTTCAATGCGTGGGCGTAAGGCACGTCCGGGTCCTTCATGCCCTGCAGGATGTGGACCGGGCAGCCCGTCTCTATAATGCCGGTCATGACCCGATTGCTGCGGCCGTCCTCTATGAGGTCACGCGTATAGATATTGGGCTCCGGGCTGTATTCGGACCGCTCCTCGAGATAACCGCGCTCCGCAAGCGACTGCCGTTCGGCTTCGGTGAGATTCGGCTCGATGAGTTCCGCCGTGAAATCCGGCGCCGGCGCGATCAGCACGATGCCGTCGACCTTCGCAGCCTTCTTGCGCTTCTTCAATTCCTGCACGAGGCGCAGCGCGATCCAGCCGCCCATCGACGAGCCGACCAGGATGACCCGTTTCGGCTTGATATCGTCAAGGACGGCGATTGCCTCTTCCAGCCAGCGCGAGATCGTGCCCTCGCGGAAGGCGCCGCCGGAAATGCCATGGCCCGAATAGTCGAACCGGATCGCCGCGAGCCCGAGTTCGCCGGCAAGCGCGTCGAGTTCGACGGCCTTGGTGCCTGTCATGTCCGACCGGTAGCCGCCGAGCCAGACGAAGGCAGGCCCCGGCTTCTTTTTGCTCGCGGACCGGTGGATGATTGCGATCTCCCGCGCAAACGCTCCGGAGCCGACGGTGATCGTTTTGCGGGTGAGGTTGGCTGCGTCGGTCATGGTGGAATCCTGAGGTTTTGCCGCGCTTATAAAACAGATTCTTAGGCATAGGACAGCAGGTGATTTTTTCACGCGGCTATGCTATTGACTTCGCCGTAGCGATCACGACATTGCCGTCGGCCGCAAGCCGGACGCCCTCGATGTGTCGCTGCGGTGCCGAAACAATCTAGGAGAATACGACCATCCGCAGACCATTCAAAACCGATGCCCCTGTTAAGGACGGGCCGCGCTCCAACCGGGAAATTCGCATTCCCAAGGTCCAGCTTATCGATGCCGAAGGCTTGAACCTTGGTATCGTTCCGACCGAGCAGGCTCTCAAGATGGCTGAGGACGCCGGCCTCGATCTCGTCGAGATCTCGCCGAACACCGAGCCGCCGGTGTGCAAGATCCTCGACCTGGGCAAGCTGAAATATGCGAACCAGAAGAAAGCGGCAGAAGCCCGCAAGAAGCAGAAGATCGTCGAAATCAAAGAAATCAAGATGCGGCCCAACATCGACACGCATGACTATGACGTGAAGATGAAGGCGATGAACCGTTTCTTTGAAGAGGGCGACAAGGTCAAGGTGACGCTGAAGTTCCGCGGCCGCGAAATGGCCCACCAGGAACTCGGCATGAAGCTTTTGCTTCAGGTGAAGGACGATACTTTGGAAATCGCCAAGGTGGAAGCCGAGCCGAAGCTCGAAGGCCGCCAGATGATGATGGTGCTGGCGCCGAAATAAGCGCCGCACCGGATGCCTTTTCGACGGACCGGCTGGCTTGGCCGCCGGATTTTCGTCATGTCTTCTTTCCCATTGCGCTTTTGACCGACTGCGGTTATAAGCGCGCGTTCCGAACGGTCCGGCAGGGCATGCCGTGGCTGTTCTAAATGCTTGAAACCAGCATCGTCTGTGGTTTCGATACAAAACTGGAGTAGCAAAATGCCCAAGATGAAGACGAAATCGGCTGCCAAGAAGCGGTTCAAGATCACCGCCACCGGCAAAGTCGTTGCAGCCGCCGCTGGTAAGCGCCACGGCATGATCAAGCGGTCCAACAAGTTCATCCGCGATGCGCGCGGAACGATGATCCTTGCCGAACCCGATGGCAAGAAGGTTATCAAGAACTACCTGCCGAACGGTCTCTGAGACCCTCGTCACTTTTGGATCAGTTAAGGAGATCATGACATGGCACGCGTAAAACGGGGCGTCACTTCCCGCGCCAAGCACACCAAGACTTTGAAGGCAGCCAAGGGCTTCTACGGCCGCCGCAAGAATACGATCCGGGCCGCCAAGGCTGCCGTCGATCGTTCGCGTCAGTTCGCCACGCGCGACCGTCGCGTCAAGAAGCGCAATTTCCGCGCCCTGTGGATCCAGCGTATCAACGCTGCCGTCCGCGAATCCGGCCTGACCTACGGTCGCTTCATCGATGGTCTCAACAAGGCCGGTATCGAAGTCGACCGCAAGGTTCTCTCCGACATGGCAATCCATGAGCCGGAAGCATTCGGTGCTCTGGTTGCCGCTTCGAAGAAGGCTCTTGAGTACCTCAAGGACGCCGGCACCACCAACGAGTTTGAAAGCGCGGTTCGTTAACCAGCGCTTCCCAAGCTTAATTAGCTTTACTGATTTTGGGAAACCCGCGCTGGTTACGGCTGGCGCGGGTTTTTCTTTTGGCATTCCCACACGTCATTCCCCAAACAGCCGTCACGACCTCGCCATGCATCTCGCCGAGCATCAAACGGAAGAAACCATGTCCGATCTGGAAAACCTGAAAACTTCGCTTTTGGCGGAAATCGCCGGCACCAGTGACGAGGCGGCGATCGAGGCCGTGCGCGTCGGCGCTCTCGGCAAGAAAGGCTCCGTCTCCGAGCTCCTGAAGACGCTGGGCTCGATGTCGGCGGAAGAACGTCAGACCCGCGGCGCGGCGATCAACGCGCTGAAGAACGAGATCACCGACGCCATCGCCGAGCGCAAGACGGTGCTGAGGGACGCGGCGATCGAGGCGCGTCTCAAGGCCGAGACGGTCGACATCTCGCTGCCAGTGCGTTCCTCGCCGGCTGAGCGCGGCCGCATTCATCCGATCAGCCAGATCGTCGACGAGATCACCGCCATCTTCGGCGACATGGGTTTCTCGATCGCCGAGGGCCCGGATGTCGAGACCGACTACTACAATTTCACGGCGCTCAACTTCCCCGAGGGCCATCCGGCCCGCGAGATGCACGACACCTTCTTTTTCCAGCCCGACGAGAATGGCGAGCGTAAGGTCCTGCGCACCCATACTTCGCCGGTGCAGATCCGCACGATGGAAGCGCAGAAGCCACCGATCCGCATCATCATTCCCGGCAAGACCTATCGCCAGGACAGTGACGCGACCCACTCGCCGATGTTCCATCAGGTCGAAGGCCTGGTGGTCGACCGCAAGTCGCATGTCGGCAACATGCGCTGGATACTCGAAGAATTCTGCAAGGCCTTCTTCGAGGTCGAAAGCGTCACCATGCGCTTCCGCCCGTCCTTCTTCCCGTTCACCGAGCCGAGCTTCGAAGTGGACATCCAGTGCGACCGCTCCGGCCCGATCGTCAAGTTCGGCGAGGGCACCGATTGGATGGAAATCCTTGGCTGCGGCATGGTGCACCCGAACGTGCTGCGCGCCGGCGGTCTCGATCCGGACGAGTTCCAGGGTTTTGCCTGGGGCATGGGCCTCGACCGCATCGCCATGCTGAAATACGGCATGCCGGACCTGCGCGACTTCTTCAACGCCGACGTCCGCTGGATGAACCACTACGGTTTCCGCCCGCTCGACATGCCGACTTTGTTCGGCGGCCTGAGCGTGTAAGGGAGAAACGACGATGAAATTCACACTCTCCTGGCTGAAGGATCATCTGGAAACGGATGCGACCCTCAATGAAATTTGCGAGCGACTGACCGCAATCGGTCTCGAAGTCGAGGACGTCGACGACAAGGCCGCCTACAAGCCGTTCGTCATCGCCAAGGTTCTCTCGGCCGAGAAGCATCCGTCCGCCGATCGTCTCAAGGTGCTGATGGTGGATGCAGGCGACGGCAAGCCGGTGCAGGTCGTCTGCGGCGCCCCCAACGCACGCGCCGGCATGATCGGCGCCTTCGCGAAACCTGGAACTTACGTTCCGGGGATCGATGTCACGCTCGCCGTCGGCAATATCCGCGGCGTCGAAAGCCACGGCATGATGTGCTCGGAAAAAGAGCTCGACATGTCCGACAACCACGACGGCATCATCGACTTGGCCGAGGATGCGCCGGTAGGCACGCCGTTCGCCTTCTATGCCGGCCTCGACGATCCGGTCATCGAGATCAACCTGACGCCGAACCGTCCGGACTGCACCTCGATCCACGGCATCGCCCGCGATCTGGCGGCCTCGGGCCTCGGCACGCTGAAACCTCAGGCAAAGCCGGACTTCAAGACCGAAGGCCAGACCTCCGTCGGCCTGAAGATCATTCTCGACGACGAGCGGCTCTGCCCCGGTTTCGGCCTGCGCCTGGTGCGCGGCGTCAGGAACGGCCCGAGCCCGCTGTGGATGCAGCAGCGGCTGAAGGCGATCGGCCTTCGCCCGATTAACGCGCTGGTCGATATCACAAACTTCATGACCTTCGACCACGGCCGGCCGATGCACGTCTTCGATGCCGCCAAGGTGAAGGGCGACCTTACGGTTCGCCGCGCGTTGGACGGTGAGACGGTGCTGGCGCTGGATACCCGCGAATACAAGCTGAACCCCAGCAACGTCGTTATATCAGATGAAAACGGCGTGGAATCGATCGGCGGCATCATGGGCGGCGAACATTCCGGCTGCGACGAGAACACCGTCGAGGTGCTGATCGAATCCGCGCTCTGGGATCCGATCAACATCGCCAAATCCGGCCGCGCGCTCGGCATCATCACTGACGCGCGCTACCGGTTCGAGCGCGGCGTCGATCCGGAATACATGGTTCCCGGCCTCGACCGCACCACCCAACTGGTGCTAGAACTCTGCGGCGGCGTGGCCGCCGAAGCGAAAGTCGTCGGTTACAAGGGCCATCAGCCGAAGATCGTCGATTTCCCCTATACGGAAGTGAAACGCCTGACTGGTCTTGAAGTGTCGACCGAGGAAAGCCGTCATATCCTGACGCGACTTGGTTTCGCGGTCGAAGGTTCCGGAGAACGCGTTTCCGTCACCGTGCCGTCCTGGCGTCCGGATGTCGACGGCAAGGCCGACCTCGTCGAAGAAGTCATGCGCATTCATGGCGTCGACCAGATCAAGCCGGAGCCGATCGAGAAACTCTCGAGCGTCAATGCCAAGATCCTGACAACCCTGCAGATCCGCACCCGCACCGCCAAGCGGGCGCTTGCCTCGCGCGGCATGCTGGAAGCCGTCACCTGGTCCTTCATTCCGGAAGATCAGGCAAAGCTCTTCGGCGGCGGCGCCCGGGCGCTGAAGCTTGCCAACCCGATTGCATCCGACATGTCCGACATGCGGCCGTCGCTGCTGCCGGGCCTGCTGTCCGCGGCACAGCGCAATGCCGACAAGGGCTTTGGTGACGTGGCGATCTTCGAGGTGTCCGGCACTTACGAAAGCGACAGGCCGGAAGGCCAGCGCCGCGTCGCCGGCGGCATTCGTCGCGGCACGGCTACGATCAACGGCACCGGCCGCCTCTGGTCGAACGCTGCCAAGGGCGGCGGCAAGCCGGTCGACGTTTTCGACGCCAAGGCCGATGCACTGGCGGTGCTCGAAGCCTGCGGCCTGCCGATGGGTAACGTCCAGGTCGAGAAGGGCGCACCGGAATGGTATCATCCGGGCCGCTCCGGCACCATCAAGATGGGTCCGAAAGTCGTGCTCGGTTATTTCGGCGAATTCCACCCGAAGACGCTCGGCGCTCTTGATGTTTCGGGCGCACTCAGTGGCTTCGAGGTTTTCCTCGACGCCATGCCTGAGCCGAAGAAGAAGGCGACGCGCACCAAGCCGCCGCTTGAGCTTTCGCTATTCCAGGTGGTCAAGCGCGACTTCGCGTTCGTGGTTTCAAGCGATGTCGAGGCCGGCGCGATCGTCAAGGCGGCATCGACCGCCGACCGTAAGCTGATCACCGGCGTCAACGTCTTCGACGTGTTCGAAGGGGCGTCGCTTGGCGAGGGTAGGAAGTCGATTGCGGTCGAAGTGCTGATCCAGCCGGTCGAGCGCACGCTGACCGACGAGGATTTCGATACGCTGACCGCCAAGATCGTCGCCAATGTTGAAAAGACCACTGGCGGTACCTTGCGCGCCTGAAACGGGTGGCCTCAATCACCGCTGAAAGATAGCCTGCCTCGCGGATGATGTGAGGCAGGCTTTTTTGTCGGAGGAATGATGCGCACACCGGGATCGATGAAAGGACTGGAGGAACTCGGCCGGGTGCGGCTGTCGAAGAACTTCTTCTTCCGCGATTTCCTGTTTTCGGAGATCGCCAATTTCTACGCCATTCCGAACATTCCCGAAGACCCGGATCTGGCGATCGAGGCGGGCCGGCACCTTTGCGAGGAACTGCTGGAGCCGCTGCAGGCGACGTTCGGGCGATTGCATCTGCGCTCCGGTTATCGCTGCGCTAAGGTCAACGAATTCGGCAACAAGAACAATCTCAATTGCTCCTCCAATGCCAATACCGCCGCCGACCACATCTGGGATCGGCGCGATGCCAAGGGCTTCATGGGCGCCACCGCCTGCGTCGTTTTCCCCTGGCTGGTCGACACCTATCACGACGACGGCGACTGGCAGAAGATGGCTTGGTGGATCCACGACCACCTGCCTTACTCGTCGATCATGGTCTTTCCGAAACTCTGGGCGATGAACATCCAGTGGCACGAAAAGCCCGCCCGGCGTATCCGCAGCTTCGCCGAACCGCGGGGCGTACTGACCAAGATCGGGATGCCCAACAACGAAGGCGATCATTCCGAGCATTACATCGGGTTTCCGGCGCTTGAACGGTAAGCGACGGCGGACCGTTCAGGAATGCAGGTGATAGAGCTTGTTGACGATCACCCAGCGGCCGTCGATCTTCAGAAGCGAGAGATAGTCCGAGAACCGCATGCCGGCGAACTGATCGACGACCTTCACCGTCGCGGCGTCGCCGGTGACGTCGAGCGCTTCGATCTGGATCAGCGGCTGGGTATCGGCGGGTGCTGCACCTTCCGATGTGACCGCCCCGATGAAGTCGTCGAGCGACAGCCATTCGACCGCCCCGTCGTAATTGCCGATGATACACGCCTTGGGATGGAACGCCTTTCGAAGCGCCGCCTCATGCGCAAACGTCATTCCGTCCACATAGAGATGGATCACCGCCTGAACGGCGCGCTCCTCGGACATCGATCTTCTCCCGTGTTAGCGCCAGCATACTAACACAAAAAGATGGAAGTCCGAGATTGCGTTAGCAAGTGCAAATTTAGCGATTGGTCCAGGCCATGGCCTGTGCCGCATAACGGGTCCCGGAGAATTTTTCCGGCGCCAGCAGATCACCGAGCGTCTTCAGCTCGTCCGCCGAGAGCGAAATTTCCGTGGCGGCAACATTCTGTTCCAGATGCGGGATTTTTCTGGCACCAGGAATGGGCACGATGAAATCCCCCTGTGCGAGAACCCAGGCCAGCGCCAACTGCGCGGCGGTGACGCCCTTCTGGACTGCCATGTCCTCCAGCATCTTCACCAAGGCGGTATTGGCGGCCATGTTCTCGGCGCTGAAGCGCGGCAGCGTGTTACGGAAGTCGTCCGGACCGAAATCCTCCGGCTTCTGGATCTTGCCGGTGAGGAAACCGCGGCCGAGCGGGCTGAACGGCACGAAACCGATATCGAGTTCGCGGCAAGTGTCGAGGATTTCGCCTTCCGGCTCCCGGGTCCAGAGCGAATATTCGCTCTGTAGGGCCGTGATCGGATGGACCGCGTGGGCGCGGCGGATGGCGGCGGCACCCGCTTCGGAAAGGCCGAGCGCACGTACCTTGCCTTCCTTCACCAGTTCGGCCATCGCGCCCACCGTATCCTCGATTGGCACGTTCGGGTCGACGCGGTGCTGGTAGAAAAGGTCGATCACCTCGACCCCGAGGCGCTTCAGCGAGGCCTCAGCCACCTCGCGCACATGTTCCGGCCGGCTGTCGAGACCGGACATGGCCCGGGCGTCGGAGGCATTTGGGTCGATCCTGAAGCCGAATTTGGTGGCGATGACGACCTTGTCGCGGAACGTCTTCAGGCCTTTGCCGAGCAGTTCCTCGTTCTTGAAGGGACCGTAGACTTCCGCCGTATCGAAGAAATTGACGCCGAGATCGACGGCGCGGTGCAGCGTCCTGATCGCTTCCTGTTCGTCCTGGCCGCCGTAGCCGTGGCTCATGCCCATGCAGCCGAGGCCGACGGCGGAAACGGTCAGTTCTTTTCCGAGCTTCCTCATTTTCATGAGAGCCTCCTTTTGTAATCGCAGAAAACTGACGGGCGTCTCGCGGCGCCCGCCGAATTGATCAGGCGCCGGCTTCGTTGAGCAGCTTCATCTGGTCGGCCGAGAGTGTCAGGTTACCGGCGGCGATGATCGCGTCGAGCTGGCCGACGCTGGTGGCGCTGGCGATCGGCGCGGTGACGCCGCGGGTCTGGATCAGCCAGGCGAGCGCGATCGAGGCGGGCTCGGCATTGGTTTCGACCGAGATCTCGTCGAGGGCTGCGAGGATGCGCAGACCCTTGTCGTTGAGATAACCGAGCGCCCTGCCGCCGCGTGCCTTGCCTTCGGTATCGGCCTTGTCGCGGTATTTGCCGGTCAGGAAGCCGGAAGCGAGGCCGTAATAGTTGATGACGCCGATCTCTTGGCTGACGCAAAGGTCGGCAAGCGGACCCTCGAACGTGTCGCGGTCATAGAGATTGTATTGCGGCTGCAGCACGTCATAGCGCGGCAGGCCGGCTTTCCTGGCAGCGTCGAAGCTATCCTGCATCATCTTGGCGTCGAGATTGGAGCAGCCGATCGCCCGGATCTTGCCCTGTTCCTTCAGCTTGGCAAAGGCGCCGAGCGTTTCCTCGTAAGGCACGGTCTCGTCCGGCCAGTGGGCGAGATAGAGGTCGATATGGTCGGTCTGCAGGCGTCGCAGCGAACTTTCGACCTCTTCGAGGATCCACTTGGCCGACAGGTCCTTCTTGCCCTGGCCCATGTCGGAGCCGACCTTGGTGACGATGACGGCCTTGTCGCGGGCGATGCCGCCGCTCTTCAGCCATTTGCCGATGATCGCCTCGGACTCGCCGCCGACATGGCCGGGCACCCAGCGATTGTAGCTGTCGGCCGTATCGATCGTGTTGAAGCCGGCGTCGAAGAACCGATCAAGGATATCGAACGACGTCCTCTCGTCGGCGGTCCAGCCGAATACGTTGCCGCCGAGAACGACGGGCGCAATGGAAAGGCCGGTCCGGCCGAGTGCGCGCAGCTCCATGATATTCCTCCAAAATTTTTTAAGTGAGTGGATGAGCCTGGGAAAGGAGCCTGAGATTAGCCGATGTTCCGCCGCCGACCAGTCCCTATTTTGGGCGGACGATCACTTTTTCAAGCGCCGCATCCGGCCTGCCGTTGCGTGGGTGTCGGCAGGCCAATAAGGTGCGGCAACAATACCATAGGGAGGCTCAACATGCTGCGTTTCGGAATCTTGTCGACTGCCAGGATCGGCCACGAACAGGTGGTGCCGGCGATCCAGGATGCGGAGAACTGCGTCGTCACCGCCTTTGCCAGCCGCGATTTCGCAAAGGCGCGGGCGCTCGCCGACCGTTTCGGCGCTCCCCACGCGTTCGGTTCCTACGACGAGATGCTGGCCTCCGACGTCATCGACGCGGTCTATATTCCGCTCCCGTCCAGCCAGCATGTCGAGTGGTCGATCAAGGCCGCCGAGGCCGGAAAGCACGTCCTCTCCGAAAAGCCGATCGCCATCAAGGCGAGCGAGATCGAGGACCTGATCAAGGTGCGCGACCGCACCGGCAAGCTGATCTGCGAAGCGTTCATGGTCACTTACGCGCCGGTCTGGCTGAAGGTGCGCGAGCTCCTCAGCCAAAAGGCGATCGGCGAGCTGAAGCACGTGCAGGGCTCGTTCAGCTATTTCAACCGCGACCCATCCAACATGCGCAACATCCCGGAACTCGGCGGCGGAGCGCTGCCGGATATCGGCGTCTATCCGACGATCACGACACGTTTCGTCACCGGCCAGGAACCGCAGCGGGTGCAGGCGCGGGTGGAACGCGATCCGGGCTTCGGCACGGATATCTATTCCAGCGTCAAGGCGGATTTCGGTTCGTTTGAAATGACCTTCTACATCGCCACCCAGATGGCGGCCCGGCAGCTGATGGTCTTCCACGGTACCGAGGGTTACATCGAGGTCAAGTCGCCGTTCAATGCCGGCCGCTGGGGTGCGGAGGAAATCGAACTCACCAATCAGAACCACGCGGTGTCGCAGATCTTCCGTTTCCCGGACAGCCGGCAATACAAGCGCCAGGCGGAGGCCTTCGCAAAGGCCGCCAAGGGCGATCCGGTCGAAATCGTGACGCTCGAGAATTCGCTGAAGAACCAGAGGTTCATCGGCGCCATCTATCGCGCCGGCGGACACGACGGCTGGGAAGCGGTCTAGTTCCGCCAGCGGCGGATGCGGTATAGGCCGAATCCGCCGAACAGCAGTGTGCCGGCCCAGCAAAAACCGAGATGCACGAGCGGCTGCACATGCGGTGCGCGCGATGCCAGTGCTGCAAAAATCCCGTAGTTAAGGACAAGGCCGATCGTGACGAGCGGCCAGAAGCCTGGCTGGCGCCTGTGATCCGAAGCCGCGGGGAGTACCCTGTGCAAGGTCAGTGCGGCGACCAAGCCGGCGCTCAACGAGAGCAGGCGGTCGACAAGGGTGACAGCCTCGGTCTCCGTCGTGAGGACCTGCAATAGCAGCGCATCGACGATGATCAGCAGCGCGAGGAGAATGGCAAACCGGGCGCGGCTGGTCATCGTGCGGTCAGCCGTTGATGGCCAGCAGACCGGCAAAGATCAGCACGGTCCCAAGCGCATATCGAAACGTCAGCGGTTCGCCGAAGAAAAACTGCGCCAGCAGCGGCACGAAGCAGAACGTCAGCCCCATGAACGAATAGGCGAGCGTCAGCGGCACGGATTTCAGCACATAGATCCAGACGATCGTGCCGAAACCGTAAAGCGCCAATGCCGCGATCAGCACCGGGTTGGCGGCGAGCGCCGCGAGCCCGCGCAACGAAAAGTCGCCGGCGGTGGAGCTGGTCATCTTGAAGAGAACCTGCCCCATGGCAATCAGCAGCGGCGTTCCGAGAAGCCCGAGCCAGGTGATGGGGGAAAGCGAAACGAACATGAAGCGTCCTCAGTCCGGCCGGTCTTCGCTGTAGAAGATGTCCCGGCCGATATCTTCGCAGGCATGGACCTCCGGCACCGGATGGGCGGCGCGCAGGAAAGAGTGGGTATAGGCGAAGAAGTTGAAATGCGGATTGAACGTGTAGCGGGATTCCCGTTCGCGCGGCACGACGATGATCAGCCGCTTTTTGGCGATCCGCCTGAGTTCCGCGATCGCTTTTTGATATTCCAGCACATGCTCGATGACATGGGTGCAGACCACGGTGTCGAATTCGCCGTCGGCAAACGGCAGGTCCTCGATCTTGGCGGCGACATATTCGACACCCTCGATGGCGGCCGCATCCTCCACGACGAAATCCACGCCGACGAGGCGCGTGAGTTCGGGATGGGCGGCGCGGATATGGGTGAGCAGGGCACCGGTGCCACAGCCGACGTCGCAGACGCTGGTGCCAGTGATCATCGAATTGATGCGCCGGATACAGGCCGCCGAATTGTCCGTGCCCTCATGGACGCGCGGATGGTTGCGGTAGAGTTCCGCATATTCTTCGGCGCTCAGGAACGGCGCCCGTTCGCGAAAACTGGCGAGATGGCTGATATGGTCGCCCCAGACGCGCTTGGCGAGCCAGAGAAAAAGCGGCGAGTCCCTGAGGATCGGCGGCAGCAGGTCCTCGATGACGAAGCGGATGCGGTTGGTGGTTTCTCTGTTCATGCCGCTTTGGTCCTGCGCCGCTCGGGCTTGGCGGGCTGGGCCGCGATTGACGCAGGATCGGCGGCATGGGCACTGGCCGGCAGGCTCATATAATGGATGCGCAATTGCTCGGCCCGGGCGCGCGAGACGGAATCGAGGATCAGCCCGGCGGTGAAGATCAATAGCGACACTAGCATCAGCACCAGTGAGAAGATCCAGGTGGGCATGCGCTCCACCAGGCCAGTCTGGAAATAGGCGACCAGCACCGGCGCCATGAAGATCAGGCACGCCGTCATGAAGGCGCCGCTGATCAGGCCGAAGAACGCGAAGGGCCGTGTCTCCTTCATCAGCATGGCGAACATCCAGAGGATCTTGGCGCCGTCCTTGAAGGTCGAGAGCTTGGAATGCGACCCTTCCGGGCGCCTTCCGTAATCGAGTTCGATTTCGCAGACCGGCAGCTTGAGCAGCGAGGCATGCACCGACATTTCGGTCTCGATCTCGAACCCGCCCGAGACCGCCGGAAAGCTTTTCACGAACCGGCGCGAGAAGGCGCGATAACCGGAGAAGATATCGGTGAAGTCAGGCGCGAACATCGTCCGGTAGAGGAAGTTGAACAGCCGGTTGCCGGCCGCATGACCCTGCCGCCCGGCATCCGCGTGCACCCCGCGGCGGGTGCCGACCACCATGTCGGCGCGCTCGGTCAAAAGCGTGCGGACCAGTTCTTCCGCATCCTGCGGCGCATAGGTGCCGTCTCCGTCGGCCATGATGTAGATATCCGCATCGATATCGGCGAACATCCGGCGCACCACGTGGCCCTTGCCCTGCCGCCGCTCGCGCATCACCAGGGCGCCGGCAAGCATGGCCTGAAGCGCCGTGCCGTCCGTGGAATTGTTGTCGTAGACAAAGATCCGGGCGCCCGGAAGCGCCTCGCGGAAACCGCGCACCACGCCGGCGATGGTCATGGCTTCGTTATAACAGGGCAGCAGGATTGCGATGTCGAAATGGCCGGTCAGGGCGTCGGTCATGTTGTTCACTCGATACACTGAAAACCGAACGCGGGAGTTTCCCGTGCCGCGGACTTTACTATTTCTTGGGAAGGTTAAGGCTAGGTTTCCTCGACCCTGGAAACAGGCGAAAAGTCCGCACCAAGATGACGGAAAACATGGCAGACAGATCCTTATCGAGGGCGGCAGGCCAGCCTGCTGTGCCGCTATTGTCGCGGCTCCTGCCTGCGGTGGCTCTTTATGCGGTCGTCACCGCCGCGATAGCCCTCGCGTTTTTTCTCTCGGACGCCAAGGATTACGTCGGGGCCGACAATGACGACGTCATGCGGCTCGTCGAGGTCAGGGATTTTCTCGGCGGCCAGAACTGGTTCGATCTGACCCAGTACCGGCTCGGTCTCGAGGGCGGCACGCTGATGCACTGGTCGCGGTTGATCGACCTGCCGATGGCGCTGCTGATCCGGCTGTTTTCGCTCTTCCTCACCCCGGATAAGGCCGAAGCCGTCGTTGTCACGATCTGGCCTCTTCTTCTGGTACCGCTTATGCTTCTGCCGCTCGGCTTGGCTGTCCGCCGGCTGGCGGGCGTCGCGGCCATGCATGTCGCACTGGGTCTCGGTGCGCTCTTCGCCCTCGGCTGCGTCCGCTTCAAGCCCGGTTCCATCGACCATCACAATGTCCAGCTCATGCTCGTCATGTGGATCGCCGCCATGCTGGTCGATCCGCAGAGGCGGGCATCGAGCTATATCGTCGCTGCCGTCGCCTGTGCGCTGGCACTGGCGATCGGTGCCGAAACGACGCCTTTTGTTGCCGTCGTCTGTGTCTGCGTCGCGCTTCAGTGGGTCTGGCACGGCCAGGCATTTTCCCAACCGGCCCGTTTTTTCGGCCTGTCGCTTGCGCTGTCCGTCTCGGCGGCCTTCTTCCTGACGATCCCGCCGCGCGCCTATGCGATCGTCACCTGCGACAACTTCTCACTTGGCTTCTATGCCCTTTCCGCTCTCGGAGGAGCGGCGCTGTTTCTCCTCGCGAGCCTGCCGAGACAGCCAGGTCGCATCGTCCGCATCGCCCTGGCCGGTGGCACCGCCGGTCTCCTTCTTCTGACCACTCACATCATCGCGCCGCAATGCCTCTCCGATCCGTTGAGCACGCTCGACCCGCTATTGGTCGAGCTTTGGTTGAACGGCGTGACGGAGGCGCGTTCGTTTCTGGCCGAGGCCAGGACCGAGCCGGAAATGGTCGGCGGATTCTACGCGGTCGGGCTTTTTGCGATCGTGGTCTGTCTTGTCCGCAGCGTGAGACGGGAGAAGACGGAACTCCATCTCGTGCTTCTGGCGCTGATCGGGGCGTCATGGGGGATCGCGCTGCTGCAGGTGCGCGGCGCTTTCTTTTCCAACATGTTGGCCATCCTGCCGTTGTCGTTGCTGATCACCGATCTGCGGCGCACCTCCGCGGCCGATCCGAAAAATCCCGGTGCCGCCTTTGCCTATATCAGCGCGGTGCTGATGTCCGTGCCGGTTGTCTGGGCCCTGGGCGGCGTCCTTGCGGTGCATGGCTGGAAACAGGCGGCCGACATGCGGGCGCTTTCGAGTGCCGGCATGTTCGATGGCGAAAGCGGCGAATGCGGTGATGCGGTGGATATGGCCGTGTTGAACACATTGCCTGCGGGCGTCATAGCCGCGCCCTCGAACAGCGGAGCGGATATCCTGCGCTGGACCCCTCACAGGGTCCTGACCGCACCCTACCATCGCAACCAAAAGGGCATGCTGACCGAACTTTATATCGGTCTTGCCCAGCCGGGCGAGGCGAAGGCCTTCATGAGAGGGGCCGGGGTGACGGCGCTCGCCTTCTGCAAGACCGATCCGCAGACGGATGGCCTGGTCAGGCGCAAGCCGGACGGGCTCTATGCCAACCTCGCCCGTGGTCAGGTGCCCGATTATCTGCAGCCCTTGGGACAACCAAGCAAAAGCGGTTTCCGTCTCTACAGGGTGCTGCCGGACAAGAATTGATTGCGGGGATGAAATGCGCTCACGCCGTGCGGCGGGTATTCAGGGCGAAAAGGCCGGTGAGGAACCCGATCAGGCCGGCATTGTAGCCGAGGATGGCAATCAGCAGATTGAAATAGGACGTGGGGCCGGGTGATATGGCGGTCGCGAGCGCAAATGTCGCGGTGATCATAACAGCGATAAAAGCAATCGAGAACGCGGACCGCATCGTGCCGACGCAAACGCCAATCGATGCAGCGGTCAGGAAAAGCACTCGGATATCTCCTCATCGGCCTCAAGGGAAACGAACGTATTAGCAATCTGCTAATAAATGCTTTCGCCCCAATGCGTGGCGGGGTCAATGCACCCGACGACGATTTCGATACGATCTGATTCGTTGCAGCCAAGCCATGTTCAGTGGCTCTGGTCTTTGCCTGAAGCGCCGCGGTCCACAAGATATGGCGTCAATGAGCTTGGCAGTTTTCCTCGGCAGACAAGCCGGACGTGGTAACCGGAGACCGGACAGGTGAGCGCGACGACCTCGCCCTCGAATTCGGCCGTTTCTCCGGTCGGCTTGCGGATGATGCCGTCACCCGAGACGGGATCGAACGCGATGCCGATCTCGCCGAGCACGGACATTGCCTGCGGCCTGTCCTCGAAGCGGAGCAGCAGGATTTCACACCGCATTGCCGCCCACCGCTTTTCTCAAACGAGGCCGGCGATCGCCACCGCCGTCGTGCCGGTCGCAAACACGCGGGTCACCCGCAGCGGAAGCAGGCCGCCAGCCGGTACATTCGAGAGCGTCAGTGTCTCGCCGGACAGCATGCGGACGGACAGATGGCCGCCGGTCCCCACATAGAGCGCGCGCGTTGTCTCCGGCAGGTCGGCGCTGTCGCTGGGCGTGATCGCAAATCCGGAGGCGGCGGGGCCGGAGAGCGAGGCTTGAGTATTGGCGAAACGGTCTGGCATGGACGAAATCTCCTTGAATATCGTTCGCCTTCATTGTCGCTCTCCTCTCTCCAGCGGGGAAAATGCGAGGCTTTAAAAAGCGCTGTACCGGAGTTTTTCTGTTTCTCACAGAAAAGGAAATGTGGTGTACCCGGCAAAAGAAAAGGTGCAGCGTCAAATGCTTGGCTGCAAAGGAACGAACGGCCAGGCGCCAACGCGTTGTCGGGCGGGCCTTTCGAAGCGGCCGTTTGCCGGCCGCATCATCCCCGTTTCTGCCGTCCGGGAATGGTGAAATCGCCGCGCTCTTCCTTTAGAAGAAAAGGATGACCAGTTTGCTCGACAACGATTCGCCCACGAACCTCACCGAGTTTTCGGTGTCGGAACTGTCCGGCTCGATCAAGCGCACGGTAGAGAACGCGTTCGACCATGTGCGGGTGCGCGGCGAGATCTCCGGTTATCGCGGCCAGCATTCGTCGGGCCACGCTTATTTTTCGCTGAAGGACGATCGCGCCCGGATCGACGCCGTGATCTGGAAGGGCACCTTCCCACGGATCAAGTTCCGCCCCGAAGAAGGGATGGAAGTGATTGCGACGGGCAAGATCACCACCTTCCCGGGCTCCTCGAAATACCAGATCGTCATCGAGAACCTGGAGCCGGCGGGTGCCGGCGCGCTGATGGCGCTGCTCGAAGAACGTCGGCGCAGGCTTGGCGCGGAGGGCCTGTTCGACCAGGCGCGCAAGCGGCAGTTGCCCTTCCTGCCGCGGGTCATCGGCGTGGTGACCTCGCCGACCGGTGCTGTCATCCGTGATATCCTGCACCGCATCGCCGACCGTTTTCCGGTGCATGTCATCGTCTGGCCGGTCAAGGTGCAGGGCGAAGGGTCTGGCGACGAGGTGGCGGCCGCGATCCGCGGTTTCAACGCGATCGTGCCTGGCGGACCGATCAGGCGGCCGGACGTGCTGATCGTCGCGCGCGGCGGCGGCAGTCTCGAAGACCTCTGGAGTTTCAACGACGAGGCGGTCGTGCGCGCTGCGGCGGACAGCCAAATCCCGCTGATATCGGCCGTCGGCCACGAGACCGATTGGACGCTGATCGACCACGCCGCCGACGTCCGTGCGCCGACGCCGACAGGTGCCGCCGAAATGGCGGTGCCGGTCAAGGCGGACATGGAAGCGCAGCTCGCCAATCTGACGGCCCGCCTGCGGGGTGCCGCCAGCCGGCAGATGGACCTGCGCCGCCAATCGGTGCGGGCGCTGGTCCGCGCGCTGCCGTCCATCGACCAGTTGCTGGCTTTGCCGCGCCGTCGTTTCGACGAGGCGGCGGCTGGTCTCGGCCGCGGGCTGGAGCGCACGACGGTGGTCAAGCGCCGCAGTTTCGAGCGGGCATCGTCGGGACTGCGTCTTGAACTTTTGACCAACCGTCTTGTCCAGCAGCGGCAATTGCTGGCCGACCGGCTGACGCGCAGCGACCGTTGCCTGGAGCGGCAATTGCTGAAGGAGAACAACCGCGTCGCCAAGGCCGGCGCTTCGCTTTCGGCGCTTCCCGCAAGGCTGCTGGGTCATCTGCAGCGCGAGCGCCAACACCTCACGTCGATGGTCCGTCATGCGGATACGGCGATCTCGCACACGCTGATACGCAGCCGCGCGGCAATCACCGCACAGGATCGTGTTCTGCAATCGCTCTCCTACAAGAACGTGCTGAAGCGCGGCTTTGCCGTAGTGCGGGGTGAGGACGATCGGCCACTGACGCGGGCCGCCGGCATCGGCGAGGGGCAGGGTATCTCGGTGGAATTCGCCGATGGGCGGATTACGGCGGTGACGGGCGAGGGTGGCGATCCTGCGGTTCCGTCCGCCGTGCCGTCTCAGCCCAAAAAGCGGCCGTCGAAATCGGAGCCGGGCGGAGACGCGCCGAAACAGGGCACGCTCTTCTGATGCATGTTCTCCTGGTGCTTGCCCATCCCCTGCCGGAAAGTTTTGCGCATTCGGTTGCCCGTCTGGCGCGCGAGACCCTGGAGGCGAACGGCCACACGGTCGATCTGCTCGATCTTTATGCGGAGAGCTTCGATCCGCGGCTGACGGAACGCGAACGGCGCGGTTATTTCGATGTGCCCTACGACACGTCTGAGGTGGCGGACCTGGTGGCGCGGCTGCAGAAGGCCGAGGCGCTGATATTGGTCTTCCCGCAATGGTGGTTCAACCTGCCGGCGGTGCTGAAGGGTTTCTTCGACCGGGTCTTTGCGCCGGGCATCGCCTTCCGTCACGACAAGGCCGGCGGAAGGATCGTCCCGCTGCTCACCAACATCCGCCATTTCTGGGTCTTCACGACCACGGGTTCGCCTTGGTGGGTGGTGAAGTTCTACATGGGCGATCCCGTGCGCCGCCAGCTCAAGCGCGGCATCGCTGTCTTCTGCAACAGAAAAGCCGAGTTCCGCATGCTGGCGCTGCACGACATGGACCGCGCCACGGCAGAAAAGCGCGGGCGGCATCTGGAGCGCGTCAAGGCCGCGCTCCAGTCCTTGCGATAGTCAGCGCACCCGCATGCCGGCCTTCTCGTCGAAATGCAGCGGCTTGTCGAATTTCTGAAGTGGCGCCTCCGGCACCGAACCGATCGTCACGCCGAATTGCCAGTCCGGCGGGCATATTGCGATATAGCGGGCATATCCGCCGACACCGCCGCCAAATTTCGGATAGCCGATTGCCACCAGCGCACCCGTTTCCGGCACCTTGTCGAGGTTCGCCACGCCTTCCGCCTGCGCGAACCCGTTGTGCATCAGCCAGTATTCGCCTTCGAGATTCGGTGTCGTATCGGTATCGAGCGGCTCGTGGCCGTGAAACAGGATCTTTCGCTCCAGATGCAGGAATTTCAATGCATCGAGGCTGACGCCGGGAAACGGCTTCGTCGTGGAAAGCGAGGGATCCGGCCATTTCTTGTACCAGCCGGAGCGGACGAACACGACGGAGCCTTCCGGGATCCTGCCGTTCTTCTTTTCGAAATCGGCGATGTCGGAGACCTGCAGGTGATAGCCGGCATCGGTCTTCACTTTGTCCTCGATATTGATGACGACGAGCGGCCGCACGGCATAGGTGGCGGGAAGTTCGTCGATCGCCGCATATTCCGGCGCCCAATGGGCCGGCGGATCGAGCTGCGTACCGAGCTGGTCGGTGGCGAGATTGTAGGTGGATGCCGCGAAACCATGCTTCTCATAGGTGAAGGTGTCGCCCTTCTTGGCATAACCTTCCAGATCGACCCCGGCCGTGGCCTGACCGAAGGCCGATTTGCCGAAGCCCGCCCATACCGGGATATTCGGCGTGATCGTGTGGGTGAGGTCCACATATCTGGCGCCCTTCAGCGTCTCGTTATAGACCTTCCATAGACCGGGCTCCTGGGCGGAGACGCTGGTGGCGGGCGCAATGGCGAGAAGTGCCGCCCCGAGCGGTGCAGCCAGACGCATAAGAGAAATGGGCATGCTGTTTCCCTCTTTTCGGATTGTCCTGATCAGCGTGAGCCGACACATCGAACGTGCCGGCGCGATCAGTTTCCTGCCGTAAAAGAGGGAAAGTCAACTCTGCCGGGAAATCAGGAATGGACCTTGGCGGTCAACTCGATCCCCAACGATTTCATCACCGCAATCGTCGTCTTGAGCGTCGGGTTGCCGGTGGCGCTGAAGGAACGGTAGAGCTGCTCTCGGGAAAGGCCGGTGTCCTTGGCAATCTGCATCATCCCCTTGGCTCGGGCGACCACCCCCAGGGCATGCGCAATGTAGGCCGCGTCCTCCGTTTCGAAAGCTTCGGCCATAAATGCCGCAATCGCCTGATCGGAACCCAAGTCTTCGGCTGGATCATAAGCGGTCAGTTTTTCAGCCATCACTCACTCCACGGACCACATGTAGTTTAAAAACTACATGTGGTCAACGGATCATGAGCTTATCAGGCCCACTCGCCCTTGCGCATTACCGGCACCTTCGAGCCGTCGGCGCGCAGGCCATCGATGTCGACCTTGTCGGAGCCGATCATCCAGTCGATGTGGATCAGGCTCGAATTGCCGCCCTGGGCATTGACCTGTTCCTGGCTGAGCGACGCACCATCGAGGAAGCACTTCGAGTAGCACTGGCCGAGCGCGATGTGGCAGGAGGCGTTTTCGTCGAACAGGGTGTTGTAGAACAGGATGCCGCTTTTGGAGATCGGCGAGGAATGCGGCACCAGCGCCACTTCGCCCAGCCGGCGGGCGCCTTCGTCGGTGTCGAGCACCTTGTTCAGCACTTCCTCGCCCTTCGAAGCCTTCGCCTCGACGATCCGGCCGCCTTCGAACTTCACCTGGATATTGTCGATCAGCGTGCCTTGGTGGGAGAGCGGCTTGGTGCTGGAAACATGGCCTTCGACCTTCAGCGCATGCGGCGTGGTGAAGACCTCTTCGGTCGGGATGTTCGGGTTGCAGGTAATGCCGTTCTTGGCTGTCGAGGCGCCGCCATGCCATTCGTGGCCGTCGGCAAGCCCGACCGTCAGGTCGGTGCCAGGGCCAGTAAAGTGGAGTGCGGAAAAGCGCTCGCCATTGAGCCATGTGGAGCGCTTCTTGAGATTGCCGTTGTGTTCGGCCCAGGCCGCGATCGGATCGACGAGATCCACGCGCGAGGCGGCGAAGATCGCGTCCGCCAGCTTGCCGACCGCGACGTCTTCCGGGACGTCCGGGAATACCTGGCGCGCCCAGGAGGGGTTGGGATAGGAAACGATGTTCCAGTTGATGTCGAAATTGGCGATCTTTTCGAGCGCTGGCTTGTAGGCCATGGAATTGGCCTTGTTGGCGCGCGCCACTTTGGCGGGGTCCTGGCCGGAGAGCATCATCGGGTTGTCGCCGGAGATGGCAAGTCGCGCGGCGCCGTTGGCATAAGCCTTGGCCATGCCGTCGTAGAGCCAGTTGGACGCCTTGTCGAAGCTTGCATCGGAGGCGTATTCGTAGCGCGCGAGTGTCGTTTCTTCGTCGGAATAGAAGGTCGAGACGATGCCGGCGCCGGCGATATACGCGTGTTTGGTGAGGAGCCGCACGAGCGGCAGGGCGGCGAGCGGTGCCGTGATCACCAGATCCTGGCCCTTCTCGAGGCGCAAGCCCACCTTGATGGCGACTTCCGCCAGCTTTTCGAGCTTTTGAGGATCGACGACTGTTTGAAAATTCGGCACGATTGTCATGTTAGACCTCACCTGATTTCTGTGATCGAAGAGACTTAAAGAGGTTTGGGGCAAAATTGAAGCTGAGGAATCCATGTTCATGAAAACCGCCTTGCTGTGTGCCGTCCTCTTCGGCGCTTCGGCTTTTCCCGGTCTCTCGGCCGACTTTGCGGCGACCATGTTCGAGCATCAGGTGGCCATCGCATCCGATGACGATGAGGAGAAACTGACGATCGACGACCGGCAGGTCCATTCCAACCGGTTCCTGCTGATCGACAATGTCGGTCTGGTCGCGGGTGTACCGTTCGTCGTGGTGGTGAGTTCGGACGGCGGCAACGCCTGCCCGGGTTCGCCCCTGGTCGTCTCGTTCCCGCAGGATGAGGAGCCGCGTGTCGATGAACCGATAGACGATTGCCGCGCCGCCGCCTCGATCACCATAGAGGACGATCACCTTCTGCTTGCGACGCAGGCGGTTGCCGGCCAGCCGAGCCTGCGCTGGACCTGGACGCCCGAAAAAGGTTTCGCCGAGGCCGGCAAGGTCGCCTTCCAGCCGAGCGCGACGATGGGGTGGGATGACATGAAAAAGGCGGAGCACCCGTCCGACCTCCTCGGCATCGGGCCGATTGCCGAGGCGGCAGATGCAATGCTCGGCGAGCATAAGCAGGAGTTCGAGAATTCCATCACCGGGCCGGGCAGCGGCGCCTACAAGAACGGTTTTTATATCGGCGAGGCCTGCATGCCGCATATGTGCACCGAGGCCGAGGCATTGATCGCGGCGGATATTTCCGCCAGAAAGCTCTATCTCGCCTGGAAGCCCGAGGGGAAGAAGATCATCCTGCGTCCAGCGGTGCGCAGATGGCCGGCCCCGGCGCTCGCCGCTCTCAAGGAGTGGTCGGCAAAGTGGCCGTGACAGCGGGGCGATGCCTTTTCAACGCGACAGCGCGGCTCTGACTGCGGCGATGTTGCTGGCATGAACCTCCTCGTAGGGCGCGAAATAGAGCACGGCGCCCGAGGCGATTTCCTCCTCGACGAAGGATTTCAAGTGGGGATCGATATCCTGACCTGCGGCGATTGCGCCTGCCATGTGGCGCAGATAGGCGCGGTTGGCATCGATCAGATCCGGCTCATAACCGCCCGACGCAATCCGCTCCGCATCGCCATGGGCCGGCAGGATTTTTGTGATCGGCCAGGAGGCCATGCGGGCGAGTTCGGCGATATGCGTGCCGATCTCGGCGGCTTCCGAAATATAGGTGACGGTGTCTTCGAGGGTGTCGCCGGCAAGCAGAAGCCGTTCGTCCGGCATCCAGATCACGTTGCCGTCGGCGCTGTGGATGGCGAAATGGTGCAGTTCGATCCGGCGGGTGCCGACCGTCAGGTCCAGCCGGCCATCGAACAGGGTGCTCGGCATGACAAGCGGCGAGATCGGTGGATTGGCGCTTTCGATCTTCTCGCGGTTCTCTTTGAGTTTTTCGGCCGTCAGCGTCAGCGCGATGATTTCGCAATCGGGAAAGATCGCGTTCCCGGCAATGTGATCCTTGTGCCAGTGACTGAGCACGACGCGGATCTTCGTGACGCCGAGCCCCTCGAGATGGGTGCGGATCGCCTCGGCGTGGTCGAGCGAGATATGCGTGTCATAGACCAGCGCCTCGCCTTGATCGACGATCGCATAGGAGGCGACGCCGAGCGAGTAGGCGCCGTCGTCCAGCCAGTTCGCGGTTTTCGCATGCAGCCGTTTGCCAGGCACCCGCCCATCGTAATAGGCAAAGATCCCCGGATAGGGCTCGAGAATTCGAAGGGTCGAGGTCATTTCACTCATGATCGCATTCACGCCACCAGCGGCGCAGCGACCGCCTTCAGTGCATCGCAGGCCGCCTTCGGATCCAGCCGCACCTGCAATCCACGCTGGCCGCCATTGATGAAGACATGCGGCTCGTCGAGCGCGGTGATCTCGATCGCGGTCGGCACGAGCTTCTTTTGACCGAAGGGGCTGATGCCGCCGACATGATAGCCGGTTGCCCGTTCCGCATCGGCGGGCTTCATCATGGTCGCAGATTTGCCACCGAATGCGGCCGCGAGCTTCTTCATCGAAACCTCGTGGTCCGACGGCACCACGACGCAGACCGCCTTGCCGTCCACCTCCGCCATCAGCGTCTTCAAGACACGACGTGGCTCCTCGCCGATCGCCTCCGCCGCCTGCATCCCGATCCGGTCCGCATTCGGATCGTATTCATAGGTGACGGTGGCAAAGGCGACGCCTGCCTTTTCGAGCATCTGCGTAGCGCGGGTTGTCTTGGACATGGCTGGTTACCGATCGGGCTGCGAATGGGCACGGTCGAGCTTGTCCAGAAGGGCGAGTCCGCGTTTCTTGTCCCCTTTCGCAGCACGCAGGCGAAAACGGGTCTCAATATCGAATTCAGCAAGCGCCCTCGAGGAGAATTCCTCGAAAAGCTTATTGATGCTGGTCCCCCGTGCTGCGGCCAGTGCTTTGAGGCGTTCATGCTGATCGGAAGGAAGCCGGATAGTCAAAGTGCTCATGTTTTCTTTCTCCAAGCCAGGAACTCACCAGCGGTGAAGATCTTCAGTTTCGGAAACGCGAGCTCTGCCTGGGCGAAGTCCCGCTTGTTCGCTGTTATGATGACCTCCGCACCGCCGCCGACCGCCAGTTCCATGACATGGTTGTCCGCCTCATCACGAAGGTTGGGCCGCCAGAGAAAATAGATAGGCACCCATTGGCAGCATGACAAAAAGGCATCCAACAGTTCGGTTCTCTCCTCAGCGGAAAGTGGTGCACGGCCGAAAAGGTGGTCGCGATGACAGACATCTTCATATTCGGAAAAAAGCGCATTCGCCATCAACGGAGTAATCTGTTCAAGCAAGCAAAGCCTGACGACCTGACGGGGGCTGCCCTCCGCATTCATGATGGCAGATACGAATATGTTCGTGTCGATGACGACCTTCATGGAATGATAGCATATATGCTATCATCTCTCTGTCAACGGATCAGCCGATTTCCTCTTCATAAACCTCTGGCTTGAAACCGACGATCAGCTTACCGTCGGCTTCCAGGACCGGCCGCTTGATCATCGAAGGCTGGGCAAGCATCAGGGTAATCGCCTTCTCGCGATCGAGGTCTGCCTTGTCGGCGTCATCGATTTTCTTGAACGTGGTGCCGGCCCGGTTGAGCACGATCTCCCAGCCGGCGCGGTCCGTCCAGGTATCGAGATGAGCACGGTCGATGCCCTCGGCCTTGTAGTCGTGAAAAGTGTAGGTGACGCCCTTGCGGTCGAGCCAGTCGCGCGCCTTTTTCATCGTGTCGCAGTTCTTGATGCCGTAGATCGTGATTGCCATCGAAGCCTCTTCATTCAGGCTCGACCGATACCAAGGGCACCCCTTGCCGTGCAAGCCTTTCGCCGTGGTTAACGGTTGTTATGTGACAGTTGCATGGCTCCCCTGTTCCGTTGTGCATTGCACAAAAACAGCACAGGCATCATATTTTAGCAGAACGAAAAAGGAGAGTTTCACATGTCCGTACAGAAAAAAATCCGTGGCAGCGCCATTGGCCGCGCCTTCGCAGTCATGAGCGCCGCAATCTCGGTTTCGGCTGCCGTTGAAAACCACCGCCGCCCGAGCAACCGCGACCTGACCACCCTCGGCATCGACCCGAAGGCTTTCGATCGTCTCGGCTGATCTGTCTTTCCCGGCCTTGGCTGGGAAGGGGCTTTGCATCTCAGCCTTAAGTATAAGGCTTTGCCGAATACCCGCGGAAACCGTCCGTTAACCATGCCATCCTATATTCTCCTAATATTCCGGGAGATGTGGATTTGGTCGGGCAGGTTGTCAGGGAAGAAGCGCCGTCGGGGCCTGTGCCTGTCGACGGCGATGTGTTGAAGAGGTCCGTCGCCAAGCTGGCGAACGAGGCTTCCGCGCTCGGCCTTCATCTGGTCGATATTGCCGGTGCTATCCAGGATACGGCTGCGCAATCCTCCGCACATGCGACATTGCTTGGCCGCCTGACGCAGTCCGCTCAATCGATCGCGGACGCCAACGGCCACGTTGCCCGCTCCCTTCAGGAATCCGACAAGCTGACGGCGAACGCGCGCAAGGTGCTCGGTGAGCAGGCTGAACAGCTTTCCGGATCGATCACCGCGATCGATCACATGGTCCATGCGTCCCAGGAAATCGGCGCCGAGATCAAGCTGTTTTCCACGGCGCTCGGAGACGTCGGACGTTTGGCAGATGCGATCGGCATGATCGCCCGGCAGACGAACCTTCTGGCATTGAATGCCGCGATCGAAGCGGCGCGTGCGGGCGAAGCCGGCAAGGGTTTTGCCGTAGTCGCCGCGGAGGTACGCGCGCTGTCGCTGCAAACCTCCCAGACCACGAGTTCGATCCAGGCCACGCTCGATCAGTTGAACAGCCGCATCGACAAGCTGGTAACGGCCGGCGAAGGTGCCAGCCAGTCGGCCGAGGGCGTCAAGACGACCGCGATGAAGGTTCAGGGGTCATTCAAGGGCGTCGAAGGCGTCATGACTCAGATCCTCGACAAGGCGTCCTCGCTCGCCGGAACGACCGAAACGGTCGACAGGCAATGCGGCGAATTCGCCTCGTCGATTGCTTCCGCGGCAAGCGCGATCCTGAAATCCAATGATCAGTTGCAGCAGACCTCGTCCCGCGTGGGAGAGGTGGTGACGATCTCCGAGCGGATGATCCAGACGACGGCGAGCGCGGGCATCGAAACCCCGGACACTCCCCATATCCGTGCCGTCATGGCCTACGCCGCCGAGGTTTCCTCCGCCTTCGAGGCAGGCGTGAAATTCGGCCGCATCGATCTTGGCGCATTGTTCGACCGGCAATATGTCGCGATCCCCGGTAGCGATCCTGTCCAGTACATGACGCGTTTTACGGAGTTCACCGATACCGTGCTGCCGCCTATCCAGGAACGGGCGGCGGAAGGCGACGCGCAGGTCGCGTTCTGCGCTGCCATAGATGAAAACGGCTACCTGCCGACCCACAATCGAAAATTCTCGCAGCGCCAGCGTCCGGGCGACGTGACCTGGAATACTGCCAACTGCCGCAACCGGCGCATCTTCAACGATCGCGTGGGCCTGGCGGCCGGCCGCAACAAGGAGCCTTTCCTGCTGCAGACCTACCGCCGCGACATGGGCGGCGGTGAGTTTGTGCTGATGAAGGACATTTCCGCCCCGATTACCGTCAACGGGCGCCATTGGGGCGGCCTGCGTCTCGCGATCAAGGTTTGATATCGGGAGGCGGGTCGGTCATCCCGCGTAGGCCGCGTCCAGCGCTGCAATAAAGATCTTCTTCATCGAGAACATGGCCTGCATGACGCGATAGGCGCGGGCGCTATCGCTATCCGTCAGCATTTTCGGCATCCTCGCGTAAGTGACCTGCCAGACCAGCCCGAAACGATCCGTCAGCCAGCCGCAGGGCTGTTGCTGGCCACCCTCGACGAGCTTGTCGTAATAGTGATCGATCTCGTCCTGCGTCTCGCAATGGACAAGGAAGGAAACCGCGCCGTTGAACTTCGCCCAAGGTCCGCCGTTGATCGCCGCGAAATTCTGACCCTCGAGCTCGAAGCCCATCGCCATCACCGAACCCTTGAGCCCGGGACCGGCATCCCCAAAACGCGAGACATCGGTGATCCTCGAGTTCTCGAATACCGAGACGTAGAAATTGACCGCTTCTTCCGCGTTGTTATCGAACCAGAGATGCGGAACGATCTTATGCTTCTGGATGGCCATTGTTCTCTCCTCAAAAGGGCGACCGTCCATAGGACGCTCAGGCGCCCGCCGATCCGACTCGCCTGGCAGAATTCTTTCAGATCATCATGCGGAGTTGTTCCGGCCGCGTCGGATAGGCAGGAGCATTCGGATCGAAGCTCCATCTCCCGAATTCCTCGTGCCGCGTCTCGCCGTAATGGCTGTAGACCAGCATGAACTCGCCGGCGATCCAGGCATAATTCCGCTCGATGGGCATGGGCTCTATGCGCCCGCAGCCATAGATCAGCGTTACATGCGGAGTAGTGTCCGCCATCCAGTCGTTCGGAAGGTTGTGGCGGGCGAGAGCGCGGCGCAGCATCTGCGCGAACTGGACGACCACCGGATTGCCCCTGGAGCGATAGAGGGCGAGATGACGCTTGCCTCCGAACAGGGCGCTGCTGTCGAGCGTGATCGGGACAGGTCTCGCCTGGAGGCTGGCTGCGACCATTTTGGTTGCTTCGATAAGCGGCATGGGCGGCTCTTCGAACTGTTCCATGCAGAGCAGGCTCATATGGAGAAGGTCGGCTGGATAGGCATCGCGGGTATTCTCGTTCGCGGCGTGGATCATTGCGTCGCCATGCATGATGAGACCGAGGGGATTGGACGGCTTCAGCACGAACATGAGCTTGCTCTTGCGCCGAGCAGGCGGGGCCGGTTTAGAAAGCCAGCCTTCGCCAAAGGGGAGCGAAGGCTGGCCAGCGTGCTTGCGCAAGCTCATCTTGCTACCGTCATAGTAATGCGACCTCATGCCGTTGAACGAAATCTAGCGGGACTCCCTGGATGAGTAAAGAACAAATGCGGAACAATTGCAATCATGGTTAATTCGCGAGCCGGTCCGGCAACGGCTTTAGCGGATAGGCCTGCCAGAAGAAGCTGTCGGCGGCAGCCTGGTCGTAGGAGAAGTTGCGGGCTTCCTTGATCTTGCCGTCCTCGATGCGGAAGGCGAGCACCCAGACCGTATCGACATTGGCGCCGTCACGGTTCGACCAGCCCCGATGCATGTCGATCACCCAGTTTTCGTCGGCCATCAGTGCGATCAGCTCCGCGCGAAAGCCGGCCTTTCCGAGTTGCTGGAAGAACGCGGCGACTTCCGCCTTGCCGCGTTTCGTGCCTGCGAGCGGGTGGTGGCCCGGAATATGCCATTCGATGTCTTCGGCGAAAAAGGATGCGACCCTTGTCATGTCGCCGCTGCCGTAGGCGGCATAATAGTCGGTGATGACCTTGCGGTTCTGTTCGGGGCTGGCGGCCATGGCGGGCACTCCTGAAAAGAGGGTGGCGGTGACGAGCAGCGCTCGGAAGCTGGTTTTGAACATAGGGTCCTCCTTCAAGGCTCAGCGAATTTTCGGGGCGCGTTCGGCCGCACGTGCAACCAACCCTCGGTCGCCGTTTTCGTGCGTCGCAGTCATGGTCAGCGCGGACACTTTCCAGGCGGCGTTAACCTTGACCAGTTCGTACCGGTAATGGCCCGTCAGCACCCAAAGGTCGGTCCCGATACGATGGGTGGCCTGGAAATCGGCCTCGGCGGTTGCTTTCGCGCCTTCAAGGTTGGTGATCGTGTGATTGGTCACGAGGTGCCGCGTCTCGTCGAAACCCGGCAGGAAACCGGACCATTGCCGGATTACGTCGTCGGCCGCCTGGGTCGTCGGCGTGCCTCCCCAGAGGCTCGTGTAATCGAGCGTCACCTCGTCTGCGAAGGCGCGGCGTACCCGGTCCCATTGATGCCGGTCGGCGCCGGCCGCGATGTCGGTGATCGTGTCCATGATCGCCGTACGGTCTTGGGGGGCGATCAGCCGAGACGCGTTGGCGCGGGTGAAATGCGCTGCCGCTGCGTCCGCCGCGATCGTCACCGGCTCCGCCCGATCGTAGAAATCGAATTGGCTGACATCGTCGAGCCAGAGCTCCGATTTTTCACCCGGTAGCAGTGCGTAAAATGCATGCGCGCCCTGCGGCACGGCGGCTCCCTCCGAATGGACGATCAAGGTGGGCTTGTCGAGCTTCGCCCCGAGCGAGACGGAATCGTAGGTCAGCCACGGCTCCCAGGAGGCGAGATTGAACCGGTTGTCATATTGCGGGACAAGGCCACGATCCGCCTCTGTGTAGTAAGGGATCCGATACATGAGCGAAGTCTGGTCGCTCATGCTGGCGGCGGTGATGGTCCTCGGCTGGCCTCGACCCTCGGAGGCCTCCGCCTCGCGTGACGTGGCGATCAGCTTGGAAACACCTTCCCGTCCGCCATAGACCTGCTCGACGATCTGCCGGTTGTGCAGCCACGGCGCGACCAGGGCGACGGCGGCGAAATTTGCGTTGTCGGTCGCCGCCGCTGCCATGTATCCCGCCGACGCGCAGATGCCGAGCCCGTTGATGTTCACCGCGTCCACTTCCGGCAGTGTCGCCATGAACGCGGCGGCCGCAGCGATGTCGCGGGTCTTTTCGGCTGGATCCTCCTTGAAGCGAATCTCACCGCCGGACTGTCCCCAGCCGCGGTGATCGAAGGCGAGTGCGGCAAAACCGCGTTCCGCCATTTCGCGGGCGTAGAGGCCGGACATCTGCTCCTTGATCGAGGTCCAGGCACCACTGACGACCACACCCGGACGCCTTTCTCCGGGCTGGTAGTCCGGCGGCAGATAGAGCGTCCCCGCGAGCGTCGCGCCTCGGTTCTCGAAGGAAACCCTACGGGTCTGGATATCCTCCGCGATGGCGGCAGAGCCCATCACCGCGATGCAGAAGGTTGAAACAGCTGCGGCTTTCATGGCGTTTCTCCTGTCTCATGTCGAATGACGGGAGGTTGGCAGCTTTGCCGCGGCGGCACAGGGGCGGTTCTTGGCGTTCTTTATGCGATTATTGCTTCAATTGGCTCTGAAGGCAGCGGGCGTCGTGCCCGTCTGGCGACGGAAATGCTGGCCGAACCGCGAGACGTCTTCATAACCGACGCGGGCGGCCACGGAGGAGATCGGCAGGCGGGTGGTCTTCAGGAACAGTTTCGCCAGCTCCATCCGTTCACGAATGACATATTGAAGCGGCGATCTTCCGAGCGCCCTGGTAAATGCACGCACGAAATGAAAACGGCTCATCGCCGCTTCGGCTGCCATGTCTTCCAGCGACAGATTGGCCGCGAGGTTGTCGTGAATGTAGTCGAGCGCGCGGTGCAGCCGCCGGTCGTCGATGCCGACAAGCCTCGGCTGGGTGGGAGCCAGAATCTGGGCGAGGTGGGCCGCGAGCGCCAATTGCATCGTCTCGCGATAGAGCGCCGATGCATGGTCGGCGACCGAGACCGTTTGGTGAGCAAGCTGCGCCAGCAACGGGTCGAAGGCGCCGACGACCGGCCGGAAGTCCGAATATTCGAAGCCTACATCGGCGAGCAGGTTTTCCGGCACTTCAAGTCTCAGGAAAGACAGGGCCTCGTCGTATTCGCAGATGCCCGTCGCACCGGCCGGCAGGATCCAGCCTTCGCCGGCTTTCAGCGGCACATGTAGCCGTTTGTCAGAGCCGATGGCGATCCGGTGGCGCTCCTGATCGACGAGAAAAAGCCCGAGCGCCAGGCGCGATATCGCAAAGCGTCCGCCGCCGGGAGGCGTATGCAGCCTCTCCGCCGTCAGTCGCGCCAATGCTTGCGATCCGCTCATGGGGAAAATTTAAGGAGCGGCAAGGGAACTTCAACCAACAGTTCTGTGAGAACTTCGCCTTTGCAGGCAAGAAACGGGTTGAATCCTTGAGCCTAAGGCACGATTTTAAGATCAATCGCAATGCGGAGGTTTCCTCATGACAACGCATCAATACCTGATTTTTCAAACCGCAGCTGGCTTCTGCGGCATCGCCTGGAATGAGGTCGGTATCACTCGTTTCCAACTGCCCACCAAAAGCGAGGATTCGACCGAGAAGCTGCTGCTGCGCCGGCTGCCTGAAGCCGAGCTGGGCACGCCGCCGGCCGAGGTTCTGGAGGCTGTCGACGCCGTGAGGCGTTATTTTGCGGGCGAGGAAGTCGATTTCTCGAAGGTCAAACTCGATCTCGAAGGCCAGGACGATTTCTTCAAGCAGATCTATGCCGCCGCCCGCCGGATCGGCTGGGGGCATACGACGACCTATGGCGCGATCGCCAGGGAACTCGGCGCCGGTCCCGAGGCCGCTCGCGATGTCGGCCAGGCGATGGCGAAAAACCCCGTGGCGCTGATCATCCCATGCCACCGCGTGCTTGCCGCCGGCGGCAAGATCGGCGGGTTCTCGGCTCCGGGTGGCTCGACGTCGAAGACCCGCATGCTGGAACTCGAGGGCGTACGCCTGGCGCCGCCGGAGCCGGCACAGCAATCCCTGGGGTTCTGAAACCCTAAACGACAAGACAACAGGCATCTCTCCGCGACGGCACCCCAGTTCGTGTCATGTTGCCGGGCTCCCCAGCCCCTCCACCAGCGCGCTCAAGGCCGCATCCAAGGGGGCCAATCCCACCTTCTCTGGCACCAGCAGCCCATCGATTGCCAGCATGGTCAAGCCGTGGATGAGCCCCCAGCCGGCTGCCGCCTGACCTTCTATGGGCCGCTTGCGAATGCTGCCCGCGGCTTGGCCGAGCCGGAGGATTTCGCGGAGAATATCGAATACCGCCAGCGCCCGCTCATTGAGATGCATTCCCACCGCTTTTCCCTCCTCCGCGCTAAACATCAGGCGGTAGAGAGCCGGGTTCTCCGTTCCGAACGCGAGGTAGGCCCGAGCTATCGGAGTGATTTCGTCGCGCAGAGTTTCGGGCGCCTCAGGCTTCGCAGCCGACAGGGATTCGCGCAGCCGGTCGAACCCGATCATGGCGAGTTCTGCCAGCAGCGCGGCCTTGTCGGGGAAGTGCTTGTAAGGTGCCGCATGGCTTACGCCAGCCCGGCGGGCGACTTCCCGCAGCGTGAATTGCCAGCCCTTCTCCTCCGCAAGCATATCCAACGCCGTCTCGATAATCGCACGACGGAGATCACCGTGGTGATAGGGGCGGCTGGGTGTGTCGTGCATGGCACCTCGAAGTTTCTTGCGACTACATTGTTGACGGTGACTACTTAAGCGCCTATGTCAATGGCATAAGTTTCCCCTGTCTACATTGGAGTGGGTCATGAACGCAACCGCAAATGCCACCGACGCTGATCGGTTGAGCAGTCTCCTCGCGGCCCAGCGCGCGGCGTTCCTGCGTGACGGGGCGCCCTCTCTGGCGCAGCGACGCGCTGATCTGGTCAGGTTCAGGGCCACCTTAATTGGGCACCGCAAGGCGATCGAAGATGCCATCAACGCCGATTTCGGGCATCGCTCGAGGTATGAGACGGCGATCATGGAGGTTGGAGGGGTCGCGGAGGGCACGAAATATCTGATCCGCAACCTTCGCAAGTTCATGGCGCCGACCCGCCGCCACGTTGCTCTGCACATGCGGATGGGCAAGGCCCGGATCGAATATCAGCCGCTTGGCGTCGTCGGCGTAATGTCGCCGTGGAACTATCCGGTGAACCTCGCGCTGATGCCGGCCGCAACCGCCATCGCGGCCGGAAACCGGGTGATGCTGAAACCCTCGGAGTTCACGCCCGCCACCAACACGTTACTCGCAAAAATGTTCGGCGAGATATTCTCCGAGGATCAGTTCGCGATCGTGACCGGTGATGCGACTGTCGGGGCCGCATTCACGGCCCTGCCGTTCGACCATCTCGTCTTCACCGGCAGCACCGCAGTGGGGCGGGCGGTGATGAAGGCTGCCAGCGACAACCTTGTCCCGGTCACCCTCGAACTGGGAGGCAAATCGCCGGTCATGGTCGCCAAAGGCCATTCCCTCGATCAGGCGGCGGCGTCCATTGCTTTCGGCAAGCTGCTCAACGCCGGCCAGACGTGCATCGCTCCCGATTACGCACTCGTCCACGAAGACGACGTCGAGTCGTTCGTCGAGGTGTATGACCGGAAAGTGGCGTCCTTCTATACGGACGGGCCGACGAGCGAACACTATACTTCCATCATCAACGAGCGGCACCTTGCCCGACTCCGGAGCCTTCTGGAGGATGCGAGCGCCAAAGGAGCGCGGATCGTCGAAGTCGGCAACCGGCCCGGCGATGCATCCCGTCGCCCCAACACGCTGGCGCCAACCGTGGTGCTTGGCGTCACGGACACGATGCGCATCGCTCATGAGGAGATCTTCGGTCCGGTCCTGCCGATCTTTCCCTACCGCGATATCGACGATGCGATTGCCTATGTGAATGCCCGGCCTCGGCCGCTCGCGCTCTACTATTTCGGTGCCGACGATCTAGACCGACGGAGGGTGCTGAGCCGAACAACCTCAGGCAACGTCACTATCAACGGGGCGATCATGCACATCGCCCAGGATGACTTGCCCTTCGGCGGTGTCGGCGCCAGCGGCATGGGCGCTTACCATGGCGTCGAGGGCTTCCGTACGCTCAGCCATGCCAAGGGGATCTACGAGCAGGGCCGCTGGAACCTCTCAAACCTGCTCCACGCCCCGTTCAGGCAGCCGATCGATATCATCCTCAACATGATGCTTCGGTGACCAGCATGCCGTCATCCGATCAATCCCGGGAGCATCAGCACATGACCACCCACACACCGCTATCGCTACGCGGCTCATGCGAATGCGGCGCCTGCTCGTTCGAGGTGCACACGTTGCCGAAAGCCAGGTTCCGGTGCCACTGCCTGATCTGCCAGGGGTTCAACGATAAGCCCTTCGCGGATGTGGTCGCTGTTCGTGCCAGTAACGTAGTGCTGAAAAACGCCGCCAATATCTCATTCAGGAAATATCGTTCACCGCCCAACTTCAATCGCGGGGTCTGCCGGACGTGCGGCAAGCCCGTTGTGGAGGTTGCGGGCGCCGGGCCGCTCAAGGTGATGTTCATCCCGGCTAGCAATTTCGAGCCTGAGGCCCGTCTGCCGCCAGTTAGGATGGATATATTCTATCACCGTCGGGTGCTGGACATGCCCGATAGCTTGCCCAAGTACAGCGGCTATTTCGCGAGCGAGCTCGCAGTCGGGAAAATGCTCATGAGTGGCTTGTAGCGGGCCGGCAGCGATCGCAGCTCGTCTTGCGACCGGATACCAAAACGCCGCCGGCGACCTGCCGGGCGTCAGTCGCGCGATATGGACAGCCCCGCGAGAAGCGGAGCGTGCGCGGCGAGCCTGCGGGATACGAACTCCGTGAAGAGTTGCACGCGCTTCGTCTTGCGTGTCTCACCCTGTGTGAGAAGCCAGAGCGTTCCGTACATGTGCAGGTCGGTGCCCGGCACCCTCACCAGGTGGGGGTCGGCATCTCCGACGAAGCACGGCAGCGTCGTGATCCCGAGCCCCTGCCGTACAGCAACGACCTGCGCCTCTGCGTCCGTGGTCCTGAATGGAACCCCTGTGGTTCGAACCTCACCCTCGCTCGCCCAATCCGGAATTCCGTGAATGCTGATGACGATCCACCGGATGGGATCAGGCGCGCCCGCACGCCATGCGGCCAGTCGATCGCGGGACATGTAGACGCCGCCGAACACCTCCGGTCCCTTCAGGCCGTGAAGATTGAGTGGCAGGGTCTTGCGGTCGTAGACGACGCGGATCGCCACGTCGGCCTCTCGGTTGGTCAGATTCGCGAGATCGCCGGACGACAGGATTTCCATCTCGATGTCCGGATGCAGACGCGCGAAATCGGCGAAGTCCGGCATGAGCAGGTGTGTCGCAAGCGGCGGAGCCAGCGTCACCCGTAGAAGCCCGCGTACGCTCTGGTCGCGCCCGAAGATGCGCGTCTCCAGTTGGTGCGACGACGCTTCCATCTGGTTCGCGAGCTCGAGGACCTCCTCTCCCGCAGCCGTCATGCGGTAGCCCGAAGGCAGCTTTTCGAACATCTGCGCCCCGAGGCGTTCCTCGAACTGTGCGATGCGTCGCAGCACGGTCGAGTGATTGACCCCGAGGCCTTCGGCGGCAGCCCGCACTGAGCCTCCGCGCGCCACGGCAAGAAAGTACCGAATGTCATCCCAGTCGATCATGGTGCAATCCGGCACCGCGCGGTGCGTCTTCCCAAAGTCCCTATCCGACGCTTCGTACAGCAATGCGGGCGGCTATCATAGCTATTGTCGATCAGCACGGCCCAGTTCCGAACGGCGGACATTGATCGTCGCGGCTGGCGTCAGTCTTCCAGCCGGATCGATTTTGCACCACCGATGTGCGCGTTTCCACACTCAGAAACTGATGCTGGCAAACCTATTTCGAGGGTCTCGGGGGCGTCCCCGAACGACCAAAGGATGCATGACATGAACAGACTGAATGGAAAAACCGCCGTGATCACCGGCGGCGCTACCGGCATCGGCCTCGCCGCAGCGAAGCGCTTCATCGAGGAGGGCGCCTTCGTCTTCATTTTCGGCCGTCGGCAGGAAGCGCTCGACGCCGCTGTGGCCGACCTCGGGCCCAACGCCCGCGCGGTCAAGGGCTCGGTCTTCGATCAGGCCGACCTCGACCGGCTCTACGCCGCGGTGAAGGCCGAGCGAGGAAGCCTCGATATCGTCTTCGCCAATGCCGGGGCGGGAAGCCTCCTCGCGCTCGGCAAGATCACCGCCGAGCACATTGACGAAATCTTCGACACCAATGTGAAGGGTACGATCTTCACTGTCCAGAAGGCGCTGCCGCTGATGAGCGAAGGCGGTTCGATCATCCTGACCGGATCGAGCGCCGGCACCACGGGCGCCCCGGCATTCAGCGCCTACAGCGCCAGTAAGGCGGCAGTGCGCAACCTCGCGCGGAGCTGGGCGGAGGACCTGAAGGGCACCGGCATCCGGGTAAATGTATTGTCGCCTGGGCCGACGGCGACCGAACTCGCGAAGGAAGCGGTAGGCGAGGAGGGCATGAAGGCCTTCGCCTCGATGGCTCCGCTCCAGCGCATGGCCGATCCGGCGGAGATCGGAGCGGCGGCCGCCTTTCTCGCGTCGCCGGACAGCAGCTTCATGACCGCCAGCGAGGTCGCCGTTGACGGCGGCATTGCGCAACTCTGACGCACCTACGCTCTGCGGGGCTCCATTCGATTATAGGGAGCGCCGCATGGCTCGGCAAATAGCCCGGCGCCGTTGAGGGCCGGGGAATCAATGTCAATACAACATCGGAGAAACATTATGAGCTATGCGATTGTAGGATTCGGCAAGGTAGGCCAGGCTCTCGCCCACGCCTTCGCCCGTAAAAACATTGAGGTGGCCGTCGCGAGCCGCCGTCCGCCCGAGGCGTTGGCGCCGCAGGCTCGGGCGATTGGACCCACGGTCGTCGCTAAGTCGCTGCGGGAAGCACTCGAGGCTAATATGATCATCCTGGCGGTCCCGTTCGGGGAGCATCGCGAGGTTGCGAAGGCTCTGCCGAGCTGGAAAGGCAAGACAGTCATCGACGCGACGAATACGTTTGGAGTTCCCCCTGAAGAGCTGGACGGCCTCCCGTCCTCCGCCTTCGTCGCGAAGTCGTTCACCAGCGCCAAGTTCGTGAAAGGCTTCAATCACCTGATCGCAGCCACTCTGGCTACCGATCCGGTCGTCGAGGGCGGCCACCGGGTCGTCTTTCTGTCTGGTGACGACGAGGACGCGATCGCTCCAGTGGCAGCCTTGGCCAAACAGCTCGGGTTCGCTCCCGTCAAGCTCGGAAAGCTCAATGAGGGTGGCGCGCTGGTACACGCACGCGGCCGCACCTGGGGCCAGCTCATCTTCCAGGATTTGTTCAAGAAGGAGCAGTGATCGATCTACGACCGTGTGATCGGCGCCGAGAACTAGTCGGGCGCGGCTGAAAAGTTGTAGACGGCTTCTCGCGAATGGCTTCATAAACAGGGGCGGCTAAAGCTGTCAGCTCGCAACCAGCGATCCTGATCCAGTCGATTGTGCACTACAAACGCCAATAGAGCCCGACATCGTGAACTGCTTCGTCGCAGCTACCACCTTAGAAAGCGTCGGCCGGCAAAATACCCCGCAACGGCCACAATCAGTATGGCGATTGGATACCAGGTTGCGACGAACAACGGACTGTCGTCGGGGCAATTGGAGGCATAAAGGGTGGCTGCAATGCCGGCGGATGCCAATGCCGCGATTGCCCCGGCTTGACCGGGGTGATCCGGCGCACCATGGCGCATCACCAGAAAGAGGAACATGGTCGGCGCTAACGAGAGGATCGGGATGACCGTCAGGCAATGCAACGCATTGTGGCCCAACAGTCTGGTTCCCCAAAGATCGGCCGGGGTGACGATCATTTCGATGGTAGCGGCGGCGATCAACAGCGCTGGTGCCAGCAGCAATAACCAGCGCCGAGCCGTTGCGCTCTCCCCTGGACGGATAAGGCTCTCCAGCAGCGATGCCGCCACAAAAAACAGCGCCAAGGTGGCAATGAACTTGAATGCGAAGCGCGCAGTCAGGATGGCTTGAGCAAAATCAGGTCGAACACCCAAGACCGAAAAGAACACCAATCCCGCCACCAATGCGCCAGCAGCTGCAGCCAGAGCAAGCGCCCTCGAGAGGTTGACGGGCCGCCGTGTGTCCTCCGATATCAGATTGATCAGGTCTTCCGTGTTCACTTAAATACTCCGTCTGCGGCTGGCCTGACGAGGACGGTCCCATTTTGTCAAGCGATCTTGCACAGGATTGGCAATCCTAGCATGATCAACGATGGCGCCATATCCGCAAGCGGATTTCGACCTCACGTTCGACATAACGCCATTCTTCGGTCGCCCGCAATCGAAAGAGCATGGCATCGAATTGAGGGGCACTTTCCTCCGCGAATTCAAACCAGGTGAGAAAATCGAAAGGCTCGCCAAGATCTCGACTGTGATAGAGGCGTCGAGCGACCGCAGGCAAATAGTCCATCCCGATCTGAAAATGCGCCGACCTCTCCTGAATGATGGCCCGGCGCTCGTCCTGCGCAAGAGACCACCAAAGATCCGACTTGCGGATCGGGATCAAGACCGCGAGGCACGCCGTTACGCGGCCCAGCGGTGGTTGGCGTTCTGCAAGCCGATCGAGCTCGACACGGGTCGTGTATCGCGCGCTGCCAGCTGTTCCGCGCAGAACCCAGGCCACTGGATCGGGTAATATGACCTGATTGGTGTCCATGACACTAAGACGAGGCGCAACATCCAGACCCTTGCCAGCAATGGCGCGCGTTGCCTCTACCTGCCATTGACCATCTTCACCAGCCACGAAGTATGTCGGTTTTACCATCGTGACCTACCAGCGCAACAGTCGGTGGCCAAGCAAAGCACCGGTCCCGGCAACTATCGAAATGGCAATCGGATACCAGAGCATTACAAAGAGCGGGCTGTCGTCATCGCAATTGGCTGCGTAGAATGTCGCCGCGATCCCTGCCGCTGCGAGCCCGGCAACAGCTCCCGCGACCGCCGGTCGGGTGGGGGCAGCGTATCGAAGCGCGTAGAGAAAACAAGCAAGAGGACCCACCGATAAGAAGGGGATAATCGTCAGGCAGAGGCTGGAATTGTGCCCGATCATGCGCGTCACCCATGTCTCAGACGGCATGACCAACAGTTCAAGGATCGCCGCTGCACTCATCAACAGAGCGGGAACCAATAGACCGAATGCCGTCAACTGAACGGGGACCCCCGGTTTTCCAATCCGGAACATGACCATCCCACCGGTCAGGGTGAGAGATCCCGTGATCATGAATTTGAACAGGAAGCGGCTCGTCTCGATGGCCGTACCGAAGTCCGCACGCAAGCCGATGACCGCGAAAAATGAAATGGCGGCGATCAAAGTGGCGGCAGTGGCAGCATGCATCAGGGCATGATCAAGATTCAGTCGAACCGGCGTATCCTGCACGAGCAGTTCGATCAACTCCTCAGTCTTCATGTCGCCCGCCCCGAATAGAGAGCAGCCAACCCCTTCAATGCCCTATGTAGGGAAACACGTACCGCCACCTCTGTCATTTCCAGGCGATCGGCGGTTTCCCGAACACTCGACCCTTCAATCGATATCGATTGAACGATCGTTCGTTGCGGGTCCTTGAGCTTGCCCAGAATCTGTTCGATATCGATGCGATCGGAGGCTGCGATGCGTTCGTCTGTTTTGAGTGTAGCAATGACGTCCTCAAGCGGTACTGACTGCCTGCCACGGCGCCGCAGGCTATCGACCACCTTGTTGCGAACGATTGCCGATAGCCATGGCCCCAATGGCCGTGACGGATCCCATGTCCCGCGCTTGAGATGGATAGTAAGCAGTACTTCCTGAACCACGTCCTCAGCCTCGCTGGCCGGCGCACCGAGCTGGTCACAACGCTTCCGCGCCATCACCCGTAAATGTGGTGTGAAGGCCGTCAGGAATTTGTGATAGGCGTGGCTGTCGCCCGCAATCGCTAAACGCAGCCAGGATGCCCATTCCTTTTCACGCGCCAGATCTGTCATCCGACATATCCTTCTTCGGTGGTTCTCGTGCAATTGTTACAGAGACCAGCCAGATTTTTTTGCGTGTGGGATATCGGGCCAAAGCGTGCAAGGGTTTGAACGTTCATGTCATCGATCATGAGATAAGATTGTCTGACTGTGATTGGGGTTCCAGCAGTGCAAAAATGGGCCGGATAAGACCTTCCAGAAGGTCTCTTTCAGGACGCGTGCGCGCAAGCACACGAATACCAAGCAGTGTGCCGAGGAGCGTGCCGGCCATGTCCGATGCTTTTTGGCAACGATTGATCGATCCGTCTTCCTGGCCCCTTTCGACGCAGCGCCTGAAGAAAGCCTCAACCTGCACCAGGACTTGAGCCACCACACGCTGAAACTCATCATCATGTGGCGCGACCTCAAGCGCGGAATTGACCAACATGCAGCCTTTCCGCTTGGTATCGCTCAACGACCGCTCAATAATTTCGTTGAAAAATGCGCTGATCGCCTCGCGCGGCGGCTTCGTTTCGAACCGGCCGACACGGTCGCCGAAGCTCCGTTCGACATAAAAATCGAGGGCTTTGCGATAAAATGCGTGCTTGTCGCCAAAGGTATTGTAGATGCTCGCGGTGGTCAGCCCGATTGCCTGGGCCAGATCACGGATTGACGTTGCCTCGTAGCCGTGTTCCCAAAACCGCTCGACAGCCAGCAGCAACACATTTTCTTCATCAAACTCTCTGGGTCTGGCCATATATCCTGTCTCCCAGAGCATTGATCGGAACAGGCGACATGCCCAAGGTTATTGCCAATCCATTTTAGAACATACGATCTAAAACTCAACCCTATGTGATTCAGCCTTTGGCGACTTTTTAATTAAAAAATCTCGACGTCAGCCTGTTAAAGCCGGAGAGCAGCCCGACAACGGCAACCCCGAAGATCACGTATTGCAGCTCTTCGAATGGGGTGCCGCTCAGATAGTCCAGACCATACAGCCATGCGAGGATGATCAGGATGGTAGCAATCAGCGCCAGCAATAGGCCGGACAGATGGCGCCAGGCTCCTTTCACGCCCTGGGTCATGCACCAGGCTCCTCGCGAAAACTGTCGACCTTGAAGATCAGCAGATTATCGCGGCGTTCGATATTGCCTTCAAGCACCACCGGTAAACCGGTCTTGTCGAGCAAGGCGGCCGGCATCGGTCCTCCGTCCTTTGAAGCGAGAAGAAAGAAGATGTGGCCGTCCACGGGTGCAGTGGAAACGAAGACCGGTGGAACGCCTCCAGAAATACACAGATTGGCGCAGGCCTTGTGCGCGAGGCCCGTTCCCGGCTTCATGGCGCCAGCACTGCATTTTCCGTCGCAGATCTCGCCCGTCAAACGCCACCGACCGAGATTCTCCACCGCGGACGTGACTGGCAGGGCCGGCATTGGCGGTTTGGCTGCTTTCAGGTCGTCTTCGCCGCCGATCAGCAGCATGACCAGGTCTCCGCGCTTAACGAAGATGCCACCGGCCTGGGCGGCTTTGCCCGCAAGCGGCAGCGCCCTGTCGTCCACCCCGAACTTGCCCGCGCCCGCCAGCATGATAGCGCGCGCGGGCTTTGTGCCGTCGGAGGGAACACGAAGAATCGGATAGGGCTTTACCTCCATGGTGCCGATCAAATGCTCGCCGGAGAGATCGTCGGCATAGCTGCCCGCGCCTGGACTTTCGGTATTCAGGGACAGCAACGCCGAAGTCGTCGCCATAGCGGCAATGAAGAACACGATGAACCCGATCATCAGCACCCTGACATCGGATGGGACTTTCTTGAAGTAACCGACAAAAAATCCGCATTCGACGGGCCTCAGCATCAAACCGTTCCTCCATTCTTCGGCGCGGCAGCCGCGGGAAGCAACTCCGCGGGGATGGCCAACGGCTCAAGCTTTGTGCCAAGCGGCAAAGGTTCCGGATCAACCAGAATGCTCGATCCCTCCAGGCGAAGGCGATATTTACGGATCCGCTCCCGGAACGGCGGTGGCGAACAACCGTCCTCGGGCCGATACTGATAGCCATGCCATGGGCAGGTGATAAAGCCGATGACGACCTTGCCTTCGCCGATGGGGCCGTTCTGGTGCGAGCAGATATTGGATACGGCTGAAAGACCACCCTTTGAACGGAAGACGGCAATGCGTTCGCCGCCCGGTGCCATCCCGATGATCGCCCTGCCTTCGGCAATCTCGTTGACGTCACCGACGATCACCCAAGGCGCCTCGGGGGCCTTTTTCGACGCAGCCGCGTCAGCCGATGTCTCTCGCCGACCTGCGATGAGGTGCAGGACGCACAGCGTAGCCAATCCGCCGAGCGACAAAAATGCCAAAGCAAGATCCCGGCGATCGATCAGAGCGCCGAGCGCCACATGCAGGATGACCGCAGCATAGGCGAAGTAGACGCTCATGTGAATCGCCTTCCACACCGGCGGCGTCAGGAAGGAGAGCCAGAAATCGTGGCTGGTTACCGCAAGGATCGCCAGAATGACGAGCGCGAAGACGCCGAAGAGTTCGAAAGGAAAGCCGGCGATGCTCGTGAAGCTGGTATTGCTGGTGAAGAGCGCCGTGAGCTGTGGTGTTGGGCTAAAGGAGAAATACCATCCGAGCACATAGTAGGCGTGCGTGGCTGCGATGATCGCGGTCATCACGCCAAAATGGCGGCGATTGTAGAGGAGCGGAACGAAACGCGCATCGATCCGCGCCAGTGGCCCGATTACGAGGACGATGGTCAGCATCAGCAAGGCCAGAGACCCGAAGGCACGCATCCGCTGGATCGGCAGGTCGGTATCCCGGAGTGCGGAGGATATGACTGGTCCCAGCCGCAGGAAAATAAGGATGTAGATGAAGATCCCGGCCAGCATGACCGCGTCATAGATGACCTTGGTCTTGTTCCAGATGACTGGCTTGTAGGATAGGCTCACGGTTGCTTATCCCTCTGTGTTGCGGTGGCATCCAGGCGCACAGCCTGCGCATCGGTCGGCAGTTTCGGAACGCTAGCAAAGATAACAATAAGCATGATCGGGATAACGACCGCGATGCCTGTCCAGATCACTGTGTGCGCGCGACGGTGACGGCGTTGCATGCTAGCGTTCTCCCTTGGAAAGTCTGGTCCACCGCCAGACGACCAGCGGCCAGAGGAGAACGAGCCCGGGGATAAGGAGCGGCCGGACCGCATAGGCGTCACGCGCTCCCGGATCGACCTTGTCGAATCCGAACAGCAGAAAGGCGACGGCGACGGCAAGACCGATGCCGGCCCAAAGCATCAATCCTGCGGAGAGGGGATCGGAAATCGAAACCATGGGACCCTCTCAGGTGCGGCCGGTCGCCGGTATGGCCGCACCGGTGACGATGCCTGCTGCAGGCGAAATGAGGAACCCGATGAGCTTGGCGATATCCGTTGGTTGAACCCAACTGTCCCTCTTCGCATTCGGCATCGCCGACCGGTTTTGCGGCGTGTCGATCGTGCCCGGCAAAATGCAGTTGGCGGTAATGCGCTTGTCGCGGTTTTCCGCCGCGATCGCTTCCGTAAGCCGGATCACCGCCCCCTTCGATGCGGCATAGGCGGCTTGATTGGCGCCGGCCTTTAGTCCCGGCGCTGCCGCGACATGGACGATGCGGCCGTAGCCTGCCTGCTGCATCGGTTTCAGGGCCGCCGCACTAATTGCATAAGCCGTTCTGGCATTCATGTGAAACAACTGATCCCACTGGTGCATGCCCGTCTCGTCGACCGGTCCTGTCTGGAAGCCGCCGACGGTATTGGCGAGCGCGTCGAGCCGGCCAAATCTCGCGAGCGTTTTTTCGACGGCTTCCTGGCATGACGTCAAATCGGCGAGATCCGCGCCGCCGATCAGCAGGATTTCGTTACTCTCGGGCAGGCTCTCTGCCAATTTTTCCAAGGCTTCCGAATTGTGCTCAACGCAGACGAGCCGCGTACCGTTTGCCGCAAGCTCCCTGATGACGGCGCTTCCAAGGTTTCCTGCCGCGCCCGTAACCATGACAACGGGGCTTGTTCCTGTTGCTTCACTCATGATGGTCCCGCCCTTTCGAGTTGAGGCCGCCTGCAAAGGCCAGCCCCCGTAATTCGCGGCAGCACATGGTTTTGTTACATGTGTTTTTAAAAAATTCCCGCCCGCTATGCGACGCGAAGAAATTTTGATGCGGCTGCGAAAAATTCAGGACCGGCTGTAACGAACCACCTGACGCGACCGTAAAGGTCTCTGTCGGACGAAGGGTAATGGGATCTCGAGGGTTCCGATCGGCGTCTTCCTGAAGGAGCAAACGAATGAAGCGCGATGCTTACGGTCTCATGACCAGCACTGACAGCAACGAGGCACAACGGGCATTCGAGAATGCCGTCTTTGGTCTGGCGGCGCATCGGCCAAGTACTGGCGTGGCCATCCAGTCCACATTGGCAGCCGACCCCCATCATGTTGCCGGCCATGCGCTGAAGGGCTTTGCAAATCTGATATTGGCGCGGTCGGAGCTCGACGAACCGGCTGCCAAGGCACTCGTTGATGCGCAGGCGGCGCTGGTGGTCAGAGGCGGAGGAACCGGTGACGAGCGCACCCTTGTGAAAGCACTGGAGGCCGCCGTCGAAGGCTCGTTTTCGCGTGCGACGGACATTCTCGACGACGGTTTCGAGGATCGGCCGGTGACGTTCTTGCCCTTTAAGATTTCGCAGGCTCTGCGTTTCATGCTTGGAGATGCCCGCGGCATGCTACGGGCCAGCACACGTGCAGTCGCGCGCCTTGAGGCCGGCACGACGGCGAGGGGCTTTATACTTGGTTGTCATGCGTTTTCGCTTGAAGAGCATGGTCGGTATGCCGAGGCGCTTGCCGCGGGACAGCTCGCGGTTGCTCTGCAGCCCGATGATTCCTGGGGCCTTCACGCCGTCTCGCATGTCTTCGAGATGCGAGGGGATACGGAAGAAGGCATTGACTGGCTCGAGGCGAACCGCAAAGCCTGGTCGCGCTGCAACAATTTCTCTTTTCATATGGCTTGGCATCTCGGTCTGCTACACTTGGAACGCGGCGATCATGATCGGGTGCTGCAGATCTACGACGACGACGTTCGCCCACAGCAAACCGATGATTTCCGAGACATGGCGAATGCTGTCTCGCTCCTGTGGCGGATGGAGCAATCGGGAGCTCATGTCGGTGATCGCTGGACCGATCTGGCAGAAATGGCCCATCGTCGAAAGACAGACACGACCTTGATTTTTGCGGCTCTGCACAATCTCGCCGCCATGGTTGCCGTTGGCGACCGCGATGGAACTGTGGAGCTTGTATCGCATATAGAAGCCAAGGCGCTTGGCATGGATGACCAGGGCCGCGTCGCCGCCGAGATCGGTGTACCGATGGCGCGCGTTCTCACGGGTCTCGATGCTCCGGCGGACCGCCACATGCTCGAACGCATGGTGGCGAACCTGCCAAAGATCGGCGGCAGCAACGCACAGCGCGACTTCTTCGTCCTCGCGCTCGCCAGGGCGATGGCGACCGATGGCAATAATGTCGGTGTTTCGCGTATCGGCCAAATTCGCCAGCGGCTGAAGGCCGACGACCGATTGTTCAAGTCCATCGAACATTCGGTTGGCATGCGTTTGTCTGCCTGATCTCACCTCAAAGAAAGGAAAAACACGATGTCCATGATGGAAATGCAAAAGACGAGCGTCTTCCCTGAAATTCAACCAAGCCTCGGCCGGACGATTATTCTTTCCGGACTTGCCGCCAATATTACCTGGGAAATCTGGGCACGGCTGATCACCCCACTGTGGGTTGGCGGGCCACTGGAGCCGGCTGCTCTCGTTCAATCGGTGTTCGGGTTCAACAATTTGTTTCTGGCCGAAGCGATCCACGCGATCGTGGGCATCGTTTTTTATCCGATCGGCTACCTGTTCATCGCCCGCCCGTTGCAGCGGCTGATCGTCCCCAAGCTGCCGTTACTATTGACGGGTATCGGCTTCGGCATCGGTCTTTGGATCTTTGCCCTTTACGTCATGGCACACCTGTTTGGCGGCCAACCGGCATTTCTCGGTTTTGTTACTCTCACCTGGGCATCGCTGATCGGCCACATGCTGTTTGGTACGGTCGTCGCGTTCGTCGTCCGCCGCATGGAACATTAGACCCGTTGTGGGACTAGGCCTGCCCGGTTCCGTGAGCCACCGGGCAGGTTTTCTAACCGTGCAAGGGTCCAGTTGCCAGTGAGCGCTGAGCACTGCCCATTTCACCTGATTCGAGAGATTGATAGTGACCGCCGAAAGCTTCTTAACGCCGAGAGTTGCCGACATCGTCGCCAGCACGCTTCATGCCCACGGCGTCCGTCATGCCTTTGGCATGCCCGGCGGAGAAGTGGTCACGCTGATAGACGGCCTGGAGGCCTCGGGTATTGCCTTTCATCTTGCGCGTCATGAAACCGCGGCGGCGATCATGGCGGCAGGCGCAAGCGCGATGACGCAAAACCCGGAACTTCTCGTGACGACCGTTGGGCCGGGCCTTGCCAATGCGGTCAACGGCATCGCCGACGCTGCCCAGGAGCGCGTGCCTTTGATCGTCATATCCGGCATTGTCGACCGTTCGACCCGCGCGCGTTACACCCATCAGGTGATCGACCATGCGCAGTTGCTGCGACCGCTGGTCAAGGCTTCTTTCGAAATCGAGCCCGAGAGCGCTGCTTCCACGGTCGCTCGTGCACTCGCGCTTGCCATGACGCAGCCGATGGGTCCCGTCCATCTCGACCTGTCTCCAGCGACGGCTGCCGCGGTCTCGCCAACCTTGAACGTCATTTCGCCTCCGAAGCTTCTGAAGCCCTCGGTAACAATGACGGATCCGGCCGTTCACACACTTTCCGAGAGGATTGGCCGGGCGCAACGACCGCTTTTTATCGCTGGTCTTGACGCCGTGCGAGATCATGCCGGTCCGGCACTCCAGCATCTGGTCGAAAAAATTGGCGCGCCGGTCATCACGACATATAAGGCCAAGGGCATCATCCCCGAGAACCACCCGCTGTCGCTTGGCGCCGCCGGATTGTCACCGCTGGCGGATCAAGTTCTTCTGAACCTAGTCCGGGATTCGGATCTGGTCCTGTCAGTTGGATATGACCCAATCGAAATGCGGCTCGGCTGGCTGGATTTCGTAGCAGATCCAGCAAAGCTTGTGGAGATTTCCGACACTGCCCTGGACCACGGCATGCATCATGCCGGCACCAGAATCCAGGCTGCACCTCGCTCTTTTCTACAGGCGCTGGCCGATATTTACGCGGGTCACAAGACCTGGACGGCTGGCGAACCCGCCGCCGTGAAAAACGAACTTGCCCGTTTATTCGCAAGCAATGGCAGTTGGGGACCGCACGCAATTATCGAGGCCCTCAACGCCGTCGCCGGTCAGGAAGCAATCGTCACCGTCGACAGCGGAGCGCATCGCATTCTCCTGTCGCAAAAATGGGTTGCGCCACGGGCGATGTCTTTGCTGCAATCGGCGGGCTTTTGCACCATGAACGCGGCCTTGCCGCTTGCGATCGGTGCCAAGGTCGCCGATCCATCACGTCCGGTTTTCGCCGTGATGGGCGACGGCGGTCTTGAGATGGGAATCGGCGAACTAGCCACGCTACGCGATCTTAATCTGCCTATCACCATCGTGCTTTTTCAGGATCGCAGCCTGGCGCTGATTGCGCTGAAGCAGGCATCCGCCGGTCTGAAATCGGCCGGCGTCACGCTCGGCGAAACTGACTTTGCAGCCGTCGCACGAGGGTTCGGCGGCTATGGCGTCAATGTGGAGAATTGTGATGACTTCCGTAACGAGCTTGAGGCAGCCGGTAAACGCCCAGCCTTCAGTCTCATCGCCTGCAGGTTCGACGCAAGCGCCTACAACGGCGCCTTCTGATCCCGCCCAGGCGGCATCGCCGGCCGGTCACAGGACAAAGCGTCCGCGGGATCCGCGCCTCGATTTCTTTCGCGGCGTCGGCATGCTCATCATCCTGCTCGCTCATATCCCTAACAATAATTGGGCGCTCTGGATTCCGGCCCGCTTCGGCTTTTCAGACGCGACCGAGATGTTCGTCTTCCAATCAGGGATGGCTTCTGCCGTCGCTTTCGGATCGACTTTCGACCGCAACGGTCCGGTCGCCCTCATAGCGCGCGTGGCGCAACGCATCTGGCAGATCTTCTGGGCTCACATCGCCGTCTTCATTACCGTCACAGCCATCATGGTCGTCGCGGGGACACGATACGATGGCGTTACCTACGTCGAAAGCCTGAACCTCGTGCCGTTCATGCAGAACCCGGGCCAGCTGCTGGTCGGTCTGCTGACCCTGACCTACGTGCCGAACTATTTCGACATTCTGCCGATGTATATCGTCATTCTGGCATTGATGCCGGCGATGATCCTTGCGTCAAAAATCCACCGCTTCCTGCCGTTTGCCGCCATGATCACCCTGTGGCTCGCCACGCAATTCGAGCTGACACAGCTCCCGGCCGAGCCATGGTCGGATCGCCCCTGGTTCTTCGATCCGTTCGGCTGGCAGCTCCTGTTCTTCACCGGGTTTTTCCTGATGCGCGGCACCCTGCCAGCGCCCCGTTTCGATCGCCGCCTGATGGGGCTGGCCGTCATCACCTTGATAGCAACAATTCCTTTTGCCTGGGTACGGTTTCAGGAGATGCATCCGTTTTTCCAGATGACCGCTGCGCGGATCGCTCCGCTGACCGACAAGACCGACTTCGGCCTGTTGCGCTTCGTTCATTTCATGGCGCTCTGCTACATCGCCGTGCATCTCGTCGGTAAGAAAGGCTCCCGGCTGCGTGGCCCTGCCGTGCGCGTTCTGACGGTCGTTGGCCAGCAATCGCTCGCCGTCTTCATCACCGGTATTGTGATTGCCCAGCCGATCGGTGTCGCGCTTGATCATGCCGGTCGCACCTCTTCTGCAGAGGCAATTGGAAACCTGATTGGCTTCGGCGTGCTGATAGGAACCGCCTATCTCGTACGCTGGTTCAAGAGTTCGCCCTGGAAATCGTGAGAATCCCGAATGTCTGACCATCAAAAACCCGCCAGCCTCGAAGGTCTGCGCATCCTCGACCTGTCGCGGATTCTCGCCGGACCGACCTGCACGCAGTTGCTCGCCGATCTCGGGGCCGATGTCATCAAGGTCGAGCGCCCTGATACTGGCGACGACACGCGCAGCTGGGGACCGCCCTTCGTGCCGGATGCCAATGGCAGCGACAGTGATCTCAGCGCCTATTTCCTGTCCGCTAACCGCAACAAGCGATCGATAGCCATCGATCTCGGCAGCGATGAAGGCGTTACGCTTGTCAAGCGGCTGGCGGCTGTCTCGGACGTGGTGATCGAAAACTACAAGCCGGGCGATCTCGACCGGCGCGGACTGGGCTATGAGGATATTCGCAAGATCAAACCGGATATCGTCTGGTGTGCGATATCCGGTTTCGGCCAGACAGGACCCTATGCCGAGAGAACCGGCTATGATTTTCTTGTCCAGGCGATGGGCGGCATCATGAGCATCACCGGCGAAAGCGATACGGCCGGTGGCCGGCCCCTCAAGGTCGGCCTCGGCATTGCCGATGTCATGTGCGGCATGTATGCGACCGTCGGCATCCTCGCCGCTTTGCGCCATCGCGACCGCACGGGCGAAGGCCAGTATATCGATCTGGCGCTTTATGACAGCCAAGTTGCCTGGCTTATCAATGCCGCGACGAACCATCTGGTTTCGGGAAAGGTGCCAGGGCGGATCGGCAACCGGCATCCCAACATCGCTCCCTACCAGACCTTTACAACAGCTGCTGGCGAAATCGCCATCGCAGTCGGAAACGATCAGCAGTTCGCCCGCTTCTGTACGGCGATCGGCCGTCCTGATCTGGCGGACGACGAGCGGTTTCGCCATAACCGTGATCGCGTTGTAAATATCGATGCACTGGACCCGCTTGTGACCGAGGCCCTAAAAGCCGATACCGCCGAACGCTGGGAGCAGCGGCTTGTCGCTGCCGAAATCCCCGCAGGCCGGGTCGCCACGATCGATCAGGTCGTGGCCAATCCGCATACCTTGGCGCGCGAAATGGTGATGACCATGGAAACAGTGGACGGACAAATCGTCCGCCTGCTCGGCAACCCGCTCAAAATGTCCGCAACCCCGGTTCGTTTCGATCGGGCACCGCCGCATGTCGATCAGGATAAGGACGCTATCCTTCGCGAACTCACGATGCTCGAAGCTGCTCGCCGGACTTAAACTGTCGCTTGATCGCGTCGCGCAAATTGTCTTGCCGATGACGAAGAGCGACGTGCCGACAAAGTTGAGGGCAAGCGCCGGCGGGCGTCGCCGTCATCAACCTGAAAAGGTCCCTATCCGCAATGGGTCGGATAGGTGATTCATGTCGGCATCGGGACTTACGGATCAGGTTGCACCCTGACCTTACCCCAGTTTGCGTCGGCCTTTTTGATATACCCGCTGACATCCTCTCTCCACGTCTTGAGGACGCTGTCATTGTAGTTAAGGTAGAGCTTGTTATCGACCACGGTAAAGGCCTGGGGTTCGGTCGACGCCTTGTAGCCTTGTGCCGTTCCAAAGGCGCAATAGCCGCCATACTGCGGAGCAAAATGTCCTGGATTGGCGGTGAATGCATCACGATGTGAGGCGGATGCAAAGTGGAACGTCGCTCCTTCGTAGGTCGCCTTGTATTTATCCGACCCTTTCACCGGCTTATGATCGGTGAAATAGGCGACGGGATCATAGCCGTTGATGGCCACACCATTCGTCGTAAAAATCTCCGCGGAATAGCCGACAGAGACGAAGGAAAGTGTGAGAGCCGCTGCAAGCGGCAGAATGGCGCGCAATGAGATCGTCATGATGTTATCCTCCTGTTGAACGAAAGTGGCCTGTCTTGCTCGTCACGGGATGCGTAGACGTTACATTCGCGCTTCCGCCATAACCAGAAATGGCCCACCCCCAGGCAGCTTACGCCACGTCGCAACGCATGCTTTGCCGCCCGTGAGGGCGTTGACGACCTTCGTGTCCTCAGTCGCGGTCGACGAGGATCCTGCTGGCCAGCACGGCGATCTGGTCGCGATGCGCCCAGGCTATCATCACGCTCAGCGCGAAGAGCACGATCGCGGGGACGGGCGAGCCCGGCAGCACGAAGAGATGGGTCAAGGTGGCGCCGACCATGATCGCGGCGAGCAGAAGCGCACCGAGCGAGGCCACAGCCGGGACGAGTAGCGCGGCCGCGCCGATCAGCTCGAGTGTTCCGGTGAAATACCGAAACCACTGCCCGAGCCCGATCTGCTCGAAGTTCTGAACCAATATCGGCAGGCCGTAGAGGTTGGCGCTGCCGGCGGCGATGAAGGCCGCAGCAAGGAGAAGCTTGACGCTCCACAGTCCGATTTGACGCCAGCGCGGCGCTGCTTCATTCTTTGTCGCCGGGCTGTCTGAATTCTGCATGGTAACTCCTGGTATGGAACAATCAATTCTACGGCTGCGCATGCGTCTGTCTGAACATGAGTTCATTGCGAACACATCAAGAGCGCCACCTTCAATTCCAGCTCCCGGATTTTGCGGTCCTTCTCGGACACTTGCCTGATCATCTGCTCCATGCGGGCGTCCGGCGCACGCGATATCTCCCAGAATGTCACGGTGAAAATCACAGGTACGGTGGCGGCAGTTTTATCGTCGATAGCTGCCAGTTGATCTGACTGCTGCGATGGACTTTCCGTCGCGACACGGCCCCAAATATGGAGAGTGCAACCGGCGCCTGTATCGCAGCGAACGAAGGCCTCCACCGCTGCTTCGCGTCGGACAACGGTGCGGCGAAACGCCGTGCTTTCGACGTGTATGCGAAACGTGGATCCATCGATGACATGGGGAAGCATCGCAACACTCGAGACGGTCTCGAACACGATACCGTGGCGTATCCGGGAAAAATCGATCGCTAACGCCCGCTGCGCCTGAATCAGATGAGCAATGCTCGGCGTGATCGCCTGCCCCCAGATGGCCGCACCTTCTCCGAAATGATGAACGATGGCATGGCCGATGTTTGGACATGTGATTGACTGCAGCATGAGGGATTCCTTTGTCATCCTCGAACGATCCGTCAGCATCGCGTCGGATCAGGTTTGCGACCTTGCTGCCTGCTAATTCGTGGGAATGCAGGCAGTTGTTACAAAGGATCTTCGTTTTTTTGCAGCCCAGTGTTCATTTGGGAAAGCCCACCGCTGTCAGGCCAGCATCAAGCATATCGGCCCGTGCCTCATGGCCGTCGTTATGGATGCACATGACACTGTCGCCCCGAATGCAGTCCGGGACATCGTCGCACTCGATGTTATCCAGCGTGACTTTCTTCGCAGCCTTCATGTCGCATTTGGCGCGCTCACGCAGAATGGCCAAGCTTTTGAGCGCATCGCCCTGATGGAATTTGGTGCCAATCGCGCGACCGGCGAGCGGAAATGTCTGATCAGCGGTCCCATGAAAATGGACCATTGGAGGAAGATCGGCGACGCAGTCATCCGGTTTTGGAAGAGGATTCCAGAACACGCCGGAGAAAGTCACCATCGCCGCGGCTTTCTCCCCCTGCTGGCAGGCGGTGTACCAAGCCATCGATGCGCCGATGGAAAAACCCCCGATCACCGTCTTGTCCGGGGTAAAACCGTAGCGTTGCCGCAGGTCATCAAAGACATTCGCGATGAACGCTTTTTCATCCCGAGCCTGGCTGGGACCATGAGGAAACGACCAACTCCCCTCGATGCCATCGGCGGCTACATAGGCCAGATGATGCGCGAGCGTCATCTCGACCAGGGAGCGTTGCTGCATCTGCAACCTGGCGGAGCTTTTGAAACCATGGAAATAGACAAAGACGCCGCGAATGTCGCCATCTTGCGGCAACTCGATCCGGTAGTTTCCGTCCTTGACGGGACAAGCAGCCTGCGCTCCGCAAAGCATTGCGGAAGAAACAGTAAGAGGCATGACGGCGATGAGGAGGAGAGCAGCAAGTGGGCATGTGCGCATGAAGATATCACCGGTGCTTATAATGATAAGTCTGTCAGAGTCCTGATGAGTGGCGAGCAGTTTGCGCGAGGCATGTTGCAATAGCGTGCGGGGCCGCGTCTTCAATTCTGGTGTGGCGTGCCGGCGCTGGAGGGAAAGTCGGCTCCGGGCCGGGCGGTGATCGGGAAGGAGGTAGAAAGTCCGGTCACAGCAGATATTCGCGCATGGGTCGCTGAGCGTTACATTCGACGGCGAAAAATAATGAGGACTTTGCGCGGGGCCACTATCGACTGCATATTCACTATCGTATTCAATGGCTTAATGCAAAAAGTACCGTCACGAGCCTCGTTGCCCCTGACGGTACTTTTAAAAATGCGGCTAAGCAATATGCCCGAGGTCCGTCAGGCGGGCCGTCAGCGCCAAACTCTACCCGCCGATAGATGTCGATAGTTATCGACATGATTTAATTTTGTTTTCAGTGGCTTACGTCGCAATGCAGATTGATTTTGGCGGCGTCCGGATGGGCTTGAATCATTCCGTCTATGATGACCTTCGATCCGTCCGGGCGTCTTGAAACCACGAGCGGCGCGCAGAGCCGCCAGTCGAAATTGGCGGCGATGCTCGCGATCAAACGTCGGGAGCCTTCATTATCGATCGAACGCTGATAGGACTGGTCCACGGTCAGTTCGGCGGTATGCACCCATTCGATGCTGGGCATTTTTCCGATCGGCGGCCGAAATCCGATCTTGCGCTCACCCCCGCGCCTTCTTCCCTTCCCGGCTTTGCTCTTCGTGCCGAACTGAGCGTCCTTGCCAGGACCGATGGCAGCGATCGGCAGTGCAGCCTCTGCGCCGAACCCATCGATCAGTTGCAGGACTTCGTCGGGTGAGCGCGACCAGAGTTGGCCCTGATGCTCAATCACCACATCGCCCGGATGCATCCGTGCGGTGCCAACCGGTGTAACGATGAGAAAGGTGCCGTTGGATGCGATTTCGCCGGACATCTGCATCCGCACCCAATCCGGGATCGAGGACCCGTCGTTGATCCAGTTGCGTACATCGCCGAGCTGACAGGGAGTTTGTTGGAGTATCATGGTACATCTCCTGAAAGGCTCGCGAGCATCGTGCCGGCGAGCGATCAGGACGTGCCTTCCGAACGTGCAATCTGGATGGCTTTGCACTGCCTCCGGCCCGAAGAGCGTTCGCCAGAAGGACCGACGTGAAGAGGCAGCGCTGGAATTCTCAGGCCGACTGCGTTATATGACCATCTACATGGTCAGGAGCGTGACATGGATGCGATCAATCTGGCGGACGCCAAAGCCCACCTGAGCGAACTGGTCGACCGGGTCGAGGCGGGCGACTCGATCGATATCACCCGTCGCGGCAAGCCGGTTGCGCGGCTCACTGCCGCCGCTAGGCCGCGCAAGCCGATCGATGCCACGCTGCTTCAATCACTGACGGCAGCGATGCCGCTGCAGTCCCAGAGTGCCGCCGATCTTGTGCGGTCGATGCGGGATGGCGATCGCTACTGATGCTCTATCTCGACACGTCGCTGATCGTTGCGGCGCTCTCCAATGAAGCGATGACGGCGCGTATTCAGACCTGGCTGGCCGAGCAGGACCCCGCGCAGCTTCTGATCAGCGACTGGACCGTCACCGAGATGTCGTCGGCCATGGCGATCAAGCTGCGGACCGGGCAGATCAGCCTGGAGCAGCGCGCGGCGGCACTCGCCATGTTCAACAGGCTCGTCGCCGAGAGCTTCACGGTGCTGCCCGTGACGGGCGGGCAGTTCCGGGCGGCGGCGAGGTTTGCCGATCAGCACGCCCTTGGCCTCCGTGCTGGCGACGCGCTGCATCTCGCCATCGCGTCGGAGCATGGCGCGACGGTGCATACGCTCGACCAGCGGCTCGCCGAGGCCGGGCCAGCGCTAGGTGTGCCGGCGCGGTTGCTGGGATGATCCGGAGCTTCTCCAGCTTGGCCCGCCCGCTCGGGAGCCGCCATGGCCGGTGACTGGTCCGACGAGCAGAACGACGCGATCGTGGCGGACTATTTCGCGATGCTTGGCGACGACATCGCCGGGCAGCCCTATAGCAAGGCCGAGCATAACCGGCTGCTGCAGGCGGTGATCGATCGGCCACGCGGCTCGATCGAATACAAACATCAGAACATCAGCGCCGTGCTCAAGGGCCTCGGTGAGGACTGGATCCCTGGCTACAAGCCAGCCTTCAATTTCCAGGCCTCGCTCGTCGATGCGGTGGTGCGCTGGCTACGGCGTCATCCGGATTGGCTCGCACCGACCGCGCGGATGGCAATGGGGCCGTCGCCATCAGCGCTTCGCGAAGAAGCGATGCTGTGGATCGGCCCGCCGCCGACGCACAGCAATGCGCCGCCGCCCGCCGAGCTCGAGCAGATGACCGCCATCGCCCGGAAGTACGATGTGGCGGAGCGCGATGCCCGCAATCGGTTTCTGGGCCGCGCTGGCGAGGAGCGCGTCCTCGCCCATGAGCGAGCCAGCCTGCTCGCCGCCGGCCGGACCGATCTCGCCGAGCGCATCCGCTGGGTGTCCCATGTCGATGGTGACGGTGCCGGCTATGACATCTTGAGCTTCGACACCAATGGCAGCGATCGGCTGATCGAGGTGAAGACGACCAACGGCTGGGAGCGCACGCCGTTTCACATCACGCGCAATGAGATGGCCGTCGCCGAGGAGCGGCGCAGCGATTGGCGGCTGGTGCGATTGTGGAATTTTGCGCGGGAGCCAAAGGCGTTCGAGCTGCGTCCGCCGTTGGAGGCGCATGTGTCGCTGATGGCGACCAGCTATCAGGCGAACTTCTTATAGTGGGCCGGTTACGGACGGGCAGGTTTTGGGCGGCCCAATGTGCGAAGCAGTCGTTCGTTCACAGAGCTGACCGCGCCAGGAAGGCTCGGAAGACGAAACTGAGCGCGCTCATTGCGCTTCCCGGAAGCGGACGCTTGTTCAGCCGCTCGTTACAACTAGAACTTACTACCCGTCCGACCGTTGGAAGAAGTCTCGTAGGCCCTTTCCTACCTCAACCCCCTCCTCGACGGCAGCGGCAACGCCGCCAGACACATCCTGCGGCGGGGGCTTGCGCTCGCGGCGAGCGGAGGCGATCCAGCCACCGGGCAGCCTCACCTCGACCATTAGGTCGACGCGCTCTGGCCCCTTCTCGCGGTCTAGGGCCGCGCTGAGGAAACTGAGGACCGGGTTCGTTGGCTCAGCTCAACAACCCGATTTTCCGAGGAGCCGAGCTAGTGCGGGCGTTCTTCGGACCGGCGCAGGTTGTGAAGCAGCGGCGAACTCGATAGCCCTCGGCGATTGCGGAAACCTGTCGCCGCCCGATTAGTCTAGGCGCGCGGCGCGTCGTCTTCGCCCTCGACCATCAGCTTTCGGATCAATTCGCGAACCCAGCGCTGCCCGGCATGGCCGTGACAACGCTCGTGCCAGATCAAGCCGATATCGAACCGTTCGCTCAGCCAGGGCAGATCGATGATCATCAGCCTTTCCGATTGGGCACGAAACAGCCGCCTGGGTACGAGAGCGACAAGATCGCTGCTGGAAACAATTTCGGGAATGAACAAGAACGAGCCCGCTGACATGACGACATTGCGCCGATAACCGAGAACTCCCAAGGCGTCGTCAACTGGTGTCTCGAAGTTGCCGCCTCGCCGTGAGACGACGATATGTTCCAGCCTGACATAGTTCTCGATCGTCAGACCAGGCTTCAGATCCGGGTGGCCTTGCCTGCCGATGAGGACATATGTTTCCTCGTAAAGATCACATGCACGTAGATGCGGCATTGAGGGATCGGGTGTGGCGATCACCAAATCGATATCGCCGTTCGCCAACTGCTGTTCCATGAGGGCGGGGGACAGGTGCCAAACCGCCACGCGCACGCCTGGTGCTATCCGCCGGAGCGCCAAGACGAGCGGCATCACAACGGCTGCCTGGACATAATCCGAGCAAGCGATCGACACAGCGAGTTGCGCCGTTTCGGGATCGAAGTCCCTGTGGGACTGCAGTGTCGAGCGCACCCGATCCAACGCCTCGCGCAATTGTGGGGCAAGTTCTGTTGCCTTGGCGGTCGGGGTCATTCCGCGCTGGGCAGGAAGAAGCAACGGATCGTCGAACAAATCCCGCAGCCGCGCGAGTTGCGCACTGACTGCCGGCTGGCTGAGATGCAGCTTCGCCGCCGCCTTGGTGACGTTCCGTTCGGCGAGCAGCACTTCGAGCGTTGCCAGAAGGTTGAGGTCGATGCGGCTGGTATCCACCACATTTATTTCCGAATAAAATATAATCGATTTCAAATATCGCTGAAAAGCCTTCATCCTGCAAGCCTCGACGCGGGAGCTTCACCAATCCCTCCCGCGGGAGGCAAGGATGTCATCGTCAGTTTTCTTTATCCCAATACTGAGCAGGCACGCTTCGATGCCGCCTCGAGAAACATGTGCCCTTGGCCCTGGGCCTGCTTGGCGACGCCGTCAGAGGGGTGATCGTCGAAACCGGCCTTGGCGGCGCACAGCCGGGTGCCCCCGCGCCCTACATCGCCGCGTTTCACGCGCTGTTCGAGTCGCCGGACAGCTTCCAAAAAGCATTCCACGCGCACGCGGCCGAAATTCACGGCGACGTACCGAACTACACCGACATCGCGCCGGTCGTTCAGCTCGGGAATGTGAGCGTCGCGACGTTGATGGCCGACGCAAAGATCATCTCCAACTTCACCAACGCGCTGCCCATACCGAGCTTGATGATCCGGTGAAGCCGCTGGCTTGGGTACATCCCAGCGAGCGCTGAAGCGCCCCCCACACTCCACGATAGAGACCAGAGAAGCATGATGAAGAAGAATATCCTTATTGTATCTGCGCACCCCGAAGCAACCTCGCTCACCCGGCAGTTGGTCGATGTTACTGTCGAGACGCTTGGCGCCGCCGGACACGAGATCGTGCAATCCGAACTTTACGGTATGAAGTGGAAAGCAGTGTTCGACGCCGACGACTTTCCCGTCCGCACCAATCCCGACCGGCTGTCGTTCATCATGGAATCGGGCCATGCCTATGCGACCGGCAACCAGACGCCGGATGTTGTCGCCGAACAGGCCAAACTCTTTGCCGCGGACGCGGTCATCCTGCAGTTCCCGCTGTGGTGGTATGGCGTGCCCGCGATCCTGAAGGGCTGGATCGAACGCGTCTATGCCTTTGGTTTCGCTTATGGCTACCAGAACGGCACCAACGAGTTTCGCTTCGGGGACGGCATCCTGAAGGGCAAGCGCGCGCTGGTAAATGTTCAGGCCGGTGGACCTGTGGCGGACTATGGCCCGCGCGGGATCAACGCGCCGATTGAGCAGCTGCTCTTTCCGCTGACCCACGGCGCGCTCTTCTATCCGGGCATGGATGTGCTGCCCACGCACGCTGTCTACAGCGCCGGCCATGTCTCCACCGCCGAAGAGGTCGAGGCGATCAAGGCGGGCTGGCGCGCGCGACTCGCCGGGCTGTTCACCGACGCGCCAATCCCGTTCCGTGCGCAGAACGGAGGCGATTTCCCCGATCGCCACACCATGGCGGATGACGTCGCGCCGGGCCAGACCGGCATCGTCGCGCATGTCGCCGAAAGGGTGGTCGAGATGGTTGACGCGTGAGGCACGACGATTATGAAGCCTGCGCTGATCGCGCTGGCCGCCGGAGCATTTGCCATTGGCACGACTGAGTTCGTGATCATTGGCCTGGTTCCCGGGATCGCGCGCGATCTCGGGACAACGCTCCCGGCGGCTGGTCTGCTCGTTTCCGGCTACGCCCTCGCCGTGACCATCGGTGCCCCCACGGTCACGGCGTTAGTCGGGCATCTGCCGCGCCGGCCGCTAGCGGTTGGATTGATGCTGCTGTTCGCGCTCGGCAATCTCCTGAGCGGCTTCGCGTCCGGCTATGGCGCGATGCTGGCGGGACGCATCATCACTGGCGTGGCGCACGGCGTCTTTTTCTCCATCGGCGCCACAATCGCGATGTCGTTGGTGGAACGGTCACGCGGGGCCCGTGCCGTCGCACTGATGTTCGCCGGCCTCACCGTCGCCATGGTGGTCGGCGTTCCGTCAGGAACATTCATCGGCCAGCGACTTGATTGGCGCGCGCCCTTCTTTGTCATCGCCGGGCTGGGCGCGCTGGCGGCGACGTTTCTGCACATTTTGCTGCCGCGCCAGATTTCCTTTGAGCCGTCGGCGGGCTTGCTCTCTCAGTTCAGGCTGTTGCAACAACCCAAGTTGCTCACGCTGTATGCCATCGCGGCGCTAGGATACGGCGGATCGTTCGCGGTCTTCACCTTTCTGTCGCCGCTCATGACCACAGTCACGCATGTGTCCGAGACGAGCGTGAGCCTGGCGCTGATGGTATTCGGCGCCGCCGCGGTGGTGGGCAATCTGGTCGGCGGACAATTGGGGGACGCGCTCGGGACGCGGCGTGGCCTCGCCTTTGCGCTCATCGGCCTTCTATTGGCGCTTGCGGCGCTGCCTTATACTGCGCCGCACGCCGGCGTGATGTTCGTCAATATCTTCTTCTGGTCGGTCTTCTGCTTCTGCACCGGACCGATCGTACAGGCAGGCGTGATTGCTGTGGCGGAGAAAGAGGGCACCCGATGCGGTCGCCACCGCTTCAGGGTTTAACATCGCCGCCTTCAATCTAGGCATTGCTGGCGCTTCGGCTTTGGGCGGAGTGATCCTCGCCGGGCCGGGCGTGATGGTGACGCCGTTTGCAGCTATCGCCGCCGCCGCAACCGCTCTCGCCATCACCCCATTCGTTGGTGCTGTCGGCATGGCTGAAAGCGCGCCTGCTCTTCTGCCGATCAAGGGAAAGGAAATCGTATGAAAGCTTGGGTAGTCCGCGCGCCCGGTGGGTTCGACCGCCTGGAAATCGTCGAGCGCGATGATCCCGGCGTCCCTGCCCCGGGTGAGATCCGTGTCGCGATCCACGCCACCTCGCTCAATTTCCACGATCTGCTCGTTGCCAATGGCGGCATTCCGGCCGCCGACGGCCGCGTGCTGATGGCTGACGGTGCGGGTGTCGTCGAGGCGGTCGGCTTGGGTGTCACCGAATTCGCGCCCGGCGATCACGCTGTGTCGACCTTCTTCCCGCACTGGCCGGCAGGCGCGCCGTTCGATGCGGTCGGGAATTTCGCGGGCACACCGGGTGATGGCATCGACGGTATGGCAACAACCCATGTCGTGCGCGCCGCCACCGCCTTCACCCGTGCGCCAGCCGGGTGGAGCCATGCCGAGGCGGCGACGATCACTACGGCAGGTCTCACCGCGTGGCGCGCGCTCGTCGTCGACGGCGGGCTGCGCGCGGGCGCGACAGTGCTGATCATGGGCGCCGGTGGCGTCTCGATCGCCGCGCTTCAGATCGCCAAAGCGATGGGCGCGACGGTGATCGCTACCTCGTCCTCGGGCGCGAAGCGCGAACGCCTCACAGCGCTCGGTGCCGATCATACCCTCGACTACCGCGAGATGCCCGAATGGAGCCCCGCGGTGCGTGATCTGACCGGCGGTCTCGGCGTCGATCATGTCGTCGAGATCGGCGGACCGGGCACGCTGCCGCAATCGATCGCGGCGGTGCGCGTCGGCGGGCATATCGCGCTCATCGGTGTCCTCACCGGGCGCGAGGGGCAGGTGCCGACAATGGAGCTGATGCGTAAGCAGGCGCGGCTCCAGGGGCTGATCGTCGGCAGCCGGCGCGATCAGCAGGATTATGTGACGGCGCTGGAGGTGACCGGCATCCGCCCGGTCATCGACAGGAGCTTTGCCTTCGAAGAGCTGGCCGACGCCTTTCGCTACCAACTAAGCGGCGCGCATTTCGGCAAGATATGCGCCGAATGGTAGGCGGAGACTGATCCATGATTCGGCTCGGGCTCGCGAACGCGGCGACGATCGAGGCTCTGGCGTGGATCGCACGGCGGCGCATGCCGGCGATCGCATGCGGCTATCTCGAAAGCGGGACCGGCGCCGAGCTGGCGCTCGGGCGCAACCGCGCCGCGCTCGACGCGATCACGCTCGCACCGCGCTACATGCGCGATACCAGCGGCCGCTCGACCGCGCCGCACTGTTCGGCGGCGATTATAACCTGCCGATCGGCATCTCGCCCGTTGGTATTGTCAACGCGCTGTGGCCCGGCGCTGATAACATGCTGGCGGCGGCGGCGCGGGCAGCGAACGTTCCCTATGGCCTGTCGACCGTGGGCACGACGAACATCGAAGCGAGCGGCAGCGATGCTGCGTCCTCCTTCGCGATCGTCTCCTTCATCAATTCGGGGTCGTCTACCGCATCCGCTGTGACGTTCGCGACCAGCGCATTCGCTCTAATGATGACGCCCCGCTACGACTGATGACTAAGCAGGCGCAAACCGCATCCAAAGCGCTGTTCACTGACTATCTAAACGACGACTGCTTCCAGGAACGCACACAATCCGACTGAACGGCCGATTATGGGGCGCTTTGCTGCCTCGCTCGAATGCGGCCCATCCATTTACGGACAGGCCGCTCCGTTTAGATTTCCGTTCGCTCTGCAAGTGTCAGCGCATCTTCAATATCGACACCGAGGTACCTGACCGTGTTTTCGATTTTGGTGTGACCGAGCAAAATCTGGATCGCTCGGAGATTGCCGGTCGCCTTATAGATCATTGAGGCCTTGGTTCGGCGCATCGAATGCGTACCATATTCGGCGCACCTCAGTCCGATCGCCGTCACCCATTCGTGTACCAAGCGGGCGTATTGCCTGGTACTTAGATGGCCGGCGTGATCGACTCTGCTCGGGAAGGCGTAATCGTTAATCGTGCCGCCGCGTCGCTCCAGCCAGGTCAACAGGCTAGCCCGGACATCAGCAGTCAGTTCAAATTGCACCGGCCGACCGGTCTTTTGTTGGACGACGATCGCGCGGGATCTGATCTCAGCGCCCGATACGAGGTCGCCGATCTTGATTTTGACCAAGTCACAGCCGCGCAGCTTGCTGTCGATCGCGAGGTCGAACAACGCCCGGTCGCGAAGTCGTCCCTCGCGCTCGAGAAAGAAACGGACGGCCCAAATCTGCTTCTGCGTCAGCGGTCGTTTGGTGCCGACCATTTTGCCAGCGTTCCACGCCGGCCGCGCCTGCATCGCAGGATCGTATCGCGAATGTCCCATTGTTCTTCTCCTCGTCCACGATTGGCCGCGAAGAGGGTCGCGCTAATGTGTTTGGATTCCGGGGAAAACCGGCAACCGCCGCTTCCGACCCATTCCCGGCCGTTAGATAAATCGGCGTGGCGTCCCGAAACCGGCCGTTCCGGCAACTCGCAGCAGTCCCGTTTCTCCATGTCCGACGGACCATTTCGGGAAAACGCAAACGGGAACAGGTTTCGGGAAAACGGCCCAACCCGGAGGCACCGGACGACCAATTCTGCCGTGCCTGTCCCGCTAGGCCTTCCCAATCGGGAAGCCCTCGCACTGGTATCTCAGTATTGTGGTTTCGACCGTGTAACCCAGAACAGGAAGGCGGCGGGGAGAGCTGCGGTGATAGCGAAATGGCGCGTACTGGCTTCCGGCGACCAGTGGCTCGTCCACAGGCTGCGGTCAAAGGCCATTCCGCCAACGGCGTTCACCAGCCCATGCAGCCTGATGCAGGGGATCAGGCTGCCACGGCCGGTCAGCCATAGCCCGCGCCGATGCGGTCGTGACGACGCAGAGCATTGAAGCCCTGCGCCGCCAGCGCCACGCGCCGCGCTTCGGAAACGGAGAGCTCCACCTTCAGGAGCGCGCTCCCGACACCGTCGCGATAAAGGCGCGCAGGTCGGCCAGCATCAGTTCCGGCTCTTCCAGCGCGGCGAAATGGCCGCCCCGCGGCATGTCGGTCCAATGCACGATGTTGTAGGTCTTCTCCGCGAACGAGCGCGGCGGCGGCAAGAACACCGGATCGGGGAAGGCCGCAACGCCGGTCGGCACCTGGATGCGGGTGCCGGCCGGAAGCATCAGCGACTCCTCAAGCCGGCTGCCGTAGTAGATCCAGGTTGCAGTCACGAACGATGCCGGCGCGATGTAGAGCATGATGTTGGTGAGGAGTTCCTCCTCGGAAAACTTGCTCCAGACGTCGGGGTTGCCATCGGCGGTTGTCGGAAAATCGGCCCACTTGCCGAACTTTTCGAGTATCCAGCCCGCCGCTCCGACCGGGCTGTCGGCCATCGCGACGCCGAGCGTTTGCGGACGGGTCGCCTGCTCGTGAAAGTAGGCGCTCTCCCGGTCGGCAATCGCGGCGCGCTTGGCGGCGAAGGACTTCTCCTCGCCGGTCGTGGGAGCGGCGTCCTCCGCACGCACGGTCATCATGTTGATATGGATGCCAAGCAGAGCGTCCGGTCGATCATGCGCTGCCCAGGCCGCGATGCCGTGGCCCCAATCGCCCCCTTGAATGAAATACCGCGCGTCGCCGAACAGTTGGATCATCAGCCCATGCACGAGCACAGCAGCCCGCCGCGGGCCAATCGGGCGCGTGATCGGGTTGGAGAACGCGAAGCCAGGAAGCGAGGGGACGACAACATCGTGCCCGTCCGCCGCGAGCGGCTCCAACAGCCGCTCGAACTCGAGATACGAGCCCGGCCAGCCGTGGAGAAGCAGGACGGGCGGCTTGGAGCCGTCGCCTTTCACATGAACGAAGTGGAGGTGCTCGCCTTCCACGTCGGCCGTGAAGTTGGGGAGTGCGTTGAGGCGCCGTTCGACCGCACGCCAGTCGTAGCTGTCCCGCCAATACGCGGCGAGCCGCTTGAGGTCATCAACCCCGACCCCCGCTGACCAGCCCCCCGCATCCGGCAGCTGGCTCCAGTCATAAGCCTCGACCTTGGCTCTGATCGTGGCGAGCCGTTCGTCAGGGATGTTGATCGTGTAGGGTGAAATCATGATGTTTTCCGCTTAAGCTGGGATGCGGTTCGAGGGAGAGGGCGTCCACCAATCGGCTATCCGTATTATCGATGAATGTTTGAGAGCCGAAGGCCGCTCGGCATACTACTCGGTACGTCGCCGAGGTTGAAATCGAACCTTCTGCATGTTGTTATCCAACGAATGGATACCAGAAACCTCGATCTCGGCCTGCTCGTCACGCTCGCGGTGATCGCTCGGCAGGGACACCCGGCCGTGCAAGGCCGTCTCAGCCTAGATGTGTTCTGCGCTTTGGAGCACGTTGTCGTGTCTCCCAAGGGCGGCGGGTTCTCAGGGCCTGCCGATGCAGCACTTGAGGCCGTCGGCCGCCGCCGCACAGTAGCCCTGTCCACGTCGGGCTTTCTGATCGTGCCAGAGGTCGTGTCACAGTCCGACATGATCGCTTTGATCCCACGGCGGATCGCCGATGGCTGGTCGGATCAGGTGCAGGTGGTGGAACCGCCACTCACCATTCCTGGCTTTACTATCGCGAGTGTCTGGCACGACCGGACCACCAACCATCCGGCAAAACGCTGGCTGCGTGAACGGCTGACGATGTTGGCCGCCGAAGGGTAATTCCGACTGAACTGAAGGCTGCGCACGACGTTTCCCGAAACGCCATCGTTTTCGAGACAACTGCCGGGGTAGCGAGCGGCAGCTATTCGCTGCGAGGCTCCTGATAGCCGCCTGGCAGAAAAGTCCCCAATATGAGCCGTTATATGCGAGCGGCGAGCAAGGTGAACGAACGACCGGTTTCGGAATGACTGGCCGGCAGGCGCGACGGCAGCAATTGGGCGCAAAGCTGACCCGCCTTTGTGCACGCTATTCTACGCCAGAGCACTTCCACCCATCGAAGCGGATTTACATCATCCTGATAGTGCGCACAGATCGGTGCCGTGAGACAGAAATGGAGTAGGCCAGCTCGATGCGAGTGAAAGACGGACGCGAACGGCAGTCAAGCGAAGGCGAAAACCACCGCCGAAACTACGCTATTGCCGCCGTTTGTATCCGTCATTCCCACTCGATCGTGCCGGGGGGCTTGCTGGTCACGTCGTAAACGACGCGGTTGATGCCGCGGACTTCGTTGATGATGCGGGTGGCCGTGCGGCCGAGGAAATTCATGTCGTAGGGATAGAAGTCCGCAGTCATGCCGTCGACTGAGGTGACGGCGCGCAATGCGCAGACGAAATCGTAGGTGCGGTAGTCGCCCATGACACCGACTGTCTGCACTGGCAGAAGCACCGCGAACGCCTGCCAGATCGTGTCGTAGAGGCCGGCCTTGCGGATTTCGTCGAGATAGATCGCATCGGCCTTGCGCAGGATGTCGAGCTTTTCGCGGGTGACGCCGCCGGGGCAACGGATCGCAAGGCCCGGACCCGGGAAGGGATGGCGGCCGATGAAGCTCTCCGGCAGGCCGAGCTCGCGGCCGAGCGCGCGCACTTCGTCCTTGAAGAGCTCGCGCAGCGGCTCGACCAGCTTCATGTTCATGCGCTCGGGAAGGCCGCCGACATTGTGGTGGCTCTTGATCGTCACCGAAGGTCCGCCCGAGAAGGAGACGCTTTCGATCACGTCCGGATAGAGCGTGCCCTGGGCCAGGAAGGCCGGAGAACCCTTGCCATCGGAAGCGATCTTGGCGGCTTCCGCCTCGAACACCTCGATGAACAGGCGGCCGATCGTCTTGCGCTTCACTTCCGGGTCGGAAACGCCGGCAAGCTGGGTCAGGAACAGGTCGGACGCGTCCACATGGACGAGCGGAATATTGTAGTTGTCGCGGAACATGCCGACGACCTGCTCGGTCTCGCCCTGGCGCATCAGGCCGTGGTCGACATAGATGCAGGTCAGCTGGTCGCCGACCGCTTCGTGGATCAGGACCGCCGCAACCGAGGAATCGACGCCGCCGGAGAGCCCGCAGATGACCCGTTCCTTGCCGACCTGTTCGCGGATCTTGCGGATCATCTCGGCGCGATAGGCCGACATCGTCCAGTCGGACTTCAACCCGACGATCTTGTGCACGAAGTTGGAGAGCAGCTTGGCGCCGTCGGGCGTATGCACCACTTCCGGGTGGAACATGGTGGTGTAGTAGTGCCGGCTTTCGTCGGCTGCGATCGCAAAAGGCGCATTCTCCGAAGTCGCGATGACTTCGAAACCGTCCGGAAGCTGCGTGACGCGGTCGCCATGGCTCATCCAGACGGGATAGCGGCCGCCGACTTCCCAGAAACCTTCGAACAGCGGGCTCTTCGCCTTGATCTCCACGTCGGCGCGGCCGAATTCCGCGGCATGCCCGCCTTCGACGACACCGCCGAGCTGGGTTGCAAGCGTCTGCTGGCCGTAACAGATGCCGAGGATCGGAACCCCGCTGTCGAACACCGCCTGCGGTGCGCGGGGGCTGCCTTCGGTGGTGACCGATGCCGGGCCGCCGGAGAAAATCACGCCCTTGGGCTGGAGCCTCTCGAACGCGGCGCCCGCGTTCTGGAAGGGGTGGATTTCGCAGTAGACGCCCGCTTCACGGATGCGACGCGCGATGAGCTGCGTCACCTGGCTGCCGAAATCGATGATGAGGATGCTGTCGGGATGAGCTATCTGGGTCATGGCGAGCCTTTAAAGAAACTTCGCCTTTCTGGCAACGGGGAACGCGGCGAAAATCGCGCCTTCAGAGGACGATGGCGCCATCCTCCAACCCCTCGAACAGGCTGTCGACCGCATCCGCCAGCTTTTTGTCGATCACATGCAGGTATTCGGTCCAGTCGCCGACATGCTTCAGCTCTTCCTTGCCGTCGGAAATGCCGCGCAGGCCGATCAGCGGCAGGCCGAAAAGCTGGCAGCAGCGCAGCACCGCGAACGTCTCCATATCGACCATGTCGGCGCCGACGAGATCATAGGCGGCACCGGAGACGATGTTGCCCCCGGTCGATAGCGAGGCTTCCCTGACGCCGGGGATGCGCAAGGGAAGCGGCATGATCGCCGGATGGTCGAGGAAGGGCGTGCGGCCTTTCTCGAACCCGAGCGGCGAGGCGTCCATGTCCCGATAGGCGACCGACGAGGCCTGATAGATTTCCGTCTGTTCGAGATTGCGGGAACCGGCCGAGCCGAGCGAGACAACGAGATTGGGCAGATCGTCCGTCGCTTCCAGGCGTGTCAGCGCATGGGATAGCACGACAGCCGCCTCGACCGGGCCGACGCCGGTCATCAGCGGCTTGATGCGGGATTTCAGCGCCGGGCCGTACTCGGCATCGACCGCCATCACGAAGAGAATGGATTTACCGCCGGCAAGGCTCGGCTCGCCGAGGGGAAGGGGAGAAGTCATCCAGTTACGTCCTCTCGGCCCCGTATCACCATCATGGTGCCGGTCATGGAAGCGATGAGTTTGGCGGGGCCGTCGCCGATCGCATAGGCGCGGCCGTCGGCGACTATTATCGTCGAGCCCGGCTTGGTGATTTCGCCACGGAACAGAAAACGATCGCCGCGGCCGGGCGACATCAGATTCACCTTGAACTCGATGGTGAGGATCGAGGCTTCCGGTTCGATGACGGTATAGGCGGCATAACCGCAGGCGGCATCAAGTGCCGCGGAAATCACGCCGGCATGCAGGAAACCGTGCTGCTGGGTGAGCTTGATGTCGAAAGGCAGCTCGATCTCGACGATCGCCTGTTCGACGCGTGTCAGCTCGGCGCCAAGCATCGCCATCGCGCCCTGTCGACCAAAACTCTGGCGCACCCGTTCGCGGAAATCGCCCGTGTCTCTCCCGTCCATGTCCCGTCCCTTTCGCAGATGCGAAATTGGCATGGCGGGCGATGTTCGGCAAGTCGTACGATGGAGCGTGCTTAATTCATGAGGACGATCGACAGGTTGAGGAGCGTGGCGAACGCGACCCAGAGCGCATAGGGCACGAAAAGCCATGCAGCCCTGCGGTTTTCCCGCCAACTGGCGACGATGAACAGCAGGATCGAGACCAGCAGCGGCACGATGACGACGAGGCCGAGAACAGGGCTCTGCAGGCCGAAGAAAACCGGCGACCACAGAAGGTTGAGCGCAGCCTGAACGGCAAAGAGAACGAGGCGGCGGCTGTTGTTCTCGTCATACCATGTCTCGGAAAGTGCGACGCCGATCAGGACGTAAAGGATCGTCCAGACGGGAGCGAAAATCCAGCTCGGCGGATTGAAGAAGGGTTTGTCGAGCGACTGGTACCACTCGCCAGGCTGGTTGCTTGCGCCGCTCAAGGCGCCGAGTGCGACGCAGGCGATGATGAAGAGGATCATAACGACGGTTTTGCTCATCCCGCCGCAACTAGGGCGCTTCCGTAGCGGGTAAAGGTCAGCCCAGCCGGACGATGTGCTGGTCCCAGGCGACCTGGCTATGCCTCTCGTTGAACCGTCCATCATAGGACGAAACGGCAATGCCATGATCTGCGGGCGCGACGCCGGCGGCATCGCGGATGGTTTCTTCCTTCACCACGACCCCGGTTTTCGCGTCGAGCGTGACCGCGGCCCCGCCGACCGGGGAGGTGAGGCCAACGACGTTGTCACGACGGTTGACGGCGATGGCGCCGACATAGTTGCCAAGCCGGACCGTTGTTTCCTCCGGCAGCGAGACGAAGGACAGGTCCTCGCCCTTGGCAAACCAGCCGGCAAGCGGCGGCAGCGCGTTGCGCGCCCCTTCCCACTGGCAGGCGAACCAGATGCGGCCGTTTTCCGCGATATCGAGATGGCGGGTCGAAAGCTGTTTGAGCGAAGCGGGCAGGCGGTGCCGCTGGATGAGGTGGCCGGTCTTCGCCTCAAGCAGAACCAGCGACGGTTCCATGCGATCGACATTGAGCTTGGTGCGCCCGAAAGCCGGATGAGTCTCGATGCCGCCATTGGCGATGACCAACAGCTTGCCGTCGTCGGAGACGGTCATGTCATGGGTGCCGATGCCGTGGGCGTCGAACTCTGCGATGCGGCGGAATTTGTCTCGGGCGTCGTAGACGCCGATCGTGCCGCGATTGCCGTCGAAATCGTTCTCGCTGGCATAGAGCCGGGTTCCGTCTGGTGAAAAATGGCCATGCCCGTAGAAATGCCGGCCTTCCGGGGAGGTGATCATCACCGGTTCGGCCTGCCGCGACGGATCGAACACCATGGCGAACGTGCCGGGACGGCGGGCGAAGGCGACGGTGCGGCCAGTGGCGGTGCTATAGGCCATGCCGTGGGCGCGGGCGGGAAGCGCGACGCGGTCGATGATCTCGCCGCGCTCCGAAACGGTGGCGACGCCGAACGAGCCGTCCGGCGCGCGAAAACCCGAGGCATAGACCGCATCCGCACGTTCGAGGGCCATCAGCGAGCGGGGCGCTAGCGCGGTCGTGAAGGCGGTCCCCGCCGCCTTCAGGAAACCCCGCCGGTCGATGGCCTCGCCGCGCCACATGGTCTTAGTCGCCGTCCGCAAACGAGAAGCCGGAGCTGAGCCCGATCGCGCCGCCATAACCGTCGTTCAGCTTGGTGATCACGTCCTTTCCGTCCGCCAGCAGCGTGTCGAGCTTCTTGCGCTCGGCAGCGCTCTCGACCGCCTTTTCGAGGTCCGGCGTGATCTTCGCCGAAAGCTCGATCATCGACGTCAGCTTCGCCTGGGTCGCGGCGACGATCGGCCGGTCCTTTTCCTTCAGCAGTTCCACCATCCCGGATTTTTCGAGCAGGGTCGAAAGGCCTTCGAGATTGCCCTTGATGGCCGTCCAGGTGTTCTCCGAGCGCCAGAACAGTGCCTGTTTCGGGAATTTCGCCTTGTCGGCGCCCTTGTAGAAGGTCTCGATCCGCTGGTCGCGCACCGCTTCGGCGCCATGCACGAGAATGCCGAGTAGCGCCGTGATCGCCTCGCCGCCGGTGCGGAAATTGAGGTTGTCAGGCCCCGGCTGTTCCCACGTCTTCTGTATGCCGTCGGGCGCGTCCCAGATATCGGAAAGCTCCTTGGCGACATTGGTGATATTGCCGGCGACGGCCGTGCCATAGCGGCAGCGGTAACTGTTTTTCACGTTCAGAAGTTCGTCGGAGCCAGTGCCGGCAAGCACGTATTCCAGCGCCCCGAAACCCTGCATGGCGACACTCTTGGTGCCGAGCGTGGCGGGATCGGTGGCGGTCTCGTCGACCTTGGAGAGGACCGATTGGACCTGCTTCAACCCGGTGCTCTTGCGGTCGGGATAAAACAGGATGCGCTCGAAGCGGTTCTGCTCGATGACAGGACCGACACGTACCACCTCGATATGCGCCCAGCTGACCGCCGCATCGCGGAAGGCGCTTTTCGCGGCATCGTAGTTCGTCCTGGAGGGTGCCTCGCAGAGCGCCTTCATCGCCGTCGTCATCTTGCCCGCGGACTCGTGGAAGGCGTCGTATCCGGGTCGGATGAACCCGTCCACCGCCGCCGTCATCACCTTGGTGACGTCAGCCATCGGCAGGTCCACCGAGGGAGCAGGTTCACCTTCCTGCGCGAAGGCGGCGGCGGGAAGCAGCGAGACGAGGCCTGCAAAAAGAATCTTGCGCATCAGAGCGACTCCAGGAATTTGAGGAGGGCGGCACGGTCTTGTCTTCCGAGCGCGGCGAAGGCATCGCGGGCCTTCTGCGCCTCGCCGCCATGCCAGAGGACAGCCTCCGTCAGGTTTCTTGCCCGGCCGTCATGCAGGAAGAACGTGTGGGCATTGACGGTTTCGGTAAGGCCGATGCCCCAGAGCGGTTGTGTGCGCCACTCGCTGCCGCTCGCGACGCCCACCGGCTGGCCGTCGGCAAGGCCTTCGCCCATGTCGTGCAGCAGGAAATCCGAATAGGGCCAGATCAGCTGGAAAGCCTGCGCCTTGTTGCCGGCATCGCGGCTGGTCACGAATTTCGGCGTGTGGCAGGCGGTGCAGCCGGCCTGATAGAACAGTTCCTTGCCCTTCAGGACCGTTTTGTCGGCGATATCGCGGCGGGCCGGCACCGCAAGGTTTTCGGAATAGAAGGTGACGAGCGGCAGGACAGGATCGGGTGCTTCGACCGGCCCGAGCCGCTGCTGTACGCCGGTCGGCATGGCGAGGCACGCAGCCTCCGCCTTCGTGCAGTCGCCGTGGTCGAACGGATTGTCGGGAGTGGAGATGCCGAGGTCGCCGGCGAAGGCGGACGAGCTCTGGTCGCGGACCGAGGCATTCTGTGCCTTGAAGCCGAAGCGGCCGAGCTTCAGTTCGCCGGTCTTGTGGTCGCGCACCATGGCCGGCTTGCCGGAAATCCCGTCGCCGTCCTTGTCGTCCGGGTCGGCTCGGCCGAGAATGTCGGCATCGTGGATAGCCTGGATCAGACCCATGCCGATCATCGGCGGCGCGATCCGCGGCGAAAGCGTCACGTCGCCTTCCATGGCACCGTAGCCGAGGTCTGCGACCGAATAGCTCGGCTTGCGCAGGTTGACCACTTCGCCGTCGCCAAGCTTGACCGGGATTTCCTCGTAGGAAACCTGCATCCGGCCTTCGGAGGCGAGGCCGGACACGGCGAGGTCCTGCAACTGCTCGCCATAGATCGCGTCGGGGAAATTGAGCTTCCTGTAATCGGCAACAGCTTCGCGCTCATCGTCGGTGCGCGCCGGGCGGGCGAGTCGGAAGAACATCGAGGTCGCGTCGGCACCGCCTTCCGGCGGGTGGCCGCGGCCATCCTTCAGGTGGCAACTCTGGCAGGCGCGGGCGTTGAAGAGCGGCCCCAGCCCGTCGGACGCCTGGGTCGAGGACGGCGCCGAGACCCAGAGCTTGGTGAACAGCGCATTGCCGAGCTTGAACGTCCCTTCTTCCTCGAAGGTGATGTTGGCGGAGAAATGCGAGAAGGCATCGCCATTGACATCGGCGCGGCTGGTCGCGGCCCCGCCCGACATGGTCTCGAACTGCTCGGGCTTGGAAAAATCCGTCGTCGGCCGCGTGACGCTCTCGACGCGTTTCTGGTCCTTCGGATTGAGATCCGTGCGGGCGGTCGGAAAAAGCGTATCGCCGCCGGTCGCGATCAGCGGCATGAGAAAGAGAGCGCCCGAAAGGATCGGCAGCAGGAAGACGAAAGGCTTGGGCGTTCTCATTGGGATACCGGGCCGCAGGCTGAAGGTCAGCCGCGGCCCGCCTTTTCATTGCTTATTTGAAGACGGCGTCAGGATTATCGAGGCTGTCGGAACCTTCAAGCTCTACTTTGCCCAGCTTCAGCGACGCAATGACGCGCTCGACGCTCTTGCTCTGGTCGATCAGGCCATCGATCGCCTTCTGGACGACCGCATTGCCCTCGGCATTGCCTTCGCCGATCATCTGGTCGTAGGCCTCGACCTTCTTCGCCCGGTCAGCCATGGCGTTCATGGCCGCGAGCGTCGCATCCAGCTTGCCGAGCATTTCGGTATCGAGCGCCTTGTCGGTCGCGGCAACCAGCTCGGAGAGCGACGGGCCGGTCATCTTGGTGCCGTCGACGCGGATATATTCGCCCGTATAGGCCGACTTGATGCCGATCGCATCGTAGAGATGCGAGTTGTAGGTGTTGTCGGAGAAGCAATCATGCTCTTCTTCCGGGTCGTGCAGCAGCAGGCCGAGCTTCATGCGCTCGCCGGCAAGCTCGCCATAGGAGAGCGAGCCCATGCCGGTCAGGATGGCGGTCAGGCCTTTCTTGGAATTGGCCTCGACGTTCTTGGTCGCCTTGCCCTTCGGCCCCCAGGCGGTGACCATGTCCTTGAGATCGGAGACGAGCAGCGCAGACGCGGCTTTCAGGTATTCGGCGCGGCGGTCGCAATGTCCGTTGGTGCAATTTGCCTTGTCGTAGTCCGTATAGGGACGCTTGCCGGCACCCGGCCCGGTGCCGTTCAGGTCCTGGCCCCAGAGCAGGAATTCGATGACATGGTAGCCGGTCGCGACGTTCGCCTCGATCTCGCCGGCCTCGTTCAGGCTGCGCAGCGTCTTGGCGTCGAATTTCGAAAGGTTGAGCGTCTTGCCGTTGACCTTGATCTTCGGGTTGGCAATGACGTTAGCGGTATAGAGCGCGTTCTCGTCGCTCTCCTTGCCGTAGGAGGCGTCGACATAGTCGATCAGGCCTTCATCGAGCGGCCAGGCATTCACCTTGCCTTCCCAATCGTCGACGATCGGGTTGCCGAAACGGTAGACTTCCGTCTGCTGGTAGGGAGCGCGGGCGGCGATCCATGCGTCCTTGGCAGCCTTCAGCGTCTCTTCGCCGGGCTTGGCGAGGAATGCGTTGATTGCCTTGTCGAGGGCCTGCGCTGTTGTCAGCGAGTCCTCGTATTTCGCATGCGCCAGCTCGGCATAATGCTTGAGGACGGCGGCGGATGTGGTGGCGGCCTGCGCCTCTGTCACGACGAACGCCGCGGAGGCGGCGAAAAGCGCCAGGGCGGCGCCGAGAACGGTCTTGCGGATCATGTCCCTCTCCTTCACGGCCCGGATCTCTCCCCGGCCGTCAAGGGGTTCATCGCGCAATTGGAAACTGGTGTCAAACTATCTAGTTTAGAATAATTTGAAAGTAGAACTCGACTTTGACTTTGATCCTGTCGCACTCAAACTTTGCGTTGCATGCGACAGAAAAAGAATCCGTCCGTATCGGTACTTGCGGGCGTCAAAGTTACGGTCAGTGCATCTTTCGAGCGAGGCCGCGGCGCGTCCTTTCCGAAAATGCCGTCCCAATGCTCCGCTGCGGGTGCGATGGAAAACTCCAGATTCTCGGCGCAGAAGCGCGAGACTTGGGCATCGTTCTCCTCCGGCAGGATCGAGCAGGTGACATAGAGAAGTGCACCGCCCGGCTTCACGAAGACGGCGGCTTCGGCAAGCGCCTCCTGCTGCTGGGCAATGCGCTCGTCGAGGTTTTTGGGCGTGAGCCGCCATTTGGTGTCCGGTCGGCGGCGCCACGTGCCGGTGCCGGTGCAGGGCGCATCGACCAGGACCGCATCCAGCTTGCCTTTCAGGGCGTTGAGCTGGCGCGCGTCGTCATGCACCTGCACATTGCGGGTGCCTGCGCGCCGCAGCCGCTCGATGATCGGCGCCAGTCGCTTGCGGTCGGCGTCATAGGCGTGGATCTGGCCTTTGTTGTGCATGGCGGCCGCCATGGCGAGCGTCTTGCCGCCGCCGCCGGCGCAGTAATCGAGAACCTGGTCGTGTTCGCCCGGCTGCACGAGCTCGGCGACGATCTGCGAGCCTTCGTCCTGGACTTCGAACCAGCCTTTCTGGAACGAAAGCTCGGCGGTGACGTTGGGCAGGCGGGACGCCCCTTCGCCGGCTGCAATCCGGATGCCGTTGCGGGCGATGCGCGAAGCCTTTGCGTTCGAGCGTTCCAACGCCTTGACGACCTTCTCGCGAGACGCCTTCAGCGTGTTGGCGCGCAGATCGAGGGTCGGGCGGTCGGCCAATGCCTTGGCCTCAACGAGCCAGTCCTCGCCGAAATTGGCTTCGAAGGACGGCTGGATCCAGTCGGGTATGTCGCCCTGCACATGCAGGGGCGCGTCCCCGAGATTGCGGGAAGCGAGCGACGAGAGGTTCGCGTCGGTCAGAGCCGGCGGCGCGAAACGGTCGTCGGTAAACTCGGCCTGGAGCGCCTCGGGTGTGAAGCCCCATTGCCGGATCAGGACCGCGTAGGCGAGGGCCGCCGGGCTTTCGTCGTCCATGAGCCAGGCATGCGACAGACGCATGCGCAATGCGTCGTAGACGATGTTGCCGATTGCGGCACGATCGCCGGAACCGGCGAAACGATGGGCAAGGCCCCAGTCTTTGAGAGCGTCGGCGACAGGGCGCCTGCGCGTCTCGATATCGGCCAGCACCTCAATGGCTCCGGCAATTCGTCCGCCCAATCGCATGTCGCTCTCCGTGTCGGTTGCACCCGTGTGGCACGGGTCGTAACCGTGATCGCGCGATAGGGCAATAGGTCGGTCTAAACCGTCTCTCCGGCCAGCCTCAGCCTTCGATCGCTTTCAGGCCCTTGCCCGGGACCTTCTGATCGCCGGCGTCGACGATCTGGTAACAGACCTGGGCGGTGCCGGAGCTGATCATGCCGATGTTCTTGGCGGCGGCCTTGGAAACGTCGATCACCCGGCCGCGGATGAATGGCCCGCGGTCGTTGATGCGAACGACGACGCTTTTGCCGTTGCGCTTGTTGGTCACGACAACCTTGGTGCCGAATGGCAGCGTCCGGTGGGCCGCCGTCATCAGAGAGGGGTTCATTCGCTCCCCGGATGCCGTCTTGGATCCGAGGGCATACCAGGATGCGTGACCGCATCCAGGCGCAGCATTGGCTTGCGCGGCGCCGAGAGTTGCAAAAGCAGCAATGGAGGCCGCGGCGAAAGTCGAGCGTCGAATTGTTGTCAAGTCGGTCGTCCCCGTTCGTTTTGTCCCTGCACGTTGCGTGCAAAATGGCTAAGCGGGGCGAAAAGTGGCGAAAAAGTGGGACTCTCGATCACGGAACGTTACACTCTGTAACATTTGTGATTAGATTGCCGTCGATATTTTTAAGAAGCCAGCTAAGCTTCTGAGGAAGAAAACCTTTAAAAACAGTCAGAAAGAGGAATATGGTTCCGGTAAGACTCGGAGAGAGTCTGCGATCACGTAAATCGCAGAAAAAAATTTGTTGCTTTGCGAGATTCCTTGCCTCATTTGGGCAAATTTTGTGATCTCAAGCCTCAGGTATTAAGAAATTATAACCGGAAAGGCGCCAGAAGATGGAAATTTCAACCGTTTCAAAATGGGAATTTTATCCTCGCCAACGGCCCGAGGCCCACATTTCGGCGAGCGACATGCGGTAATTGGGGAACTGGAACTGGAACCCCGCAGCGCGGATCTTGGCATTCGAAACCCGCTTGTTGGCGCCGTAGAACGAACGCGCCATCGGCGTCATGTCAGCGGTCTCGAAGTCCAGTTCCGGTGGCGGCTCGACACCCATCAGCCGGGCCGCTTCGACGATGACATCCTGGGGCGGGCCGGGCTCGTCGTCGGTGACATTATATATTCCGCCGACATTGCCCTTGGCGAGGAAGAGCGCCGCGCCGCCGATGTCTTCGACGCGGATGCGATTGAAGACCTGCTCTTTCTTTATGATACGTCGCGCAGTGCCGCGTGCGAGATTGACGAAAGCGTTGCGGCCGGGCCCGTAGATGCCGGCGAGGCGCAGGCTCGCCACAGGCAGACCGGCGGCCCGCCCTTTGGCAGCCCAGGTATCTTCCGTATCGACCCGTTCGATCGACCGGCCGTGGATCGGGCTGCCCGGGGTCTCCTCGGTGACCCAGCCGCCGCCATGGTCGCCATAAACCCCGACGGTCGAGAGATAGCCCACCCATTCGAGTTTCGGGCAAAGCGCGCGTAGCCGTCCGGAGATGAGCTTCAGCAGCGGGTCGCCCTCGGTGCCGGGCGGGATCGACTGCACCAGGTGCGTCGTCTCCCGAAGCTCTGTCAGCAGTTCTTCGCTGAACGGGCTGCCGTCGAACACGAAGGCCTTGATGTCACGGGCCGCGAGCTCCAGTGCCTTATGGGCCGTTCTGACCGTGCCGGAGACCTGATGGCCTTCGGATTTGAAGGCCTCGGCGATTGCCTGGCCCGAATAGCCGCATCCGAAGATCATCACATTCATCAGGCCGCTCCCGCCAATCGCCATTCTTCCAGCACTTCCGTATCCTCTTCGGCGCCGCGTGCCTCTGCAAACCGCGCGAAGTCCATATCCGTCATCAGGCGCTTCAGGGCCCATATAGCCATGCCGCGCACCGCGGGCGAGGGGTCGCCCGCAAGCTCGAGACATTGCCCGATGAGGCTGGCATCACCGGAATTGCCCGCTGCGATCAGCACGTTCCGGATAAACCGGTCGCGGCCGATGCGTTTGACAGGCGAGCCGCTGAAGAAGGTTCGAAAAGTCGCATCGTCCAAGGTCAGCAGAAACGCGATCGACGGCTCCTTCAGGTCCTCGCGCGCCTGCAGTTTCATTTCCGAGGCGCTCGCCGCAAACTTGTTCCAGGGACAGGCGGCAAGACAGTCGTCGCAACCATAGATGCGGTTGCCGATCAGCGGCCGAAATTCCGGATCGATCGGACCTTTGTGTTCGATCGTGAGGTATGAAATGCAGCGGCGCGCGTCGAGCCGATAGGGAGCCGGAAAGGCAGCCGTCGGACAGGCGTCGAGACAGGCCCGGCAGGAGCCGCAATGATCGGTCTCGGGCGCGTCTATAATAAGGTCTGCCGTGGTGAACAGGCTGCCGAGGAAAAGCCAGGAACCATGGGTGCGGCTGACGAGATTGGTATGTTTGCCCTGCCAGCCGAGACCGGCCGCCTCCGCCAGCGGCTTTTCCATCACCGGTGCGGTATCGACGAAGACCTTCACGTCCTCGCCGGCGCGCGCGGCAAAGCGCGTCGCGATCTCCTTCAGCCGGCCCTTGATGACGTCGTGATAATCGCGGTTGCGCGCATAGACCGAGATCGCCGCCTTGTCGGGCTTTTCGAGAACGCCGCGCGGATCTTCGTCCGGCCCGTAGTTCAGCCCGAACATCACGATCGAACGCACCTGCTCCCACAACACCTTCGGATCGGCGCGGCGCAGCCTCGTCTCCGCCATCCAGTCCATGCTGCCGTGATGGCCGTCGGCCAGGAAAACCTCCAGCCGCTCCGGCGCCCGCGGGATGCTGTCCGGGCCGGTAACATGGCAGAGATCGAAGCCCTGCGCCTTCGCCTCCTCGCGGATGAAGGCGGTCAGCTTCTCTCGCCGCCGGAGCGTCTTTTCTTCCTCCCGCGAGGTCGCGTCAGAAATCAAGGTCCGCATAATGAGATACCGGGGTGAGGCCGCGGATGCGTTCGGCAAGCATCGGCCGGAAGGAGGGTCGCGATTTCAGCCGCTGATACCAGTCCTTGGCGACCGGCGTCTCCGACCAGTCGATCTCGCCAAGATAATCGAGAATCGAAATCGAAGCGGCAGCGGCGAGATCGGCATAGCTCAGGCGGTCGCCCGCGAGCCATGGCCGTGATCCGGCAAGCCAGGAGAGATATTTCATATGCTGGCGGATGTTGGCGCGGGATGTGCGCAGCACCTTCGAGTCCGGCGCGCCGCCGCCCTGGGCGGTCGTCATCTGCAGCTTGTAGACCCGCTCCCGGGTCAGCGGCCGGGTGACATCCTGCTCCATCTTCTGCAGGAACCATTCCGTCAGGCGCCGGATCTCGGCGCGTTGCCACGGGTCTTCGGCAAGCAGCCGGCGGTCACGCTTCAGCACGCCATGGGTTTCGTCGAGGAATTCCAGGAGCACGGAAGGGCCACAAAGCACTCTCATGCTGTCGTCGACATAGACCGGGAGCGTGCCCGCAGGATTGAGCGTCAGGAATTCCCGCCGCTTTTCCCACGGCTGCTCCTCGAGCAAGTCCGCCTGAAAGCCGTATTCGGCGAGAATCAGCCGGACGAACCGGGAGGCCGAAGACATGGAATGATGATAGAGCGTGGGCATGGATACTTGAACTTCACGAACTTCGTATAGGAGGGGCAGGGGCGCCTCGCGCGCCCGCCTGACATATGGCAGCTATATGGATTTGGTAGTCCCAAGACAAGCAACGGCTCATAAACTGCTTAAAACTGCCCTTATCTGCTCAATAAAGGATTAAGAATGGCGGATCAGTCCATCATCAGTGCGCTCATCCTCGGTTTGATCGAGGGGCTCACTGAATTTCTTCCCGTTTCCTCGACCGCCCACGTTCTTTTGGCTGGTCATTTCCTCGGTTTCCAATCTCCCGGCAACACTTTCGCGGTCCTGATCCAGCTCGGTGCGATCCTCGCCATCCTGCTCGTTTATGCCCGCAAGCTGCTGCAGATCGCGGCCGATCTGCCGACCAGTCCCAAGGCGCGCAGGTTCGTGGCAACGGTGCTGATCGCGTTCCTGCCCGCGGCGGTGATCGGCGCTTTGGCCCACAGCTTCATCAAGGCCGTGCTATTCGAAACACCCATGCTGATCTGTGTCATGCTGATCCTCGGCGGCTTCGTGCTGCTTGTGGTCGACAGGATCAAGTTCCAGCCCAAATACCACGACGTGATGGATTATCCGCCGTCGCTCGCGTTCAAGATCGGGCTGTTCCAATGCGTGGCGATGATCCCCGGGACCTCGCGTTCCGGCGCGACGATCGTCGGCGCGCTTCTGCTCGGCGCGGACAAGCGCTCGGCGGCGGAATTTTCGTTCTTCCTCGCCATGCCGACCATGCTCGGCGCCTTCGTGCTCGATCTTTATAAAAACCGCAATGCGTTAAGTTTCGACGACGGCGCCGTGATCGCTGTCGGTTTCGTCGCCGCCTTCGTCACCGCCATCGTGGTGGTGCGATCGCTGCTCGATTTCGTATCGAGCCGGGGCTATGCGCCGTTCGCCTACTGGCGAATCGCCATCGGTGCCGCGGGCCTGATCGCCCTGCTGCTGGGAGCGTAAAAAGAAGGCGGCTCAAAAGGCCGCCGACTTCCCGATCATGTCAGTGATGGATGGATGCCGTGCTGCACGGGTCGACGCCGTATGCGGGCGTGCATTCGCTCTTGCCGGCTGCGCCCGTCGTCGGGGCCATGAAGGAGCCCGCGAGGATGATCAGCGCTGCGCATGCAAAAAAGAGGGCGATGGGCTTGCCCATGGAGGAATGCCTTTCGATGGAAGATTTTATCGTCACGGTTGCGCCGCTTGTTTGGTGAGGGAGGATCTATGGGTTGGATTAGAAGAATTCAATAAAGGATTTTGCTGAACCGGCCGTTAACGCGACTGCATCGGCCACTGCGACCTTTGTGCCACAATCCTTGCCCGAAACATGAGCGACAACAAAGGGGTGCCCGAATTTTCAGCGGGCACTGCCGGCATGCCGGAGCGAAATCAATCGCGTGATATGGTTAACGAATGTCAGGCGGCGCGGCCGGAACCGGTGTATTGCCCCTGCGGGCGGTACTGCACAAGGTAGGATGGCAGGATCGAAGAGGCGAGCGTCGGGCGGATGCCTATCCCCTGCAGCGTGCGGCCTTCCGTGACGGCGGCATCGGAAACCACGTTGTCGATCTTCAACAACTTCACCTGGTCGCTGGTGATCGGCGGCTGGACGAAGGGGATCAGAGACGCGATGCTGCCGATCAGCGAGGCGATGCCGAAGGGCAGCGAGACGAGCGCATTGCTGCGATTGGTGACGCGCAACATCGTCTCGAGACACTGGCGGAAGGTCATGACCTCGCCGCCGCCCAGCTCATAGATTTTTCCCGTTGCGATCGTGCCGTCGACGGAGCGTGCGACGGTTTCGGCGACGTCCTCCACATAGACCGGCTGGAACTTCGTCTTGCCGCCGCCGATCAGCGGCAGGGCGGGGAAGGTGCGGGCCATGGAGGCGAACTTGTTGAAGAAGCTGTCTTCCGGCCCGAACATGATCGACGGCCGCAGGATCACCGCATCCGGCAGCGTCGAAAGGATCGTCGCCTCGGCGCGGCCCTTGCTGCGGGCATAGGACGATTCCGAGTTGGCATCGGCGCCGATCGCGGAAATATGGGTAAGCTTGGCACCGGCCGCACGTGCCGCATCGACAACCGCCCGAGCACCAAAATCCTGGACCGCATCGAACGTGTTGCGGCCGCTCTCGAACATGATGCCGACGCAGTTGACCACATGCGAAGCGCCTTCGGCGGCCTTCAGGACCGACTGGCGGTAGCGAAGGTTCGCCTGGACCAGCGAGATCTGGCCGACATAGCCGGCCGGCAGTAGGAAGCCTGCGAGATCCGGGCGGCGGACGGCAACCCGGACGCGATAACCGCGCTTGGCGAGCGTACGAACCACATGCCTGCCGACGAAGCCCGACCCTCCGAAAACGGTGACGAGCGGCGGAAGGTTGTTGATGGTCATGGCGTGCTCCGGGAGCCTGTGGGACGAGATGAGTGCTGTTTAACCGAATCGCGGCACGGGTGGAAGTGTCTCCACTGCCGCACCGCCCGCGACAACCGGTTCTTAAAGGCCGTCGAGGACGACGATTTCGCCATCCGCCACTTCTTGGCGGATCTTGATGGCGATCGCATATTCGGGGGAATTGTAGCAGTCGATGGCAGCCTGCATCGACGGGAACTCGATGATGACGTTGCGGGCGCGGGATTTGCCTTCCATCGCCGCCATCGCACCACCGCGGGCGAGGAAATTGGCGCCGTATTTCTCGAAGGCGGGCGTGGCGGCTGCGATATAATCCTTGTAGCGTTCCGGATCGCGGACATCGACGCGGGCAACCCAATATCCCTTGGCCATGGTATTTCCTCCAGCGTGTTTTCGGTTGCGATGACTTCAGGCAAATTCCGGGGCGAGTCAATATGACGGGCTTTGCGCCTATCCTGCGGTCCGCCGGAACTCATCTCGGATCACGGCAGGGAGAATCGTCTCCGGCAACGAATAGTCGTCAGAGCACGCCCTGCATCTCGGCGAGAATTGCCTGTGCCGCAGCCTTCGGATCCGGCGCCTTGACGATCGGGCGGGCGACGACGAGGTGGCTCGACCCTGCCCGCAATGCGTCCGAAGGCGTCATGACCCGCTTTTGGTCGCCCGCTTCCGAGCCCGCAGGGCGGATGCCCGGCGTAATGATCGCCATGTCGGGGCCGACGATCTTGCGCACCGCAGCCGATTCCTCTGCCGAGCAGACGATGCCGCCCATGCCAGCGACCAGCGCCTGTTCGGAACGTCGCAGAACCAGCGTATGCGGATCGTATTCGTAACCGGCATCGACGAGGTCCGTCTCGTCCATCGAGGTCAGGACGGTAACCGCGAGCAGGCAGAGGTCGGAACCTTTTGCTGCCTCGACCGCGGCGCGCATCGCCTTCGGATAGGCGTGCAGGGTGAGCATGGTCATGCCCATCTTGACGATGTTCTCGACGCCCTTCGCGACCGTGTTGTCGATGTCGAGCAGCTTCATGTCGAGGAAGACTTTTTTGCCATCCTTTGCGAGATCGCGTGCAAGTTCGAGACCGCCGGCGAATACGAGCTGATAGCCGATCTTATAGAAGGAAACGGTGTCACCGAGCGTGGCGACCATCTTTTCGGCTTCGCCGATGGTCGGAATATCGAGGCCTACGATGAGGCGATCACGAGCGTTCATGCCTGGAACCCTTCCCATTTTTCGATGGGCGTCCAGTCGCATGAGAGCGTCCGATCCGCAAGGGTGAAGCAGAAGAGATTTCCGCCGCCACCCGGCTGGTCCCGGTCGCGGGCGATCGGCGAGCCGGTGAGGTGGCATTTCAACAGCGTTCCAACACCGCCATGGCCGACGAAGGCGATCGGCACGCTTGGATCGTGATCGGCGAGAATTCTGGCGACCGCCGAAACGATGCGTCTCTGGGCGTCCACGGCGCGCTCCCAGCCTTTGAAGCTCTCTTCCGGGTGGGCGAAGAACCAGTTGGCCGCATCCTCGAACTGCGGCGGCGGCAGAAAGCCCGTCGCCGACCGGTCGTTCTCGTGGGTATCTTCCGCGATCTCGATCGAAATGCCCGAGGCGAGGCCAAGGATTTCCGCAGTCTCGATCGCCTTCACCTCGTCGCTGGAGACGATCCGGCCCAATTTCCTCGCCCAATCGGATTTGGCGGCCTCGCGGGCGCGGGCGGCGCCGACATCCGAAAGCCCCCAACGGGGCACTGGAACGTTGGGATCGATCCGGACCTGCGGATGAGTGATGTAGAGGCCGAACGTCATGGTCAGCCGCGGCTATAGGTCCAGAGCTGCGCCGGCGGGATGTTCCTGACGACGAAATCGTAGTGCTTGATCCGGTAACGGTCGGGTTGGGCGATGATCGGCGAGACGGGACCGTAGGTGATCTGCATCACCGGCCGGCCGGCCGGGATGCGGTTGAGCAGGTCTTCGAGCAGCGCGATGCGGCGCTCCATCGGGAAGCTCAAAAGCGGGATTGCCGAAATAACGCTGTCGAAGGTCTTGTCCTTCAAGGCACCGAGCGTGCGGTTGAGATCGAAAGCGTCGCCGTTGACGAACTTGACCCCGGGATAGGTGCGGACGAGATGCTGGAAGAAATCGGTCGAATATTCGATGGAGACCAGGTTTTCCGGCGAGACGCCGTGCTTCAGGATCGCCTTGGTAATGATGCCGGTGCCGGGTCCGAGTTCCAGGACGGGCAGGCCCGAGGCCGTGTCGATGACGCTTGCCATGCGTTTGGCGGTAACGGAAGAGGTGGGGCAGATCGCGCCGACCCGTTTCGGGCCATCGATCCAGCCCTTGAAGAACCGGATCTCATCATCGAACTTGCGGCCGAGCCGCTCCTTCAAGCGCAGTTCCATTTTCTTATCCTCTCCCATTTTGCCCCATGTGGAACCCCAATGCCGCAAAAGCAAGGAAAAATGTCGCACTTGGGAAACCCGTATGAAAAAGGCGGCCGGGGTTTCCGGCCGCCTTCATGATTTAAACGCGCATCGGCATCAGCACATAGAGCGCGTCGTCGCCCGCCGTGTCGCGCACCAGTGTCGGGGAACCGGCATCCGCCAGCATGAAGATCGCGTCGTCGCCCGAAAGCTGGGCGGTAATGTCGAGCAGGTATTTGGCGTTGAAGCCGATTTCCATCGGGTCGTTGTCGTAACCGACCGCAACCTCTTCCGTGGCGCTGCCGGAATCCGGATTGTTGACGGTCAGCATCAGCTGGCCGTCGGTCAGCGACAGTTTTACGGCGCGGCCGCGCTCGGAAGAAATGGTCGAGACGCGGTCGACGGCCCTGGTAAAGCTCTGGCAATCGACGCGCATTTCCTTGTCGTTGCCGGTCGGGATGACCCGCTGGTAATCCGGGAAAGTGCCGTCGATCAGCTTCGAGGTCATCACCACCGAGCCCATTGTGACGCGGATCTTGGCGTCCGAAACCTCGATCGTGACAGCCGCCTCCGGATCGTCGACCAGTTTCTGCAGCTCGCCGACCGTCTTGCGGGGAATGATGATGCCCGGCATTCCTTCCGAGCCCGACGGTGCCTGCACATCGGCGCGCGCCAGACGGTGACCGTCGGTCGCGACCGCGCGAAGCTTCAGGTCCCCGTCGGCTTCGATCGTGTGGAAGAAGATGCCGTTCAGGTAATAGCGGGTCTCCTCGGTGGAGATCGCGAACTGGGTGCGGTCGATCAGCATTTTCAGATCGGTCGCCTTCAGCTTGAACGTATGCGTGAAGCTGCCGGCGGTAAGGTCCGGGAAGTCCGATTCCGGCAGGCACTGCAGAGAGAACTTCGAGCGGCCGGATTGCACTGTCATCGAGCCGCCGTCCGGGTTGGTGGCGAGCAGCACCTCGGAACCGTCCGGCAGCTTGCGGACGATTTCATAAAGCAGGTGCGCCGGCACCGTCGTGGCTCCGGCAGTCTCGACCATGGCCGGCAGGACCTCGGTGATTTCGAGATCGAGGTCGGTCGCCTTCAGGTCGAGGCTGGCGCCGGACGCGCGCATCAGCACGTTGGAAAGGATCGGGATCGTGTTCCGCCGCTCCACCACGCGATGCACGTGGTTCAGCGACTTCAGAAGGTTGGACCGCTCAAGAGTAATACGCATGGACGCAATCGCTTTCGACCGTGGCGATCCGGCAGGGCCGGACCCCTGATATTCTGCCGGCTTTGGACCAGCCGGATGATGTGGACCGGCAAAATGGCAGACAACCCGTTCGAAAAGCAAGAGGTGAACAAGGCGTTAGCAAGTCATTTCACATCTGTCTCACGCACTGCACACAGAAAATATGCGTTCTCAACAGCTTGCCCGTTACTTGCCGAAGCCGGCCGGCTTGCCCATAAAGGCTCATGACCATCCATCTGCGCGTGATACCCCTTGACCGATGAACCGAAGAGCAGCCAGCGCGGCTATCGCGTCGCCAATACTTTCGTGCCCGCGCGACCGCTGGAGCCGGCGCTTTATCTGGTCGCAACCCCGATCGGCAATCTCGGCGACATCACGCTGCGGGCGCTCGAAACGCTCTCAGGTGCCGATGTGCTCGCATGCGAGGATACCCGGGTGACCCGCGTGCTGCTCGACCGCTACGGCATCGTCAACCGTCCCTACGCCTATCACGAGCATAATTCCGACGAGGTCGGGCCGAAGCTCATCGCGGCGCTGCAGGAGGGGAAATCGGTGGCGCTGGTCTCCGATGCCGGCACGCCGCTCGTCTCCGATCCCGGTTACCGGCTCGGTCAGATGGCGATCGAGGCCGGCCATAAGGTCGTGCCGATCCCCGGCGCCTCGGCGCCGCTTGCAGCCCTCGTCGGCTCCGGCATGCCGTCCGATGCGTTCCTGTTTGCCGGCTTCCTGCCGGTCAAGGACAAGGGCCGGCGGGACCGGCTGGCCGAGCTTTCGAAAGTGCCGGCGACTTTGATCTTCTTTGAATCGCCGCATCGCATCGGCGCAACGCTTGGCGCTGCCGCCGAAGTGCTCGGGGCGGGCCGACGCGCTGCGGTCTGCCGCGAATTGACGAAGACGTTCGAGGAGTTTCGCCGCGGCACGTTGGAGGAGCTTGCCGCCTATTACAATGACGACCGCGTCGTGAAGGGCGAGATCGTGCTGCTCCTGGCGCCGCCTGAAGCTGAGGAACCGCCCGGAGAAATCGAGGTGGACGCGCTGCTGCGCGAGCTTTCAACCTCCATGCCAGCCGCCAAGGCTGCCGCCGAAGCTGCCCGCGTCACCGGACTTCCGCGCAAGGATCTTTATCAGCGGCTTCTGAACCTGAAAGGCGAGGCGGGTGGCGGAGATTGACCCAGGCTTAAGGCGCCGCAAGGTCGAGCGGCAGAAAGCTCAGCGGCAAAAGGCTCAGCGATGGGGCCATGTCTCGGAATATCTCGCTGCGCTTTATCTCCTGGTCAAGGGCTATCGAGTTCTGGCGATCCGTTACCGTACCAAGCTCGGGGAGATCGATCTGATCGTCCGCAAAGGCGATCTGGTGGCCTTTGTCGAGGTCAAGGCGCGGGTCGGCGAACAGGAGGCGATTGACGCCGTCGGTTACGTCACTCAGAGCCGAATTCGCGCAGCAAGCGATGTCTGGCTTTCAAAGCGACAGGATGCCGCCAGATTGTCTCGGCGTTACGACGTGATCGCGGTGCTTCCCGGCCGTCTGCCGCGGCATTTTGCGAACGCTTTCTGACGCTGATGTGAAATTATTGCATAGGTGTGCAATGTAATATTCCTGACATAAAACTGTTAAGGGCCTGTCACAGCCTGGCCCTATTGCGGTCCTCACCCCAACAAAGGTGGAGAGGACCTTAAAATGTTCAAAAAGCTTTCGATGGCCGCGATCGCGGTCGCACTGTCCGCGACCTCGTCGCTTGCTGCGACCGAGGTCACCTGGTGGCATGCCATGGGCGGCGAGCTCGGTAAGAAGCTCGAAGAGATCGCTCAGAAGTTCAACGAGAGCCAGAGCGACTACAAGGTCGTTCCGGTCTACAAGGGAAGTTATCCGGAAACGTTGACCGCCGCGATCGCCGCGTTCCGTGCCGGCCAGCAGCCCGCCATCGTTCAGGTCTTCGAAGTTGGTACCGGCACGATGATGGCCGCCAAGGGCGCCGTCTACCCGGTCTACAAGCTGATGGCCGATGAAGGCGAACCCTTCGACACGAAGACATTCCTGTCTCCGGTCACCGGTTACTATTCCGATACCCAGGGCAACATCCTGTCGCTGCCCTTCAATTCCTCCACGCCGATCATGTACTATAACAAGGACGTCTTCAAAAAGGCCGGCCTTGATCCTGAGGTTGCCCCGAAGACCTGGAAGGAAGTCGAGGAATTCTCGAGGAAGATCGTTTCCTCCGGCGCTGCCAAGTGCGGCCTCACCTCGGCCTGGATCACCTGGGTCCAGACCGAAAACCTTTCGGCGCTGCATGACAAGCCTTTCGGCACTCTGCAGAACGGTTTCGGCGGTGTGAAGTCTGAATTCAGCTTCAACGGTCCTCTGCAGACCAAGCACTGGGCAAACCTGAAGAAGTGGCAGGACGAAGGCCTGTTCAAGTATGGCGGTCCGGTCGGTGGCGACCAGGCGGCGACCATGTTCTATTCCCAGGAATGCGCCATCACGATGAACTCCTCCGCAGGTCGCGCAGGCGTCATCAACAACGCCAAGACCTTCACACCAGGCTTCGCCCCGCTGCCTTACTACGACGACGAGATCAAGGAGCCGAAGAACTCCATCATCGGCGGCGCCACCCTCTGGGTGCTGAACGGCAAGGAAAAGGCGACCTACAAGGGCGTAGCCAAGTTCTTCAGCTATCTTTCCAAGCCGGAAGTCCAGGCCGATTGGCACCAGTTCACCGGCTACCTGCCGATCACCAATGCGGCGTACGATCTCGGCCAGAAGCAGGGCTACTACGCAAAGAACCCGGGTTCCGACATCGCCATCAAGCAGATCACCCGCGGTACTCCCTCGGAAAATTCGAAGGGCGTGCGGTTCGGCAACTTCACCCAGGTCCGCACCATTGTCGACGAAGAGTTCCAGGCACTCCTCGCCAACAAGAAGGACGCCAAGCAGTCGCTCGACAGCGCGGTGCAGCGCGGCAATGCGCTTCTACGTGAATTCGAGGCTGCCAACTCGAACTGATTGTTCAGATCGCTGCGGGGAGGACCGGCTGTCGCCGGCCCTCCCTTGCTTGCTTGTTACGTTGTGGTGAGGGACCGGTGGATACCAAAAGAACAACCTTCAACAACCGCCTGCTGCCCTATCTGCTGCTCGCGCCCCAGCTCGCTATCACGCTCGTCTTCTTCATCTGGCCTGCAGCGCAGGCAGTGAAATCCTCCTTCGAGCGGGAGGACCCGTTTGGCTTCTCGACCGTTTTCGTAGGGTTGACCCACTATCGGCAGTTGTTTGCGGACCCAAATTATCTGGATGCGCTCTGGCGCACCGCCGTATTCGCGGTATCCGTCACCGTTCTTTCGATGATGCTCGGCCTCGCATTCGCGGCCGCGGTCGATCGCCTGGCGCGGTCCGCAAAAGTCTATACCACCCTGCTTGTCTGGCCTTACGCCGTCGCACCTGTCGTGGCGGGGGTCCTGTGGTGGTTTCTCTTCAATACATCCACTGGCCTGCTGCCCTTCTTCCTGGAGCGCCTGGGCATTCGCTGGGACCATGATCTCAATGGCACGCATGCCATGATCCTGATCATCATCGCGGCAGCCTGGAAGCAGATCTCCTACAACTTCCTTTTCTTCCTGGCCGGGTTGCAGTCGGTGCCACAGTCGCTGATCGAGGCTGCCGCCATCGACGGTTCGGGCCCGGTGAGGCGTTTCTTCACCATCTCTCTGCCGCTTCTGTCGCCGACGACGTTTTTCCTGTTCATCATCAACGTGAACTACACGATGTTCGATACCTTCCCGATCGTCGATGCCACGACGGGCGGCGGGCCCGCCCAGGCGACGACCACGCTCGTCTACAAGGTCTATCAGGACGGCTACGTTGGTCTCAACATCGGTTCGTCCTCGGCGCAGTCGGTATTGCTGATGTTGATCGTGATGTTGCTGACCTTCGTCCAGTTCCGCTTCGTCGAACGCCGCGTCCAGTATTGAGGAACGATCATGGTTGAAAATCGCCCCTTCCTGACCTTCCTCACCCACGCTTTCCTGATCCTCGGATTTCTGATGGTCGCGCTACCGGTCTATGTCGCGATCGTGGCATCGACCCATGACGTCTCGACGCTGATGAGCGGACCTGTCCCGCTTCTGCCGGGATCGCATCTCATCGAGAACTATTCGACCATTCTGACGAGCGCCTCCGCGGCTCACGGCCTGCCCAATTATTCGCACATGGCGCTGAACTCTCTGATCATGGCACTGGCGATCACGATCGGAAAAATCTCGATCTCGATCCTTTCCGCCTTCGCCATCGTCTACTTCCGGTTTCCGTTCCGGCTGCTGGCCTTCTGGATCATCTTCGTGACCCTGATGCTGCCGGTCGAGGTGCGCATCATGCCGACATACAAGATCGTCGCCGACCTCGGCATGCTGAATTCGTGGGCCGGTCTGACCGTCCCGCTGATCGCATCGGCCACGGCGACCTTCCTGTTCCGCCAGTTCTTCATGACGGTCCCCGACGAGCTTCTGGAAGCGGCCCGGGTGGACGGGGCAGGCCCCATGAAGTTCTTCCGGGACATCCTGCTGCCGCTCTCGCGCACCAATATCGGCGCGCTATGCGTCATCCTCTTCATCTATGGCTGGGTTCAGTACCTCTGGCCGCTCCTGGTGACCACCGACCCCGGCTATTACACGCTGATGATGGGGATGAAGCGCATGGTCACCGTGCAGGACGGTGTCATCGAGTGGCAGCTGGTCATGGCAGGTTCCGTTCTCGCCATGCTTCCCCCCATCCTCGTCGTGGTTTTCATGCAGCGGTTGTTCATCCGCGGGCTCACTGAAACGGAGAAATAACATGGCTGGAATTCACATTTCAGAAGTTTCGAAGATTTATACGGGCGGCGTGAAGGCGGTAAGTTCCGTCTCTATTGATATCGTCGACGGCGAGTTCATCGTCCTCGTCGGCCCTTCGGGCTGCGGCAAGTCCACGCTGCTGCGCATGGTTGCAGGGCTGGAAGCTATTTCTTCAGGGGAAGTGAAGATCGCCGGACGAGTCGTCAACCAGATCGAGCCGGCCGAACGCGATATCGCCATGGTGTTCCAGAACTATGCGCTCTATCCGCATATGACGGTCTACAACAACCTCGCCTACGGTCTGAAGAACCGCGGCACGCCGAAGGCCGAGATCGACGCCCGTGTCGCCGAAGCCGCCCGCATGCTGGAGATCACCCAGTATCTGGAGCGTAAGCCCCGCCAGCTGTCCGGCGGCCAGCGCCAGCGTGTCGCCATGGGCCGCGCCATCGTCCGCAAGCCGGCAGCCTTCCTGTTCGACGAGCCGCTCTCCAACCTCGATGCGAAGCTGCGTGTTTCCATGCGCGGCGAGATCAAGCGCCTGCAGCGCCGGCTTGGTACCACGTCGATCTACGTCACCCACGACCAGCTCGAAGCCATGACGCTAGCCGACCGCCTCGTCGTTCTGAACGGCGGCCAGATCGAGCAGATCGGTGCACCGCTGGAAGTCTACCACGCGCCGGCCTCCACCTTCGTTGCAAGCTTCATCGGCTCGCCGGCCATGAACCTCGTCAAGGGCGAGCTGCATGGCGACAAGCTGGCGATCGGCCCGGCGATGATCGCCCTCAACGGTTTCGCGCCGACCTCCGGTGCCGTCACCGTCGGCGTCCGCGCCGAGGATCTGCGCATCGCCCGCGACGACGAGGAGGCTCTGCCCTTCCGTCTCGAATATACCGAGGAGCTTGGTGCCCAGCGCCTGATCCACGGCACCGTCGGCGACCAGCAGATCACCGCCGCCGTTTCGCCGGAGATTGTGCTATCGCCGGAAATGCGCGTTGCCGTCGATGCCAAGCGCCTGCACTTCTTCTCGATCGAAACGGGCAAGCGGCTGCCGGGCAACGTTCCGGCGGAGGCAAAGCTCGCGCCGGTCGAGCCGGTTATCTGAGCTCAACTCGAAAATTGGGGCGGATCGTTAAAATTCTAACATCGGCCTGAAGAGCGGGCTTACTCTTTGCCGTTAGCATCTCCCGGAATTGACAGCTTCCGGGGGAAACATGAGTTGGCACGTCCTCGCCGCGACCGCAGCGGCAATTGCATTTCGGTCCAAATCCTACGCACCTGAGAAGCCGAAGGTGAAGCCGTTTGTCGGCGCCTGTCCGCATTCTCTCGAAATGAAGCCGATGCCGATCGAGCCCACCTGGGTCATCGCCGGCGATCCGCAGGCGCGCGCCGGTTCTCATTCCACCGCCGAGGACGATTGCGCCACGACCGGTGTATGGGAATGCACGGCGGGCGAGTTCCGCTGGTACTTCCACTGGGACGAAACGGTGGTGATCCTTGAGGGCGAAGTGCATGTGACTGCCGAAGACGGCACGCAGCGCGTTCTCCAGGCGGGCGATGTCGCCTATTTCAAGGGACGGACCTGGGCCACCTGGCGCATCGACAAATATCTGAAGAAGGTCGCCTTCATCCGCCGGCCTTTCCCGAAGCCGATCGCCATGCTTTTCCGCCTGCGCAACATGTTGCGGGCAAAGACGCAGGTCGGCATCTCCGCGTGATATCGGCCCGATTGCAGTTGCCTTTGACGGCCCGCCATCCTACATCAGGCGGGCCAATCCTAGGGGGCTGAAGTCATGGCGAAAATCCGCAAGGTCGCGTTCCAGATGGACCATATTTCCGGCATCAGCATTGCCGGCGATTCCACCTTCGCCATGGCGCTCGAAGCGCAGGCGCGTGGCTTCGAGCTGTTTCACTACACTCCCGACCGCCTGACCATGCGTGACGGCAAGATCTTCGCCGCTGTCGAACCGCTGCAGGTGCGCGACGTCAAGGGCGATCATTTCACGCTCGGCGACAAGGAGCGCGTCGATCTGTCGGCGATGGGCGTCGTCCATCTGCGCCAGGATCCGCCCTTCGACATGGGCTATATCACCTCGACGCATCTGCTCGAGCGCATCCACCCGAAAACGCTTGTCGTCAACGACCCCGCCTGGGTGCGGAACTCGCCGGAGAAGATTTTCGTCACCGAATTCGCCGATCTGATGCCGGCAACGCTGATCAGCCGCGATCCGGGCGAAATCGCCCGTTTCCGGGAAGAGATGGGCGATATCATCCTGAAGCCGCTCTACGGCAATGGCGGCGCCGGGGTTTTCCATTCCGCCCGCGACGACCGCAATTTCACGTCGCTGCTCGAAATGTTCGGCCAGATGTATCGCGGAGAGCCCTATATCGCCCAGGCCTATCTGCCGGCCGTGCGCAAGGGCGACAAGCGCATCCTGCTGGTGGACGGCGAGCCGGTCGGCGCGATCAACCGGGTTCCCGCCGAACACGACAGCCGCTCCAACATGCATGTCGGCGGCCGCGCCGAGGCGACCGAGATCACGCCGCGCGAGAAGGAAATCTGCTCCCGCATCGGACCCGCCCTGCGCGAGCGCGGCTTCATCTTCGTCGGCATCGATGTCATCGGCGATTACATGACCGAGATCAACGTCACATCCCCGACGGGCATCCGCGAAGTCAAGAAGTTCGGCGGCGCCGACGTCGCAGGCCTCCTTTGGGACGCAATCGAGGCAAAATGCGCCTGATGAAGGCAAGGCGTTTCGGATACGGATCGCCTTTGTTCTCACGATACAACCGCCAGCAACCCATTTGCAGCGGATGCGTGAAATTGTTCGGTTAATGTTCTTGTTTCATTCTGATTTCTATGCCAGATTGCAATTCCTGGCACGGAAAGCGTGTATCGCTGGCGTCCCGGACATGAAGTTAGGGGCGGGGTGGATATGGTTTCGCGCGTCAGCACAGTCGCATTCCAGGGCATAGAAGGCGTTCCGGTCGACGTTCAGGTCATGGTCGGGCCGGGCAAGATCAACATGCATATCGTCGGCCTGCCGGACAAGGCGGTGGCCGAGAGCCGCGAGCGGGTGCAGGCGGCATTGCACGCCTCCGGTCTTGCCATGCCGCCGAAGAAGATCACCGTCAATCTGGCGCCGGCCGACCTTCCGAAAGAAGGTTCTCATTTCGACCTGCCGATCGCACTGGCACTGATGGCGGCGCTGGGCGCCGTTCCCGGCGATGCACTCACCGGTTATGTGGTGCTTGGGGAACTGAACCTCGACGGCACGCTTGCGCCGGTGGCCGGCGCACTTCCGGCGGCAATCGCCGCCAACGCTTTGGGAAAGGGGCTGATCTGCCCGGCCGACAGCGGCGCGGAAGCCGCCTGGGCAGGGGCCGAGATCGATATCGTCGCACCACGAAGCCTGATCGCGCTCGCAAACCATTTCCGCGGCACCCAGGTCATCTCCCGGCCGCAGCCGGCAATTCGCGCCTTGCCTGCCAATTTGCCCGATCTCGTCGACATCAAAGGCCAGGAATCGGCCAAGCGCGCACTGGAAGTCGCCGCCGCCGGTGGACATAATCTTTTGATGGTCGGCCCTCCCGGCTCCGGCAAATCCATGCTTGCCGCCCGGCTACCGTCCATCCTGCCGCCGCTTTCAGCCGCCGAACTGCTGGAAGTTTCGATGATCCATTCGATCGCCGGCCAGCTTTCGGGCGGCAAGCTCTCCGACCGCCGGCCTTACCGCACGCCGCATCATTCGGCCACCATGGCAGCGCTGGTGGGCGGCGGCCTGCGCGCAAGGCCGGGGGAGGCATCGCTTGCCCATCATGGCGTGCTGTTCCTCGACGAATTCCCGGAATTCTCGCCACAGGCGCTGGACGCGCTCCGTCAGCCGCTGGAGACCGGCGAGTGCATTATCGCCCGCGCCAATCATCGGGTTTCCTATCCCGCCAGCATCCAACTGGTTGCCGCCATGAACCCCTGCCGCTGCGGCATGGCGGGCGAACCCGGCCATACCTGCGCACGCGGGCCAAAATGCATGTCGGACTACCAGGGGCGGATTTCTGGGCCGCTGATGGACCGTATCGATATCCGTATCGACGTGCCGGCAGTCTCGGCCGCCGATCTCATTCGCCCGAGGCCGGCGGAAAGCAGCGCGGATGTCGCCAGGCGCGTGGCGGCTGCGCGTGACAGACAGCGGGAGCGGTTCGAACAGGCCGGTTATCCGCGCGTGCTCACCAATGCCCGCTGCTCGACGGCCCTGATCGAGAAGATCGCCGAACCCGATCCCGGCGGTCTCCAGCTGCTCAGGGATGCGGCCGAAAAGCTCAAGTTCTCGGCCCGCGGATACCATCGGATATTGAAAGTCGCCCGCACGCTCGCCGATCTCGACGGCAAGGACACGGTCGGCCGCATTCATCTCGCCGAGGCCATTTCCTATCGCATGGTCGGCGAGCGGCTGGCGACGGCCGCGGCGTGAAGGAAGTGAGCAGTGATTGTGAGTAGTGGATGGAGCTTTCGGCAGCTGTATGCCGCCGGCTTTGCCCGACACTACCCACTACCCACTACCCACTACCCATTAATTCCCCAACCCTTCAAACAGCGCCGTCGACAGATAGCGCTCTGCGAAGGAAGGGATGATGACGACGATGGTCTTGCCGGCATTTTCCGCGCGGCTGCCGACTTCGATGGCGGCCTGCAGCGCCGCACCGGAGGAGATGCCAACCGGTACGCCTTCGAGCCTGGCCACCAGGCGGGCCATTTCCATGGCCTCACCGCTGTTGACGGTGATGATCTCGTCATAGATGTGCGTGTCCAGGATTTTCGGAGCGAAACCTGCACCAATGCCCTGGATCTTGTGCGGCCCGGGCTGTCCGCCGGAGAGGACAGGTGATTCTTCCGGTTCGACGGCAATGATCTTGAGTGCCGGGTTGCGCTCCTTCAGCACCTGGCCGGCACCGGTGATCGTGCCGCCGGTGCCGATGCCGGAGACGAAGATGTCGATCTTGCCATCGGTATCGTTCCAGATTTCCTCGGCCGTCGTCTTGCGATGAATTTCGGGGTTGGCCGGATTTTCGAACTGCTGCGGGATGATTGCATCCGGAAGCGAAGCGGCGAGTTCTTCCGCCTTGGCGATCGCACCCTTCATGCCTTTCGGACCTTCGGTCAGCACCAGTTCGGCGCCGAGCAGGGCCAGCATCTTGCGGCGCTCGATCGACATGGTTTCCGGCATGGTGAGGATCAGCTTGTAGCCCTTGGCGGCTGCCGCAAAGGCGAGCGCGATGCCGGTATTGCCGGACGTGGGCTCAACCAGCGTCGTCCTGCCAGGCGCGATCTTGCCCTCGGCCTCCAGGCTTTCGATCATCGCCACCCCGATACGGTCCTTGACTGAAGCGATCGGGTTGAAGAATTCGAGCTTGGCCAAAAGATTGGCCTTCACGCCCTTTTCCTTGGCCAGCTTGTCGAGGCGCACGATCGGCGTGTCGCCGATGGTTTCGGTGATCGAGGAATAGATTCGGCCGCGGCCCGGCTTTCTGGTCTCTGGCATGGTGCTCTCCCTAAGTTTGGAGAGAAGTTAGGGCGTGTTCCCCACGAATGCCAGCAAGGCGGAACCGGACGGAAAGAGAAATGGAAATTTTGTTCCCGGAAGTGGTCGGGAACGAAAACGCCTTTGCGTTCAAAGACCGGTCGAGCCGAAGCCGCCGGCACCGCGGGCGGTCGTGGAGGTTTCCGTAATCTCGGTCACCCGAGCCTGTGTCACCGGCGCGATCACCATCTGCGCGATCCGCATGCCGCGGGTGATGACGAAATCCTCGTCGCCGAGATTGATCAACAGCACCTTCACCTCGCCGCGATAATCGCTGTCGATCGTGCCCGGCGTGTTGAGGCAGGTGATGCCGTTCTTGAAGGCAAGGCCTGAGCGCGGCCGCACCTGTGCCTCGAACCCTTCAGGAATTTCGAAGATGAGGCCGGTCGGCACCAGTGCCCGTTTGCCGGGTGCGATCGTCAGCGGCATGCCGTCCTCGACGGCGGCGCGCAGGTCCATGCCGGCAGCGCCCGCGGTTTCATAGGCCGGCAGATCGATGCCGGCGCCGTGCGGGAGACGGACGAGATTGAGCTTCGGCGAGGAGGGGGCGTGAATGTTCATCATGTCATTTGTCGACCCACGGTCGCTCCGGTCAAACACGAATTGAAAGTTATCCACGGAGTCGTTAGATACGCGGCAACGTAAAGGATCTAGAAAAAATGCCCGAAACGATTGCCGAGGCGGTTTCCCGCCGCCGCACATTCGCAATTATTGCCCATCCGGACGCGGGCAAGACGACGCTGACCGAAAAACTGCTGCTGTTCGGCGGCGCGATCCAGCTCGCCGGCGAAGTGAAAGCCAAGAAGGACCGTATCCAGACGCGGTCCGACTGGATGAAGATCGAGCGCGAACGCGGCATCTCGGTCGTCACCTCGGTGATGACTTTCGAATATGACGGCAACGTCTTCAACATCCTCGATACGCCCGGTCACGAAGACTTCGCAGACGACACCTATCGCACGCTGACGGCGGTTGATGCCGCGGTCATGGTCCTCGACGCCGCAAAAGGCATCGAGCCGCGGACGCTGAAACTGTTCGAAGTCTGCCGCATGCGCGATATCCCGATCATCACCTTCGTCAACAAGATGGACCGTGAAAGCCGCGATCCCTTCGAGATCCTCGATGAAGTCGAGGAGAAACTGGCGCTCGACACCGCCCCAGTCACCTGGCCGATCGGCCGTTCGAAGAGTTTTTGCGGTTCCTATAACCTGGCGGACAATACCGTCCGCGGCTCGGATACGGACGTCAAGGCGACCCCGGTCAACGGCCCGCAGAGCGTTGCCGACCGCCTGCCGGAAAACGAACGCGCGGCCTTCGTCGAGGAAACCGAGCTGGCGATCGAGGCTTGCCGGCCCTTCGATCGTAAGGCTTTCCTCGAAGGCCACATGACGCCGGTCTTCTTCGGCTCGGCACTGCGGAATTACGGCGTGCGCGACCTCATCGATGCGCTGGGCGATTTCGCCCCGCCGCCGCGAGACCAGGTGGCGGACATCCGCACCGTGCACGCGACCGACGACAAGATGACGGCCTTCGTCTTCAAGATCCAGGCGAACATGGACCCGAACCACCGCGACCGCATCGCGTTTGCGCGCATCTGCTCGGGCAAGCTGGAGCGTGGCATGAAGGCGCGGCTGTCGCGCACGGGCAAGCAGCTCGGGCTGACCGCGCCGCAGTTCTTCTTCGCGTCCCAGCGCCAGTTGGCCGATACCGCCTACGCGGGTGACGTGGTCGGCATCCCGAACCACGGCACGCTGCGCATCGGCGATACGCTGACCGAAGGCGAACAACTGGTGTTCCAGGGCGTGCCGAACTTCTCGCCGGAAATCCTCCGCCGCGTGCGGCTGGAGGATGCCATGAAGGCGAAGAAGCTCAAGGAAGCGCTGCAGCAGATGGCGGAAGAGGGCGTCGTGCAGCTCTTCTCGCCGGAAGACGGCTCGCCGGCCATCGTCGGGGTCGTCGGCGCGCTGCAGCTCGACGTCTTGAAGGAACGGCTGCAGGGCGAATACGGCCTGCCGGTTTCCTTCGAAATGTCGCGCTTTTCGATCTGCCGCTGGATCTCGGCCGAAAATCAGGTCGATCTCGACAAGTTCCTGACGGTAAAGCGCGGCGATATCGCCCGCGATCTCGATGGCGATCCGGTTTTCCTGGCGCAGGACAGTTTCTCGCTGCGCTATGAGTCGGAGCGTTATCCGGCCATCAAGATGGTCGCGATCAAGGAATATCAGGTTGCCAAGGCGGCGTGAGACTGCTCACGCCGCGGCAATGATCTCGATCTCCACCAGCCAGTCGTCGCGCAGGGTCTCGACGACGATGGCGGTCGTCGGCACGAGGCGGCCGCCGAGTGCTGAAAGCCGCGCATTCTGGTTTGCCTCCACATAGGAGGCATGCCGCAGATAGCTGGTCAGCCGCACGATATTGTCGGTCGTCATACGTGCTTCGGCCAGAATCCGGTTGAGGTTCGACCAGATCAGGCGGAGCTGGCTTTCCAGGTCGGCGCCGGTCGCTCCGTTTTCGTCGAGGCCCATCGTGCCGCTGACGAAAAGAAAGCGGTCGGGGCTGCGCACTTCCATGGCGTGCACATAGTCAGGCGTCGCGGCATAGATGTCATCCTTTGGGTTATGGGCGATCATCTTCATCTTGCTTCCTTTGGAATTTCATCTGGTAATGCCGCATTCTTGCCGAATACTATTCGGCAGAAAAGCTGAAGAGGCGATGGGATGGAAAATACAGAGGATGTTCGGCCAAAGCGGCGGGGGCCTGCCCCGCTGGACGCTTTTGACCGAAGGATATTAGCAGCACTCGCCGCCGATGCGGACCGGAGCTACGCGGCGCTGGGAGAAACGGTGGGCCTGTCACCGCCAGCGGTGCATGAGCGCGTCAAGCGATTGAAGCGCTCGGGCGTGATCCGCGATACGGTAGCGCGGCTGGATGGCACGGCGGTCGGCAAGCCTCTCACAGCCTTCGTGCATGTGGAGGCGGCGGGCTGGGGCAAGAGCGAGCGGCTCATGCAGATCGCCCGTTTTCCGGAAGTGGAGGAGCTGCATTCCGTTGCCGGCGACGCGAGCGTGATCCTTAAGGTGCGGATGGAAAATCCGCAGGCGCTGGAATTCCTGCTCGGCCAGATCCATTCGCTGCCCGGCGTGCGCGGCACCCGCAGCTATATCGCACTTTCCACCTATCTCGACCGACCGGTTCAGGCGGAGGTCACGACGGAATGGCCGAACGTGCCCCTGCCGCCGGAATGATCAGTCGAACTTGACCGCCGTCGTGTTGGAACCGCAGACCAGCACGCAGACGCGTTCATCCGGGCCGGGAACATATTTGCCAGAAAGGAGGGCGGCGAAGGCTGCGGCACCGCCGGGTTCGGCAACGATACGGGCGCCGGCCCACAGTGCCTTCTGAGCGGCGAGAATCTCGTCGTCGGTCACCAGGATCGGCGGCTGGAGGAATTTCTGGGCAACGGGGAACATCAGCTCGCCAACCTGCTTCGGCGCCAGCGAATCGGCCGCGATGCCGCCGGCCGGCGCATCCACCGGCCGGCCGGCCTTGAAGGCTTCGTAAAGGGTCGGCGCACCGTCGGATTCCACCGCCACGATCTTCACCCGGCCGCGGAACCAGGAGGCAATACCGCCGATCAGCCCGCCGCCGCCGACGGCAACGATCAGCGTCGTCATCTCCGGCAGGTCGTCCTCGATCTCCTTGCCAAGCGTGCCCTGGCCGAGCAGGGTTTCCACCTGGTCATAAGCATGGGCCGCGATTGCACCGCTCGTCGCCACATAGGTCTGGCTCGCCGCCAGTGCATCATTATATCGGTCGCCGCCGACCACCAGTTCCGCGCCATAGGAACGAATGAGGTCGATCTTCGCCTGCGAGGCCACGCTCGGCACGAAAATATGCGCAGGAACGCCGAGCCGCATCGCTGCGTAGGCGACGGCCGCTCCATGATTGCCGCCGGACGCGGCGACGACGCCGGCCGCCGGGACATTGCGCGTCAAAAGATTGGTGAAGGCGCCGCGAGCCTTGAACGAGCCGGAATGCTGCAGCAGCTCGAGTTTCAGGTCGATCGGCAACAGTGTCCCGCCGAAATCCCGCATGTCGACGCGCATGACCGGCGTGCGGCGGATATGCGGACGGATGAGCGTTTCGGTTTCCGCGATGCGTTCGGGCGTGACGGTGCGTTCGATCGACATGATGACCTCTTGGGAATGGAACGGTCATGGGTAGCCGCCAGGCCGCCGAAATGAAAGTCCTTTTAGGCGCCGATCCGTTCGCTGAGAAAGTCGACGACGGCGCGCACCGCTGGAAGCTGCCCGCGTCGATGCGGCATCAGGATCGTCGTGGTGATGCTGCCGGCCGTCCAATCGGGCAACAGGCGGATCAGCCTGCCTTCGGCAAGCGCCCCGCGGCAGACGGAAGTCGGTAGGCAGGTCAGGCCAAGGCCTGCCATCGTTGCCTTCATGATCACCAACGGCTCGTCGGCGGAAAGCACGGATCTGGGTGTCACGACGACCGCTTCGCCATCCTCGGAGGCCAACTTCCAGACCATGTCCGTCGGGCCGGCGGTGACCGCCCTATGCCCGGCGAGATCCTCCGGCCGAAAGGGTTCACCATGGATGCGAACATAATCCGGTGAGGCGACCACGAAAAAAGGGTCGGTCGCAAGCTTCTTCTGTAGCAGCGTCGAATCCGGCAGCGGCGCCTGGTGGCTGCGTACGGCGATGTCGAAACCTTCCTGAACGATATCGACGAACCGGTCGCTGACATGCAGCGAAAGATGCAGTTTCGGATATCGTGCCGAAAGCTCTGCCAGATGATCGGCGAGGATGAATTGCGCGGTCGGCACCGCCGCCGTCATCCGCACGATGCCGCTCGGCTCCCCGAGATGGGTACGCACGATGGTTTCCGCCATCTCTGCCTCGATCACCGATGCCTGCGCGTGCCGGAAGAAATCCCGGCCGAGATCGGTCAGCGAGAAACTGCGGGACGTCCGCTGGATCAGCCGCACGCCGAGCCGGTCCTCGAGTTCCGCCACGCGTTTGCTGACGGTGGATTTCGGCACGCCGAGCCGGCGCCCTGCCGCGGAAAAGCCGCCGTGCTCCACTGCCTGCACGAAGAGATAGAGATCGTTGAGGTTGGGCAAAGTCATCCTCAGCTTCCATGCTTGTAGACTTAAAGGCGGAAAATTGACGTCTACCGAGCCGGCGTCCACGAAATCATATTGACAGTGTCTCAAAGTTTCAATCCAGGGAGTATGAAATGACACCGATCCTGTTTTACGGCGTTCCGGAAGGATGTTCCTTCGGTTCGATCGTTGCGCTCGAATGGACCGGCGCGCCTTATCGGCTATGCCGCGTCGAAATGCCGGCCGTGGTTTCGAGCGAGGCCTACAAGCCAGTCAATCCAATCGGCGAAACACCGTCGCTGATGTTGCCGGATGGCCGGGTGATGAGCGAAAGCATGGCGATCCTCAATCACATCGCCGCGCGCACGGTGGGGAAGGGCTGGGGTTTCGATCCGAAATCGGAAAAATTCGACCGGCTGAACCAGATGCTGGCTTTCCTCAATACCGCCTTTTTCAACGCCTTCGGTCCGCTCTGGCACACGGTGGAGCATGAACTCGACCCGCAGGCCAAGCAGGCGCTTCGCACCTATGGTATCGCCAAGGTCGAGAAGGCGCATGCGCAGCTCGAAACGCTCCTTGGTGGCCGCGAATGGCTGCTCGGCGACGAGAAGAGCTTTGCGGATGCCTATTTCGCCGGCATCGCCCGCTGGAACGATTTCCACCAGGTCGTCGACCGGAGGCAGTTTCCGGGGCTCAATGCGCTCTACGAGCGTCTGCAGCAGGACCCGGCGGTGCGGTTCGCCTGGGCCATCGAACATCAGGAAGAAGCGCTGACGAGCGGACAGTTCCTCGGCCATGTGAGCCTCGACGAAGCGCTCGGATCTCTGAAGCAGGCGGCGTGATCGCCTATCTTCATGCACAGTCATGGCGTCCTTGAGAACGCCATGACTAATGCACTTGCCGGACATGACGCCGGGGTTGACCTTCAGGGTTTTGAGGAGCTTACGCCGCCGTGAGATCCTTGAGGAAGTCGTCGCACCAGCGCGTCACGTCGTGTTTGAGAAGATGTTCCATCATGCGGCCCCAGCGCTCCTTGCGCTCCTCGATCGGCATGTTGATGCCGCGCGCGATCGCGTTTGCCGTTCCCTCGATGTCATAGGGATTGACCAGCAGCGCCCCGCGCAGTTCCCGCGCCGCACCCGCAAAACGCGAGAGCACCAGGACGCCCGGATTTTCCGGATCCTGTGCCGCGACATATTCCTTGGCGACCAGGTTCATGCCGTCGCGTAGCGGCGTCACGAGCCCGATTTTGGCGAGCCGATAAAGGCCTGCCAGAACAGGCCTGCCGATCGAGCGGTTGATATAGCGGATCGGCACCCAGTCGACCGTGCCGATCGCACCGTTCACGCGGCCTGCCTGCTCGGCCACCATGCGCTGCATCTGCTCGTATTCCGGCACTTCGGAGCGGGATTTCGGGGTGATCTGCAGGTAGGTGACACGGTTGTGGTGGGCGGGGTTGGATTTGACGAAGTGCTCGAAGGCGTCGATCCGCTGGGTGATGCCCTTCGAGTAATCTAGCCGATCGACGCCGATGATCAGGTCGCGCCCTTCGATACTCTGCTTGGCCTTCCGCACGATGATATTGCTCGCCGCTTTCTTTGCGTATTCCGCAAAGGCGGCAGTTTCGATACTGATCGAATAGAAACCGCCCTTGAAGGTGCGTCCGTATGAGGTAAGCTTTCCGCCCTCAAGCGCCTCGCCGATGCCCTCGCGCACCAGCCCGCCCGCGAAATTCGCAAGATCGTGATCCGTCTGGAACCCGACCAGATCGTAATACGACAGCCCTTTCATGATCTCCTCGTGAACGGGCATGGTGAAAAGCACGTCAGCCGGCGGCCAGGGAATGTGCAGGAAGAAGCCGATCTTGTTCTTGAGGCCCATCTGGCGCAGTTCCGCGGCCAGCGGGATCAGGTGGTAGTCGTGTATCCAGATGACGTCGTCTTCCTGGATGAGCGGCGCCAGCTTATGGGCGAAGAAGCGATTGACGCGGAAGTAACCGGCCATCTCCTTGCGCCCATACTCCGCAAGATCCATCCGGTAATGACAGATCGGCCAGAGCACGCGGTTGGCAAACCCATGGTAATATTCTTCGACGTCCGTCTTGGTGAGATCGGTGAGCGCATAGGTGATGTTGCCATGCTGCTGCATGTCGAGCGGGGCCGGTTCCTTCGCGCCGCTGGATTTGCCGGACCATCCCATCCAGATGCCGCCGTGCTCTTCCAGGGCGGCCTGTAGCGCGACAGCCAGCCCGCCGGCTGGAGCATCGCCACTTTTCTGCGGCAGGGAGACACGGTTCGAAACGACGACAAGTCGGCTCAAGGTATTGTCCTTTCAGCTCACGCGGCGTCGGGCTTGACGCCACTCGCAAGCGCTTTGATTGCCGCGCGCAAGGCAGCGGTCGAGGGGAGGATGGATTTGGCTTGCGTGTCACCTGGTGTCTCGGTGATACGAATAGAATGGCCGCCGAGTTCGTTGGCGGTGCGGAACATCGCCTCGTCGGTCACGTCGTCGCCGATCGCGACCGGCTTGCGGCCCTTGAAGGGCGGTTGATCGAGGAAGGCCCGCAAGGCGTGGCCCTTGCTTGCCTGGGCCGGCCGGATTTCCATCACCATCTTGCCGTGCTGGAGCGTGAAGTCCGGCCCCGCCATATCGAGGTAGCGGGGCATGGCCGCCTCGACAGCCTCCCGTTGCTCCGGCGCCTGGCGATAATGCGCGGCGACGGCCGCACCCTTGTCCTCCACCAGAACGCCCGGCCATTGGCGGGCTTCGCGGACAAGAGCCGCCTTCAGATCCTCGAACGCGGCGCTGATCTCGACGCGGCTTATCGCCCCGGAGGGATCGCGGCGCTCGGAGCCATGCAGGCCGGCGATCGGGAATTGATACGGGGTGAAAAGCTGGTCGGCATAGGGAAGTGCCCGGCCTGTGACCAGCGCCAGAGCGCCGCCAAGCCTCATGGAAAGACGATGCAGGTTGTCAGGCAACTCCGCCGGTACGACGATCCCGTCCGGTGTTTCGGCAAGCTCAATCAGCGTGCCGTCGATATCGAGAAACAGCGCCCATCGCTCGGGTTCGAGCATGAGCCTGGCGAGAACGGGATCCCCCGGAAGGGGCGCTTCTGCTGTAGCTGGGCTCGACTGTTCTTTACGCGACATGAGCCTCTATCTAGGCCGCCAAATTCCGGCGGCAACCTCGAAAGATCACGCCTTGTCGCAAAAAGTGATACATTCTTTAGCAAGAAACCGGCATGTAACCCTCGAATTCATGTTTCATTAAGCCTTTGTAGAGACCTTGAAGTTCCTGGATTTTCGGGCCGCGGACGGGCGGCAATGTCGGAGCAGAAAGACCCCATGTGTCGTTGGGCAGCCTATCGCGGCGAACCTCTTTATCTCGAAGAACTCGTCTCCTCGCCGGCCCATTCCCTGATCGAGCAGTCTCATTGCGCCACTCGCGCCAAGACCGCGACGAATGGTGATGGTTTCGGCATTGCCTGGTATGGAGACCGGCCGGAACCCGGCCGTTACCGCGACATCCTTCCTGCCTGGTCCGACTGCAATCTGAAGAGCCTGGCGCGGCAGATTCGTTCGCCGCTCTTCCTCGCCCATGTGCGGGCGGCAACCCATGGCGCGACGCGGCGCGACAACTGCCATCCGTTCGTCCAGGGCCACTGGTCTTTCATGCATAATGGCCAGATCTCCGGCTTCGAGCGCATCCGTCGGCATATGGAAGGCATGCTCTCGGACGCGCTGTTCGATGCCCGCAACGGCACGACGGATTCCGAACTTCTCTTCCTGCTCGCCTTGCAGTTCGGCCTGGATACCGATCCGTTCCAGGCCATGGAAAAGGCGATCGCCACGGTCGAGGACCTGTCGATCGAAAAATCGGGTGAGGCATTGGTGCGCTTCACCGCCGCCTATTCCAACGGCCGGGAACTCTACGCGGTGCGTTACGCCACCGACCACAAGCCGCCAACGCTCTACGCGGCGCCGATGGGCGGCGAAACGGGTTATTGCCTGGTGTCCGAACCGCTGAACGACGAGGTCGATACCTGGGTGGAAATCCCGGACGGCAGCGCCGTCGTCGTGGATGCCGATGGCATGCAGGTCGCGCTCTTCCGGCCGAAGGCCCTGTCCGAAGCGGCTTGAAATCTATCCGAGCTTCGAGGCGATCAGTGCCGCAAGGCGCTCCGCCACCTCGTCCTTGTCGAGATCGGGCCATTCATCGACGCTCTTGGCGCTGATGATCTTCACCCGGTTGCGGGTGCCACCCATAATGCCGGTTTCCGGCGACACGTCGTTGGCGACGATCAGGTCGGCGCCCTTGCGTTCCAATTTCGAGCGGCCGTTCTTTTCGACGTCCTGGGTCTCTGCAGCAAAGCCGACCACGATCTTGGGCCGCTTTTCGTGATGCCCCACGGTCTTCAGGATATCCGGGTTTTCGGTCAGCAACAGGGGAGGCGGGGCCTCGCCGGGCTGCTTCTTGATCTTCTGGCCGGCCGACGATGCGACGCGCCAGTCGGCGACCGCCGCCACCATGACGGCGATATCGGCCGGCAGGCGGGAGATCACCGCCTCCAGCATTTCCTCGGCGCGTTCCACATGTACGGTCTTCACGCCGACCGGATCGGGTATGGTCACCGGTCCGGAGACGAGCGTCACGTCTGCGCCGAGCTTTGCGAGTGCCGCGGCAATCGCATGGCCCTGGCGGCCGGAGGAGCGGTTGGCGATATAACGCACCGGGTCGATCGGCTCATGCGTCGGGCCTGATGTAACGATCACCTTTTTGCCGGCGAGCGGTTTCGGTGCGCCGTCCAGCAGTTGGACGGCTGCCGCGACGATTTCCAGCGGTTCGGCCATGCGGCCGGTGCCGCTCTCGTTACTTTCGGCCATCTCACCGGCCATCGGGCCTATAAAATGGATGCCGTCAGCCGCCAGCGTCCCGACATTGCGCCTGGTCGCGGGCGCTGCCCACATTTTCGGGTTCATGGCGGGCGCAACAAGAACCGGCCGGTCGGTGGCAAGCAGCACGGCACTTGCAAGATCGTCCGCCAGCCCATGCGCCATCTTGGCCATCAGATCGGCGCTGGCGGGTGCGACGATCACGAGGTCGTTGTCGCGGGCGAGCCTGATATGGCCGACATCCTGCTCGTCCTCGCGGGAAAACAGATCGATATAGACATGGCTGGCGGATAGCGCGCCGACCGCGAGCGGTGTGATGAATTCCTGGGCCGCCCTGGTCATGATCGGACGAACCGATGCGCCCCGCTCGCGAAGCCGGCGGATCAGATCGAGGCTCTTATAGGCCGCGATGCCGCCGGAGATGATCAGAAGAATGCGCTTGCCGGAGAGTTCCATGCCATTACCCGATGCCAGAATGGCGGGAAGCTAAGCCTTTGGCCGCCGAGTTGCAATTGCCTTCCCCACTGACGGCGCCACGGAACAGTTGCAGCTGACGGGAGTTCGGCTGCAAAGGAGAGCCGTCATGAAAAAGAATTTTATTCCGAAGAAGATAGCAGGGTTCAAGGTGCCGAAATCCGTGCGCAGGTCGTCATTGCTGCGCAACATGCTGGCGAGCCGCACCGGCCGGCAGATCTTGGCGAGAGCGCTCGTCGCCGGTGCCAATGCTGCCGCCACCGCCCTGACCGACGAGCGGGCCGATGTCCGTAAGCCCGGCAAGGCAAGCGGCCGCAGGCAGGCCCTTGCCGCAAGCGTGGCCGGTGAGGCGATCGAGAGCGCGACTGCCGCAGCCATCGATGTCGTCACCAGTCCGACGCGCCCGCTCTTCAAGGCAAGCGCCAAGGCGAAGGAGGGCCGGATTTTCCCGGAACCGGTCACGCACTGACGCGGGAGCAATCCGAACATCTTGCGCGAATTTCTGGACTGCGTTACTCCTGTTTGCGGCCGGATGCGGCCAGCCGCCCGCGGCGCCTTCAAGCGCCAAGGTGAACGCATCCACCGCCTCTCATCCTTTGCCAATCCGGCCAGCGATGACGAACGGATCAGCAATGCGGGCGCTGATTGAGGGGACCTGCCGGTCCTTGTTCGTCTGTTGAAAGGATGATGAGATGCGCGATTTCCGCGATGCAAAACTGATGGCCAAAAGCCTGCGTGAGGCGCTTGCCGAACGTAAGGTCGAGCTGACGCATAGCCAGGTCCTGGAACTGGTTGCGGCGCAGTTCGGCTACGACAACTGGAATATCCTTGCTGCAAAGATCGACGCGTCGGAGCCGCAGCAACGGAAGCCGGATGCGGTGTCGATCCAGCCGGCAATCCCGATCTTCCGGATCTTCTCCGTCGACAAGGCGATGGAATTCTACCGCGATTTCTTAGGCTTCACCGTGGACTGGGAGCATCGCTTCGGCGAAAACTTCCCGCTCTATTGCCAGATCTCGCGAAGCGGCATGCTGATGCACCTCTCCGAACATGCGGGCGATGCGTCGCCGGCAGCCAGGGTCTTCGTGCCGATGACGGGCGCCCGCGCCTTCCAGCAGGAGCTGATCGGCAAGAACTACCCCTATATGAAGCCAGGGCTCGAACAGGCGGATTGGGGACTGGAAGTGACGGTCACCGACCCGTTCAGCAACCGCATCACCTTCTGCGAGCGGGAGATCAAGCCCTAAGCCTGACTTGGCCCCTCAAGGCTCAACGGGATGCTAGATCTTCTTCCTGGCTGTCGCGAGCGGCTCGGTCGTCAGCTTGAAATCCGTCATTTCCTTCGGCGTCAGGTAATAGAGCCGGTCCGGAGGCGTTTCGAGCGCGTGGATCCAGAGGCCCGCGCCGATGCCCATCTGGTTCAGATGGCGGGCGACCCGCGCGGTGGTCGCCTGCGCGGCGGCCATCGCCTGTTCCGCCGACGGCCGGTCCTTGGCTCCGTTGAACACCTGGTGCACGCCGATCACCGCATCCTTCTCCGCCAAACGCCCGACGCCGCCGGCAAATACGATCGGGCAGGAAGAGGCGCAGAGCGCTTTCGACGCGACCTTCGTGTCGAGCTTCCTGTCGCGGATCAGCTTCGACATGGCGAGAGCATCGTCAACCGAGCCGCCGGGGGAGTTGAGCGTCACCGTCTTCACATATTCCCCGCGCGTTTCGATCTCCTTTGAGAAGCGGGCGGCGGCGCCTGGGTCGATCGTCCCTTCGGCGAGCAGCACGCCGCCCGTGGTGAGCTCGAAGGTGATTGGCTTTCTCAGCACTTCCTTGGGGCTGGCAGGCTGCACCGGCGGTGCGGCGGGCACGCCTTCGGTCAAGGCCGGCGGCAGTACGGGCTGATCTTCGTGCATCGGATCGAAGCCGGGCAAGGCGGCGTTCATCATCGTCATGTCGCGAATATCGACGACGAGGAAAACCGCGGCAGCCGAGAGAAGAATATAGAAGGCGCCGCGCATCAGCACGCCTTCATCGAGTTTGCTGATCGCCTCACCGATCCTCATGCGACCGGTCCCGGCTACGTGACTTGAGGTCGATGGCGGTGATGTTGTTCGGTTCGGCTTCAGACGTTGGTTCCGGTGCCAATTCCGGCTCTTTCCCCGATGTCCTGTCGTCGGCTTCCGCCTTGGCGATTTGCTCGACGTTCACCCCGCTCGCCCTGACGGCACGTTGGACTTCCAGCGCTCTCAGAAGCTCGGCCGCCGTGATCCGCTCCGCAAAGGGCAGGTTTTCCTCCTGGCGGCGGATCGCACCATGCACGGTGGCGAGAATGAACACCATCACACCGGGCAGCAGGTCGATGGAAATAGCGCCGGCCCAGGCGGGAATGAAGTCCTGCGCATAATGCAGCACGGCTTCGGCGGAGGAGAGCGGCACGAAGCGACGCTCCTGCACCGGCGGCCGGGCGAGGATTTCGTCGGCGGCCTTGGCGAGCGCCTTGGATTGCGCCGTGACCGAGGTGCGGACGGTATCCATCACCTGGTTCTGCCGGTTGACGAGATCGGCAGCGCCGCCATCCGGAACCGGTGCAATGAAGCCGAGCGACAGGTCGTCTGCCGCGCGGCGGATCGACGGTGCGATCGAGGTCTGGGCGAGCGAGGTGATGACGCCGGTCAGTGCTACGGCTTCCGTGGAGAACTGGTCGGCACGCGGCTCGATCGTGCCCGGCGCGGAAACCAGCGAACGCATCGTCTCGAGCCGTTTCTGGCCCTGGGAGAAGAGGTCGTCCACCTGCTCGCGCGAGGCATTGATGTTGGCTGTAAGCGACTTCATCTGCGCCGACATCTGGCTGAGAAGCTGCACGACGCTCCCCGATCCGGTCGTGCCGGTGAGCGAACCGGATTGCCGCTCGACGCCCGCGAGTTGGGAGAAACGCTCAGACGCGCGCTGGATATCCGGCAGCAGGCTTTGCGCCGCGAGCGCATTCTGGTGGGCTCGGTCGAGATCGGCGGTATAGTCTTCGACCGTTTCGGAAAGATGCTGCTCCACGGCTGCGGAGCCGGCAAGCGCCGCCGCGTTCAGCCAGCTCGACATGGCAAGGATCATCGCAGCACCGACCGCCATGACGCCGAGCATGGCCGTCCGCCCGGTACGGGTCGTCACATGCGGATAGAAACGGGCCATATAGGACCAGAAGGCATAGATGCCGACCGAGACCGAGGCGGAGTAGATGACCGCCGCAAAGAACACGGCCGTGGGCGACCCGTCGAGAATGCTGCGTGCACCGAGATAGGTGTAGACGCCGGATGCCAGCGCCAGCACGGCAAGCGCGAAACGGGTCATCGTCTCGACGGCCGCGACGCCGTCATGCAAGCGTTGAGTTGCGCCTAGCGCCATGAAACGTCTCCGGAAGGCCAAGTCCCAAAAGGAATGTATTCCTTAACAGAGAATGAAGAACTCGGCGGAATAAAGGCCGCTTTGGAGTTGCAATATGGCGAAAGCCCTTGTGGAGCAGGGTTTTCGCATCATCAGGCGACCGGACAAACCTCAGCTGAGCGTGAAGGCGAGATACAGCAGCGACAGCGCGATGATCCACAGCGCGACGCGCCCCGAACGGTTGTGCCGCGCCTCCGACCTGCCGATGGCCTCTGTCGTCTCCGGATCGAAGCGCAGGCCGTGCTCGCTCATATAGACGAGTTCCTGGTGTAGCGTCTCCGTCTTGGCAGCGATTTCCGGCAGCGCCTCGGCAAGCTTGACGGCGGCTTTGACGCCATCTCGCAGGTCCGAGACAATGCGTTTCGGTCCGAGATTGTCGCGGATCCACTGGCCGACGACCGGCTCGGACGCCTTCCACATGTTGAATCGCGGATCGAGCATGCGCGACACGCCTTCGACCACGACCATGGTCTTCTGCAGCAGGATCAGTTCGGTGCGGGTCTGCATCTCGAACAGGTCGGTGACCTCGAAGAGCAGCGCCAAGAGCCGCGCCATGGAGATCGTTTCGGCCGGCTGGCCGTGGATCGGCTCGCCGATGGCGCGGATCGCCTGGGCGAAGCTCGCCACGTCGTGATGCGCCGGCACGTAACCCGCCTCGAAATGCACTTCCGCGACGCGCAGGTAATCGCGGGTGATGAAGCCGTAGAGGATTTCGGCGAGGAACCGGCGCTCCTTTTTGCCTAATCGCCCGACAATGCCCATGTCGACCGCGACGATCGTGCCGGCAGTGTCGACGAACAGATTGCCGGGATGCATGTCCGCATGGAAAAAACCGTCCCGTAGCGTGTGGCGCAGGAAGGACTGGATCAGCACCTCGGCGAGCTTTTCGAGATTGTGGCCGGCGGCGCGAAGGCCCACAACATCCGACATCTTGACGCCGTCGATCCATTCCATGGTGATCACGTCGCGGCCGGTGCGTTCCCAGTCGACCAGCGGGACCCGGAACCCGGGATCCTCCTTGGTATTCTCGGCAATCTCCGAAAGCGCCGCGGCCTCCAGGCGCAGGTCCATTTCTACCTTGGTGGTCTGTTCGAGCGTCCGTGTCACCTCGATGGGCCTCAAGCGCCGGCTGGAGCGCATGAAGCGTTCCTGCATGCGCGCCAGGAGATACATGCTTTCGATGTCGTGGGCGAAGCGCTGGCGCACGCCCGGGCGCACCACCTTGATGGCCACTTTCCTGTCATTGACGACGCCGGGATGGACCTGGGCGATCGAGGCCGCCGCGATCGGCTCGTCGAAGGAAGAATAGAGATCGCCGATCGTTCGCCCGAGCGATGCCTCGACCGCCGCTTTCGCAATTGCGGTCGGGAAGAAGGCCATCCGGTCCTGCAGCATGGCGAGATCGACGGCCCAGTCGACGCCGACCACATCCGGACGGGTCGCCAGGAACTGGCCGATCTTGACATAGGAAGGCCCCAGCCGGTCGACGGCGCGGGTCAGGCGCTCGCTGCGCGCCTGCGTCTTGGAGCGAAACCGCGCCAAGGGCTCCACCAGCGCCTTGATGAGGCCGACGGAAGGCGGCATGTCCTGGGTCGGCAGCGCCGATACCACACCCTCACGCACAAGAACCCAGCCGACGCGGGCAAGCCGGAAATAAGCGCCGATCGTGCTCATGCGTTCAGAGCTTCCAGCCGGAATGCAGCGCCGCGATGCCGCCGGTATAATTGGTGTAGGTGACGCGCGAAAAACCCGCATTGCGGATCATCGCCGCGAAATTCTCCTGGTTTGGGAATTTTCGGATCGATTCCACCAGATATTGATAGGGCTCGGCCTCGCCGGTGATCATCCTGCCGAAGCGCGGGATCGCCTTGAACGACCATTCCTCGTAGAAGCGCTCGAGAAGAGGCATCTCGACTTCGGAAAATTCCAGCACCAGCAGCCGTCCGCCGCGCTTCAGCACCCGATAGGCCTCCTTCAGCGCCACGTCGATATGCGGCACGTTGCGGATGCCGAAGGCGATCGTATAGGCGTCGAAGGAATTCGCCTCGAAGGGCAGCGACTCGGCATTGGCCTCGACGAAGGCGAGGTTTTCGGAAAGCCGTTTCTTCTCGGCGCGCTCGGCCCCGACGCCCAGCATCGAGCCGTTGATGTCGAGCACGGTCACGTGCGCCTTACGGTCGGAAGCCTCGACGATGCGGAAAGCGATATCGCCCGTGCCGCCGGCCACGTCCAAGGTTTTGTAGCCGACGTCCTTTCTCGGATTGAGCGAGGCGATCAGCGCATCCTTCCAGACACGGTGCATGCCGGCCGACATCACGTCGTTCATCACGTCGTAGCGTTTGGCGACCTTGTGAAAGACGTCGTTGACAAGGCCCTGCTTCTCGCCATCCGCGACCTTGCGGAAGCCATAGGACGTTTCCATCCCGCCGTCGGCGCTGGTACGGGCTTCAGTCATCGGTGAACTCCTAACGTCTCTCTTCTGGCCGGCGACCATAGCGAAATCGCTCATCGCACGCTATCTGTGGCGCGTGTCTTTACATGGGTGCGACATCCGGTCCGGTCTATAGACCAGGCGCGATGTCGTTGAAACAGGAAGTTAGTCAATCATGCCCGAATTGCCAGAGGTGGAAACCGTCCGGCGCGGTCTCGCCCCGGCAATGGAAGGTGCGGTGATCGCCAGGCTGGAACTCAATCGCCCGGATCTGCGCTTTCCGCTGCCGGAGAATTTCGCCGATGCCGTCAACGAACGCCGCATCGTCTCGCTCGGCAGGCGCGCCAAATACCTGCTGATCGACCTGGAGGACGATCTGACCGTGATCAGCCATCTCGGCATGTCGGGATCGTTTCGGATCGAGAACGAAGCGCTCGGCGAGTTCCACCATCCGCGCTCGAAGGATCAGAAACACGATCATGTCGTCTTTCATCTGAGGCAGAAGCAAGACCTGCTGCGCGTCATCTATAACGACCCGCGCCGCTTCGGCTTCATGCAGCTGTGGAAGCGCAGCGAGCTCGATCTCTATCCGGCTTTTGCCGAGCTCGGGCCGGAGCCGACCGGCAACGCGTTCGATGCGGACTATCTGGCCGCGAGGTTGGCGGGCAAGAGCCAGCCGCTCAAGGGCGCGCTCCTCGACCAGACGGTGATAGCGGGTCTCGGCAATATCTATGTCTGCGAGGCGCTGTGGCGCTCGCATCTTTCGCCGAAACGCGCAGCCGGCAGTGTCGTGACCAAGACCGGCAGGCCGAACAAGGAACTGGTCCTCCTCAACCAGTCGATACGGGACGTCATTGCCGATGCGATCGCTGCCGGAGGTTCGTCGCTCAGAGATCATATCCAGACGGATGGCTCGCTTGGTTATTTCCAGCACTCTTTCTCCGTCTACGACCGGGAAGGCGGCGCTTGCCGCACGCTGGGCTGCAGCGGTACCGTCGCGCGCATCACCCAGGCGGGCCGCTCCACATTCTATTGCCCGGCCTGCCAGAAATAACCCGCTGCCAGAAATAACGGCTGTCAGAAGCAGAAGAGCTAAGAGGAGACATTCGATGAGCTACGAAACCCTGCTGACCGAAACCCGGGGCGCCATCGCGCTCATCACCCTTAATCGTCCGAAGGCGCTGAATGCGCTCAATTCGACCGTGATGGCCGAATTGACCGAAGCGCTTTGCGCCTTCGGCAAGGACGAGGCGATCGGTGCGATCGTGCTCACCGGCTCGGAAAAGGCCTTTGCCGCCGGCGCCGATATCAAGGAAATGCAGGACATCGATTTCGTCGATGCCTATGTCAACGACTTCATCTCCGGCTGGGAGGCGATTGCCGCGACCCGCAAGCCGATGATCGCCGCCGTCTCCGGTTTCGCGCTCGGCGGCGGCTGTGAGCTCGCCATGATGTGTGATTTCATCATCGCCTCGGAAACCGCCAAGTTCGGCCAGCCGGAGATCACCCTCGGCGTCATTCCCGGCATGGGCGGTTCGCAGCGGCTGACCCGGGTCGTCGGCAAGGCGAAGGCGATGGACATGGTGATGACCGGCCGGATGATGGATGTCGCGGAAGCCGAGCGGGCAGGGCTGGTGTCGCGGATCGTTTCGCCGGAGCGGCTGATCGACGAGGCGGTCGAGGCGGCGGCGAAGATCGCCTCTTTCCCGCGCGCCGCGGTGCTGATGGCCAAGGAGGCCGTCAGCCGTTCCTTCGAGACGACGCTTGCCGAAGGGCTGCGTTTCGAACGGCGGCTTTTCCATTCGCTGTTTGCGACCGCCGACCAGAAGGAAGGCATGGCCGCCTTCGTGGAAAAGCGCAAGCCGCAGTTCTCCAACCGGTAAATCGCGCAAAAGCGGATGGTCATCCGCCAAATGCGCGTTGACTGGGGCAGGTATTCCGGCTATATGCCCGCCCACAGTTGGGAAAGCCTGATCATGGCTTCCTCTATTGCTCCCGAATTGCTGGATTGATGGTCGCAAGGACCGGCGCGGCAACGGCGGAGTTTGGTTCGAATTCGTAGAGAGGCATGAAATGGCCAATACAACTTCGGCGAAAAAAGCGACCCGCAAGATCGCTCGCCGTACCGCAGTCAACAAGTCCCGCCGCTCGCGCGTTCGCGGCTTCATCCGCAAGGTCGAGGAAGCCATCGCTTCCGGCGACATGACCGTTGCTGCAGAAGCCCTCAAGGCTGCCCAGCCGGAAATCCAGCGCGCCGCTACCAAGGGCGTGCTTCACAGCAACACGGCATCCCGCAAGGTGTCCCGTCTTGCTGCACGTGTGAAGGCCCTTTCGGCCTGATCATTTCACAAACTGTATCATAATGAAGCCTGGTCCTCTTGACCGGGCTTTTTGTGATTCTCTCAGGCCTCCTTATATTTATCCGGCTCATTAACAATTTCGTGTCATCGGCGTGACGGAAAATAGTTATTTTAATCAGTGGGTTACTGGAGGTCTATGAGTCTGTGGGTGACTTTGGCGATGGCTAAAAGCCCCCAGATGGAGTCAAGCAGATTTTTATTTTTTCTGTGAACGATCGTTCAGAATGTATGTCATTTTTGAATCCCATTGATTCAACAGCGATTCTCCATGAATGCCTCTGTGACATTCAAATCACGCTCGCGGAGTCAACGCCCGCCTCTTAATTTTGCGTAAAATTCATCATTGATCTTGGCATTTGATCCTGCCTAAATGCCTTCAGCAAGGGGCGCGGGGATTACTTCAGAGGGCTGCCGAGTACCGTCACATGTTGGACGGCAGGCAGACTTTTACCCTTTGCAACGGGATAAATTCTCCCGTTTTCCTGATAACCATCGGTTGCGATCCGGAAATTGGCATTTCCGGAAACGATCGGTTTTGTCAACGCGATCCGGTCCCAGTGTCCGGATGAAGGAGGTGGAAGAAGTTCGGACGGCTCACGATGAGGATGAGGGCGTTCGTATATGTGGGGTGGCTCCCGCAAGCGCAGACCGTTCACGAGGCGGGCTGGGCGTAACTTTCGATCGGCTGCGAGGACGAGAGAAGGTTTTGAAACAAAGGGGACGGGCGGCGACGGTTCTCAATGATTGGGAATGGTTTGCTATGCCTTGAAACGAAGTTTGTTCTGGCGGCGGTAACGAGAACCGCCAGGCTACGAGATTTGGAAGGCGGCGAATTATGCATATGAATACTATATCAGCCCGTGCAGGTAATGGGGATCACGCGCGGCAGGCATTTGATTCAAGTTGCTCCCAGGCGGCAGGGGAAACGACAGAA
>NZ_CAXUSO020000002.1:0-1891860 GCF_964254135.1 Neorhizobium tomejilense
ATGCAGCCGAGTCTCGTTATCCAGGACGATCAAGAGCATCTTCCTTCCCTTCTGGCAACAGACGCGCAGGAGCTGTCCTATCAGCTCCAGCAGCACCAGGCCAAAATCTTCCCACCCCTTTCTCAAAAGACGATGCGGGTCTTTTCCCCTGCCGAGGCAGCGGGTTTCATTGGCATCGGCGAGGGTTATCTCAGGCAGGTCGCAGCCGAGGGGCACGGCCCGGACCCCCTTGCCAATGGCCGGCGCCTTTATGGTGCTGACGATATGGATCGGATCCGTCGGGTTCTCGATGAACGCAACGGGACGCCGAAATACGTCCCGTCCCGCAAGGGCGCCGACAAGCTTCAGATCGTGTCGGTGATGAACTTCAAGGGCGGCTCAGGCAAGACGACCACCGCCGCGCATCTGGCGCAATATCTCGCCTTGAGAGGCTACCGCGTTCTGGCCGTCGATCTCGACCCGCAGGCCTCTCTTTCGGCCCTGTTCGGCCATCAGCCGGAACTCGACGTCGGCGAGGCAGAGACGCTCTACGGCGCGATCCGCTATGAAGATCCGCGGCCGATTGCCGATATCGTGCGCGCCACCTATACCCCCCATCTCCACCTGATCCCTGGCAATCTTGAGCTCATGGAGTTCGAGCACGAGACCCCGAAGGCGATGGCATCCGGAACCGCGGAGACAATGTTCTTCGCCCGGATCGGCGAGGCGCTGACCGAGATCGAAAGCCTCTACGATGTTGTGGTCGTCGATTGCCCGCCGCAGCTCGGGTTCCTGACGATGTCGGCGCTCTGCGCTGCCACGTCTGTGTTGATCACCGTGCATCCGCAAATGCTCGACGTTATGTCGATGTCGCAGTTCCTGACCATGACCAGCGAGCTCATGTCCGTGGTCGAAAGGGCAGGGGGCCGGACGAGTTACGACTGGATGCGGTACCTCGTCACCAGATTTGAACCCAATGACGGCCCGCAAAGCCAGATGACGGGCTTCATGCGCGCCATCTTTGGCAACCGCATGCTTCAGAACGCGATGCTGAAATCGACCGCCATCGCCGATGCCGGGGTGACGAAGCAAACGCTTTATGAAGTGGACAGGTCGCTGTTCGTCCGCGGCACCTACGATCGCGCCTGGGAATCGCTCAATCTCGTGAATGCCGAGATCGAGGCCCATATCCGATCCACGTGGGGAAGGAAGTAATTAGATGGCACGAAAAAACCTCATCGAGATATCGTCGTCCACCGCGGTGCGCCCCGAGCCCACTGCCCTGAGGGACAATCGCCCGATCGCCGGCTTTGTGCCACAGGCCCGCAATCCGGCCCCTGTCGGCGGGATCACCAAGACGCTTGGCAACATCACCGAGAAGGTCGAACGGGCGAACGATCTTGAACGGCAGCTGGCCCAGGGCCAGATGGTCGTCGAGATCGATCCTGGCCTTATCGACGCGTCCTTCGTCGAAGATCGACTGGAGATCGACGCGGTTCAGCTGAACGAGCTGGTGGAGCAGATCCGCGAGCATGGCCAGCAGGTGCCCATCCTGGTGAGGCCCCACCCGCAGACGAAAGGCCGCTATCAGGTCGCCTACGGCCATCGGCGGCTGGCTGCGGTCAAAAAACTTGGCATCCGTGTACGGGCAGTTGTCCGCGAACTCACTGATGATCAGCTTGTGGTCAGCCAAGGGCAGGAAAACAGCGCCCGAACCAACCTCTCCTATATCGAGCGGGCGCTTTTCGCTTTGCGGCTCGAGCAACGGGGTTTTACCCGCGACATCATCATGGCGGCGCTGGGTGTGGATAAGGCCGCTCTCTCCAAGATGCTGATCGTGACGCGGCAGGTGCCGATCACCTTGATAACCGCCATCGGCGTGGCACCGGAGATCGGCCGCAGACGCTGGCTGGAATTGGGTGAGCGCCTTGAGAGTGTGGAGCCTGACCGGATTTTGGCGGAGTTGTCCGCGGACAACTCGCGGCCGCTATCAAGCGACGAGCGGTTTCATCGGGCGCTGGCGCTGGCCTCCAGAAGACCGGCCGTAACCAAGGCTCCTGCCGCCAATTCGCAAATTTCCGGAATTCCGGTCCAGTTCAAGAAGAACGCATCGAGCGCAACCTTTGTTTTTGATAACAAGGCCGCGCCCGGGTTCGATCAGTTCGTGCAGGAGAGGCTCGAAGGCCTCTTTGCAGAATTCCAACAGAATAAAGGAGCGTAAACCGCAAAAGAAAAAGGCCCCCAAGCGACATGGTCGTGGAAGCCCTTCTCAGATCTTAGCAAATCCAGAATCGCATTTCCTCGAATCACTGTCAAGAGTTTAGGCGCCGTTTGGGCGTGCGGATTTCTTTTGCCTTAGCGAAAGTGAAGGCAGATGGAGAGTAGGTATGTGACGACGCCCTTTGGGCGGCGGGCAATGTCGCTTGGCATGTTGGTAAATCAGCAACTTGCCGAGACAATTGAACCCGGATTTACCCGTAACAAATGGAAACTGTTCAGAGCCGTCTGCGAGGCACGGCCGTTGCTGGGCGTGACCGATCGTGCCTTGACGGTGCTGGACGCGCTGTTGACCTTCTACCCTGATGACGAGATTTCCGAGGCGAGGGGTCTCGTCGTCTTCCCTTCCAACGCCCAGCTCTCTCTCCGCGCCCGTGGCATGACGGCTGCGACCCTCCGGCGACATCTTGCCGTTCTCATCGAGGTCGGTCTCATCCTGCGCAAGGATAGCCCGAACGGGAAACGTTACGCCCGGCGCAGTAGGGCTGGAGAGATCAACGAGGCGTTCGGCTTCAGCCTCGCGCCGCTTCTGGCGCGTGCAGCCGAGATCGAGAGCATGGCCGCCCAGGTGATTGCCGATCGGGAACTGCTGCGGATCACCCGCGACCGGCTCACCGTCTGCCGGCGTGATATCGCCAAGCTGATTGCCGCAGCCTTCGACGAAGGTGTTCCGGGCGATTGGGGGATGATCCTCGACATGTTCCGGGCGCTGGTCGGGCAGATTCCGCGCGTCGCCACCGTCAAAACCCTCGCTCCCGTTCTGGAGGAGATGGAAATGTTGCGCTCGGAAATCATCAACCTCTTGGAAATCCGGGTAAAAACGCAAAAAATCGACGCCAGAGAGTCTCAGATTGAGCGCCACAAACAGAATTCTAATCTTAACTACCATTATGAATCTGAACCCCGCCTGGAGATCACGCGTGTTGCACCCTTGCCGAACGGACCCCAACCGTTGAGTACACCCGTTCCAGGTAACCAAAGCAGCGAAAGAGCGTCCCGCAACGACGGTGTAGGCCAAAGATCTCTGCAATCCTTCCCGCTCGGGCTCGTACTCCAGGCCTGCCCGCAGATCGCAGACTACGGGCCAGGCGGGAGGATCGACAACTGGCGCGACCTGATGGCGGCGGCGGTCGTTGTCCGTACCATGCTGGGGGTCAGCTCTACCGCCTATGAGCAAGCGTGTATGGCGATGGGGAGGGAAAATGCCGCGACCGTCATTGCCTGCATTCTCGAGAGGGGAGGGCACATCAACTCGGCTGGCGGCTATCTGTGCGATCTCACCCGCCGTACCGAAAGAGGCGAGTTCGCTGTCGGTCCGATGCTGATGGCCCTTGCGCGGGCAGGCGTTCCCGGTCGCCGGCTCGCGGGCTGAGCGTGAGGCAAGCGCCCGGGGCCGCGGAGATGCAGGATCGGCATGGTTTCAGGTCGACGGGGTGTGCGGTTATTTGCTGAATATCCGATAGAAACCGCTCACACCATTGCGCCGATGTTCTGGTATCAGCCAGCCAGCCGCTCAGGGAGAACGACCAGGATGCGGTATCGAACGGTTTTTCCCGACGACCGTCAGGACGGAGTGGCTTGTATCCGGTTGGCGTTGGGACGGCGTAGGTTGAAAAGATTGCCGGCAAGGATCAGTCCCGCGCCAATCGCCGTAAAACTGTCGATCGCCTCGGCATACAGGAGGTAACCAAGGAGGGCGGACAACGGCACGCGCAGATAGTCCATCGGCATCACCACCGTTGCGTCGGCATGGAACAATGCCTTTGCCATGCAATAGTGGGCGAATGTGCCTGTAAATGCGATCAGGAAGATCCACGGCCAGATTGCTGCAGACGGCCAGACCCATACGTTCAGCGCCGGTACTATTCCGATTACCGATTGAATGACGAGCATCCAGAAGATGATCTTCGTTGCGCTGTCGGAACGTGTCAGGGCCTTTGTGGTGATGAAGGATATGGCGAATACAAAGGCTGCGCCGAGCACGATGAGGTGACCCGGGTTGAGCGCCGCAGCACCGGGGCGCACGATCAGAGCTACGCCGGCCAGACCAAACAGGATTGCCACGCCTTTACGCCATGTCAGCCGTTCTCCGAGAAACGCCGCGGCCATTAGAGCTGCCCAGATGGGGGCGGTGAACTCGATGGCGATGACTTGCGCCAGCGGGATCAGTGTAAGGCCCATTAGCCAGGCGAACTGGCCGACATAGTGGGCAACGTTGCGGCCTATGTGGCTTGGCAGAATGCTCGTTCGCATCGCCTTGATGCCGCCTTCGCGATGGACAAGCGGCAACAGCATGAAGAAGGCGATAACGGAGCGCATCTCCATCACCTGAAAAACGTCGATCTCGCGGGTTACGGCCCGACCCGAGACGGCCATGAGCAGGAGCAATGCGATGGATGTCATCATCCATGCGGCCGCCCTGATATTCGACTGCTTATTTTCCACGTATGTCTTTCTTCCCGCCGCGCAGCACGAGGATCACAACCGGGCTCAGCCATGGGCCGCGGCGGCTTCTCCTGGTCGGCGTTAGATACGACGGAAGGTCTGTCGTTGTGAATAGTCCAACTTCCGACCATCCGTGCCTCCCTGCGAACGCCAGAGCAATGGCTTGGCGGGAGGGGCAGATCGGGCTACTCCGGTTCTCCGCTCGCGATCACTTTATCGTCGGACCTGGCATCGTGCTTGATCCATGACGGATCAAGCAGCTCCAGCTCGCTCCAAGGGCGATATGACGGGTTGACGATCGGCCCGGCGCACCACTCCACCTCACGGCCGAGCGAAACCTGCACATAGTCAGCCGCGCCCGATCCGGCCGGAGCGAACGCGTAAACGCTGTTGCCGTGCCATTCCGAAATCTGAAGGCCGGTTTCGCGCAGGCGCTCCCACATTGCGCGGATGCCGCCATTGTCCTTCCCCAGTTCGGCTTCTATCCATGCTCGGTACTCGGCGAGCCGAGTTCCATCGGCGGCAAGCACCGAACGCTCGACCCGCCAATATTCATCACGTCATTCACCGCGGTGAAGGCGAACCCGGGAAACGCCTCGGTCAGCGCCGCCGCCAGTGCGGAATCGTCGGTGCCACCCGGCAAGCGCGCCAGAACCGCCTCGACCGAGGCATGGTCTGGAAGCCTTGGGTGCCTTCTCGAAAATCTCGGCCATACGAAAATCCGACCCGTTCAACCCGCCGTCGCCCGCCAAACTCCATATCGGACGCGCCTATAGATTAATCTCTGCGGCAGGGCTGTCCAACCCGAACCGCTCTTTCATCTCGCCCGTACGGACCCATGGGTCACCGGCGATCTTGACGATCATTTCCTCGAAGACGCGCACGAAGGCATCCCTGGTGGCGTTCTCGGTCAGGCTTTCGGCCTGCGCAAGAGGAAGCAGCGGCTTCATGTCGATGAGGAGGCGCGGATTCGCGAGCTTGGCGAACATCCGCTCCTCTGCCTGGGCGCGCGATATCGATTGCCCTGCAAGGGCGAGATATTGGCCGAACAACACGGCGACCCGATCGACATTCAGACCTTCGAACGCCTCCAGCGCGTGAGAAAGATCGTAGAGGTCGCGGCCCTTGTCGCGCTGAAGAAGCGCTCGCAGCTTTGTCGCCAGCATCTCCTCGCGAGAGAAGGTCGGGATCGCAGCCTCGCCGGCGAACCACGGATTGTCGACGCGCAGCGCCATGGCTTGCGGAGGATCGAAGGCTTCGATTTCGCGCGTATTGATTTCGACCTTGAGCCGGATGGGTACACCACTTCCGTCTTCAGCCTCGGCACGGAAACGAAACTTGGGGGCGACCGGGCTTTGGTCGAATTGCGCGCGGCCGAGCCAAGGTTCCAGAACGACGCGCAACTGATCGAGGATCGATCCGATCGGGCCCGAGGAGGTTCGGACGAGGTCTATATCTTCGGAGTAGCGAAGCGGCTTGGGGAAATGGAGCTTGTTCAGAGCCGTGCCGCCGCGAAAACGAAGTTCGGCGCTCAGCATCGTGTCGTTGAAGATGTCGATGAGGGCGCGGCTGATGATAAGGTCCTGTTCAACCTGCCGCTGGTCCGCCCAGGGAACGACACTACCCCAGGCGACGATGTTCTGAGAAGGGATCATTCGTCGACCTCCGGCGTACGGCGCACGATCACATGCCAGCGGTCGTCGCGCTCCTGCGGCTCGGGCGTGAAATCGGGATCACGTGCCTCCTGCCTGTCGAGTTCCGTCCATGGCGCCGCGCCGCGATCGGTCAGCGCCGCGTGCATAGGGACTGCGCGATCGGCGTGCCCCAGCCGATCCAGCAAGTGACCGAGACGCTGGACCACAGGCCGTTCGGCCGCATTGGAGAGCGCGGCAAGCTGAGGGGGCGAGATTTTCTCGGCGAGGTCCGTGAGTACCGTCGCGACATTATCGATACCGCCTGCGGCCTGCGGGTAGCGCAGGAGGTCGAGCGCCGTAAGAGCGGGCGAGGATATTTTCATTCTACCTGTATCTGTCTTTCGGTCCTCGATGCCCGCCTCCACCGCCGCGACGTCCTTGCGGTAGTAGAAGACAATCAGATTGCGGCCCGCTTTGATCTTGGGCATGCGTTTGCCGGTAATGATCTGGAACTCCATCACGGCTTGGTGCGTAGCGCCGTGGAGTTCGGCCGCTTTCAGCAACCCGACATAGTAAGGCTGCTGTTCGTACCGCATCAGGGCATCGATGTACCACGAAGGGGGCGGCGCGCCCCACGAGGCGAACTGCGGGGGCACGGCGACATAGAGACCCTGGCGCGGCCTGATCAGCGCCTTGCGGCGTTGCAGCCGCTCGGCGGCATCAAGGAACGCGCCTCGAGCGAGCCCCAACGCCTGTTCCACCTGCTCGCTGGTAAAGACCACCTGGCCCGCGGATAGCAGGCTGGCGATATGAGATGACAGAGCGGATCGTTGATCGTGAACCATGTTGAATTATCCGCGCTTAGAGCGGATAATTCAACATGATTCATGGATCACAAGTAAATCATGATGGCTTTTCCGCACTAAGTGCGGCTTTCCCGACATGATTTATCGCTTCCTCCCGAGAAGAGCCTGTTAGCCCGCCGTTGGTGCGACCGTTAGCGAAGCGCCGTACATCCTGGACAGTTTGCTGATGAATGAGGCAGGTCGGCAGGTTGGGGAACAATATGCCGATACGACCGGCTTCACGGATCACCTCTTCGGCATCAGCGCCATGCTTGGCTGTCGCCTCATCCTGCGTATTCGTGATTTGCCATCGAAACGGCTACGTGTTCAATCCCGCAGCAACGCTGAAGGATTTACGCGGCCTGGTCGGCGGCAAAATCCGGGAAGAGTTGATCGTCGCCAATTGGCCCGATCTATGCCAGTGCGCCGCCACGATGGCTGCCGGCAAGAGCAGACTGAGCCAGCTACTCCGGAAACTCGCATCCTATCCCCGACAGAACGATTTGGCTGCGGCGCTGCGCGAGGTAGAATGCGTCGAACGTACTCTCTTTATCATAGGATGGATCCTCGACACCGATATGCAGCGCCGCGCCCAGATCGGCCTCAACAAGGGCGAGGTGGGTGCAAGCGTCCGATTGTTGTTGCTAAGTGGCGGGAATGAGCGCGTCGTGCTACCTCCAGCATTGTGCCGGGAGGAGAACTATCATGCCGTGGAAGCGAGTACCGGCCTACATCGCGGGCGTTCAATGGGGCACTCCCGTTGCCGTTCGCATCGGTTACGGTTCGCCTGAAATGATAGAGAACGCTGCGGACGGGCTGGAATTCCTTGAAAGACGTTGGCCGCCTGAGCGCGATAAACAGTATCAAGCCGCCAAACAAGCGTGCGAGGGTGCGCTCTTCCATAGTCGTTCGAGCTCCGTAGCGCGCGAGGCATTCATAGCAGCCGCCATTGAGGCATATGTTCTTGCCTAGTGCAGCGTGAGCTTGGCTGTTCGTCCTGACTTCGCCCTTGTTCCCGGGGACAACCCGCGGCACCAATCTCTCGGGCATCAACCGCGGTGATGAGTGTCTTCAGGGATCATCTCGCGTGTGCTAACCCAACATCGATCTCCCGACGCCCTCTGAACGAGAGCCAAGTTTGATGCCATCGATCCTGAATAGGGAACCCTCTTCAGCCACATGACGCATCCCCATGCGCCACCGCACAAGCCTGTCCCGGCATTCGGTCATCACGGGCATTGGCCGCCGTTGCAGCACTAAATCCAGTAGAGGTAGATCTCGTTCCCTATGGCCACCCCCCAGCTAGATCAGGCGTCAGCCCACCGCATTCTCATAGTCGAACGTAATCAAAATGGCTTGTGCCGAAGTGTCATGCACCCCCTCAACCCTGATGCCATGCGTCTGCAGTTCCAGTACACGACTTTGAAATTCGAGCGATTTCAGTTGTTGGCCAGCCTGCAGAATGCCTCCGTCAAATCTGAGATCGAGCCTGTCACCCATCATGTGCGATGCTCCCGCTCCGCCGCTCCTGATGAGTTCAACTCCACGCTTCGTCACTTGGATCGTTCCGACATAAAGTTCGCCCAGACCGGCATGCTTTCCGATGATGGAATTTATGACGTCGTCGCTCAAAAGCATCAGCAATGCGTTCTTTGCCTTTTGCTGTACCTCCCGTCGCTCCGCGTTCGCGCGATCCGAGGCCTGCTGCAGTTCGGCTTCTCTTTGCGCTCGAGCAGCAGTTACCGTGGCCGCGATGCGCTGTCTCAGGCCAGCGGCGGGGTCTCCCGCCGATTTGACCATCGGGCGGTTGCCCAGAGCCTCCGCCGGGTGTGAACTCTCGGCAATATTTACAACCTGTCCATCGAACGCCGTCGGTTTCATGATGCTTTAGCCTTGTTGGTGGGTCTTCCGAATTCCGGAGCAGGAAACTTGGCCTCCGCGAGCATAGCGACCTGCGTTGCCGAAGCACCTAACTTGAGAAAAAGCCGCTCAGCTTCCACTTCACCCAATCGATATTTTTTCGCAAACTCGTAAACCGCGGCTCGTGGTCCATCCAAACGTGGTTGTACGGCTTCGAATTTTATCATCGAGAATTCTCCTAGGGCCCATCAAGGGGGTTCGGATGCAGTGGTGGCGCGAGCGGCGATTGTGTTCATAGGCTCTGATCACCGCGTGCCGACGGCCGCGCGACCTGTCGAACGTGTTGAGATCGCACGTTTCGCGTCCCAATCATCGCCGCAAAGCTCAACCAGTAGGTGACGAATACGCTGGTACCAAAGGGGACAAGACATCAACGATCGACTGAGACTAGCTCACGTGATGGCCGACAAGTCCAACGCCAAATATTGAACCATTTACGGCTGGCCTACAGGAGTGACATCTGATCCAGTTGGTTCTGGACCAGTCCGCGGTCGCAACGTCCCCTTCCTCGCCCGTCCAACCAACGTTTTCCGCGCCTGATGCAAGGCCTTCAGCACCGGAGGAAGACTGCCACCGGCCGTCTGCCATGATGTCAGGGGTTAACCCTCCGCAAGCTCGAGAAAGGCCTGCTTCAGCGCTTCTGGCAGCCGATATCACGACCTGAATAGGGAGCGGAAATCCGAGGTTTAGGGCGAACATCTGATCCTCGTGACCTTGCCCCGTTGAAATAATCCATTTTGAAGTAAGCTCTGGCCCATTGAGAGGACCAGAGAATGAAGCGCAACCGTTTCACGGACGAACAGATCATCGGCATTCTGAAGGAGCACGAGGCGGGCACGCCGGTCGCGGAGCTTTGCCGCAAGCACGGTGTCAGCGATGCCAGCATCTATAAATGGAAAGCCAAGTTTGGCGGCATGGAGGTGTCCGAGGCCAAGCGGCTGAAGACGCTGGAGGACGAGAACACGAAGCTGAAGCGGCTTCTGGCGGATGCCATGCTCGACAATGCCGCTTTGAAAGACCTTTTGGGAAAGAAGTGGTGACGCCCGCAGCCCAGCGGAAAGCTGTCGCACATCTCATGAACCAACGTGGGATGAGCGAACGGCGGGCGTGTAAAGCCATCGGTTTTTGCCGGATGACGATCCGTTATGACACTAAACTCAGCGACGATCAGGGCCTTCGCGAGCGCATGAAGGCGTTGGCGCACGAACGCCGCCGCTTCGGCTATCGACGCCTTCATGTGCTGCTCAGGCGCGAGGGACACCTTGTAAACCACAAGAAGCTCTTCCGGCTCTATCGCGAGGAGAAGCTGACGGTGCGCAAGCGTGGCGGCCGAAAGCGAGCGATAGGCACACGAGCACCGATGCTGGTTCCGATGGCGTCCAACGATCGTTGGTCGTTGGACTTCGTGTCGGATCAGTTCACCGATGGTCGCAGGTTCCGGGTTTTGACGGTCGTCGACGATTGCACCAGAGAATGCCTTGGCCTCGTCGCGGATACCTCGCTTTCCGGCCTTCGGGTTGCCCGCGAGCTTGATCGGATTATCGAGGAACGTGGCAAACCCAGGATGATCGTCAGTGACAATGGCAGCGAGTTCACCAGCAACGCGATCCTGCAATGGGCCGACCGGACCAAAGTCGATTGGCACTACATCGCACCAGGCAAACCGATCCAGAACGCCTTCATCGAAAGCTTCAATGGTCGGCTGCGCGACGAGCTCTTGAATGAAACGCTCTTCTCGTCATTGACCCACGCTCGATCAGCGCTTTCAAACTGGCGCAGCGATTACAACGATCATCGACCGCACTCCGGCCTTGGCTGGCTGACACCCGCCGAGTTCGCTCAGACCATCAATCCGCGACGTGATGCGGTGCTGCGCAGCCGAAATGGCTCCGCACCGCAACCCGCCGCTACCGCCCCAAATACAGCAACCAAAAACCGCTGGAGCGAACTCAAAACTGGATAAAACTTGGGGGCAAGGTCACTCGATCCTCTTTCAGATAAGCAGTAATCCTTATTAGAAAGCAATAAATACATCTTTGAATTTATGATTGTTATGCGGAAGAATTTCCAACTATATCAAAACATTACCGGCGAATTTAGATTGTCTGAAAGATCACAGGCCATTGATTTTTTTAGATATGCGATTATATTTAAAGATGGATCGAAAAAAGGTGAGCTGGATTTCGAGGTTTGTTATTTTAATTCTTTCTTGAAATCGTTCCGATCTAGGCGATCGCAGGCTGACGCAGTCTTTTTGGCCAAAATCAGATCAGTCCCACGAACTGTCCGCCACCCCACAGCAGGATACTCCGACCTCAGATCGTCCCGGTCTTAGCGGTTCGATGAAGGAGTTCCATAATGGCAATCGAGCAGGCCGGCGTGCGGATTGCACGCAAACCCTGGGGCAGCCACGATCTCCAGCCCTGGGCGAAGACACGCCACGACGACGCGATCGGCGAAATTTGGTTCGAGCGCGCCGACGCGCAGGCCCCCGATCCTGCTCTGCTTCTCAAGCTGCTCTTTACAAAAGAGGCCCTGTCGATCCAGGTCCATCCCGACGACGGCCTTGCGCAATCGCTCGGCATGGGAACCGGAAAGACCGAGGCATGGTATATTCTTTCAGCGGAACCGGGGGCTCAGGTTGCCGTCGGGTTGACGAGGAGGCTAACGCAGCCGGAACTGCGCCATGCGATCCTTGATGGCTCCATAGCCGATATCGTGGATTGGCGGAATGCCGTCGCGGGCGACGTCATTTTCGTCCCGGCCGGAACCATTCACGCCATTGGCGCCGGGCTTGTTGTCGCGGAGATTCAGCAGAGAAGCGATACGACATTTCGTCTTTTCGACTATGGCCGCGAGCGCGAACTGCATGTGGAGCAGGCCGTCGCGGCTGCGGATCTAGAGCCGGCGAATGCCCAGGCAATTCCGATGGACCTCACAGAGGTGAGGACACAGCTGGTCTCCTGTCCTTTCTTCGTCCTCGAACGGGTCAACCTTCCCGCAGGCTCGAACTGGGAGTTGAACGCGGAATGCGAAACTTGGATGCTGGTCATCGCCGGTGAGATAGACGTCGGGAAGGCATCTGCCGGCATCGGAGACGCGTTGTTTGCCGACGCTTCGCACACCCATATCAAGGCCGGAAGCAACGGACTGACCGCCCTGCTTGCCTATGCCGACGCGCAACCAAGGTCCGACCTGCTACGCAATCTCGACATACGCACCGCCAAGCCGGCATTCCGGCATCTTGAACAGGCACTCATTCACCACCAACAACCGGCGGGCTTGCCATTCCGCTCAACGGAGGCATGACCATGACCCAACTCAGGAAAATTGCATTCATCGGCAATTCGCTCCCGCGTCGCTGCGGTATCGCGACTTTCACCAGCGATCTTCAACAGGCGGTTTCCAAATCCCCGGCAAAGGTGGAGGCGGTCATCGTGGCAATGAACGATCACGGCCATACCTATGATTACCCTCCCACTGTCTCGCTTCAAATACGTGACGGAAACCTCGAGGACTATATCAGCACCACCCAGGCCCTGAATGCCGGACGATTCGACGTAGTTTGTCTCCAGCATGAATTTGGAATTTTCGGCGGCGAAGCCGGTAGCTATATTCTGGAATTGATGTCGCGCCTGAACATGCCGATCGTGACGACCCTGCACACGGTTCTTGCCGAACCCAATGCAGCCCAGCGCCGCGTTCTGACGCGGATTATCGAGACATCAGCAAAGGTCATCGTCATGGCCGAGAAGGGCCGTGCGCTTTTGCGTCAGGTCTATGATGCCCCGGCAGACAAAATCGACGTGATCCCGCATGGGATTCCCGACATCGCCTTCGCGGAACCGGACCTCGCAAAGGCAAAACTCGGGTTCAATAATAGGCCCGTTATCCTGACATTCGGACTGCTTTCGCCCAACAAGGGCATAGAGGTGATGATCGATGCGATGCCTCTGATCCTGGAAAGCAGCCCGGACGCTGTCTATGTAGTGCTCGGTGCGACCCACCCCAATCTTATCCGCAATCAGGGCGAGGCCTATCGCGAGAGCCTTGTTGCCCGGGTGCAGGCGCTCGGCATCGAAAACCACGTCATTTTCCTTGACCAGTTCGTCGACCAGGCAAAGCTCCTGGACTTCATTTCCATGTGCGACGTCTATGCGACGCCTTATCTGAACGAGGCGCAGATGACATCGGGCACCCTGGCTTACAGTTTCGGCTTGGGAAAAGCGGTCGTTTCGACACCCTATTGGCATGCCCGCGAACTTCTGGCCGAGGGCCGCGGCATTCTGGTTGCGTCCGGCGATGTAAAAGCCATCGGCACCGAGATCGCGGGATTGCTGACGGATGACACAAGGCGCGATGCCATGCGTGCGCGTGCTTATGCCAGCAGCCGGTCGATGACGTGGCAAAGGACGGCCGAACGTTATGTGGCCGTCTTCGAGACCGCCAGGCGACATTTGCGGGCCCTCGCAACCGCTGCCGGGGAGAGACATGCACCAATACGCGACGTCTCCGTCCTGCCGGATACGCAGCTCACCTATTTCCTTTCCATGTGCGACGACACAGGCCTTTTTCAACATGCCGTCCATTCGGTGCCTGATCGCGCGCACGGTTACTGCGTCGATGACAACGCACGGGCATTGCTTCTGGCGAGCGCCCTCAACACGTCGGGCGAAAAATCTCTACCGGAGACACTGACGAGCCGATTTGCATCCTTCGTGCAACACGCGTGGAATCCCGACAAGAAGCATTTTCGCAACTTCATGGGCTTCGACCGGAGATGGCTCGAAGACATGGGCTCCGAGGACAGCCATGGGCGCACGCTCTGGGCTCTGGGAGAATGTGCCCGCAGCGATATCAATGCGTCCCGCCGTAGCTGGGCGGCGGCCCTGTTCGCGGAAGCTCTGCCGACGGTAGAAATGTTTCGCTCACCGCGCGCCTGGGCTTTCACCCTCCTTGGGCTGGATGGCTATTGTGCCATAAGGGGAGAGGATCTTTTCGCCAAACGGATGCGCCGTCTTCTCGCAGACCGTCTGATGGATATCCTCGTTCGTGTGGAGACGGGGGATTGGACCTGGTTCGAGGAAGGCCTCTCCTATGACAATGCACGCCTGCCCCAGGCGCTGATCATAACGGGCCACGCCAGCGGAACATCCGCGTATGTCGTTGCGGGTGTGCGGACCCTGCGTTGGCTGATGACAAAGCAGACGGCGCCGGGGGGCCATTTCCGGCCGATCGGAACCGATGGTTTCGGCGACATCCGCAAGCCACCCCAGGAGTTTGATCAGCAGCCGCTCGAGGCCACTGCAACGATCTCGGCCTGTCTTGCCGCCTGGCACGCCGATCAAGGCGCAGAATGGAAAAACGGCGCCAACAGCGCATTTGCTTGGTTTCTCGGCAGCAACGATCTTTCGCAGACACTCGTCGACATCGATACGGGCAGTTGTCGCGACGGACTGCACCGCCTGCGCGTCAACGAGAACCGGGGTGGGGAATCCGTAATCTCCTATCTTCTGGCCCTTGTGGAGTATCGCCGGTTCGCCCGTGTCAGCGAGCAGCCTGCAGAACCCGCCCCCCTTCGCGCCCTCTGCGCCTAATCGCCAATCAGATCAATTGAGGTCCCTTTGTCACAAGCCACTTTTCTGAACCGTCAGGCCCTTTTCCTGCGCCCCGATTCGTCGCGCGTCGTCGTGCGACCTTTCAAGCCTGCCACCGAACCGAGGGACCTCAATCCCACCGACAAGTCGCGGGCAAACCATATCGTCGACCGCGTTCTGGCGCTTGACCTGGAGACGACGGAAACCCTTCTCGCCGACGTCCTGGAGAATTTCGAGGGCCGCCACCGTAACCTGCTCGCGACGTTCGAAAACCGGGCCGCGGAAATGGAGGAGGCATTCGCGCCTCACGCCAACTTCACGAAAAAACAGCGTCAGCTTGTTGGCGCGTATTTTCTCAATGAATATTCCTTCGAAGCATCCGCGTTGTTCAATCCCAGTATTGTCTCCCATCCGGATCAGTCGGGTCTGGAAAAGGGGAGCCGGCGTTTCGTTCTCAGCTTGCGCGCCGTCGGCGAAGGGCACGTGTCGTCCCTGACATTCCGTACCGGCGTGATCGCCGCCGATGGCGGCGTTGACATCGATCCGACGGTGCGGCTCGCTTCCACGCCAACCGTCACGGCGCGCACATCCGTTGCGGCAGGCGAGCAGGTCGACGTCAGCTTCGGTTCGGAACAGTCGATCAGCGAGCGGGTCATCTTTCCGATCACACCCGCTCAGTCGAACGGAATCGAGGACGCGCGGTTTGTCGAATTCGAGGACAACGGAGAGAAGACATTTTACGCGACCTACACGGCCTACAACGGCATGGGCATCCGCTCGGAACTGCTGGAGACCAAGGATTTCGTGTCTTTTCGCTTGAGCCCACTCGCAGGCACCGTGGCCAGGAACAAGGGAATGGGCCTGTTTCCCCGCAAGATCGATGGCCGCTACGCGATGATCGGCCGGCAGGATAGCGAGAACCTCCACCTCATCTATTCCGACGATCTCTATACCTGGAATGGCGGGCAGTTGATCCTCGGCCCCAAGTTTCCATGGGAGTTCGTTCAGATGGGCAATTGCGGCTCGCCGATCGAGCTCGACGAAGGCTGGCTGCTGTTGACCCATGGCGTCGGCGCCGTCCGCAAATATGCTATCGGCGCGGCGCTGCTCGATAAACAGGATCCCTCCAAGGTCCTCGCCCGTTCGCGGGAACCGCTGGTGCGGCCGGAACCATCAGAGCGGGAAGGGTATGTGCCGAACGTCGTCTATACCTGCGGCGCCATGCGCCACAACGACCAGATCGTCCTGCCATACGCGATATGCGACACGTTCTCGAATTTCTCGACGATCAAGATTGCAGATCTTCTGCGAACGCTCGACGGCTGAGCCAGCTTATTTCGCCGCTTTGGCGCAAGCCACGCTAACCTTCGGCGATCGGTCTTTCTCAATCCCGGGCGTGGTCAGGCCATACCCGGGATTGCCTATGTGTGGACGAAGCAGATGCGGAATAATCCTAGATAAGACGGTCGTCTTCCTTTGCCGGCAGCGAACGGCGACGCGCGCTTTCCTCTGCCGATTTCCTGTGTCCTTCGACGGCGGCCCCTCGGATCTCGTCGAAGCGGTTCTTTTCGTTCTCCGGCGGCAAGGGTGCTGCAGCGACTTTGTTTTCGAAACGGATCATGATGTCATTCTCCTGTTTGGCAGATGGAGGAGGTGGCCCGATGACAGGGCGCTGAGGTATCTTGAGGAGGCGGTTAGACGGACAGAGCAGTGCTGCAGCCTTCGGCGACGTGGCTGTCGGCGGAGGTCTGGCCCGGCATGGTGGCCCAGCCACCGGCTTCGATGAACTGCCGCTTCCTGTAGCTGTCGGGGATGGCCTTGAGTTCGGTCAGTTTCGTTGCTGCGTCCGGTGCCGCATTGAAACGCTGGACGCAGATGGCGGAGGCGAGTTCGCCCCGAGCCGTGTCGCCCGCAGTCACAGACAAGGCTCGCGACGAGCCGCCCGTCACCCAGCCGCCCCAGTTGAACCCGACGACGATGGTGGCGATCACCGTGATGAAGCACGCCCATACGAGAACTGTCTTGCTGGGCTGGTAGTTGTCGAAACGCTGGGCGATTGAAATCTTGCCGCTGCTTTGCGTGGCCAATGGAATATCCCTTCATGGATGTTGCGGGTCCGCTCCCGGCAGCACCGGCCGAGCGGTTCAGGCACTGCTCTCAGTATCCCATCCCGGCGATGCCGCCGTTGACGGCAGCAGGTTCCTTCACCGGCATGTCGGCGATCATTGCCTCGGCGGTATCAGGAACGATAATCCTGCATTTGGATTCGAGGTCGCCTTCGGCGCGACTGATGACGACGCGGTCGTGGAGTGGCCGGAATTCGATGGGAGTCTTTCTGCGGCCGGCGCATAGGGCGGCTGCAACCTCTATATAGTCCCTCTGGCGCTCGATTGGTAGGACCGCCAGATCATATTTAATATTTACCCGAAATTTTAGACGCGTATATTCAGTATTTATTTGTTTATTGAATGAAGATTCGACTTATCCAAAGGATCTTGGCAGCGATATATCAGAATCAATACAGAATTATTGAATATAGTATTATCGCGGCTTGCACGGGAAAATGGTTGAGGGATCGGCGTTGGAGCCTGATCTCGTAGTGGGCTCATGGGCTTGAGTCGGGGCAGACCGGTGCGGTTCTGGTGCCTTGCAAGCGCGCAGCGAAAGCTGCGGAGGTGTTCTAATCTTACTGCGTCACAAAATTCGGGGATTCGGGCCGGGCAATGACGTGCTAAACCTGCCGTTCCCCAAGATTATCGACCCCCGCGGATCCCCGCGCGGGTCAAGGATAGTCAGATAATGCACCATCCCGTCGACAATAGGGACAGTCTGCGATGTTTGGTTCGCGGAAGACGGTCGCCCACTCGCTGAAGCTGAGATTGGTGGTGATCACCACACTGGTCCGCTGGTAGAGCTTGCTCAGCAGGTGGAAGAGCAGCGCTCCGCCTGAGGCGCTGAACGGAAGGCATCCCAACTCGTCCAGGATGAGCAGGTCACGCGTCGCGCCCAAGTCCAGACGCCTGGCGGATCGCGGATGGAGCGGTGATCGCGAGGTCCTGTCCGAGCAGCGGCAATGCAGGGAGTGCCGCCTTGAGGTCGGCAAGCCTTCTCGCTTCGGGCACGACCGTCACCTGTGGCGCCTTGTGGCGATGGTTGATCCTGACCTGGTTCGGGCGTTGCAACTGAGTATTGAGCCCCGGTATGTCGGCGACCGAGTTCGGATCGATCGCCGCGATGAAGGGCAGGCGAAGGTAACGCGCCATGGCGCCGTAATAGGCCGCCTCATCGACCTGTCCGCTGTGAAGCCGTTCGCTTTCGATGCTGGTCCCGTTGCGCCGCGCGAGAGGGCGAGGAGTTCCGGGTCGCCGGCAGCGCTGCCGTTGTCAGCCGACAGGTTTCCGGACGACGCCGAATTGTTCCACGCATCATCTTGCACCGGCAGCGCTGCTGGCGGATATTCCCTCAAGCGCATGTCTCTGCTACACCGCCCGCAAGCAAGCGCCCCAACCTGTCCCGATCTGGATCATAGAGATGCATCCCATGATTGCATCCCCGAAAATCAAGGGGTTCTTCCGTCTTCTGCGGCTTTGCCTTCTGACCGCAGGAATTGTTGCCGCCGCGGTCCCGGCTCGGGCTGCCGAAGGCAGCAGTCCGCTGCCCCTGATGTTCGATGCCAAGGAGCGGCTCGCCCGTCCCGATCTTTCCACCGTGATCCGGGTCCGCATCCTGACGAGCGTCGATTTCCCGCCGTTCAACTTCGCCGACCAGACAGGCAGGCTTGCCGGCTTCAATGTCGACCTTGCCCGCGAAATCTGCGCCGAGTTGAAGATCGAGGCGAAGTGCCAGATCCAGGCGCTGCCTTTCGACGAGCTGGAAAAGGCCCTGGAGGGTGGCGCCGGCGAAGCGGTCATGGCCGGCATGGCCGTGACGCCGGAGCGGCGCCAGCGGTTTGCCTTCTCGCGGCCTTATCTCGGCGTGCCGGCGCGGTTCGCCCGCAACCTGAAGGCCAGGATCGACGGCGATACGGCGGCAGCGCTTTCCGGCAAGCCCGTCGGCGTCGTCAGGGGTACCGCCCATGAATTGATGTTGAAGGCGTTTTTCCCGAAGATCGCCGCGACCCCGTTCGACAATTACGAAGCGGTGCTGGAGGCCCTGAAGACGGGCAAGGTGGATGCCGCCTTTTCCGATGGCCTGAGACTACCCTTTTGGGTGGCGGGCGAAGGTTCGGCGAAATGCTGCGCTCTCTTCGACGGCCCCTATCTCTCGGAAAAATTCCTCGGCGAAGGCCTGTCGATCATGCTCGGCAAGGACGACCCGCTCTTGGTCGCCGCCTTCGACCAGGCGCTCAGCGTCCTGTCGCGCAACGGCCGGCTGCAGGATATCTACCTGCGCTATTTCCCGAACGGGCTTTATTGATGGCCGAGTAGGAGCAGTTTCCTACTCCCTCACTTATTGGCTGGCCCAGATGATGCGGGCTATCCATTCCACCTCGGAAAGGTCGAAGCTGCGGTTCGGATGTTCCGGATTGAGGGAGAGCAACTCCACAGTCCGGGCGCTCTGGCGGGCGAGCACTTTTGCCATCACCTCGCCCTCCTTGGTCTTGAGGACCACGCGGTCGCCACGGCGCACCTGGGCGCCGGGCTCGACGATCAACACGTCGCCGTCGCGATAAAGCGGCATCATTGATTCGCCTTGGACTTCCAGCGCATAGACGCCGGCCTTGCGGGACGGATCGACCGGAAACTCGACCACGTCCCAGCCCTGGCCGGCCGGAAACCCGCCATCGTCGAAAAAGCCGCCGGCGCCGGCCTGCGCAAAACCGAGCAGCGGGATGGAGCCGTTCTGCGGCGGGAAATTACCCTCCGGGACCGAGGAGCGGCCGGGAACGGCGGGCAGGTAGCTCATGAACTGGTCGATCGTGGCGCCCGTCGCCTCGAGCACCTTGGCGATCGATTCCGTCGACGGCCAGCGCAGCCGCCCGTCCGGCCCGAGCCGTTTCGACTTGTTGAACGAGGTCGGATCGAGGCCGGCGCGTCGCGCCAGCCCGGAAGGCGTCAGCTGGTGGCGTTGGGCGAGCGTATCGATCGCGCTCCAGATCGTATCATGTGACAGCATCGTCGTCCGTACCCGTGACCGGTGCGCGAGACAAGGCCGGACAATCCAGCGCTCTGCGAACCTCTCGATCAGAACCCTACCGATCAGACTTTTGTCGACCGGTTCCTTGAACGCCTCGCTCCAGCGGGCTGCCGGCTCGCGCGCACCCCGAATTTTAACGGAAGCTCAGCCTCGCGTAAAGGGACGAGAGGAATAAAATCCTGTTCCAGTCCTGGCCCGTGTCAAGCCACCAGCGCCATGTTGATCTTGCCGAGCTTGATCACCGCCTGGGTGCGGCTGTCGACATTGAGCTTGAGAAGGATTGCCGAGACATGCGCCTTGATGGTCGCCTCGGAGACGCCGAGTTCATAGGCGATCTGCTTGTTGAGCAGCCCCTCGCCGAGCATGGAGAGCACGCGGTTCTGCTGCGGCGTCAGCGTTTTCAGCCGTTCGATGATCTCGGTGAGGCCCGAATCTTCTTCCGGTCCGGCAAGGTAGTCTTTCGGTGCCCAGATGTCGCCTTCCAGCACCGTCTGGATGCCGGCGCGGATATCGTCGAGCCCGGAGGATTTCGAGATGAAGCCGGAAGCGCCGAGTTCCAGCGCCCTGCGGATGGTGGAGCAATCGTCGCTGGCCGAGACGATGACGATCGGCAGTCCGGAAAATTCGGCGCGCAGCGACATCAGTCCTGAAAAGCCGCTGACGCCCGGCATGGCGAGGTCGAGCAGCATCAGGTCGGCATCGGGATTGTCTTCGGCCGCCCGCCGCGCCGCCTCGAAATCGCCGGCCTCGATGATCACGAGTTCTTCGGCAATGCCCCGCACCGAATGGCTGAGCGCGCCGCGAAACAGCGGATGGTCGTCTGCGATGATGATCGTGAGTGTCTGCATGTCCACGCCCCCTCCCAAGAGCATAGTCGTGCCAATGAATCTTAGAAAGTTGTAAACCTCTCGCAGACCCGAAACAAGTGCGGGAGATCACGTACGATTGGGTTGTGGTTTATCGGCTTCCCGTTCATCCGCGAACTCGCCGACGATCGCCATGAAGCGCCGCATGAACTTCTCCATGATCGACAGCGAGCGGTCGACTTCCGCATCGCTCGGCAGCGCTTTTGGCAAGGCGTCCGGCGGAATGTTGCTGAGCCGCTCCTCGAGCGCGGTGACCCGTTTGGCCAGCCGGTCGAGTTCCTGTTCGTAGGCTGCCCTCTCGTCGGGTTGCATGCGGCAGGCGAGCGTGCCGTTCTCGTCGCGGCAGAGCGTCATCGCACCGGTTTCGGTATCGAGCCGGACGATGCCGGTCTCGGTGCGTTGAAGCTGGAAACGGTTCGTCTGCGCTTGTTGCGCCGAGGCGGCAAGGGGCAAGAGCAGTACGCAAGTCGTCAATGCGAGCGTTTTCATGTTGTGGTCCTCCTGCTGTAACGGTGGACAAGCGCCGGGCTTTGCGGCAAACGGTCGGAGAATAGCAGGTCCCCGAGAGTTGATGATGACGGATATAGTGTACAAGATCGTGCCGGAAACGCTCTGGCGCCAGGCAAAGCAAAAAGGTGTCTTCGAAGGCGCCGAAATCGACCTCAAGGACGGCTTTATCCATTTTTCCACCGGTACACAGGCAAAGGAGACTGCAAGGCTGCACTTTGCCGGCGTCACCGGCCTGATGCTGGTCGCGGTCAATGCGCCCAGTCTCGGCGAGGCGCTCAAATACGAAGCCTCCCGCGGCGGCGATCTTTTCCCGCATCTTTACGGCACCCTGCCCGTTTCGGCCGTCCTTTGGGAAATGCCGCTGCTGATCGGCGTCGATGGCCTGCATGCCTTTCCGGAGAAAATGCCATGATCGGCCCCTTTGCCGGGTTTGCCTCGCGCAGCCTTTTCGTTTTCGATCCGGAAACTGCGCACGGCCTGTCGATCGCCGCCCTCAAAACCGGCCTCGTGCCTGCCTGCCGCCTGGCCCTCGATCCGCGGCTTGCCCAGACGGTCGCCGGCATCCGGTTTCCGAACCCGATCGGGCTTGCGGCCGGTTATGACAAGAATGCCGAGGTGCCGGATGCGATGCTGAAGCTCGGCTTCGGTTTTACCGAGATCGGCACGGTGACCCCAAAGGCCCAGACGGGCAACGACAAGCCGCGCATCTTCCGCCTGGTGGAGGACCGCGGCGTCATCAATCGGCTCGGCTTCAACAACGAGGGCCATGAGGCGGCGTTCACGCGCCTGACCGCACGGCGCAACTTGTCCGGCATCGTCGGCGTCAATATCGGCGCCAACAAGGATGCGGCCGACCGGGTTGCCGACTACGTCGCCGGCATCCGAAAATTTTATGCGCTCGCCACCTATTTCACCGTCAACATCTCCTCGCCCAATACGCCGGGCCTGCGCGATCTTCAGGCGCGCGACAGCCTGAAGGCGCTGCTCGACGCCATTCTGGCCACCCGCGCCGAAGAGGCGCTGCGCCATGGCCGGACCGTTCCGGTCTTCCTGAAGATCGCACCCGATCTGACGGAGGTGGGCCTGGACGATATCGCGGCCGAGGCGACCGCGCATCCGCTCGACGGGCTGATCGTCTCCAACACGACGCTCGCCCGAGATGGATTGAAGGACCAGGCCCAGGCGAAGGAAGCGGGCGGTCTTTCCGGCGCCCCGCTCTTCAAGCGCTCGACGGCAGTCCTTGCAAAAGTACGCAAGCGCGTCGGCCCGGACCTCGCCGTCATCGGCGTCGGCGGCGTCTCGAGTGCGGCGGATGCGCTGGAAAAGATCCGCGCCGGTGCCGACCTCGTGCAGCTCTATTCCTGCATGGTCTATGAAGGCCCCGGCCTGCCGGCGACGATCGTCAAGGGGCTTTCGGGCCTTCTCGACCGGGAGAAGGTCTCCTCGATCCGCGAGCTGCGGGATGCCCGCCTCGATCAATGGGCCGGGACAAAGCTCTGACGCGCCTTGCGCGGCACCATGGCCGCCAGGAAGAAGCCGCGCATCAACAGGAACAGGTTGAGCGACAGCCAGAGCCCGTGATTGCCCATCATCGGCACGAGCACGGCGAGGCTGACGCAATAGCCCGCAAATGAGACGAGCATCATGTTGCGCATCTCGCGCGACCAGGTGGCGCCGATGAACACGCCGTCCATCTGGAAGGCGAGCGCGCCGGTCAGCCCCGTCACCGCCGCCCAGCCGAGATAGACATAGGCTTCCTGCCGCACCGCTTCCGACGTGGTGAGAAGCTGGATGATCGGCTGGCCGAAGCCGATGAAGAAAAGTCCGACGACGCCGGCCATCACGAAGGACCAGAGGCCGGTCAGCTTCAGCGCCCGATCGAAGGACGGCCGGTACTGCGCGCCCACCGCCCGGCCGGCGAGCTGTTCGGCGGCACCCGCGAGCCCGTCGAGGAAGAAGGCGGACAGCATGAAGATGTTCATCAGCACCGCGTTGGCCGCCAGCGTCACCGCCCCAAAGCTCGACCCGACGCGGGTCAGTACCGCAAACGCGCCGTTCAATATCAGCGAGCGGATCAGGATGTCGGCATTGAGCTGGAAGAGCTGGCGCAGCTTGGCCACATCGAAAACGTCCGCGAGCGTCGGCCGGTCGGCGGCGGAAAACTGCCGGCTGACGATGACAAGGCCGATCACCACGGCGGTCACTTCCGCTGCCGCGGTCGCCCAGGCGACGCCCGCCACGCCCCAGCCGAACACCAGGCCGAACAGGATGGCGAGCACGATATTGGTGCCGTTGAGGATGATCTGCAGCGTCAGCCCGAGCATGCCCTGGCCCTGCCCGAGCACATAGCCGAGAATGGCGAAATTGGCGAATGTTGCCGGGCTCGTCAGCACCCGGATGCCGAAATAGTGCCGCGTCACGTCGGCCACGGCCGGATCGCTGGTCATCAGGTCCGGCGCGTATCGAAGGATCAGTGGCGAGAACGCCAGCATGATCGCCCCAAGGCCGAGCGCGCTCAAGAAGGCTCGCCAGAACACCGCCTGCTGTTCCCGGCGGTCGCCGCGGCCGAAGGCCTGCGCCACCAGCCCGGTGGTCGAGGTGCGGAAAAAGCTGAGGCTGCCATAGATAAGGTCGAAGAGGATGGCGCCGATCGCCAGACCCGCGAGCGACTCTGCCTGGCCCAATTGCCCGACCACCGCGGTATCGGTGAGGCCGAGCAGCGGCGTCGTCAGGAAGCCGAGCGTCATCGGGATGGCGATCCCAAGCACCAGCCGGTGCGTCACGTCGAACGGCCTGGCCACCTCGGTCTCTTGATTACGCCCCCCGCTCTCCATGGGTCAGCCGGAAAGGACCATGGCCCAATAGGGCCGGGCGCCAACCGAGGTCCGTGCCATGGCAACCCCGAGCCCCCGGTAGGAGCCGAGCATGTTTTCGAGATGTTTGGGCGAATCGATCCAGGCCTGCACGGCAGCCGTCACCGTATCCTGCCCGCTGGCGATGTTTTCCGCCGCCGGCAGCGCCACGTCGCTGCTCTTCATCCGGGCGCCAAAGCTGTCGCCGAAGCCGATCAGGTGCTTCATCTCGTTGGCTTTCGCCATGCGAACCGCCTGGCGGGCCGCGGCCTTGCGCGCCGGCATGTCGAGCGCCAGCGCAGGCAGGCCGCGGCTCTGCCGCAGCCTGTTGACCATCGGAAGGGCGGCCTGGGTTTCGTCCTCGGCACCGGCAGTCGGCGTCAGGACTGATGTGGTGGAGCAGCCGGCAAGCACCAGCGCCATGCCGGAAAAGACGAGGAGGTCCCGCCGGGAAGGTTTGATCAGTGAAGTCATGTCAGCGGCGGTAGCTCATCAGGCGCAGGATGACGAAGATCGGGATGACGATGATCGCGCCGAGCACGAGATAATTGCCGACCCGTCCGAGCGCCCGGAAGCCGTTATACCAGAGGTCCAGGAACCAGTAGCGGATCGTGTCGACGATATTGTCCGGCGTGAAGCCGAAGAATGCCAGCACGAAACCCACCACCAGGCACACCACGATCAGCTTGATGATCGTGCGACTTGGCGTATCGCCCAGGAACTTGTTGACCCCGTCCGCCATCCTTGTCCTTCTCCGAATTTCCCATGAGAGATAATCGGCAGCCGTTGCCACCGCAAGCGTTTCCCCTCAGATAGAACTTGAGTTTTTTTGTGGCTTCGGCAAAGAACCTCCACCTCCGAGGATCATCCATGCCGCCCAGCCCGTTTTCCAGTCAATTCTCCTCGGGCGATGCCACGGCTGATCGCCGCGCCGATTACGCCCGCATGCTGGCGGAGGGCGGAGATTTCGCGGCTGCGGCGGAGCTGATCGAACAGGCGCTCGAACTGGCGCCCGACTGGGCGGCCGGCTGGTTCCGGCTCGGCGAATATCGCGACAAGGCCGGTCTCGGCACGGCCGCGGACGCCTATCGCCAGACGCTAGCTCTGCGGCCGGACGACGTTTTTGGCGCCCGCCTGAAACTCGCGCTGATCGGCGCGGAACAGACGCCCGACCGGCCGCCGAGCCGTTATGTTGAAGGCCTGTTCGACGACTATGCCGACCGGTTTGATACTGCGCTCGTCGAAAAGCTAGGTTATTCGGTACCCGGCAAGCTGGCGGCGCTGGTCATGCCGCACGGGCCTTTCAGCAATACGGTCGATCTCGGCTGCGGCACCGGCCTGTTCGGTGCCGAAATCCGAACCAGGACCGCGCGCCTCGAAGGTTTCGACCTGTCGACCAACATGCTGGCGAAGGCGCAGGCCAAGGGTCTTTACGACCATCTCGGCCAGTCCGACCTCAGCCTCGCATCGGACGACTCCGGCCTGTTCGGCGACCTCTCGTTCCACCGCGCCGATCTGGTCTCGGCGGCCGACGTGCTGATGTATCTGGGCTCGCTCGAAACCGTCTTCCCGCTGGTCCTGGAACTGCTGGCGCCGGCCGGTGTCTTCGCGTTCTCGGCCGAGGATGCGGGCGAGGACGAGGGCCGGGGGGCTGGTTTCGTGCTGCGGGATTCCCTGCGTTACGCCCATTCGCAAGCTTATATCCGCGCGCTGCTTTCCCGCTTCGGCTTCGATCTGCTCTGCGTGGAAAACACCGTCATTCGCATGGATGCTGGAAAACCTGTGCACGGCGTTCTGTTTCTGTCGAAAAAGCGCGGCTGAACGCCCAGCCACGAACTCAAATGTGGAATCTTAAATGATGGGGCAGAAGTAACCCATAGGATTGCAGCCGCTCAAGCAGCATTCCCGATACCGAGTTTTTTCATAGACCCCATGCTGCATGCGGCCCTTCTCTCCCAAGGAAATTCTTGTTGGCCGCATGCATCTCACATTTATATGTGAAGAGGATGGAGGATTACGGCATGTTGAAGAACACGACCATGAATCTGCCAGATGAACTGGTCGCCAGGGTAAGAGCGTACGCAGCACAAAACCGGACAACCATGACGGCCATTGTCCGTGAGCATTTTGAGGTAATCACCGAGCCGGAGAAGGAAATTTCCGACCAGGACCCACTGCTGGCCTATTCCAAGGGCTTGCTCTCTCGGCGCGAGGTCGTCCGCCGCCTTGGGCTAAGAGACTATGCGGACCTGCTGGTCGCGCTAGGGGATGCTGACCTTCCGATGCCGCTTCCCCCGGCACACGAGATCGAAAATCAAGCTGCCACCTTCGCCAAGCTCTGGAGAATGGAATGAAGAGGTGCACGATCGTCCCGCCAGATGCGGGTCCGATCAACAGCCCTGGATGGCTGATCGGCTTGATCTTCCGCTTGCACTGGACATGAGGATTGTCATTGTCGATGCCGTCTACGATGAACTAACAAGCGATATCTCCTGCCCCAAGGACTCCGAGGTCAAAGATTTCATCGACAACAACTCTCCACCCCAGCAATCCTGGTAGAAGACCTGAAGACGCCAGAAGGTTACTGACCTGCCGGATGGCATCGATGAAGCCGCCTCAATTGGCAGTTCGTGGAAGCCTTGATCTAAAGGGACGGGCTTCCACAAAGTCGATGTTCTCAGCATATATTCGCGGGATTCCACGTCCAGGTAAGTGGCTGGGCTGAACCCGCCGATTCCTGCTTTTTTCCGCGCCCGCCGATGAACACTTGAAGATCCTTGCCGACAGTTTTATTGCAGTGCAATATCACCGAAAACCTGAGGGGTTCAAATTGGCTGAGCAGCAGAGGCGCGGTCTCGGATTTTACAGCGCCGACCCGGCACAACACACGCTGCTGGAAGATGGGCAAGGCCTGTTCATCGGCGCCATGGTGTCGGCGCTCGGCTTTTATTTTCTGAACGAGGTCGGCCTTTTGACCGGCGGCACGGCGGGCGTCGCCTTCCTGCTGCATTATGCGTTCGGGATCTCGTTCGGCCTGTTGTTCTTCATCGTCAACCTGCCGTTCTACTACCTGTCGTTCAAGCGCCTGGGCCTCGCCTTCTCGCTGAAGACCTTCCTCGCCATCGCGCTGGTCTCGGTTATCACCGAACTGGAAAGCCATTTCTTCCTGATCCAGTACCTGCACCCGTTCTGGGCAGCCCTGCTCGGCGGCCTGGTGCTCGGTTACGGCCTGCTCGGGCTTTATCGCCACCGCGCCTCGCTCGGCGGCGTCGGCATCCTGGCAATCTATATTCAGGAGCGCTTCGGCATCCAGGCAGGCCTCATCCAGCTCGCCTTCGATCTCTGCGTCATGCTCTGCGCCTTCGCCGTCGTTTCGCCCATCACCGTCGCATGGTCGGTGCTGGGCGCCGTCGTGCTCAATCTCGTGCTGGCCATCAATCACCGCTCCGACCGGTATATCGTCGCGCGGTGATCGAGGCGGGAGCTTGCGTCAGGCGGCCCCCAATCAGGCGGCCTTGGTGGCCGGCTTGTCGATCGGGTGCTGGTTGCGGAAGCCGACGGCCAGCCGGTTCCAGGTGTTGATGACGCCAAGAGCGACGGTGATCTTGACGATCTCTTCCTCGGTGAAATGCGCCTTCAGCGCGTCGAAGGCGGCATCCGGAATGCCGGTATCGGCGATGCGGGTCACGGCATCGACCCAGCCGAGCAGGGCGCGTTCCTTGTCGTCATAGACCGGCGATTCCCACCAGACGCACATCATGTTGATCCACTGTTCCGAAAGTCCGTCATGCCGTGATTCCTTCACATGCATGTCGACGCAATAGGCGCAGCCGTTGATCTGCGAGGCGCGCAGCTTGATGAGGTGGATGAAGCGGCGCTCCAGACCGGAAGCCTGCACGTAGTTTTCGAGTGCCGTGACGGCCTTGACGGCTTCCGGGGCGGCCTTGAGCATGTTGAGACGCTGATGCATGGGTCTTCTCCTTGGGGTTTTGGCCGCCTTCGGCGCGCCTGTGGCCCGGTTACCGGGCGGTTCTGCGTTCGTTGATTTCCAAAAAGGCGCAGCCGCGCGCGGCGATGCCGCCGTCGTCGGTTGCGTTGAGGTCCGCCAGGATGTCGGCGATCGTCACCTTGGCGAGTTCAGCGCGATAGGCCTTTTCGGCCTTCAGCATCGCGGCGTTGATGCCGCAGGGTTTGGTGAAATAGTGGCCCGGCAGCGGGTTCGGTCCCCGTTGGCGGATTTCGGCGCAGCGGAAGGCTGGCGCCGGTCCTTCGACGGCAAGCACGATATCGAGAAGCGTGATCTCCGCCGGCTTCTTCGCGAGCCGGTATCCGCCCTTCGGACCCGGCGCCGTTTCCACCAGCCTGGCGCCCGAAAGCGCCTGGAGGTGTTTCAGCAGGTAGCTGGTTGAAACCCCGTGGAAGTCCGCAAGGGCAGCGGCCGACAGCACCCCGCCTTCGGAAAGGCTGGACAGCATGCTGATGCTGTGGATCGCCTGTTCGACACCGTCGCCGAGTTTCATCGCTCATCTCCATATCATGGATAAAATTTATCCATGATTGTCACGCGCGCGTCAAGCCCCTTCTTTTTCGCGCGGTTTCTCTTAACTTAGCGGCGTGGATATCGTCGAAACCTCCTCTACCGGCCGTGACGCCGCGCTTCTGCCCCGGCCGTTCCAGAAATGGTTCGCGGAGAAGGGCTGGCAGCCGCGCGCCCATCAGCTGGAACTGCTGTCGCGCTCGACGGCGGGCGAAAACATGCTGCTGATCGCCCCGACCGGTGCCGGCAAGACGCTTGCCGGTTTCCTGCCGTCGCTGACCGATCTGACGCGGCGCGGCAAGATCCCGCCGGGCTCCGCCTTCACCGGCATCCACACGCTCTACATCTCGCCTTTGAAGGCGCTGGCGGTCGATATCGAGCGCAACCTGATGAAGCCCGTCTTCGAAATGGGCGTGGACATCTCGATCGAAAACCGCACCGGCGACACGCCGCAGGCCAAACGCCAGCGCCAGAAGCTCAACCCGCCGGACATCCTGCTGACCACGCCGGAACAGGTGGCACTGCTGCTGGCCAACAAGGAGGCCGAGCGTTTCTTCAAGGACCTGAAATACGTGGTCCTCGACGAGTTGCATTCACTCGTCACCTCCAAGCGCGGCCACCTCCTGTCGCTCGGCCTTGCCCGTATCCGCCGGCATGCGCCCCACATGCGCACCATCGGCCTCTCGGCCACCGTCTCCGATCCGATGGACCTGCAGCGCTGGCTGGTGCCGCAGGGTGAAAACCCAGCCCCGCCCGCGGGCCTCGTGCATGTCACAGGTGGCGCGGCACCCGATATCACCATCATGCGCACCGAGGACCGCATCCCCTGGTCCGGGCATGTCTCGACCTACGCGATCCCCGAGGTCTACGAGGAGATCAAGCGCCACAAGACGACACTGATCTTCGTCAACACCCGCTTCCAGGCGGAACTGCTGTTCCAGACGCTGTGGACGATCAACGAGGACAACCTGCCGATCGCGCTGCATCACGGCTCGCTCGACGCCGGGCAGCGCCGCAAGGTGGAAGCCGCCATGGCGGCCAACAAGTTGCGCGCCGTCGTCGCCACCTCCACCCTCGATCTCGGCATGGACTGGGGCGATGTCGATCTGGTCGTGCATGTCGGCGCGCCGAAGGGCGCTTCCCGCCTTGCCCAGCGCATCGGCCGCTCCAACCACCGCATGGACGAGCCGTCGAAGGCGATCCTGGTGCCGGCCAACCGCTTCGAGGTGATGGAATGCCAGGCGGCGCTCGACGCCAATTATCTCGGCGCCCAGGATACGCCGCCGGTCGGCGAGGGCGCGCTCGATGTGCTCGCCCAGCACGTGCTCGGCATGGCCTGCGCCGAACCTTTCGATCCGGTCGAACTCTACGATGAGATCACCAGCGCCTCGCCCTATGCCACCCTCTCGTGGGAAATGTTCGAGCGCATCGTCGATTTCGTCGCGACCGGAGGTTATGCGCTGCGCTCCTATGAGCGTTACGCCAAGATCCGCAAGACCAAGGAAGGCCGCTGGCGTGTCTCAAATCCGGCGGTCGCCCAGCAATACCGCCTGAACCTCGGCACGATCGTCGAGGCGACCGAACTTAATGTCCGGCTGGTGAAGCGCAATGCCAAGGGAACCGTCGGTCGGGGCGGCATGTCGCTCGGCAAGGTCGAGGAATATTTCCTCGAACAGCTGGTGCAGGGCGATACCTTCCTGTTCGCCGGCAAGGTGCTGCGCTTCGAAGGCATCCGCGAGAATGAATGCCTTGTTTCCAACGCCTTTTCGCTCGATCCGAAAATCCCCGCCTATGCCGGCGGAAAGTTTCCGCTCTCCACCTATCTGGCCGACCAGGTGCGCGGCATGCTTGCCGATCCCGATCGCTGGGGCGTGTTGCCGGACCAGGTGCGCGATTGGCTGAACATCCAGCGCGAACGCTCGATGCTGCCTGCCAAGGATGAACTTCTCATCGAGACCTTTCCGCGCGGAAAGCGGTTCTTCATGATCGCTTATTGTTTCGAGGGACGGCTCGCCCACCAGACGCTCGGCATGCTGCTCACTCGCCGGCTGGAGCGGACCGGCGCCCGCCCGCTCGGCTTCGTCGCCACCGACTATTCGCTAGCCATCTGGGGCCTCAACGATATCGGCGCGATGATCCGCGCCGGTGCCTTGAGCCTCTCCGACCTTTTCGACGAGGACATGCTCGGCGACGATCTCGAGGCCTGGCTCGACGAATCGTATATGCTCAAGCGCACCTTCCGCAATTGCGCCGTGATTTCCGGCTTGATCGAGCGGCGCCATCCGGGCAAAGAAAAGACCGGAAGGCAGGTTACTGTCTCGACCGATCTCATCTACGACGTGCTGCGAAGCCACGAGCCGGACCACGTGCTTTTGGAGGCGACACGGCGGGATGCGGCATCCGGTCTTTTGGATCTTGCCCGGTTAGGCGATATGCTGGCGCGAATCAGGGGGCACATCACCCACCGCGATCTCGACCGCGTTTCGCCACTTGCCGTTCCGATCATGCTGGAAATCGGCAAGGAGAGCGTTCCGGGCGAGGCGCATGACGCGGTGCTGCAGGAAGCCGCCGACGAACTGATCGCGGAGGCTCTCGGCTGATGCGGTACGCTGGACTGGAAGACATTGAATTGATGCACCGCCTCGCTTTGGCGCGAACGATTTCAGGAGGACCTGCCGCAACCGGTGCGGAAGAGATCGTCGTGAACGGCGTTCTCGCCGTCTGCGATCCGCTCGGAGGTCTTTATCTGCCCGAAACCGGCGTTCTCGTCGTCTCCGACCTGCATCTGGAAAAGGGTGCTGCCTTTGCCCGCCGCGGCATGATGCTGCCGCCCTACGATACGGTCGCCACGCTCAACATCCTGTCCGCCGTCATCGCCCGCTATGATCCGAAGACCGTCGTCTCGCTCGGCGACAATTTCCATGACCGCAAGGGATCGGAGCATCTTGCCGCCGACCTGCGTTCGCTGATCACGACCATGGCGCGCGGCCGCGAGTGGGTCTGGATCAACGGCAACCATGACCCGGACGGCACGGTCGACCTGCCCGGCACCTGCACCGACGAACTCTTTTATGGCGGCCTCGTCTTCCGCCACGAGCCGAGCCTGATTTCCGGCCCGGGGGGGAGCAAGGGCGAGATCGCCGGCCACCTGCATCCGTCGGCCACCGTCCGACGCCGCGAAAAATCCGTCCGCCGCCCGTGTTTCGCCAGCGACGGCAACCGCCTCCTCATGCCGGCCTTCGGCGTGCTGGCCGGCGGTCTCGACCTGCGTCACCGGGCCATGCACGGCCTGTTCGACCGCGAGGCCCTGGTCGCGCACCTTCTCGGCCGCGACCGCATCTATTCGGTGCGCTACGGCAATCTGATCGGTTGACCGTCTGGTTTAAACCTGTCCAAGCGCCCTACCACATGCGCGGACGCGGATGCCATCCATCATCGACAGCCCTTTCGACGCCGACAGGCTGGACTGACAACGATTACGATCTCACCAGATCCAACAACCAGCGTTCCACTCTAAGGAAACCTGTCCAGATGAAACGATACCCAATCCTCATGCTCGACCGCATCGAGGGTTATGCGGTGACCGCCGAGCCGGAGGGTCGGAGCGTTCAGTGCAGTTCGTAGAATGGACGGTTTGGTGCGAACGTGCCCGACATAACGGCAACTGTCGCCGTCGCGAAATTCGGTGACATTGTAGTCGACCAGCGCCAAGACTGTCGTGCCGGCGGCGAGTTCCCCTTTTAGGCCTTCAAATACGGTCATCATTCGCTGTCCCCCGGGCCAAGGGAGCATTGTGCGCCGCAATATCGAAGGTGTAAAGCACCGCATGACCGGTCGGTTTTGAACGAACATCCGCAGCCAGCGCCGGCGTAGACCAGATCTCACCGATAGACCAGCACCGGCGTCTTGGAATGCGCCAGCACCTTCATCGTCACGCTGCCGAGCATGAAGGCCTTGAAGCCGGAGCGGCCGTGCGAGGCCATGGCGATGACGTCGCAATGGTAGGTGCCGGCGGTTTCGACGATGGTGCTCGCCGGATCGAGGCTGCCAAGCTTCACCGTTTCGCACGCGACCAACCGTTGTTTCGCCGCTTCCTGGGCGTCGGCGAGAATGCCGTCGGCCGCCTCGTTGTTCTGGCGGTCGTATTCCGCATAGGCGACTTCCATGCCGGTCGGGTTGAGCGTCAGGACCTGCAGCGGTTCCATCACCACCAGAACGGTGGCTTCCGCGCCGATCTCGCGCGCGAAGTCGAGCGCTTTTTCCAGCGCGCTGGTCGAAAGCGGAGAGCCGTCGGTCGGGATGAGAACATGTTTGAACATCTGTGCCTCCTTTTAATCTGGTGACATCATCGCAGCTGCCCGGGATCATTCGTTGATCCAGCGCAAGCCGCAGGCCCGGACGTTACGACGTTATCACATGTCCGGACCAGGGATTGATGCCGTCCCGCAACCAGCGAAGGCTATCCTGCCAGAAGCCTTCCCGGTGCCGGGAGTGGAACAGGCTGAAATGTCCGATGGCGGCCAGGCCGTAATCCTCCGGCTTCAGCAGCACCTGCGTCACCTGGGCATTGCGATAATAGCTGAGCGTGCGCCGGATTGCCGCCACCGTACCGATGTCGTCGTCCGACATGGTCACCGCCAGGATCGGCGCCGTCACCGTCTCGAACCGCCGCAGCACATCGCTTCGTTCCGATGCCGGATGGGTCGATTCCATCCGCGCGCCGCGAAAACTCCATTCGTTCGCCACCCCCGCCGGCAGGTCCTCCAGCCATCCGAGACGCTTTCCGGGGAAATAGCCGAAGGCGGCAGTCAGGGCTGGCATCACCACATGCCATTTCAGAAACAGCCGCAGGCGGCGGCCGCTGGCATAGTCCGGCCAGTAGGCATATTGGGCGCCCATGGTCAGCATCCGGTCGATGCGTTTGGCCATCGGCGAAAGCCCGGGCAGGTAGCCGCCGATGCTGTGGCCGACGACGTAAAGCGGTTGCCCCGGCCTTGCCGTGTCCATGAACCTCAGCGCCGCGTCGAAATCCTGCTCGCCCCATTCCCGCCAGCGATAACTGCATCCCTTCAGGCTTTCGGGGCGCGAAAGGCCGATGCCGCGATAGTCGTAGGTCAGTACGTCGAAACCTTCGCCGGCCAGGAAGTCGGCGTAATAGTGGTAATAACGGGCAAGCACCCCGGTCGCCGGATTGACGACGACGCTGCCGATGGCCGGGGACCGTGCCTGCCAGAGGTGTCCTTGGAGAGTGATACCGTCCCGGCAGGCCAGGCCGACAGGCTGCCCGGCGGGCCGCGACGAACGAGCGTCGCCGTCGCTTTCCCGATCCGCAGCCGCTTCGCATTCCGTATCGGCCATCGTCCTTCTCCCTGGAAGGTGACCATATATCGCGCTTCGTGAGGCGCAATTAGCCGAAGGGAGAAGGCGGCTCAGATCTGAAGATCCGGCCGCGCATCGCAGCCCGCCCTTCGCCTGCGGCGTCAGGCCGCCTTTGCCACCGCGTAAGTCAGGATCACTGCGCCGTTGGCCGTTGTGCTGGAGCTCAGCAATTTGAGTTCGGTCTGCTGCTCGGCCTTCTTGAAGAGGGGATTGCCGGAGCCGAGAAGCACCGGCGCGATGCACAGCCGGTATTCGTCGACGAGGCCTTCCTTCATCAGCGAGGCCACCAGTTCGGCGCTGCCGAAGATGAAGATCGTCTTGCCGTCCTCGCCTTTCAGCCTGGTGAGCTCGGCAACGGGATCGTCGACGACCCGGGTATTGTTCCAGGGGGCATCCCTTATCGTCTTCGACACCGCGATCTTGGCGATATTGTTCATGTAGTGCTTGACCTTGCCGCCTTCCTCGGCGGTCGGCCAATAGGCTGCCATGCCCTCGTAGGTCCTGCGGCCGAATACCAGGAGGTCGCCTTCCTCGCCGAACTGTTCGGAAAGCTTTTCCAGTTCCGGCCCCCAGGCATAGTTGTGGAAGGCGAGGTCCCACGGCTTCTCTCCCTCGAAATAACCGTCGAGGCTCATCAGGTTCCAGACCACCAGCTTTCTCATGTCATCCTCCATCGCGTTTAAACCAGTTGCAAAAAGCAAGCAGTTGAAAGCTAGCTAAACTGATTGTAGAATGCAAGCGGTATTGGAGAAAAAAATGAACGACACATATCGGTCGGGTTGCCCGATCAATCTGACGCTGGAGGTTCTCGGAGACCGCTGGAGCCTGATCGTCATCCGCGACATCATGTTCGGCAATCGCCGCCACTTTCGCGAACTGCTGCAGAATTCCGAGGAAGGCATCGCGTCCAACATCCTTGCCGACCGGCTGAAGCGGCTGGTCGAGCGGGGCCTGCTTTCCCGCGAGGACGACCCGAGCCACAAGCAGAAGGGAATCTACAGTCTCACGGAGATGTCGATCCGCCTGGTGCCGATCTTTGCGGAAATGGGCGCCTGGGGCCGCCGTTTCATGCCGGTGTCCGAAGAGCTTTCGATCCGCGCGCAACTGCTGGAGGAGGGCGGCCGGCCGCTCTGGGAGGATTTCATGGCAGAACTGCGCGTCCTGCATCTGCATGCGCCGCGCGATCCTGGCAAACCTTCCGTGTTCGACCGCCTGCGCGCCGCCTATCTCGAAGTCGTCGCTCGAAACGCGGCGGCGGCCGATGCCGCGGAATGATCAGTCCTTGCGGAAGACGATGCTGGCGCCCCAGCCGGTGATGACCGCGATCAGCACGCAGAGGAAACCGTAAGCGAGCGGTCGGTCGTGGGCGGCGTCGGTAATCGCCTGTTCGATGCCGGTCTTGACGACCCGCAGCGGCATTTCCCGCTGGTTGATCAGCTGGCCGCTCTTGAACAGGTAGGCGCGCACCATGTGCATCCCGTCGGGGATGTTGGCCGGCAGTTTCAGGGAGGCGCGGAACAGGCTCGACGAGACGAAGCGCACGCCGCTCGTGTCGCGCTGGTAAAGTCCGTTCGACAGCTTCAGGCGCCGATAGGCGTCGCGGAACTCGCCGATCATGCCGGAATCGGGGATGTAGCCGACCGGGTTCAGCGCCAGGTGGTCGATGCCGACCCCGATATTGTTGAGGCTCGGCGCCTCGTCGATGCTGTCGATCATCCGGGTGCTGGCGAGCGAGTAGCTTTCCGGCACCTGTTCGAAGGTCAGCCCCTCGGTATTCATCCAGATCCCGAAGACGCGCTCCTTCTTGCGCACCGTCGCATAGTCCTTCGGCCCTTCGAGCGTCACCACCACGTCGTATTGGCCGATTGCCAGGAACAGCTCGTCGGCATTGGTGAGCGCCCCGAAGATCGTCAGGTCGGCGCCGCGGAAATCCGAGGCGATGGCGATTTCGCTGGTCGAAGTGCCGATCTCCAACCCTTCCTTGACGCCCGATGCCTGGCCGAACGGCACTTGCGCCTCGACCGGGAAGGCGAGCGCCAGGAGCGGCAGCAGCAGGGCGGTGCGAAGAAACCGGCGCATCAGTAGGACATCCCCCCGACCGCGACCGAATAGACGTCGTTCGGCGTGACGATCAGCCCGACCGCCAGACGAATGCCGACGGCAAGCACGAGCAGCGCCAGGAGCGCGCGCAGCTGTTCGCCGCGCAGCTTCTGCCCGACCCGTACCCCGTATTGCGCCCCGATTACGCCCGCCACCATCAGGATCGTCGCCAGCACGATATCGACGGAATAGTTGGTCGCCGCCTGCACCATGGTCGTGTAGGCGGTCACGAAAATGATCTGGAACAGCGAGGTGCCGACGACCACGTTTGTCGGGATGCGCAGGAGATAGATCATCGCCGGCACCATGATGAAGCCGCCGCCCACGCCCATGATCGAGGTCAGCACGCCGATGCCGAAGCCAAGCCCGACGATCGGAATGGCGGAAAGATAGATCTTCGACTTCTTGAACCGCATCTTGAGCGGCAGCCGGTGCACCCAGTTGTGCTGGCCGGGGCGCTTGATCGGCAGTGGATTGTTGTTCTTCGCCCGGCGCATCGCCCGGACGCTTTCCTGCAGCATCAGCGCGCCGATCGAGCTCAGCAGCACGACGTAGAGCAGCGAGATGAACAGGTCGAGCTGTCCGATACGTCTCAGCCACGAGAAGACCCAGACACCCGCCGTCGCGCCCGCAAGGCCGCCGACAAGCAGGACCGAGCCGAGCTTCATGTCGAGCGTGCCGCGCCTGAAATGGGTGATCGCGCCGGAAATTGACGAGGCGACGACCTGGTTGGCGCCGGTCGCGACCGCCACGACAGGCGGGATATTGTAGAAGATCAGCAGCGGCGTGATCAGGAAGCCGCCGCCGACGCCGAACATGCCCGAGAGGAAGCCCACGGCCGCGCCCATGCCCAGAATGATGAAGATGTTCACCGACAGCTCTGCGATCGGCAGGTAGACAGTCACGGCAGAACCTCGACACGGCAAAAAGCGACGCCCTCGCGGGCGTTCGCGATGTGGTTGTCCGCCCGGTGCGGCGAAGGAAACGTGATCTCACATGCCATGTGAACAGGGCATGAAGGGTGTCACCCGTCATGCGCCCGGGCGCCGCTGCGAGTCAATTCGCAAGTGCCGGATAATGCGGCAATTTTACCGTTTTTGTGCGGGCGTGATTAATATCGCGCAACTCCCCGATCCCGGTCGGGTAAGTAGACTTACTTGTTCTTCGCAAGTAGTTCCTTGACCAGCGCGTCGGTGATCTTGCCGTTCGGTTCCTGGCCGACCGAAGTCTGGAAGGCCTTGATGGCGGTCACGGTCTTGGCGCCCATCTTGCCGTCGGCGGTGCCGGCGTCGAAACCGCTCTTGTTCAGGATCGCCTGGATATTGCGGATCGCCTTTTCCATGTCGATCGAAGCCGTGGTGAGCGGCTTGCCGGAGGCCCATTCGTCCGGGAGATTGATGGAGTTGGCCTTCGGATCGAGCGGCTTCACCTTCCACCGGTCGACCTTGGCGCGGGCGCTTTCGAGCTGTTCCTTGCGCATGGCGTTGGCCACTTCGTCGCGCTTCTGGGCGGCGTCCTTGTCGCCTCCCTTGGCCGCGACCGCGAACCACTTGTAGGATTCCTCGAGATCCTGCTTCACGCCATTGCCGCGGGCAAGCAGGATGGCGAGGTTGAACTGGCTGTCGGCGACGCCGAAGTCGGCGGCCTTGGCGAACCAGGAGACGGCCGCGGCATAGTCCGGCTGGCCGGCGGCACCCGACGCCTGGAGCACGGCGAGATTGTGCATCGCGCTGGCATTGCCGGCCTCGGCGGCCTGCTTGTAATAGGTCATCGCCTTGGTCAGGTCGCGGGAAACGCCCGTGCCCTTTTCGAAGAGGTTGGCGAGCCGGTACTGCGCCGGCGCCAGGCCGCGGTCGGCGGCGAGCTTGTACCAGTTGGCGGCCTCCGAGAGATCGCTCTTGACACCCTTTCCGTCGGTGAAACGAGCGCCGATCTCGAAAAGCGCGTTCGGGTCGCCGGCAGCGGCCGCGTCGGCAAGCGACTTCGGTTCGATGCCGACCGGAACCACGATCGCGGCCGGAGCATCGGCCTTGGGCACTGCGGCGAAGCTGTTCTGGGCCGGAAGCGGGTTGCCGGCCGGCTCCATCACGGAGGGCTGGCCCGTCGCCGGGCGCGGATCGGTCAGATGGTTCGCCGTCGTCGGGGCCGGCGCTAGTTCGACGGGTCGCGTCGGTGCGGCCGCGATATCCGCGTCGCTTTCGGCGCCGTCGGTCGCAGCCTGATCCTCGACGGTCGGAATCCCGTTGCTGCCGCTCATATTGGCCGGTGCGGCCGGCCGGGCAGGGGCCTCGATCGTCGGGGCCGGCGCCACGGGAGCCTTCGTGCCGCTTGTCAGCGTCTTGGCGAGCGGCATCGCCATCAGCACCAGAAGCACGGCGCCGACGGCCATCAGGATCGGACGGCGATGCTGCGAAAGCATGGCGCCGAAACCCTTGTTGGCGGAAGCCTTGGCGGCTTTGCGCAGGTCCTTGGAGGGCGAACCGCCCTGCGAAGGATCGGTTTCCTGGGCAGCGGCCTTGGCGGCGCGGCGGGCGGCCGCGATATAGTCCGCACGTTCCGCGGCGCTCGTCCGATCGGTGTCGAATTCGCCGGCGACCTGGCTGGCGCGAACCCGCTCGAGGATCTTCTTGACGTCGGGTGCGCCTGAGCCGGGCTCCAGAAGGTCGTTTTCGCGATCCGCCGGCAGCACGTCGGAGGGGTCGAGTGGCGGCGTCGGCTCGATGACGGTGCGGCCACCCTTCGGCGCCTCGGCCTTGCCGCCGGGCAGGAAGCGGCGGGAAAGCTCGGTCAGAAGGCTGGTCTTGGCGGCCTTTTCCCGGGTGGGATTGTCCTTGGTGGCGGTTTTGGTGTCGGCATAGTCGGCGCGAAGCACCGTTTCGTCGGAGGATGCTTCTTCCGGGGCTTTTGCACGGTGACCGAAGGTCGCTGCCGGCTGTTCGTCGGCCTCGGCCTCCGCCAGCTCGTAGCGCATCAGCTCTTCGGCTGCCGCGACGGAAAGCTGCGCGGCCGCCGGCATGGCCGGGGCAGGGCGGGTTTCGTAACGAGCCGGTTCTTCATGATGGCGATCGCGCTCCGCATGAGCGGAGGCGACAAGCCGTTCTTCCATGCCGTCCAGGCGGTCGGCGATCTGCACCAGCGTGCCGTGCAGGGCTTCGAACGTCTGGTGGGTGCGGTCGTCCGAATGCCGGGTCAGGTCTTCGAGGTGGCGAAGGTCGTCGGCAAGCGCCGAAAGTGCCGCCATGTCGGCGGCGGCGCCCGGTGTGCCCGCCATGCCGTTTCGCGAATAGGCTTCCACCACCGTCTCGGCCGCCTGGCGGGCAGCCTCGATGATGTATTCGTCGTTGGTCGCCATATAGCTTTCGAGCGCCGTCATGCGGTTTTCGAATTCGGCGGGAAGGGCGCCGGCACCTTGCTGCGGCTGGCTGATCAGCACCGAAAGATGGGCGATCTGGTCTTCGAGACTGCGAAGCGCGCCGTCGTCGCCGCGCGGCGACGCCGTTGCCTCGTCAAGCCGTGTGGCAATATCGGTCAGCCGGTCTTCGATCCGCCCGAAGGCTTTTTCGTCGATCGCCGACTGGGCCGGCGGCTGATAGGCGATTTCCTCGATCCGGCGGGCAAGATAGTCCAGCCGTTCGGCGAGCACGTCACTGACGCTACCCTGCTCCAGACCGTCGATCTTGCGGGAAATATCGGCGAGGTAGGCGGAAAGTTCGGGGTCCTGGGAAGGCTTCTGCGCCTGTTCCAGGATCAGCGAAAGCTGTTCGAGCCGTTCCTCCAGGCGCATTGCGGCCTGTTCGTCGGTGAGCTCCTCGATGCGGCCGGTCAAGGCCTCGATGCGGGCGGACAGCGCTTCGGTCGGATCGAACTGGGTATGGGTCGCCTGGCTGATCGCATCGATCTGGTCGGCGAGCGCGCTGATCCGGCCGTCCAGCCGCTGCAGGAAGGATTGGTCGATCGAGGCCGAGGCCGAGGCGCGGCTGCCGGCGGCAATCGCCCGGCTGATCTCGTCCAGCCGCTCGTCCAATGTCGCGAACTGTTCGGCGATGACCGAATCGTTCGGCTGCATCCGCGAGCCGAGCTGTTCCATGGCGCTCGCCACCGTGATCAGCTTCTGTTCGAGCGCCCGGATCACCGGGCTGTCGCTCATTTCGCCGAGCTGGCCCTTGATGTCGTCGATGCGGTAGGCGAGCGAGACGAGCTCTTCGCGCAGGGCCGTGGAGTCGAGGCCGTGCATGCGATCTTCGAGACCCTGCCAGCGGGTTTCCATCCGCCGCACGGAATCTTCGCGGGCGAGGCCGTCCATGACGGCGCGCAATTCCTCGAATTCGTGGCGCAAGCCGGCGGCCTCCGGCGTCGCCTGATAGCCGAGCTGGCTGATGCCTTCGGCAAGCCGGGCAAGGTCGCTGCGCAGGTCCTCGGTGAAGTGCTGATCCTCGGCAATGGATTTGATCGAGCGGATTTCGGAGCGCAGCGCCGTCATTTCGCGCGCGACGCTGTCGGAAATATCCTGCTTCAGCTCCTGGCGCAGGCCGATCAGCGCCTGGGCGATGTCCCGCATGCCATTGTCGACCTGCTGCTGCGGCTGCGGTGCGGGTATGCGCGGCTGCGCGGCCGGGCGACGGGGTTCTTCGCGGCGCGGCGCTGGCGCGATCGGGCGCTGCTCGGTGTAACGGGGCGCTTCGGCGCGGACGGGGGCCTGGCGCGCCGGCGGGCGGTAGGCCTCAGGCGGGCGCAGCTCGGTTCGGCGCGGTTCGGCATGGCGCGGTTCTTCACGGCGCAGATCCGGCGCGCGCTGGCGTTCGGGACGGGCGGCACGGTCGCGGCTGGCCTCGAGCATGCGCTGGCGCTCGCGGATCTGTGCGAGCGGGTCGCTTGCGAGTGGCGGTTCGCGATAGGCAGGAGCCGCGGCGGGCCGGCGCTCCTGGCGCGGCTCGGCAGGCTTCGGCGCGCGGCTGTCGCGTGCGGTACCCGACATCAACCCCTCTATACGCGCCTCGAGCCCTTCGATGGTGCGGTTCAACGCATCCAGGGAAGAGCGGTCGCCGGGACGGGAAGGGGTCGGTCGTGATCCGTTCATGTGCTCGCTCGTTTCGACGTTGTACCTGCTGGCTCTCGTACCGGCCTCGTTTCAGGGATAGGATGATCCCCAAAGGGCCGTATATTAGAAATGCCTTGCGCAGGACTGCCATTTCAGCGGACGCGGGACGTCTTGGTAATAAATGCACTGCGTCGCTTAAGAGCCCACTATTTCGCGAGACGTGGTAAACAAGTCGTTAACCCGGACGAAAATTTTAACCTTTTCGATGCGTTTGGCCGCTTTGCGATGATGACGTAGCGCCTACCGCCTCTATCTTCCGGCTTTCCCATCCAGCCTCGCAACTGTTCGGTCCGTTAAGACTATGCCCGGGACGGAGGAATGGCGGTGGTGCAGATCGCCGAAGTTCCCGCCGTCGCAATTGACGTTTACGCGAACGTCAATTATTTGTGGTAGGAGGAATACGGATCCTGCCGTGAGCCATGGGCCACGAGGCGGATCCGGAAGACGAGGATTTGGAGGAAGCTCGACCATGCCAGTGTACAAGGCCCCGGTGAACGACACGCTGTTCATTCTCAACGATGTGCTCGGCATCGAGCGCTATGGCAATCTGCCGGGCTTTGCCGATGCTACTCCGGACATGCTGGAAGCGATCATCGGAGAAGCCGCCAAGGTGGCCGAAGACGTCCTTTTCCCGCTGAACCTCTCCGGCGACCAGGAAGGCTGCACCCGCCGTGACGATGGTACGGTCTCGGTGCCCAAGGGTTTCAAGCAGGCCTATGATCAGTATTGCCAGGCCGGCTGGATCGGTCTTGCCGTGCCGGAAGAATTCGGCGGCCAGGGCCTGCCCTACACGCTGCATGCTGCCGTCGGCGAATACATGTCGTCCGCCAACATGTCGCTGATGATGTATCCGGGCCTGACCCAGGGTGCCATTGCCGCGATCCTCGTGCACGGTTCCGAGGAGCAGAAGAAGACCTACCTGCCGAACATGGTCGCCGGCACCTGGTCGGGCACGATGAACCTCACCGAGCCCCATTGCGGCACGGATCTCGGCCTGCTGCGGTCGAAGGCGGTGCCGCAGGCCGACGGGTCCTACAAGATTTCCGGCCAGAAGATCTTCATCTCCGCCGGCGAACACGGCATGACCGACAATATCGTCCATTTGGTGCTTGCGCGCATCGAAGGCGCGCCCGAGGGCACCAAGGGCATCTCGCTCTTCATCGTCCCGAAGTTCATGGTCAATGCCGACGGGTCGCTGGGCAAGCGCAACGGCGCTACCTGCGGTGCGATCGAACACAAGATGGGCATCCACGGCAACTCAACCTGCGTCATGAACTATGACGAGGCTACCGGCTTCCTGATCGGGCCCGAGAACAAGGGCTTGGCGGCCATGTTCGTGATGATGAACGAGGCCCGCCTCGGCGTCGGCCTGCAGGGCCTGTCGATCGCCGAGACCGCCTATCAGAACGCCGTCGCCTATGCCCGCGAGCGCATCCAGGGCCGTTCGCTCTCCGGCGCCAAGGCGCCGGACAAGAAGGCCGACCCGATCATCGTCCATCCGGACATCCGCCGTACGCTGATGACCATCCGCGCCTTCAACGAGGCCGGCCGGGCCTTCCTGCTGTGGACCGCGCTGAAATCCGACATCGCCCACCGTTCGCCGGATGCGGCCGAGCGCCAGAACGCCGACGATCTCCTCGGCCTGGCGACCCCGATCTTGAAGGGCGTGATGACCGACAAGGGTTTCGAGCATGCCGTCATGGCGCAGCAGGTCTTCGGCGGCCACGGCTATATCGAGGAACATGGCATGAGCCAGTATGTTCGCGATGCCCGCATCACCATGATCTACGAAGGCGCCAACGGCATCCAGGCGCTCGACCTGGTCGGCCGCAAGCTGGCGCTCAACGGCGGCCGCGCCGTCATGGCGATGTTCAAGGAGATCGGCGATTTCTGCGAGGAAAACCGCGCCGACGAGGCGATGGCGCCCTTCACCAAGGGTCTCAAGAAGGGCTTGAACGACCTGCAGGCCTCCACCATGTGGTTCATGCAGAACGCCATGGCCAAGCCCGACAATGCCGGCGCCGGCTCGACCGACTACATGCACCTCTTCGGGATCGTGACGCTCGGCTACATGTGGGCCAAGATCGCCAAGGCGGCCCAGAGCGGACTTGCCGCCGGCGACGCCCGCGCCGACTACCTGAAGAACAAGCTGGTGACGGCGAAGTTCTTCATGGAAAAGATCATGCCGGAAACCGCGATGCGGAAAGTCCGCATCGAAGCCGGCGCCGACAGCGTGATGGAACTGGCCGCCGACGCGTTTTGATTTTGCGCCGACGCGCTCCCTCCCCCTTGTGGGGAGGGCTGGGGAGGGGTCTTCCCTCCCATGTCCGAGATTTGAGGCAATATAAATTGCCACCCAGGGAGATGACACCATGACCGAAGTCTTCATTTACGACCACGTCCGCACGCCGCGCGGCCGCGGCAAGAAGGATGGGGCGCTGCACGAAGTGCCGTCTGTGCGGCTCGCCGCCAAGACGCTGGAAGCGATCCGAGACCGCAACGGCCTCGACACGTCTTATGTCGACGACATCATCATGGGCTGCGTCGATCCGGTCATGGATGCCGGCGCCGTCATCCCCAAGGCCGCCGCCTTCGAGGCCGGATATTCCACCCGGGCGCCCGGCATGCAGATCTCCCGTTTCTGCGCCTCGGGCCTCGATGCGGTCAATTTCGCGGCCGGCAAGGTCGCGGCCGGGTCCGACGACATCGTCATTGCCGGCGGCGTCGAGTCGATGTCGCGCGTCGGCATGGGCATGTCCGGCGGCTCCTGGTACATGGACCCGTCGGTCAATTTCCCGGCTTATTTCATGCCGCAGGGCGTCTCGGCCGACCTGATCGCCACCAAATACGGGTTTTCCCGCGACGACGTCGACGCCTATGCCGTCGAGAGCCAGAGGCGTGCGGCCAGGGCCTGGGACGCCGGCTACTTCAAGAACTCGGTCATTCCGGTCAAGGACCAGAACGGCCTGATCATCCTTGACCGCGACGAGCACATGCGGCCGACCACCGACATGCAGTCACTGGCCTCGCTCAACCCGTCCTTCCAGATGCCGGGTGAGATGGGCGGTTTCGAAGCGGTCGGCATCCAGGCCCATCCGGAAATCGAGCGGATCAATTACGTCCACCATGCCGGCAATTCGTCGGGCATCGTCGATGGCGCCGCGGCCGTGCTGATCGGCTCGAAGGCCGGCGGTGAAGCCATGAACCTGAAACCGCGCGCCCGCATCCGCCACTTCGCCAATATCGGCTCCGATCCGGCGCTGATGCTGACCGGCCCGGTCGACGTCACCGAAAAGCTGCTCGCCCGCTCCGGCATGAAGATCTCCGACATCGACCTCTTCGAGCTCAACGAAGCCTTCGCCGCCGTGGTTCTCCGCTACTGCCAAGCCTTCGAGATCAGCCACGACAGGATCAACGTCAACGGCGGCGCCATCGCCATGGGCCACCCGCTCGGCGCCACCGGCGCGATGATTTTGGGCACCGTCCTGGACGAGCTGGAACGCCGCGATCTCAACACCGCGCTGGTCACGCTGTGCATTGGCGCCGGCATGGGTACAGCGACGATTATCGAACGGGTCTGATCTGCCGGCAAAGCAAAGAGGCACACGGCATGTATGAGAGCCAGAAGAACGAAGTCGAGAAACAGTTCGCCCAGCATAACCTGGCGAAGGACATGGCAAAGGCGCACGAAAAAGCCTCGCACCCCGTTTCCGCGGGTCATGTCCGGTCGCTGAAGCTCGGCAATCTCGTTCTTCTCGTCGTTCTGCTCCTTCTCGTCGGCTGGCTTTGCCTCGTACTCGGCGTATTCTGAATTTCAGGGAAGAGGAAATCCCATCATGAGCACCTACAAGAACTTCACCGTCGGAACCGACGCGGACGGCATTGCTCTCGTCACCTGGGACATGCCTGACAAGTCCATGAACGTCTTCACCATGGAGGTGATGGACGAGATCGATGCGATCGTCGATGCGACGGTTGCCGATGCGGCCGTCAAGGGCGTCGTCTTCACGTCCGGCAAGTCGTCCTTCTCCGGCGGCGCCGATCTGACCATGATCAAGTCGATGTTCTCGATGCTCGCCGAGGAACAGGCCAAGGATCCGGCCACCGCCGCGCAAAAACTGTTCGATGCCGCCGGGCGCATGTCGTGGCTGTGGCGCAAGATCGAGACCAACGGCAAGCCGTGGGTTTCTGCGATTAACGGCACCTGCATGGGCGGCGCGTTCGAGCTGTCGCTCGCCTGCCATGGCCGCGTTGCCGCCAATTCCAAGTCGGTGAAAATAGCGCTTCCGGAAGTCAAGGTCGGCATCTTCCCCGGTGCCGGCGGCACCCAACGCGTGCCGCGTCTGGCGAACGCCCAGGATGCCCTGCAGATGATGACGACCGGCTCGTCGCTGACCGCCCAGCGCGCCAAGGCCATGGGCCTCGTGCACCAGGTCGTCGAGCCCGCCGAGCTGATCAACGCCGCCAAGCAGATGATCAAGGACGGCCTGAAGCCCGTGGCCCCCTGGGACGAGAAGGGTTTCAAGGTCCCCGGCGGCGGCATCTGGACGCCGGCCGCAGCCCAGCTCTGGCCGGCCGCCCCCGCCATCCTGCGCCGCGAAAGCGCCGGCAATTATCCGGGCGCGCTCGCCATCCTGAAATGCGTCTATGAAGGCCTGCAGCTTCCCTTCGATACCGGGCTCAAGGTCGAGCAGCGGTATTTCACCGAGATTCTGCGCACCACCGAAGCGTTTTCGATGATCCGCTCGCTGTTCGTCTCCATGCAGGAGCTCGGCAAGGGCGCCCGCCGCCCGGCCGGTATCCCGAAGTCCGAATTCTCCAAGATCGGCGTCGTCGGTGCCGGCTTCATGGGCGCCTCGATCGCCTATGTGACGGCCGCCGCCGGCATTCCCGTCACCCTCATCGACCGGGATCAGGAAGCCGCCGACAAGGGCAAGGCCCATTCCGAAAAGCTGGTGGCCGATCAGGTCGGCAAGGGCCGGATGACCAAGGAGGAGGGCGAAAAGCTGCTCTCGCTGATCACCCCGACGCCGGATTATCAGGCGCTGTCGGATGCAAGCCTCGTCGTTGAGGCGGTGTTCGAGGATCGCGCCGTCAAGAAGGCGGTCATCGAGGCGGTCGAAGCGGTCATCCCGCAAACCACCATCTTTGCCTCCAACACGTCGACCCTGCCGATCACCGGCCTTGCCGAGAATTCGAAGCGCGCCGACCAGTTCATCGGCGTGCATTTCTTTTCGCCGGTCGAAAAGATGATGCTGACCGAGGTCATCCTTGGCGAAAAATCGGGAGACAAGGCACTGGCCGTGGCGCTTGATTTCGTCGCCGCGATCAAGAAGACACCGATCGTCGTCAACGATACCCGCGGCTTTTATGTCAACCGCTGCGTCTTCCGGTATATCAACGAAGCCTATGACATGCTGACCGAAGGCGTGCCGGCGGCGATGATCGAGAATGCCGCGAAAATGGCCGGCATGCCGGTCGGCCCGCTATCGCTCAACGACGAAGTCGCCGTCGACCTGTCCCAGAAGATCATGAAGGCCTCGATCGCCGATCTCGGCCCCAACGCCGTCAAGGCGGAACACATGGCGCTGGTCGACCAGATGGTCGACGTATTCGACCGCCGCGGCCGCAAGAATTCCAAGGGCTTTTACGAATACCCGGTCAAGCCCGCCAAGAAATTCCTCTGGCCCGAGCTGAAAACCCTCTACCCGCAGAAAAAGGCCTCGGAGGTCGATGTTAGCGTCCTGAAACAGCGCCTGCTGGTCACGATCGCGCTTGAAGCCGCCCGCACGGTCGAGGAAGGCATCGTCACCGATCCGCGCGAAGCCGATGTCGGCTCCATCCTCGGCTTCGGCTTCGCCCCCTATACCGGCGGCACGCTCTCCTACATCGACGGCATGGGCGTGAAGAACTTTGTCGCGCTCTGCGAAAAACTGGCCGCAAGCTACGGCCCGCACTTCAAGCCGACGCCGCTCCTGAAGGACATGGCGGCGAAGGGCGAGACCTTTTACGGGCGGTTCGACCCCTATGCGAAGGTGGGGGAGGCGGCGTAAGGCTGCGAACAGGCGTTCCAAGGACAGACTGGACCCGGCAGTGCTGGTCGTATCGTAGGGCTGCGGCGTCTGAGGAACCAGGCACCCAATGCTCGTCGCCGTTGGCGGCTGCGTGGATACAATAGGCGCACTCTTTGGTGAAGATGGACCCGTGCGCCTTTTGTACCGATAGGAGGCAAAATTACGCTCACGGCCTATCTATCGGGGTCTCGCGGTAGAGGCTTCCGGCCGCCATGTCCTGGCCGACAGGGATCCCTCATTGCCGTGCTCCACGCCGGTTGAGGAAAGATTATCGCTTTCCTCTAGATGTATCGATTTTCTCGGCAAGCCAGATCTTGATCAGCGACTGGTATGGGACATCACGTTTGCCAGCGGCGACCTTGATCTGTTCCAGAAGCGAGTTGGGCAGGCGCAACGAAATTGACGTGGACGACGGCTTCAGGTTCGGCAATCGCACTTTGGTTGCCTTGCTCCAGTCGACATGACCGGCGGAATCATGGTGTTCCCAATAGGTCCGCTCTTCGGCTTCCGTACTGAAGTGCGGCACGGGATCAGGCCTCCTGCTCATAATAGCTCCGCTCCTTCCGGCTCATATCCCGGGCGGAGATCACCCGGATTCTCGTTTCGCTTGCTCGAAGCGTGAAGGTAATATGGAGCAACCTTCCGTCATCGGTGCGACCAAGCGCATGAATGCGCTGCTCTGAAAAACTATGCCTCAGATCGGGCACCATCAGCAGCGGTTCGTTAAAAAACACCTGCTCAGCTTCGCTCTGGCTGACGTCGTGTTTGTCGGCACTCTTACGGGCATTTCCTTCGTCCCACTCGAATCCGACAATCCGTTCCCAATCGATCATCGATGTATATTGCCATAATATACGCTGGATTCAAGGCAGGAGGAATAATGAAGGAGGAAAATGCTTTTCCGAAACCGGCCCTTCCGGCGCCGCTGGCGTTTACCCGCGGTGCCATCTCGTCTCCACCAGCGAGCGTCGGATGTCGCGCCGATCCACAACCGCCAGATCGTGGTGCTCAAGCGGAACACTGGAGCCACGGGCTTCATCTCCGCAAGGCAGGAAGGAACTTTTCCATCTGCGCTATCAAGGCAGTCCCGCCATTGAAAGGGCCTGTTCAGGCTGCCAGGTTCCGGCCGCGGCTTGGCCAACACAAGTTCCGTCATTTCAGCTCCCCGCCCCCTGCTTCCCCAACCCCGTTTTTCCTTCTATCTTCCCCGCATTTGCAGATCTCAGGTTGCAGGAGGGGTTATGTTTGGAGAGGTGAAATATCGTCTGGGTGGCTTGCTGGTCCTGGTTATCGGCGCGGCCGTGGGGTGGTCGGCGATATGGCAGCCGCTTCAGCAGGCGGATTTGGGCGCCGACACCGTCACGTGGATGCCGCGCGTCGTCGTTTTGCTGGCGGTGTGTGCGGTTTTCGGCCTCTATTTGCTCTTCACCGGCAACCGCTATCCCTATCGCGATGTCGAGCGTAGCACCTTGACGACGGCGGGATGGATCTTGTTTGCGATCATCGCCGTGGCTGCGGTCGCCGGTTTCTTCTGGATGGACATGACGTTGAAGTCGCTCGGCTACCACTGATCGCGCCAGGCGCCGGTGCTTGTCATCCGACCGCCATCTCGCCAATCCTGGCAACGCAACGAGCAATGGCTGCCATCTGGATCGGCAGTTCGCCAACCGGGAGCCGCCCATGGACCTTGCCACCCAAGCACTCGCCTTCACCGATCCCGCCGAATGGGCCTCCTGGCTTTCCGCCCACCATGCCACCTCGTCCGGCGTCTGGCTGCAGATCGGCAAGAAGAACCCGAAGCGGACCCTGATCACCATCGACGAGGCGCTGGACGTGGCGCTCTGCCATGGCTGGATCGACAGCCAGCGCAAGGGCCTCGACGCGACCTCCTATCTGCAGCGGTATTCGCCGCGCCGCGCCAAAAGCCCGTGGTCGAAGCTCAATGTCGATCGGGTGGCGGCACTGACGCAGGCCGGGCGGATGCAGCCGGCGGGGCTGGCGGAGGTCGAGGCGGCCAAGGCCGACGGGCGCTGGGCGGCCGCCTATGCGCCGCAGCGCGAGGCCGGCCTGCCGGACGACCTGATGGCGGCGCTCGCTGAAAATGCCACCGCCGCCGCAGCCTTCGAAAAGCTCGACAAGACCAGCCAGTATGCGGTGGTGCTTCCGCTCCTCAAGGCTACGACCCCGGAAATCCGCCGCGCGCGGCTCGAAAAGGCGGTCGCGAAACTGGAAAAACCCAGATAGGCGGCCCAGGACGGCGATTGAAAAAAGAACCTACACCTTGTTCAGGAAATGAGACCTCCTGGTCCGCTTTGGGGCTGATAGCGGAAAATTCCGCTACGAGCATACGCGGCGTTCATCCAGTGCCTCAAAAGGCTTGGTCACATACACAAGATCACAGCGGCTCGGCGAAAAGCGTGAAAGTCCACGAGAGAACCGACCATTCGCATCAGAATTTATCACGGTTGTATATTTTAGGGATATCTCTGGCAAAAAATCCAAGGTCCGCGACGCCATCTCATCGGCAGTCAGCAGCGATTGCGGCTGGACATAATCATGAACGGCCGCCCACGCGGCCTCGGGTTCTCGTCCGAGACGACACGATCGTGCGGGTAGGCGCATCGGGATTGTGCTCGCGGATCGGCAAGACGCGCATGCGCTTGCTGTTCTGGTTCAGCCGGCGGTCGATGGTCACCGTTGAGCTGCGACTACATGAATGCTCTTTGCAATGATACCAAGCACTTGTGAAAAGCCGCCGTTATAAGTGAACCTCACCCGCGCTTTTTCTCCGTCTTCTTGTCATGTTCCAGGCGTTCCCCCCCGCGACCAGACACCCGCCCCGCAGACCCCAGCAACTGTGTCGTCGATTGCCCTACCCGTGCGGGGCAGCTACCCCTTCGAGGCACGACCTGTTGAGGTGAGATACATGCCGCCGCGCTCACTGCACGCGACGGTTAAAGCGCGCCTCCTTGGCGGCCGGGAGCCACCAGACCGGTATGCCGTCGAGCGAGATTACCTCATTTGGCGTAACCTGAACGGGGGATGACGTATCTCAGGTTATCTGCGATGTTCCCGCCGCCAAGAGACTGTTGAGGGCTCGAACGGGAAAAACGGGCGAGCCCTCTTCTTTTTGAACCTGTTTGTTCAGCGTCGGGTTGGGGGCCTGCACCACGGCGGACCGGCGCAGGCCCTTGCATAGGCAACTGTTCTCCCTGAAGGCCGGCCAGGCAATCGGCGCTTATGCCGCTGATGAAGTCTTCAATGGTCGACGGCGCTGCTTCGCCGACCTCGTCGGCGGCGAACTTCTGGAACAAGTAGTCGAATGCGGCATCTCGCCATGCGATGAAGGCGGCCGCCTCGGCAGCCCTTTGCGGCTCGGTGCTGCCCAGATAGCCAACAACCGTCGATCGGCTGCTGTATCTCCGCTCCTGCGCGAGGGCCGCGGCCACTGAACGCCAACTGTTGGAGTGCTGACGCCTCTTGGAGGAAGGACAAAGCATCCTACCTGCCCGGATTGACCTAGGCCGAGTTCAAAGCGTTGGCGAAACGCCGCAGATCCCGCGAGGTACAGAGGCTCACCAGTATTTCAAGACCTATCTCGGCTTCTGGAAGACCTGCGACCTTTCTTCCTGCCGCCGGGCCAAGGCCTGCAGAGGGTTTCTCACGGAAGCGCAATATCGCGCCAAACCGGGTTACCACGACAGCTTCCCACCCTGTGTCGGCCCTGGCGGTGCGCGTCAGCAGGAGGTGCTGGCGGGGATGAGGCGGCTCGGCGGCGCGGACGACGACGAGCCAAAATACGACGGCCGCCGGAAAACCGGGGAGGAGGACGAATGATCGCCCCGATGCCGGCCGGTTCCAGGCGCGCCCGTCACGCCTTGTCGAGCGCGATCGTCAGGTCGGCGATCAGGTCGTCGGGGTGCTCGATGCCGATCGACAGCCGGATGGTCGAGTCGAGCACGCCGATCCTCTGGCGCACCTCGGCAGGCACGCCGGAATGGGTCATGGTCGCCGGGTGGCTGGCAAGCGATTCCGTTCCCCCGAGGCTCACCGCCAGCTTGAAGATCTGCAGCGCGTTCAAAAACCGGAACGAGGCCGGCTGGCCTCCCCTGATATCGAAGGAAAAGGTCGAGCCGCCGCCCGTGCACTGCGCCGCAAACACTTGCCCCACCGGCGATGCCGGGTCGTGATAGGGCAGGTAGTGGATGTTCTCGACATTCGGGTGCCCGCGCAGGAAGTCGGCGACCGCCAGCGCGTTGGTATTGGCCTTTTCCATGCGGATCGACAGCGTCTCCAGGCTGCGGCCGAGCATCCAGCAGGAATGCGGGTCGAGCTGCGTGCCGATCGCCCCGCGCAGCGCCTTCACCTGGCGCATCACCGCCTTGGAGCCGAGGGCGGCGCCGGCGATCAGGTCCGAATGGCCGCCGACATATTTGGTCAGCGAATAGAGCGAAATATCCGCCCCGTGCTCGATCGGCCGCTGGAAGACCGGGCCGAGCAGCGTGTTGTCGCAGGCGATCACCGGCCGGTGCCCCTGTTTTGCGCCGATCGCCTCCGCCACCCGGCGGATCATCGCCACGTCCACCAGGCTGTTGGTCGGGTTCGCCGGCGTCTCGATCAGGATCACCGAGACGCGGCCCCTGCCCATCGCCTCCTCGGCCGCCGCCGTCACCGACTGCTCGTTGACCCCGTCCGCAAACCCGACCGCCGCAACGCCCATGTTGAGGAAGGTTTTCGAAAGCAGCGTTTCGGTGCCGCCATAAAGCGGCTGCGAATGCAGCACGCTGTCGCCGGGCCTGACGAACGCCATCAGCGTCGTGGCGATCGCCGACATGCCGGAGGAAAACAGCACGCAGCTCTCGGTGCGCTCATAGACCGCCAGCCGGTCCTCGACGATCTCGCTGTTGGGATGGTTGAAGCGGGAATAGACCAGTCCCGCCCCGGTGCCCGCCGGCGGCTCGCGGCGGCCGGAAACGAAGTCGAAGAAGTCGCGGCCCTCCTCGGCGGACTTGAACACGAAGGTGGAGGTGAGGAAGACCGGCGGCTTGACCGCACCCTCGGAAAGCTCCGGGTCGTAGCCGTAGTTCAGCATCTGCGTTTCGGGATGGAGCTTGTGATTGCCGATATGCGTCTTGGAGGGATGCGGGGCGGTCATTGTCGGTCTCCTGGTCTGAAATAAGCGGATGCCATGACCGGAGATAATATCGGAAAAGCCGCCGCCAAGGGGCGCTACCTGCGAAAGCCGGGTTGCTCAGCGCGCCGCGGGCACGGCCGGAGGCGCGGCTGCCGCTGCCGGCTCTCCCCAGGCCGAGATCGGCTGTCCGCCCTTGGTCGTCACGCGCATGTCGTAGAGCGCAAGCGAGGCCTCGACCTGGCGCATGTCGGCGCAGCGGTTGATGATGCCGCCGATATATTGCACGCAGTCGCTGACATTGCCCTGTACCGAGCCGGTCGCCCAGTCCTTGACGATGCCGTCGGCGCCGACCAGGAAATAGGAAAGCCGGTTGTTCTGCGACACCGTCGAGCGGCCGACCAGCCCGCCGAAGCTCGAACCGGACTCGGTTTTCGAAGCCGGTGCGATATGCCGGTAGATGGTCATCCCGTTTTTCAGCTGCGTCCCGCCGATCATCGGCCCGAACGTCGCGTCGGAGCCGGAAAGCCGCGCCAGGGTCGACTGGTTGACATTGGCCACCTCCGCATAGGGACGGCCCATCGCATAGCTGGTGAAGGACCGGTTGGCGGCATTTTCCGCCTTTTCCGCCACCTGCGAACAGCCCGCCAGAGCCAAGCCAAACGCCATCGAAAGAGCCGCCAGAAAACGCATAAATGTCCCCCTGTCTGCAACGCCCCGTGCCAAAGACCCGGTCGATCTCCGGTCTATCGGTGGATGTGCCGGGCGCCCCCGCGACCCGGTCGTTAGTCACTATCAGATTTTGCATGTTTTGAAAGCGCCGCTCCCGGCTCTGCCGCGCCGTTCCGATCGGAATCTCCGGCTTCCGGGGGGCAGGTATCGGACTATGTCGTTGACCCGTGCACTCGCGCAGGGCTATCACTGCTTGCGTCAATAAGGGAGGATGCCCGCGAGTATTTCAGGGCATCATGATCAAAGAATGCCACGCCTTTCCGCCTCCACCGCACTTGCCCCCCATGTCGCCGCACCCGGTTTCGACCGGGCTCTTCTGAAGCCCGGCATTCTGCATATCGGGCTTGGCGCATTCCACCGCGCCCATCAGGCGGTCTATACGGATGCAGCACTCGCCGCGGAGTTCGGGGACTGGGGTATTGTCGGCGTCAGCTTACGCTCGGTCGACATCGTCCAGGACCTTGCGGCGCAGGATGGGCTTTATTCTGTGGTTACCCGCAGCGCCGCAGGCGACAGCGCCCAGGTCGTCGGCTCGATCACAAAAGGCCTGTCGGGCGTCGAGGACCAGGCGGAAATCCTGGCGCTGATGGCCGACCCGGCAATCCGGATCGTCACCATCACCGTCACCGAAAAGGCCTATGGCATCGATCCGGTATCCGGCTGGCTCGACCGCACCCATCCCTCCGTCAAGGCCGATCTTGCCGATCCGACCTCGCCAAAAGGCGTGATCGGTTATCTGGTCGAAGGCCTTTCGCGCCGCCATGCCGCGGGCCTGCCGCCTTTTACCGTGCTTTGCTGCGACAACCTGCCGACCAACGGGCGGATCGTGCGGCGGCTGGTGATCGAACTGGCCGGCGCCCGGGACCCGGCGCTCGCCAACTGGATCGCCGGCCATGGCGCCTTTCCGTCCAGCATGGTTGACCGGATCGTGCCGGCCGCCACCGACGAGACGCGGGAGCTTGCCGAAACGCTGATCGGCGCCAAAGACAGGCTGGCACTCGGCACGGAACCCTTCATGCAATGGGTGATCGAGGATCATTTTCCCGCCGGCCGGCCCAAGTGGGAAGCCGGCGGCGCGCTTTTCGTCGACGATGTCGAGCCCTATGAGAAGATGAAGCTGCGGCTGCTCAACGGTTCCCATTCGCTGGTCGCCTATCTCGGCCAGTTGAAGGACCTCACATTCGTCCGCGACGTCATGGCCGTGCCGGAGTACCAGGCACTGGTGCGCCGCCACATGGCGGAGGCGGTGAAGACGCTCGATCCGGTGCCGGGCATCGATCTCGGCGGTTACATGGACCAACTGATCGAGCGCTTCGAGAACCCGACCATCGCCCACAAGACGCAGCAGATCGCCATGGACGGCACCCAGAAACTGCCGCAGCGCATCTTCGCAGGTGCAGTGGAAGCGCTGGCGAATGGTGGCGATGCGTCGTCTGCAGCTTACGTTGTGGCGCTCTGGATCGCCTATGCACGCAAGACTGCGGAGATCAACGATCCGCGCGCGGCTGAGCTGAAGGCTGCCGCCGCCAGGATGACGGCGGACGATCCGTCGGCATCCTTCTTCGCAATTGCGGGCCTGTTCCCCCAGGCTCTCACGGAAAATAGCGCATGGCGCGCGCAGGTGAACGCGGAGCTTGAAAAACTGAATGCCGGCTGATGCCGGCATCCTCGTGGGCGTGCTCTAGTATCAGCCCTTGAACGTGTAGTCGGCGATCGATTGCGGTTTCATCTCGATCGAGAAACCCGGTCGCACCGGCGGCATATAGGCGGCGTTCTCGATGATGCAGGGCTCGACGAAATGCTCGTGCAGGTGGTCGACATATTCGATTACCCGGCCTTCCTTGGTGCCGGATACGGCGATGTAGTCGATCATCGACAGATGCTGGACGTATTCGCACAGGCCGACGCCGCCGGCATGCGGCCAGACGGGAAGGCCGTATTTCGCCGCGAGCAGCAGCACCGCCAGGACCTCGTTCAGCCCGCCCATGCGGCATGAATCGATCTGCACGATGTCGATCGCGCCTTCGGCGATGAACTGCTTGAACATGATGCGGTTCTGGCACATTTCGCCGGTCGCGACCTTTACGGGACCGATCGCCTCTCGGATTTTGCGGTGGCCGGCAATGTCGTCCGGGCTGGTCGGCTCCTCGATGAAGAAGGGTTTTGCAAAGGCAAGTTTGTTGACCCAGTCGATCGCCTGGCCGACCTCCCAGACCTGGTTGGCATCGATCATCAGGTAACGGTCGGGGCCGATTACCTCACGGGCGATCGTCAGGCGCCTGATATCGTCTTCGAGATCGCGGCCGACCTTCATCTTCACATGGTTGAAGCCTGCATCGACAGCTTGCTTGCAGAGCCGGCGCAGCTTCTCTTCCGGATAACCGAGCCAGCCGGCCGACGTCGTGTAGCAGGCATAACCCTCGCGCTTCAGCACCTCGATGCGCTCCGCCTTGCCCACTTCCGCCCGTTTCAGGATCGCCAGCGCATCCTCGCGCGACAGCACGTCGGTCAGGTAACGGTAGTCGACGATATCGGCGATCTCTTCCGCCGACATCTCGGCAACCAGTTGCCAGACCGGCTTGCCCTTCTGCTTGGCGAGCAGATCCCAGAAGGCGTTGACGACCGCGCCGGTGGCGAGGTGGATGGCGCCCTTATCCGGCCCGATCCAGCGCAACTGGCTGTCGCTGGTCAGATGCCGCCAGAATTTTCCGGGTGCCTTGGCGAAGGTTTCGAGTTCCTGTCCGACCACCAGATGCCGCATCGCCTTGATCGCCATGCAGCAGATGTCGTTGCCCCGCCCGATCGTGAAGGTCAGGCCGTGGCCGGCAAGATCTCCGCTATCGGTATCGAGGATGACATAGGCCGCCGAATAATCCGGGTCCGGATTCATCGCGTCGGAGCCGTCGAGGCTCTGCGATGTGGGGAAACGAAGATCGAAGACGCGGAGATCGGTGATGCGGGTCATGGTTCTCTCGTATTGCCTCAGATGGTCCAGCCGCCGTCGATGGCGTAAGCCTGGCCTGACGTATAGGTGGCGCCGGCGAGGTAGAGGGCGAGCTCGGCGATTTCTTCCGGAGTGCCGAGCCGGCCCATCGGTTGGCGGGCGATGAAGGCGGCGCGGGCCTCGTCGTAATTGCCCTGGGCCCGCATGCGATCCTGCAGCGAAGGGCTTTCGACGGTGCCCGGGCAGATGGCGTTGCAGCGGATGCCGTCGGTCACGTAATCGGCGGCGACGGATTTGGTGAGCCCGATCACGGCCGCCTTGGTGACGCCATAGGCGAAGCGGTTGGGCACGCCCTTGATGCTGGAAGCGACGGACGACATGTTGATGATCGCGCCGTCCTTTTTCGCAAGCATGCCGGGCAGCACCGCCCGGATGGTGCGGATCATCGCCCGGACATTGAGGTCGAGGGCGAAATCGAAGTCGCTGTCCTTCATCTCGAGGATCGAGCCCCCGTGAACGAAACCGGCGCAGTTGAAGAGGATGTCGACCGTGCCGATGCGCTCGACACAGGCGACGATAGCCGCGTTATCAAGCACGTCGAGCCTTGCGGTTCTCAGGTTGTCGAGTTTCGGCAGCGCAGCCAGCAAGCCTTCATTGATATCGGTTGCATGGACCATCGCGCCGGCTTCTGCAAAGGCGAGCGCCGCCGCCCGGCCGATGCCCTGGCCCGCGGCAGTCACGAATGCGGTCTTTCCATCAAGTCTGATCGTCATGTCTTATCCTCGAATTGCCGGTTCTCATACCGTTTGGCCGGCCGTCAGTCTGATTGAGGAAATTCTCAATCATGATGAAAGACCTCTTCCATCATCGCCCACCACTCGCCTTCTTTGCGGCTGTCGAGCGGCTTCTGGCAAGGGATGGTGAAAGACCACCATTCCTGATTTTTAGGGTCGGCGGCTATTTTCGCCATGTCGGCTTCAAAATCCGTGCCGTGATATTCCCAGGTTCCGAACAGCAGGTTCTCCGGCTCGCGCAGGAAGATCGTGTAGTTCCTGATGTTGGCGCGGCTGATGAGGGCGAGCACTTCCGGCCAGACGGCGGCGTGCAGGCGCTTGTATTTTGCGATCATCTGCGGCTCGATGCCGATCACCATGCCCATTCGCTGCATTATCGCCTCCTTCAGACTTCCACCAGCGCCTTGACCACGCCGGCTGCCGGATCGGTCAGTCCCGTAAAACGTTCCGGTACCTCCGACAGCATCATTCTATGGGTGACCAAGGCTGCGGGGATCTTGCCCTCGCGCATGGCCTGCATCACCCGCTCGAAATCCACGGCCGTCGCATTGCGGCTGCCGAGCAGCGTCGTCTCGCGTTTGTGGAATTCCGGATCGGAAAAGGTGATGTCGCTCGAAACTATCGAGACGAGCACGTAGGTGCCGCCATGGGCGACGAAACCGAACCCGCGTTCGATCGCTTTCGGATTGCCTGTCGCATCGAAGACGGCATCGAAGAAGTCGCCGCCGGTTAGCGCCGAGAGCTCTCCGTGGTCGTCCGGACCAAGTTGAACCGTGGAGGCGAGCCCAAGCTGCTGGCGGGCGAAGTCCAGCCGGTCGCCACGACTGTCGAGAAGCGTCACCGCCGCGCCCTCGAGCGTCGCGAAGATTGCGACCGCCAGCCCGATCGGACCGGCGCCGGTGACCAGAACGCTCTGTCCCGGCTCGATCCCGGCGCGGGCAACCGCATGGGCGCCGATCGCCAGAAATTCCACCATCGCCGCCTGGTCGAGCGAAAGCCCCTCGGCCTTCAGCACGAATGCTTCCGGCAGGCTTAGATATTCCGTCATGCCTCCATCGCGATGCACGCCGAGGACGCCGAGGTTGCGGCAGCAATTGGTCCGACCCTTGAGGCAGGCATGGCAGTGGCCGCAGGAGATATAGGGCATGATCGAGACGGTATCGCCGACCGCAAGCGCACTGCCGGCCGGTGCTTCCTCGACCGTGCCGGCGAGCTCGTGACCCATGACGCGCGGATAAGAGAGATAGGGCTGGTTGCCGGTGAAGATATGCAGGTCGGTGCCGCAGACGCCGATGCGCCGCAGCTTCACCAGCACTTCACCCTCGCCGCGAAAAGGCTTGGGACGGTCGATGGCGCTGAGTTTGCCTGGTTCGTCGCAGATGATAGTCAGCATACTCTTACGCTCCGAGTCGATAGAAACGCTGGGCATTGCCGCCGAAGACCTCGCCATGAGCGTCGGCGGGCACGATATCGAGGCATTGGTCCAGCCAGGCTTGGTAATCCCCGGCAAGCCTCAGCACCGGCCAATCGCTGCCCCAGATGACCCGTTCCCGGCCGAACAGGTCGAAAATGGTTTCGGCATAGGGCCGCACCGCCTGGGGCTTCTGGTCGCCCGCCTCGGTCAGCAGGCCGGACAGCTTGCAATGAACGTTCGGCAGTTCGGCGAGCACTTTCATGCGCGCATACCAGTCGATGAAACGGCCTTCAGAGATCGGCGGCTTGGCGCCATGGTCGATCACGATCGGCAGGCCAGGGTGTCGCCGTGCGAAGGCAAGCAGCGGTTCGAGATGGCGCGGCAGCACCAGCGCATCGAAGACCAGATTGTGCTCGCGCATGGCGGCAACAGCGGCGTCGAGCGCGGGATCGCCGATCCAGTGGTCGTCGCCGATATCCTGCAGCATTGGCCGCAGCCCTTTGAGCTTCGGATGCCGGGCCAGCCGGGCAATGGCTGCCGGCGCGCCGGGTGCTTTCATGTCGGTCCAGCCGACCACGCCGAGGATGAAAGGCGTGCTGTCGGCGAGATCGAGCATGAAGGCGGTGTCCGCCTCGTTCTCCATGGTCTGCACCAGCACCGTGCCGTCGATGCCGGCGGCCTTAAGAAGCGGGCGCATATCGCCAGGCAGGAAATCCCGGTGGATTGCCTGAAGCTCGGCCGGCGGCCACTGGCCCACCCGGTCGGCAATTCGCCAGAAATGCTGATGCGCATCGATCCGCATGGTTCAGCCTTCCTGACCGGGCATCGGCGCGCCATCGGCGATCAGCCCGCGGGCTTTCAGGCGGGACCAGAAGGAGGCGGGGATTTCCTCTCCGAACCAGTCGACATTCGCCTTGATCTGTTCGGCGGTGCGTGCGCCGGAGACGACCGTCACCACGGCCGGATGGGCGAGGGGAAACTGCAATGCCGCCGCCTGCAGGCTGACGCCCTCTTCCTCGCAGGCCGCCCGCAACACGTCGACGCGGGCGAGGATATCGGCCGGCGCGTCCGCATAGTTGAATTTGCGGTTGCCGGCGAGCAGGCCGGAATTGAACGGCCCGGCCACCACGATGCCGACGCCCTGGCTGGCGCAGTCGTCCATGAAGGAAAGGCTCTGCTGTTCGAGCAGCGTGTAACGGCCGGCGAGCATGGCGACGTCGATATCGAAGACCTGCATCGTGTCGCGGATGATCTCCCATTCGTTGACGCCGAGGCCGACCGCCTTGGTAAGTCCTTCCTCACGCAGCTTCTTCAGCGCGCGAAAGCCGCCGCCGGCGGTCAGCTGGTACCAGTAGTGCTGATGCCGGTCGCCATGGGTCATGCTGCCGATGTCGTGGATGTAGAGAATATCGGGCTTGAGGATGCCGAGCCGCTGCTGGCTTGCCTCGAAGGACCACATGATGCCGTCGTAGCTGTAGTCGAAGACCGGCCGGAAGGGCAGCGGCTCGACATATCCGTCTTCCTGCGGGCCGACCGTCTCGTCCGGCTGCATGAGCCGGCCGACCTTGGTGCTGAGCACGAAGTCGCCGCGCGGCAGGTCCGTCAGCATGGTGCCGAGCCGCCGCTCCGAGCGGGTGTATCCGTAGAAGGGCGCCGTATCGTAATAACGGATGCCCGCCTCCCAGGCGGCTCCAAAGGCGCCGGCCGATTCCTCGTAGGAGGTCTTGTGGTAGAGACTGCCCATCTGCGCGCAGCCGAGCCCCATCTGGGTCAATTCGACGGAGGCGTGGGGCAGCTTGCGGCGCTCGGTGACATTCATGGGATCGTCCGAAGTCCTTTGGGATAGGATCACGGACGCGCATCATTCGCGATGCGCGCCCGCTGGGGGTAAGGTTAGTAGAGAACGTTCTTGGCTTCCGGCTTGTCGATATTGTCCTTGGTGACGACGACGACACCGGTATCGACGAACTTTTCGACCTTCTCCTTGTTGATCGACTGGAGCACGGTCTTGACGCCGAGTTCGCCCATCTGGAAGGAGCCCTGCACCGCGATGGCGGAAAGCGTTCCGTCTTTCACGAATTCCTGCAGGTCCTGGTTTCCGTCAAACCCGATCGCGACCACCTTGCCGGCCTTGCCGGACTGTTTCAGCGCGCGGCCCATGCCGATCGCCGTCGGCTCGTTGGCGCCGAAAATGCCCTTGAGGTCGGAATTGGCGGCAAGCACGTCGGTCGTCTGGTTGAGCGCGGTCGCCATCTGGGACTGCGAGTAGAACGGTCCGACGATGGTCAGCTTCGAGTTCGCCTTGATGTAATCGGTAAAGCCGCCGACACGGCCGATTTCCGAGCCGGCACCCGCGACGTAGGACATCACGGCGATCTTGCCTTCCTTGCCCACCTTGTCGATCAGCGCCTTGGCGGCAAGCTCGCCGGCCTTCTTGTTGTCGGTGGCGAGGAACGACTGGTAATACTGCTCGGATCCCTTGGCGAGCAGCGAGTCGACGATGATAACCGGGATGCGGGCTTCCCAGGCCTTCTTGACGGCCGGAACCAGTGCGTCCGGATCGGACGGCGCCAGTACGATGCCGGAAACCTTGCGGTTGACGGCGTTCTCGACCATGTTGACCTGGTCGGCGATCGCGGATTCCGCAGCCGGTCCCTGGAAGGTCATGGTGTTGCTGCCCCCGCCGGCCTTCATGGCGGCATCGGCACCCTTCTGGACATTCTGCCAGAAAGTGGAATTGACGGTCTTCACGATGACGGCGATTTCGCCAGCCTGAGCCGAGAACGCAGTCAGTGCGATCACGGATGTCAGCAGTGCGGCAGCAAGCTTTTTCATGTCTTCCTCCTCTTTTCGTTGGCCTGAAACGGCCGGTTTTTTTAGAGAGCTCCTCACTCCCTTGACGTCTCGCGGGTAAAGGTCCGCGTGCCCTTATCTCAGCGGCGGTTGCGCAGCTGGTCGATCCATACGGTGACCAGAATGACGAGGCCGATGATGATCTGCTGCGTGAAGGCGGAGACGCCGTTCATGTTGAGGCCGTTGCGAAGGATGCCGATCACGAAGGCGCCGATCGCGGTTCCGGAAATGGTGCCGACGCCGCCGATCAGCGAGGTGCCGCCGATGACGGCGCTGGCGATCGCATCCAGCTCGTACATCACGCCCTCGTTCGGCTGGGCGGTGACGAGGCGCGACATCAGCACGCAGCCGGTCAGGCCGGCGAGCGTGCCGGAGAGAACGTAGGTGAAGCTGACGATGCGAGCGACGTTGACGCCCGAAAGCCGCGCCGCGTCGGCATTCGAGCCGACCGCATAGATATGCCGGCCGAGCACGGAGCGATTGAGCATGTAGGAGACGGCGATCGCGATCGCGATCATCAGGATGACCGGGTAGGGGATGCCGGGAAAAACGATGGTCGGGAAGCCGTCGTCGCCGATGGTGACGACCCGGAAGAGCGAGCCGTTGCCGAGCTCGCCGAAGGATTCGCCGAGCCCCGAGACGGCCCGCGCGCCGGTGATCTGCAGAGCCACGCCGCGGGCGATCAGCATCATGCCGAGTGTCGCTATGAACGGCGGCAGCTTCATCTTGGTGACGAGAATGCCGTTGATGTAACCGCAGGCCGAGCCGGTGAGAATGCCGCAGATCATGCCGAGCCAGACGGGCGTTCCGAAATCCTTGACCACCAGCGCCGCGACCACCCCGGAAAGCGCCAGGACCGAGCCGACCGACAGGTCGATGCCGCCGGTGATGATGACGCAGGTGGCGCCGATGCCGAGAAAGGCGATCGAAGTCACCTGCAGCGCCACCGTCATGCCGTTGTCGATGGTGAAGAAGGCGCTGCTGGTCGCCGAAAACACCCCGATCAGCACGAACAGGCTGCCGAGCGCGGCGAATTTCTGGATGATATCCTTCTGGCGGTCGCTGAACGTGCCGCTCTTCTGTTTCGAAATTTCGGTAATTTCAGCCATGTTATGCCCTCATCCTGCCGACCGAGCGTAGCCGGAGGCGTATCGCATGATCTCTTCCTGATCGGTTTTCGCAGTCTCCAGCACGCCGGTGATGCGGCCCTGGTGGAAGACCGCGACGCGGTCGGTCATGCCGAGAATTTCCGGAAGCTCGGAACTGATCAGCACGACGCCGATGCCGTTTGCCGCAAGCTCGTCCATGATCCGGTAGATCGCCAACTTGGCGCCCACGTCGATGCCGCGGGTCGGTTCGTCAAAGAACAGCAGCTTCGACTTCCGGAACAGCCACTTACCGATGATGATCTTCTGCTGGTTGCCGCCCGAAAGCAGCCGCACCGGCTGCTTGATCGAGGGCGTGCGGATGTTCAGGAGATCGATGTATTCCTTCGTCGCCCGCGCATGCTTGGCAAAGTCGATCAGGCCGAAGCGGTTCGAGACCGCCTCCATGTTGGCGAGCGTCATGTTGGCATCGACCGTCATCTTGATCGCCAGCCCCTGCGCCTTGCGGTCCTCGGACAGATAGGCGATGCCGGCGGCGATCGCGTCGTGCGGCGAGGTGATGGTCAGCGTATGGCCATGCAGGGTGACCGTGCCGGTGTCGAGCGGATCGGCGCCGAAGATAGCGCGCGCCACTTCCGTGCGTCCGGCGCCCATCAGGCCGGCAAAGCCGAGGATCTCGCCGCGGCGCAGCGTGAAGGAAATATCACGGAAGACGCCGGCGCGGGAAAGGCCTTGCGCCGAAAAGATGACCTCGTCGCTCGGAACCGAGGTCCGTTCCGGAAACTTTTCCTCCAGCGACCGGCCGACCATTTTCGAGACGATCGCGTCGATGCTGGTGGCGGCAAAATCGTCGGTGGCGATGTAGCGGCCGTCGCGTAGCACCGTGACCCGGTCGACGATCTCGGACATTTCGTCGAGCCTGTGCGAGATATAGACGATGCCGACGCCCGACGCTTTCAGGTCGCGGATGACCTTGAACAGCAGCCGCGTCTCCTGCTCGGTCAGCGACGACGTCGGTTCGTCCATGATCAGCACTTCGGCGTCAAGAGACAGCGCCTTGGCGATTTCGACCATCTGGCACTGGGCGACGGACAGGCCCCGCACCGGACGGTCCGGATTGATGTCGACCCCGAGCCGGTCGAGGCAGCGCTTGGCGTCGGCGCGCAGCTTCTTGCGGTCGACGAGGAAGCTTCCTGCGAGGAAACCACGGCGCGGCTCGCGGGCGAGATAGATGTTTTCCGCCACCGTCAGGTGTGGCACGAGGTTGAGTTCCTGGTGGATGATGGCGATGCCGGCGGCTTCCGATTCCCGCGTCGAGGAGAAATGCCGTTCCTCGCCCTTGTAGGTGATCGTGCCGGCGCTCGGCTGGTAGACGCCGCTGACGATCTTCATCAGCGTCGATTTGCCTGCGCCGTTTTCGCCGCAGACCGCATGAACTTCACCGCGGCGGAGGTCGAAATGGACGTTGGCAAGCGCTTTGACGCCCGGGAAGTCCTTGCTGATATTGTCGAGGCGCAGCAGCGGTTGGGTCGTGGAAGCCGATGCGGCACGGCCCGGCAGCGTGGCGGCGCCATGCATAGTCTGCCCAAGCTCGGCCGGACTGTTTTCCACATTTGCCTCCCCGGGCCGGTCAGGCCCATTCACCGGCGGCTCCTCCCTCCGGCGTTGATAATGGGTAAACCTGAGGGCGGAAGTGGTCAAGCCAATTTTTTCAGAACCCAGGTGCCGACCCGTGACGGCAAAAGGAAAAAGGAATGAGAACGATTAAAGCCTTTAAAATCAACGACTGAAATTTGTTTGTTGCTCTCCTCACGCCTGCTGATATGGTAAGGCCACATTGTTAGGACGATGAAATTCATGAACGGACCCATTAAGACGGCAGAACCGCGGCGGCTGTATCAGCAGATCGCCGACCAGATCCGGGTGCTGATCCAGGGCGGCCAGTTTCCGGCCGGCGCACGCCTGCCGGCCGAGCGGGAGCTGGCCCAACAGCTTGGCGTCTCGCGCCCGTCCTTGCGCGAAGCGCTGATCGCGCTCGAGATCGACGGAAGCGTCGAAATCCGAATGGGGTCGGGCATTTACGTGACGGCCGAGCCGGACCGCCGGCCATGGCAAAGCGGCTCCATGGGCGAAAGCCCGCTCGAACTGATGCAGGCAAGGGCCGCCGTCGAAGGCGCGGTCATCCTGCTCGCAGCGGCAAAAGTCACGCCGGAGACGTTGCGGTCGCTGCGCCAGACGCTCGACCAGATGCGCACGGAAATCGCCGAAGGGCGCAAGGCGCTCGACCTCGACCGGCTTTTCCACCTGACCATCGCCAGCCAGTCGGGAAATTCGGTGCTGGCGCATATCGTCGGCGACCTGTTCGACGAGCGCCACAGCCCGATGTCGGCGCAGATCCGGGTGCGGTTCGAGACCCCGCAGACATGGGGCGCTGCCCTGGCCGAACACGAGGCGATCTACGCGGCGCTGGAAACACGCAATCCGCTTCTCGCCCAGGCGATGATGCATGCCCATCTGGAGGAATCGAAACAGCGCTGGATGAATCACGAGACACGGTGATATTCCTGTGGCGGTTTCGGGAGGAAACAAAAAAATGGACTTTGCGGCTTCACCCATCATCATCTTGAACCCGATCGACGACGTCGGCGTCGCAAGGCAACCGATGCGGGCCGGCGGCCCGACCGGTTACGGCGATCTCATGGCCCGCGAGCTGATCGGCCGCGGCCACAAGGTGGCGATCAGGGCGATTCCCACCGGTGGCGAGGTGAAGAAATACGGCCAGGTGATCGGTATTGCGACCGAGGACATCGCGCCGGGCAGCCATGTGCATCTGCATAACCTCGCCATGCTGCCCTCGGAGCACGAGCATCAGTTCAGTGTCGATATCGAGGAAAAGGGCATGCTGCCGGAAGCCGAGCGGCGCACCTTCATGGGTTACGATCGGGGCCTCGGCGGCGCCGGCACCCGCAACTATATCGGCGTTATCTCGTCGGTGAACTGTTCCGCCACGGTGTCCCGCTACATCGCCGACTATTTCAACCGCCTCGGCGGGTTGGACGGTTTCGACAATATCGACGGCGTCGTGGCGCTCACCCATGGCGGCGGCTGCGCGCTCAACAACAAGTCGGAAGGTTACCGGCTGCTGATCCGCACCATCCAGGGATATGCACGGCATCCGAATTTCGGCGGCATCCTGATGATCGGCCTCGGCTGCGAAACCAACCAGATTGCGCCGATCCTCGAACATTACCGCATGGAAGAGGGCGAGCGGCTGCGGACGATGAACATCCAGCAGCATGGCGGCACCCGCAAGACCATCGATGCGGCAATTGCGATCATCAAGGAAATGCTGCCCGGCGTGAATTCCGCGACGCGCACGCCGCAGCCTCTGTCGAAACTGAAACTGGCGCTCGAATGTGGCGGCTCAGACGGTTATTCCGGGATTTCCGCCAATCCCGCCCTCGGTTATGCCTCGGACCTGATCGTCCGCAACGGCGGCACGACGGTGCTGTCGGAAACGCCGGAGATCTACGGCGCCGAACATCTGCTCACCCGCCGCGCGGTCACCCCGGACGTGGCCCAAAAACTTCTGCAGCGGATCGACTGGTGGCGGGACTATACCGCCCGCAACGGCGACGAGCTGAACAACAACCCTTCACACGGCAACAAGCTCGGCGGCCTGACCACTATTCTGGAAAAGTCGCTGGGCGCGGTCGCCAAGGGCGGTTCGATGCCGTTGAAGGCAGTCTACGAGTTCGCCGAGACGGTGACGGAACCGGGTTTCGTGTTCATGGATACGCCCGGCTACGATCCGGTCGCGGTGACCGGGCAGGTCGCGGGCGGCTGCAACGTGATCTGTTTCACCACCGGCCGCGGCTCGGTTTCGGGCTTCAAGCCGTCGCCCTGCATCAAGATCGCCACCAATTCCGAAATGTACGAGCACATGAAGGAAGACATGGACTTGAACTGCGGCGGCATTGTCACCGGCGAGGAGACGATCGAACAGGCGGGACTGCGGATTTTCGAGGACGTCATTGCGGTAGCCTCGGGCAAAAAGACGCTCAGCGAAATCTACGACTACGGCGACAACGAATTCGTGCCGTGGCAGGTCGGGGCAGTGACCTGAGCCGCTGCCCCGAAAGTTAGGCCGTGAGCCCATAAGAGCTTGATGATTGCGTTAGGTAGAAATCGTCATGCAATTCGACTATTCGTGGTGAATGCTCAAGTTTGTAGAACAACAGCTCGGTCAAGGATGGGTGGACGAGCCAAATGCGCCAGAACCTCAGGTGTCGGTTACGGACTCCTCGGTTAACGTCTGTTTTCGCTCCTACAGGCTTGTGCAAGACAAAAAGCGATCGGGTATTTTCGGGAGTTTGAACCCATTTTCGAAGGCCGATCCGAAGCGCGATGAGACATGGGGCACGCTAAGCTTCATTGGTTGCACCCGGTGGCGCTGGGATAGCACCAACGATCATGAATGGTATAAGGCGGATGGCCATGGTCGCTACAGTGGCATCGCTCCGCGCTGGGGCAAATTCTATGAGTTAGTTGGCCCCGACTCGATCCGCGATGCCGTACCTTGGGAGACAATCCGGGCCGATGCAGCTAACTCTCGACATTTTCTCTATTATTTTCGCGACGAAACGCTTGAGTTCATGGCCGAGAAGTGGTCGTTCGTCCCTAACCTGACGGTTTAATTTGGGTTTTGTGTGGGACTGAGCTTTCCTTTTCATACTCTCCGCCATAACGAGGCCACGGCCTAGTTTACCGAATGACCATCTGCTGCGGTGCGCCGGGCTTTGCCGGCTGCTGCACCTTGACCGGCGCCGGTTCCGCCGTGCCGAACAGCTTGTCGCGTTCGCGCCACAGGGCCGGCAGCGACAGCAGCGCGATCGAGACCAGCGCAATCGCCGTCTTGGTGAACTCGTCGAGCTCTGGCGTCCGTCCGTCGAAATAGTAGACGAAATAGACGATCGCGACGTGCCACACATAGACGTAGAGCGAGTGGCGGCCGAGAAGCTGCAGGTACTTGATCGAGAACACCCAGGTGATGGCACCGGCGATGCGGCGCACCCACTCGTCCTTGTGTTTCGGACCGGCCACAATTAGCCAGGTGACGAGCATGGCGACGGCTGCGAAGTTCAGGAGATAGACCGGGCCGAAATCGGCGCGGATCTCCATCGAGGCGAACTTGCCGATCATGTGCGGCGGCATCAGTTCATGCGCGGTGATCAGGCGCAGCGGCAGGAAGAAGAGAACCATCAGCAGCGCCAGCTTCGGGATGAAGGTATTGTCCGGCGACAGGATGTTGCTCCACTTGATCTTGCCGGACGAGGTCAGCGCGCCGAGCACGAGGCCCGAATAGAACACGACCTGCCAGCCGAGCAGATTGAACGACACGCGGATGCCCTGGTCGTCCGCACCCATGACCATATCGTTGAGCGGTGTCGTGGCGATCTGCTGCAGGCCGAGCTGGGCCGCCATCCACAGGATCACCGAACCGGCCACCACGTAATGCCACTTGTCCTCCAGCACGAGCTTCACCAGCATCGGCGCGAACAGCATATAGACGATATACTGGGGCAGGATGTCCATGAAGGTCGGCTGGTACAGGAAGGTCGCGATCGCTGCGAGACGCAGCGGGTCATCGAAGGTCGTGTAACCCAGCCAATTGAACCAGATCGAATAGGCGCCGGGCAGAAGCATCTGCGCGACCAGCACAACCAGCACGACGCCCATCGCATAACGATAAAGCTCGAACGCCCGGTTGTAGATGGCCGTCCGTCCGGCCGCATAACCGTTCTTCAGCATCTTCTTGGCATAGACCATGCCGATCAGCAGGCCGGACAGGAAAACGAAGCCCTGGGCGTCTTCAACGAAGGCGAGCTGATTGTGGTTGATCTTCACCAGAAGATAGCCACCGGCAAAGATCAGATGGTTCAGCACCATGAAAACGAGGAAATATCCTCGCATACCATCAATAATATCAAAGCGTTTCATCGGTCGCGGTCTCCGTCTTTTGCCGGTTCCGATGGGCTTTCGCCTTTCGGTCCGTAAGGCCTCTGCGGGCCAGGATGTACGCGGCTAAACGCGGCAAAAAGCCGGACAGTTCCAGCCCAATCTGGGCGTTTAGACCTGATCTACTGTAAACAGTCCGTGATGACTCTGGGATGAACGCTGGGTTGGGTGAGGTTCACACTATTCCGCCGCGACGCGCTTCAGCCCTGCAACCTGCGTGAGGTAGGCCCGCATGGCCGCAGGCTTCACCGGCTTGTGCTGAACGCCGATGTCGTGACGCTCCGCTTCGGCGCGCACTTCGGGCGTGCGGTCGGCGGTGATGATCAGCGCTGGGATGTCCGCCTGGTATTTTTGGCGGAGCTTGAGAACGGCCTCGATGCCGTTGCCGTCGTCAAGATGATAGTCGGCGATGATGATTTCCGGCGGCGGTTCGCGGCGCTCAATGATGTCGTCGAGCGCGGCCAGCGAATCCGCCTGGCCGACTTTGCAGCCCCAGCCGGTGATCAGCAGCGCCATGCCCTCGAGGATCCGCGGCTCGTTGTCGATGCACAGCACCCGCAGCCCGTTCAGCGGCTGCGAGCGCTTGCGGCGGTCCGACTGGTCGGCGGCATGGATTGTCTGCGATGCAGTCAGGTCCATCGGCACCTGCACCCGGAAGGCGGTGCCTCGACCGGGCGTGGAGGCGAGCTGGACCGGATGGTTGAGCACCCGCGAAATGCGGTCGACGATCGACAGGCCGAGACCGAGGCCGGCCGCTGTCTTCGCCCCCTCGTCCAGCCGGGCGAATTCCTTGAACACGGTGCGAAACTTGGAGGGCGGGATTCCGATGCCGGAATCGAGCACTTCGATGACCACCTGGTCGCCCCGCCGGCGGGCACCGATCAGCACCTTGCCGTCGATCGTGTATTTGATCGCGTTGGAGACGAGGTTCTGCACCAGCCGGCGCAGCAGGTTGGCGTCGGAGCGGACCTTCAGCGATGTCGGCATGACGACGAATTCCAGGTCCTTCTCTCGGGCCATCGGCGCATAGTCGGTCTCGATGCGTTTCAGAAGGTCGTCGAGCGGCACCGAGGTGAAACGCGGCTTCATGGCCCCGGTATCGAGCCTTGATATGTCGAGGACGGCGCCGAGGATTGCTTCGACCGATTCCAGCGCGGAATCGATATTGCGGACCAGCGAACCGTTGTTGTCGGAGGTGCCGAGCCGTTCCACCAGTGCCGAAGAATAAAGCCGGGCGGCATTGAGCGGCTGCAGGATGTCGTGGCCGGCGGCCGCGAAGAACCGGGTCTTGCCGATATTGGCCTCGTCGGCGGATGCCTGGGCCTCGGCAAGCTCCTTGTTGACGCGGGTGAGCTCGGCGGTGCGTTCACCGACCCGCTGTTCCAGCGTCTCGTTTGCCTGCTTCAGCGCCTGGTCGGCCGCGACCCGCTCGGAAATGTCGGTGAAGGTCGCGACGATGCCCTTGTCGGGCATGGCATTGGAGCGAACCTCGACGATCCGCTCGCCACCGTTGAGGACGAGCGAGAATGGCGCGTCGAGCGTCTGGAATTGGCGGATGACTTCGACCTGATCCGACGCAGCCAGATCGCCGCGTTCCGAGAGGATGGCGACCATGTCGGCCAGCGGAAAGCCGACCTGGCCGACCTGTTCCGGCAGATCCAAGAGATTGCGGAAGCGCCGGTTCCAGATGGTCAGGCGCTCGGAACTGTCGAAGACGGCAATGCCCTGGTCCATCTGCGACAGCGCCGTCTGCAGCATGTCCTGGTTATATTGCAGCGCCTCGCTTGCCTGGTCGAGCAGCCAGGCGGTGTCGGAATTGGTGTCCTCGGCCTTCTGCAGGATCAGCGACAGCACCAGCCGGGCGGAGGACGAACCGATCGCGCTGCCGAGCAGCTGTTCGGAAAAATGGATCATCGCCATGTCGGCGGGCTGGTCGTCGCCGAACTTGCGGCCCGCGCTTTGTTCGTAATTGGAGAAGGAGCGCCGCATGCGTTCTTCGCCGAGATACCGGGCGATCGCCGTCTTCAGGTCGCCGACGCTGACGCGGGTCTTCCAGCCGCGCGTTGCAAATTGCGAGCGCAGATGCCTTTTGACGAAGATGCCGGCCTGGATGCGCTCGACCGGCCGCGGATTGCGCGACAACGAGCCGAGCACGAAGGCGAGTATGTTGAGCGTCAGGCTGAAGATCGTCGCGCTGACCAGCGGGTCCGTCTGCGGCCCGGAGAATATGCCGGTGCCGGGGAACAGGAAATTGAGGACAGCCGTCGCCACATGGGAATTGTCCGGGCCGCCGAGGCTCGGCACGAACAGCAGATAGGCCCAGGCGAGGAAGCCGAAGGACATGCCGAGGATCGCGCCGCGGGCATTGGCACGGCGCCAGACGAGGCCGCCGAGGAGGGCAGGAGCCACCTGGGCGATCGCCGCGAAGGCGAGCAGGCCGATGGAGGCAAGGCCCGACTGGCTGTCGGCCATGCGGTAATAGGCATAACCGAGGATGAGAACGCCGAAGATCGCGACGCGGCGGATGTGCAGCAGCGTGCGCGTAAAGTCGGTGCGCTGGCCGGAGCGGGCGGCCATCAGCCGTTGCCTCAGGAAGATCGGGATGATGATGTCGTTCGACACCATGATCGAAAGCGCCACGGATTCGACGATCACCATGGCGGTGGCGGCGGAAAAGCCGCCGATGAAGGCGATCAGCGAAACGACCTTCAGTTCCCCGGCAAGCGGCAGCGTCAGCACGTAGAGGTCGGCGTCGCCGGTGCCGCCGAAAGTGATCAGTCCGGCCATCGCGACCGGCAGCACGAAGATATTGATGGCGATGAGGTAGAGCGGCAGAAGCACGCCGGCCACCTTGCGCTCGTTGGTGGTGCGGTTCTCGACCACGGTCACGTGGAACTGCCGCGGCAGCATGATGATCGCAAACGCCGACAGCGCGATCAGGATCAGCCAGCGGCTGATCGGCGTCTCGTAGGCGAGCGCCGAACCGACGAGCATGTTTTCCGATGCCTTGGCGAGCAGGTCGGCCGGCCCGTCGAAGAGAATGAAGAAGACCGAAAAACCGACCGTCGCAAAGGCGAGCAGCTTGACCACCGATTCCATCGCCACCGCAAGGATCAGCCCGTCCTGGTGTTCCGTCGCATCCGTGTGGCGGGTACCGAAGATGACCGCGAAACAGGCCATCATCAGCGTGACGATCAGCGCCAGGTCGATGAAGTAGAGATTGCCGCTGCCGATGCCGTAATCCGACGGGTTGACCATGGCGGCCACCGAGCTCGACACCGCCTTCAGCTGCAGCGCGATATAGGGGACGGCGCCGACGAGCGCGATGATCGCGACGATCATCGCGACGGTAGAATTCTTGCCGTAGCGGGCGGCGATGAAATCGGCGACCGACGTCAGTTTCTCGGCCTTGGCAAGCTCGACGATGCGCCGGATGATCGGCATACCGAGCGTAAAGGCGAGGATCGGTCCGATATAGATGCCGGTAAATTCCAGCCCCCTCTGCGAGGCGAGCCCGACACCGCCGAAATAGGTCCAGGAAGTGCAGTAGATCGCAAGGCTCAGCGCATAGACGATCGGTCGGCCGTTCTTCGGCACGCCGAAGACACGGCTCCGCCGGTCGCCGTAACTCGCCACTGCAAACAGCAGCAGCACATAGGCGAAAGCCGAAACGAAAATGATCCAGCCCGGAAGCATTGCTCCTCCGCAAAAGGCTTTGAGCCTCAAACATTAGGGGAAAAGCATGCGCTTGGGAATCAGGGAGCCTCTCGGCAAAAAGTCCAATAGACGATCGTAGTTAGGCCTTCGCCTGACGCCATCTTTTCACATCCGCAGAAAGCGCTATCTTGCGTTTTACCGAAACTGAAAAGCCATGGGGGATATTGGCGATGTCAATGGTCAGCGAATTCCGTTCCTTTATTGCCAAGGGCAATGTCGTCGACCTTGCGGTCGGTATCATCATCGGCGCCGCTTTCACGGGCATCGTAAAATCGCTGGTCGATGACATCGTGATGCCGATCGTTGGCGCGATCACTGGTGGCGGCTTCGATTTCTCGAATTATTTCCTGCCACTGTCGAGCGCGGTCACAGCGCCGTCGCTCGCCGCTGCCCGCGAACAGGGTGCGGTCTTTGCCTATGGCAATTTCATCACCGTTCTCATCAATTTCGTGATCCTGGCGTTCATCATCTTCCTGATGGTGAAGGCCGTGAACAAGATGCGCCTGGCCGATGAAAAGAAGTCGGCTGACGAAGCGCCGGCTCCGCCGCCGGCCGATATCCAGCTTTTGACCGAAATCCGCGACCTCCTGAAGTCGAAGTGATCTTTTGATCACGCGGTAAGGATTCATCAGCGGAATCGATCTCCGCGTCACGGATTATCATGGGATTCCGCGGCTTTCCTGCGCTAAGGATGTGGGGAAACAAGCCTCAAGGGAATTCCCATGTCGATCATCTCCAGTCTCAGCCCCCGCGCCGTCGCAGCGCCTGAAAGCGGCATTGTCGAGGTCCTCAACTACGCCCGCGGGCGGGAGGGATTGATCCCGCTCTGGGCTGGTGAAGGCGATCTGCCGAGCCCGGATTTCATCAACCGCGCCGCAACCGAGGCTCTGCTCGGCGGCGAGACCTTCTACACCTGGCAGCGCGGCATTCCCGAACTGCGCCAGGCGCTGTCGGACTATTACGCGCGGCATTTCTCGGTCTCGCTGCCGGTCGAGCATTTTTATGTCACCGGCTCCGGCATGCATGCGATCATGCTGGCGGTGCAGGCGGTGACCTCTCCCGGCGACGAGATGATCTACCTGTCGCCGACCTGGCCGAACATCATCTCGGCGATCGAAATCTCCGGCGCCCATTCCGTCGGCCTGCCGCTCGATTTCGTCGGTGGCCGCTGGTCGCTCGATCTTTCCAAGCTGGAGGCGAAGATCACCCCGAAGACCAAGGGCCTGTTCATCAACACCCCGGCCAACCCGACCGGCTGGACCGCGACGCTGGAGGACTTGAAGAACATCCTGGCGCTTGCCCGCAAGCACGGCATCTGGATCGTCGCCGACGAGATCTATGCCCGGTATTATTACGGCGGCGCGCCAAGGGCTCCGTCCTTCCTCGACATCATGGAGGAAGGCGACCGGATCATCTTCGCCAATTCCTTCTCCAAGAACTGGTCGATGACCGGCTGGCGGGTCGGCTGGATCGTCGCTCCGCCGGAAATGGGACAGGTGATCGAAAACCTGGTGCAGTATTCGAATTCCGGCGTGGCACAGTTCCTGCAGCGCGGCGCCGTGGTGGCGCTCGACAAGGGCGACGACTTCGTGAACGCGAATATCGCCCGGGCGACCAAGGCCCGCGACATCCTCTGCGACGCGCTGATTGCCACCAACCGGGTCGAAACCTTAAAGCCGGATGGCGCGCTTTACGCTTTCGTCAAGGTGGACGGCATCACCGACAGCCGCAGTGCGGCGCTCGATATCGTCGACAAGATCGGCGTGGCGCTGGCGCCCGGCTCGGCTTTCGGCAAGGGCGGCGAGCTTTTCCTGCGCGCCTGTTTCCTGCGCGATCCGAAGCAGATCGAAGAGGCCGCCGGCCGCCTCTCGGACTATATCAAGCGTCTCTGATCCGATCCGGCACGCAAACGCTAAAATTCGAGCGATTTGCTCAAGAGCCCATTTGCCTTGACCCCAGATATACCCGGCGCTACCAGCGCGGGGTAAGCATTGTTGAAGACTGCCCGTGTTCTTGTCCTGCCAACGATAAGAAAGCAGGGAAGTATAGACATGGCAGTTCTGGTAACAGGCGGCGCGGGTTACATCGGCAGCCACATGGCCTGGGCTTTGCTCGACGCGGGCGAGGAAGTTGTCGTTCTCGACCGGCTCTCGACCGGTTTTCGCTGGGCCGTGCCGGCGGAGGCGCGCTTCTATCTCGGCGACGTCGGCGACCGCGCCGTTCTTTCGCAGGTCTTTGCGGAAAACGACATCACCGCGATCCTGCATTTCGCGGGCTCGATCGTGGTGCCGCAATCGGTCGCCAACCCGCTGGATTATTACGAGAACAACACCGGCAATACCAGGCTGCTTGCCGCAGCCGCGGTCGCCGCCGGTATTCGCCATTTTGTCTTCTCTTCGACGGCTGCCGTTTATGGAGACCAGAAAGACGACACCCCCGTCTTCGAAAACGCCGACCTGCATCCGAAGAACCCCTACGGCCAGTCGAAGCTGATGTCGGAGATGATGCTGCGCGACGCCGCCGCGGCGCATGATTTCCGTTTCGTGGCGCTGCGTTATTTCAACGTCGCCGGTGCCGATCCGCTCGGCCGCACGGGATTGTCGACCGAAGGTGCCACGCACCTGATCAAGATCGCCTGCGAGGCCGAGCTCGGCAAACGCCGTGGGGTCGATGTCTACGGGACCGATTATTCGACACCCGATGGTACCGGCATCCGCGACTATATCCATGTCACCGACCTCGTGGACGCGCACCTGAAGGCCCTGAGCTACCTGCGTCGCGGCGGCGAGCCTCTGATCGCCAATTGCGGTTATGGCCGCGGCTACTCGGTCCTGGAGGTTCTGGACGCCGTGATGCGGGTTGGCGGCCGCAAGTTCGAAATCCGCTATGGACCCCGCCGGCCGGGCGACGCGGCAAGCGTGGTCGCCAATTCGACGCTGGCGCGCCGGCTGCTTGACTGGAAACCGCGCCACGACGATCTCGATCTCATTGTCGAGACTGCGATCTCCTGGGAGAAGGGCTTGGCTTCCCGCAAGGCCGAAGACCTCAAGTCGCTGCAGAGCAGGCTGGCGTCGGCACGCTTCTAGGGTTCCAGTCAGAAGAAAAAAGGCCGGCATAGTCCGGCCTTTATCCGTTTCTTTATCCGGGCCATTCGGTCACATGGCGATCTTAAGCATTTGGCGATAAAGCGAGAAGGCACCCCCCGTTATCGGTATCCCATGCGACGTTTTCTTCTTTGTGCTTTTCTTGCCCTTCTCCCGGTCGTGGCAACGGCTGAAAACATGCCGGCGCCACAGAAACCTGCGGCCCAGAATGCTGTACACGCTCCCAAACTGGTCGAGCCGCATCTGCATGTCGCGCGTTCGGGCAATGCCGTTCGCCCCCGTGTGGCGCTGACCTTCGATGCCTGCATGGGCCAAGCCGACGAGCGTATCCTTTCGACGCTTGTCCGGGAAAGAATTCCGGCGACGATCTTCGTCACGGCCCGCTGGCTGAGAAACAACCCGCAATCGGTCGCAATCTTTCTGCAGAATCTCGACCTCTTCGAACTGGAAAACCACGGCCAGAACCACGTGCCGGCGGTCGATGTGCCGGTCCTGATCTACGGCATCGCCGCTGCCGGATCGCCAGAGGCGGTTCGCCAGGAGGTGTCAGGCGGCGCTGATGCCATGCTGGCGGCTGGTTTTTCCGCACCACGCTGGTTCCGCGGCTCGACGGCAAAATACGATCCTTCGGCCATACGCCAGATCCGCGATATGGGCTATCGGGTCGCCGGGTATTCGCTGAATGGCGACGGTGGCTCCCTGCTCGGTGCCGACGTCACCGAAAAACGCATCGCCGCCGCCAAGGACGGTGACGTCGTCCTCGCACATATCAACCAGCCCACGCATGCGGCCGGCGAGGGTGTGGCCCGCGCGCTCGTTGCCCTGAAACGACGTGGCGTCGAGTTCGTACGCCTTTCCGACGTGGACGGCATTGGCGACGACGACACGACCCAGTGAGGGCGCGGTCTCTCGGACCATTTTAACCCTTGAATACAGATCGGGGAGAGACGGATCCGTCTCTCCCCGATCTCGTTTCGGCAATGGGGGCATTTACCGGACGACCTGCACGACCGTGCGGGTCTGCGGATCGACGATGACCCGCTGTTCGTTCACCACCGCATAGGCGTATTTCGGGCTGTCCGGAACCGGGGTCAGCACGACGGTCTCGGGGATGGGCTTGCCGACGACGATCTTCTCCTTGATGACGACGGGCGATGCCGGGGCAGGAGCCTGTTCCACATAGGTCACGACGGGTTCCGGTGGCGGGTCGATGGCGGTCCCGGCAACTGCGCCGGCGACGCCGCCGACGGCAGCCCCGACCGGGCCTCCGATGATCGCACCGGTGACAGCGCCGCCGGCTGCACCATTGACGGTGCCTTGCTGGGCCGAGGCAACAGGTGCGAGGACGCCGAGCATTGCGGCGGAAAGAATAAGGATCTTGGTCTTCATTGATAGTTCTCCTTCCAGGTGTTGTGACGCGGGCGAGCGGTTCGCGCCGCGCCTTGGAATGCGATCGAGGCTGCTATCTCGTGACCGGCGCCGGCGGCTCGATCTTCGGCAGGGTCACGTCGATGCCGATGTCGCGGTTTGCGAGGTAATCGCTTTCGAACAGGAAGAGCCCGCCTGCGATGACCACGATCAGCAGGATGGCGGCGACGGCCCAACCGCCGCCGCCCGTATGGATCACTGTCGGTTCCCGGTCACTCATGGTTTTCTCCCGCGTTCAGCGCTCAGCCGACCAGGATGTAGACGACCTCATGGCTCGAGGGGTCGACGATGATGATCCGGCCATCCGCCAGCACGAAATATTCGTAACCGCGATAGGCCGGTACGATCTCGACGATGCGCGGCGGCAGCGGATGCAGTTCCACGGTCGTCGGAACGGCGACGCCGACATCGACATTGATATCGACATCGACCGGCTCGACCTTGTTCTGGACGAGGATATTGCGCACCTCCGTCCTCTGTTCGGCCGAAATATTGATGCTGCCGGTCGTCTCGTTCGAAGGTTTATCGGTGGCAGCCTGATCGGAACCGGGTTGCTGGGCGCCGTTGTTCTGGCGGGCAGTGTCGTCGGTTGCCGGCTTGGTGGCATCCGTTCCAGAGCCCGAGCCCGAATTGGCGGTCGTAGAACTGCCGCTCTGGTCAGCAGGTTTCTGCTGCGCCGTATTGTCCGTGGCGGGCGACTGAGCACCGCCGGCTTGCGTCTTCGTGGTATCGCCCGATTTCTCCTGAGCCGCCCTATCGCCCTTCGGCTTAAGGCGCTGCTGGTCGCTGCCCTGGGCCTGGGCGTTCATTTTGTCATTACCGCCGGTCGAACCCTGTGGCTGTTGTGTCGTGGCGCCCATATCCTGCTGCGGTTGAGCCTGTTTGGCGCCGGACGAACCGTCCGAGCCTGGGGTGCCTTTGCGTGGCAGGATAGGAGCCGCGGCGTCGCCCTTGTCCTGAGCCTGACTTTGAGCGATCGCTGGCACCACCGAAAGCGTCGATCCGGCCAGGAGCGCTATCGCGAGCGTGTGTTTCATTGACGGTTTCATGATGTTTCCTCTATTTTCTGGTTGACCTGCGAACCCGTGGGTGGGCCGCACTCACACCTCGAACTTCCGTTGCCATGGGCGCGTTCCGGGATTCGGGCTTCAGTCGGGCAGGGCGGGACTTCAGGCCGATCATGTTTTGGGCCTTTGGTCTGATGGGACGGGGTAAAGGTCCAAGGGGGGATGAAATCGCCGAACCGCGCTGATAGGGTGCCGCTGATCCTTGGGAGGCTCAGGGGTTCCGTCATGGACAACGACACGTTCCAGACGAGATGGCGATCGATCCCCGTCGCGGCTTTTTGTCTGCATGGCCATCTTGGGAGCGCTGCCGTCTGATGGATCAGACCCGGTTCCTGCGCGATCATCGGTCCTTTTCAGCGCAGAACCTTGCCCGCCGACCGTCCCTGTCGCGGTCGGCGGGCTCTTTGACCGGGAATTCGGGCTACGGAACCATACGCCAGGCCTCCGGTTTAGACTTGCATAACAGTTTCAAAAATGTCCCAAGCAGGAGATGGCCACCCCAGGAGCCAAGAGATGCCGATCCGTAGAATGCTTTTCTTGAGCGGAGCGCTCACCGTCATTCTTGCAACCGTGCTGCCTTTGAAGGTTGTGACCGGTGCGGACGGCTTGCTGCGCGTCACGCTGTCGAGCGTCGCGGCCCAGGAAGGCAACGGCAATGGTGGCGGCGGAAGCAATGGTGGAAACGGCGGTGAAAACGGCAACGGCGGTTCCGGCGGGAATGGCAACGGAAACGGCAGTGACAATGCCGGCGGCAATTCCGACAATAGTGGAAATAGCAACGGCAATAGCGGCGGTAACGGAAATGGCAACGGCGGCGGAACCGATACCGGCACCGGTGGGACCGGTGGTCCGGGAACCGGTACTGGGGCCGGATCGACCCCGGCAGGCGCAACCACAACGCCGCGCAGCGCAACCGCTGCTCCCGCGCGGCCTTCGGTCCCGGCGACTCCGGCTCCGGCTGCCCCAGCGAAAGCCGCCGTCGAGGTCGATGTTCGGGGACCCTCGATCACCGTCCGCCACCACAACGGCGCGACAGAACGGATATCTCAAGGCCGTTACGAGATGCGGGATTCGCATTCCCGCACGATCGTCAACCGGGCTGCGACGCCCTCGGATACCTCAAGGTTACGGTCGTTCGGCCGCTGACCGTTGATCGGTCGCATCGCGAAGGGCAAGCGCCGCCTCCGTCCGGTTGGTCACCTTCAGCTTCGAGAGGATGCGGGTCATGTGGTGCTTGACGGTCTTTTCGTGAAGGTCGAGTTCTCGCGCCACCCGCTTGTTGCTGAGTCCGGATGCGACGAGGCTCAGAACCTCCTGTTCGCGATCGGTCAGCTCCGACAGAAGGTTCGGCTTAGCGGGCGCTTCGCTGGAGGCCGATAGGCCGGCGATCAGTCGCGCCGAAAGGGCAGGCGAAACATAGCTCTCTCCGGATGCCACGGTTCTGACCACGTCTGCCAGGCCTCTCGAGCCGACACCCTTGAGAACATAGCCTTTTGCGCCAAGCTTCAGCGCGGTCGCGATGTCTTCGCTTGCCTCCGAGACGGTCAGCATGACGATCTTCAGGTCCGGGCAATAATCGAGCGCTTCGGCGATGGCCTCGAGACCGTTTCCGGGCATGGAAATATCCATCAGCATCACGTCCGGGCACAATTCCCGCACGATGTGCAACGCGTCGTCGCGCGAACCGCCTTCGCCGACCATCTCGAAATCCTCGATCTCGCCGAAGCTGCGCGTCACGCCTTCGCGGAACAACGGATGATCGTCGACGACCGCAATCTTTATTCCTACCATCAGGCCTGCTCCATTTCCTGCACGTTCAGCGACATTCTGACCGTGGTTCCGTCCTTCGATGTGATGATCTCGAATGTGCCGCCGAGGCTTTCGATCCGCTCCCTGAGCCCCGCAAGCCCGAGACCCTCCGGGCGTATGTGCTGGGGGTCGAAACCCGGCCCCCGATCGACAACTTCGACAACGACATTGCCATCGTCGAAACTCTGGCGGACGCTCTGATCGATGCCGCCGCCATGCCGGAAGCCGTTGTTGAGCGCTTCCTGCGCGAAGCGATAGATGCAGATCTTGGCCGAGGGCGAAAGTGGCCGCGATCGGCTCGACACCGACAGCGCCACGGCCACGCCCGTGCGCTGCCGGTGGGCGTTGACGGCGCGCTGCAGCACCTCCGGCAGCTCGGCAGTTTCGATCTGCGGCAGAACCAAGCCGCTGCAGATGCTGCGGATTTCGTCCATCGCCTCGTCGAGGCGGGCCTTGATCGTGGTGACCTCCGCCTCGCGGGCGGTCGGCGGCGTTGCGGGATCGGTCAGCAGCCGGCTGTCCACCCGCAGTGCCGCATAGGCGACAAGCTGGGCCGGCCCGTCATGCAGGTCGGCGCCGAGCCGGCGCAGATAACTCTCGTTGAGGGCGGTGGCGCGTCGCGAGGCCCGCTGGGCCCGGGCGTGAAGGGCCTCGTTCTGCGAAAGCAGGTCGGAGAGTTCGGCGACCCGCTGCCTCAGCGCCTGTCGCTGATGGTCGATCGTGCGGCTGCCGCGGAAAACGATCGCCGAAAGAATCAGGAAGAAGGCGATCGTGACGCCGGCGACCGCCGCCCAGCTTCGAAGCTGCGCCTGATAGAGGCTTCGCTCGAAATCGCCCGCAACCTCGTAGAACTCCGAGACCGCGACCACCTCTCCCGACCAGGGCTGCAGGATGGGGTTGTAGATTTCGAGAAGTGGCATGCCGGTCGCCCGCTCGATCTTGCTTTCCGGGTCTTCGGCAAGTCCGAAGCGCGCCACCATCTGTCCGGAAAATGCGGTTTGCAGACCCTCGCTCGGACCGAATTTCTGTCCCACCATGCTTTTGTCCGTTGCATAGAGGATCGTGCCGTCCCTGCGCCAGAGCCTGAAGGATATGACCTTGCCGCCGAGGGCACCCTGGCCGAAGGTCTCGTCGAGGGCGCGGGTGGTGACGTCGTCGAGCGTCTGGTTGGTCTTCATGTCCGGAAGCAGCGGGGCGATGATGCTGTCGACATAAAGGGCGGTCGAGGCGGCGGAATTGCGGGTGACGGTGGCTTCGATCAGGCTCGTCACGAAGGCCCCGACCAGAAGCATTGCCGCGAAGGCAACCAGACCTCCCGTCAGCAGAAACTGCCGGGCGAGGGATTGGTCGTTCCAGCGATCAAGAATTGCGCCAAGCCGCATCAGCATGCCATGTTGTTGACCCGCACCATGCGAGCCAATGGCGCGCAACGCGCAAGGGGGCTGATCCGTTGCATTGGGTGCGGATTATCTGATCCGGGACGCAGACGCCCGCGTGGCAATAGCTGCACGGATCTTTTGGACGTGCTGAGCGTCCAGTTTTCAGCGTAAACCAGCTTCTCCTTCATTGATCAGGCCTCGAGTGAATGGGCTGGTCAACTCCTTTGCCACTGGAGGATTAGCAAGAAAACGGCCGCCGTCAAACTGTAGTTGCTGATCGGGCCGGAATGGCGAAGGAAAAGGTCGCTCGGTCGGCTCCGCGTGTGGAGAGCCAACGTGCGGGCGTTTTGTCAGGCCATTTCGGGCGCATTGAACTTGAACAGGTAGTCGTGCTCCGTAAGCTGGTCCAGAAGCGTATAGCCCTTGGCTTCCAGGAAGCTCCGCATCCGGTCGATGTTCCGGCATTCTATAACCATGAACCTGAAATTATGGCGATCGAAATCCACACCCATCAGGACCTCCAGTTCGGCACCTTCAACGTCCAGCGACAGGACGTCCATCAGCGCCGGCGCCTTGCCCTCGTCCAGGATCGTGCTGAGCGGCTTTGCTACCGCGCCGAACTCGAATGTCGCTTCCCGATTCCTCAGGAATTGTCGCGAGAGTTCCAGATGGGCCGATACGCTCTCTAAATCCACCTCGACATTCGTGGAGACGCTCATCAGGTTGCCATAAGTCATGTCCACATATTTATGAGGATACCCGAAGCGCACGCAAGCATTGCAGAATATGGCGTTCTTCTCGCTGCGGTTCTTCCTGCATTCCAGAAAATTGTTCGGCGAAGGTTCTATGAGGATGCCGCTCCATCCGCGATTTTTCTCGAAATAATAGGTGTTGGACTGGCGAATACCGTCATTGGCACCGAGTTCCACGTAGAACCCGTTGTCGTAGTCCATATATTTCTCGATCTTCCGATCCAGCTCGTTGAGCCCGAAATACGCGCTGACAGGCTTCTTCTTTTTAAAAGGAAGACGTAGTTTGGGCATCGAAATTCACTCCGTAATTCCGCAAACGACAGGCGCGGGGTCCAGATTCGGCAACGAGGGACGGCTGGGCCGCGGCACTAGTTCCCGTCAGCGTTTCGGGATTATCTTTCTCAGGATGCGCTTCAGCCCCTTTTCCTTCTTCTTCCGATAGCAATGCTCGCGCATATAGGTATCGTCGGCGAGGAAGTTCGTGGCGGGCACCTGCGGGTGGCGGAGCGGAAACTCCAGGCTCTGGCGAGGAAGGTCGGCCAAGCTGCTCTCATCCAGCGTGTGGGTTGCGTCCGCCCGGAAACCCAGGTTGCTGATCAGGTTGTGCTGCGGCTGTATGCTGATCTGCCGTTGGAGCCACTGCGAAAAGTGAAACTGATAGCCCCAGGCGTCGAGCCCGCCCTCGAACACCCGGTTGAAGGCCTTGATCCAGTGTTCGAATTCTTCGGGATAGGCGACGGTGTTGAGCCAGCCGTTCTCGCGTAAGGTCCCCCAGCGCGATATCGACACATCGTAATTTTGCCAGACCCGCCGCCAAGTGGCCCAGCCCCAGATGAGCGGGTACCGACTGAAGAAGTAGCTGTCCTCGATCGTTACCCGGCCATGCGTAAGATTTGAGCCGGCAATGGAGCCGACGCGCTCGTCATCCTCGTATCTTTCCAGAAGTTCGGTGCAATAGGGGAAGAAGCTGGGATCCGGCAGGCAGTCGTCTTCAATGATGATCGCGCGATCAGTCTGCGAGAATACCCAGTCCAGTCCGGAGGATATCCGCTTGCGGCAACCCAGATTAGTGTCTGAATAGTTGCGGAAGACCTCGCAATCCCAGTCGATATCCTCGACCACCTGCCTCGTCTTTGCACATTTCTCGGCTTCGTTCGCGCGGTCCGCGCGTGCACCGTCGGCGATAATGAAAAGCTTGCTTGGCCGCGCCCGGGCTATCTCCCGAAACACCGACTCGGTGAGATCTGGTCTGTTGAAAATGATGAAGACTACTGGGGCGATCGGTTTTGCTTCGTTCATCTATCCACTCGATTACGGACCTGAAGGAGATCGAAATCGCCGTCCAAAGTCTGGAGACCGCCTTTAAACGGACGGTGTTGCGCGACACCCGCACAGCGTCCATTCCGCCCGGTCTCGTAAACCAGATTTGTGCTTTGAGCAAGCGAGGGACGTGCGGGGGGTGGGCTTGCGGAGGCCGCAGGGGAACGATCCGACCTTCTGTCCTGCCCCGAATTCAGGCTGACACAGGCATCCTCGAGGCCAAGCGGGACAGCAGCAGCCTCAGCCGGTCTTCGGCGGCGTGCCTTTCACGTTCGAAATGCTCCAGGCGCTGGCGGCCCAGCTCTTGCCAGTGGCCGTCGCCCGGCCCCTGAGCAAGCCGTTCGATGCAGTCGGCAAGCGAATGGGCGTCGTCCGGGTCGAAAAGAAGCGCGGCATCACCTACGAAATCGGCAAATCGCTGCGGATAAAGGACCGGTTTGCCCAGAACCCATGCCTCCATGGGCGGAAGGTTGGAAGGGCCGAAATAGCTCGGCATGACCAGCGCCTTAGCGCCCTGATACAACAGGCTCATATCCTCGGACGGCACGAAGCCGAGGAAATGTGTGCTGCCCGATACCCCGAGACGTTCCGATATGCGCCTGATCGCGCCGGCATGTCCCTGATCGCCACCCGCGAAGACGATGCTGGGCGCGGTGCCCTTGCGCTTGGCCAGAAGCGAGCAGGCCTCAAGCAACCTGACATGATTCTTGTGTGCCCAGAATTGCGCCGGATAGAAAAGGTAGCCTGGGGCAAGGCCGTAACCTTCGAGCATCTTAGCGAGTGCGCCCGGAGCTGAAGTCGCCTCCCGCAGCAGTGGCGCGGGAGAAAAAGGCACCTCTATGAAGCGGTCGCTTGCGACGCCGTAGCGCTGTGATGCCAATCGGCTGGTGTGAAGCCCGTCCGTCAATGTCGTGGCCGCCTTGACGACCGCGCGTGAATAAAGCTCTTCGCGCTTCTCGAATTCGCGGTTTTCGGTGACCTCGGGAAACTCGGGATGTTCCAGATGGCAGAGATCCCAGATCGTGAAAATGTAAGGCGTCGCCTGGAGGTCGAGCGCATATCCGCTCGGCGCAGTGAAATAGACGAGATCTATTCCCTGCCGCTTTATCTCAAGCTCGAATTCCGTCATCTCTTCACGCCGCCTGCGCGCGGACTGGAAGGCCTGGGCAATCTTCTTGGACAGCTTGCGTTTCGGCTTGACGAAATGCCTAGCCTTCAGGCCGTGGGCGGCAAGGCTTGCGATATTGCTTTCTATGGTCGTGTAGATTTCGACGTCATAGGGCTCGGGTGCGATCCGTAGCATCTGCAGGGCGGCGGTGATCGATTGGTTGAAGCCACCCCCGACGGAAATCTTCTTTTCCAGAATGACGGCGAGTTTGAGCCTGGATTTCGCCACTGCATCCTCTGTCGCCATGATCAGTGCCCGGTTTTCTCAACGAGATAGTAGACACTCCAGCTGTGCCGCGAAGGCGAACTCCGGGTCAGCCATTCGCCGGTTTCTTTCAACTTCAAACCGGCGGCTTCTATGTGGCCTTGAATTTCAGCCGGGAAAAAATACCGCATCGGATGGAGTTCCTCGAAACTCGAGATTGCCCCGGTCTTCTTGTCTTCGACGAAGAAGGTGAACTTGACGGTGACGACATGCGCGCTGCTGTCATGCTGCGGCTCCGCGATCCGGACAATCTTGAGATTGTCGTTTTCGGCCCGGCGGACACGGGTTTCGGGGAGCACATGCTCTACGGCCGGCCCGTGCCAGAGATCGAAGAGAGCAACGGATCCGTCTGACATGTGGGCGCTTAATGTCGCGAATGCAGCCGCCACGTCGGCTTCATCGGTCTGGTAGCTCATGACGTGGAACAGCGAGACGACTGCATCGAAGGGCCGTCCAGCGTCGAAGTTCCGGAAATCGCCCTGCGTGAAGCGCGCGCGCCCCTCAGGGATATCGGCCGCCATGCCTCTTGCTTGCGCCTGCGCGAGCATGTGAGCGCTCAATTCCACCCCCAGAGTTTCGAAGCCGCTTTTGGCCAGCATCAGGTCGTGCTGGCCCGTGCCGCACCCGAAATTTACGAGCGTACGGGCGCCCGGCGCGATCTCCCGCACCAATTGCGCAACGAACTCAGCCTCTTTCGCATAGTCCTTGCCGGCGTTGAGTGTGTCGTAGATTTCCGCGTAATTCGCGAACACGCTCATCGAACGATCTCGCGGACGGCGCTGGCGACCTCATCGATATCCGCGTCCGACAGCCCGAGACCGCTTGGAAGATAGAAGCCGTTGGCCCCGATATGCTCCGAAACCGGATGATGTTCACCCGCGAAAAGCCCCATCTTCTCGAATACGGGCTGGCGATGCATCGGCCAGAAGAATGGGCGCGTGCCGATCTTCCGGCTGGACAAGGCCGAGACGATCTCGGCGCGGGTCTTTTTCGCCGAAGGGCGAACGACGAGACCGAAAACCCAGTAGATATTGTCGGCATAGTTGGTCGAGCGCGGCGCCCTGTCGAAGCAGTCGAGGTCGCCCAGGCGCTCTTCATAGGCCGCGCCGATCGCTCTCTTGCGCGAAACGACGTCATCCAGTTGTTCGACCTGCGCCAGCCCCAGCGCGGCCTGCAGGTTGGACATCCGGTAGTTCCACCCCAGTTCGTGATGCACGAATCGCTGCTCCTCGATGAAGCAGAGATTTCGAAGCGAGCGTGACCGCTCGAGCAGTTCGGGGTCGTCCGACAGGACCATGCCGCCTTCGCCCGTCGTGACATGCTTGTTGGGATAGAAGCTGAATATGCTGATATCGCCGAAACTGCCGCAGGGCTTTCCTTTGTAGGTCTGCCCATGCATCTCGGCGGCGTCTTCGATGATCTTCACGCCATGACGCTTGGCCAGATCGAGGATCGGGTCCATATCGACGGGCAACCCATAGATATGCACGACCATGATCGCTTTTGTGCGGGGTGTGATGCGCTGCTCGATCGCCTCTGCCGTCATGTTCCAGGTGATGGGATCGCAATCGACCACGACCGGTGTCGCGCCCGCGCGGACGACGGCGGCGGCACAGGAAATGATCGTGAATGTCGGAATGATGACTTCGTCGCCTTCTCCGATCTTCAGAGCCTTGACGGCGACATCCAGGGCGCATGTGCCATTCGCGACCGCGACGCCGTCGGCGCGCGAAACCTTGGCGGCAAAGGCTTTCTCAAAGCGGCGAACGAAGGGGCCTTCGGAGGAGACCCAGCCACTCTCGATGCACTCCGCGAGGTATTCGGCTTCTCGTCCCTTGAATGACGGTGTGTTGACGGGGATCATGGAGCCTTCACCTTCTGGTCTGGATCGATCGAAAAATGGGTGGATGGCAAGGAGATGATTTCCTGCTCCGACGCCCCTTCGAAGATGGTTTTGTCTTCGTTTCCGGCATAAGGGCCTTGCTTGACCTCCAGCATCTCGACGGGCTCCAGCATCTTGAAAGCGTGTCCGCCGGATGTCAGCATCAGTACATCGCCCGCGCCGAGCTCTTCCGACCCGATATATTGCTGTTCCGAGGTGTAAAAATCGGCCCGCAGACGGCCACTCTTGATGACGAGCACTTCCTGGGTCAGTTGGACCGCCCGCTCGTTCAGATTGTGATAGTGCGGCCGGATATATTCGCCCTCGGGGCGTTTCATATAGGCCAATTGCTGCGAATAGCTTCCATCCGTCACGAACGTCACACCCGGTGACGTGAACTTGCTGGATATGATGATCGCAATCTCTGTCCCGTTGAAACTTATCCGCTTAATCATTTTTCATCCCAGGATGTGTGGCCCATCGGAAGCGTATACCTCTACCTTTGAAGTGTATCTAGCACCTGTCGCGGACATCCAGAAGATTTCGCGACCCAAAATCAGGCGGGCGGTCAAAGAAGGCCGATCTGGCCTCCGGTTCGACATGCCGGCTTAAGAACCCTGTTGCCGGCCGTGCAGCGAGAGATTCAAGACACGCAGAAGCGGATTGGCGGCGAGGGCATCCTGAAAATAAGCGGCTGCGCGGGCGGTACCTTGCCAAAAGCTCGCGGGATTGGCGGCGATGCGCAGAATAGCTTCCGCAAATTCCCGATCGGTCGTCGCAGCCACGCCGTTCCCGTGGGAAAGAAACGCCATCATCGACATCCCTCGGGTGTGGATGACCGGCTTGTGCGCCGCGACGGCATCTTGAACGACACCGGATCCCTGGAGGCTGTAAATAGCCGGTTCGTAAGGCAGCAAAACCGCGTCCACCGAATGAAAAAGCTGTTCGAATTCCTCCGGCGAAATCCGATTGTCCTGCGGAGAAACAAAGACATTCCGCTCTCCCTTCAGAAACTCTTGTGACGCTGCGTAGACACCGCCGTCACGAAAATCCGCCGCCGAACCCTGGATGACGAAATCTATCGGAGGGGCCGAGCCGGTCTCCGCCAGTTCGGCAAGAGCTGATATGATACCCGTGAGCCGCTGGCTGCCTTTTTCCGATCTGGGTTCCCCGAAAACGCCTATTCGAAATCTACCGCCTTGATTGATCTCGGCAATTGAGACTGTTGGGACGGATATGCTGCAGGGCAGGTAAAACCCGCCTTCTACAGGCATGTCAAAATTCTCGCGGAAATAAGCCGCGAGTTCCTCGCTCTCGGTGAACAGGAAAATGCTCGTTGGCAACTTTTCAAGAATCGTACGCAGTCGCTTTGAACGGATCCTTTCGTTTCGGTCACCCAGTTCAGAATTGAGAAAACGGAGGCAAATCCTGGGTGCTCGATCTGCGAATATCGTCGTCAGTTCGACGGCTGACTCAAGAGTATCGAGGTCCGCCGTCGGCACGATAACGAGATCCCCCGAACCCAATTGCAGGCTGCGGCATATCCCCGCCAACGGCGCCCCAAATGCGGAAATGGGCAACCTGAGCGTATGGGCAGATTTAAGGGCGCCGAATACCGCCCCCAACCTCTGGGATATATTCCCATATTGCAGTCGCGATCGCAGTCTAGCGAGCTTAACGGACCTCGCGGTAAGCTTTCCAGCCGCTGCTCCCAGGAACCCGTCATAGGATTCTCCTGCCACGAAATTTGTATCATGGTCCGGAAGCAGCATGCTCAACGCAGAGATCTGGGTATGATGATGCCCGCGATTGTGCTCGAGCTTTCGCTCCACGATCAGAAGTTTTTTTCGCTCTATCGCGTCGGTCATCGCCCGTACCCTCGTGCAACGCTGCATCCACCATTCCATCGGACGAGCTGAATGCCACGTCCGCGGTCCTGAGATGCCCGGGAGACCTGCCCTCTTTTCAACAGCAAGGCAAGCTGAGTGGTTTGAGCGCTCGACGTGCCGTTGGTGGAGACAACCTGCAGACTTGACCCGCCATGGCTGGGGCTTTTATTCGAGTTCACTCTCTTCCGGGGCCTTTAGGTTGTTCAACCGGGCATACAGGCCGTCCTTGCGGTTGGCGAGCTGTTCATGGGTGCCTTCTTCGACTGCCCGTCCTTCGTGCATGACGATGATCTTATCGGCGTTGACGACGGTGGAGAGGCGATGGGCGATGACGACGACGGTTCGCCCGTGCATGGCTGAATCGAGCGCCCTTTGCACGGCGGCTTCGGATTCGTTGTCGAGCGCCGAGGTGGCTTCGTCGAGAAGCAGGATCGGTGCGTTGCGCACGAGCGCGCGTGCGATCGACAGGCGTTGCCGCTGGCCGCCGGAGAGGGTCATGCCGTGTTCGCCGACCGGTGTTTCGTAACCCGCCGGCTGCTTGAGTATGAACTCGTGGGCATGGGCAAGGCGGGCGGCCTCCTCGACTTCGGCATCGGTCGCTTCGGGCCGTCCGTAGCGGATGTTGTCGCGGATCGTTCCTTCGAACAGATAGGGTTGCTGCGTGACATAGGCGAGGCTGTGACGCAGCGAGGCCTTGGTCACATGGGCTATGTCCTGTCCGTCGATCAGGATCTGGCCTTCGGCCGGATCGTAGAAACGCGGGATCAACGAGATGATCGTCGACTTGCCGGCGCCCGACGGGCCGACCAGGGCAGTGGTCTTGCCGCCCTCCGCGATGAGGTCTACCCCCTTGAGGATCGGCTGGCCGCTGCCATAGGCGAACACGACGCCCTTCAGTTCGATCTGCGCCTTGGTGACGACAAGGTCAGGGGCGTTCGGATTTTCCCGCTGCAATGGCTGCATGTCGAGCAGATTGTAGATCATCCGGGCGTTGATGACGGATCGTTCGAGCTGCACCTGCATCCGGGCCAGCCGGCGGGCGGGGTCGTAGGCCATCAGCAAGGCCGTGATGAAGGCGAAGAAGGCGCCGGGGGCAACATCGTCATAGATCGAACGGAAGGCGGCATAACCGATCACGCTGGAGATCGCCACGCCTGCGAATGTCTCGGTAAGCGGGGCGGTGCGTTCGGACAGGCGGGCAATCCGGTTGCTCTGCCTTTCGGACGTTTCGATAATGCGCCGGACCTTGGCTTCCAGCTGCTGTTCCATGGTGAAGGCCTTGACGACGGTAATGCCCTGGATCGTTTCCTGCATGGCGCCCAGCACCTTGCTGCTGACCTCGACGGCTTCGCGCGTCACGCTACGCAGCCGCTGCGACAGGTAGCGGATCGCAAGAATGAGCGGTGGCGCCACGGCAAACACGATCAGCGAGAGAACCCAGTCCTTGGAAATCATCACGATGATCAACGACGCCAGCGTCAGCAGGTCGCGGGCGGTCGATGTGACCACCAGGTTGAGGACGTCCCTTATGCCGCCGATATTCTGGCCGATCTGCCCGGCGAGTTGGGCTGATCGCGATTCCGCGAAAAAGCCGACCGAAAGCTTCATGAGATGCGAATAGAGGCGCTGCTGATAGCGAGCGACGATATTGTTGCCGATCTTGGACAGCGTCACCGCCTGCCCGTAGGTCGCCAGGCCGCGAATGACGAAGGCTGCAAAGATCGCAAAGCAGATGACGAGGACCATGTCGGCCCGTTTGTTGGCAAAGGCCTCGTTGACGACCGACTCCATGATCCATGCCGTGAAGGCGGTGGACATGGCTGTCGCGATCAGACAGAAGATCGCAAAGGCATAACCGCGGATATGATCCCTGCCGTTTTCGGCGATCACCCGCTTGAGGACGCTGGTCACAGCGCCCGAATCCAGGTGGTTCTTCCTGCTTTTTTTGCCGCTCAATTGGGCTCCCGCTCGCCGCACCCGACGATTAAGTTCTCACATAGGCGGCGTATTAAACGCTTGCAAACCACTTTGCCAACCACGCCTCATACGATTCTGAAGACCCGTGGCCCGATCGCATCCAGGCGGCGTGTCAAACGGCATTGAATATTGGCTCTGATTCACCGTTGATGATGCTCAAGCGCCGGCCCGCTGTTGACTTTACATACGGGGCCACACGTTGCTGGAGCGCCACTGCGCCCTTCCAGCTTCCGATGCCGTGGGCCGGATCGGCAAAACGATGGTCGTCAAAGGCCTCTCTCTCGAAAACAGAAGCCACGAACATGGCAAAATAACAGGAGCTATCCAGGATTTTGACATCAAAGTGTTTCTCGGTTAGGTGGCGATATGGCTTACAAGGAAGCGGGCATGAACGCGAGAATATTGGTAACCGGTGGAGCTGGATTTCTCGGGTCGCACCTCGTCGAGCGCCTGCTTGATCGAGGACACGAGGTACTTTGTGTCGACAACTTCTTTACGGGCACTCGCGGGAATGTTGAGCATCTGATCGGCCATCCACGGTTCGAACTGATGCGCCATGACGTCTGTTTCCCGCTCTATGTCGAGGTTGACGAAATCTACAACCTTGCGTGCCCCGCATCTCCCGTTCACTATCAGCACGATCCCGTCCAGACGACCAAGACCTCCGTCCACGGCGCTATCAACATGCTCGGGCTTGCAAAGCGAGTACGGGCAAAGATTTTGCAGGCTTCGACATCTGAGGTTTATGGAGATCCCAGCATCCATCCCCAGGTCGAAGAATACTGGGGCAATGTCAATCCGATCGGAATTCGGTCCTGCTATGACGAAGGCAAGCGCTGCGCTGAGACACTGTTCTTCGATTACCGGCGCCAGCACAAGCTGCGAACGAAAGTGGTGCGGATTTTCAATACCTACGGCCCGCGTATGCATCCAAATGACGGCCGTGTCGTGTCCAACTTCATTGTCCAGGCGCTCAAGGGAGACGACATCACCATTTTCGGTCAGGGCGAGCAGACGCGCTCGTTCTGCTATCGCGACGATCTCGTGGAAGCAATGCTGAGAATGATGGCGACCGGAGACGATGTTGTCGGCCCGTTCAACATCGGAAATCCGAACGAGTTCACGATACGCGGCTTGGCGGACCTTGTACTCGAGCTGACCGGATCAAGATCGAAGTTGGTATTCCGACCGTTGCCTTCTGACGATCCGATCCAGCGTCAGCCGGACATTTCCAAGGCGAAGCAGTTTCTCGACTGGCAGCCGACAGTCGAACTGCGGGCGGGACTTGAGAAGACGATCGCCTATTTTGATGAACTACTTGGCGATGCCAAGGCTCCATTGGTTAATGAGGCGAGATGAGCTTTCTGCTGTGCTCCAATACTGATTTCCTGAGGATTTGATGTTTTATCATTTTGCCCGGCCGCAGGATAAAACCGTTTCAACGATGGGCGAGCCCACGGTGGTTACCCGCGCTCTACCAAGGAACTTCGAGGAGAAAGACGCCGGCCTGTTCAGGCCTAATCTGAGCTACGATGTCCCTGCAAGTCAGATTCTGCAGCTTGAGAACATCACCGCACGTGCCAATGGCTGGCTTTATCAAGGCCACACTTTGTTGAAGGAAAGCTTCGCCGGTGACCGCCAGCTTAGCGTTACGCGGCGTCTGAAATCGCTCGGAAAGTTATACCGGCTGCCCATCGAACGCATTTCCAAAGGCGCCTGGATCACAGACAACTGGAGCAGCAATTATTTTCACTGGCTGACGGATGCGATGCCAAGGCTCCATCTGGCGAGGGAGCAGGATCGTGACCTCCACCTGATCCTGCCCTTCTCCTTCCAATTCGTTCCCTTTGTGGAGCAGTCGCTCTTACCCTTCCGCCTTGGTTCCACGACGTTTATTCCGGAAGACAAGACTTTCGCCATTGAGAAGCTGGTGCTTCCGGCCCATGCCGCCGCGACAGGCAATTACAACGAGCGCTTGATCAGATCTGTTGCGGAGAGATACCGCCTGGCCTTTGGTACCGAGCGAAAACCGGACCGGCGTATCTATATCAGCCGCAGCAAGGCACCGGTCAGAAGGGTGCTGAATGAAGACGAGATCGCACCGGTTCTCTCCAGGCATGGTTTTGAGATAATCCATGGCGAGAGCTTGACATTCTCCGAGCAAGTGCGGCTTCTGAGCGAATGCACCATGGTTGCCGGCCCGCATGGTGCAGGCTTTGTCAACATGTTGTTCATGGCGCCGGGCGGCTCGATCCTGGAAATTCATCCGCGGGATACGAAGACCAATAATTGCTACTTCACGCTCGCCTCGGCGTTGTCGCATCCTTACCACTACATGCTGGCGGACACTGCTTCCACGCATTTGGAATCCCACCATGACAACATGACTGTCGATCCCGGAGAACTCGACAGAAATCTCGAACGTATGTGTTCCATGGCACGTGGTTCTGTCTGAAGAAGACAAATTACAATAGTCCCTGGATTTCCGGAGCGGTCGGCCGAATCGCAACTTTCAGCCTTCCGATATACAGCCTGATGAGGGCCACTCGACGATAACCTCCAGAAGCCGCGGCGTGCGTGAGTACTGCATTCTCCAGTGTTACGGTTTCCACCGGATCCTCCCCGGGGTTGGCTTCACAGGTCTCAAGGTGGAAGATATGAATGTGAGATTGCCAGCGAGCCGATTGTTCGGCTTCCTGTGCCTTATTCGGAGCAAGGAAATAACGTGTCAAGCAAAGTGAGTTTCTCGAGGCTGCTCCGATCAATCGCCGAAGAGATTTCCGACATCAGATTCCTGCTCCGGTCCGGCTCAGGGCTGAAAATCGTCCTCAAATACATGAAGTTCCGCAGAATGCGGCGCAGTATCGAGAAGAAATACAAGCCCGCCACGAAAGCCTTCGTCGCATCTGAAGTGAAGGGCCTGCAGCTTAGCAATGACTGGTTCGTCGGCCATCTTCCAATCTGGATGTGGTTGTTCGATCGCTTCGATCTCCGGAGCAGAGCCGACCTGAAGGCGCTCGAGATCGGCAGCTGGGAAGGCATGTCCGCCTTTTTCTTCCTTAAAACTCTGCCGAACGCGACGTTGACCTGCGTGGATACCTGGGCTGGTTCCGATGAACACGACAAGGAGGCGATGTCGGCCGTCGAGGGCCGGTTCAATGCGAACCTTGTAGGTCATGCCGGAAGAATGACCAAGTTCAAGGGCACATCCAACGCTTACTTCATGGAGAAGCCAAAGGACCTTGCGTTCGACTTCATTTACGTCGACGGCTCGCATCTCGCGGACGACGTGATGATGGATGCCGTGAACGGGTTTGCGGCACTCAAACCTGGCGGGATAATGGTATTCGACGACTATATCTGGGGCTACTATGCGGACGCGAACGACAATCCGGCGAATGCGGTCCACCGCTTCCTGGAAATGAAGAGGGGAAAGTTTGAACTTGTCTACCTTTTCCAGCAGGTCATCATCCGCAAGACCTCAGTATGACACCTCTATTCGTGAATGTGTCGGGCATTTGGAGTAGCCGGGTATTAGCTAACTGTCAGCCACTGGCAGCTTCAGATCCGGGTGATATCTAACGGTTCTCTTCCGGGGCCTTTAGGTTGTTCAACCGGGCATACAGGCCGTCCTTGCGGTTGGCGAGCTGTTCATGGGTGCCTTCTTCGACTGCCCGTCCTTCGTGCATGACGATGATCTTATCGGCGTTGACGACGGTGGAGAGGCGATGGGCGATGACGACGACGGTTCGCCCGTGCATGGCTGAATCGAGCGCCCTTTGCACGGCGGCTTCGGATTCGTTGTCGAGCGCCGAGGTGGCTTCGTCGAGAAGCAGGATCGGTGCGTTGCGCACGAGCGCGCGTGCGATCGACAGGCGTTGCCGCTGGCCGCCGGAGAGGGTCATGCCGTGTTCGCCGACCGGTGTTTCGTAACCCGCCGGCTGCTTGAGTATGAACTCGTGGGCATGGGCAAGGCGGGCGGCCTCCTCGACTTCGGCATCGGTCGCTTCGGGCCGTCCGTAGCGGATGTTGTCGCGGATCGTTCCTTCGAACAGATAGGGTTGCTGCGTGACATAGGCGAGGCTGTGACGCAGCGAGGCCTTGGTCACATGGGCTATGTCCTGTCCGTCGATCAGGATCTGGCCTTCGGCCGGATCGTAGAAACGCGGGATCAACGAGATGATCGTCGACTTGCCGGCGCCCGACGGGCCGACCAGGGCAGTGGTCTTGCCGCCCTCCGCGATGAGGTCTACCCCCTTGAGGATCGGCTGGCCGCTGCCATAGGCGAACACGACGCCCTTCAGTTCGATCTGCGCCTTGGTGACGACAAGGTCAGGGGCGTTCGGATTTTCCCGCTGCAATGGCTGCATGTCGAGCAGATTGTAGATCATCCGGGCGTTGATGACGGATCGTTCGAGCTGCACCTGCATCCGGGCCAGCCGGCGGGCGGGGTCGTAGGCCATCAGCAAGGCCGTGATGAAGGCGAAGAAGGCGCCGGGGGCAACATCGTCATAGATCGAACGGAAGGCGGCATAACCGATCACGCTGGAGATCGCCACGCCTGCGAATGTCTCGGTAAGCGGGGCGGTGCGTTCGGACAGGCGGGCAATCCGGTTGCTCTGCCTTTCGGACGTTTCGATAATGCGCCGGACCTTGGCTTCCAGCTGCTGTTCCATGGTGAAGGCCTTGACGACGGTAATGCCCTGGATCGTTTCCTGCATGGCGCCCAGCACCTTGCTGCTGACCTCGACGGCTTCGCGCGTCACGCTACGCAGCCGCTGCGACAGGTAGCGGATCGCAAGAATGAGCGGTGGCGCCACGGCAAACACGATCAGCGAGAGAACCCAGTCCTTGGAAATCATCACGATGATCAACGACGCCAGCGTCAGCAGGTCGCGGGCGGTCGATGTGACCACCAGGTTGAGGACGTCCCTTATGCCGCCGATATTCTGGCCGATCTGCCCGGCGAGTTGGGCTGATCGCGATTCCGCGAAAAAGCCGACCGAAAGCTTCATGAGATGCGAATAGAGGCGCTGCTGATAGCGAGCGACGATATTGTTGCCGATCTTGGACAGCGTCACCGCCTGCCCGTAGGTCGCCAGGCCGCGAATGACGAAGGCTGCAAAGATCGCAAAGCAGATGACGAGGACCATGTCGGCCCGTTTGTTGGCAAAGGCCTCGTTGACGACCGACTCCATGATCCATGCCGTGAAGGCGGTGGACATGGCTGTCGCGATCAGACAGAAGATCGCAAAGGCATAACCGCGGATATGATCCCTGCCGTTTTCGGCGATCACCCGCTTGAGGACGCTGGTCACAGCGCCCGAATCCAGGTGGTTCTTCCTGCTTTTTTTGCCGCTCAATTGGGCTCCCGCTCGCCGCACCCGACGATTAAGTTCTCACATAGGCGGCGTATTAAACGCTTGCAAACCACTTTGCCAACCACGCCTCATACGATTCTGAAGACCCGTGGCCCGATCGCATCCAGGCATGTGAGCCAGTTCGCTGCCGTTGGTAACATCGCGGTGTGATACTTATTCGGTCAATTTGCGCGGAAGGAGGCGAGATGCAGGAAGGCCTTGCCTGCCACGGCCAGGCTTCTGTGCGGCCGGTTTTTCATCACCCATCTGGTGCAGCACCGGCAAGGCCCCCGTCACGTCCACAGTCCGGCCCCGAGCATATACTCTGTTGTACAGGACCTGTGTCTGTAACGGAGGGCAGCGCGCCGACCGCGGGCTTGGCCTCACCGGCTTAGCGAAGCAATGATTGCTACACGCGTGGACAACCGGGGGCTTTGGAAATCATCACGGAATCCGGACGGCCACGGCCTCCACCGCGTTTGCCGTACCCATCGATATAATAGTACCTTCGGTTCTCAGCGTTGATGTACGGGTCGTCCAGGTATCGTGAGGCAGCGCCCAGGGCTTCACGCGGGCCGCAGCCTGAACGTTCGTATCGCCGCTCGCGGCGATCGTATCGCCGATCATAGCCATCCGGGCGCTCGATCCGCATGCCACGTTCTCCGAATTCAAATTCGAACCCTTGGGCAGTGGCAGGGGCAGGTTGAATGCTGACGCCGACAAGCAAGGCCGACATGCCCGCCAGCAATCCGAATTGTTTCGCTTTCATTGTTTCTCTCCAGCAACGGTAATAAGCCAAATTAGCAGAGCTAAAATGAACGGCAGCATAACAAGTTCCGTTCGCTCCCGGATCATCTCCTTTGGCGTTTACGCCTGATAATAGAAAGAAGAATTGCCGAGAGACGGCAATAAGCGTCTCGCCGGAGGAGGCATGGCACGTGGGGCAATTCGGGACAGGTTCTGCAACTCGTCGAGCGACGGGGAGCCGCCGATGAGAGTGTAAGTCCAAACCGCTTTTCTAGAAGGAAAAATGGTGCTGCTAGAGAGATTTGAACTCTCGGCCTCTCCCTTACCAAGGGAGTGCTCTACCCCTGAGCTATAGCAGCGTCAGCCGGCGCGAAAGACCCGCGTCGTCGGCAGCGGCCTATTGCCATAGGTTCACCGGCAGCGCAAGCCGCAAATTCCAAGTTCTTTGCCAACGAGTGGGGAAAACGTCGCTTCCGCTTTCAAGAATCCCGCTTTTTGAGTATGGAGAGCCATGGCGAATGATGAAGAACGGCACGATCCAGAAGGCGCAGATATCGGCGAAGGCCGCGGCGACCGGGCTCGCAAGGCGGCTCAAGCGCGCGAGGCGCAGCGCAATGCAAAGGCTGCGGCCAAACTTCGCGAGAACCTGATGCGCCGCAAGACCCAGGCGCGGGCGCGCCGGGCGGGCGAGGAGGATTCGACCGAAGGGCTGCCTGCCGCAAAAACGGACGAATCATCATAGCTTATGCGCCGGGACGGGACAGCGGGCAGGCTATTGCGGCGGGCCATTTCAGCAATCATTGAAGCAGCGGCGGATTTCGTCTAAGGACGCCACCTTTCGCGCTCAGAAGGAAGAGTTACAACTTATGGATCGCATCAGAATTGTGGGCGGCAACGAACTCAAGGGCACCATTCCGATCTCGGGAGCGAAAAACGCCGCTCTGCCGCTGATGATCGCTTCCCTTCTGACGAGCGATACGCTGACGCTCGAAAACGTGCCGCATCTGGCCGACGTGGAACAGCTCCTGCGCATCCTCGGCAATCATGGCGTCGATGTCGCCGTCAATGGCCGCCGCGAGCGTCAGGAAGAGAGTTATTCCCGCACCATCAACTTCACCTGCCGCACCATCGTCGATACGACCGCTCCCTATGAGCTGGTCTCGAAGATGCGGGCGAGCTTCTGGGTCATCGGGCCGCTGCTCGCGCGCGAAGGCCAGGCGCGCGTTTCCCTGCCGGGCGGCTGCGCCATCGGCACGCGTCCTGTGGATCTCTTCCTCGAAGGCCTGCAGGCGCTCGGCGCCACCCTGGAGGTCGACGGCGGTTATGTGAACGCCACGGCGCCGAAGGGCGGCCTGATCGGCGCCCGCTACGTCTTCCCGAAAGTGTCGGTCGGCGCGACGCACGTGATGATGATGGCGGCGACGCTTGCCCGCGGCACAACGGTGATCGAAAACGCCGCACGCGAGCCGGAGGTCGTCGATCTCGCAAAGTGCCTGACCGCCATGGGCGCCAAGATTTCCGGCGCCGGCACCCAGACGATCACCATCGAGGGCGTCACCTCGCTCTCGGGCGCGCGCCATCGGGTTCTGCCGGATCGCATCGAGACCGGTACCTATGCCATGGCGGTTGCGATGGCCGGCGGCGATGTCGTGCTCGAGGGCACCGAAGCTTCGCTGCTCGACAACGCTCTCGACACGCTGCGGCTGGCCGGCGCCCATATCACCGAGACGGAAAGCGGGCTGCGCGTCGTGCGCAACGGCAACGGCATCCAGCCGGTCGATATCACCACCGAGCCGTTCCCGGGTTTCCCGACCGACCTGCAGGCGCAGTTCATGGCGCTGATGACCCGGTCTTCCGGTGTCTCGAACATTACCGAGACCATTTTCGAGAACCGCTTCATGCACGTGCAGGAACTTGCCCGCCTCGGCGCCAGGATCTCGCTCTCCGGGCAGAAGGCCCGGGTCGAAGGCGTGACGCGCCTGAAGGGCGCCCCGGTCATGGCAACCGACCTGCGCGCTTCCGTCTCGCTGGTCATCGCCGGCCTTGCCGCCGAAGGCGAGACCATGGTCAGCCGCGTCTATCACCTCGACCGCGGTTTCGAACGGCTGGAAGAAAAGCTCACCCGCTGCGGCGCCGTGGTCGAACGCGTCAGCGACTGATCGATCCGCAAGGCTGATATTTTGCAAAGGACGGTCGGGGCATTGCCCTTGCCGTCCTTTTTTTGCGTTTCTATCTCTTTGAGACGTCCATCCCTTTCCCGCCTCATATTGTTTGATCCGGCACACCACGGAGATTTTCCCCATGACCCATACTCAAGCCCCCGTCTGGTTCATCACCGGCTGCTCCACCGGCTTTGGCCGCGAACTCGCCAAGCTGACGATCGAGCGCGGCTGGCCGACCGTCGTCACCGCCCGCGGCAAGGATCGCGTCGCCGATCTGGCCGACGACAAGGAACATGTCCTGGCGCTCGATCTCGACGTGACAGACATGAAGCAGATTGCCGATGCGGTTTCGGCCGCCGAAGAGAAGTTCGGCCGCATCGACGTGCTGGTCAACAATGCCGGCTACGGTTATCAGGCGTCGGTCGAGGAAGGCGAGGAGGACGAGATCCGCGCGATGTTCGACGCCAACGTCTTCGGCCTGTTCGCCATGACCCGCGCCGTGCTGCCGGGCATGCGGGCGCAGCGCAAGGGCCACATCCTCAATATCACCTCGATGGCCGGTTTCATGGGCCTTGCGAGCTCCGGCTATTATGCGGCGAGCAAACATGCGGTCGAAGGTTTTTCCGATGCGCTCGCCCATGAAGGCGCGCCGCTCGGCATCAAGGTCACCTGCGTCGAGCCTGGTCCGTTCCGCACCGACTGGGCCGGCCGCTCCCTAAAGCAGACGCCGAGCAGGATCGCCGACTATGCCGAGACCGCCGCCGCCCGCATGGGCGCAACCTCCGGCTATAGCGGCCGCCAGCCGGGCGATCCGGTGCGCGCCGGCGAGGCGATGATCGCCGCGACCGAAGCGGATCAGGCGCCCCGCCACCTGGTATTGGGGGCCATCTGCTATAACGCCGTCACCCAGAAGCTGAAGGAGCGCTTGACCCAGATCGAACTATGGGAGGAAATCAGCCTTTCAGCCGATTTTCCCAGCTGAATGCCGGTGGGGGGGTGCTGGCGACCTATCGATTGACGTTACCGAGATCGAAAGCGTGGCGGGATGCGTCGGGAGGGACTTGGTCGTCATTTGGTTCACTCGCAACGCAGGGCGCCTCGCTGAGAGGCGGCCCTGCTGTTTGCATCTCTGGTGATGACTAGAGCCTTCCCTCCGTGAGCAGCTCGCGGGTCCGCTTCAGCGTCGACAGCAGAGCGGACTTGTAGCCATTATCGCTGTCGAACTGCGCCTGTTCGGCCTGTTCCTCTGGGCCGTTCGGTTCCTTGCCGCGCAGGCCGAGGTAGCAGTAGAACCGAAGCCGCAGTGCGCCGGCTTCATCCTCGAACAGTTCGTTGATGATGGCGCCTTCGCGCGGACCGGTTGCCTGGAAGAACGTGACCTTGCTCTGCGGTTCAAGGGTGATGATTTCACGAAGGTCGGAGCCGGCGATGGTGGCTTCGCGCACGAAGTGGGTCGCGCTTTCTTCCACGACATCGCAGCGGGTGCAGAGACCGGGTGGGAGGAACAGGCGCGCATCGCGCGCCTTTAGTTCCAGGCCTTTCCAGATCTGCTCGCGGGTGAGCTTTGTTTCGCCTTCCGGATTTACCGGGACGATGGCGGTCGAATAGATCATGACGATGGTCCTTGTTTTGACATTGTGGGACGGCCTGCCTCAGGCAGCAGCCGCGGTTTCCGTGGCGAAGTTGCGATAGGAGCGGAGCGGTCGGCCGAGGAGCGTTGTCAGGCGCTCGACGTCGCCGCCTTCGGGCAGCATGCCGTCGGTCAGGAAGCGTTCGCCCATCATGCGCATGTCATAGGCCATCCATTGCGGCATGAACTGCTTGAGGTTCTGCTCGAAGGCTGCCGTATCGTCACCGCCATAGCTGATCGGGCGGGCAAGAACGTCCGACCAGATGGTGGCGATGTCCGTTCCCGTGAGTGTGTCGGGACCGACGAGGTTGATGCGGTTGAGTGGAAGCGGCTGTGCAGCCTGTTCGCGACGCAGCAGCTCAAGGGCGGCGATTTCGGCGATGTCACGCACGTCGATCATCGCAAGCCCCTTGTCGCCGACCGGCATCGAATAGACGCCGTAGCCGGTGATGACGTCCTTGATCATCAGGTCGTTCTGGATGAAGTAGGCCGGGCGCAGGATCGTAGCCTTGAAGTCCATCTGCTCGATCATTCGTTCGACGCCGAACTTGCCCGCAAAATGCGGCACGTTCACGTAGACGTCGGCGTGGATCACCGACAGGTAGACGATCCGCTCGATGCCGGCCGACCTGGCGACGTTCAGCGCGACCAGCGCTTGGGTGAATTCGTCCGGCACCACTGCGTTCAAGAGGAACAATGTGGAAACTCCAGACATGGCGTTTCGCAGTGAATCGATATCGAGGAAGTCGCCCTGCACAACGTTGACGCCCGCCGGGAAAACGGCTTTCGAGGGGTCCCGGACAAGAGCGCGGACATCAGCGCCGCGCTTGACGAGGTGTTCGACGATCTGGCTGCCAACATTGCCTGTGGCGCCGGTAACGAGAATGGTCATGATATTTCTCCGTGTTGGTTACTTGACACGCCGAATATGTGTGATCCACTAGCAGCCCAATAGACGGAAATTTTAGACGCACCGTCTCGCTGGTGGGACACATATGGACCTTCTTGCCCTCGCCGATTTTAATCTCGTGGCCCGCCACGGCGGCTTCGGCAAAGCGGCAAGGGCCACCGGTCGGCCCAAGGCAACCCTGTCCCGCCGCGTTGGAGAACTGGAAAGCAGCCTTGGCCTGCGCCTGTTCGAGCGGGGCGTGCGTGACCTGAAGCTCACCGAAGAAGGACGTGCGCTCTTCGAGCGGACGGCGAGGCTGCTCTCCGAACTCGACGAGACGGCTTCGGCGATTGCTTCGGGTGGCCAGACGCCCAAGGGGAAGTTGCGCATCAGCGCGCCGGCGCTTTTCTCCCAGAGCGCGATGGGCAAGATTGCGGCGGGATTTGCCCTTAAATATCCGGAGGTGCGGCTGGAGGTGACGACCGAGGATCGGCCTGTGGACATGATCGAGGAAGGCTACGATCTGGTCATCCGGGTCAATCCGGATCCCGACGAAAACCTGGTCGGGCGGGCGTTTCTGCGCGACCGCCTGGTCGTCGTGGCGAGCCCTGACCTTCCTCGCCCGGCCGCCGACTCACCAGCGCCGGGTGTCATACGCGGCGCCGGCGATCGACAGACCTGGAATGTCGCGACATCAAAAGGGTCTGCGAAGATCACCATCGAGCCCGTCCTTTCTCTGTCGTCGCTGATCATGGTGCGGGATGCGGTCCGGGCAGGCGTTGGCGCCGCACGTTTGCCGATCTCGCTGGTGAGCCACGATCTGGCCAACGGCACCTTGCTGCACTGGGGGAATATAGAGGGATCGGAGATCGCATTATGGGCGCTCTACCCATCCCGGCGACTGCTCAGTGCTCGCGTGTCGGCTTTCCTGGAGTTTCTCAAGCAGTCCTTCCCAAATGGGACGCCGGACGAACTCGCCGCCTATATCGGCAGGTGATGACCGGACCGGCTCTCGGCCGTAGAAAGGCCTGAGCAATGCCCCGTCTGCCCCATTCCCCTCTTCAACCGTGCCGACACATCCGTCGGTGCGGATAAAGCTACGTTCTGTCTTGCGCTCCGCCGTTGCTTCTTGCCTCGCCACATCCTATCTCAAGTCCAGGAACTTTCGCGTGAATACGCGCCTCTGGATGGATATTGGAAGCGATGACCGACTTGAAGCTGCTGGCCCTTGATACGGACGACCTGGGCGTCATTTCCGCCCATATGCAGGATGCGGTCTTCAAGGTGGGCGACGTGCGCTGGTCGCAGCCCGAGCGCAACTTCTCGCTCGCGGCCAACCGCTTCGTCTGGGAGAATGCCGCGGCCAAGCAGCGCAAGGGGTTCGAACGCCGCCGGGCGGCGATCGTCTTCAAGCGGGTCGAGGCGGTGCGCTCGACCGGCATCAACCGCGGCCGCCAGGATGAAGTCCTGTCGCTGCTGGCGATCACCTTTTCGCAGAAGGGCGACGGCCCGGAAGGCACGATCGAACTGGTGCTTTCCGGTAAATCGACGATTGCGCTCGACGTCGAATGCATCGAAGTTGCTCTTGCGGATGTCGGCGGCGCATGGGAAACGGCGTCCAAGCCCCGTCATCCCTGATCTGGCCCCGTTTGTCCGAACAGCCCGACCGGGATAACATTGTTTTTTGAGCTGGAAGGAATATCCGCTTGGCAATTTGGCTGGATCAGGCGTCGCCGGATTTTGAGGCAAGATTTTCCGCATTTCTGTCGACCAAGCGGGAGGTCTCGGAAGACGTGAACACGGTGGTGCGCGCCATCATCGACGATGTGCGTGCTCGCGGCGATCAGGCGCTGATCGATTATTCCGCCCGTTTCGACGGTATCGACCTGGCCAAGGTCGGAATAAAGGTGACCGAGGCCGAGATCGGCGCCGCACTTGCCGCGACCGACCGGAAGGTGATCGACGCGCTGAAGTTCGCCGCGGAGCGCATCGAGCGCCACCATGCCCGCCAGATGCCGAAGGACGATATCTACGAGGACGCGATCGGCGTCGGCCTGGGCTCCCGTTGGACGGCGATCGAGGCGGTCGGGCTCTATGTCCCGGGCGGCACCGCGAGCTATCCGAGTTCTGTGCTGATGAATGCGGTGCCGGCAAAAGTTGCCGGCGTGCCGCGTGTGGTCATGGTCGTGCCGGCCAATGGCGGAACGATCAATCCCGCAGTGCTTGCCGCCGCCCACATCGCCGGCGTCACCGAGATCTACCGCATCGGCGGCGCGCAGGCGGTCGCGGCACTCGCCTATGGCACGGAGACGATCGCCCCGGTCGCGAAGATCGTCGGCCCCGGCAATGCCTATGTGGCGGCTGCCAAGCGCCATGTCTTCGGCACCGTCGGCATCGACATGATCGCCGGCCCCTCGGAGGTCCTCGTCATCGCCGACGGGGAAAACGATCCGGACTGGCTGGCGGCCGATCTGCTCGCCCAGGCCGAACACGATGCCGGCGCGCAGTCGATCCTGGTTACCGACGATGCCGGGCTCGGCAAGGCGGTGGAGGCCGCTGTCGAGCGCCAGCTGAAGACCCTGTCGCGTTCGCAGACCGCTGCCGCCAGCTGGCGTGATTTCGGCGCCGTCATCCTGGTGCCGGACCTGCAGGCCGCGCTGCCGCTTGCCAACCGCATCGCCGCCGAGCACCTGGAGCTCGCCGTTGCCGATCCCGACGTGCTGCTGCCCGGCATCCGCAATGCCGGCGCGATCTTTGTCGGCCGCCATACGCCGGAAGTGATCGGCGACTATGTCGGCGGTTCCAACCACGTGCTCCCGACCGCCCGCTCGGCCCGTTTCTCGTCCGGCCTTTCGGTGCTCGATTTCGTCAAGCGCACCTCTATTTTGCGGCTTGGGCCCGATCAGCTCCGCCAGCTTGCGCCCGCGGCGATTACGCTTGCCCATTCCGAAGGCCTCGATGCCCACGCCCGTTCCGTTGCGATCCGCCTGAACGGCTTGCCCCTCGACGACGAGGGTTGACGGATGGGGCAAGGGGACTTCCGGCTCTACGACGTCGTTCTGGACGACTCGATCGGGCGCTCGACGCCCGATGTGGAACACGAGCGGGCGGTCGCCATCTTCGACCTCGTCGAGGAAAACTCCTTCGAGCCATTCGGCCATGCCGGCGGCCCCTACAAGCTGAAACTCTCGCTCGTCGATGCCAAGCTGATGCTCGGCATCACCACGGACAAAGACGAGCAGGTCGCGACCCATATCCTGTCGCTGACCCCCTTCCGGCGGATCATCAAGGATTACTTCATGATCTGCGAGAGTTACTACGAGGCGATCCGCTCCTCGACGCCAAGCCGCATCGAGGCGATCGACATGGGCCGCCGCGGCGTCCACAACGAAGGCTCGCAGACGCTGATGGACCGGCTGGACGGCAAGATCCGCGTCGATTTCGATACCGCGCGGCGGCTTTTCACGCTGGTCTGCGTGCTCTACTGGCGCGGCTGAGCATGGAGGCAGTGCCCGCCCCCCTGATGAAGGCCAAAAGACCGGGCGCCATTCTTTTCATGTGCGGCTTCAACGTCATCCGTTCGCCGATGGCGGAGGCCATTGCAAAGCGGCTGCTGCCACCCGATATCTACGTCCAGTCGGCTGGCGTGCGCTCCGGCGAGCGCGATCCGTTCGTGGATGCGGTACTGGAGGAGGTCGGGCTTTCGATCGGCCGCCATCAGCCGCGTACGCTGGAGGAGCTCGAGGACGATTTTTTCGACCTGATCGTCACGCTGACTCCGGAAGCCCACCATGCCGCGCTGGAACTGACCCGTTCAAATGCCGTGGACGTGGTCTACTGGCCGACCATGGACCCGACCGCTGCGACAGGCACCCGCGACCAGATGCTGGGTGCCTATCGGGAGGTCCGCGACCATCTCTGGAAGCTGATCGACGAGCGCCTTTCCCGCATCAGCCGGCATCCGGCCGAGACCGCCTGAAACCGCTCGCCGCAGGCCGCTTGAAACGACATTGAGAATAGCGCTCAAGCGAGGTTCACAAAGCGGACATGATTGTGTAGTTTCCGCGCAAATTTCCGGGCGGGCGCGAAAAGCGTTGCCGGCCCAACCAAACACAGGAAGAAAAACTATAGATGGCTAAAGAAGAAGTCCTCGAATTCCCGGGCGTCGTGACCGAACTCCTGCCCAACGCGACGTTTCGCGTGAAGCTGGAAAACGAACACGAGATCATTGCCCACACCGCCGGCCGCATGCGCAAGAACCGTATCCGCGTTCTGGCTGGCGACAAGGTGCTCGTCGAAATGACACCTTACGACCTGACCAAGGGCCGCATCACCTACCGCTTCAAGTAATCCTCATCATCCGCGGCGGGCTCTCATGGCGCTGGAACAAAAGCTGATACTGGCCTCCGGTTCTCCGCGCCGCCTCGACCTCCTCAACCAGGCCGGCATTACGCCGGCGCGGCTGATGCCGATGGATATCGACGAGACGCCGAAGAAATCCGAACATCCACGCTCGCTCGCCCGCAGGCTTTCGACCGAAAAGGCCGAAGCGGCACTGGCGGCGATCAAAAACGATCCGGCCTGGCGGCACAGCTATATCCTGTCGGCCGACACGGTGGTCGCCGTCGGCCGCCGCATTCTCGAAAAGACCGAATATACGCAGGAGGCCTCGTCGGCCCTGCACCTGCTCTCCGGGCGCGGCCATTGGGTCTATACCGGCATCTGCCTGATCACCCCCGGCGGTCAATTCCGCCAGAAGGTCGTGCAGACCAAGGTACGCTTCAAGCGGCTTTCCACCCGCGAGATCGAAAACTATATCGCGTCCGGTCAGTGGCGCGGCAAGGCGGGCGCCTACGCGATCCAGGGTATTGCCGGATCGTTCATCCAGAAACTCGTCGGCTCCTACACCAATGTCGTCGGCCTGCCGCTTTTCGAGGTGACCGGACTTCTGGCGGGCGAAGGCTTCGACGTGGTGGCGGCCTGGCCGGAGGGCTGATAGAGGCGGGTCCAGACGGTGCAGGCCGATGGAGCAGGCCGAAAGGCGCTTCGGCTGCGCCCGCAGGGTGTCATCGGCGCTGGAAGGCTGCCGAATGCGCCATGCCCCCCTGTAGAAAGGAGTATTCAACGATGACATCAGAACCGATCAAGACCGGCGGCAAGGTCGAGCCGCTCAGGAAGACGAGGCCCTGCCCGGAATGCGGCAAGCCCTCGGCGCGCGACCACTATCCCTTCTGCTCCGACCGTTGCCGTACGCTGGACCTGTCGCGCTGGCTGACGGGCTCATATGCCATTCCTGTCTCGGACGACGAGACCAAGGCCGACGGTTCGGACGACTGAGCCGGGCAGGTCGCGCCTGTTTTTGTTCAGGAAATCGCGATTTTCGCAAACCTGTCAAAAAAGTGGTCTCTGGCGCTGGACATGGCCGAACAAGATGTTATAACCCCGCTCGCTCCGGGGGATACGCCCCCGCCGGCCTCGGGCCGGAAGGCTTCATAGGCCTCGATGCCCGGATAGCTCAGTTGGTAGAGCAGCGGATTGAAAATCCGCGTGTCGGTGGTTCAAATCCGCCTCCGGGCACCATTTCTTTCAAAGAAATCCAGTGCTTGGCGCAGTTGCGCTTTTCAGCGTGTTGCAAAATATTCCCAACGAATTCAACGGGTGTGTAGGTGTTGCAAACAAGTCCCTGCAACACGGCAACTAGGTAAAAGCCGCCCTGCAGAACAGGACGGCAATACCGTATGGGATTTGCCCTGCGGTGTAGGAGCGGGTGGTGATGGCAAATCCCCGGTGTGGTGGTGGGCGCCTCTGGAATCGAACCAGAATTTCCAGCTTATCTTCGTCGACGAGAACGGCGAAGGTCAGGGCGTCCGATTGCGAAAGGAAAAGTAGACAACTTTTCCGCTGCATGATCTGCTCCAGAAAAATGGAGGGGAACATGGCAGCGGACTGGATTGCCTTGATCAAGGAACAGGGTGAGGTCGCGAAGCGGATGGCGACAGATGTTCCCACGGTATTGTCGGATCCGAACCTCACACTAGACCAAGCCTCTAAGCTCTACAAAGTGGTTGAGCGAGGCGCTCTGGACTTGGATTCCATTGTTGAAAGATGGAAGAGTTCGAGGTAGACGAGCCCCTGTTCGAGGCGGACGAAGTGCCGCAGAACATCTGGGACAAACTGTCCATCGCTTTGGCCAACAAAATGCGGACAATGCAAGGTTTGGATCCGATTGAGTTTCCAGATGACGATGACGAAGAAGATGATAATTGAAACCGGTGCCCTTCACGTCCGGCTGCGGGACCGGCAGCCTTGAGCCTCGGTTACACCACCCGGCTGTACGAACTAGTGGCAGACGGTGCGCTGGAGCCCCTTGGCCGCAGCCCAATAAGCCAGTACGGCGGATTCTGCCCAAACGTGGGTTTTGACAAAGAGGAACGATCAAGCCCGGATTTGGTTTACCCACATTCTGAGACTTATGGAGGCCACCATGTGGGCAATCCTGATCGGTGCCGCCCTAATAATCGGCGGACTTCTTCTTCTCTTTTCGTCTGCACTTGGTCGAAGACCGAGTGATCCGCATCAAATGCCGCTAGGCGGCGGCACGCTTGAGCCATGGCGCCAAGGCCTCAGGTACCTTGGAATATCGAAAAACTGGCCAGGCCTAGCCATAATCGCGGCAGGCGCACTTCTGTTGGCTCTGGGTGGTTATTCGTGACGCTCGACACGCTTGACCGCTCCAAAACGTTGAAATAGCTTTCAATAACGCCTCACCAGAGCCACCACCACAGAGGAGACGATGAAAGGCTTTCGGCATTCGTGCCGGCGGCAAAAGAGGTGGCTCGGTTTGTCTGAGCAGTTCCGGGCGTTTTGCTAAGTGGATTTCCGCCTCGATTATGCTGCTACCATCAGCGGTGTCAGCGCATTGAAGTAGCGCCGGCTGTTGTAGAAGTTCAGATATCGGCCAATGGCAGCGCGGGCCTCGGACACGGTCTTGTAGGTGTGGAGATAGACCTCCTCGTATTTGATCGACCGCCAGAGCCGCTCGACGAAGACATTATCCCGCCACGCGCCCCTTGCCGTCCATCGAGATAGCGATCTCAGCTTTCTTCAGCACCGCCTGAAGTCCACTGAGGTGAACTGCGATCCCTGGTCGGTGTTGAATATTTCAGGCTTTCCATAGCGAGCCAGCGCCTCCTCGACCGCTTCGATGCAGAAGTCTGCTTCCATCGTGATCGACAGCCGCCATGACAGAACCCTCCGGCTGAACCAGTCCACGACAGTGCAGAGATAGACGAAGCCGCGCGCCATGGGGATGTAGGTGATGTCCATTGCCCAGACGTGATTGGGTCTGGTGACTGGCATCTTGCGCAAGAAATAGGGATAGACCTTGTGTCCCGGCGCGGGTTTGGAGGTGTTCGGGCGACGGTAGATGGCCTTGATGCCCACCTTCTTCATCAGCGTGGTGACGTGCAGCCGCCCAGTTTCCAGTCCTTCTCCCCTCAAGAGCCCTTGCAACATCCGGCTTCCGGCAAAAGGGTAGTCGAGATGCCGTTCGCATCAGGGCAAGATCGTCCTCCGACACTGGACGTGGAGAATAGTAGACGCTGCCACGGCTGAAGCCGAGAAGCTTCGCCTGGCGTGTGACCGACAGTTCGTGTACGCGGACGATCATTTTTTTCCGCCCAGCAATCCCGCCTTGCCGAGCGCTTCGGCTAAAAAACGTTCTCCAGTGTGAGTTCGCCGATCTTGGCGTGCAGCGTTTTGACATCGACGGTGGGGCCCGCCGGTTCCGCCTTCGGTTCATCGCCGAAAACGCCTGTCGTCCCCTCAAGGAGGTGGTCTTTCCAATGTTTGATCTGATTGGCGTGCACGTCAAACTGCTGGGATAATTCCACCAGCGTCTGCTCGCCTCGGATGGCGGCGAGCGCAACCTTTGCCTTGAAAGCCGGGCTATGGTTCCGGCGCGGTCGTCTCGTCATGGTATCTCCTGTTCTCGGCATCTAAGCCGAAGTCAGGCAGAAATTCCACCTATCCTGGCTGTTCAGATTTCCCGAGCCAGCTCTATCGTAGCAGTCGTTGACAGAAAAACTCTTTTTCCCTAATTGGAAGGCCCATTCGATTTGGGAGAGGCAGCGACCTGATGCAATTTTCAATAGTAATTCCGATCTACGGGGATGGCTATTTGGCAAGAAACTGCTGCGAGGAGCTACGGCACGTCTTTCAGGCATACCTTGAAAAAACTGATATCTCCGCGGACATGGAACTGATTTTCATTAACGACGGCAGCCCAAACAACTCCTTTGAAATTCTCAAAGAAGTCCGGAACGACTTCAATTTTGTTAAAGTCGTTGATCTCTCGCGCAACTTTGGACAGCACGCGGCAATTGCCTGTGGTTTCCAATTGGCATCTGGCAAGTATGTAATGCGCATGAATGTAGACTGTCAGGACCCGCCTTCCGAGGCTCCCAAGCTGCTCGATGCCGTTAGGACCGGGCAATATGATCTCGTAATCGGCCAGTATAGGAAGCGGAACAGCCCTCTGGTGGACCGAATTACTTCTAAGTTGTACTTTTGGGTTTTCGAATTGTTCACGGGCCTCCGTTCCCCGCCTCACACATCCCCTATGCGAGTTATGAATAGAGCATTCGTGGACGTCTATAACAGTCTGACGGAGAAAGCCCGCTTCCCACAAGGCCTCGATCAATGGCTGGGCTTCCGTCATCATTACGTCGAAATCATTCACAGGGAACGGGCCGACGGTAAGTCGTCCTACAATTTTCGTAAGCGACTGAGGCTTGCCCTGACGGGAATTCTCTATTTTTCAGATAGACCGCTGAAGTTCATCGCAGGAATTGGACTCGCCTTCGCCCTTATCGGCGCTTTACTTGGCACCTTTGTGGTCGTGCAAAAGCTGTTGGGCGCCACTGTTATGCCGGGTTACACATCACTTGCCGCAATCGGCCTGATCGGATTCGGCGTTCAGGTGGGCAGTACAGGCGTACTCGGTCTGTATCTGGGACGGGTCTTTACCGAGGTACAAAACAGGCCGCTTTATATCGTGCGTGAAATTCTCTAATACACGATAAGGAAATCAGAACATGTCAACAGGTCACGAGTCGTCAATCCTTTCTTACTCACCAAGTGATGCACTGGAGTCGAGGAAAGAAATTTTTGATATCATGCAGTCCTATCAAGCAACGGATGAGGAGAAGGAGCGTTCGCTCGGTCTTTTTCTAAGAGGTTCGTTGCTGGCTAGGATCCTAGGCGTCGCTGAGATCTATCAGAAGATAGTTTCTCTTCCGGGGATTGTCATGGATATCGGCACGTGGAGAGGCCAAACGGCCGTATTGTGCGAGAATCTTCGCGCAATTTACGAGCCTCTTCATTTCAATCGGCGTATTGTCTGCTTTGACACATTTGAAGGCTATGCGGGATTCTCTGACAAAGATAAGTCCACCGAACTCCATAAGGAGGGAACTTACGACCTCGGCGGAGAGGACTACTCCAAATTTCTTAGCAGGCTGCTCGTCTTGCACGAACGTAGTAACGCTATGGGGAACTACAACGGCAAGCACAAAGTCATCAAGGGTGATTGTCGCGTCGAAATCCCGAACTTCTTCACAGAAAATCCTGGGGAGTTCGTCTCCTTAGCCTTTTTCGACGTCAACTCGTACGATCCGACTCTGAAGTCCTTTGGGGATGTCTGGGACCGCCTGGTGCCCGGTGGCATTGTCGCGTTCTGGCAAATCAGTCGCGGTGTTGCCGTTCAGGCCGAGGGCCAAGTTTACGCGGACAACATTCTGACGAAAGTGCCCCATAAAATTTACCGGAGTTCGACTTATCCGGGCCTCTGCTATTTGGTTAAATAGCCGTCTAATTCAGCTATTGGGTTCTTATGGAAACAGTTATAATCGGTAACGGGATCATTGCCCTGACAACTGCGTTTCGCCTCGCGAAAAGGGCAGACGCTCGGGATCTTATCACTATCATCGGGCCGAGCGCCCGCGCGGGTTCTGCTACCCGAGCGGCGGGCGCCATGTTGAACTCGTTTGCCGAGATCGAAAAAGGATCGCTCGATCATGAAATTGACATGTTCCGTTTCGAACTCAGCCATTTAGCGGGGAGAATGTGGCCGCGCTTCGAGAATGAAATGATCGAAGCCGGCGCGTCTTGTCTGCCATTGGGATGCAGGAAGTGCTCTGGCTTCGGCGGCGGCGGTTGCGTTGATACCGGTACCTACGTTGTCAATAACACCGCCGCAGATGATCTGGATGACGAAAACTACGATGCAATCGTCAATGCCCTAGAGCAATTCGACGAACCGTTCAGGCATGTCTCGCCAAGAGACATCCCAAACTATTTGCCGGAACAGAAGGCGCGAGCAACACGCGCCCTCTACATTGAAAATGAAGGCTGGTTCAATCCGAAACTAATTTTGGAGAAACTCGACAATCTTCTCAAGCGGTTCCCTCAGGTAAGGTTTGTTGATGCCGAAGCACAACGGCTGTTGAAGACGGCTGAGGTGTTAACCGGGGTTGTACTTTCCAATGGTGAAACGCTCGTTGGTGACACCTACCTCCTAGCGACGGGGGCGACGGTCACGGATCTGATTGAAAAGAGCGATCTGGGAATTGATATCCAGCGCATTTTCTATGGCGTTGGGGTTTCGCTTGAAATCAGAAGCCGCGACTTTCCACACACCAAGGCCATAAGGACGCCTAACAGGGGGCTCGCGTGCGGTATTTACAGCGTACCATTCTTCCGTGATCCCGACGAGCCACAAGACCATATCCTGATCGGTGCGACGAATTTTATTTCTCCCACTCCGTACAACTATGGCCGCCTTACCAGCGTCGAAACGCTGATGAAGGCCGCTATGGAACAGATCAACGTTAATTTTTACAAGGCTGATCTCGTCGGCATCAATGTAGGCTGGCGTCCGACAAGCCAGGATGGCTATCCGCTGATCGGCCGGACCTCGATTTCGAATCTAGTTGTCTGCACCGGGACCAAGCGTGACGGGTTTCATCTGTCGCCGCTGCTTTCGGAGATACTGGCGAACATCATACATGGCGACAAGACGGATGAACGCATTGAGTGGTTTCATCCCGAACGCAAGCCGCTGCGTATCCTTAGTCGCGAGGCAGCAATCGAGAAATCAATCAAGCATATCATGAGCGCCGCCTATCAGCACGGCTTTACGCCTTCACCGGGCGGACTCACGCGACAAATCGTCGAAAGTCATAAGGCCAACTTAGAAAGACTGCATGATGATGTCGGAGCCCACGACTGGGGCATCCCGCCGGACATGCTGGATATGTACCGGTACGGTCATGCTAAAACTGAACTACGGCAAAATAAATGAGATTTTTTCTCGCACTGGCTCCGACCATCTCCTTCGTAGTATATGGGCAGTTGATGCTCAAGTGGCGCGTAGGCACACTTGTGAAAGCGGGAGTGCTCAATGGAGGAATTTGGGAACGGCTAGTTTCCTATTTGATTGATCCCATTATTGTATCTGGCTACGTAGCGGCATTTCTCAGCTCGCTTTCGTGGATGATAGTGGTTGAGCGGTATGCGCTGAGCTTGGCATTTCCGGTCTACATTGGGATGACTGTGTTTCTGGTTACGCTCGGAAGCGTCGTTCTACTGGGAGAGAATTTAAATACACAGAGGGTTCTCGGAATTTTCATAATATTACTCGGAGTTATACTTTGCAGTCAGTCGCAATAGATGCCGACTGCTTAGTGCCTTTAACACCATCCCTCCCTCTAAACACGGCATAAAGTGCGGATACAAAATGAGGAAATATGAATATATCGATCAATGGCTGGAAAAAGCCAGGGCGTATTTTTCTGTAAATGCTCCGCAGTTGCTCGGCATATTCGACACTTATTCCGCAGAAGCGCGGTTTTCGGTTGACCATATCCGTGGGGACCTAGAATCTTTGCGCCCAGATGCGAAGATTCTTGAGGTTGGCGCAGGTTCCTTCCTACTGACATGCTTTTTAAAGTCTGCGGGTTACCAGATCGTTGGACTTGAACCCGTCGGCGATGGATTTTCACACTTTGATCAAATGAGGACTTTGGTCCTTAAGTGCGCGGCCGAAGACGGTATTGAACCTGAGTTTCTGGGGGCTTACGCGGAAGATTTGGACGTCGATTTGGTATATGATTATGCGTTCTCAATTAATGTGATGGAGCATGTGGGAAATGTCGATCGAGTCATCGAGCGGGTTGGGCGAGCGCTAAAGCTGGGGTGTTTTTACAGATTCACCTGCGCAAACTATGCCTTTCCTTACGAACCGCATTTTAATATTCCGACTCTCTTCTCAAAGAGGTTAACACGTTACGTGTTTGACAGCCGGATCAGGTCCAAGGCGGACCTACTTGATAACGAGGGTATCTGGGCGTCGCTTAACTGGATTACGGCCTCATCAGTCAAACGATCGGTGCGTAGGATCCCCTCTCTCAATGTCAAAATGAATACGCGTATGCTTGAAAAGGCAGTGAAGCGACTTGCAACAGACCGTGAGTTCGCAGCTCGCAGATCTCCATTTATGCTTCGTTTCGTGGCTTTCTTAGTTGCAATTAAAGTGCATAAATTTTTCTGGATCGTGCCCGCCGAAATTCAACCGCTAATCGATTGTTGGGTAGAGAAAATTTCAACACAGTCACCGACTACACTGCCGCAGGTTGCGACCTAAAGGTCCTTGCGCACAATTATCGTAAACTCATACAATCCGTAGTCGTGGAGAAGCGCTACATTGCGCGAGAAGCGCCGCTTGCATATGTCAAAGAGCCCGAGCGGATCGGCATAATAAAGGTAGGATCGCATCTTTTCCGAGTCCGAGTATGACGTGAGGCAGTTGAACGCAAATCCCTTCCGCGACGAGGCATTCATCTTTTCTATGGTCTGGATTATAGAGCTCAGCCAGTCTTCGTCCGATCGCTCGAGCCGCACGTTGAATATGCCCGACGCGACACAATAGTCCGAGGGCTCATCCAGGGAGTTCCCGACCAGGAACCGGAAATTTTGCTGATTCTCGAACCGGGCGTTGGCAGCCGAAACCATCTGCTCGGAGATATCTATGCCCGTATATTGAAAATCGTGGTTCAGAGTTCTGAGATAGTCGACCAGCGCCCCATATCCGCAACCGATGTCTCCTATTGTATATGGAGCTGCGGGGTCGACAACTTTTAGCAGTTGAGAGAACCGGAGGTTCTGGCCCGCCTCACCGCTCCAATCCACGCCAGCTGCACGGTTTCCATGCGCCCGGAGCTTGTCGGAGTAATAATTTGCCACGTCGTTGAGGAGGTCGCCGTTTTCCAAAGTCATTCGATACACTCATGTCGTTATGGGCCGATCATGATAAACGTATCCGATGCTTGAAAACAAACGTTATGTTTGACTTCGAGGTGTCGGATCAGCGTAACCCGTTCTGCTCCCACATTGCTCGCTGTCGCCTGATCTGTGATCGCCTATCCATGGACAAGCGACAAGGAGTTTCTCCATGGAGATTACAAATCTAGGCTATTCAAACTCAAGTATGGAATCACCCATCGAAACGGGTTAAGAGGTCTTCAACATTCGGGGGTGCCGGTGATCGTGGGTAAACCGGGTAGGTTATCTGCAGTTGGGTATTGAGCAGTGAGTAGCCGAGTGGCTCTGAAAGATAAGACCAATAATCCGACGGTAGCAGTTACGCGCCATGCAACGGCGACCATTTCGGTTTTGGGAACATTGGTGATTTTAGGCTGGCTTCTCAGATACAGCTTCTATGGACTCGATTTTACAGACGAAAGCTATTACCTCGTATGGATGTCGAACCCTTTTATCTACGAGGTTTCGGCATCGCAGTTCGGTTTTATTTACCGTCCTCTTTATATTCTCCTGAACGGCGATATTGCCTTGCTCAGGCAAGCCAACATAGTAATCACCTTCAGCTTGGGATGGGGGTTAGCTTATACCTACTTGGCTTCACTCGCGCCTGAGGTCCGCCAAGGTCGTGTCGCCCTACATGTCACTGCCGCAGGGTTGGGCACCAGCTCCCTTGTCGTGTTCAGTACGTGGTTGGCCACCCCAAATTACAACAGCCTTGCATTTCAGTCGCTGATGATTACTGCCATCGGTCTGCTTCTCGCCGACAAAACGATCAGTCGTAAAAGCGTCGCTGGATGGATCATCGTTGGCATCGGCGGTTGGTTGGCATTCATGGCCAAGCCAAGTACGGCGGTGGCGTTGGCTGTCGGCATTTTCGTCTGCCTTCTAGTGTCCCGCAAGTTCTCGCTTCGACTGCTTTTGCTTGCTGCCGCGACCACTATCGGGCTTCTTCTGCTCAGCGCGACGGTGATCGACGGATCCATTTTGGGTTTTGCAAAACGACTCCAGCTTGGGATTGATTTCGGGGGATATCTAGGTGGTGGTCACACCATGAGTCAAATCCTTCGGATTGACAATTTTCGAGTCCGCACCCCGGGACAGCTAGCCATTCTGTCTGTTTTGGTGATGGCACTTGTTGCGATCTGGGGTGCTCTGTCTGAAAAACCGAGGGACGTGATCGTTTTCCTGGCTGTATCTGTTGTTTTTTTCACGGCCACTGCGTTGCTCGCCTTTGGCCGAGTTCATAAGACCGCCGGTCTCGGAGAATTTGAGGGACTGCTGATCTTCGGGGTAGTATTTGCCGCTGCGTTGACCGGCCTGATATTTGGCCGGCCCAAGGCGCTGAGTTCTCTTTCAGTAGCGCAATGGGCGGTAGCCATCTTCTTTCTCGCAATGCCACACATTTATGCATTTGGAACGAACAGGAATTATTGGGAGAATGGAGCTTGGGCGGGCATTTTCTGGCTGCTGGCAGGCGTAACGCTATTGCGGCCGGTTGTTCGTGAACGTGGAACCTGGTCGTTCGCACTGCCGCTTGCGCTGGCTACTCAGATGGTCACAGCAGTCCTCTTGCAGACGGGGCTGGAACAGCCCCAGCGCCAAACTCAGCCTCTCAGGCTTAACGAAACTACTTTGGAAATCGGACCGCAACGGTCTGCTTTGGTATTATCCGCAGGCTATGCGACTTATATAGCTGATGCGGTGGCGGCCGCCCAAAATGGCGGTTTCGAACCCGATACCCCAGTGATAGATTTATCAGGCCAGTCCCCGGGCATCCTTTATGCTATCGGTGCAAAAAATATTGGCCAAGCTTGGATCATAGGTGGATATCCAGGCAGCCTGAAGCTTGCTAAAGCCGCGCTGGACCGTGTTCCGTGCGAAAAGATTGCGGAGGCGTGGGTTCTCTTTGAGCCCGATGGCCCGCGGAGCATTCCGACGGAACTCATGTCGAGTTTGGGAGCTGCTTTTCCTCGAAGCTATCAGGAGGTAGGTACTTGGCGGACTGCAGAAGGTGCAGGCGGCTATGATGCCAGCCGTGCCCAAGAACTTTATAAACCGACGGCAACGACTGAGGCTTTGAGTGCCTGCAGAGCCATTCGAGCGAAGGAAATGAAGTGAAGAAGGTGGCTATCGTCCAGTCCAACTACATCCCGTGGAAGGGCTATTTCGACATGATCGCCGCGGTGGATGAGTTCATACTCTACGACGACATGCAATATACTCGACGCGATTGGCGCAATCGGAACCAAATCAAAACGCCTCAGGGGGTTCAATGGCTCACGGTTCCCGTCCGTGTTAAGGGGAAGTACCTCCAGAAAATCCGGGAAACGGACATAGAGGGCACTGAATGGGCGAGTGCCCACTGGAAGAGCCTAGTCCAGAACTATCGTCGTGCCCCACACTTTGAGGAAATCGCTGGGTGGTTGGAGCCGCTTTACCTGAATGAATCGCCAATTCGCCTTTCGGAGCTCAACCGTCGATTCATCGAGGCAATATGCGATTATCTTTCGATCCAAACCGTGATTTCCAATTCGTGGGACTACAGGTTGGTGGATGGAAAGACAGAGCGTCTGGCAGAGCTTTGTGCGCAAGCTGGTGGCACAAGGTACGTATCTGGCCCCGCGGCAAAAGACTATGTAGATGAAGAAGTCTTCAAAGAGCGAGGAATAGAGCTTACCTGGTTCGACTATACGGGTTACCCGGAATATCCCCAGCTCTGGGGCGGGTTCACTCATGGCGTGACGATCCTCGATCTGCTGTTCAATTGCGGGTCCGAGTCGAGCAGAAAGATGAAATGGGTGCATCCGTGAAGCGGTCTCTCGTAAGCACCATGTATCGATCAGCCCAGTATCTGGATCGCATAATCCGATGACATGCCGGTTGATGACCCGCGACTATGTCAACGATGGGTATTGCGTGCGGAAAGTGTTCTTATCAGAACTGGTTTGAATCTTCCGCTGGGTGGTTCACTACTACTCGTCGCCAGAAAGATGTGGAAGCAACCATCTTTCAGCATGAGGGGTTTTTATCCAATCGAGGCCGATCGTGTCGGTGAGGAGACATGAATGAAAGCGATTGTTCTTGCTGGCGGCGCGGGCTCGCGGCTGTATCCCCTGACGCAAGTCTCCAGTAAGCAGCTACAGGCTGTTTTCGACAAGCCTATGATCTATTACCCTCTGACCGTTCTGATCGCGTCAGGGGTCAGGGAATTCTGCCTCATTGCGACGCCACACGACTTGCCTCGGTACCGGAGTTTGCTCGGGGATGGCAGCCAGTGGGGAGTGGCAATCCAGTATCGCGAGCAGCCAAGACCCGAAGGAATTGCACAGGCATTTTTGATTGCGGCGGATTTTGTGGGCACCGATGATGTGATCCTGATGCTGGGCGACAATATCTTTTCCGGTGGGGACGATTTCCCCCGGGCAGTCTCCAGCTTTACGGGTGGTGCAACAATTTTCGCTTACCACGTCAAGGATCCCGAGCGCTACGGCGTGGTGGAGTTCGACCGGAACGGAAAGGCGATCTCCATTGAAGAGAAGCCCCAGCATCCCAAAAGCAGCTACGCCGTCCCTGGCGTATATGTCTACGACAACAGCGTGCTGGGCATTGCGAAGGCGGTGAAGCCGTCCGTCCGGGGCGAACTGGAAATCACTGATATCAATCTGGAGTATCTGAGGCTCGGCAAGCTGCAGGTACGGCGCTTGAGCCGCGGCTTTGCCTGGCTTGACGCCGGCACCAGTACCGCGCTGCACGAAGCTTCTTCCTACATCGAGGCGATCGAGCGACGGCAAGGCGTAAAAATCGGTTGTCCGGAAGAGGCGGCGCTGGTGAGAGGGTTCCTCAGCATTGCCCAATTTGAAACCTTGATCGAGCGCATGCCGGCATGCGAGTACAGCGACTATCTGCGCGGCGTCGCCGACGAGTGGCACAGGCTTCAAGAGGATCAGCAGTGAGCGAGAAAATCCCGTTCAACCGGCCATTCATGACCGGTAAAGAGCTATACTACATCGCGGAAGCGAAGTTCGGCAACATGCTTGCAGGCGACGGACCTTTCACGAAGCGTTGCCACGAGTGGCTAAAAAATAAGAGTGGATGCGTAAAACCGCTGCTGACGCACTCGTGCACCGCCGCCTTGGAGATGGCGGCATTGCTTCTCGACATCGAGCCTGGTGACGAGATCATCATGCCTTCGTTCACGTTCGTTTCGACCGCCAATGCATTCGTGCTGCGCGGCGGCGTTCCGGTGTTCGTCGATATCCGGGAAGACACTTTGAACCTGGACGAGCGCCTCATCGAGTCGGCTATCACCTCGCGCACTCGCGCCATCGCCCCGGTTCATTATGCGGGTGTCGCCTGCGAGATGGACACCATCATGAGCATTGCCAAACGCCATGGCCTCAAGGTCGTGGAAGATGCGGCGCAGGGCGTGATGGCAGCCTATAAAGGGCAAGCACTGGGCAGCATTGGCGATCTCGGGGCCTACAGCTTTCACGAAACCAAGAACGTAATTTCGGGAGAAGGCGGAGCCCTGCTGGTGAACGACCCCGCCTTGGCGGTGCGCGCCGAAATCATCCGCGAAAAAGGCACGGACCGCGGACGCTTTTTCCGGGGTGAGGTCGATAAATACACTTGGCAGGAGGTGGGTTCTTCGTTCTTGCCGGGCGAGCTGATCGCGGCTTTCCTATGTGCCCAGCTTGAAGAAGCCGAGCGCATCACCAACCACCGCTTGGACATCTGGCAACATTATCACACGCTTCTTGAACCGCTTGAGGCTAGAGGATTGCTTCGCCGGCCCATCGTCCCGGACGAATGCCAGCACAATGCTCACATGTACTACGTTTTGCTGGCGCCGGAGATCGATCGTCAGAAGGTACTCAGTGAACTGAAGAGGAGCGATATCTTCTCGGTTTTCCATTATGTGCCCCTGCACTCTTCGCCCGCCGGAAAACGGTATGGCCGCACGCAGGGCGACTTGCAGGTGACCAACATCCAGTCGGAAAGGCTGGTGCGTCTGCCCCTGTGGGTTGATCTGACTGCTGAGCAGCAGGAACACGTTGTCAGGGTTTTGAAAGATGCCATCGGCTGAGCCATCAAGAGCATCGACGGGAATGAAAATTCTGGTGACGGGCGGGGCCGGTTTTATCGGATCGGCAGTTGTCCGTCACATTATCCAGAATACCGGCGACTCGGTCGTCAACGTCGACAAGCTGACCTATGCTGGAAATCTCGATAGCCTTCGTTCAATCGACGGATCGAGCCGTTACATGTTCGAGCGCGTCGATATCTGTAATCGGCCTCAGCTAGAGCGGGTATTCGACCAACATCTCCCAGATGCCGTCATGCACCTTGCAGCAGAGAGCCATGTTGATCGGTCCATCGACGGTCCCGCGGCCTTTATCGAGACCAACATCATTGGCACCTATACCCTGCTCGAGGTGAGCCGAACTTATTGGCAGGGATTGGACGCAGAGCGTCGGCAGGCCTTCCGATTCCATCACATCTCTACCGACGAAGTTTACGGCGACCTGCCTCACCCAGCCGATACCGTTGATGCCCACCACCACCTTTTTACCGAAAACACCGGCTATGCCCCCAGCAGCCCATACTCGGCGAGCAAGGCCAGTTCCGATCATCTGGTTCGCGCCTGGATGCGAACATATGGTCTGCCGGTTCTGGTGACCAACTGCTCCAACAATTATGGCCCTTACCACTTCCCGGAGAAATTGATCCCCTTGGTGATCCTAAACGCCTTGGAGGGGAAGCCTCTGCCGGTCTATGGATCTGGCGATCAGATACGGGATTGGCTTTACGTCGAGGACCACGCGCGTGCGCTTCACAAGGTGGTCAGCGAAGGCCAGGTTGGGTCGACCTATAATATCGGTGGCCACAATGAAAAACAGAATCTGGAAGTTGTCAGGACAATCTGCGATGTCCTGCAACAGCTGGCTCCTCCCGGTGTCGGCCATCCTGTCAAAGAATACAGGTCGCTGATCACCCACGTGCAGGACCGGCCTGGACACGATCGCCGATATGCCATCGATGCGGGCAAGATCAAATATGAGTTGGGTTGGCAACCTGCCGAGACATTCGAGACGGGCATTCAGAAGACTGTACGGTGGTATCTGGACAACTTGGACTGGTGCCGTCACGTACAGGACGGCAGCTATCAACGTGAACGACTGGGGCAGGTCAGGCAGGTTTGATAGCGGATGCTATTGGGGCTAATCCGCATCCTCATTGATTAGAACCCATTGGCCCATTCTCTGCGTCCGATGGACATGATGCGCCATGGCTGGCTTTCGAGCTTTCGCCAAGCATCGCAGCAGTGGGCAACGATATCATCATAGGATTTGAAGACGCGGTTCGACAGCCAGTTCTCGCGCGATTGATTCGAACGCAACCGAAACTGCAAAAGTGGTTGGACCAGCTATTCCTTTACCCACACTCTCTTCGATAAAAAAACCCATGGTATCGTTGGTAGCGCCAAACGCATCACCCGCCCAACCGGGTGCCTTTTCCCAGCCGAAATTTCGGTCATTCTGGTTTTCGTCAGCCATCGTTACCTCACCGATCTCCAGCTTTTAATTATAACAATAGTTGTTTCTAAAATTAGAAAAAACAGAAAAAGCCACACAAAAGATACAAAAATCAAAACAATACTAGTGCCGAATATTAATTGACCAGGCCCTCCATATCTGCTTCCTGGAAATACGTAAAAAGCAGAAAAAAATAAGATAAAAGCCGACCAAAGAATAGAAATGTAACGAAGTCGGCCGGCATTTTTTCGTGTTTCTTTTTCAACGTAAGTACAAATCAATAATACCGTTAAGGGGGCAAGTATCGCAATAAATGGCGGGAAAACCCAAAACGACAAAAGCATCCTGCACCCCAACTGAGGGGTCTCATTGTCATAGAAGTGAGCCATATTGGTTAGCGGACCGGCGAGACGTAGAGCACTTGCGCAAAGGGAGCGGCCAAAGGCGCTCTCCAGCGGAAAAAAAGCAATTACTGTCCCCAATCCAGCAAATAGATAAAAGGACCATCTGAATAGCTTAGACAACGGTCCTCTTACCGGGGCGAAGTCAGGCAGAAGTAATACCGAGCCAGCCGGGTTGCTATTTCCTTCGTCGTCCTGCTCATTGCTCACGGGACTACGTAAGCTCCTCCAACTGGACGAGCCCCAGCGGCCTGCATCAGGCGATCAGTCGCTCGCAATTTCGAACCGGTTGTCACATGGACAAACGAGTGACTTGCTCCCATCGACCGGGCCCAATCGCGGAGCCCTGCGACGAGAGCCAGAAAGATTTTGGCGCGCCTGATGGGGCCGAGCTTCAGGTCGACTGCGATGACCTGCACATTGGCAAACAGCGGGCCGTCGGAAAGCATATACGAATCCGCAGTCGCCCACGCCACACCCGACGGCACTCCGCCCGATTCCGCCACAATGCAGACCATACGCGGCGGACGAGAGAGGATCGTCTGGAAGTGCTTTTTCAGCTTCCAGTCGGAAAAAGGCTGGTTGCGAAACACCGTGGTCGCATGATGCTGGATCATGATGTCGCGTACTGCTGGTATGTCCCCCTCGTCAAAAAGGCGAACACGCAGGCCAGAAGCAGGTTTCCGGTCAGCCTCGATTTCCGGGCGAGCGAAAGCGATCGCGGAAAGCGATTCTTGTGAAATGTCCATAGGTAATTTTGCCCCAAGCCCTATCAACAGGGAAGGCATCGCACTGCATCCGAAGGTTGTCAATCGAGGTTTGAAAAATATTGACGATGTAAACCCGATCGCAGCGGCAACAGGTTTCATCGCCGTCCGAGGGTCTCGCCCGAGCCGGCGTGTCTTGCTATCCGGGTGAGAGGCCGCCCGAGTTGGGGCCCCGCAACATTCGACGCAGATTCACTGTGGTGATTGACGCATCAACGTTAATGCAAAAGAACGCACTTGATGCGTCAGCGTTAACGCAGTAGCATCGTAATGCTTCGGCAAGCATCCTAACGCATGCAGCGTCAAAGGAGACTCCAATGCCTGTGATTACCGTCGCGAACCCTAAGGGTGGGGCCGGCAAGTCGACGACGACACTCGTGCTCGCAACCACACTGGCCCAGCAGGGCGCCAGCGTCGTTATCCTGGACTGCGACCCGAACAGGCCGATCGAGGGCTGGAGGCGGGGAGCCTCAAAAAATCCTGTCATCGTCGACGGTGGGGTCAACGAAAGCAGCATCACCGCCAAGCTTGACGAGTATCGCAAGAAATACCAGTTCGTGTTCGTTGATCTCGAGGGCACAGCAAGCCGGCTGATGTCGCGGGCGCTCGCCAGGGCACAGCTGGTCGTCATTCCCATTCAGGCCAGCCCGACCGACGCCGAGCTGGCAGCGCGGGCCATCCATCTCATTCAAGAGGAGGAGCAGGCCTTCGAGAAGACGATCCCCTACCGCATCCTGTTCACCAGGACGTCGCCGGCGATCGCCACCAAACTCGAAAAGCAGATTACCAGCCAGCTCGCGGCGGGGGATGTGCCGACGTTCCGCAATCACCTGTACGAACGGTCGGCGTACAAGGCGCTCTTCTTCCACCAGCTCGACTTGCTCGAGCTCGATCCATCCGAGGTGAACGGGCTGCCGGCAGCCAGGGACAATGCCCTGCGGCTCGCTGAGGAACTCGTCGATCTCGTCGCCAGCGTGAGGGCAGCAGCATGACCGGTAAGAACCTTGGCTTTGGCAAGCTTGCCGATATCAAACCGGACATTGAATCTGAACCTGGGATCTCAGATCGGAAGATCGATGAAATCGGCGAGCGCCACGGGTTCATCGCACGCGAACCGGTCCAGAAGTTGACCCGCCGGAAGCCGGCGGAGCCGTCCGCCAACCTCAATATCCGCCCGTCAATCACGACGTTCAACCGTTTCCTGCAATTTTGCGAGCGGAATCGGATGTCGTATCCCGAGGGGCTGAAGGAACTGATGGACAGGGCAGGGGTATGATTGACGCAGCTGCGTTAACGCACATGAACGCATTGCGTTGGAAACGATCCTCCGAACCCGCGCCACGGTCGGGGGCGGATAGAGATCCACGACCCAATTTATCGACAAAAACACGACGCGGGCGCTGGTTCTCAAGGTGCCCGATCTTCGCGCCTATCGCGAAGCTGGTCATTGGATCCAATTGGCGGGCTAGATGAGGAAGCGTCGAAAGTGAGCTCGTTCGGTCGGCCGAATCGAAGCCGGTCGCCCGGGGGTCAGTTCGGCTTACGTCCCTTGCAGTCTTTCAAGGTGTTCCCTGCAGACATGGTCCACCCGTTCCAGCAATACGGCGGCCCGCTCTCCCAGCCATGAGAGGGCCTCTTCGCTGATCTCGTAGTGCTTTGAGTACCGCGCCTTCACATAGGCCTCGTTGAGTGTGTTGAACCAGGCGCGCTCGCGGTGCTGATCGCGCGGGAACGCCTCGGCCAGACGCCGGTCCTGTTCCTCGGCGAGAGAGCGCAGGAACTTGATGTTGTGGGAAGGCGGACCATAGTTCGTGAGCGTGAGGAGCACGCAGGAATAAGCCTGCTCGAGCGACTGGTGGAGAAGAAATGCTGCCAAGCGGGTATTCTTCAGGTCTAAGTAGTAGCCAACGCCTTGAGCAAAGGATCGGGCCAACTCAAATCGTTCAGAGAAGTGGTTCCTACCAATACGCAACCGATCTTCCGGCGACAGCGCGCGCGGCTCCGCCAGCGGCTCATCATCCAGTTCATATAGGACGATGCCTTCCTTGCGGATGTCGGAGAAGAAGTATTGCCCCTCCTTCAGGTAGGTGTTCACCTCACGCCTGGAATGGACGATGAAGCTCACCGGGGTTTCGATCGACTTGTCGCGGATCAGCCGGTCGGCGGCCTTGTACCAGTAGTCGGCGAATTCGCAGAGCCTGCGGTCGTTGACGATGATCAGCAGATCGAAATCCGACCGGTAACCTTTCATGGTGAACGGCTCGTCGACCCATCCACCCTTGGCATAGGAGCCGAACAGGATGATCTTCAGAATCCGGCCGCGCTTCTTGAAGTCCGCCGTCCCCTGTTTCAGCGCATCCTCGAACTCCTCATGCAGGATGTCCAGGACCCTGCCGAGCTCTCGCTGTTTGCGCAATGGCATATGATCGAGGGATGACTTCATCATAAACGGCGATGACCTCAGGAAGGACTGGCGCTGCTGGTGCAATACGAGTGGTTGCGTCGCTTGTTCTACACATACGGCAGGGCGCAGGGAAGCGGGGATCAAAGGTCGCAGGGCCGGTCCGTGCAACCCGCTCTCCTGGTTTCGACGGATCGCGTCGTGGGCAGTCGCATGACTTCGTGGGCATTGATCAGGTCGTGGCAAGCCGCCGTCCGGATCGTTGATCGAGTGCACCGGCCGAACTGTTGCGTGATGCAAGTTGAAGCGGAGCTTGAGGAGGGGCCGAAGCCTCACCAAAAGAGATCCCGACCGGATTCCTCACTGCTTCGATTGGACACTATGCAGATATCTTTTATACGCCCAGTGATCAACAGGGCCAAGGTCATCAGCCCTCTTCTCACGACGACATGGTGTGCGCGTTAGTCAATAATCTAGGTGCAAAACCGCACGTTCTACCTTGGGGCGCGCATCGCTTGATTCCCTCCCACGCTCCAGAAGGCTTCGATCTGGCCATCCTGCCTGCTGGAGCCGGCTTTGCGCGGCCGCGGTTCAACGATGCGGACGACGCCTTCGCCAGAGTCAAAATTCCTCGGGGCTCGTGCCCTTCGAAACCGCCTGCACTCGACGCTGACGGTTGCGCCAAGACGCGGGAACGCGCCGCCCGGCTCAACGGACGCTCCGAGTTGCGAGCGACCGTGCGGGATGCCGTGCTACTCGGCGTACCAGGCGAACTTCACGGGCCGGCTAAACGGCTTGCCCCGCACCGCTGCAGCCCCTTGCGCTAGACGAAGCCGTTTGGAAACCTAGTATCATGAGGGAGGGTGGTGTGACCGGTGCGATAGCGGACTGCGCAATCAGATGATGAACGACGGCTTGTCGAACGAACCGGTTCAAATCGCCGTTGCTGGCGTGGTCGAGCGCCTTCAGCGAGTAACCCTCGTCGAGCGCTGACCGTCGTAGGCGGCCTGAGAGGGAAACCACATCATCTGCCAAGACGTTGGTTCGCTCTGAAATCCAGTCCTCCAGCCAATCGTCGATGATACGCATATTCTCACCTTCGAAAACTCACTCCTATTCCGCAACGCCATAATTCCTGGAGCAGCATTGGGTTCCGGCACCGGCCGTCCTCCACCATCGCTCCCCCTCGTTCATATGCTGTACAGGCCGATTGCAGACAATTTCTTAGCAGTTATATGAAGACGCCAAGCGGTTTGGAGCCGCTGTGCGTGTTGTTAATTGCCGGCTTGATATCCTTATAAATGTAGCTACATTAAATTATGAAGATAATGTGGGACGAACCCAAGCGGTTGGCCAACCTCGAAAAGCATGGTTTCGATTTTGCTGATGTAAGCGATCTCGATTGGGCGAGTGCCGTCATAGAGGAAGGCAAGCCAGATGCTCTCGGCAAAAGACGTTTGAAGGCCATCGGTTACTTTCGCGATGGGACAGCCGCAGCCATTTTTGCGACACTCGGAACTGAAGCAATATCAATTATCAGCTTTCGCCCAGCGAGTGAAAAGGAAAGAGGGAAGCTTCCATGGCCACCAAAAATCAAAAAATGAAGAGTTTTGAACCGGGTCGTGGTTACACGAAGGAAGATTGGGATGCTGTCGATTTTCCCGAGCTAACCGCGGAAGAGCTCGACAACATGCGCCCCGCGATAGACGTGCTACCGGCAGAGTTCTTCAAGGCGATGGAGGAGCATCGCAAATCGCGTGGGCGCCCATCGTTGGAGCATCCCAAAAAGCAAATTACTCTCCGATTGGACGAAGATGTAATCGCTAAATTTCGCGCAAGCGGAAAAGGTTGGCAAGGTCGAATAAACGAAGCTTTGCGAAAAGCTTCAGGCGTATAGCCGGCTCATAAAACTAGCGCATTTTTAGCGCAGTGCGGTACTCACTTTAAGTTCTCAATAGTTTATCGGGTGCGTCAGCCAATTGAAAATCCGCGTGTCGGTGGTTTAAATCCGCCTCCGGGCACTTTTTTTCTAAAGGGAACAGTGCACTAGTCTCCGACGGTAGGCGACGGGTGTGTTTCAGCGTGTGGCATTGCCGGTGTAATAAAATCAACGCGTTACCACGTGTTGCAGATCACTCCGTCCAACACGATTGCAATACGGCGATACGAAACAGCCCGCACGCTTTCGCAAGGCGACTCTAATTTCGATCGCCGCGTTTCGGCGCGGGCGACGAGGTTAGAAGTCCTGCTTAGAAGCTTGTCACTATGGTAGCTCTCTTCATTTCGAGAAGTCGAATACCGATTCTGCTTCTTTCTTTGGCTCATCGGTGGAACTGACGCTCTTCCCGAGTGAAGCTGCGAGTTTGCGATGGAAGACGCTACGTGTTTCAGGGTCCAGATTGAGCCGTTTCATCGCTTCTGAAATGCGACTCGCGGGCCTGCCGTTCGCAAGATAAACCTGCTTCAGCCCCGGCATTCCAGCCATCACCGAACTATCGGCGTCGGCGGCAGTCAGGTCTATGGCACCGCATTCGGTAAGCTTAGCCATGGAGGGTTTGTTGTCGAAGTCGCGGTAGCACTGTTCGACTTCCTCAATCGCACCGGATATGCCCGTCTGCGTATAGATCTGCATGAAGCGTGCCTTGCCTTTTTGCGCGGCCGTTGCGACATCGTCGGTCCAAGATTCGCTCGGCACGGCCGGAGGCGCGACCGAGGGCGTGATGTTTGCTTCGGCGGCAGCGGGCAGTACCGCATCGCTGCAGAAGCGGTCGGCGAGCGCGCGAGCCAGTTTATTGGTCTTGACCAAGCCGATCCGGTTGCCGGTTGAAAGCTCATTCAGGACCAGTACCTCGCCCTCTGTCGTATAAACGCGGATGATGGCAGCGCAGGGGGCGGCATCTCCCACGCGCTGGAGCCATTCGAGCTTGTTGCCATAAGGATGGCGAGCATTTGGGCTAATTTCCAGCATGTCCTCGCGCTGAAGCGGTGTTTTGCCGCCCATTGGCAGGTAGAAGACGCCGAAGAGGCCCTCCACATATTGTAGCACGGCCCGGACATTGCCTGGTCCGGTACATTCGCGAAGGAAGGCATCGTCACCTTCCTCCTTCACCGGGCAGGACAGGGTTTCGGAATAGGTCGAGCGGAATTCGGCGGTGTGTGCGGATGAAGCCAGGCAGAGGCCTGCCAGAAGGCCAAGTGCGGACAGTCTCGAAATGCTCATGGGTGTGTCTCGTTCAAGCGTTCAAGTTAACGGCAGGCAGATGTGCCCATAAAGCAGGCCGCGACGATCTCCACGCGCATGCGCTGTTTTCCAAGCCGTTCAATGGTGTGCTCATCTTCCACGGCCAATATCCAGTCGGCATCGCTTTGGTCATCCTCCTTCAGGATGAATTGCCACGGCTCCTCGTCGGCGGGGAAGCGGACGGTCATCGCCTGTTTCTTCCACATCAGCATGCCGCTGCTAGAGAAGCTGACGCCGATCTCGCGGGACGCGCCCTTGCAGATGAGATCCTTCAGCGGGGCCTTCGACACACCGTTCGTTCCGGCCACGGCAATGGTAGTCTCGAGAAATTCGGCCGGCGCCCCTGCTGCGGCGAGTGCATTGCTGCAGCGCAGTTCCTCTTCCTTCTTCGCCAACTTCACAGTCTCTTCTCGACAGGCGCTGTAGACAGCCGTGACGGCTCTGCCGCTAAGCGTCGACGGCAAGGCCTCGCACAGGGCGCGCGCCGCCTTCGACCGTTCGCCGCCGGGTTCCACGGAAGCGAACGCGGCAATAACCTTTTCTAGCGCCGCCGTGGTCTGCTTCTCCTCAATCGTTGCCCGGGCCGCATCGCATTTCTCACGGACCGCGTTTTTTCTGTCCTGTGCCAGATTGCGCAGGTAGATCAATTCATCGCAAAGATCGCCGATTTCCTTGGGGGTGCCTGGTTTGTCGAGCGTGTAGGATGAGACCTTTTTGTCGAGGTCCGTCATTGCGATCGAAAGAATTTCCTCGCGGCGGGTATCGAGCGGCTTGCCGAAGAACCGCTCTGCGAGATCGGACTGTCCGTGATTGAGTCTAACCTGCTGGGGATCGGGCTGGAGGTTCCGGGTCTCGATCAGCGTTGCGGCTGTCGCTGGCAGGGCGCGCAGGCGTGCCTGCTCGGCAAGCAGCGTCTGGATGAGTTGCTGGCGCTTCTGGACGTTGGCCCACTCGGATGCCAACCGCTGCGTATAGTCCTTGGGGATGGAGTTGCAGCCGGGTGCCTCCTCCAGGAATCGTTCGGCCATGTCGCGTGTCCAGTAGTCTAGCGGGACAGCGAGAGCGAGCCCGAGCTTCTTGAGATCGAAGTTATCATACGCCACGTTGAGGTTCGCAAAGCGCTGACACATGAGCCCGGCATCGGTAGTCCCCAGGGTGGTTCGAGGATCAAGGCCGCTGTCGGCCAGCCGGTCGGCGGTGTCTTGGAGCACCTTCACGATCTCCGCGAAACCGTGCCTGTAGGCCGAAACCCGCAAGGTGTTCGCCAGTGCCGCATCAAGGCGCGCCTTCAGAGCGTGACGTTCGGCATCGGTGGAAATCGGCAATGCCGCGAGCTCAGTAGCCAAAGTCTTGCGATACCTTGTCCAGAATTCGCCAACCGATTGCCGGTAACGCTCGGAATAGGTGTCCCGGTCCAGTTCCGGCAGGCCCTCGATGATCGGTGGAAAGCGGGTCGCATCCGCCACGCCCGCTGCGACGTCCTCGCCGGGCGCGGGGGTATCGAGCAGCGTGAACAATCGGTCGAGGCGGTCGCGCGGGCTTTCGGAACGGGTCACGGCAAAGATCGAGCAATCCGATTGCGGTGCACCCTTCATCCAGATGGCGCGGATCGTTTGGTCATTGGCCGCGATATCGAGCCGCGGATTGCCGTTGGCATCGGAGAGACGCATCCCGTCCGACGTCTTGCGCTCGGTCAGATCAAGCCAATAAACTTGGCCCGAGTGGCGCTGCTGGTAATAGACGGTGACGGCGATTTCGCCTGCTGCATTCCTCCGAATCTTCCAATCTGTGGCATAGTCGTCCTTGCCGCAGTTGAAGCCGCCGGAATAGTGGATTGTCTGCGCCTGCTGGGCGCTGGCAGGGGCCGCGCCGAGCAGCGCGCTGGCTGTTAACGCGGTGGCAATAAGATATCGCATTGTATGTCTTTCGAGATTTGCGCTGGAAATGGACGTGGGAGGACCTTTAGCGAGCAGACACGACCCATCCGTCGCTGGCGTGGACCATCCGGACCGGCACTGCCATGGAGCGACCGTTGTCTCCGAAAAGGCCGCCCTTGACGATGTAGCGCACGTCGCAAACGTAAGCCTGCTCTCCGCTCTCCATGCAGCCGATTTTCTCGAGATTCGTGACTTCGATCGACATCATCTTGCCGAGCGGAGTGGCACCACTAGGCAGCCCCGCCGTCAATCCTGCCGTTAGCCCCTTCAACTGGTTCTGCTCCGCCTTGATCGAGCCGTTCAGGGCCTTACTGATGTCGCTGGCCGACGGTTCAGCCGAGCAGGAGGCCAGCAGGGCGGCCAAGCCGTACAGCGTTGTAATCCGGCCTGCCGATGTCATGGTCATCGCGCGCATTCCCTTGTCCTGTCCAGTCATGTGTTATATCAGCCAGGTCGAGGGCTTGGCGATTGCGTCGCCACGATGCAGATAAACAAGGCTCTTGATGCAGCGGATCAGGTACCAGATCGACGTGGCGAAGAAGGCGAAGATGCCGATCACGAGGAGGGTCAGCACGAAGCTGACGGCAAGGAACAGCAGGCCCTTCCAGAACGTGCCGATCAGGTAGCTGTAGTGCGAGGCAAGCAGTGGCGAGGCCTTGCCACGGTCAATATAGCTTAGGATAACGCCGGCCGGCGCGCAAACCAGCATAAGGATGCCGGCGGCATAGCCCAGCGTCTTGCTTGCTTCGGTCTCAGCGGCTTGTATGGTAATATTTGTCATTTCGGCAACTCCGATTGTCAATAGATGTTCTTTGGAGGAGTGGGGCACCTCTCATGAGGCGAATAATATTTAATGGCCGCATAGGCCGGTCCCACTTGTTGCCGTCTTATGGGAAGACGGCTGCGACAATCCTCGTCGCCCTCAGTCGCCACAATTCCATCCAACTCTTAAATGGACGGTAAACTGAAGGGGGGGGTATTTACCCCATCCCGCGTCGTTTACGACGATGCCTTTTCTCATGCTCAACAAGGGTTTAACGGCGAACTACAGGCAGATCTCGGACACTATGAATTCGACAATGCCCGGCGAGCAAATGCCGCGTCGCAGCAATCTTTTAATAACTAATATGCGGTGTATATGCTGTTGAAATAGATAAAACTTCTTCTGTGTTCGCCAAAAGACATGAGTTCATTCAATACAATTTCCCATCATCTCATCGATTTATGGTTACAGTCCGATGAGGCGACGAACCCGGCAAGGTTGTATGCCGGGATCATCAATAGGCTGAGTGTAAAAATGGCAGTGTCCGTTGTGACGACGACAGCAAGCGACCCTTACGATTGGCATTTCCGAAGGATCAAAGATTTCGGCTTTAAAAGCCATCAACTGGACAGAATGTCGCGGGAGTTTCCCGATTCCGTCCTGCGCGATCTCAACAGAAGTTTCGTGGACGACGCGATCATCCCTGCATATTCGCGGGCCGTCGCGGCGGGCCGTCCAGTGATCGATCTCGTAAGGACGAGGCTTCTCGGTGTCCGGATCGGCTATGAGCGACTGATCTTGCCGCAGAAATGTGGGGGAAAGCCTCAATGGTGTATCAGTCTGGCCGAGGGACGTTTCTTCATCTCTCCGATGCAGGAGGCGAAGACCGACATTACCGACGACAACATTATCCAGCTTCTTATCGAAGGGCAGACGACGAAAGAAATCGCAGAGTTCTTGCATCTGTCACCACGGACGATCGAGCATCGGATAGATAGGTTGAAGAGCCGATTTGAAGCAAAGAACTTGGTTCATCTGGTGGCGAAACTCGTCGCCACTCAGGTTGGTCGTAGGGAGAAGGACAGAGCCTAGGCTACTTCATCGCTTTCTTGCTGGCTGCAGCCCGTGCCTGGAGGGCTTCCATGGAAAGGCCTGTGCTTGCTGATGCGATGTTGTAAAGAGCGGTGGTGATATCCTTTGTTTTGAAAGCCACACCGTTGTCGCCAAGCTCGTGATTAAAGCTGAGGAAATTTCCATTTCGGTCCAAAATGAGGTGGAGGCCGAAGAACATTTGATCGAAATCGCGGCTACGCGTTTTGTAGAGGTTGACGCCTCCGGCGGTTGTGTCGAGATCGCCCTCGAAGTTTGCAATGAACATCTGTGTTACTGCCAAGTCATCCTGACCGCGACCCGTGACGACCTCCCCGAACTTGCAGGTCCCCAGATACGGCACATTGGGCAGAATGGATGAGCGGATAGCTTTTCTCATTCTGTGCCCGGTCGGAAGCTTCGAGGCGAACAGCTCGCTGGCATCGTCGCCGAGAACGAATAGATTTTCTTTCGTCGCTGCGATGACATCGGCAACGGCCATGTTCGCTGTGATCAGGCGGAACTTCTTCGCCGAGGTGGCCATAGGCTCCGGTTCGCCTGTTTCGCCACTAAACCATCGTGCATAGCGGGCCGAGGCAACTTCAGCCTCGGACGAGACAGAAGCGACTGAGAGGGCCGAGCGTGCGATTTTCTTCACCTCATCGCCGAAGCGGTCGCCATACTGGAGTTTCGATGCCGGATTCATGATGCCCTCTCGCTGTTCGTCGGGTCGAAAGTATGACCGATTCATTAACGGGCTGGTTTCGGTGGCTTCGTAGTTTCCCCCTCATATGATCCAATCGAGCGATTTCCGCACCATTTATTACAGATGGTTGATGTTCTGCAGGGGCTGCGCCTTTCTTCCAGCCCAGCCTTTTCTCTCGTCCGCTTGGAAACCTCGGCCCATAGCGCACAGCCCTCTTTTTTCGCTGAGCTCGCCACTGCGGCGTCAGCGCCACAGCCGGCGACCTTGCAATGGAACGGCGCTTGGCAACTCCTCCGTCAGACCCTCTTTCCGGCGGCATCGAACAGATGGAAACGGGCGGCGTCGGCGGTCAGGGCCATGGTTTCGCCGATCTGGATGGCTGAGCGGCCTGCAACGCGGAAGACGACGGGACTGCCGTCGGCGGTCAGGGCATGGACGTAGCTTTCGGCGCCAACCAGTTCGACCGCCGCCACCTGGACTTCGGCCCTGACGGCCCCGGGCGCATTGCCGTTGGCGATCACGATGTCCTCCGGGCGGATGCCGATCGTGGCGGCACTGTTGGGCAGTCGCGCCTCGGGCGACATCTTCCAGCCGGCGCCGTTGCCGAGTTTCATCAGGTTCATGGACGGCGAGCCGATGAAGGTGGCGACGAACGTGGTCTCGGGCTTTTCATAGAGTTCGATCGGCGTGCCGACCTGCTCGATCCGGCCCGCGTTCAAGACGACCAGCCGGTCCGCCAGCGTCATCGCCTCCATCTGGTCGTGGGTGACGTAGATCGAGGTCGTGGCGAGCGAACGCTGCAGGCGGCGGATCTCGACCCGCATCTGGACGCGCAGCTTGGCGTCGAGATTGGAGAGCGGCTCGTCGAACAGGAAGGCTGACGGCTTGCGCACGATGGCGCGGCCCATGGCGACGCGCTGGCGCTGGCCGCCGGACAACTGGCGCGGCTTGCGTGCGAGGAACGGCTCGATCTCCAGCGCCCGCGCGGCCTCGGTGATGCGGCGGTCGATCTCATCCTTCGGCGTGTTGCGGTTCTTGAGGCCGTAGGCGAGGTTCTGCCGCACGGTCATGTGCGGATAAAGCGCATAGTTCTGGAAAACCATGGCGATGTCCCGTTCCGCCGGTTCCAGTTCGTTGACGCGCTTGTCGGCAATCGTCACCTCGCCCGAGGAAATGCCTTCGAGACCCGCCACCATGCGCAGAAGCGTGGATTTTCCGCAGCCGGACGGGCCGACCAGCACGATCATTTCGCCGTCTTCGATATCGAGCGATACGCCCTTGATCGCCTCGATATTGCCACCATAGACCTTGCGGACGTCCTTCAGTTCAATTCTTGCCATTACTTCTCGGTCTCCACCAAACCTTTGACGAACCAGCGCTGCATCAGCACCACGACGATGACGGGAGGAATGATCGCCAGGATCGCGGTGACCATGACGTAGTTCCAGGGGGTTGAGGCATCCGTGAAATCGACCATGCGGCGCAGGCCGATGATGATCGTGTTCATCTTCGCGTCATTGGTGACCAGCAGCGGCCACAGGTATTGCGTCCAGCCGTAGATGAACAGGATGACGAAGAGTGCCGCGATATTGGTCGTCGACAGCGGCAACAGGATGTCGCGCATGAAACGGAACGGCCCGGCATTGTCGATGCGGGCAGCCTCGACCATCTCGCCCGGGATCGTCAGGAAGAACTGCCGGAAGAGAAAGGTGGCAGTCGCCGAGGCCATCAGCGGCAGCGTCAGCCCCGCATAGGTGTCGATCAGGCCGAGATCGACGATGACCTTGTAGGTCGGCAGGATGCGCACTTCGACCGGCAGCATCAGGGTGATGAAGATCATCCAGAAGAAGCCCATGCGGAAGGGAAAGCGGAAGAAGACGATCGCAAAAGCCGACAGGAAGGAGATGACGATCTTGCCGATGGCAATCGCGATTGCCACCACGAAGCTGTTGAACAACAGCCGCTCGAGGCTCACGCCGACCACGCGCTCGACGCCGCCGGAGATGGATTCGGTGTAGTTTTCCATCATGTGGCCGCCGGGCAGCAGCGACAGCGGCGGACGGATGATGGCGCTCGACGTCGCCGTCGAGGCGATGAAGGTATAATAGATCGGAAAGGCAACAATGACGATCCCGAGGATCAGCATCAGGTGCCCCATGAGGGTGGCGAGCGGGCGGTTCTCAATCATCGGGTCACCTCAACCATAATGCACGCGCCGCTCGACGAAGCGGAACTGGAAAGCCGTCAGCGCGATGACGATGACCATCAGCACCACCGATTGGGCGGCGGACGAGCCGAGGTTGAGGTTCACGAAGCCGTCGCTGTAGACCTTGTAGACGAGCGTCTCGGTCGCCTTGGCAGGCCCGCCGCCGGTCACCGAATGGATGATGCCGAACGTGTCGAAGAAGGCGTAGACGGTGTTGACGACAAGCAGGAAGAAGGTCGTCGGTGCAAGAAGCGGGAAGACGATGGTCCAGAAACGGCGGCTGCCGCGGGCGCCGTCGATTGCGGCGGCCTCCAGCAGCGATTTCGGGATGGCCTGCAGGCCGGCGACGAAGAACAGGAAATTGTAGCTGATCTGCTTCCAGGCGGCGGCAACCACGACCAGCACCATCGCCTGATCGCCGTTGAGCAACGGGTCCCAGGCAACGCCATTGCGTCTGAGAATATAGGCGAGCGTCCCCATGGCCGGATTGAACATGAAAAGCCACAGCATGCCGGCCACGGCCGGCGCCACGGCATAGGGAATGATCATCATGGTGCGATAGAAGCCCTTGCCGCGCACCACCAGATCCGCCGCCGTCGCCAGCAGCAGCGCCAGGCCCATCGAGAGCAGGGCGGTCGCGACGCTGAAGACGAGCGTCACCTGCAGCGCATGAAGGTAATTTTCGTCCGACAGGATCAACCGGAAATTTGCCAATCCGACGAAACTGCTCTGCAGGCCGAACGGGTCTTCCCGCATCGCCGATTGATAGAGCGCCTGGCTTGCGGGCCAGAAGAAGAAGATGACAGTGAGGACGATCTGCGGCGCGACCAGGAAATAGGGCAGGATCTTGTTCGGAAAGACGACGCTTTGCACGGGCGGGCTCCCTTGGAATGCGAATGAGGCCGTCCGCGTCGGCTGACGCGGACGGCCCTGGCTGCTTACTTGCCGATTGCCTGCTGGATCGCGGCATTGCCGCGTTCGACAACCTTGTTGAGCGCCGTCTTGGCATCCTGTTTTCCGGCCAGCATCGACTCGAACTCCTCGTTCATGATGTCGCGGACCTGCGGCAGGTTGACGAGGCGGACACCCTTGGAGTTTTCGGTCGGCGCCTTGCCCATCATCTGCAGCAGCGGCGCCTGGCGGCCGGGGTTCTTGTCATAGAAGCCGGACTTCTTGGTGTCGTCATAAGCTGCCATCGTCACCGGCATATAGCCGGAAACCTGGTGCAGGCGGGCCTGGATCTTGGTCTGCGACAGGAAGTTGAAGAACTCCGCAGTGCCCTTGTATTCCGCATCGCTCTTGCCGGCGAAGACCCAGAGGCTGGCGCCGCCGGGAATGGTGTTCTGCGGCCGGCCGGCGCCCTCGTAATAGGGAAGCTGGCCGATGCCGTAGTTCATGCCGGTCTTGATGATGTCGCCGAGGCCGCCGGAGGATTCCGTCAGGATACCGCATTCGCCCGATGTGAAGAGCTGCTTGGCTTCGGACGTGCGGCCGCCATAGCGGAAGGTGCCGTCCTTGCCGAGATCGGCGATCGACTGGAAATGCTTGACGAAGAACTCGGAGTTGACGGCGAGCTTCACATCCACGCCGGCCAGCCCGTTTTCGTTGCTGCCATAGGAGACGTTGTTCCAGGCGGCGAGATTTTCGGTCTGGATCCAGGTGAGCCAGGTCGAGGTCATGCCGCAGGGGGCAGCCCCGCTGGTCTTGATCTTTTTGGCGGCCTCGAACACCTGCGGCCAGGTCTTCGGCGGGTTGGCGGCATCGAGGCCGGCCTTCTGGAAGATATCCTTGTTGTAATAGAGGATCGGCGACGAGGAGTTATAAGGGAAGGACAGCATGGTGCCGTCCGGCTTCGAGTAATAGGCAACAATGCCCGGCAGGTACTGCGACTTGTCGAACTTGTAGCCGCCCTTGGTCAGCACGTCGGCGACCGGCACGATCGCGCCCTGGGCGCCCATCATCACGCCGCTGCCGGCGTCGAATACCTGGATGATCGCCGGCGGCTGCTTGGCACGGAAGGCGGCGATGCCGGCATTCAGGGTTTCCGGATAGCTGCCCTTGAAGACGGGAACGATCTTGTAGTCCTTCTGGCCTTCGTTGAATTCCTTGGAAAGCTGCTCGACGACCTCGTTGTTGGCGCCGGTCATGGCGTGCCACCATTGGATTTCGGTGACGGCCATCGCGCTCGACGCCATGAGCAGCGATGTGGTTGCGGCAATTGCTGAAGCAAGAACGATTTTCATGGATGTTTTCCTCCCTTGACCATGAACCGAAGATAAGGTCCGACGAGGACCCTTTTCTGCGCGCCGCCGGACCTTATGGCTCGGACGGCGCGTGATTGAAGCGGTTACGCAGCCGCCGAATCCCCTGCGCCGACGCCGGCGATGCGTTTGAGATCGCTGACGGCACCGGGGCCGGCGGCAAGCACCGGCGCCCCCTTGGTGAGCCGCCCGCCTTCCGTGGGGAAGGGCAGGAACCAGCCGCCTGCCTCCTCGACGATGCAATAGCCGCCGAGGCAGTCCCAGGCGTGCATGTAGGGCTCATAGTAGCCGACCAGCCGGCCGGCGGCGACATAGGCAAGCATCAGCGCACCCGATCCCAGCCGGACGAAATTGCCGCCGCCCTCGAGGAGATCGTTGACGATCTTGCCGACCGCGGCCGGCGTGACATGGTGGTTGGCGCCGATGCCGGTCAGCCCGTTGCGGATCGTCTTGCGGCCATCAAGCGAAAGCCGCTTGCCGTTCAACGTGGCGCCCTGTCCCGCCGCTGCGGAATAGATTTCTTCGTAACAGGGCACGAAAATCACGCCGACGACCGGCTTCTTGTCATGGAGAACGGCGATCGAGACGCACCAGTTCGGCATGCCGCTGACAAAGGGGCTGGTGCCGTCGATCGGATCGACGACCCAGGTATAGCCGGAACTGCCTTCCGCAAGCCCGTATTCCTCACCCAGGAAGCCGTCGTCCGCAAATGTGTCGGACACCCGGTCGCGGATGAGGTTTTCCACCTCCCGGTCGGCGATCGAGACGACATCCTGCGGATCGCCCTTGGTTTCGATGACCAGTGTTTCGCGCCGGCTGAAATAGTCGAACGCGACCTTTCCCGCTTCCCGCGCGATCTTTTCGGCAAGCGCGTGGCGATCCTTGATGTGCTGCTCGTTATTATTCATGAAGAAACATGCCCCTGTCTAAAGACTTTCATTCCGCGATGATGGCGATGCCGCGGCTCTTGAGGCCGATGGCGACCTGTGTGCCGGGAGGAAGAGGGCGGTCGACCGACGGGTCGACGATGAACAACGTCCCGCCGCTCGTTTCCGCCTCGTATTCGATATGATCGCCGAGATAGGCCGTGTGGCTGATCCGCCCGGAAAAGGCGGCGCTTTCGGCAGGCTCTACGGTGATGGCGCTCGGTCTCACCGCAAGCTTGCCACGGCCGGGCCTTGCCCCGCGCGCCGGCACGACGTGGCGCAGTCCCTCGATGCTGACGGTCGCCTGCGCGCCCGCGATGTCGATGATCTCGCAATCCACGACATTCGCCTCGCCGATGAAGTCGGCGATGAAGGATGAGGCCGGTGCCTCGTAGAGGTCGCGCGGGCTGCCCTCCTGGGCGATGCCGCCATCTTTCATGACGATGATCTTGTCGGAGACCGCCAGCGCCTCGTCCTGGTCGTGGGTGACGTAGACGGCGGTGAACTGCAGGCGCTGCTGAAGCTCGCGGATTTCGGTGCGGACGCGACGGCGCAGACGGGCATCGAGGTTGGACAGCGGCTCGTCGAGCAGCAGGACCTGGGGTTCGAGGACCAGCGCGCGGGCGACGGCGACGCGCTGCTGCTGGCCGCCGGACAGTTCGGCGGGAAGACGACGTCCCATTCCCGCAAGGCCGACGAGTTCGAGCCCGTGCTCGGCCTTTTCACGTGCCACCTTCCGGCTCAGCCCCGACGACTCCAGCCCGTAGGCGATATTGTCGAGCGACGTCATGTGCGGGAAAAGGGCATAGGACTGGAAGACCATCGAGACGTCCCGCTCATTGGCCGGCAGCATGGTGACATCCTTGCCGCCGATCAGAATCCGGCCGGAGGCCGGGTGTTCGAGGCCGGCAAGCATGCGCAGCGTCGTGGTCTTGCCGCAGCCGGAGGGGCCGAGCAATGTCACCAGCGTGCCGGGCTCGACGGTCAGCGACAGGTCGTGAATGGCCGTGAAGGCGCCGAAGGTCTTGCGGACATTCTGGAAAACGACCGATCCGGCATTGGCGGGTCTCATGCGATTTTCTCCTGCGGGAGGGACGTCGGGACACGGGCGAGCTCGACCGAGATGCGGTTTTCGCGCCTTAGCCGCCGTTCGCCGACGATCAGCTGAAAGCCGGTAATGACAGCGATCATCACCACGATCAGCATGGAGGAATAGGCGATCGCCACGCCGTATTCGCCGTTCTCGACCAGTCCGACGATATAGGAGGTCGCCATGTTGTACTGGGCGCTGACCAGGAAGACGACGGCGCTGATCGAGGTGATGGCGCGCACGAAGGAATAGACGAGTGCGGCGGTGATGGCCGGCCTCAGGAGCGGCAGGATGACTTTGCGGATGGTGCGGAAGCTCGTTGCGCCGAGCGTCATCGAGGCTTCGTCGAGGCTCTTGTCGAGCTGGCTCATGGCGGCGATGCCGCCGCGCACCCCGACCGGCATGTTGCGGAAAACGAAGCAGGCGACGAGGACCAGCGCCGTGCCGGTCATTTCGAGCGGCGGCAGATTGAAGGCCATGATGTAGCTGATGCCGATGACCGTGCCGGGAATGGCAAAACTCATCATCAGCGCAAATTCGAAGAGCTCGCGGCCGGCAAATTTCTGCCGCACGATCACATAGGCCGTGGCCAGTCCGACGGCAGCGGTCAGCGGCGCCGAGATCAGCGCGATCTCCATCGTCGTCCAGAAGGAATTCCAGGCGACGCCGGTCCAGACCAGCGAACCGTCGCGGACGGTGACGGAGAAAGCCTTGGCGTAGTGGGCAAGCGTCAGCGTGTTGTCGAGGCCCCAGGTCTTCACGAAGCCGCCGAAGATGATCATGCCGTAGACGACGAGCGTGAAGATCATCCAGGGGATGACGACCGCATGTACGGCAATCGACAGCGGGCGGGGCAGCGCGATATGGGCGCCGCTGTCTCCCTTGCCGGTGACGGTCGCGAAATTCTTGCCCGAAAGCCAGAGCCGCTGCGCGAGGAAGGCAGACAGGGTGAAGCAGAGCAGGATCATGGCGAGCACCGCGGCGCGGGCCGGATCGTTCTGCGAGCCGACGACGGCAAAGAAGATTTCCGTCGAAAGCACGCCGTGACTGCCGCCGAGGACCAGCGGGTTGCCGAAATCCGCCATGCTTTCGATAAACCCGATCAGGAAGGCGTTCGCGAGCCCGGGCTTCATCAGCGGCAAGGAGACGCGCCAGAATGTGCGCCAGCGGTTTGCGCGCAATGTCTGGGAGGCCTCCTCCATCGAGGGGCTGACCCCTTCGACGACGCCGATCAGAACGAGAAAGGAGATTGGCGTAAACGACAGCACCTGGGCGATCCAGATGCCGGTGAGGCCATAGAGCCAGCGGCTCGGCTCTATGCCGAAGACAGACGAAAGGCCCTCGGTGACGACACCGGCACGGCCGAACAGGAGCGTCAGCGCCAGGCCGATGACGAAGGGCGGCGTGATGATCGGCAGCACGGTCAGCAGCCGCAGGCCTTTCTTGAAGGGAAAATGCGTGCGGGTTGCGACCAGTGCGAAGGCGAGGCCCAGCAGCGTTGAGCCTGCAGCCGTCATGATCGCCAGGAAAAGTGTGCGCCAGGCGATCCCGCAGCGGGTGCCGCCGGCAAGACAATCGAGGCTCCAGATCGAGGATTCGGCGATATTGCGGCTGAATCCGTCGAAATTCACCGAACCGTCGACGTCCTGGAAGGCACCGATGAACATGCTGCCGATCGGATAAAAGACGAAGACCGCGACGAGGAAGATCAGCACCGAGATGGTCGAGACGACGAAGGCGTCGCCGCGCATCACGCCCCTTTCGGCAAGGCCGAAGGAAAATATCAGGACGAAGACCACGGACATCAGCACGGCGCCGGCACCCATCGAAGACTGGCCGCCGGCGAGTTCACCGAAGAGCGTCTGGGTGATCGCCCAGTTCCAGCCGGTATTGCCGATTGCAAGCCCCTGGAGCGCGAGAAAGACGATGCCGAAGCCGCCCGCCCAGGCGAGAAGCGCGCCGCGCCGCATCGGGTCGGTCACGAACCGCGCCGCGGCCGCGCCGAAAAGTGCCAGCAAGGCAGCCAATAACCAAAGCCGGCCGTGCACGAAGATCTGCAGCATCCCGGGAGCAGCCGAGGCCGCTCCCGGGAAGTCCCCCAGCCAGGTGAATGACAGAAAACCCTTCTCGATCCGGTACCACGGCAAAACGACCATGGCCGCGGCGCCGAAGGCAAGGACAAGGTCCAGTCTGCGATTGCGATGGTCCATGGTCGGCCGCGACCTCATCGAGAGCATGGAAAGTCCGGTCGCGCTACAGGCTAAGCCGCAGCGCGACGATGGCGATCGAGATCAGTTGGCGCTCGCGCCGATTTCCTTGTCCCAGCGCTCAAGCAGCTTTTTGCGGGTGTTCGGGTCGCCATATTTGGTGAAGTCGTAGTCGATCAGCTTGATGTCGGCGAATTTCGGCGCTTCCTTCGGCACGTCCGCCTTGGCGTTTGACGGAAGCTGGAAGGATTTCGCCTCCTTCATATGCGACTGCACGTCGGCCTTCAGCGCCCAGTCATACCACTTCTTGGCGTTCTCCAGGTTGCGAGCGCCCTTGACGATCGACATCGAGCCGATTTCGTAGCCGGTGCCCTCGCAGGGCGCGATCGACTTGACCGGGAAACCCTCGACCGTCTGAGCGACCGCATCATGCATGAAGACGATGCCGATCGCCGTCTCGCCGCGAGCGGCGGCCTTGACGGGCGCCGAGCCGGACTTGGTATATTGCGAAATGTTGGCGTTGAGTTTCTTCAGATAGTCATAGGCCTTGTCCTCGCCCATGATCTGCACGAGCGTCGCCAGCGCCGTATAGGCGGTACCGGAGGAATTCGGATTGGCCATCTGGATCTCGCCCTTGAACGAGGCGTCGAGAAGGTCGGCCCAGCACTTGGGCTCCTTGTAGTTCTTCTGCTTGAAGAGTTCGGTATTGTAACCCCAGCCGAGCGCGCCGGCATAAACGCCGACCGTGCGGAAACCGGAGCTTTCCGCCTGCTTCTTCGCCCAGTCGTTCAGCTCTCCCAGAAGCGGCGACTTGTACTCCTGCGTCAGCCCCTCGGATGCCGCCTGCAGATGCGGATCGCCGGTCCCGGCCCACCAGATATCGGTTTTCGGATTGCGCGCCTCGGCGCGGATCTTGGCATAGGTTTCTCCGGAAGACAGGCGAACCATGTTCACCTGAATGCCGGTGTCCTTCTGGAACATCTGCTGCATCAGCTCGCAGATGACCACGTCGGCAGAGCAGATCAGGTTGAGTTCTTCCGCGGCACGAGATGCCGATACGTTCATAGTCAAGCCGGCCGCCAGAGCGGCAGCGGCTGTGAGAACCAGGCGCATGATTATCCTCCCAGATTATGGTGACGCCTCCACATCACCCGCCTTTGCAAGCGTGTGCAATGGTTCCATGGAGTTGGGGATCTTGTCAACAACAAATTGCTAAAGAATATGACCTCCAGCCGTATTTCTTGTCATATGCTTGTTGCACTCGCTTGCAAAAATAGGCATTGATTGAGGCAAGGGAGAGGGCGATGAGCCGCAGGATTTTTGTCAGCGCCAAGGAAGTCGCTGACCGGGCTGGTGTGTCCAGGTCGGCCGTTTCGCGCACGTTCACGCCGGGCGCAAGCGTTTCGGAGGAGACGAGGCGACGGGTGATCGAGGCGGCCGAGGCGCTGGGTTATCATGTCAACCACCTCGCTCGCGGGCTGATGCGCAACGAAAGCGGCATCGTCTGCCTGATCGTGTCCGAGCTCGATACGCCCTACCGTGCCAGCCTCATCCGGGCGCTCACCAGCCAGCTCCAGAGCGCCTCGAAGATCGCCATGCTGATCAATACCGACCGCTCCGACGACAGCGTCGACCAGGCGCTCCGCCAGGCGATCAGCTACCGCGCCGATGCCTCGATCATCCTTTCCGGCATGCCGGACAGGTCGATTACCGATCTGTGCCTGAAGAGCGGACAAAGGCTGGTGCTGATCAACCGCGACGAGGATCGCGACGGCGCCCTGATGATCAACCTCAATGATCGCGATGCGGCCCGGCGTAGCTTCATCGCCTTGCTGCGCGCCGGCTGCCGCAACTTCGCCTTTGCCAATTCGGAAGCGATGACGCCGAGCCTGATGGCCCGCGAGGAGGGTTTTCGCGCTGCCGGTCGCGAGCATGGCTTGGAGGTGACGGTGGAGCGTTTCGGCTCCACCACCTATCAGAGCGGCGCGGTGCTGGCGCAGCGGCTGCTCACCCGCGAGACGCGGCCGGACGCGATCTTCTGCGTCAACGACCTGCTTGCCTGCGGCTTGATGGATGCCGCTCGGTTCCAGTTCAACCTTGCCGTTCCGTCCGAACTCTGCGTCGTCGGCTTCGACGACATCGAGCAGGCATCCTGGTCCTCCTACAATCTGACGACCTTTGCCCAACCCGTCGACCGGATTGCAGCCGAAGCCGTGGCCTGGCTCGATCAGGTCACGCCGGCTCAGACGAACTCGCGAAGACTTGAGGCAGACCTCGTCTGGCGCGGATCGGTGAGGGGCGGATGAAGCTGCAGGCAAGCATAGGATGGGCGGCCGTGGCCTGCCTCACCTGGCGCCGGTAAGGTTGAAGGCGGGGATCACCTGTCCCTGCGCCCGGAACAGCCGCTCCAGTTCCGCCACATCCGGGCAGGCCGGGACAGACTGCAGAAAGGCCGGGTCCATCTCGGCCTTGGGGAGCGCGATGACCGCCGCGGCAAGCAGCGTCGTCCCTGCCTCGACCTGTCCACGCAGCTGCGGAAGAAGCGTCTTTGCGTGAACGAGATTGCTATTGGCGATCGGGCTCATGGCATGGCCCTCCCGCTTGAGGGCAGGCGAGACGTCGATGATTGCGCTTGTGTCGGTCTGACCATACCAAACGGCCAGACCTTCGCCTCGGCTGGCGGTATCGGCCTGGAAATCCGCCTGTTCGATGGCAAAACCGCCCTCCGTCGTTTGCAGCGCGCGAGGCGTGACAATGCGGTGGATGCGGATATGCCAGGGGTTGGCCGGCACCAGCCAGGTCTCCACCGTGACGTCGCTCCAGGGCTTCCAGCGGGAATAGAGCCTGTCGCCGGCGATCAGCGCCTGCTCGAGCGTCTCGCGCATGCGGAAATGCACGCCGTCGTCGGAAAGCCCCAGCATGCCGTCAAAACTTGCCGCCGCGAAATGCCGGTCGTTGGCCTCGATGTTGAAGGCGTAGCGGGTGGAATAGACGAATTTCGAGTATTTCTCGTTGGCGCCGCGCATCTTGTCGTGCTGCTGGCCGGAGGCGAGGACGACCACGTTGCCGGGCGTATGCATGGCGACCATGCCGGGTTCCTTGAGCGGAACCGGGTTGGCAAAGGAGGGTGCCGGCGCTTCCTGTGCCAGCCAGAACGGATGGTCGTCGGGCAGAGCCAGGGGTAAAAAGAATTTCAGCGCCCAATAGGGCGAGCAGGCAGAGTTGTAGCTCTCGCTCATCAGGAGATTGGGATAGCCGTAGCCGATCGACAGAACCCCATCGCGGTCGGCGATCGGAAGCTTCGACCACCAGCGGATATGGCGCATGTAGTAGCCCTTGATCTCGGCCCAGGGCAGGGCCTCGACGCCCGCAAAGGCCAATGCGCCCCAGAAGCCGCCGGCGGCAAACCGGTATGTCTGGCTGCGCCCGAAGGCGAGCGCCGCGCCATCCGGGCCGAACCAGTGGCGGATATCCTGCGCAAAGACACGGGCTCGCTCGCGATAGCCATCGCCGCGCGCAGTATCGGCCTTCGCGAGCCCCGAGTAGATCAGCGCATAAAAATGCAGGGCGAAGGGGATATAGTGGTCGACGCGCTTGACCGGCCCGTCGCGATACCAGCCTTCGCCAAGCCGAAAGGCCTCCGTCTCATCGAGATATTTCTCAGTCATGGATCGGTCGAAGTTTATGCCGACGCGCGTCAGGCCGAGATCGATGAGAACCCGGAAGAATTTCCAGTTGTTGTCGATGAATTCCTTGTCGCGGGCTGACAGGAGATAGGCTGCGACGGCTTTTTTCTGCTCGTCGCCAAGCGGATCCCAGATGTGTTCGGGAACCATGGCAAGCGCAAAACCGACCGCCGCCAGTTCCACCTGACGCTGGTCGCGATCGGAGATATCGCCCCAATACTCCGGATGAGAGGGATCGGTGCCGTTTGCAAGGCCGCGGCGGTAGAGGTCCCAATGCGGGAGGTCCTGGCCTCCGGCTGCAAGCGGCACGATCCCCCAGAGCGGTCGGGCAAAACCTTCAAGATCGGCCGCGGCACGATCGAAATGCGCGCCGGTCGCGCTCAGGCGAACCCGTGCGCCGCCTTCGGAAAAATACGGAAGAAGCGGTTTGAACAGATCCAGGACCGCTCTGCCGAGATCGGCTCGGGAAAGAAGAGGGTTCCCGTAAAGGGGATTGGCTTGGACTGGGTCGTAGATCACGGGCAAACCATTTTTCATCGAAAAAAGTGACCCGCGGAGGACGTGTCCTCCGCGGGTCGGGTTGTTACTTGATGGCCTTCACGCCGTCGGTCATTTCCTTCAGGCCATCGCCGATCGAGATGTTGTCGGTCATGATCGAGTCATGCGCACGGTTGAGAACAACCTCGATCTTCGCGGCATTCGGATTGACGGCCATTTCCAGGAAGGACTTGCCGGATTGCAGCGCGTCCTTGCTCGCCTGGTCCTGGGGGAAGCCCGGCAGCGATGCGATCTTGGCCGTGACTTCCGGGGTGCGGACGGTCGGGATCGTGCCGGTGCCGGCGATGATGGCCGCGCCTTCCGGACCGGTGACGAACTTGATGAAGTCGAGCACCTCGGCCTTGTGCGTGGAGTTGGCATTGACGGCGAGACCGGAAATCTGCGCTGCGGTCGTGCCTGCTGCAACGCCATCCGGATGCGGGAACTTGACGATCCCCCAGTTCTTGCTCTTCGATTCGCCGGAGGCAACCTTGGCGATCTGGGTGCCGACGAACCAGGTACCCATCGGCAGCATGCCGATCGTGCTGTTGAAGAACAGCGCCGAGTAGTGGGTATTGGAGGTCTTCAGCGACGCATAGGACGGAACGACGCCGGCCTTCTGCAGGGCAAGCGCCCGCTCATACCACGGCTTCAGGAAAGCGTAGTCCGGACCCGCGAGCGTCTGTTTGCCGTCGAGGATGCCCGGAAGCTGGACCGTGGAGCGCCATGTATGGAAGAGCGCGCCATAGGTCTTGTTGGCGCCCATGCCGCCGGCGAGCTTTGTGGCGATCTGGTCGAACTGCGCCCAGGTCATGTCGTTGGTCGGATAAGTAACGCCCGCTTTGTCGAAAATGTCCTTGTTGTAATAGACGACCCAGAAATCCGAGCGGAACGGCAGGGCATAGATCTTGCCGTCGATCTTGAGTTCGTCGACGAGGCCGCCGAAGGACGCCGGGTCGATCTTCTGTTCCGTCATGAAGCCGGAGAGGTCCGAGATCGAGCCGGCACGGACGAGGTTCGTATAGTTCGGAACGTCCTTGACGGTGACGATGTCGATATCCTTGGAGCCGCCCGCGAGCTGCGTGGCGATCATCTGCTGGTAGTCCTGCGAGCCGAGGTCCACGGACTCGAACTTAACGTTCGGATTCCTGGCCTGGTATGCGGCGATCAGCGGCTTGTAATAAGCCACCTTGTCCCAATCCCACAGCGCCCATTTGAGCGTCACGGCATTGGCCGACTGTGCGTATGCCGATCCCGCGATCGACGTCGCCATGGCGAGACCCGCCATCGCGAACCTCACCGATCTCCCGAATTTCCCCAAATACATTTCCGTTCTCCTTCCCTGAAGTGTCTCTGGATTAGATATGCTTAGCGTCACCAGCCTGTGGTTCGCGATGCGCCTGTATTGCCATTGGCAGGGCTAGAACCATGACCGCTGCCCGATGGACGCCGAATGAGACGGCGAACATTCCGAGTGAAAAGTTGAGGGTGGCCGGCATGAACACGGACACCGGATAAAAGACGATATGCGCGAGCCAGAGCGCCGCCACGAATGCAAGCGCGCCGAGCGCCGGCAGCGGACGGAGGACCGATGCAATGGCTGCCAGCCGCAGCAGCACTGGCGCCGAAAGATCACGCATCACCATCAGCACGACGAGGTGGCAGGCCACCACGGCAATGAAAACCGTGGCGATCAGCGCAATCGTCAGCGGCAGGGCGAGCACGAGATTGTCTTTCGCGGTTGCGGCATAGGTGACGATCGCATAGACGCCGAGGCCGATCGCAAGGGTGAAGGTCAGGCCCCACGCGGTCGCACGCCAGAAATATCGAAAAAACGCGTCGGCGAAATCCCGCAGGAGATAGGTGTTGCGGTCTTCGACGAAGGCGACCGAAATGCGGGCGGTCGCAGCGATTGCAGCGGGGATGGTGACGACGAAGAGCGCGGCCAGAATGAACAGGATGTTCAATTTGACCATCTCCCACCACTCGCGCGCGAACGTATCGACGAAAAGGGCAAGACCGGTCTTCTTCGGCGCATTCTTCGGAATGCCCGGTCCTTCCTTCGTCCACATTTCGCGCAGCCATTGCATGGCCGTTTCCTCCCGCTCGCCTAATAAAGGATCGAGCGCTCCGTTTGCCTGTCGAACAACTGCATATTGGTGGTGTCGACGACCAGCTTGACCTCGTCGCCGATCGCACCCTTGAACCGGGGCGAGACGCGCGCGATGAAGCTGCGTCCTCCGGCGATGATATTGAGATGGATTTCCGAGCCCATGGGTTCGGCGAGTTCCATGACGGCGCCGAAGGGCGCCAGGTTTTCCGGGGCGATATCGGCCGGCGGCAATTCGTGAAAATTCTCGGGCCGGATGCCGATGACCAGTTCGCGGCCTTCGTAGGGTGCGATGCGGCTTTTGTCGAAATGCGCCGGCAATGGCAGTTCCCGCCCGTCGAACGCGGCGAAATACCGCTCGCCGCGCCGCTCGATCACCGATGGCATCATGTTCATCTGCGGCGCGCCGATGAAGCCGGCGACGAACATGTTGACCGGCCGATCATAGAGGTTCTGCGGCGTGTCGACCTGCTGGATATGCCCGTCCTTCATCACCACGATGCGATCCGCCATGGTCATCGCCTCGATCTGGTCGTGGGTGACGTAGATGAAGGTGGCATGCAGACGCTTGTGCAGCTTGGTGATCTCTGCGCGCATCGTGCCGCGAAGCTTGGCGTCGAGATTGGAGAGCGGTTCGTCCAGCAGGAAGACTGCCGGATTGCGCACCATGGCCCGCCCGAGCGCGACGCGCTGGCGCTGGCCGCCGGACAGCGCCTTCGGCTTGCGGTTGAGAAGGTGCGTGATGTCGAGGATCTTTGCAGCGTCCTGAACCTGGCTGTCGATGAAATCCCGGGACACTTTTCGAAGCTGCAGGCCGAAAGCCATGTTCTTGTAGACGGTCATATGCGGATAGAGCGCGTAATTCTGGAAGACCATGGCGATGTCGCGGTCCTTCGACGGCACATCGTTCATCAGGTCGCCGCCGATCTGGAGCTCGCCGCCGGAGATCTCCTCCAGCCCGGCGATCATCCGCAGCGTCGTGGACTTGCCGCAACCCGACGGCCCGACGAGAATGATGAATTCCTTGTCGGCGATCTCCAGGTCGATGTCATGGACGACAGTGAGGGCGCCGTAGGACTTGTTCAGTTTTTTCAGTGAAATGCTGGCCATCGGATTCTCTCACCAATAGGAAGACCAGGCGCGCGACAGGCGCGTCAGGGCTTCCATGTAATAATAGTCGCCCCAGGAGACGCACTCGTCGACGCCTTCGCCGCGGCAGGTGTTGTAGGGCGATTTTTTCGAATAGGTTCCGTTGAGGACAAGGCCGTTGGACATGGCCGCGTCCCTTACCGCGTAGCGCTCGGCAAGGCTCTTCATCATGCGCCGCGCAAGCTCGCGGTAACGTGCGGCGACATCGGCCTCGACAAGGTCGGCCATTTCGAGCAGTCCGCAGGCGACGATCGAGGCTGACGACGTATCGCGCGGCTCGCCGTCTCCGTCGGAGAACACCAGGTCCCAGTAAGGCACCATGTCGGCCGGCAGCTTCTTCAGATAGAAATCGAGAAGCCGGTCGAACGTGTCGCGATAGTCTTCAATCGGCTCGTAGCGATAGGAAAGCGCCATGCCGGCAACGCCCCAGGCCTGCCCGCGCGCCCAAAAACTGTCGTCCTTGTAGCCCTGTTTCGTCGCACCACGTACGGGCGCGCCGGTAACCGGGTCCATGTAGAACGTATGATAGGTGGAATTGTCCGGCCTGACCGAATGTGCCAGCGTGGTGCGGGCATGGATGAGCGCGATGTCGCGATATTTCGCATCGCCGGTCTCGCGGCTTGCCCAATAGAGCAGTGGCAGGTTCAGCAGGCAGTCGATGATGTAGCGGTATTCCTCCGCGACACCCTTGCGACCCCAGGCCTGGATGAACTGGCCGATCGGCTGGAAGCGCTCGATAAGCTGGTCCGCGGCCAGGATGGCGGCCTTGCGCCCGTCCTCGTCGCCAACCAGCTTCCATGCGGCGATGCACGACGGCGAATAGAGAAAGCCCATGTCGTGGTGGTCGGTTTCGATGCGGTTCTCGATCCTATGCAGGAAGCTTTGCACCTGGATCTGCGCTGCATGCTGGAAAACCTTGTCGCCCGTATGCTCGAACGCCAGCCAGATTTCTCCCGGCCAGAAACCTGCGGTCCACTGGGTATTGTCGACGGCGGGATAAAAATTGCCGACACTGGAATGGTTCTGGGACGCGTAGGTGAAGGCCGGAAGATTGCGCCGGATCTGGGCGACGGCGAGATCGAGCGCTGCCTGGACCTCGGCATCGGTGATCGGTTGGGGAGCGATCTGCGTAACGGCATTCATGACGTTAACCCTTGAGGCCCGACGAAGCGACGCCTTCGACGAAGAAGCGCTGCAGCGACAGGAAGACGATCAGGACGGGAATGAGGGCGACGACCGATGCCGCCATGATAAGCCCGTACTCGGCGGAATATTGCGAGATGAACATGCGCAGGCCGATCTGGATCGTCTTCAGCTCCGTCTTGGTCAGGTAGATCATCGGACCGAGGAAGTCGTTCCAGGTGGTGACGAAGGTGAAGATGGTCAGCGTCGAAAGCGCGGGCTTCGACAGCGGCAGCATGATGCGGGCCCAGATCTGATATTCGTTCATGCCGTCGATGCGCGCCGCTTCGCACAGCTCCGTCGGGATCGACATGTAGAACTGCCGCATGAGGAAGACACCAAAGGCGGTGAAGGCCTGCAGGCAGATCAGCGCCAGATGGGTGTTGTTCAAGCCGAACTCGCGCATCAGCAGGAACTGCGGCACCATGTAGACCTGCCAGGGCATGGCGATGGTCGCGATATAACCGAGGAAAAGGGTATTCTTGTAGGGAAAGTCGAGCTTGGCAAAGGCATAGGCCGCGAAGCTCGATGTGAGCAGCTGAAGCAGGGTGACGATGATCGTCAGCTTCGATGTGTTGTAGATGAACAGGCCAAGCGGAATCTTCGTCCAGATGTCCACGTAGTTCTGCCACTGCGGTTGCGACGGAATCCACTCGATCGGGAAGACGAAGACGTCCCGGCTGAGTTTCAGCGAGGCGGACAGCATCCAGGCGAAAGGCATCAGCATCACGGCGGTGATGACGATGACCGTCGCATAGACTGCAATGCTCTTGGCGGTAACCTTGCGTCCGGCAATCTTCACGGATCAATCCTCCCTCTGTCGGCGGAACTGGACGACCGTGACCGCCAGTACGAGAAAGAAGAGAACGAGCGCGATCATGCTGGAATAACCGAGGTCCCAGGAAATGAAGGCTTCGTTGTAGATGTGATAAACGAGGACCAGCGTCGAGGTGCCGGGGCCGCCCTGGGTGATCATGTAGATCTGATCGAAGACCTTGAACGACTGGATGGTCAGCATGACCGTGACGAAGAAGGTGGTCGGCCCGAGCTGCGGCACCGTGACATAGACAAATTTCTGCCACGCATTGGCGCCGTCGAGATCGGCCGCCTCGTAGAGCTCGGAATTGATGCCCTGCAGCCCGGCGAGGTAGATGACCATGTAATAACCCATGCTCTTCCAGACGCCGAAGAGGATGACCGTCACCATCGCCCAATGCCGGTCGGCTGCCCAGCCCGGCATGTCCTTGGGGTCCAGGCCGAGCGTATAGAGGACCATGTTCACCGGCCCCATTTCGGGGTTGAAGATCATGTTCCAGACCACGGCGACGGCAACCAGCGAGGCGACATAAGGGAAGAACATCGCCGTGCGGAAGAAGTCGCGCCCGAAGATCTTCTGGTTCAGCAGGATCGCCAGGCCGAGCGCGCAGGCGAGCGTCGCGGGGACCGAGACGACCGTATAAATGATCGTGTTCCAGAATGCGGCAATGAAGACCTTGTCTTCGAACAGCCGCCAGAAATTGTCGAGACCGGCGAAGGTGATCGCATTCGATCCGTCCCAATGCATGAATGCCAGCACGAAGGCGAACAGGATCGGGCCGAGCGTAAAGACGGCAAAACCGAGGAAATTCGGGGCGATGAAGGAATAGGCGACCAGCGCGCTGTGTATCTTGCGCCGGCGGCGCGACAACACCTTGCTCGACGGCCGGGACGCGGCCGGCGCATCACCTGCGGCAATGGTCGAATTCAACATGGACACTTTATCCCTCCGCGAACCAGGATGCTCCGATCGATGCCCAAGGGCCATCCACGACCGCTCATTGTCTTACGAGCGTGCCGCCTCCCTACCGAGGGGATAGCACATCTCTCACATTGGTCAAACAAATTTATGGATAAATCATATGAATTCTGTAGTCATCTTAAAATACGTATGATAGGTGGCGAATGAGGTCGTTTATCGGTCGCATGGAGGAAGGTTGATGTTCAGCGAGATCGCCGGGTCGTTGCCGCCGGTTTTGGCGGACTTCATGCCCGGCGCGCCGATCGGCGACCGGGCCGCCTGGGATGCCGTATCGGATGATATGCGCGTCGCGGTCATCCGGGATGCGGAGGCGGCGCTTGGCCGGCCGTGGTCGCTCATCAAAGCTTCCGACTATCGCGAATATTCGCTGAACGGCAACCGCTCGCGCTTTGAGGCGCTGTATTTTTCGCGGCGACGGATGTTGAACGATCTGGTTCTTGCCGAGCTGCTCGAGGCCAGGGGGCGTTTCATCGATGCGATCGTCGACGGTGTCTTCCTGATCTGTGAGGAAAGCGGCTGGCAGCTTCCGGCTCATAACGCTTACGAGCGGGGCGGGCTGCGGTTTGCCTTGCCCGATCCGGCGCAGCCGGTCGTCGATCTGTTTGCGGCGGAGACGGGGGCCCTTTTGGCGACCGTGGCTGCTCTGATGAAGGATCGGCTCGACCAGGTCAGCCCGCAGGTCGTCGCCCGCATCGAGCGGGAGATCCGGGTGCGCGTATTGTCGCCCTATCTCGACCGGCATTTCTGGTGGATGGGCAACGGCACGGAGCGAATGAACAACTGGACGGCGTGGATAACACAGAACGTCCTGCTTGCGGCCTTTGCCCTGAAGACGGAACAGGACCTGCGGCGGCAGGTCGTCGCAAAAGCCCTTTCCAGCCTCGACGCCTTCATCAAGGATTATGCGCAGGATGGGGCCTGCGAGGAGGGAGTGGTCTACTATCGTCATGCGGCGCTCTGCATGGCCGGGGCGATGACCATCCTCGACACGGTGGCGCCGGCTTCGATGACGCCGCTCTGGAAGGCTCCGAAAGTCCGCAGCATGGCGGAATATATCGTCAACATGCATGTCGCCGGCCGCCGGTATTTCAATTTTGCCGATTCCGCCGCGGTCATAGAACCCTGCACCGTGCGCGAGTATCTGTTCGGCAAGGCCGTCGGGTCCGATGTCTTGGCGGCATTTGCCGCACGCGACCGCCTGTCGTCCGAGCACAAGCATCTGCCCGAGGAGTGGAACCTCTGGTACCGCGTGCAGGAACTGCTGGTAACGCCGGCGGCCGGCGGAGAACGGACGCCGGCAGGCAATGCGTTCTATCCGGGAATTGGCCTGTTCGTTGCCCGCGACGACTGCTTTGCGCTCGCCGTCAAAGGCGGCAATAACGGCGAAAGCCATAACCACAACGACGTCGGCAGCCTGACGGTCTACAAGGACGGCAAGCCGTTCCTGATCGATATTGGCGTCGAAACCTACACGGCAAAAACCTTTTCCTCCGAGCGGTACGATATCTGGACCATGCAGTCGGGCTTCCACAACCTGCCGACTTTCGGCGGTGTGAGCCAGGCCGCCGGCGCGGATTTTTCGGCGCGGAATGTCCAGACCGAGTTCGCTGAAAATCAGGCGCAGATATCGCTGGACATAGCGCCCGCCTATCCGGCCGAGGCACGCGTGCAATCCTATCGGCGAACCGTCACGCTTCGGCGCGGGCAGGAGATCGAGGTCGTGGATATCCATCAGGGCGAACTGCCGGCGGTGCTTTCGCTGATGACTTGCGTCGAACCGACTATCGACCGCGCCCTTCATTTCGGTGGTCTCGGCCGCATCGACCTTGATGGAGCCGGGGAGATTGAGGTCGATGCAATCGATATCGACGATGCCCGGCTGCGCATCTCCTGGCCCCCGAGAATTTATCGACTGCGCATCCCCTTTGCCGGGACCTGCCTGAAACTGCGGATCGTCTGAGGAGGACGAGCATGGAACTGACACTGAAAGTCGTGGACGTGGCGGGCGAGGTTCGCGCCAGGGTAACGGGCACGGACGAGGCATATCTCGTTTTTCGCGACAGCTACAACGAAGGCGATCAGGTCGTCGTCGAAGCGTCCGAGCCGGGATATCTCATGCTCGCGCTCGACGACGCGATGACGCCTGCGATCGTCTATATGAAGGGGCAGAGTTATGCGCTCGGGGTCCCTTTTGGTCCCAAGCGCATTCCTTATTCTCCGCGGGCCTTTGAAGGCAAAATCCACAGACTATGCGTCCGCAAGGCGCGCCCGGAGGAAATCGCGGCGCGCCGGAACCTGGCATTCAATCCGTGGGACGACCACGCCAATGCCTCCATATTTCCGCACGCCAGGGCGAATGTGGAGACACGCGGGGAGGCGGTCTTTGCCGCGCGCAACGCCATCGACGGCGAAAAGGCGAACGACGATCATGGCTTCTGGCCCTACACGAGCTGGGGGATCAATCGCGATCCCGATGCGACGCTGACGCTCGATTTCGGCCGGCCGGTGAAAATCGACGAGATCGTTCTCTACCTGCGAGCGGACTTTCCGCACGACGCCTGGTGGGAAAAGGCCAGCGTCACCTTTTCCAACGCCGAGACCGCATGTTTCTCGCTGGCCAAGACGGGTGCGGCTCAGCGTTTCCCGGTGAGGGAACAGACCGTGGAATGGATCAGACTGCACAGCCTGATCAAGGCCGACGACCCGTCGCCCTTTCCAGCGCTGACCCAGATCGAAGTCTGGGGACACGAGGCGGATTAAGTGAATCAGCGCCGAAGGTTGCCATCGGTCCCGTAAAGCCTGCATGGTCGGGTTCGTCATGATTAGATTGCCTGAACATCGGTCTGCGAAAAGTCATTACCCTTGAACAGCAGCGGCTCGCCGGTCAGTGCGGCGAGAGCGTACGAGAAGCAGTCGCCGTAGTTCAAGGCAGCCGGATGACGGCCCTTGCCGTAGCGGCGCCAGGCCCGGCGAGCCTGATCGGCGTGCTCGGCGCTCACCGCAACGACATCTACTTTGACCTTGTGCAGCCAGAGATCGAGTTCTGCTCCACCTGCTTCGCCAAAACGCCCCTCGATGACCATCGAGGCTTCGAGAAGCGTTGCCGCCGAAATGAGCCGGAGGGGATCGTCGGCAATGCGTTCGCGATAATATTGGGCATCCGGCTCACTGAAAAAGATTGCGACGATCGCCGACGTGTCGATTACCATCAGTTCGGAACACCGTTTTCATCGTAGCCGATGATTTCATCCGGGCTGCGGTCATCGAGAACCGGCAGAGCGCTGAGGCGCCGTTGCATTGCCTCCATGTCCTCGAGGAGGGCAGCCTTTGCCGTTTCCGATCCCATACGCTTGAGACGTTCCTCAAGCGCGCGCCGTGTCGCTATAGTGATGGTTTCACCGGTGCGTGCAGCCAGTTCACGCGCGAGCTTTTCGGTATCGGGGTCTTTGATGCTCAGTGCCATAGCAGGTATCCAGATTCCTTGGTGTCTATAATCTACCTCACAAACCTTCGCAGCGCACGCAATTACAGCATGTGAATCAGCGCCGAAGGTTGACCCCTATGATCGGCCCCGTAAAGCCTTGATCTACTGAGATGAAATGCAGATCGGGTGGGATCACGATCGGCGCCGATGGTGCCCCCGTCCTCGGTGCGAGTTTGCCAGTCAAGTAGGCGCTCGCCGTCTTTTCAAACGGGGTCAACCTTCGGTGCTGTTTCACAGGATGCGCGCCGAAGAAGGCATCCGCGTATTACATAGATGTGTTTGATCAGCGAAACCGCATGCGAAAGCGACTTGCGAAAACGGTTCATCCGTCTGAGGCAGGCATCTAGCTTGCTTCCGAGGCCAGTTGCTTCCCCGGCAGGCCCCATCATGTAAGACATCTCTTTCATACCCATTCCGAAGCGCGCGATCCCATCAGGTGCACCAAAGCTCATCGATCCACCGAAAGCCATCGCTATCTTCAGCATGGTCGGCGCCATTCCGGACCTGTTGTTATAGACCACCGGATCGACGACGGCGAAGACCGATCTTTCCGGCAATTGGTTCAAAGTGGGTTTATTGGATGGAAATGGATGGATTAATGGACGCCATTGTGCCATATCCTTTGTGGATGGAAATGGATGGACTAATGGATGCCGGCCCTCGACCTATCCAAACTGCGCATCACGCCTGAAATCCTGTCGCTGATCGCCGAGATTGACGAGTTCAAAGGCGCCTGGCGAGCGTTGGGACGGATCGCGCCCGACCGACTGTCCAGTCTGCGCCGGGTTGCAACGATCGAGAGCATCGGATCGTCAACCCGTATCGAGGGAGCAAAACTGAGCGACCGCGAGGTCGAGAGGCTACTCTCGAACCTGCGCATCGGCTCTTTCACCAGCCGTGACGAACAGGAAGTCGCAGGCTATGCCGAGGTGATGGAAACTATCTTTTCCGCTTTCGAAGAGATCCCCCTGAACGAAAACCATATCCGCCAACTCCATCGGGACCTGCTCATTCACTCGACCAAGGACGAGCGGCATCGGGGAAGTTGGAAGACGCTCTCCAACAACGTCGAAGCGTTTGACGAAGATGGCCGTAGCCTTGGCATCGTCTTTGCGACGGCATCGCCTTTCGATACGCCGGGCCGGATGGCCGACCTGGTGGCCTGGCAACAGGCTCAGGAGAAGGATCGTACGTTTCATCCGTTGCTCATCGTGGCGGTTTTTGTCGTCATTTTCCTGGAGATCCATCCATTTCAGGACGGCAATGGCCGGCTCTCGCGCGCCTTGACCACCTTGCTCCTGTTTCGGGCCGGTTATTCCTATGTGCCCTATAGCTCCCTCGAAAGCGTCATCGAGCAAAACAAGGAAGCATATTATCTTGCACTGCGACGGACACAGGGCACGATCCGAACCGATGAGCAGGATTGGAATCCGTGGGTCGAGTTCTTCCTGCGAAGCCTGCAGCGGCAGAAACAGCGGCTGGAGCGCAAGATCGAGCGCGAGCGCATCCTTTTTGGTGATCTGCCGGAGCTGTCCATCGCAATTCTCGAATTGGCCCGCGAGCGTGGAAGAGTGACCGTGATGGACGCGGCCAAGGCCACAGGCGCAAGCAGAAATACCGTCAAGGATCATCTGCGCGCATTAAACGAGCAGGGACATCTAACCCTTCATGGAGCAGGCCGCGGTACCTGGTACGGCCTGAGCTGACCAAGGAAAATGACCGGCGGACCGCCAATGTGTGAATCAGCGTCGATGGCTGACCCCTATGATCGGTCCCGTAGAGCCTTGATCTACTGAGATGAAATGCAGATCGGGTGGGGTCACGATCGTCGCCGATGATGCCCCCGTCCTCGTCGCGAGTTTGCAAGTCAAGTCAGGCGCTTGCCGCCTTTTCAAACGGGGTCAACCTTCGGTGCTGTTCACAGTGGATCGGGGCCTAAGAGCCGGCCCGGCCATGCGGCCGGCCTGCTGAAGCATCAGCTTGAAAACGCTTTAAAATCCCTCAGCACATCCCGGTAGCGGATCTGGCTTCCTCTCAGGTGGTCGCGCATGGCATTGCGCGCCGCTTCCTCGTTGCGATCCGAGATTGCCACGACGATCGCTTCATGTTCCGTGTGGATCATGCGGCGGTAGGCGGTCTGTTCGCCGGACCGTTCGCCGGGCGTCGCCCTCGATTGCGGAATGGCCGCGGTACCGTGAAATTCCAGATGCTGCCGGAACAGCGGGTTGTTGGTGGCGTCGGCGATGGCGAAATGCAGCGCAAGATCCGCCTCGCGGATCGATTCATTCTGCTCGATGCATTGCAGAATATGCCGATGACAATCGAAGATAGCCTCTTCCTGCGCCGGCGATCGGCGCATCGCCGCCAGACCGGCAGCCTCGATCTCAAGCGGAGCCCGCACCTCGAGCACCTCCAGATCGGACGATACGCGCGCCCGGTCGATTTTCCGGCCGGAAGGAGCGGAAGTCTCCTGGCTGAGCACATAAATTCCCGCGCCCTGCCGCACTTCGACAAGCCCGTCCGATCTAAGCGCCGCGACCGCTTCGCGGACCACCGTACGGCTTACGCCGTGGGTTTCCGTCAGTTCGACTTCGCTTGGGAGTTTGTCGCCGGGCGAGTATTGACCGCTGGCAATTGCTGTCCGAAGACTTTCCCCGACCCGTGACACCAGCGATCCCGGTCCCTTGTTCCGCTCCTTGGTCTGGGTTGTCACGCTCAATCCCCGCTGCAACGACGCGACGCGTCCGCGCCGTATTCATCACACGTGTATGACAAATTCGGACTCATATCAATGCGGGAGTGAACTCCATTTGCCCTGAGAGGCATTGAACAACGCCGGCGGAGGTCGAAAACAAAAGCTGGACGCTTAAATTCGTCTGCTGTATTTCCTCAACTCGGCGAATGTCAGAAATTGGTATGATGACATCGGCCATCGCTTTCTGACCCTGCCGGCCTTTTTCGAGCATGAAGCCGGCGTGCAAACGAGTGACGAGATGCGGACAAGTCCAGACGTTTCCGAATCCGAGTTGGATCGGGAAGCCAGGCTGCAATTCCTCACCTGGGAGCGCAGGCCTGCGGATATTCAAAGCGATCCCCAAAAGAGGCTGAAGGAAAAACTGGTGCAGTCCGCCGGGGCGCAAATCGCAGACAGCGCTTATATCGCAAGCGACGCCCGCATTTTCACCTCATCTCTGATCCTCGGAGATCGTTCCTGGATTGCGGGGCACGCCCTCGTGCGGGGAGATGTGGAAATCGGCGCCAATTGTTCGGTCAACCCCTACGCATGCATCTCCGGAAAGGTCCGGTGCGGAAACGGTGTGCGTATTGCGTCGCTGGTGTCGATCGTCGGTTTCAATCATGGTTTCGACGATCCGGACATACCGATCAACGATCAGCCTCACGAGACGCTCGGCATTACGATCGGCGATGATGTCTGGATCGGTGCCAATGCGGTCATTCTGGACGGCGTGACGATCGGGAGGGGTGCGGTTATCGCTGCCGGGGCTGTTGTCACCAGGGACATTCCAGATCTGGCGATCGCGGCGGGCGTGCCGGCCAAAGTCGTGCGCCGTCGCGGGGAGACGGCAGCGGTAGGGAAATCGCGCCGGGTCGAGGTCGAACAGGCGCTGCTGCGGATCGGCAGGATAGCGGAAGCCGAGTGGCGGGATGTGCGGGAACGGCATCTGACACCCGAGGGTTATCTGTCGCCAGATGCCGATGGCACGGCGCGCATGAGCGTCAGGCATGAATGCGATGCGATCGAGATCGCCGCCGGTTTTGGGGAGCAGCCTTCCGGGAATGAGGCGAAGGCGATCGCCGATCGTTTGCAGGCGCTGCAGGACCCCGCGACCGGCTTTTTTCCAGATCCGTTTCGGTCACCCGATCCTGCGAAGAACATCCGCGATGATTCCCTGGCTCTCTATAACGTGCTGGCGGTCGGTTATGCGCTGGAGATACTCGGCGCGCATCCCTCCCACCCGATCTCGGGCGTCGAGATGGACGCCGTTGAGCTTTGTGATTGGCTGGAGGCGCTGCCCTGGAGCACCCGTGCATGGTGGTGCGGCGACCGGGTGGACGCTATCGCCACTGCGCTTTATTTCAACGCCCGGTATTTCAGGAGCGGCAGGGGTAAGGAAATCCTCTTCGGCTGGCTTTCGACCCATTTCGATCGTTCGACGGGACTGTGGGGGGAGCCGACCGCGGAACAAGGGTTGCTGCAGCCGGTCAACGGCTTTTATCGCCTCACACGCGGAGCCCATGCCCAGTTCGGCATCCCGGTTCCTTTCCCTGAATCCGCGATCAATTCCGTCATGACGCATTATCGAAACAACCGCGGCTTTTCCGGGCCAACCTATACGGCCTGTAACCTGCTCGATACGATCCATCCGCTTTGGCTGTGCCTCAAGCAGACAGATTTCATGCGCGGCCAGGCGGAAGCCGTGGCTGAGGAGATCATTCTGCGTTCACCGGACCGGTGGCAGGCAGAAAGGGGCTTTGCTTTCGCCGACGGTCAGACAGGAAGCCTGCAGGGCACGGAAATGTGGCTTTCGACCCTGCATCTTGCCGCGGACCTGTTGGGCCTGGCTGAAAATTTCGCCTTCGTTCCCAAAGGGGTGCATCGGACGCGATCGGCGGGAATGGGGCTATAGCGCTTGCAGGCGTTGATTTTTGCCTAGCGGAACCGCGGCGGTCGTGGCGGCGAGTTCGAGTGGATCTCGTGCACCGGAGCGTGTTTTCCCAGCAGCCTTAACATCTTTTTTTCGTCCTCCAGCCGCATTCCGTTTCTGCGGCAGTGTTCGGCGACGTCGTGGTCGCGTGGCCCAGGAATTCTGACCTGCCGATTGGTATCCTTCTTCATGACGCTTCCTCCTAACAATAAAACGCTCCCAGCTGGGAAATGTTCGTTAGAAGTGGCTAAAATTCAACCCCTGCCGTCAAATTCCGCTGTCGCGTGAGAGGGGATATTGCCCGCATCAGGCTCTATAGGGCTCAGCCGAGCGTGTCGCCGAATTCCCATCGAGAAAAAGCCCCTCTGCAGAGCAGAAGGGCTTTCCCGTATCAACGCCAATCCCGGCGATCGCGCCAGTCGCGATGACCACGCCATTCCCAGCGAGGCGGTCCGCGGTGGTCCCATCGATCCCGCCGGTCCCACCGATGGCTGTAGCGGGGCGGCGGCGGCCGCCAGCGGTTGGGGCGGCAATCGCCCCACCGGTTCAGGTGGTAACCGCGGCCGCAAGCCCAATCGACCTTTTCGGCGGTTGGTTTTGCCGGCACGGCAATGGTTCCGATCGGCATGGCATTTGCCGCGCCTCCAAAAAGACAAGCTGCGATCAAACTGGCCGCTAAGACTATCCTGCGCATCGGTTTCCTCCAGAGTGCACACGCTGACAGATTGCGGCGCGATCCTTGAACCGTTGCTGAAGTCCGCATTCATCTGCGCTTCAGCTTATGTACGTTTGATCGCGGGCGGCCTTTGCGGGCGTCCGCGCAAGTCCCGACAGACTGTCCTCCACCAAAGTTGCGGCGAGGCGGTTTGAACAGGGACCAATCTGGTTCCCTCTGGTCTCGGCCGGCCTCAGCGATAACGTGAGCGGTCCCGGCCGTCGTCGCGAGAGTCGGAATCGTTCGAAGACGTTCCTCGCTCAAGCCGGTCCAAGACCTGCAGGAGAAGATCCGCGCAATCCTTTGTGGGTTCGCCGTCGGCGCAGCGCAGGTCGATCGTGGTCCGCCCGTTCTCGATGCGGAAACGAGCGCCGCGCTCCCGTGGCGCTCGACGGTCGGCCATCGGCGGCATCCGCCACTCGTCTCCGTCCCGGTCCGCGGCCGGTCCCTGAGGACCGGGCGGCGGTGCGTTCGGGGCGCGATCCCGCTCAGCCTGTGGCGGGGTATTGGGAGATGCGTTAGGCGGTTCCTGCGCGAGTGTCAGGTTGGCAGACAGGCAAAGAACGGCCGCTGCCGTGATGAGAAGAGGTTTCATGTCGGGCCCTCCGGTTCCGGGTGACCAACGAACGATGACAAGGGTTTGTTTGTTCCAGCCGGCGTTCGCGTAACGGCCTTCGGCTCTCATGGTGGAGACCGCTCGGTCGAAACTCCTCGTAGGCTGGATTCTCAGAAATTATCAGGCGAGGTAGTGGATATGGGGTCGCGAATGGTGCGGCGAGGCTTCTACCCGTGCTTCGACGGAAAATACGTCCCTCAGCAGGGCTTCGGTCAGCACCTCTTCCGGTGCCCCGCCGGCGACGATCCTGCCGTTCTGCAGGACGATCAGCTGATCGCAGAACATCGCTGCATGATTGAGATCGTGAAGCGCGATGATACTCGTCATCGGCAGGCCGGAAACCAGCCGCATCAGGCCGATCTGATGCTGGATATCCAGATGGTTGGTCGGTTCGTCGAGGATGAGTTCCTTCGGCGATTGCGCCAGCGCCCTGGCGATATGGGTCCGCTGCTTTTCGCCGCCGGAAAGGGACTGCCAGCGGTCGTTGCGCTTGTGGGCCATGCCGGCGCGTAGAAGAGCGGTCTCGACCGCGTCGTCGTCGGTGAGCGACCAGCCTGAAAATATCGACCGGTGCGGAAACCGCCCGAGCTTCACCACATCGACGACCCTCAGATTGGCATTGGTCGTGGCATGCTGTTCAACGAAGGCGACCCTTCTTGCGATCGAACGCCTCCCGATCGTCTTGAGATCCTTGCCTTCAAGCATGATGGACCCCGAATGCGGCAGTTTCAAACCGGCGAGCAGACGCAGGAGCGACGTTTTTCCCGAACCGTTCGGTCCCAGAAGGCCGAGTGTCTTGCCCGGCTGTGCCGCGAACGAAACGCCTTCGAGCACGGTCTTCCTGCCAATTTTCCAGGTGAGGTTCTCGGTCTTGATGCTCATGACGCGCGTTGGAACCGGTAGAGGATGATCGAAAAGAAGGGCACGCCGACCAGCGCGGTGACGACGCCGATCGGCAGGACCTGCTGCGGGATGAGGGTACGTGACGCAATGTCCGCCACCACCATGAAAACGGCGCCGATAACGGCGCAGGCCGGAAGCAGGCGGACATGCAGTGGCCCGACGGCAAACCGCGCCACATGCGGTACGACGAGGCCGACGAAGCCGATCGAGCCGACCATGCTGACGATCGTCGCCGTCATCATCGCCGTCAGGGCAAAAAGCACGATGCGTGCGCGCGCGACATTGACACCGAGCGCCGCCGCCGCCTCATCGCCGAAGGCGAAGGCATCGAGCACGCGGGCATAAAGCAGGCAGGCCAGCAGCGCGATGCCGACGATGATCGAGACCAGCGTCAGCTCCGGCCAGCGCACGCCGCCGAAACTGCCAAGCAGCCAGAACATCACGTCGCGCGCCTGCTGGGCATTGCCCGACGTCGTGACGATGTAGGAGGTCGAGGCATTGAAGAGCTGCGAAGCGGCGACACCGGCAAGGATTGTGCGGTCCGCACCGCCGCGCGTGCCGTTGGATAGCAGCGCCACGAAGAAGAAGGCCGCGAAGGCGCCGGCAAAAGCCCCGGCCGACAATGAAACCGCGCCTGCGCCAACACCGAGGATGACGATCGCGACGGCGCCGGTGGACGCGCCGGCGGAGATGCCGAGAACATAGGGCTCGGCCAGCGGATTGCGCAGCAGCGACTGCATGATCGCTCCCGACAGGGCAAGGCCCGCACCGCAAAAGGCCGCGACCAGCGCCCGGCTGAGACGGTAGTCCCAGATGACCGTCTCATGGATACGGTTGAGCGCCACCGCCGTCCAGCCCAGCCGGTTGGTGACCGCAGAAAAGGTCGTCGCGAGCGGGATCGGCAGATCGCCGATCCCGACGCTTATGCCGACGACGAGACCGATGGCTGCAAGCGAAGCCACCAGCACGGCTGCGAAGGCGAAAAGCTGCTGAAGAGGGCGGCGCTTTTCCGTCACTTCAGAAGACCGATGGCCTTCAACTGGTCGGCCACTTGTTCGGCGCCATAGATCGTCCGCACGGTCGGGTTCATGGCCTGACCGTCCATCACCACCATTGCCTTGTTCTTCACGGCGGTGATCTGGCTGACGGCCGGATCGGTGGTCAGGAACCTGATCTTTGCTTCCGGCTTGTCGAGTTCCCAGCGGTTACGGTCCAGATTGGCGACGACGATCACGTCCGGATTGGCAGCGATGATGCTTTCCCAGCCGAGCGTCGGCCATTCGGCTTCGGCGGTGACGGCATTGCGGCCGCCCAGGACATCAGCGATGAAGCCGGACGCTGCGTTCTTGCCGCCGAGATAAGCATCAGCCGACGGGCTGGGGCTGGAGAACCAGAAGACGTAGGAGAGGCTTTTGCCGTCCTTCGAAACGCTGGAGCGGAGTTTGGCTTCGCGCGCCTTGAAATCGGCGATCAATGCCTGGCCGCGATCGCCGACATCGAAGATCTGCGACAGTTCGTCGATTTCCTTGTAGAGCAGATCCATGTTCCACAGCTGGGCGCGGCTGCCGTACTGGTCCTTGACCTCCTTGGTGCTGAGGCAGGTGCTGGGCGAGAGATAGGACGGGACGCCGACCTTGTCGAAGTCCTCACGCTTGGCGACCTTGCTGCTCGGGCCGACCAGGCTTGGCAAGGCGGCGGCCACGAAATCCGGGTTCTCGGCCAGGATCGATTCGAAGGTCGGGAATTCGACGCTCAGAAGCTTGACCTTGGCATTGGCTTCGGCAAGCTGCGGCAAAACCTTGCTCGGCCAGAAGGCGGTGCCGGACATCTTGTCCTGGAGGCCGAGCAGCAGCAGGATTTCGGCGCTGTTCTGGCCAAGCCCGATTGCCCGCTCGGGCGCCTTCTGGAAGCTGACCTGCGCGCCGCAGTTTTCGATGGCCAGGGGATATTTCGTCGAAGCGAATGCCGAGGAAACAGTGAAGCTGGATGCAGCAGCGATCAACAGCGCGGTAAAGGTGGATTTCAGCGTGAGCATGGCAGGTCCCGGTTCAAGTCTGCCATGGCGAATAACCGTTCCTGCTCGTTTTAACAAGACAAAGCCAGTCACCTTTGATGTCGCAAGCTGACATCTGCCAAAGTCGGATCGTCGCCTGCCTCGCAGACGTTGCGCTGAACTCGAACAAGCTCCGTTAGATCAGGTTGCGCCGTTTTGCCTTTATCAGGGCTGCAAGCTCGTCACCGCTGATAATCGGTTCGGGGATCTGGCCGCAATGAACGAAGAGCTCGATGGCCGGAAGCTCGCCGATATTCTTTCTGCAATAGGCCAAGGCCTTTTCCAGCGAGACGAAGGTCCGGCTGGGGACGTCTTCTGACCAGCAATGCACCGTGGCGGGCACGCGTGCATGTCCCGGATTCCGGTCGGGCATTTTTCGGGTTTCCTCGGCGTGTCGTATTGATGCGAATTTTGATCACAATTATCATATGATAAGAATGCGCGTGGGCTTAGCTGCTGGGGTGGTTACCGATCTGAAACCCGGACCGCGGCAATTTGAACGGCCTGCGCCTCATCTTCCCCGCGCTAGGGAGGAAGGCGCAGCGGGTGCAGCTAGCGTCAGGTGCCGGCATAGATCCCATAGAGCGCGATGAACGCGTAGAGACAGAAGGCTGCGACCGCGACGCCCGCGATAAACATGATCAGGCCGCGGCCGGCGATGACTTTTCGCTTCTTTTGGGGTTCGGGATCCGCCGACGGCGACAATCCCGTCGGTGTTTTACTCCTTGGCGTGTCGCTTGGCTTCATAAGTCGATCACTTCGTCTGGTCGATGGCGTGCGGAGACGGCGGTGTTTGAGGACCCGTGGGCTCGCCGGGGGTCAGGAAAAAGAAATAGACTGCACCGATGACAAGTGCGGCCGCGAGAATGGCGGTGACAAATTTCATCATGTTGTTGCCGGCTTTTCTGGACGTGTCGGTCATGACGGCTCCAACAGGCTGGTCGGCTAATAGTTCCCCGCCCGATGCCGGGATGTCCTGATGGCGCTCTCCGGGAGCGGTCGACGGCTCCCGGATCGAACTCGTCTTCACGCCGCTGCCGCGAGCAAGACGCTGGCTATAATCAAGCAGCCAAGCGCCGCGTTCAGCCCGATGTAAAACGCCAGTTCATGTGGGTGGTCGGGTTTGCGGTGCATCTCGTTCTCCTCCTGCAAGCCCAACCTGCCGTCGCGTTGGAAAGTTCCGGCCGGCATTGTCATGGCCCTGAAAGGGATTGCACGAAGGAGAACAGGAAGACGCGCCGCCTAGTCTCCCGCTGCCCCAAGCCCAAGCGGCCCATTGATCCTGTTCAGTGCTTCCCCGAGGGATTTGACCGCTTCCATCGTCACGGCCTGTGCCGACATCAGCATAGCGAGGTCCGCGTCCTTCCCCTGGTGGGACAACGCGAGAGCGCGCTTGTGCAGCTGTTGGCTCATGGTACCGAGTTGCTCAAAAATAGTTTCGTCCATCGTCATCCTCCGAAGTCTGCGCGGTTTAAAGCCCCAAGCCGGCATTCAGTTCCTCGCCTGCGAGCGAAAAGAAACATCCAGAAGACGTGGCTCAAGAATTGTTGAGAGGGAACGGGGATGGTCAGAAAGGGGCCGAGTAAAAAACGCGACGAAACGTTTGTCCGGGGAAGGCTCGTCATCGCCAGAGGCTTCTTGAAGGATGCGAGAAACAGCAACGCCGTGGCGGATCCTGGCGACATAGGCAATCCGTCCATGTCAACGATCATCAATTGCGCCATCGCATTCACCGATGTCATCACCGGCAAGTACATCGGCGAGACCAACAAAGATGATCACCAAGCGGTGGTGAAGCTGCTTCAGGCGGCTTTAGGAAACCGACTACCGGAAGCCCAAGCCCGAAACCTTGCATCGCTTCTCGAACAGAAGGATGAAGTTCAGTGCGGGTCTCGAGCCAAGACCAGAGGAGATGCTGACAGAGCGTTGGAACGGCTGGAAGAATATGTGGAATGGGCCGAACGAATAATCGCCGAGTGACCCTGACCAATGGAAGCCAGTGCCTCGCGGAGCACGTGCAGCAAGAAGCCTGGGAGATCGCAGTCCTTTGAAGAATTCCGTATTGGACAGGGCCTGTGGGGATCTGCTGGCAGTTGCTCCCTAATTGCGGGAAAAAGTGTATCGGAGCCGAAGTTTCAGTTGCCGGCACCCATGCGGATCAGCCTTTCCGGCGTGTGGCTGCTCCGGCGCCTTACCCAAGACGATCTTCTGGAGAGCGGCAGCGAACGTGTGGAACGTGTGCAATCCAATCCTCCCTTTGGTCGATGCGGTCAGCATCTGTGTATTGAGGAAGCCAAATGCCCAGGCGTCCGGTTCCACAGCGCCTTGATTAAAACCGGTGAATTTGCCCTCTGCGCCGAAAGGCGGATGCTGCCGGTTCGCGGGGGGCGCAGGCCGAGATCATGCCGCGAGCCGAGGGTCGGCTCCCGCTCTTTCGTGGGAGCCGATTCGTCGTTTCCAGGTCACTGCGGCGGCAGAACCACGTTGCTGTCGGTGGTGCTTTTGACCGGCTTCTGCCCCGGGACATGGGACATGCTGCGCGTCTTGCTTTGCAGTTCATCACCCTTGACCCGCGTTTTCGTCTGCGACTTGCTGAATGTGCCCTGGTCCATGGCCTGCGCCTTCGACTGCGCTTTCAGCTGGTTCGGGTTCTCGTTAACTTTGGTCTGGCTCTGGGCTTTGCCATCGGCCGTCGCCGCACTGCCTGCAGAGCCGATCGAGGCCGTCGTGCCGTCGTCGGTCTGGCAGGCTCCGGCAGTGCCGAGCGTACTCGCCGATGTGCCGCCTGCGGCGGCACTGCCGGCGGAGCCGACCGTGCCGGCCGAGTTGCAGTCCTGTGCAAGCACGGGTGTGGTGGCGACCGAGGCCATAAGCGCCAGGCACGCCAGGGATATTTTCTTCGACATGTCTATCTCCTTCATTTCCGAGGCGGGGTTACGTCGCAGGTGCCGTCCGACCGGCGGGTGATCACCGTCCCATCAGGCTTGGTGACGCTTGCCGTCGAAAATGCCTGATTGCCGGCCGTGCCGGTTGTGACGGATGAACCGGCGCTGGACGAAGCCGAGCCACCGCCCGAATGCGTCGTCGTTGTCTTGCCGTCGATTGTCGTCGAGGACGATACGCTGCCGCCGCCTGCGGTTACCGATGTCGACGTGCCGTTGCCGGTCGAGCCCGTGCTTTCGATGATGGTGCAGATGGTGCCGTCGTCAAGCTTGATGGTTTCGGTGGCAAAGGCCGAGATCGCGGTAATGGTCGCCAGGATCAGCGGCAGTGCGAAACTGCCCTTGTATGCGAATGATGCCGAGGTCATTTCGGCTCTCCTATTGATTAGGACGAAGGCGGAACAATCCGCCCCCGTCCGATGGGTGGGACTAGCAGGAAGCGCCGTCTTTCTTGGCCTGGCCCGGAGGACATGCCTTCTTGCCCTGACCGTGTTCAAGGCCGGCCGCGCCAGCCGCGCTGCCGCCGGTTCCGACCGAGCTGGTCGACATGCCGTCCTTGGCCGAGGTGCCGCCGGTGCCAAGCGTCGAAGCGGAGCCCGACCCGCTGCCGGAACCTGCCGCCGACCCGCCGGTGCCAACGGAGCTGCTGGACTGGCCATCGCCTGCGGACGTGCCGCCGGTGCCAAGCGTCGAAGCGGAGCCGGAGCCGCTGCCCGAGCCTGCCGCCGACCCACCGGTGCCAACCGAGCTGCTCGACTGGCCGCCGCCGGCAGAAGAACCGCCGGTGCCCAGGGTCGAGGCGGAACCGGTGCCGCAGTTGGTGGTGCCGGGTGCGCAATTGGTTCCGGCAGAACTGCCGCCCGTCCCGACCGTGCTGCTGGACGTGCCGCCGCCGGCACTGGTCCCTCCGGTGCCGACAGTGCTGCTGGTCTGGGCGAAGGCTGACAGTGTAGTGCCCGCGAGAAGCGCCGCGGCAAATGCCGCGCGTGTAACAACGTTCATGTCTTATCTCCTTGAGTTTCCACATGCTTCCGACCGCGAACAGCGTTTCCGAAGCTGCGAAGAAAACTCGCTTTCGACGGCGCGTGTTCCCGACCTCGGGCTTCAGTCCTATCCAGGCTGAGACCTTGGGCCACGGGCGACACCGACCAAGGTCCGGAGCGAGGAGGAAGAGGTCGCGAAGGCGGAACTTGGACCGCAATTGCGGGTTCAAGGCGTCTCGAAAAAGGAGGTTCCGATGGAAGAGAGCGTGTATCAGGCGCGTTGGCTGCTGATCATCATCGCTTTGCTGGCTGTCGCAATGACCGCCGTCGGCGCCGCAGCTGGGTGAGCCGGCTGAGGGCGGCTGGCGCGGTTGAGCGCCTTCTTTGGCGGGTCCCTGCGAGAGGGCAGCGGTAAAACGGAAACCACTTGCCGAGCCGACGAAGACTTTTCGTTGGGTATGGTGCTTCGTGCATGCCCGCAGATATCGAATTACGTGCCAGGTGGTGCAATCTCGCATTGGCGAGAGGTGATGACGGCCGCGGTGGTGGTGCGAACCGAAGCTTCAGCTCGCTGAATACGTGCTCGGCCATGAAATCTACAAACTCATGTTGATTACGAGATACGTTATGGATGTAAATCTGGGCAAAGCCACACGTCGCGCATTCTTCGACCAGTTCATTTCCGCGCGTAATCAAGGGAATGAATTTGCCTATTTCCTCGGGCGCCACATCGCGTGATGCCGAATCGAATTCCGCAGGGCTTTTAAGCTCAGCTAACAAATCCGGCTCGACCGCCGCATTGCGCCTCTCCTGCCAGGTGGCCATTCGCGCCTCATCGATTGTGGACGCCCAGGACACCTGAGCTGGAGGGCAAGGGGTTTCCCCGCTCCACCGTTTGCCTGGAATACCTCCGCGATCCTTTTCATTTCGTTCGCCGCTTTCCGAACTGTCACCAGCCCGTCTGCCCACTTTCCAAGCCAGGTTGCGGTCCGCTTGGTGAGCGCCGCGCCCAACCACAATGGCGGCTTCTCTGGAAGTGACCGCAGCTTTACCTGATCTGTCTTGAGCTGTCGGTGGTCAACGTCACCGTCTAACCGGCAAAGGTGGCACCCACGGTCGCTCGCGGCGGGAAAATATAGGGAATTCAAAGGCATTTTTCGAAATCTTTGAATTCGTGTGATATTCTAAGATCCCAGCCGATTATACCGAGATGCTGTGTTTCGAGCTCGTTTCAGGCTCGAATCTGCGCCTGAATTCGCCTGCATCGCTTCTGAATATTATGGGTGATGCGCTCCAGGACTCTCGTCGGATCGCCAGCGGTGTCGACGATCTGCTTCGCGACATCTTCGCAGAAGCCATCAATTACCGCCGCAAGCTCCTGGACACGCCTGATAGTCGAGGCACCGCTCAACCCGACCTCCTCAGCGAAGGCCTGCCAATCTGCTCGCCTCAAGTCAGGCCCGATGAAACGCCCGGCGATGCCTTGAGGCAGGCTCTGATCAACCTGCCGGTAGACCGCCGCACACATCAAATCGTAAAGCGGCGCCAGCTTCGCAGATCCGCCGGCACCGATCAGGATGGAGTAGTTCTTTGCATGCGAATCCGAATTGCAGATCAGTACGTTGAAAATCACTGCGTCGAGAAGCGTCAGGCGCTCGGCGGGGGAAACAAGATCGCTGACGGCATCGAACAGCATCTTCAATGTCACGCCGCGGCCCGTCTGGGATCGCTCGTATTTCTGCGATGGAAAATGACCCGTTAGCTGGCAAAGGTCTTCCTGGTGCAGCCTGCGGATCTCACCTTGTGGATCCGTAAAACGGTCATAGCGCTTCACCAGCAAATAGCGCCGTTTGCCGGCTATGCCGATCGTAGCTTCGGCCGCTTCCAGTCCGCAGGCCCGTGCAAGGGCCAGGCAGAAGGCTTCGTTCTCGACGCTTCCAGCCAGACGGTTGGTGTCTGGCTTGATGATATGGGTCGATGGCGTGCCATCGACCGGGATCGAGATAGCGCCATTGTCATCAACGAAGACGGGTAGCTTTTCCTGTACGCCCGCAAGCGACATGGAGACCCCTCGCTCTCCGACCAGGAAGGGTTTGGACGGAAGCTCGTTGAGGATTCGCTCCAGCGCCTCGTCGTCCGGAATGGGCTGCAGGTTGACGCCCGCTTTGCGGGGTTCGCCAATCGACAGCGCTCCGGCCGTGTCGCGACCGATGTGACCGAGCAGGCCCACGATGTCCTGGGGAGACACTTTCAGCCGCTGACCGATCTCGGCGAGATGGGTTTCCGGCAGCAGGTTGGCGAGCCATGGCAGCAGCCTGTCCGCGCCGACCGCTCCTGATCGTAGCGGCATGGTCAGCGAGATAGGGAAGGCCGAGCGGCGCGCCTCCCATGACGGATCGTAGTCGAGCCGCCATTCCCCCTCGAACGTCATCTCGCCAACGAGGAAGGTTTCGTAGAAGATGGTTGTCATCGGCCATCACCGAAAGTCGGCAGGAAGCCGAGGTCATCTTCCATGGCGGTCAACGAGGGTTGGGCTGTCTTCAAGTCGCCGATCTCGATACCGACCGTGCGTGCGACGATCAGCGCCTTTTCGAGCTGGCAGCTAGGCTTGCCGGATTCGAGCTCGACGATGAAACGTTCGCCTGTACCGGAACGGGTGGCAAGCTCGGTCTGGGTCCAGCCGAGACCTTTGCGTTTTTCCCTGACGGCAGCGCCGAAATCGCGTGCGGATCTGAACATCGAGCATCTCCTGTATCGGCTTACCGTACAGGAAGATTTCCTGAGTTTCAATGCCATCCTTACCGATCGGGAAGTGTCGCCCTTGGAAATGTAGATTCACCCCGATCGGGAAGTTTTATATTCGAAGGAGAACGCGAATTCAGGGTCCCTGAGCTCAGGGTGTCGCGTGTGGTACACCTCCGGGTATCGTAATTTCCGCAACGCAGGCAGGCATTTGACGGCGGCTATCTGGCGGAAAGTCCCACCGATTCCGCCGAAAGGCGGACAAACGCACATTCTGTTGTGAGACAACGATACCACCAGGTCTGACGGCGAGAACGGCTTGCGCCAGTCGAGATCATCGAGAGTCGATTTGCGTTCCCAGCGCTCCAGATCAATTTCGATATGGGCAAATGCTTCGCGGGCTGCCTGAAGCGGCCGCATCCATCATCACCCTCGTGAGACGGATCGCACGCCGCTCGTGAATTCTCGGGCGGACTCTAAGGCCTTCGATCTCAATGGCACGCAATGCGGCCTCGTCGCCAAGGCGGCGGGCCAGTGACGTCGCTTGCTCTACTGCTGAGGCCAGTTCGGCGAGCTCATCGGCGACCTCCTGCAGTTCATCGTTCGAAGGCGTTGCGATTTTGCGTAGGTCGTCTTCGCTCCCGACCCAGGGCACCAGCTGCTACATGGCCAATGCAGCTTCGCGTTTTGCTCGCGACGCAGCATCCGCAGCGTTCGAACGGCGCTGGTCGATATCGCGCGTGCCGCGTCAACAGCCGTTCGCAGGTCAGTACTGTCGTTCGTTTCCAACGAGTGAGCCCGCAGACGAATATGGACATTGATGCCCGGGCGGGCCCCTAGTCGTTCAGTCTGAAAGAGGCAGCCGAGCCCCCTGAGCCAGATGCGCTTTTTAGCCTAGGTCTTGGTATGGCATGCCGGGTTGCGTCGCCACCCGGCATGCCGGATCGTCACTTAACCGCCAGAGCCTCGTTGATCTTGCCGGCGTCGGCCTCGAGGTTCTTGTAGGTTTCCTCCAGGCTCAATTCGCCAACGATGAGCTGGCTCATGCGCTGGACGATCTGCTGGTAGATCGCCGTCCCGCCCTTCATGCGTTCGAAATCGCGCGCGGCCTGCGGAACGTTCTTCTTGTTGTCCAGAAACACCGCCATGGATGCCTTGGCGTCGTCGCTGGAGATCTTGTATTGCGGGTTCTTGATGTCCGCGCCCGTCAGGATGACATAGGTCTCGGCGATTTCGCGCTGCACTTTCTCGGAGCCGAGAAACTCGATGAACTGCGCGACCGCTTCGGGATGTTCGGTGCGCTTGAAACCGACGATCGCGGTCGCACCGGGCATTGCATAGCAACCCGCATCGCCGCAGGGCGCGTTGATGGCCGTCCACTGGAACGCGTTGCCGATCTTCTTCTGGAAGGGGTTCACCATCCAGTTGCCGGCGAGGTAGGTGACGACATTGCCGTTGACGAATTCATCGCCCATGTTCTTGTATTGCGAGCCGCCGGCTGCGCCCCACATCTCCTTGGGAAAACTGCCGTTCTGGGTCCAGGAATAGAGGTCGGCGATATATTTGCGCGCACCTGCATCCGGGAAATTGAACTTGCCGTCCTTCACATAGACCGAGCCGTAGGAATAGGCGCCGCCGGAAAAACGGTGGCCCGACCGGTCCATGGTGAAGGGGATCTGCGCGCCCGTCGCCTTTGCAACGCGGGCGGAAGCTTCGACGATCTCCTTGAGCGTGGCCTTGGGGCCGGGCAGTGGCTCGCCGGCCTGCTCGAACAAGGTCTTGTTGACGAACGGCAGGTTCAGCGTCTGGGACGCGACATAGCCGTTGATCGACTTCGGGTCGTTGATATTGGGCAGGCGGAGCTGGTTGAGGCTGTCCCCGTGGAGCTTGGCGAAAGCCTCCGGGTCCTTCATGTGGGACCGCATGTCGAGATAATAGGGCGCCAGCTGCCAATCGGTGATCTTGGCGAGATCCGGACCCTTGCCTGCCGCCAGCTGGACCGGCAGCTGCTTGACCACCGCGTCATAGCCGGACGATACGAAATTGATCTTGACGTCGGGATGTGACGCCTCGAATTCCTTGCTCAAGGCGGCCATGCGCTCGACATAAGCCTGGTCGTCGTCGGTGAACAGGAACGTAATGGTCTTGGCGTCCGCCATGGCCACGCCCGAAAGAGCGAAGGCCGAGAATACGAACGCACTTATCCCGGATAGAAGTCTCTGCATTTTTCATCCTCCCAATGAAAATATTTTCACAATTCGGAAGATTTCCTTTCGGATATTCCTTCGAATTTCTCCTTTTTGAAGCTTGACAATCCAAACGTCAAGCTGTCTTGTCGCGCTAAATTCGAAACTGCTCACAAAGCTGACGGGCGAGTTTCAATTTATGAAAAGATTTTCATGATCTGAGGGAGGCAGTCATGGAGCACTCACCTGCAGCCGCAGGCCGTTCCGGCGGTGCCAGCTATCATGTCGCCCCGGGCGAAACCGTCACCGCGTGGGTCGTCTCGGATTTGCGCCAGGCGTATTTTCCAGGTGAACCGGCGCCGGCGGAAGATCGCGTCAACTACCGCTTCATCAACGGCTTCGTGGATGTCGGCGACTTGCCTTGCCGGAAGGCCTTCCAGGCACAGATGATCGGACGGGAAATCCCTGCCGAGCACGACTGGAAGCCGGCCTCCCTGAACCTGCCGGGGCCGAACCGCCGCGTCGAGTTCACCGGCTTCTGGCACGTGCCCACCCATGTCGGCCGCTGGCTGCGCGGCAGTTTCCGCCCCGAGGCTGCCCGCCACGTCCCGATGCGGCTGAGAACCTGCGGCGGCGTGCGGATCTGGGTCAACGGCGAGGAACAGGTGCGGTTCGAGCCCTTCCGTCGCAATGTCGAGAGCGAAACGGGGATCGTCCTGGCGCTGAAGGCCGGCGACAACGACGTCCTTGTGCTGACCGAAGACCTGGCGGAGCGCGACACGATCTGGTTCTTCGAGCTGGAACTGGCCGATACCCAACCGCTGGACATCGCCCTGCCGACCGCGCTGGACCGGCAGGAGGTCCGGCGGCTCGAGCTCCTCGCGCGTGCCATCCGGCCCGCCGTCGACGTTTTCGTCGATCGCCCGCTGGAAATCCTCTTCGACACCCCGCCGGGGGCCGATCTGCCCGTCGGCATCGAGGTCGACAGCCATGGTCATGACCGGGCCGTGCTGGCGACGGCGGACCTGATGCTGGGTGCCGCCGAGACACGGCTTGTCGCTCCCGCAATCAAAGGCCTGCCGGACGGATATCACGGCATCAGGCTGAAGATCGGTTCCGGCGCTGCGGCCGTCGCCCGCCATATCGACGCCGCCTTCATGAGCGGCCTCGTCCTGCCGCAAGCCGCCGCCACGCTTGCCGAGCGCAAGCGTGAGGCGCTGATCTTCAGCGCCCGTTTCGGCGCCGAGCGGATCGGCCGCGTGCTTGCCATGGCTGCAGCCGGCGAGATCGACCGCGAGGCGACGGACAGGATCATCGCCGCCACGCTCGAGATCATCGACCGGCGGGAGGATTGCTCGGATTTCGTGATGGTGCCGCTCCTCTGGCTTCTCGGCGAATATGAGCATGTCCTGTCACGGGAGACGGCGGAGAGCATCCGCGCCTCCGTCGCCGGCTACCGCTACTGGGTGGACGAGCCCGGCAACGACGTGATGTGGTTCTGGAGCGAGAACCATGTCCTGTGCTTCCACACGAGCCAGCTGATCGCCGGCAGGTTGATGCCGGATACGGTGTTCTCCGCTTCCGGCAGGACGGGCCGCGAGCAGGCGCGGCTGGCGGAAGGCCGGCTTCGCCGCTGGTTCGACAGCGTCGAGGCGCACGGCCTCGCCGAATGGAATTCCGCAGCCTATTATCCGGTGGATTTCATCGGTCTGCTCGCCCTCGAACGCTGGGGCGGAGACGATATCGCCGCGCGCGCTCGCCATCAGCTGGATCTGATCTTCGCGATGATCGCGCTGCACACTCTGGCGGGCGTTCCCGCCGGCTCGCAGGGACGCGCCTACGACAAGGAGTTGCGGGCCGGGCCTCTGACGGAACTGGCGCCATTCGCCCGCGTGGCGTTCGGCAGCGGCTGGCTGAACGGCGGCGTCGCGTCCCTGCCGATGTTCTGCGCCGGTTCCTACGCGCCGCCGGCCGACCTGCTGGAGTTTGCCCAGCTTGCGCCCGGACGCGCGATAGAAGCGCGTTACGCGCAGGGGCTCGAAAGCGGCAGGCTCGTGCTCTTCAAGACGGAAGCCTCGCAGCTCTCGACCGTGGTCGATCACAAGACCGGCCGGCGGGGCCACCAGCAGCACGTGCTCGACATTCGGCTTGCCGGCCACCCGATGGCGAGGCTCTGGGTCAACCATCCCGGCGAAGACGACCCTTGGGGCACGCAGCGCCCGTCCTATTGGGCCGGCAACGGCGTTCTGCCGCGGGTCATGCAATATCGCGACGTCGCCCTGCTGATCGCCGACACCGAAGGCACGCGCCATGCCTGGACCCATGCCTATCTCGGTCGCGACGGCCTCGACGAGGTCGTTTTGGACGGAAACTGGCTCCTGGCCCGCTCGGGCCGGGGCTTTGCGGCACTCCATGCGACGAACGGACTTGAACTCGTGACCGACGGCGCGACCGCCGGACGCGAGGTGCGCTCCGAGGGTGCCCTCACCGGTTGGGCGGCGGTGGTGGGCGCGGGCGACGAAGCCGCTTTCCGTCATTTCGTCGAACGTATCCGCGCCACCTCCGTCTTGTTCGACACCGACAGCAAGGCGCTGAGCCTTACGCCGCCGGATCGCGAAACACTGGTGCTCTCTTATGCCGGCGAATTCACCGTCGGCGGAGAGCCGCGACCCTTCATCCACGACCAGCCCGTGCCGATCCTGACCTATGACAGCACGACCGCCGGCGATGGCGCCCATCCATTCTATGCATAAAGGACATTCCGACCGATGGATTCGATGACCCTCAACAAACCGGCCCTGCAGGAGACGATCGATCAGGTCGCGGTTGCGTTCAGCCGCCTCAAGGGCATCAAGGAAGGCCTTGCCGGTGCCGATGCGGACGGCGGTATCCAGTTCGACGAATGGGACTGGGAAGTCGGCGTCGGCCTCTACGGCTTCCTGCGCCGCGCGCTTGCCGCCGGCGACCGGAAGGCTATCGACGACCTCGTCGCCTGGTACGGCCGGCAAATCGGCCGGGGCCTGCCGCCGCGGCAGATCAACAGCACGGCACCGATGCTGCCGCTCGCCATCCTTATCGAACATGTCGACCGGCCGGATTTCCGCGCGCTTGTCGAGGACTGGGCGGACTGGCTCGTCCACCGGCTTCCGAAGACCGAGGACGGCGGTTTTCAGCACGTCGTCAAGGAACGGCTGAACGACGGCGAGCTGTGGGACGATACGCTGTTCATGGCCGGGCTGTTTCTGGCGCGGGCGGGCGTCGCCTGCGGGCGTCGCGACTGGATCGACGAGGCCGTCTACCAGTTCATGGTGCATGCCCGCTATCTGTCCGATCCGGTCACCGGCCTCTGGTACCATGGCTGGACCTTCAACGGCCGGCACAATTTCGCCAAGGCCTTCTGGGCGCGCGGCAACGCCTGGATCACGGTCGCCATTCCCGAACTGTTCGAGCTCGTTCCCGATCTCGAGGAAAAGGACAAGCGTTTCCTCTCGAACGTGCTTGCAAGCCAGGTCCACTCGCTGAAGCGACTGCAGCGTCCGGACGGCATGTTCCATACGCTGCTCGACGACCCGACATCTCCGCTTGAAACATCGGCGACGGCCGGGATCGCCTACGGCATCCTGCGCGGCATCGATGCGGGCATCCTCGATCCTTCCAACCGGGTGCATGCGGAACGCGCGCTGGCGGCCGTGCTCTCCCAGGTCGACGACGAGGGCGTCGTCCAGGGTGTTTCGGATGGCACCCCGATGGGGCACGATCTCGATTTCTATCGCCGGATCCCCAACCTGCCGACCCCTTATGGGCAGGCGCTGACGATGCTGCTGCTGACGGAAGTCCTGCTCGAGGGCGAGGAGGGCGCATGAACAGGTTCCCGTCCCTTCTCATCGAGCCCGTGCAGGAGGACGAGACGGCGCGCATTCAGGCGGCGATCGACCAGGTGGCAGCGCGCGGCGGCGGCTGCGTCGAACTTGCCGAAGGCGTCCACAATACGCGCGGCCTGAGGCTGCAATCCGGCATCGAGCTTCATCTGGCGATGGGCGCGATCCTGCGCCCGGCGGCCGACTACGGGGCTTACGAGCAGACATCGGTTTCGGTTGTCGCCGAGAAGTCGAACCGTGCGATGATCGTCGCCAGAAACGCGACGGACATAGCCTTGACCGGCCCGGGGCGGATCGAGGCGGGCGGCGAACATTTCATCGCCGGCAATGACGAGGCGATGGGCACCTTTGTCCCGGCGGAATTCCGCCCGCGGGTGGTGGTCTTCGAATCCTGCCGCGGCGTGCGGATCGAGCAATTGGAAATTGTCGATTCGCCGATGTGGACGCTGCACCTGGTCAATTGCGACGACGTCTATGTTGGCGGCGTGAAGGTATCGAACAACCGGCGCATGCCGAATACCGACGGCCTCGTTCTCGACGCTTGCCGGCACGCGGTGGTGGAGGATTGCGTCATATCGACGGCCGACGACGGCATCTGCCTGAAGACCAGCACTGGGGCGGACGGCCAGGCGATCGGAGAATGCGAAAACGTGCTCGTGCGCCGCTGCCTGGTCGAAAGCAACAGCTGCGCGCTCAAGATCGGCACGGAATCCTACGGCGATTTCACCGACGTCGTCTTCGAGGACTGCCGCATCCAGGATTCAAACCGAGGACTGGGGCTGTTTTCGCGCGACGGCGGGCACATGACCAATATCCGTTTCTCCCGGATAGAGGTGGATTGCCAGGAGACGCTCGACGGCTTCTGGGGATCGGGCGAAGCGCTGACGGTGACGGTGGTGGATCGCATCCCCACCCGCCGGGCCGGTGTCGTTCGAAACCTCGTCGTCGAGGACCTCCACGGCCAGATGGACGGGGCGATCGCGCTCGTTTCGACGTCCGCCGCAGGAATCGACCGCGTCAGGCTTTCGCGGCTGCGACTGCGGCAGCGGAAGGGTCCGCTCGGCACCGGACTTCGTTATGATCTGAGGCCGACCAACGCGGATATCGCACCGAGTGCGGACGCTGCCGGCCGAGCGAATGCATGGACGAAGGGCGCGGACGGACGGGTGGTCGGCCTTGTCGACTACCCGGGTGGCATGCCGGCGCTTTTTACCGCCGGCATAGAGGAGATTACGATCGAGGAGACGCATTTCGAGAGGCCGCAACCGATACCGGAAGGCTGGAACGTCGAAAGCGTCATCCATAAAGTGACTGAACCTGACGGGAGCAGGGAATGGGAAATCTGAAACTTACGAATGTCACCAAGGCGTTCGGCGCGCTGACCGTTCTGCACGGCATCGACCTGACGATCGACAACGGCAAGTTCGTCGTTTTCGTCGGTCCGTCCGGCTGCGGCAAGTCGACCCTTCTGAGGATCATCGCGGGGCTGGAGGACATCAGCGCCGGCGGCATCGAGATCGGCGGGCGCGACGTCGTCCAGCTTTCGCCGGCGGAACGGAAGATCGCCATGGTCTTCCAGTCCTATGCGCTCTATCCCCATATGAGCGTGCGCAAGAACCTCGCCTTCGGGCTCGAGAACCTGAAATTCAAGCGCAGCGAAATCGAGGCGCGGATCGGGGAGGCGGCCCGCATGCTGGCGATCGAGCCCTATCTGGATCGCAAGCCACGGCAGCTTTCCGGCGGCCAGCGCCAGCGTGTCGCGATCGGACGCGCCATCGTGCGCAATCCCGATATCTTCCTCTTCGACGAGCCGCTCTCGAACCTCGACGCGGCGCTGCGCGTACAGACAAGGGCGGAAATCACCCGGCTGCATCGCCAGCTGAGAACGACGATGATCTACGTCACCCACGACCAGGTGGAGGCGATGACCATGGCCGACGAGATCGTCGTGCTCAATGCCGGCCGGATCGAACAGGTCGGAACGCCGCTCGAACTCTTCGACAATCCGAGGAACCTCTTCGTGGCGGGCTTCCTGGGTTCGCCGCGGATGAACATGCTGAAGGGCCAGGTGACGGCGGTCGGCGAAGCCGGGGTGACGATCGACGCCGGCTACGGCGCACCGCTCTCTGCGTCGATCGATCCCGCCGCGGCGAAAGTAGGCCAGGCCGTGCTCGTCGGCATACGGCCCGCGCATTTTTTGGTCGGCGACCAAGGACTGCCGTTCGTCGTCCAGTATCACGAGAGCCTCGGGACCGAGACCTATGTCTACGGGACGCTCGAGGGGCGGGACGAACAGATCATCGTCCACCAGACCGGCCATTTCGCGCCGCGGACCGGCGACCTTCTGCGGATCATGCCGCTATCCGGCCGGGTGCACGTCTTCGATCCCGATAGCGGCCTGGCTCTGCCGCAGTCCGTCAGCCAACGGAGTGATGTCCATGAGCACGCCTAAGGCGACCGATCTCGGCGGCCGTGCCCTCGACTTCGTCATGGGCATCGTCGAGGCACCGATCAACGGGTTCGAACGGCTGATGGGCAGGAAGCGGATGCCCTATCTGTTCCTCGCACCGAACCTCATCCTTTTCGGCATCTTCACCTTCCTGCCCATCGCCATCGCGGTTGGCTACGCCTTTACCGGCGGCACCGGCCTTTTCGTGTCGGAGCGGCCTTTCGTCGGCTTCGACAATTTCCGCCAGCTCCTGCAGTGCGAGGACTACCTTCGTCCGGGGAGTTGCCGCGAATCCCTGTTCTGGACGGCGGTCTGGAACACGCTGTGGTTCGTCGGCTTCAATGTCGCCGCGACCCTGCTCGTGGCATTGGTGACCGCTCTCATCCTCAACCGGGCGATGGCCGCGCGCGGTTTCTTCCGGGCCATGTTCTTTTATCCCGTCCTGCTGTCGCCGGTCGTCATCGGCCTGATCTGGAAGTGGTTCCTGGACCGCAACGGCCTGCTCAACGCCTTCCTGCAGATGCTCGGCGTTCCGCCGGAAATCTTCCTGCTGGACGTCGGCTGGTCGCGTTTCTTCGTGGTGGTCGTTTCGGTCTGGTTCCACATGGGCTTTTATACGCTGATCCTTCTCGCCGGCCTGCAGGCCATTCCGAAGGACCTCTACGAAGCCGCCTCGATCGACGCTGCCTCGCCCCGGCGCACGCTGTTCCGGATCACGCTTCCGCTTCTCGGGCCGAACCTGCTCGTCGTGCTGATCCTGCTGATGATCCGCTCGGTCCAGATCTTCGACGAAGCCTGGGTGCTGACCAATGGCGGCGGGCCCGGCACGGCAAACAGCTTCATCGTGCAGTACATCTACCAGATGGCATTTGGCAGCGACCTGCGCCTTTTCGGCCTCGCCTCGGCCGCCTCGGTGCTGATGGGTCTCGTGCTGCTGGCCCTGACGCTCATACAGCTGCGGCTTGGCCGCAAGATGGAGTCCTGACCATGTCGCAAGGCCTCTCACCCATCGCCTTCCTGACACGCACCCGCCGGCCGGGCCGGATCGGCCTCACCGACATTCTCTCCTGGGCCTGGCTGGTCCTGGGCACGCTTGCCGTGCTCATTCCGGTGGTCTGGGCGGGGCTTTCCTCGTTCAAGCCGGCCGCCGAGATCACCCGCTTTCCGCCGACGCTGCTGCCGCGTGCGGCGGTCCAGCAGACCGTACCGGGCTTCGACGCCCCGCTCAGCCTCTGGACCGTCGACGTCGACGGCCAACGGCGCGAGATGGCGATGGTCCGGCGCATCGGGCTGAAGGCCCAGATGATCGATCCGAGCAATCCCGGACCGCCGGTCAGCGTCGACGTCAAAAGCATGTCGCCGGTCCAGCGGCTCACCATCGCGACCGAGAACTATACCGATCCGCTCACCAGGTTCGACTTCCTCACCTTTCTGAAAAATTCGGTCTTCGTCACCTTCGTCGCAACACTGCTGACGCTCGTCGTCAACGCGCTTGCGGCTTTCGCGCTGTCGAAATACCGCTTCCGGGGCGAGAAGGCGATCTTCGTGCTGATCATCTCGACGCTCATGATCCCCCTGACGGTAGTCATGGTCCCGGCCTATCTGGTCGTCGTCGGCGTCGGCCTGGTGGACAGTCTCTGGGGCATCATCATCCCGACGATCGCCTCGCCGACCGGCGTCTTCCTGCTGCGCCAGTATATGCTCACCATTCCCGACGAACTCATCGAGGCGGCCCGTGTCGACGCGGCAAGCGAGTTCCGGATCTTCTGGCGCATCGTCCTGCCGCTGACGGCGCCGGCCCTCGCGGTGCTGGCGATCTTTTCCGTCCTTTGGCGGTGGAACGACTTCCTCTGGCCACTGATCGTCTTGAGCAGCCGCGAAAACTTCACCCTGCAGGTCGGGCTCAACGCCTTCCAGGGCGAGTTCTCGGTGCAGTGGAACTACATCCTCGCCATGACCTTCCTGAGCCTGGCGCCGGTCACGGTCGTCTTCCTGTTCCTGCAGAAATACATCACCACCGGCATTGCCGGCACCGGAATGAAATGAGGTTCACCTGCGGGGCGGCGCGACGCTGCCCCGCAGCACCAGCTTGCAGCCGAGCTCCAGCCGGTAGGCCGGCCGCAGCGGATCGTTGGCGACCAGCCGCTGTTCCAGAAGGCTGATTGCGGCCGCCCCCAGCCGGTCGGTCGGCAACTGGACCGTCGAGAGCGGCGGGGTGCTGAATTCCCCAGGCACGATATCGTCGAAGCCGAGCACGGACATTTCCTCCGGCACGCGCATGCCGAAGGCTGAAAGCGCCCTGAGGCAGCCAAGCGCCAGGTTGTCGGCAGCGCAGAAGATCGCGGTTGCGCCGCGCAGGCTGCTATCTTGGGAAAGCAGCTGGCGGATCGCCTGCTCGCCCTGGCGGGGCTCGTATCCCTCCGCCTCGACGATCATCTCCGGCAATACGGCAAGGCCGGCTGCAAGATGCGCATCGGCATAGCCGTCATACCGGCGGCGGATGGTGGTCCTGCCCTTCCAGGTCAGATGCAGGATGCGGCGATGGCCGAGCGAAAGCAGGTGCTCGGTTCCCTGGCGGGCGCCGAAGCGGTTTTCACCGGTGACCGTATCGACCAGCATCGAAGGGTCCTCGCCGTTCAGGATGACGAGCGGCGCTCGTCCTGCGGCAAGGGCGCGGATCAGTTCCTGCCGGTCGTCGTTGAGGATGACGATGCCGTCGACGTTTTCGGCCTGCGCCATCCGGCGCACCTCGTTGGCGTCGATCCGGCTGCCGGCGCTGACGAAAGGCACGATCCGGATGCTGAGCCGCTCGCATTCCTGGCGCAAGCTGTTGAGCATCGTCCAGCTGACGAGATTGACGTCGCTGTGAGGCGCCGCATCGCTGGTGATCGCCAGGAGGATGGTGCGAAGCGTGGCGATCGTCGCCCGGCTCCTGCGCTTTTCCAGATATCCCAGCCTTTGCGCGGAATTGAGCACCCGCTCGCGAACCTCTATGGAGATCGGCGCGGTTCCGTTGAGAACATGGGACGCGGTACTGAGCGAAACACCGGCATCCAGAGCCACATCTTTCAAGCCTAGCTTGGCTTTCAACGGAATTTCTTTCGATCTAAGCTGGGTTTTTGAAGCGCCGATACGAGCAAACAATGTCTCACATTGCTCGTGCGGTCCATTTGGATATTTCCGCGCACGACTCGTTGCCGGAGCGGTGCTTCATCCCCCTGATGTGATGAACCTCGTCCATCATGCATGCTCACGGGGCTTCAACGCAAGAAAATCTTGACGCGGCCTTCCGTCGAAAAGCCGCGTCGCCGTTATTGCGGGAGCGCTCCCGTCTTCTCGCCCCAGGCATCTGTGTCCGACACCAGATGCCTTGGACTTATTCGTCGATGACGATCGACTTGCCTTCCTTGACGGCCCGCAGGGCTGCGTCGGCTAGCATCAGGGCGATCACACCCGTCGGCGAAAGGCGAGGGGCCGAGTCGCTTTCGAGGCTGTCGATGAAGGCGGAAATTTCCGGCATTATGGAGCAAGTGCCACAAACACTAACAAGTGCCACAAACACTAAGTTGTATCCCCTGATAGAAAATGCCCGCACAGGGCAGGCATCTAATCAAGGAACTGGTTGATATCCTAGCGAAGGATATCCAGCCCTTTCCGCTCAACAAGATCGAGAATCTTGATAGCTGTGCTGTTTGGCTTTTTGCATCCCTGCTCCCACGCGGCCACAGTAATTTTCTTTTCTCGGCCTTTATGGCAATCGAGCCGCCGCCATTCAGCCGAGCACCGTTGCCGACCGTGATGGCATCGTCATTGCCGGCGGCAACCAATGTGAATCCACCCTCTTGGCCGATATCGCAATCAGCACCGACATGGATTGAGCCCGCATTGGCTTCCATGCGAACGCCACTGTGCAGAACCGTTCCTGAGCCGATCGAGATGCGACCGTTCTCCCCAGTCAAGATCGTCACGTTCGGCCAGATGAAGATGCCGGCCGTAAGCCGGATCTGCCTCGAAACCAGCGTCGAAAACGGATCCATCATCGTCACGCCGCGCTCGGAAAGCAGGATCGTTTCTTCGACCGTCAGGAACCCATGCACCGAGCGGGTGTCATCGATGCGGCGGATATGATCAATCATTCCGGGCCGCCTCATCAGCCGAAGCGATCGCCAGCAGCCGGTCTGCAACCAGATCGCCTTCATGCTGGCCGCGGTTCCAGGCATCCTCCAGCTCGTCGAGCATGGTCACATGCGCGCCATCCTTCGGCAGGTCGTCGGCCAGATAGGGAAAAATCCCGACTGTCTTCTCGAAAGGAAAGAGCAGCCGATTGCCCAGGACCTGCAGGGACGGCGACGTCTCAACGTCACCTGCTCGCCATGTGTCGCCGAAAGCGGACACGACATCGCCCAGCGACATGCCCAGCGTCTCACGGCACTGCAGAATATTGCCGATGAACACCTTCGGACAGCTTGCCCGCTCGACCGCCGCCAACACGCCATCGACCAGCAGATGGGGCAGAACGCTGGTGTAGAAGCTGCCGGGCCCGAAGGCAATCAGGTCGGCGCGCTCGACGGCTTCCAACGCAGCGGGGTTGGCGGATGGCGTAAGGCCTTGCTTACGCGTGAGTTCGATCGCCCGAATGCCGATCTCGGCATCCTTGTCCGACATCTTCGTAATCACATCCTGCGGGGCGAGCCGGTTGCCATTCTTCAAGGTCGCGGACAGGATGAGGTCGCTGTCGAGCGAGCATGGCCAGACATTGCCGGCGATGCCGCAAAGCTTGCGGAAGACGAAAATCGCGGTGTTGACGTCGCCATTATGAGCAATGCAGGCGCCGGTGAGGATGAAATTGCCGATACTGCCGTTGCGGAAATCGAAACCCTTGCCCACCGTGGTGGAGAAGGTCTTCAAATAGTTGAGGATCGCCCCGCGCAATCCAGCTTCCATCCGCTCCAGCAGCGGATGGCGTCCCTCGGCGTAATACTCAAACTCTGCCGATGTCTCTTCCACGCTGCGGTTGGCAGAGAGGCGCGTGTTACAGATCCGCACGATATCCCCGGAGCGTCCTTCCCCGTGCGCCATCGTCATCAGCGCCTGCCTGATATCGCCGATGGAAAGAATGCCAAGTTTTTCGCGAATAGCCTTGGAGCTTCCACCGCTATCCCAAGCAGGCACGATGCGCGTCAGATGCACCTGGCGGCGGCTGAGCGCGATGTTGATGGTGCGGCAGGCGGTCCCTCCCGAAAACAGGACGATGTTCCTCATTGACAACAAGGCGCCTTGATCAAGCCGTTCCCCCGTAGTTCGATCTTCAAAACAAATTGCATGGCATGAATGAACGAAAGCTGAGTTCTATAATGAGCAAAATTTCTGAACGCATTCTCATTAAATACTAGGTCTCCGTCAACAGCATGAACTGGCTGCTTCATGCCCCCAAACTACAAAAACCGCGATCTTCGAGGACAATAAAGCAGCGCCGACGAGTGCTGGATCGCCCGGCCTCCAGAGAGTTTTCTAGATGGTGTAACGGGCGGAGCCCAGCCAGCCGAGTTTGAAGGTTTGGTGGTCGTCCCTCACAATGATGGTGTCGCGGAGTCAGGAGTGGCCTGCTCCATAGCATCACGGAGAGACGACCATGAAGCAGTATGCCGGCATCGACGTATCATTGGAATACTCGAGTGTGTGCGTGGTGGATGCGGATGGCCGCATCGTGCGGGAAGCGAAGGTCCTCAGCGAGCCCGATGCGCTGACCGCCTGGTTTGCCGAGCACGGCGTGGCCATGGAGCGGATCGGCCTTGAGGCTGGCCCCCTGTCGCAATGGCTTTATGCCGGGATGGCGAAGACGGGTCTGGCGGTCGAGCTGATCGAGACGCGGCACGTGCGCGGCCTTCAAGACGATGCCGGTGAAGACCCACAAGAAGGATGCGCGGGGCATTGCGCAGGTTGATGCGGCTTGGTTGGTTCAGGCCGGTCCACTGCAAATCTCTTGCCGCCCAAGAGGTGCGCGCGCTGCTGACAGCCCGCAAACTGATCCAGGGGAAACCTCATGACATCGAGATGAGCATCCGCGGCATTCTTCGCGGCTTCGGCCTTAAGGTGGGACCGACGACGCGACGCACCTATGCGGCACGGATCCGCGAACTGATCGAAGGTCATCCGACCTTGGAGGCGATTGCCGCGTCGCTGTTGAAAGCGCGCGACGCGCTTGCGGACGAATTTGCCGGTTTCGAACGCAAGTTGCGTGTCATCGCCCGTCAGGACGACAAAGCCCGTCGGTTGATGACGACGCCGGGCGTCGGCGTCCTGGTGGCACTAACATTCGCGGCGGCCGTCGACGCGCCTGAGCGTTTCCGAACATCACGAGCGGTGGGGCCGCATTTCGGATTGACACCGAAGAAGTATCAATCGGGCGAGACCGACTACAGTGGTCGCATCTCGAAGATCGGCGATGTGGGTGTGCGAACCGCGCTCTACGAGGCGGCCAACGTCATCCTGACCCCGCCGGTCAAAGGATCGGACCTTAAAACTTGGGCGCTGGCGGTTGCCAGACGTGCGGGACCCAGAAAGGCGCGCGTTGCACTGGCCCGCAAGCTGGCGGTGGTGTTGCACCGCATGCTCAGGGACGGAACCAACTTCATTCCTCGCAAGGCAGCGCCAGTCATGGCCGGCTGAGGAGGAGGGTGTAAAAGGATGTAACAAGACAGGCTTTCGGGCGGGCCATACCATCAGCCCCCCGGAGCAAGGTCCCTTCGCCGGGACGATGGATGGGTTAGGCCGCAGTGAGGTAAGCAGCCCCAGTGGACTGCGCGTTTCTAGATTGGCCAACCGGTCCTCAGCAGACCCCATAAAGCAGCGACCCCGCGTCGACTGCGGACAGAAGCAAGCACTCGGCGAGGGATTAGGCTCAAAAGGGATTGACTCGCTAAAGCCCGTTACAGAAGCGACCTCACTCTGCCACGGTGCAGGCCGCTACTCACCCCTGATGAGATCTCAAGAGCTTGGAATTTCACGAGATCGGCGAAACACGGGGTTCTTCGGCGATGATGAAGGAGTTTCCAGATCCGGGTGACGGGTAGTTCTGCTTTGAAGCAGCTCTCCTTTTCGCTCGAGAACCGGATAAGCCGTCGCGGCAACGAGGTGCGAATTGATCTGTTTGAAATCACGAAGCAAATCGAGATGGAGCGAGCTTGTTTCGGCGGTGTCGATATCGCCCTTGCGAAGGCGTTTGAAATGATCGCTCATGCCTTCGCGTTCGGCTTCGCGGAAGACGATCTTTTCATCTGCCAGCATTCTGGCCACACGCTCGTCCTGAGACATGAACAATGCCGAAGCGGTCCTGAGATTTGTCGAAAGGCGGTCGATCAGGTCGGACAATTCGCGCTGCCCGTCTTTCGAAAACTTTATACCCCGCCGCAGCCTTTTTGCCAGATGGGGAAGGACGTTCTGGTCAAGCACATCGCCGGCATGTTCGAGGCCGGTAGAGAACAGTAGAATTTCGTCGAGCCGGTGGCGGTCGGTCTCGCTGAGTTCATCAGGATCAATCGAAGTCAGATACTGCTTTACCGCCTTATTCAGCCGGTCAAGGATGGTGTCCATCCTCCGTAACGCCGAAAGGGCACGTCGATCGTTGCTTGTCAGAGCTGCTTTCGTGCCTTTCAGCATCTCGCCGAGAATGTCCACAAGCCGCAGCACCTCTCTGGCGGCTGCCTGCAATGCGACGACCGGCGTCTCTTTGGCTGAAGCATCGAGGTAGCGGGGAAGGCCAGGATCGGTCGCGTCGATCTTCTGCGGCAATAGCCTGACCAACAGATTTGCCAAAGGCCCGAGGAATGGCATGACTGCGACGGCAACGATGAGATTGAACGCCGTATGGAAATTTGCAACGATCCGTGCGCCGTCGGTATCGATCGCCATCATCCACGTGACAATGGGTGAAAGCGCGGTGAAGACGATGCCGATCCCTGCAACGCGCGTCGCTAGATTTCCCAATGGCAACCGTTTGGCGGAAAGATCGCCGGGGGTGTTGCCCTCCACGACCGGATTTATCGCTGTGCCAAGGTTGGCGCCGAGAGTGAGTGCGAAGGCTTGATAGGGATCGATCAATCCTTTGCTGGACAAGGACATGACGAGCAGGACCACGGCAACGCTCGAATGTGCTGCCCAGGTCAGAATGGCGGCGAGTATCAGGCTCAGAACTGGCGTCTTGGAAATTGCCGAAAGCACGGCCTCGAAAGCCGGCGTGTCTGCGTATTCGGTCAGCACGGCGAGCAATTGGTGTAGCGCAAGCAGCATGAAGCCGATGCCGATGAACACACGCCCCAGGTCATGGACCTGCGGGTTCTGAGCTCGGCGAAACATCAGTACGCCAAGGAGAATAAGGGCGGGCGACACGGCAGCGACGTCAAAGGACAGGACCTGAACGATCAGGGTCGTTCCAACGTTCGCACCAAGCATGACAGCGAGCGCCGGTACGAGATCGACCAGACCTCCCGCAGCAAAACCCGATGCCATCAAGCCCGTGGCAGTGCTGCTTTGCAGGATCGCGGTCACGCCCAGCCCGGCCAAAAATGCTTTGAAGCGGTTGCTCAGGGCACGACCCAGAAACGACCTCAAGCCGGGACCAAAGGCTCGCTGGATGCCCGTCTGCACCATTCGGGTGCCCCAGAGAAGAAGGGCGATGTGTCCGGCAAGTGCGACGATGGCGATCATGAAGGTCATTTTGAGCGCACCGGCCGCGAATTTTCCTCGATACCCCGAATCCACGCCGCGGCTTGCCTGGCGGCCTCAATGAGGACCGGCTTCGGCGCCTTGTACCACTCGGTTTCGGGAAGGCTTCGCTGTGTCCGGACAAACGCGACGGCGCTTTCCAGCGTCGGGAATTCCTGTGGCAAAGTCGAGTGCAGGAAAAGCGAGACGACCACAACCGAGCGCGACCGCCCCCCTCGGCAATTGATAAGCACGCTACCGTGCTCGCGGCGCGGATAGGATGGCTTTTCGGGCAAAACCTGCTCGAGCGCTGCTTTCAGAATGTAATAGGCAGCGAGCATCTGTGTGTCGGGATTTCCGCTGCCGTCAATGAGGCCGATTTTGTAATATCGGATTTCCCCCGGCCCGTAGACGCTGCCCTCATGGTCCGCAACCAGTGCCGCCTGCTGCACGTAGTTGAAGTCCAGATTGACTGCGCAGTTGACGACAGTGGTGATACCGTGCTCGCGCAGCATCGGTAGATCGCTTGCACCTTCCTTGCCGGAGATATAGAGATCCACACCGTAGGCAGGATGTTTTTCGTAAATGAGGCTCAGCTTATCGAGCTGTTGCGATTCATCTCTTTCGCCACTAATTTCGTTGGCTCTGTTCATCATATCCGTCACGCCGCTCCGTTGCTCGCCAGAAGTTTCCCGATACGAGCGCTGGAGATTTCCCGCGCGATCCGATTGAGGGTAGGGTAGTCACCCCCACTGCCGGTGGCGACATAGCCTGGGCACATGAAATCCGGGCTGCCGGGGGGCACCTTTCCCAAAGTAAGGGGCTCGTAACGGCCGCCGGCGTTCTTCAGGATCAGGATCGCGGCCGCCACATCCCAGGAATTGACGCCAAAGCCGGCTGCCACATCGACGAAACCAGCCGCCACGTGCGCGATGCTAAGCGCGGCGCTACCGGGTCGGCGCACAGTGGAAAATGTGTCCACGAGATCACCAAGACGAGAAAGGGCGATCTCTCGGCCGTCGAGACGAAAATCGCGCGACACAGGATAGCCGGTGATCAGCGTCGCACGCCGTTCATCATCCGCGGCCTTCGATCGTATGATCTCGCCATTCAGATAGGAATGCTCGAGATCGGCCGAGAACAGCGCGTTCGCAACAGGATCGAACACGACGCCGGCAACGACGCTGTCATTTCGAACGGCCGCAATCGATACGCACCAGAAAGCAAAGCCGCTGGCGAAGTTCGCCGTGCCGTCGATGGGGTCGACATACCACCGGATGTCTCCATCTCCGATCTGTCCGCCTTCTTCCCCGAGAATGGCCGAATTCGGCTCATTCTCCAGAATAATATTGCGGATGGTGATCTCGGCATTCTTGTCGTGGACGGTGACGATATCGTGCAGGTCGCGTTTGTAGTCTACCTCCATATCCGATCTGAAAGCCGCCATTAGCGGCGCCTCAACAGTGCGGGCCGCCATCGTCGCCACAGCCATGAGGCGTTTTGCCTCCGCCACGCGCTGTTCTCCGGTTTTTGGCAAATCGTCCGAAGCTTTCTGCAAACTGGTCATGTCATCGTTCCATCATCAAGGTTCCGGCACGGGCACAGGGGTGCCGCGTGCCGGAGAGGGGTCATTTGCTGTAGTTCAGGCGCCAGAAGTCCTGCCATTCCTCGCGGTGTTCGAAATCCGCCAGGCCGGTCGAGGCCTCATAGGCGAAGAGACGGTTGGAGACGGCCACCAATCCCGACGGCTCGTCGGCAGGCATTTTTACGTCGATGTTGGTGGGCAGCTTGCCGTCCTTCATCTGTGGGGTGATGCCCTCTTCTGTCAGGACGTAACGAATGAAGAGCTTTGCCATGTTCGGGCTCTTCGTCTTGGAGGCGATAAGACCGAGTTTGGTGTAGGTCCATCCCACCCAAGGCTGCAGCTCCTTGCAAAGGCCGAGCTTGTAGCCCTTATCCTTGTTGTCCCTGAATTTGGCAGAGCTCAGCAGGCCGAAGAATGGCGTCTTTTGCCCCGGCGCACCGATCGCTTCCGAGGCAGGGTCGTCACCCTCGACCAGCAATGGAGCGTTTGCCGCCACCGCCTTGATCCAGGCCGCGGATGCGCTTTTTTCCTTGGTCTGGAGCGGCTTGCCATAAAGCGCCTTGTAGGCGTCGGAGACCTTGCCGTCGGCATGCTTTTCCATCTGGTTGAACCAGTCTGTGTAGGTGCTCTTGGTCAACGGATCAACGAGCGCGACCTTGCCCTTCCACTTCGGTTCCGTGATCTCCCACAGGTTGGCTACCGGGCATTTGTCATGGACCTCCGTATTGTAGGCCCAGACATTGGCATTCGTGGAAATCGCCAGCGGGTTCTGGAATTCAGAGGGAATCTTCGCCTTCATGTCGTCCGGCAGATAGCTCTGGACGAAACCCTGCGGCAGCAACTGTGCAAGTGCTGCCGGAGTGTCGGTGATGAGCGCGACGTCGCCCTGAACATTGTCGGCCTGGCTTTCGCGGATAATCATTTCGAGCTGGTTGTTTGCCGAAACCTTTACCCCGGTCGCCTTCAAACCGTATTTTTTCGTAAAACCCTCCGCCATTTCAACGATCTTGCCGGTGCTGTCATAGACATTGATCGGCTTTTCCTTCTTGGCGGCTTCGATCAATGCGTGGACGTCGTCTGCAGCGCGTACGTGCGGTGCACCGAGCCCGACTGCCAGAGCCAAGGCCGACAGTTTCACCATGCGTTTTGCGGATATCATTTTGTTCACCTTCCCCTCCCAAGGAATGGCGCGGACGGGGTCCGCGCTTTGCTCATTTTCTGTAGTTAACGCGCCAGAGATCCTGCCAGCTTTCGCGCTTGTCGAGATCGTCGCCTGCCGTTGCGGCTTCGAAAGCCATCAACCGGCCAAGATGTGCCGAGACGCCTGACGGCTCATCCGCAGGCAGGCTGATTTTGGAATTGCCGGAGACCTTTCCGTCCACGGTCTGCGGCCCAACGCCTTCCTCCGTCATCAGATAGCGGATGAACAGCTTGGCGGCGTTGGGGCTCTTCGTCTTTGCTGCAATCAGCCCGAAGCCCGGATAAAGGAAGCCTGCAAACGGCTTGATATCGGTACACATCCCGAGCTTGAGGCCGCTCGTGATATTGTCGCGGTATTTGGCCGTGGAGGTGATGACGAAGAACGGGTTCGCCTGGTTGGGTGCGCCGGCAGCATTGGCGACGGTCGTGGAGTCGGACAGCAATGGACCGTTCTGGGCAAAGGCCTTTACCCAGGCAGCCGTCGCGCTTTCCTTGCCTGTATCGAGCTTCTTGCCGTACTGGAGTTCATAGGCACGCGCCATGTCTCCATCGTGATGCTTTTCCATCTGGTTGAACCAGTCCGCATAGAGCGGCTTGTCGAACAGGTCGAGCATCGCGACCTTGCTTTTCCACTCCGTTTCGGTCAGTTGCCAGACGTTGTCGATGGGGCATTTGTCGTATTTCTGGGTGTTGTAGGTCCAGACATGCGGATCAGAGACGACCACGAGCGGATTGCGGTATTTTTCCGGAATATCGGCAGCGATATCGGGTGGCGTCCAGCTTGTAGCGATGCCTTCCGGCAGAAGCTGCCCCATTGCGGAGGCGACATCCGTCGCGACGCTGATATCACCCACGACGTTTCCAGCCTGATGCTCGCGAATCATAAGTTCGATCTGCATGGCTTCGTTGACCTTCTTGCCGGCCGCCCTCACCCCGTATTTTTCGGAAAATGCCTTTGTCGTATCGACGATCTTTCCTGTCACGGCATAGACCGTGATAGGCTGTTCCTTACGTGCCGCCTCGATTAGGGCATCGAGATTGAATGTGTTCTCCTGCGCCGCCGCGATGCCGGCGGGCAGCAAGGCAGCCAATACCCAGCCGGCCACAACGGCAGCCCTGTGCTTTCTCAACGTCTTCATTTGTCCCTCCCGTTATTTTTTGTAGTTCAAGCGCCAGAAATCCTGCCATGCATCGCGTTGGTCCCAGTCTCCAAGGCTCGTCGCGATCCGGTAGGGAAAAACCTGGCTAAGCACGGCACCGATGCCGGACGGTTCGTCTGCGGGCAGGGAGACGTCACGGTTGGTCGATAACTTCCCGTCTTCCGCCTGGGGCGCGATGCCTTCGGCAGTCATGACGTAGTGGATGAACAGCCTTGCAGCATTCGGGCTCTTGGTGCCCTTGGCGATCAGGCCGATGCCTGGATACATCCACCCCAGCCACGGCTTCAGATCCCTGCAGAGACCGAGCTTCATGCCCTTGTCCTTGTTGTCGCGAAACTTTGCCGAGCTGATCATGCCCATGAAAGGCTGGGTCTGCCCTGGTGCGGCGACCGCGTCGGCCGCGCCGGCGTCGGCATCGGTGAGCAGCGGACTGTTGGCAGCGAGCGCCTTGACCCATGCTGCGGTCGCGCTGCTTTCACCCGCAGCAAGATCCTTGCCGTAAAGCTCCTTGTAGGCAGCGGCGATCTTGTCGTCGCCGTGCTTCGCCATCTGATTGAACCAATCGATGTAGGATGATTTGCCCAGCGGATCCTGCATTGCCACCTTGCCCTTCCACTTGGGCTCGGTCAGCTGCCAGATATTGGTAACAGGACACTTGTCAAAAAGAGCGGTGTTGTAAGCCCAGACGTTGGCGCTTGTGACGACTGTCAGCGGGGTCTGATATTCCGCCGGGATTTTGGGCGCCATGTCCGGCGGCAGCCAACTTTCCGCGAAACCCTGCGGCAGAAGCTGAGCCATGGCAGCCGGAGCGTCGCTTACGATCGAGACGTCGCCCTGAACGTTCTTTGCCTGGGCTTCACGGATCATCATCTCGAGCTGTGCCGCTGCCTTTATCTTCGCTCCCTGTGCGTGGAGCCCGTACTTGGCCGAGAAGGCTTTCGCCATGTCCACGATCTTACCGGTACTATCGTAGACGGTGATCGGGGCCTCCTTCTTGGCGGCTTCGATCAGGGCCTGCAGATCAAAGGCGTCTGCGGCCATTGATGCTCCAGCTGTTCCGGCCAGAACGGCCACCGAGAGCAGCATTGACTGCGCCCTTCGGTAAAACGTGTTGTTCATGCGAGAAATCATCGACTTTTCCTCCCTTGAGTCGTGGTTTTCCTTGCAGTGATTCAGTTGACAGCGGCGGCCCCGAGAAGGGCATCCGCTTCCGCGATCCTCATGCCGGCCTTATCGAAGACATGCAGCGCGCTCGTCTCCGCGTAGAAATGCGTTTTCGAGCCAGGCTCTACCCGCGGCAGCACCGACGTCGTCAGAAAGAGCGTGTTGTTGTCGCTTCGGAGTTCGAGGATCCAGCTGCCGCCCGTCGGCAGCACGCCCGTTACGATCATCTCGCCGCTGAAGCTGCCGGGTGGGATCTGTGCCTTGTCCGCGGTGTAGCCGATCGCTTCCGGACGGATGCCGATCGCGCCGATGCCTTTCAGCGCTGGATGTCGCGCGGAGAGGAATACGGCCGCCTCCCGGGCGATGTCGGTCATGTCGCTGGTGTCCAGCTCGAGGATGTTGATCGGGGGGCTGCCGACAAATTCCGCAACGAAGCGATTGGCCGGACGATCATAGATCTGGTTCGGCGTGCCCATCTGCTGGAGGGTGCCATTGTTCATAACGGCGATCGTGGTTGCGAGCGTCATTGCCTCCCATTGGTCGTGGGTGACGAAGACGATCGTCGTCTTGAATTCCTTGTGAATGCGTTTGAGCTCGGCGCGCATTTCAAGGCGCAAGCGGGCATCCAGGTTGGAGAGCGGCTCGTCGAGCAAGAGCACACCGGGATTGACCGCCAGCATCCGGGCGAGGGCGACACGCTGTTGTTGCCCCCCGGAAAGTTGCGACGGATAGCGGTCGCGATATTTGGCGATATCGAGCGCCTGCATGACTTGTTCGACCCGCGCTTCGCGTTCGGCCTTTGGCAGCTTGCGCAGACGCAGGCCGAAATCCGTGTTGCGTTCGATCGTCATGTGCGGCCAGAGTGCATAGCTCTGGAAGACGAGGCCCATTTCACGCTTTTCCGGCGGTACGAATACCCCTTCCCGAACCGAGTCCACGACCCTCTCGCCGATCCGGATTTCGCCGCCTGAGAGGTTTTCCAGCCCGGCGATCATCCGCAGCGTAGTTGTCTTGCCGCAGCCCGATGGTCCCAGAAGGCACATGAACTCGCCATCGCGGATTTCCAGGTCCAGATCGGAGACTGCGTTGGCTGAATTGACGCCGTAGTTCTTCTGGGCACCGTTGAGATTGATAGTCGGCATCAGCTTCCGAGTCCTTCTGCGAGATTGGTCTTCGTGAGTTTTTGGGCCGCCAACGTTCCAAGGTAGGCGATTGCCGCGATCATGAGCACGACGGCATTGGCCGCTTGTGTGTAGTGGTAGTCGACGAGGCGCAGCGAATAGGTCGTCAGCACGTCGGTGCTTGGCACGGCGAGGATGACGAACAGGCTCAACCCCTTGATGCCGGAAATGAACGGCAGCAGCACGCCGGTGACGAGTGACCCCTTCTGGATCGGGATGACGATCGAGATCATGCGGCGGAACCAGCCTGCGCCGGCAATTTGCGCGGCTTCCTCAGGCTCCTTGCCGAGCTGTGTCATGGCGGAAATGCCTGCACGGGATGCGTAGGGCATCTGGTCCGCGATCAGCGCCAGCACAAGAATGGTCACGGTGCCGTAGAGTGCGGGCATGGGACCGCGCGGGACGGCAAACAGCGAGAGATATGCCGCCGCAAATGCGATGCCGGGAACGAGATAGGGCAAAAAGGTGACCTGCCGCAGATATATCGACAATGCGCGAACCGGTGTGCGGATGACCACATATCCCACCAGCAGGCCGAGAATGCCGGAGGTCAGCGATGCAAGGCCGACGATCGTCAGCGTGTTCTTGGCGGCAGACCAGAGGTCCGGGCTCAGAAGCACGCCCGTCTGCAGCGCGACGGTATTGAGGTTGGTGCCGATCCAGTAATCGAGTGTGAAATTGTCGAGCGTGAAGCGCGCCGGCATCTTCATGACCGTCGACAGAAACAAGGTCACCAGCGGCAAGCCGACACTCAGAACAAAAATGGCAGCCGCAAACACCGTTGCGGGAAGGCGCATATTGCCGAGACGGTTCTGCCGGTTCATGGACCCCTTGGAACCGACGGTTACGAAGCGTCGTGCTTCCCGCACAAGCCGTGCATCGATCATCAATGTTGTGATGCCGATGATCATGATCGATGCGGCGACGACGCCGGCGACACCTGTCTGGCGGGAGGCAATGCTGCGAAACAGCGAGGTGGAAAGGACTTCGAATTTTACCGGCAGGCCGAGAACGTAAGGCACCCCGAATTCGCCGAGGCATTTTGCGAAAATCAGAATCATGGACGACAGAAGCGCCGGGCGCATCAGCGGCAGGATGATCTTGAGAGCGACTTGATATCGCCGGGCGCCCAGAATTCGAGCGGAGTCCTCAAGCTGCGAATCGAAGCGGCGCAGAGCCGAGCCGAAAAGCAGAAGGACGAAGGGCGCATAGTGCAGAGCCAGGATAATGGTGATCGGGAAACGGCCATAAGCGACCCAATCCGGCGGCGTAAGGCCCATAGCCTCGAACCACCCAGGCTGACCGCCTACGGTGCGGTTTTTGAAAAGGGTCGTCCATGCAAGCGCAAACGTCCACGCAGGCAGCATGTAGGGAACGATCAGGGCGGTTGCGAACCAGCGTCGGCCGAACATATCCGTCCTGCTGATCAGCCAGGCAAGGATGCCGCCGACGACGAGAGACAGCAATATGGCGCCGATCGCCACCGTCAACGTATTGAACAGCGGCCGCCAGAAGAGATCGACCGAAACCGGCGAGATGAAAACGCGGTCGAGGTAATAGCTCGTCAGATCGCCGATATCCTTGGCGAGCCGCCGTTCGTGCCCGAACTGCACGCGAACAGCATCAAGAACGATCGATACGATCGGGACGGCGATAAGGTAGGTGAATAGAAGTGCGGTCAGCAAACCGATCAGCGATGTAGGTTCGCGTGACGCGACCTTCGCCCGGTACCGCCATCCTTGCCAGGCGGTAGGCTGACGCACGGTGCCAGTCGCGGGCGGCGCCTTCGCTGCTTCACTGATTAAGGCCATTCTCTTCCCCTTTGGACTTCGGAATGCGACGATCGGATAGCGAGCGGCGACACTGCGTGCGGGGAAGCGGCGCGAATCTGTCTTCCAGCAAACCGGCGGAGGCCGGCATCTGCAGGACAGAAATACCGCTGATCTACAACAATCCTCCCTGCTCGCATCGGTCGTCGGCATAAGCTGCCCACCTGGATGTCGATCTCCGCAAACTCCTCATGCGAAGGCCGATCATCGCGAACCTGAGCAGAACAAAAATTCTATTTACCGCCTGCTCATGGAATACATAATCTGCCTGCGTGGAATTTTTGTCAATAGAAAAATGCACACGTGGTCATCGGTCTAACTTGTTGTTTAAAAAAGATATTTTTAAACTGCAACAAGATATTCTCGTTGCCTTGCTTCTGGGGCAGATAAATCTCTTGCGAGAGGCTTTCGTATTGGGGCCGGCTTGTAAGCCGACTTGGCGTATGAGCTTGCAGACGTACGGATTTCCGGACACTTATATGAGCGCCGCCATACAGGGTGGCGCGTGATGAGCGAAGTCGGAAGTTGGACGGCAGGAGGGTGCATGGCGCGAGCGTTCGTGACGGCTGAAGAAGTGGCAAAGCGCGCCGGAGTGTCCCGTTCCGCGGTCTCACGGACTTTTACCGAAGGCGGCAGTGTTTCGCCTGCGGTCAAACGCAAGGTCCTCAAGGCAGCTCGAGAACTGGGCTATCGGGTGAACCGGCTGGCGCAGGGCCTGAACAATGACCGCTCGAACCTGATCGGGGTGGTCGGCGCCAACATCGCTTCGCCCTTCATCGCGAAACAGCTCGATCTCCTGAGTATCGCGCTTTTGCGAAAGGGCATGCAGTGTCTTCTTCTCAATGCCACCGATGCCCGCAAGGACATTGCGCCGCTGATCGAACTTCTGTTCGAATTTCGCGCCCGCGCAATTGTCGTTCTCTCCGGCGAACCACCGTCCACCATCATCGACCAATGCACGGCGAACGGCGTCAGGCTCGTTCTCGTCAACCAGGTGCTTGAACGCACCGATACGAGCCTGGTGCTGACGGATGACTCTCGCGGCGCTGATCTCGCGGCGCAACGCTTGCTCCAGGCGAAATGTACCAAAGTGGCGCTGGTGACGAGCGGTAGCACCACGCCTGCCCAAGTCCGTCGCGCGACGGCATTCAGCCAACGAATGAAAGCCTCGGGCGTGGAGGTCGTCCCGTGGTCGGAAGGGCCAACGAGTTATGACAGCGGTTACCGCGCGGGCTGTGAGCTTCTCGAAGATCGCTCGATCAATGGCGCATTCTGCGTAACCGACCTTCTGGCGCTCGGATTTCTGGATGCGGCCCGCAAGGAGGCGGGGCGCAAAGTGCCCGAAGACCTTTCGGTCGTCGGCTTCGATGACATCCCGCAGGCTGCCTGGAAGAGCTATGAATTGACGACCGTAGCGCAGTCATTCTCGGCTCTTACCGAGAGCGTGGTTGCGGCGCTCGAATCCGACGACCAGGAAACTCGTCTTCAGGTCGTCCCGGTCTCAATGGTCGAGCGCAAGACGGTGCGGTAATGCGTGGCAATTGGTATCGGCTTCGAACGATCACGCCGCCGCGGATTTGTGCTTGAGAGAAATCTTGAAGGATCTGGCGTCGCGCTCAGCACGATCCAGAAAATTGATAAAAGCACCGAAGAAAATAGCCAGAAACGTTCCGACCGTTCCGTCGCTGCCTTGGCCGGGGTCTCGACCATAGGATTGCGCCAGCTTACGGTAAAGATCACGCCTTTGCGCCGTTATGTCATCCAAGGCCAGCATGGCCGCCTGCCTCAGGCAATACCAGTCGACGATTGCGTCGATCATGCCGATTGATGCCAGATCGTCATCCGCCGGCGCTTTGCTGTCGATGATCCGGCAAGCCTGCAGAAGATTCAGGTCCGATACCGCATCCAGGACATCCGCCGGCCATTCCTTGGGGAAGTAGCGATGATGGACAAGGGCTTTCTTGTGCGCCCGCAAGTAGGCGCCGTAGTTTTTTGCGTCGAAGGCGGCATCCCGCGGCGTGCCCGATCGATCGCTCTCCTGCCGATACGCGGTGATGATGTTTTGATCGAGTGTCAGGCCGGAGAGTTCCACGGTTTCGACTTCGATGCTGTCGAGGCTGGGCCTCGCGAGTTTGAAGGCGGCCGGATAGGCGACCAGCGAGGGAACGGCAATGTTGACGATCTCGTGCTCGCCGAGACTCCGGCGCGTAACGCCCTCGACATGCAGGTGTCCGCTGAAATGCACAGCCACGCCGGCGTTCAGAAGCCGGTCCCCAACGGCGGCACGCGGTGTCCTGCGCGCCACGTTTGTTTCTCCGAAAAGGACACATTCGGCACCGGTCGCACCATCGAATGGATCGAGCACCGGATAATGCGAAAACGCGAGAAGCGTCTTTCCAAAAGCTTTGGCGCGCGAAGAGACATCGGCGATCCAATCGATGATGAACGGCTTGCAGCGAAGAAGCGCGTTCCATCCCGCTGCGGTGCTATCGATGAAGGCCGCTTCTTCCCCCGTATCGCAGGATCCGTCACGCGGCTCGAAAACGTTTGCGTCTATCATCAGGAGCCAAAGCCCATCCTCCGGCTCGACGAGATAGGAGGCATCCATGAGCCGATAATGGTTGCGGCCATCCGGCGAAACCGTATCATATCGCCGGGCCTCGATCGCATCGGACGCGCCGAAGGGCGTTTCCCAATGCAGATAATGCGGTTGGCGAAAGTAGCCGAACTCTGCCATCGCACGCAGCCCAACGGGATAACCTTCACAGAACATGCCGGCGCTGAAAATCGTGCCGGGCGCTGTATTCTGGCTATCACTTGTCACCTCCACGGATTCGGCATTTTGGCCTAGAAATCCTTTGGTGTGATGGCGGCCAGCGGGGCCGAAAATATCATGATTGCCGGGAAGCGCGTAAAACTTCGTCCCGTTTTCGCGAGCATGCCTTGCCAGGATTTCTCGAAGGCCTGCGAGCGTTTCGCGCTGACCATCGTCCGAATAGTCCCCGAGCAATACGACATGCCTGATCTCGCGCCGTTTCACTTCATCCAATGCAGCCAAGAGGGCCTGCGTACTTTCATTGAACACTCGCGTGGATTGGCGCGTGTCGACCCAGCTGCGAAGAGCCATCCGGTCGCCGTCAATCGTGATGCCGGGAAAATCGAACCCGGCTTTGACATCATGGAAGTGCGCATCGGCGATGATGGCGACAGAGGGCAATTCAGGCATTGGAGATCACGTCATCCGATGGGGCCGCGGCGATCAGGTCAATCCATTTCGACGCACGACGAGCAGCCTCGTAAAGCATAGGCTTCGGTGTTTCAAACCACTCGTCCGGACGCAGTTCGCGACGTTCGCGAATATGGGCGACGGCTGCGTCCAATGTCGGATAAAGGTGCGGCTGCTGCTTGTGAAGGAACAGTGCCACGAGCGAAACGGAGCGACTGCGACCGCTGCGGCAATTGACGAGAATATTGCCGTCGTCGGGAAACGGATAGGTGGCCCTTTTCGGTATGCTCTGACGCAGGGCGCCGTCGAGAATATAATAGGCACCCAGCAGCATTGTTTCCGGGCTGCCCTCGCCATCGATCAGTCCAACCTTGTAGTAGCGAATATCCGCGTAGCCGCTCCCGCAAATTTCTTCGGATGCTGGCTCGTCCGGTGCTCTGACAAGGTTGATATCGAGATTGACCGCGCAGTTGACGACGACCGTTATGCCATGGCGTTTCAGCATCTCGCGGTTGCTGGCACCCTCCCTGCCGCCGATGTAGAGATCGGCGCCATGTGGCCCGAGCCCACGGCCGATCAGGCTGATATCCGGGCGAGCATAAACTGGCGCATCCATGTCGTTTCCTTTCCGCCGGCAGCTTCAGCCTCCCGACCCTTTCCTGTTAGCCTCTGGCGCGCGGGAGGTCATTGGCGCGAGATGCGGTGCGGCGAGCGGAATTCGGCTTGCCTGGCTTACGCCAGCGGCGATAGCCCGCGTCGAGGCAAGTACGGGACCGCCCTCGGCGAGAGTGCCGATTTCCATGAACGGACAAACGACACCGCCGGCTTCCTCGACCAGCAGAAGCCCGGCAGCACAGTCCCAGGAGTTCATGTGCAACTCGATATATGCATCGGAACGGCCGTCGGCCACATAGGCGAGCGCCATCGCGCCGGAACCGGTTCGCCGGACATTTGTCCCAAGTGCGAGAAGTTCGCTGATCGTCCGAATGTAGATTTCGTTCGGTACGCGGCCAGACCAACCCATTTCGACCGAAGCCGCATCGAATGTTCCTGTGGCAGAGACGCTGATTTCCGTCTCATTCAGTGTCGCACCGGCGCCACGGCGTGCGAAGTAGAGTTCGTCCTGGGCTGGATTGTAGATCGCACCGATTTCCAAGTGGTTATTCTCCACATAGGCAATCGAAATGCAGAAATGGGGAATTCCCCTGGCGAAATTCGCGGTGCCGTCGATCGGATCGACGACCCAGAGCCGATCGGTAACCTTCCCGCCACCTTCTTCTCCGAGAAAGCCGTCCTCCGGAAAATGCCTGGAAATCGCGCTGCGGATCAGCGCTTCGGAGGCAGCGTCCGTTTCGGTAAGAAAGTCTTGCGGACCTTTCATCGAGAAGGCGCGGCCGGCATTTTCCTGAAAGCCCGCCAATACCAGTGCGCCTGCCGCCAAAATCACGTCCTTGCACAACAGGGCGCGACCAGAAAGATCATTTGGATAGGGAGATTTCGCTGACATTGGTATTGGTCCAACTCGATGCACACGCGTGCAGATTTGCACGCGTGTGCATCCGATTGCAAGTTAAATTACCGGCCGCCGAATCATTTGAAGACGCACGGAATGGATCGGCCCCGAACGTTGTGTCGGGGCCGAGACTCGGGAAGTTATTCGCCGATAACGACGGCCTTGCCTTCCTTGGCCGCGCGCAACGCCGCATCGGCCAACGCTAGTGCAATCACGCCATCCTCTGCTGAAGGCGAAAGCGGAGTGCCTTTTTCGAGGCTGTCGATGAAGGCGGAAATTTCCGCCGCATAGGCCGCCGTGTAGCGGGTCATGAAGAAATCGTGCAGCGGCGGGCGGGTGTAGCCGTCCTCGTTGGCGATCTCAATCGAGACCGGACGCTGGTTTTCCGCAGCGACCGAGCCGAGCGAACCGTGCACTTCGATGCGCTGGTCATAGCCATAGCTGGCACGGCGGGAGTTCGAGATAATGGCCTGGCGGCCACTCTTGGTGGTCAGGATCAGGCTGGCGCTGTCATAGTCGCCCAGCTCACCGATCTTCGGATCGACCAGAACTGCACCGGATGCCATGACCGTGTGGACTTCTTCGCCGAGCAGGAAGCGCGCCATGTCGAAGTCATGGATCGTCATGTCGCGGAAAATGCCGCCGGAAACCCGGATATATTCGGCCGGCGGCGGGCCGGGATCGCGGCTGGTGATCGTCACCATTTCCACCTTGCCGATCCTGCCGTCGTCGATCGCCTGTCGCACCGCGCGGAAATGCGGATCGAAGCGGCGGTTGAAACCGAGCATCACCTTTGCGCCGGTCCTGCGAACCGTCTCGACGCAGGCTTTGGCGCGGTCTACGTCGAGGTCGATCGGCTTTTCACAGAATATGGCCTTGCCGGCCTTGGCAAAACGCTCGATCAGGTCGGCATGGGTATTGGTGGGGGTGCAGATGATGACCGCGTCGATATCCTTGTCCGCCTCGACAGCGTCGATCGTGCTGACCTTGCAGCCGGTGCTGTCGGCAATTGCTTGCGCCGCGTCGGTCATGGCATCCACCACGGCGACAAGCTTGGCCCGCTTGTCTTCCGCGATGGCGCGCGCATGTACCTTGCCGATCCGGCCTGCGCCAAGAAGCGCCAGTTTCGTGACCATATTGTCCTCCCATGGTAACCCGACGGATCATATCGCAAGCGTCTGGCCCGAATCCTGTCGGGCCGTTCCTCGGTTGCTGCGACGATCATTATCGCTTGTCCAAAGCAAATTTGGAACATATATTCTATTTTGCTAGATCGTCACTGTATTCGTGTCAAGCGGGATCGAGGAGAAAAGTGTGGCGGATTTCTCACCACCGGCCAATGTAAAGGGTTTCGAGGAGCGACTTCTCGAAGTCTCTGAAAGCCTGCCGAAACGCCTGCGCCAATGCGCGGACTACGTCGCCTCCAACAAGGACCGGATCGCTGTTTCGACCGTTGCGGAAATGGCGGGAGGGGCGGGGGTGCAGCCTTCGGCTTTCATACGCTTTTGCCAGATTCTCGGCTTTTCCGGCTTTTCCGAAATGCAGCGGCTGTTTCGGGAAACCTATGTGGGTGGATGGCCTGATTATTCCACCCGGCTGCAGCATCTGAGGGAAAAACCGGAAGGAAGCCCGTCCGCTCTGCTCGGCGAATTTGTGGAGGCCGGCAGAGCGTCGATGGAAAGTCTTTTAAGCACAGTCGATCCGACCGCCCTCAATGAAGGCGCCAATCTGCTTCTTGCTGCGAAAATGGTTCATATCATCGGGCTGGGACGTTCGTTCTCAGTGGCGACATATGTTGCCTATCTCTTTGAGAAAATGGAGGTTCCCGCGGTCCTGCATACGTCGCTCGGTAAGCTGGATAATCGGCATGCTATTCGGGAAGGTGATGCGCTTCTGGCATTCACCTTTGCGCCTTATTCGGCACCGACACTGGAGCTTGTCGAAGATGTGGCAGCTCGCAAGATTCCGATTGTCGCCGTAACTGACTCTGCGATTGGGCCGCTTGCAAAATTTCGTCCGACGACGCTGCTCGTTTCCGAGGTCGATTTCGGTGCTTTCCGATCCCCTGCCGCGACGCTCTGTCTGGCAACCGCGCTTGCCGTCAGTGTCGGCACGGCGAAATCGCAACTGGCTTGAATTTTTGTGTTGTACCCTATTAAAATGGAATTTATGATCTATTTTAGATCTTGATGGAATGCTAGCGGAGGCTAGCGCCATCTCGAAAGGGAGGAAATCTTGGCGTCACTGGATCTCATCACGATCGGCCGTTCGTCCGTTGATCTTTACGGCGTGCAGGTCGGCGGGCGTCTGGAGGATATGGCCTCCTTCAACAAATATATCGGCGGCTCGCCGACGAACATCGCCGCGGGTGCGGCAAGGCTCGGGTTGAAATCGGCGCTGATCACCCGCGTCGGGGCCGAGCATATGGGCCGGTTCATTCGCGAGCAGCTGATCCGCGAGAAAGTCGACGTGCGCGGCGTCAAGACCGATCCGGAGCGCCTGACGGCGCTCGTTCTGCTCGGCATCCGCGACCAGCACCAGTTTCCGCTGATCTTCTATCGCGAGAACTGCGCCGACATGGCGCTTTGCGAAGACGATATCGATCCGGCCTTTATTGCAGAAGCCGGCTGCGTCTGCGCCACGGGCACCCATCTTTCCCACCCGAACACCGAGGCTGCCGTCCTGAAGGCGCTGCGGCTCGCCCGCGAGAATGGCGCCCGCACGGCCCTCGACATCGACTATCGCCCGAACCTATGGGGCCTTGCGGGCCATGAGGCAGGCGAAAGCCGCTTCATCGAGTCCGGCAAGGTGACGGCAAAGCTGCAATCGAGCCTGCATCTGTTCGACCTGCTGGTCGGGACGGAAGAGGAATTTCATATCGCCGGCGGTTCGACCGATACGCTCGAGGCACTGAGAGCGGTTCGCGCCGTGTCCAAGGCGACGCTGGTCTGCAAGCGCGGCCCGATGGGCGCCGTCGTCTTCGAAGGCGATATTCCCGACAGCCTCGACAAAGGCCAGACGGGGCAGGGATTTCCGATCGAGGTCTTCAACGTGCTCGGCGCCGGTGACGGCTTCATGGCAGGCCTGCTGAAGGGCTGGCTCACCGGCGAGGACTGGCCGACGGCGCTGAAATACGCCAATGCCTGCGGCGCCTTCGCCGTCTCGCGTCACGGCTGCACGCCGGCCTATCCGAGCTGGGAAGAGCTGCAGTATTTCTTCCGCACCGGCATCCGGGACAGGGCGCTGCGCAAGGACGGCGCGCTGGAGCAGGTGCACTGGTCGACCAACCGGACCGGCGAGTGGCCGCAATTGCGGGTCTTCGCCTTCGATCACCGCATGCAGCTCGAAACCATTGCCGATGAGGCGGGCCAGAGTTCGGAGCGGATCGACGCGTTCAAGGCGCTTTGCCTGAAAGCGGCGCTCGACGTCTCGGACGGCAGGCAGGGCTACGGCATTCTCTGCGACGGGCGACTCGGCCGTGAGACGCTTTACAAGGCGACGGGCACGGGGCTGTGGATCGGCCGGCCGGTGGAATGGCCGGGCTCGCGCCCGCTGACCCTGGAGCCCGAGCTTGGCCCCGATTTCGGTGGCATCACGGAATGGCCGGTCGAAAACGTCGCCAAGGTTCTGTGCTTCTACCATCCCGATGATCCGGTCGAGATGCGGGAAAAACAGGAAGAGGTGATCCAGCGCCTGTTTGCCGCCACGCGCCGCAACCGACTGGAAATGCTGCTGGAGGTGATCCCTTCCAAGGTCGGACCGGTCAACGATCGGACCGTTGCCGATATCGTCGAGCGTTTCTACGAGATCGGCGTCTATCCCGATTGGTGGAAGCTCGAGCCGATGAAGAGCGAGGCCGCCTGGGCGAATGCCTGCGCCGCGATCGAGAAGCACGACCCCTATGTGTGCGGTATCGTCGTGCTCGGGCTCGATGCGCCGATGGCGGAACTGGAGGAAAGCTTTGCCACCGCGGCACGCTTTGACCTTGTAAAGGGTTTTGCCGTCGGCCGGACAATTTTTGGCTATGCGGCGCGGCGCTGGTTTGCCGGTGCGATCGGCGACGACGAGGCAGTGGCCGACATGGTGCGAAAATACCGCGAACTCTGCACGGCCTGGGACACGGCACGCGCAAGAGCCGGCAGCGGAGGAGGAAACGGCCAATGACAACAGTGAGACTGACCGCTGCGCAGGCGATGGTGCGCTATCTCGCAAACCAGATGACGGAGGAGGGCGTGTCCTTCATCGCCGGCGTCTGGGCGATCTTTGGGCATGGCAATGTCGCCGGCATGGGCGAGGCGCTGGCGGGCATCCGGCCGGACCTGCCGACCTATCGCGGCCAAAACGAGCAGTCGATGGCGCATGCGGCGATCGCCTATTCGAAACAGCTTCGCCGCAGCAGAGCGATGGCGGTGACCTCCTCGATCGGACCGGGCGCGCTCAACATGGTGACGGCGGCGGCACTGGCGCATGTGAACCGCCTGCCGGTGCTTTTCATTCCAGGTGACGTCTTCGCCAACCGCGGCCCGGATCCGGTCTTGCAGCAGATCGAGGATTTCGGCGACGGTCTTGCAAGCGTCAACGACTGCTTCCGGCCGGTCAGCCGCTATTTCGACCGCATCAGCCGGCCGGAACATCTCCTGACCGCGCTGCCGCGCGCCATGCGGACCCTGACGGATCCGGCCGATTGCGGACCGGTGACATTGGCCTTCTGCCAGGACACACAGGCGGAAGCCTATGATTATCCGGAGAGCTTCTTCGAGCCGAAGACCTGGCATTGGCGCCGGCCGCGGCCGGATGAGAACGAGCTTGGGCGTGCTATCGAGGCTATCAGGGCGGCAAAGAACCCGGTCGTCGTCGCCGGCGGCGGCGTGCATTTTTCCGGCGCGACCGGCACGCTCGCGGCGTTTGCGAGCCGGCACAATATCCCGGTCGTCGAGACGCAGGCCGGCAAGTCGGCGCTGCCCTGGGACCATGCATCCAATTTCGGCCCGGTCGGCGTGACCGGCGCTTCGAGCGCCAATGCCGTTTGCGAAAACGCCGATCTGGTGATTGGCGTCGGCACCCGGTTCCAGGATTTCACCACCGGCTCCTGGGCGCTCTTCAAGAATCCCGCGCGCCGTATCCTGTCGCTCAATGTCCAACCCTATGACAGCGCCAAGCACGAAGCGATCCCGCTCGTCTCGGACGCGAAGGTCGGGCTGGAGCTGATCAGTGCGGCGCTCGGCGATCACCGTTTCCGGGGAGCGGAGGCCGGCCTCAAGGAGGATTGGTTCGCCAATGCGGATGCAGTCACCGCTGCCCCCAATGACGGCAATCTGCTGCCGACCGACATGCAGGTGATCGGCGCCGTGCAACGCGCCTCGCGCGACAATACGGTCGTGATGTGCGCCGCCGGCACCATGCCGGGCGAGCTGCACCAGCTCTGGAAGGCGGGCAGGCCGCTCTCCTACCATATGGAATACGGCTTCTCCTGCATGGGCTACGAGATCGCCGGCGGGCTCGGCATCAAAATGGCGGAACCGGATCGTGACGTGATCGTCATGGTCGGCGACGGTTCCTACATGATGATGAACTCCGAGCTTGCGACGGCCGTCGCCATGGGCGTCAAGATCACCGTCGTGATCACCGACAACCGCGGCTATGGCTGCATCAACCGGCTGCAGATGGCGACCGGCGGCGAGCAGTTCAACAATCTCTATGCGCACACCAACCAGGCGAACCCGATGCAGATCGATTTCGTAGCCCACGCCGCCGCGATGGGCGCCGATGCCCGCAAGGTCTCCTCGATCGCCGACCTGGAAGCGGCATTGAACGGCGCGCGGGAAGCCAAAGTCTCGACCGTGATCGTCATTGATACGGATCCCTACCCGACGCCCGAAGGCGGGGGATACTGGTGGGACGTCGCGGTGCCGGAGGTCTCGGACCGCGCTGAAGTCACGCAAGCCCGCGCCGCCTACGAGGCGGCACTCAAGGAAAGACGCTGACATGATCCTCTACGGTACCAACCCCATCGCCTGGTCGAACGATGACGACCGCTCGCTCGGCGCCCATATCAGCCTTGACCAGTGCCTCGACGAGACCGCGAAGATCGGTTTCGACGGCATCGAGAAGGGACACAAGTTCCCGCAGGAACCGGGGGCATTGAAGGCCGTGCTGGAGCCGCGCGGGCTGCGCTATGTTTCCGGCTGGCATTCGCTGAACCTGCTCGTCAATTCCGTCGAGGACGAGAAACAAGCGATGCAGCCGGCGCTCGACCTCCTCAAGGCGATGGGTTCGAAAGTCGTCATCGTCTGCGAGACGTCGAACGCCATCCATGGTGACGACGGCAAGGCCGTCAACGACCGTCCGAAACTCCCTGACAGCGAGTGGAAACCCTTCGGCGCCGGCGTCGAGGCGCTGGCGGAGTTTGCGGCCGGGCAGGGCATCAGCCTCGTCTACCACCACCACATGGGCACGATTGTCGAGAACGAAGACGAGATCGACAGGTTGATGGCCCATACCGGCCCGCATGCGAAACTTCTGCTCGATACGGGCCATTGCCTGTTCGGCGGCGGCAATCCCGAGCGCGCCGCAAAAAACCATATGGCCCGCGTCGGCCATATCCACGCCAAGAACGTGCGGCCCGACATCGCCGCGCAGGTACGGAACGAAGGTCTCTCTTTCCTCGAAGGCGTCCGCCGTGGCGTCTTCACCGTCCCGGGCGACAAGGAAGGCGGCGTCAGTTTCCCCCCGGTGCTGAAAATCGCCGCCGAGCATGGTTATGAGGGCTGGCTGGTGATCGAAGCCGAACAGGATCCGGACGTGCGCAATCCCTTCGAATACCAGAGCATGGGTCTTTCCTCGCTGAAGGCGATGGCGCAAGCCGCCGGACTCGACAAGGGGAGGGGCAACCCATGACGAACCTGCTGCGCAAGCCGAAGGGCGCATCCGGCAAGGTGCATGACGTAACGCCGAAGGATGCCGGCTGGGGTTATGTCGGCTTTGGCCTCTATCGCCTGAAGCCGGGGGAGAGCGCTGCCGAAAAGACAGGCGAGACGGAAGTCATCCTCGTGCTGGTCGAGGGCAGGGCGGATATCTCCGGAGGCGGCAAGGCTTTCGGCGAACTCGGCGACCGGATGAACGTCTTCGAGCGCAAGCCGCCGCACTGCGTTTATGTGCCCGCTGGTTCCGACTGGAGCGCCAAGGCGACCACCGAATGCACGCTCGCTGTCTGCACCGCGCCGGCCAAGCCCGGGCGCGAAGCAGCGGTGATCGGGCCGGAAGGGCTTTCCCTCAATACCCGCGGCAGGGATGCGAATACCCGCTACATCTTCCCGATCGCCATGGAAGAGCGTGACGTCGCCGACAGCCTTCTGGTCACCGAGGTGTTCACGCCGGCGGGCAATTGGTCCTCCTACCCGCCGCACCGGCACGACGAGGACAATTTCCCCGACATGACCTATCTGGAAGAGACCTATTACCACCGGCTGAACCCGGCGCAGGGGTTCGGGTTCCAGCGGGTCTTCACCGAAGACGGCTCGCTTGACGAGACCATGGCCGTCTCCGACCACGATCTCGTGCTGGTGCCGAAGGGCCATCATCCCTGCGGCGCGCCCTATGGCTACGAGATGTATTATCTGAACGTCATGGCCGGCCCGATCCGCAAATGGCGGTTCAAGAACCACCCGGACCACGACTGGATCTTCAGAAGGGACAATCCCTAAGCCGGTTGCCTAAATCAGTTCCCTGGGATGCTCGGCGATGTCGCCGATCTCGGCCATCTGGGTGTCGAGCTTGTCGAGCATCTCGCGGAAAATCCCCGCATAGGCCGGATCGTCGGCGATGTTCCGCAACTCGTGCGGATCTTCCACGCAGTCGAATAATTCCCATTCCGGGGGGGCGCCATTCGGTCTGGCGCCTGGCTGTCCCAGATCGTCATTGTACCAGTAGATGAGCTTGTAGCGGGCGTCGCGTACCCCGTAATGCGCCCAGGCGCCGTGGATGGCATCGTTGTGCATCCAATAGCGATGGTACACCAATTGCTGCCAGTCGTCCGGGGTCCGCCCCTCCAGCACCGGTCGCATCGACCGCCCCTGCATGAAGGAAGGCGTCCGCACCTCGGCATAGTCCAGGAAGGTGGGCGCAAAATCGACGTTGCAGGCGAGGTCGCCACTGGTCGTGCCGGCCGGGATCGCCGCCGGGTAACGCGCCAAAAACGGCATCTGCAGACTTTCCTCATACATGAAACGCTTGTCGAACCAGCCGTGCTCACCAAGGAAGAAGCCCTGGTCGGAGGTGTAGATCACCAGCGTGTTCTCGGTCAGGCCTTTTTCGTCGAGGTAGTCGAGCAGGCGGCCGACATTGTCGTCGATCGATTGAACCGTCCGAAGGTAGCGCTTCATGTAACGCTGGTATTTGAATTCCGCGAAAGCCTGTGGGTCGGTGAAGGTGTAATTCCGGCCGGTCGACGCGCATACCACGGTGATGCTTTCGCCACTTTTAAGTTCCGGCACGCGGCGAACCTGGATCTGATCCAGCATCAGCTCGCCCGCGACAGTGGCCGGCCCCTCAGGCTGCACCAACCCGAGATCCTCCCAGTTGAGGTCGGACCGAACGCGCATGCGGGCAGCGGCGGCCGCCGCCGCCCGGCCGGAATAATCGTCGTTGAACGTCGACGGCAGCGGAAGATCCTCTTCCGACCAGAGATGATTGTGTTTGTGGTCGGGCACGAAATTACGATGAGGCGCCTTGTGGTGGCACATCAGGAAGAAGGGGCGGCCATCGCCTTGTTCGATGAAATCGATCGATTTGTCGGTGATGATATCGGTGACATAGCCCGGAATTCGCCGCCGGCCATCGCGATCTATGAAGGCCGGGTCCCAGTAGTCGCCCTGCCCGGGAACGACGGCCCAGTCATCGAACCCCTTCGGCTCGTGGAGAGGCCCTTCGCCGAGATGCCATTTGCCGAAGATGCCGGTGCGGTAGCCTGCCGCTTTCAAAAGCTTGGCCACGTTGGGAAGACGATTGTTCATGTGGGTCACCAGCGTCGTGACGCCATTGACGTGGTTGTGCGTGCCGGTCAGGATCGCAGCCCTCGACGGCGTGCAGATCGAATTCGTCACATAGGTCGCGTCATGTCTCACCCCCTCCTTTGCGAGCCGGTCGAGATTGGGGGTGTGGTTGAGACCTGCGCCATAGGCCGAGATCGCCCGCGCGGCATGGTCATCCGACATGATGAAAAGGATATTCGGTCGCAAGTCTTCCTCCCTCGCATGCGGCAGGAAGATGGATGATCGCAACCATCGACCTCGTCCGCTTCGGTAAAGGATACAGCGTCAGGTCATGCGCCAATAATGCAATTTCAGAAGCAAGCGATGCTGAAAACTGATCACTATTGATCGCTGGGCCCGGTCTCCGGTGGAGTCAATTATGCTGCTCATTTGCAAGTTTTTTCGGTCGTGAAATAACAAGTTTTTTATGCGAAGATCGAGAATTTCACAATGAAATCAAAAATTTTGATTGCGTTTACACAGCCCGCTCTGCGCGAAGGACCGTCACCCGCACGGGCCGAGATTCTGCGTAGCTTTCCGGTGGAGCAGAAGCTCTGGGCAGAACCCAGAGCCTGACCTTCTGAAGCCCTCGCGAAGAGGGACCGCCTCTTTGAAAACTGCGGCATTATGGAGCAGTTGCCACAAGAACGAGATGAGGACTGATGCTATCTCCTGAGGGTGCCTCAGGAGTGTTGCGTATGGTTGAAATCGTCGCCGGATTGAAATCGAAGCTGGTCGAAATCGACACCCAGATCGATCTGCTGCGCCGCGAGATCGGCGATCTCGAAGATCAGAGGGATGCCTTCGTGAAAGTTATCAGGGTCTACGATCCCGACTTCACCTTGGGGAGCGCTGCGCTACGTAGACCTCGTTCAGCGCCACGGGGAACGGCGAGTAGCCGTGTCACCGAGCTTCTGAAGGAGAAGAACAACCGTCACGTCGTCCTCGATATTCTGAGACGCGCGGATAGGCCGACATCCAGCTCCGAAATCGCGAGACAGTTCGCTGCTGATGTAGAACTTGGCGAGGAAGCGGAACGACTGGAAACCGCGTTAGCGAGCAGATTCTCGGCAACGCTCGATGGCCTACAGAAGCAGGGGCTGGTCAAACATGCTGGAACCGTCGATGGCCGTCGCCACCTATGGGAGATCAGCCGTTAGTCCGGAGGCTCGCCCTGGAGCCAGACTTGGTCGCTGATATTCTGGGCAGCTCCCTGCCAGTATCCGCAGAGGTTTCTCGATGTCGGTCGAGCAGTGATTGTCCGAAGCAGATCAGCGAGTTGCCACCGCAGCCCCATGTAGCGCGTGTCCTCCTTCCACGACAGCATCGCCATGTACCAGTCGAGGTACTTCGTCGAAAAGCGGTGGTTGACACCTTGGTATGCTTTCTCGACGCGGCTGAAGAAGCTCTCGATGACGTTCGAGTTCGTCCCGTTGTCCTCCTGGTACTGCAGGCTGTGGTTCACGCGATGCATCGCGACAAGGCCGACAAGATCGTCGTAAGCCTTATGCTCGTCGGCGATCAACAACGCCTTCGGATCGACATGCTTGGCGACGGCTGCCCAAGCATCCTTGCCGTTTTCATCCATGATGACCCGTGTCAACGTCCTATTCGGGGCATGCTTGTTTGCCTCCCTCAGCGCCAGGACGCACATGCGCTTGCCGTTCTGGTTTTCCTTCTTGCGACCGTCCTTGCGTTCTTCCTTCTTGTTCGATTTGCGGAGGACGCCTCCGACGTACTTGCCGTCGATCTGCACCGTGCCGTGCAGCTTGATGGCATCACCGCGAAGGCCGACGGCCTCGCGGAGCTTCTGCAGCAGGACATTTGCCGTCTTGTACTGGACGTTAAGCTTGCGGCAGAGGTGGAGCGCCGCCATTCCCTTGGCGGCCGTGATCTCCTCCCAGATCGCCATGATGATCTTCTTGAACGACAGCTTGCGGTTTGCAAATACCGTTCCGGATGTCACCGAGAACTCGGCGCGGCATTCCGGCTCCGAGCATCTGAAGCGGCGACGACGGACGCTGTACGGCTCCAGGCAGCCGCAGCGCGGACAATAAGGTTTGCCGCCGTTGTCGGCCCAGCGGAAGCCGACGAACAGGCCGTAGGCGTCGTCCTCGGAGAGAGACCAGACTTTCTCGGGGTCAAGGTTACGGCCATCCGGACGTAGGAGCGGATGCTGTCCGAAGCCCTCCTTCGGATCAGGCCAGGCGCAACGGTCGTATTTCGAACCTCCGGTCTCCTGCGGAGAAGGGGTCGTAGGAGTTAGGCCTCAGGATGGGAATTCGCTTCTGGAGCATGCTCAGGTTTCCGGTCGATACGCAGGACATAGGCGGACTGCTCCGTCGGAAGGACGGAAACAAAAGGTCAGCGCTCTATTCGTATCGATCTCAACATAACGCTTCGGGTAGCAGAAAGTGGATTAAGAGTCGAATCGACGCTTTGGCGCACCACTTTTGAGAGGTGTTTCGATTGCAAAGCTTCGAGGAATATTTATGTTCAGGGCCAGAAATCAACTCAAGGATGCGGTGGCCACCACGAGTACCATGAGAGATTATTGCGATAACCGTCTTGATGTCTGTATTACGGAGTGATATATAAATTGCCAGTGAGAGTTTTGAAGGATGTGGAGTTTAACAACTGGGCCATCGAATACGGCGTAACGGATGAGATGCTGTGTGTGGCCGCAAAAGAGATCGAGGACGGCCTCGTCGAGGCCCGCCTCGGCGGCTTTCTTCTAAAGAAACGGGTTGCTGCGCCGGGCCGAGGCAAGTCAGGAAGTTATCGGACCATCGTTGGCCATCGGCAAGCTGACAGGCTCATTTTTGTTCACGGTTTCGCGAAGAACGAGACTGATAACATCAAGAGGAACGAGAAGGCCGCCCTTCGAAAGCTATGCGATGTCTACATGGGCGCTGACGACAAGAAACTCGCTGAGATGATTAAAAAGAACACCATACTGGAGATTGAGTGCAATGAGCCGGATACTGAAGAACGTACATAAGTCTGCTGAACGACTGCACGAAGCAGGTTTCGTCGACGACATGACGATGAGAGAGTTCGACGCGCTTTGCCTCCCTCCTTTGCGTGATTATTCTCCCGATGAGATCAAGAAAATCAGAGCAGGGACGAAGGCAAGCCAAGCTGTATTTGCTAGCTTCATCAACGTTAAGAAAATTACTGTTGCCGCGTGGGAGCAGGGAAGCAAAAAACCAAACAGCACAGCTATCAAGATTCTCGATCTTGTTGAGCGTAAAGGGCTGGATATCCTTCGCTAGGATGTCAACCAGTTCCTTGATTAAATGCCCGCCCCTGTGCGGGCATTTTCTATTAGGGGATACAACATAAGTGTTTGTGGCACTTGCTCCATAATGCCGGAAAACTGGCTCTTTGTGCACCGTGGCGACCCGCAAACGAAAATTCTCAAAGAAGAACGCGCTCCTACCTCTCCCTCCCCACCATCATCATTCCTGCCACGCCCACGGCGCCGCGATGCCGCGACATCGGCTTCTCGGCCATCGCACCATCCTCGTCGCCACCCTGTTCGTCCCCGCTTACCAACGCTAACGAAGGAACCCATCCCGTCCAAACTCATCCCATCCGGAGAGGTTTGAAGCCTTGTCGGAAACCGCCTGCGTAGGCGGCGGGGTTGTTGCGCGCTGCTTCAACAAACGCGTGAGTTTCGCCTTGTATGCGGCACGTCGCCTGTTTTCGGCTGCCGCTGTCGCGTCATTCTCCCGCCATTCCTCAACAAAACCCCGGTCGAGAATGTCTTCGACAACCTTGGGATCAAAGACGTGGAACGTGATCTTTTTAGCCCGGCCACGCAACTTGACAGTTCGCGTTCCCGCACTGGGCAGCCGACCGTCTGCGAGCCAGCGGTGTCTCTCGCTCGTTTTAATCGCTAAGATGTCCTGTATCTCGCGCGGGATGACAGGCAACGTTTCGATGTCCTCCAGCGCTCTGGAGACAATGGTCGAGGCGGCTTGAAACTCGGTCTTCGCGTTCGCGGACATCGACAGGATCAGCTCATTTCCTTCGAGTATGAGCGACTTCTTCGATGGAACCGGGAGCCGAGCTCGCATCTCGAGAAGTATCCCTTTCGCACGGACTGACGACCCCAGCGTCGCTGCGGGCGTCAGTGTCCATGTCCTGAGGAACTCGATCTCGTTCTTTTCGTGCTTCGGCATGAAGCTTAGATGGGTTTCACATCCAGTCACATCAACGTTCGTTGCGTCAGCGAGCCATTCGGCGAATGATGACGCTTCAGGGGTCATCGTAAGCGCGGGGATGTCAATGCTCAGGGGAAGATCACGCGTCTTCGCAGGACGCAACTCGCGCTTCCATCGAAAATCCGACGTTCAGCACCTCGACTTGGTGACCTGACACGCGCCATCACCTTCGACTTATGATTATTTTCGGACAAACTCACGGAGCGAACGACCCACGCCGACTGGACGGAGACCCAAAAAAGCAAGCGAAATGAATGCATGGTAAGGTGCCTGGCGACGATTCAAGAGAGCGTAGTCAGTTATCGAGATGAAAGAGCTCCCTGCAGAGTGCGATCAGCTGGCGCACCGGAGCCCAGTCGCCGAGTTCTTCGCGATAGATCACCCCCGTCCGCGTGTGCCTGTAACTGAGATTGACCGGCACCGGGACGATGCGCGGGCAGGAGGTCGCAAGCACGGCCGCATCGGGCAGCAGGCAGAGGCAATCGCTCCGCTGAAGGATGGACAATGTCGAATGCAGGCTCTCGCAGCTCAACCGGATATCGGGCTCCCGTCCCAGCCGCTCGAAAAGACCATGCTGGGTGGTGGCCTGATAGATCGGTAGCTCGGAATGCACGAGCCAGGGATAATCGAGCAGGCGCTCCGGCGGAACCGCGCCCGCCGCATCGCGTGCGGCGAAGATCGGGTGATCCTCGCGGGCCATGACATTGTTGATCACTTTCGTCAGCGGAAGTGCAACAAGGCGGAAGTCTTGCGGATCATCGACCGTCATTCCCGTGAACAGCATGTCGAGGCGTCCCTCCAGGAGATCGGTGATCGAGGTCGCATAACGGCTGTTCCTGAGCTCGAACACGATCTTGGGGAACCGCCGCTGCATGTCGACGAGCAGCTCCGGCAGGATTGCGGGGCGCCACATCGGTCCGGCGCCGATCCGCAGATAGGCCTTGCCTATTGCCCTGTCGGACATCAGCTCCTGTTCGGCCACTTCCCAGTGGCGCATCATCCGCAGCGATTCCGACAAGACCCTCTCGCCGAACAGCGTCGGACGGACACCGCGAGCGTGCCGCTCCAGAAGCGGCCGCCCGAAATGGGCCTCCAATTGGGCGAGAGATCGAGACAAAGCGGGTTGCGTGAGGTTCAGCCGCTCGGCGGCCCGGCGGAGGCTGCCTTCCTCCACGATCGCCTGAAGACGGAAGAGGTGGGTGATCTGATCAAGCATGGCAGTGATAAGCTTCGTTTATCGGTCACGCCGTTAATTGCATTTTCCGTGCATTGCCTCAACTGGTATGGCTTCGAAACGCCAAGAATATGTATCTGGCAGAATCTTATTCGCTACATGCAGCCTGTCTGGCCGGGGAGCGGGCAAGTCAGGCTCTCGGGGAGGAGAGCATGCGAAACCGATTGATTTTGTCCGCCTTGACGGCGGCTTTTTTATCCGTGCCGCCAGTCGCCCAAGCAGAGGTCGGGAACAATCCCGAAACGCTCGCGCTGGCCGGCATTCTGGATAACGACACCTTCGACCGTGCCGGCCTTTCCATCGGCCATCGCGCCCAATACTGGATGCCGGTTTTCGACACGCTGCTCTATACGGCCCCCGACGGCAAGACGATGCCGAACCTGGCCACCGAATGGCGCTTCAACGGCGAGGGCACGGAGCTGACGCTCAAGCTGCGCGAAGGCGTCAAGTTCACCGACGGAACACCCTTTAACGCGGAGGCGGTGAAGGCAAACCTCGAATATCTGCGCGATGGCGTCGGGCAGAACACCTGGATGGCTGGCGCCATCAAGAATGTCGAGATCGTCGGCCCCGCCGAGGTAAAGCTGCATCTCAAGGAGCCGGATCCGGGCATGCTCTTCAATCTGGCGACCGTCGGCGGCGCTATGGCGAGCCCCGCGACGCTCGGCCAGGCCGATTCCAAAATGCTCCCGATCGGTTCCGGGCCCTACGTCTACGACACCGCGCGCTCGGTGACCGGACGGCAATACGTCTACAAGCGCAATCCGGATTATTGGAACGCCAGCGCCTTCCCGTTCGAAACCATGACGATGACGCCGATCAACGATCTCAGCGCGCGGATGAATGCACTGAAATCCGGTCAGGTGGATGCCGCCGCGGGCGAAGGGCAGGTCGTCACCGAGGCCGAGGCGAGCAAGCTGACGGTCTCCAGACTGCCCGTGGACTGGCTGGGCCTGTTTCTCTCCGACCGCGACGGCAAAATGGTGAAGGCGCTGTCCGACGTCCGGGTCCGGCGCGCGCTCAATATGGCCTTCGACGAAAAAGCGATCCTGAAATTCGTCGCCCGGGGTTATGGCGAGGTCACGGATCAGCCTTTCGTCCCGCCGAGCGAGGCATTTGATCCGTCGCTTGACGGGACCTATCAATATGACCCGAAGGCGGCCCGTGCCCTGCTTGCCGAAGCCGGTTATCCGAACGGCTTCAGCGTCACGATGCCGGACATCGGCACGCTTGCTCCCTACACCCCGATCATCACCCAGCAGCTCAAGGATATCGGCGTCACCGTCAGCTGGGTGAAAGTTCCGCCGAACGTCACGATCGCCGAATTGCTGTCTGGCAAATACCCGATGTTCCTCTTCCGTCTGGGCAGCCAGTCGCCCTGGGCCGACTTCAACAAATTCGCCTTCGCAAACTCCCCCTGGAATACCTCCAAGGCAAAGGACGAAAAGCTGGAGGCTCTCCTGAAGACCGCCCAGTACACGCCTCCGGGCAAGGATCAGAATGCCGCGATGCAGGCCGCCAATCGATACATGGTCGAGAATGCCTTCTTTGCGCCCTGGTTCCGGATCGACAGCATCTACATTTCCAACGCGCAGGTGAAGGTCCAGATGCAGGCGCAGAACATCGTGCCTTGGCCGCGCAATTATGCGCCCGCAAAGTGAGCTCGGACGCCGATGATACGGTATCTCCTTAAACGGGTCGCTTCCGGCATCGCACTGCTTTGCCTGGTCTCGACCGTAACCTTCATGATGGTTTTCGGGGCCACGGGCAACGTCGCCCGCAACATCCTCGGTGAGAACGCCACGGCCGACCAGGTGGCGGCGTTGAACAGCCGGCTGGGGCTCGACCGACCGCTGATGGTCCAATTCGGCGACTGGGTGAGCCATGCCGTCCGCGGCGACCTCGGTCCGTCATGGACGATGAGCGAAAGCGTGGCGTCGGCACTGGCGAGCCGGCTGCCCGTCACCCTGTCGATGGTGACGATCGCGGTGGCGATGATGGCGCTGCTTTCGGCGATGCTCGGCATCGCCGCGGCTGTCCGCGGCGGCTGGGCAGACCGCGCCATCCAGATCGTCAGCGTCGCAGGTTTTGCGATGCCGAACTTCTGGCTTGGCCTGCTGCTGGTCCTCACCTTCTCGGTCGAGCTCGGCCTGTTGCCTGCAACCGGTTATGTTTCGTTCAGTGCTTCACCGTCCGCCTGGGCGGCTTCCCTGGTGCTTCCCGTAACGTCTCTGGTGCTTTCGGGAATAGCCTCGGCCTCCCAGCAGATCCGGGGCGCGGTCATCGATGCGCTCAAGCAGGATTATGTGCGCACACTCCGCGCCCGCGGCGTCAGTCCCCGTTCGGTTCTCTATCGCCATGCGCTGCGCAATGCGATGCCGGCGGCGCTGACCGTTCTTTCCGTACAGTTCATCGCTCTTCTTGGCGGTGCCGCCGTCATCGAGCGCGTGTTCGCCATTCCCGGCATGGGATCGTTGACGGTCTCGGCTGCGCTGATCGGCGATGTTCCCGTGCTTATGGGAGTGGTCGTGACCCTGATCATCGTGGTTGTTCTGGTGAACATACTGATCGACTTCCTCAATGCATGGGCAAATCCGAAGGTGAGGATGTCATGAGCGATATCAACGCCGCCCAGCCGCCAATCCCCACCGCGTCGCAGCGCCGTCATTTCGTCCGCTCGGTGCTCACCAATCCGACAGGCCTTGTCGCTGCGCTGGCGCTGCTGATCGTCATCGCATCGGCGATCTTCGCGCCTCTGCTTGCCCCCAACGATCCGTCCGCCGTCCAGATATTCAAGGTCAATGCCGTCGCCGGCGACGGTTATCTCCTCGGCGGTGACGGTTCGGGCCGCGATATATGGAGCCGTCTCGTCCATGGCGGCCGCAACACATTCCTCGGCGCGCTGATCACGGTCGTCATCGCGGCATCCATCGGGGTGACGGCGGGGCTCTTCGCCGGCTTTTATGGCAGGAAGCTCGATCTGGTGGCCCGCTGGATCTCCGACGGCATCATGGCACTGCCGGCGCTGATCGTATTGCTAGCCTTCTATCAGGCGCTCGGGGCCTCGATCTACCTGTCGATGGCGGTCTTCGGGGTGATGCTGTCGCCTGGCTTTTTCCGGCTGACGCGCAATCTCGTCAACGGCGTCAAGCACGAGCTCTATATCGATGCGGCACGGGTCTCGGGTCTCAGCGACCTCAGGATCATCACCAGGCATATCCTGCTTTCGGTGCGGGCGCCGGTGGTCATCCAGACCTCCATCGTCGCGGGCATTGCCATCGTCGTCCAGTCCGGTCTCGAATTCCTGGGGCTGGGCGACCCCAGCACGCCGACCTGGGGCGGCATGCTGCAGGATGCCTTCTCCAACATCTATGTCTCGCCGCAGGCGATCCTCTGGCCGGGGCTGGCAATCACGGCAACGGTGGCGTCGCTGGTGCTGCTTGCGAATGCCATTCGCGACCGCATGCAACAGGGCGGCGTTCAGGTCAGAGCGCCGAAGGTCCTGCCCCTGGCGGTGAGCGAACCGCTGCCGCAAACCGCATCCGACGTGCTCCTCGACGTGCGGGATCTGGTTGTTGCCTATCCTGCGAGCGAAGGCTGGCGCGAAGTCGTCAAGGGCGTGAGCCTCAGCCTCAGGCGCGGCGAAGTCCTGGGGCTCGTCGGCGAAAGCGGATCGGGCAAGAGCCAGACGGCCTTTGCCATCCTCGGACTTTTGTCGCCCGGCGGGCGGGTTCTTTCCGGCTCCATCCGTTTCGACGGTATCGATCTCGGAAAATCTTCCGGGGATGAGGTCCGGGCTCTTCGGGGCAAGCGCATCGCCTATGTTCCCCAGGAGCCGATGGCCAATCTCGATCCGGCGTTCCGGATCGGCTTCCAGCTCGTCGAGCCGATGATGACGGTGCTCGGGATCTCGCGGGCGGAAGCGACCCGGCGGGCGCTGAAACTGCTTGCCCGCGTGAAGCTGCCGGACCCGGAACGGGTGTTTCGGGCCTATCCGCACGAAATCTCGGGCGGCATGGCCCAGCGCGTCCTCATTGCCGGTGCGGTCGCCTGCAGCCCCGACCTTCTGATCGCCGACGAACCGACGACCGCGCTCGACGTAACCGTGCAGGCGGAAGTGCTCGATCTTCTGCGCGACCTGCAAAAGGAGTTCAACATGGCGGTCATGCTGGTGACCCACAATTTCGGTGTCGTGGCGGACAGCTGCGACCGGGTGGCCGTCATGAAGGACGGCAGGATCGTGGAAATCAACACCGTGGCTGATCTCTTCGCCGCGCCGGCGCACGACTACACCCGCATGCTTCTCGGATCCGTTCTCGAAGATGGCATGACGCGCATATATCGACCACCGGTGAGGGAGGAGATGCGCGCATGAACGATCAGATCCTCGTCGATTGCCGCAACGTCAATGTCCATTTCGGCGCCCACCATGTCCTGAAGCACGTCAATCTGACCATCCGCCCCGGTGAAACCGTAGGGCTGGTGGGCGAGAGCGGGTCGGGCAAGACGACACTCGGGCGCGCCATTCTCGGCATCGGCCCGGTCAGCTCCGGCGAGATATGGTTCGACGGCGAGCATATCGCCGGGGTGCCGCCCCGCGCCCGCAAAGGCCAGGCGGCCATCCAGGCGGTCTTCCAGGATCCCTACAGCTCGCTCAACCCGTCGATGACGATCGAGGACATCCTGACGGAGCCGATTGTCGCGCGCCGGCTCGCCTCGCGTGCCGATGCCTCCCGGCAGGTCCGCAAGCTGCTCGATCAGGTCGCCCTGCCAAGCGACGCGGCGGAACGGTTCGCCCGCGAGTTTTCCGGCGGCCAGCGCCAGCGCATCGCCATTGCCCGGGCGCTGGCGCTCTCTCCGCGCCTCATCGTCTGCGATGAACCGGTCTCGGCACTCGATCTTTCCACCCAGTCGCGGGTCATGGATCTGTTCATCGAGATCCAGGAGCGGACGGGCGTCGCCTATCTTTTCGTTTCACACGATCTGGCGGCGGTGCGCCACATTTCGCATCGTGTTGCGGTGATGCGTTTCGGCGAGATCGTCGAGTTCGGAGAATGCGATCAGGTGACGGCGCGCCCCGCTCACGACTACACCAAGCGTCTGCTTCTCGCCGCGCCCGTTGCCGATCCCGCAAGGCAGGCGGAACGGCGTGCGGCGTTCCGCGCCCTTGCAATGACGGCTTAAACCATGCGCGCCATCGTCCTGATGTTCGACAGCCTCAACCGCCGCCTCCTGCCGCCCTATGGCGACAGGACAGCCCATGCCCCGAATTTCGGGCGGCTTGCGGAAAAGACGGCCACATTCGACCGCTGTTATGCCGGTTCCATGCCCTGCATGCCGGCCCGGCGCGAAATGCATACCGGCAGGTACAACTTTCTTCATCGGTCCTGGTCACCGATCGAGCCGTTCGACGACAGCGTGCCGGAATTGCTGAGAAACGCCGGTATCTACACCCACCTCGTCACCGACCATCAGCATTATTGGGAGGATGGGGGCGCGACCTATCACACGCGCTTTTCTTCGCACGAGTTCTTTCGCGGCCAGGAAGGCGACCTCTGGAAAGGCATTGTCGAGGGTGTGGATCGAACCCGTCTCGTCGACTTCCTCTACCAGATGAGGCGGCAGGATCCCATCAACCGGACCTATCTCGCAGACGAGCGAGACCACCCGCAAACCCGGACATTCGATGCCGGCCTGCAATTCATCGAAACCAATGCCGACCAGGACGACTGGATGCTGCAGATCGAGACCTTCGATCCGCATGAGCCGTTTTTCAGCTATGCCGAATATCACGCGCTCTATCCCGATACCGGCGAGGATTTCGACTGGCCGCCCTATGACCGCGTGACCGAGGCGGAAGAACGGGTCCTCCAGGCGCGGCATCGATATCTGGCGCTGCTTTCGATGTGCGATCGCAATCTCGGCCGGCTGCTTGACATGATGGACGAGAAGAACATGTGGGACGATACGATGCTGATCGTCTGCACGGACCATGGCTATATGCTCGGCGAAAGGGGCTGGTGGGGCAAGTCCGTCATGCCGTGGTACGACGAGACGATCCACACGCCCTTCTTCGTCTGGGATCCGCGGGCCAGGATTGCCGGCGAAAGACGTTCCGCGCTCGTTCAGACCATAGACATAGCGCCGACGCTCCTCGACCTCTTCGGCCTCCGACCGACGCCCGATATGCAGGGAAAACCTCTTCTCGAGACCATCAAAAACGATGCTCCGATCCGCACGGCGGGACTGTTCGGGAATTTCGGGGGGCACGTGTGTGTCACCGACGGCCGTTACGTCTACATGCGGTGCTGCGCCACCGAGGACAATTCGCCGCTCCATGAATATACGCTGATGCCGACCCACATGCGCGCCCGCTTCTCCCCCGACGAACTGTCCAAGGCGGAGCTCGCGCAGCCTTTCTCCTTCACCAAGGGGGCGCCCGTCCTGCGCATACCGGGATGGACGATCCGGGGACCCTGGGTCTTCGGGACGCTGCTCTACGATCTTGAGACGGATCCCGAGCAGAAAAATCCGCTCCGAGACGATAGGATCGAATTGCGGATGGCCGAGCTGCTCGTCGATCTGATGCGTGCCTCCGATGCGCCCGCCGATCAGTTCGAGCGGCTGGGCCTTCCGCAAACGGGACCGGTGCGCGACGAACACCTGCTCATAGAAAGACAATGGGCGCAGGTCGTTTCCGGCCAGCGCAGCGTGGCGCGGGCAAGCGATTTCCCTCAGGGGGCTCGGGTGGCGAATATCCCCATCGCGAAGCTTATGGCCGACGAAACGACCCGCCGCATCCTGATTGCGGAGGTTCCTCGTCTTGCGTCCAAGCCGCTGCCCGCGCCACTCGCCGCGAAGACGCTCGTGCAGGCCGCAACGGTCTGGCCGGAACTGGACGTGGAAAAGCTCGAGGCGATCGAGCGGGCGCTCACAAAGCAGGTTTGAACGGAGAGATCGATGCCATCGACACTGGATCATCTGACGAAATCGCCCTTCAACCTCGATCGCGAAGCCCTCGACTGGGTGACGCAGACGTTCCAGGGCCTGGACGATACCGCCCGCGCAGCCCAGCTTTTTAATCTCAATTCGCGCGGTGACGACCGCGAGACGGAGATCCTCCGCCTCGGCGAGCTTCAGCCGGGTGGCATCACCCGTTATTTCGGCGCGGATGGCACGAGGGAACGCGAGCATATGGCAGCGGTCCAGGCCGGGGCCAGGGTTCCTCTGCTCGTTTCCGCCGATCTCGAAGGCTCACGCATGAGCCTCTCCTTCGGCACGGCCGTTCCCAACCCGCTGGCCCTGGCCGCCGTCGATGATGTCGAGCTGACCGAGGCGATTTCCGACCTGATGGCGCGCGAAGCCCGTTCCGTCGGGATCAACTGGTCCTTCACACCGGTGCTGGATATCAACGCGGCCTTTCGCAGCCCAATCGTCGCAACGCGGGGATACGGCTCGGATCCGGCGCTGATCGAACGTCACGCACTGGCACAGATGCGCGTCTTCCAGCGCCTTGGCCTTGCCGCGACCGTGAAACATTGGCCGGGCGAAGGGTATGACGAACGCGACCAGCACCTGGTCACAACGATCAATCCGCTGTCGATGGAAGAATGGCGAGCCACTTTCGGTGTGCTCTACAGGGCGGCCATCGATCAGGGGGTCAAGTCGGTCATGTCGGCGCATATCGCGCTGCCGGCCTATGTCCTGGAACGCGATCCCGATGCAGGCGAAGAAGCCTATCTGCCGGCCTCGGTCTCTGCGCCGCTCAATACCGCACTCCTGCGGGGTGAGCTCGGCTTCAATGGCCTGATCGTCTCCGATGCCAGCGAGATGGCCGGCCTTTCGGGCGTGATGCCGGCGCATGATGCAAAGATCGAGATCATCGCGAGCGGCTGCGACATGGTTCTTTTCTCCTCCAAACCGGAGGCGGAAATCGCTGCGGTGCGTGACGCCGCCCATTCCGGGCGCATTCCAGCGGAGCGTTTCCACGATGCCGTGACACGTGTCCTCGCCCTCAAGGCTTCGCTCGGCCTGCATCGCGGCGTCGCGATGCCGGTCCCTGCAGGTGAGGCGTCCTCCCAAAAATTGGCCAACGAGGCTTTTGCTCGCGCGCCCACGCTGGTGAAGGACAGGAACGGTACGCTGCCGCTCGACCCCGAAAAGCATCGCCGCATCCTTGTCGTTTCCGGCGGGATCGTCGAGCCGATGCAGAACGCGAGGCTGGATTTCAAGCTGCCGGAAATGCTGGCTGCCGAGGGTTTCGAGGTGTCCCTCAATCCCTATGGCGCCCCGCTCGATACGGATGGGCACGACCTCGTCCTCTATCTGTTCGGCGAAGAGACACTCCTGACGCGCGGGCGCATTTTTCTGGATTGGCGGGCACTTCATGGGGATTTCAGGGCCGCCATGAAACGGCCGTGGACGAGCCTGCCGACGGTGATGATCTCCTTCGGTTTTCCCTATTATCTCTACGATGCCCCCCGGGTGCCGACCTATGTCAATGCCTATTCCACCCACGAGGCGATGCAGGCCGCTGTGGTGGAGGCGCTGATGGGGCGGAGGCCGTGGAATCGCAACAGTCCCGTCGATCCCTTCGCCGGAGCGCCTGACGCGCGATACTGATCGCGCCGCGGAATGGATGCTGGATGAAGGACATGTGGAACCGCGCCCTCGTCAGAGGCCGCGGTCATGTCCGGGTACGACGTCGTAGGCGATCCGGAAGCCTGTATTGCTCGAGGCGCTGTCCGGGGAAAGGCCCATTCGCGCTGCGATCCGGTACCGATAGCAGTAACTTTTGTGGCAGAGGAACGAGCCGCCCTTCAGCACCTTGTCGGAGAAGCGCTTCGCATGCTCGTTCCGCGTCTTCGCTTGTTTCGACAGCGAGCGGACCTTGAAAGGGTCGGCGGTCCATTCCCAGACATTGCCGGCGAGATTGTAGAAACCGGCGTCGTTCGGGGCGAAGCTGCGCGCCGGCGCGGTGCCGAAATATCCGTCTTGTAGCGTGTTGGTGTCGGGAAAGCGGCCCTGCCAGATATTGCAGAAGATCGCTTCGTCGGTCGGCTCTTCCTCGCCCCAGGGATACCGCCGGCGGCGGTTGCCGCCGCGTGCGGCCTGTTCCCACTCCGCTTCCGTCGGCAGGCGGCCGCCGACCCATTGCGCGAACGCGAGCGCATCGTTCCAGGAGACGTGGGTGACCGGATGGTCAAGCCGATCGTCGATGGAACTGCCGTGGCCTTCCGGCTGCCGCCATGTGGCATCGTCGACGCGCGTCCACCACGGGGTGCCGGCGACACCACCCGTTGCAAGGCTGATGTCACCGAGCAGCGGCGCGAACACCGCGGAAGAGCCGAAGCGTTCCGATTCCGTCACATACCCGGTCGCTTCGACGAATGCGGCAAACCGGCTGATCGTGACCGTCTCGACCTCGAGGTGAAAATCCTGCAACGAAATCTTGCGCTCCGGCCCCTCGCCATCGGCGGCAATCACCGGATCATGGGTTCCGACGAACGTCTCGCCACCCTTGACGGCAATCGTTTCCCCGCGGATGCCGCGAGAGATCGTGTTTGCAGGCGTGTCGAATTTTCCCTGCTCCGTTTCCCGTCTCGATCCTGAACAGCATCCACTCATCGCTTCTTCCTGATATGCGTTTATTCTTTTACGGACTTTCCGGCCGTCAGCCTCCTGATCGTCCGCATCGACGGCTTCGCCTTGGCAAAGGTATAAACGCCCGATCGCGAGAATGCCAAAAGCAATCGGACGATGAATGCCGGAAACGCGCTCATCCTCTCGACGTTGTGCACCTGCTCTTCGCACTTGCGAAGGGCACCACAAAACCAACATCATTTCCGGCCAACTAGATCGTCGGCGGTCTGCAGCCCCGGCCAGGGCTGCCCGATCACGCCGTCGGACGAGACGATCGACTCGTCCGGTCATTGAGAATGCGCGCTGAGTTACCAGGGGAAAATTGCATGGAGAGATCGATGACCGAAGTGTCCAGCAGATAGCCCGCCCATTTTAATGCGGCAAGAAGATCTCACGCATCACGGGCGCGGAACCTGCGGCTTGAAAAGGAGCCGAAACTCCGCGAAAAGGGGTAGCTACGGAATGATGTCGCTCACGTACGATCGGTATTTGTCGCGAAGAGGTCGGTCATGAGTATCGCTGACCGCCTGGTAACCGGAAGTCTTTGGGTCTCCCTCTCGAGGGTCATCGTCAATGGGTTGTCGACCCTCAGTACCATCATCCTGGCCTGGTATCTCCTGCCGTCGGATTTTGGCCTCGTCGCGCTTGCGACGACCATGCTCGCCATCGTGACGACGATCACCGAGCTTTCGTTGAACGAAGCGCTTATCCGTCACGAAGCCCCGGAAGAATCCCATTTCAGCGCCGCATGGACACTGGCTGCGACCCGCGGCCTGATATTATGCGCCTTATTCGCCGCGTTCGCCTATCCGGCTGCCCTCATCTACGACGACCCGCGCCTTTTCGGCGTCCTGCTTGTCCTGAGCCTCAGCCTCCTCATCAACGGGTTCGCAAATCCGCGACGGATCATGCTCCAGCGGGAGCTGATCTTCCGGCAGGAGTTCGTGCTGAACGTGGCCCAGAAGATTGCCGGATTTGTGGCGACCGTCGCCATCGCCGTCATCTATCAAACCTATTGGGCGCTGGTGGTCGGCACATTGGTGATGCAGATCACCAATGTCGTCGCCTCCTACTTCATCCTGCCGTTCCGCCCCCGGATCACCTTCTCCCATATGCGCGAATTCTTTTCGTTTTCGATCTGGATTACCGCCGGGCAGATCGTCAACACGCTCAATTGGCGTTTCGACTATCTGCTGATCGGCAAGCTGCTGACCGGCTCCGCTCTGGGATTTTATTCGTTGGGCGGGCAGCTCGCTATGACGCCGACGCGCGAAGCGACCGCGCCGCTGACCGCCACCATCTATCCCGCCTTTGCCAATGTTCGCCACGATCCGGCGCGTCTCGCCGCAGCCTATCAGCGAACCCAGGCGCTGCTGACGGCGGTCGCGTTGCCTGCCGGGATCGGGATGGCGGTCATCGCAGATCCCCTGGTCAGGCTCGTGCTTGGTGAAAAGTGGCTTCCGGTAATTTTCATCATCCAGGCGCTGGCCTCCGTTTATGCGCTGCAGACATTGGGATCTCTCAATCAGCCTCTCGGCATGGCGCTGGGGCAAACCCGGGCCCTGTTCATCCGCGACGCGCAGATGCTTCTCGTCCGGATCCCGGTGATCACGATCGGCCTGGTGTTCTGGGGGCTTCCGGGACTGATATTCAGCCGTGTGCTTACCGGCCTCTTCAGCGCTTTCGTGAACATGATCATCGTCAAGCGCTTCATCAGCGTTTCGGTCTCCGCACAGCTATGGGCAAATTTCAGAGCGCTTGCCAGTTCGGCCGTCATGGCGGCCGGCGTCTCGCTTGCCGATCGCTACATGGGAGTAGAAACCACACATACCGGGCTGGTCCTACAACTGGCCGCCCTTATCTGCCTTGGAGGCGTTCTTTATTGCGGCTCCAGCATCTTTCTCTGGCTGGTTATGGATCGTCCAAACGGTCCGGAGACTGAAGTCAGAAAGATCGCCGCCAAGGTCTTGTCCAAAGTCAGTCACGCCTGATCGCGGGGCTTGTTCTTCTAAACGTTTGAAAGAGAGGCATAATGTCAGGTGCTCAGCAATCCGAACTTATCACCAAGCTTCAGGACAGGACCCACGATTGCCTTAAAGAGTTCATCCGCCCTGATGAACCGATAGCGATACTGGACTTTCCCGACATCAGGAATTGCGGAGATTCCGCCATCTGGCTGGGAGAGATGGCCTATTTGCAGCAGCGGTATGCAAAGCGGCCTTCCTACGTTTGCACGACCGATGATTTCTCACCGGATGAACTCAAGAGCGCTGCCCCGAACGGCCCAATCTTTATCCATGGGGGCGGCAATTTCGGCGATATATGGGTGTTTCATCAGGATTTCCGGGAGCGCGTGATGGAGCTGTTTCCCGACCGGCAGATCGTCCAGTTTCCGCAATCGATTCACTACAAGTCCGCAGAACGGCTGGAGCAGAGCAAGCGCGCGATCGGCAAGCACAAGAACTTCGTGCTCCTGGTGCGCGACGAGGAGTCGTTTCAGTTCGCCAAGGAAAATTTCGATTGCCAGGTCTATCTGTGCCCGGACATGGCCTTCTGCATCGGCAAGATAGAGCCCGCTGCGCCGCAGTTTCCGGTCCTCGCGATGCTCCGCCAGGACAAGGAGCAGGTTGGAACTGTCGATTTTTCCGCCTATCCGGACATCCCCAAGGAGGATTGGATTACCGAGAGCCGATCGAAGGTGCGCGTTGCAAAGGCGCTCGGGGCGGCCTCGGCACTGCTGCATCTCACCCCTTCCGAAATGCGGCTGCGCAAACTGGATGCCGCGGCCAACACCCGCTTCCAGCGTGGCATAAGCCAGATTTCCCGCGGCAAGGCCATCGTGACCGACCGCCTGCATGTGCATATCTGCTCGCTTCTCATCGGACGCAGCCATGCTGTGCTCGACAACAATTACGGAAAAATCCGCCGCTTCATGAACGCCTTTTCCGGAGGCACCGATCTCTCCTACAAGGCGACTTCGCTCGACGACGGCATCAGATGGGCAAAAGAACAGGCAGGTGTCGCGGCATGATGCTGCCTGAGATCAACGACCGGAGGCTGTCATGAGTGTTGTGACCTTCATCATCCCTGTACGGCATCAGGACAACGCGCGCGACTGGAGCATCCTGAAGCGAAACCTGACGCAGACCGTGGCATCCATCGCGAACCAGACCAATCCTAACTGGCGGGGCGTGATCGTCGCCAACAGGGGGGCCGATCTTCCTGTCCTGCCGGAGAAGTTCTCGGTGGCATGGGTGGACTTTCCGCCGAACGACATCCACGAGCGGGGCGATGCGACGGAAGAGGATTTTCTCGATTCATTCCGCGCCGACAAAGGCCGCCGCGTTCTTGCCGGCATGCTGACGGCCCGCGATTGCCGCTTCTTTATGATCGTCGACGATGACGATTTTGTCAGCGCCCGAATTACCGATTATGCTGCCCGGCACCAGAACGAGAACGGCTGGACGATCGACAAGGGCTATATCTGGGACGATGGCGGCAGCATTCTGTTGTGCCGCGACCAGTTCAACCACTATTGCGGAACGTCGCTGATCATTCGTTCGGACCTCTACGGACTGCCGTCAAAGGCCGAAGACGTTTCCCTCCCATGGATCAAGGACATGCTGGGCAGCCATGTCCGCATAGAATCGATTCTGGCCGAACGCGGTACGCCCTTGAACGCGCTACCGTTCCGGGGCGCGGTCTACCGTGTCGCCCACAAGGGATCGCACAGCAAGGCGCCCAGCCTGATCCATATGTATTTCCTGAACAGGAACGTTCTCAAGCGGCCTGTCCGGATTCTCAAGAATTTGACGAAGCTCCGACCGCTGTCGGCGGCATACAGGAAAGAGTTTTTCGGGCTTTCCACCGGAAAGACGGAGTAGATATCGCGGCGCCCCGGTCGACATGCACCGATCACACTACCATTTCGCGCTGAGGAGTTGTCACATTATCGAGCGGCGAACGAACGACCGCGCTGCTGCCTGAGATCAGGCAATGGCACCCGTCACTATTTTCCAATGCGCCATGGCGCGGGCACGATGAATGTGAGTGGCAGGAGCAGAGCGGCTGCGATGCGGTGCGACGGCATCGTCAACTTAGTGCAAGCGGCTTGCGATTGCCTCGTGAACGTTAAGTTTACAATGCCCTCTCATGATTAACTGCAAAACGACCTCACCTCACTGCACCTTGAATATCAGCATAGATGGCCTCGATGCGTGCCGCCTCTGCGTCGGTGAGCGCCGAGAACTCCCTTTCACGAGCCCGCTTCGACAGTCGCCCGTCGTTCTGGCGCAGGAAGCGGAACAGGAGGTCCAGCAGGCGATCGGGCATATCGATCATCTGCTGGACCTCGATCTTAAACGCGTCATAAATGCGCAGGAATGCTGTCTCGGCTGGCAGGTCCACATCAATCGTTCGGGCTACACACTCGAACAGGAATTCGGCCTGAGGCGTCGCATCGAAGTAGCGGTAGAAGTCGGCTGTGTCGTTCAGCACCGTAACATTACCACGATCCGTCGACTGCCAATGAACAATCGGCAACAGGCGGCGTGAATAGCTTTCCAGCACGGTTCGATAGGCATCGATGCGGTCCAGGATGACCGACGAGACCGGAAAGACGAGTCCGGGAGGATTGAACCCGTGCTCGGCGAGAACATGATGGACTAGATAGCGGTGCAGTCGGCCATTTCCATCCTCGAAAGGGTGGATGTAGACGAAGCCGAAGGCGAGAGCCGCGGCGGCGAGAACAGGATCGAGCTGCTGTGCCGCGCCTCGGTCGAAAGAAGTCAGGCCGTCGATCAGAGAGGGCAGATCTTCATGTCGGGCGCTGACATGATCGGGGATTGGCGCGCCCGTCAGGCGATCATGCTCGCCGATGAATCCACCCTCAACGCGTAAGCCAAGATGAACGAAGCGCGCGTCGCCGATGACGATGCGCTGCAGCCGCTCCAATTCGGCGCGGTCTATCGGTCGACGCCCGGCTTCACCGATAACCTGGGCCCAGCGCTGGATGCGATCTTGCGGCGGATCTTCTCCCTCGATCTGAAAGCTTGAGCGCGAATCCTTGAGCAGCAGGAATGCAGCGGTGCGTGCAAGCAGGTCCGCCGGCACCTCGTCGATCAACTGGCGCGCTTCGTTGCCAAGTCCACGTGCAACGAATGCTTCGAGTGCGGGCGTGCGGAAGATCATCGGGCAGAAAGCTGGTGTGCCGGGCAAATTATTCTTCACGCGATGTCTTGTTGAACTCGTTCCACCCACCGAGAATTGCCGGTCTGGATCGACGACAGCGGCATAGGTGCCCTGTGCCGCGTCGGGCAGATCAAGCCGTGTATTCAGCAGCCATTCGTAGAGAAACCACAGCCGTCGAGCATAGGCGCCAGTAGGCGCCGCGCGCACCATGTTGGTGATCGGCTCAGGACCTGTTTCCCGGAACAGGGTTTTCAGAACGGCAAGATCCAGTCCTTCATAGCGTAGGGCAAAGGTTAGGTGTCCGGTTAGATTGTTGTCCGGTTGGTGGCGCGGTGTGTAAACGTTCCATCCTTCGGCCTGATAGACTTTGTGGCGAGGACCGATCGCTGAGAGGATGATTGGCACAGGTACGGGTAATTCAAAGGCATCGATCAGGGCTGCATAGCCGACCGGGAGGGCTGCTTCCGGCATCGAGCGGCCGTGAAAAATACTGACAGCTTCTGAAAATGGCTTTCTCTGGCCCTGTTCCATGAATCCTGATACCCGTCTCTGAAAAATGGCTCCAGATCGAACCTCTCATGAAATTCGATGATAAGCAATGAATTTCAATGACAGGGAGGGCGCCTTCACGAATATTGATTCCGACGTGGCATTGGTGAAGTGTCGTTCGGCAGTTAATCGGGGTCCTCCTCACTTTGTGTGGTGACCCTGTCAATTGAGCGGTAGCATGCGTTCTGCTACCATGCTCTGGAGCAATTCTGCCATAGAGCGCCCATTTGATCGTCTTCAATCAGCTGATCTGATTTCTGCGGGCCGCTACTTCATCGCAATTCTCCTCGGCCCGTACGGCGTCCAGCATTTCACCCACAGCAAATTCCACCATCACACAAAGTGAGGAAGACCTTTTTTGGCTTTCCGCCGGAAAGACGGAGTAGATATCGCGGCGCCCGGTCTAGCTCGGCGCCGCTGACAAGTATCGCAAGGCTACGGCGCGGCGATGCGGATTGCCGGGGAAAGCGTGGCGCTTCGATGGTCACAGCGAAAGCGGCCGGACCTGACGGCCGGCCGCTTCGGATTTTGTCGCGGCGATTAAACGGCGCCGCGGGTTTCCACGTAAATCGCGTAGACCGAGTGGCTGCTCGCCATATAGAGGCGGTTCTTCTTCGGGCCGCCGAAGACGAGGTTCGGGCACCGCTCCGGAAGCTTGATGAAGCCGATCGCCTTGCCGGCCGGGTTGAATATCTTGACGCCGTTCAGATCCTCGGGCTTGGCGCCTGCAGCGCCGTTCGATCCCCAGCCGCACCAGAGATTGCCGTCGATATCGATCTTGAGGCCATCGAGAGCGCCGTTGTCGTCGGCCGTCACCAATGCCGTCTTGTTCGACAGCTTCACGCCGTCCGCGCCGACATCGTAGCTCCAGATGATGCGGAATGGCGATGCGCGGCCTTCGACGATGTACAGCTTCTTTTCATCCGGCGAAAACGCGAGGCCGTTCGGGCCTTTCAGCTCGTCGGTGACGAGGCCAAGCTTGCCGTCCGGCGATATGCGATAGACGGAGTGCAGCAGCTCCGCCGTGCCCTTCTCGCCCTCCCACTCGCCGGCGATGCCGAAGGGCGGGTCGGTGAACCAGATGGAGCCGTCCGATTTGCAGACAATATCGTTCGGAGAGTTGAGCTTCTTGCCGTTGTAGTTGTCTGCGAGCACAGTGACCGACCCGTCATATTCGGTGCGGGTGACCCGGCGTGTCAGATGTTCGCAGGAAAGCAGCCGGCCCTGGCGGTCGCGGGCGTGGCCATTGGCATAGTTGGCGTTGGCGTTGTAGACGCTCCAGCTGTCATTGGCCTCGTCATAGCGCATGACCCGATTGTTCGGAATGTCGCTGACGAGCAGATAGCGCCCGTCGCCGAACCAGACCGGACCTTCCAGCCAGCGAGCACCGGTTGCGACCTGTTCGAGCGAGCTGCTGGCGACGCGATATTTTACAAAGCTCGGATCGAGGATCTGGATAGCCGGATCGGGGTAGATCGGGTTCGGCGTAAAGCCGATCGCCTGCGCGGATGCCATTTTCGGGAGGGTGGTTGCCAGGGCAACCGCTGAAAGCGTCATGATGTTGCGGCGTGAGAAATTCACGTTGAAGTCCTTTGATTATGGATAGTTGATTTCATATCAATTTGCCGGTTTGACGGGGAACCGAGACGATGGTCCGCCTCCCAATTAAAGGCAGTCCATTGTGCGTCGCAACAAACAAGATTGCCTTCTGCCGCCTTTGGTTAAGCAGTGGTGAAAGCCACCCTTGAGGTCCGGACGTGTCGTTGATGCGCTGCGGCAAGGGTAAGATTTTATTATGAAAAAGCGCTTATGAAAAACGGAGGATCAAGTTCGATCACCATGCGCATGATGTGCACCGTCCGGCACGGCTCCGGCATTTTTCACTTTTCGATGCACTGTCGCTCTTTCAGCGTTTTTCGAGGTATCTGATGCTCAAGAATTTAAAGATTAAAACAAAATTTCTCATGGCGATTGCCATCCTCGCGGTCATTTCCCTTGCAGGCCTGATGTATGTCACCAGCAGGTTCAGCGCCGCCAACGAGGCTTATTCCGGCTTCCTGCAGAAGGAAAGCAACGCTGCGACCTTCGGACCCCGCGGCGCTGCCGGCATGTGGACCGCGACGACATGGCTGAGCCGCGCGCTGGCCCAGGAGCCGGCAAGCGCGGCGTTCCAGGATCTTTCCGGCCGGTTTTCCAAGGAATTTGCCGGCGCCCGTGACCGGTTGAGCCAGATCCCGGCGCTGGTGCCGAGCCGCAAGGCCGCGATCGACGAACTGCTTGCCGGCGCCGACGCGCTGAAGGCAGTCGGCGACGATCTTCTCAAGGCCCATACCGCAGGCGACAAGGAAAAAGTCCGTACGCTCTCAGCGAAGCTCGATCAGGCAATCGTCGATCTCTCTCCGAAATTCGGCGCCAATAACGGCGCCATGGCCGAAATCCTCAACAACGGCGCCAAGACGCTGAGCCAATCGGTCTCCAGCACGATCACCTATGCGATCTGCGGCATGCTTTTCGGCATCGCGATCGCCGCGGTCCTGTCCATGACCATCGCCCACAAGGGCATCACCGCGCCGATGGCCCGCCTGCGTGAGCGTATGGCTTCGCTGGCCGCCAGTCAGACGGAAGCTGCCGTCGACGGCCTCGACCGCAAGGACGAAATCGGCGAGATGGCCAAGGCCGTCGCGATCTTCCGCGACAACGCTCTGGAGCGTGTCCGCCTGGAACGGGAAGCCGAAGACAATCGCGGCCTGTCCGAGCGCGAGCGCATAGAGCGCGAAACCCAGAAGACGCGCGAAGCCGCCGAGATCAAGTTCGCCGTCGACAATCTGGCGGAAGGCCTGAGCCATCTGTCCGACGGCAATGTGTCCTATCGCATCGAAAAGCAGTTCACCGCGACGCTGGACGGTGTCCGCAACGATTTCAACGCCTCGGCGACCAAGCTGCAGACGGCCCTGGAGCAGGTGGCGGAGAATGCCCGCAGCATCCAGGCCGGTTCGGCGGAGATCAAGGCGGCCGCCGACGATCTGGCCAAGCGCACTGAGCAGCAGGCCGCTTCCGTCGAGGAAACCGCCGCCGCTCTCGAGGAAATCACCACCACCGTCAAGGACGCCACCAAGCGCGCTCAGGAGGCCGGCGCGCTGGTTGCCCGCACCCGCAGCGGTGCGGAAAACTCCGGCGAGGTCGTCCAGCGCGCCGTCAAGGCGATGGAACAGATCGAGAGGTCCTCGGGCGAGATTTCCAACATCATTGGCGTCATCGACGATATCGCCTTCCAGACCAATCTTCTGGCATTGAACGCCGGCGTCGAAGCGGCCCGCGCGGGCGATGCCGGCAAGGGCTTTGCCGTCGTTGCCCAGGAAGTGCGCGAACTCGCCCAGCGCTCCGCCAAGGCCGCCAAGGAGATCAAGGCGCTGATCACGACGTCGAACGAGCAGGTCAACGCCGGGGTGCAGCTTGTGGGCCAGACGGGACAGGCGCTGGTCACGATCGTTTCGGAAGTGCAGGAGATCAACCGGCACGTCAACGCGATCGTGGAGTCAGCCCAGGAACAGTCTTCGGGCCTTCAGCAGATCAACACGGCCGTCAACCAGATGGACCAGGATACCCAGAAGAATGCCGCGATGGTCGAGGAATCGACAGCCGCAAGCCATGGTCTCGCCAGGGATGCGGCATCGCTCAACGAACTGCTGTCCCAGTTCAAGCTGCCCGGCCAGCGCCACGTTCCGCGCCCGGCCGATCGCCGCGACACGCCGGCTGCCTCGCCGGCCCGCAATCTGGCCCGCAGGGTTGCCACTGCCTTCTCCGGTGGCTCCTCGGCCGCTGCGGTCAGCAACGATTGGCAGGAGTTCTAGACGCGTCTTGAGCGGCTATCTGCGTCCGGGCGCTACTTGTACCCACGCCTGAGCGCCTGCGGCGGCTGTCCCAGGCTTCTCAGGAACGCCCGCCGCATTCGGCCGGCGTCGCCGAAACCGGCCGCCTCGGCAATATGTTCGAGCGGCGCGTGGCTGGTCTCGACCGCCATCCGCGCTGTTTCGAGCCGCAGGCGTTCGACAGCCTTGGCGGGTGTCGTGCCGGTTTCGGCAGCAAACGCCCTGGCAAAGTTGCGCGGGCTCATCGCCGCCTGGTCGGCGAGGCGCTCGACGGTCAGCCGCTCGGCCAGATGCTCGCGCATCCAGCTGATCAAAGCCGAGAACCTGCCCGTGTGTCCTCCAAGGTCGACGAGCGCTGAAAACTGCGACTGGCCACCCGGCCGGCGTTGATGAACGACGAGTTGCTGTGCCGCCCTGCGCGCAATGTCCGGCCCCAGGTCATCTTCTATGAGAGCAAGCGCCAGGTCGATACCGGCGGAAATGCCGGCAGAGGTCCAGACGTGGCCGTCCCGGACATAGATGCGTTCGGCGTGCATTTCTATCTTGGGGTAGCGGCGGGAAAAGTCGTGCGAACTGTTCCAATGGGTGGTGGCGCGGCGCCCGTCGAGCAGCCCGGCTTCGGCGAGCAGATAGGCCCCGGAACAAACGCTCGTCACGCGCCTTGCATCCGTGCGTTTCAGCCATTCGAGAATTTCGTGCACGGCCTCCATGGAGCGGATGATCTCGCCGCCCGAGACCATCACCGTGTCGAACGGCCCATCCCCGAGCGGGGCGGCCGACAGCTTGAGGCCTGACGAGCTCTCGATTTCGCCGCCGCCCGGCGCCATCAGCACCAGGTCGTAACTGCCCGGCCGGAATCGCTCCGCCATCTCGAAAGCCGATGTCGGCCCGGCCGCATCGAGAAGCTGGAAACCCGGATGCACCACGAGAGCGATTGTGCGAGCCATGGCAGTTTTTGCCCGATTAATGTCATTTCAGTCAGACGATAGCAGCGGTAACTTTGCCTGCAAACAGAGGCAACCGATCGATCGGCGAAACTATCATGAAGTGGCGCTTTGTTCTTGCGGGCGGGTTGGGGCTTGCCGCGGTCTTCCTGGTGGTCGCCGGGGGCTGGATAGTCTCCCTGCCGTCTGCTTCTTCGGCCGAGGTCCTCAAACCTGTTCCCGGCGAGGAGACACGCGCCATGGTTGAGGCCTTGAAGCCGCCCAAACGCGTCCGTCCCGTGATCGCCATTGTCGGCATCAACGACGGCACAGAGATCACCGACTACCTGATGCCCTACGGCATCCTGCGCCGCGCCGATGTGGCCGACGTGGTGGCATTGGCGACGCAGCCCGGGCCGATTGTGCTCTATCCGGCGTTGAAGGTCGAACCGCAGGCAACGATCTCGGAGTTCGACAGACAGCATCCGGAAGGCGCCGATTACGTCATCGTCCCGGCCATGGTGCGCGAGGATGATCCGGTAGCATTGGGCTGGATCAGGAGCCAGGCCGACAAAGGCGCGATGATCATCGGCGTCTGCGTCGGTGCCAAGGTGGTTGCGGCCACCGGCCTTCTCGACGGTAGGAAAGCCACGACCCACTGGTATTCGCTGAACGCCATGCTGAAGGAACATCCTTCCATCCGCCATGTCGCCGACCGCCGCTTCCTCGTCGACGGTCGCGTTGCGACGACGACCGGCATCAGTGCCTCCATGCCGATGTCGCTGACGCTGATCGAGGCGATCGCCGGGCGGCAGAAAGCTCAGGCTGTTGCGGCCGATCTGGGCGTCGCGGATTGGGATGCGCGACACGATAGCGGCGCCTTCGCGTTCACGCGGCCCTTCGCATTGACGGCAATCGGCAACTCGCTCGCCTTCTGGAGCCGGGAAACGCTCGGCATCGAACTGTCTCAAGGCGTGGACGAAGTTTCGCTCGCTCTCGTCGCCGATGCCTGGTCGCGCACCTACCGCTCGCGGGTGATGACCTTCGCAGCCGGCGCGGATGCGGTGGAGAGCCGCAGCGGTATCCGCATCATTCCCGACGAGGTGACCGCAAGCGCGTCGGCGGAGCGCGTGCCCGGAGCGCCGCTTGGCCGCAAACCGGCGGATGCGCTGGATGAGACGCTGAACGCCATCGCCGAGCGCTATCGGGAAAACACGGCCAATTTCGTCGCCGTGCAGCTCGAATACAGGAGACGAGTGACGCCGCAGTAGATAGTCGCGGCCTGCGGTTTCGCGCGTCTCGAAACGGGAGGAAGGAGCCAGTCATGAAGGCACTCATCGCAGGCGCCGGCATCGGCGGATTGACGACCGCGCTTCAACTCCACGAAGCCGGGATCGAGGTCGAGATCTTCGAACGCGTCGGCGAGGTTCGTGAACTCGGGGTTGGCATCAACATGCTGCCGCATGCCGTGGCGGTGCTGGCCGATCTCGGGCTGCAGGCCGGTCTCGACGCTGCAGGTATCCGTATGCGGGAACTGATTTATACCAACCGTTTCGGTCAGGTCGTGTGGCAGGAATTGCGCGGCCTGGATGCCGGTCAGGAGGCGCCGCAGGTCAGCATCCATCGCGGCAAGCTGCTCGGCGTGATCCATAGGGCGGTGATCGCCCGTCTCGGACCCGACGTCATCAGGACCGGTTGCCGGGTTGAGGGCTTCGAACAGACGGAAGATGGGGTCGCGGTTCATTTCAGCGGAACGGACGGATGGCGCGGCTCGGCCCGGGGGGATTTGCTGGTTGGCGCCGACGGCATCCATTCCGCGATCCGGGCGCAGCTCTATCCCGATGAAGGTCCGCCGATCTGGAGCGGGATCATGTTATGGCGCGGCGCAACACGCTGGCCGATCTGGCGCGATGGCCGGACGATGGTGATATCAGGCGGCAATTTCGCAAAATTCGTCTATTATCCGATCGGAGCCGATCCTGCGGAGCCTGAAATGCGGCTGACGAACTGGGCCGTGATGGCCAAGGTGGGCGAGCCCGGCACATCACCGCTACGCCGCGAGGATTGGAGCCGGTCCGGCCTGACGGACGAGGTGTTGCCCTTCGTGCGTGACCGTTTCCATCTCGATTTCGTCGATCCCGCCTCCATCATCCAGGCGACCGAAAATTTCTTCGAGTATCCGAATTGCGACCGGGAACCTTTGCCCCGCTGGTCGTTCGGGCGGGTCACCCTGCTCGGGGATGCGGCCCACCCCATGTATCCGGTCGGCTCCAACGGCGCGAGCCAGTCGATCCTCGACGCCCGATGCCTTGCCGGACATCTTCGGACGCAGGATGAAATCGAGACCGCCCTTTCCCGCTACGACGCGGAGCGCCGGCCTGCCACATCGGAAATCGTCCTGGCGAACCGCCGCGGCGGACCCGAGGGTGTCATCGACATGGTCGAGGCCCGTGCGCCTGACGGTTTCGACGATATCGACGCGGTGGCCTCGTTCGAAGAACGCAAGGCAGTGGTCCGCGGCTACGCCTCGCTCGCTCGTGGTCGGAACCGGTGAGCATGGTGGCGGATCACTCAGAACAGTTCAGGTCTGACTCCGGCGGCATCGAGCAGGAAGTCGCGGCTGGCCTCCAGTTCCGACCTCAGCCTGGCGATGTCATGGCCAAGCAGCGTGCCCTGCCATTTGCGGATTTTGCCGGCGCAAAACACCGTTGAGACGTTCGACCGCTCCATCAGCGTGACGACGGCACCGGGGACGTGGTTCAGCGGGGCGACGTTGATGGCATTCGCATCGAGCAGGATGATGTCGGCTTCCTTGCCGGGCGTCAGCGTGCCGGTCTTGTGATCGAGCTTGAGGCCCCGCGCCCCTTCGATCGTCGCGAAGCGGATAACGTCGATCGCGGACAACAGCTTCGGGTATTCCTCGCCGCGCAGCGCCTTGTCGTTCGCCAGCATTCGCTGCAGCGTGATCGCCGAGCGCATCTGGGTGAACATGTCGGCGGTCATGGTGCATTCCACATCCGTCGACAGGGACGGCTGAAGGCCGAGATCGAGCGCCTGTTGCAGCGGCGGGTTGCCGTGCCGCATCTGCATCTCGATCGGTACCGAGAGCGATATATGCGAACCCGCGTCCGCGACACGCTTCCAGGCCATGTCGCTCATGCCGGTCATGTGGATGAAGATATTGTCCGGTCCGAAACGGCCTGCCTCCGCCAGCTGGTCGAAGACCGCCTGCATGCCGAAAGTGCCGACCACATGCAGCGCGATCGGGATGCCGAGCTCGCGTCCTAGCGCCCAGGCCTCCTCATGAAACGGCAGGTAAATCTCGCCGCCCATGACCATGGTCAGCAACTGGTCGTCGCTCGCAAAATGCTCGGCCTTGATGCGTCGGGCATCGCCCGGATATTTCGCGGCGTCGCCCCAACCCTCGAAATAACCGAAGACGCCGCGCCGCCCGGCATCGCGAAGTGCGGTGATCGCCGCATCGGAATGTTCCGGCGAGTGGTGGATTTGGCTGACGTCCATGACAGTCGTCACGCCGGCGTCGATCTGGGACAGGCCGCCGAACAATTCCGAAATATAGACATCCTGCGGCCGGTAGAGCACCGAGAACTTCTGGAGCATCCATTCGTAGTAGTTGGCGGCACTTTCCGGCCGCCCGTCATTGATCAGGATCGCGTCGGCAAGCAGGCTCCGAAGCGCGGTCTCGAACTGGTGGTGATGCGTGTCGATGAAGCCCGGCATGACGACCATGCCCGAAGCATCGATAACTGCAGCCTCCGGCGCGATGATCGAAGCGGCGACCTCGACGATCCGCGATCCGCGGATCAGCAGGTCGCCTTTGGAAAAATTGCCGACGGCGTTATCCATGGAGAGCACCGCGCCGCCGCGGATCAGGGTCAGGCGATCGGGATCGCCAACGCCGGCCGGCATGCTGGCCGGCGCGGCAATGATCTTGCCGGAGCCGCTACCGAGTTCCGCCGGCGCATGCGTCCGGTTATTGCAGAATCTGCACATGGTCTTCCCCTCCCGGCCTGAAATGATGATGTCCTCCGTCGCCGATGCGGCATCGGAGGGTTTCGCTACGACGCGTCTCTCTTATGGTGCGGCTGCCTGCCACAGCGCTATCGACGGGTAATCCTTGCCGTTCCAGTGCTTGAGCTTCTCCGCGAATTCGCGCTGGAAGGAGAGGGGGCCGTGCTTCGCCATGTAATCCTCGTCATAGATCGCGATGAAGATCGTCAGCGACAGGAAGAAATGTGCGCCCATCTCGAACAGCGCCACATAATCGTGGTTGACGAGCGCCTCGCGTTCCGCGTCCGTGAGGGAGTTGACGGTCGAGATTTCCGCATCATTCAGCCGCGGGCCGATCGACTGTTCCCAGCTGGCGACGAGCGAGCGCGGGTCTTCCTTGTAGCGGCGAAGCAGGTCCGGGTCGCGGTCGACGGTGAAGAGGAACTTGTTCACATAATACTTGCTCATGCCGCTGCTCCTTCCGGATACCAGGTGAAGTATGCTTCCATCGTGTGGAAGAGGTCCAGATTGTCATGATAGGCGGTCGGGATCGGCCCGGCGATGCCCATCATCAGGATCAGGTCCATGAAGCCATGGGTCGCATTGCCGCTCTTGGTCATGCTTTCATGGGTCACGTTGGCGAGGATTTCCTCGATATTGCCGGTCGACAGCCATTCGATCGCCTTGCGGTCGAATTCCGGATCCGGGCCGGTTTCCTTGAACTGGCGCGGTCCGCCGAGTTCGAGCGACAGATGTCCGCTGCCGACGGTGGCGATGCGCTTGTCGGACGGGAACTCGTCGATGATCTCGCGGATGGCGCGGCCGAGATCCCAGAAGCGCTTCGGCGAAGGCAGCGGCGGCGCGAAGATATTGGTGTAGATCGGCACGACCGGCAGGTCGGCATCGGGGCGCGTGGTGATAATCGGGCAGATGATCGAATGGTCGAGCTTCAGTTCATGGCTGAAGGCGAAGTCGAAACCGCGGTCCATCAGGCCCTGATGCATGAAGTTCGACAGTTCCTCATGGCCTTCCAGCACATATTTCGGAATGCCGAATTCGCGCTCTTCATTGTAGAACGTCGCGTCGTAGCGCGGCGCCTTGCCGATCAGGAAGGTCGGATAGTTGTCGAGGAAGAACTGGTGGAAATGGTCGGCGCCGACCATCACCAGGATGTCCGGCTTGGCGCGGGTCAGGGTCTCGCGATAGGCCTCGACCTTGCGTTTCCATTCCGCCGCCTGCGGCATCTGCTGTTCCGGCGGCATGGTTGTCGCCTTCAGGTAAAAAGGGTGGTGGGTGGTCGCAAGGACCGCTGCCAGGGTTGCCATCTTCTCCTCCGAATTTGTCCTGTCTCTTAGACCGAATTCCTAACCCGCCACAGCCGCTATCTCCGTTTCCAGCGCCGGCCAGGCTGTCGGATTGCCTTGCAGCGCCGAGCGGATCTCGTCTCCGTGCTGGTTGACGACCGGCGCGGCTCGCACCGTCTTTGCGTGTTCTCCATCGAACGAATAGGCGGGCCGAACCGTCTGCTCGGCACCTTCGATCCGGCCGGCGACCGGCACGAACATTTCCAGATGCTGCGCCTGCGGATCGTTCACCACATCCGGGATGGAGTTGATCGGCGCGAAGGGCACGTCGAACTTCGAGAAGCGCTCCACCCATTCCGGCAGGGTCCTGGTGGCGAAGATCGCGTTGAGCTCGGCGTTCAACGCATCGTAGTTGTCGATGCGCTTCAGCCGCTGCGAGAACCGTTCGTCCTTGGCCAGTGCCTCACCCTCGATCGCCTCGACCAGCGCATCCCAGAACTTGTCGAGCGAGGACAGGTGGAAGGCAAACAGCTTGTCGTCCTTGCAGCGGACGATGAAGGCCTGTGCGAGGCGAGGGCGGTCGACGCCGCTCGGTTCTTCGCCAAGGGCGAAATAGCCCATGAAGGGTTCGACTGCGAAGTGCATCATGGCTTCGACCATGGAAATGTCGATGCGCTTGCCCTTGCCGGTGCGGCCGCGTTCGATCAGCGCTGCCGAAATGCCGAGCGAGGCGTATATGCCGGTGATCGCATCGGCGAGCGCCGGGCCGATGAAGCGCGGTTGTTCGGGGTCGATCGAGACGCTGAGAAACCCGCTGACGGCCTGCGCGACGGAATCGTAGACCGGCCGCTGCGCATAGGGACCGTCCGGGCCAAACCCGCTGATCGAGCAGTAGATCAGCCTGGGATTGATCTTCGACAGCGTCTCGTAGTCGGCGCCGATGCGGCCTGCCGCGCCGGGGCGGAAATTCTGGATGTAAACATCGGCCTGGGCGATCAGCTGGTAGAAGACTTCGCGGTCCTGCTCGCTTTTGAGATCCAGCCCGATCGCCCGCTTGTTGCGGTTATAGGCCTGGAAATGGGCGCTGTAGAAACCTGTCTTGAAGCTGCGATAGGGATCGCCATGGCCGGCCGACTCGATCTTGATGACGTCAGCGCCGAGATCGGCGAGCATCATGCCGGCGCAGGGGCCGGTAATGAACGTGCCCTGTTCGACGATGCGGATTTGGTCCAGAGCTTTCAGCATGTCCAGGTCCTAGTTCTCGTTTGCCACGAAGCCGTCAGGTGCAGGGCCGTCGTATTCGATGGCGCTGGCGGCGGCGGCGGACATGACGAAGCCTATCGGCCTTGTCTGTTCCTCAAGCAGGTGACCGATCAGCCCGGCGGTGCGGGCAAGAAGTGGCACGCCCTTCAGGGCGAGCAGCGGGTAACCGGCATCGAGCAGCACGCAGGGGATGGCGCTCGAGACATTCATGACCAACGGCCTGCCGATGATCTCGGGAATGAGCCTTTCGACCGTCTTGGCGATCTCGCAATGAACGCCGGCGACGCCGAGTTCGCGGGCGATGGCGAGCAGGCGTTCGGCGCGCGGGTCATGCCCCTTGTGAAGAGGATGACCGTAGCCGGGCACCGGCTTCTTCTGTTCCTTGTAGCCGCGCAACAGTTTTTCAGCGGCGGCTTCCACCGATCGGCCGCTTGCCTGCGCCTCTTCGCGGATATCGCGGAAGAAGGCCCCCGAGGTCTCGGACGCGCCGAGGATGACCGAGCCGCAGCCGAGAAGGCCGGCGGCGACGGCGCCCTGGACCGCTTCCGGAGAGGCGGCGAGCGTCATGCGCGCCACCTGCACACTCGGCACCAGGCCGTGTTCGGCGATCGCCACCAGCGTCGCGTCGAGCATGCGGCGCTGCTTTTCGTCTGGCAGAGAGCCGGCGACCAGCAACCAAGTATATTCCGTAAACGAGATCGAACCGATCAGGTTGTCGACGAGGTCGTGGCCCCGCACGATGATCGTCTCCGGGTTAGAGGTGCAGATCGCCTGGTAGGGCGCGGATTGCTTGCCGATTTTCATGCTGATGTCCTTGGAGAATGGTTAGGCTGCAACGCTCGCCTTGCCCGCAAAGCGGCTGGCCCATCGGTCGAACTGGTCCATGAACTGCTGCAGGAAGAGGCGGGTTTCCTCATTGGTCACATCGCCCTCGGGGGTAATGAGGCCGGGCGGCAGATGGATGAACGCTTCTGGCAGCCCCATCACGGCAACGTCGAGGCAACCGAGAATCGCACGCAGGTGCTGCTGCGCCGCTGCGGTGCCGATCCGTCCGTAGGAGGCGCCGGTGATCGCCGCCGGCTTGCCGGCCCAGACGCTGGTATCTCTGGGCCGCGAAGCCCAGTCGATGGCATTCTTCAGCATCGCCGAGATCGAGCGGTTGTGCTCCGGCGTGACGAAAAGCAGCGCATCGGCTCGCCTGATCTCAGCCTTCAGCCGTTCGACCTGGGGGGGCGTGCCGGCATCCAGCACTTCCTGGTCGAAGATCGGCAGGTCACGGATCGTCACCCATTCGAACTCGACGTCGGGCTTCGCGAGCCGCGTCAAGGCAAGGGCGAGCAGCCTGTTGAGCGACGCCTGTCGTGCGCTTCCGACGATGACTGCGATTTGCAATCGCGCCATGAATTCCTCCCATGCCATTCTTAAAAGTATTCGCTTGGCGAATTTATATTCGTATAATGAATTTTGAAGGCGAGGGGTGTCAAGCCCTGACGCAAGGGCTTTGAAAAATTTCAGAGGAGGAGTTGGCTGCGAGGGATCAGCGGGTGGCCGGGTTGGCCGGCGCCAGTGAATGCACAAGCGCTGGAAAACGGCTGAACAGCTGAGAGAGCCGGTTGGCCGCCAACCGCAGTTCCGGCAGGCGCTGTTCGACCAGTTCCTCCGGCGTCAGCCGGGGCGTGTAGCCGGAACTGTTGATCGCGCAGACGACCCGTCCGGTATTGTCCTTGACCGGCACGGCAAGCGCGGTGATGCCGTAATCGAGCTGATCGACAGTGATCGAATAGCCCTTTGCGCGGGTCTCGACCAGGATCTCCCGGAGTTCCGACTCGTCGGTCACCGTGTAGTCCGTCAGCTTCACCGGCGTATAGGCCTCAAAAAACCGGTCCATCTCCGCTTCCGCAAGAGCTGCCATCAATACCCTGCCCATCGAAGTCGCGTAGGCGGGATAGGTGACGCCGAGGCTGGCATTGCGCCGGACGCCGCGACTTTCGGAAAGGTGGGCAATGTAAAGCACGTTGGTGCCGTCGAGCACGGCCATGTTGGCGGCATCGCCGAAAAGCGCAGTGATCCGGTGCAGTTCAGGCGTGACCGCTTCCTCGACATTGAAGGCGTTCAGGTAGGCGGAGCCGAGGGTGAGGATGCGGGGAGCCAGGAGAAAATGCTTGTTGTGCCGGCGAATGAAACCGAGCGCTTCGAGCGTCAGGACATTCCGCCGGACGGTGGCGATCGACATGCCGACCTTGCGGGAAAGCTCGGCCAGTGTCATCTCCGGATCCTTGGCGTCAAAAGCCTCCAGAACCGACAATCCCCGTGCCAACGCCTCGACGAACTCGGGCGAATTGCTGTCAATCATCGGAATTTCTCCTGCTGCACGGCATTTCGTTCGCACACGGGATTGACAAGCGCAAGACCTGCTGCCTATCGTTATGCGAATATTTATTCGTCTAGCGAATTTTCTTGGGAGGGAAAAGCTATGAAGACAAGGCGTCAGTTTCACAAGCTCGTGGCGGTAACGGCTGCGGGTCTTGCCGCGCCGGCAATGCTGGGGAGCAAGGCATTTGCGCAGGACAAGCCGATCCGGGTCGGCGCCAGCGTGTCGCTGACCGGTCCGCTGGCGAGCACCAAGAATGGCCAGATCGGCTACGAGCTCTGGCGTGACGACGTCAACGCGGCAGGCGGGCTTCTCGGCCGCAAGGTCGAACTGGTCATCTACGACGACCAGAGCAGTGCCGCCAACGTGCCGGCGATCTATTCGAAGCTCGTCGACGTGGACGCCTGCGACGTGCTGTTTTCGCCTTACGGCGCCAACCTATCCGCGCCGGTCATGCCCTTCATCAAGCAGCGCGACCTGTTCATGATCGGCATGTTCGGCCTTGCCGGCAACGATGTCGCCAAGCACGACAAGTTCTTCCACAGCGGCCCGTGGGGGCCGAACTCCGGACGGGATTGGGCCCGCGGCTTCTTCGACCTTGCCAAGGCGCAAGGGGTCAAGAAGATCGCCATCATCAATGCCGACCTGGAATTTTCGAAAAATGCCGCGAAGGGCGGCGCGGAAGTCGCCAAGGAATATGGCATGGAGGTGGTGTTCAATCAGAGCTACCCGCCGAACACCTCCGACTTCTCTTCGATGATCCGCAACATCAATGCGGGGGACCCGGAGGCGATCTTCATCGCCTCCTATCCGGCCGATAGCACGGCGATCATCCGCGGCGTCAAGGAAATCGGTATTTCCGACAAGGTGAAGCTCTTCGGCGGCGCCATGATCGGCCCGCAATACGGGGCGCTGCTCGGTTCGCTCGGTCCCGAACTCAACGGGCTCGTGAACTCGCATACCTTCGTTCCGGAGCCCACCATGCAGACACCGGCGATCAAGAGCTTTTTCGACCGGTATACGCCCATCGCCGTCAAGCAGGGCGTCGATCCGCTCGGTTTTTACATTCCGCCCTTCTATTATGTCGCCGGCCAACTGGCGGCGGCCGCGATCAAGGGTTCGAATTCCGTCGATCCGGCCAAGATGGCCGCCTTCCTGCATGCCAACGCCGTCGATACTATCGCCGGCAAGATCGCCTTTACCGAGATCGGCGACTGGAAGGAACGCCGCGTCCTAATGGTGCAGTTGCGTGGCATCAAGGGCAACGATCTCGAACAGTTCCGCAATCCGGGCCACCAGGTCATTCTCGACCCGCCATCCCTGAAGACGGGCGATCTCGCCGCGCCTTATAACAAGGCGCGCGCCAGCTAATCCTTCAACCGATCCAGAGAGCCGGCGCAAGGCCGGCTCAAGGGCCCCTATCAATGCTATCGATCGACATTCTGCTGAACGCCATCGTGACGGGCATTCTGCTGGGGAGCGTATATGCATCGCTCGCCCTGGGGCTCGGGATCACCTTCGGCATTCTCCACATCCCCAATATCGCCCATCCGACGCTCGTCGTCGCCGGCGCGTTCTTCGTCTACACGCTGGCCCAATGGGGGATCGATCCGATCGTCGCGGCGGTGATCGGCCTTGTGCCCTTCTATCTTCTCGGGGTCGTGCTCTACGCCTTCTACTCGGCTGTTTTCGAACGCAAGGGCGGCGCCAATGTGCTGCAGAGCCTGACGCTATTCTTCGGCCTGTCGCTGGTGATCGAGATCCTGCTGTCGCTCGGCTTCGGTTCCGAGCTCAAGTCCGTCAGCGTTTCCTATATCGGCTCAAGCCTCAAGCTCGGCGTCCTCACCATTCCCTACCGGCTGCTGATCCCCGCGCTCCTTGCCCCCGTGACGATCGCTGCCGTGTGGCTTTATCTCAGCCGCACCAATTCCGGCACGGCAATCCGTGCCGTCGCCCATGAGGAGCGCGCGCTGTCGATCGCCGGCCTCAACCCGGCCTCCGTCAAGCGGCACGCCTTCGGCATCGCCACCGCGACCGCCGTCATCGCCGGAGCCGCCCTGATCATGGTCGGCCCGATCGAGCCCTTTGCCGGGCGCTACCAGATCGGCCGCGTCTTCGCGATCGTGGTGCTCGCCGGCATGGGGTCCATTCCCGGCAGCCTGGTGATCGCCATCATCATCGGCATCGCGGAGGCGCTCGTCTCCAGCTACCTCAATCCCTCCTGGTCCCCCGGTGTCGCCTTTGCGATCCTGCTGCTGGGCCTCGCCCTTCGCCCGCAGGGCCTGTTCGGAGCTGCGCGATGAGAAGGAATTCCCTCGTCTTCCTCGCGGGTATCATCATAGTCCTGGCGCTCGGCTTCCTGATGCCGTGGCTGCTCAGAAACCCGTTCTATTTCTTTGCCGGCTACGTGGTCCTTCAATATGTGACGATCGCCACCGGCTGGAACATCCTCGGCGGCTACGCCGGCTATATCAATTTCGGCGCGGCCGGTTTCTTCGGCTCCGGCGTCTATCTCTCGGCATTCCTGTTCACCACATTCGGCCTGCCGCTGCCGCTCTGCATCCTGGCTGCCGCGATTGTCGGCGCCATTCTCGGCGTGCTGATGGGCTACCTGACATTGCGTATCCAGGGCGTCTATTTCGCCATCGCCACGCTCGGCCTCGTCGTCGTGCTGGAAACCATCGTGCACAATATCTCCGGGCTCGGCGGGGCGAGCGGCATGGCCGTCTACGGCCCGCGGCCGCCTGCCTGGAGCCCCGGGCCATCGCAATACAATTTCACCGTCATGGTGGTGATCGCGGTCGCCAGCGTCGCGCTCGCCCGCTGGGTGGAGATTTCCTGGATCGGTCGTGGCCTGAGGGCCGTGCGGGCAAGCGAGGACGCGGCGGAATGTTCCGGCGTGCCGACGCTTCGCCTCAAGCTGGTTGCCTGCGCCCTGAGCGGCGCAGTGCTTGCCGCAGCCGGTGCGCCATATCCGTTCTACACGTCCTTCGTCGAACCGGTCACCGCCTTCAGCCTGATCATCGGATTGAACGCCATCGCCATGCCGCTGATCGGCGGCACCCGAACCTGGGTCGGTCCGGTGATCGGCGCTCTTCTGCTCGCCTCGGTACAGCAGATCGCCACGGTCACCATATCATCCGAACTCAACATTCTCTTCGTCGGCGCGGTCCTGATCGCCTTCGTGGCCTTTGCTCCGGGGGGAATTTCCGATCTCTTCGGCCGCAATAAAGGGAGGACAAGACCATGACGGAGCCGGTTCTCTCCCTCAAGGGCGTCGAAAAGCGGTTCGGATCGTTCCGCGCGCTCGGTCCCGTCGATCTCGATGTCGGCGCCGGCGAGCGGCTCGGCATCATCGGTCCGAACGGTTCCGGCAAGACGACGCTCATCAACTGCATCACCGGCGTCTACCGCCCCGACAGCGGATCGGTGTTTTTCGAAGGCCGGGATATCTCGCATCTCCAAGCCCACAAGCGAGCCCGGATGGGCATCGCCCGCAGTTTTCAGATCCCGCGGCCATTCACCGGCATGACCGTGTTTGAGAACCTGCTCGTTCCACTCGACTACTGCCAGGTCGAGGGCAGCAAGCATGACCGGGCAAGGTCGGTGCTTGCGAGCGTCGGGCTGTCGGGCCGCGTCTCGGATCCGTCCGAAAATCTGACCCAGCTCGAATTGCGCAAGCTGGAGCTGGCGCGCGCGCTTGTCGGCAATCCCAAGGTGCTGATCGCGGACGAAGCGATGGCGGGCTTGTCGGAGGAGGAGATCGACGAGGTCCTGGAGATCCTTTTCGCGCTCAACCGGTCAGGCGTCGCGGTGATCATGATCGAACACATCATGCATGCGGTCATGCGCTTTTCGCAGCGGGTCGTCTGCTTCGAGACCGGCCGCCTGATCGCCGCCGGAACTTCGTCCGAGATCGCCGAAAATCCGCTAGTTCAGAAGGTGTATTTCGGTGAATAGGCTGATTGTTGAAAACCTGTCGGCCGGTTACGGCGCCGTCTCGGTCCTGCGAAAGGTCTCGCTGGAACTGAACGAGAGCGAGATGGTCGCGCTGCTCGGTATGAACGGCAACGGCAAGAGCACGCTGCTCAACTGCATCCTCGGTTTCGTGCGGGCAAGCGCGGGTCGGATCGTGCTCGAATGGAACGGCAAGAATACCGACCTGACGAAACTTCAACCGCACGAGATCGTCCGCCTCGGCCTGTCGATCGTCCCGGAAGGACGCCGCCTCGTGCCGAACATCTCGGTCGAGGACAATCTCAAGCTCGCTGGCAGCAACCCCCTGGTCCGCGACCGGATGAAGCAGAACCTCGCCTACTGTTTCGAAACCTTTCCGCTGCTTCTGGAGCGCCGCAGGCAGATCGCTTCGACCATGAGCGGTGGGCAGCAGCAACTGCTGGCGATCGCCCGTTCGCTGATGACGGCGCCGAAGATCATCATCATCGACGAACCCTCGGTGGGCCTGGCGCCGATCGTCGTGCGTGACGTGCTGAATGCCATCACCCAGCTGCGCGAGAAGAGCAACATGACGATCCTGATGGCGGAGCAGAGTTTCTTCCAGGCGATCGACGTGTCGTCGCGCGCCTATGTGCTGGCCCATGGCAGCATTCAACGGGAGTTCAAGCGCTCGGACGGCGAGATCGCCCATGACGAAATCCGCCGCGCCATGCTGGGCGCACATTAGGGGAGGCACGACGGCATCCGGGCGGATGCTCGCTAGGGTTTCCGTTGAACGATCGCCTTTGCGATTGCGGGGCCACCGAGCATGAAGCTTCTGACGCCGTCGCGGACGATGTCGTCCAGAGATTCCGGGGTGGGCGTCGCATAGACGAACCGGCGGATCGCCAGATAGAAGATGCGGCCGTGGAGACCCCAGAACAATTCGGTCTCCCGCTCGCAAAGCGGCGCCTCGCCCGGGCCCGGCAGGCCCAGTTCGTGGCGGAGTTCCAGGCAGGCAGGCTCGATGATCTGCCGGCGCACGATGTCGAGATAGCGCGTCGTGATATCGAAGGTTTTGAGGCCGGAGAAGACGAAGATCCGGACCCAGTCGTAGTGGAAGACGCGTTCCACATATCGCAGATAGAATTCCGTCAGCCGGCTTTCCAGTGACCGGCCGCGGTCGATGATGAGGCCGGCCCAGCTGTCGTCCCAGCGGCTGAGATAGACATGTTCGTAGACCCGCTCGATCAAGGCTTCCTTGCTGGGAAAATGCCGGTAGATCGCCGAGTGGGTGATGCCGATGCGCTTGGCAAGCTCGCGGGTCTGGCCCTCGAAGCCATGCTCGGCGAAGAAGCGGACAGCCTCTTCCAGGATGAATTGTTCGCGCTCGTTCGCCCGCATGTATTGCTTGGGACGCCGCGGTTTTTCTCCGCCACCTTCGCGTTCAAGGCTCTTCTGCTGATCCGTCATGCCTGCCCTGATCTGCCATGCCCGTCGCCGAGTCACCGGCAACCCATTTCTCATAGCGATACCGCGGCCGGCGTTTGAGACCAAGTGGTAATTTTATTTGAGACCAGTTGGTTATTTTTCTTGACCGACGGGTCAACCTGCGAAATATTGTAACCAAGTGGTCACAAATCCGGAGGGCCACGTGGGAGGAGCCGGTGAAGGCGAGAGCTTTCGATTACATGCGCCCGAAATGCGTGCAGGAAGCACTGGAAGCTTTCGTCAGCGCGGATGGTGATGCGAGCTATATTGCGGGAGGGCAGAGTCTTGTCCCGGCGCTGGCACTTCGGCTGCAGGCCCCCGGCCTTCTCATCGATATCGCTCGTCTGGACGAATTGCGCGGTCTCTCCGTCGCCGGCGGACATCTGCGCATCGGTGCGACCACCCGCCACTGCGAAATTCTCGGCTCGAACCTCGTGCGGGAACATGCGCCACTGCTTGCAAAGGCGGCTCCTTTCGTGGCGCACCCGGCGATCCGCAACAAGGGCACATTCGGCGGCAGCCTGGCACTTGCCGATCCCGCATCGGAATTTCCCGCCATGGCGCTGGCGCTCGATGCGATCATTGAAATTGCCTCCGTTGAAGGCAGCCGCCGCGTCGGTGCCGGGGATTTCTTCATCGATCTCTATGAAACGGCGCTTCAGCCCGGTGAGATCATCACCGCGGTATACGTACCCCTGGCAACCGCGAAAACCCGGACGGCCTTTGACGAACTGACCCGTCGGCGCGGCGATTATGCAATCGTCGGGGCGGGGATCGATGCGGAGATGCAGGGCGGTTTTGTCGAACGCATGCGTATCGCCTTCCTTTCGGTGGGCTCGACGCCGGTCAGGGTGCGTGCCGTCGAAGCCGCGCTGACCGGGCGGCAATTGACGCCGGAGACGATCCGGCAGGCACAGGACGTACTCGGCACGGAGCTTGATCCGGTCGGTGACGAGCACACGCCTCCAGAGATGCGCCGGCATCTTGCAAGGGTGCTGCTCGGAAGGCTGCTCGGCCGGTTGGAGGCGAACCTATGAGCGGCAAGCTGACGATTTCGCTGACCGTGAACGGCGAGACAATCGAGGCGCCGGTTGCACCGCGCACCACGCTTGCCGATTTCCTGCGGCAGGACATCCAGCTCACCGGCACCCATACGGGTTGCGAAATGGGTGTCTGCGGCGCCTGCCTGGTGTTGCTGGACGACCAGCCGGTGCATGCCTGCCTGATGTTTGCGGTCCAGGCCGATGGCTGCGCCGTCGAGACGATCGAGGGCCTGACCCATCGCCGAGCAATCGACGATCTCCAGAAGGCGTTTCATGAGCGCAATGCGTTGCAATGCGGCTTCTGCACTCCGGGCATGCTGGTGAGCGCCTACGGGATTCTGGCTTCCGGGGGTGAACCCGATCGCGACGGCATCCGTGACGCGCTCTCCGGAAACTACTGTCGCTGTACCGGTTACGAATCGATCGTCGATGCGATCGAGACGACGGCGAGACAGCGCCGGCAGCATTTGGAGGAGGAGAAGACATGAATGCGTTCGCCGGCTCCATCGACAGGCCTAACTCCTATATCGGCCGCTCGGTATCGCGACCGAATGCCAAGCGTCTGCTCGAAGGCCGGGGGCGGTACGTGACCGATCTCGTGCTGCCGCGCATGTTGCATGCGGCTTTCGTCCGCAGCCCTTATGCGCATGGAAAAATTGTTTCGATCGATATCGATGAGGCAAAAGCCCTCTCCGGCGTTCGCGCGGTCTTCACGGGTGAGGACCTGGCATCGATCTGCGCGCCCTGGACCGGGACGCTCGAGCATTTCAGCAACATGAAGTCTCCGCCGCAAGTGCCGCTACCTCTTGGGAAGGTGATGTGGTCAGGGCAGCCTGTCGTTCTCATCGTTGCCGACAGCAGGGCAATCGCCGAGGATGCCGCCGAACTGGTGATCGTCGATATCGAGGAGCTTCCGGCGCTGGCGGACCCGCTCGAGGCCATGTCTGCCGCGGCGATGTCGCAAGAGCTCGACGACAATATCTGCTTTGCCACGAAACTCGACAGCGGCGGCGTCGAAGAGGCATTCGATGCAGCGGACACAACGGTCGAGCAGAGCTTCATTTTCGGCCGGCACACGGCGGTGACGCTTGAACCGCGCGCGATCGTTGCCGACTACGACCCGAGCGAGAACCGGCTGACTGCGCACCACGCGACCCAGACGCCCTATCAGTTCCAGGATGTCTATTCCCGCCACTACGGCATTCCGGAAGCCAATGTCCGCGTCATCGCGCCGGATATCGGCGGTTCATTCGGAATGAAACTGCATGTCTATCACGAGGAGATGGCGGTCGTCGGCGCGTCGATCCTGCTCGGTCGCCCCATCAAATACGTCGCCGACCGGATGGAATCCTTCGTCTCGGATATTCATGCCCGCGACCACCGGGTGACCGGGCGTCTTGCCCTCGACAGGGACGGTCGCATCACCGCCATGGATGTGGACGACGTCACCGCAATCGGCGCCTTTTCGAGCTATCCGCGCACGAGCGCGGTCGAGGGAAACCAGGTCATCCGCCTGATGGGCGCCCCTTATGACTTCTCTTCCTATCGCGCCAATCTTTCGGTCGTGTTCCAGAACAAGGTGCAGACCAGCCAGTACCGTGCCGTCGGGCACCCGATTGCCTGCGCGGTGACGGAATGCCTGGTCGATGCCGCGGCGCGCGAACTCAGCCTCGATCCGTTTGAAATCCGCGAACGCAATCTCATTCCCGACAGCAGCTATCCCCGCACATCGCCGACCGGGTACCAGTTCGAAAAGCTCTCCCACCAGGTCTGTCTCGCGCGGCTGAAGTCGATCATGAATTATGACGCTCTTCGCGCCGAGCAGGCAGGTCTGCGGCAGAAAGGCATCCTGCGCGGCATCGGTATCGCCCTTTTCGTGGAGATCACCAACCCGAGCCCGGCTTTTTACGGTGTTGGCGGCGCGCGGATTTCCGCGCAGGACGGCGCCATCCTCAAACTGACGCCGTCCGGCGAGGTGCATTGTTCGATTTCGGTGACCGAACAGGGGCAGGGGACGGAGACCATCATCGGTCAGATCGTCGCCGACCAGCTCGGCATCGATCGTGAAAAAGTACGGGTGATGACCGGCGACACCGATACGACACCCCATGGTGGCGCCACCTGGGCCTGTCGTGGAGCGGGCATCGGCGGCGAAACGGCGCTGCAGGCGGCGCGCAAGCTGAAGGCAAATCTGCTCGCCGTTGCGGGTCTCATCCTGCAGGCGCAACCGGGCGAGCTTGATATCCGCGCGGACTGGATCGTCGAGGCGGTCACGGGCCAGCAGCGCGTTAGCCTCTCGGAAGTCGCGCGCATCGCCTTCTTCCGGTCGGACACGCTGCCGCCCGAAACCCAGGCGCAGCTTTCCGTTGTGCATCACTATGCGCCGCAGGGTTATCCGTTCGCATTCACGAACGGAGCCCAGGGCTGCCTGGTCGAAGTGGATGCGGAGACCGGCTTCGTGAAGATACTCAAGCATTGGGTGGTCGAGGATTGCGGCCGCATCATCAATCCGCTGCTGGTGGACGAACAGGTGCGGGGCGGCGTGGTGCAGGGACTGGGCGCGGCCTTTTTCGAGGAATGCCTCTACAACGAGGAAGGTCAGCTCACCAACGGTTCGCTTGCCGATTACCTCGTGCCGATGGCCTGCGAGATGCCGGATATCGAGATTTCCCACGTCGAAACGCCGACCCGGGACACCGAACTCGGTGCAAAGGGCTGCGGCGAAGCAGGGACGGCGGCGGCTTCCGCCGCTGCGATGAATGCCGTCAACGATGCGCTTGTGGGTCACGGCGCGGTGCTGACGCAGATACCGATGACGCCGACGCGCATATTGAGGGCGCTCGGCACGATCTGAATGCAATAACGATCCGATGTCAGGAGGAGGACAGGATGACAAACGGAATTGAGAAGCTGGCTTTGAGGCCGATCGGCCGCCGTGCAGCCCTTATCGGGTTGGCCGGTGTGGCCGGAACACTTTCGATGCCATGGATAGCGCGGGCGCAGGCGGAAACCATCCGCATCGGGTTTCCGACGCCTTTGACCGGCCCGTTCGCCGCCGAGGCCAACGACCAGGTCCGCAGCGCCCAGCTCGCGGTAAAGCTCGCCAACGACAAGGGCGGGATTGCCGGCCGCAAGGTCGAGCTCCTGGTGCGCGACGACAAGCTGAATGCCGGCGAAGCCGCCACCCGCACGCTCGAACTGATCGAAAAGGACAAGGTCCATGCGGTGGTCGGGGCACTTTCGAGCGCCGTGCAGCTTGCGGTCAACGAGGTGACCCGTGCCCGCAGCATGCTGTACATCTCGATCAGCCAGTCGGACACCATCAACGAGATCAAGGATTTCAGCCCCTATACGTTCCATGAGGCCCTAAATCCGACGATGACGACCGCGGTTGTCGCCAAGCACAGTTTCAAGAAGGGTTCGAAGGTCGCCTATCTTGTTGCCGACTATGCCTACGGCCACGAGATGCTGCGCGGTTTCAAGCGGGCAGCCAAGGAAATCGGTGCGCAGACTGTCAGCGAAATCCTGCACCCGTTCGGCGCGGCGGACTATTCGACCTTCATCCCGACCATCCTGGCATCAGGCGCAGACATCCTCTGTATCTGCAATTTCGGCCGCGACCAGGCCAATTCCATCAAGCAGGCGGTTGATTTCGGTGTGAAGGACCAGATGAAGATCGTCGTGCCGGTTCTGCTGCACAACCAGCGGCTTGCGGTCGATCCCGAAGTCTTCGAAGGTGTCACCGGCGGCGCGAACTATTACTGGGGCCTGGAAGAAACGGTGCCTTCCGCAAAGGCGTTCAACGACGCCTTCAGGGCCATGTACAAGGGCACGATCCCGACCGACTACGGAGCCTACGGGTATACCGGCGTCGCTTCGCTGTTGATGGCCATCGAAAAGGCAGGCGGGACGGAGCCACAGAAGGTCATCGCGGCTCTGGAAGCGCTGAAATATGATATCGCCAAGGGAGAGCAGTCCTACCGCAAGTGCGACCACCAGTCGATGCAATCGGTACTCGTCCTGGAATCCAAGGCGAAAAGCGCGATGAAATCGGATGCCGATCTGTTCAAGATCGTCGCCGCGGAACCTGCATCAGAGAGCGTGTTGCGAACCTGCTCCGAACTCGGCTTCAAGAGCTGATACCCTGGGACGGATGAGGTCATGACTGTCCAATTGATTGCAATGCAGCTGTTTTCGGGTCTCGCGCTGGGCGCGGTCCTGATCATGGTTGCGCTCGGCCTGTCGATCATCTTCGGCATGCTCGGCATCGTGAACTTCGCACATGGTGCGCTGTTCATGGTGGGAGCGTATGCGGGCCTCTACGTGGCCGGCCTGACGGGGAGCTTCTGGTGGGCTCTCCTGATCGCGCCGGTCATGATCGGCCTGTTCGGCATGCTGATCGAGCGTTTCCTCATCCGTCCACTCTATGGCCGCTCGCCGGACGATCCGCTGCTTCTAACCTTCGGCCTTGGTTACGTGCTGGTCGAGGCGGTGCGCATATTTTTCGGCACCGACGGCATTCCGTTCTCGACACCGGCAGCCCTTCGCGGCGTGGTGAACCTCGGCATCGGCTTTTTTCCGCTTTACCGGCTTTTCGTCATCGGCGTGGTTGTCGCCGTCCTGTTGCTGCTGTGGATCGGCCTCGAAAAGACGAAATTCGGCCTGATCGTCAGGGCAGGTTCCGCCGATCCGCTGATCATGCGCGTGCTGGGTGTCGATATCAGCAGATTGTGGCTGGTCGTGTTCGGCATCGGGGTCGGCATCACCGCACTCGGTGGCGTGCTTGCTGCACCGATGCGCAATGTCAGTCCGGAAATGGGCACGCTTGTATTGGCCGAAGCCTTCGTGGTGACTGTCATCGGCGGCATGGGCTCGCTTCCCGGCGCCGTCATCGCCGGCCTCATCGTCGGCGTCTCGGTCAGCATGACATCGCTCTTCGCACCGGAAATGGCGACGATCGTCATGTTCGCGCTGATGGCACTCATTCTGCTGGTGCGCCCGAACGGCCTTTATGGCCGCGCCGCGCCTGGACTCTAGGGAGACCGCCATGTCCGTCATCAAAAATGCGGAACTTGTCCCGGCACCCGCCCGACGCAGCTTCGCGACATTGTTTTCCAACGTCAGCCGCTGGCGGGTGCCGCTTTCAATCCTGGCGCTCTGCATCCTGCCCTGGGTGCTGCCCTCGCAGGCGCTGGCCGTCAACGTGTTGATCTACGGCCTCGTCGCGGTCGGTTACAACCTGCTCTTCGGTTACACCGGCCTGCTTTCCTTCGGTCATGCGGCCTTCTTCGGAGCCGGAGCCTATGCGACGGGTATCGCGATCGGTGCTTTCGGAATCCACTGGTTCATCGCGATGCTGATCGGCGTGCTGGTTTCGGGCCTGCTTGCGACGGTCATGGGGGTGCTCGCCATCCGCACGCGTGGCATCTACTTCTCGATGGTGACGCTCGCGCTGGCACAGCTCGTCTACTATGCGGCGCTGCAAGCCTCCTCGTGGACCGGCGGCGAAAACGGTCTGCGCGGCTTTACGGTCAGCACGCTGCACCTTCCAGGCTTCTCGGTAAATTTCCTCGATCCTCTCGCGAAATATTACGCGATCATGATCGTGGTCGCGGCGGCACTCTGGTTCGTGTCGAGAGTGCTGAATTCGCCTTTCGGCGCAGTGATCGAGGCGATCCGCGAAAACGAGACGCGGGCGCGCGCCTGCGGCTATGATGTCGAGCGAACCAAGCTGTTGTCCTTCATCCTTTCAGGCATTCTCTGTGGGCTCGCGGGCACGCTGTCGGCGATGCATCTTTCGATCGTGCCCCTGGATTCGCTCCACTACCATACGTCCGGTCTAATCGTGATGATGACGCTGCTCGGCGGCGCCGGCAGCTTCTTCGGTCCCTTTATCGGCGCGCTGGCGTTTCTTTCGATGGAGGACATCTTCTCGCTCTGGACATCCAACTGGCAGCTCATTGTCGGCGTGATCTTCATCCTCTTTGTCCTCTATCTGCCGAAGGGCATCTGGGGCACCTTGATAGCCTGGGGCAAAAGCCGATGAACGCACCCATCATGAGCGTCACCAATATCGGCAAGCAGTTCGGCGGACTGGTCGCGTTGAAGGACGTGACGGCCGATTTTCAGGAAGGCCAGATCACCGCCATCATCGGGCCGAACGGTGCCGGCAAGAGCACGTTCTTCAACATCCTGTCCGGCGCCCTGAAGCCCTCGAGCGGAACGCTCAGGTTTCGGGGTGCGGATATGGCGGGCGTGCCACAGCACGACTATGTGCACCGCGGCATCGCCCGCTCCTACCAGATCACCAACATCTTCCCCAACCTTTCCGTCCTCGAGAACGTCCGTGTCGCCGCACAGGCTTTCCGATCCCGCATGAACATCTGGGCAGACCGCAGTGCCGATAGGGATAGCCAGGACAGGGCCTTGGCAATGCTCGCATCGGTCGGGTTGTCGGCGCGGGCGGCGACGCCGGCCAAATTCCTGGCACACGGCCAGCAGCGTGCGCTGGAAATCGCCATCGCCCTGGTGGCCGATCCGGCGCTTCTTCTGCTCGATGAGCCGACCGCGGGGATGGGGCCGGAAGAGACGCGCGAGATGGTCGCGCTGATAGAGAAGCTGGCGGCCCAACGCACCATCCTGCTGGTCGAGCACAAGATGAAGATGATCCTCGGCCTCAGCGACCGCGTGCTCGTCCTTCACCATGGCCAGTTGCTGGCCGACGGGACACCGACAGAAATCCAGGCGAACTCCGAGGTTCGTCGCGTCTACCTGGGACAAAATGATGGCTATGCTTGAAATCGAAGGCCTGAACGGCTGGTATGGCGCGAGCCATGTGCTTCACGGGGTATCGTTCGCGGTGGAACCGGGCGAGATCGTCGCGCTTGTCGGCCGCAACGGCGCGGGCAAGACGAGCATCATCCGTTCGATCATGGGGCTTATGCCGCGCACCACCGGCGCCATCCGGTTCAACGGGGAAGACATATCCCGGCTAAAGGCTCATGACCGCTATGTCCGCGGCCTCGCCTATGTTCCGGAAGAACGCCGTATCGTGCGGGGGCTGACGGTGCTGGAAAACCTGCAGCTGGGGCTTGTCGCCGACCGCAAGCGGATCGACGAGGCGGCTGCGATCGACGAGATCGCCCGCAGTTTCCCGCGCCTGAAGGAGCGGTTGCACCAGGAAGGTGTAACCATGTCGGGCGGCGAGCAGCAGATGTTGGCGATAGCCCGCGCCATGATCGCCCGGCCGAAGATGATCCTGCTCGACGAGCCGTCGGAAGGCATCATGCCCGTGCTGGTCGAGGAGATGGGTGCACTGTTCAGGCGGCTGCGGGAGGAGGGGACGACGCTGCTCCTCGTCGAGCAGAACGTCGAATGGGCGCTGAACCTTGCGGATCGGGCGGTTATCGTCGACCAGGGCGAGATCGTCTATCGCAGCGATGCGGCAACACTTCTGGCGGACAAGGACATTCAGGAGCGATACTGCGCGGTCTGAGCCCGCAATTTACCCACTCAATCATCATCATCGAACACAGGGCTTCGTCGCTTGCGCGGCGAAGAGCGATATTTGTATGGAAATCACTGGAGAGTACCGGCTGGAGGAGCCACGCGATGACGTGTGGGCGAGGCTCTTCGATCCCGATGTCCTGCGCCGTTGCATTCCGGGCTGCAAGGAACTGACGCAGACGGCCGAGAACAGTTTCGACGCGAAGGTCGTGCTCAAGATAGGCCCGGTTTCCGCAACCTTTGCGGCCACCGTCGAGATCATCGATATCGAGGCGCCGGAGAGCTGCCGCATCATCGGCAAGGGAAACGGCGGCATCGCCGGTTTCGCCAAGGGAGACTGCGTTGTCAGGCTTGCGCAGGATGGCGACGCCACCGTCCTGACCTACAGCGCCAATGTGGACATCGGTGGAAAGATTGCAGCATTGGGCGGCAGACTGGTGCAGGCGACATCGAAAAAGCTCGCCGACCAGTTCTTTGTCTCATTCTCATCGCGCGAGGGATAACGCGGACTTACGTCGCTTGAAACGGAGATGCGCCTTACTTGAAGTGGGGGTTATCCTCTCGCTCCAGCACCGCCCTTACGGCCGCCCGCTCGCGCATCTGGTTGTGATGCCGCGTGAAACTTTTCAAGCTGTCCATTGGCAGGCCGTTGCTCCTTCCCCAGCCATAGAAAACGAGGGCGTAGGGATCCACGACCGTATACTGGTCGCCCATGATCCACTCGTTGCCGGCAATCAACCCATCTATCTCCTGCATGCTCTCCCAATAGGAGGACACTGCCTTGCTGCGGACGTCGTCATAAATTTCTTTTCTCTCGACGAATCTATAAGGCCTGAACTTCGCTCTCTGGAAGATATGCGGCGTGTTCGAAAACCAGGCCATCTGGGAGATGCACAGCGTCTGGTCGAGAATGTCCGTCGGAAACAGGCCGGCGCCCGGACTGGTCAAGGCAATAAACGTCAATATCGCAGTGTTCTCGGTGATCACCCTGCCATCCGGCGCGATGAGTGCCGGCACTTTGGCGCGGGGATTGATTGCCAGGTATTCCGGAGTCAGATGCTGGTTTTCCGAGAGTAGCGTCCTCACCGGTCTGAACGGCCTGCCGGTTTCCTCCAGGGCGATATGCGATGCCAGCGAACAGGCTCCGGGACTGTAAAACAGTATCAATTCGCCCGTCGGGTTCGATATCCTGCCAGATGCTGCCGATAGATCCGCCATTTTCCATTACCCTTCTTGTTTGATGCGAGCAGAAGCGTTCCCCGGACGCGCGATCCAAAGGTCGATGAAGTGAGATCCCAATCCGAACACGATGGATCCGCCGTCGCGCATCCAACCGTCGTCGCCGGCCGTCTCGTCATGCCATCAGGGCCGCCATGATCCGGTCGCGGGTCATCGGCATATGATGGATGCGTGTGCCCAGGGCATGGGCGACCGCATTGCCGATGGCGGCCGCCGTTGGACCACCTGCGCATTCACCGACGCCGAGCGGCGGGTATTCGCTGGCCTCGACAAGTTCGACGCGAATCTCGGGTATTTGCGAAAAGCGGATGACCGGATAACTTTCCCAGTCGAGCGTCGCGATACCCTGCGGGCCGAAGCGGACCTCCTCGATCAGCGTCCAGCTGATGGCCTGGACGATATTGCCTTCGATCTGGTTGAGAATTCCGTCGGGATTGATGGCGAGCCCGGCATCGACGGCGCACCAGATATCCGTGACTCGCGCTGCCTCATCCACGTCGACGGCGGCGACGACCGCCGCATAGGCCGAAGAATTCTTGTAGCGGGCGAGGCCGATACCCAGACCGCTTCCGGCGCCTCCGGCATCGCGGGATGACCAGTTCGCCATCGCGGCTGCTTTCTCGAGGACGCGACGGGCGCGAGGGTCGGAAAGAATGGCCAGCCGGTATGCAACCGGATCTTCGCCTGCGCGTCCGGCCAGATCATCGAGCAAGCCTTCGATGGCGAAGACGTTCAGCGTCGCGCCGAGGCCACGCAGCGACGAGGTCCGTACCGGCACGTCGTGGATCAGATGCAATTCGATCCGCTTCGGGCCGATATCGTAAAGAGGAATGCCGTTGCGGGCAGCTCCACCGCCGCGTTCAAGCGGAATGTCGAAGGGCTTGCGGTCAGGTGGCGGCGTCTTCATGGCGTGGGCAGCAAGCAGGCTGGCGCCGCCGACACCGGGCCGCTGGCCATGGGTGGCACTCCAGATTTCCGTGGTCCAGTGGACGGGCCGGCCGCCCGCGTCCAATCCTGCATGGACGGCGACGGTCATGGCCGAGGAGAGCGGCTCGTAGCCGAATTCCTCCTCGCGCCGCCACATGAGGCGGATCGGCTGGTCGGGCAGCGCTAATGCAACGAGGGCAGCGTCCAGGGCGGCGTCGTCGGCACCGTTATGGCCATAACAGCCGGCTCCCTGGACATGATGGCAGGCAACCGCGTCGAGAGAAAATCCGACCGTCCTTGCGATATTCTCCCGCAGCGGGTGCATGCCCTGTGCATGGGACCAGACGGTAAGGATGCCATCACGGTAGAGCGCGATCGCGCAGGAGGGCGCGATGGAGCCGTGCGAAAGGAACGGGCGCGTGAAGCGCGCGGAGACACGATCCGTCGCCGTTTCCGGCGGAGGATCGCCCATGAGACGGTCGTCCGAGGGCTGGGAGGCGACCCAGTCGGGCGTTGCCTGTTCGGGTGAGAGACTGAGGGCATTGTCCCAGACGGCGCCTTCCGTTGCAGCGACGGCGGCAGCGCGGACCGCGGTCTCGTCGGTGCCGACGAATGCCACGAAATTGTCGAGGCGAACGATGCGAACGTCGGCTCCCGCTCTGCGCCGGATGATCGTCTCATCCAGTTGCAGAAGCATCGCGCCGGGCCCGGGCTGGCGCAGTGTCCGCGCGTGCAGCATTCCCGGAAGCATCATGTCCTGGATGAAGCCGGATCCGGTGAGTTTGGCCGGCAGGTCCAGCCGTGGGACAGATTTGCCGACGAGGCGGTGAGCGTTTTGGGGTTTTGGCGCAACCGCGCCGGTGGCTTCTGCGGAAAGGTCGATCTCTCCAGCAATGCTCCAATAGTCGATGCCGCTCGGCGCACCGTTCTTCAAGAAGGCGCCGTCCGCGACGGTTAGCTCGTCGGGTGCAGCGTTCAAGCGCAGCGCCGCCCGCGCCAGGGCAAGGGTACGGACTTCCGCTGCGACAAGCCGGATCGCTGCGCCGGAATGCTCGATGGACCAGCTCGAGGCGGTATAACCTTCGCCCGGACCCTCAATGCTGTTGCCGGACATCATCCGCACTTGGTCAATGCGAAGATCCAGTTCCTCCGCCGCGATCTGCGCAAGCGCGGTCAGCACGCCCTGGCCGAGTTCCACCTTGCCGGTACCGATCCGCACCGTATGGTCGTCCTGAAAGCGAAGCCAGCGGTCGAGCCGGGGATTGTCCTTCAGACTGAAGGTAAGCGCGCTCATCAGGCTACCTTCTCGCGCATGTCGGCTGCCGCCTTGAGCACGGCGCGCAAAATGCGGGGGTGCGAACCGCAGCGGCAAAGATTTGCGTCGAGCACGGCGGCGATTTCGGCCCGCGTCGGGTCGGGATTGCGATCGAGGAAAGCCTTTGCCGCGATCAGAATGCCCGATAGGCAATAACCGCATTGTCCCGCCTGCTCGTCGAGGAATGCCTGCTGCAGCGGGTGCAATGCATCCGCCGAGCCCAGGCCCTCGATCGTCGTGATCGTGCGGCCGGAAAGCGTACCGATCTCCCGGCTGCAGGAATAGGCGGCAACGCCGTCGATCAGAACCATGCAGGCGCCGCATTGCTCCAAGCCGCAGCCATAACGGCTGCCTTTCAGCCCCAGGTGATTGCGAAGCACGTCCAGAAGCGGCGCCGTCGAAGGCACGTCCAGTTCATGCACCTGCCCATTGACATTAAGAGTGAGGCATTCGTTCATCCAGCTCAATTCCATCCCTGTGCCAGCGTCTCCAAGTCCCGCCGAGAGGTGTCGCGGCCGAGTGATTGCGGCCGCGACACCGATAAGGCCACTCTGCCTGCGACAAGCTTAGGTCGGCTCGACCAGCCCTGCTTTTACCAGCGGCTCGATCGACCGGATCTCGCGTTCGATCGAGCCGGCCATTTCGTCAGGCGAATTGACGACGGAGGTCAGTCCCAGCGACGCAAACTTCTTCTGCGCTGCCGGCGTATCGCTCCACTCCTTGATGGCGGTGTGGATCTTGCTGACGATCTCCTTGGACATCCCCTTTGGGCCGACAGCGCCGAACCAGAGGGTCTGCTCGTAGCCGTTGAGACCCTGTTCTGCGACGGTCTGCACCTCGGGCAGTTCCGGAATTCGCTTGGCCGAGGTTACCGCAAGCCCGCGGATTTTCGCGTCGCGGATATGGGGGAGATAGTTGGACGGGGCGTCGAGCGCGAAGTGGATGTGTCCGCCCAGCAGGTCGGCCAGCAGCGGCGGCGAGCCCTTGTAGGGAATATGGTTGATCTGCACGCCGGCCATCTGGCCGATGATGGCAGCGGCTATGTGCCCTTTGGTCCCCGCACCCGGATTTCCGATATTCAGCTTTCCAGGGTTTGCCTTCGCATAGGCGATAAGTTCCTGGATCGACTTCGCCGGAGCCGAAGCGCTTGAGCTGAGCAGCGCCGGGCTTTCAGCGACAATGGAGATCGGTGTGAAGTCCACCTGCGGATCGTATGCAAGGTTCTTTTGCACCACCTTGTTGGCCGCGATCGGCGCGCTGCCGCTGATCATGATCGTGTAGCCGTCGGGCGCGGCGCGCGCGAGCCTGCCGCCGGCCAAGGCCCCGGCTGCGCCAGCATGGTTCTCGATGACGAATTGCTGGCCGTATTTGGCCGTCAAGGCGTCCGCGACCAGCCGGGCAATAATGTCACTGGTGCCCCCCGGAGGATAGGCCGAGATCACCACCACCGGTTTGCTCGGCCAACTGTCGGCCAGCGCAATTCCTCTGGACGCCAGCACGGCAGCTGTCCCGCCCAATACGATAAATTCCCGCCTGTTCATTACACGTCTCCTCCCACCCGTTGAATCGAGTTCTATAGGCGCAACACTATCGTGCCGGGTTGCGACCGCGAACCTCTGACTGAGACCATTCCGCTGCTTGGAATGGTCCGCCCAATCGCAAGCCTCGATGGCCGTCAGTCAGCGCCGGCAAGCCAGCGTTCTTCGCCCTCATGAAAAGCGCTCAGTTGGTCCGGCTGATCGTCGCCCAGCAGATCGGATTTTACCGTCACTCCGCGCGTGTGCTGTATATATGCCAGGAACTTGTAGGAGGGACGCATCGTCGACAGGACGGACCAGTCGATGGGAAGTGTCTCCGCCGGGTTGACGGGCTTGGCGATGTCCCTTTCGAACAGGACTTCGAAGGTGAGGAGTTTCCAGGTGCCGCTCTCCCGCACGGCGCGGGAGAAGAACCGGCAGAAGACATGAAGGTCGATCTCGACGCCGTCAGGCCTCGCGCGGTTGAAGATCATCGCCGGGCTTTCCACCGTTGCCCGGTCCCCAGTCACTTGCGCAAAGGCGGGAAAGACCCAGTGTTTGCTGTTTCCGGTCGCCTTCATCCACTCGCGCGTAGCGTCCACATAGGCCTGGCCGCCACGTCCCTCGTACCAGCTTGTCCGGATATAGGCGTCGCGATGGAAGCACGTGCTCATCACGTCAAAACGGCGCTGGTCACGGGCAAAGCGTTCGCGGCGCACGAGATCGAAGAGTTCCTCCCTGTCTAGAAGGGCCTTTAGGCGCGTGCCGTCGTCCTGTTGCATAAGGATCTCCTGGAAGTTGGGCGTATATGGATCCGCGCTGTGCCGATCAGTCGGCTTCCTGCAGCCCTTCCTCGCGCACTTTGCGAAAGCGCGGCGACACGATCGACAGGAGTAGCAGGGCGGCGACGACCAATGTTCCGAGACTGAGGGGGCTCGTGAAGAAGACGCTTGCATCGCCGTGGGAGATCAGCAGCGTCCGGCGCAGATATTCTTCCGCCATGGGACCAAGGATCATGGCGAGGATAAGCGGCGCGGGCTCTGCTCCCATCCTCTTGAAGAAATATCCGAGCACCCCGAACAGCGCCATCATGTAGACGTCGAAAACGCTGTTGTTGATGCTGTAGACGCCGATCGCCATGAAGACGCAGATCGTCGGGAACAGAAAATGGTATGGCACCGAAATCAGCTTTGCCCACATGCCCACGAGCGGAAGGTTCAGGAAAAGCAACATCAGGTTGCCAAGCCACATCGACACGACCAGGCCCCAGAACAGGGCAGGCTGCTGAGACAGGATTTCCGGCCCGGGCTGAACGCCCTGAACGACCAGCGCTCCGATCATCAGAGCCATGGTCGCGGTTCCCGGAAGGCCGAGCGTCAGCATCGGTATGAAACAGGTTTGCGCTGCGGCGTTGTTCGCGGCCTCTGGCGCGGCTACCCCCTCGATCGCACCCTTGCCGAATTGCTCGGGATGTTTCGAGATCTTTTTCTCAAGAGCATATGCCGAGAAGGACGCGAGCAGGACGCCCGCGCCGGGCAAGACTCCGAGCAGGACCCCGATACCGGTGCCGCGCAGGATCGGTGCAGACATCCGGCGCCAGTCCTCAGCCGTCGGGAACAGGCTGCTGACGGGTGCGACCCCGACCACACGTAAACGCTCGTTTTCCAGGTTCATGAGGACGTCGCCCAGACCGAATATGCCCGTGGCGACGACGACGAAATCCAGCCCGTCGAGCAGGTAAGGCGAGCCGAACGTGTATCGTGCGGCCCCTGTATTGATGTCGGTTCCGATCATTCCGAGGACGATGCCGAACAGCGCCATGCCGAAGGCTGTCAGCAGCGATCCGCTGGTCAGCACCATCGAGGTGATGAGGCCGAGCATGATAAGCGAGAAATATTCCGCCGGCCCGAAGGTGAGGGCAAGGCTTGCCAGCAGTGGCGCTGCGATCACGATGAAAAGCGTTCCCACCGTGCCGGCGAAGAAGCTGCCGATTGCGGCCGCCGCCAGGGCGCGCCCCGCTTTGCCCTGCTTTGCCATCTGGTGCCCGTCGAGCGTGGTGACGACGGATGAAGCCTCTCCTGGAAGATTCATCAGGATCGCAGTCGTCGAGCCTCCATACTGCGATCCGTAGAAGATGCCCGCCAGCATGATCAGCGCTGTGTCGACCGGCAGACCGAACGTGAACGGCAAGAGCATGGAAATCGTCGCGATCGGCCCGAGGCCGGGCAGGACACCGACCGCGGTGCCAAGAAGCACACCCGCAAAACAATAGGCGAAATTGGACAGCGTCGTTGCCGTCGAAAACCCCAGGAGAAGTCCATTGAAAATGTCCATGTCAATCCTGCAAAGCGGTTAGAAACCGAGAACCCGTAGCCAGCTTCCCACGATGGGGATGGGTAGGCCGAGGAGTTCGATGAAGACGACGGAGCAGAGCGCGGCAAAGGCGAGAGAGCCTGCGACGGCCTTCCATCCGATGTGAAATTTGATGCTCGTCGCCGCGGTCAAGATCGTCAGCAGGAGAACGGCCAGCGGCAACCCGAGGGTCTCGACCGCCAGCCCGAAAATCACGACCGCGCCGGGGATCAAAAAGAGCGGCTTCCACCGAATGGCCGGCAGCATTTCCGGCCGGACGAATTGCGAACGAAAGAGGACGAGGAGGCCCGTCAACACCAGCAAGCTCGAAATGATGACAGGAAAATAACCCGGCCCCATCCGACCTGATGTGCCGAAGGGGTAACTCATCGCAACTGAAACGGACACGACGCCAAAAGCAACGAAAAAGAGTCCCAGTAGAACGTCTTGGCTCAGCTTCATCCGAGGCTCCCATCCAGAAGTTGTTCAGTCGATTTGCAATTATGCGCGCTCATTTGTCTGTCCAACAAGCGGACGAGTACCCTCGCCACGTCGCAGGTGTTCACAATACAAAGCCGGCTCAAGCTGGCAATGTCGCAGGCAACCTGTTTCGCCAGACGATTGACCAATGATGCGGAAACAGCGGGAAGGCAGCGTCCGAAGGCGCCGCCGCCTGTGAAATATCTGCGGCTTCAGCGGCTAGAGATGGCGGCCTTCGTCGACCGGTATGACGATTCCCGTCGAACTGGTGAGGTTGACGATGCAGGCGGTCACCGCCCGCGCGACATCGTCGGGAGCAGTGATCCTGGCCAGAGGAAGGCGTTCCGCGACTTTTTGCAGCTGGTCCCGGGTCCGGTGAGGAACGAAATCCGTATCCACGCCGGCGGGTGAAACGGAGAAAACGCGAACTTTGGGTGCCAGCACCTTGGCCAGCGCAATTGTCAGCGCATCCAACCCGCCCTTCGCCGCAATATAGGCCAGGCTGCTTCCCACACCGGTCCGGGCCGCGATGGAGGAGATATTGACGACGGCGGCGTTATCGCCTTGCTCCAGCATCGGGCGGAACGCCCGAACCATTGCGAAGGGGCCTCTGAGGTTTATCGCTACCGCGCGATCGAATATGTCGTCGGTGAGCGCGTCGAGGTCGTTTGCCGCGACCGGGGTTGTCGCACCCCCGCAGTTGATCAGGGCATCGAGGCTGCCGAATTTTTCACCGACGGCGACGGCTGCCTCGGCGACGGATGCCGGATCGTCGATCGCGATGCGCAGGGCACTGTGGCCGCTGCCATGAAGGCTTTGGACGACGTCAGCGGCCATCTCCGGGCGGCTGTTGTAGCCGACGACCATGGTGGTGCCCATCCGGGCGAGCCGCGCGGCGATCGCCCGCCCGATCCCGCTGTTTCCACCGGTCACGAGCGCAACTCTTGGAACGGCCAGTTCCGGAACTTCGATCAATGGCATTTTTCCTCCCGAAAAGACCTGCCGACAATAAATTCAAGCCGAGTATTCCTTGAGAGCGGCGGCGGCGGCCGATCGGATGAAGCCATGGTCGCTCGACACCAACATCGCACTCGCGCCGAGCTCGGCCGCAAAATTGAAGTCGGCCTTGCTGGTCGGCAACATCATGAGCGGGATATCGGCCTCTCGTGCCGCCGCCGCGACCTGCCTGCTTATTTTTGCCACCTTGGCACCGGCCTGCGGATCACCTCGATGTGCTGCCGTCAGATCTCCCCGGCCGATGAACAAAGCGTCTATACCATCTACCCTGGCGATATCCGCCGTCCGGTCAACGGCTTCGAAATCCTCGATCATGGCGATACAGGCGACCCGGCTGTCCTGCAGCGACATATGATGCACCGCGTCGATACTTCCCCAATTGCTGGCGCGCGTCAGCCCGGCAAAACCTCGGCTGCCTCCCGTATATCGGCAACTGCGTGCAATTGCCCGAGCCTTTTCGACGGTGCTTACATGCGGAACCATGATCCCCATCGCGCCCGAATCGAGCGCCGACAGGATGTTTGCCTCGCTGAATTCGGCGATGCGCACCACGGGCGCGATATTCGATGCACGCGCGGCAAAGATCATCAGGTCGGTCATGTCGCGCCCGAGCGCGGCATGCTCCTGGTCGATGACCACGAAATCGTAGCCGATCGCCCCCAATATCTCGACCACCTGCGTCGTGGGAAGCTTGAGGAATGTGCCGAACATCCGTTGGCGCGTCAGCAGTCGTTCACGGAATGCGGTAAAATCGGGACGCTGTTCTGTCATCTGGCCACCTTTCGATACCGATCCCTAGCCATTCTCTTGTCAGGAACGAAGGCAATTGCGGTCCCGTTTCTCCCTGCGAAACATTCCCCGCCCGGCTGGCGTTTCTTCTCGCGAAACGGACGGCGATAACGATTGTGATCAGCAGCTTCGGGTGCGAGCCAATGCCTCAGGACAGTGCGACTTCATTCGCGCGTGACGCTCAACGAGGAACACAAAAGCCTTGGCCAATCCGACCATCATAAGCTGCGCCGTCACAGGCAATATCACGACGATCGACCAGACCCCCTATCTGCCGGTCACTCCTGAGCAGATCGCCGCTGCCTGCATCGATGCTGCGCGGGCGGGCGCTGCAATCGTTCATATCCATGTGAGGCATCCGGACGGCAGGCCCAGCATGGAGTTGCAGCACTACCGCGAGGTTGTCGAGCGCCTGCGGGCGGCGGACGAGGACGTGATCATCAACCTCACGACCGGCCCTGGCGGGCGGTTCGTCCCCAGCGAAGACGAACCGCGCATTGCGGCACCGGGGACCACGCTGATGCGACCGGAGCACCGGGTCGAACATATCGCTTCCCTGCGGCCGGAGATATGCAGCCTCGATTTCAACACGATGTATTCCGGTTCTTCCGTGGTCATCAATACGCCCCGCAATCTCGCGGTCATGGCGGACATCATTCGCAATGCGGGCGTACTGCCGGAGATCGAGGTATTCGATACGGGAGACATCCAGCTCGCCAATCAGTTCCTTCAGGAGGGGAGGTTGGCGGAGCCGGCGCTATTCCAGATCGTGCTCGGAGTGCGTTACGGGGCAATCGCCACGCCGGAAACGCTGATGTACATGAAGTCGCTTCTGCCGGCAGGCGCTCACTGGGCGGCCTTTGGCGTCGGGCGTTGGGAATTTCCGATGCTGGCGCAGGCCTGGCTTCTTGGTGGCCACGTTCGGGTCGGCCTGGAGGATAATATCTATCTGGAAAAAGGCGTCCTCGCCGGGAGCAACACCGTGCTCGTGGAGAAGGCCGTGCGCATTCTAAGAGAGCTGGGAGGCACCATCGCGACCGCCGGCGAGGCGCGAGAAATTCTGGGGCTGAAGAAGCAGCTTCCGAAGCCACGCTAGATCCCGTCGGCGGTGCATGTCGCTCGGCCGGCTTCCCGGGAACACGGGCCGCAGCCCTGCCTCAACGCCATCCGGTTTCCTGGCGCGGAGCCAGACGATTTCGACTACGGCGCCAGCAATTCTGGCAAAAAAGCGGAGATGCCAATGTACGTTCAGAGTGACCCACGATCCAATCTGTCCAACGCTGCAAAACCGAGCGGCACGAAGGTGCACAACAGCTATTTCGGCTCGCAGCTTGCCCTGTTCTACGAAACCGCGCCCCAGATCGCCGATGCCAACGGCGACACATGGATCAGCCGCGGGCAGAACTTCGTCGTCGCATACAGCAACGCGAAAGAGGGCGGCATCTTCTCACGCCGGTCGCAGCCCGATGAATATGCCTTGATCATTCCCGACAAGGAGACTTCGGTCGAAATCACCACCGCGGAGGGAACCACCGTCGTTCCGGGCTATTCCGTCGCCTTCGTGCCGCCGGGCGACAGCTCCATCCGGGTGTCGACGGGCGGCAGCATCGTTCGCCTTTTTTCCCCGAAGTCGGAGGACTTGGCTCGCGCCGCTTCGAACGCGGATGCCTTCCTCGGCGCGCATCCCAATGTTCCCCCCTTCGAAGCCTGGCCCGAGCCGCCCGGCGGGCTGAGGTTGAAGTGGTATACGCTGGAGGTTCCGGACGATCCGTCCCGGTTCGGGCGCATCTACCGCTGCACGACGTTCATGATCAACTATCTGTCGCCGCGCATCGGTCCTCGCGAGCGGGACAAGGTGTCCCCGCACCATCACGACGATTTCGAGCAGTGCTCGCTGGCGGTAAGCGGTTCCTTTACGCATCATCTGCGCTGGCCCTGGACTACGAACATGAACATCTGGCGGGAGGACGAGCACCTCTACTGCGAATCGCCGTCGATCTGCGTTATCCCGCCGCCCGCGATCCACACGACAACCGCTGAATCCACCGGCGTCAATCAACTGGTGGACATCTTCGCGCCGCCGCGGATGGATTTTTCGCAAAAGCCGGGCTGGGTCCTCAACGCGGACGACTACCCGATGCCGCAGGCCTGACGACCGATCGGCTCGCCGTCGGCTCCGGGTCTCAGGTGTCGGCGGCGGCTATGGAACGGTATGGGCAAGCGCCGGATCGACGGCGAGGACAACTTTGCCGATCTGGCGGTTTTCGTCGAGGATGCGATGAGCCTCCCGCACTTGCCCGAATGGGACGACCCGATGAATGCGGGTGACTATGCGGCCGTCCTCGAGCAACGGCCAAACGTGGTCGACCAGGTCTTTCGCAAGCCGTCCCTTGTAGGAGGGTGGCCTTGGTCTCAGCGTCGATCCGGTGATCGTCAGCCGTCGGCGAACCAGCGTGCGGATGTTCACCTGCGCCATGCTGCCTTGATGGCTGGCGATGAAGACGAGCCGGCCGTCATCTTTCAAGAGGTCCAGCTGGCGCTGCGTTTCGGTTCCGGCTTGCCCGTCCAGGATGACATCGACCCCTTCACCGCCGGTCAGGTCGCGGATGTGTTCGTCCCAGGCATCGCGATAATCGACCGCGGCTTGCGCGCCAACAGCCTCGCAGACCGCTCGCTTCTCGTCGGTGCCGGCGGTCGCAAAAACGGTTGCACCTCGAAGCTGCGTGGCGATCTGGATGCCGGCCATCCCAACCCCGCTGGTGCCGCCCTGGATCAGCAGGGTCTCCCTATATTCCAGTCGCGCCAGCCAGATCAGGTTGTTCCAGGCCGTGAAGAAGACTTCCGGAAGCGAAGCAGCCTCGATAAAGCTCAGTCCCTTCGGGATCGGCATGCATTGCACGGCCGGCGCCACGCAGAACTCCGCATAACCGCCGCCGTTGACGAGTGCGCAGACCAGGTCTCCTGCCCGAAGCCCGTCTACGCCTTCACCGACGTCGTCGATGACCCCGGCAACGTCGAGACCGGGGATTTCGGAGGCGCCTGGTGGCGGTGGATAGAGACCGCGCCGCTGCTGGACATCCGGCCGATTGACCCCGGCCGCGACGACACGGATCAGCACTTCTCCGGCCTGCGGCCGCGGCCGCGGGCGTTCAATGATCCGAAGAACTTCAGGCCCGCCCGGGCGCTCGATCTCGATGACTTGCATGTGGCTGGGTCAGCGGAATGGAATGGTCACGTCGGCAATCCGACCAGCTTGGCCGGATTATCTGCAACCATGGTCCGCACCTCCGTTTCGCTGAAACCCAATGCCAGGCAGAGCTTGATCGCCTGGCGCATGCCTTCCACCGGCGTGGGATTGTCGACCTGCCCGAGATCCGAGCCGATCGAGGAATGTTCGACGCCCGCAGCCAGGATGTGTTCCTTGAATTCTTCCGGCGTATAGGTGTTGAAGCGGGAATCGACATAGAGGCCGGCGGACTGTTCGATGAGGGCGCCCAGTTGAGCCAGGTCGCGAACGTCGTCGGGCGTGAAGTGCAGCCCGTACATCGGATGATTGACGAGCAGACGCTTGACGCCGCGGGCCCGCGCTTCATCGAAAAGCTTCCAGATTTCCCAGACATGCAGATGCCCGGAGGACAGAATGGCGTCGAACTCCGCAATCATGTCGAGAATCTGCTTCACCTCGTCCAAAATGTTCCCATAGGCATCGACAGGCGTCAGCGCCGGCGAATGTCTAAGCTGGACATTTGAAGCAAGCCGCGTCTTGCGATGCGCGCTGCGGATGTGGTTGGCTGCCTGTGCAGTTGGCATCCAGATCAGCTTTGCGCCCATTTTCAGCTGGGCATCGACAACGAACGGGTTCAATCCCCCCGTCGAGTTGTTGAGCACGAGGCCGCTGAACATCGACAGGCCACGGTCTCCGAACAGCCGCTCCATCATCGGGATCACCGGCGCGACCGAGTAGTGATGGTCCTTGAACAGAAGCCCGCGCATACCCGCCGCTGCAGCCTCTTCGGCGGCCTCCATGTGGTCGAGTTTCCGGGGCATCGTCGAGGGACCGGAGTGAACGTGAAGATCGACTGCGCCACGCAGCAACCTGCTGGCCAATTCATCGTCGACACCGGCGATAAGCCTTCTGACTTCCTGTCTATTGCGGTTCACATCGTCTGCCGAAGCCATGACAATCTCCTGCTTGCATCCTGAACCTCCCTAAAGCTTGACTCCAGACCGCGACAACCTATCATCCCCGGCATTTCGCTAGTCGAAACAGCCATCTAGATTCTACGGGAGGAGGATCCATGGGCATTCGAGCAATCGAACGCGCGATGAATGTTCTGCAAGAGCTGAACCTTCACCCAATCAATACAATTGCCCAACTGCATGCCCGGACAAAGCTTCCGAAACCTACTCTCGTTCGTATCCTGCGGACGCTCGAGGAAGCCGGATATGTGGAAAATGATACGCGGCAGGGGGGCTATCAGGTCAGCGCGCTGGTGACGTCCTTGAGCTCCGGCTTTCACAAGGGACCGCTAGTCGTGGAAGCAGGACGCGCCTGGGCCATCGCAATGACCCGCAAGCACAAATGGCCGATAGCGATAGCCCTGCCGGACTATGACGGGATGGTGGTGCGCTTCAGCACGGTGCCGGACAGCTTTATTTCGCCGTTTCACAGTACGGTCAACAAACGTCTCTGTCTGCTTACGCGCGGACTGGGCCTCGCTTACCTTGCCTTCCTCGACAAGGATGAATTCGACCTGATCATCGACGTGCTGAAAAGGTCGGACGATCCGGAGAATGCGCTCAGTCATCATCCGGCCGAACTGAAGCGGGTTGTCAGCAAGGTCCATCGAGACGGCTATGCCACCCGGTCGTCTCTCGTGGAGCCAAAGAACTCCAATACCATCGGCGTTCCCATCATCGGTCAGGGCGGACGGGTCCTGGCGAGCATAGGACTGACCTACTTCAAGTCGGCCTTCGGCTCGGAACGGGAAGCTTGCGAACGCTACGCTCCTATCCTGCAGTCGGCCGCATCTGCGATCTCGGAAGATCTGGACCGCCTCTCCAACAGTTTTGCCACTTGATCCGCTGAGGCTTTCTGCCGGACCGAGACCAAAAGGCTGTTGGACTGTCTCAGCAAGACCTGCTGCCGACCTGCAGCCATATCAGCGGATACGGCCGCTTGTCAGAACATGTTCGGTGCCGTTGCGGACATGCCGCGTCAGTATATCCCGAGCGCCGCCGACATCCCGTTTCATGGCAAGCTCGAAAAGCCTCCGGTGGTCGTCCACGACCGGCTTGCCGCGAAAACTTTCGGCCAGCAGATGGTAACGCAGGAAGCGGTCGAAGACGGATGAGAGCGTCGCCATCAGCGTCTCGGAATTGCAGGCTGAGACGAGAGCCTGATGAAATTCCCAATCGTAACGTACCCAATCGACGGTGCGTGAGGCGTCGCCTTCGAGAAGCTGCCGCTCGATCGCCGAAAGCTTGTGATGCGCCGCGACGATCCGCGCTTCCCAGTCGAGATCTCCCGTTGCGAAGGAGAGGCCGATCGCATGGCTTTCGAGCAGGATGCGAAGGTCTGCCAGTTCCAGGAGTTCCTGCCGGGACGCAGGGCTCACCTCGAACCCACGCTGCCCTTCGGCGACAACGAGGTTCTCCGTGGTGAGCCGGCTCAATATTTCCCTGAGCGTCGAGACGCTGACGGAATAACGCTCCTTGGTCTGTTCCAGCCTGATTTTGGAACCAGGGGGCAGTGCGCCGGAAATGATATCCTGGCGTATTCGCCGAAACACGGTCTCGCCGATCGTCTCGGCTGCCTCTTTTCCTGATTTCAGCATGTTTCCCCCTTTGAGCAGTTCGTATATAGCTGATGAAGAGAAAAATACAGGGCAGAACGCCTTTAATATGATGATTTGCGATCTCAGCCTGAAAGACCGGGAAGTCAGACAAAGAGAGAATTGACTTATACGAACTATTTCGTACAATACAAAGGTGCGACGTTCTCGGGAGGAATGGCCTGCACAAGGGAGGCTTCGTCGCAGGTAAGCGGCGCGCCGTGAGGAGGAGGAACCAGCCCATGACATTCGATCTGACCCGCCGACACTTTCTCGGCGCCACATTGGCAACCGCCGCCCTGTCCGTGCCGGCGCTGGCACAGGACAAGCCGGTCCTGAAGTTTTCCGCGGTATTTTCCGAACAGGATATTCGCGCCCAGATGACCAAGATGTTCGCCGAGGCGATCGCCGGCTCGTACAAGCTGGAGCCTTATTACGGCGGCAACCTCTTCAAACAGGGAACCGAGCTCGTCGCCATCCAGCGCGGCAATCTGCAGATGGGCAATATCGCCCCGCAGGACATTTCCAACCAGATTCCGGAATGGTCGGTGCTCACCTCGGCCTATCTGTTCCGCGACGCGCAGCATGTGACCAAGTTCTTCCAGAGCGAGGCCGGCGCGGAATTCAAGAAGATGGCCGACGAAAAACTCGGCGTTCATATTCTCGGCCCGACCTATTTCGGCGCCCGGCAGATCGGTTTGAAGCCGAACAAGAAGATCACCACGCCCGCGGACATGGCGGGCATCAAGCTGCGCATGCCGGGTGGCGATGCATGGCAGTTCCTCGGCGCCGCGCTCGGGGCCAACCCCACGCCGATGGCCTATGCCGAAGTCTATACCGGTCTGCAGACCGGCGCGATCGACGGCCAGGACAATCCGCTGCCGAACGTCAAGAACATGAAGTTCTATGAAGTCATGTCGCAGATCGTCATGACCTCGCACCTCATCGGCTACGATCTGCTCACCATTTCCAGCAAGATCTGGAAAGGCATGAGCGCCGATCAGCAGAAGTCCTTCCAGGCAGCCGCCGACAAGGCGATGAAGTGGAGCGAGGACCAGCACCTTGCGCAGGAGAAGACGCTGGTCGACGAATTTAAGAAGGCCGGCCTCAATATTTACGAGCCGGACATCGCCGCCTTCCGCAAATTTGCCCAGGAGAAATACCTGGCCTCCGATCTTGCCAAGTCCTGGCCGAAAGGTGTCCTCGAAAAGGTTGCGGCAATCTGAAAATAGCCCGCCCATGGGCGGGCTCCTCACAAATGCGGCGGCAGGCCGGAGCGGTCAAACGCCCGGCCTGGTGGCCGAACCTCCGGGGGAGGGGGTAAATGAATTCGAAACTTATCGCTGCCGGCGGCTGGCTGCGGCGCCGCGCCGAAAATCTCCTGGCACTGATGCTGCTCGGGATGTTTGTCGCCTTCGTTCTGCAGATCGTCTTCCGCTACATCCTGAACCTGTCGGTTGGCTGGACCAACGAGATCAGCGTCGTGTTGTGGATCTGGATCGTGCTGTTTGGCGCAGCCTTCGTGGTGCGGGAAGTGGAGGAGATCCGCTTCGACTTCTTCTGGGCTGGCGCCGGCGATAGGGCGCGGCGGGTGATGCAGATCATCTGCGCCATCGCGCTCGTCGTCCTGTTCGGCATATCCCTGCCGGCGGTGATCGATTACGTGACCTTCATGAAGGTGGAAAGCACCGCCTATTTGAAGATCCGCTTCGATTACCTCTATTCCATCTACATCGTCTTCGCTGTTGCGATGATCGTGCGTTACATCTGGCTCGGGGTGCTCGCGGTTCGCGGCAGGGCGCCCGAAGCCTTTGATCCCACCAAGGCGGGCTCGGGCGTATGAACCTCACAAGCCCCTTTTCGATCGCGCTCGTCGTCATCACGGCGCTCGCCTTCCTTGGCCTGCCGATCGGCCTTTCCATGATGTGCGGCTCGATCCTCTACCTGCTCCTCGCCGGGGCGGACATGGGCACGGTGGCCGAACAGTTCCTGAACGGCATGTATTCGAACTACGTCATCCTTTCGGTACCGCTCTTCGTGCTGGCCGCAGAGTTCATGAATATCGGTTCGATGACCGAACGGCTGCTGGCGTTCTGCAACGTGCTGGTCGGCCGCTTCCGTGGCGGACTGGCGCAGGTCAATGTGGTGCAGAGCATCATTTTCGCCGGCATGTCAGGGTCGGCGATCGCCGACGCCGCCGGCAGCGGCCGGATGATGCAGAACATGATGACGCGCGACGGGCGCTATACGCCAAGCTATGCCGCGGCGCTGACGGCCGTCACCTCCGTCATCGGTCCGATCATTCCACCCTCGATCCCGATGGTCATCTATGCGCTCGTGTCGGATGCCTCGATCGGCTACCTCTTCCTCGCAGGGATGGTGCCTGGCCTGCTGATGGCCGGCCTGCAGATGATGCAGGTGGCGATCACCGCGCGGCGCAAAAATTTCCCGGTCGAAGATCCGGTGCCGCTGCGGGATATTCCCCGCATCACCTGGCGGGCCTTCCCGGCCTTGATGATGCCGGTCGTGCTGCTCGGCTGCATCTATTCAGGTATTACGACCCCGACCGAAGCCGCCGCGCTCGCCGCCGCCTATGCGCTGGTCATCTCGCTGGTCATCTACCGGAGCATCAGCTTCGGAGCCTTCTACGATTCGCTGTTGCTCAGCGCCAAGTCGACGGCGTCGATCGGCATGTTGATCGCCGGTTCCCTGGTCTTCAACTATGTCGTGACGATCGAAAATATCCCGGACACGCTCCGGGTGCTGTTGACCAGCTGGGACCTGACGCCCACCGGCTTTCTCATCCTCGTCAACATCCTGCTGCTTCTGCTCGGCTGCGTGCTCGAAGGCACGGCGATCCTCCTGATCATCGTGCCCGTCTTCATTCCGACCGCCCAGGCGCTCGGCATCGACATGGTGCATTTCGGGGTCGTGGTGGTCGTCAACATCATGCTCGGCCTTGTCACGCCGCCTTACGGGCTGCTGCTCTTCATCATGACGAACATTTCCGGTGTGCCGGTGAAGGACATCATCAAGGACGCGGCACCCTTCATTTTCTGGATGGTGGTCAGCCTGGTCATCATCACTTTCGTGCCGGACGTCGTCCTCTGGCTTCCGCGCCTAATGGGTTATCAGGGGTAAACCGATGAAACCGATCTATATTCTCAACGGTCCGAACCTCAATCGGCTCGGGAAACGCGAGCCGGAAATCTACGGCACCACGACGCTTGGCGAAGTGGAGGCGTGGTGCCGGGAGGCGGCGGGCGAACGCCCGGTCGAATTCCGCCAGACCAACAGCGAGGAAAAGCTGATCGACTGGGTGCATGAGGCGATCGACGAGGGTGCGGGGATCATCATCAACCCTGCCGCGTTCACCTTCACGTCGCTGGCGCTCCTCGATGCGTTGAAGATGTTCACCGGGCCGATCATCGAGTTTCACATCAGCAACATCCATCGCCGTGAACAGATCTATCACAACTCCTACGTCTCCATGACGGCGACGACGGTGATGGCCGGCCTCGGGGCTACAGGATATCCGCTGGCGGTGAAGGCCCTGGAACGACTGATCGAAGAGAAGAGACGATAGCCCCGGTCGAGCGGCTCGCCTTCGGGTAAATAACACTCTCGGCCCAAAGGCTAATATTGACAGGCAATGTATACAGATTTATTGCTGGTATAACGGCGATGAGGGGGAGCAGCAGGCCGGCGGTTTTCTTGATAGCTGTATGGCATTCCTTTTTAGCCCCGTTTTTCTTGCGGTTTCGATGTTCGGGCCGAAGTTGGTCGTTTCCAGCAGCGGTTTTTGGCAAAGCGCGACGCAAGAGGCGGGGTTTGTATACACGGATTTGCAAAATCCAGGCCCAGCTCTCGGAAAACTTCTGGCTACGTTCAGTCGGCTAACGAACGCGGTAAATAGTCGGGCGCCAAACTATCGCGCCCGTTGACTGTTGATCGCGATGTCCCCGATATATCCGACAGGCTGTGACGGGCCGGACGCCGCTAGGAGGATGCGGTCTGTCACCGGGAGCTTTGAGAACAGTTCGTCTTTGAGGAGGAAGAGAATGATTACCAGAAGAACATTGATGGCTGCGGCCGGTCTTGCCATGGGCGGCCTCGTTGCCATTCCGGCATCCGCGCAGGAAACGGTCAAGATCGGCCTTATCCTGCCGATGACCGGCCCGTTCGCGTCCACCGGCCGTCAGGTCGAGGCGGGCGTGAAGGCCTATATGGCGCTGAACGGCGATACCGTCGCCGGCAAGAAGATCGAAGTCGTGCTGCGCGACGACGGCGGCGTCGCCGACCAAACCCGCCGCATCGCCCAGGAGCTCGTCGTCAATGACGGCGCCAAGATGCTGATGGGCTTCGGCCTGACGCCGCTTGCCATGTCGGTTGCGCCGGTTCTCAACCAGGCGAAGATCCCGGCGATCATCACCTCGGCAACGACCTCGGCGATCATGCCGCAGTCGCAGTATTACGTCCGCACCTCGATGGGCGGCCCGCAGTCCGCCGTGCCGGTGGCCACCTGGGCGGTGCAGAACAACCTGAAAAAGGTGGTGACGCTGGTCTCCGATTACGGTCCGGGGATCGATATCGAGCAGGGTTTCACCAACCAGTTCAAGAAAGACGGCGGCACCATCGTCGAGGCGATCCGCGTTCCGCTGGCGAACCCGGATTTCGCCCCCTTCCTGCAGCGCGTCCGTGACGCCAAGCCTGACGCAGTCTTCGTTTTCGTACCGGCCGGCATCGGTGCGCAGTTCATGAAGCAGTATGTCGACCGCGGCCTTGCCGACGCCGGCATCAAGCTGATTGCCACCGGCGACGTCACCGACGACGACCTGCTGAACGGCATGGGCGCGGTCGCCAAGGGCGTCATCACCGGCCATTTCTACTCGGCCCTGCACGACAGCCCGGAAAACAAGGCTTTCGTCGCCCAGGTGAAGAAGGCCGCCAAGAACATGCGCCCGAACTTCATGGGCGTCGGCGGTTATGATGCCATGACGCTCGCCTATTTGGCGCTGAAGAAGACCAATGGCGATACCGACGGTACCAAGCTCATCGAAGCCATGAAGGGTGCCACTTGGGTAAGCCCGCGCGGCCCGATCACCATCGATCCGGCCACCCGCGATATCGTGCAGGACATCTACATGCGCGAAGTCAAGGAAGTGAACGGCGAACTCTACAACGTCGAATTCGCGACCTTCCCGAAGATCAAGGACCCGAACGCCAAGTAAGGCGGGATGGAACTTTCGACATGGGAATGGCGGACCTCGGTCCGCCATTTTTGGTTTCGGGTCTACGTAGAACGTGGATCGGGGCCGGTGGATCGAGATTGGCGGTTCTTCCGTTGTTGTCGTATGCATGGGCCGACAAACGGGCGGACCAGGCGCTCCATGCGCTGCGAGGGCGCCTTACCAGACGGAGTTTGAGATTGAGTGTTGCCTTCACCAAGGAAGAGAGTTCCGAAACCGCTTCGGAAACCCTGCTGCCGGATCGTCCGATTTCGCCGCATCCGAACCTTGTGACGGAGGCGGGGCTGAAGGCCTTGGAATCGCAGCTTGCGCAGGCGCGAGAGGCCTATGGCGCGGCAAGCGCGATCGAGGACGTCAATGAACGGCGGCGGCAGCAGGCAAATCCGTTGCGCGATGTGCGGTATTTTGCAGCGAGAGCTCACACAGCCCAGCTTGTTCCAGATCCGACGTCGTTCGAGAATGTCGCCTTTGGCAGCACCGTGACCTTCAGCCGCGACGATGGGCGCGTCCAGACCTACCGGATCGTCGGAGAGGATGAAGCGGACCCCAAGGCCGGATCGATTTCCTTCGTTTCGCCGGTCGCAAGGCTGCTTGTGGGCAAGGCCGTCGGAGATGTCGTCAGCGTCGGCGATCAGGAGCTGGAGATCCTCGCAATCTCCTGAAATGCTCATATAGCCGCTGTATCCGTGTTCAAACGGGTGAATGACGGGTTGAGCACGCGTCCGGCAATGGTTATCAGGTGCTGAGTGCAAACCGACCTTCAGCGAACCACAAGGCGCATCCCGGCATGACCCCAGATTTTCTCGTCACCCATTCGGGTGGCTTCCATGCCGACGAACTGCTGTCGAGCGTTGTCCTGACCCGGCTTTTCCCAAAGGCTCGGATCGTTCGCAGCCGGGCGCCCGAATGGATCACGTCCGGTGCCGACCGCATCATCTATGACGTCGGCGGCGCCTATGACGCTGCGGCGCAGGTCTTCGATCACCACCAGCGCGGCGCGCCGCTGCGCGACGATGGCCAGCCTTACAGCTCGTTCGGATTGGTCTGGAAGCACTATGGCCGTGACTACCTTGCAGCCCTGGGCCTTCCCGGGGCTCATATCGAGACTTTGCACGCTTCTTTCGATGGGAGCTTCGTGCTTCCGATCGATCTGATGGACAATGGCGCGCTCAGCCCCTCGATTGCGGGACCGCTGGCTGGGCTCACTCTGCCAGCCCTCCTGGAAACCCTGAAACCCGTGTTCGACGAAAAGGATCCGGAAGCAGAAAACCGCAGCTTTCACACGGCACTCGCCGTTGCCCGCAGTTTCGTCGAAGCACGGATTGCCCAGAGCGCTGCGAAACTGCGGGCCGAGGCGCTCGTGCACCAGGCAATCGTGGATACGGGTGAAGGGCGCATTCTGGAATTGCCGGTGGGAATGCCATTCCGCCCGGCGATCATCAAGGCAGGCGCCGATCATCTGTTGTTCGTCGTTCACCCGCGCGACAAGGACTGGTGCCTCACCACCATCCGCCGTGCGGATGAAGGTTTCGAGGTGCGCGCCGATCTGCCGGCGGCCTGGGCAGGCCTGACCGATCGGGATCTCGAGGCAGTCTGCGGCGTCGAAGGCGCCAGCTTCTGCCATAATGGGCGGTTCATCGCCGCCGCCAGGACCCGCGAGGCCGCTTTCGCCATGGCAGAGCTCGCGGTGAGGGAAGCTGTCGCCAACGGGACCAAGTAAAAGGCGTCAAGGAACGGCGGCAACCGGGGAGGTCTGTTGGGGCTGGGCTTCCGCTTTCGGCGTCAGACAGATGTGCTAGAAGAACCCATCATGAGTTCTTCGCGGCCCGCATCGGCATCCACCATCCTGCATCACAGCCTCAGGCATCTGAGGGCGTTCCTCGCGGTCGTCGATACAGGCTCTGTGACCAGGGCGGCGGAACTCTGCTTCGTCTCCCAGCCGGCGGTCACCCAGGCGCTCTCGAAGATCGAAAAGACCGCCGGCCTGCCGCTGTTTTCTCGCACGCCTCAGCGGATTTTTGCCAATGGCGCCGGCGAAATCCTGGCGCTGCGCATCAAGCGCGCCTTCGGATATCTTGATCCCGCCTTGTCGGAACTGTCGCCGCGATTGCGGGTGACGGCGACGACCGCGCAGTTGAAATCGCTGATCGCGGTCCGCGAAACCGAGAATTTTACGCTGGCCGCGAGCCGCCTGGGCCTCAGCCAGCCGGCGGTCTATCGCGCCGTCAGTCAGCTCGAGGAGGAGGCTGCGCGTCCGCTGTTCGAACGGACGTCCTATGGCATCGTCGCCACGCGTGCGGCTCATGCGCTCGCTCAGGCGGCAAGGCTCGCCTTCGTCGAGCTCGAACAGGCGGATGCCGACCTTGCGGAACTGACGGCGGCCGAGATCGGCCAGATCGTCATCGGCGCGACGCCGCTTGCAAAATCCTATGTGCTGCCGAAGGCGATCGCGGGTTTCCGCAAGATCCGGCCGAACCTGCCGATCCAGATCCAGGAGGGCCCTTACCCGGACCTGCTGGGCGCTCTCCGCCGTGGCGAGGTGGATTTCATGCTCGGTGCGCTTCGGGAGCCGGCGCCGATCGGCGATGTGGAGCAGAAGGTGCTGTTCCACGACACGGTGGTCATGGTTTCGGGGCAGGCACATCCGCTGGCCGGCCGTGAGGCGCTGACGGTCGAGGAGCTTGCCGCATTCCCCTGGGTCGTCAATCAGAGCGGCACGCCGATGCGCCGGTATTTCGACAGCGTCTTTGCCGGTTCGCCAAGCGGGTCGCCGAAGAGCATCGTCGAGACCGGCTCGCTGATCCTGATGCGCGAGCTCCTCGATTCCAGCGACCATCTCGGCTGCACGTCCCGTCTCCAGGCGGAAGCGGAGATCGCCCGCGGGCTGATGCGGGCGCTGCCTTTCGACCTCAGCCACACATCGCGGCCGATTGGAGTGACGACGAGAAGGGACTGGCTGCCGACGGCCGCGCAGCAGGCGTTCCTGGAGCTTCTGCCCACTTGGTCCGATCGACCGCTATAACCATAACTTATGAGTCCGGCAGATGAACTGATTGAGCGTGGCGACGCGGCCGGGCTAAGGTGCAAATGTGCCAGGCAGGTGGAGAGACTGGTGTTGGCACGGGGATCGCCGTGTCGAGGCCCATGGAGGTTGACGAAAAGTTGAAAGTGGTGGGACGTCGAAGTATCTCGATCCGTTGACTGACGTATCGGCAGTCAACGATATAGGCTACCGGTTTTGGCGGGCCTGGGCTGAAGTCCGCAAGGTCTCCATAAGAAAATTCTGCACTCGGAGGAGGAAATACATGCTGAACAGAAGAATGCTCATGGCAGCGGCGGGCGTAGCGCTCAGCTGCCTTGCTGCCATTCCGGCAGCCGCCCAGGAAACCATCAAGATCGGCCTCATCCTGCCGATGACCGGTCCGTTTGCATCGACCGGCCGTCAGGTTTCGGCCGGCGTCAAGACCTTCATGGCGATGAAGGGCGACACGGTCGCCGGCAAGAAGATCGAACTCGTCATTCGCGACGACGCCGGCACGGCCGACCAGACCCGCCGCATTGCCCAGGAACTGGTGGTCAACGACGGCGCCAAGGTTCTGGCAGGCTTCGGCCTGACGCCGCTCGCCATGGCGGTCGCCCCGGTTGCGACCCAGGCGAAAATCCCCTCGGTGGTCATGGCAGCCGGCACGGCTTCGATCACCAAGGCGTCGGAATACATCACCCGCACTTCGGGCACCCTGCCGCAGTATTCGCTGCCGGTCGGCACTTGGGCTGCCGCCAACAAGATCAAGAAGGTGGTGACGCTCGTTTCCGACTACGGTCCGGGCATCGATGCCGAAAAATGGTTCACCAAGGAATTCAAGGCCAAGGGCGGCGAGATCGTCGAAGCCGTCCGCGTACCGCTCGCCAACCCGGATTTCGCGCCCTTCCTGCAGCGCGTCCGTGACGCCAAGCCCGATGCCGTATTCGTCTTCCTGCCTTCGGGTGCCGGTTCGCTGTTCATGAAACAGTTCGCCGACCGTGGCCTCGCCGATGCCGGCATCAAGCTGATCGCGACCGGCGACGTCACCGACGACGATATCCTCAACTCGATGGGCAAGCCGGCAATCGGCACCATCACCGGCCATTTTTACGCGACCGCGCATGACAGCCCGGAAAACAAGGCCTATGTCGCCGCCTTCAAGAAGGCCAATGCCGACATGCGCCCGAACTTCATGTCGGTCGGCGGTTTCGACGGCATGGCGCTGATCTACGCAGCGCTCGAAAAGACCAAGGGCGATGCCACCGGCCCGGCCTTCATGGCAGCCGTCAAGGGCCTCTCCTGGACGAGCCCGCGTGGTCCCGTCTCGATCGATCCGGAAACCCGCGACATCATCCAGAACATCTACATGCGCGAGGTCAAGGACGTGAACGGCGAGCTGCAGAACGTCGAGTTCCAGACGTTCAAGGATCTCAAGGATCCGGAAAAGGCAGACGCCAAGTAAGGGCAAGGATAGCCCTCACTCCGCCTCCGCTTCGCTCGGCGCCCCCTCTCCCCGTAAACGGGGCGAGGGGGGACCGCAACCGGCGCGGCATCCCTTCTCCCCGGCTTGACGCGGAGAAGGTGCCGGCAGGCGGATGAGGGGCAGGTTCGTAACAAGAAGGTCAAGGCACTTGAGCCTCTTCGTTTTCCCGGCGACAATGCCAGGCAACATCATCGCTCGCAGCAGGGCCTCGCAGAGAAGAGTTACATGCTGACAATCCTGTTCGACGGCATCGCCTACGGCATGCTGCTTTTCATTCTGGCCTGCGGGCTGACGGTGACGCTCGGTCTGATGAACTTCATCAACCTGGCGCATGGCGCGTTTGCCATGGCCGGCGGCTACGTGACCGTGGTGATGATGAACCGCTACGGCATCTCCTTCTATTGGTGCCTGCCGGCGGCCTTCATCGTTTCGGCGCTGATAGGCCTCGTGCTGGAGCGGACGCTCTACCAGTGGCTCTACCAGGCGCCGCATCTGGACCAGGTGCTCTTCTCGATCGGCATCGTCTTCATGGCGATTGCAGCGACCGACTATTTCATGGGCGGCCAGCAGCAGCTGATCAACCTGCCGCCGGAACTCTCCGGCCGTATGGACGTGTTCGGCGTCGGCGTCGGCCGCTACCGGCTCTTCACCATCATCGTCTGCGCGGCACTTGCGCTAGCGCTGCAGCTCATCCTCTCGAAGACCCGCTTCGGCAGCCGGCTGCGCGCCGCGGTCGACGACCGGCGCGTCGCCATGGGCCTCGGCATCAACGTGCCGCTGGTTTTTGCGCTGACCTTCGCCTTCGGTTCGGGCCTTGCCGGTCTCGGCGGGGCGATGGGCGCGGAAATCCTCGGGCTTGATCCGAACTTCCCGCTGAAATTCATGATCTACTTCCTCATCGTCGTCTCCGTCGGCGGCACGTCCACCGTTTCCGGCCCGTTCCTTGCCGCCCTGCTGCTCGGCATTGCCGACGTGGCAGGCAAATATTACGTGCCGGCGATCGGTCCCTTCGTCATCTACGCGCTGATGATCGTCATGCTGATCGTACGGCCGAACGGCCTGTTCTCAAGGGGCGGCCGATGAGCGTTCTTCCGCAGGAAACCACCGTGTCCGCAAATTCCTCCACTGCTGCAGCCGAGGCCCGCGCTGCCAAGCTGATGAAGCGTAGAAGCCGCATCCGCTTCTACGAGATCATCGTCTGGATCGCGGCGATCGCCGCTTACTTCCTGCTGCCGTCGAAGATGCTGATCCTCACCGAGATCGCCATCCTGGCGCTGTTTGCGGTGTCGCTCGACCTGGTGCTCGGTTTCGCCGGCATCGTCTCACTCGGCCACACCGCCTTCTTCGGCCTCGGCGCCTATGTGGCGGGCCTGATGGCGCAGCATTATTTCGCCGAACCGGTGACCGGGCTGATCGTCGCGGGCGTCGCCTCCGGCGTGCTTGGCCTGCTCACCAGCTTCCTCATCCTGCGCGGTTCCGATCTCACCCGCCTGATGACCACGCTCGGCATCGGCCTGATGATGGCGGAAGTCGCCAACCAGATGGCCTGGCTGACCGGCGGCGCCGACGGGCTTTCCGGTTTTTCGCCGGGCCCGATCCTCGGCATGTTCGAGTTCGACCTGTTCGGCAAGGTCGGTTATCTCTATTGCGTTGGTGTTCTCTTCATCGGCACGATGATCATGCGCCGCATTGCCTTTTCGCCCTTCGGCCTGTCGCTGAAGGCGATCAAGGGCAATTCGATGCGCTCTGCCATGGTCGCCGTGCCTGGCCGCAAGCGCATCGTCACCGCCTATACGATCGCGGCGGTGTTTGCCGGCATGGCCGGGGCGCTGCTCACCCAGACGACCGCCTTCGTTTCGCCCGACGTGCTCGCCTTCCATCGCTCGGCCGACGTTCTGCTCGTGCTCGTCATCGGCGGCACGGGTTATCTCTATGGCGGCATCTTCGGCGCGATCCTGTTCACGCTGGTCAAGGACTGGCTGTCGGTGATCACGCCGCAATACTGGATGTTCTATATTGGCCTGCTGCTCGTCATCCTGGTGCTGATCGGCCGTGACCGGCTGTCGCGCTGGGTCGAATACCTGCCCGAGCGCCTCTCGAAGAAGGAGGACCGCTGATGAGCGAGATCGTTCTCGAAACCAGGCACCTGGTGCGCCGCTTCGGTGCCTTCCTCGCCACCAATGACGTTAGCCTGAAGGTGGAACGTGGCGCTCGCCATGCGCTGATCGGCCCGAACGGCGCCGGCAAGACGACGCTGATCAACCTTCTGACCGGCGTCTTGCCGCCGTCGGAAGGCCAGGTTTTCCTCGAAGGCGAGGACATCACCTCGATGGCCTCGTTCCGGCGGGTCAAGCGCGGGCTCACTCGCACCTTCCAGATCAACCAGTTGTTCAACGAGTTCACCCCGCTCGAAACCGTGACGCTGGCGATCGCCGAGCGCGAAGGCGTCGGTCACAATCTGTGGCGGTCGGTCGCCGGTTACGGCAAGGTCGTCGACGAGGCGGCAGACCTGCTGGCGCGCTTCGGCCTTGCCTCCGTGATGGGCGAGCGCACGGTGATCCTGCCCTACGGCAAGCAGCGCCTGCTTGAGATCGCGCTGGCCTTTGCGTCGAAGCCGCGCGTCCTGCTGCTCGACGAACCAGCCGCCGGCGTGCCGGAGGACGAGCGGCACGAAGTGCTGCAGATCGTCTCGGACCTTCCCGCCGACGTCACCGTGCTGCTGATCGAGCACGACATGGACCTGGTCTTCTCGTTCGCCAACCGGATTTCGGTTCTGGTGGCGGGCGCGGTCTTTGTCGAAGGAACGGTTGCGGAAATCTCCAGCGATCCGCGTGTCAAGGCCGTTTATCTTGGAGAAAACGCATGAGTCCCCCGGTTCTGGTCACCGAAAAACTGGTCGCGGGTTATGGCGAGGCAAGCGTTCTCGCCGGCATCAGCCTGACGATCGAAGAGGGCAAGACGCTGGCGTTGCTCGGCCGCAACGGCACCGGCAAGACCACTTTCGTCAATACGCTCGCCGGCGTCACCACCCATCATTCGGGCTCGATCCACCTGATGGGACGCGATGTGACGAAACTGCGCGCCGACAGGCGTGCCGCGGCAGGCATCGGCTGGGTGCCGCAGGAGCGCAATATCTTCAAGTCGCTGACCGTCGAGGAGAACATGACGGCGATCGCGCGCCCGGGCGTCTGGACGCTGGAACGGGTCTATACGATGTTTCCGCGCCTCAAGGAGCGCCGCAAGAATCTCGGCAACCAGCTCTCTGGTGGCGAACAGCAGATGCTGGCGGTCGGGCGGGCGCTGATGGTCAATCCGAAACTGCTTCTCCTCGACGAGCCGACCGAAGGCCTTGCGCCCATCATCGTCGACGAACTGCTTTCGGCGATCCAGCGCATCACCCAGGGCGAGGGCATGTCGGCCATCATCATCGAGCAGAAGGCCCGCAAGGTGCTGCCGCTTTCCGACGACGCCGTCATCCTCGATCGCGGCGCGATCGTCTACCAGGGTACCAGCGCCGACCTGCTCGCCAACGAGGATATCCTCGGAAAGCATCTGACCGTGGAGAAGGGTGCACCGCATTAGGCCGCGCGCTTATAAAGGTGGAATGACCGAGATCGGGGCGGACAACGGCCTGTCCGCTTCTGGCGATCAAAAGGGACAGGCCGGCGTCCGGCGGTATTATTTCAACGGCAGGAGCAGCTCCGCGACCGTCTCATGCTCCGGTACCTCGCGGAAGAAGGCGAGGCGTTGGCAGTAGAGAGGGAAATCCCTCGGCTCATAACCGCTTGGTTTGGGGGTTCGAGTCCCTCCGGGCCCACCATTTTCGCCTCTGCAAGGCCGACATCTGGCGCCGTCGTTGCGCGAATCCGCCCGGAATCGGCGAAAGGACTTCATTATCAGTCCCTTGGCTCGCCGGGCGAAGGACGCCGGGCGGTGATTTAGCGATTTCCAACGACTGCAGCCACCGCGAGCTCTTCCTGGCTGAGGTCCAACAGCGCCCGTGCGGCGCGCAACGCATTCATAATATCCGATGTCGAATCCATGAATTCGAGCGTGGCTTCATTTGAAAAGCGTTGTCAACAATTAGAGCAAGGATTCAGCGAAGGCATGCGAGCCAAATAACGGTCAAGGACCGAGCGAGTCCTTCAGGCGGTGCAGGAGGGGTGCCGTTTTTTCAGCTCTTGGGGCAGCCGGACTTGCTTGTCAGGGATCCGGATCGAATTGTGCCATCACGCGGGAGTGATCCGGTATCGGAACCGCTGTAGCGCTCTCTGTCGCCGGGCCCTAGGTCCCCTGGTCCCATCAACTCATTGCCCGCAGAACCGCCCTGCGGACGGGCGCACGTAAAGGAGCGGTCGTTTGGAGCGGCTGATGGGCGTCCCCCACGAGATGTTGGATCAATACGAGATCGTACGAGCGGATCGAATGTTTGTCCTTTGCGGAGGCGGGAAGAGCGCCTGTTTAGGCTCCAGCGCCGCATAGGGAGTGCAGATCACTAGGCCAACCCGTTTTAGATCCTACTGCGCCGCAGATCGAGGTCGCGGCGCCATCATCCACGATTCGATATGCTGCTTTATCCGCCCGTGTTCGAGAGGCATGCGCTGATCGTTCTTACGGTCAGTTCTCGGTTCTACTTCGGCGCGAAGCCAGGAGTGAGGCCGCGTCGCGCGGAACCGAGATGCCTCTCCCAGTCCAGTCCTTATGAAGGCGAACGCCCCCGAAAGATCGATGGGCTTTCTGACGTTGTTGCTCCATTTCGCGCATCTCGTTGCGTTTTTCTTCTCAATCGATTGTGACTTTTAGTCCGGACGTTCCGCACCCTCATAGTAGTCACCACTGTTAATGAGCCCGCGCGTCGTGGTGTTGAGCGTCGGATGATGATCGAAGGGCGAGGGCATACCGTAACGCGTCGTAGAGCCGGTATGCAGCCGATCGGTTGATCCCCACCGTTCGCCAGCGTCGGGCGGTAGGATTCCTTCGTAATACTCGCCATCTTCGGCGAAGGTACCGGTGGGGAGGAGGGTCAACGTGGCCAAGGCCACTACAGAAATCATTAGGCTTTTCATACTTGGATTCCTTTGCTCGACTGATCGGATTTAAGCGCGACCTTGCCGATCGATGTTTTGAATGAACTGGCAATTGATCAAACCGGACCTACCGCTCATCGTCGCTGATTTCGCGATTGTCACGGGTAGTCGGCTGGCGCGGATGCTCCATTACGGGATTTGTATGCGCCGTGGAGTTGATGCTGGTGGGGATCTCGTCAACGAGTATCGTGTCGTGTGTGGCAGGCGCTTGGTGGTGTTCCGCTCCATTTTCGGTCGCAGAGCTGAAAGACGGTGTGGTGGTTACCAGCGCGAGTACCAGAGCGATTTTGCGGAGGGTCATGATCTTTTTCCTTCTTTGGTTGACGAAGCTCGATTTCTGCGGGTTCGCCTGGACGTGGGACCGCATTTGGCTTCTAACCATCTGCTGCCGATTGAAGTAAATCGCAGACGAGTGTCGGTTTTTTGAGTAACGTTAGTAGTTTATGCGGAACAAAAAGAAGCTATTGAACAATTCAACTGTTTCTTTGCTCGCTAAAATATAATTCTTGGAAGATGTGGGTACTTTCGATCATGTACTATGGGTTGGTATGTGAGGCCGCTCGTGGCATTTTGGCTGTGGTTGCCACCGGCGTTTGATCGGCTCCCCATTAGTCCGTATCGCTGACTCGGCGTCCTATCAGTTGTAGGTTTCGGTTTTCGTCGAGCCGGTAGACCTCGTGCACCTCTTGCCCTGCGTCGTTATAAAACTGATGCGTGACGGTGCTTCCGATGGGAGCCTTTACCAATTTAGTCCTCGGTTGGCCCCCGTAGGTGATGCTGCCTGGGATCGGTTCGAGCGCTCCTGCAGGATGGGCGAAGCTTGCAATCGCCGACCCGATCAGGGCGGCAAAGACGCGTAGTTTCATGGTCCTTCTCCCTTTCGAGAAGAGTGAATGAGGCTGCAGCGCAACCCTAAGCCCCCTCGGATGCCGGTGCTCAGTTGCGGAGGTGAAGGATGTCGCTGCAGGCAATCTGGTCGGCGGATCGGTGGAGGCTGCGCCACTCCGTGGGAGTGCATCCCATGAAGCGCCGAAACAAGTTGCAGAAGTGCGCTTGATCGGCGAAGCCGCAGCTCAGCGAAATCTGGGCCAAGGCGTCATTCGACTGCAGCATCAGTATCTGGGACATCTCGATGCGCTTGCTCAGGATGTAGTTGTATGGAGTTTCTCCGAAACTCGCCTTGAACGAGCGTGCGAAATGGCTACCGCTCAGGCGGCAGATGCCAGCGAGTGCTTCGACCTTGATCTGACTCGAAATATTCAACTCGACATATGCGATGACGTTCCGGAACTGCCAAGGTGCGAGCCCTCCTTTGACGAGTCTGGGTTCCGCAACTGTCGTGAGTGGACGAATTCCGTCGATGAAAGGTATGGCGGGGGAGGTCTTTTGCAGCCCGGCTGTATTGACCGTGCGTGGCAAGGTCCAATTTCGACGTGTTCCCGAGAGTGAAAGAGATGACATGGCGCGGTCTCCTGATTTGGAATGCGCTGAGGCTCTCACCGACACGGGCGGTTTTCTATTATACGACCGTGTCCCCCATACCATTGGGTAGGTGTCCGCCAGGAGTCGGGCAATGGCAGAGCACTCCGCGCCTAATCAGGCAGAAGTAGCTCACGCGCCGAAGGCCACGCCGACGCCTGACGGTCCACCGAGCACGCACTCCGGCGAATGTTTTCGTTTAGTGCCAAGGATGTTGGCTAGGATGAAGCCGACGATGTCGCCGGATGCCCGCAGAGCAGGCAGAAAGGCTCTAGCTGAACACTTTCTCCAACGCTTCCTGAAGCGCCACATCGCTGAATGGCTTGAATAGGCAGGCAACCGCTCCGCCTTCAAGAAGCGGCGGTCGTTCATTTTCATCCTTATGCGCCGTGATGAATATGATTGGAATCGTTTCACCGCGTCGAAGCAGCTCTTCCTGGAGTTCGGGTCCAGACATTCCCGGCATTGCTATGTCGAGGATCAGGCAATCGGTTTTTGACATCCACTCGGATCCCAGGAACTCGATGGCCGAAGCGAAAGCTCGTACCTCAAAGCCAAATATCCGTATCAAGTCAGGGAGCGCTTCTCTGACAGACTCGTCGTCATCAACGACCGAAATGAGTGCTTTTTTCATGGATGATCGGCCTCGGCACCGGCGGCGGGGTCATCGCTTGAGGCTTGAATCGGCAATGAAAAACCGAAAATTGCGCCACCTGCAGGATTCCGCTCGGCCCAGATTGCCCCACCATGCCCCTCAATGATCGAACGGCTGACGGAGAGGCCGATCCCAGTACCGTCGAGTTTGGTCGTATGGAACTCGTCGAACAACCTTGCGATGTCAGTTGTTCCGAGACCTGCACCAGTGTCCTCCACGGTCAGGTGCACCTCTTTGGTGCCCACAGGCGCCGTGCGCACGGCGATGTTTCGCGATCCCGGAGAGACGCCGGCCATGGCATCGATCGAATTGCGTAGGAAGTTCATTATGACCTGCTGAAGTTGTACGCGATCTCCTGCGACAAGGGGCAACGCCGCCGAAAGTTCAACATCGACAGAGATCCGCCCGCGTTGCATATCGTTCGAAAGAAGGCTGATGACCTCCCGAGCCGCTTCGTTGAGGTCAACCGGTTCGACGACGGTAACGCCCCGTTTGAACAATCTCCTTAGCCTCGCAATCACTTCAGCGGCACGGTTAGCATCGCGAATTGTTCGTCTCGCCGTTTCAATCGCTCCTTGGATATTGGGCGGAGTCGCAGACAACATCCGAAGAGACGTGTTGGCATTGGTAATGATTCCGGACAGTGGCTGGTTGACCTCGTGCGCAATGGACGCCGCCATCCTTCCTAGGCTCATGACTCTGGCGACTTGCGCGAGTTCCGTGCGCAGCTTGTCCCGCGCAAGCTCGGCCACACGCTGTGCCGAGACGTCTTGGATGGCTCCGACACACTCCGTGGTGTCGTCGAAAAGCCGAACAATCCGGCCGACCACTCTGACATGTTTTACTTGGCCGCCTACAAACAGCCGGATTTCATAGTCCGGGTTGTCTCCTCCCTGCCGAACGTCGGCCATCTTTTTGGCGAGTAGGGGAAGATCCTCTTCAAAGACCCTTTCGGTAATTTTGTTGAAGTCCACCACTGTCTCCGGCTCGAAGCCAAAGATCCTGTTGAGTTCCTTGGAGAAGGTAATTTCGTCCGTATCGACTTTCCAGGAAAACGTCCCTGTTCGACTGATCCTCTGCCCTTCCGCCAACAGGACCTCGCTTCGTCGGAGCCGCTCCTCGGCGATCTTCCGGTCCGTTATGTCGGAAACGGCGCCGATGAACTCCGGATCGCTCGGATCCGATCCGATGTTTTGCAGAACGACGTAGACGTATTTAACTTTCCCGTCGGGCATGAGCAGCCGATGCTCAAGTTCCATGTCCTCGCCATCTTGCATGGCCCGCATGACCAGACTGCTTACCTGCGGCAGATCTTCTGGATGGCAACGGCCGAGCATCAAATCAACGGTGGGAATTTGTGTGGTGGGATAGCCGGCAACACGATAGGCCTCGTCGGACCAGACAATTTCCTCTGTCGCTGGCCTCCACCATACGCTTCCTGTTTCTGTCAGCCGTTGGCCCTGTGCCAGAAACGCGGCGCTGCGCCGCAAGCCCTCTTCGGCACGCTTGCGATCGTCAATGTCGGTATTGGTTCCGTACCACCGAGCAATTGAAGCGTCGTCCGCGAAGAGAGGGTTCGCTCGAAAGAGGAACCACCTGTACTCCCCGTCCCATCGGCGTAGGCGGGCCTCGGCCTCGCCTGCTCGTCCCGATGCCAACATTTCGATCCATACCGCCTTCAGACTTTCCGCGTCATCGGGGTGAAGGGCAGCGGCCCATCCCCATCCGGAAGCCTGCTCGGTCGTCACTCCGAGGTATGACAGGAAATGCCCATTGAAAAAATCCGCGGTGCCATCTGGAAGAGTGGACCACGCCATTACCGGGATAGCGTCGACAATCCTGTTGTGAGCCTTTACGGCCGCTCCTGAAGCATCCAAACCAAGCCGAAGTACTTCGCTCAGAACGCCGGCGACCTGATTGGCGGCTACATGAAGTACGAGTCTGTCCTGCTCGCTCGGAAAGGAGGTCTGTCGCGACCCCGCCACGAGCACGCCGATGGAACGGTGGATGCCGAGGTACTGCTGTACGGTAACGTATTCGGCGTTGTCACTCCGTAGATTGGCAAACTGCGGCCACTCGGAGCCCACGTCGCCCAATCCTTGGGAGAGAAAGGCGCCCAGTTCCGCAGCATGGCTGAAGCCTTCGCCGGCGGGGATCCGAGCGATCTCGACGGTCGGCTGGCCGTTCCCCGGTGTTATTCTTAGGAACAGAAAATCAACATCAAGTATCTCGGCCAAGGCGTTCAGGAGGGAATTGCCGATGTCAGCGGCGCTCTCCCCTGTCCAGGTTTCCGGAAGAGTTGTGATCGTCAGCAAATTTTCCATGCAGCGTCGGAGTGTGTCGTTCTCCGACGCCGCTTTAAGCAAGTCGGACATGTCAGCCAGCAGCTTCCGGCTGCCGCCCCTTTGAAGTGCGCCTGTTGCGCAACCAATTCACCAATTGAGCCGGTCGAATGTGAAACCGATTTTCCGGTACTATGTGGCCAGTGGCCACGAGCGGCCGCGTCCCTGTGACCCCTGGAGCAGTTTTACCGCCAAACGTGATCGTGGCTTTGAAGTCGAGCAGACCAGTTTCGAGCGTTGAATCCGTGCCAACCCTGTCGCAATCAGGGCGAGACCGATGGGGTCGATATGGGGTGGGACTGATTGGCGGAAGCACATTTCGATAGCGCCCGCGGACGTATCTGGGACGTCTCAGTTGCGAACCCGTCAAGTGGATGGTTTCAGATCGCTCGTTCGTTATGAAGTACCATCTCGACAAGGACTACCCAATTTGTTGGAGTATAACTGCTGATCATCCATCGCCACGCGTTGGGCGCGAAGGCCCGTCGCGCACGATCATGTACCATGCGCGGCGGTCGGCCTATTGTACTATGGTGTTGGTGTCGCTTTAGAGAAGCCCGCGTCGGCGGCTCATGAAACCGCCTCGCTACTTGCGTGATATGCAGAGCAGTTCCACTTCGACACCCAAGAACCTATCCACGCTTTATCCGCGGACGGAGCGAAACGCACTACGTAGCTCTTCGCAGAATACCTTCGTCTGTTCCCAGGCGGCGAAGTGCCCGCCCTTGGCGAGCTTGTTGAAATGGATCAGCTTCGGATATGCCCGCTCCGTCCAACTTTTCGGCGCCGCGTATATCTCGTCTGGAAAGACGCTGACGGCGACCGGTATCTTGACGTTCTTGACCGCAAAGAAATCGAGCTTGTTCTCCCAGTAGAGACGAGCGGATGAGACGGCAGTGTTCGTCAGCCAGTACAGCGTGACGTTGTCGAGGATGTCGTCCCGTGTCAGCCCTTCGGACTTGCCGTCGAACACGCGCGCTATCAACTCGTAGCTCCGGATGTCATGGTCGATCATCCATGCCGCAAGCCCGACGGGAGAGTCCGCGATCCCGACAAGGGTCTGGGGCCGGTTCGCCATCTCGATCGCATAACCCAAACCGTGCTTGTAGAAGTCGTCGAGCTGATTGAAGGCATGATCCTCGTCAGGAGACAGATCAGCGGGTTTCGTGCCACCCGGACGGAGCGCGACAGCGATGTCGTCTGGAACGGTGGCTGGCATGTTGACATGGATGCCGAGCAGCTGCGGGGGCGCTATCAATGCCATCTGCTCCGTCACGGCGTCGCCCCAGTCTCCGCCCTGCGCCACGTATCTCGCATAGCCCAGGCGGTTCATCAGCTCGATCCACGCCTGCGCGATGCGGATGGGATCCCACCCCTTTTCTTCGGGCTTTCCGGAGAATCCGTAGCCGGGGATGGAGGGGATCACTACGTCGAAGGCATCGGAAGCCGAGCCGCCGTGTGCCGTAGGGTTGGTCAGCGGCTCGATGATCTTCATCTGCTCGATGATTGATCCAGGCCAGCCGTGAGTCACAATGATCGGCAGGGCACCGTCGTGTCTCGATTTGACATGAATGAAGTGGACATCGACGCCGTCGATCCTCGTGGTGAACTGGGGTAGCGCGTTAAGTCTGGCCTCGACCTTTCTCCAGTCGTGGTTCTCCGCCCAGTACTTGGCCAGTTTTTTGATTGTGGAAGATTGGACGCCCTGCGAGCTGTCATCGACGATCTCGCGTTCCGGGAACCGCGTAGACCTGATGCGGCGGCGGAGCTCGTCGAGCTGGGCGTCAGTCGCCTTGAACGTGAAAGGGTGGATTTCGCCACCGTCGCCCTTGGCCATGGCGACCGCTCGTTGTCCGGCGCCGAGCGCTCCAGCAGCAGCGGCGGTGAGCAACAGAGTTCGACGGGTGACTGATGGTGAGATTGGTGACATGGCGCGCTCCTTCGTGTGAACCTAGACGCGTCGGAGCCTTCCACTGGATCGTCGATCGATCTATTGCACCAAGGTGTCGCCGACACCATTGGATCCGTTCTTGTATATTTACTTGGCGGGCAAAGCCTTGGATGAGTTTATCCGCCGATAGAAAGCCGTGGAGCAGGGGAATGGATCGGATCGACGCAATGAGGGTCTTCGTCACGGCCGTCGACGAGGGGAGCCTTGCCGCCGCCGCGCGCAGGCTGAAGAGGTCCCCGACGGCGGTCAGCAGGGCCGTGAGCCTGCTCGAGCAGCATGTCGGCGTCGAATTGTTACACCGCACCACGAGGAACCTGAAGCTGAGCGAAGCCGGTCAGCGATATTTTGAAGCGTGCCGGCGGGTGCTTATTGATCTGGAAGAGGCTGACATCATCGCCGGAGCGGAACGGTCCTCACCTCGAGGTAATCTGACCGTCTCAGCTCCGCCGATCCTTGGGGAGGAGGTTCTTCGGCCGATCCTCGATAATTTTCTTCGGGAGCATCCGAGTGTTTCAGTTCGGCTTCTGATGCTGGACCGGTTCGTCAACATGGTCGATGAAGGAGTCGATGTCGCTTTGCGCATCGGCGATCTGACCGATTCGACACATATCTCGACCCGCATCGGAGGGGATGTCAGGCGGGTCGTGGTCGCCTCTCCGGGATATCTTTCAAGCAATCCGGTGATCGACGAGCCGTCCGACCTGTCCAAACATCAGATCATCGCTTTCTCCAATTTCGGCCTTGATTCCTGGAGCTTCACACCCGCTCGAGGATCGTCGATTCCGAGAACCGTGCACTTCTTGCCACGCTATGTGGTCAACAGTGTGCGGGCAGCGGCGTCGTCCGCGGCGGGGGGCATGGGCGTTACCCGGCTCTATTCCTATCATGTGGCGGACCTGGTTCGAGATGGTCGGCTACAGGTCGTACTTGCGGCGGACGAACCCGCCGCACTTCCGGTCCACCTCCTGGCGCCGCGTGGACGAAATGCCGTTCCGAAAGTACGAGCCTTTCTCGACTTTGCTGTGCCGCGGCTGCGAGTAGAACTGGCACGCATCGCAATGCAGAGTGGTTCTCTACCATGATTGTGCCGCTTGGCGGTGGAGTATCGTGCGGATTTTGAGAATTCTCCCGATCAGCGGAAGCATCTAAATCAGGTCTACCGACGCAAAGGCGCGGACACGGCCCGAACGGTGGCCGGTGCACTTGAAAGGATGCTAATCATGAGCAATCAACAGAAGGTCGCCATCATCACCGGTGCCTCGCAGGGCATCGGAGAAGCGCTGGTACACGCCTATCGGGATCGGGGCTATAGGGTGGTCGCCACCTCCAGGTCGATCAGGCAAGGATCCGACCTCGGGGTAGGTGCGGTCCCCGGCGACATCGCCAGATCGGAGACCGCAGAGCGCGTCGTACGCGAGGCGATTGATCGCTTCGGCCGTATCGACACACTAGTGAATAATGCCGGCGTGTTCGTTGCGAAGCCGTTCGTCGATTTCACGCAGGAGGACTTCGACCACAATTTCGGGGTCAACATCTCCGGCTTTTTCCACATCACCCAACGCGCCGCCAAAACCATGCTTGCGCAGGGTTCCGGCCACATCGTCAACATCACCACGAGTCTCGTGAACCAGCCGATTGCTGGCGTACCCGCGGCCCTTGCGTCGCTCACCAAGGGTGGCCTCAGTGCCGTCACGAAAGAACTGGCGATCGAATTCGCAAAATCCGGCGTCCGAGTAAACGCTGTCTCGCCGGGGATCATCAAGACTCCGATGAACCCGCCGGAAACATACGAGGCGATGTCGGCGCTCCACCCGGTCGGACGTATGGGTGACATACGCGATATCGTGGACGCAGTGATCTACCTCGAAGGCGCAAACTTCATTACCGGCGAAATCCTTCATGTTGACGGCGGGCAGAGCGCTGGTCGCTGGTAGCAAGGTCGGGGCGCCGGTCTGATCCGACCGGCACCTTTCACACATTGCGGTCGCAGGCCACCGGCGAAGCCGACATCCGCACCGTCAACCGAAAGAAAGGAAAGATCATGCCAATTGTCACCGTACAGGTTACGCGGGAGGGGACGACGCCCGGCCGTTCATCCGTGTCTGCCGAAGAAAAGGCCGCTATCATCGCAGGCGTCAGCAACGTCATGCTCGACGTCCTGAACAAGCCGCTTGAGTCGACCTATGTCGTAATCGAGGAGGTTGAGCTCGAGAACTGGGGATGGGGCGGCCTTCCCACGGCGGAATATCGGAAGCTTCTCTCCAAGGCCTCGGGTAATGGGACCCGCTCAGCCAAATGACTGGCTCAGGATGGCAGCGCGCTCCCGGACTGCTCGGCGACCATGTATTCCGCATACCAGTCGGGCCAAGTCTGACTGTGGTCGCCACCCGTTCGCTTTTCATGCTCTCCATGGGCTGAGGCAGCCCGTCGAAGGGCCGCGGCGAGATCCTTCGCTGAAGCGAAGGTAGCACCGTCAGCGTCTATGCGGCCAGGTAGCCGTGTGGTGACTTCCTGAAAGATCCAGCCGTTTCCGTCCGGATCGCTAAAGGATGCGAACGAGCCGTAGCTAGCACGGGTGGGATGAGGGCCGGCGGACCGCCCTTCTTGGCCGTTGTGGTGAAAGACACCGCCGACATCGTGGAAGATGCTGCTTATCTCGGCTCCGCGCCCGGTGAGCGCGCCATGGGCAGCCTCGATGTCCGATACGATGAGATGGAGCCCTTGTGCCGAGCCCGGCGCGGCTGACGTGATGTTCTTCCCGAAGATGACGGAGCAGGGCGAGCCGGGCGGCGTCACCTGCACGACGCGGAAGTCATCCGTGCCGGAGACGTCAGCGTCGAGCCGCCATCCGAGCCCGGTGTAGAAGGATTTTGCTCGATCTACATCGGAGACAGGAATGACCACAACTTCGAGCTTCATGTCGATATCATGCAGTACGGCGACCTTGGGATGTTTGGTTTCCTGGACAGTCATTTTTCGCTCTCTCTTGGCTGAACCATCGTCTGGGTGTTCGCCCGACGATGTGACTGCGCAGGGCCTCAGTCCATTGTGCAAAGGTGTCGGTTAGCCGAGGCATGGTCGCCATTCACCCAAAGGTATCGCCGATACCATCGTGCAATAGCGTCCGAGCCGGTGCAGGACGATCCCTATGGCACATCCAGATCAACTTGATCCTAACGGAGAACGTCATGTCAGACGAAGTAACAGTGACAACAGCCCCGTCGCCGACCCGGCGGGAATTCGTCGCCGCCACCGCCGCGACAGCCGCCCTTAGTCTTTTGCCTCGGAAGGTGCGCGCTGCTGACGCCGGCGATACAGTTCGGCCCTTCAAGGCCGCCATTCCCCAAAAGGAGGTCGACGAACTTCGTCGCCGCGTACGCGCCACTCGCTGGCCGGGGAAGGAAACCGTCGCAGATCGGTCGCAGGGAGCTCAACTTCACAAGCTGAAACCGCTCATCGAATACTGGGGGACTGAATACGACTGGCGCAAGGGTGAGAAGAAGCTGAACTCCTACCCGCAGTTCATGACGAAGATCGACGGCCTCGATATCCACTTCATCCATGTAAAGTCGAAGCACGAAAACGCGCTACCGCTGGTCATAACTCATGGGTGGCCGGGTTCCGTGCTTGAGCTGATCAAGACGATCGGGCCTCTCACCGATCCGACGGCTCACGGCGGCACCGCCGATGAGGCCTTCCATGTCGTGATCCCCTCCATGCCTGGATACGGATTTTCCGAGGTCCCGACTGAGACCGGATGGGGTCCTGACCGCATAGGGCGGGCTTGGCATGTTCTTATGAAGCGGCTCGGCTACAACCGCTACGTCTCGCAGGGCGGCGACTGGGGCGCCGTGGTGTCCGACAAGATGGCCGCCCAGGCGCCGGAAGGGCTGCTTGGCATACACACGAACATGCCGGCGACCGTTCCGCCCGATATCGCCAAGGCGCTTGCCAATGGCGAACCGGCCCCGGCCGGCCTGTCTGCAGACGAGAAGGCTGCCTATGAGCAGATGAACGCGCTCTATACGAAGGGAGCGGGCTACGCTCTCATGATGGTCACGCGACCGCAGACCTTGGGCTACGCGTTGACGGATTCTCCCGTCGGTCTCGCCGCCTGGTACTATGACAAGTTCGCGGATTGGACCTACAGTGGCGGCGATCCGGAGAAATCCCTGACGAGGGACGAGATGCTGGACGACATCTCGCTCTATTGGTTCACCGGAACCGCGACGTCCGGCGCGCGCCTCTATTGGGAAAACAACGCCAACAACTTCAACGCGGTCGACATCTCGATCCCGGCGGCGATCACGGTTTTCCCCGGCGAAATCTACCAGGCGCCGAAAAGCTGGGCCGAGAAGGCTTACCACAATCTCATCTACTACAACAAAGTCGACAAAGGCGGCCACTTCGCCGCCTGGGAAGAGCCGAGCCTCTTCACTTCGGAACTGCGTGCGGCCTTCAGGACGCTGCGTTGACCATCTCTGCGGTTGCTGCATCAGCAAGGAGTAAACACATGAACAACTTCCCAAAAGGTACCGCGCTGATCACCGGCGCATCGTCGGGCATCGGGGCGCTCTATGCCGACAGGCTGGCCCGTCGCGGATACGACCTCATACTCGTTGCGCGAAGCCAGGATTCGCTCACCAGGGTAAGCAAGGTGATTGCAAATGCGACCGGGCGAAGCGTGACCACGGTGCGGGCGGATCTAGGTCAGCGGGAGGATCTCCTGAAAATCGAGGGAATCCTTCGACGCGACCCGTCGATCACGATGCTTGTCAACAATGCTGGCGTCGGAGCGGTCGAGCCGCTCCTGATGTCCGACGTTGAGGACATGGAACGAATGATCAAAGTCAACGTCACGGCCCTGACCCGGTTGGTTTACGCCGCGGCGCCATCCTTTGTCGCGCGAGGGCACGGGACTATCGTCAACATGGCCTCCGCTCTGGGTATCGCACCAGAAATTCTCAACGGCGTCTACGGCGCGACGAAAGCATTCGTCATCGCTCTGACGTTCTCCCTTCAGAAGGAACTGGCGGATAAGAACGTTCGAATCCAGGCGATTCTTCCGGGTGCCGTCGAGACTCCCTTCTGGGAAGCCTCTGGGGGCTCTCTCGATCGTCTTCCCAGCCAGATGGTCATGAAGGCGGAGGACGCGGTCGACGCCGCTTTGGCTGGTCTCGACATGGGCGAGCTGATCACCCTCCCGTCCGTGCCGGACGCAAACGACTGGGACACCTACGAGGCCGCCAGGCAGAAGCTGATGCCTAACCTTTCCCGGAACATTCCGGCGCCGCGGTATCGGACGCCGGCGCCAGCGTAGCGGACAGTTCGGCGCGACCACCTGGCATCTCGCCTGTCGCCTGTACCCACCTGCGACGCCGATCCCTATCAACAGGCAATGGGAAGCGAAAACAATGAGTCAGCCTGATCTGCTTAGCCGGTTTCCTCGGGTGCGCCTGATAGCGGGACCGACGCCGATCCAACGATTGGATCGTCTCGAACAACTGCTTGGAGATCGACGAGCAGGCGTCTCGATCTGGGCAAAGCGAGACGACTTCATGGAGTTGGGCGGCGGTGGCAACAAGCTCCGGAAGCTTGAGTTCCTGGTTGGACAGGCCAAATCCGAAGGGTGCGACACGGTGATTGCTATCGGCGGGGTTCAGTCGAATTTCGCTCGGTTAGCCGCCGCGGCCTGCGCGAAGACCGGGTTGGCATGCGAGTTGGTTCTTGCGCAAATGGTCCCCCGCGACAGCTCGATTTATCAGGGCAACGGCAATGTCCTCCTGGATCGGTTGTTTGGCGCACGTGTCCATATCCTTGCCAAGGGCGAAGACGCTTCAAAGTTCGCCACTGATAGAGCGTCCGAGATCACCGCGGCTGGGAGAAAGGCATTTATGGCTACCCTCGGAGGTTCGACTCCGACCGGATGTCTTGGCTATGTCGATTGCGCTTTTGAGATTGCGTTGCAGTCAGCCGAGTTGGGATTGGACTTCGATCAGATAATCATTCCGAACGGCAGTGGCGGGATGCACGCAGGCCTCGCTGCCGGAATGGTGGTCGCCGGCAAGGATCCTTCCCGGATAAGGGCGTACACCGTCCTTTCGGCCGAAAATGCGTCCCTCCTGGCAACGGTCGACAAGACCAATGTCGTCCTCGCGCTTCTTTCGAAGAGCGAGCGAGTAGGCCCGAAGGATTTGGAAATCAGCGGCACCCAACTCGGTGATGGGTATGGCGCTCCAACGCCGGACATGGTCGAGGCAGTCGCCATTGTGGGTCGGTCGGAAGGCCTGCTTCTTGACCCTGTCTATGGGGGGAAGGCGTTCGCCGGTCTGCTTTCCGACATCCAGAACGGCACCATCTCGCCAGGAACAAATGTCCTGTTTGTCATGACCGGAGGTTCCCCTGGGCTCTATGCGTACGCGGATGCCCTGAACAGCAATTGATCCTTAGAACGGGGGTCAGGAACACAAACAACAACATGAGGATAAAAATGGCTCTGAAACCAAAGATCGCAGTCATCGTCGGCTCGACCCGTCCGACCCGCTTCGCCGACAGACCAGCGCAGTGGATATTGAAACAGGCGCAGGCGCGCGATGATATGGAAGCCGAACTGGTCGACCTGCGCGACCATCCACTGCCTTTCTTCGACGAGGTGGCCTCGAATGCCTGGGCGCCCAGCCAGAACCCGGAAGCGGTGCGCTGGCAGCAGACCGTAGGCCGCTATGATGGCTACATCTTCGTCGTGGCAGAATACAATCGCTCCGTCACCGGAGTGCTGAAGAACGCCCTCGATCAGTCTTACACGGAATGGGGCCGCAAACCTTTTACCGCCATCGCCTACGGCAGCGCCGGTGGATCCCGTGCGCTCGAACACCTGCGCGGGATCGGCGTGGAACTGCAGATGGTCTCGACTCATGCCGCTGTTCATATCGGCGGCGGGGACTTCTTCGCGATCTCTCCGATGGGAGGGAATAAGGCAATTGAAGAGATCGAAGCGAATCTTTTGCCTTCAGCCAAAACTGCCCTGGATGAATTGGTCTGGTGGGCGAAGGCAACCATGGCGGCTAAAGCAGCAGAAATCTGAGTGGTGGAGACGCTGCTATCCAGGATATACTTGGCGCTTTCGAATTGTCACTTGTTGGGGAATCTCAGCCGGCTCTGAAGGGCAAAGCCTCTGGCGAGCGGAAGCCGTCTTGCCAGAGGTGCTGTAACCCAACTGTCTGGCCCTCGGCCGACGGGACTGTGCAGACGCGCTGCCGCGACAAGATCCAAACCTCTCTGGATGAAAAGGTTGCGGTGATAGTCAAATTTCTACGTTTCCCTCAGCGCAATTTCTTTCGCTCGATTTGCTTCCCATTCCAAAGATAGCTCAGCCTTCAGCACAACGCGGCCGGCCGGTAGGCGGCCCAGCGCTCCCGTTCGATGCGCTATCGGTCGAGAAGCTGGACATAGCTTGGCTTTTAGACAGATGGACGCTGATAAAAATCGGTCTCTGGTGGGAGGAGGTGGCAGCGCGATGTCCTCCTTGAAGCTGGGGGACAGCTTTATAGTATTGCAAAGTACTTCTGCGTTAGTAAAATTCTTATCAATCGTCAGGTCACGGGTGCACATCTCCATGACGAGGCGAGGAACGAAATTCCACGCCTTTCGGGCAACGAAGCCGGCACATAGCGCGTATCAAAGGGTGGAGAGCCTTTTCCCTCTCCTGTCGTAACGGGTCGCTTGATGACACGAGGTCTGTCAGCCGCAGATAGTTTCGGCTTCGAGGCGCAGCCGTTCCGTCAGGGCAGGGACTATGCCCTCTATCGTGGCAAGGAGGTTGGCAGCCAGAAAAAGGTCCTCGGCGTCGCAGTCTCTGGGCGACGATCCGCCCATAACCTCGATAGGCTCAAGCAGGAATACCTGCTTGCGGATAAGCTCGACTCAGCTTGGGCGGTTCAACCCATTGACCTTGTACGTCATGAAGGCCAGCCGATCCTTGTTCTTGAAGATCCGGGAGGAGAACCCCTGGATTGGATCATCGAGCAGCATCAGGAAGCCGCTATAGATTTGGGTCGTTTCCTGCGCATCGCGATCGGCATGGCTGCGGCGCTGGGGGGAGCCCATCGGCAGGGGCTCATTCATAAGGACGTCAAGCCGGCGAATGCACTTGTAGACCGCTTTGATCGCGTGTGGCTTATGGGGTTTGGCATTGCCTCCCAACTGCCTCGCGAACGTCAAACACCGCGCCCGCCGGAAACTATCGCCGGAACACTCGCCTACATGGCGCCGGAACAAACGGGACGGGTGAATCGCAATATCGATTCTCGAAGCGATCTCTATTCACTGGGCGTTACCCTGTACGAATTGCTGACGGGCACGTTGCCCTTCAACGCATCCGAGCCAATGGAGTGGGTGCATTGCCAGATCGCAAGGCTGCCGAAACCTCCGAGCGAGCGACGTCCAGATATCCCTGAGACAGTGTCGGCCATTATCATGAAGCTACTAGCAAAATCTGCAGAGGAGCGATTTCAGACTGCAGCGGGCCTAGAGCGGGATTTGAGGCGATGTCTCCAGGAGTGGGACGCTCATGGCCGCGTTGAAATGTTCTCCCCTGGCGAAAACGACGTGCCGGGCCATTTGCTCATACCCGAGAAGTTATATGGGCGCGCTTCCGAAAGAAACGGGTTGCTGGCGCCTTTCGATCGTGTCGTCGAGGGAGGTAAACCGGAACTCATCCTTATTTCGGGTTACTCAGGTATTGGGAAATCTTCCCTCGTCCATGAAACGTTCGGGACGCTTGCTCCGCCTCGAGGCCTTTTTGCGGCGGGCAAGTTCGACCAGTACATGCGCGATATTCCTTACGCGACTCTGGCGCAGGCCTTCCAAAGTCTCGTCAGCCACGTCTTGAGCAAACAAGGAACCGAACTACTGGAATGGCAGGAGGCCTTTAATGCGGCGCTGGGGGCGAACGGAGCGTTGCTGGCGGACCTGGTTCCAGAACTCGAGCTTATTGTCGGAAAACAGCCGCAGGTCTCCGGTCTGTCACCCAAAGAAGCCCAGCTCCGGTTCCGAACAGTGGTTCGACGCTTCATAAGCGCCTTCGCACGTCCGCGGCAACCGCTGGTTGTTTTTCTCGACGACTTGCAGTGGGTCGATACCGCAACACTCGACCTGCTTGAGGATCTGATGACACAGGGGGACGTTCGGGATCTGTTGTTGATCGGCGCCTATCGCCACAACGAGGTCGATGCTACGCACCGGCTCGTACCAAAGCTCGCCTCGCTGCATGCAGCGGGAGCGAGCGTAGAAACTATCTCGCTAGGGCCTCTGAGAGACGCCGATCTCGGCCGGATTATTGGTGACGCCCTACGGTGCGACCAGGAACACGCATACCCGCTCGCCGAGCTCATCCACGATAAAACCGGCGGAAACCCGTTCTTCGCGGTCCAATTTCTCCAGGCATTGGAAGATGAAGGACTGTTGTTTTTTGATCACGCGAATCTGAGCTGGGCGTGGGACGCGGCCGGTATCCGCGCGAAAGGTTATAGTGACAATGTGGTCAACCTCATGGTTGCCAGCCTCAATCGCCTCGCCAGCCAAAGCTTGCTGATGCTTTGTCATCTTGCCTGCTTTGGTACCGCCGCTAACGTCGGGTTTCTGGCGGAAGTCTGCCAGACGTCGCCTGAGGACGTTCGTGAAGCTTTACGCGAAGCGGTCAGGGCGGGAATGCTGATGTATTCAGACGAAGTCTACGCGTTTCAGCACGACCGTATTCAGGAGGCAGCCTATTCGCTGCTTGATGACGATGCGCGGGCGGAGATTCACATTCGGATTGGACGGCTTCTCCTGGCACAAACACCGCCCGAGGAGCGTGACGGAGTAATTTTCCAAATTGTCAGCCAGTTCAATCAGAGTTCAACTTTGCTCTCTTCCTCAGGCGAGCGTGCGGAAGTGGCGCAGCTCAATCTGCTGGCGGCAAGGCGCTCGAAAAATGCTGCGGCCTACGCATCGGCATTGTCGTTCCTCTCCGCGGCCCGCGCTTTGCTGACGAAAGAGTGTTGGAACCGGCAGTACTCCCTTGTCTTCGGGATAGAACTGCAGCACGCCGAATGCGAATTCTTGACCGGTGAATTGTTGGGTGCGGAAGATCGGCTTTCCAAGCTTGCCAGCCGTGCCGCCAACCTTGTGGATCAGGCTGCGGTGGCATGCCTTCTCGTGGATCTTTACATCATTCTTGGTCGACCTGCGCACGCTTTCGAGGTTGGCCTAGAATTTCTGAAAAAAGTCGGTTTTGAGCTTTCCCCACACCCTGCCGACGTTGAGGTCGAAGAGCAATATCAGCGAATCTGGAAGCAGCTCGGAACTCGCCCGATTGAGGATCTGGGCGACCTCCCTGAAATGAAAAACCCGAACATGCGTGCCGCAATCGATGTTCTGAACAGGCTCGTACTCTCCGCGGTGTATCAAGATCCGAGGCTGCATAAACTGCTTATTGCGCTCATGGTCAACGTCAGCATAGAGCACGGCAATAGTGCGGCTTCGTCCGTCGGATACGTCTCACTTGGCCGGGTGCTGATCCATGATTTCGGAGATTATTCGTCGGCCCTGCGCTTCGGCCAGCTTAGCCTTGATCTCGTAGATAAACCAGGATTCGAGGCGTTCAAAGGGCGCGTTTATTTCAGCTTCGGGACGGGGATCAGCTCTTGGGCTCAGCATCTGCGACTTGGGCGCTCCTTTATTGAACGAGCCCTGGATGAGGCGACCAAGAATGGCGATCTGGCGTACATTGGTTACTGTCACAGCAATATCGTTGGGAACATGATCTCGTCGGGCGATACACTCACCGACGTCGATTACGTGGCCACCGAAGGTCTTGATTTTGCGCGCCGCTCGGGGTCCCGCATCGCCGCCTCCTACATCATCGGCCAACTTCGACTGATCCGATCGCTCCGCGGATTGCCGTGTGACTTCAGAACCTTCGACGGTAACGAATTTGAGGAGGAAACCTTCGAACGTAGACTGGGGGAGGCTCCAAACCCCGCGATTGTCGCCGATCTTTATTGGAGCCGAAGAATGCAGGCACACGTATTCATGGGAGATTATGCGGCAGCGCTTGAAGCCGCAGCCCGGCTACAAACGCTATTTTTGCAACCGTTGCCAAACCTAGAAGGCGCCGACTATCATTTTTATGCTGCCTTGGCCCACGCCGGATCACTCGACGCCGATCCCTCCTACATGCCTGAGCAAACGCTCCTACATCTGGAGGCTCTTAGGGCACACCATCGGCAACTCCGCGACTGGGCAGATAATCGCCCGGTGAATTTCGAAAGTCGAGCGGCGCTGGTCGGAGCCGAGCTTGCACGTTCGGAGGGACGTGAGCGGGAGGGCGAGCTGTTATATGCTCAGGCAATTCGATCCGCTCGAGCCAACGGCTTCTTGAACGTCGAGGCCATTGCTTGCGAAAAGGCCGCCCGTTCATATGCGGTTCGCGGTTTCGAGGATATCGCAGAGATGTATCTGTCGAAAGCTCGGGACGCCTATCAGACCTGGGGCGCGCAAGGCGCATTGCAGCGACTGTCCGCCAGCGACCCAAAGATAGCAACTGCAGGTGCGATTAACGACAACATGTCGACGCCGCCCTCGGATCAGCAATTCGACGTTGCCGCCGTCGTGAAGGCCTCGCTGGCGCTTTCAGGCGAAATGCTTCTGCCCCAGCTTATCGAGAAGCTGATGCGCATCATGGTCGAGCACGCGGGGGCCGAGCGTGGGGTGTTGGTCATGGTCCGCGATGGGCAGCCGCAGATCGAGGCTGAGGCCGTCACCGAGTTCGGCGAAATCGAGGTTGCGGCCCGTAGTTCGCCCATCACCCCGTCTGATTTGCCCCAATCCGTTTTGCAATACGCTATGCGGACGCACCAGCGCGTTCTTCTGGACGACGCTTCCTCAACCCCGGTGTATTTCGATGATGACTATCTTCGGTTGAAGCACTCGAGATCGGTTCTCTGCCTGCTCATTGTCAGGCAAACGAAGCTTGTCGGGGCGCTCTATCTGGAAAACGGCCTGATGCCAGGCGCCTTCACTAAGGAACGCGTCGACGTTCTTGAACTGCTGGCATCGCAGGCGGCGGTTTCGCTGGAGAATGCCGGCCTCTACACCGACTTGCAACGCAGCGAAACTTTCCTGACCCAAGGGGAGAAGATAAGTCATACCGGTAGTTTCGGCTGGAGTTCCAGAAGGGGGCATTTTTTCTGGTCCGAGGAACTCTACGCCATCCTGGAATACGATCAGTCGGTCGTTCCCTCTGCGGATCGCGCAATAGAGCGGATACACCCTGACGACCGGAGGCGGTTTCGAGCGTGCCTTGACGATGCGATGACGGAGGGGAAGGACTTTGACAGCGAGTACCGGCTTTCGATGCCGGATGGCCGGATCAAACACATTCATACTACCGGGCGAGCCGTTCGTGCTGAAAATCTCGATTTCGTGACCTCCGTTCGCGACGTTACTGAACGAGTGCGGACCGAGGAGAGATTGCGTGAGGCGCAAAGTGAACTCGCCCACGTGGCGAGGGTGACCGCGCTCAACGCGATGACGGCTTCGATTGCGCACGAGGTGAGCCAGCCCCTGTCAGGCATACTGACGAACGCCAACACCGGCGCCCGGCTACTGGCAGCGAATCCGCCCGATCTCATTAGCCTCGCCGAAACGATCCGCAGGACGATCCGTGACGCCAATCGCGCATCGGATGTGATCAAGCGGTTGAGGGCGATGTTCCAAAAGCAAGCGCCGACGTTGGAGATGGTCGATCTGAATGAGGCTGCGCAGGAAGTGATAGCGCTGTCAGCGGGCGAGGTTCAGAGGAGCAGGGCGATCCTGAGGACGGAATTCGCCGAACAGTTGCCATTCGTCCGGGCCGATAGAGTTCAATTGCAGCAAGTGATCCTCAATTTGGTTCTGAACGCAATCGAAGCCGTGGCGGATGTCCAGGATCGCGCCAGAACAATCACGCTTCGGACCTACCTCTACGACGGCGCCACAGTGAGGCTCGATGTCCAGGATTCAGGAATGGGCGTGCCGCCTGAAGCTATGGACCGGCTGTTCGATGCCTTCTACACAACCAAGGTGAACGGGATGGGCGTTGGGTTGTCCATATGTCGCTCCATCATCGAAAATCTCGAAGGGCGGCTCTGGGTGGCGACCGAAGATCGGCCGGGCGCAACTTTCAGCTTTTGCATCCCCACGGTTCTTCGCGAGGCCGCTGGCGCGATTGACCGCAACGCATCCTCCGACGGCTCCGAAATACCCCTACAGGCCTATCGTCAACACGAACTGGACGACGAAAATATTCGGACCAACTAGTAGGGGTAAGTCTCGTGGCGGCAAGGGGACGACCCTGCGACATTTGCCGGGGCGCCAAGGTCCAAATGACCTCGGCATGTGGTTTGCTTTCTTCGGCCGCCGCTCGGCATGCTTAAGCCGGTTCCAGCGAGGATAATGCCACGATTATGTCCTTGGTTTCGACAATGGCGCTGGCGTAGCTCGGCATATTGATCTCCAAGGCAGCGTGCATCATTTCTTCGGAATAATCAGCGACCGCATCCTTTACCACGGTGACGTCGTAGCCGAGCTCCGCCGCGTAGCGGACCGTAGCTTCGATGCAAGTGTGAGCTACAAGACCAATCACGATGAGCCTCTGGATTCCGTGCCTCTTGAGCTCCAGATCGAGATCAGTGTTTGCAAAGCCGCTCGAGCACCAGTGTTCGGACGCGACGACCTCGCCCGGCAGGGGAACGAATTCGGCCCGGAACTCGCCGCCCCAGGTGCCAAATTCGAAGCTCTTTCGATGCCATGCCGCCCGCTGGATGGGCGCCACGAACTTCCAGTTTTCATAGTCGCCGACACGGTAGCGGTGATGCATGGCGAAGAAGACTCGTAATTTGGCGGCGCGGGCCGTGTCGAGGACCTGTAGCATATGGGGTACGCAGCCGTTTGCCTCGGCTACTTCCTTGATTCGAGGCCAGATCTTCCCACCTTCCGAGATGAAGTCGTTGTACGGATCGACAACAAGCAGCCCGGTGTTGCTTCGGTCATAGGATAGTTGTGTCATGAAAAGCTCCATTCACCTGTCAGGCCGCCTTAGTGGACGAAATGCTGCGAAGCGCGGCGCGCTCGATACTTGCTGCGAAGAGCGGCGTTTCCCCCTTGTTGTGCGCGATTGACATCGGCTGGCGTTGGGTTCGGAAGATGTCGAACGGGATACCCTGTCGATCGAGAAAAGCGAGCATTTCTGCTGTCGCATAGGATCGGACTCGGTTTGTGAATTCACACCGTGTCTCATCGAGTTTCTTGACGCTGAGTTCCCAGGTGACATGGATTGTGGTCCGACCAGTCGGAGTAAAAACGTCGGAGTCCGAGTCGAGGATCAAATGGTCCTTGTCGCCTAGGGTCTCGATATAATGCTGGACCATCAGGCTTCCGCCGATCGTCTCGACATTGATCGACATCCGTCTGCCGTCGGGCGCAGTGGTGGACCCCGCCGCGATGTGCGCCGGCGAGCAGCCCTGATATTCCTTCTCCGGTAAGCCGAAGCACCACGTCGGAATGTCGATGTGTTCGATGGGAGCGTTGATGATTACGGAAAAACTCGAGTCGACGATCTGGTTTTCGATGCTGTGCATGTGAGGTCTCCATGGCTTGTTTGGGTAATGGAATGCGACCGATCCAGCGGCTTCTTTGGGTAAGAGCGGGTGTGCAATCGCGATGCGTCAAGTTGCAGGCAGCTCAGGTGATCTGCGCGGATGCGATGCCGTCTAGGGATACGGCTTTGCCTACTTCTCGGCCAACGTCTCCGTGTAGTGACCGAGCCGGGCTTCGACGTCGGGATCTGTCTGCAGCCCCATCTCCATTAGCCGGCCAATATTCTTCTGCGCTACGGGGCGCTGTACCGAAGAGATAAACGCATCCCAACCAGCTCCGATCTCAGGATCGGTCGGCAGGCTTGCGAAATCGACCAGCCGTTTCGTGTCGGCGATCGCGTGACGGTCAAAACCGGAGATCCTTGCGGCGAGAGCGTCAACGAATGGATCAAGTTTGTCGTCATCGAACGAGCGGTTGACGTAGCCGTATTTTTCCGCGAGGTCGCCATTCACGTCGTCTGAGCCGAGAAGGACTTCCAGTGCGCGCCCGCGTCCCATAAGCCTTGGAAGGCGAGCCATCGGTCCGCCGCCCGGAACGAACCCGGCTCCGACTTCCCATTGCGAAAGGATCGCCTTTTCCCGGCTGGCAAACCGCATGTCGCTGGCAAGGGCAAGTTCGCTGCCGACGCCCGTGGCCCGTCCGCGGATCAACGCGATCGAGACCACCGGCGCCTTGCTGATGCGAACCAACATGTCGGGCAAGGGGTGCAGACCCGTTCGACCGGCGGGAAGGCTGGTCGATTCTGCAAGCGGCGGCGTGAAGTTGTAGTGCGTGAGGAAGAAGCCTGGCACGGCGCTGTCGAAAACGACGACTCTGACGTCCGGATCGCTCTCGATCTCGGCAACGACCTTTTCCATCTGAGGAATTGTTTCCGGGCCGAAGATGTTGAAGGGAGGGTTGTCGAACGAGACGCGCCAGTAGGCGGGAGTACGCTTTTCGACCCTGATCTGCGGCCGTTCGCTTGTGGGCCACGATCTACTATTGGGCGGCTGATCTGCTTTTCCGGCGATCACGGCCTGATCGGAATAGGCGGGCGCGGCAAATAACAGAAGTGTAACCGCTGCTAGGAACTTAACTTTCCCGGCGGCAACGTCTATTGGCCTGGGCGGTGGGATCTTCATGAAAGCCTCCGTTTTGGGTTTAAAGAAGAGCATTCGTCAGTTTTCGATCTCGAAGACGAGCTCGATTTCGACCGGCATCCCTAGTGGCACACTGGAGACGCCGAGAACGATGCGGGGCGGGATTCGCTCTTGTCCGAAGACGCCGAGAAGCAGCTCGGAGGCGCCGTCGGCGACCTTTGGATGTTCCCGGAAATCGTCTGGTGCGGCGATGTACACGCCAAGCTTGGCTACGCGTCGTACCCGGTTCAGAGATCCAAGGTGGACACGCGCAGCTGCGAGCCCACTCAGGCAAGCTGCGCGCGCGGCGTCGTAACCCTCCGAGACCGAAAGGTTCCGACCGACAAGTCCCAGGTAGATTGGCTTGTGGTCGACGACGGGCAGCATCCCGCTGAGGAAGAGAAGTGGGCCGCACTGGACCGTTTCCACGTAGGCGCCGAACGGCGTCGGAGGAGCCGGAAGTACAAGAGACAGCTCCTGCAGGCGGGACTCCGCATCCACGGCTACCATTTTCCCAGATGTGCGCCGTTGTCGACGTGCAGCACCTCCCCGGTGATATTTGCGGCTTCGGTCAGGTAGATCACGCCGTCGACGATCTCCTGGACGGATGTGATCGTTCCCATCGGAGAAAGGGATTGCAGGAAATCTTTGGAATCGTGTTCATGCATCGGCGTGTCGACGATGCCGGGGGAAACGGCGTTCACTCGGATTTTATCCTTGGAAAACTCCATCGCGAGGCTCTTCGTGGCCGCATTTAGGCCGCCCTTGGTGATCATGGCGAGGGATGCTGTCACGCCGGCAATCGGGTGGTCCGTCAGCGACGTCGTGATGTTGACGATACTTCCTCCCGATGACTGGCGGAGCATCTGCCTGATGGCGTGCTTTGTGAAATAAATGAATCCATCGATATTCGTCGCGGACAGGCGCCGGAAATCGTCCATGGTGTATTCAAGGAACGGCTTAGTAACGAAAAGCCCCGCGTTGTTGACGAGCGCGTCCACCGATCCGAACTGTTGAATAGCCCGCTGCGTCACCCGCTCGGCCGTATTGGGATCGCCGACGTCACCAGCGAGAAGCTCAAGGCGGTCCGAGCGCTCAAATACGTCCGTGCCGGCAATGCGCCTCGATGTGCCGACAACGTTCCAGCCCTTGTCGAGGAACGTCCTCACGAGCCCCGCGCCGATGCCTTGGGAGGCTCCAGTTATCACCACTGTCTTGCGAATGCTCATCCTCTACCTCCGTTGCACGACGCGACATTCTTTCGGTTCGCCGCCGTCAGCGGCGGCGCCCACCGGTTGCGCCATCGCTAAGCCGGCCATCATGCGGGAGCGGTGCGGAAAGTCTCCAACGCTCTTCCGAGACCTTCACGCCAAATGGGACTGGGACGCTATTGTACGAAGGTGTCCTCGATACCTTCGGAACGGGTGACAACGCCCAGGGATACCAAGGTGCAATAGATGTCGGCGGCGGCGGGAGAGTATTCCTCCGATGGCATACGACTGGAGCTCCCTATGGCACGCTGGAACGACCGCCGAATCCTCGACCTCTTCGGAATTGATCTGCCAATCATCCAGGCGCCGATGGCGGGAGCGACAACCGTCGAAATGGTGGTGGCGGTATCCAACTCTGGCGGTCTAGGTTCGCTTCCGAGTGCACAATATTCGGTCGAGCAATTGCGCGAAGCTCTCTGTCGCATCAAGAGCAGGACGTCCGCTCCAATCAACATCAATTTCTTCAGCCACGTGACGCCGGCCCAGGATCCTGTGGCACAGATTCGGTGGCGTTCGATGCTTGCACCCTATTACGTGGAGCACGGTCTCGATCCTTCCGAGCCAGTTGCCGGTGCCGGACGTGCCCCCTTCGACAGCACCTTCTGCGAGGTGGTCGAAGAGTTCCGCCCGAAGGTCGTCAGCTTCCACTTTGGGCTTCCGGTACGGCATCTGGTCGATCGCGTGAAGGCCACCGGCGCGAAGGTCGTTTCTTCGGCGACGACCGTTGAGGAAGCCGCCTGGCTCGAGGCAAATGAAGTGGATGCGATAGTTGCCATGGGATTCGAGGCCGGTGGCCATCGCGGCAACTTTCTCACCCAGGACATGTCCACGCAGGTGGGCACGATCGCTCTGGTCCCGCAGGTCGTTGATGCGGTGAGGGTTCCGGTCATCGCGGCCGGTGGAATTTCGGATGGCAGGGGCGTAGCGGCGGCCTTGATGCTAGGCGCTGCCGCGGCTCAGGTAGGAACCGCTTACCTGCTCTGTCCGGAGGCGAAAATTCCGGCCGTTCATGCGCGAGCACTCGCGTCGGCCACCGACGACAATACCGCCATCACGAACGTCTTCACGGGACGGCCAGCGCGGGGCATCATGAATCGGATCATGCGTGAGCTCGGGCCACTTTCCGCGAGCGTACCGCCGTTTCCGACAGCGGGCGCTGCGCTCGCATCCATTCGGGTGAAAGCGGAAGCCGCTGAAAGGGACGATTTTACCAACTTATGGTCGGGGCAGGCCGCGCGACTGGCAAAGCGCTTGCCTGCACACGAGCTGACTCGGGCGATGTTCGATGACGCGTTGACCGTTTTCAGCGCGCGCTCCGGAGCCTCCTGATGGCAACGCTTCGCGGCAGGTAGTTTCCCTGTCGAGGAACGTATGCGGCGGGTGCTCCAACCCATCTGAGAAGGTATCGGTGGCGATCCCTTTCGACGGATAAGGCTGCCGGCGGGGCGGGAACCGCCTCACCGTAAACTCAGATTCGTTCGGACCGGAGGTCGAACCATGTCCCATCGCATCAAAAAGCCCCTCGTCATTGTACTTGCCGGATCGGCGTCGCTCGCAATCGCGATGGGGGTTGGCAGGTTCGCCTTTACACCGATCCTGCCAATTATGCTGCACGACGGTGTTCTGGACCTTCAAGTTGCGGGCAAGCTCGCGACGGCCAACTACATCGGATATCTGATTGGTGCTCTTGCCGCGATGATGGTGCCAAAGAAGTGGGGCCACACGCCTGTTATAAGGGTAGCGCTCGCCATGACGGTCATTCTCACGGCTCTCATGGCGTTGCCCGTGCCCTCCATCTGGACCGCACTCAGGTTCCTGGCCGGCGTCGCGTCGGCAGTGGGATTCGTGTTCACGTCTGGCTGGTGCTTGGCGGAGCTGTCCGAAACTTCCGGCTCCATTGGTAGCGCAATTTATACAGGGCCTGGCGCCGGTATCGCGCTGTCCGGCGTGGCAGCGAGTATCATGGGTGCCGCTGGGTTCAGCGCGCAATCGAGCTGGGTGATGTTCGCGGCGATGTCGGCCATCGTAAGCGCCATCATCTGGGGAATCTTCGGAGACAAGATCAAGACGATCGAACCCTACAACCTGGGATCTGCGCGGGTCTCATCGGGTAGAGTTCCCCGCGCTGAAATGCCGTTGTTCGCGGTCGCCTATGGATTGGCCGGATTTGGATACATAATCACCGCAACCTACCTTCCTGTGATAGCAAAGAACGCCGTTCCGGGTTCGCCTCTTCTTACCGTCTTCTGGCCCCTGTTCGGTCTTTTCGCGGTGGCCGGCTCGCTATTGGCGGCGCGCGTGAGGAAGAGCACCGATGCCCGGCTCTACCTCATCGGCTCCTATCTGGTACAAGCTGCTGGCGTCGCCTTGTCCGTTGTTTGGCAGGGCGCCTTGGGGTTCGCTGTGAGCAGCGCCCTCGTAGGCCTCCCTTTTACGGCGATAAGCTTCTTTGCGATGAACGAGGTGAGGAGGATCCGATCCGCTCATCACGCGCAATACATGGGATTGCTGACGGCCGTGTTTGCAATCGGGCAGATCATGGGACCTCCCGCCGTCGGCTCGATCTTGAGCCATGAGAGCAGCGTCGAGGCCGGATTTGCTTTGGCACTAGGTATCGCCAGTATCACCCTCGTCGTCGGCGCAGGAATATTCGTATTGATGATCATACTGTTCCCAGCAGAAGGAAACCGCCGTAGACATGAAATCCACTAGTTGATTTCGGAGTCATTCTCGAGGCGAAGTGTCGCTGCCATGTTGACAAGCTCAGGAAGGGACCGAGCGGCCATCTTTCGCATCACCTGGCCACGATGCGCCTTGACCGTAATCTCGCTGATATTGAGTTCGAAGGCGACTTGTTTGTTCAAAAGACCCTTGACCACGCGTACCATCACCTCGCGCTCGCGCCGCGTGAGAGCGTCGTAACAACGTTGCAGTCGAAGCAACTCTTCGCTTTCGCGCAAAAGCACCTCGCTTCGTGACAGCGCGGACTGTATCGCGTCCAGAAGCGCGGCGGAGTCGATCGGCTTCGTGAGAAAGTCCAAGGCGCCGCCTTTAAGAGCTCTGACGGTCATGGGAACGTCCCCGAACCCGGAAACGAATATTATGGGCATCCTCTTGCCGCTGACACTGATCATGCTCTGGAGGTCCAGACCATTCAAACCGGGCATATTGACATCAAGAACGAGGCAACTCGGCGCCGATGTCGGAGGCGCTTCAAGAAAGGCCTGCGCGGATTCGAACAGAAGCGGCTGCCACCCTGCTGATGTGATCAACAGCTCAAGAGACTCTCTGACTGAGATATCGTCATCGACTACGAAGACGGTCGGCAACCCGATTGCGTCGAGAGATGTGGGAGTAGCATCAATCATTGCTGAGATCATCCGATACATGTGCTTCCTCCGCGAAGAAGGCGCCAAAGTGGTCGTCCAGGGGAGGTACTCCACCAAAACGCGACGTCGACGACAACGCCTCTACACCCAGATCTTCGGCGATCCACCGAGCGAGATTGCACCGCATTTCCCGAAAGTCCATTGTACAATGGTATCGACGGCTCGATCTGGGCTTCTGCCCAGACACCGCCATACCCATGATATCCGCCGACAGAACTCCCGCAAAAGCATAAGCCCCGATTGCCGCAGATTTTCAGCGACCTGATGACACCTTGGTACAATGGATCAGCCCGGTATTCTCGGCCATCTTGGCTCTATGTCGTGGGCCCCGAAGCATGGCGCACGACCGACGAATGGTCACCGGAACCCCCAGCATCGACGGCAGCCGCGCGGTCACTGCGGGGGCTTCATTGAACACACGAGGAGACTGCCGATGAACTGGCATCTGACAGAGGTTGACGGAGACGAGACGAAGCGGGGGGATGGTGGCCCGTTGGACGCGCTGATCGAGTTCTACCGGGCCTTCAATGCAGCTGATCTCGCGGGGCTGAGAGCCGTGTGGCTCGGAGGGGCGGAGCCCAGCATGGACAACCCGATAGGTGGGATTCGCCGCGGGTGGGAGCAGATCGCTGAAGGCTATTCAAAACTCTTCGAAGGGCAGGCGAAGGTCCAGGTCACCTTCCACGACTTCACGAGCCAGGGCGCTGACGACTGGCATCTCTTCGTCGGCCGCGAACGTGGAGCGTGCAGGACGCCAAAGGAGGCGCTCGACGTCGCCTTCCGTACTACGCGCTGGTTCGTGCGGAAGGACGGCTCGTGGCGACAGCTTCATCATCACGGGTCTGTAGAGGACCCCAAGATGCTAGCGGATTACAGAAGATTGATCTTTGGATAGAAAAAGACGGGAGCACCGATATACGTCGGCGCTCTCCCAACCCTTGATCGAGATCCCCCTGGACCTCATTCCGAGGTAAGGCCGTATTTGTGGCGAATGATTGGGGCAACCGCTGTGCCGAGCAGGTCGATTGATCGGCGCATCGCTTCAACCTCCAGCGCGGCAGTGCTCATCTGGAGAGTGATGCGAGAAACCCCTCCCAGTATCCTGTCAACATGCAGCATCTTCGCCGTGACCGTTTGTGGGCTACCGACCAGGAACGCGCCATCTGGGCCGCACATATGTTCGAACTGCGCGCGTGTCGGCGCCGACCAGCCCCGTTCTTTTGCTGCTTCCGTAAACATTTGAAACCAGCCGGGGAAGAACGCTTCTTTGGCAGACTCATCGGTATCAGCGACGAAGCCGAGAGCATGTACGCCGATCGTCTGATTCTCAGGAGGATGGCCGGCGGCAAGCCACGCGCGGCGATAGAGTTCGACCAGTGGCAGAAAGCGCTCAAAGCTCCCGCCGATGATGGCCACCATTAGCGGCAACCCGAGCGTTCCAGCGCGCACGAAAGATGTGGGCGTCCCGCCGACGCCCAGCCAGATCGGCAACGTGGTTTGGTGCGGGCGAGGGAAGATACCCTCGCCGTTGAGTGAAGGACGAAAGCGGCCTTGCCACTTGAAACTGGGTTGCTCTCTGATTTTCAGCAGCAGGTCGAGTTTTTCGACAAAAAGCGCTTCATAGTCCCGCAAGTCGAAGCCGAAAAGCGGATAGGCCTCCACGGACGATCCGCGGCCCACGACAATTTCCGCTCGTCCGCGGGATATGAGGTCCAGGGTCGAAAACTCCTGAAAAACGCGCACGGGATCGGCGGCGCTGAGGACAGCGACAGCGCTTGTCAGTCTGATCGACTTCGTACGTGCGGCGGCAGCCGACAGGATCACAGCAGGCGCTGAATCAAGGGCGTTCGCACGATGATGCTCGCCTATTCCGAAAACGTCCAAGCCTACTTGATCCGCCAGTTCAACCTCGGCAAGTACACTCTCCATGCGATCAACGGCTGACTGCAATCGGCCCGTTGCAGGGTCGGTCAGCAGCATCGCAAAACTATCGATACCGATCTCCAATGATGAAGTCCTTTCAAGGTGTGGTTGCCGCCACAGCTCCGCAACCTCTTCGGCGGCAAGCGCGCCTCTCATCACACAGCGGGCGAGCGTCGCGCTAGCCTATACTTTGCGATTAAAGCCATCGAGATATTCGATAGGTGATTGGTGATTGGCGTCTACGTCAACCCGCCGCCCACGTCTTCGTCACGCCCAGGAATCGACGTCCCGTACCGCTTCGGCGAAAGCCTTCGGGGCTTCTTGAGGAAGATTGTGGCCGATCCCACCCGATACCAAGCGGTGCTGGTACTTCGCTTTGAACTTTCCAGCGTAGGCCTTCGGATCGGGATGAGGCGCGCCGTTGGCGTCGCCTTCCATCGTGATTGCCGGCACCAGGATGTCGGGACCGGCCGCCAGTTTGGTTTCGAACTCGTCGAACCGCTTCTCTCCTTCTGTCAGTCCCAGCCGCCAACGATAGTTGTGCACGACGATGGCGACGTGGTCTGGGTTGGAAAATGCTGCAGCGCTTCGTTCAAAAATCGCATTGTCAAATCTCCAACTTGGAGAAGCGAGTTGCCAGATCAGCTTTGCAAAGTCGTTGGTATATTTCTCGTACCCGTCTCGCCCCCGGTCCGTCGCGAAGTAGTACTGATACCACCACTGGAGTTCGGCGGACGGCGGCAACGGCGCCTTTCCGGCGGCTTGGTTCCCGATCAGATAACCGCTGACGGACACCAGACCCTTGCATCGTTGAGGCCAGAGCGCGGCAACGATATCGGCCGTTCGCGCGCCCCAGTCGAAGCCGGCGACCGTAGCCTTGTCGATGCTCAGAGCGTCCATCAATTTGATAGCGTCCACCGCAAGCGCCGACTGCTGCCCATTGCGCATTGTATCCTTCGACAGGAACTTGGTGCTTCCGTATCCGCGCAGGTGCGGCACGATCACACGATAACCCTGGTTTGCCAGCAATGGGGCCACCTCGGCGAAGCTGTTGATGTCGTATGGCCAGCCATGGAAGAGGAGAATCGGCGACCCGTCGCTTGGCCCAAGCTCGACATATCCGACATTGAGGTCTCCGGCGTCGATATGTCTGTCGGCACTGAGTCCAGGCCGCGGGGCGTTAGCAGTCTTGTCTGCACCCTTGGCCCGTCTCGCAAGGATTGCCGCCCCCGTCAGTCCGAGTGCAACTCCGCTGAAGGACCTGCGTGTGAGGTTGGTCGGCTTGAGATTTGGCATGACTGCTTTCTCCGATGATGAACGTTGATAGCGCCTTCCGAAGTTCTGTTCGGAGGAAGGTACGCTCTCGGAGCTTGGGATAAGCGGGGCATGCTCGATAGTGGACGAAGGTCTCGGGTATACCAACGTATGGCCCAACGCCTATGCGCAAAATCGCTTTTGCTGCCGTTGACTATAGTAGCCTTGGGACGGCTGGCGATACCTAAGTGCAATGGCGGCTATTGTCACCCGCGTGGAGTGTCGTTGCATCAACACCACCTTTCCGACCGACACTAAGGTCTCGGCGATACCAAGGTGCAACTGCAATATACTTCCGTCTTCGTTAGTTCCTGGAGTGCAGCCGTCTCGCTGTGGAACAGGATTGGAAGGAACCGAACGATGAAAATCCTCATGGTATTTACCTCGCATGACATCCTCGGAAGCACTGGGCGCAAAACGGGCTTCTGGCTCGAGGAGGGCGCCGCGCCCTATTATGTCTTTCGCGATGCGGGTGCCGATTTGACACTCGTGTCACCAAAGGGCGGTCAACCCCCGATCGATCCAAAAAGCGATCTGCCGGAGAACCAGACCGCTGCCATGGCAAGATTCAAGGAGGATAGGGCTGCGCAAAAAGTATTCGCGACCACCAAGATGTTGAGCGAAGTGCGCTCCGACGATTTCGATGCAGTATTTTATCCTGGCGGCCATGGTCCGATGTGGGACCTCGTGGACAATCCCGAATCGATCAAGCTCATCGAGTCCTTCTACAACTCCGGAAAACCGGTAGCGGCGGTCTGCCACGCACCTGCCGTGTTGCATCGCGTGACCTATCAGGGTGCTTCGATCGTCAAGGGCAAGAGGGTGACGGGCTTTACCAACACTGAGGAGGAAGAGGTCCAATTGACGAAGGTCGTACCGTTCCTCGTGGAGGACGAGCTCAAACGGCTCGGCGGCCTTTACGAGAAGAAGCCGAATTGGGAAAGCCTCGCCATTACAGACGGCAGGCTGATCACCGGACAGAATCCAGCATCTTCGACCGCCGGCGCCCAGGCGTTGATCAAGTTGCTCAACGAGATGAAGGCGAGCGTCACGAGCGCCGCCTGACCCCGGAGTAGAACAGAGTGGAGTGGGGCCGCAAAGACATATTTGCGGCCTAAGAGTCTGTCCGAGAATAGGGCTGAGCGATCGGGTCGATAATGATTCCGCGAAGATGTCTGCGGCCAGAGCGTCACGGACGCGTGATCGTGTTGGGCATGGCAAGCGTAGCAGGTGAGGCATGACGCTGCTCACTGACGCTCTACGGGCCTCTAGTGGATTGTCTTCGAAACTATTTATCCCCATGTGTGCGGAATCAGCCGTCAACGAGCGGCCGATAATCACAAAATAAACGAAAGCGATATACGAATGACCGACGACCAAGGCATCGTAATGATCAACGTCTTTACCGTCAGCCCGGACGATCAAGATAGGCTTGTGGACCTTTTGACATCCGCAACGAGCGGCGTGGTGGATCAAGCGCCTGGCTTCATTTCAGCAGCACTGCACAAAAGTGTCGACGGTACCAAAGTCGCCATGTATGCGAGGTGGAGAAGCGCCGCCGACTATGAGGCCATGCGTGCCGACCCTAGGCCGTTGCCCTACCTCAAGGAAGCACTGGGTTTCTCCACATTTGAGCCCGGTATGTACCGTGTCGAGCGTGCGTTCTCTCCTTCCGTATAGCAGTCCTATCTTTTCACACGATGAAACGATTATCTGGCAGCAGCGCCATTGTCGGCTTGGGCTGAGGCTGTGCGACTCGCCGGAACCGTAGTTGATCCCGAAGAGTCTGCCGGGTATTCATGAGTGGCGCGCGATGCGTCGGACAAGCGTCATGATGGATGCGGCATAAAAGAAAGCCTTTGCTGACTTGATGGTCGATTCCAGATCCTTCCAGAGCCGGCGGTTGCGACTGATCCAAGCGAAGAAGTGTTCAACGACCCACCGCTTTGGATGAACAGCGAAGCCGACCTGATCCTTCGGCTTTCGGACTATTTCACCATCGGCGAGCGTCGGATTTCGTCTGCGCCCGAGACATATACCTCCGCCCATCGCGCAAACTTGTCTCGCGACATGAGGTGGTATCGGTCCTACTTAGGTATGGCCGATACCTAGGTTCAACTGCCATCCTAGCAGGCGATCGACATACTCGTCTCCACCCCCGCCGTCCCGGCGTGGCCGAAACCGGAGAAGAAGACGATGTTCCATGACGACAGGCGATCAGGTTCCGGGTTTCCGAGCATCGCAATCATATTGGCAATCGCGGTTCTGCTGATAGCACTTGTCCTAGGGACGCGGCCTGTGCCTGCAACCCGCGTCTGTTTCCCCGCGGATCCAGGAGAATTCGGGTCGGAGGAGCATAGGGCGCGGGCGAAAGGCGCTCTGCTCCGGGTAGATTGCCATTTCGTAGGGCCAGTCTGAGAAAAGCATTCCGGCGAAAATCGATGCTGCTACAGTTTAGTCAAGGCGAGCGATCACTGGGTCGCCGAGGTTCCACGATCTCTGGAGATCGAGAAGTCTCGGATGCCAGGCCGAGGAGCTAAGCTCAACGATCAGGGGCGGTACCTTGTCCAACGGATTCACGGCCGGGCCGCGCTCGCCAAGACTCGTGCGACGTCTCCATCCGCAAAACGAGAATGGTTCGCTCGGTCGATTGGAGCGACCGACATCCAGACTGCTATCGGAGCGCTGCTGGTAGAAGAGCGCTCGGAAAATCTTGGTATGATACGGGCCTCAAAAACCTGTAGATCGCAAGTGTTCCGACCGAGGTGGACCTACCGTCTGCGGTCGCCGGATAGGGGCCGCCATGAACCATCGCAGGCGACACCTCGACGCCGGTTCCGAAACCATTCACCAGAAGTCGGCCGGCAAGCATCTCAAGCTTTGGCACCAGACGGCGCGCTTCAACTTCGTCTTCATCCGTGACGTGAAGCGCTACCGTGAGCTGCCCCTCGAGATTATCGATCACGCTCTCGAGCTGAGAAAGCTCCTCGCAACGGACAATCAGTCCGGCAGCTCCGAACACTTCGTCCTGAAGCTCGTTGTGAGCGAGAAACGCCCGCGCCGACGTTTCGAAAAGTGCGGCCGAACCTTGGAACGTGCTTCCGGCCTTGCCTGAGGCCACCACGCGGACCTCCGGATGCTGCCGGAGCCTGGCGATCCCTTCGCCGTAAGCCTTCGCGATCGATGGCGTCAGCATCGCCTGAGCATCGACGTCTGGCAGCAGCTCGCCCGCCTTCGCGATGAAGACGTCAAGTCCCTTGCCGTCTACGGCAAGGATGAGGCCGGGATTCGTGCAGAATTGACCAGCGCCAAGGACTAGAGATGCCACGAATGAGGAGGCAATGTCGGTAGCCCGAGTCTCCAGGGCGTGGGGAAACAGAATGACGGGATTGATGCTGCTCATCTCGGCATAGACCGGGATGGGCTGCTTGCGCCGGGATGCGATCTCCATCAGCGCGGTGCCGCCTCTGCGGGAGCCAGTGAAGCCCACCGCCCGTATCCTGGAGTCGGCCACGAGCTTCTGCCCGACCTCAAAGCCGGCGTCGAACAGAAGCGCGAAAACACCCGCATGAAGACCTGCGCCGGATACAGCGCGCTGCACCGCTCGGCCGACCAGTTCGGAGGTACCGGGATGCGCAGAATGTGCTTTCACAACCACCGGACAGCCGGCGGCGAGGGCCGAAGCCGTATCGCCGCCTGCGACCGAGAAGGCGAGGGGAAAGTTGGATGCTCCAAACACCGCGACCGGACCGATCGGAACGTTTCTCAACTTGAGATCCGGTTTGGGGACCGGCGTGCGGGAAGGATCACCCGGATCGAAACGAAGCTCTTGGAAGCGCCCATCCCGAACTTCCCGAGCGAATAGACGGAGCTGCCCGGTCGTTCGTGCACGTTCTCCTTCCAGTCTTCCGCGAGCAAGGCCCGTTTCCGCCATCGCGCGCACGATGAATTCATCGCCGATCGCCTCGATCTCCTGGGCGATCCTTTCGAGGAAACCAGCTCGGGTCTCAAGATCAGTTTCACGGTAGGAGTTGAAGGCTTCCCAAGCGTGCCCAGCGGCTCGCTCGACGTCCTCCACAGACGCTCCGCCGAACGAAACGGCAAGCGAGTTTCCGGTCGCCGCGTCGATACCGTGGAATTCGCCATTCGAGCCGCGTTTTTCCGATCCCGCGATTAGCAGGTTTCCGTTGAGGGTCATGGTAGATTTCCTTTCAGATCGCAGACCTCGATATAGGAAGCCCGCCGGCTCGTGTCACTACTGCCGCCTACTCTCCATCGAGCGGTGCCCGCCGATGGTTGAGGACATTGGCGGAACGATCGCTTTCGCATAACCTGCAGCACAAAAAAGGAAGGCCGTCTCCAGGAGGATGGAAACGGCCTTCGCGGACCATGAGGTCCGCGCGCTCCAGCGGAGGGGAGGACGCGGGAGCGCTGTCGCTACTTGAGCTGTCGCTCTGTGGAGGAGGAGGCGACATTCAGAGCTTAAATCGTTGAGCGGATTTGTATAATTGCACATAGGTATCGGTCGGCATCGGCGGTGCGTGCGGCTTGCTCCCTCGATGAGTGAGGCAGTCCTCGGTGACGAGAGACGGACACCGCGAGCATGGGGTATGCTGAGGCGAGCGACGGAAGCCACCGGTCCCGCTGACTGCAGAGGGCCTGAAGCGGCAAGTTCAAACGCTCCCAGTAATCATCCGCGAAGGCCGCGGTGATCGCACTTCAGCCATTCAAGCTCCTAGGGCCCTGTCATCCCGTATTCAATCCGCTGCCTGCGGGAGAGGCGTTTTGCTTTCACTCTCGTGTACGCGCGGCTTATAGCTGGCTCGCAAGAGCACGTAGAAGACCGGCGTTAAAAACAGGCCGAAGATCGTTACCCCCAGCATGCCGCTGAAGACGGCAGTGCCTAGAGACTGGCGCATCTCAGCACCGGGGCCTTCCGCGATCATCATCGGGAGGACGCCAAAGATGAATGCGAAGGCGGTCATCAGGATTGGCCGGAGGCGCAGTCGGCTCGCCTCTATTGCGGCATCGACCGCCGTCTTGCCTTCTTCTTGGGCCTGACGAGCAAATTCAACGATCAGGATCGCGTTCTTCGCCGCCAGACCGATCAGCACGACGAAGCCGATTTGGGTGAGCACGTTGTTGTCCATCCCGCGGACATAAATGCCGATCAAGGCGCCGAGCACCGCCAACGGCACGATCAGGATGATCGCCAGCGGCAGCACCCAGCTTTCGTATTGAGCCGAGAGCGCCAGGAAGACGAAGACGACGGACAAAGCGAGAATCCACGTTACACTGCCGCCGCCGGCATGCGTCTGCTGATAGGCAAGTTCAGTCCATTCGAAAGTCGTGCCGGGTGGAAGTACCTTTACTGCAAGCGCCTCCATCTTCTGGATGGCCTCGCCGGTTGAAATGCCCGGCGCGGCGTTGCCCTGCAAAGGCACAGATACGTACATGTTATAACGCTGGACGAGAGACGGGCCACTTGTTTCGCGGATATTGACCAGCGTCCCGAGCGGAACCAGCGCCCCTGTCGCTGACCTCACCTTGAGGTCCAGCATCTCCTCCTTTTCCATTCGAAATTGCTCGTCCGCCTGCGCTCGCACCTGATAGACGTGCCCGAAGGCGTTGAAATCGTTCACGTAGGAGATGCCGAGATTGGTCGAAAGCGTGTCGAAGATGCTCGGGATCGAGACGTTGAGATATTCGGCCTTGTCACGGTCGACATCAATGAAGAATTCCGGGGTCGATTCCGAAAAGGTCGTGAAAACACCAGCGAGTTCCGACGTCTGGTTAACAGCCGCCGCAAGCTGGCGTGCGAGGCCAAGCGCACGGGTCATGGTGGAGCCCTCCTGGTCCATGACCTGCATCTTGAAGCCGCCGGAATTGCCAATGCCTTGGACCGGCGGCGGAGGTATGGCGATGATGAATGCTTCATCGACACTTTGAAGATTCCTATAAAGCGTCCCTATGATCTTGTCGGCTGTATCTCCAGCATCTAGCCTTTCCTCGAATGGCTTGAATGGGGTGAAGACGACACCAGCGTTCGAAGCGTTCGTGAAGGTGGCGCCGCTAAAGCCGGCGAACTCTACAGCGTTGCCGACGCCTGGGACCCTTTTCGCGATGTCAGCGACCTTCCGAACTACCGCGTCGGTCCTATCGAGCGAGGAACCTTCCGGAAGCTGTACAACCACGATCGCATAGCCTTGATCCAACACCGGAATAAACCCGCTGGGTACCTTGGTGCTCATGAACCAGGTGGCGCCGAGCAGACCGACGAAGACAATCATCGCGCAGCCGACACGTATCCAGGAACGGACAATCGAGCGGATGGAGGACGAATAGCCGTGACTGATAGCATCGAAGCTTCGGTTGAAACCGCCCGCCGCGCGATCCCCGATCTTCGCGAAGATGTTCGTCCGCTCCCTGAGGTGTTCATGCTTCTTCAGCACGATGGCGGCGAGCGCCGGAGATAAGGTGAGCGAGTTCAGGGCAGATATCGCCGTCGCGATCGATATGGTGACGGCAAACTGTTTGTAGAACTGCCCGGAGATGCCAGGGATGAACGCTGTCGGCGCGAAGACCGCGATCAGTACAAGCGAGATTGCTACGACCGCCGACCCGACCTCATTCATCGTAACATGTGCAGCTTGACGCGGGGGCATGCCGTTGGCCAGATTTCGCTCGACGTTCTCAACGACGACGATCGCATCGTCCACCACGATGCCGATCGCGAGCACCAGGCCGAACAGAGTGAGCATATTGAGTGACATGCCGAAGGTAGCAAGGAAGGCAAAGGTGCCGATCAGTGACACTGGGATGGCAACGATCGGGATGATGGCGGTGCGCCACGACTGCAGGAACACGAATACGACGAGCGCGACCAGCACCACTGCTTCGCCGATCGTCCGATAGACGTCGGCGATGGACGCGGAAACGAACTCGGTCGTATCGTAGACGACGCGGTATTCGAGTCCGGGTGGAAAATCCTTCGATAGGTCCGACATGATGGCCTTGACTTGGCTAGCCGTATCGAGAGCGTTCGTTCCAGGCCTTGCGAAGATGCCAAGCCCGATCGCCGGATCGTTGTCGAGGTAGCTGTTCGTCACATAATCCTGGGCGCCAAGTTCGACGCGTGCGACGTCTTCGAGCTTGACCAGACGACCTTCGGAAGTTGCCTTTACGATGACGGAGCGAAACTGCTCCGTATCTGCGAATCGGCCTTCGGTGCGTATCGCATACTGGAAGGAGTTGCCAGTTTCTGCAGGTGGCGCTCCGATCGATCCGCCAGAAACTTGAACGTTCTGGTCGCGAAGAGCACCTACCACGTCGGTAGCCGTCATGCCGTAAGCAGAGAGCCTCTGCGGGTCGAGCCAGATGCGCATAGAATATTGCCGCTCCCCGAAAACCTGCACGTCGCCAACCCCCTCCAAACGGACGAGGACGTCACGGATGCGGTTACGAGCATAGTTTGATGCATAGAGCTGGTCATAGCGCCCGCTTGGAGACAGGATGTGGATGACCATCATCAGGTCGGGCGAACTCTTGGCGGTCGTAACTCCCAGACGCTGGACCTCCTGGGGAAGGCGAGGCAGGGCCACCGCCACCCTGTTCTGAACGAGCACCTGAGCCTTATCGAGATCCGTCCCTAGCTTGAAGGTAACCGTAAGCGCCATGTTGCCATCGGCGCTTGAGTACGACGACATGTAGAGCATGTCCTCGACGCCATTGACCTGCTGTTCGATAGGATTCGAGACCGAGTCGGCGATCGTCTGGGGATCCGCACCTGGATAGGAGGTCCGAATCACGATCGTGGGCGGTGCGATCTCCGGATACTGGGCGACGGGAAGCTGGAAATACGCAACCGCTCCCACGATGATCAGCACCAGAGAGATGACCGAAGCGAAGATCGGGCGGTCGACGAAGAAGTGGGCAAACCTCATCTGACGGCTCCAGTCGCGACGGCCGCTTCCTGGGCGGTTGCGGGAACGTCTGATTTGTTCTCCATATTCAACACCGTTTCGACGGGATCGATCTTGGTTCCGGGCCGCACGCGCACGATGCCTTTGACGACGATGCGCTCATCGCCCTTGAGGCCTGTCCGCACAACCCGGTAACCGTAAACCTTTGGACCCGGTTGAATCGGCACGGTTCTGACGGTGTTGTCAGGATTGAGCGCATAGACCACGCGCTCGTTCTGGTCGGCCGCGATAGCGTCGTCGGGAAGGAGCACCGCCGTGTACGGGGTCGAACCTTCTACTTCCACATGACCGAACAAGCCCGGCTGGAGGGTTTGGCTCGGGTTAGCGAACCGTGCTCTCAATCGCAGCGTTCCCGTGGCTGGGTCTATTCGGTTCTCAGCGAAATCCACTGTCCCCGAATAGGTGGTCTGCCGATCGTCTGCCAGCCGCACTGCGACCTTCAGCCCACCGGCACCTTCCTGCAAAAAAGTACCCATGCTGCGAGCCGTTTCGGCATAATTGAGGAGGCGTCGCTCATCAATATCGAAGTAGAAGTCGATCGGATCGGTGGCGACGATCGTCGTAAGCTCAGTCTGATCAGCCTGCACGACATTTCCAACCGATATGAGATGACGATCGATCCTGCCGCCAAGTGGTGCCGTGATTTTGCTGTACAGGAGATCGAGTTTGGCGCGGTCGACGCTTGCCTGCGCACCTTGCAGGTCTGCTTGCGCAGACTCGAACTCCTTGCGACGATCGTCGAGCGTGGAAACCGTCGAGCTACCCGACTTTACAAGCGCGTGGACACGATCGAATTCGGCCTGCGCATAAGTGAGGCCCGATTGAGCTACGGCTAACTTCGCGTTCGCTTCATCCAGCGCCGCGATGAACGGCCGCGCGTCTATCTCGAAAAGCTGATCGCCCTCCTTGACCATCTGACCGTCCTTGAATCCAATGGTTCTAAGGTAGCCGCCGACGCGTGAGCGAATTGAGACATGTTCGGATGCTTCGAAGCGGCCGATAAAGTGGTCCCTGTCGACGACCTCTCTGACCAACGGCTTTGCCACGCCAACCTGCGGCGGCGATGAACCATCCTGGCCATGGGCCACGGAGGCTGACAGGGTCGCAAGCAAGAACAGGCGGCGGTGCAACAGCATGCGGTGGAATTGCATGGAGATTTCCTTGAGTCATCGCGTGGGTAAGATTGGTGACGCGGGGAGGGCACCAGTCAGGAATTGGGCCTCGCCGTCGCCGAAGGACCAGTCGGCGTCGGTATTCTCGACCAAGGACACGACAAGGTCTGACGGCCGCAAGCCGCAGCGCTCCTCAAGCATCTCTGCAAGTCGTTTGTAGAGGGTCTTCTTTTCGTTGACGGATCTAGGGCGCGTCGTGATCTGGATGATGACAATTTCCTGACTCCGTTGAAAGCCGAGGCCTGTGTCCAATGCCGCGATCTCGGCCTGTCCGTGTTCGCTGAGGATCTGGTAACGGTCGGACACTGGCACACCGAACGACTCCACGACCGCTGCATGCGCAGTATCGAGAAGCTCGGTGATCTCATCCGGAGAACGCCCTCTGACAACATCGAGCCTTATGATCGGCATTGTCTTACTCCCAACTGCCGCGCTTCACGCGCCTATGGATTGAGCGTCGACAGTAACTTTGGCTGATCCGGGCTTATTGTTCGATACGATCATTTTCTTCGGCGCCCGCCGAAGGGGGGCATCATGATGTCACCGTACATTCTCAGTTATCGAGCGGGAAATATGTCAGCCCCCGGCCGCTGCGATGGTGATTGGTATCCCCTTGAAGGCGGGAGTACCCGACAGTGGATCGAAATGTCCTAGCGGAATGACAGCGTTCATCTCTGGATAATATCCCGCAACCGATCCCACCGGAATATTGTAGGCGACAGCCGTGAACCCCCTCACTGACCGTGTGGGACCTTTCCCCCTGACGTTCGATGCGATGTCGATCCTGTCGCCGTCGGAGAGGCCACGCATGGCCAGGTCCTCCTTGTTCATGAAGATGACGTCGCGGCGACCCCAGACGCCCCGGTAGCGGTCGTCGAGTCCATAGATGGTAGTGTTGTATTGGTCGTGGCTACGAATTGTCGTCAGCATCAGCGTATCCGGGTGGTTGAACAGCGGATCCTCGTTGAGACCCTCTGCAACCAGAAAGGTCGCTTTGCCTGTGGCCGTGTTCCATCTTCTGTAAGAGGGGGGAATATCGAGCCTGAAGCCACCCTTCACCCGGACGCGCTTGTTGAAGTCATAAAAAATCGGAAAGACTTCTTCGATCTTGTCCCGGATGCGGTCGTAGTCAGAGACCATGCCGTCCCAGTCGATGTGGTATTTACCCCTGAGCGTTGCCTTCGCGATCTCTCCAATGATCGCGGGCTCCGATTTCAGGAGCGCGCTCGGCGGATTTAGGAAGCCGCGGGAGGCGTGGACCATCGACATGGAATCCTCCACGGTAACTGATTGTGGTCCCGACGATTGAGTGTCGAGATCCGTGCGTCCCAGGCAAGGTAGGATGATTGACGTCCTCGCCACTAAGAGATGGGAACGGTTCAGCTTGGTGGCGATATGGACCGCGAGGTCGAGCTTCTTCATTCCGTCAAATACCAGTTCGGGGTCGGAGATGGCCACGGCAAGATTTCCTCCGAGGCACACCAGTGCCTTGGATCGTCCGGACCTAATTGCCTCAATCGCCTCGATCGCGTTGTGCCCCTTTTCCTCCGGCGGCCGAAACCCGAAGGCCCGCTCAATCCCGTCGATCAGGGCTTTGTCGGGAGCTTCAGTGATGCCAACCGTGCGGTCTCCCTGGACGTTTGAATGTCCACGGAGAGGGCAGATGCCGGCGCCCTCGCGGCCGATGTTGCCTCGAAGCATAAGGAGGTTGGCGATCTGCTGGATGGCGAGCGTTCCTCGGCTGTGTTGGGTGATGCCCATGCCATAGCAGAGGATCACCTTCTTTGCCCGGATATACGTCTCTGCCGCCCGAAAGAGGGCGTCCTGGGACAAGCCGGAACTCTTGACGATTTCACCCCAGGTTGTCGCCTCGAGGTCCCTCCTGAGATCGTCGATACCGGCGGTGTGCTCCGCAATGAATATTCTATCGAGAAAGCCGCCCCCGCCGCCGGCAAGATCCTCCGCGTCGCGCTCGAAGACCCGCTTCATCAGTCCCTTCAGCGCCGCAATGTCGCCGCCGATCCTGACTTGGTGGTACTCGGAAGCGATCGGTGTCGAGGAAAGGGTCGCCATCTCTATTGGGTTTTGTGGCGCTGCGAATTTATCGAGCGCGCGCTCCTTGAGCGGGTTGAAGACCACGATCGGAACACCGCGTCGCGAAGCCTCATGCAGCGTCGTCATCATGCGTGGATGATTGGTGCCTGGATTGTGTCCGAAGCTGAAGATCGCGTCGCAATGATCGAAGTCTTCCAAGGTAACGGTTCCCTTGCCGATGCCGATCGACTTAGGCAGACCAACGCTTGTGGCCTCGTGGCACATGTTTGAGCAATCGGGAAAATTATTGGTGCCGTAGGCACGGACGAAAAGTTGGAAGAGAAATGCTGCTTCATTGGACGCCCGCCCCGACGTGTAAAATTCCGCACGGTTTGGATCCCCGATCCGGTTCAGCTCGACACCAATGATGGAGAAGGCTTCGGGCCACTCGATCGATTTGTATCGATCGGTGTCGTGGTCGTAGATAAGTGGGTGGGTGAGGCGGCCCTGGTCCTCGAGCTTGTGGTCGGTCCAGGTCCAGAGTTCCGAGACGGGGTGCTCGGCGAAGAAGCTCGGCTCCACGCGCTTGGAGGTTGACTCCCAAGTGATAGCCTTGGCACCGTTTTCGCAGAATTCGAACGACGAGGTATGTTTCGGGTCCGGCCATGCGCATCCAGGACAATCAAAACCCTCCGGCTGGTTCGCCTTGAGAAGGGTGGTCGCCCCCTGTGCGACTATCTGCTGATGCTTCAAAGTCCGCGCCACGGCCTTTAATGCACCCCACCCACCGGCAGGACTCGTGTAAGTTCCGATGCCATCAGGTCGCTTCTCTTGCATCTGGTCCACCTTCTTCTATCGCAGCAGCAGGATGGTATCAGCAGAAACTCGCTGGCGGCATTATACTGGAGTATCGGGCTTGTTGCTCTCTACACGTCGTCATGCTGAGCAATTGTTGGGCTTCGAGGGCAAAGCTCACCTGAATCGTGGCGCAACAAGGATTCGAGATAGACCCTCCCAGATTCCGTGAGTCGCGGAGAAAGCTGTTGATCTGCGCCAGTCCTTGCGATCGAATCTGCCGCCGTGTTTCAAGTTGATCGTCGCTCTCTCCCCCGTGCGTGAAGAAGAGCGTGAGGGACCGGTCAGTCTCGGCAGCAGTCGCCGAGGCAAGCGTAGGCTGCGGCCAGGCCTGTGGTGCCGCTGGAATGCCCTTTCCCCATTGAACCCCGAAAGTTCCACGGGACGAGCAGCCTGACTTTAAGCCGTTCAACGGTACCGATACCTAGGTATAGTTGCCTTGGAGCAGCTTCGCGAGGAAACTAAGAACATAGCGTGCGAGGGAGATTCCCTGGCTATCGTCATTGACGAAGGCCTCGATGGGTTTTGGCGCCAAGAATGGATTGGGGCGTTTCAAAAGATTGCAATAGCTTGCGTTGGGCTGCTTGTTATGGGCTCTTTTCTGTGCCCCGTGCAGGTGCTCCGATTGCGTTCGCATTGGCGGCATTGACCTCGACAGGAGACGCCGCTGACGGAGCAAAAGTCCTTGCCGCCATGACGACCGCCCAACTTCTCGGCGCAATTCCAATTGCAAGGCTGGGCCGTCATATCGACAAGAGCTCATTCTTTAGAATCTTGATTGCAATTCGCATGGCTGCAATGCTCGCATGCGCCGTAGCCTGCGCGGCGCACGCGTCCATTCATATATTGATTGGTTCCGCCGCCGTAGCAGGTCTCGTCCAGGGAGCCGCTTTTGGCTATCTACGAGACGCCGCCAACCAACTCGTTGAACCGTCCCGGATGGTTAAGACCCTCGGGTTTGGAGTGATCGCCGCCGAAGTCACGTTCCTTATCACGCCCATATTCTCAGCGGCTCTTGGCAGCATATCCGCCGCTCTCGCCATAGGAGCGATAGCGATAATAGGTTCTACACCGGCTATCGTTCTGCCCTACATAGATCAGGCGACCCCACCGATAGCTTTATCGGGCAAAGGGGTGATCCCGCGGGGCGGGGAGGTCTGGCTTGCATGCGCCTGTGTCAACGCCGCTGCTGTCAGTGCGATAGAAATCGGCGCTGTTTCGATCGCGCTCGGGTTAGGCTTGAGGCCAGAGCATGGCGCTGTCATTACGGGTACCCTTTGCGTGGCATCTCTTGTCGGATCCACCTGGATGAGCATCCGCAACCGGCAATATCCTGCGTATCATGTTCTCATTATGCTTAGTTTGGCGACCGCGGGTGCAGCGCTGGTTACGGTCAATCACTCCTTGGCAGCATCATTGCTCGGTTCCGCGATTGTTGGAGCAGCCGGAGTACCGCTCGTTGCTTACTGTTCGTTCGAGATCGGAAATCGGGTGACAGCTGAGATTAGACCTGAGGTATTTTCGCTTCTTAAGACTGCAACCTCGGCTGCAACGATACTTATCTCTGCGCTAATCGGTTGGACATCGATCGCCATTACTTTGAACATCGCCACCGCTCTTCTCGCATCTGCCGTGTTAGGCCTCTTAACGCGGCTTTTGATCTCGGGTTTTCGTGGCGTTCGCGGGTCAAAACTCCTCGTTGATCCAGCCGCGCCGGACATGCCTCGTAGTCACCACAACGAGAACTAAGAGAGCAAAAAACTCTTCAGCCTTTGTGGCCGGAATGATATGTACTTTTGCCGGATCTTGAATGGTGGAGTGCATTTATTCAGGCGAGGCAACTTAAAGGCGGTAATTTTCATCAACGGGGCAGCATTTCTGTCGACGCTAAGCTTGTCAGAGATATGCGAGCGAATTCCTGCGATCGTTTGGACAACGGACGAGGCGGGCTCAACTATTTATGGCAACAGCCGCTTCAGAGCCTATTTCGGCTTAGACGGTCAAGGAACCGAAGGGCTTAACGCGTTGCATCCAGACGATGCGATCACACTGCCTGTTAAAATCCGGAACGCTCGTAGAGAAGGATTGGACCTCATTGCCGATGTGCGACTTCGACGGATGAGCGGTGAGTATTGCTGGTTTGCATTGTCGTCCTCACCCTGGGGCGACGGTGCCGCCATTGAATACTGTTGGGTTGCTGTCAAGCGCAACAAGCGTGCTGACGCCAATTTCGTTCAGAGAGTTGCGGATTCATGGCAGGCCAGCCATCTCATTCACAGTGAGACGGAAATACTCGAAATGGTCGCGAGAGGCACGGCGACAGCAGAGGTTTTCGACAAGGTCTGCCGTCTCGTCGAGGAACTAATCGACGATTGCTTTTGCTGTATTCTGGAGTTGTCTCTGGATCGCAGACACTTCCGTTTTGGTGCAGCACCTAGGCTGCCGGGCGGATTCAAGGATGCTTTCGACCGAAGTGAGGTCGCCGCCGGACTCGGACCTTGCGGCCTCGCTGCAACCAGCCGGCGTCCCGTCGAAGTTCTCGACAGTGCTTCTGACGCGCTGGCAGGAACGGCCGAGGGGAGGCTCATGCTTCTCAACGGCTTCAATGTCTGCCAGGCCAACCCGATACTTTCTCCGTATGGAAACACGGCCGGTGTCTTCACTATCTATCGCCAGCGACATGCCGCCTTCTCACTATTTGAGCAACAGGTGGTCGATCGAGCGATAAACATCATTAGTATCTCGATTGATAGAACCCGTCACGAAGAAGCTCTGGTGAGGCGGGAGACACAGGTTCGCAGGAGCCAAGCTCAGCTTGTTGCTGCCCAACGCATCAGCTCGACAGGAAGCTTCACGTTTGACATCCGGAACAACGAATACATGTGTTCTGAAGAACTATACCGGATATTCGATATCGACCCGTCCCTTGAACCCGACATCTACGACCTCCGGAAGCGAGTCTATCGCGACGATCTCGCAAAGTTCGACGCGGAATTGCAGCGCGCGCTTTCAGGGCAAAGCATTGACGTCACATTCAGGATCATGACTTCACACGCCTCTCTCAAATTTCTAAGAGGGCTGGCACAAGTTTCCTATCATGTCGGGGATAATCCGGTTTTGGTCGGTACCGTTCAGGACATCACTGATTTCAAAAACGCACAGGAAGCACTTCAGCGCGGAGAGGAAGCTCTAATTAGAGCCCGCGAAGACTTGGCCTACGTCTCGCGCGTCATGACGATAAGCGCGCTAACAGCATCGATTGCACATGAGGTCAGCCAGCCATTGGCTGGCATTCTTACCAACGCCAATGCATGTCTGCGCCTACTAGCCCTCAGCCCCCCGAATATCGAAGCCGTCTCCGAAACTGCGCGAAGAACCATTCGTGATACGTTGCGCGCTACGGAGGTAATCAAGCGCCTCCGGGGAATGTTCGCGCGCCAACCATCTACAATGGAGCATACCGACCTGAACGAACTTGCACGCGAGGTCATCGTGTTGTGCGCGAGAGACCTGCATCAGAAATCGATCAGTGTGATCGCTCACCTAGAGACCAAACCACTTCAGGTCATGGGGGATCGCGTCCAATTGCAGCAAGTCATCTTAAACATGCTGTTGAACGCAAGGGACGCTATGGGCGACATCGAAATCCAACCAAGAAGCCTGACCGTGAGCACCCACCTGGACACCGAAGATTCGGCAGTCTTGTCGATTACCGATGTGGGCATTGGATTTCCGCTGGAGGATGCTGACAGGATGTTCGAAGCTTTCTTCACCACAAAGCAGGACGGCATGGGAATCGGTCTCGCTATCAGCCGCTCGATCATCGAAAACCACGGTGGCATAATGTGGGCCGAGCCGAACGACGGGCCGGGCGCGACCGTCTCGTTTTCGATACCTCTTCGGCGCTCACCCCAATGAGGTTCTAGGCTCAGGACCTATTAAATAGCTTGCGGCGGTCTACTGCCTTTGATTCATTGGGATCGAAAGTAGGCCGCCAAGGCGAGCCTACTCCATTCGGACGAGCGTCATGATGAGCGCTGCGGGCGATCCAACTGTGTAGGTGCCGCCACCGGTTGGAGTGACGCCTACGGTACGGGCACCGCTCCGATCTGTTGCATAAGACTTAAGAGGTCTGGCTGACCGCGCTCCTCCACGATCTTGCCGTCGGAAATGCGGTAAAAGTTCACAGCCTGGACGCTGATCGACTTCCCGGTGGCGGGAATCCCGAAAAAATCGCCATGGTGCGTTCCCCGCATGGTGAAACGCACTGCGATCCGAGTATTGCCGGCGCCAAGATTGTCCTCTTCAGCAATCGTCTCTTCCAGCGTCCACTGGATGTCGGGAAAACCGCTGCGCATCATACCGATGATGGCGAGATAGCCGCCGAGGCCCTGCATGGGCTCACTCCGGTTCGGGACATGGAAGACCGCGCTGTTAGCGATCAGCTCACTTCCGAGCGTCTCGTCGGCTGTGTTGATGAATTCGACAAAGCGCCGCATGAATGTGTTGGCAATGGCAGACATGATAATCTCCGTTAGAAATCGTTGGCGTGCGGTCAGCCGCGGCCCACCGCACTTCAGGCGCTTCGTCCGAAGCTCGAAAAGTTCGCTGAGGTTAAGACGACAATCTTTCCCTCCGCCTGGTTTTGCTCCATCCACCGATGCGCCACAGCAATTTCGCTGAGCTGGGCCGTGCGGCCTATCGGCACTTTCAGCTTCCCTAATGCAATATCAGTCAAAATGCTGTCGAGGGGCATTTGCATGAACTCGGAGACACCGCCTGAATAGGTAGTCAGGCGCACGTAGTTGGGGATTGCATCCATGGGCGCGAAGCTATCGAACGACCACTTATCACCAACCATCCCTGCCATGCAGACTACGCCTCCGGGCCGAGTGCATAGGAGGGAGTCGGCAAGAGTGGTCGTGCCCACCAGTTCGAGGACCTTGTCGACTTTTGCGATGCTGGCACTCAGATGGCCATCATCCACTATTCCCTCGTTGGCTCCGTGCTCAATTAGAAGGCTGGTCCGTGTTGCCTGACGCGTCGTGCTCAGGACATACGCGCCGTGATTGCAGGCCAAGCCAGCGGCAGCAAGGCCGACCGAGGTCGATCCGCCACGAATGAGCAGTCGCTCACCCGGCTGGAGGTCGAGAGCGCGGAATAGCGAACCCCAGGCCGTCTGAAACATTTCGGGTACGGCACCGAGGACCTTCCATGGCAGATCCGACGAAAACTTGCGCACCTGGCTGGCCGGCACGCAGGCAAATTCGGCATAAGCGCCATCGAATTGCCGACCCATGCCACCCATCACGGTGGCGACGGTATCACCAGGGGCAAATTGACCACCAGGCGCGTGCTCGACGATACCGACAGCCTCGATACCCAGGACGCGCGGGAACTGAACGCCCGGCGAATGTCCCCGACGGGTGAATAGCTCCGATCGATTGAGGCCAAAGGCAATGACCTTGATCAGAACCTGGCCGTTCTTGGGCATTGGGACCGGGATGGTCTCAATGTTCAGGACTTCGGGGCCGCCGGGACCCCGCATCACCGCTGCTTGCATCATCGACATCAAATCACCTGCTTGAGTTCAGGCACGCCAAGACCGGCGAGGGCGCAATGTGAGCAGCAAGGGCGCAGATTAGCGCACTCATCACAGCCTGAGAGTTTCAGTGCCGCAATCAACCGGCTCATAAGCCGGCCACCCACTTGCCCAGCAGCCCGCCCTCTGTATCCCTCTTCGAGGCGACCACCTGTACGCTCGCGACCGTCGTGAAAGCGGTGAATACCGCGGCTGCATCCATTAGTCCCTTATGCATTTGTGCCACCTCTTGAGAGTTCGACACAATACACCGTGCATTTTTATTGAGTATCAAGCTATAGGTTGCTTCAATCGTGCACCAGGATTGGGAATGCATAATCTGCCGGAACTGGAAGCATTGGTCGCGACCGCACGCCTAGGCTCATTCGCCGCCGCGGCGCAGCAACTCGGCATTTCGGCAACGATGGTTGGCCGCCGTATACAGAACCTTGAAGCTCGCCACGGCGCTCGTCTGCTGGAGCGGACGACCCGCGCCCAAAAGCTGACTGTCCTTGGAGCCCAATTCCTAGAGCAGTCGATCCGCATCCTCGACGAGCTCGCAGTCCTCGACGAACTATCCAGCCCTGCTGCCTCGCTCAAGGGCTCGCTACGGATCTCTGCTCCCACGACCCTTGGCGTCACTACACTAGGTCCAGCGATCGCCGAATTTGCCAAAGCGCACCCGGCTCTGTCGGTGGAGTTGTCGCTGTCGAACCGGCGGGTGGATCTCGTGGCCGAAGGCTACGATCTGGCGATCCGCGTGGGTGATCTTCCGTCGTCCACGCTGGTGAGCAAGCGCATCGGCACGTACCGCCTTATCTGCTGCGCATCACCGTCGTGGCTGGCAGCGCATGGGGAACCAGCGACACCGATGGATCTGGCCAAGGGAGGCTGTATCGTAAACAGCAATTTTAACCCGCCCGATATCTGGCACTTCATCGATGCCAAGGGCGAGGCCATTGCCGCCAGGATCTCGGGTGCGCTGCAGTTGGACAACGATGAAGCACAACGGACCATTGCACAGCAGGGTGGTGGCATCGCCTGCCTGCCTGTCGATTTGGTGCGATCCGACCTCCAGGATGGTAGCCTAGTCCAGTTGCTGATGGATTTCGGGACTGACTCCATGCCGATCCACGCGATCTACCCGTCCCGAAGGCTGCTGCCCAAGCGCGTTGCCGCTGTGATTGAAGCAGTCGCCGCGGCGCTCAGCCGCAGCGATTTTCCGATTTCCAAGTGATTACCCACGAGCGAGGCAGTGAAACATCTGAAGATGGTGAGATGCAGTCGCGTCGAGTGCCTTCGAAGAACTTTCGTCATGCTGGGGGCTGATCAGGTTTCGTGATATGATTATCCAAAGCAGACGTTCGGCTCGCCACGTTACCCTAGACATTTCAATAACCGAAGCGGATCGGCAGCTTTCAGGAGATAGCAAGGTCGGCTTGAATGGCCGAAAGGGGACGCAAAACAGCCGTTCTGCTCAGCGCAGCAGCCCGTCAATGTCGAATTCCTCCCAGCCGCTTAGCGTTGACGCGGTATCGTCGAGGCGACGCTCTACCTTCTTCGACCGCTTGTCGGCCTTCCTCGACCGCGTCAGCTTCGCCCGATACGCGGCTTTCCTTCGCTTCTCGGCTTTCGCCTCGGCGTCCTCCACCCGCCACTCTTCGACGGCTCCGCGGTCGAGAAGGTCTTCCACCACTTTTGGATCGAACACGTGGAACGTGATCCTGCGGGCGCGCCCGGCCAGCCTTACCGTTCTCGTGCCGGCGCTAGGCAGACGGCCGTCCGTGAGCCAGCGATGCCTTTCGCTCGTCTTCATGCCGAGAATGTCCTGGATCTCGCGCGGGATGACTGGCAGGCTTGCGGCTTCCTCCACCGTCTTTCCGACCACCGCCGAGGCCGCCTTGAACGCCGCGTTGTCGCTGGCCGGCATCGAAAGGGTGAGTTCGCTGCCTGAAAGAATGACCGATTTCTTCGAGACTGCGGGAAGCCGAGCCTGGATCTCCTGCAGTATGCCTTTCGCGCGTACAGACGAACCGAGAGTGGTCGCGGGCGAAAGCGTCCATGTCCTGAGCAGCTCTACGTTGTTCTTCTCGTTCTTCGGCATGGCGCACAGATGGGATCGGCGGTCTTCCAAGTCAACGATGGAGCGCAGCGCATGCTGTGAGGAGATTCCAGTGACATGCATCCTTTAGGCCTGTCGGTCGTTTTCTTCGGCGAAACAGAAGGAGACATCCGATGACCAAGCGTGAACTGATCGATACCGGCACCGACAAGCGCTACGTTCGGCGCGACGGCCACGGGCGCTTCAACGAATCCGTCGACGTCGGCCGCTCGCTATCGGCCGACCACCGCCACGACGCGAAGAATGACGCCAAGCCGTGCGAAGGCGACCGTGGCGACCACAAGCCGAAGAACTCGCGTTGAGGGCGAGATGATGACCGACATTCGCATGAAGGGCCTCGGCACGCGAAACCAAGTCGAGGAGCATCTGGTGGAGCTCGCCGAGGGGGCTCCTACCGAAGACTATGGCGACGGCGATCCAAAAGCCGTCGATCTCGATGCTGCGAACCGCGAGATCGCATGGCTCCGCAAGGAGGTCGCCGATCTGCGAGAGCGGCTTGCGACGATCCGTGGGCAGACGGAGGACGTCCCTCACGCGTCCGAGGACACCCATCCATGGATGAGGATCGCGGCCGCGATGGCGACGACCTTCATCCTGGGAAAGCTGGTGCAACGTCTGCGGCTCGGAGCGGCTGGCGCCGCCGCCCTGCCGATGATCGCCGCCCAGCTCGACAGGCGCCTTTGGTGAGCAACGGAAGGCTATCGACGAAGGGCTTCGCCCATTTCAGATAGACTACCTGAGTTCGAGCACGTTGTTGGTCGCCGGGCGGCGTGATGAAGGCGAAATGGTCCCTGGACTGTAGATCGTTAGGCGGCCTTGGCAGCACGAAGCGTGCGGATCAGGATGCCGGCGGTCTCGACCGACGAGCCGGGGTTCTGGCCGGTGATCAGCAGACCGTCCTGAACCGCATAGGATGACCAGTCAGGGCCGCTCGAATAGAGGCCGCCATTCTGCTTCAGCATGTCCTCGACCAGGAACGGCACGACATTGGTCAGGCCGACACCGTCTTCTTCCGTATTCTTGAAGCCGGCGACCTGCTTGCCCTGGACCAGCGGCGTCCCATCGACGGATTTGACCTGGCGCAGGACGCCCGGCGCGTGGCAGACAAAGGCGACAGGCTTGCTGGACCGGTACAAGGATTCGATGAGGGCAATCGAATCCTTATCTTCCGCCAGATCCCAGAGCGGGCCATGGCCACCGGGATAGAAGACGGCGTCATAGTCCTCAGGCGAGATCGAACCGAGAGTCACCGTCGACGCCAGCACTGCCTGGGCAGCCGGGTCGGCGTGGAAGCGGCGCGTCTGCTCGGTCTGGAAGCTCGGCTCGTCGCTCTTCGGGTCGAGCGGCGGCTGCCCGCCCCTGGGCGATGCGACGGTGATGCGTGCGCCGGCCTCGAGGAAGGCGTAGTAGGGGGCGGCGAATTCTTCGAGCCAGAAACCGGTCTTGCGGCCGGTGTTGCCGAGCTGGTCGTGCGAGGTGAGAACCATCAGGATGTTCATGTGCTTGATCCTTTCGATCTGTCCGACTGTTCGGATGAGGTGATCATGCCATCCTACCAATCATTCCGGAAATTTATCTTCTTGATTTCAGATATACGCCCAGCAATATGACTGGATGAAGTATGATCTGAACCTCCTGCCGGTCTTCCTGACCCTGATGGACGAGCGCAACGTCACCCGTGCCGCCGAGCGGCTTGGAATGACCCAGCCGGCTCTCTCCAACGCCCTCAACCGCCTTCGCGAAACGCTGCGCGATCCACTGTTCATCCGCGAGCGCTATGGCATGAAGCCGACGCAGATGGCCGAAGAGCTCGCGCCCGTCGTCAGGGCGGCGCTTTCGAGCCTCGACGAGGCGATCGGCGGTCAGCAGGAATTCGATCCCGCTGTCGCAACCCGGCAGTTCACCCTGGCCCCCAACAGTTATGTCGAGTTCATCCTGATGCCGGTGATTGTCGCGCGGCTGCGGGAGCTTGCGCCGGGAATCAGGCTGCGCCTCACGCCCTTCGGCAATGATTTGGTCGAAACGGGCGCCGTCTCAGGAGCAACGGAGATGGTGCTCGGCAGGATCGTCGATCCTCCGGACAACATGGTTGTCCAGCATCTGATGGACGATGGGCTGGCCTGCGTGGTGCGGAACGATCATCCGGAGATCGGCGACAGCCTGTCTCAGGAGCAGTACGAGCGCATGAAGCACGTCAACGTTCTCCCGCCCGGCCGCATGCGCGTCGGCCTGTTCCAGGCGTTGCAGCAGAAGGGACTTAAGCGCGACGTCGCCGTATCGGTGACGCATTTTCTTGCCGTTCCGGAAATGGTCGCCGCCAGCGACTACTGCGCGACGCTGCCGCGCTTGATCTGCCAGCGTCTCGCGCGGGACGAAAGGCTGAAAGTTCTACCGGCCCCCGTCGACCTGGGCACGTTCCCGGTGCACCTGGCCTGGCATGTCCGCTACCGCAGCGATCCGGCACACCGTTGGCTCCGGTCGCTGATCGGTGACGTTGCAGAGGAGCATGGCCTTCCTTCTTAGAAGTCATTCCATCCCTCACATATAGTGATCGGACCACTGCCAGGCAACGCATAGCTGCCATTCGCCGAGCACGGGCTCCGGTAGCTTGCATTGGTCGTATGCCGTGCTCATCTATCGGTCACACCCCGTATCGATGACCGCCGCAGCGACAACCCTCCGTCGCGCGTGGTTATCCGGGATGGATGAGGGCGCTCCCTGGCGACGGGTCGAGCGCCCTCTGTCTGACATCCCCAGCAATGATCGACACCTTATTGATGACGATGGCCAGAAGCTCCCGAGCGATGCGCATTGGGGCATCAATGGTTCTTGACAGAAGGAAACGGCTCGACCCGGTGCGCATTCTCGTCGGCGTTCGACGAATTCGCCGACGATGTAGGTCGTCGGGAGGGATTCACCGACACCCGCGCTAGGGTCGCCTTTGTCGGCGCCTCGCAAGGCCATCGTCTCTCTGGACGCGGTGGCCTCGGCTCGTTCGGAGGTTGGCGCGTTGTCTCGTTCGCAGGGGCCTCCCGCGGCAACAGATATCTTCCGCGACCGAGGACACGCCGCTTCTACATGGGTGAACAGGTGCGGCGCGCTAGACTCGTTGTTATTCTGTCTCGGCGGCCGCCCCTACGAACTCAGGTCGTAGCAAGATCATACTACCGTATGGCATGTCGATACTGGCGGCCGATACAATGAGACCCACGCTCTGAAGTACCTTTCTCTCACCGGACGAACCGGTTCAAGCAACCTAGAGAAAGGAACCTGAAATGACCAAGTACCTCCTTAGCATATCCGCCACGATCATCATTTCAATGTCTCTGTTCGGCCAGGTTATGGCAGATGAAGGGGACTACTATGAGGGAGTGACCAGAAGCGTCGGCGCATCGATCGATCCCCGCACCACCTCCAGCATCACAGTTCACAAGAGCCAGCATGGCTTCACCCGCAACGGCGGAGGCCGCGACAACAACTGGCCGAACTTCGTCGACCAAGGAGATTATTATCAAGGCGCAAGCCGCTCGAACTGATCCCGCAACTTCTACCATCAAAGGCCCTCTCGATTGCTTTCGAGAGGGCCTTTTTGCTGCGACGATCCTCCAGGAGGCGAACCAAACCCATCAAGGCTGGTCGACCGATTTCAAGCCTCACCTGCTCCTCGCCGAAACTGTGACTTGCGCTCGAAGGACCGACCAAGCCTTTCGATTGTCTCCCAAGATTCACGAACCGTTGAGCCGCTCCCACCGCTTTTCGCCGTCGCCCGGATGCCACGCGGGTTTTCCCCTCTAAGCAGTCGGCGCCTGCCCTTCGTTCGTTCGCAGCGTCCTTGGAGAATTTGTCACGGCTGCAATCCGCTGTGTGACCCATCGGACAGAGTTCATGTCATGCAGCTCGATGACCAGGATGATTAGCGGTGTCATACCGACGTGTGGTCACCGCATACACGCGTTCAATACCGAAGAAGGGTTCGTCGGCCGTACCTTTACCTCACCAGACAAGAGGTCTGGATGAACCCGAAACCTTCGAAAAGGAACCACATCATGATCAAGAGCCTCCTCAGCACAATCACCGTTCTCGCTTTGACCGTAACTGTCGCCGGAACCGCCCTGGCGGACGAAGGGGATTACTACGAAGGCGTCAATCGCGAAAGCAGCGTTTCCGTCGACCACACTTCAACCGGCAGCATCGGCACGCAGCACCACAAGACTGAACAGCGCGACAGCACCTCGTCGAACCTGAATGAAGGCGACTATTACGAGGGGGCCGTTCGTCCCAACTAAATCCCATCCACCGCAACCCCTCCATCACAAAGGCCTACCTGATGATAGTGTCAGGTAGGCCTTAACCGGTTGGGGACTCTGGCATATTGCCTCCTTGATCGCATTGCCCGCAAGCCTGTTTGCTACGGTAGTGTTTGAAGACGAGTCCGTCTTCGACTGCGTGAATATGGTCGGATCATAAAATCCGCTGATTGCGTGCCGTGCTACGGCCGAATGCGACTCCACGGGGATGCAATGGAATGGGCACGGCTATGCCGGAACCTCGACCACCGTTGCGCCCTGCAAGCGATCGCGAAGAACCAGGGGTAAGTAGTGACGTCGAGCGACTGGCTGAGAGCGGAAATTTCCGACCACGAAATGACAAGAACGTTTGCGGCGATCGCACCGGCTGCTGTGCTGGTTGCAGCGGTGTTCTATATCGACGCCTTCACGACCATCGAGAGCGCGATCGCCGTTCTGTACGTAGTCGCACTCCTCCTGGCTGCTCCGATACTGACCCGCCGCGGGACCATTGTCTTCACTGTTGGATGCGGCGCGCTTGCTCTCGTCGCCTATGTTGTTGCCCACAGCGACGATGTCGATGTCCCGAGCCTGCTCAGGCTGGTTGTCGCGCTGTCCGCTCTGACCATAACCTCAATGCTGATCCAACGCACCGACCTGGCGCATGAACGGCTGATGAGAGCAAACCAGGCACTTTTCGAAAGTGAGACCAGGTACCGTTCGATTTTCGAACAGAGCCGCGTGGCGCTTTGGGAGCGGGACTACTCGCTCGTGCGGGAATTCCTTCACTCCCTTCGCTCCCGCGGGGTATCCGACTTTCGGGCCTACGCAGCGGAGAATCCGGACATCGTGGTCGAGGCGATGTCTCTGATCCGGACGATTGATGCAAACGGCGCGGCGCGCGAATTACTCGGCCTGTCACCCGACGAGGCGCTTCCAATGTCTCTCTACCCATACCTATCGACGGAGACCGAATCGATCCTGGATATGCTGGATTGCGTTTTTTGCGACCGCGACAGGTACGAGGGGAAGTTTCGAATAACTTCTCGGGATGGAACGGCGCGCGATGTCCTTTTAAGCCTTCGTTTCCCCAGTGACCCGTCAGCCTTCAAGAGGATCGCCGTCGGCATGTTTGACATCACCCAGCGCGAGAATACGCAGCGGGCCCTCAGAGATGCACAAGCGGAGCTTGCCACCGCCGCCCGCGCGGCGACTGTAGGAGCGTTGTCCGCCTCCCTGGCTCACGAGTTAAACCAACCTCTCGGCGCGATCGTCATGAACGCTCAGACGCTACTCCGTTGGCTGGACAAGAATCCGCCCGATCTGGAGGCCGCCAGGCACTCTGCGGAGCGCATGATCCGTGACGGCCAGCGCGCCAGCGACATAATCCTCAACGCTCGCACCATCCTGAAACCGGATAAGCGAATTCTTCAAGACGTCCGTATCGATGAGCTTGTAGAGGAGACGCGTGCCCTCATGGACCACGACCTTCTTCGCGAAAACGTGCTGCTCGTGACGGACGTGGAGAAGGGCCTTCCGACCGTAAATGCGGTCAGGATCGAGATCCAGCAGGTTCTGATCAATTTGATATCGAACGGCATCCAAGCCCTGGCCGGAAAAGCAGGTGGAGATCGGGTGATTCACATCAGATTAGGGCAATTGGTCCCCGACGCACTCTCGCTCACGGTTCGCGATACCGGCGAGGGCATCTCCCCTGCAATCATGAACAGACTGTTTGACCCGTTCTTCACCACCAAGCCGACGGGGATGGGGATAGGGCTGTCGATCTGCCGTCACATCATGGAGGGGATCGGGGGGAGCCTGACCGCTACAAATCATGATCTAGGCGGAGCTGTATTCGAGATGACAATCCCCATCAGGGCAACGCAATGAACACTAAAAAAGGCGCACAGACAGAAGACCCAGTTCCGACGGTACACGTCGTTGAGGACGACGAAGGATTCCGGGAGTCGCTGACCGATCTCTTCACATCAGTCTCCATTTCCGTTGCAAGCTATTCCAATTCGACGGAGTTTCTGAAGAGCAGCAGAAGCTTGGATCTGGGATGCGTGCTCCTCGACGTCCGATTGCCGGGGATAAACGGGCTTGATTTCCAGACCGAACTTGCGAAGGCAGGTGTTCGACTGCCGATCATTTTCATGACCGGCTATGGCGACATCCCCATGACCGTGAGAGCAATGAAAGCCGGAGCTCTCGATTTTCTGACCAAACCTTTCCGTGATCAGGACGTCATCGACGCCGTCAACGCTGCCTTCCAGCTCAGCGCTTCACGTAAAAACCACTGGGATGCGGTGACGGCGCTCAAGGCCAGGTACAAGACCCTCACCGAACGCGAGCGGGAAGTGATGCATGAAGTCGTCACGGGGCTGATGAACAAGCAGATCGCGTTCAATCTCGGCATCAGCGAGATCACGGTGAAGATCCACCGGGGGAACGTAATGCGCAAGATGGAAGCCAAGTCGGTTACGGATCTGGTCAAGCAGGCCGAGCTGCTCGCCGCTGACTGGCATCACACCGACGTATGATACCGGAGGAGAAGCTCATGGGATAACTTTCGTCATCGCTAATCGAGACGAAAGCTTATTCCTTTGCCCCACTCCCCAATTATCGCGATCGTCGACGACGATGCTGCGATCCGTGAAGCACTCGAAAGCCTGGTTCAGTCCTGCGGCTATGAAAGCAGGCTGTTCGTCTCCGCCGAGGACTTTCTTGCATACGAAGACCGGGCCGCGATCAATTGCATGCTGCTTGACGTCAACATGCCCGGCCTTACCGGGCTCGAACTGCAGGACCGCCTGAACAAGGAGCCGTCCACCCCACCCATCATCTTCATGACGTCCTATCAAGACGAAACGTCGAAACGTGCCGCGATTGGTGGCGGCGCGTTGGCGTTCCTCCCCAAGCCCGTTGATGTCAATCGTCTGATCGATGTGATCGAAATTGCGATTCGAAGCCGATCAATCTATGCCCGTAGTCGCGCCGCCGGACGTGCCGGCCTCTAGATGTGAGCTTTCAGGAGGTTGTCCATTCGGAGCGGATTTAGGAGACTGGAGTTACCACACCTCAGTTTTCCAGGATCGCTCCGAATGAACATCCATAAGAATGCCCGACTGACGCCATTGCGTCGAGAGGAGATGGCCGTCGCCGTTCTCGGCGGCGCGCTCACGAAAGCGCAAGCCGCCCGCGTCTATGCCGTTTCGCACAAGATCGTGTCGCGCTGGGTTGAACGCTTCAAACAGGGTGGGCGCGCCAAGATGGCCGATCGCTCGTCGCGGCCCAAAACAGCCCCCAGCAGACAGATCAGGTTTTGAGCGAGCGCATTGTCGCCCTTCGTCGCCAGCGCCTGACCGGCGAGCACATTGCCATGGAGACAGGTGTGTCACCCGCCACCGTCAGCCGCGTTCTCAAGCGGGCCGGACTGTCGCGGATGAAAGACATTGCTCCAGCCGAACCGGTCGTTCGCTACGAGTATGCCGAGCCAGGCGGCTTGATCCATCTCGATATCAAGCGCCTCGGCCGCTTCGATCGGGTCGGTCACCGCATCACCGGCGACAGGACCGGCCAGAGCAATTCACGCGGCATCGGCTGGGAATACGTCCATGTCTGCATCGACGACGCCTCCCGCATCGCCTTCACCGACATCTTCCCGAACGAAAAGGCCGTCAGCGCCATCGCGTTCCTCAAGGCAGCCGTTGGCTATTACGCCAGCTTCGGTATTACGGTTACGCGGGTCATGACCGACAACGGCTCGTGCTACATCGCCAAGGATTTCGCAAAAGCCTGCAAGGCGCTCGGGCTCAAGCACATCCGCACCAAACCCTACACACCAAAGACAAACGGCAAGGCGGAGCGATTCATCCAGACCGCATTGCGCGAATGGGCATATGCTCGTGCATATCCATCCTCAGATCACCGCAAAGCGCACCTACCAAACTGGAACCATATGTATAATTGGCATCGCCCTCATGGCAGTCTAAAATCAAAAACACCCATCAGTCGCCTCGGGCGCGACCGAGACAACCTCTTGAGGCTCCACATCTAGAGCGATGGTGCCGGCGCGCCGACGCCGGCCTCGCTATGCGTATTCACGCCCGCACGCGAGGGTGATCCACTACGCCGGGAACAGACGCGTCTACCTATCACGGTTGTGGTTGCCTGGCGGCGGAAGCGGAAACATGACGGCCGGGTTAGTTCCGGCACGATCTTGCCGCAGGGATGGCGCGCACCTAGCCCGACGCGGTCCACCCCGCGGGACGGCGGAAGTGGGCTGGAGATCGTGGACAGCCGGGCGGCGAGCGATGCGGTCGCGCAAGCTACAATCTGTCGACGTACTTTGTGCCTCGCATCCAATCCTTGCGGCGTCCGATCGGTGCAGGGCTTACGGCGTCCTTCGAACCGTTCGCCGGAGCTGTCATATGGTCCTGCCGGCCGGACGCCCGAACCAGCCGTTTGCGTGACAACGGATATGGCACCAGAGATGACATCGGATATGGCAACATCGGGCGCTGCGACTACGGACGCCCCTGGATGCTTGCGGTCACGCCCGCTATGAAATATCGTGAAATGATTCATAGCATTGCGGAGTTCCTGGGCGCCTATGACCGCGTGTGAACCGAGCGAGTCCTACGCCTCTTCGCCGCTGGCCGGAAGCCAGTCGCGATAGAGGTAGAGAGCGGCCGGCTCCAGATTGTCGGTATTGCCGACGACGCGCAGAACGGCGCAGCGCCCGCCGGGAATAAGACCCGCCGCCAACCCTTCGTCATTCGCTCCTATCGGGAAATCGATGCCCGCACACAGGTCCATCCGATATTCGGCCGGCAATGCGGGCCGCCGCTCGGAGCGGAAGACGTTGAAGATTGGGCTGATCTTCGGCGATGATAGGCCCTTGGCCTTTCGCCAGGCGATGAACCGCTGGATGGTATCGCCAATCGTCGCCGGGTCGCCCCGGTGCTCCATGATCGCCACCGGCGTCGGGGCCACGTCGCGGATCGTCACGTCTTCATGGGTATAAGTCTTCTGCATGAGCTTGCTCCTGGCGTTGTCGAGAGGCCCGAAGGCCGCAAGCCACGGCTCCCATTCGGGAGATTTTCGGAACGACGAAGGCGATTGTCCGAAGCGTTGCCGGAAGGCGCGGGCGAAAGCGTCCGGTGCCTCGTAACCGGCATCCATCGCTATGTCCGTGACGCTTTCGGCGTCTCTGTAGGCCAGCCGGTACGAAGCGCGCTTCATGCGGGCGAGCTGGACATAGCGATGCACGGACAACCCGAAGGTCGCCGTAAACTGCCGGTGGAAGTGGTATTTCGAGAACGCCGCGACGCCGCTCAACGCTTCCAGGTCCAGATCACTGTCGAGATGCCGGTCCATGTGGTCCAGCACCCGCTGCATTCGGGCATGGTAATTTTGAAGTGCCGCCTTCATCGTGTCTTTCTCCGTGGCGACACCAGCTAGGCCCTTTCGAATATGTCGCGCTCGACCGATCTTGCGATTTTGGCATGGATCGACGGCTGTCAGCCAGCGACGGCTTTCAGGCAAGCGTGCGAGATTCAGAGATTCCTAGTGTGCCGTCCCGTCGACGATAACGTGGTCGTGGTCCATCGAGCATTTCTCGATGCGGGCGTGGACCTTGTAGACGTCGCGCAGCATGTCGACGGTAACGACTTCGCGCGCGTTGCCGCAGGCGCGCATGCGGCCGTTGGCGATCACCAGAACCTTGTCGGCAAACCGCAGGGCCTGGTTGAGGTCGTGGATGGCAATCATCACGATCATGCCTTTCGAGCGCGCCCGACGCCGCATGAAATCCAGCACTTCGACCTGGCGGTGAAGATCGAGCGCGCTGGTCGGTTCGTCCATCAGCATGATTTCCGGTTCGCGCACGAGCGCCTGGGCGATCGACACCAGCTGGCGCTGGCCGCCGGAGAGCGCGCCGAGATCGCGAAACGCGATGGAGGTGATGTTGAGCGCCCTCATGATTTCGTCGATGAACGAGAGGTCGCTGTCGCTGACGGTCCAGGACCGGCCCTGCTTGCGGGCGAGAAGAATGGATTCGTAGACGGTCAGCACCGCATTGGCCGAAGTGTCCTGCGGCATGTAGGTGATGGCGTTCCTGGTCCTGGCGCCGTCGATGACGATATTGCCAGGACCCTTCAAAAGGCCGGTGATGCGCTTGAACAGCGTCGACTTACCGGCGGCGTTAGGGCCGATGACGGCGATCAGCTCTCCCGCCTTCATGACTGGCGTCGTCACGTCTTCTACGAACAGCTTGCGGCCGTGATAGGCGCCGACCGATTGCAGTTGCATCGCTACCATGACCGGCTCCGGTTCGAGAGGATGAGCGAGAAGAAGAACGGTACTCCGACCAGCGCCGTGATGATGCCGATCGGGAAGACCACGCCCGGGATGATCGACTTCGAGACGATCGAGGTGACCGACAGAAGCAGCGCTCCCGACAGGATCGAGCCCGGCAGGAAGAAACGCTGGTCTTCGCCGAGGATCATGCGGGCGATATGTGGGCCGACCAGGCCGACGAAACCGACCGTGCCGACGAAGCTGACCGGGACTGCGGCGAGCAGCGAGATGATCAGCATGGTTTCGAGCCGGATGCGCCGGACATTGACGCCGAAGCTCGCGGCCTTGTCCTCGCCGAGCCGGATCGCGGTCAGCGCCCATGCGTGGCGCGCAAACAGCGGCAGCGCGATCAACAGGACGGCAAGGGTGATGCCGATCTTCGGCCAGGTCGCCTTGGTGAGGCTGCCCATGGTCCAGAAGACGACCGCCGACAGCGCCTGCTCGGACGCGAGATATTGCAGGAAGGCGAGCAGCGCGTTGAAGGTGAAGACCAGCGCGATACCGAGCAGGACGACCGTCTGCACCGAAACGCCGCGCATCTGCGAGATAAAATGGATGAACAGCGTGGCGATCAGCGCCATGATGAAGGCGTTGACCGGCACCAGCAGGGTTGCCGCAACCGGCAGGATGGAGACGCTGGTGACGATCGCCAGCGCCGCCCCGAAACTGGCAGCCGCCGAGATGCCGAGCGTGAACGGGCTTGCGAGCGGATTGGCCAGGATCGTCTGCATCTGCGCACCGGCGACCGACAGCGCGGCCCCGACCACGATTGCCATCACGGCGACCGGCATGCGGATATCCCAGACGACCGCCCGTATCTGGGCCGAGACGGAGGAGGGGTTTATCAGCGCGGCGACGACTTCGCCGAGGCTGTAGCGGGCCGGCCCCCAGGCGAGATCGACGGCAAATGACAGGCAGAGAGCGGCCGTCATGGCGGCGAGGATCAGAAGTTTTCGGCGGGCGAGGGCGCGGTAGCGCTCCCGCCCCGCTTCAGCTTCGATCGGCAATGGCAATGCGGCGATCTCGGCCATATCGGTTTACTTCGCTGCCTTGGCGTCCAGCCAGTAACCCGGCTGATAAGGGACCGGCAGGAATTTCTCGTGAAATTCCTTGAAGGTCGCGTCCGGATCGAGATCGGCGAACAGGTCGGGATGGAACCATTTCGCCATCTGCTGGACGGCGGCGAACTGGTAGGGGCTCGTATAGAATTGGTGCCAGATGGCATGCACATTGCCGCCCGCGACTGCCTTGGAACCGGTGAAGGCGGCGTTCTGCATCAGGGCGTTCAATGCCTTGCCGCTGTTCTCGGCGGTTGCGGCGGCCGTCGGACCGACATTCACGAAGTCCTTGGCGTTCTTGGTCTGGCTCCAGTTGGAACCGGTGACGACGATGACATCCGGATTGGAGGCGACGACCTGCTCGGCATTGATCGAGCCGGTATAGCCCGGAAGGAAGTCCGAACCGAGGTTATGGCCGCCTGCCCAATCCACCATCAGGCCAAAATTGTCCGGGCCGAACGTGCCGCAGCACTCGACGAGGCCGGCCGCACGATACATGAAAACATTGGGTTTCTTCGGGTTGGCGGTCTTGAGCTTGTCCGTCACCCGCGCCATCTGCTGTTTCCAATAGGCGGCGACGGCTTCGGCGCGGTCCTCGTGGCCGAAAAGTTTGCCGAGCACCTTGAGGCTCGGCTCGGTATTGGCAAGAATCTGCTCGCGGAAGTCGATATAGACGATCTTCACGCCGATCTTGTTCAGCATCTCCTCGAGCTTCACCTCGTCGGCAGCCTTTTTGTTGCCGATCGGCAAAAGCATGACGTCCGGGTTCAGCTTGACGACGGTCTCGGTCTGCAGCGTGCCGTCCGTCAGGTTGCCGAGGAAAGGCAGTTCCTTGCCCTTCGGGAATTTCGCGAGATAGGTGTCGTAACCGTCCTTGTCGGTGGTCAACAGGTCGTTGCGCCAGCCGACGATCCTGGCGAAGGGATCTTCCTTTTCGATCGGAGCAACCGAATAAAGCATCCGGCCTTCCCCGAGAATGACGCGCTCAACCGGCTTGTCGAACGTCACCTCACGGCCAGCCACGTCCTTGACGGTGAAGGACTGCGCCAGCACAGAAAAGGGCAAAAGGCTCGCCAGTACAACCGTTGATGTTGCAAGCATTTTCGCGAAATTCATCTGGAAACTCCCCCGATGTCTGATAATGTCCGCATGCATATGAAATATGACTTTTGGAATCAAGTTCTATGTTTTAGAGCTTTTCCAAAGTAGTCTGACTGTCGGGGCGCCTATAATGAATTCGATGAACTCCAACTATTCCATCCGTGATGAAATCCGCGACTTCTGGTCGGAGAGGGCGGCGACGTTTGACGAGAGCGTCGGCCATGAAATCTTCTCGGAGGAAGAACGCAAGGGCTGGCAGCGGCTGATCCGCAAGCATCTGGGCGATGGCACCGGCCGCGCCGCTCTGGACCTTGCCTGCGGCACCGCCGTCATCTCGCATCTGATGAACGATGTGGGCTTCAAGGTCACCGGTCTCGACTGGTCGGATGCGATGCTGTCCCAGGCACGCGCGAAGGCTGCGAAGCGCGGCACCGATATCCGCTTCGTGGCCGGCGATGCTGAAAACACAATGGAGCCGAAGAACAGCTACGACGTCATCACCAACCGGCATCTGGTGTGGACGCTGGTCGATCCGCCGGCCGCCTTTGCGGAATGGTTCTCCGTCCTGAAGCCGGGCGGCAAACTGCTGATCCTCGACGGCAACATGGGCAAAGAGACCTGGGTCAAGGGCCTGCAGAAGTTCTGGTCGAGGATCACCGGCAAGCCTGCGCCAAGCCACATGAGCCCTGCCATGGCGGCGCGCCACCAGAACATCCGCTCGCGCGTCTATTTCTCCGACGCGATGCCGGCCGAAGCAGTGGTCGATCTGCTGACCAAGGCGGGTTTCGTCAACATCGTCGTCGACCGCAAGCTGTCCGACATCCATTGGGCCCAGGCCCGAAAGATGCCCTTCCTGCGCGGCCTCGAACGGATGGTGCAGGAACGCTTCGCGATCTGCGCGACGAAGCCGGAATAATCTCCCGATATGAGGTGGCCCTTGGAGGCCACCTGTCGACCCACCGCAAATATGCACAGCATTTATGGTCGCCTGACATGATTGTGACCGGGCTGTGACCGTGGGGCATTAAGCTTTGACTGTTTCCCCCGAAACCCGGGGGAAGCGCAAAGTAACGCGGATCACGATCCGGCCTCATCCCGGCCTTGCGCGTGCCTCGTTTCGGGACGTGCGCCCGATGCGATTAACCTTGTGATAACCGATCGATTTTTGAATGGGCTATCTTCTGCGCGCGGCCATCGCCGCCGCGGCTCCCTCGCCATTTCCGACCATGGAGACAAGATTGTCCATCAAGCTTTTCGCCCTTTCCGCGCTCGCTCTTTCCACAATCGCAGCACCCGTCCTTGCCCAGCCCACCCCGAGCATGGTGAAAAAATTCGACGCCTGGGGCCTCTATTCCTACAAGGGCGACGGCGGCACGACCTGCTACGTGCTGACCACGCCGACGCAGATGCAGCCCGCCAATGTCGATCACGGCGACAACTTTTTCCTAGTCGCACCAAAGCCTTCCGGGTCAGGCTTCTACCCGCAGGCGATCATGGGTTACGACCTCAAGGGCGGATCGCAGATGACGGTCACCGTCGACGGCCGGACCTTCGCCCTGGAGCCGAAGGGCAATTCCGGCTGGACGAAGCAGGAGAGCATCGATGCCGCTCTTATCGCGGCGATGAAATCGGGAAGCAGCATGACGCTCGAAGCGGTCTCCCAGCGCGGCACGCAGACCAGCTACACTTTCTCGCTTTCCGGCGTGAGTGCGGCATTGACCCAGGCAGGGCGCTGCGGCTGACAGGGTTTCGCTGGCGTTGTCATGGCGGATGTGCTATTTGTCATGACAACAATTGGAGCGACTGCCATGAACCTGCAGATACGTGATCCCCTTGCGCATGAACTAGCCCGCGAACTGGCGGAGAAGCGAAAGATTACATTGACCGAGGCGGTGATAGTGGCCCTGAAAGCTGAGCTGGAAAAGGAAAACTCCGCACAGGAGAAAAGCAGGTCGCTCGTCGAGCGGCACGCCTTCCTGGCTGAAAAGCTGAAGGCACTTGGCGCCGGCGAAGGCCGTGAGATGACCAAGGACGAGATTGATGAGATGTGGGGCCACTAGTGTTCATCGATACCTCGGTGATCGTGGCAATTCTTGCTCAGGAAGATGATGGCCCCGCCTGGTCGAAACGGATGGAGGGTGCCGAGCGCCTCCTGACAAGCCCGCTTGTTGTTCTCGAGGCAACGATGGTTCTGTCGACCAGGCGGATTGCCGATCCACTTGTGACCCAGATGGTGGTTTCGGACTTTCTCCGAAGCAGCGGCATCGAAATCGTCCCAATCGAGGAAGCCGATGGCGAGCTGGCGATCCGGGCTTTCCGGGATTACGGCAAGGGCAGGGGACACCCGGCGCAGCTTAACCTGGCCGATTGCCTCTCTTACGCTTGCGCTAAAAACCGTGGCCTGTCGCTACTCTACAAGGGCGACGACTTTGCCCGTACGGACTTGGCCTGAAGCCCTTCGGACGGCGTCGAAAATAGCCGTCGGCGCCCATGGTTTTTTCGTGGCAATGCCCTAGTTGACGATTGTCAAAAAGGCTGTCTCAGGTGATCGTTGTCATGTAAGACGGCATAGCCGATCGCCGCCGAAAGCCCGATGATGAATCATTCGACTGCCGAGACAGCCTTTCTTTCGCATAGCGGCGAAATGGCCCGTCTTATTGCGGCTTTCGATTGGGCGGGCACCTCGCTTGGGTCGATCGCCGCCTGGCCGCAGAGCCTCAAGACCACGATTTCCCTCATGCTTCGTTCGCCGGTCCCGATCGTCACGCTGTGGAACGAGGACGGGGTGATGGTCTATAACGACGCCTATTCCGATTTTGCCGGACGGCGTCATCCCGGCATCCTCGGCTCCAAGGTGCGCGAGGGCTGGCCTGAAATCGCCGACTTCAACGACAACGTCATGAAGGTCTGTTTCGCCGGCGGCACGCTTGCCTATTCCGACCAGGAAATGGTGCTCGACCGCTCCGGCGTGCCCGCCTCCGCCTTCATGAACCTCTATTATTCCCCGGTCTACGACGAGGCCGGAAAACCTTTCGGCGTGGTGGCGATCGTCGTGGAAAACACTTCCAAGGTGCGGGCGGAGCGACGGCTGCAGGGCGAGGGCGAGCGTCTGAGGCTGATGTTCGACCAGGCGCCGGGCTTCATGGCCATGGTGACCGGCCCGGACCATGTTTTCGAAATGGCGAACGGCGCCTATATGCGCCTTGTCGGCGGCCGCGAGCTGCTCGGGCGGCCTATCCGCGAAGCTCTGCCGGAAGTGGCAGAGCAGGGTTTTTCCGACCTGCTCGATGAGGTCCGCAGAAGCGGCCGTCCTCATCTCGGCCAAGGGGTGAGCGTAATGTTGGCGCGCCGTCCCGGACAGCCGCCGGAAGAGCGTTTTGTGGATTTCGTCTATCAGCCGATCGTCGACGACGCAGGCCAGCCGACTGGCATCTTCATCCAGGGCAGCGACGTCACCGATCTGAAGAAGGCGGAGATCGCGCTTCTCAAGGAGACCCGGCATCTCGAGGTGCTGAACCGGCTCGGGGCCGAACTTTCCGCCGAACTCGACCTCGAAAAGGTGGTGCAGATGACCACCGACGCCGGCGTCGAGCTAACCGGCGCCCAGCTCGGAGCTTTCTTCTACAACGTCGTCAACGACCGCGGCGAGAGCTACATGCTCTATGCACTGTCCGGCGTTCCCCGGTCGGCGTTCGAGAATTTTCCGATGCCGCGCAACACGGCTGTTTTCGCGCCGACATTTAGCGGCGAGGGTGTTATCCGCTCCGACGACATCATGGCGGACCCACGCTACGGCCGGAATGATCCGTATTTCGGCATGCCGAAGGGGCATCTGCCGGTGCGCAGCTATCTTACGGTTCCGGTGATCTCCCGCTCCGGCGAAGTGCTCGGCGGCCTGTTCTTCGGCCATGCCCAGCCGGCTCAGTTCCGCGAGGAGCATGAGCGGCTGGTGGTGGGGGCTGCCGGCCAGGTGGCGATCGCCATCGACAATGCGCGGCTTTTCCGCGCCGCGGAGCGCGACCTGGCAGAACGCCAGCGCGCCGAAGAGGCGCTGCAGGTGCTGAACGCCGGCCTCGAACAGAAGATCGCCTCCGAAATCTCCGAGCGCATGAAGATGGAAGAGGCGCTGCGCCAGAGCCAGAAGATGGAAGCGCTCGGCCAGCTGACAGGTGGCGTCGCGCATGACTTCAACAACCTGTTGCAGGTGATTTCCGGCAATCTTCAGCTTCTCGCCAAGGACGTTGCCAGCAACGAGCGCGCCGGCCGCCGGGTGGAGAATGCGCTTGCCGGCGTGCAGCGTGGTTCCAAGCTCGCAAGCCAGTTGCTCGCCTTCGGTCGCCGCCAGCCGTTGGAGCCCAAGGTCGTCAATATCGGCCGGTTCCTCACCGGTATGGAAGAGCTGCTGCGCCGGACGCTTGGCGAGGATATCGAGGTCGAGACGGTCCGCTCCGGCGGCCTCTGGAATGTGCTGGTCGACCCGACCCAGATCGAGAATGCGCTGCTCAACCTCGCGATCAACGCCCGCGACGCGATGGAAGGCGGCGGCAAGTTGACGATCGAGGCGGGCAACGCTTTCCTTGACGACAATTATGTGCGCCAGCATGCGGACGTGCCGGCCGGCCAATATGTCATGCTGGCGGTGACCGACACGGGCACCGGCATGACGCCGGAGGTGATGGAACAGGTGTTCGAGCCGTTCTTCTCGACGAAGCCCATCGGCAAGGGCACCGGCCTCGGCCTCTCTATGGTCTACGGTTTCGTCAAGCAATCCGGCGGCCATATCAAGATCTACAGCGAGCTTGGACAGGGCACGACCGTCAAGATCTACTTCCCGCGCATCCAGCGCAGTGAGGATCTGGTGACCGACGCCGATTTCGGCCCGGTGACCGGCGGCACGGAAACCATTCTGGTGGCGGAGGATGACGAGCAGGTGCGCGCCACCGTCGTCGAGCTGCTCGGCGATCTCGGTTACGCGGTGCTGAAGGCGAAGGACGCTGCCGGTGCGCTGAGTATCATCGAAAGCGGCGTGCCGGTCGATCTTCTGTTCACCGATGTTGTGATGCCCGGGCCGCTGAAGAGCACCGAGCTTGCCAGGCACGCGCGCGAGCGGATGCCGGATATCGCCGTGCTGTTCACCTCAGGTTATACGGAAAACTCGATCGTGCACGGCGGCCGGCTCGATCCCGGCGTCGAATTGCTCTCGAAACCCTATACCCGCGAGGCCTTGGCGCGAAAGATCCGTCACGTGCTGAACGGCCAGCAGCATCGCAACCGGGTGAGGGCGTCTTTTGCAGCCAAGCCGCCCGCCGCGCCGATCGGGCCGCGGCCGGTTCTGCCGCGTTATTCCGTGCTGCTGGTCGAGGACGATTTCCTGATCCGCATGAGCACGGCCGATCTGCTGGCCGAACTCGGGCACCAGGTTTCCGAAGCCTCGACCGCGGAGGAGGCTATTACGATGATAGAGGCGCGCAGCTTCGACGTTGTGGTCACCGATCTCGGCCTGCCGGGTCTTTCCGGCGGCGAGTTCGCACAGCAGGCGCGCAAGCTATCTCCCGATGTCGGCATTGTATTCGCGACCGGTAACGACCGCATTCCGGACGAAGCGGCAGTAGAAGGGGCAGTACTTCTGAAGAAGCCCTACGGCAGCCAGGAGATCGCAATAGCCTTCGAAAAGATTGCAGTGCAGAAGGGCTGAGAACCAGTCGTCTCGCCCTCACCACCACGCGTAAAAATGCGATACCGGGCCATGGCCGGTGCCGACGGTGAGGGTATCGGCGGCGGCGATCGCTCCGGCGAGATAGGTCTTGGCGACGGCGACCGCCTGCGCGGGCGAGGCACCCTTTGCGAGCTCAGCGGCGATCGCGCTGGACAGCGTGCACCCGGTGCCATGGGTGTTTCTGGTCGCGGTGCGCTTGCCTTCGAACCAGTGGATGCCGGTAGCGTCCGCCAATACGTCCGGGCTGTCCTCGCCTTCCAGATGACCGCCCTTCACCAGGACTGCCTTCGGCCCGATCTTCAGCAGCCGCTCAGCCTGGGCTGCCATCTCTTCGCGGGTCGTGGCGATCGCCTCGCCGAGTAGCGCCGCGGCTTCCGGCAGGTTGGGGGTGACGACGGTGGCAAGCGGCATCAGCTTATAGGTGACGGCGTCCACCGCATCGAGCGCCAGCAGCGGCGAACCGCCCTTGGCGATCATCACCGGATCGAGCACGATCGGCACGGTATCGCGATGGGGGCGTAGCACGTCGGCGACCGCCTCGGCGATCTCGGCATTGGCGATCATGCCGATCTTCACCGCGTCGACGCGCACGTCGAGAAAAATGGTGCGGATCTGGTTTGCGACGAAGGCGGCGGGCACGGCATGCACTCCGGTGACCCCTTGGGTATTTTGGGCGGTCAGCGCGGTCAGCGCCGCCATGCCATAGGTGCCGCGCGCCGCGAAGGTTTTCAGGTCCGCCTGGATGCCGGCGCCGCCGGAAGGGTCCGAACCGGCGATCGACAGGACATTCTTGATGCTCATGCGCGCGCCCTTTCGATTTCTGCGGCAATTCTGCGGGCTGCGGCTTCAGGATCGGGCTGGCCGCAGATAGCGGAGACCACCGCGATACCCTTTGCGCCGGCGGCCAGTGCGAGGCCGGCATGTTCCGCCTTGACGCCACCGATCGCGACCGCCGGAACCGGTGCCATGGCGACGATGCGCGCAAGCCCGTCGAAACCGATCGGCTGCTTGTGGTCGGGCTTGGTGCCGGTCGCAAAGACGGGACCGATGCCGACATAGTCGACGATGGACGGATCCAGCCGACGCGCCAGTTCCTCGGTCTCCACCGAGAGGCCGAGGATCATGCCATGGCCGGCGCGCTGCCGCGCCGCCGCCGCCGCCATGTCGCTCTGGCCGACATGCAGGCCTTCGGCGCCGATCGCGATCGCCGCCTCCACGTCGTCGTTGATGATCAGGGGCACGCCGGTGCCTGCCAGCACCGCCTTCAGCGCCCGGCCGGTTTCGATCATCTTTGCTGTATCCGCCTGCTTGTCGCGGAGCTGGACGATGGTCGCGCCGCCGGCGACGGCCAGCCTTGCCGTCTCGACCATGCCGATGTCGCGGCAGAGATCCGGGTCGAGGACGAGGTAGACGGAAAGATCGAAGGTCTTTTTCATGGGGAAACGATCCTTGCCTTGGCATCGAGCGTCTCTCCTGTCAGCGCCGCGAGACGGTCGAGGAAGATCGGCGAGAAGAAGCCGGGACCCGAGGCGGTGAAGGCCGCTTCCTCTCCCGCGACCGCGAACATCGCGAGTGCGGCGATCGTCGCCTCGAAGGGATCGTCCGTGCTTGCCGCAAAGGCGCCGACCAGGCAGGTGAGCGAGCAGCCGAGCGCGGTCACCTGCGGCATCAGGGCGGAGCCGCCAAGGATGCGGACCGAACGCCGGCCGTCGGTGACGAAATCCACTTCGCCGGTGACGGCTACTACGCAGGCCTGCCGCTGGGCGATGGCGATGGCGGAGCTTTCGGCCGCCGCAACGCTGTCACCGCTATCGACGCCATGGCCGCTCGACTGGCTGCCGGCCAGCGCGATGATTTCCGACGCATTGCCACGGATGATCGTCGGCCTCAGTTCCATGAGTTCGGCGAGCGCCGCGCGGCGATAGGCGGTGGCGTAATGGGCGACGGGATCGAGCACCCATGGCTTACCAGCTTCCGTGGCAGAGGCGGCCGCGGCCTTCATGCCGGCCAGGAAATCCGGCGAAAGGGTGCCGATATTGATCGTCAGGGCCGAAGCGATGCGGGCAAATTCGCCGGCTTCTTCCTTCGTATGCACCATGGCGGGGGAGGCGCCGGCGGCAAGCATCACGTTGGCTGCGATATTCATCGCTACGAAATTGGTGATGTTCTGGACGAGCGGGTTTTTGGCGCGCATCGCGGTCAGCAGCTGGCCGGGGGTCTCTGCAAGGGGCGTCGTCTGCATGTCTGCCTCGTTCGGCGGGGCAGGCGCTGGGCGCAATGTTGAACGCCCGGACGACTCCCTCCGCCAGCATGATCTGGTTCAGGTTCTAAGGGTGCTTCTCAGCCCGGCTCAGCCGGACGCCCCTGTCTTCACCATGGCTTACAGCAAAGAGAATGCGCTTCGCCAGTGATTTTTTCTGATTTTAGGCCTTGCAGCTCTAGTCGCTAGAGGTTGTAGAGACGGGGCTCGGTCCAAACGGGAAGAGACGATGAACGCCACGACACAGGCACGATACAAGGTTGGCGGCATGGATTGCGCCAGCTGCGCGACAAAGATCGACACGGCGGTTCGCCGCATGCCGGGCGTCGCGGACGTGTCCGTTTCGGTTGCGTCCGGCACGATGACGGTAAAGCACGACGGGACAGGCGATCTTGGCGCGATCGAGAAGAAGGTCGTGGGGCTTGGGTATACGCTGAGGGCGCTGGGTCAGAAGACGCCGGCCAACGTCGGAGCGAGCGGCCCCCTCACCCCGCCTCCGCTTCGCTCGGCGGACCTCTCCCCGAGGGGAGAGGAGGACGGAGACGGTGCGGCAAGTCTTCTTCTCCCCAGGGGGGAGAAGGTGGCCGCGGAGCGGTCGGATGAGGGGGAGGCCGGTCACGGCCAACATAGCCACGACGGCGGGCACGATCATTCCCACCACGACCACGCCACCACAGAAATCGAAAACCTGCACGGCCACGACCAGGGGCCGATGGACGGACCGTGGTGGAAATCGGCAAAGGGCCGCCTGACCATCCTGGTCGGGTTCGTGTTGACGGCGGCTTACGGGCTCGGCCATCTCGTCCCTGCTTATGGCCCCTATATCTTCACCGCCGCGATGTTGGTTGGCCTCGTGCCGATCGCCCGCCGCGCCATCATGGCAGCACTCGCTGGCACGCCGTTTTCGATCGAGATGCTGATGACGATCGCCGCCGTCGGCGCCGTTGTCATCAATGCGTCGGAAGAGGCCGCCGCCGTGGTTTTCCTCTTCCTCATCGGCGAATTGCTGGAAGGGGTCGCGGCCGGCAAGGCGCGCCAAAGCATCCAGAGCCTGACGGCGCTGGTGCCGAAAAACGCGCTGCTCGAAGAAAACGGCCAGACCCGCGAAGTGCCGGCCGAGAGCCTTGCCGTCGGCGCGATCATCCTCGTGCGTCCCGGCGACCGCATTTCGGCGGACGGCGTCATCATCGCCGGCGAAAGCGCGATCGACGAAGCGCCGGTGACGGGCGAAAGCACGCCGGTTGCCAAGGGCATCGACGATACGGTGTTTGCAGGCACGATCAACGGCGATGCGGCCTTGCGGGTTCGCGTGACGGCGGCTGCCGAGGACAATACGATTGCCCGCGTGGTTCGGCTGGTCGAGGAGGCGCAGGAAAGCAAGGCCCCGACCGAACGCTTCATCGACCGGTTCTCCCGCTATTACACGCCGGGTGTCGTCGCCGTTGCGGCTCTGGTCGCCATCCTGCCGCCGCTTGTGGCCGGTGCGTCCTGGAGCGAGTGGGTCTACAAGGGCCTGGCGATCCTGTTGATCGGCTGCCCCTGCGCGCTGGTCATCTCGACGCCTGCCGCAATTGCCGCATCGCTCTCGTCAGGCGCCCGCCGCGGCCTGCTGATGAAGGGTGGCGCGGTGCTGGAGACGCTCGGCAAGATCACAGCCGTCGCGCTCGACAAGACCGGCACGCTGACGGCCGGCAGGCCCCAGGTGACCGATGTCATCGCCTTCGGCCGCAATGCGGAAGATGTGCTGCGCTTTGCCGCCGCGCTCGAAACGGGCTCCAGCCATCCACTCGCCGTCGCCATCCTTGCCAAGGCTGCCGATGACGAGGTCGAGATTCCGGCTGCGACGGATGCGCGGGCGCTCGGCGGCAAGGGTGTCACGGCGACGGTCGAAGGCCAGGAGGTGTTTTTCGGTTCGCCCAAGGCAGCGGCCGAGCGGGTCTCGCTGCCGATGGCGCATTCCCGCCGGATCACCGGCCTCAACGACGAGGGCAAGACTGTCTCGGTGCTGATCGTCGGCGGGGTCCTTGCCGGTGCTGTCGCCATGCGCGACGAACCGCGTCCCGACGCCAGGGCGGGTCTCAAGGCGCTAACCGATGCCGGCGTCAGGACCGTCATGCTGACCGGCGACAATGCCCGCACCGCGACCGCGATCGGCAAGGATCTCGGCATCGAGGTGCGCGCCGAGCTGATGCCGGCAGACAAGAGCCGCATCGTCGGCGAGCTGAGAAGCGAGGGCTACGTGGTCGGCAAGGTCGGCGACGGCATCAACGACGCCCCGGCACTCGCTGCCGCCGATGTCGGCATCGCGATGGGCGGCGGCACCGACGTGGCACTCGAAACCGCCGATGCCGCAACGCTGCACGGCCGGGTCGGCGACATCGCCGCGATGATCGCGCTGTCGAAGCGGACGATGCGCAACATCTATCAGAATATCTCGATCGCGCTCGGCCTGAAGGCGGTCTTCCTGGTGACGACCATCCTGGGCATCACCGGATTGTGGCCAGCGATCCTCGCGGACACCGGGGCTACGGTTCTGGTGACGATCAATGCGTTGCGGCTGCTGCGGGTGAGGAACTAGGCACCAGGCCGCGGGAGATTGCGCAAGACACTGTCGTGTTGCAGAATAGGGCAGCGTAAAAGGATAGGCTGACATGCGCACCAACAAATCCATTACCCTGACGCTCGGTAAACAGCAGCAAGTTCTCGATGCCATGGTGGAATCGGGGGACTATGACTCCGCCAGCGAGGCGGTGCGCGCTGCTCTGCGCGCACTCGAGCGGGAAAGGGAAGCCCTGGACGAAATCATGCGCCTGAAGGTTCAGGAAGCCATGGACGATCCGCGCCCCAGTATTCCGGCCGCCAAAGTATTCGCGGAACTTCGCGAATTCCATGCCAGCCAGGCGAAAGCCGACAAGCGTGGTTCATAAGGTCGAGTTTCGACCGGCAGCCGTCACTGACCTCCGGCGGATCTACCTGAGAATTGCCCCGGAGGCAGGGCATGAGCGCGCTGGAAACTATATCGATCGAATTGAAGCGGCCTGCATGAGCCTCGCGGCATTTCCCACCGCGGAACTGTCCGGGGCCATATCCTCCCCGGCTTACGTGTCATAGGATTTGAACGCAGTACCGCCATAGCGTTCGTCGTGGAGCAGGACAGGGTCAATATCCTGCGTATTCTTCCGCGGGGCACGGATTTTCCCTCCGACTGGTCCGCGGATGACTGACGCGCCTTTTCAAACCGTCCGCCCCAAAACCGCGAAAGCCTCGTATGGCTTCAGCGTCAGGCTTTCACCCAGCCGGTCGACCGGTTCGTAGTTCGAGATCAGGCACTCGCCGGGCATCCTCAATTCGCCCGGCAGTTCGACGGGCACCTCGCGGGCCCTGAAATTGGCGACCACCACCAGGCGCTCCCCGTCGAGCGTTCGCGAGTAGACGAAGACGTCCGCATGGCTGTCGAGCCAGCTCTGATAAATCCCATAGACGATCACCGGGTGGCGTTTCCTGAGCGCGATCAGCTTGCGATAGTGGTTCCAGATCGACTTTTCGTCGGTCATTTCGCGTTCGGCATTGATCGTCGGATAATTGGGATTGACCTCGATCCACGGTACGCCTGTCGAGAAGCCGCCATAGGGCGCGGCACTCCATTGCATCGGGGTGCGGGCGTTGTCGCGGGCGTTTTCGTTGGCGCCCTTGATGAATTCCTCCGGCGACAAGCCGGCTTCGATATGCAGCCGGTGCATGTTGAGCGTTTCGATGTCGCGATACTGCTCGATCGTCGTGAACGGAACATTGGTCATGCCGATCTCCTCGCCCTGGTAGATGAAGGGCGTGCCCTTCATCAGGTGCAGCACAGTCGCCAGCATCGTGGCCGATTCTGCCGGATGACCGGTCGCATCCCCATATTTGGAGACGGCCCGCGGCAGGTCATGATTGCCCCAGAAGAGCGAGTTCCAGCCGTCGTCCGACAGCGCGTATTGCCACTTGCCGAGCACCGATTTCAGTTTCACTAGGTCGAACGGCTTCGAGCGCCATTTGCCGAATATCTCATCCCATTGCTGGGTCACATGCTCGAACTGGAAGACCATCGACAGTTCATGGCGGTTGCGGCCGGAATAAAGGAGAGCCGAACCGGGTGTCGCGCTCCAGGTCTCGCCGACGGTCAGGATATCGCGATTTCCGAATGTTCTGCGGTTCATTTCCTGCAGGTAGTCGTGCAGATGCGGACCGTCATGGACGATTTCCTGGTCCACCTGCTTGCCGATATAATCGATGACGTCCATGCGGAAACCGGCAATGCCGCGTTCCAGCCACCAGTTCATCATCTTGTAGATCTCGGCCCGGACCGCAGGGTTTTCCCAGTTGAGATCCGGTTGGCGGGTCGAGAACAGATGCAGGTAATATTCGCCGCTCAGGGGATCGAGCGTCCAGGCCGGCCCGCCGAAGGAGGATTTGAGACTGTTCGGCGGCCCGCCGTCTGCGGCCGGCTTGCGCCAGATGTAGAAGTCGCGGAACGGGTTGCCCGGCCCCTTGCGGCTCTCGAGAAACCACGGGTGTTCGTCCGACGTGTGGTTGACGACGAGATCGAGGACGATGCCCATGCCCCGGTTCCGCGCCTCCGATACCAGCCTGTCGAAATCGGCAAGCGTGCCGAATTCCGGGGCGATGTCCTGATAGTCGGAAATGTCGTAGCCGTTGTCGTCCATCGGCGACTTGTAGATCGGCGACAGCCAGATCACGTCGATACCGAGGGATTTCAGATAGTCGAGCTTTGAGGTGATGCCGGGAATATCGCCGACGCCATCGCCGTTGAGATCGCAGAAACTGCGCGGATAGACCTGGTAGACGGTGGCGGTGTGCCACCATTTGCGTTCTATCGGCAATTCAGCCTGCTTGATCGCTGCGGCAAGCTGATCCTGAAAGTCGTTCATCGAAGCCCTCCCTGCCTCTTTAACCTGTTCGAACGCGAGAGCCCGGCCAGGGTTCCTCACCCCGGCGGCAACAACTCGTCGGATGGAACATCGTGACTCGCTGCGGGTTAGACCAGTGGGAAACCGCAAGAAAAGGAGACCCTTCATGAGCAGCAAACTTCCCCCGACGCCCTCGGAAAACTTGAGCCACAAGGGCTCCGGCGAACAGACCCATGCGTCCGACATCAAGCGCGGCAAACCGCAGGCGGCGAACGATCCCGGCAAGCAGGGCCAGCAAGGCAATACCAAGGTCAACACGACCCATCAGGGTTATCAGCAGGACCGATAGGGAGTTCATGATGTCGACATCGCAGAAGACACCCGCAAGCATCCGCCAGGGCGGGCCGGGCGCGTCCCATGAAAACGCCCCGGATGCGAAAAAGGGTGTGCCGCTCGACGTGAAGAAGCCACCGGCCGACGACGACCTGCGCTCCAAGAGCCGGGTCTCGGGCGGCGGCGGCGAACGCGACAGCCACCACACCCACGATGCGAAGAAGAAGGGCGGACAGGTCAACACGACACACTGATCCGCCGCGTCGGATCGGATGAAGAAACGCCCTCCTGGAGCGCCGGGAGGGCGCTTCTAGTTTGATCGGCCGGCGGTTGCGACCGAGACATACTGGCGCCGTGGCGGGTTTAACCTCCCGTTAACCATGGGTGGCTAAAAATGCAGGTGCGCGAATGACTGCGCGCCTAACCTCTGTGGGATCAACATGTACGTTGTATCGGTGCTCGACAATGGCGACCAACGGACCTTCGTGTCCGAAAGCCTGAAAATATTAGACCGGATCGTCTACGCCACCATCTGTGGTTCTCCAAAGCAGTTCCTGCTTTCGGAGGTCGTCGATATCGTCCCGGTCGACGCAAAACCTACCAAAGCTCCAACGACACGCAACGTCGCCTCGCTGATCCAATAGTCCCTTCAGACTGGACTGACCGAAAGCGAAAACCCTTTCATCGCCGTGAGCGGCCCGAAGGCGCGTCCTTGACCATGAACCATGGACGGACCCGCCGATGGCCTGTTCGCGCGCGCGCCTGCTCACGTTGGCTGCAACCGATCACACACGGGGTCGCAGCCACGGAGGGCTCGCCGGCCAATGTCGGCGAGCTTCAATTCGCCACGCCCCATAAGCGGCGGCATCGTTACTCTGCCGCATCGGCCTGCTCGGCCGCTATAGCTTCCTCCTTCGCTTCCTTCTTGCGGCCCGCGAGCACGTCGCCGGCGGTCTCGGACAGGCGGAAGAAGGAGAAGCACGAGGATGCGGAAATGATTGCGATGATGACGAAGGACATCGCGAAGGCGAAGTTGGTCAGCGTCTCGGAGCCGCCGGAAAAATAGTGCAAAAGCATGGCCGACATCGCGACGCCGGTACTCTGGGCGATGCGCTGCGCCATCTGCGACAGCGACGTCGCGTGGCTCATCTCCGAGTCTTGGGTTTCCGCGAATGTCAGCGTGTTCAGCGATGTGAACTGCAAGGCCCGGAAGAAGCCGCCGAGCAGAATGATGGCCACCATGACCATCGGCGCCGTGCCGGGCGTGAAAGTGGCGAGCAGCGCCATCGAAGCACTGGCGATTAATGCGTTCCAGAAGAGCACGCTGCGGAAGCCGAAACGACGCAGGATGCGCCTCGTCATGGTTCGCATGCCGAAGGCGCCGATCGTCGAGACGAAGGTGATGGCGCCCGATTGCAGCGGCGTATAGCGGAAAACCTCCTGCATCAGCAGCGGCAGCATGAAAGGCAGGGCGCCCATGCTGATCCGGAACAGCGAGCCGCCGGTGACGCTCGATCGGAACGTGGGATATCGAAAGAGTTTGAGGTCGAGGATGGCATTTTGCGTTTTGCGCGCATGGCGGATGTAGAGGCCGAGCAGGGCGACGCCGCCCACAACCAGGACCAATGCGCTGGAATTCATGCCGCGGGCGAAGGAATCGAACCCGAAGATGACAGCGCCGATGCCGGCACCGGTGAGGATGAAGCCGAGGAAATCGAAAGAAGTGCGCTCCGTCGGCGGGATTTTTTCGATCAGCGTGATCGTCAGGATGATTGCGACGATGCCGACCGGCAGGTTGATCCAGAATATCCAGTGCCACGAGCTGATGCCGGTGATGAAGCCGCCGAGCAGCGGCCCGATCGCCGGGCCGACCACGGCCGGCATGCTCATCAGCACCATGGCCGACACCAGTTCTTCGCGCGGCACCGAGCGCACCAGGATCAACCGTGCCGTCGGCAGCATCAGCGCGCCGCCGAAACCCTGGAGCGCGCGCGCTGCGATCAGCATGGTGAGGGTGGTCGAAGCGGCGCAGAGCAGCGAGGCGAGGGTGAACAGCGCGATTGCCAGGCAGAACACCCGCCGGGCGCCGAAACGGTCGGCGAGCCAGCCGCTCAAGGGCAGGAAGACACCCAGCGAGAGTACGTAGACGGTGATCGTTGAATGCAGCGCCAGCGGCGGCTCGCCGAGTGCGTCGGCAATCGTCGGCAGGGCCGTGGCGATTGCCGTCGAATCGATCTGCTGCATGATGAGCGCCGATGCGACGATCAACGGCACGGTCTTGCGGGTGTCCAATTCGGTCGCTTTCGGTTCAAGTCGTTGTTCGGTAAGCCCGGTTCCTGGCAGGCCAGCAAACCACGCGGCCACCGATGGTGTTTCCGCTTGCTTCAGTCGTCGTCATGTGTTCTTCTATATGGAACGTCGGTCCATAAACAGAATATTCCCTTGGATATCGGGCTGTCAACGGCGCTTTTGTCACTGCCGCGTTGACGGCGTCCGGATGCACGCCGGCCGATTGCGTGGGAGCGACAACTGAAATGAAGACGGTGGGGACATGAAGATCACGGGAGCGCAGGACGAGGACCAGCAAAAGGGCCGCCTCTCTTCGGTCTCGATGGCGATCCGCATCCTCAAAGCCTTCGAGGGTGACGATGCGGAGATCGGCATCACCGAGCTCGCCCGCCGTCTCGGCATTGCCAAGAGCACCGTGCATCGCCTGGTGGTGACGCTGATGGCGGAGGATTTCCTCGAGCAGAATCGCGACACCGGTCGCTACCGGCTGGGGCTCGAACTTTTCGGGCTCGGTTCGCTGGTGCGCAATCGCATGGACCTTTCCACCGAGGCGCGCACGCTGCTGATGGATCTCAGGCAGGAGACGGACGAGACGGTGCTGCTCGGCGTGCCGGCCGGGCCGGAGATCATGTATGTCCGCGTCCAGCCGTCCCGGCAGGCGGTGCGCATCAGCGCGGAAATCGGCATGCGCGCGCCCTATCATTCGACGGCTGCCGGCCGCGCAATTCTCGCCTTCCAGCCGGAAAGCCGCATCGCTGCCCTGGTCGGGGCTACCCTGCCGCTCAGGACCCCAAAAACCGTCACCGATCCCGACAAGCTGCAGAAACTGCTCGGCAATGTCCGCCGCCTCGGTTTCGCAGTGGAAGACGAGGAGAACGAACTCGGCATGCGCGCCATCGCCGCACCCATCCGCGACGCCCAGTCGGACGTGGTCGGCGCCGTCGCGATCGCCGGCCCGGTCCAGCGCCTGTCGCTGAAGAATCTCAACGCTTTTGCCGAACCGCTGCTCGTCGCGGCACGGGCGATCTCTGCCCGCCTCGGGCATCGCGGCGCGCTCGCAGGCGGCGACGCCTGACGGACAGCAGCCGCACCCGAAGCCCTACCGGGTGCGGCGCGTGCCGTCCCCTTCCAGCGGTGACGATTTAATGTTCCAGAAGGGTTGCCTCGGGTCGGACCTGCTCTAGGTCACTCATTGAACCGTTCGGTTCGATCACATCGGCGCACGTCGTTTCGGCGCGTCACCGACCTTTTCTCTCCGGGGAGGTCTCTTATGGAAACCCACTGTCTTAAGCGCCCCACGCGGCGCCAATTCCTTTCTTCCGTCGCTTTTACCGTTCTCGCCAGCAGCGCCGCACCGGTGATGGCGCGCAGCATTTCCGGCAACCTTCCCTGGGAGGCGCGTTCCGCCGATCCGCCGGTACAGGTCAAGCCCGGCGGCTGGCTGTTCTTCACGCTCGAGGAGGCCCAGACGATGGAAGCGGTCGCCGACCGGCTGGTGCCGGCGGACGATCTGTCGCTCGGCGGCAAGGATGCCGGCTGCGTACTCTATCTCGACCGGCAGCTGGTGGGATCCTACGGCACGTCGAGCCGGCTCTACACCAAGGGCCCGTTCATGCCCGGCCTGCCGACGCAAGGGTACCAGGCGCCTGACACGCCGGCCCAGCGCTACCGATCCGGGATTGCCGCGCTCAACGCGTTCACCCGCGAAACCAAGGGTGGCCGGCGCTTTGCCGAGCTTGCCCCTGATGAACAGGACGCCGTGCTGAAGGATCTCGAAGCCGGCAAGATCACCCTGCCGAACAAGGTGGATGCCAAGCCCTTCTTCAACCTGATGCTCGCCAACGTGATGGAAGGCTTCTTCGCCGACCCGATCTATGGCGGCAACAAGGACATGGCCTCGTGGAAGATGCTGGGCTTTCCCGGCGCGCGATACGACTACCGCGACCACGTTTCCAAACACAACCAACCCTATCCCCTGCCTCCGGTTTCGATCGCAGGCTCGACGGAATGGATGACCAGGTAGGGACTAAAAAATATGACCACTATTCTACCTCGCAAGGACGCCGTGATTGTCGGCCTTGGCTGGACAGGCGCGATCCTCGCCCATGAACTGACGGAGGACGGGCTCGATGTCGTGGCGATCGAACGCGGTCCGTGGCGCGATACAGCCACCGATTTCAACATCGGTTATGCCCAGGACGAACTTCGCTACGGCATCCGCCGTGACCTCTTCCTGCAGCCGGCGGTCGAAGCGATGACGATGCGCAACAACACCTCGCAGACGGCGCTGCCGATGCGCGATTACGGCTCCTTCCTGCCTGGCAACGGGGTGGGCGGCGCCGGTGTTCACTGGAACGGCCATACCTGGCGGTTCTGGGACAGCGACTTCCAGATCGCCGACCACCTGAGGGATCGCTACGGCGCAACCCGGATCCAGGACCTGCAATTGCAGAACTGGGGCGTGACCGGCGCGGAAATGGAAAAATCCTTCGACCGCTTCGAATATCTCGCCGGCATTTCCGGCAGGGCGGGCAATATCAACGGCCAGATCCAGGAGGGCGGCAATCCGTTCGAGGATCCGCGCTCGCGCGATTATCCGCTGCCGCCGCTGCAGATGACCTATGCGCCGACGCTGTTTGCCGAAGTGACCAGGTCGCTGAACCTGCACCCGTTCCCGACGCCGGCGGCCAACCTTTCCAAGGACTATATCAACCCGCTCGGCATCGCCATGGGCCAGTGCACGATGTGCGGTTTCTGCGAACGGTTCGGCTGCGCCAACTATTCGAAATCCTCGGCCCAGACGACCATCCTCCCGGCACTGATGAAAAAGAAGAATTTCGAGGTCCGCACCGACTCGGAGGTTCTGCATGTGGATCTGGATATCTCGAAGAAACACGCCCGCGGCGTCACCTATGTGAATACCTCAGGCGAGGAGTTCTTCCAGCCGGCCGATATCGTGCTTCTCTGTGCCTATGGTCTCCACAATGTCCGGCTGATGATGCTCTCCGGTATCGGCGAGATCTACGATCCGAATACCGGCGAGGGAACTGTCGGGCGGAACTACTGCTACCAGACCAATGCCGGCGCGCAGGTGTTCTTCGACGACAAGAACTTCAATCCGTTCGTCGCCGCCGGTGCGCTCGGCCAGACGGTGGACGACTTTAACGGCGATGCCTTCGACCACGGGCCGCTCGATTTCGTCGGCGGGGCGGGCATCAACTGCATTCCCTCGAACGGCCGGCCGATCCAGACCCGCCCGACCCCGCCCGGCACGCCGCGCTGGGGCAGCGACTGGAAGAAGGCGACCGTCAAATCCTACAAGTCGACGCTCGGCTTTTCCTCGCAAGGGTCGAGTTACCCGACTCGCGGCAACTATCTGGATCTCGATCCGACCTATACGGACCGGTTCGGGCGGCCGCTCTTGCGCTTCACCTTCGATTTCCCGGATAACGACATCCGCATGTCGAACTGGGTCTCGGACCGGATGGAGGAGATCGCCAAGGCCTTCGGCGGCAGGCAATACACCAATACCCGCCGCAAGAAGGGCTGGGATTCGGTGCCCTACCAGAGCACCCACAATACCGGCGGGGCGATCATGGGCACGGACCCCAAGACCAGCGCCGTCAACAAGTACCTGCAGAGCTGGGACGTCGCCAACGTCTTCGTCATCGGCGCTTCCGCCTTCGCCCACAATGCCGGCAAGAACCCGACCGGCACCGTGGGGGCGCTCGCCTATCACACGGCGGATGCGATCCGCCAGCAATATCTGCGCAACCCGGGCCAACCTCTGGTGTCGGCATGAGCAGGATCGTCTTTTCCCTCACCCTTGCCGCAACCGCCCTCTCGGCGGGCCTGGCGCTTGCGCAGGCTCCCGACCAGGCGGACCAGATCATCCGCGGTCGTTACCAGGCGATCCTCGGCGATTGCGCCGCCTGCCACACCGCGCCGGGGGCAAAACCGCTCTCCGGCGGGCTGCCGCTCGAAACGCCGTTCGGCCAGATCATTCCGCCGAACATCACGCCCGACAAGGCGACCGGCATCGGCAACTGGACGGAGGCGGATTTCCGCAGCGCCCTGAAGACCGGCATCGGCCATGACGGCAAGCGGCTCTACCCCGCCATGCCCTATCCGGCCTATACCAGGATGACCGACAGGGACATCGGCAATCTCTGGTCCTATCTCAGGACCGTCGATCCGGTCTTCAATCCGGTCGAAGCCAACCAGTTGCCGTTCCCGTTCAACATCCGGCTGTCGATGATGGGCTGGAACATGCTGAATTTCACGCCGGGCGAATTCCAGCCCGATCCGTCGAAATCGGCCGAATGGAACCGCGGCGCCTATATCGTCCAGGGGCCTGGCCATTGCGGCACCTGCCATTCGCCCAAAACCGCGCTCGGGGCGGACGAGACCAGCGAGCCGTTGCAGGGTGGTTCGCTGCAGGGATGGTATGCGCCCAACATCACCGGCAACAGCTATGTCGGCATTGGCAGCTGGAGCGAGGAGGAGATCGTCCGGTACCTGAAGACCGGCACCAACGGGCATACGATCGCTTCGGGCCCGATGGCGGAGGCGATCCAGGCCTCGACCTCGCTGATGACCGACGCGGACGTGCACGCGATCGCCACCTACCTCAAGAGCACCGAGGGCGGTCCGACGCAGAAACCGCAGCCGATCCCGGCGAGCGATGCGCGGATGAGGGTGGGGGCGGCGATCTACCACGACACCTGTTCCGCCTGCCATGGCGGCGACGGCAAAGGGGCGAACCAGCTTTTCCCGGCACTCGCCGGCAGCTCGATCGTCCAGCAGCCGAGCGCGGAGACGCTGACGCGCCTGGTGTTGCAGGGCAGCCAGGCGGTGCATACGCCGCAGGCGAAAACGACCCCCGCCATGCCTTCGCTCGGCTGGCGCCTGACCGACGCACAGGTGGCCGCCGTGCTCACCTATGTCCGCAACAGCTGGGGCAACGCCGCGCCTTCGGTCGGGGCGTCGGATATCGGGGCGCAGAGGTAGAGAAGTTGCCGGGCGAGAGCCCGGCACTATTCTCGCGGTAAATAACTCACTCGATTCGCAAGTAAGTTAGCGATCTCGCAGAGGCGGCCAAAGTCAACGTTAATCGTGGCGTCATTGCTTTTTTTAAAATTTGCCGATGGCTATCTGTGGATAGCTGTGGGAATCCAAATGAACTCTCTTGGAGAGTTCGAATCGCTGTAAATTAGCGGAACCACGCGGCGATTCGTCTGATCAGCCCTGTGGCAGGGACGGGTATCTTGGCTTTGATTTCGCCCTGATATCGCGCCCAGGTTAGAGACTTGATCCGCTCCTTCGCCTCTTCCGGCGACCTAGCAACGATCTCTATGCCCCAATCATTCCCATCGTGCCGATACTCAAAAAGGTATCGGTTAAATTCAGCGTCTGTGTTGTGAAAGGAAACAGACATGAACTTCCTTGTGTATCAGGACACGGCAAAGCAGTGGCGTTGGACCCTGTTCGCCGCAAATAATCTCAAGATCGCCAACTCTGGCGAAGGCTATTGGAACAAGACGGATTGCTTTGCGGCTATCACTCTTGTGAAGGGATCAGGATCAGCGCCCGTTTACGAACGCTGATCCGATTCGGTTAATAGCAACTTAACCTTGAGGCCCCACCGCTAATGGGGCCTCTTTTTATAATGCCAAAGCGCCCAGAGAGCTATAACCTGTTGAATCAACTTATATTATCAATTTTTTTCCACACGTTATCCACAAAAATGAAAGAAACAGAGCTGAGATAAATATAAGGTTTTCAAGGTGTTGAATCGGTTATCCACGCTTTCCTGGTTACCCCTTTCTGATCTACCCACACCCGCCGTATAATGGTGTGCGGGGACTTTTCGTGTTCCCCTATTCACCCGGCCACCCGCGCCCGCTACAACTCCAGTATTCCTTTCTGCAATTTTGGATTTTCCCCCATGGCCGATAGTGTTACCGATCGTTTCCTGCGTTACGTCGTCATCGACACCCAGTCGGATGCCAAGTCTCCCTCCCAGCCGTCGACGATGAAACAGAAGGATCTCGGCCGGCTGCTGGTCGAGGAAATGCTGGCCATCGGCATTACCGATGCGCATCTCGACGAGCACGGCTATATCTATGGGACGATCCCGGCGACGACGTCGAAGAACAACGTGCCGGTGATCTGCTTCTGCGCCCATATGGACACCGCGCCCGATTTTTCCGGCACCAACGTCAAGCCGCAGATCGTCCGGAACTACCAGGGCGGCGATATCCAGCTTACCGGCGACAAAAACCAGGTGATCCGGGTGTCCGAACATCCGGTGCTGAACGACCAGATCGGCAACGATATCGTCACCTCCGACGGCACCACGCTTCTAGGCGCCGACGACAAGGCGGGCATTGCCGAGATCATGTCGGCCGCCGAGTTCTTCATCAACAACCCGGACGTCAAGCACGGCGCGATCCGCATCCTCTTCACCACCGACGAGGAGATCGGCCGCGGCGTCGACAAGGTGGACCTCGCAAAGCTCGGCGCCGATTTCGGCTATACGCTGGACGGCGAGACCGCCGGCACGATCGAGGACGAGACGTTTTCGGCCGATGCGGTGGAGATCGCCATCAAGGGCGTCGCCATGCATCCGGGCTTCGCCTTCGGCAAGATGGAAAACGCCATCAAGATCGCCGGCGGCATCGTCGCCCGATTGCCGAAGGACATGACGCCCGAGACCACCAAGGGCCGCGACGGCTTCATCCACCCGACCGGCATGTCCGGCGTGATGGAAAGGGCGAACCTCTCCTTCATCATCCGCGATTTCACCGAGGAGGGCCTGAAGACCAAGGAGACCCTGCTCGAGGAGATCACCAGGCAGGTGATCGCCGACTATCCGGGCTCGACCTACACCTTCACCGTCAAGGAACAGTACCGCAACATGAAGGTAGTGCTCGACCAGCATCCGGGCATCGTCGATTACGCGGTCGAGGCGATCAGCCGGGCCGGCATGACCCCGGTGCGCGGCAGCATCCGCGGCGGCACGGACGGCTCGCGCCTCTCCTTCATGGGCCTGCCCTGCGCCAACCTTTTCGCCGGCGGCCACGCCTTCCATTCCCCGCTGGAATTCGTCAGCAGCCAGGACATGGAACTGGCGGTGAAGACGGTGGTGGAGCTTGCGAAACTGTGGGAGGAGCGGGCGTAAGCGCTCTTTCTAAGCGGTGTGCTTTAACGTCCAGACTCCCTCCCAGTCTTGAACGCGCCGCATTTTCCGCTTAGAAAACCGCCATCTGCAGCACCAACAGGACGGTGGACCATGGACCTCAACCGAAACGCAACGCCGCTTTGCCTTGCCATTCGGGAATCCGTCCATGCCTTCCATTACGCTTGCAAACCTTTCATGGTCCACGCCTGACGGCCGGCCGCTTTTTTCCCACCTGAACCTCAGCTTCGGGCCTGAACGCGCCGGCCTTGTCGGGCGCAATGGCGTCGGCAAGACGACGCTTTTGAAGCTGATCACCGGCGAGTTGACGCCCGCATCCGGCACGGTCTCCGTCTCCGGCAGCCTCGGCGTGCTGCGCCAGAGCGTGCAGGTCGCGTCGGATGAAACCATCGCCGACCTTTTTGGCACACGCGCTGCCTTGGCCACCCTTGCCCGCGCCGAAGCGGGCGAGGCGTCCGCTGAGGAACTGGCCAATGCCGACTGGATGCTGGAGGCGCGCATGGCCGGGGCGCTGGCGCGGGCAGGCCTCGACGCGGATGCGAGCACGCCGCTCGAAACGCTGTCGGGCGGCCAGCGCACCCGCGCGGGGCTGGCGGGGCTGGTCTTCGCCGGGCCGGATTTCCTGATCCTCGACGAACCCACCAACAATCTCGACCGCGACGGCCGCCGGGCGGTGATCGACCTGCTCGCTGGCTGGCGCGGTGGGGCGATCATCGTCAGCCACGACCGCGAGCTTCTGGAAACGGTCGATGCGATCGTCGAACTGACCTCGCTCGGTGCGACCCGTCATGGCGGCAACTGGAGCCGCTACCGCGAGCGCAAGGCGCTGGAACTGGCCGCTGCCGAGCACGATCTCGCCGACGCCGAAAAGCGGATGGCGGAGGTCAACCACGCGGCGCAGGAAACCACTGAGCGCAAGGCGCGCAAGGACAGCACCGGCAAGAAGAAGGCCGCGCGGGGCGACATGCCGCGCATCGTCGCCGGCGGCATGAAGCGGCGGGCGGAAAACACCAGCGGCGACAATGCCCGGCTTGCCGAGCGGCTGCGAACCCAGGCGGCCGATGACATCTCGGCTGCGCGTGAAAAGATCGAGATCCTGCAGCCGCTCTCCGTGACGCTGCCACCGACCGGCCTGCCGGCCAGCCGGGTCGTGCTCCGGATCGACAACGTCACCGCCGGCTACGAGATTGAAAAGCCGGTCCTGCGCGGTCTTTCCCTCGAGATCACCGGGTCGGAACGCATCGCCGTCACCGGGCCGAACGGCTCGGGAAAAACGACGCTGCTGTCGCTGATTTCCGGCAGCCTGTCGCCCTTCTCGGGCACGGTGCGGGTGCCGGTCAGATCCGCGATGCTCGACCAGCGGGTCAGCCTGCTCGATCAGGCGCTGTCGATCCGCGACAATTTCCGGCGTCTCAATCCGCAGGCGGACGAAAATGCCGGCCGCGCGGCGCTCGCCCGCTTCATGTTCCGCGCCGACGCCGCGCTGCAGGTGGTCGGCACGCTCTCGGGCGGGCAGATGCTGCGGGCGGGGCTTGCCTGCGTGCTCGGCGGGCCAGAGCCGCCATCGCTGCTGATCCTCGACGAGCCGACCAACCATCTGGATATCGATTCCATCGCCGCGGTCGAGGCCGGATTGCGCGCCTATGACGGCGCGCTGCTGGTGGTCAGCCATGACGAGGTGTTTCTCGAGGCAATCGGCATTACCCGCCGGCTGGAGCTGGGTTAGAGCCGGTCAGGCGGCCGGCGAACCGGTCAGCGCCTCGGTCGTCACCAGATTGACGCCGGCCGCGGCGAACTGGGCATTGTAGCGGCGGATGATGCCGGCGGCGCTCTCCTGCGGCTGGTCGAGCGTGCTGTGGGCGTCGGAAACCACGGTCACCTTCAGCCCGGCCGCGATCGCCCCCTGCACCGTGCCGGCGATGCAGAAATCCGTCTGCGCGCCGAGGATCACCACTTCGGGCGCGCCCTGGCTTTCGATCCATGCGCCGAGTTCCGGATTGCTGAAGGAGTCCCGGACGGTCTTCGAGAAGGTCGGCTCGTCGTCCCGCTGGCCGAGCGCCGGCCAGACGGGCCAGCCCGGCTCTCCCGGCGCCAGCGGATCCCCCTCCGGCCCGTCATGGCGCACGAAGGCGATCGCCCGGCCTTCGCGCCGCGCCCAGTCGATCACCTTTCGGGCGCGGTCGGTCAGGAGATCCGCTTCGTGTAGGGGCGGCTCGACAAGGCCGTCGAACATGTTGGTCTGCAGGTCGATGACGATGACCGGCGCTTTTTCCGCGGATGTGCTGGACATGGGCTTGCCTCCATTCAAGACACGGAAATTGCCGGATTCCCTCCGGATTTCAACCTATATCTTCGCACTGAGGGCGCGATCGCTCGAGGATAAGGTCAACCGCCGGTCAGCCTGGAAAGGGCTATCCGGGAACTTCGGCGCGGAAAACAATCCTACCTCAGCAGTCCCTGGCCACCATCCACGTAGATCGGCGCGCCCGTCACATGCCGGGAGCGGTCGGAGGCGAGGAAGGCGATGACTTCGGCGACGTCCTCGCTTTTTCCCGGCCTGCCGTCGCTGATCGGGACCTGGCCCTCCGGCCATTCCACCGGGATTGCGGTTTCCTGCTCGTGGCGGAGCTTGGTGTTGTCGCTGATATTGGTCTCGATCTCGCCGGGGCAGACGGCGTTGACGCGGATGTGGTGCTTGCCGAGTTCCAGCGCCAGCTGCTGCACCATCGCCACCTGCGCGGCCTTGGTGGCGGTGTAGGCGGTGGCGCCGGGTGTCGTGAAGGTGCGGTTGCCGTTGATCGAGGAGACGACGATGATCGAGCCGGCGCCCTGCGCCTTCAGATGCGGCACGGTGAGATGCAGCGTCAGATAGGTGCCGCGCAGGTTGACGGCGATCGTCCTGTCGAATTCTTCCGGCTTCAGGTCGTCGATCGGCGCCCACACGCCGTTGATGCCGGCATTGGCGACGACGATGTCCAGCCGGCCGAATTTTTCCGCAAGCCGGTCGATCGCTTCGCGCATCCGGCTTTCGTCGGAAACGTCGGCTTCGAGCACCAGCGCTTCTCCGCCGGCCTTCTCTATTTCCCGGGCAGCCTTTTCGATCTCCGTTCTCGTATGGCCGAGCAGTCCGACCTTGGCGCCTTCCGCCGCGAGTTTCATCGCCGCCGCCTTGCCGATGCCCGAGCCTGACCCGGTTACCAGAGCCACCTGATTCTTGAGTTCCATGAGTCCATCCTGTCGCTGGATCGCGGCTTCTGCCGTGCGAAAACGAACGGCAAGGGATGGCGCATGGTTCCCGGGATCAGGATGGATATCGCTCGTTGAGGATGCGCAGGCCTTCCGCAAATTTCGAACCGTCGCCGCCCATCTGGCGCATCTGGGCAAGATTGTCGGTGAGGTCAGCGCGCTTCACCGGTCGGGCGAGCGGGTTTTCGATCGAGCGTCGGACGAAGGAGAAATATTCCTCGCCGTCGCGCTTGCTCATCGCGTCCACGGCATCGACGACCGCTTCGGAAAAGCCTTCCTCGCGCAGCCGCTCAAACGTCCAGCCGGGGCCTTTCTCGACCACGTCATGTAGCCAGGCAACCTGTTTTTCGTCCTCGCCGGCCACGTTTTCGGCGACGCGCCTGACATGGTCGATGAACGGACCGCCGGTTTTCGACGACTGTCCTTGATGGGCCTGCGTCGCGATGACAATCGCCTTGTCGATCAGTTCCGACATTTGTCTGTCTCCCGTCCGCTGGGCGGCACTCTATAGGGTCCGCGCCTGACGACAATGCGTCAATTGCGATCTTCTTCGAACTGAGGGACGGGAAGCGGGCTCAGCCAGTTCTCCCGTCGCTTCACCCATATTTCGTAGACCGGCTCGAGATCGGTCGGCGCCATGTCGAGCGATCCGACGCGGATTTCGATCTCGTCGCCGTCGCTCTCGTTGAAGACGCGCGAGCCGCATTCGGGGCAGAAGCCGCGGCCATGGAAATACTTGACCTCGCCTGTGCTTTCAAATCCATGCCGCGGCCAGATGCCGAACGTGACGAAGCTCGATCCGCTTTCCTTGCGGCAATCGGCGCAATGGCAAAGCCCGATCCTGACCGGCGCATCCTTCACCGAATACCGCACGCTTCCGCAAAGGCAGCTTCCAGACCGGATGATCATACTTGCTCCTCCTTCTTCCTCGCCCGGGAAATGCAGTTAGGGCAGGGGAGGATGAAGGGAAGAGATCAGGCGGGTTCTGGTGCCGGGTCGATGGCGCTGACCACGCGCGAGACGATTTCATTCATCGTCGCCTCGTCCAGCGTCTCGATATATTGCGCGGTTTTCTGCTGGATGCGGGCGGGAATGTCGAAGCTGCGGACCTGGTTGCAAACGGCGACACCGGTCGTGTCATGGCCGGAAATCGCCACCGCAAGACCGACATCGCGGATAAAGGCCCCACCGGTGGTGATGGGCACCGTCATGCTGACGCCCAGCCTGTTGATCTCGATCGGCGTGATGACGACGAAACGATGCCGGTTCTTCATTTCCCGGCCGGCGACGGGGTTTGGGTCGATCCAGTAGACATCGCCGCGCCTCGGCACGTTGCTGCGGATCATCAGATCTCGTGCCCTATCGGATCGCCTTCCTGAGCATCGGCGACCGAGGCATTCAGCATTGCCATGGCATCGCTCCCCTTCAGCAATTCGCTGAGGGTGTAGCGCTTGCGGCCGCTCTCGACGGGACGGGCGATCAATTCACCGTTGGCGACGTCGAGCGTGAGTTGATCGCCGACCTCGGTATGCATCAGCTTCAACAGGGCCGGCGGGATGGTAATCACCGCGGCACCGCCCTGGCGTCGGATTTTGGTGGTGACCGGCATGGTTCGCTCCAGAAAGTGCTACATATGTAGCATGTTCTTGCGCGGCAGCAAGGTCGAAGTGGGTTTTCGCGCGTCGCTGGGCTGCTCGATGGCGACTTGGGATGACAGATGGAACAGAATGGCTCAGCCGGCGTTCGAAGCGAGCATTCAGATGGATCGTCGCCATGCGCTCGTTTCTCGCTTCTGCCGCGTTTATCGCCTCCGCTTTTTCGCCGGGCTCGGCTCTGGCGGCCGAAGGGGATTTCCTGAAGACACTTGCCGGCAACTGGAGCGGCAAGGGCACGGTTCTGACCCGTATCGGGGCAAGTCCCATCAATGTCACCTGCAGCTTCACCTCGACGGCCGGGGCGACTACCCTGTCGATGCAGGGAACCTGCCGCGGCCTGCTGGTCATCCGGCGCAGCATATCGGCCGACCTGCAGGCTTCGGAAAACGGTTATAGCGGCACTTATCTCGGACCGTCCGGCCAGCCTTCGGTGCTTTCCGGCAACCGCCGCGGCAATGCGATCAATCTCGGCGTCCGCTGGGCGAGGGTGATCAACGGGGATCGCGTCGCCAACATGACGATCGAGAAGATCGGCGACGACCGCCTCAGGCTTCAAACGATCGACAAGGATCTTTCGAGCGGCAAACCGGTGGTGACCAGTCGCATCGACCTCAGCCGGTGATCATCCGACGTCGGCGGTTTCGTTTATTCCACCTGGCCAAGCTTGCCGGGGTTCATGATGCCCTTCGGATCGATCGCCGCCTTGATGGCGTTCATCATGTCGACGGCGTCGCCGTGTTCGCGGCGGAGATATTTCAGCTTCGAGATGCCGATCCCGTGCTCGCCGCTGAACGTGCCGCCCATGTCCATGGCGCGCTGATAGAGCCGTTCGGCGAGGCGTTCCGCTTCGGCCAGTTCTTCCGGGATTTCCGGCTTGATCAGGTAACCGACATGGAAATTGCCGTCGCCGACATGGCCGATGATCTTGCCCATGACGAAGGAATTATCGATATCCTCGCGGGCGGCAAGCACCGCTTCGGCGAGCCGCGAGATCGGCACGCAGACGTCTGTCGTAAACGCCTTGCAGCCGGGGCGCAGCGTCTGGTTGGAATAGATCGTTTCGTGGCGGGCCTTCCACAGCCGCTCGCGGTCTTCGGTGCGGGTCGACCAGGCGAAATCGGAACCGCCGAATTCGGTGGCGATTTCGCCCACCGTGTTCGATTGTTCCTCCACCCAGCGCGGGCTGCCATGGAATTCGAGGAAGAGGGTGGGGGCGAGCTTGAGGGTGAGGCCTGCATGTCGGTTGGCGGCTTCGACCGCCACTTCGTCGAGGAATTCGATCCGGGCGACCGGGATGCCGCTCTGGATGGTCGCGACGACGGCTTCCACCGCGCCACGCATGGTTTCGAAAGCGCAGACGGCAGACGCGATGGTTTCCGGGATCGGGTGCAGCCTGACGGTCACCTCGGTGATGACGCCGAGCGTGCCTTCGGCACCGACATAGAGCTTGGTCAGGTCGTAGCCGGTGGAAGACTTCTTCGTCCGCCGGCCGGTGGTGATGATTTTCCCTTGCGGCGTGACGACGCGCAGCGCAAGCACGTTTTCGCGCATCGTGCCGTAGCGCACGGCCGTAGTGCCCGAAGCCCGGGTCGAGGCCATGCCGCCGAGCGAGGCGTCGGCGCCGGGGTCGATGGGGAAGAACAGGCCGGTGTCGCGGATATGGGCGTTGAGCTGCTTGCGGGTGACGCCGGCCTCCACCTGCACGTCGAAATCCTCGTGGTTGACCTGGACTATTCTGTTCATGCGGGTGAGATCGAGCGAAATCCCGCCCTTCAGCGGGATCGTGTGGCCTTCCATCGAGGAGCCTGCCGCAAACGGGGTCACCGGGATACCAGCGTCGAAACAGGCGGAAACGACGCGCGCCACCTCGTCCTCGTTTTCGGCATAGACCACTGCGTCCGGCAGCCTTGTGGGCTGTCGGGACATGTCGTGGCCGTGATGTTCGCGCACCGCTTCCGTGGTGGAAAGCCGGTCGCCGAAGTGGAGCTTCAGGGCGTCGATCGTGGATTTCAGGGAGGTCATTTCTTCTCACCCGTCAGCATGCGGTGGTAGCGCGAACGGGCGATTTCCTGCGTGGTGATGAATTCGAGGAGGACCGGCACGCCCTTTTGTGTCTGCTCGATGCCGCGCTTGATCGCCGGGATGATTTCGGCCGGGTCGGTGACCCGTTCGCCGTAACCGCCGAGCGCGCGGGCAAAGGCGGCGTAATCGCCGGAAATGTCGGTCGAGCGGAATTTCTCCGTCGAAACCTTCATGATCGGCAGTTCCATCGCCATCGAGAAATTGTTGAGCAGGATGGACAGGATCGGCAGGCGCTCGCGCACCGCGGTTTCGAAATCCATGCCGGTAAAGCCGATCGCCGCATCGCCCCAGACATTGATGCAGAGCTTGTCCGGATGCATCAGCTTGGCGCCCATGGCGAGGCCCAGGCCGTACCCGAGCTGGGTCGTCTTGCCCCAGCCGATATAGGTGAGCGGCTTTACCGACTTCCAGAACGGCGAAAGCTGGTCGCGCGGGCTGCCGGCATCATGGGTGATGATGGTGTTTTCGATATCGACCGTGTGCTGCAGGTCCCAGAGCACGCGATAGGGCGACAGCGGCTTGCTGTCGGAGGTGAGCTTCGGCATCCATTCGGAAAGCCATTCCTCCTGCACCTTGGCGATCTCGGCGGCGATTTCCGTATGGTCGCGCGGAGAAACCTTGCGGGCTTCGAGTTCGGCAAGCACCGCGTCGAGCGTCAGCGCCGCGTCGCCGACCAGCGCCACCTTGGCTTCGATGTCCTTGTTGACGTGGTCGGGATCGAGCGTGGCGTGGATGACCGTCTTGTCGAGCGGCATCTGCACGCCGAAGGCGGTTTCGGTAAACGAGCAGCCGATGCCGAAGATCAGGTCGGATGTGTCGAGGAAATGGCGCAGGGTCCTGGAGATCGCCGCCCCGCCGGCGCCGACCGACAGCGGATGGGTTTCCGGAAACGCGCTCTTGCCTTCGAGGCTGGTCGAAACCGGGATCGCCAGCAGTTCGGCGAGCTGTTTCAGCTGCGGCCAGGCCTGCGCGTAATGAATGCCCTGGCCGGCATAGAGGATCGGCCGCTTGGCGGCGAGCAGCAGGTCGACGGCATCGCGCACGGCGATCGGGTCCGGACCGTAACGGGTGGAAAGAACCGGCCGGTAGTTCAGCGGTTCCGGCACCTCGTCCTGCCACATGTCGTTCGGGATCTCGACCAGAACCGGGCCGCCGCGGCCATTGCGCAACTTGGAGAAAGCGCGTCGGAAAATGTTCGGGATTTCGGCAGCCGAGGTGATCGGCTCGGCGGACTTGGTGATGTCGCGCATCGAGCGGGTCGCATTGTAGTTGGGATCGACATGCGCGACACGGCGCTCGTAGCCCATCGGCAGCACCAGCAGCGGCACGGATTCGGAATAGGCCTGGGCGATGCCGCCATAGGCGTTTTCGGTGCCCGGTCCGAGCTGCATGGCGAAGACGCCGATCGTCTTGCCGGACGAGAGGCGCGACATGGCGTCGGCCATGTGCAGGCCGTGGCGCTCCTGGCGCACGATGATCGGGCGGATATCGCCCATGGCCGCGTGTTCGAGAACGTGGTTCACGGGGTAACCGCAAATGATCTCGATCCCCTCGCGCTTCAGGATTTCCACGATGGCGTCGGCAACTTTCATGGGTTTCTCCTCCCGGGAGACATGGTCGATTAGAGGTGCGGTTGGAAATCTTGCGCGGTCCAGGCACCGGGATGGCGCACGGGCGCGCGGCGGGCCTGGTCCGTATTCAGCAGCCCGCTCTGGCCGAGCGTGATGCGGTATTCCTCGATGAAGGCCTGCGCCATATGGGCGGCGCCATGGTCTCCGAGTGCGGCAAGGCCGAGCATGAACGCGCGGCCGGCAAAGGAGGAATGGGCGCCGCAGGCGACTGCGCGCGCCATGTCGACGCCGGAGACGACGCCGCTGTCGAAGAGCACCGTACCACGGGTGCCCACGGTTCGAGCGATTTCCGGCAGGACGTCGATCGTCGCGGGCGCCGCATCGAACTGGCGGCCGCCGTGGTTGGAGACGACCACGCCGTTCAGGCCGAGTTCCAGCGCCTTTTCCGCATCCGCCGGGTGCATGACGCCCTTGACCATCATCGGGCCTGGCCATCTGTCACGCAGGCGGGCGATCTGCTCCCAGGGGAAGCCGCCGCCGATATGTTTCTGCACGAAGGCGGAGGTGGTGACGCGGTCCGGCGCGCCGGCGAAACCAGCCATGTTGGCGAAAGTCGGCATGCCCTTGCGGCGGATCGCATCCAGCCAGAAAGGGGCCATTGCCGCTGCGATCATCGTCTTCGGCGTCAGCTTGAAGGGCATGGTGAGGCCGTTGCGAAGATCGCGCGGGCGCTTGGCGCGCACCGGCACGTCCAGCGTCGTGACCAGAACCTTGGCGCCGGCGATGCGGGCGCGATCAGTCATTTCGAGACTGTATTGATGATTGTTCGGAGCCATCGGGTAGAGCTGGAACCAGGTGACGTCAGGCGCCCATTCCACGACCTTTTCGATGGTCGCGCAGGCGAGCGTGCCGACCAGGTAAGGGATATTGTGGGCCTGGGCGGCCTTGGCGAACTGTTCGGTGGCCCCCGGCCACATCATGCCGTCGAAGCCGATCGGCGAGATGCCGATCGGGGCGGCATAACGATGGCCGAAGAGCTCGACCGAGGTATCGACCTTGGACACGTCCAGCCCGTAGCGCGGCACGACTTCGACCGCCTGCAGCGCTGTCCGGTTGCGGTTAAGGCCGGTCTCGTCGCCGGCGCCGCCCTGGAGGAATTCGTAGGCGAAACGCGGAATACGCCATTTCGCCCGTTTTTCGAGATCGCCGACCATCGGATAACGCCGGCGGAGTTCCTCCAGCGTTTCTGTCATCCTTGCGTCGTTCCCGGCTCCCCCCATGTTCGACGCCTCCTAGTAAGAAACCATGACTTCGATCATGGCTTGCTGGCCGCTCCTGGTCGCGGCCAATGCCCGCTGCAGCGCCGCCGGCAGGTCGGCGCCGGTCTCAACGCGTTCGGCATGGGCGCCGTGGGCGCGGGCGACGGCCGCGTAATCCGGAGCCGGATCGAGCGCGGTGATCGGCATGGTGTTGGCGGTCGCAGCACTTCCGTCCGGATACATGTAGAGCGTCGAGCGGCGCACGGCGTTCCAGATGCCGTTGTTGAAGACGACCGTCAGCAGCGGCAGTTTCAGCGCAGTCGCGGTCTGGTGGCAGGCGACGGGATTGGCGAACATGTAGGAACCGTCGCCGATCGTGGCGATCACCTGGCGGCTGCGGTCTCCGAGCTGGGCGCCGAGCGCGGCGGTCAGGCCGAAGCCGAGACCGCCGGACAACGGGGTCGAGAAATAAGATTTCGGATATTTGAAACTCATCACCGACGGATCGATGCCGAGTTCGTTCACCACAGTCGTCCTGTCGTCCAGGATACCGGAGATGCAGCGGCTGACATAGGCCGGTGTCATCGGCGAACCGTTGCCCATGGCGGCCCGCTTGTCGGCGGCCTCGGCCTGGGCCGCCTTGATCTTCGCCCACTTTTCGCGACGTTCGGAGAAGGTTTCGGATACCGGCACGCGCTCGGCCATCGCAACGGCAAGCGCTGCGATCGTCTTGTTGACGCCACCGGCAAGCGCGATGTCGATCGGAAAACTGCGGATCGGTACGCGGCTATGCTGCGGGTCGGGGCCGATGGCGATGATCTTGGCGCCTTCGGCGGGGGCGGTATGGTCGGAAATCCACGGAACCGCAGCATTGATCACCACCACGACGTCGGCTTCCTTCAACACCTGGGTCGAGTCGCGGCCGATCATCATCGGATGGTCGCTCGGCAGCGCCAGGCGGGTTGCCCACATCTCGATTGTCGGCAGCGCGAACTTCTCGACGAAGCCGGCGAGCGGTTCAAAGTCTGGAGCGAGCTCCGGGCTCTGGGTGATGATCAGCGGATTTTTCGCCTTTGCCAGCAGGTCGGCAGCCAGGGCGACCAGTTCCGGATCGGCGGGGCCGTAGGTGGTCGGGGTGACCGTCGAGCGGTGGCTGATCTCGACCTCAGCACCTTCGGCCAGCGCCTCGCGCGGCAGGCTCAGATAGACCGGGCCGCGCGGCTCGCTCATGGCGATGCTCATGGCGCGGTCGATGACGATGCCCGCCTGTTCCGGGTAACGCAGTTCATAGTCCCACTTGACCACTTCGCGGACCATGCCGCCCTGGTCGAACATTTCCTGGCCCCAGTGGATCGGCGAGGAACGTGAGCCGAAACGGCCGTGTTCGGTGATCGGCGTGCGGCCGGAGAACATCATCACTGGCACGTTTTCCGATCGGGCGTTGATCAGGCCCATGACCGAGTTGGCAAGCCCGACATTGACGTGGACGATGACGCCGGCCGGTCTACTGGTGATCAGATAATAGCCATGCGCCATGCCGACAGCGACACCCTCATGCGGGATGACCAGCGCTTCGGGCATCTTCAGGCCGGTTTCGGACTGGCGGGCAAAGGCCTCGATGATCGACGGAAAGTCGGTGCCGCCATTGGCGAACAGGACATCGATGCCGGCGGCCTTCATGTGGGTCAGGACAGCTTCGGCGGCGAAGGTGCCGGTCGGTTTTTCGTGTTTCATTCTCTTGTCCTCTTGGAAGCTCTCTGGACCCGAAGCTCTCAGGTGATGCTGACCGTCTTTGTGACCATGTAGGCATCGACGCCCTCGATCCCGACTTCGGAACCGTGGCCGCTCGCTTTCACCCCGCCGAACGGCGTTTCCGGCATGGAGATATTGAAGGAATTGATGCCGACCATGCCCGCTTCCAGCGCGTCGGAAAGTTTTGCGATGGTCTTGTGCGAATTGGAGAAGGCATAGGCCGCAAGGCCGTAGGGCAGTTCGTTCGCCTTGGTGACCGCATCGTCGAAATCCGAGAAGCGGTTGAGCACGGCGACCGGGCCGAACGGTTCCTCGCTCATGATCCGCGCATCGCTCGGCACGTCGGCGAGAACGGTCGGGGCGAAGTAGAAACCTTCGTTGTAAACGCGATGGCCGCCGGCGAGCAGCTTGGCGCCCTTGGCGGTGGCGTCCTGCACCAGCGCCTCGATTGCGTCACGCCGGCGGCCGTGGACCAGCGGTCCCATGCCGGTCGCCGGATCGAGGCCGTCGCCGACCGTGATCTTCGCGGCACGCTCCGCAAAGCCGGCGCAGAAGGCGTCATAGGACTTGTCCTGCACGTAGAAGCGGGTCGGTGAAACGCAGACCTGGCCGCCGTTGCGATATTTGCGCTGTACCGACATGTCGAGCGCCGCGGTCTGGTCGGCATCGTCGAAGACAAGCACCGGCGCATGGCCGCCGAGTTCCATCGTGGTGCGCTTCAGGCTTTCCGAAGCCAACCGAATGAGGTGCTGACCGACCGGGACCGACCCGGTAAACGAGATCTTGCGGATGATCGGCGAGGCGAGCAGGTGGCGCGAGATGAAGTCGGGCACGCCGTAGACGACCGCGATGACGCCGGCCGGAACGCCCGCATCGAGGAGGCATTGAGCGACGGCCGCGGCAGACGCCGGTGCCTCTTCGCCGGGCTTGTAGATCATCGTGCAGCCGGCAGCGAGCGCCGAGCCCATCTTGCGGGCGGCATTGCCGACCGGGAAATTCCAGGCCGAAAAACCGGCGGTCGGGCCGACCGGTTCCTTGATCACCTGAAAGCGGGTTTCGCCGATACGGCCGGGGATGACGCGGCCATAGGTGCGGCGGCCTTCCTCGGCGAACCACTCCATTTCTTCCGTGGCGAAATGGGTCTCCAGCCGCGCTTCGGCGATCGGCTTGCCCATTTCGAGCGTCGCAAGCGTGGCGATCTCTTCCTGCCGGTCGTGCATCAGTTGAGCTGCGCGCTTCAGGATGCGGCCGCGTTCGCGCGGGCTCGTCGCCCGCCATAGCGGAAAGGCTCGGCTTGCGGCTTCGAGCGCCCGGTCGAGATCCTGGGCAGTCGCATGCGGCACCACGCCGATGGCTTTTTCGGTCGCCGGGTTGATCAGCGGCTGCGTCTTGCGGTCGCCATTCTCCAGCCAGGCGCCGTCAATCAGGAGGCGCGCGGACTGGTAAGCGTCGGACGAGCGGGCTGGATTGGTCGCGATGTTCATGGTCGTGTCCTCCGATTTCATTAGACGAGTGCGTTTGGCATTCGTCAATTTCGGGTTTTTCTCGAACCCGGCTTCCTCGTCCACTTCAAGGGGATAAAGCAGGGAGCCTGATATTGTCAATTCCGACGTTCACGTCGGCTCAAATAGCCACCGTACCGCCGTCAATCGGGATTACCGCGCCGGTCATGAAACTCGATGCCTTCGATACCAAAAGCAGGGCGAGGCCCATGATCTCGTCCGTCTCGGCGATGCGGCCGAGCGGCACGGTATCGGCAAAGGCCTTCTCCACCTCCGGCTCTCGGATGCGGCCGCCGGCGATATTGGTGCGGAACGGGCCGGGCGCAATGCCGTTGACAAGCACGTTATAGGGCGCCAGCTCCCAGGAGGCCTGCTTGACGAGGTTGACGACGGCGCCTTTGCTGGACGCATAGGCGTAACCGGTCATCGGATCGCCGCGCATGCCGGCAATCGAGGCGATCGCGACGATGCGGCCGCTTTTCTGCTTCTTCATATGCTTTGCAGCGGACTGGATGGCGACGAACGTGGCGGTGAGGTTCACGTCCACCACCCGGTTCCACAGATCGTCGCTGACATTTTCGATCGCGCCCGCTTCGGTGCGGGAATTCGGGCCGCCGCTGATGCCGGCATTGGCAACGAGGATATCGAGGTGTCCGTGCTTTTGCGCAATACCGTCGATCGTGTTGCGCAGGCTTGCACTGTCGGAGACGTCGACCTGATGGCTCTCGGAGGAAAAGCCCTGGCTGTTCAGCCATTGATAGGCGGCGGCGAGCGCCTCGGCGTCGAGATCGAGCAACGCCACATGCGCACCGTTGGCCGCCAGCGTCTTGGTGATGGCGAGCCCCAGGCCGCTTGCAGCGCCCGTCACGATCGCTATCTGACCATTGAGATCAAACAGTTTTTCGGCCTGCATTTTTTCTCCTCCTCATAGTCTCCCGGGCGCCGTGGCAGCCCCTCACCCCGCCTCCGCTGCGCTCGGCGACCCTCTCCCCGCACGCGGGGCGAGGGGGAGCGGCGACGGTGCGGCATATCTCTTCTCCCCAGGGGGAGAAGGTGTCGGCAGGCGGATGAGGGGCTCTTCGAGCAGCCCTCCCGCGGCTCAACCCACCCCGCCAATCTTGTATGCAATTTCCAAAGATGCAAGTTAGAAATTTGCTATTATCAATCAAAATTTGACAGAATCATATTGACGCTCCCCAAAAGGTTATACAGATTGCCGCCATTCGCGGGTGCCGAGGAGCGCCTGCCTTAACGGTTGTCAGGTCCCGGGGAGGGTGAAACACCGATGAGTTTTACCGAAAGCTTTGAAACCGTCACCGGGACGAAGATCCGGTTCATGCGGAAAGGTACCGGTTCGCCGCTGCTCTTCCTGCATGGCGCGAGCGGCGCCTCGCGCTGGCTGCCCTTCATGGAGAAGCTCTCCGAAACCCATGAGGTGATCGTGCCGGAACATCCGGGTTTCGGCGCCTCCGACAGCCCCGAATGGCTGGACAACACTTCCGACCTCGCCTTCTTTTATCTGGATGTCCTCGACCATCTCGGCCTCGAGAAGGTCAACCTCGTCGGCACGTCGATCGGCGGATGGCTGGCGGCCGAGATCGCCATCCGCAATGCGACAAAACTCGGCTCCCTGACCGTCGTGGCGCCTGCCGGCATTCGGGTGAAGGGCGTGCGCAAGGGTGACGTCTTCATGTGGAACCCAGAGGAGACCGCCCGCAACCTCTTCCACGACCAGGCGTTTGCGGAAGCAATGCTGGCGGCCCCGCCGCCGTCGAAGGAAGGGATGGAAATCCTTCTCAGGAACAAGCTCACGTCGGCCAAGCTCGCCTGGGAGCCGCGTTTCCTCAATCCGGACCTCCACAAGTGGCTGCACCGCGTGTCCGTGCCGACACTGATCGTCTGGGGCGATAACGACAAGGCAATGCCGGTCGGCTACGCACCGGCCTGGCGCGACCTCATTCCCAATTCGCGGCTCGAGATCATCGAGAACTGCGGGCATCTGCCGCAGATCGAAAAGGCCGACCGTTTCGTCGAACTGGTCAATGGCTTCATCGGGGAGGTTACGCGATGAAATTCTACTTCATGCACCTGATGCCCTATGCGGATCTCGATCTGTCCTATGACGAGAAGCACAATTCCGCCTGGGTCACCCTGCCGAATACCTATTACGACCCGAAGAAGGGCCACCAGCTCTACAACCGTTACCTAGACGAACTCGAATATGCCGACCAGCTCGGTTTCGACGGCATCTGCGTCAACGAACACCATTCGAACGCCTATGGCCTGATGCCGATCCCGGGCGTCATGGCCGGCGCACTCGCCCGCCGCACCAAGAACGTCAAGATTGCCATTCTCGGCCGCGCGCTGCCGCTCCTCAACAACCCGCTGACCGTGGCGGAAGAATTCGCGATGGTCGACAACATCACCGGCGGCCGCCTGATCGCCGGCATGGTGCGCGGCATCGGCGCCGAATACCATTCCTGGGGCGTCAATCCGGCCTTCAGCCACGAGCGGTTCCAGGAAGCACACGACCTGATCCTGCAGGCCTGGACGCAACCGGGTCCGAGCGTCTTCGAAGGCAAGCACTACAATTTCGAATACGTGAACGTCTGGCCGCGGGTCTACCAGGACAATCCGCATCCGCCGATCTGGATCCCGAGCCAGGGTTCTAGCGAAACGATCGAATGGGCCGCCCATCCGGACCGCAAATACACTTATCTCCAGACCTTCGCCTCGGTCTCGACCGTCGCCCGCTACATGAAGATGTATAAGGACGTTGCGGCCGGTTACGGCTACGAGGCGACCGAGGACCAGCTCGGCTGGTCGCTGCCGCTTTATGTGGCCGAGACCGACGAGATTGCCCGCAGGGAGGCCAAGGACCATATCGAGGCCTTCCTGCAGAAGTTCCTGCGCATGCCGATGGAGATGCTGCTGCCGCCGGGCTACACCTCGGTGAAATCCATGGTCGGGGCGATGTCGGCCAAGGCCGGCCATTCGATGAAGCAGACGATCGACAGCGTCATCGAAGAGGGCAAGTTCATCTGCGGCAGCCCGGCGACGGTGCGCGAGAAGCTGGAAGAATACCAGGCCCAGATCGGCTTCGGCCATCTGCTGACGCTTCTCCAGTTCGGTACCCTGCCGGCCGAGCTAACCCGCAAGAACATGGAGATCTACTCCAAGGAGGTCATGCCGTATCTGCGCAATGTGACCGCCAGGCGGGTGGCCTGACGAGGGGGTGCCAATTTGATGATTTTGATAAGCCCATGAAGCCTTTGGGCGTAGTCATATCACCCAAGGTTCATCTTGATGTGCAGTCGCGATTGTCGTCATTTGAGGCGCAGGACCGCACAATTGTCACCCCCCAGTCGCTGCGGTCTTAGCGGCCGGCGCCCCAAAAGCCGGCCGCTCCCCTCGGGGCTATACCCCTTGTGCTAGGTCTTTTGGACGAATTGAGGACTTTTCAGTCCGGAGTACAATGGCATTCTCCTAAGTCGAGCGTAGAAGAGGTTACGTCTTAGGAGAGGCCCGCGCAGGGGGAAAAGGCGCGGGCCTTTTTATTTGTGCAGCACAGCATCAAAAAGGTGATGCTATTTACAAAATTTCATGCATGTTCGCCGCGGGCTGGGGCGAGACATGAATCCAAAAAACAACGATGGGTGCTCGGATAATCTTCCGATCGGAGACGATTATTCAGAGTTTACCGATGGCGAACTCGAAGATCTCGCTTTTGTGCTGATCGAGGCACTGACAATTCCGCCGCTATCGGTCTGTTGCAGGTCGGGTGCTGCGGAGCCTGCCCCACAACTGCCATCGGAATGAATTCACCATCGTCAGCATGGCCTCGGTGACCGGATTCTTCCACCGGCAGGCGATAGTCCGGTATTTTCCCCGCAACGTCTGTGTTAGGAGGCGTCCCGCACGAGACGATGAGATAGGCCGATGCTTCCCTGGATCCAGCTTGACCGCGCAACCATTCCCGGCGAGGGGGGCGAACTGCGACTGAAGCAGCGCGGGGCCGAATTTTCGATCATGCTCGGTTCGACCGAGCTGATGAACAGCCGGTTGAGCGGTTCGGAAGAGGCGCTGGCGACGCTCTCCTGCGAGCGGATTGCCGGCCGGAAGAATACCCACATGCTGATCGGCGGCCTTGGCATGGGGTTTACCCTGCGGGCGGCCCTGGGAGCTCTGCCGGATGATACCGGGGTGACCGTCGCGGAACTGGTTCCGGCCGTGGTCGACTGGGCGCGCGGGCCGATGGCGGAATTTCACAAGGGCACGCTCGACGATCCGCGTGTCGATATTCATGTCGGCGATGTCGGAGCGCTGATCCGGTCACGCAACGCCGCTTACGATGCCATCCTGCTCGATGTCGACAACGGCCCCGACGGGCTGACGCGGGCTTCCAACGACAGCCTTTATAACCACGCCGGGCTTCGGGCCGCCAAGACTGCATTGCGCGACAACGGCGTCCTGGCCGTCTGGTCGTCGGCGCCGGACGCAGGCTTTACGCGTCGGCTGCGGGATGCCGGATTTGCTACCGAGGAGGTTTACGTGCGCGCCAACGGCAAGCGCGGCGGCCGCCACGTCCTGTGGATGGCCACCAATCGGTAACAGATCGGCAACGGCCAGCCGGGAGCTTCGGAGAGAGCGGCACTACCGCACTCATTTCGCCCCGTCTTCATGCTCCAGCGAGCCCGAAGCGGTCGGCAGCAGCGAGAAGAGATGAGCGTTCATCGCTGCCTGTGCCCATTCGGGGTTGCGGGCCTTGAGCGCCGCGAGGATTTCCCGGTGCTGGGCGTGGGTGCGGCGCGTGCGCACCTCGACCGGCTCCGAATAGCGGTTGAAGATCGAGGCCGGCAATTCCAGCGAGGAGGCGAGGATCTTTTCGAGTCGCGGGCTTTCGGCGGCAGCGGCGATCACCGCGTGGAATTCCCCGTTGAGCTTGTCGAACCCTTCGAGATGTTCGTTCCAGCCGAGTTCCTCGAACTGGATCTCCATCAGCTGTTCCAGTTCCTGCAGCCGCTGCAGGTCGGCTTCCGAAATGCGGGTGGCGGCGCGGCTGGTTGCATGGCCTTCGAGAATGGCACGCAGCCGAAAGATCTCGATCGCGTCGTCGAGCGAAAAATCCGCGACGATCCCCCGCCGGTAGCGTTCCAGCACCACCAGGCCCTCGGCGTTCAGCCGGTTCAAAGCCTCTCGGATCGGCGTGCGGGAAACGCCGATCGCGACGGCAAGCTGGTTTTCGAGCAGCTTGTCGCCGGAGCGCATCTCGCCGGTGAGGATCAGGTGCCGGATCCGATGATAGGCGGTTTCGACGGCGCTCTGCGTCGCCCCGTCCTTGGCTCCGTCTCTGGTTGTCTCGTTCGTCAAGCCGCCACCTGTTCCTTCTTCATGATGGAGGAGACTACGACAAACCGTCCGCTAAGGCCAACCGACAAGAAGTGTATACCAATTGAAGGTGTGCGGCTTAATGAAGGCATAAAAACCTTGACTTTCACCTTAAAGGTATACAAATTCTCCTTGAGGTGCCTGATAAGGCAATCGGCTTCGGCCGAAGGAGGAGACCCCATGACGCAGACCCGCAAACCCTTTATCGTCGGTATCGGCGGGACCCAGCGCCCCGGCTCGAGCTCCGAGCTCGCGCTACGCTACTGTCTCCTGGCTGCCGAAAAGGCGGGCGCGGAAATCGACCTCATCTGCGGAGCAGAACTCGAGCTGCCGCTCTTCGACCCCGGCGTCACGCACCGCACTCCGGCCGCCCTTCGCCTGCTCCAGTCGCTTCGCCGCGCCGACGGCATCGTCATAGCAACGCCGAGCTATCACGGCGGCATGTCCGGCACGATCAAGAACGCCATCGACTATACGGAAGACATGCGGGGAGACGTGCGCTCCTATTTCGACGGCCGCGCCGTCGGCTGCATCGTCTGCGCCGCCGGCGATCAGGCGCTGGGCGCAACGCTGATCGGCCTGCGCTCGGTCGTGCATGCGCTGCGCGGCTGGCCGACCCCTTACGCGGCGACCATCAAATCCAACGAGAAACCTTTCGTCGACGGCAAACCGGCTCGCCGCGAGGTTGCCCAGCCGCTCGAGATCGTCGCTTCGCAGGTCGTCAGCTTTGCCGAAATGGCGATGGCGAGCCGCGTCGACGACGTCGCGCCGCGCCTCGTCGCCAGCAACTGATCCAATTTCAATCCTCGTCGTCGGATCCGTTTTGCCTTCATCCGGCGAAGGTCCCAGCGGAGCTTTCCATGAAGTTCAATTTCTTCCACCTGATGCCTTATCCCGATTACGACAAGCTGCCGCATGAATGGCCGGTCAGCACCCACGGGATCGACAGCACCCGCATCCAGGCGCTCTACAACGAATATATCGACGAGATGGTCGATGCCGAGAATTACGGTTTCGACTGGGTGGGCTGCAACGAGCACCATTTCAGCCCTTACGGCCTGATGTCGAACCCGAACCTGATCGCCGGCGCGCTCGCCCGCCAGACGTCCAAGGCGAAGATCGCCATCGTCGGCAACCTGCTGCCGCTGCTGAACCCGGTCCGCGTCGCCGAAGAATATGCGATGATCGACGTGATGTCGGGCGGACGCCTCGTCGCCGGCTTCCTGCGCGGCATTCCGCACGAATACATTGCCTACAACATTCCGCCGAGTGAATCACGCAGCCGGTTGCGCGAAGCCACCGAGCTGATCATCAAGTGCTGGACCGAGGACGAGCCCTTCGGCTGGGAAGGCGAGCATTATCAGTTCCCGGCCATCTCGATCTGGCCGAAGCCGATCCAGAAGCCGCATCCGCGCATCCTGATGTCCGCCAGCAACGCGGAATCGGCCGAGTTCGTCGCCAAGATGCGAGCCATCATGGGCATCACGCTGATCCAGGACCTGTCGATCGCCAAGGCGGCCGTCGAAAATTTCAAGAAGACCGCCCGCTCCTACGGCTGGGAGCCCACGCCGGACGATATCCTGGTCGGCCAGCAAATCTGCATCGCCGATACGGACGAGGAGGCGAGGCACCACATGGCCGCCGCCCAGACCTATTTCCACCAGACGCTGATGCGGCCGCAGCGCTCCGCCCAGCAGCTCGTGCTCGGACAGAGCCGCTACTACACCGAGGCCGATGCCGGCGAAAACTTCCAGAAGCGCCTCGCCACGCTGCGCGGTCGTACAGTGGAAGAACAGATCGAAGCCGGTTCGATCATCTGCGGCAGCCCTCAATCGGTCATCAAGCAGATCAAGCGCCTTCGCCAGGAACTCGATTGCGGCCTGCTGAACCTGACGATCAAGGTCGGCAACATGCCGGGCAGCGTCGTTCGCCGTGGCATGGAACTGTTCCGCGACTGCGTCGCCCCCGAAGTGGCTGGCCTGTAAGAGGAGTTTGACCCATGAGCTTTGAATTGAAGACGATCGAGCTTTCCGGCGGCAGGCTCTCCTACCATGTCGGCGGCACGGGGCAGCCGGTTGTCTACCTGCATGCCGCCGGCGGTGTCATGCTGACCGAGCCGCTGAAGGCGCTCACGGCGAACCACACGGTCTATGCGCCGATCTGCCCGGGCTTCGACGGCACCGAGGGCAACGAAAGCCTGAGGACGGTGAGGGACTGGGTGGCCATGGTCGCCGAATTCGCCGAAAAGCTGGTCGGCCCGCGGTTCGACGTGATCGGCTCGTCCTTCGGCAGCTGGTCGGCCTTGTGGCTTGCTGCCGAGCACCCGAAAATGGTTGACCATCTGATCCTCGGCGTGCCGGCCGGGTTTCGCTTCGAGGGCAAGGGCGGTTTGCCTGCCGATCCGGACGCGCGTTTCAAGGCGCTCTACGCCCACCCGCAGAAGATCAAGTCGACGCCGAAATCGCCTGAAGTCATGGCCAACAACGGCAGAACCTACGAGCGCCTTGCCAATAACATTCAGGTTGACGAGGCACTGAGTGCCCGCCTGCCCTCGATCGAGGCGGTGACGCTGATCCTGCTCGGCACCGAAGACAAGGTCGTACCGGCGGAGGCCGGCGCGTACCTGAAGCGCAACATCCCGACCTCGCAGCGCGCCTTCATCTTCGACGCCGCCCATTCGATCGAGGTCGACCAGCCGGAGCGCACGTTGCGGCTCTGGACCGACTTCCTGAAGCGCGGCCCCGGCTACGTGCTCAACCAGGGGCCGGAAGCCGCTTGACGTGAATCCCTTCCCAGGGAAGCCTGGCCCAGACCTCGGTCTGGGCCTTTTTTCTTGCGAGACTTTTGCACTTTCCCTCGTTTCCATCGGCGCTCGGCCGTCGTCGAAAGGGAAAGCATTTCCGCAGATCATAATTTCAACATTGACGGATATAATATGTCTATTATGAATTGATTTGCGTTTCGCTTCAGGAAGGCCCAAGAGCCGCATGCGGAATGCCGTCGTCCGGGATATGTGGGACGATGTGAATGGGAGGAATGGCATGATCGGTGAAGACGTCAGGCGCAAGGAAGACAACCGGTTGATCACCGGCAAAGGCCAGTATGCCGACGACCTCAAATTCGAGAACACGGCCTATGCCGCCTTCGTGCGCTCGCCGCATGCGCATGCGATCATCCGCAGCATCGACACGTCCGCCGCCCGCGACATGCCGGGTGTGCTCGCCGTCCTGACCGGCGAGGATATTGTCGCCGCTGGCATCGCGCCGATCCCGCATGCGATCGGCAGTTCGCAATTCGGCTCCGACATCCGCATCAAGAACCATGACGGCACCGAGCGCGCCCGCACCCAGCACCAGGCGCTGCCGACCGACCGTGCCCGTTTCGTCGGCGAGGCGGTCGCCATGGTAATCGCCGAGAGCACCAATCTCGCCAAGGATGCCGCCGAGGCGATCGAGATCGACTGGGAGGAGCTGCCCGCGGTCGTGCGCGGCGTCGACGCGCTGGAAGAGGGTGCCCCGCAGCTATGGGACCATGTGCCGGGCAACAAGGCCATGGATGGCGAAGTCGGCGACAAGGCCGGCACTGAGGAGGCTTTCGCCAAGGCCGCTCATGTCTTGGAATTCACCAGCTGGGCGCAGCGCGTCACCGGTGTCCACATGGAGCCGCGGTCCTCCGCCGCCGAATACGATCCGGAGACAGGCAAGTTCACCATCCACGCCTCCGGCGGCCATGGCGTCGTGATGATGCGCGAGCAGATCGCTGCGTCTCTCGGCGTCGACATGGCCTTCGCGCGGGTCGTCGCGCCCCGCGATGTCGGCGGCAATTTCGGCACCCGCAACGCCACCTATCCGGAATTCGTGCTGCTCCCCTACGCCGCCAAGCTCACCGGCCGGCCTGTCAAACACCAGGCGGAACGCATCGAGGCCTTCCTGTCGGACTTCCAGGGCCGCGACCTGCATGTGAAAGCCAGACTGGCGCTCGACGAAAACGGCAAATTCCTCGCGTTCCACTCGGTCAATACCAGCAATATCGGCGCCCATACGGTGTCCTACACGCCCCTCAACAAGGGCATCCAGCTGATGACCAGCCTTTATCGGGTGCCGGTCGCGCATGTGGAATTCCGCGCGGCGATGTCGAATACCGTACCGACCATCCCCTATCGCAGCGCCGGCCGCCCCGAAGCGATGTACATTATCGAGCGGATGATCGACCTTGCCGCCCGCAAATTCGGTTTCGACCGGGTGGAGCTGCGGCGCATCAACATGATCCCGGAAGAGGCTTCCCCCTATTCCAACCCGATGGGCGTCATCTATGACAATGGCGACTATATCGGCTGCATGGACAAGGTGCTCGAGATGGCCGACTGGAAGGGTTTCGAGGCGCGCCGCGCAGAAGCCCGCAAACGCGGCATGTATCGCGGCATCGGCCTTTCCAACTATATCGAAGGCACCAGCGGCGTGCCGCGCGAGCGGGCCGAAATCACCATCGATCCAACCGCCGGCATCGTCGACGTCGTGATCGGCACCCAGAACACCGGGCAGGGGCACGAGACGGCATTCGCCCAGCTCGTCGGCTCCTTCCTCGGCGTTTCCCACGAGGTCGTGCAGATCCGCGCCAGCGATACGGATTTCGTCTCGGCCGGCGGCGGTTCGCATTCCGGCCGGTCGCTTCGCTTCGCGAGCATCGTCATGCACAAGGCGACTGCCGAGATCATCGAGCGCGGCCGCAGGATCGCCGCCTTCATGCTGAACGTCGCGCCGGAAGAGATCGACTTCACCGACGGCCATTTTCGCGCCCGCGGATCGAACGGCGTCGTTAGCCTGTTCGAGGCGGCGCAGGCCGCGGAAAACGATCTCGGCCTGCCGGATGAGCTGCGAGGCACGCTTGCGGCGATTTCCGACGAGACCACCCATGGGCTTGCCTACCCCTATGGCGCGGCGGTCTGCGAAATCGAGATCGATCCGGAAACCGGGTTCTTCCATATTCCGCGTTATTCGACCGTCGATGACGTCGGCAAGGCGCTGAACCCGATGATCGTCGACGGCCAGACCCATGGCGGCATCGTCCAGGGTGCCGGCCAGGCACTGTTCGAGTGGTCGAACTACGACCAGGAGACCGGCCAGAACCTGTCGGCCACCTTTATGGACTACCAGGTGGCTCGTGCTTCCGATTTCCCGAGCTTCGACACCCATATCAGCGAAGTGCCGGCGAAAAGCCATCCGCTCGGTTTCCGTCCGGGCGGCGAGGGTGGTACGACACCGTCGCTCGGCGTGACGATCAATTCCATCACCGATGCGCTCGCCGATCTCGGCGTCGCCCATATCGAAATGCCGGCAACGCCCTCCCGGATCTGGGAAGCGATCCGGGCGGCAAAAACCAAACAAGAAGCCTGAGGAGAAAGCATTGTCCGACGTCCTGATCAATACCCGGGGGAACGTCCTCGAGATCACCCTCAACCGTCCCGACAAGGGCAATGCGCTGACGCCGGAGATGGCGCAGGCCATTACCGCCGCATTGAAGTCGCTGTCGCCGGAAACCCGCGTCGTGCTGATAAATGCCAAAGGCGGCGATTTCTGCACCGGCCGCAGCGCCGCCATGCCTGCCGCCGGTTCTCGTGCTACCGCGCTCGACCTGCGCACCGCGGTCTCCGATCCGGTCCTCGATTTTTATGAAGTGCTGCGCGAAATCCCGGTTCCGTTCATCACCGCCATCCGCGGCAGGGCAGCCGGCGTCGGCTGCGCCATCGCCGCTCTCGCGGACGTGGCGATCGCCGCCGAAAGCGCCACCTTCCAGGTGCCGGAAATGAACCACGACATCGCTCCGACGCTTGTGCTCAATGCGCTCGCCGACCGGGTTTCCCGCGCAACGCTCGCCCGCATGGTCTTCACCCGCGATGTGATCCCCGCAACGGAAGCCAAGATGCTCGGCATCGTCGGCATCACGGTCGCCGACGCCGGCATCGACGCCGAAGTCGAACGCGTCGTCGGCCAGCTCGAGAAGAACTCGGTGCCGACCGTTCGCGGCATCAAGGCCTTCCTCTCGATGAGCCCGGAAACCTCCTTCGCCTCCCGCAAGGAGCTGGCGGCGCTGATCAACTGCGTGGCGACTGCGGAGAAGTTCCGCTGATATAGATCCGTAGCCAGGATCCTCCCTCATCCACATACCGGCGCCTTCTCCCGTTGGGGAGAAGGGATGCGGAATAATGCTGTCATGCCTCGGGGAGTTAAGCCTTCTGATCGGCCGCCTAGTCCGAATGCTTCATTGACCGGGTGCAGCCCCGGCGTAGGATCGCTTTGGGTAAAACCCATTGGGCTGGGGGCTGACGGTATCTATGGAGGGTGCCATGCAGGAACCTGATATGCAGAAACTCGATGCACTTGTCGGTCGGCTGGTGGGCGATCTCGGCGCTGGCGTGTCCGGCGTTCTTGTCGTGCTTGGCGACCATCTCGGCCTGTTCCGGGCGATGATGGACGGACGGCTGCGATCCTCGATGGAGATCGCGGAAACGACGGGGCTCACAGAACGCAATGTGCGTGAATGGCTCGCCGCCATGGCTGCGGCCGACTACATCACGTTTGATGAAAACTCGAACAAGTTCGCTATGACGCCCGAGCAGGCGATGGTTTTTTCCAATGAGGACAGCCCTGCCTTTTTCGGAGGCGCCTTCGAAATCGTCCAGTCGATGTGGATGGACGAGCCGAAGGTGGAGGAAGCCTTTCGCACCGGCCGCGGGCTCGGATGGCATGAGCACAGCACCTGCCTCTTCCGGGGCACCGAGCGCTTCTTCCGGCCCGGCTACAACAGCCATCTGGTCGACGAATGGATCCCGGCACTTCAGGGCGTCAGGGAAAAGCTGGAACGAGGGGCGGAGGTCGCCGACGTCGGCTGTGGCCATGGCGCTTCAACGATCCTTATGGCCAAGGCCTTTCCGAAATCGCATTTTCACGGGTTCGACTACCACGCCCCTTCCATTGAACGGGCGAAGCGCGCAGCGCAGGAGGCTGGCGTCGGCGACCGGGTGACGTTCAGTCAGGCTTCGGCGAAGGAGTTTCCAGGGGGCAACTACGACCTCGTCGCCATGTTCGACTGCCTGCACGATATGGGCGATCCGGTCGGAGCGGGCCGTCATATCCGCGAGACGATGGCGAAGGACGGCACCTGGATGATCGTCGAACCTTTCGCGCATGACGGTTTGAAGGACAATCTCAACCCGGTCGGGCGCGTTTATTACGGCGCCTCGACGATGATCTGCACTCCAGCCTCCATGGCACAGGAGGTAGGTCTTGGCCTTGGAGCGCAGGCTGGGGAGATGAAGCTTCGCAAGGTGGCGCTCGACGCCGGCTATTCGCACTTCCGACGGGCCAGCGAAACTCCGTTCAACATGATCTTCGAGGTGCGGGCCTGACTGCTTTGGGTTTACGGTTCCGCACGCACAAACCGGGCTGAAGCCCTGACGCCAGGAGTGACTGGTGGCGTCAGGGCTGCCGGCTAAAGCGCCAGCCCTTCGGTCACCAGCGGAGCCAGCGCTTCCGTGGCCGCTGGCGAGATTTGCACGATCGCCCGTGCATCGAGATCGAACACGACAGCGACCGATTGCATCGTGCCGAATACCCGGCCGCTGAAGGGATCGACCATCCAGAAGATCAGCGACATGACGCGCTGGTCGGTCTTCTGCAATCCGCCCCAGATCTCGAAACAGTCGCCGAGACGCGGGGTTTCGCCATAAAGGATGCGGAATTCCAGCACCGCGCCGCCGACCTTGCCGGGCGGCGTTTCGGCATGCTTGCTGACGATTTCGCGGATCGGGCCGGTGAGCTGCTTCACCCCGCCGCCGACTGCGCCGATGAATTTCTGGGGGCCGAGGCGGTGGAATGCGTCGCAGGCCTCCGGTTCGATCAGGCTCATCGCGGTGCGTTTCAGGCCGAGCGTGATTGCCCGGTCGCGTGAGGCGCTGATCGTTACCGGCTCATTGCCGGTGCCGCGGGCAAGCGCTTCCCTGGGCGCCTCGACCAGCGAGGCGGAGGCCTTTTCGCGGAAGGCCGTTGGCCAGGGGCGAGGCGTCTTGAGGTCGGCCGCATTCACATGGGTCAGCCGCACCCTGAAGCTCGCGGCAAGCTGGCCGGAATGGCTATTGTAAAGCATCAGCACCGCAGACGCCGTCGTCTCGCCGATCTCGAGGAAACCGGCGGTCATATGCAGCGACGTGCCCGCATGCGCTTCGCGATGGAAACGGATGTGATGCTCGTTATAGGCGATCGTCGTGGCCGACGTTGGCGAGAAGAGGCCGGGCAGGCCATTGAAGCCAAAGAGCACTGCGAGGCCCTCGTTGGCGCGGGCGACGTAATACTGGGTGTTCCAGTGGGCGTTTTCGTCTACCTCCCATTGGCGCACGCTGCCGCGCCAGACCTCGATCATTGCGGTTTCGATCATGTCGCCCTGCTGTGCACTCACGCCGGCTCCTCCTCCAGAACGATGCGCCCTTTGACCGCACCTTTGGACAATCGGCTCATCGCGTCGTTGATCGATGATTTCGGGACGGCCTCATAGGGAATGGCATCGAGTTTTCCGCTTTTGGCGAGCTCCACCAGGCCGCGCAATTCCTGCAGCGAGCCGGTGATGCTGCCGATCAGGCTCAGGCCCCCTTGCGCCATGCGCATGGTCGGTATGGTGAGCTGCCCGCCGAACATGCCGACCATGATGATGCGGCCGCCGCGCGCCAGCGCCGGGAAGCAAAAGGCGGCTGTCTGGCTGTTGTTGACGAAATCGATGATGGTGCGCACCGGCCGGCCGACCGCGTCGACGATCTTTTTTGTCACGTCGCCGCCGGTGGAAAGCACGGTTTTGTGGGCGCCGGCCTCGGTTGCGATCTTCAGCTTCTCTTCGGAAACATCAACCACGACGATGTTCTCGTGCCCGAGCGCCTTCAGGATGACGATGCCGCTGAGGCCGAGCCCGCCCGCGCCGACCACGACGATCGCCTCGTCGGGACGCACCGGCATCGCCTTGCGGATGGCGGAATAGGCGGTGAGGCCGGAACAGGCATAGGTGGCGGCAAGTGCGGGGTCGAGGTCTCCGGTATCGATCAGGTAACGGCTGTGAGGCACCACCACATGGCTGCCGAAACCGCCGGGCCGGCGCATGCCGAGCGGCCGGCCCTGCATGCAGAGGTTCTCCTGGCCGGCACGGCAGGTTTCGCACTCGCCGCAACCGAGCCACGGATAAACGAGCCTTATATCGCCGACCTTCACATCCGTTGCATCGGGGCCAATGGCGGTGACGGTGCCAAGGATTTCGTGACCGAGTGTGAGCGGGTATTTCATGCCGATGCTGTCGATCGACACCTGTCTGTCACCCATGTCGAAAATGCCCTTCCACAGGGTCAGGTCCGAATGGCAAAGCCCGCAATGAGATACCGAAACAACGACTTCCGAACCCACTGGCTGCGGGTTCGCTTCCTCGACCTCCCGGAGCACTTCCGATGCTTCGAATACCTGCCATGACCGCATGATCTAGCTCCTCCCAGATGTAAGGAACGTATCAGGCTGCCTGTTATGTGGCAATTGGGAAATGGCGTTGGGTTATGCGCTGGTTCAAAATCGGTGGCGGCTGCCCAACCACGCCGTCATCCTTATCTGTTGCGTTGGTTTTGCTTTGAGTTGAATCTGAGCAGGCCGGCGGCGTACCTTCGTCATCCTTGGTCTGAGAGACCGTGCCCGAGCGCGGTACGCCGCCTTTAGACATGCTTCCACCCGAACAGTTGACCGGGAGGCCGTTGGCGCGGCGATCCCGCAGGATAAGGATGGGTCTCATGAGCTTACCATCTTGCGTCGTCGGGATCGACATTTCCAAGTCGTTTCTGGATTGTTTTCTTCACCCCGCCGGTATGGTCCGTCGGTTTGACAATGACAGCCAAGGCCATCAGGCACTCATCGGCTTTGTCGCCGAGTATCAGGCCTTCGGCGTCCTGGAGGCGACCGGGCCTTATGACCGGGCACTTTGCCGACAGCTGCATCAGGCGGGATTGGCCTTCCATCGCGCCAATCCCCGCAAGGCACGCCAGTTTGCGAGAGCGGCAGGCTTTCTTGCCAAGACCGACCGGGTCGACGCACGCATGCTTGCCCTTTATGGAGCGACCATGTCTCTGGCTCCCGAGGCCAAGCCTGACGCAGCCCGTCAGGTTCTTCGAACCCTTGTCGAGCGGCGCGACCAACTTGTGGCAATGCGCAAGAGCGAGCGCATCCGTCTCGCCCAGCCCCATTGCCGGGACATCGACGAGAGCCTGCGACAGATGATGGAAGTGCTCGACCGGCAGATCGCCGCCATCAATGTCCGGATCGACATCCTGGTGAGGCAGGTCGAGGCTCTGGCTGAAGATCAGGCGATCCTGCGTTCGGCGCCGGGCGTCGGTCCGCAGACGGCAAGCGTGCTTCTAGCCTATATGCCGGAACTGGGTCGTCGTGATCGCCGTTCCGTCGCAGCTCTTGCCGGCCTCGCACCGATCGCATGCGATTCAGGTGCCATGCGCGGCAAACGCTGCATATGGGGCGGGCGCAAACGCGTCCGCGACGCGCTCTATATGGCCGCACTTGCGGCCTGTCGGTCAGGTCCTTTCAAGCGCATATTCCAAGCCATGCGCAATGCCGGCAAACCTCCAAAACTTGTCCTGGTCGCCATAGCAAGACGTTTGCTCGTCGCACTTAACGCCGCAATGAGGGACCGAAAACCCTTCCAAGCTTGACACCAACAACACAGTTGCTCGGGCTCGACCCGAGGATTCAGCGCCGCGTCTGCGGCGAAGGGCTCATTTCACGCGAAGGACTTCGCGTGGATGTATCCTCGGGTCGAGCTCGAGGATGACGACGGAGAGGTTGGATAGCTGCGGAGAGGTTGGGATGGCTCTCCATAAAGGAAAGGAGAACGAGGGCGGCTTAGGGCCGCCGTATCGAGTCCCGCTACTCCACGTTCTCCTGCCCCTCGATCGCCGCCTCAGCGCCGGCAATCGCCTTGTCGAGCAGTTCCAGAAACGCTTGCCGCTCCTCGACGGACAAAAACCGCAGCAGGTCGGCCTCATGCTGCGGCAGCGAGGTTTCCACCAGTGCGGCGGCGTCCAGCCCGGCCTTGGTGAGCCGCAGTTCATAGACGCGGCCGTCATCGGCGGCGCGGTCGCGTTCGACGAGTTTGTGTTTGATGAGGGGACTAAGCGTCTGGACCAGCGTCGGCGGTTCGATGCGCAACCGCCTGGCGAGCGCGATCTGGCTGACGCCGGGATAACGGCGGATCAGGAGCAGCACGCCGCCCTGGACCGGCGTGACGGCGAGCGAGCGGGCGCGAAACCAGTTCTGCCAGTGGCTGCCGAACAGCGCCTGCAGGCGGCGGATGCGGATGCCGACGACACCGTCGAGAAGGACGGCATGGCCGTCTCTCTCTGCCGGTGCATTCGGTTCCAAACTCATGTCTTGTTCCAGTTGCCGTAGACTTTCACGTCCATCGCGCCGATGCCTTCGAACCTGCCGTGCAGCACGTCGCCGGGAGCGATCGGGGCGACGCCTTCCGGCGTGCCGGTCATGATGATGTCGCCCGGATAAAGCGTGTAGGCCTTGCTGGCGAATTCGATCAGCTTCTGGACGTTGAAGATCAGCATGCTGGTGTTCGACTTCTGCCGGCTCTCGCCGCCGATCGTCAGTTCGAAATCGAGATTGTTCGGGTTCGGTATCTCGTCTGCGGTGACCACATAAGGGCCGAGCACGCTGAACGTGTCGAGCGACTTGCGGTAGCTGCGCTCTTCGGGGCCGCGGATGGTGATGTCGTAACAGATCGCATAACCGGCAACGTAATCCAGCGCATCGGCTTCCGACACGCGAAAACCTTTTTTGCCGATGATGACGGCGAGCTCGATCTCGTGGTCGGTGCGCCGGTCCGCCCAGTCGACCACGACGCCTTCCGACGGGCCGACCAGCGAGCTCACCGCCTTCAGGAACACACCGGCCTCGGCGATCGGCTTGATCTTCATGCCGTGATGCAGCTGGTCGCTGTCCAGCACTTCGTCGAGATGGAGCCGGTAGTTGACCGGCGCGCCGACGATCTTGCCGGGATTGGCGATCGGGCTGAGAAGCGCGACTTCGGATAGCGGTTTCGACGGCGCGGTCTTCGCCATCTCTTCCATGACGGGCCGCAGCTCGGCGAAATGGGCCATGAACTGGTCGCCGTGGGGGAAGGGGTAACGGTAGTTCGGCAGGCGATCGAGGACGCTCGTGACGTCCTTTACCTGATCGCCGACGACCACGCCGAGACGATTATCGTCGTAGCGACAAAAACGCATGATTTCTCTCCCTGATCTCGTTTGCTCAGACGCGGGTGCGGTCTTCGCGGAAATAGCCAAGCTTCTCCTGCGCCACGCGGTCGGAGAAGCAGAATACGACGACGTCTTCGTTCGCCTTGAACGAGCGCCACGACCAGCCGGGCACGACGATCACGTCCTTCGGGCCGAAATCGAAGGTTTTGGCGCCAATCGTGATCGAGCCGGTGCCTTCGGCGATGCACATGACGATGTGGTCCGTGGAGCGGATTTTCGCCGTTTCCATGCCCTTCGGGACATGGCTGAGCCATGCGGACATGGTCGGCATCGTCCAGCCGCCGTCGATCGGGTTGGCATAGCGCAGCGTCGTGCCGATATGCGCGTCGATTTCTTCGCCACGCGAGGCGCGGTAGAGGGCTTCGCGGCTGCGCTCATAGGGATAGTTGAAGATAGGGGTCGTCTGGCCATAGGGGCTGGTGCCGCCGATCGGCATCATACCGGAGCCGAAACGGGCGAGCGAGTCGCCTTCGGGCCGAAGCAGTTCCTGTTCGGTGTCGTCGGAATCCTCGCGGAACACCGCCTCGAAAAAAGCGATCATCGGCACGTCGAGACCGTCGAGCCAGGCGGCCGGGTCCGAACCGTCATTGCCGTGGTCGTGCCAGGCCCAGACGGGCGTGATGACGAAATCGCCAAACGCCATGCGGGTGCGCTCGCCGCCGACGGTCGTATAGGCGCCTGAACCTTCCAGCATGAAGCGCAGCGCCGAAGGCGTGTGGCGGTGAGCCGGCGCCACTTCGCCCGGCATGATGATCTGGATGCCGGCATAAAGCGTCGAGGTGGCGCGCGACTGGGCCGGGAAGGCGGGGTTTTCGAGGATCAGCACCCGGCGCTCCGCTTCTTCGGCGGTGAGCAGGCTGCCGGATTCGAGGATCAGCGGGCGGATGTCATCGTAACGCCAGCGATGCGCCTGCGCCTTGGAAGCCGGCTCGGGCGGCAGCATGCCCTTCATCACTTCCCAAAGGGGCGCCATGTTGTGCGGCTTGAGCCGCGCGTAAAATTCTTCCCGTTTGGCAACGGTGGCGGCATCGATCTCGTGCATGAAATCCTCCTCCTTGGCTCCTCCAGCCGAAGATCGTAAGGTATACTAATTAATTTGAGGAGGTCAATTGGGATGAGGCGCGTGAGAGGCGGAAATGGTTGGCCCCTAAAATTCCAGAGTCGACATTTTTATTCAGGTGAAACATAGTTGTCACTCGGCGTCCAAAGGAGGAATGGGTGAGAAGATTAATTGCAGTATTGGGGCTCGCTCTAAGCTTCAGCGTACCAGCATATGCGCAGTGTGGACCAGATTGTGCAAGCTGCTATAGTTCCCACAGAAATGGTAGCATTTGTCAGCCCAATAAGGTCAGTATATTAGGACCTTGCGTATCTCAGTGTTTGCGAAAAAAAGAAACGCCGAAGCCCTTAATGCAAAGGCCGCAGCAAAACGCCAAGCCTGGCACGAAGTCGGCATTGTAGCAATTTCCAACAAAGTCGGGGCTTTCTGGTTTCGTTATCCGATTTCAATCGAATACTAGGCACTGAGCGAGGGGCTCACCACAGCGCTCAAAACGCTCACCGCGCCGCCGTGTTCTTCGCCCTTGGCGGCTTCGGCGGCGCGGGCGGTTTGACGTTGTCCTCGCCCTTTGCCCCGCGACCGGGCGCGCCGAGACGTTCGGAAAGCCGGTGGGCGGCTGCCATCAGGGCGTCGATCGTCGGTTTCTTGCGGGGGCCGGCGAGCTGTTTGTCGGAGCCGAGCACGGTCATGGTCGCGACGATCCGGCCGCTGTAGTCGAAGACCGGCGCGGCGACCGCGGCGAAGCTCGAATTGATGCTGTTGATCGTCATTGCATAACCTTGGTGGCGCACGGTCTCGATGATCTTCTGGATTTCCTTGATCGTGGTGACGCGCGGCGAGAGCGAGGCGGTGTCATCCGACGCACCCCGCTTGGCTGCAGCGATCTCGTCCTGCCGCACCGCCATGGTCTCGCTTTCGTTGAGATAGGTGAGGAAGACCTGGCCGGTTGCCGAGGTCAGGAGCGGCAGCACGTAGCCGAGGCGCACGGCAAGTGATCCCTGCCGCTCGCCGTCGACCTTCGAAACGATGCCGGGGCCGCGATCTCCCCAGAGCGAAAGATAGGTGGCGAAACCGGCGGTGCGCTGCAGCGCCGCCAGTTCCTCACGGGCGAATTCCACCACGTCGAGCTGGCGGATGGCCGACAGGCCGAGCTGGATTGCGAAGCGGCCGAGCCCGTAATGCCCGGTCACCGGATCCTGGAAGGCGACGCCTTCCTTGACGAAGCTGACGAGATAGAGATGCGCCTTGCTGGGCGGCATGCCGGCGGCGGCGGCGATATCGCGCAGCGGCAGCGGTCCGTTCGCCGCCTCCATGGCGCGGATGACCTGGAACCCGACCTCGATCGATTGAATGCGGCGCTGGGTCCATTCCTCCGGCGCCTTGGTCTTATCTGACGGCATCCTAAATCCCCTGTGTTCCCAGTTGATTATATTTATATCTGCAGCAGGTCGAGCCCGCTTTAAGCGTAGTTTTCCACAGCGCGGAAGGCTGCGACCAGATCCTCGGCATCGAGCATCCGCTCCTGGTTGACCAGGAACGGGCTTTTCGCGCAGGCCGCGGCAAGATTTTCGATCGCCGCATCCCCGACCTCCGGCAGGCCAAGCGCCGAAAGCCGGCGCGGCATGCCAATCTCGTCGTAGAAGCCGAACAGCGTCGTCAGTTCGTCCTCGGGGCGGCCCTCGGCCATTGCCTGCACCAGCGTGCCATAGGCGGCATGTTCGCCATGCAGCGAGTGTTTTTGCACAGGCTCGATTGCCCCGAGTTCGGTTGCCACCGCATGAGCAATGGAAAGACCGGTATTTTCGAAGGCGACGGCGCTGAGCCAGAGGATCGCCTCGATGACGGCTTCGAGATCCGGCGTCACCTCGCCTGTGCCGGCCACCCGCATGGCACCCGGACCGTGCTCGAGCAGCATCAGGTAACAGACATCGCCCAGCATGACGCCCGTCTTCAGCGGCCGCGTGCCCTGCTTAGAAAGGCCGGTGCCCTTCCAGGCGCCTTCCGTCTCGAATTTTGCCGTCAGCGCATCGCCGATGCCGCCGCGCAGCAACCGGGCAGGAGCCTTGGCGATGATCGCGGTGTCGACGATCACGAAGGCCGGGTTCTGGTCCATCTGCTCGACGGCGATCATCCTGTGATGCTCGTCATAAATGACGATGCCGCGGGTCGAGGGCGCATCGGTGGAAGCGACCGTCGGCACGCTGACGAAGGGCAGGCCGGTGCGGCGCGAGACACCCTTCGCGATATCGAGCGTGCGCCCGCCACCGATGCCGACCACCACTTCGCCGCCCTTTGTCCGCACCAGTTCGGCCAGACGGTCCATTTCCCGATGGGTGACGTCCGCATCGAAGGGGATGATGGTGGGCGTTATATCCTGGCGGGTGAGCGTCTCGGTCAGATCCGCCTCGATATGGGGAAGCACCACGGCGTCGCAGATCGCCACGACCGAACGGCCGAGCGTCGCCGCCTTTTCGCCAAGCAGGTTTAGGGACCCCGGACCCTGGATATAAAAAGCCGGCGCCCGGAATATACGTGTCATGCCTCCCCCCGGAATGCTGTAACGCCGAATGCTATACAACATTATCAAAGGAAATGGGAGCTTCGCATTACTCCCGAGGCCCGGGACTCAAACGAGATCGGTGAGATAGGTGTTTTCCGCCCGCGACTGCGCGTAGGCCGCCGGATCGACCTCGGCGATGATTAGGGCCTCGCCCTTGGCGGGTGCCTCGGTGATCAGCTTGCCATCCGGTGCAGCAATCCGCGAAAGGCCGGCATAGGCGAACAGATCGTCGGAGCCGCAATGGTTGACATAGGCGACAAAGACCTGGTTCTCGAAGGCGCGGACCTGGATCATGTGCTCGGCGATGAACTGACCGGACCAGCCGGTCGGCAGCGCCGTCGGCACCACGACGAGATCGGCGCCGCCTTTCGCGAGCTGCCGGACGTTTTCGGGAAACTCGACATCGTAGCAGATCAGGAAACCGAGCCTGATGCCGCCGAGCGTTACCAGAACCTGGCGGCGGTCCTCCTGGGCGAACCATTTGCGCTCATAGGGACCGTAGAGATTGCATTTGCGATAGACCGCCGTCTGCCCCGTGCCGTCGGTGAAGAAGGCGCTGTTGAAGGTGTTTTCGAAGGTCTTTTCGGCAAAACCCGCGACGATCGCCACGCCATGTTTTGAGGCGATCTGCGACAACCGGCCGGTCACCTCGCCGTGCGCGGGCGTGGCGAGATCGGGAAATTTCTCCGCCGCGCCATAACCGGTCAGGGCCAGTTCCGGAGTGATCAGCAGTGCGACGCCCTGGGCGGCGGCCTCTTCTGCAGCGGTCTCGATCTTGGCGAGGTTTGCCTCGATGTCTCCGACGACGGGCTGCATCTGGAAACCGGCGATCTTCATGGGCTTGTTCCTTTAGCGCTCGTCCGACATGGCGCCGAGCAGTTTCGGCAGGTCGCCGAAGCGGGCCACCAGACCGAAGACGACCGCGGCAATGACCAGGAACAGCACCGTCACTGCAGCCATGGTCGGCGTGTAGCCGTAACGCAGCGCGTTGAAGATCTTGATCGGCAGGGTTTCCATGGTGAAGCCGACGGTCATGTAGGCGACGATATATTCGTTGAGCGACAGAACGAAGGCGAAGGCGTAGCCGGAGACGAGATAGGGCAGGATCAGTGGCAGCACGACGGTACGGAAAATCTTGCGGTCGTCGGCGCCCATGGTGGCGGCCGCTTCCACCAGCGAACGGTCGATCGCCGAAAAGCCGAGCGACAGGGTCACCAGCGGCAGAGTGACGAAAAAGATGCCGTGGCTGATCACCGCCGTCCAGGCCTGGCCATAGAAACCGGTGGTCGCCCAGAAGGTGAGCAGGCCCAGCGCGGTAATGACCGGCGGCAGGGTGAAGGGCGCAACGCCGAGAAGCTGGAAGATGTTGGCCCAGGGGGCAATCCGCCGCCACAGGAACCAGGCGAGCGGCAGAGCGATCAGCAGGGCCAGAAGCGCGGACGAGGCAGCCAGGGTCAGCGAGGCGACCAACGCATTGCGCCATTCGGGATTGGTGAAGATCTGGCCATACCAGGAGAGCGAAAAGCCCTGCGGCGGAAAGGCGAGCGTCTGGCGGGCATTGATCGAGACGCCGGCGACGACGATCAGCGGCAGGGCCAGGAACAGGCCGACGACGAAGAAGAACAGGCGGCGGAGAGCTGTCATTTCGCTTGCCTCTGCTGTCCGGCATAAAGCGCGAGACCGACCAGCCCCAGCGACACGAGCACGAGGAAAACGGCCATGGCGGCGGCAAACGGCATGTTCGACTGGTAGATCGCCTGATCGGTGATCAGCACCGACAGTGTCCAGTGCTGCGGCCTCCCGAGAAGCTGCGGCAGCAGATAGGAGCCGAGCGCGAAGATGAAGACCATGATCAGCGTCGCCAGAATGGTGTTGCGCAGCGCCGGCACCACGACGGTGAAGAAGGCCTTGACCGGCGAGGCGCCGAGCGTGCGGGCCGCTTCCGTCAATGTCGGGTCGAGGCGCACCAGCGCCGGATAGAGGACCAGGACGGTATAGGGGAAGGCCTGATAGGTCATGGCGGTCATGACCGCTCCGAAACTCGGGGTCAGTGCCTGGGCCTGGGCCATCAACCCCAGCCAGACGAGCAGGTTGGTGATGCCGGCGGTGCGCGAAAACAGCGTCGACCAGGCAAAGCCGATCATCACTTCCGAGAGCGACAGGATGGAGAGCAGCGCCACCAGCCAGACGATCTGGATTCGTCGAGGCGAGCGGGAGAGGAGATAGGTGAAGGGAATGCCGATCACCACGCAGGCTGCCGCGACGGCGATCGCCAGGAACAGCGAAAAGCCGAGGACCTTGCCGAAGAACAGGCTGAGGAAACGGGCGTAGTTGTCGAACACGAAGGCCGGCGTATAAAAGCCGCCCTGTTCGCGCTGGAAAAAGGACACGGCGATCATCGTGGCGAACGGCACCACGAAGAACACGGTCAGCATGCCCGCGGGGAAAAAGAGCGGTCCGTAATCGGCAAGACGCTGCGGCGGTTCGCGTCTCATCGGGCGAGCACCACGCTGGTGGCCGGATCGAGCCTGATGCCGACGCTCTGGCCGACCGAGACGTCCGGCCGGTTGCGCGGCGAAGACACCGCGATCACCTGGGTGCCGCCCGCCTCCACGAAGGTTTCGATGGCGCCGCCGAGATCGCGGATGAAGGTGACGGTACCGGCAATCGCGCCGTGGCCGGGTGCGGTGAGCTGCACGTCTTCCGGCCGCACCGACAGCATGCCTTTTGCCGCACCAGTGGGCAGCGCGATGCCTTCGATCACCTCGCCGAGCACGCTGGCGCGGCCGGCGCTGTCGGCCGCGACGGGCAGGAGGTTGGTCTGGCCGATGAAGTCGGCGACGAAACTGTCGGCCGGGCGGCGGTAGATATCGACCGGCGCGGCCGCCTGGCGGATCTCGCCGCCGTTCATGACGACGACCGTATCGGCCATGGTCATCGCCTCGCGCTGGTCATGGGTGACAACGATGGTGGTGATGCCCAGCCGCTGCTGCAGCTGGCGCAGCTCCACCTGCATTGCCTCGCGCAGCTTCGCATCGAGCGCCGACAGCGGTTCGTCGAGCAGGAAAAGCTTTGGCGAGATGGCGAGCGCCCTGGCGATCGCCACGCGCTGCCTTTGGCCGCCGGAGAGTTTTGCCACCGAACGGTCCGCAAAGCCGGGCAGATGGATCATCGCCAGCAGTTCGTCGACGCGTTTCTTCTGCACGTCCTTGGGGGTACCGCGGATGCGCAGCGAATAGGCGATGTTCTCGCCGACCGTCAGGTGCGGGAAAAGCGCCAGCGACTGGAAGACCATGCCGAGATCGCGCTTGTGGGTGGGCACTGCGGTGATATCGGCATCGCCCAGCTCGATCGAGCCATTGGTCGGCAGATCGAGGCCGGCGATCATTCGCATCAGCGTGGTCTTGCCGCAGCCGGACGGCCCGAGCAGGCAGACAAACGTGCCGTCCGGCACCGAAAGGCTCACGTCGCTGACGGCCGTGAAGTTGCCGAACTGCTTCGTCACATGGTTGAGGTTCAATCCGGACATTCGGTCTCCGTGGTTTAAGACTCTCCCAATTGACGAAGAGTAAGGACCCCCTCATCCGCCTGCCGGCACCTTCTCCCCAAGGGGAGAAGAGACATGCCGCGCCGTCGCTCTTCCTTCCTCGCCCCTTGGGGAGAGGGTGGCCGAGCGAAGCGGAGGCCGGGTGAGGGGGCTTCCGGCTTCGACCTTATACGGATTCAAATCACCCTGCGATCATCTCCGTCCACTTCTGGTTCAGGAAGTCGGACTTGGTCTGGTAGAGATCGTAACGCGGGATGATCGGCTCGATATCGGAGGAGACCGAGGCGAATTCGGCGGCGGTCAGGTCGAGCAGGTCGCGCTTGACAGTCGGCGAGGTGCCGACTTTGCGCGAGAGAGTCGCCTGGATGGCCGGCTGGCACATGTAGTTGATGAACGTATGCGCTTCCTCGGTCTTCTTCGAGGCACGCGACAGCGCCCAGCAGCCGCTGTCCTGGATGCCGCCTTCCTTCGGGAAGGTCGAGCGGACCGGGCTCCCTTGCGAGGCGGCAAGGCCCGTGACGTCGTGGTAATACTGACCCATCGGAATTTCGCCCGATTTCAGCGCCTGTTCGAACTGCGCTTCGTCGCGATACCAGAGGCGGACGTTCGGCTTCACTTCCGCGAGCTTTTCGAGCGCCTTGAGGATGCCCTCCTCGGTATCGAGCGCCTTGGTGCCGCCCATGAAGGTCTTTGCCGTCACTTCGAGCAGGAAGGAGTTGGAGACGAGTGCCAAGAGGCCGAGCTTGTCGGCATTCGCCTTGTCCCACAGGGCTGCCCAGGAGGTCGGGGCTTCCTTGTAGGCCTGCGTATTGGTCACCAGCGTGATGTACCAGGAAACGGCGCCGATACCGGCAATCTTGCCGTCCGGATATTTGTTGACGAAGTTGTCGATGAGGTTCTTGGAATTCGGCAGCTTGGCTGCGTCGAGCGGCGCCCAGAGCTTGGTCGTCTGGCCCTTCAGCATGGCGACCTGCGACATCATCGAGACGTCGGCCGGAGCGGCACCCGCCTTGGCGGCCTGTTCGAGCTGAACCAGCCAGGCTTCGCCGGTCGGCTCGGCGACGGATTCGATAGCGATGCCGGTCGCCTTGGTGAAGTCCGGAAAGATGTTCTTGTCGAACGAATCCTTGAAGAAGCCGCCATAGACGCCGACCTTCAGCGACTTGTCCTGGGCGCGCAGCACCGAGGGCATGGCCAGCATGGAGGCGCCGGCGAGGCCGGCACCGAGCACGCTACGGCGGCCCAGTTTGGCATTCAGAATGTCACGCATGATGTTCTCCTTTGTTTTTTAGGCCTGCCGGTGCTTCGCCGGCCGGCGAGTTCCCTTGTTGAATGCAAGTTTATGTCAGGCGCGGGCCTTCACGGAAGGGCTGAAGACCATCAGGCTCAGGATTTCGAACAATATCTGAGCGCCCGCATGGGCCGTGTTGTTGGTCGCGTCATATTGCGGCGCCACCTCGACCACGTCGCCGCCGACGATGTTGATGCCCTTGAGCCCGCGGACCAGTTCCAGCACTTCGCGGGTGGTGAGCCCGCCGATCTCCGGAGTGCCGGTGCCGGGCGCAAAGCTCGGGTCGAGGCTGTCGATATCGAAGGAGACATAGGTCGGGCCGTCGCCGACGATTTGTCTGGCCTTCTCGATGATCGCCGGAAGCCCGATGCCGGTCACTTCCTCTGCGTGGATGACGGTCATGCCGGACTCGTAGGAGAACTCCCAGAGATATTCGGCAGCGCCACGGATGCCGATCTGGATCGTCCGGGTGGGGTCGAGCACGCCGTCGAGCACCGCGTTGCGGAACGGGCCGCCGTGGTGGAACTTGGTCTCGTCGAAAAAGCCGCTCGTATCGCAATGGGCGTCGATATGGATCATGCCGACCGGCGCTTGTCTGCCGACCGCCTTCAGGATCGGATGGGTGATCGAATGGTCGCCGCCGACCGAGAGCGGCAGCACGCCCGCATCAACGATCTGGCCGACGCGCTTTTCGATGTCGTCATGGCTCATTTCCAGCCGATAGCGGCTGCGGAAGGCCACGTCACCGATATCCGCGACATTCAGTTCGTAGATCGGCGCGCATTCCATCACATGGTTGTAGGGTCCGACACGCTCGATGGTACGCAGCGCCCTCGGTCCGAAGCGCGAGCCCGGGCGGTTGGTGACGCCGAGATCCATGGGCATGCCGACCATCGCCACCTGCAGGTCGCCGAAATCCGGGTTCTCCGCATCGAGCGGCCTGTAGGGCGCATCGAGAAGCGTGGGAATGCCCGCATAGGGCGCGACGCGGGTGCCGGCCTTGTCGAAGATCTTCTCGCCGACCTTCTTGAATTTCGGGTCGAAGATTTCGCCACCCCGGCTGTCGAGATATTTTGCGCGCAATTCGTCGAGCTTCTTCGCGTCGAATGTCATGATCGCCTCGCCTGTCTGCAGGGCCACTTATGCGCAGCCTAATTTTTGTTCCACCGGGCTTGCCGCCCTTGTTTTCATCATTATCCGTCAGGTGCGGGTGGAAAAGCAATTGAGATTGTTCTAGCAGTAGCTGTGAGAAAAACTAACACTTAAGATCAATTCGAGGATCAGTCCGGGATCAAGATGAGCAACCGCCTGCCGCCCCTCAATCCGCTGCGCGCCTTCGAGGCCACGGCCCGCCGCGGCTCGGTCTCTGCAGCGGCCCGGGAGCTCAATGTCACCCACGGCGCGGTCAGCCACCAGATCAAGGCGCTGGAAAGCTCGCTGCAGGTCTCGCTGTTCGAACGCGGCGCCAAGCGGCTTAAGCTCACCTCGGAGGGCGCGCTGTTGTTGCCGGCGGTCAGCCAGGCGTTCGGCGAGATCGCCGCCGCGACCGCGCAGATGAAGCGGCCGGCGACATCGGGCGAGCTGTCGATCACCTGCGTGCCGGCGCTGCTGTCCTTCTGGATCGTCCCGCGCCTCAATTCCTTCACGGAGCAGTTTCCGGGCGTCAGGCTAAAGCTTGCCGCCTCCAACGATCCGGCCGTGCTGCATTCCTCGGATGTCGACGTCGCCGTGCTTTATGGTGACGGCAACTGGCCGGATGCCTGGACCCGGCTGTGGAGCAACCTGCAGCTCTTTCCGGTCGCCAGCCCGACCCTGCTCAACAGTCGGCCGCTGCGTTCGATGCGCGATCTCGAAGACCATGTCCTGCTGCATGGCGACGCGGACGGGCGTGAGTGGAACACCTGGCTTTCCGCCGCCGACGCCGTCGACCTGCCGCGCCGGCAGCAATATTTCATGGGCGACGCACGGTTTTCGACGGAGGCCGCGCTGCACGGCCAGGGGATCGCGCTCGGCGACACGATCACCGCCAGCAAGCTGATTGCCCGCGGAGAACTGGTCGTGCCTTTCGACCTGAGCGTTCCGGCCAACGATGCGTTCTATGTCGCCTGCCGGCCGGCCATGCGTTCGGCACCGATCGTGCGGGTCTTCATCGACTGGTTGTTTTCCTCGCTGGAGGCAGATCAGCTCGCCGAACCGCATACCTCGGCCCGCATCCTGTTGCGCGGCCGCCGCGCCTGATATCTATCCTGTATCCATTGTCCGGGCGATCAGGAGAGCGGAGGTTTACCTCGCCAGCGAACCCGGTTAAGCGGGGTTTAAAAACTTGCCGCTGCTGCTCATATTTGATTTCATAGAGTGTCCGATGCTTCGTCGCTTCTTTGCCTATTACCGGCCATACCGCGGGCTTTTCATCCTCGATTTCGGCTGCGCGATCATTTCGGGCGTGCTGGAACTCGGCTTTCCGATGGCCGTGAAGCTGTTCGTCGACCGGCTTCTCCTCAGCCACGAATGGCTGCTGATCCTGCTCGCATCGGCGGCGCTGCTGGTGATCTATGCAATCAATACCGGTCTGATGGCGATCGTTACCTATTGGGGCCATATGCTCGGCATCAATATCGAGACGGACATGCGCCGGGCCGCCTTCAACCATCTCCAAAAGCTCTCGTTCAGCTATTTCGACAATCAGAAGACCGGTCATATCGTCGGGCGCCTTACCAAGGACCTGGAGGAGATCGGCGAAGTCGCCCATCACGGACCGGAAGACCTGTTCATCGCCATCATGACGTTTGCCGGGGCTCTTGCGCTGATGTTCTCGGTCAATCCGCAGCTGGCGATGATCACGGCCGTCGTCGTGCCGCTGACCGCCTGGGTTACAAGCCATTTCGGCGGCCGAATGACCGATAATTTCCGCCGTCTCTTCGGTCGCGTCGGTGATTTCAATGCCCGCATCGAGGAAAATGTCGGCGGCATCCGTGTGGTCCAGGCTTTCGCCAACGAGAGCCACGAGCGCGCGCTTTTCGAAAAGGACAACCAGAACTACCGGCGCGTCAAACTCGATGCCTACAAGCTGATGGCGGCGAGCAGTTCGCTCAGCTACATGAGCATGCGGCTGACCCAGATGGTGGTGATGATTGCCGGTGCCTATTTCGTGCTGTCGGGCGAGCTGACCGCCGGCGGTTTCATCGGTTTCCTGCTGCTGGTCGGGGTATTCTTCCGCCCGGTCGAGAAGATCAATTCGGTGATCGAGACCTATCCGAAAGGCATTGCCGGCTTCCGCCGCTTCACCGAACTGATCGATACCGAGCCGGATATCGCCGATGCTCCCGATGCGGTCGACGTCGATCACCTCAAGGGCGAAATCGCTTACGAGAACGTCTCCTTCGGTTACAGCCCGGACAAGCCGGTGCTCGAGAACGTCAACCTCTCGATCCGCGCCGGCGAAACGATCGCCTTCGTTGGCCCCTCGGGCGCGGGTAAGACGACGATCTGCTCGCTGCTGCCGCGCTTCTACGAGATCGGTGGGGGAAACATCACCATCGACGGCATCGATATCCGCGCCATGACCAAGGTGTCGCTGCGCCAGCAGATCGGCATCGTCCAGCAGGACGTCTTCCTGTTCGGCGGCACGATCCGCGAGAATATCGCCTATGGCCGCCTCGGCGCCAGCGAGGTGGATATTGTCGAGGCGGCGCGACAGGCACGGCTCGAAGAAATGCTCGCGGGCCTGCCGCAGGGGCTCGACACGGTGATCGGCGAGCGCGGCGTGAAACTCTCCGGCGGCCAGAAACAGCGCGTCGCGATCGCTCGCATGTTCCTGAAAAACCCGCCGATCTTGATCCTCGACGAGGCAACCTCGGCGCTCGACACCGAGACGGAACGCGCCATCCAGCGTTCGCTTGCCGAGCTCTCACAAGGCCGCACGACACTGATCATCGCCCACCGCCTCGCCACCATCCAAGGCGCCGACCGCATCGTCGTCATCGACGGCAACGGTATTCTCGAACAGGGCACCCACCAGGACCTGATCGCCAGGCGCGGTGCCTATACCAGGCTCCACGCGGCGCAGGTTGGGGTGATGTGATAGTCTCCACCCACTGATTCACCGCCGCCGGATCGCATGGAAACTTCGCTTTATCTCCCCGTCAAAACCTTTCTCGAAAGCTTCGGATACGAGGTGAAGGGGGAGGTGGGCGGCTGCGATCTGGTGGGGTTGAGCGAGACGGATCCGCCGGTCGTGGTGATCTGCGAGCTGAAGCTCACCTTCAATCTCGAACTGATCCTGCAGGCGGTCGACCGGGCCGGGGTTTCGGACGAGGTGTGGATTGCTGCGCGGGTTTCCGCCAAGGGCAGGGGTCGGGAGGCGGACAAGCGCTATCGCGATCTCTGCCGCCGGCTCGGGATCGGCATGCTCGGCGTGTCCGATCAAGGCGAAGTGAGCGTGCTGGTCAGTTCGGTCTCGCCGATGCCGCGCACCAACCCGAAACGGCGCACGCGGCTGGTCAAGGAACATCGCAAGCGCAAAGGCGATCCGGCCGTCGGCGGCAGCACCAAGGTCCCGGTCATGACCGCCTATCGCCAGCAGGCGCTCGCCTGTGCTTCGGCGCTTAGCGGCGGTCCGCTCCGGCCGCGCGACATGAAGCAGGCGGCGCCTACCGCTGGCACGATCCTGCGCGCCAACTATTATGGCTGGTTCGAGCGCATCGACAAGGGCGTCTATGGACTCACGGAGGTCGGCCGGCAGGCGCTGCAGCGCTGGCCGCAGACGGCGCCGGGCGAGATAGAGCTTTAATTGCACCAACAGAAAAGCCGCCCGCTTCGAAAGCGGGCGGCTTTGTTGATCTCTCGAGCGCGAGGCTTACGGCTGCGTGCCGGTGCCGCCAGTCGCGCCGCCAGCCGGCGGAGTTGCCGGAGTGGCATTGTTAGCGGGCGGAGCTGCCGGGGTCATCGGAGCCGGTGCAGGGGACGACGTGGAGTTGTCGGTTACCGGCGGGTTGGTCGAAGACGTCGTCTGCGGATCGGTCGAGGAACCGCCCATCTGCGACCATACGAAAGCGCCGACCAGAATGACGGCGATCACGGCTACCCACGGTACCCACGAAGAGGTGCTGCTCCGGACTTCAGTGGCCCGGAGGTCCGGATCACGGGTCTCGAACTTTCTGTCATTGGGATCAAAAGTCATGCTTGCTTCCTCCTTCTGCAGCCGGATAATGCCTCGGTACGCGTTTGGTTCCCGAATTCGTGAACGCCGCAAGCAGGTCGTGCCGAATTAACGGGCAAATCTCTTGGCGCCTGCCACGCAGGCAACCACCGCAAGGGTCGCGGCGAACATGCCGAGACTGACCTTTTCGCCGAGAAGTGCGGCCGCCAGAACCAGGCCGAAAAAGGGCTGAAGTAGCTGCAATTGGCTTACCCCGGCAATGCCGCCGAGCGCCAGGCCGCGATACCAGAAGATGAATCCGATCAGCATGCTGAACAGCGAGACATAGCCAAGACCGAACCAGGACGTGCTGTCGAGATCGGGCAGGGAGACCGGCATCGCGGCGATCGACAGGGTCAGCATCACAGGCAGGGAAAGTGCCAGCGCCCAGGAGATGACCTGCCATCCGCCCAGCTTGCGCGACAGGCTGGCGCCCTCCGCATAACCGAGCCCGCAGGCGATGATCGCCCCCAGCATCAGGAGATCGCCGACCGACGAGGCGGCCTCTTCCTGAAACAACGCGAAGCCGGCGACAATGGCGCTGCCGAGGCAGGAGAACAGCCAGAAGACGGCCTTCGGGCGTTCGCCGCCCCTCAGCACCCCGAAGATCGCAGTCGACAGCGGCAGCAGGCCAACGAAGACGATGGAGTGAGCCGACGTGATGTGTTTCAGCGCCAGCGCTGTCAGCAGCGGAAAACCGATGACAACGCCGAGCGAGACGATGGCGAGCGGCAGAAGATCGGCCGGGGCCGGGCGTTTTTCGCGAAAGGCCAGCAGCAGGCATATGGCGAGCAGCCCGGCGATCGTGGCCCGCGCCACGGTCAGGAACAGCGGATCGAAATCCGCAACGGCAATGCGGGTAGCGGGAAGCGACCCGCTGAAGATCAAAACGCCAACGAAACCGCTGATCCAGCCGCTTGTCGTGTTGTTCATCGAAAGTCTCCTGATTTCCAAGCCTTGCCCTTGAACGCCTCCCTTGGACGTTCATCGCAGGCATTCCTTGGGTATTTTCCCGCTATCGGCCGGAAGCCATGGCGGCGCCAGAGACAATGCGATACAATTTCCAGAAACTGTTATGGTTTGTGGAGCAGTACGGTGGATGCAAGGGCGGAACAGAAGGGCGGCGGCCAGCGTATCGGGACCGTCATGGCGGAGATCCGCAGCCGCATCGCCGGCCGCGGACTGGTGCCCGGCGCACGGCTTCCTTCGGTGCGGGCCTTTGCCAAGGCGATGCATGTCTCCGCCTCGACCGTCGTGGAGGCCTATGAGCGGCTGGCCGCCGAAGGGTTGATCCGCTCCCGACCGGGGTCGGGTTTCTACGTCTCGAGTCCGCTGGCACCGCTGTCGCTCTCCGAGATCGGCCCGAAGCTCGACCGGGCAATCGATCCGTTCTGGGTATCGCGCCAGGCGCTGGAGGACGGCGACCTGTTGAAGCCCGGCTGCGGCTGGCTGCCGTCCTCCTGGATGCCCGAGGCGGCGATTCGAAGGGCTTTGCGCAGCCTGTCGCGCAGCGAGGACCGGGTTCTGTCGGACTATGGCACGCCGCTCGGCTCGCCGCAGCTGCGGCAACTTCTCTCCCGCCGGATGGGGGAGCACGGCATACCGGCGGCTACGGACCAGATCATCCTCACCGAATCCGGCACCCAGGCGATCGACCTTCTCTGCCGTTTCCTGATCGAGCCGGGCGATGCGGTCCTGGTCGACGATCCCTGTTATTTCAATTTCCACGCCCTGCTGCGTGCGCATCGCGCAAAAGTCGTCGGCGTGCCGATGACACCGGCCGGGCCGGATGTCGAGGCGTTCGGAAACGCGATCGAGGAGCACAAGCCGCGGCTCTACATCACCAATTCGGCGATCCACAATCCGACCGGCGCGACGCTTTCGCCGGTTGTGGCGCATCGGCTCCTGAAACTGGCCGACCGGGCCGGGCTGACGGTCATCGAGGACGACATCTTCGCCGATCTGGAGCACGAGCCGGCGCCGCGTCTGGCCGCCTTCGACGGGCTTGACCGGGTGGTGCATATAGGAAGCTTTTCGAAGACGCTGTCGGCTTCGGTGCGCTGCGGCTTCATCGCCGCCAGGCGGGAATGGATCGAGGGTCTGGTCGACCTGAAGATCGCCACGAGCTTCGCGGCGGGCCGGCTGTCCTCCGAGCTCGTATTGCTGCTGTTGACCGATGGCAGCTACCGGAAACATCTGGAAGAACTGCGCGTCAGGCTGTCCCGGGCAATGGAGGCGACGACGGGGCGTCTTGCAACGCTTGGCATCACGCCCTGGCTGCAGCCGCGCGCCGGCCTGTTTCTCTGGTGCAGGCTTCCGAACGGGATAGAGGCGGCGGATGTGGCGCGCGCCTGCCTTGCCGACAATATCGTGCTGGCGCCCGGCAACGCATTCAGCCTCTCCCAGAACGCCGGCAGCTTCCTGCGCTTCAACGTGGCGCAGTCGGAGGATGCGAGGATATTCCGCAGTCTCGGACGGGCACTGGACGCCCTGGGGCAATAGTGGGTGAGAGATTCCGACCGGGGTTCAATCGTCAGGTATTCTTGTCCGATCGCGCAAAATCCGGGATTTGGAAACGCCGCCGGTAGGCGCCGGGTGCCAGGCCCGTGACGCGCTTGAACAGACGGCGGAAGAAGGCGGGCTCTTCATAACCGACCTGCCAGCTGATCTCGTCGACCGAAGCTTCCGTCCCCTCCAGCCGGCGCTTGGCCTCCTCGATCCTCAGGCGCTGTACGTAGGCGATCGGGCTGACACCTGCTGCAGCCGTGAACCGACGCTTGAACGTGCGCTCGGTAAGACCGGCCCGCAGGATCATCTCCTCGAGCGGGTTTGCGACGGAAAAGTGGGTTGCGACCCAATCCTGTGCCGCCTGGATCGCCGTGTCGCCATGGTCCTTGCGGCCTTCGAAGACAATATAGGGGGCGAGCCCGTCCTGATGCCATTGCAGCGCGAAGAAGCGCGCGATCGATTGGGCGGCCGCGGCGCCCATATGGCGCGCGATAAGGTAAAGAACGAGATCGTGCCAGGTCATCGAGGCGCCCGAGCTGATCAGCTCTTCGCGCCGTCCGGAAACCACCAGCACCCGTTCGGGATGGATAGGCACCTGCGGAAAGGCGGCCGCGAAGGCATTTGCATAACCGAAATGCACGGTCGCATCGGCGCCGTCGAAGAGGCCGGTCTCGGCCAGCAGGAAAATGCCCGAACAGGCCGAACATATCAGCGCGCCGCCCGCATGCATCCGGTTTACCCAGTCGACCAGCTCCGGGTAGCGACCTTTCCGCCAGCCGTCTGGCCTCAGCAGGATCGACGGAACGATGACGATATCGGTCGCCTCAAGCGTGGCGATGCTGCGCTGGACGGTGACCGGCACCAGGCTCGCGAGGGTCAGCGGCCCGGCCTCTATGCCCACGATCTGGACTTCGAACGGGCGGGTTATCGCAACGTCCGGCGGCGGCAGGACGGAAAAGGCGTTCATCACGTCGAAGACGCCGCTCAGCGTCGAGACCACGGCATCGGGAATGGCCACCAGGCTTACATGCAGCGGCTTCAAACTTGTCCCGGTCGTCTTGCGCGGCATAACGGTCCCCCATGATCAAATCCGTACACCGAGCCTGAGAATGGCGCAAACGGCCCGATTGTGGATTTTCCCGCTCTGCCCGAACCGGGTCGGACCTGCGATCCTTTGCCATCATCAACTTCCGATGAAGGAACAGGAGATAGCAATATGGACTACGTCAAGACGAACGAGATCGATCCGGCCAAGTTGGACGCGATCGTTTCCCGCGCCATCGGCGATCTGTCGGCGGGGTACGGAGGCGTCATGGTCAGTATCGGCCACCGGCTCGGGCTCTATAAGGCGATGGCCGGGGCCGGACCGCTCAGTGCCCACGAACTGGCAAGCCGCACCGGTTGCGCCGAGCGTTACATCCGCGAGTGGCTGAATTCGCAGGTTGCCGGCGGTTATGTTCTGTTTCATGCCGCCAGCGACAGCTTCGAACTTACCCCGGAACAGGCGCTAGTGCTTGCCAACGAGGATAGCCCGGTCTTCCTTGCCGCCGCCTGGGGCGTGCCGGCTTCCATGTGGTCGGACGAGGAAAAGGCGCTGGAGGCCTTTCGCAAGGGTTCCGGCATTCCCTGGGGCGATCATGATGGCCGGCTTTATTGCGGTGTAGCCTCGCTCTATCGCAATGCCTACAAGGCAAGCCTGGTCCCGGAATGGCTGCCGGCCCTTGATGGCGTGGTCGACAAGCTGAAGGCCGGCGCTTCGGCGGCGGATGTCGGCTGCGGCCATGGTCACTCCACGGTGCTGATGGCGCAGGCTTTCCCGGCTTCGCGTTTCCGTGGCTTCGATACGCATCGGGTATCCCTCGACGAAGGCCGCAAGATCGCCGCAGACGCGGGCGTCACCGGACGGGTCACGTTCGAGACGGCGCGCGCCGAAAACTATCCCGGCAAGGGCTATGACCTGATCTGCTTCTTCGATTGCCTGCACGATATGGGCGACCCGTTGGCGGCAGCCCGGCATGCGGCGAGAACGCTTGCGCCGGATGGTACGGTAATGCTGGTCGAGCCCTTCGCCAACGACCGCGTCGACGACAACATCTCGCCCGTCGCCCGCATGTACTACGCCGCATCGACGACGATCTGCTGCGCCCATGCGATTTCCGACGGTGGCCACATGGTGCTCGGCGCACAAGCCGGCGAAGCAAGGCTGCGGGAGATTTTCTACAAGGCCGGCTTCACCCGCTTCCGACGGGCGATGGCAACGCCGTTCAACCTCGTCCTCGAGGCGCGGCTGTAATCCGGCCGCATTGACCTAACCTCCAGGGAGCGCGCGGGGCCGGTTTCACAGGCTCTGCGCGCTTGTTCTTTCGCCTGCGTCGTTGTCGGCGTTTAGTTCTGTGCGATCGTCGTGCGCGGCGAGGCCCAGTTGTGCCACTGCTCTTCCGAGCCGTGGAAGACGTTGAGGTCGATCTTGCCGTCGACGCCGTGCGACAGGCCGGAGCCGGAATATTGCCAGAACAGCCACCTGCGGCCCGGATAGACCTTGGAAGGATGCTCGGCGACGGCGCGCAGCCAGAACGGATAGTTGAGAAGCTCCCCCGACAGGTTGTCCTCGTAGAAGTCCGGCGCCGTGTAGATGATCGGGCGCTGGCCGTAATAGCGCTCCAGCTTGTCCATGAAGACCTGCATCTTTTCGAGCACCCGGGCGCGGGAGAGTTTCGCCTTGCAACTCGACTCGCCGTTCCATTCGACGTCGATCACCGGCGGCAGAGCGTCCGGATCGCGGGGCACGTTGCGGATGAACCAGTCGGCCTGTTCCCCGGCAGTGCGGCACCAGTAGAAGAAATGGTAGGCACCGCGCCTGATGCCCGCCTCCTTGGCTCTTCGCCAATTGGTCCTGAACATCGGATCGAGATGGTCGCCACCATCGGTGGCCTTGATATAGGCGAAGTTGGCGCCCTGGGTGCGAAGCTTTGCCCAGTCGATGTCGCCCTGCCAGCGCGACACGTCGACGCCGTGCACCGGATAGCTTCTTGGCGAAACCCTGCCGAAATTGATCGGCTTGGCATCGCGGAACTGGCGGCTGTAGATCTGCAGGCGCCCCCGGCGGGGTACGGTTTCCAGCGCCGGCTGGTCGGGCACCAGCATGGCGACCGGCCGCTCGGCGGGAAGCGGCATACCGACCGTCGTTTCCCGCACGAAGGCCTGCGGCGCCGGCATCGCGTCGTTCCAGGCGATATCCTGCTGCTGCGGCAAGGTCTGCTGCTGGGGCGCTTGCGGCGCGCCGATCCGCGCGGTCTTGCCGACACCGACCGCCGGGACGGGGGCGGGCAGATCGACCGAGCCTGTTTTCTCTTGGGTTGCGACGCCGGCGACCAGCTCGTCCGGACCGGATGCCGAGGCGCAGCCCGCCAAGGCGAGGCAGGTGACGAGAAGTGCTGGCACAGCCGATAAACGCATTTTGAAACCCGTACGCAAGACAACAAAGACGGCCGCCCCCGCCGTCGATAAACCCCGACAGGAATTGCTAACGGAAAATTACCAAAAAATGCTGAATCCAATCTTTACGCGCGGAGATGTTTCGAAATCAGCCGCGCGGCGTGATCGACCGCGCCGGATTTCCCACGATCGTGGCGGCCGGCGGCACGTCCCGCGTGACGACGGAACCTGCGCCGACGATCGCCCCGTCGCCGATCGTGATGCCGCCTAGAATGATCGCGCCGCCACCAATCCAGACGTCGGCGCCGATACTGATCGGACGGCCGATCTCAAGACCTTGGGCGCGCAGGGCGGGGTCGCGGTGGTGATCGGCGCAATAGAGCTGGACGCCCGGCCCCAGCATCGAACGGGCACCGATTCTGACCGGTGCGGTGTCGAGGATCGTGCAGCCGGCATTCAGATAGACGCCTTGCCCAAAAAAGACGTTGAAGCCGTAGGCGCAGTGGAAGGGCGCTTCCAGAAACGCGTCGGGCGCCGCGCCGAACAGCATGCGCAGGACAGGTGCCATAGCACCCCGCTCGGCGGGCGACATGGTGTTATGCGCATGGACGGCAATGCGTGCCTTGTTCCTCAAAGCATCGAGTTCCGGGTCCAGGCAGCAATACCATTCGCCGGCCGCCATCTTTTCGCGTTCGCTCGCCATGTCGTCTCCTCCGGCTGCCTTCGTGTTTCAGCGTTCCGCCCCGGCCTTGATCCGGGCGGTCTCACGTCGCGCGACGCTTTCTGCCGGCCACATCGCCTTGGAGCTGTAATAGTTCTCAAAGACATTGGCGCCTTCCGGCAGGCCCACCCAGGCGACTTTCGAGCGGGTGAATATATGCACGTCCGGGGAGAATTCGGAGCGCCTTTCGAGCGTCTGGACCCGGACGAACAGCATCCATCGGCGCTGCCCGTAGTCGCTCCAGACCGCTGTCTGGCATTGCGGGCAGCGGTAGATATCGTGGGGCAGGCCGCTATCGGTCTTCATGGCCACTGCGACCGGCTCGCTGTCAGTGATCTCTACCCGGTCGGCTTCGATCAGCGCATTGATCGCAAAGGCGCCGCCCGTCTGCTGCTGGCAATCGGTGCAATGGCAGCAATGGATGAACATCGGCCGCCCATGCATACGATAACGCACGTTGCCACAGAAGCAGCCACCCTCGAATATCTCGCTCATCTTCCGTCCGGGCTCCCTCAGATTACGCATGTCGAATATGAAATATTCCCCGGCCCTCCCGCAATGCAAAATGAAGAAGACGAGACCGGCATGTTCTGCTTTAAAGTTCGCGAACACGACATGAGCAGGATCAAACGCATGACGAAAGAGCGCATTGGTATCGTCGGCCTCGGCCGGATGGGTAGTGCCATGGCGGAACGCCTTGCAATGCAGGGCTTTGCAGTGACGGGATGGACACGCAGCGGTCTTGCGCCCGACAAGGCGACGGCCCTTGGGATTGCTGCCTCGGCCGGCCTGGCTTCGCTTTTCGACGCTTCGGATATCGTCATCCTTGCCCTGCTCGACGATGCCGCCGTGCATGCCGTGCTTGATGAACTCGCCGCCGCGGCGCCGGCTGGCAAGCTGGTCGTCGATACCAGCACCGTCAGTCCCGAGACACTGCGCGCCCATCACGATGCGATGGGCCGGGCCGGTGCGGCGCTTCTGGACGCACCGATCTCCGGTGGACCGGAAATGCTGCTGGCGGGCACGGTCGGCCTTTATATCGGCGGCGCGGAGAAGGATTTTCAGCGTTTCCTGCCGGTCGCCGAAGTTCTTTCCAACCGCATTCACCACGTCGGCAAGCTGGGCGACGGCGCGTCCGCCAAGCTCGTCAACAACATGATGCTGATGGGGCTGTGGCAGATCATGAAGGAAGCCGTCGAGCTTGGTGGCAAGGCGGGGCTCGGGCGCGACAAGATGATCGAGATCCTGTCCGGCAGCCCGGCGGCGAGCCCGGCCATGCGGTCCCGGCTTCCGGTCATACTCGGCGAGACCGAGGCAGTCGGCTTTCCGGTCTCCGGCGTGCTGAAGGACATGCGGGTGGTTCTCGATCTTGCCCGCAGCCTTGGCGTCGCAACGCCGACCATCGAGGCGGCGCGCGCCAGCTTCAAGAATGCAGCGGCGCTTGGGTTTGCCGAGGCCGATCTCGGCACAGTGGTGCGGCTGGCGCTCGAAGGAAAAGGCTGAACCCCGGGAGAGGCTCAGCCCTGATAGCGAAGTTAGAACGTCCGGCCGAGGCGGGCGTCGACCGACTGGCTATTGCCGCCGCGCAGGGCGAAGAACAGGAAGATTGCCGCCCAGAGAATGGATTTTTCCGCACCGGCGAGACCCTGGTTCTGTGCGATGCCGTGGAAATAGACAGTGACCAGAAGCACGATCATCGCCGCGAAGGAGGCCGGGCGGGTGAAGAGGCCGATGGCGACGAGGATGCCGCCGAAAAATTCCGTGGCGGAGAGCAGCGGCGACCAGAAGACGCCCGGATAGAAGCCGAGGCTTTCCACCATGCCGGCTGCGCCGAACGGATTGGTGATCTTGCCGAAACCGTGGGTGACCAGCAGCACGCCGGCCGTCACGCGCAGGATCGTCTCGACGATCTCATGGGCGGAGGTATAAACGGGGGCGAGCGCCGGAATGATCAGGCGGGAGCGAGTGGTGGATTGAAGAGCCATGGGACCTCATTTTATGAAAACGACGCGACTATCGTTGCTGCAGCCCCAAATTGACGTTCGCGCTCCTTCTGTCGAGGTGCGCGCGTTCAAAAACTTGACCATTCGAGTTGACATTATTGTGAGACCGAATTGACTAGGGTAGAAGGCGAAACATGATGGAAAAACCGCGCATTACGATTCTCTATTGCACCCAGTGCAATTGGCTGCTCAGGGCCGGCTGGATGGCGCAGGAGCTGTTGCAGACCTTTGGCGACACGCTTGGCGAAGTGGCGCTGATCCCGGGCACCGGCGGTAATTTCGAGATCCAGGTGAATGGCGAGCTCATCTGGGAGCGCAAGCGGGACGGCGGGTTTCCCGGCCCCAAGGAGTTGAAGCAGCGGGTGCGCGACATGATCGACCCGGACCGCGACCTCGGCCACCTGGACCGCAAGGCGAAGGAAGACGGCGAGAGCTGAGGCTATCCGTGACAGATCCGTGAAGGTTTTTTGGCGGCGGGCGCGGAAACTTCAAAAAGCCAGTTGACAGGGGAAGGTCACACCCGTACATGGCTCTCCGTCGCCCAGATGGCGGAATTGGTAGACGCGCCAGCTTCAGGTGCTGGTACCCGAAAGGGTGTGGAGGTTCGAGTCCTCTTCTGGGCACCATTCCGATTTGATCCCTACCAAGATCAAATACTTAACGCCTTTCCAGATAATTGCGCATTGGACACCTTGTAACAAAGGTCTGTAACAATGCGCTTGAGGCTTGTGCGCCCGATGGTTGCGAAGGACTCATCTATTCCGCATTTTGTAAAGCGGATTCTGTCAGACATCCGAGACGTTCTCGTCGGCTGAAAGCTGGTCATTCCGCTGGGCGAGGAGATTGTGGAATTCGCCGTTACCCAGAACACCCAAAGCCTTCGGTTCTTTCTGCGAACATCTGATCCCACCCTTGCGAAGGTAAGGCCGGCAGAGGCCATCTCGTATCTGGAGCAGTATTTTGAAGGGCTTTCCCATCGGCCGGTAGCTATCGCATCGGCAGCTTCATGCTTTAGCTGGAGAGTTCTGAAAAGATTAACGATCTATTAAAACGAAACTTGAAGGAGGTATGAAACCGCGCAATAGTTGAAGCCGCTGTGGGGGCTGTCGCAATGCGTTTATGTTATCGGGGTGCATGTATTTTTCTGCTAGTGGGGATGCTCGGGCTTTGCGGCAGAGCGGAGGCTAGGCTTTCCTATACTTCGCAGCAGACCGACAAGGGGACCCACTACCTCGTCGTGCGTGGAGCGTTCGAGCTCACGGATAACATTCAGGACTTCGTCAATGCCGTTCGGGCATCGGGCGCAACGGTTATCTTTTTCAATTCGACAGGCGGGAACGTAAAGAAAGCCATGGAGCTCGGCAGGGCAATCCGGCTGCTTAAGATGACCACCGTACAACTTCGCGGAGACGAGTGCGCCTCTGCCTGTTCTCTTGCTTTTCTCGGTGGTATTGAGCGTTATGCGCAGCCCGGTTCGATAGGCGTCCACAAATCCTCCTTCGCGGATACCAGCGGCCTGACAGTCGAAGAAGCGGTCTCGACCGTGCAACAGCTTACCGCCGAGGTGATGACCTACATCATGGAGATGGGCGTTGACCCAGCGCTGTTAATGCTCGCGCTGCAATACGACAGCAATGATATCAGGTATCTATCCGGCAGCGAGATGCTCAAGCTTCGGGTGGCCATGAATTTCCCGATGGCCGATACTGCCCAGCCGCAGCAAAGCCTAATCCCTTCACCGGCACCGTCGCCAGCCTTGCCGCCAGCGCCGCAGGCCTATGCTCCTACGGGCAATCCTGCCGTCACGAGCCTGACACAGCCAATGGAGGCGCCGCCGGAACCATCGCTAATCATCCCGCTCGCGCAGAGTGGTCGCGTGCAGCATCCGAAAGGATCGGTGACACTGAAAGCCGCCCCGGCGGGGAGTTCGAAGACGATCACCCGGGTCGCGAATGGCGCTGCCGTCACAATCCTCGCGGATACCGAGAAGTGGTTTAAGGTATCGGCTGTCGGCAAGGTCGGCTATCTACATCACTCATGGGTCTGGGTGTCACAGTTCGAAGCCGCTCCGTTCGGCACCGCGTTCGTGCAGGTGAAGAGCTTTGACAATCTTGCGGAAACGAGGGACTACATCCGAAATTCCACGCTGCCTCTTTCTGCCTATCTCGCGACCAACGGATGGTTTGCCATAACGCTCGACCGAACGTTCACAGATGGCCAGTTCGCGGCCCGGCTGACGAATGACCTTAAGCAGAACAAGGCCGTACCCGACGATTCCATTGCGACATACGGGAACGCTTTCGTTCGAAAAGTCTGCTGTTCGCGATAGTGAAGTTTTCTTGGGCCGGACTACCCTGAGAGTTGCCGTTCAGAAAGAGCTTCAGGCCGCGGAGACGGCCTTCATCACGGCGATGACCTTCTGATCGAGCCTGTCGTTGACGGGGAGCGCTTCGGATGCCAGACGCACGATGACTGTTTTCGACGCGCGGTCGATCCAGACCTGCTGGCCATGGATGCCCATGCCGGTAAGGGCGCCGGTGCCGGTCTCGTACCAGAAGTATCGATAGCTGCCGCCCGGATAAAGCAGGCGCTGCTCGCCCGACGCCCAGACGTCGCGATCGCCACCCTCCCAGAGTTCATCGACCAGCCGCCTCGGCAAGATGCCGTTAGCGCCGGTTCGGACCAGTTCGCCAAGGCGTGCGAGATCACGGGCGGTCATCGAAAGGCCGCCCGACGATCGCGCATTGCCGGCACGGTCTACCGTCAGGAACGCGTCGGAATATGCGCCCATCGGCTTCCAGATGGCGTCTTCCAGCAGCTCGGCATACCGCTGCCCGCTGGTAGCCTCGATAACGAGTGCGGCCATGTCGGCATTCGGGGAGCGATAGGCATGGTGCGTTCCGTGCTCGTGCGCGGCGCGCGGCAGCGAGCACAGAAGCTCGCGCAGGGTCGGCGTAGGCTCGTCCGGACGTTCGGGGTTCCAGAGCATGGCGCGCCGATAGCGGTCGTAGTCGCCACTCTTGTCAAGATAGGCTTCGCTGAAGTCGACCGCGACGGTCATGGTCAGGAGTTCTCTGATCTTGAGGTCGCCATAAGCCGAGCCCAGAGCATCCGGAACATAGGTGGAAACCAGTTCGTCGGGGGAAAGGGAGCCGCGGTCGATGAGGATGCCAGCAAGTAAGCCGGTGACCGATTTGGAGATTGAAAAGATGATATGCGGTCTGTCGGGATCGAAATAATCGGCCTGCCATTCGGCAATGATCTCGCCGTCCCGCATGATGACCAAGGCGTCGCTTTCGCTCTCTTTGAGAAAATCCTCAAGCCCTACGGTCTCGTCGGCCAGGTTGCTCACCTTGAGGTTGGCGAAGTGGCCGAGACCAAGCGCCGGCCGTTCCTGCTTGCGCGCGCTGTGGATCACTGCCGAAGGTACGAATTCCGATACGCTCTGAAACGACCAGGTCGAATAGGGGCGCGCACGCCAGTTCGATAGATTGATGTCTGCGCGTGCGAAGGTATGGCTGGTCATTGGGGCTCCTCCCAAAGGCTTCGTTCGATCGAGGATATCGGGCCGGTTCGTTATACCTTTGCCGGGCAGGAAAAGTGTTATCCAGGCGGCGGTCAGGCAGCACCCTTTGCGCCGTCGAACTTGCGGTCGAGCAACATAGCCGCGTCGAGCAGCCGCCGAGTGTATTCGTGCTTCGGCCGGTCGAAGATGTCATCGCGCTCGCCGATTTCGACGATACGGCCGTTCTGCATGACGGCGACGCGATCGGCGACCTGTTCCACCGCCCCGAGATCATGCGAGACGAAGAGGCACGCAAAGCCATAACGTTCCTGCAGGTCGCGGACGAGTTTCAAGATCTGCTTCTGCACCGTCATATCGAGTGCCGAAACCGGTTCGTCGGCCACGACAAAGGCCGGCCGGCGGACGATGGCCCGGGCGATCGCGACGCGTTGGCGCTGGCCTCCCGAAAGTTGATGTGGCAGCCGGCGCAGGAACGCGGTATCGAGCCCGACCTCGGAAAACACCTCCAGCACCCGCTCGCGGCGTCCCGCAGCCGACATGTCCTTTTCGAGCTTCAGCGGCTCCCCGACAATGTCTCCGACCCTCTGGCGGGGGTCGAGCGAGGAATAGGGGTCCTGGAAGATGATCTGGATGTCGCGGCGCTGTTTTCGCGCCAGGTCGCTGTTGCCGGTTTCGATCTTTTCGCCGCCGAAGGATATCGTCCCGTCGGTTATGCCAACCAGGCCTACGATCGCCCGGCCGAGCGTGGTCTTTCCCGAGCCCGAACCGCCGACGAGCGCGAGGGTCTCCCCGCGTCCGATCGACAGATCGACGCCATCGACGGCCCGCTTCGGTTCAGTCGGCTTCAGGAAATTGCGCCGGCCGGGATAATCGATGGTCAGGTCGCGGATCTCGACCAGCGGCTGCTGCTGCTGGGTGACATTTCTTGTGCCGCCTGCGGCTCGTCGCGGAAGTGCATCGACGAGCCTGCGGGTATATTCATGCCTGGGTGCGGAAAGTACGTCGAAGCTGCGGCCCTGTTCGACCGCCTTGCCCTTGTGCATAACCACGACATCGCGCACGTAATGGGACACCATGCCGAGGTCATGGCTGATCAGCAGGACCGCCGTGCCGTTCTCCCTGGTCAGCTCCGCCATCAGGTCGAGGACGTCGCGCTGCACCAGCGTGTCGAGCGCGGTTGTCGGCTCGTCGGCGATGAGCAGCTCCGGCTTCAGAAGCATGACTGATGCCAGCATGATGCGCTGGCGCATGCCACCGGAAAACTCGTGCGGATAGGCGGACAGGCAGCGTGTCGGATTCTGGATCTGGATGCGCTCCAGCATGACAAGGCAGCGGTCGCGGATCTCGGCCTTGCCTAGTTTTCGATGCAGGGCCAGGCCCTCGGCCATCTGGTCGCCGATCGTCATCGACGGATTGAGCGACACCATCGGCTCCTGGAAGACCATGCCGATCCGGGCGCCGCGAATATCCCGCATCGATTTCGATGCGGCTCCGACAAGTTCCCTGCCATGAAAGCGGATGCTGCTTTCCGGCGTGACGGCCAAAGGTGACGGCAGCAGGCCAAGGATGGACCGCGCTGCCATCGTCTTGCCGGAGCCGGACTCGCCGACTAGCGCCAGCATGCCTCCAGGCTCGATCGCAAAATCAAGCCCGTCGACGACCCGGGCCAGGCCCTTGACGCTGACGGAGAGGTTTTTCGCGGCGATGACGGCTGTGCTTTGGTTATCTTCGGTCATTGTTTCTCAGCCCTGCATCTTGGGGTCGAGCCAGTCGCGCACCGCATCGCCCAGCATGTTGATGCCGAGCAGCGTCAGCGCGATACAAAGGCCGGGAAGCACGATGAGATAGGGCGCCTGGGTGATGAGGGGCCTGGCGCTCGCCAGCATGTTGCCCCAGCTCGGTGCCGGTGGCGGCACGCCGAGACCCAGGAAGGAGAGGGCGCTTTCCGACAGGATCACCCAACCGAACATGGTGGTCGCGAGCACGGTGACGGGTGCAACGCAATTGGGCAGTACATGGCGGACCATCGTCACGATCTCGCTGTTGCCCATCACATGCGATGCCTCGATATATTCGCGCTCGCGGATCGACATCACACTCGCCCGGACGACGCGCACGACGGCTGGCATATAGGCAAGCCCGAGCGCCACGACGATTGCTTCGCGGCTGGCTCCGGTCACGGCCATGATCCCGAGCGCCAGGAGCAGGCCCGGAAAGGCGAGAAGGGCGTCGTTGAACATCATGATCACCCGGTCGCTGGCGCCGCGGTAAAAGCCGGCAAGCACGCCAAAGACGAGGCCGAAGGCGATCGCGAAGGCGACGGTCGCAAACGCGATCCAGGCGCTGGTGCGCGCGCCATACATCAGCCGGCTCAAAATGTCGCGCCCGAACTCGTCGGTGCCGAGCAGGTGGCCGGTTGTTCCCGGCGCTTTCAGGCGCGCGAGAAGGTCGAGCTTCAGCGGATCGTAAGGTGAGATCAGCGGTCCGCCGACCGCCAGCAGCACCAGCAGCGCCACGATCGTTCCGCCGATGGCGGCACTCACGCCGCGGCGAGGGAGGCGAAGGGACATAGCAGTCATTGCGCAACTCTCGGGTCGAAGATCGGATAAAGAAGGTCAACCATGAGATTGACGAGAATGTAGATCGTGCTGATGAACAGGATGCATCCCTGCACGACGGGATAGTCGCGAGCATAGATGGCATCGATCAGCAGCCGACCAAGGCCGGGAATGGTAAACACCGTCTCGGTGACGGCAATGCCCCCGAGCAGCCCGCCAAGGATCAGCCCGATCAAGGTCCAGGTAGGCGCAAAAGCATTCTTGAAAGCATGCCGCCACATGACGGCGCTCTCGCTGAGCCCTTTGGCGCGTGCATGGGTGATATATTCCAGCCGGGCGACCTCGATGGTCGCGGCGCGCGCCATGCGGACGATGGCACCGAGTTCGACCAGGACCAGGGTCAGCACCGGCATGAAAATATACATGAGCGCGGTGCCGAAATCCTCGCTGAACGACACGTAGCCGATGATCGGGAACCATCTCAGCCAAAGGCCGAAAAAGAGGAGGATCATCAGCCCCAGCCAGAAGCTTGGGATGGAGAGGAGAAGCGTAGACGTGGCGACGACGCCGATATCCGCAAGACTGTGCTGCCGCCAGGCGGCGATCATGCCCGCCGGCACCGCGATCAGCGAGGCGAAAAAGACGGCGACGACGACGATCGTTGCAGATACGCCGAACCGCTCCAGTATCATCGGCAGAACCGGATCGCCGGTGCCGATCGACGTGCCGAAATCGCCGGTGAGGGTGTTGCCCAGCCAGATCAGGTACTGGAAGACGATCGAGCTATCGAAGCCCATCTTGCTGCGGAGCGCGGCGAGTTGCTCGGCCGTTGCCAGATCGCCGAGCATCATCGATGCCGGATCGCCGGGGATCATCCGCATCATGACGAAAACAGCGGTAGAGGCGATGAAGAGGGTGGGAATTGCCGAAGCGAGGCGGCCAGCCAGGAAGCGGATCATCGTCTTACGCCTCTCAGGCCTGCCGCGACGTAGTTCGTTCCTGCATCAGGGCAATCGCCGGGCCGCGCGAGCGGCCTGACGAAATCATCGATTTCGCAGGCAGATTCCATGTTCTCTGTTCCCATGTCTGACATTCGCAGATCGTTGTTATGGCTTTAATATATTGCGATCTTCGATCGCGCAATACGTATGCGAAAATGAGAAAGATATGCAGTTTAAATTACTGAAGATAAATGATAATATTTTTTGTCAAAGCGGGTATCTGCCAAGTTTTCTCAAAAAGAAGTCGGCAGTTTTAGCCTGCGGCGAACTCTGCATGCTTCAGCAGATAGGCAGCCCCTTCGCTGATATCGCGCACGATGGCCCCACGGGCTTTTAGTCCGTCACCCTTCTCCAGCGCTTCGAGTGCATCCTCATGATAGTCGATTTCCAGGATGCCCGAGAGGGCCCCGTCGAAACTGCCGGAATAACGGCGGAGAAAAGGGCCGATCTGCATCCATAATGTCTCGATGAGGAAGAGCAGCGGCGCGTTGCCACAGTGGCGGTAAATGGTGAATTTGAAATCGTAGTTGGCGGCAAGGTAACGGTCGATATCGCCGGCTCGCGCCGCATTGGTTAGCTCTTCGCTCAGCTTGCGGATCGTGCGCAGATTGTTGCCGTTGATGATCGAAGCGGCGCGCTCGGTTGCGGCACCTTCCACGACGGTGCGGGCATCCATCAACTGCGCAAATTCGGAAGCGGTGATCTGTGGCACTTCGAGACTACCGTTCGGCAGGGGACGCAGCGCCTGCTGGGCCTGCAGGCGCATTAGCGCGGCCCGAACCGGCATGTCGCTTGTGCCCAGTTCCTGTGCGAGCTTGCGGGATGTCAGCTTCTGGCCCGGCTCGAACCGTCCAGACACGAGGGCACGGACGATTTCCGCATAGACTTTCTCGTGAAGGGGTTCGACTTCGACCGCCGAAAGACCGAATTGCTGCTTTTTAGCCATCTTACTTCCCGTGTTGTTGTCGCCGCGCCGCCTGATGGGCTGCGACCTTAAACCTCGTCTTTTATTGTTTTTCTAAACTGTTAGCCGGCTGATGTCATCGGGACAACCACATCATCCCAGCAAAATTTTGCGATCTGCGATCGTAATTGTTCTCAGGACGTGGATGATATCTCACGCCGTCTCGAGATAGGTGCGATATTCGAACTGGGTGATCTGGGTGGCGAAGGCTTCGAGCTCCTGCCGCTTGCAGGCCACCAGCCCCGACCGCAGGACCGGAGAAAATATCTCCGAGACATGTTGCCCCTCCTCGAAGGTATTGATCGCCGAATGCCAATCGAGCGGCAATTTTTCGAGATCCTTGCCGTATGCGTCGCCGCTACGCGGGTCCCCAGGCGAAAGTTGCTTGCGGATGCCGATCAATGCCGCTCCGAGAACCGCCGCCATCACCAGATAGGGGTTGGCGTCGGCGCCTGCGACCCGATGTTCGATGCGACGCGCCTTGTGGCTTCCCCCGGGGATGCGAATTGCGACCATGCGGTTTTCGTAACCCCAGGCGACCGCTGTCGGAGCGTAGGAGTTTGGCCGCAGCCGGCGGTAGGAATTGTAGTGCGGGGCAAAGATCAGGGTGCTTTCGGCCATCGCCGCCAGCATGCCGCCGATCGCATGGCGCATCATCTCGGTTCCTTCGTCTCCGCCATTGTCGAAGACGTTATTGCCCTCCCGGTCGAGCAGGCTGAAATGGATATGGAACCCGCTGCCTGAATGATGGCCGTAGGGTTTCGCCATGAAGCAGGCCGCCAGCCCATGCTTGCGCGCGATACCTTTGACAGTGCGTTTGAAGAACAGGGCGTCGTCCGCTGCCTGAAGGGCATCGGACGTGTGGTTGAGATTGATCTCGAACTGACCGATGCCGTTTTCGGCGATCGTCGTATCGGCCGGGATGCCCTGCTCATGGCAGGCGACGTAGACATCGTCGATAAAGGCCTCGAACTGATCGACCTCGTCCATATCCATGGCCGCAGCACTGTCGAGGCGCCGGCCGGTGACGGGGGAAAGGGGCCCAAGCGGCAGATCCGCATTGGGATCGACCAGGTAGAACTCGAGTTCCGTCGCCGTCACAGGCGTCAGGCCCAGTTCGGCATAACCGGCCAGCACGGCGGCCAGCGCACGGCGCGGATCGCCGAGAAAAGGAACGCCATGCTCGTCGGCAAGCCAGACCGGCAGCATGGCCGTCGGCCGGGCGAGCCAGTTCATCGGCATCACGGCGCGGCCCGTCCAGTCGCAGCGGCCATCGGCATCGCCCGTCTCGAACACCATGGGATTGCCCGCTATGTCCTTGCCCCAGATATCGAGGCCCGGGACGGAGAGCGGCATTCTCAAGCCGCCTTCCAATGCCTTTTTGGCCTGGTCGCGCGGAAGACGCTTGCCGCGCATGATGCCGTTCAGGTCGCAGACCGCCGCCCGGACGCTTTCGATTTCGGGATGCGCCTCAAGCCATTTCAATGCACCGGCAATGTCCATTCTCTTCCTACTTTCTCCCGTGAAACCCTGTCCGCCTTGCACGTTAGCACCGATAACGAATCCAGGTGGTCTTCAAAGCGGTGTATTTCTCGATGGCGTGGCGCGACAGGTCGCGACCCGAGCCGGACTGCTTGAACCCGCCGAAGGGAACCGCCGGGCTGACCGGATCGACCACGTTGACCGCCACGACTCCGGCTGTCAGTCGCGCGGATACCCGATGGGCACGCGACAGGTCGTCGGTGAAGACCGATGCTGCGAGGCCATAGATACTGTCGTTGGCGATGCGGATCGCCTCGTCCTCTTCCGAGAAACGCATGACCGACAGAACCGGCCCGAAAATCTCGTCCCGGGCGATGGTCGAATCCGGCTTTACGTCGGCAAAGATGGTCGGCTCGATGAAGCTGCCCTTGCCGCCGATGGTGACAGCCTTGCCTCCCGCCACCAGCGTGGCCTCCCGCCGCCCCTCATCGATGAACCGCATTACATTGGAGGCATGCTTGGCCTCGACCATGGCGCCAAGGCCGGACTTCGGATCGAGAGGGTCTCCCGGCTGGTAGGCCGGCAGGCGTTTCAGCAGGAGATCGATAAACGTCTTTTCGATCGATTGATGGACGAGGAGACGCGAGGAGGCCGAGCAGACCTGACCCTGGTTATAGAAGATGCCGCTCGCTACCTGATCCGCCGCAGCTTCCAGGTCACCGCAATCCGGGAAAACGATGACGGGCGATTTGCCGCCGCATTCGAGCCAGACCTGCTTCATGTTGGATTCGCCGGCATATTTCAGGAAGAGTTTGCCGACAGCAGTCGATCCCGTAAAGGCGAGGCAATCCACATCCATATGACGGCCCAGCGCCTGGCCGGCCGTTTCGCCGAAACCGGGCACGACATTGAGAGCCCCTTCGGGCAGGCCGGCATCGAGTGCCAACTGGGCGAGCCGAAGCGCCGTGAACGGAGATTGCTCCGCTGGCTTGAGGACCACGCTGTTGCCGGCGGCAAGCGCCGGCGCGCATTTCCAGATCGCCATGTTGAGCGGGAAATTCCAAGGCACGACCGCCCCCACGACACCCAGTGGTACGCGGCGGATAAGGGCCGCGTTGCCTTCCGGCAAGGGCGCCATTTCATCATAGACCTTGTCCGCCTCTTCCGCATGCCACTGAAGGATATTGATGGCAGCCGGGATGTCGTTGCCGGCGGCATCGCGAACGAGCTTGCCCATGTCCACGCTCTCCATGGCGGCGAGTTCGGTCAATTCGGCGCGCATGAGTTCTACGAGGCGCAGCAGGACCTTCTTGCGTTCCACTGGTGCGCGCCGGCTCCAGGCGCCGCTTTCGAAGGAATTCCGGGCGGATGCTACCGCTGCGTCGATATCTTCGGCATCGCCTGCGGCGACCTCGGCGAGCGTCTCTCCCGTGGCTGGATTGACGGACGCAAAACCTTGCCCTGACCGGGCTTCGACCTGTCGACCGCCGATCACCGCGCGGTTGCCAAGGCTGAGGGAGCGGGCAGTCCTGTGCCAATCGGTGAGGCTCATTCAGAAGTCCTTCTTGCGAGTTTTGTCTTTGTCCAGCGAGCGATGTCATAAAATTTATTACGTATTTACATATTCTTATGACGCTTCATTACTCTTTATCTGGCGAGATATTGCGTGATCTGTGATCGCACTATATGGATGGTTTCTCGAAAAGCCAAGCGGCATCGTGAAATGCCGTGGTTCAATTTCCAGCGGGAGTGACAAGCGATGAGATCGCACAACGAGGCGAAGCCCAACATCATCGGCGGTGAATGGATTTCATCGGTCCAGGCAATGGAAAATTTCAATCCCTCGGACCTATCTGATGTCGTCGGTCTCTACTCAACCGGCGACGCTGCGGCCGTGGATGCAGCGGTCGCCGCGGCACGCAGCGCCCTTCCCGGCTGGGCGCTCGCCACCCCGCAACAACGCTTCAACATTCTCGACAAGGCAGCAGCCGAAATTCTGGCGCGCGAGGAGGAACTGGGAAGGCTGCTCAGCCGCGAGGAGGGCAAGACGCTGCCCGAGGGGCGGGGCGAAGTGGTCCGTGCTGGGATGGTGTTCAAATACATGGCGGGCGAGGCGCTCAGAAATCCGGGCGACATGTTGCCCTCGGTGCGCCCAGGCATCAAGGTGGAGGTAACGCGCGAGCCGGTCGGTGTTGTCGGCATCATCACGCCCTGGAATTTTCCGATCGCCATCCCGGCCTGGAAGATCGCGCCGGCGCTTGCCTACGGCAATACCGTGGTCTTCAAGCCTGCGGAACTGGTGCCCGGCTGCGCCTGGGAACTGGTTGATATTCTGCATCGCGCGGGCCTGCCCGCCGGCGTCCTCAACCTGGTGATGGGGGCCGGGCGCATCGTTGGGCAGGCGATCCTCGATCACCGGGATATCGACGCGGTTTCCTTTACCGGTTCGGCCGGAGTCGGCCGCGCGGCGGTGGCGACCGTCGCGGCGCGCGGTGCCAAGGTGCAGGCGGAAATGGGCGGCAAAAACCCCTTCGTCGTGCTGGATGATGCAGATCTCGATGTCGCGGTCGAGGCGGTCGCCAACGGATCGTTTTTTTCGACCGGCCAGCGCTGCACGGCGTCCAGCCGCATCATCGTGACGGAAGGCATTCACGACCGTTTTCTGGCCGCGCTGAAAACACGGATCTCAAGGTTGAACGTCGGGCATGCGCTCCGCCCTGAAACGGAGATCGGGCCCGTCGTCGACAAGCGTCAGTTCGAGCAGGACCTGAACTATATCGATATCGCGCGGAACGAGGGTGGCATTCTGGAAACCGGCGGCGAGTTGTTGAAGCGCGATACGCAGGGCTTTTTCCTTCAGCCCGCCCTTTTCTCCGCAACGACGAACGATATGCGCATCAACCGGGAAGAAGTTTTTGGGCCGGTCGCGGCGGTCATTCGCGTCAAGCACTACGACGAGGCGCTGCAGGTCGCCAGCGACACAGAATTCGGCCTTTCCGCGGGCATTGCGACGACGTCGATCAAACATGCCGAGCACTTCAAACGGCATGCGCGCAGCGGCATGGTGATGGTCAACGTGCCGACTGCCGGCGTCGACTACCATGTACCATTCGGTGGTATTCGAGGGTCGAGCTATGGCCCGCGGGAGCAGGGCGCCTATGCGAAGGAATTCTATACGAATGTGAAGACCGCCTATTCGATGTGAGGCGGCCATGTCTGCGCCAACGATCCGGATCGAAAGCCTGCATCTCTATCCGCTGAAATCCGGTTCAGCGATCGACGTCCTTTCCGCAAGGGTCGAGCCGGAAGGCCTGGCCGGTGATCGGACCATGATGGTGACCGATCTTTCGGGGGAGTGCCTGACGTCCCGAGAATTTCCCGCCTTGCTGACGCTGCGCTGCCTGATCGACGGTGACGAGATCATTCTGATGGGGCCGGAAGCCAGGCCATACGTCTTTTCCCGTATGGCGCTTCGCCAGACTGCCAATTGGGCGGCGCGCGTATGGGGCGACGAGGTTGCCGTCCTCGATGCCGGCGATCCTGCGGCCGACTGGCTCTCGCGCTTTCTCGGCCACTCCTGCCGGCTCGTGCTGAAGGGGCCGCAAACGTACCGGCCTCTCGCTTTCAAGCCCGGCCATGCCGTCAGCTTTGCCGATACCGCACCGCTTCTGCTGATGGGCAAATCCTCTCTCGACGACCTGAACGAGTATCTGGAGACGCCGGCCGAGATGGCCTGTTTCCGGCCCAATGTCGTCGTTTCGAGAACGCTGCCGTTTGACGAGGATAGTTGGGGATCGATCCGTATCGGCGGGGTCGAATTCGATGTCGCCGGCGGTTGCGATCGCTGCGTGGTGACGACGCTCGACCCGCAAAGCGGGGAGGCGCGCACCGATCGGGAGCCCTTGGCGACGCTCGCAAAACGGCGCCGAGGAGAGGACGGAAAACCCTATTTCGGGCAATTTCTCATTCCGCGTCAATCAGGACGCATTTTCGGGGGAGATGCCGTCGAAATCCTCTCTCGCAAGGAGCCGGTCAGGCTTCGCCCGCCTCCGGACACGAAGCGGGCCCGGAGGTTCGCGAAGCAGGAAGCGGCGCGGAGATCGGGGCCGATCCCGCTGATCTGCACCGGCATCGTTTCTGAAACGGCGGACATGCGGAGCTTTCGGTTCAAGGCGGAGGATGGTGCTGCGATCGACCATCTGCCTGGCCAGTTCATCACGCTTCAGCTGGAGATCGGCGGCGTTCCGGTACGCCGCAGCTATACGATTTCGTCCTCGCCGTCCCGGCCGCATCATATCGCCGCCAGCGTGAAACGGGTCCGTGGAGGTCGCGTTTCCAACTGGCTGCATGACAATCTGAAGGTCGGTGACCGACTGCTCGGTCTTGGACCGCATGGACGGTTTCATCTCGCTGCGGCGGGCGAGAAACACTCGCTGCTGATGGTGTCGGCCGGCAGCGGCATCACGCCGATGATCGCCATGCTGCGGTATGTCGCCGACCTCGATCTGCCACATGATGTCGTCTTCCATCACAGTGCTCGCAGCACCGAAGATCTGCCCTTTACAGAGGAGCTGCTTCTCCTGAAGCGGCAGATGGGAGACAGGTTGAAGCTCTCCTGGAATTTGACGTCCCCCGGCGTGACCTCGATCGATGGTCCTTCGTCCCCATCTTACAAGGGACGCCTCAATGAGATCATGCTTGCGGACATTTGCCCCGATATCCGCGATCGCGTGACCTTTTGCTGTGGGCCTGACGGCTTTCGGCAAGCGGCAAGAGCGATGCATCGGGAACTTGCACCCGATGCTACCTATCTTGAGGAAAGCTTCGGTTCCGACCCGGCGGCAACCGTGGAAGAGGAGGTTTTGCCATATCGGGTGAATTTCCGGAAAAGCGGCATTGTTGCCGAAGGCAAAAGCCCAGAAACACTCCTCGATATTGCGCGAGCCATGAACATTCCGGTGCATGCCGATTGCGAGGCAGGTATCTGCGGGACCTGCCGCTGCCGTGTCGTTTCGGGCGACTGGATACTTGCGGCGAACTGTGCCGATCCCGAGCGTACAGCGCTCAGCGGCGAGGAAAAGCAGGAGGGATATGTGCTTGCCTGCAGCACCCGGCCGATTGGAAACCTCGTCGTCGATCTTTAGGTATCCACCGGCAGTTTTCGCAGGCTCCAAACGGATTTTCGGCGATCTACGGAAATTATTTCCCCGGAAATATATATCTATATCAAAGCAGTACGCCGGCTCTCGCGACATGGCAAAGAATTCTCTATCTTGCATATTGTGCGATCTGCGATCGCGATATATCGTCGACGTAAATGAGTTTCGGCGGTTCATCTGGCCGTCGTCGAACAGGATTGGGGTTGAAGCATATGGATACGGCGGGCACGAATGCCGTCTCGAACGGAAACATGAGCCTGGCGGACCGGGATCGGGAGGGTTTTTTCCATCCATTCACCTCCATCAGGGACCAGAGGGTCAACGGCGCCCTGGTCATGTCCTCGGCGAACGGATGCCGGATTCGTGATACTGACGGGGTCGAATACCTTGATGGCGCCGCCGGGTTGTGGTGCGTCAATGTCGGGTATGGTCGCACGGAAATCTCGGATGCGATCCACGCCCAGTCGTTGTCGCTTCCCTATTTCCACACCTTCAACACGATCGCCAACGAACCGGTCATCCGCCTCTCCGAGCGGCTGCTTGCCCTTGCGCCGGCGAACATGCGCCGGGTCTTCTATGGATCGTCGGGATCGGACGCGAACGACACGGCGGTAAAGATGCTGTGGTCCTACAATATCTGCCGGGGCAAGCCCGAGAAGCGGAAAATCATTTCGCGGGCCTATGCGTATCATGGGGTTTCGGTCGCCTCAGGCAGCCTCTCCGGCGTGCCGATGGTGCACCAGTATTTCGGCCTGCCGATCGATTTCGCCCGCCATGTCTCGCGGCCCGATCTCTATCGCGATGCGCCGGCCCGCGGCTTTGCGACCGAAGAGGCCTATTCCGCCTACCTGGCGAAGGAGATCGAAGAGATGATCCTTGCCGAGGGGCCGGATACGGTTGCCGGCTTTATCGCGGAGCCAGTCATGGGTACTGGCGGTGTCCTTCCGCCGCCGAAGGGTTATTTCCAGGAAATCCGCAAGGTTCTCGACAGATACGACGTGCGGATGATCGCCGACGAGGTGATCACCGGCTTCGGTCGTCTGGGCCGCTGGTTTGCCTCCGACCTTTACGAGATCGAGCCGGACCTGATCCTGGCCGCCAAGGGCCTGACCAGCGGATACCTGCCGCTTTCGGCGGTCCTGGTCGGGGAAAAGATCTGGGACGTGTTCGAAACCGTTGCCGGTGACGGCCGGGCTTTCGCGCATGGCTTCACCTATTCCGGTCATCCCACTTGTGCCGCCGCCGCCATGGCGAACCTTGATATCCTCGAACGCGAGAACCTCGTGGAGCGTGTCGCCGAGATGGCGCCGGTGTTCCGCAAGACCTTCGACGACCGGCTGCTCGATCTCGACATTGTCGGCGATATCAGAAGTGCCGGTTTCATGATGGGTATCGAACTGGTGGCGGATAAGACGCAGAAGCGCTCCTTCGAGGCTTCCGCCAAGATCGCCGGGCGGGTTTCGCTTGCCGCCCGCCGTCACAGACTGTTGCTGCGGGCCCTGCCGAATTCTGACGTGCTGGCCCTCTCGCCGCCGTTTATCACCACGACCGAAGATATGGCCACGATTGCCGATCTTGTGCGTGCCGCTATTGTCGACGTGACGGATGAACTCAAGGCGGAAGGATTGTTATGAGCGCGGGTGTTGGCCGCTTCCGATCCGAGAACATCCAGACAGTGGCGATCATCGGGGCCGGCCTGATCGGCGGCACCTGGGCAGCATTTTTCCTCAGCCGCGGCCTGAAAGTACGGGTCTACGACACCGATCCCGAAGGCGCTGTCCGGCTGGAAAAGGTTGTCGGCAACGCACTTGAGGATCTACGCCAGGTCGGATCAGTCGCGCCGATAGCGGCGGACGCGCTGTTTTTCTCCGACAACCTCGAAGAGGTCCTGGCCGGCTGCGACTATGTCCAGGAGAATGCGCCGGAAAAATTGCCCCTCAAGCAGGCGCTCCTGAAACGGATCACCGATCTTACGCCTTCCGACGTGGTGATCGGTTCGAGCACGTCGTCTTTTCAGCCAAGCGAACTGCAGGCAGGAGGTGCGGAGGCGGAGCGGATTGTCGTCGCGCATCCCTTCAACCCGCCGCATCTCCTGCCGCTGGTGGAGATCGTGGCAGGGCCGAAAAGCAGCCCGGAGGCGCAGGCAGCCGTCTACCGGTTCTTCGAACGGCTCGGCAAAGCTCCCATCCGCATCACTCGGGAGGCCGCAGGCCATGTCGCGAACCGCATGACGGCGGCGCTCTGGCGCGAGGCGGTCCATATCGTCGCCGAGGGGATCGCCAGCGTCGAGGACGTGGACCGGGCCATCCGCTTCGGGCCGGGTCTGCGCTGGGCGATCGACGGTCCGCATATGCTCTATCATCTTGGCGGCGGCGAGGGCGGCATCGCCCATTATCTCAAACATCTCGGCCCGGCACAGGAAGCGCGCTGGCGTTCGCTCGGCAATCCATCGCTGACGGAAGACGTTCAGTCCTTGCTGATCGATGGGGTCATGCAGGAAGCGGCCGGCCGCAGCATAGAAGAACTCGGCGCGCGGCGAGATCGGCTGCTTATTGCCCTTCTGAAGGCGCTCGATGACACTCCCCTGTCCGGCAAGAGCGAGGTTGCGGAGTGATCCACTCACAGGAATTGCCGCGCATCATGGTGGCGCCGACCGGCGCTCGTCGGACAAAGGCCGACCATCCGTCGCTGCCGATGACTGCCGACGAAATCGTCGGGACCGCCGCTGCATGTTTCGCGGCAGGCGCCGGTGCCATTCATGCACATGTGCGCGATGCCGAAGGAGGCCACAGCCTCGACATCGGTCTTTATGCCGATCTCGTCTCGCGTCTGCGCGAACGCGTGCCCGGCATGCTCGTCCAGATCTCGACGGAAGCGGTAGGTATCTACACGCCCCAGGAACAGATCGCACTTGTCCGCACGCTGAAACCGGCCTTCGTCTCTGCTGCCCTTCGGGAGATCTTCCCGGAAGGCGGTGACGAGGCGAGGGCGGTCGATTTCTATCGCTGGTGCAAGAGCGAGGGCATCTCCGTCCAGCATATCCTCTACGACGCGGTTGACGTACTGCGCCTTGCTGAATTTCAGGCGCGTCACCTGGCTTCGACCTCGCGGCTTTCGGTCATCTATGTGCTTGGACGTTATGCGGTCGATCAGGAAAGCGGCCCCCGGGATCTGGAGCCGTTTCTCGATGCCGCCCTGCAGTTTTCGCAGCCGCCCGACTGGATGATCTGCGCCTTCGGCCGCGGCGAAACGGACTGCCTCGCGGCGGCTCTTGCGGCCGGAGGCAAGGTGAGGGTCGGTTTCGAAAACAGCTTGTGGCACAGCGACGGGCGGATTGCGTCTTCCAATACGGAACGGGTTGCCACTATCCGCGAAATCGCCGACCGCATGCAGGAAGGGCGGCGCGCATGACCATGACGATCACGACGCCCTACCGGATATTCGATGTCTCGCTGGCGCGACGCGAGATCCTGTCTCCCAATATGGCGCGGCTGACCTTCGCCGGTCCGCAGGTCAGGCACATGGCGACGCTTGCGCCGGACCAGCGCATCAAGATCTTCTTTCCGAAACAGGATGGCTTGCCTCCGGCCATCCCGCATCGTCCGGACTGGTACGAACTCTACAAGGTCCTGCCACCTGGCGAACGCGTGCCGATGCGCACCTATACCATCCGGTATCTGCGTGCCGATGCCTGCGAAGTCGATATCGATTTCGTTCTGCATGGAGACAACGGACCCGCATCCCGCTGGGCTGCTCATGCCGATCTCGGAGATCCCGTCCAGATCTCGGCCCCGAACCGGGACCATCTCGCAGGCAACCAGGGTTACGAGTGGAAACCGCCGGCAGGCGTGCGCAACGTCCTGCTGATCGCGGACCTGACGGCCGTCCCTGCGGCGATCGGTATTCTGGAAGAGCTTTCCGGGCTCCCCGATCCACCGATGACACAGACTTTCTTCGAGGTACCGGATGCGGGAGACCGACTGCCGCTTCCGCGGTGGCCCGGTGTCGATGTCCATTGGATGGTTCAGTCCGAAGCGGTGGCAGAACTCGCTCCCTACGGAGCCCTGATGATCGACGCTGCGGCAAAGGCCCGGCTGCCGCAGGGTGCGATCGGATCGATCGCCGTCCCGGAACTCGCCGAGATCGACATCGACAGGGATTCGCTCTGGGAGCGCGCCGAAACCCGCGATGGCAGCTTCTATGGCTGGGTGGCGGGCGAGGCCGATGCCGTGCGGATCATCCGCAATCTGCTGATCAAGGATCGGGGCGTCGATCGCACGCTCGTCAATCTCATGGGCTACTGGCGGCACGGCCGCATTCGGGACTGACCAATGCCGAGGTACGTTATTCTCAGGGACGATTTCGTTTCCACGCCATCGGCGCGGACGCTTTATGCCGACCTGCTGCGTCTCTGCGCACGTATCGGATATTCTCCACCTTCGCCTTTCTGAGCCTGATGGACATCAAACTCGGATAAAGGACAATAGTGATGAATATCCAGAAATACTCGCTGGCGGAGCTCCAGCGGATCGATTCGACCCATTTCCTCCATCCCTTCACCGATCACAAGGATCTGCGTGCCAAGGGCGCGCGGATGATCGTGCGAGGCGAGGGGCCTTTCATCTATGATGCGGAAGGAAACGAGATCCTTGACGGGATGGCAGGCCTCTGGTGCCTCAATGTCGGCTACGGCCGCGAGGAGCTGGCCGACGCTGCCTCCGCGCAGATGCGGGAACTGCCGTTCTACAACTCGTTCTTCAAGTGCACGACGCCTGCGCCGGTTCAGCTTTCCGCCAAACTGGCGGAGATCGCACCGCCGAACATGAACCAGGTCTTCTACGGCTCATCGGGCTCGGAAGCCAACGACACGGCGCTGCGCCTCGTTCGCCACTATTGGGCGCTGGAGGGCAAGCCGGAGAAGAATATCGTCATCTCCCGCAACTACGGCTATCACGGTTCGACGATTGCCGGCGCGTCGCTCGGCGGCATGCCCGACATGCACAAGCAGCTTGGCGGCGCCGTGCCGAACATTGTCCACGTCATGGCGCCCTACGCCTTCGATCTGGCCCTGCCGGGCGAAAGCGATCATGATTTCGGCCTGCGGGCGGCGCGTGCGGTGGAGGATGCGATCCTTGCCGCCGGCGCCGACAAAGTTGCGGCCTTCATCGGCGAACCGGTCATGGGAGCGGGCGGCGTGAAGATCCCGCCGGCGAGCTATTGGCCGGAGGTCCAGCGCATCTGCGAGAAATACGACATCCTGCTGATGCTCGACGAGGTGATCACCGGTTACGGCCGCACCGGCGAGTGGTTCGCCGCCACGACCTTCGGCATCAAGGCCGACACGATCACCACCGCCAAGGCTCTGACGTCAGGTTATCAGCCGCTTTCGGCGCTGTTCGTCGGCGACCGGATCGCCGAGACGCTGGTGGAAAAGGGCGGTGAATTCTATCACGGCTACACCTATGCCGGCCATCCGGTATGCTGCGCCGTAGCACTCAAGAACCTCGAAATCATCGAGAACGAGGGGTTGGTGGAGCGCGTCCGGTCCGAGACCGGTCCTTATCTCAGCGAGCAACTCGGCAAGCGGCTCGGCGGCCATCCGCTCGTCGGCGAGACCCGCTCGGTGGGATTGATGGCGGCGATCGAGATCGTCAGGGACAAGAAGTTGCGCGCACGGTTCCAGCCGGGCGGCTCGGCCGCAACGCTGGTGCGTGACCATGCGATTGCGGGCGGGCTGATGGTGCGGGTCGTGGACGATACGATCATCATGGCGCCACCCTTGATCTGGACGCGGGAAACGATCGATCTCGCCTGCGATCGTCTTGTCGCCGCGCTCGATCTTGCCGAGGCGACGCTCGCCTCGAAGCGATAAACGAAAGACAGCCCGGCGCACAGGTTGCGCCGGGCGGCTGATTGAAATCGACGACTTGAAATCAGGCGACGCTGCGAGCCGTTGATGCCGCCCGCTGACCTCTATCCATCTTGAGCTCATACTGGGTGAAACGGCTGTTGGTCGCCGGCAACGGGGCCACTTCCATCAAACCCTTGTCCGGCTGGCAGACGATCATCGCGACCGTGGCTGAGAGGTTGCCGACCTCGTTCTTGATCGCCGGCCGGCAGACCGCATAAGGCGCGCCGAATGTGTCGAAGAGAGCTGTCTTGACGTCTTCCGCGGTGATGTCGCCAGTCTTTTCCGCCAGGATTTCACGCACCCGGAGATCGCGGTAGAGGCTATCGGGAACGTTGTTCAGGCCGGCTTCACGCAGCTTGGAAAGCGCCACGGGGCTTTGCCAGTGGTTGGCATGAACGATCAGCCCGTTTTCGGGATAGAGCGGAAATACTTCGTCGGGCGCGCATTCGAAGTCGATGGCGACGCCCTCCCTGGCGCTGAGAATGACGTTGTTGGAACCGGATTTCGGCGTCGTCGCGATGGTGCGGATCGCCTGGGCGAAATGCGGCGATGCCAGCGCCTTGCGTCGGATGAAGGGCAGGGGAACGCCAAGCGCTTTGTAGTCCCGATCCGATTCCAGATAATTGGCGGTGATTGTCATTCCGTTCGAATTGAAGCCGCTGCGCATCAAGCCGCCGGCCTCCGTGAACATCAGGATATCAGGCCCATCCTCCTGAAGCACCCTGACCACGACGGAAGTCTCGGCGCATTCCGCCCGCCAATCCCAGTTCTGGGCGTGGATGAGCGCACCGTCGCGCGCCGCCTTCGGCATCACCACGACGCCGGTGCATCCGTCCTTTTCGCTGTCCTTGAAGCTCAGGCCGCGGCGGGCGACCTGCAGCAGTTCGGTGCGGGCGTTGATGAGGAAGACCGACGTGAAATCGAGCCCGGCGCCTTGCGCAATGCCGTGCATCTCGTCCACCAGTTCCGGCGCCCAATCGCGGATGGCGGGCGGGAAATTCTCGACGAGCTCAACGACTTTTTCCCGGCTGAAGCCGAGTCTCCCGAGCTGCTCGCGGTAGAGTTCGCTCGATAGCCGGACGCGCTCGCGGGCCTGTTCGCCGTACATTCTCCCGCGCTCGACGGGGGACCCGCTGATTTCGATAAAGGGAAAGGGTCTGATCTGCTCCACGGACTTCTCCATCGCATTGCGTTATTCGACGGCCGCAACCGCCATCAGCATGCGGATGACCGCATGGTCGAGATCGTCGTCGACTGGCCCGGGTTCGGAAGAGAGTCGTACGATCACGGTCTCCGTCTTCGGATCGATCCACAGCCACTGGCCGTGAATGCCGATGGCGGCGAGCGCACCGGTGCCGGTCGCATACCAGTAGGAGCGATAGCTTCCTTCCGAGAAGAGCCAGGCCTGGTTGCCGGTGGCCCAGGTCTGCCGGTTGCCGCCTTGCCAGATCGATTTTATCCACTGTTCCGGAATGATGCCATTGCCCATGAGCCGCACCATTTCTCCGATGCGGGCAAGATCGCGCGCGGTCATCGAGAGACCAGCGGAGGCCCGTGCATTGCCAATCCTGTCGAGTGTCAGATGGGCGTCGCTATAGGCGCCCAAAGGTTGCCAGAGATGGGTCTCGACCAGATCGGCAAACCGCTTTCCGGAAGCAATCTCCAGCAGAATGCCTGCGACATCCGTGTTCGGCGAATGATAGGCGTGGATGCTGCCATGGGGATGCGGCCCCCTGGGGATGGTGCAGAGGAACGACTTGAGGTCCGGCGCCGGATCCGACGGCTTTTCCGGGTTCCACAACATGGCACGGCGATAGCGATCGAAGGCGCCGGTCAGGTCGAGGTAATCCTCCGCAAAGTCCAGGCTGACGCTCATGTTGAGCAGTTGCTCGACCGTTGCGTCGCCGTAAGCCGATCCGCGCGCGCCCGGCAGGATATCTGCTATGCCGTCCGAGAGCTTCATCATGCCCTGTTCGATCAGCACGCCGGCAATCAGAGCCGTGATCGACTTGGAGATTGAGAAGATCATATGCGGCCGGGCTGGATCGCAATGTGGAGCATACCATTCGGCAGTGATCTCGCCCTTGCGCATGACGACCAGGGCATCGCTATGGGTGTCCGTCAAGAACGTCTCGAGCGATATCGCCTGCCGGCCGAGCCCGGTAATGGGCAGATCCGACAACGACCCCAGAGGCAGTTCTCTATCTTCCCGGATGCGCCGGCTTGCGATGATCGCCGAGGGAACGATCTCGGATGCATTCTGAAATGACCAGGAGGAATAGGGTCGCGTACGCCAGTTCGCGAGCGTTATATCTGCGCGGTTGAATGGATCCATAAACAGCGTCTTTCCGAGGATCGAATGGGGAATGTCGCCCAGTAGTACAGCGCGATTTGCGATCGCACAATCAATTCTCGCGAAAACTCCCGTGATTTTCTTTTGGTTGCCCGCAGTTTAAGATGGAAATGAGAGGGGGAATCTGCATTAAGATATTAAAAATAAACGGTTAATTTTCTAAATCGCAAATTTCGTACTCTCCGTAAAAATTTCCATTGTGCGATCGCAGATCGCGATATAGGCTCACCTTAATCAAGAAATAAAGGGGTATGTGAATGCGGAAGATTTTCGGCAACGGAAAGAAGCTAACCTTTTATGACTTCGGGGCGACGATCGTGTATGCGTCCCGGTTCGATCAGCGATTCCCCTATTGCGCCTATGTGCCGGAAGACTACGACGAGGATTCCGACAAGACCTATCCGCTGCTGGTCGTGGTGCACGGTACCGAGCGGCACATGGAAGGATACAGGAATGCGTTTGCCGACTTTGCGGAAGCAAACGGCGTCATCATCCTGAGCCCGCTGTTTCCCGCAAGCATTGCCCGCCCGGGCGATATCAACAGCTACAAGATGATCCGCTACGGCGACCTGCATTATGACGCGGTGATGATCGACATGATCGCCGAGATGAAGGAGCGCTATCGCATCGCCGGCGACAAGGTGATGATGTACGGCTTCTCCGGCGGCGGGCAGTTCACCCACCGCTTCCTCTATCTGCATCCGGAGCAGATCCTTGCCGCCTCCATCGGCGGACCCGGCACCGTTACGCTCATCGATCCAGATCGGGATTTCTGGGTCGGAACCCGCAATTTCGAGAGCGTCTTCGGCAAGCCTCTAGATCTCGATGCCCTGCGGCAGATACCCGTTCACATGATTATCGGCGGCAACGATCACAACACCTGGGAAATCACGGTGAAGCCGACCGATCGATGGTGGATGGAAGACGCCAACATCGCCGGCGTCGATCGAGTCGATCGTATCGTCTCCCTGAAGAACAGTTTCGAAAAGGCGGGCGTGAACGTGACCTTCGATGTCGTGCCCGATGTTGCTCACGACGATGAAACGATGATGCCCCTGGTGAAGAATTTCTTTGCGAAAATCCTCGGCGACCTTCGCGGTCGCAGTCTTTGAAAACGGATTGCCTGAACATATCAACCCGGGAGTTCACAATGAGAACCTGTTTACGCATGGCAGCCGCTGCCGCACTTATGCTAGTGCCGGATATGACGTTTGCGCAGGCGCCACAGAAAGGCGGCACGCTGACGATCGCGCTGAATTCCGACATCCGCAGCCTTGATGCCAGCCGCCGCGACGCCAATACCGACACCGTCCTCAACCATATCTACGAACAGCTGGTCGCCTATCGCGACGACCTGTCCGTCGGGCCGGCTCTCGCGGATTCCTGGGACATTTCTGCCGACAAAATGGCCTACACTTTCCATCTTCGCCCGGACGTCGTCTACCACAACGGCGATGCCGTTCGCGCCGCAGACGTCAAATGGCTGTGGGACAGGCGTATGAACACTGCCAAGACCGACAATCCGTGGGTCTGCGTTCCGAATTTCGACGGATCGCAGGGCTTCAAGGTTGTGGCAGTCGAGGCGCCTGACGACAGGACGGTGGTCTTCAAGCTGGACCAGCCAAGCGGCATGTTCCTGATCCGCATAGCGAGCATTGCCTGTAACGTTTGGGCGGCAAGTCCCAAGAATGTCGGGCCCGACGACAAGTGGATCGCCAATTCGGCCATCGGCAGCGGACCATTCAAGCTGAAGGAATGGAAGAAGGAGCAGCAGATCGTCCTGGAGCGCTTCGATCGCTACAAGCCGTCCAAGGCGCCGGGCAGCGGCTATAGCGGCGACCGCACGGTGAATGTCGATACGGCACGGTTCGTGCTTATTTCCGATAAGTCGTCGGCGGAAGCGGCTCTGCTGGCTGGGCAGGTCGATGTCATGCAAACCGTGCCGGCCACACATATGGATGACCTGAAGGGCAAGGGTGCACAGATCGTATACTCGCCTAGCCTGTCGTTTACGGCCCTGATGGTACAGACCAGGGATCCGCTGCTTTCCGACGTCCGGATGCGCCGCGCGATCGCTCAATCGATCGACCTGAAGCAGATCGCCGAAGTCAAGACAGCGGGCCTTGCGAATTACAACCCCTCCGCCGTTGCGCAGTCCAGCGCCTATTTTGACGATGCGTTCCTCGATTGGCCGCCGTACGATCCCGAGGCCGCAAAGGCTTTGCTGAAGGAGGCCGGTTACAAGGGGCAGCCGATCAAGATCCAGACCAATACGCGCTATCCCGGCATGTATGACAATGCGGTCCTGATACAGGCCATGCTGACCAGCGTCGGCATGAATGCGCAACTGGACATCCTGGACTGGGCGGCGCAACTCGAGAACTTTCTCGCCGGCAAGTTCCAGTTGCAGTCGTTCGGCTTTTCGCCGCTTGCAGATCCGAGCCTGAGATATGCCGGTCTCATCGGCGACAAGGCGAAGGATCCCACTCTCCAATGGGAGAACAAGGAGGCCATGGCGCTGAATATCGAGGCCATGAGGGAGACCGACACGGCAAAGCGGCTGGCACTGTTCAAACAGATCCATGCTTTGATGGTCAAGGACCTGCCGATCTTCGGTCTCTACTACACCCCGATCGTGGATGCGGCAGCGTCGGATGTCCGAGGCTACAAGGTGTGGGCCATGGACCGGGTCAGGGCCTGGCACGTCTGGAAGGCAAAATAGCATCCGCCTCAAATCCATTGGCAATGATGCAGCTATGGCATTCCGATCAACCACTCGCCGAAATCGGTCGGCGGGTGGCTTTCTTTACAACCACCGCGGTGATCTGCGGCGATCAATCTCCAGGAAGTGGACGGCGAGATGAAAATATCGGAACTTGAAGGACGGCTTCAGGCTTTGTCGGAAGGCCGGGGTTTTGATGTTTACTGGCATCTCCGGTTGGCGGCCGGTGGAGAAGAGTTGACGCGCAATGGTGCGGCAGTCCTGCCATCGGCAAGCGTTCGCAAGATATCGGTGATGATGGCCGCACTGCACGCCGCTGCCGAGAACCGCCTGGATCTCGAGCAGCCCGTCATCATTGAGAAGGAGTTGCAGGAAGGAATTCTCTCCGGTGTATGTCAGTATATGACACCCGGCCTGACCTTCCCGATGAGAGATGCCATTCTGCAGATGATCATTACCAGCGACAACATCTGCACCTATGAGGTCATGAAGGGTTTCGAGATACCCGAATTCACCGATTATTGCCGCCGCATCGGTATGGACAATACAATCCATCGTACCCGTTTGCCGCCGGTCGGATTGAAGCGGGAACATGAACTCGACCAGGTGACGACCACCACGGCCAGCGATCAGGTGCTTCTCCTCAATCTGATCCTCGCCGGAGCAAACGGCGATCTGGCTGCTATAGAATGCCTTGGTGTCGATGCCGAAAATTGCGCAATGGCGCTGCGCTTCCTGACGTGGCAGCGCTATCGCAGCATGATCCCGGGACACCTCCCGACCTTGACGACTGTTGCCAACAAGACCGGCTGGGGAGAGCGTGGATGGATGGATGCCGGTATCGTCTTCAAGGACGGTGCTCCCCTCTATATCATGAGCGCGACGACCGACAATGTTCCTAAGACCATGCCTGACGGCATGCCTGGTCGCGTGGCGTCTGCAACGTTGATCGCTGAACTTTCCCGCGCGTGCTGGGAGATGCTGGGCTGAGTGACGCGAGATCCGTCCGATCCTCCGCGAAACCCTGAGGATCCAAGCGACCCTGCGATGTGATCATGCTTGGCTATGATTTCGTCGATCCATCGGCGATGCAGGATCTGTTGCCTCGGGCCGCCGAAGCCAATCTCGGCGTGGTGGCTACGGACGCAGTCCGCGGAGCCTTGGCCGCCAGGGCCGGATTGCCGACCTTATGGCGCCAACGCAAGACTCACGACGCGGCGGCGTAGCGGCTGCGGCCGGTCTTTTTCGCCTCATAAAGAGCCAAATCGGCTCGGCGCATCAAAGCGTCTGTCGACTTCGCGTCGTGAGGGTACCTTGCCAGACCGATAGAAATTCCGACCTCCAGCATTTGGCCGTCAACCACAATCGGATCGACCATTGCCTTCAACAGGCTTTCAGCTGCGCTGGCGGGATCGCTTTGTCTTGATGCGTGCTTGAACAGAACGACAAACTCATCTCCACCGACACGCGCAAGCAAATGCCGTTCGTCCAGAACCGAACGGAAGCGTTGCGCCACCGCGTGGAGAAGAGCATCTCCGATCGCATGCCCATGCGTGTCATTAACTTCCTTGAAACGATCGAGATCGATCCACAATAGCCCAAACTCCTGATTGGACAGCGCCTCTTTTCGCAGCTCAGCATGCAACAACCTTCGATTCGGAAGTCCCGTCAACTCGTCATGGTTCGCGAGGTGGTCCAAGCGATCACGAGCACGTTTATGATCGCCAATATCGCGAACTTCGACGAGATGTCGCAACGTGCCTCCCGACAGGATCGGTGTTGTGTTGAGCGCTACGTCCACCCGCACCCCATTGGTCGCCTTTAGCTGTCCTTCAGTCTCGTAAAGGCGAGGTGCGTGACGATTGGCGCCTGCCGGGAGTTCAAAAAAGTCGGCAACGGCACGACCTTCGATACTCGACCCTTCACAGCCCACTAATCGCTCGAATGCCTTGTTTGCCGAGATGACCTCATCATCCTGACAAATAAGGATGCCGATCTGTGCGGCCTCGAGAATGCATCGCATCTGTTGGGCGTCAGCGGTCGCGTCATGAGCACGTCGATCAAACATAATCGTCACCAGACTGAAGATCACGATCAATGTTGTGACCACGGCAATGGAGAGCCCGAGGAGAAATTCCGACAGGTTCCCATCCGCAACTCGGAGAGACGGGTCGGTCCTGAGAAGGGCGGCACTCATCGCCGTGAAATGCAGTACGCAGATAGCTGCACCGAATAAGGTTCCCGCGGCAAGGCGAGATCCGACCGAAGCACGTCGACGTCCAGCGAATGTCGCCGCGATCACCAGTGAGCTGCCCGCGCAGATCGAAAGCGCAACGAGAGGCAAATGCCACTCGAAAGTGCCGGCAAATAGCAAAGCCCTCATGCCGATGAAGTGCATGATGCCAATTGCGGCGCTAAGAAGAAGACCGCCCGCGAGAACGTTGACAAGACCAGGCGACAGCAACAGGGGCGTCGCAGTTGCGGCAAAGGCAATTGCAAGAAAGGCCGAAATCGCTGTGAGACCTACATCGTAGCTCACAAACGCAGCAGGTTGAAAACCCAGCATGGCGATGAAGTGCGTCGACCAAATTCCACCACCCGCCGCGAAGGCAGCCACAAATACCCAAACGATCTTCATACGTCCAGATCGCGCTCTGGCATGGTCGAGGATGGTGAACAGTGCAAAGCCCGAAAAGAGCGCGACAACAATCGCCAGGATAACAAGCGTCGGATTATGATCGGTGCTGATGCAATCGAGTATGCGAATGAACATTTGGAGCTCCGCTACCGGCTAAAATCGACTTGCTGAGCGGGAGCCATGTCTCACTCGAGATAAAAGGCTCACGATCAGGGATTATGGCTGTGCAGCGCAAACACTGTCGATCCAACGATCGGCGCGGCCCTTAATATTGCTTTAAACTTATAGAGAGGTTTCTATCCATCTGGGCGTAAGAGGCTGAAAAAATGGAAGCACTCCTGCTCCAAGCGGACAAGTATATTCTGTGGAGAAAGCCGGCCGCCTGCCGGTGTTGAGTTCCGGCGTTGCGTGGCTCCTTTTCCGTTTGCAGCAATCGGGCTCGACGCCTCGCCGCCGGAGATTGAGACGATTGCGGCACGGTTGAAGCGAATGATGGCCGGGGCTTGAGGAGGCAGTCTTCTCCGTGCGCATCACGTCCGGTTCGAGATGTTGAGCCGATGCCCAAAGGTTACCCTCGGCCAGATCCGCTGGCATTACGAGCGAGATGCGTCCTGATTGGCGACGCTCCTGCCCGTCGAGACCGACGCGCGAAGAAGCTCGATGAATTCTTCCGCTTTGACACTCATAATTTTCGTCTTTCCATCTGTGTGATGAATCTCGATAATCTCCGACGCAATGCCCTTCTTTGAGTCGATGCTGTGGATCCGGGCAAAGGGTATGCTCCACTCCGCCGGTTTGCCGGTTTTGATCAAGCCTTTCCTCGCGAAATGAACGTCGCTTGATCGGATGGAGAATTCGCCGCCGACCCATTCACCACCATTCCGATGCAGCATCCACGCCGAAGCCGGCAGCAGGATCCACCTCCAGAATGGAATTTTGTAGTCGGCCGGCAATGGGGTCAACCATGCCGCAGGGATCGTATATGTCTTTGGTCCGGTCAACGCATCGTCCTCATCCAGGCACCGAGGTTGGCGAATAGCCAATTTAGCCAGGGCGGCCAAGTGAAAAGCGAGGGAATCCGGAGGCTCCCGCTCTGGGCGCGAGTGCCCGCCAACCGGGAATGTCTTGGTGCCAGTGGTTACTCGGTGGCTGAGACAAGGCCCAGTGCCAAAGCATATAGCGGAACAATCCAGAGCAAGGTGGCAAAAAAACCGGAGAACCAAAACCGCCTTGGTATATCATCGTCCGCCAGTCGCCGCATCCGCCGTGGCGGCGTGCGGGCCTCTGACCTCCTCCACAACAGGCCGGTGAAAAACAACCAGCTCGCAATCCCGCCAATCAATGTCATGGCGCAGAACAACACTATACCTACCCCGATCGCCAATGATGCGAGGAGCCCGCTGAATTCGTAGTTCAGGAAAGCGATGACGGCGGCGGCGATCGCCAGTCCGATTGCCAGAAAGGCCCAGTGGCCCCGAACGTTGACAATGGCTTCTCTGGCTTCAGATGGCACGGCGCGTATCGCAGCCGAAATGTTGGCGTTCAACTCATCCTCCCGATGGCGTCACCTTCCGCGGTTTGCGCGGATCAACATTCCAATCTGGATGAGTGGCAAAAGGTTCCGGATGAAGGCCAGGTTTCCTTCGTGGGTCGTATCAGCGCCCCCTATCAAGCGCTTCTAAGCAGCCGCAGCCCTGGGCGTTTTGAGACCGAGAATCCGCACCGCGTTATCATGGAAGATCTTCTGCTTGGTCGCGGCACTCATCTCGATCTCATCGAGAAGTTTTAGGCAGACGGCCGGATCCCAGCAGGGATAGTCCGTACCGTACATGACGTTGTCGGCGCCGAAATATTCGATCGCGAATTTCTGGCCGGCGGAATGCGGCGAAACCGTATCTGTGAACATCTGATGCAGATAATGGCTGACCGGCTTGGCCAGGCCCGCGGTCTTTGAATTCTTGTCCATGCGGCCGGATTGGTATGGCAGCGCGCCGCCCGTATGTGACATGACGATCTTGAGGCCCGGATGACGCTCCATGATGCCGGAAAGGATGAGCCGCGACGCGGCTGCGCTCACTTCCACCACGCGGCCGAGGCTCAGGTGCAGGGCATCATTATAACCCTGCATGACATCGGCGAAGACCGCATCGGTCGGATGCAGGAACATCGGCAGGCCAAGTTCCGCAACTCGCTCATAGAAGGGTTCCAGCCTGAGATCGTCGATCATGCCTTCCTTGCCGACGCTGCCGGGTAGGTTGACGCCCATCAGGCCGAGCCGGTTGACCGCGTCGTCGAGCACTTCGATCGCAACCCGCGTATCGACCAGGGGAATTGCGGCCGAGGCCCAGACACGGCCGGGATAACGCCGCTGCGCCCAGGCCATTTCCTCGTTCCAGGCGAGCGCCGCGTCGCGGCCTTCCTCGACCGGCAGCTCCGAGAAGTAGATCGACAGCGGGCCGATGGAGCAAACCACCGAAATGTCATGGCTGAGACTGTCCATATAGGCGAGCTGCTCGTCGAGATCGAACCACTCCTTCCAGCTCGCCACCGTGCCGCGGCGCCCATTGGCGCCGTGATAGGTGTAGCCGCCGCGCGCGTTCACGACAGCCTTCGGAAAGCCTTCGCGCTTCAGGAGCGGTTCGAAAATCGACCGTGGCCACCAGTGGAAATGGGAATCGATGATCTTCATGAGACTTGTCCTTGGATGTTCTTCAGCGGTCGCTATCGACTCGCCAGGAATCGGTTTTGGTTTCCAGGAATGACAGGATCTGGGTGAGCAGCACGCCGAGCACCACGACGATGACGATCGACACCATCATCTTGGTCGTCTGCATCAGCTGGCCGTAATAGGTGATGGCGTAGCCGAGGCCGGCATTGGCGCCGAAGAGTTCGGCAACCACGACACCCGTCAGCGCTCGGCCAACGCCGAGGCGAAGGCCGGCCATCATCACCGGTACGGATCCCGGCAGAGCGACGCGCAGGAAGATATCGAGCGGCCTGGCACCGAAGGAGCGCGCAGCGCGGGCCAGATCACGATCGGTATTCTTGATGCCCGACAGCGTGTTGGCATAAATCGGCGTCAGGGCGAAAAGGAAGGCGATCGCAATGATGGTCGGCGTGCCATAGCCGAGCCCGGCGACGAACAGCGGATAGAAGGCGACGGTCGGCGCCGAATACTTGAACCAGATGAACGGTTCGAGCGCCGATTCCACATCCGCAAACCAGCCGGCCAGCATGCCGAGGACAATACCGACCACGGCGGCAAGACCGAGCGACCAGGCGAAACAATAAAGTGTCGCAGCAACATTGGTGGCGACCGAACCGTCTTCGAACTGAACCATGAACTCCGCGGCGACCTGGCTCGGCGTTGAGATGAAGAACGGATTGATGAAGCCCGTGTCGACGGCGATCTGCCAGAAAACCACGATGCCGATCATCGACAGGGTGCCGAGCACGAGCGCCTGGCGGCGATAGAAAAGTTCGGCGATCATTTCGACCTCCAGTCGCGGACCTTGTTCTCAACCGATCGGACCATGACGGTCAGCGTGTAGCCGAAAGCGCTGACGATCAGAGCGTAAACAAGCAGGCGGTCGATGCGCATGGCGGAGCCATAAAGATTGAGCTGATAGCCAATGCCTGCCTGTGAGACGAAGAGCTCGCCGACGATGACGCCGAGCACGGCGCGGCCGACGGCGAGCCTGAGGCCCGTGAGCAGCGCCGGCAGCGAACCGGGTACGAGGACGCGAGCAAAGATATCGAACCTGGTTGCGCCGAACGAACGCGCCATGCGGAGAAACTTCGGGTCGGCCTCGCTCATGCCGGCCATGGTGTTGAGGACGATCGGGAAGACAGCGCCCAGAAAAACGACGGCGATCTTCGGGGCCATGTCGATGCCGAGCCAGATCACCATGATCGGCAGCAGCACCAGCGTCGGGGCGATATAGAGCGCCATCAGCGGCGGATCGATCAGGTAGCGGGCGATCTTCGAGGTGCCGAGCAGCACGCCGAGCGGAATGGATACCACGATCGCCAGTGCGAAACCGGCCACGAATTCCGTCAGGCTGATGCGGGCGTGATAGAGAAAATTGTCATTTCGGAAGATATCGATTGCCGCGAGGAAAACCTCCGTCGGACGGCTGGTGAAACGGCCATTCACCCAGCCGATGCCGGGAGCGATCTGCCACAGGACCAGAAATGCAAGGACGGCAAGCGTGCCGATCACCGCCGAGCGGGACGGACGCAGGAAGGAAAGGGACAGCTGTCGGGTTTCCGCCGGTTCGGCGGTTATCTCTGCCGATCTCATGCGACCTCCTGAACCAGTTGCATGCTGGACATGTCTTCGGCCAGATGGGCGCGCAGACGCTTGCGCAATTCATGAAAGGCGTCGCTGTCGAGGATTGCCTCATTGCGCGGGCGCGGCAGATCGACCGTGATCACTTCCTTGATATGACCCGGATTGCGGCCCATGACGACGATCTTGTCGGCAAGGAAGATCGCTTCGTCGATATCGTGGGTGACGAACAACGCCGTCTTCTTGGCGCGCTCCCAGATGCGCAACAGTTCGGTACCCATGATCTCGCGGGTCTGAGCGTCGAGCGCCCCGAACGGCTCATCCATGAGCAGCACTTCGGGATCGACGGCAAGCGCACGGGCGATATTGACGCGCTGGCGCATACCGCCGGAAAGCTGGTGGGGATGATAGTCGGAGAAGCGGCCGAGACCGACGAGGCGGATCATCTGCATGGCCCGCTCGTTGAGGTCGCCGCCGCTCCAGCGCTGCATTTCGAGCCCGAATTTGACGTTGCCACGCACCGAACGCCAAGGAAGCAGAGAGGCTTCCTGAAACACCACCGCGCGGTCGGGCCCGGGTCCGTCAACCCGCTTGCCGTCGATCTCAATAGACCCACGCGTCAGGTCGACAAGCCCTGCGACCGCCATCAGCAGCGTGCTCTTGCCGCAACCGCTGGAGCCGACGATGGTGACGAACTCGCCCTTTTCGACCGACAGGTCGACACTGTCGACGGCAGAGAACACCTCGTTGCTCTTCGGTTTGCGATAGTCGATTCCGAGATCGCGGATTTCAATCTGCGCCACTGCTTTCTCCTCCTGGAGCGGGCCTCCGCCCGCTCTCGTTATATTGTCATGCAGATGGAAGGCTCACTTCGGCTTCCACTCGTTGTAGGTATCGTGGAACGTGCCGATCCAATACTTGTCGACCGGCATAGGCTGCTTATAGGTGCCGTTCATGATGCCGACGTCCCAGAAGGCCTTCATGCCCGCGTCGCTCGCCAGACGGCCGTCTTCGAAGATCTCGTCGATGAAGTCGTCATAACCGCGGTTGAGATAGGTCTCCTCGAGGCCGAGCTTGGCGGCCAGAAGCTTGACCGATTCTTCCTTGTGGGCCTTGGACCACCGGACAGCCTTGGCAAAGCCGCGCAGCACGGCCTTGATGGCATTCGGATCGTTCTTGATGAAATCCTCACGCGCATAGAAGCAGTGGAACGGGAAATCCGGCGCGATCGACTTCTGTTGCAGGATCAGGTTGAAGCCACGATCGGCCGCCATGAACTTTTCCGGGGTCGCGAAGATGTTGACTTCGAGCTGGCCGGCTTCCATCGCTGCGAGACGCGGCACGGAACCACCGCCCTGGACGATCTGCACTTCGCTCTTCGGATCGATGCCCTTGGTCTTCAGCGCATAACGGGTCAGGAAATCGGTCGACGAACCGAAGGTCGAGACACCGAAACGCTTGCCCTTGGCGTCTTCGAGCGTCTTGATCGACGGCACCGAATACCAGTCGAAGACGGCCATGTTGAAGCCGCCGTAGAAGATCTTCACGCCCTGGCCGGTTTCGACCCCGACAAGCGCTTCCGAGAACGCGCCGACGCCGATATCCACGGCGCCGGCGACCATGCCGCGCACCAGATCCGTGCCGCCCTTGAAGGCGACGATCTTCACGTTGATACCTTCCTCCTTGAAGAAGCCCTGTGCATCGGCAACATAGATCGGCAACAGGGTCGAGGTATTGAGCGGCAGGCCGATCGTGATGTCCTTCTTCTCGATCGCCTGCGCACTCGCCGCCTGAAAGGACAGCGCGGCAAATGCCGCCGCTGTCGCCATAGTTTTCAGAAATTTCAACATTCTCTCCTCCTTGTGACGCCGACACTCCCTGCGGCATCTGCTTTTCGTTAATTCCAGTGTCCCTTCAGGCCGCCTCGCTCCTCCGGAAAGAGGCATCCGTAAACTTCAGCAGGACGCCGCGGGCCTCCTGAACCGCAGCCGTGCCGGCATCGGCAAGCGTGGCTTGCAGCCGCTGCAATCGCTGCGCTGTCGTAGCGGGAAGACTTCCGATCTTGCGGTCGAGCATGACCTGCGCGCCCTCACCGGTAGTCTGCGGCCAGACTGCCTCGTGTGTCTGTCCCTTTTCCGAAATGACAACCCGCGCTGGCCAACCTTGGCCGGCGAGCGTGTGATCGGCCGTGATCGTCACGCGCTGGGCAAAGGCCAGGACATCCGCATTGAAGGGACGAGTGCGGTCGACATCCATCAGCCGTGCGGGCTCGAAAGCGGCAATGCCGAGCTGCAGGCCGAGATGAGCGATGGTCGACAAACGATCTTCGGCAACAAGCGGCCGGCTGACGACAGGTACGGCCACCGGCGGCAGAAAAACTTCGACAATGTCGACAGCATTGGGATCAACACCCTCCTCCAGCAGATGACGGAAAGCCTGGATCGCATTGATGCCCTGGCGGGCGGAGACGAAGGGCTTCATCCCGACCCCTGTGATCGCCAGCGGATCGACATGGTTAGGCTCCAGGGCAACCGCCGCCGCCGCTTGTCCTTTCATCCAGCTTGGAGACAGCAGTTCGAGATCGCCCTTGATGCCGGCCTTCGCGGCAAGCGCCGCACGAATGCCCTTCAGCGTGGCTTCGCCGATCACCAGCCAGCGCGCCGACGGCATGCCGGAAGGGCGACCGCTGCGTCCCGAACTGCCGGCCATGGACAGCACCAGCGCCTGGGCAACCTGTTCGTCCGAAAGACCAAGCGCAATCGCCGCGCTCACAGCCGCGACAGCCGGCGCTGCGAACAGGCCCGGCCAGGTTTCCGGCAAGGCCGAAACGCCGCCGACGGCCTCCGACAGCGCCACGCCAACCGAATGGCCCGCGGCGACAGCCTTCACATAGGCCTCATAGTCCTGCGCGAAAATCAGCGCCGCCGGCACAGCCATGGCGCCGGGTGTTGCACAGGAAGGCACGTGGATCGCGTCCCATTCGGTAAAACGGATAACCGCCGACGCGCCCGCAGCTGAGGAGACTGCGTCGCCGCCGCCGGTCTCGCGATAGAAGGCGAGGAGTGAAGAACCTTCGGTCGCACCGGCACCGGCCGCCAAAGATGCCAGCGCGTCGACGGTATGGAGGTTGACGAGATCGCGGAGTTTCTGGTCTCCGCCATCGATCGTCTTAAGAATGGAAACGAGACCGCGTGCGTTCATTCTGCCGCCTCCCGCATTGACCTATCGCCAAGTCCGACCGGACGCGCCGCGACGATCGTCTCGCCATCGAGCGTGAAGGCCGTCGTCAGGATGCCGTAGGGGACCGGCGTGGCAAGCGGCGTTTGCGCATCCGCCACGACCTTCAGCGGCCGGGTGCCGTGCGGTGCCTCGAGATGCCAGTCGATTAGCTCGGCGCCATAAGGCAGACAGAAAGCCGAAATCGAGCCATTGGCCGGAAAGGCGGGAGAAGCCCGGTCCAGCTCCGTGGTCACCGAGGCAAGGCGCGCGGCGATTTCGGAAACGGCGGAGAAGGTTTCGATCCGGCGAACCCAGACGCCGTTATAGGCGATCGACAGGCGCACCGCGAAAGTGCGGCCGAGTTCTTGCCTGCCGGTGCGGATGAAACGGCGATCCTTGGAAAGATCGGGCGCGACTGCGACATAACATTCCTCGGCGCCGGCAAGCCGCACGGCCCGCTCGACCGGACCGGTGAAGTCGCCGGCATATCTGCCGTTGATATCGCGTGCCTTGAATGCCTCGCGGGCGATATCGTTCGTGCGGCGCACGAGATCGAGCTCGGCGCGATCCGCCTTTCCGCGAACCGCAGTGAAAAGCTCCGTCGCATCGGAGAGTTCGACCGGCAGGACGGACAGGATTTCATCGACCACGCCACCGGGCATGCGGTCGAGTTCGACCACGCCGAGACGCCTGGCGCCGACCTTGGCGAGCCGCTCGCCGGCGAGCTTGCCCGGGAACGGCGAATGGGCGACTTCGAAAGTCGGGGCCACGGATTTGACCCACTCGCCGACGCGCTTCGACAGCGCCGTCAGGAAGATCGGAAGGCCGTCGCGCAGGACCAGCACAAGGCCATCCGACCAGTAGGGCGTGAAGCCGGAAACCCAGGTGACGCCGGCCGAGCGCACATGGTTGGTATAGATCAGGACGCCATCCAGCCCGGCGGCCGCGATCGCTTGCTGCAGGCGGATCTGGCGGGCCTTTACGTCTGCGAGGGAGAGTTCATCCTCGCGCCACAGGATCAGACCGTGTCTCATGCCGCTATCCTCCGGGCGCCGACCGAGAAGAGCTCGCGCGGCGTCTTCGTCAGGATTTCCGGACCGTCGGCACGGACGATCAGCGAGTCGCCATGCACGAAATAACCGATCTCGGGATTATATGTGTTCGGATGCACGATCATCGACATGCCTTCCTCGATCACCGTGTTCACATCTTCGAGAATATGCGGCTTGGTATCCGGGAAAAGGCCAAGGCCATGGCCGCGCACGCGGGTATATTCGCTGGTCACATACTCACCGAGGCCGTGCGCACGAAAAATGTCGTTCTCGGCACGGGCGATATCGGCTGCCGTGACGCCGGGCTTCACCACTGCGAGGCCGGCTTCCAAGGCGTCGTTATAGATGCCGAAAACCTTGCGCTGAGCTTCATTCGGCTCGCCGATGACGAGCGTGCGGCAGATCTGGACGTAATAGCCGTTGACGCAAGGGGTGAGCTCGGTCGTCACCAGATCGCCGGGCTTCAGGATCTTGCCGAGCGGCGGCGCCATGCCGCGCACTTCCGGGCCGCCGACGCCGATGATCATGAAATTGTCGTCGACGCCTTCGTTGCGGAAGAAGGATTCGATCTCGGCGATCAGCTCGTAATCCTTCTTGCCGACAGCGGCGGCATTGCGGAACACCGCATAACCCTCGTCCGCCAGCCGTGCGGCGCTGCGCACGGCATTCAGCTCGTCGGCTGATTTCACCATCAGCAAGCGATCGACCAGCGCCGTCGCATCCTCGAACCTGAGGTCACCGCGCTGTGCAGCCAGCCCATAAGGCAGATGACGTTTCGGGCCGGCGGCGATGCGGCTGTTGCCGAGCCGGGCGATGACACCGGATACCGTGCCAATCAGGTCGCCAGCGATCACCGTCTTGACCTCGGGGCATTCGACCGCGGCGCGTTCGCCTTCCAGCTCGTCGTCGAGATAGAGCGTCACCTCACCATCGCGGGTGACGACCGCCAGGCCCTCGCCTTCGAGAATGCCGAAATCGGCGGCATAACGCAGGTAGTCGTTCTGCCAAGCATTGCCGTAGAGCACGAGGCCGTCGAGCCCAGCTTCCAGCATAGCCTCGATCAACCGTTTCTCGCGGATTTCGCCGATCATCGCCATGTCCTCAGCCGTTCACTGCGATGCGGCGCGGCATCTGGGGTTCGGCATAGCCATAGTCGCGGATAGCCGCTTCTCTGGAGACAAGACCGTTGGCGATATCCTCGTCCAGATCGGTGCGTGAACGCTTGGCCGGATCGCCGTAACCGCCACCGCCGGCGGTGAGGAAGGTGATGCGATCACCCGGTGTGAAGTGAACATCGGTCGCCTTGTTGACGCGCAGCTGCGTGCCGTCGGCACGGTCGATGATCGCCACGCTGACCTCACCGGTATGGCCGCCATGCAGGCCCCAGGGCGGGGTGACCGTGCGGTCGAAATTGATATTGCCGCGGCAGGCGCGCAGGCAGCGATAGGTGAGCTCGATGCCGAGACCCCCCCGATGCTCGCCGGCGCCACCGGAGTCCGGACGCAGCGCATGTCGTTCAACGATGAACGGATACTTGATCTCCTGCAGTTCGACCGGCGTGTTGCGCACGTCGCCCTGGCAGACCGAGACGGCCGCGGATTCGCCGTCCTCATGCGGACGACCGCCCCAGCCGCCGCCAAAGATATTCATCAGCAGGAAGCGCGATCCGTCGTCGTAGAATCCGAAGAAGGAACAACCACCCATGTCGCCCTTGTGGGCGGCCGGGATCAGTTCCGGCACGGCCGGCGCCAGCGCCTTGAGGATTGTGTCGATGACGGTCGGCAGTGCGATGCTCCACTGGCCGAGTGCGGCCGGCGGGCGGGCTGACAGGATCGTACCATCCGGCAGGTCGACGTTGAGAGCGCGGAAGCAGCCTTCGTTGACGTCGAGTTCCGGCGAAGTGAGCGCCTTGAAGGCGACACGGGCAGCAGCGATGCCCCCCGAGCGGCCGGAATTCAGGGGGCCGTTCACCTGCGGGTGCATGCCATGGAAATCGACGGTGATGGTCGAGCCGGACACGATCACCTTGACGGCGATCCTGAGCGGCGTCGCGAGATCCCGCCCGTCATTGTCGAGGAAGCTTTCGGCCGAATAGGTGCCGTCCGGAATACGTTCGATCACCTGGCGGGCCGCCTTGTCTGTCTGGTCCCAGATGGTCTCGACGCAGCTTTCCACAACGCCGCGGCCATAACGGGCGACCAGTTCGGCATAACGCTTGGCGCCGATCTGGCAGGACGCGACCTGGGCTCGAAGGTCGCCGAGGCTGGCATCCGGATAACGGATATTGTCCTGGATGATCTGGTAGAGCGTGTCGTTGAGCTCACCAGCCTTGTAGATCTTCAGGGACCGCATCTGCAGGCCTTCGGAGTAGATGTCGGTCGTCGCATTGGAACCGAAACCCTGGCGGCTGCCGCCGATATCCACCCAGTGAGCACGATTGGCCGCAAAGCCGATCAGCTCGCCGTCATGGAAGCAGGGCGCGTAGACGACGACGTTGTTCAGGTGCTGGCCGCAAATATGACCGTGGTTCATGACGAGGACGTCGCCCTCTTCGAAACCCTTCAACCCGTATTTCTTGATGCCGTCCTCGACGGCGATGCCGAGGTCGGCGAGGAAGATCGGCAGGCCGCCGCGGTTCTGCGAGATCATCCGGCCGCTCGTGTCGATCAGGCCGCAGCAATAGTCACGGACTTCGTAGATCATCATGTTGTAGGCAGACTTGCAAAGCGCCTCGGCCATCTCGTCGGCATAGGCGACGATGGCATTGCGGACGACTTCAACGGTGATCGGATCGTTCTTGATCGGCGTCATGTTCTTATTCCTCGCTCTGCTTGGCGAGCGTCACTAGGAGATGGCCTGCCTCGTGGACGACCACTTCGTCGCCGGGATGGATCAGGATGGTGGAATTCGGTTCTTCGATGACGGCAGGGCCGGTGAGCTTGAAGCCGGCCGGCAGCGCCGGGCGCCAGTAGATCGCCGTCTTCAGCGGCCTTGCCGGATCGTCGAACACCACCTCGCGGCTGCCGACCTCGGATTCCGCTTCCGGCTGCCACGGGCGGGACAGCCATTCCTCGGCTACATTGTCGGTGCGGGCGGCGGTCAGGACCAGGCGCAGGCTGACGATTTCGAGCGCTTCGGTCGGCGCCGACTGGCTGTAGCGGCGGTCGTGCTCGGCATCGAAGCGGCGGCGGACCTCGCTGGTGTCGCCGGAGAGCATGCCGGTATTCTCGATCGGGATCGAGATCGCATGTTCCTGGCCGACATAACGCAGATCGGCGAAGAAGCGGTGATCCGCCTCGTTTTCGACGATGCCGTCACGCTTCATCTGCTCGCGGCCGCTGGTAACGAGTTCGGCATAGACCTTCTCGACGCCGGTATCCGACAGTTCACCGACGCGGCCGATGAAGGTCTGCACGAAATCCTGGCGCCAAGAGGCCATCAGCATGCCGAGCGCGGAGAAGGTGCCGGGAAGTTTCGGGATGATCACCAGCGGAATGTAGATTTCGCGGGCAATGGCGATCGCATGCAGAGGACCAGCGCCGCCGAAGGCGATCATTGCCGTGTCGCGCGGGTCGATACCCTTGTTGATCGAGACGGCACGCACCGACAGCGACATCGAGCTATCGGCGATCTTCGCCACGCCGAGCGCTGCCTCGACCGGATTAAGCTTCAGTGTGTTGCCGACCTTGCTCAGCATCGCCTGTTCGGAGGCCGCCTTGTCGAGCGGCATACCGCCGTTGAGGAACCGTTGCGGATTGATGCGGCCAAGGATCAAGTCGGCGTCGGTGACGACGGGCAAGTCCGCTCCCTTGCCATAGCAGGCAGGGCCCGGATCGGCGCCGACGCTCTGGGGTCCCACATGCAGACCGCCCGCATTGTTGACCCAGGCGATCGAACCGCCGCCGGCACCGACTTCGACGATGTTGACGACCGGCAGCTGCATCGGCTGGCCGTCAGCCTCTTCGCCGATCACGTAACCGGTTTCGATAGCCGGCGCTCCATCGGTGATCAGGCTCGACTTGGCGGTCGTGCCGCCCATGTCAAAACCGATGCAGCGCTTGAGGCCGAGCAGCTTGGCGAGACGGCCCGCGCCGATCATGCCGGCTACCGGGCCGGATTCCATCATCGAGACCGGCTGTTCCTGTGCCTGGCCGATCGACATGACGCCGCCGTTCGATCGCATGATATGGATCTTGCCGCCGAAGGCGCCGGAGCGGAGATAGGTTTCGAGGCGCTTCAGGTAACCTTCGACGCGGGGGCCGACAAAGGCATTGAGCGCAGTGGTCGAGGAGCGCTCGTATTCGCGATATTCCCGCAGAATCTCGTGCGACAGCGTCACGAAGATATTCGGCAGCGTCCTGCGCAGCATCTCACCGACGCGGCGCTCATGAGCCGGATTGGCCCAGGAATGCAGCAGGCAGATGGCAACGGATTCGACGCCCGCGGCTTCGATCTCGGCGATGACCGCGGCGACGGTCTTTTCGTCGAGCGCTTCCAGAACTTCGCCGGAAGCAAGGATGCGCTCCGGAATTTCGAAGGTCAGACTGCGCGGCACCAGCGGCTGCGGACGCTTGAAGAACAGGTTGAAGGCCTGGATGCGGTTCGAACGGCCGATCGCATAGACGTCGCGGAAACCGCTCGTGGTGATCAGCGCGGTACGGGCGCCTTTGCGCTCCAGCACCGTGTTGATGGCAATCGTCGAGCCGTGGAGAATCTCGTTCAGCTGGTCGGGATCGCAATTCGCAAGCTCGAGGCTGCGGGCGATGCCCTGGGTCGGATCGGCAGGCACGGTCGAGGTCTTCGACGTCACGATCCTGCCGTCGACATAACCGACGAGATCGGTAAACGTGCCGCCAATATCAATTCCGACAATATTCATGCGTCCTCCTGTCCGCATGGAACCCATGCGGAATGCTGTATCTTTGCGGATTGGGCCGAGACCTCGGCAGCGGTGGCAGGAACACTCCGGCTGACGTTAAAGCGCCAGGCTCCCAGTGAGATTGTTCATGTCATTCCTCATCCTCGAACAGCATTTGATCCATTCGAACAGTAACTAGCAACGGGTTTGGGGGCTTTAGGTTTGATAGCCTATAGGCTATAGGTTATCACCATGTTCAATATCACGCTCCGGCGCATGGAAGTCCTGGTTGCAGTGGTCGAGGAGGGGAGCTTCGCGGCCGCCGCCGACCGTTTCGGCATCGCCCAGCCCTCGGTCAGTGCCCATATCATGGCGATCGAGAAGGAGATCGGCGGGCAGATCTTCGTGCGGCGCCGGGGTCGCAAGCCGCTGCTGACCGAGATCGGTCAAAGCGTGCTGCAGCATGCGCGCGAGTTCCTGGCCGAGGCCGACGACATGCGCGCAGATGTCGTGAAAATCCGAGGCGAGACCGGTCAGCAGGTGGTTTTATCTTGCCAGCGAAGCCTCGCCAATTTTGTTCTGCGAAAAGATCTGACGGACTTTGCGATAGCGCGGCCGGATATCCAACTCGTTCTGAGGATCGGCAAGCAGGAGGATGTTTTTTCCGAGGTTCGCGATGGCGTGGCCGACGTCGGCTGCTTTCTGGGCAATGAAGACCTCCGAGGCGTCCGGGCGGAAACTATCGGCCGGGAGAAGCTGGTTCTCATTGCCTCGCCGAACCACCCCCTTGCCCACCGCAAGCGCGTCAAGCCGCAGGACGTGGCACGTTATGACTTCGTAGGTCCGCCGCCCTCTTCGCTGTTTGGGCGGGGTGTCTCGAAGCTTCTGGCGAATGCTGGTATCAGCCACGTAAAGGTCGCGGCGCAGGCGACCGAATACCAGTTCCTGCGCGAGTTCGTTGCTGCTGGTGTGGGCATTGCCTGTTCGCTGGAACGAAGCGTAGCGGCGGATCTCGAGCGCGGCGAGCTGGTCAAGATCGATTTCGCCGGAGATGAATTGGGTTTCGATGTACGGCAGATAGCCTCAATCCGCCGCCCTTTGTCAAAGCCTGCCAGTGACCTGATGGATTTCCTCCGCTCCAGGCACCAGATCCCAGGTTAACCGGACAGGCTTTGTGTGATCTGCCGGATTGCCAGATCGACATCGCCTTGACGCAATCGCTCCGAGATTCCGCCTCGCGGAGAGCGGACACATAAGCTTGCTCGCCTTCCATGGAGCGGCGATCCCGCAGGGCGTTTCATGTCGTTCAAGAAGTTGGTGCGGTCTTGTTCTGCCGCTTGCGAGAGATCGCGCGACCGTGGCGCTATATCGGTTTCACAATTCTAGTATAGCCCTGTTGTGCCGTTCTGCGGTTGAAAGAGGCCATGCTGTTGGTCACTTCGGGTTGCCCAAATCCGCGGACTATACTAGAATCGCGAATTCAGTATAAGGCGCTTGTCATGAAGCAAATCGATCTCATGTTTCGCACGATGGTTGCGGAACTCCAACAGAGGACATTTGATGACGATTGGTCGGAAGATTTCCCGCCGACAGGCCGCTTTGTGCCAGTCAAAGTCGATGATCGGACCTACTTCTATTTTGATCAACCGGATGGCAAAGGTGGTCAAAAGCGGCGCTACGTCGGGCCCGAGGACGACAAGGAAATTGCCCTGCGGGTCGCTGATCAGAGGGCACAGAAGACAGACTACAAGGGGCGCCGGAAGTTGGTTTCCACGCTCACCCGAGAAGCTGGTCTGATCGCTCCGGATCGGCAAACGGGCGAGGTCGTCGAGGCTCTCGCAAGGGCCGGTCTGTTCCGGTTGCGCGGCGTTCTTGTCGGAACTGTCGCGTTTCAATCCTATGCGGCTTATCTCGGCGTTCGCCTGCCAATGGCTGCGATCCTGACCGGTGACGCAGATTTGGCTCAAGACTACGCGATCTCGGCTGAGGTCGGGGATAGCTTGCCGCCGATCCTCGATCTTTTGAAAGGGATCGATCCGACATTCCGTGCAATGCCGCACATCAGCGGATCGCCTCGATCTCATGCCTTTCGTAACTCGAATGGCTATCGGGTAGAATTTCTTACAACAAACCGGGGATCGGAAGAATACTCGGACGAACCGGCTTCCATGCCTGCGCTCGGCGGCGCTGCGGCTGAGCCGCTGAGATTTTTGGATTTCCTGATCCGTGATCCGGTGCGCTCGATTCTGCTGCACAACGCCGGCGTCTCGGTAGTCGTGCCGGACCCCGCGCGGTATGCGGTCCATAAACTCATCGTCGCCGGCCGTCGGCAAAACGATGCTGGTGGCAAAGCGAAATCTGAGAAGGATTTAAGGCAGGCTGGAATACTCTTCGACGTTCTCCCGAAGACGGGCAGCGGGAATAGTCTGGCTGCGGCTCTTGAAGAGGGATGGGAACGCGGGCCAGCTTGGAAAAATGCTCTTGCCGAAGGTGTCGAGGCCATGCCGAAAGAATATTTGGGGCCGGTGAACCGTATGTTCGATGTCATCAAGCGCTGAAAAAGCGCCTTCTAAATGGCTAGCCTTTGTTTGTCCTGGCGGCGATTTCGCCCGGTGAAGCTGTCTGATTTCTCAGGGCGAAGACAGAGGCGGCAGGCAGATTGCCTCTCCCTTTCCAAACAGAACAGTGGCTTGACCGACGGCTCGAAGCCGATCTGACGCCGCCGATGAATTCGGCGTTGACATTCGTGCGTCGAAGAATCTACTTAATAGTAAGATTGAATCCTATTAGGTATATGCCATATCAATGGCAATCGGCGTCCACCGCGAGCGTTCGGCCAGAGATGATTGTTCCGGCTTTCGCCAACGCGGATGAGGGCGAGGGCGAGGGCCTATTGGCAAGAGGGAAGCATGGATCTGGAACTGAGGGGGAAGGTCGCGCTGATAACCGGGGCGGGCGGAGGCATCGGGACCGGGATCGCGACCGAGCTGGCGCGCGAAGGTGCCGATCTCTGTCTGGCGGGGCGCGATGGCAACAAGCTCAAGGAGGCTGGCGAAGCCATTGCAGGGATATCCGGCCGGGATTCGGCCGTCTACGCGGGTGACCTGCGGGACCAGAAAACCCCCTCGGCCGCAGTCGCGACCGCGATCGCCGCGTTCGGTCGCCTCGACCTTTTGGTGAATTGCGCTGGGGACACCAGGCGCGGCGATTTTCTGCAGATGCCGGAGCAGGACTGGGTCGATGGGTTTGCGGTAAAGTTCCACGGATATGTGCGCATGACGCGGGCAGCCTGGCCGCACCTCTGCGAGACGCGGGGCGCCATCATCAACATCGTCGGAATCGGCGCGCGGGCGGGATCTGCGGAATTTACGATCGGCGGTTCGGTGAATGCAGCGCTGCTGAATTTTACCAAGGCGATGGCCGATCGCGGCATCCGCGAGGGCGTGCGCGTCAATGCGATCAATCCCGGCTTGATCGAAACAGGCCGGTTGGGCCGCAACATCGAACGGCTGATGCGGGACCATTCCTGCAGCCGCGACGAAGCGGTGTCGCGTCTGCTGGCGCCGCGTGGCACCACCCGTTTCGGCAGTCCCGAGGAGATAGGCTGGCTGGCGGCCTTCCTCGCATCACCGAAAGCGGCGTTCATCCAGGGCGCCTTGATAGATATCGACGGCGGCTCCACGCGGGCGCTGTGAACTGATTTTAGGGGGATTATCATGGTCGAGACATCGCGGCAGCCGGAAGTGGCCAGGCGGCTGGCGAACTACATCGCCGCTGCCCGCCCGGGCGATCTGCCGGAACCAGTGCAGCTTGAAGCGCGCAGGGCCTTCTTCAACATCGTCGGCTGCATGCTGGGAGGCGCGCAGCACGAGGTCATCGGCCTTGCGGATGGCGTTCTGTCCGAGTTTTCCGGACCGGCGCAGGCAACGCTTCTCGGCCGGGTGCGCAGGGCGGATGTGCTGCACGCCGCTCTCATCAACTGCTTCGGCTCCAGCGTCCATGCCTTCGACGACACGCATGAACAGGCGGTCGTACATCCGAGCGGTCCCGTTGCGGCCGCAGCACTCGCCATCAGCGAGCGCAGGCATGTCACGGGCGCGGATGTGCTACTGGCATTTGCGCTGGGGGTCGAAGCGGTTTGCCGGCTCAGCAAGTCGGTCTCGGTGGCCCCGGCGAAGGGTGTTTTGGGCTGGTCGCCGACGGGCATTACGGCGGGCGTGGGTGCTGCGGTCGCAGCCGGCAAGCTCCTTGATCTCGACCGGGATCGCATGCGCCACGCGATCGGGATCGCCTTGTCGCAGGCGGCGGGATTTCGGGCGATGTTCGGCTCCATGTGTTCGTCCTTCATGACGGCGCATGGGGCGCAGACCGGCTTGCGCGCCGCACTTCTCGCGGAGAAGGGTTTTACGAGTTCGGAATCCGCCCTGGAGGGCCCGAACGGGTTCCTCGATCTTTTCGCGATCCGGCCGGATGTCGATGCGCTGACAGGCGGCCTCGGGAGCCATTTCGAACTACTGCGCAATACCTACAAGGCCTATCCCTGCGGGGTGGTGATCCACCCCATGATCGACGCCTGTTTCGAACTCAGGCGGAAGCATCAGCTGCACCCTGACCAGATCGAGGCATTATCCGTCAGGGCCTCGCCAGAGGCGCTTGCGCTCACAGACCGGCCGCATGCGCAGGACAATCTGCAGGCGCGCGTGAGCCTATATCACTGGGTGGCGGTGGCCCTGATCCGCGGCAGCGCCCGCATCGTCGACATGGACACCGAAAGCGCGGTGCGCGATCCGGCGATCGTCGGCTTCCAGGAGAAGATAAGAACCGTCGCCGACAGCACGGTTGCCGGGGATGGAGCCGAGGTGACGCTGAGGCTGCGGGACGGCCGCACGCTTGTAAGCCATATCGAACATTGCATCGGCAGCGCATCCCGCCCGATGACCGACGGGGAACTGGAGCAGAAGTTCAACGGGCTCGCCGAACCGGTGATCGGTCAGGCGCGGACGCGCCAGTTGATCGAGATGACACTGGGTGTGGAAAACCTCCCCGACGCAGGCGCCCTGCCGAGAGCTGCCGCGTAAACCCACAGGCATTTTCGCGAGCTTCGGGGCGCTGCAACAGGCAGCGCCTTTTTTGTCGGTATCGCTTGACACGATATGGTTTAAAAATATACTGATGAGTAGATATTGAGAGGGAAGAGCGTTGAAACATTCTCATCACCCAAGATTTGCATACCAGATCGGAGCCGTGGGCGAGGCAGGGTCCTCGGATGCGGAACTCTACGGGGAGGCGCTGTCGGATGCGGAACTGATCCACCGGCTGGGTTACGATGCCGCCTGGGTCATCGAGCACCATTTCAGCGACTATTACCCGCAGCCGAACCCGCTGCTGCTGCTCTCGCACGTGGCGGCCAAGTGCCCGGGCCTTGGCCTTGGAACGGCAGTCATGGTGCTGCCCTGGTACAATCCCATCCGGTTCGCCGAAGATATCGCGATGCTGCAGACGCTGAGTTCGGGCGAGCTGCATATCGGCATGGGACGCGGCACCGCAAAATCCGAATATGACGCGTTCGGAATATCCATGGAGACGGCCCGCTCGCGTTTCTCGGAGGCCTGGGAGTTGACGCGGCTGGCCCTGAAGGGCGATCCGTTCACCTTCGAAGGCGAATTCGTGAAAGTCGCCGATCCGATTGTCCTGCGGCCGCAGCTCGCGAAGAAGACGCCCAATTTCTACGGTGCGATCGGCAGCCCCGGCAGCGCCGAAATCATGGCGGACCTAGATCTCCCGCCGCTCTGCCTTTCCAACTTCCCGGACCACGTGCTCAGAAGCATTCTGGCGCGCTGGGAGGCGAAGGCGCAGCTCAAGGGGGAAGCTGCCGTCACCAAGCCTCTGGCGATCAAGTGCTTTATCGGCAGGACCGACAAGGAGGCGCGGGAGGAGGCGCTGGCCTATCTCCCTGATTTCTTCCGCCTGCAGGTCGAGCACTATGAGACCGATGCCCGGCCCTGGGACAATGTTTCCGGATACGAGCAGTTCAGCAAGATGTTTTCGACGCTGAAGGAAATGTGCAATCCGGACAATCTCGGACCGTTCCTCGATCAGAACCTGGTCGGTTCGCCGGAAACGGTCGTGGGCCGGCTTCGCCAGTTGCAGGAGATTGGTTTCAACTATTTTGTCATCACCAATGCCACCTATGGCGTACCGCGGTCGGTTCGCCAGTCGACGATCCGGCGCTTTGCGGAAGAGGTGATCCCGCTGGTGACCGAAGGCGCCCGGATGCGGGTTTCGGCGGAGTGAAGAAGACCCCATGAGCGATCATGCCGAAATCGACAGGACCTTGATCGGCAGTGCGACGGAGCCCTTCGTTGTCGAGGTGGAGAAGGGCGCCATCCGCCGCTTCGCGGAAGCGATCGGCGAGACCACGCAGATCTATTTCGACCAGGCCTTTGCGCGTTCCTTCGGTTACGGGGGAATTGTTGCGCCGCCGACTTTCCCGACGACGTTCCGGCCGCCCTCGAAGGCCGCCTGGGTTCAGGGACTGGACGAAGGGCGGATCCTGGCGGGAGAGCAAGGGTTCCGATATGTGCGGCCGATCCTCGCCGGAGACCGCCTGCAATGCGAACTGCGCCTCACGGATGTCAATGACAAGATGAGCAGCAAGGGCAATATGCAGCTGATCACCCAGGATCTGCTGGTGACGACGCTGCTCGGTGACCTGGTCTGCGTCAATCGCCGCGTTGTCATCTATCGCGGCAGGGCCGCGAACCTTGCCGAAAGGGCATCGTCATGATGTCTGAAGGACTGCATAAGCCGGGCGATACATTCCTCGTTGAGCGCGGCCCAATCACCACGACGCAGCTCGTTATGTATGCCGGCGCCTCGGGTGACTTCAACCGCATCCACTACGATCATCCCTTTGCCGTCGAGTCGGGATTGGGGGGGCTGCTCGTGCATGGCATGCTGACCATGGCCTTTGCCGCCTCCTGCGCCGTCGAGGCGTTCGGGCCGGCAAGCCGGATATCGCGGCTTGAGGCCCGGTTCACGGCGCCGGTCAGGGTCGGGGACCTAGTCAGGGTGACGGCAACCGTGGTCGAGGCGAGTGGTCCCGGCCACGCGACCGAGGCGACGCTGATCGCGGATGTTGACGGGCAAGTCGTGCTTCGAGGCATGGTCGAGGCCGCGGCCTGGTCGAATGAAACTCCTTAGGGCGGAGGCTGATGTGATGAATGCCATTTCACCAACCGAAACCGCAGCAATTCCGGATTCCCGAACGCTGCGGAATGCCTTTGGATGCTTTCCTTCCGGCGTGACGGCAATCTGTGCGATGATCGAGGGCGAGCCGGTGGGGATGGCGGCCAGTTCCTTCACCTCGGTCTCGCTTGACCCGCCGCTGGTGCTGGTCTGCATCCAGAACAGCTCGGATACCTGGAAGAAATTGATGAAAGCGCCGCGCATCGGTGTCAGCGTCCTGGGGGAGGAACACGACCGTGCCTGTTCACAACTTGCTGCAAAATCGGGCAATCGGTTCGAGAGGCTTGACTGGTTTGCGACGGGCGGAGGAGCCGTCCTGCTGGAGGGAGCGGCCGTCTCGCTCAACTGCTGCGTTGTCGAGGAAATTCCGGCCGGAGATCACCGGCTGGTGTTGCTCCGCGTCCAGACGCTTACATTCCAGCCGGCGGTCAGCCCTCTGGTCTTCCATGGCAGCCGCTTTCGAAAACTCGCGATCGAAGCGACCGGTTCGGATTGAAGTCCATGTTTGAAGGACCACTGTCAGGCGTCAGGATTCTTGACCTGAGCCGGGTTTTTGCAGGACCCTGGGCAACCCAGGTGCTGGCGGATTTCGGCGCGGAAGTCATCAAGGTGGAACGGCCGGGCCGCGGCGACGATGCCCGTGGTCTCGGCCCGCCCTTCCTCGCCGACGAGGAGGGAAGGGACACGGCCGAATCCGCCTTCTATCTCAGTGCGAACCGGAACAAGAAATCGATAGCGCTCGACCTTTCGCAGCCCCGCGGGCAGGAGATCGTCCGCCAGTTCGCGGCGATTTCGGACGTCGTGGTAGAGAATTACAAGGTCGGGACGCTGAAGCGTTACGCGCTGGATTACGACAGCCTGAAAGAGGTCAATCCTTCGCTCGTCTATTGCTCCATCACCGGCTTCGGCCAGACGGGGCCTAACAGTCACAAGCCGGGTTACGACACGCTGTTCCAGGCCATGGGCGGAGTGATGAGTGTGACCGGCGAGCCGGATGAAAAACCCGGCGGCGGGCCGATGAAGGTCGGCATCATTCTCGCCGACATCATGACAGGCATGTATGCCGCGATCGGGATTTTGGCGGCGCTGCGGCATCGCGAGCGCACCGGTACCGGCCAGCATATCGACCTGTCGCTGATGGATGCCCAGACGGCAGCGCTATCGCATCACGCCATGTATTATCTGGTCTCTGGAAGCAACCCGCAGCGGTTCGGGACGAGTGCGCCGGCGGTCGTCCCGAGCCAGATGTTCGAGTGCTCGGACGGCTTCCTCGTTCTGGTGGTGGGCAACGATCCGCAGTTCCGGCGCTTCGCTGAAGTCGTCGGGCAACCGAAACTGGCCGATGAGGAGCGGTTTAGCTCGAACGGGCTTCGCGTCCGCAACCGGGAAATCCTGGTCCCGCTTCTGGAAGAGATATTCCGGCGGTCGCCGAAAGCTTACTGGCTGGACAAGCTGGAGGCGGCCGGCATCGCGTCCGGGCCGATCAACGAGATCTCGGACGTCTTCTCGGCCCCCCAGATTGCTGCGCGCGACATGGTGGTCGAGGTGGAGCACTCGACGGGCAGCCCGCTGAAACTGGTCGCCAATCCCCTCAGGATGTCGGAGACGCCGCTTACCCGCTACGAGCCGCCGCCGGTTCTCGGCCAGCACACGATGGAACTCCTGTCGGGAGTTCTCGGACTGGGGAATTCCGAGATCGAGGCGTTGTTGAGCGACAAGGTCGTCGCCGGCTCCTGAGCGCGGGCGTCGGGTTCGTCAGAACGTCCGGGATCCCTGGTGACCGACGAGGTTGAGGGCGTAGTCCGCGAAGAGATCGGCGACTTCTTCTGCGCTCAGCCGGCCGTCGTGGAACCAGCGGTGAATCCACCGCACCATGCCGGAGATCGCCAGGCCGGCAATGTGCGGTTCCGCAACTGTGAATTCGCCGGTCTTGATGCCGTCCTCGATTAACGAGGCAAGCTTGTTGTCGAACTGGCGGTGGATCGCGCGGATTCCCTCCAGCGTCTTCGGGGGCAGGTCGCCTTCTTCCTGGCCGAAGACCATGCTGATCGCCCGGCTTTCGATGTTCTGCAAAGCGAAGCTGCGGACAAAGTCCCGCAGGCGCTTGGGAGAGGGCGATTTGTTGTCGAGATAACCGTCTATCGAAGCGAGAAGCTGCTGTGCCCCACGTTCGTAAACCGTCGCTATCAACTGCTGTTTGCTATCGAAGAACTGGTAGATGAAGGGCTTGGTCACCTTCAGCCGTTCGGCCAGCGTATCGAGCGTCACGTCGCGCAGTCCGCGTTCCTCGACCAGCCCGATCATCTCTTTGAGGATCCGTTCGCGCTTGAATATCTCGAGTTCGGCGCGAATGCCGGTCGGCTCGCGCTTGGTTCTCTGGCGCTTCGGCGAGCCGGCTTCCTTGGGCGTCCTGGCCATTTTTTACCCTTCTTTTGCTCGTGCCGCGCTGCAGCACCGATGCGCGGATTCGCAGACAAGTTTCCGATCGGTAGCGGTGCAAGCCGGTGCGTGTCAAGCGGGCGTATTAGGCTGCGTAGGAATACTCACTCGTATTGCCAATTTAAAAACTCAAGAGTATGATTTCAGATCATTGGGTATATCATGCCGCGGAAGAACGGCGTGATGGGATGGGATGGGAGGATACCTTTGGATGCTCATTCGTATAGTCACATGTCTGATGTTCACTCTGCTGTTTGCGGCGCAATCTGATCTTCAGGTCAACGCTCAGGCCTATCCGGAACGGCCGGTCACGATCATCGTGCCCTTCGCCCCCGGCGGTTCGGTCGATGCCGTCGCCCGTTTCGCAGGCCAGGCCTTGCAGGAGGAATTCAAGCAGTTTTTCGTGGTCGACTTCCGCCCGGGTGCCAACAGCCGCGTCGGCTCGCTGTTCGTGGCGAGGGCAAAGCCGGACGGCTATACGCTGCTGCTGTTCTCCGGGTCGCTGATGGTCAATCCGAGCACCCAGAAGGACCTGCCATACGATACGGTGAAGGATTTCGCGCCGGTGGGCATGCTCGGCGAGAACGCAAATGTCCTGGTCGTCAGCCCGAAACTCGGCGTCGGCAGCCTGAGGGACCTGATTGTGCTCACCAAGTCGCGCCGTCTCAAATACGGGTCCTCGGGCGTCGGCGGACCGCTGCACCTGGCGACCGAACTGTTCAGGAGTGCCGCCCAGGTCGATATCGTCCACGTTCCCTACAAGGGGACGGGCGAGATGTTTCCCGACCTCATGAGCGGCGAAATCGACCTTGCGGTGGTTTCCATTCCAAGCGGCCTGCCCTTCATCAAGTCCGGCGACATCAAGGCGCTGGCTATTACGGGCGCCGAACGTGCGGCCAGCCTGCCGGACGTGCCGACCATGAAGGAGGCGGGCATCCCGCTAGAGACGGCCGTTCCCTACGGGCTTGTCGCACCCGCCAAGACCCCGAAGGATATCATCAAGCGGCTGAACGACGCGATCGCCAAGGCCCTCAAGACGGACGAGCTCAAACGACGTTTCGCTGGGGGCGAAATACGTCCGATCGACATGACGCCGGACCAGACCGCCGAATTCATTCGGGTCGAGATCGATCGCTACGCCGACATCGTCAAGAAGGCCGGCATCGAGCCCGGCCAATAAAGTGTGAGCCAATTCCGGAGGCCTGGCCCGGTGAGGGCCGGCCTCCGGCCCATTTCTCGATCATGCAGACAGTCAGGCGCCGATCGGCGCGCCTCGAAGGAAGACGTATATGGCGAATTCAGATCTGATCGTTGAAGGTAAGGTGGTCGTGGTAACCGGCGCCGGCGGAGGCATCGGCCGGACGATCGCGTTGCTGATGGCCGAGCAGGGGGCAAAGGTGGTTGTCAACGATCTCGGGACTGCGGTGGATGGAAGCGGCAGCAATCCGAGCCTTGCCGAACGGGTCGCCCAGGAAATCCGCGATGCGGGTGGTGGTGCCGTCGCAAACGGCGACTCCGTGGCGAGCTGGGACGGCGCGCAGCGCATCGTTCAGACCGCACTCGACGCCTTCGGGCGGATAGACGTGGTCGTCAACAATGCGGGCGTCTTGAGGGACACCATTTTTCACAAGATGAGCCCGGAGGACTGGGGGCTGTCGATTGCGGTCAACCTCACCGGCGGCTTCTACGTCAGCCGGGCGGCGGCCCCGCATTTCCGGGCCCAGCAGTCGGGTGCCTTCGTCCATATTTCCTCGACGTCGGGCCTTGTCGGCGCCATGGGACAGGCGAACTATTCCGCGGCCAAGATGGGGCTCGTGGGGCTGTCCAAGAGCATCGCGATCGACATGCAGCGTTTCAACGTGCGCTCCAATGTCGTGGCGCCGACCGCATTCACGCGGATGACCGAAAGCATCGCGACCGATACGCCCGAACAGCAGGAGCGGGCTCGCCAGCGCGAACATGTTCCGGAGGAGAAGAACGCCCCGCTGGTCGTCTTTCTGGCAAGCGATGCCGCGAAGGATGTCAACGGGCAGGTCTTCTACTCCCGCAAGAACGAGCTCATCATGTTCAGCCAGATGCGTCCGCTCAGCCGGATCCACAGCAGCACGGGATGGACGCCCCAGAGCATCGCCGAACACATGCTCCCGGCATTCAAGCCCTCGTTCTATCCGCTGGACTTGAGCCGCGACGTGTTTCGAAGCTGGCTGCCGTAATACGGCGCCGGGCGGGATCGGCTTCGCGGGGGGGGGCGAGGCCAGTCTCATTGGGGGGAGCCACCGCGAACGTAGCGGCCGTCAGGAGAGCGGCCCCGTCCTGCGGTGATCGGGGAATGAGTGGAGGACGGTGATGAGTGAAAATACGAATGGCACGACCCGCGCGGTGATCGCATCGCGGCCCGGCGGGCCTGAGGTTCTGCAGATCGTCGAACGGCCACGGCCGGTGCCGGGCGAGGGCGAGCTGCTGGTTCGCGTGCGGGCCGCGGGAATGAACCGCATCGACGTCATGCAACGGCAGGGCGTTTATCCGATGCCGCCCGAAGCATCCGACGTCTTCGGTCTCGAACTGGCGGGCGTGGTCGAAGTCCTCGGACCTGGCGAAGGCCGTTTCAAACGCGGTGACAGGGTCATGGCACTCGTCACCAGCGGCGCGCATGCGGACTGGGCGGTCGTTCACGAGACGGCTGCCCTTCCCGTTCCCGACGGCATGTCGTTCGAACAGGCAAGCGCTTTTCCCGAGACCTATTTCACCGTCTGGAGCAATGTCTTCGAGCGCGCGGCGCTGAAGAGGGGCGAGACGTTGCTGATCCACGGCGGCACGTCCGGCATCGGCACGACGGCGTTGATGCTCGCGAAGGCGTTCGGCGCCCGGGTTATCGTCACCGCCGGATCGCCGGAAAAATGCGCGGCCTGCCTAAGGCTTGGCGCGGACGGCGCCATCGATTACCGGCAGCAGGATTTCGTCGCGGTATCCCGGGACATGACCGGAGGCAAGGGCCCCGACGTGATCCTGGACATCATCGGCGGCGACTACATCGACCGGGACATCGAGGCAATCGCCTTCGACGGCCGTATCGCCCAGATCGCGTCCCAAAAACCCAAGGCGGAGATCAACCTGGCCCTGCTGCGCAAGAAACGGGTGACGCTGACGGGTTCATCCCTGCGTCCGCAGCCGGTGGCACTGAAGGCGAAGATCGCCACGGCGCTCGGGGAACATGTCCTTCCTCTTCTGGCGAAGGGAGAAGCCCGGCCGCTGATCGACTCTGTCTTTCCCCTTGAAAAGATTGCCGATGCCCATGCCCACATGGATGCCGGCGAGCATGTCGGCAAGATCGTTCTCGTCATGGAGACGCAGGAATAGACCTGCCCCAATCCACTGAAAGTCGCGCAGGCATCGCTCGTGTCCCGCGATTCACCCGTAAATCCAACCGTTGAGAACAATCCTATGACAATGAATAGAAAAGACACAGCGGCCGGCGCATTTTTCGTCGCAGTCGGTCTGCTCTATGGCGGCATTGCCTGGGTGTCGCTTCCGATCGGCTATGCACTGAACATGGGGCCGGGATATTTCCCGCTGCTGCTCTCCAGTCTGCTGACCGTTCTCGGTACGGCGACGCTGCTGCGTGGCCTGCTGGTCGGAGGGGAGAATTCGCCGTTCGGCATCGTGCCATGGCGGGTGATCGTGATGCTGTCGCTGGCGACGATGTTCTTCGCGGCCTTCCTGCGGGAACTCGGATTGCTGCCCTGCGTCTTCGCGAGCTCGCTGATCGCCTCGCTCTCCAGCCCGCAGATCAGGATGCGGATGGCCGCTCTCGTCAGCCTGGCGATCGCGGTCTTCTGCGTCGGCGTGTTCATCTACGGCATCAAACTTCCCATTCCGATCTTCGGATCGTGGCTCGTCAACTAAGGTGGCCTGATGGAACTCATTTATGATCTCGGTCTGGGTCTCAGCGTTTCGCTGCTGCCGGCCAATCTCCTGTACTGCTTTATCGGCGTCCTGCTGGGCACCCTGATCGGCGTATTGCCCGGCATCGGGCCGATTGCGACGATCTCGATGCTGATGCCGCTGACGCTGGACCTCAGTCCGACCTCGTCGCTGATCATGCTGGCCGGCATCTATTACGGAGCGCAATACGGCGGCTCCACGACGGCGATCCTGATCAACCTGCCGGGTGAATCCTCGTCGGCGGTCACGACAATCGACGGATATCAGATGGCCCGCCGCGGCAGGGCTGGGCCGGCGCTTGCAACTGCCGGTCTCTCTTCCTTCTTTGCCGGGACCGTCGCGACGGTGCTGATCGCGGTGCTGGCAAAACCCCTGACCGCGGTGGCACTGAGTTTCGGCCCCGCCGAATATTGCTCGCTGATGATCGTCGGCCTGGTGACGTCGATTGCGCTCGCGTCGAGCTCGCTGCTCAAGGCGCTCTGCATGGTCGTCTTCGGATTGCTGCTCGGGCTGACCGGCACCGACATCTATACCGGCACGCCACGTTATACGTTCGGCGTGCAGGACCTGTGGGATGGCATCGATTTCGTCGCGATCGCCGTCGGGGTCTATGGTATCGGCGAGATCATCCGCAACCTCGAGACCGCCGACGTGAAGAAGTCGATCGTCGCGTCCATAGACGGGCTGTGGCCTTCCAGGGCAGACCTCAGGCGCATCATCGGCCCGTCGATCCGCGGCACCGCGATCGGCTCGATGCTCGGCATCCTGCCGGGGAGCGGTACGGCACTCTCCTCGTTCATGGCCTATAATATCGAGAAGAAGGTATCGCGGAACTCAGCCGAATTCGGCAACGGCGCGATCGAAGGCGTCGCAGCGCCCGAAGCCGCCAACAATGCCGGAGCGCAGAGCTCCTTCATTCCGATGCTGACGCTCGGCATCCCGGGCAATGTCGTGATGGCGCTGATGATCGGCGCCATGATGATCCAGGGAATTGTTCCGGGACCGAACGTGATGGTCCGGAATCCGGACCTCTTCTGGGGCATGATCACTTCGATGTGGGTCGGCAATGCGATGCTCGTCATCCTGAACGTGCCGCTGATCGGCCTCTGGGTGCGCCTGTTGCGGGTGCCCTATACAATCCTGTTCCCTGCGATCATCGTGTTCTGTTGCATCGGGGTCTACAGCGTCAACAACTCGACCTTCGGCATCTACATCGTCACGATCGCCGCCATCATCGGCTATTTCCTCGTCAAGCTGGAATGCGAGCCCGCGCCGTTCGTTCTCGGCTTCATCCTCGGCCCGATGCTGGAGGAACACCTGCGCAGGGCGCTGATCATCTCCGGCGGCGATCCCACGGTCTTCGTAACCCGGCCGATCAGCGCCGGCCTGCTGCTTTTCGCAGCCGTCGCCCTCATCGTCGTCGGCTTGCCCACTGTGGTCCGGAAGCGAGAAGAGGTTTTTGTCGAGGATGACTGACGTCAGGATTCTATGCCTTCGGTCATCCGGTCTTTCAGTGAAAGCGATCTAAAGCAAGCGAGTTCGAATGAAACAACCCCGCGGCACCTGGAAAGTGTCGCGGGGTGAATTGTAACTGACATCTGCCGATGGATTTGGAGATGATATATGATTGTGGAAGTACGAATTGACGGCTCGGTCACGTTGCTGGAGGCCCAGAATACCCGCGACTTCAAGCTCGTGGCATCGCAGAGATTGACGGAAGAGGACTTGGTTCAGGCACTTGCGAGGGTCGCGGACGTCGCGTCCGGCCATGCCTGGGTATTTCAACATTGGATCCAGGAGAATTCGCCGTTGGCCGCATCGGAGGATTGGCAGAATTCGTTCTCCAAGATGCTGGATTATGCACGCTCGAAGAACTGGCTCCGTGACACGGATGGGGCGATCCGAGTCCACATTGAGAAAAACTAGCCACCGCCTGAAAGCGGTTTACCGGTGCGAATTGGGTCTGCACCGGTTCAAGTGATGGGAAGAGACGATGCTATTGGGACCACGAAGGCGGTCTTGCGCTCGTGGTCCCAATAGTTTCAGACGGCCTCTTTGGCCTGGAGAGCAGTCGGCCGGGCGACGGATGCTGGCTGTTCGGTCTTGCGTTCGGCGGCGTAAAGCATGAGGGCGCCGAAACGGTAGATTCCGTGGACGAATTTGCCATAGGGCATCGTCAGGAAGAGAGAGAATACGACGCCGAGGTGGATCGCGAGCATCAGGCTCATGGCCGGGGTCTCGCGCAGGACCATCAGCAGCAGTCCGGTCAATCCCGCGAGCAGCATCATGGCCAGAAAGGCCGTATCCATACCGAATTTCGCCGGATCCATCAGCGCGCGATCCCGCGTCAGCTTCGCGTGCAGAAGACCGATCGGTCCGATCATCAGGCCGATGCCGCCGGATATGCCGAAGAGTTTCGGCAGCGAGAGCCAGCCATAAGGCGCCGGCCAGCCGAAGGCATAGTGATAGACCGTCGCCGTCGAGGTCGAGGCGAAGCACAGCATAAAACCGTAGAAGGTGAAGTGATGGAAAAGCCGGCGATTGTCGGTCGGCCGCTCATCCTCGTTGTAACAGCCTATGCCGCCGCCATCGAGGTAGCGCAGCGCGCAGGCATCGCGGATCGCCTGCCAGAGCGTGGTGCCGGATCCGGCCGAGACGCTGCTTGCGCCGATACTCTGCCAGAAGCTGCGAAAACCCATGACGAGCGCGACGATGGCGAAGAGGAATACCGCGCCGAACAGCCCCGCCATCGCCTCATGCGGCATCAGGCGATAGAACTGCCCGTCCTTTGTGAAAAGGGCGTTCCGGTCGTGCCAGAGCGCGAATCCGAGTATGAAGGTCGCGATGCTCGCGGCCGCCACGGTCGCGATGGCGAGCCCGTTGCGATCAAACATCGGGCGAAGGGCGGTGGGCCAGGCGTGCGAACGATAGGAGTCCGCTCGCACCTCGGCCAGGGTCTTCGGCACGTTGACTTCGAATTCATGCGGCGGAGAGAACTGGCAGTCGACATAACAGGCGCCGCAGCTGTGGCAGAGATTGGCGAGATAATCGAGGTCGCCGTCGGCAAATTCGTTCCTCAGTTCCATCGCCGGGAAGACCGGGCAAAGTCCCTCGCAATAGCGGCAGGAATTGCAGATCGTCATCAGCCTTTCGGCTTCCTTGTAATGCTCAGCCCCTTGCATGCTGTGCCGCTCCTTCCCCTGCGATTTTTCCGAATACGCTGCCGATCGTCATTCCAATTCCGGCGGCGTAACCCTGGCCGAGGACGTTGCCGGCCATGATCTCCCCAGCGGAGAACATGTTCTCCGCGCCGCCGCCGCGGCGCATCTGCATTCGTGCGTCGCGATCGACCCGTGTCCCGAGATAGGTGAAGGTGATGCCGGGCCGGACCGGATAGCCGTAGAACGGCGGCGATACGATCCTGCGCGCCCAGTGGCTCTTCGGCGGCAAGAGGCCTTCCGTCCTGCAATCGTCGAGCACCGTGTGATCGAAGGTCCCCGGCCTTACCGCCGCATTGAAGTCCTCGACGGTCTTTGTGACGGTCTCGACCGGCAGTTCCAGTTTTGCGGCAAGCTCCCTGATGCTCGGCGCCTCGACGGGCGGGTAGAGCGACGGCATGAACATGGTGCGCGAGCTTGAGTCGAAGATGATCCAGGCGATCTGGTCCGGCTGCTTGGCCACCAGGCGCCCCCAGATCGCATAGCGCTTAGGCCAGACATCCTCGCCTTCGTCGTAGAAACGCTCGCCGTTGCGATTGACGACAATGCCGAAAACCACGCAGTCGAGGCGGGTGATGATGCCGCCGTCGAATTTCGGAGCGCGGGCGTCGATCGCGACCGCATGGCACTGAGTCGGATCGCCGATGGTCTGGACGCCGGCGCCCATCAACAGCTTCAGCACGTCGCCGCGATTGTAGGGCGTGCCGCGGATGAGGAAGTTTCCGGCGATTTCGCCCCAGCCCTCCTTCATCCACTCTATATTGGCCTCGAATCCACCGGCCGCAGCGACAAGCGCGCGGGCGCGAATGATACGCTCGCCCTGGGGCGTGCGCACCGTTGCGGAGCGAAACCGGCCGTCCTCGATGTCGAGCGCGACGATGGGCGCGTCGTACATCACCTCGACGCCAAGCCTTTCGGCCGTGAGGTAGAGGGCGTTGAGCATCGCCCGGCCGCCGCCCAGGAAAAAGGAATTGGTGCGACCGAGGCTAAGCGTACCTCCGAGGGACGGCTGGAAACGGACGCCCTGTTGCCTGATCCAGCCGAGCATCGGCTTCGACAGGGCGATCGTATGGCGAGCGAGCTGTTCGTCGGTATTGCCGCCTGTGACCTTCAAGAGGTCGTCCCAGAACTCGTCTTCGGTATAAGGACCGGTCAGCGTGTCGGTCGCGGTGTCATGGGCGCAACGGATGTTGCGCGTGTGGCGGGTATTGCCGCCCCGATAGAATTTCGGCGCCGCCTCCACGACCAGAACCGAAGCGCCCGCCCGCCGCGCCGCGATTGCCGCGCAGAGCGCTGCATTGCCACCGCCTGCGACAAGCACATCGACGGTCGCCTGCGTATCGATCGGTTCGGCTTTTCGGGTTGTTTGGAATCCGCGCACTCTTGTATCCCCCTCAACTGCGTGGTACTGGATCGTATATATTCGTATGAATATCTACGCAACAGTAAATTATCTTACCGAATGTCTCCGGGAGGCCTCGATGACGACCTGCAGGCGGTCGGAACAGTGCAACATTCAAAGCAGACGAAGGCGCCTGATGCGCGCGAAAGGACCGTCGACATGAGCAGAGAGGACAGCTCGCCCCTTCAAGGCTATCTGACGCATCTGGAAAACGGCGAGCTGGCCTATCAGTACAGCCCAGCCGCCGGTCGCCCGGTCTTCTATCCGCGGGTGGCGTGTCCCTATACCGGCAGCGAGGACCTGGAATGGCGGGTCAGTTCGGGAAGGGGCGTGGTCTATTCCACGACGACCGTCCACCCGCCGGGTGGCGATCCCTACAACGTTTCCCTGATCGATTGCCGCGAGGGGTTCCGGATGATGAGCCGGGTGGATGGCATTCCGAGCGCCGATATCAGGATCGGCATGGAGGTGGAGCTCCGGATCATCCCGCCGTCGGGTGAGGAACCCGCCATGCCCGTGTTCGTGCCGGTCGAGGGTTGATCATGAGGGGATTGGCGAGAGGAAGCGCGGCAATCGTCGGCGTCGCGGAATCCGATCTCGGCGCGGTCGCGGAGGGCATGTCGCCCATCGACCTGATGGCACAAGGGGTCTATCGGGCGCTGGACGATGCCGGCCTGAAGATCAGCGAGGTGGACGGTATCTTTGCCGCGACGAGCCAGGTCCGCCTGTCGGCGCTGGCCCTGGCCGAGTATCTCAAGATCCCGTCGGCTTATATGGAGTCGACGATCGTCGGCGGTTCCTCGTTCATGTTGCATGTGGCTCACGCGCAGGCCGCGATCCAGCAGGGGCTGTGTGAGGTCGCGGTGATCGCCTATGGCAGCACGCAACGCACGGTGGGGCGGAAAAACGCCTCTCCCCGCGAACACAATCCCTATGAAAGCCCGTTCAAGCCGCTTCTCCCCCCGACCGCCTATGCTCTTGCCGCCGCACGGCACATGCATGAGTTCGGCACGACCCGGGAGCAGCTGGCCGCCGTCGCGGTGGCGGCGCGGGAATGGGCATTGCTCAATCCCAGGGCGTGGGAAAAGAAGCCGCTGACCGTCGACGAGGTTCTGTCCGCCCGGATGGTCAGCAGCCCCCTGACGGTGCGGGATTGCTGCCTAGTTACCGATGGCGGCGGCGCCATCGTCATGACGTCCCAGGAGCGGGCGAAAACGCTGAGAAAGCCTTTGGTGGCAGTGCTGGGATGCGGCTCGGCGTCCACGCATAACAGCATTTCCAGCATGCCCGATCTGGTGGCGACCGGAGCGATCCAGTCGGGCCGTGATGCCTATGCCATGGCCCGGCTGGGTCCCTCCGAGATCGATGCGCTGGAAGTGTATGACGCCTTCACCATCAACACGATCCTGTTCCTCGAGGATCTCGGGTTTTGCCCCAAGGGCGAGGGCGGTCGGTTTGTCGAAGGCGGCAGGATCGCGCCCGACGGCACGCTGCCGGTCAATACCAATGGCGGCGGTCTCTCCTACTGCCATCCGGGCATGTACGGGATCTTCCTGCTGATCGAGGCCGTGCGCCAGATCCGCGGCGAATGCGGCGAGCGGCAAGTCCGGGGTTGCGAGACGGCGGTCGCCCACGGAAACGGCGGGGTCCTGTCATCGCAGAGCACTGTCATTCTCGGCGCCGCATCGACGATTTGAGCCGCAACCGCACCCCGGAAGATGGGGCAGGTCAAAAAGAAAAGCGGATTGGCCGAGAAGCCGGCTTGCCATTTCGAAAACTGAATAGTATGTAATAAATACCAGCAGGTAGAAATTTGGGGAGCAAAGTTACCGTGACGCTATATCCTGAAATCCGGCTCTATATCGGCGGTGAGTGGAAGAGCGCACCGGGCCTGCCTGTGCTCAATCCCGCGGATGAAAGTACCATTGGCACGGTTCCGGTCGCGACCCGGCAGGATCTGGACGACGCGATCGCGGCAGCCCATGACGGTTTCCGAACCTGGAGCAGGATGGCGCCGGCGAAGCGGGCGGATATCATGTTCAGGGCGGCTGCTCTGCTGCGCCAACGCGCCGGCGAAATCGCGGTTGCGATGACCATCGAACAGGGCAAGCCCGTGGCGGAATCGCGCGGCGAAGTGGGGCGCGCCGCCGAAGCGCTGGAATGGGAAGCAGCCGAAGGACGCCGCACCTATGGGCGCGTTGTGCCAAGCGAACCCGGCATGCGCAATCTCGTGCTTCGCCAGCCGATCGGCGCGGTTGCGGGCTTCACGCCATGGAACTATCCGATCGCGCAGCCGAACCGCAAGGTCGCAGCGGCGCTTGCGGCGGGCTGCTCCATCATTCTCAAGGCGGCGGAGGAAACGCCGGCGGGCGCTGTCCATCTCGTCCGTGCCTTCCATGATGCCGGCCTGCCGCCGGGCGTGCTCAATCTGGTGTTCGGCACGCCGTCCGAGATTTCCGAATATCTGATCCCGCACGACACCATTCGCATGATCACCTTCACCGGATCGATCCCGGTCGGAAAGCGGCTGGCGGAACTGGCGGCACGGTCCATGAAGCCCGCCATCATGGAACTCGGCGGGCATGCGCCCGTCATCGTCTGTGACGATGTCGATCCGGTGGCGACAGCCACCATGTCGGCGGTCACCAAGTCCCGTAATTCCGGGCAGGTATGCACCGCGCCGACACGCTTCTACGTGCACGAGTCGATCTACCGGAAGTTCACCGAAACCTTCGTCGAGAAGGCAAAATCCCTCAAGATCGGCGATGGGCTCGACCCGTCCACCCAGATGGGGCCGCTGGCGAATTCCCGCCGCATCGAGGCGATGGACACGCTTGTAGCGGATGCCAGCGCCAAGGGCGCACACGTGCTCTCCGGCGGTTCGCGGCTTGGCAAACGAGGCTATTTCTTCCCGTTGACCGTGCTTGCGGAGGTGCCGGACGATGCGCGGGTGATGCGCGACGAGCCATTCGGCCCGATCGCGTTGATCAATCCCGTTGGGTCCCTCGACGAGGCCATCGAGAAGGCGAATTCCCTGCCTTACGGGCTGGCCGCCTACGCCTTTACGCGCTCGGCGCAAAATGCCGACCGCCTGGCCGACAGCGTCGAGGCAGGCAATCTTTCGATCAATCATCTGGTCGGATCGATCGCGGAAATGCCGGTCGGCGGCGTCAAGGAAAGCGGTTATGGCCGCGAAGGCGGCACCGAAGGGCTTTCGCATTTTACGGTGGCGAAGTCCGTATCCCATCAGATTGCGTGACAGATGGCGGGCGTCGGAATGGACGGCGGCCGTTTCGATACCGACGCAGGAAAGATGTATGTGTCGGTGGGTATCCTTGCCGATAGATGATGCGAAGTTTCGTATCGAAAACGAAATTAAAGGTACTATAATATACTATTAAGTAGACGTTCTGGCGCCGACCTGCTAGACCTCATTAAGTCGTGGACGAGCGGTCGGGTTTTGGGGAGGAAGTTCGCATGTTCAACCGTATCGTCCTGGCAGCTTCGAACGAGGCGCGGTCGGGTCCGCTGGCTCCAGGCGTCAGGACTGACCGACTGCGGATCGGCATGGGTCTCGTTCCGACATTTGCGACCAAGGACCCGAACACGGGCGAACTGCGCGGAATTGCGATCGAACTCGGGCGGGCACTGGCAGAGCGGCTGGGTGCCGAGTTCGTGCCGGTCACCTATCCGAGCCCGGGAAGCCTTCCCGAGGCTCTGAAGGCGGGTGCGTGGGATGTCGGTTTCCTGTCCGTGGATCCGGCTCGGGAGGAGGTCATGGACTTTTCCATTCCATATGCACAGGTCGACTCGTCGTTCCTTGCCGCGCCTGGCTCGGCTTATCGCAGCCTGGGCGATCTCGACAAGCCGGGGGTGCGCATCGTTACCACGAGAAACAGCGTGGAGGATCTGACCCTGACGCGGTTGATCAGACATGCCGAAATGATCCGGGTCAACGCGGTGGGCGAAGGGTTTGCTGCCATCAAGGCTGGCACGGCCGACGCGCAGGCCATTCCCCGTCCGGTGGCGATCGATTTTGCTGCGCAGCTGACCGGCTCACACGTCATGGACGATCATTACGCGGTCGCCTTTCACGCGATGGCGGTGCCGAAAGGCATGACTGACAGGTTGAAGGCGATCAACGAATTCGTGAGAGACGCCAAGAGCTCGGGTTTCGTCCAGCAGGCAATGGAGCGCGTCGGCCTGTATGGCGCGCAGGTCGCGCCGGACTGAGACGATCGGATTGATGCATCAGGAGAATAACAGACGAGGGACTGCATAAACGATCATCGACCATGAGAGGGAGGAACACCATGAGGACGATGACTAGTATTTTTCGCATTCTGCCGGTGACGGCAGCCGCAGCACTCATGCTGACACAACAGGTGTCTGCGCAGGAATACCCGGCACGGGATGTCAGGGTCGTAGTGGGCTTTGCGCCCGGAGGAGCCACGGATCTTATCGCCCGCCTGGTCAGCCAGAAGCTTGGTGAAAAGCTCGGCCGCGCCTTTGTGGTGGAGAACCGCGGCGGCGCATCCGGTGCGATCGCCTCGCGGGATGTCAGCAAGTCGGCGCCGGACGGTTATACGATGCTGACCATGACCTCGTCGCTGGCGATCAGCGAGACCGCCAACAAGAACAAGGGTTTCTCGGTCAGCGATCTGCGTGCCGTGGCGATCGTTGCGATCAGCCCTTATGCACTGACCGTGCACCCGAGCAATCCCGCCAAAACGCTGAAGGAATTCATCGCCGCGGGCCGGGAAAAGAGCTTTACCTATGGCAGTCCCGGGGTCGGCAGCGGCCCGCATATCGGTGCCGAGTATTTCTTCAAGGAAATCGCCAAGGTGAAGGCAGTGCATGTACCGTTCGCCAATGCGCGTGCGGAAGTGGCGGCGCAGGGCGGCCATATCGATGCACTGGTGATTTCGCTGCCGGCGGTGACGCAGTCGATCAACGAGAACCTGCTGCGCGGGCTCGGCGTGGCGAGCGAGGCGCGCAATCCGGCAGTGCCGCAGATGCCGACGCTGGCAGAGGGCGGCTATCCCAACATCAATCTCGGCTCGTGGAATGGCTTCTTCGTGCCGGCCAAGACGCCGGATGCGGTGGTGAAGAAGCTCAATGCGGAGATCAATCAGATCATGCAGGGCGCCGATGTGAAGGAGAAGCTGAAGTCGCTCGGCTTTGACGTGATAATCAAGCCACTGCCGGAGACCTCCGACTTTTTCAAGAGCGAGGTCGAGAACTGGGGCAGGATGGTCACCGCCGTCGGCTTCTCCAGTGATTGATGGTGCCCGTCGTGGCCTCCCTCCCCATTGGAGAACCAGTCCATGTCTTCCGAAGTGTATCGTTATAAGGTCGGCGACATCGGAGTGACCGTGCTGTCGGATGGTTTCCGCATCACGACTTCGCTGGATGGCTATATTCTCAATGTAGAGAAGCTTGAACTATTGGCCGCGCTCGCAGAGGCGGGACTTCCGACCGACCACATGAAGAACGTCTATACGCCGGTCCTCATCGAGACCGGCGGAAGACGGGTGCTGATCGATACCGGCATCGGCGAATCGATGTTCGAACAGACGAAGGGCGAGCGTGGCCGGCTGCTGACGAACCTCGCGGCGGCCGGTTTCGATCGCAATGCCATCGATGCCGTGGTGATTTCGCATTTCCACCCCGACCACGTGAACGGACTGCTGATGGCCGACGGCACGCCGGCGTTTGCGAATGCCGAAATCCTGGTGCCGGAGCGGGAATGGGTTTTCTGGATGGATGACGGCGAGATGGGCCGCGCTTCCGAGGGCCGCATGGCCGAGCTCTTCCACAACAACCGGCGCGTCTTCGATGCCCTTGATCGCAAGGTCACCCGCTTCGCCTGGGATAGCGAAGTGGCACCCGGCGTGACCGCGGTCGGCACACCCGGCCACAGCATCGGGCATACATCGTTCGCGGTGTCGTCCGGCACGGCGCGGGTGTTCGTCCAGGGCGACGTCAACAACCAGTCGGTGGTGTTTTCCAAAAATCCCGAATGGCAGGGCGGGTTCGATCACGATCCGGTCGAGGCGTCTGCGACCAGGCGGCGGGTTTACGCCATGCTGGCCGCCGAGAAGACGATGCTGCAGGCGTATCATCATCCCTTCCCCGGCCTCGCGCAGGTCGAGCAGGACGGAACGGGCTTCCGGGTCGTTCCGATCGCCTGAGCGCGACCCGGCGGCAGCAGAACTGAAAGTCGACATGTCGAGAGTTAGGAACGGAGCATACCATGATGAAGATGAAGTTCGGCTGCGGACGGAGCTTTCCACGATGAGCCGGCTCTTCACGCCGCTGACCCTTCGCGGCATCACCCTGCCGAACCGGATCGTCATTTCGCCGATGGCGCTCTACTGTGCCGAGGACGGATGCGCGACGCCCTTTCATTTCACGCATCTCACCTCCTTCGCCACCGGCGGCGCCGGGCTCATCTTCACAGAGTCGACAAAGGTCGAGCGCCGCGGGATGGGGAGTTTCGGGGATCTGTGCCTGTGGAACGACGCGCATGTCGAGGCATTGCGGCCTATCACACGCGCGATCAAGCTGGCGGGGGCGATAGCGGGAATGCAGCTCAATCATTCCGGCCGCAAGGCACGCTCACAGCGTCCATGGGAAGGGTTCGGGCCGCTCCAGGGGTCCGACGAGGATCTTTGGCCGGTGATTGCACCGAGTGCCATCAGCCATGGCGAAGGCTGGGCCACTCCGCGGGAAATGACCATCGAGGACATCCGCGAAGTCATTGACATGTGGGTCGCGTCGACACGGCGCGCCGTCGATGCTGGTTTCGAAGTGCTGGAGATTCATGGCGCGCACGGCTACCTCATCCACCAGTTCCTATCCCCCAAGGCCAACCAGCGGACCGACCAATATGGCGGTTCGCTCGAAAACCGCCTGCGATTTGCCTTGGAGATCACCGAGGCGGTTCGGGCCGTCTGGCCCGAGCATCTGCCGCTTTTCTTTCGGGTTTCAGCAACCGATGCTGCGGGCTGGGAGCTTGACGACACCGTGAAGCTTGCCGCCGCGCTGCGTGCCCGCGGCGTCGACGTTATCGACTGCTCTTCCGGTGGCATGGCGACGCGCTCGCCGACCGCGTCGGGGCAGACGCTCGCCCCTGGCTATCAGGTTCCTTATGCCGAGCGGGTCAGGCACGACACCGGCATTTCCACCATGGCTGTCGGATTGATCACCGAGCCGGACCATGCGGAAGAAATTCTGGGCGAGGGGCGCGCCGACCTGATCGCGATCGGCCGCGAGGCGCTCTACGACCCGTTCTGGGCGCGGCATGCAGCCCGAAGCCTCGGGGTCGAGAAGGACTTCTCCGGTTGGCCGGTCCAATACGCCTGGTGGCTGAACCGGCGTGCCCGGGCCGGCAACTCGATAGCGCGTTGAGGAACGGATATGCAGGATCAGTTCACACCTGAGCGGATCGCCGATCGCATGGTGATCCAGGACCTGATGTATCGCTGGTGCAGGTCGGTCGACCGGCTCGACTTCGAGCTGATGCGCTCGGTGTTTCATCCCGACGCGATCGACGATCACGGCGCGTTCAAGGGCGGCATCGACGAATTGGTGGCCTGGATCCGCGAACGACACCGCACCATCACCTTTTCGGCGCATCGGCTGGGCAACATGCTGATCGAGTTCGCCGGCCCGGACGTCGCCCTGGTCGAGACCTATGCCGAGACGGTGCAGCGTTACCCGGCCGACGGAAAAGCGGCGCTCGGACAACTTTCCGGCGGGCAGGTCGGCGCGCCGGATGCCCCCGCCGTGCTGAATTCCTATGTGCGCTATATCGACCGGTTCGAACGCCGCAACGGCGAGTGGCGCATCGCGAGCCGCGCCGTGGTGCAGGACTGGAAACGGATCAGCGATCTTCCGGGAGAGGACTGGAAGCCGACGCCTGGCTGGCCCGCAGGGCGGCGCAATCGGGACGATCCCGTGTACCTGGCGCGCGCGGAACTCGGCCTGCCGCCGATCTGAGAGGTTCGAAAAATAACTCTTTCACACTGTTCGCAGTCTTTAACATCGAGGAAACGCAATGCTTAAAATCTGGGGGCGCAACACGTCGTCCAACGTACAAAAGGTGATGTGGGCGATCGACGAGATGAAACTACCGGTCGAACGGATCGATGTCGGCGGGCCGTTCGGCAAGAACAAGGAGCCGGAATATCTCGCGATCAACCCCAATGGACTGGTGCCGACGCTCGAAGAGGAAGACGGCTTTACGCTATGGGAGTCGAACTCGATCCTGCGTTATCTCGCTACCAAGCACAAATCGTCCCTGGAGCCGGCTGACCTGCGCGTGCGGGCCGACGCGCAGAAATGGATGGACTGGCAGCTGGCGGTCGCGCAGCCGGCAATCCTGCCAGTCTTCATGATCCTCCTGCGAACGCCGCCCGAAAAGCGCGATCCTAAGACGGTCGATGGCCTCAAGGCGAAGCTGACTGATGCAATGAAGATCCTTGATGCCCAGCTTGCCAGAACCGAGTTCGTCGCGGGGCATTTTTCCTACGGCGACATTCCCGTCGGCATCGTCGGCCATCGCTTCATGCTGTTCGTTCCCGAACGCCCAAAGATGCCCGGCATCGAACGATGGTACAATGCCCTCAAGCAGCGCCCGGCTTTCGTCAGGCATGTTGCTGACGTTCCCTTGACGTGAAGGCGGCAACGAAAGAACTGATCCATTCAAGGGGCGGGCAAGATTTTCCGGGAGATGAGACAACTCCCGCGACGATGGCGCATATGTCGCAGATCCCTACCAAGATCAAATACTTAACGCCTTTCCACGCAAATGCGCGTGGCCCGCCGGCTCCCTCCGGGAGCGGCTTCGCTGCGGCCTCAAGGCCGCATGGCATGCTGTCTGCGCATGGTGTCGGCCGAACCGCGCACCACCTCGGAAATCTGCAGGAGCTGGGTGACCAGGGGCGTCGAATTGCGCCAGATCATTCCGATGGTGCGCGAGGGCCGCGGCGTCTGGAAGCGGGAGATCGAAACCTGCGCCGAGCGCGTTTCCACCGGCACAGCCATTTCCGGGATCAGCGTGATGCCGATACCGGCGCTGACCATCTGCACGAGCGTCGACAGGGAGCTGCCCTCCATGACTTCCCGCAGGCGTGTCGTGCCTATTTTGCAGAACGATAGAGCCTGGTCGCGAAAACAGTGGCCTTCCTCCAGCAGAAGCAGGCGCATTTCGCGTAACGCCTCGCGTTCGGGCACCGGCTTGCCCTCGTCTTCCGGTCGCCGGACCAGCACGAACTCCTCGTCGAACAATTTGAGCTCGGTCAGGAACGGCTCCGATACGGGCAGGGCGACGATTGCCAGATCCAGTTCGCCCTGTGCCAGCTCCTGAACCAGCTTTGCCGTCTGCGTCTCGCGCACCTGTATTTCAATCCCGTCGAAAGTTCTGTTCAGGTCGTTGATGATCGCCGGCAGCAGATAGGGGGCGATCGTCGGGATGATACCGATGCGCAAGCGGGCCAGGAACGGATCGCGCGACGCGCGGGCGAGGTCCGCCAGTTCATCCACCGCCCGCAGGATGCCGCGAACCCGCAGCGCGAAGGTCTGGCCGAAGGCGGTCAGTTTCACCTCGCGCGCATTCCGCTCGAAGAGATCGCCGCCCACTTCCTGTTCGAGTTCCTTGATCTGCATCGACAAGGCCGGCTGGGAAATGGCGCAGGCATCGGCCGCGCGTCGGAAGCGGCCATCCCGTGCCAGGGCTTCGAAATAACGGAGTTGTTTGAGAGTAAGGTTTTTCATAACCCTAGCTTATCGCGGCGATCAGTAAATCCCACTTAAATTTATGAGAGGCTTCCGGTAAGAAGGGAGACGAGGGAGGGCGCGCGCTTGGCTTGCTCCGGTTAAACAGGCGGAACGACAGTCGGAAATAGCGCGGCCGGACCCAGGCGGTTCGGGAAAAAGCTCTCTTTTGCACGGCAGATAATTAGAGTAATCAAGGAGATAGTCATGGATGCGAAATCTAGCGAAAACGCCGGCAAATGTCCGGTCGCCCACACGCCTCGCGGCAGATCGAACCGCGAATGGTGGCCTAACCAGCTGAACGTCCAGATCCTTCATGGGCACTCGGTGCGCTCCGACCCCATGGGCGAGGCGTTCAACTATGCCGAAGAGTTCAAGACGCTCGATCTCGAGGGCCTGAAGAAAGACCTTCATGCCCTGATGACCGATAGCCAGGAGTGGTGGCCGGCCGACTTCGGTCATTACGGCGGCCTGTTCATCCGCATGGCCTGGCACAGCGCCGGCACGTACCGCACCACCGACGGCCGCGGCGGCGCCGGTCAGGGCCAGCAGCGTTTCGCGCCGCTCAACAGCTGGCCGGACAACGTCAACCTCGACAAGGCCCGCCGCCTGCTCTGGCCGATCAAGCAGAAATACGGCAACAAGATCTCCTGGGCGGATCTGATGATCCTCACCGGCAACGTCGCGCTCGAATCGATGGGCTTCAAGACCTTCGGTTTCGCCGGCGGTCGCGCCGACGTCTGGGAGCCGGAAGAGCTCTACTGGGGTCCGGAAGGAACCTGGCTCGGGGATGAGCGCTACAGCGGCGAACGCCAGCTCGCAGAACCGCTCGGTGCCGTGCAGATGGGCCTCATCTATGTCAACCCGGAAGGCCCGAACGGCACCCCCGATCCGCTGGCATCCGCCCGCGACATCCGCGAAACCTTCGCCCGCATGGCAATGAACGATGAAGAGACCGTGGCGCTGATCGCCGGCGGCCACACGTTCGGCAAGACCCATGGTGCTGGCGATCCGTCGTTTGTCGGTGTCGATCCGGAGGGTGGCGAGCTCGAAGCCCAGGGTCTCGGCTGGTCGAGCAAGTTCAACACCGGCGTTGGCCGCGATGCCATCGGCAGCGGCCTGGAGGTGACCTGGACGCAGACGCCGACCCAGTGGAGCAACTACTTCTTCGAGAACCTGTTCGGCTTCGAATGGGAGCTGACCACAAGCCCCGCCGGCGCCAAGCAGTGGGTGGCGAAGAACGCTGGTGCTTCCATTCCGGACGCCTTCGACCCATCGAAGAAGCAGTTGCCGACGATGCTGACCAGCGACCTGGCACTGCGCTTCGACCCGATCTACGAGAAGATCTCGCGCCGGTTCCTGGAAAATCCGGCCGAATTCGCCGATGCCTTTGCCCGCGCCTGGTTCAAGCTGACCCACCGCGACATGGGACCGAAGGTCCGTTATCTCGGCCCGGAAGTTCCCGCCGAAGACCTGATCTGGCAGGACGTGATTCCGGCCGTCGACCACCCGCTCGTCGACGACAAGGACGTCGCCGAGCTGAAGGCGAAGGTTCTGGCGACCGGCCTCTCGGTGCAGGAGCTAGTTTCCACCGCCTGGGCTTCCGCCTCGACCTTCCGCGGTTCCGACAAGCGCGGCGGTGCCAACGGCGCGCGGATCCGGCTTGCTCCGCAGAAGGAGTGGGAAGCCAACCAGCCGGCGCAGCTCGCCAAGGTCTTGGGCATCCTCGAAGGCATCCAGAAGGACTTCAACGCTGCCCAGGCAGGGGCTAAGAAGATCTCGCTGGCCGACCTGATCGTGCTTGCGGGTGCAGCCGGCGTCGAAAAGGCTGCCAAGGCCGGTGGCCAGGACATCACCGTGCCCTTCACGCCGGGCCGCATGGATGCCTCCGAGGCACAGACTGACGCTGCTTCCTTTGCCGCGCTGGAACCCCGTGCCGATGCCTTCCGCAACTATGTCAACAGCGGCAAGACGCAGTTCATGAAGGCTGAAGAGGCCTTGCTGGACCGCGCCCAGCTTCTGACGTTGACGGCACCGGAAATGACCGTTCTTCTCGGCGGCCTGCGCGTGCTGAAGGCCGGCCAGCCTGAATACGGCGTCTTCACGTCCCAACCGGAAACGTTGACGAACGATTTCTTCGTCAACCTGCTCGACATGGGCACCGAATGGTCGCCCGTTGCCGGCAAGGATGGCGTTTACGAAGGTCATGACCGCAAGACCAAAGCGCCCAAGTGGACCGGCACCCGCGTCGACCTGATCTTCGGCTCGCATTCGCAGCTTCGTGCGATCGCGGAAGTCTATGCCCAGTCCGACGCCAAGGCGAAATTCGTCAAGGACTTCGTGGCGGCCTGGACCAAGGTCATGAACGCCGACCGCTTCGATCTCGTCTGATCGATGAACGCTCGCCCGGACGTGGCTCAGCTACGTCCGGGCACTTTTTTTAAACGCCGGGCTTTTCAGGTCGGCACGAAGGCCGAGGCGATCGCCAGCACGAATCCGAGGATCGTGGCGCAGACCGACAGCGCTTCGCGGGTCTTTTCGGAGCTGACGCCCCATCCCTCGCTGGTGAGATATCGTGCGATCAGGCCCAGCGAAAGCAGGCCGACGCAGCCGAGGAAGGCGAAGAAATAAATTCCATACTCCATGTTGGAGATCTTCTTGGTCAGCACCTCTGTGATCCCCACCAATGTCGAGAGGGACAGAAGCAGGCTGCCGATGATCAGGTATTCGGCATGTGGCGATCGGGCTGTCGAATAGAGCGACAGGATCGTGAACAGGAACGCGACCAGGACGATGGCGATGTAATTGCCGCTGACATGCCCCGTCGCGGAAATCGACATGAAGATCGACGTCAGGATGAACAGCGCAGCCGCCAGGATGATCTTGTATTTCGAGTTGAAGAACTGGCGCATAATATGATCCGCTCTAAACTGGCCGCCTGCGGCGCGGGCAAATGCCGTTTCCCGGACTATGGGAAATTCGGCGCGCGATGAACAGGTTGCCGCCCTGCTATTCGGTGGAAATCCACGCCCGAGTTCAGGCAAGCCGTTTCCGCTGGATGGCGTAGGCGCCGCCGGCGCTCATCACTGCCAGAAGATACCAGGTCACGGCATAGACGAGATGGCTGTTGCGGAAGCGGATCACCGTTAACCCTCCGACGGGAAGGCCGCCCGGAATCGGCGTCGCGTCGGCATCGATGAAATAGGGCGCCACCTTTTCGAGGCCCTTTGTCGCTGTGATCGCGGCCACGTCGCGCGAGTACCAGCGGCCGCCGGCGGGATCGTTGGAGCGCAGGAAGGCGCCGCCCGGCTCGCTGATACGGACGAGGCCGGTGATCTTCACTGGACCCGCGAGCTGCCCATCCGGCCGCAAGCCCGGATCGCGGCGGTTGGCGGGCACGAAGCCGCGATTGACGAGGACGGTGGTTCCGTCCTTCTGTTCCAGAGGCGTCAGAATCCAGAAGCCGGGGCCGAGATCGGTCACCGCCTGAACCAGTGTTTCCGCGTCATGGTGAAAGAACCCGGTGGCGGTGACGCGCCGATATTCGTCGTTTTCCGCGTTGATCGCAGGCCAGGCTGGCGATGAGGGGGCAGGCGCCGGGGTTGCCGTGACCCGGGCGTCGACGCGAGCGATCAGGTCGAGCTTCCAGAAGAGCCGCTGCACCTGCCAGGTGCCGAGCCCGAGGAAGGCGACGGTCAGCAACAGCATCGCAGCTGCGAAGACGAACCTGGAACGAGCCGGTGCCGCATCCGCTGTTTCTCCCGTTAAAGGATGGTCGAGAGCCACGCGTCTATCCCTTCCCAGCTTGCCCCCGAAGGGTCACGGCATGTTCTTCATCATCTCCGGCGACATCGGCATCATGTTGGTGTTGAGATGATGCATGACCCAGAGCGACCCGGCAAGCGTGATCCCGACCAGAACCAGGGTAAATAGCAGCGCCATCATCGTCCATCCGCCTTCCGATCGCGGGTTCATGTGCAGGAAATAGACCATGTGCACGACGATCTGGATCACACCCAGTCCCATGACGAGGAAGGCGGTGAACAGCTTGCTGTCGATGGCGCCGCTCATCACCAGCCAGAACGGAATGGCCGTCAGGATCACCGACAGGCTGAAGCCGATCAGGTAGCTTCTCAGCGTGCCGTGGCCGGCCTGGTGGCCATTGCTATGGCCATGATGGGCCTGGGAGGCGCTTTCGTGAGCAGGGGCGTGCGGGGTTTGGCCGTGCGAACTCATCCGAGGACTCCCATGAGATAAACGAAGGAGAAGACGCCGATCCAGACCACGTCGAGGAAGTGCCAGAACATCGAAAGGCACATCAGGCGGCGCTTGTTTGCCTCGATCAGCCCGTGTCTGCCGACCTGCACCATCAGCGTGATCAGCCAGATGATGCCGAAGGTGACGTGCAGGCCGTGGGTGCCGACCAGCGTGAAGAAGGAGGAAAGGAAGGCCGAACGGGTCGGTCCGGCGCCCTCGTGGATCAGGTGGTTGAACTCGTAAAGCTCGAGGCTGAGGAAGGCCGCGCCGAACAGGCCGGTCACCCCGAGCCAGAACAGGGTCTCGGTCTTTGCTCCCCTTTCCATCTGCAGCATGGCAAACCCGTAGGTGATCGACGAGAACAGCAGCATTGCGGTGTTGAGCGCGACGAGCGGCAGGTCGAACAGGTCGGCGGGCGAGGGACCGGCCGCATAATTGCGGCCGAGTACGCCATGGGTGGCGAAAAGCACCGCGAAGATCAGGCAATCGCTCATCAGGTAGAGCCAGAAGCCCAGCATCGTGCTGCCTTCCGGATGGTGATCTTCCGTGAGGTAGAATTGCGGCTTACCGTTGTCCGTGCCGTGGGTTTGCGCTTGCGTCTGGCTCATGATCTCAGGTCCGTTCCGCGAGCAGCTTCGAGCGCGCGTCCTCTGTTGCGGTCACGGTTTCGGCGGGGATGTGGAAATCCCGGTTATAGTTGAAGGTATGGCCGATCGCCGTGGCGACCATCGCGATGAAGGAGATGGCCGCCAGCCACCAGATGTACCAGATCATCGCGAAGGCAAAGACGATGCTGATGCCAGCCAGGATAATCCCGGTGCCGGTGTTCTTCGGCATGTGGATCGGCTTGAAACCGCCGAGCGGGCGTTCGTAGCCGCGAAGTTTCATGTCGTACCAGCTGTCATGATCATGCACGACGGGCGTGAAGGCGAAGTTGTAGTCCGGCGGCGGCGAGGAAGTCGACCATTCCAGCGTGCGCCCGTCCCACGGATCGCCAGAGGTCTCGCGCAGCTGGTCGCGGCGCATGAATGAGACGACGAGCTGGATGATGAAGGCTCCGATGCCGCAGGCAATGATCCCGGCGCCGATGGCGGCGATGACGAACCATATCTGCAGGGAAGGATCCTCGAACTGATTGACGCGACGGGTGACACCCATCAGGCCGAGCACGTAGAGCGGCATGAAGGCGACGAAGAAGCCGATCTGCCAGCACCAGAAGCTGATGAGGCCCCAGAACTTGTCGAGCTTGTAGCCGAAAGCCTTCGGCCACCAGTAGACGACGCCCGCCATGAGCCCGAACAGCACGCCGCCGATGATGACGTTGTGGAAGTGGGCGATCAGGAAGAGCGAGTTGTGCAGCACGAAGTCGGCCGGCGGGATGGCCAGCATGACGCCGGTCATGCCGCCGATGACGAAGGTCACCATGAAGCCGATCGTCCAGTACATCGGCAGCTCGTAGCGGATGCGGCCGCGATACATGGTGAAGAGCCAGTTGAACATCTTCGCGCCGGTGGGGATCGAGATGATCATCGTGGTGATGCCGAAGAAGGCGTTCACGCTCGCGCCCGCGCCCATCGTGAAGAAGTGGTGGAGCCACACGATGTAGGAGAGGATCATGATCACGCAAGTGGCATAGACCATCGAAGCATAACCGAACAGCCGCTTGCCGCTGAAGGTGGCGACGACTTCGGAAAAGATGCCGAAGGCCGGCAGCACGAGGATGTAGACTTCCGGATGGCCCCAGATCCAGATGAGGTTGATGTACATCATCGGATTGCCGCCGAGGTCGTTGGTGAAGAAGTTCGTTCCGACATAGCGGTCGAGCGACAGCAGCGCGAGCGTGGCGGTCAGGATTGGGAAAGTCGCAACGATCAGCACGTTGGTGCAGAGCGATGTCCAGGTGAAGATCGGCATCTTCATGAAGGTCATGCCCGGCGCGCGCATCTTCACGATCGTAGCGATCAGGTTGATGCCGGATAGCGTCGTGCCGATGCCGGCCACCTGCAGACCCCAGATGTAATAATCAACGCCGACGCCCGGACTGTAGTCGGCACCCGAGAGCGGCGGATAGGCGAGCCAGCCGGTGCGGGCGAATTCGCCGACGAAGAGCGACATCATGATGATCACGGCGCCGGCCGTGGTCATCCAGAAGGAGAAGTTGTTGAGGAATGGGAAGGAGACGTCGCGCGCGCCGATCTGCAGCGGCACCACGTAGTTCATGAAACCGGTCACGAAAGGCATTGCCACGAAGAAGATCATGATCACGCCATGGGCAGTGAAGATCTGGTCGTAGTGATGCGGGTTGAGGTAGCCCTCGTTTCCGTTGAAGGCGATCGCCTGCTGGATGCGCATCATGATCGCATCAGCAAAGCCGCGCAGCAGCATGATGATGGCGAGCACGATATACATGATGCCGATCTTCTTGTGATCGACGCTCGTGAACCACTCGGTCCAGAGATAGCCCCAGAGCTTGTATTTGGTGATCAGCGCCAGCATGGCGATGCCGCCGATTGCGACCGCTATGAAGGTCACGATCAGGATCGGTTCGTGATAGGGAATGGCTTCCAGGGAAAGCCGTCCGAAGAGGAATTGGGTAAGCGTGGTGTTGCCGAACATGGGTTTCTACCGGATCTCGTTCAGGGCTTTGCCGGGGCGTCGTTGTTGAGCTGCGCCGGTGCCGCGCCGCCCTGCGGAGTTTCGGAGGCGCTTCCGGAAGCGCCGCCCTGCATGTCGTGCATGCCTGGTGCGCCGTGGGGGCCTTGGTTCATCGACGGCCCTCCGGATTGTCCCTGGGGCTGCTGGCTGTTGACGCCTTCCGCCGGTTCCGGGCTGCGGGCCGGATTGCCGGTGGCGGGGAAGGTGGCGGCAGGGGCCGCCGTGCCGTGCGCCGCTTCGCCCGCATGCCGGTTGTCATGCTCCAGCCTGGCACGGTTTTCGTGGCTCTCGATTCCGCCGCCGCCCGCCATGTCGATATGCATCATCTCGTCCATGCACATCTTGCCGGGCGTCGCGCACATATTGAGCACGGCGCGATAGAGCCCGTCCTCGACGGATGCGTAATAACGCACCGGCTCCCTGGCGCTCGGCTTCTCGAGCTTCAGATAGGCGTCGCGGTTGAGCGCCGTGCCGTTCTGTTTCACGCGGGCCACCCACTGGTCGAAACCGGCCTGGTCGACGCCGTGGAACTTGAAGCGCATGTGAGAAAAACCGTCGCCGCTGTAGTTCGAGGAGAGGCCTTCGTATTCGCCGGGCTTGTTGATGACGGCATGCAGCTTGGTCTCCATGCCAGGCATGGCATAGATCATTCCGGCCAGCGCCGGCACATAGAAGGAATTCATCACCGACGAGGCGGTGATCCTGAAGTTGATCGGCACGTCAACCGGGGCCGCCATCTCGTTGACTGTGGCGATGCCGTAGTCGGGATAGAAAAACAGCCATTTCCAGTCGAGCGCCACGACCTCGACCGTGATCGGCTTTGTCTCCGCCGGGACGGCACGCTGGGCATCGAGCCGGTCGAGCGGCCGGTAAGGGTCGAGCTTATGGGTGCTGATCCAGGTGACGGCACCGAGCGCGATGATGATGGCGAGCGGTGCGGACCAGATGATGACTTCGAGCCCCGTCGAATGGTGCCATTCGGGATCGTAGGGCGCACTGGTGTTGGAGCCGCGGTAGCGCCAGGCGAAAAACAGCGTGAGGAAAATCACCGGCACGATGATGATCAGCATCAGTACCGTGGCGACGATGATCAGGTTGGCCTGCTGCTTGGCGATATCGCCGGAAGGCGACATGACGACCAGATTGCATCCGGAAAGGCCTACAAGGACCAAGAGAGCGAACAACCGTGCTACGATTTTCAACTGAGGGGTCATCTCGGGCTCAAATTTGCGTTTTGTCTAGTTCGGAATAGGCTTGTTCCGGTACAGGCTGAAATGAGGTGGTTCGTCGCAGTGCAGCAATCTGTCGCAGTGCAGCAAAAGACCGCATGGCCTTTGGCACCGTTTTGCGGCACCACCGGCACACTCGGCATTTGCCTCCGCCAACCGGAAATCTAGGACAACCTACCGGGCTGACCAGAGGGTGTGATGAGAAGACGGTGCGGCTCGCCGCAATTGTCAGGTTTTTTTAGCCTTGTTCCTTGATCTCGGCAGCATGTTGATCAACATTTCGGGGGCGAGGCGAACTATCGCCAGGAGGAATTCATGACCACGGTCGTCAATCCCGCGTCAACAGGCCCGACATCGTCCGGCCTCGAAAGGGACGCCCGCCGCATTCATGACGACGGGCCGATCTCGCCGGGCAGCATCGCGCTCGGTGTGATCATCGGCCGCATGTCGGAATTCTTCGACTTCTTCGTTTACGGGCTCGGCTCCGTCCTTGTCTTTCCAAAGCTGATCTTTCCCTTTGCGCCGACCCCGGTCGCCGCGACGCTGATGTCATTCGCGATCTTCCCGCTCGCCTTCATGGCGCGACCCGTCGGGTCGTTCGTCTTCATGTGGATCGACCGCAATTATGGACGCGGCACCAAGCTGACGATCGCGCTGTTCCTGCTCGGCGGATCGACGGCTTCGATCGCCTTCCTGCCCGGCTACGACACGATCGGCTACTGGGCCGTGGCCTTGCTGGCGCTGTTCCGCATGGGGCAGGGTTTTGCGCTCGGCGGCGCCTGGGACGGGCTTGCCTCGCTCCTGAACCTTAACGCGCCGCCCAACCGGCGCGGCTGGTATGCGATGATCCCGCAGCTCGGCGCACCGATCGGTTTTGCGCTGGCGAGCATCCTGTTCGGTTATTTTGTCGCCAATCTCTCGGAAGCGGATTTCATTGCCTGGGGGTGGCGTTATCCGTTCTTCGTGGCGTTTGCGATCAATGTCGTGGCGCTATTCGCCCGCCTGCGCATCGTCGCCAGCAAGGAGTTCGGTTCGGCGCTCGAAGCCAACGAGCTGCAGGCCCGGCCGATCTTCGAAATGCTGAGCAAGCACGCCCATGACGTCGTGCTCGGCGCGTTCGTGCCGCTTGCCAGTTTCGCCATGTTCCATCTGGTGACGATCTTCCCGTTGAGCTGGGTAACGCTCTATGGCGGGCAGTCTGCGGCGGAATTCCTGTTCGTGCAGGTGCTCGGCGCCGCCGTCGGCATCGTCGGCATCATTCTCTCGGGCCTGATCGCCGACCGTATCGGCCGCCGCAACCAGCTGATGATCGGCGCTGTGATCATCGCGATCTTCTCGTTCTCGGCGCCGTTCCTGCTCGATGCCGGCGGCAAGGGGCAGGATGCCTTCATCATCATCGGCTTCGGCATCCTCGGCCTCTCGTTCGGCCAGGCCTCCGGTGCCGTGTCTTCGCGCTTCGGGCAATATTACCGCTATACGGGCGCGGCGCTCACCTCCGACCTCGCCTGGCTGGTCGGCGCCGGTTTCGCACCGCTGGTGGCGCTCGGCCTCGCCAGCAGTTTCGGCATCATCTTCATCGGCGGATATCTGATCTCCGGCGCGATCTGCACGATCGCGGCGCTCAGCCTCAGCCGGGTCCTGGACCAGAGCGGCGAGCCTGGCGGGCAGCGGTAACGGCTTCCACTATCTTCCTTCTCCCCGGCGGGGAGAAGGTGGCCCGAAGGATCGGACGAGGGGGTAGTCAGCCTCAAGCGGCCTTCTTGGCAAGTGTCGGCCGCGTCGCAGCAGCCTTCTCAACCATCGCAGTCACTTCCGCACGGCGTTCACCCGTCAACAGCATGCGCGGCATGCGGACGCGCTCGGAGCCGCGGCCCATGATCTGCTCGGCGAGCTTGATCGACTGGACGAGGTCGTGTTCGGCATCGAGATGCAGCAACGGCATGAACCAGCGGTAGATGGCGCGGGCTTCGACCCAGTCGCCGCGATTGGCTGCGGCCACCAGGGCGACGGATTCCTGCGGGAAGGCGCTGGTGAGGCCGGAGACCCAGCCCTTGGCGCCGAGCATCAGGCCTTCGAGCGCTACGTCGTCGAGGCCGGCGAAAATGTCGAAGCGGTCACCGAAGGCATTGATCAGGTCGGTGAAGCGGCGCGGATCCGGCGCGCTTTCCTTGACGGCCTTGATGTTCGGCACGTCTTCGAGCTGACGCAGCACGTCGGCGCCGATGTTGACGCGATAGGCCGGGGGGTTGTTGTAGAGCATGATCGGCAGCGAGGTGGCCGCGGCGACCGCCTTGAAATGGGCGACCAATTCTTCCGGCTTCGGCACGTAGACCATGGCCGGCAGCAGCATCAGGCCGTCGGCGCCGAGCCTTTCGGCATCGCGGGCATAGGCGACGGCGCGGCGGGTATCGAACTCGGACACGCCGGTCACGACCGGCACGCGGCCGTTCACCACTTCGACGGCGGCCTTGAGAATGGTGCGCTTTTCTTCCGGGTCGAGCGAGTTGTTCTCGCCGCAGGTGCCCATGACGATGAGGCCGTTGACGCCGTCGTTGACGAGCGCGTCCTGCACGCCCTGGGTGGCCTTGAGGTCGATCGAGAAGTCTTCGTTGAATTGTGTCGTCACTGCGGGGAAAACGCCGCTCCAGCCTGTGGTCATGAAATGCACTCCTCTGGTTGATGGGTCATATTATGCGCGGTCGCGCCGATGTCCGTCACGCGAAGGGCTCAGTCGGGCCTTTCGCCGGCTCCGTGAACCATTGCGGCCCGGTTTCGGTCATGTGGATATGGTCTTCGAGGCGGATGCCGAAACGGTCTGGGAAAACAATCATCGGCTCGTTGGAGAAACACATGCCCGGTTCGAGCACGGTCGCATTGCCGCGCACGATATAGGGTTCTTCGTGGATTTCGAGGCCGAGCCCGTGGCCGGCGCGATGCGGCAGGCCGGGAAGGATATAGTCCGGGCCGAGTCCGTGCTTCGCCAGCACCTTGCGGGCCGCATCGTCGAGGCTGCCGCAGGTGGCGCCGAGGCGGGCGGCCTCGAAAACGGCCTGTTCCGCTTCGCGCTCGATCGCCCAGGCCTTGGCGAATTCAGGAGTCGGCTCTTCCATCACATAGGTGCGGGTGAGATCCGAATGATAACCGTCGAGCCGGCAGCCGGTATCGACCAGGACCACGTCGCCGGGCGCATAGACCTGGTCGCCGTCGGCGCCGTGGGGAAGGGAGGCCGCGACCCCGAAGGAGACGATGCAGAAGCTCGAACCGCTGGCAGCCCCGAGCGCGCGATGCTGTTCGTCGACATGGCGCACCACGTCCGAAGCAAGCACGCCCGGCTTGATGAAGGCATGCGCGCGGCGATGCACTTCCAGCGTCAGGTTCATCGCATGTTGTATAAGGTCGATCTCGGCCTTCGACTTCCGGAGCCTGAGATCGCGGATCAGGCGGCCGCCATCGACAAGTCGCTCGGTGCCAAAGACGGCAGCAAGCTGGTGGTAGACGAACAGCGGCAGCGCGTCATCGAGCGCAAGCTTCACATTGGCAGGCAGAAGCGAGGCGACCAGTGCGGCACTCGCCTCATCCTCCTGCCAGACGACGATGTCGCCCGGCAGATGCGGCAGGCTTTCAACCCGGCTCCGCTCGAACTCCGGTACGATGTAGGTGACCGATTTGGGCGTCACCAGCGCGCCGAGCAGGCGTTCGCTCTGGCGCCAGACGAGGCCGGTGAAATAACGCAGGCTTTCGCTGGCGCCGAGCAGGATGCCACCCACTCCCTTTTCGTCCAGCGACGCCTGAAGCCGGACAAGGCGCTGCCGCCGCTCGTCGTCGGTGATCTTCGGGACGGGATGCGACCAGGCCATGTCCGGTTCCTTTCGATTTCACTGACGTTATATCCTGCTGTAGTCAGTTTGTCGACAAGGATATTCGGCACGTGTAGCCGACCGGTGTACTGCGTCGCAAATTTCAGCGAAACCGGGTGATGCTGTAAGGTTCGATATCGACGGCAGGCTTTCGGCGTGCGGCGATATCGGCAACCAACCGGCCGGTCGCAGCGGACTGCGTGAGGCCGAGATGTCCGTGGCCGAAGGCATAGATGATCGCCGGCGTCGCGGTCGAAGCACTGATCACCGGCAGGCAGTCCGGCATGGAGGGACGAAAACCCATCCACTGGCGGCCGCCCTCGGTCCTCAACTCGGGCAGGAAGTTTTTTGCCTTCTTCATCATTGCCTCCGAGCGTTTGTAGTTCGGCGCCAGTGTCAGCCCGCCGAGCTCGACTGCGCCGCCGACGCGGATGCCTGACGAAAGCGGCGTCACCACGAAGCCATGATCGTTGAAATAAAGCTGGCGATGCAGCGGGAAGGCGCCCTGCGGCAGCGTCGTGTTGTAACCCCGCTCGGTTTCGAGCGGCGCATGGTCGCCGAGGCCGGTTACGATCTTCTTCGACCAGGCGCCGCCGGCCAGTACGACGGTCTTCGCGTCGAAGACGGCGCCATCCGCCAGAACGACCCTGGCACCATCGTTTATCGGCTCGATGCGGACGGCCTCACCGATCCTGAGCGACGCGCCCCGGGACATGGCGTTGCTGAAGAGGGCCTGGGTAAATTCCAGCGGATCGGAGACCTGCAGGCCGGAGGGCGTGAAGATGCCGTGCCGGAACTGCGGCGCAAGGCCCGGCTGCAGGGAATCGATCTCGCCGCGGCCAACCCTCTGGAATTCGAAACCCGCGTCGCGTTTCGCCTGCCAGTCGTCAGATGCGGCATTGAGGCTTGCTTCGCTGTCGTAGAGGTCGAGCGTGCCGGTCTGCCTGATCATCGCCCGTAGGCCGGCGCGTTCGACGGTTTGCAGCATTTCGCTGCGCGCCATCGGCATCATCCTGGCATGCACGCCGACGGTACGCTCATAGGCCGGCCGGGCGCTGGCCCGCCAGAGTCGCCACAGCCACGGCACCATGTTGAGCGCATAGGACGGCGGCAGGCTGAGGGGGCCGAGCGGATCGAGCAGCCATTTCGGCGCTTTCCACATCATGCCGGGTGCGGCGATCGGGATGATTTCCGGAAAGGCGAGAATGCCGGCATTGCCGCTGCTTGCACCCCGTGCCACCTCGCCGCGCTCGATTATCAGCACCGAACGTCCGTCGTCCAGCAGGTACTGCGCCGACATCGTCCCGATAATGCCCGAGCCGATGACGACGGCGTCGACCGAAGAGGAATTCATGATTTCTGTCCTGTGAAGCGAATGCGGAAGGTGGGGTCAGGATGCGGCAAGATCGATCGGTTGGCCGAGATCGCGGGCGATATAATCCTGGATCTGCCGGACGATCTGTTCCGCATGCTTGATAGCGAGCCTGTCGGAACGCTCGACGTCGCGCGCCTCGATTGCAGCGATCATCTCCTCGTGTTCGTCGACATACTGGCGCGGCAGCCGATCATCGAAGGTACGATAATAAAGGCGCAGGATGCGGCGCCCCTCGTCGAGCAGCCGGGCGAAGAAGGTGGTGTAATAGGAATTGCCGGCGAGTTCGGCGATCGCCACGTGGAATTCCCGGTTCGCCTCGATCATCGCGAAGGCGTCGTGGGCGGCAACCGCTGCGGCAAATTCTGCCTGCCGCCTTCGGATCTCGCTCATAGCCTGCGGCGTCGCGCGCATGGCGGCACCGCGGGTGGTGACGCGGTACATCAGCGTCAGCGCATCGAAATAGGGAGGCAGCGAGGCGAAATCGATCGTCGCGACGATGGTGTTTCGGTTCGGCAGCGTCGTGACGAGGCCATCGGCGGAAAGCCGCAGCAGCGCTTCGCGGATCGGCGTGCGCGACATGCCGAAACGCTCGGACAGCCGGACTTCGTCCAGCGGGCTGCCCGGGGCCAGGGTCATGGCGAGGATTTCCCGGCGCAGGATCGTATAGACGCTCTGAGTGCCGGAGCCGCGGGTGCGGGGGATATCGGTTTCTGCAGGTTCGTTCTTCGCCATCGTTCCCCGTCTGTGCGTCGCAAGCCAATGCCGCAGAACAATTGCACATATTGTCGACAGGAAACAGCCCGCGCGACATTCGGCCGGGTTTTCAAGAGGCTTCGGCGGATGTGCGGCTGTGGCCATAGATATTGACCACGATGATCCCGGCGACGATGCATACGAGTGCGATGACGTGATGCGCGTCGATCCGTTCCCCGAGCAGCAGGATGCCGGCAAGCGCTGCGAGCAGCGGTGTCAGGAAGGTGAACACCGACAGTTTCGTCGCCGAATAGCGGGCGATCAGTGCGAACCAGGCGAGAAACGAGAGTGCTGCGACAACCACTGTCTGGTAAGCGAGCGAAGACCAGGCAAGGAGGGAGTGCGGAACCGGAAGCGCGCCCTCGAAGATGACGGCGGCAGCCGTCAGCAGCACGCCGGACACCGCGAGCTGGTAAAGCAGCGTCTGCGAGGCGGGTGCCTGAGCAAGGCCGCTGCGGCGGATCGCAAGCGTCGTCAGCCCCCAGAGGATGCCGGCCGCCAGCGCGCAGGCATCTCCGAGAAACATGCTGCTGTCGACCGAGACCGAAGCCTGCAGCACCAGGCCAGTGCCTGCGAAGGCTATGACGATGCCGATCCAGCCCGCGAGCGACAGCCGTTCGCCCGGCATCAGAAAATGCGCGCCGATCGCCACCACGAACGGCGCCGTATAGAGAAGCAGTGCCGCCCGCGCCGCATCGGTGTACCCGAGCGATAGATAAAGCAGTCCGAATTCCACCGAAAACAGCGTGCCGACCAGAAGACCGGGCCAGAAAAGGCCGCGCGTCCACTTCAGCCCCGCCTGCCGGAACCAGCCGGCGATCACGATCGTGGCGCCGATCGAACGTATTGCCGACTGCCAGAACGGCGGCACTTCTGGAATGACCGCCTTGATGGCGATCTGCTGCAGAGCCCAGAGGCTGCAGAGCACGACCATAGCCGTCACGGCGAACGTATCGAGGGACTGTTTTCTCGTCATTGGTGGATCATGTCGAGCGGTGCCGTGAATGCCAACGAAAAAGCGTGAGGGATGGATGAGAAATGCTGATCGACGCGTCAGCTCCCGCTAACCTCTGACCGGTCGCCCTGCAATACGCCGATGACCCGCGCAGCCGCCAGCCTGCCTGCGACGATCGCGCCTTCGACATAACCCGGATAGGACGGGGAGAGCTCCGACGACGCGAAATGGACCGGCGAAACGCCTTCGTTGATGATCTCTTCGGCATGACGGGCGTCGAGATCGATGATGACGTCGCTATAGGCGCCGCCGCTCCAGGGATCGTCGACCCAGTCGCGGACATGGATATCGCGCGGATTGCCGCCTTCGGGGCCGAAGGCCGCGGTCAGTTGCTCGCGGATGAAAGCGGCGAGCTCCTCGCGCGGCCGCCCGTGCCATTGCTGCGCTTCCGGCCCGCCGACGAAGACGATGAGGCCGGCATAATTGTCGTGGCTTGCGTCGCAGGCGTAGAGACCCTGGGGTTCGTGCCACATGACGGCGCCGGAAAGCCCCCTCTCGCGCCAGAATGGCTTGTCGTAACTGACCTGCAGCTTGATCGAAAGGCCGGGCGCCCAGGCGGAAAGCGCCTCCTGCAGCCGCTTGGGGAGAGCAGGCGAAAACGGAAGCTGGCGGATCATCACCGGCGGCAGCGCCAGGATGACGCGTTTCGCGAAGAACCGCTCGTCGCCGGCGATGACGGTGACCCCGGTATCGGAATATTCGATGCCCGTAACCGGTGTACCGAGGCGCAGCCGGTGCCCAAGCCTCGCCGCCAGCTGGTCGGCCAGCGCATGCAGCGTGCCGGGCAGGAACTTTTCCATTTCCGAATAGGTATTGGTGATGCGCCGGTCGTTGGAGGCGAGCCAGGTGAAGGCGACCTCCTCCGGCGCGCGGCACCAGAGGCCCTTGATCAGCCGCAGGAAGCTTTTCTGCACGTCGGCCGGCACGTCGTCCTGCCGGGCCACCCAATCGGCCACCGTCAGTTTCGCCAGGTCCGGATCATCCGGATCGGTAGCGATCATCCGGTCGCGAAGCGCATCGACCCCCTGCCAGCGCGCGAAACCCTGTTGCGGCGAGACCGGTGGCCGGTAGATGGGCTCCCCATCATAGTGGGTCATGACCGGCGTCTTGCCATGTTCCTCGATGAGCGCCATCAGCTCGCTCATGTCGCGGCAAAAGAATTGCCCGCCGGTGTCGATCCGAGTGCCGTCCGGCAGCATCTCGGACTCGACCTTGCCGCCGACCCTGTCGCGCGCTTCGAGCAGCAGCACGTCGAGCCCTGCCTCGACAAGCTCCAGCGCGGCGCTCAGGCCCGTGAACCCCGCGCCGACGACGATGGCATTCCGCTCAGGCATTCTTTTCTCCGACTATCTTCCTGCCTTTGCCATTACCGCAAGCGCTTGGGCACGTCCATGTGGCTGGAAGGGAGCGGTCGGAATCATGCCGCCTCGGGCATCGGTGCCTGAGGGCGGGCCGGTGTCATTCGAGCGGCAGGATCAGGACGTCGCGGGCCGGCACCTCGATCTTGCCGCCGTCATGGGCGTGTCCGATCGGCCAGACCGCCCTGCCGTTGGCAAGCCGCCCATGGCCTTCGGCGAGCTTCACCTCGGTCGCCTGCGCCGCGCGGGTCGGGTTGACGAGCCAGAGGAAGCTGCCTTTTTCGCTCTTGTGGATACGCGCGAACAGCGCCTTGTTCGACAAGGCCGCATGCGGCGTGCAGCGGCTCCAGCGCAGCAGTTCAGCGAAAAAGGCGCCGTTCGCCTTGCCCTGCGACTTGTAATAGGCGACCGACGGATTGGTGCCGATCAGCAGCGTCCGGCCCTTGCCATAGGCGTTCTCGACCACGGCAAGTCGTCCGTCGTCGAAGTCACCGCGCGCGGTGCCGCCGGCAAGCACATAGGATTGCAGGAAACCGCCGCCATCGACCGCCGCCCCATCCAGCTTGAAATGGATGCGGTCGCCGATATCCGGCATGAACTCGACCTGGTCCTCGCGAGCGCCGAAAACCTTGTCGAGGCCCATGTTCGGCTGCACCTGGCCGACATGGCCGCGGTCGCCGAAATAACCGGGGCAGGCTTCTGCGATCAGCGTGCCGCCCTTTTCCACCCAGGCGGTAAGGCGTTTTGCCTGATCGGCGGTGAACATGATCGGATAGGGGAAATAGAGGCGGTCATAGGCGTCGATATCGTCGATATGCACCCAGTCCGGCTGGACGCCGTTTTCGAGGAAGGCGCGATAGGCTCCCCACATGGCTTCCGGGTAGGGTTTTTCCTTGCGGTCGTAGTTCAAGAGGTAATCCCATTCCTGCGTCTCGGGAACCACCAGGATGCCAACCTCGCCGCGCACCGGCTTTGCCTCCCAAAGAGCCGCCTGTGCCGGGTCGTTCGCCCATTTCGCCATGTCGCTCTGCAGTTTCGAGCGGGGCGTGCGGGCGCCGTCCATGCCATAGGCACCGAAGGCACCAAAGAGCGGCCCGTCGAGCAGCGGCCGCCAGCGCAGGTTCAGCACGCCGCGGGCGCCGCCTGCAAACGAGGTCATGCTCCACAGGCGGATATCTTCGGGCTCGGCGACGCGACCGTCGTCCTTGTCGCGGCCGATCACCTGCGGCTGCAGCCACAGCGGTCCGCCCTGTCGCTCGGCATGCCAGAAGGGTTTTCCACGGGCCGCGGCACGGTTGATGTCGACGCCGTACCAGTTCTTCCAGGCTTCCGACCCCTTGCGCGCCTGGATCCAGGTGAACCCGTAGATCTCGACCTTGGAGGCGGCCAGCCAGTCGTCGCAGCCGTTCGCTGCCATGTTGGGGATCGCGCCGGATATGCCGTGGGCGGCGATGGTGTTTTTCGGATCGACGGCGCGGATGGTGTCGATGCGCCATTGCATCTGGTCGTAGAAATTGTCGCGCTTGAACTGCAGCCAGTCGATGCATTCCGGATAGGGCGCCATGTGGACCGGCGGCTCGATATCCTCCCATTCGGCATAGCTGTAGCGATGCCAGGCCTTGGCGAGCACTTTCAGCGTGCCGTATTTCTTCTCCAGCCATATGCGGAACGCCGACTTGGCATAGCTGCTGTAATCGACATCGGCGGAATAGTTGCACTCGTTCCAGACGTCGTAGCCGTAGATCGCCGGATGGTCTTTGTAGCGGGTGGCGAGCGCGGTCAGGAATTTGCCGGCCGCTTCCTTCACGTCCGGGCAGTTGAGCGTCAGCGCGCCGGCCCCGCCGCCATTGTTGGAGAAGCCGCCGGTCGCCGCCGATACACCCATATAGGAACCGAGCTTGGTGCCGTCGGCATTGACCTGCAGCGCATCGGCATATTTGCGGACCGCCCAGTCGGGCACGGCATGGATAAGTTCGGCAATGACCGTCTTGATGCCGTTCTGGGCGGCAAGGTCCATCTGCCGGTCGTATTCCTCCCAGTCGTAGACACCGGGCGAGGTCTCGATCGCGCTCCACATGAACCAGTGGCGGAAGATGTTGAGACCGTCTTCGCCCGCCGTCGCATAGTCGCGCTCCCAGTCTTCGCGGGGCGGATTGGACTTGCGGAAATAGACGGCGCCGTAGGGGAATTGGATATCGTTTCTGAGCATGGTCCTGTCCTTCTTCATCGACATGCGGACATGGCTCCGCCCTCCGGAGGAGAGCTCCGGTTTGGAAGCGGCGAAGATGGCGTCCGGTTAGTTGGGAAAAGCGTTGATCTTAGCGGGGCCCTCCGGAAAGATGGGGCTTCATCCATCCAAGGCCCTCGCTGGTGCCGGCCTTCGGCCTGTATTCGCAGCCGGCCCAGCCGTCGTAACCGAGGCGGTCGAGTTCGCGGAGTATGAAATCGTAGTTGATCTCGCCGGTGCCCGGCTCGCTGCGGCCGGGATTGTCGGCGATCTGCACATGGGCGATCCTGTCCTTCAGGCGGGTGAAGGTGGGGATAAGATCGCCCTGCATAATCTGCATGTGGTAGAAATCGTACTGGACGTAGAGATTGTCGGAGCCGACCCTGTCGAGGATGCGTTCCGCATGATCGGTCGTCGACAGGAAGAAGCCGGGAATGTCGCGCAGGTTGATCGGCTCGATCAGCAGCCTGACGCCGGCATCGGCGCAACGCGGCGCGGCATATTTCAGGTTGTCGACCAGCACCTTTTCCAGAACCTCGACATCAGCCCCCTTTGCCACAAGGCCGGAGATGACGTTCACCTGGCGGCAGCCGAGTGCCTCGGCATAGTCGAGCGCCAGAGCCACGCCGTCGCGGAATTCCTGGACGCGATCCGGCAGGCAGGCGATGCCACGCTCGCCGCCGGCCCAGTCTCCCGAGGGCACGTTGAAAAGCGCCTGCACGAGGCCGCTTGCTTTCAGCGCGTCGACAACCTTCTCCTTCGGTTCCGCATAAGGGCTGAGATACTCGATCCCGCCGAAACCGTCCTTCGCGGCAGCGGCGAAGCGATCGAGGAAGGGCAGGTCCTGGTAGAGGAAGGAGAGATTGGCGGAGAATTTCGGCACTGGCACTGTCCTTTAGAGAACGGGTGCGACGAAGCGGTGCCGGTGCAGCATGCGCTTGTCGCGGGGGTCGGGATTCGGAACGGCGGAAATCAGGCTCTTGGTATAAGCCTCCTGTGGCGCCGTGCAGATCTGCTCGGCCTCGCCGAGCTCGACGATCTTGCCGCGATGCATGACGGCGACGCGGTCGCAGAAGTAACGCACCACCGAAATGTCGTGCGAGATGAAGATGAAACTGAGGTTCAGCCGCTGGCGGATATCGAGCAGCAGGTCGAGGATCTGGCTGCGGATCGACACGTCGAGCGCCGAGGTCGCCTCGTCGGCGATGATGATGCGCGGATCGAGCGCCAGCGCCCGGGCAATGCCGATGCGTTGCCGCTGGCCGCCGGAAAAGGCATGCGGATAACGTTCCATGCCCATCGGATCGAGCCCGACGAGCCGCATCAGTTCGGCGACGCGCTCTTCGAGCGCCTTGCCCTTGGCGAGGCCGTTGATGATCAGCGGGTCGCCGATCACTTCCTTGACCGTCATGCGCGGGTTGAGCGAGGCGAACGGATCCTGGAAGACGAGGCGCACTTCCCGGTGGAAGCCGCGCAACTCCTTTTTGGTCAGGCGGGTGACCTCGACGTCGCTGCCATCCTTGTTGCGGTAGACAACGCTGCCTGTCGTCGGCTTGACAGTGCGCAGGATCAGCCGGCCGAGCGTCGTCTTGCCCGAGCCGCTTTCCCCGACGATGCCGAGGTTTTCACCGGGATAGAGATCGAAATTGGCATCGTCGACGGCGCGCAGCGAATTGGTCTTTCCGTGCCAGCCGAACGTCTTGCCGAGATTGCGGACGGAGAGGATCGGCCGCAGTGGCTGCGATGACGTCGCCACCGCAGGTAGCCGGCATTCGACATGCCGGGTGAGCTTCACCGTCGAGGCGAGAAGCTGGCGGGTATAGGGATGCTGTGCGTCATGGTAGATCGCGTCGACCGGGCCGCGCTCGACGATATGACCGAAACGCATGACCGCGACGTCGTCCGCCACTTCGGCGACGATGCCCATGTCGTGGGTGATCAGCAGCATGGCCATGCCGCGCTCCACCTGCAGACGCTTGATCAGGTCGAGGATTTCGGCCTGGGTGGTGACGTCGAGCGCCGTGGTCGGCTCGTCGGCGATCAGGATATCGGGATTGCCGGCAAGCGCCATGGCGATCATCGCGCGCTGGCGCATGCCGCCGGAAAATTCGAACGTGTAGCGGTCCGCCATCTGCTCCGGATTGGGGATTTCGACCTGACGCAGCAGTTCGACCGTTTTCGCCCGCGCGGCGCGTTTGTCGAGATCGCTGTGCAGGCGAATGGCTTCGGTGATCTGCGAGCCGATCGTATGGACCGGCGACAGCGAACTCATCGGTTCCTGGAAGATCAGGCCGATCCTGCGGCCGCGAATGGCGCGCATGGCCTGGCCATCCGGATCGAGCCTGGCGATATCCGTGATCTCGCCGGCGTTGCGCAAAAGGATACGCCCGCCGACGATGCTGCCGGGCCTGTCGACGATCTGCAGCAGCGAGCGGGCGGTGACGCTCTTGCCCGAGCCGCTCTCGCCGACGAGGCAAAGCGTCTGGCCGCGCTTCAGCTCGAAGCTGACATTCTCGACCGCATGCAGGATATGGGTCCGCAACCGGAAATCGATCGAGAGGTTTTCGACGGAGAGGACGACGTCTTCGGCAGGATCGATCATGATTTCCTCCTCAATTGTCATAGGGGTCGGCGGCATCGCGAAGGCCGTCGCCGAAGAAATTGAAGGACAGCACGGCGACGATCACCGCGAGCGAAGGCCAGATCAGCAGCCATGGTGCGGTTGCCACCGTGCGGATGTTCTGGGCGTCCTGCAGCAGCACGCCCCAGCTGACGACGGGCGGCTTCAGGCCGATGCCGAGGAAGGAAAGCGAGGTTTCGGCAACGATCATGGTCGGCACTGCAAGCGTCACGACGGCGAGAATATGGCTCGTCAGGGACGGCAGGATATGGCGGAAGATCAGCCGCTTCTCGCTCGATCCGTCGAGCATGGCGGCAGTGACGAAGTCTTCGCTGCGAAGCGCCAGGAAACGGCCTCGCACCTCGCGGGCAAGGCTGGTCCAGCCGAGCAGCGAGACGATGATGGTGATGACGAAATAGACGTTGACCGGCGACCATGTGAGTGGGATCGCCGCCGCGAGGCCGAGCCAGAGCGGGATGGTCGGCATGGCGCTGACGACCTCGATGACGCGCTGGATCACCGTATCGACCCAGCCGCCGTAAAAGCCGGAAATCGAGCCGAGCACGACGCCGAGGACGAGAGACATGACGACGCCGACGAGACCGATCGACATGGAAATCCGCGTGCCATAGACCAGCCGCGAGAAGACGTCGCGCCCGAGGCGGTCGGCGCCGAGCAGATACATCGGATCGCTTGGATTGATCGGGCCGATCAGGTGGCGGTCCATCGGGATCAGGCCCCAGAGTTCGTAGCGCGGGCCTTTGACGAACAGGCCGACCGGCACGACCTTGGTGTCGTCGACGACGAAGGTGCGGCGCAACGCCACCTTTTCGATCTCGACCTTGTAGCCCTTCACATGGAAATTGAACTCGGAACTGCCGTCCGGCTTTTTGACGAAGAAGCTCAGGCCCTGGGGTGGCGCATAGGTATATTGCGGCCGCGAGGTGGCGGGCAGGCTGGGTGCCAGGAATTCGGCGAACAGGCCGATCAGATAGAGGATCACGATGACCGCGCCGGCAAACATGGCCACCTTCTGGCGGAGAAGCTTTCCGGCAATCAGCCTCCAGGGGCCGACCGTCGCGGTCGAAACGGTCTTTCCGGCTTTGAGCGGACTGATCGAGGGGCCGTCGGCGACGGTGTGAGCGGGGCCGGAATAGGTTCCGAATGTGTCGTGCGTGCTCATGCGGCCTCCCTCAATTGAACCGGATGCGCGGATCGAGCAGCGCCAGCAGCAGATCCGATAGCAGCATGCCGACAAGGGTGAGGGCACTTAGGAGCAGGATAAAACTGCCGGCGAGATACATGTCCTGCGATATCAGCGCTCGGAACAGCAGCGGCCCGGCGGTCGGCAGGTTAAGGACGATGGCGGTGATCGTCACGCCGGAGACCAGATGCGGCAGCACCCAGCCGATCGCCGAGACGAACGGGTTGAGGGCGATGCGCACCGGATATTTGAGAATGACCTTGTATTCCGGCAGGCCCTTGGCGCGGGCGGTGATCACATAAGGCTTGTGAAGCTCGTCGGTCAGGTTGGCGCGCAGGACCCGGATCAGCGCCGCCGTTCCCGAAGCCCCGATGATGATGATCGGGATCCACAGATGGGCGAGGAAATCGCCGATCTTGGCAAGGCTCCAGGGGGCTTCGGCATATTCAGGTGAGTTGAGGCCGCCGACACTCTGGCCGAGATAGCGGTAGGCGACGTACATCAGCACCAGCGCCAGGATGAAGTTCGGCACCGCAAGCCCGATGAAGCCGAAAAAGGTGAAGACGTGGTCGCTGATCGAATGGCGACGGACGGCGGAATAAATGCCGATCGGCAGCGCGACGATCCATACGAACAGGAGGCTTAAGAGCGAGATGACCAGGGTCGAACCCATCCGGCCCCAGATCAGCCCGGAAACGGGCTGGTTCCATTCGAACGAATGGCCGAAGTCGCCACGACTGACGATGCCCCAGATCCATTTGAGATACTGGATGTAGAAGGGGTCGTCGAAGCCGTAGATTTCCTTCAGCCGCTCGATCTGTGCTGGATCGACAGTCTGGCCGCTGTCGCTCATCGTGGCGATCATCGACGTCAGGTAGTCACCCGGCGGCAGCTGGATGATCAGGAACGATATCAGCGACATGCCGAACAGGGTCGGGATCATGTAGAGCACGCGCTTGAAGATGTAGCCAAGCATCGGAATAGTTCTCCTCCCGTTGAAAGCGCCGTTGAGGCGCCACCTTCGGATCTTCATCCGCCCTCGGCCCCTCCAGGCCGAAAGCGTTGCTCCATTTTAGTTTCCCACCTTATTTCCAAGTGAGATGTAGCACTTCCAGCCGCTCTATTCCCGGCACGTCCACCTCCGCGCGTCCGTCTTTCACGCTGAAGCTTGCCGCCCTGTCCGCAACGACCAGCCAGGCTTTCGCAACCGATTTGCCGCTCGGAACTTCCACCGAAACGGTCTGGGCGGCCAGAGGATAATTTTCGCGTATGGGCCCTTTCATCATCATCGGGTTGGTGAGGTTGAAGAGGCTGAGCGCGATACCCTCGGCGTTTTCCCTGAGGGCGAGGTCGATGACGCCCGGGCCTTTGACGGTGACGCGTGGGGTCTTGCCGAGCGCCCAGTGGACGGCGTTGGACAGCAGGCGGGCGTGATCGACGGCAAACACTTCCCAGAATATCTCGCCAATATTCCAGGGGATATAGACAGTGCGGCCACCCATGCCGGTTTCTCGGGCGATGACGGCCGCCCCCTCCGGGTCTTTACGCGGATAGACTTCCTCCATCGGAAGATCCGGGAAATCGGGCACGTAGAGGACGGGTGTTTCAGTGCCCGCCGCCGGCTCGACATGGATCAGCCTTGTGCCGCCCATGATCCGCTCGGCGCCGTCAAAGCCCTTGTTGACCGGGTGGTCGCCGGACAGTGCCACATAGGTGTTCTTGACTATGCCGCGCGGGCCGGAAACGAATTTCGCACCGAGCACGTCCGACAGGCCGAATTCGGGCCGCGTCTTGCCGAATTCGTCGCGAAGCGAGGTCTCGTAGGAGGCCACGACACTGCCGCCGCGCGCCACATAGGCGCGGATCGCCTCGTTCTGCGCATTCGAAAGGCAGGAGGCATTGGCAAGGATGATGACCTTGAAGCGGTCGAGATTGTCCCGGGTGAGCACCTGGTCGGACAGAAGCTCGAAGGGCAGGCGGGCCTCGACCAGGGCGTGGTAGATGCCGAGGTCGTGTTTCTCCGCCGCGTGGCGGTCTTCCGGTGCCCAGTGACGCAAGGTGGTCGACGGGTCGATCACGGCGATCTCTGCCGTCGGCCTCATGCTTTCGAGGACCGGCTCAACGGCTGACTGGAGGACAAATGCCTCGGCGACCGGATCCACCCAGCGCTTGTCGGGCACCACGCCGTTGAATTTCGTGAACCAGGCGAAAAGCCCGTGGGCGGTGCCGTTGTTGATCCAGAGCTGCATTTCCTCGCCCGAGGTCACCGCGTCCTTCCAGCGGTATTCCTCCTCCGGGCCGATCGAGGTGATCAGCACCACGGGCCGATCGGCGAAGGTGGCGCGGATGCGCTTGCCGTTGCGCCCCGCCGACCAGCCGAGCTCCAGCCCCTTGCGGCCCTGGTGGTCGACGACGAGGAAGGGGCAATGTTTGGTGATGACGGAAAGGTCGAATTCCATCAGCGACGCGCCGCTCATGTTCGGGATGAAGCTTGCATGCGGCCGGATGGCTTTGACCGCGTCGTCCCATTGGGCGATCACGTCGGTCAGCACGCGGCGGCGCCATTGCAGCCAGGCTTGCCAGGCCGGGTCCTCGGCATCCGCGTTCCTGGGCAGGGCGTAGCCGGTCATGTCCTTGAAGCGGCGGGCGCTGTCCTCGCTGTAATCGACGCCGTGACCTTGCCAGCGATTGGCGAAGATCGCGTCGATATCGTATTCGCGGACGATCTCTTTCACGACCTCCGGCATGAATACCGAGTTGTAGTCGCCATAGGCATTGGTGACCCAGACATCCGGGTAGGCCCAGTGGCGGCGCGGCGTGCCGTCAGCATTGATCATCACCCATTCCGGATGGGCCTTGGCCGCATCGTCATGGATGGCGTGCGGATCGACGCGGGCCATGACATGCATGTCGAGCTTGCGGGCGGCATCGACCAGCGCGCCGAAAATATCCCTGTCGCCCAGATACTGGCTGACGTAGTGATGGGGGACCTTGCTTGGATAGTAGGCGATGTAACCGCCGGCGCTGAGGCATACGGCGTTAGATTTCGTGCGCTTGAAGACATCGATCCAGAAGGCGGGGTCGTATTTTTCCGGATCATCCTCCACGAAGGTCAGCTGGGTCCAGCGCGTCGCGGTCCGGAACCAGTCGGGAGTTCGCAAAGTTTCGGTGTTCTGTCGTCTCGCCTCGAGCATGATAGCATCCAGTTATCGGAAAAAGGGGCCCCATGGCGCCGGCCGGCTTACGCCGGCGCCCGGAAAAACGTCGCAATTGGCGAGGCCTTCAGACCTTGTAGAACTGCTCCGGCATGGTCGGGGCAGGGGTCGGCCAGCCGAACGAGTTCGGCATGGTCTTGGTAATGTTCCTCATGTTGTTCTTGACGATGCCGTAGCCGTCCGGCGGCTGCGAAATCCCGAAGACATAGAAGTTGTCGGCGGCCCCTTGCAGGATCTGCTTCATGATCTCGCGCTGGCCCGCCTGGTCCGAGGTCGCCTTCAGCTTGTCGTAGAGCGCGAGCAGCTTCTTGGTCTCTTCCGGCGGTTCCTCGGCATTGGCGTTCTTGGGATCGAGATACCAAAGCTGCCACGCCGGGGCATACATCGCATTGCTGTCGGTCGGCACGTAGTAGCGCGGATCGAGCATCGCCGCGACGCCGCCATTGGCGCCGAACTGGTGCGCGGTCGCGTCGAAGTCGCGACCCTGGCGAACGCGTGTTTCCCAGAGGGAGCGGTCCATGGTGCGCATTTGCGCATCGATGCCGACCGCCTGGAACATCGGGATCGCCAGTTGGAAGAGATCCAGGAAGATCGGGCGGGCCTGGTCGATCTCGAAGATGATCGTCAGCCGCCGGCCCTTCTCGTCGAGACGGAAATTCTGGTTGTCGCGCTTCGGAACCAGCTCGTCGAGCATGGCATTCGCCTTATCGACGCTGTACTCGGTGAACTGCTTGGCGAGCTGCTCGCTATAGAGCGGATCGCCTTCCTTGACCGACGGCTGGGCGGCTGCGCCCTGGCCGACCAGCACCGCGTCGATCAGCGTCTGTCGATCGAGCGCCGTCGACAGGGCCGCGCGGAACGTCTTGTTGCGGAAGAGCTTTCGCTTCGTCTCGTCATTGTGGTTCAGGTTGAAGATGAAGTTCATGACGTTGGCCTCGGTCGAGGTCAGCGTGTAGAAATCATAGTCGCCCTGCTTGCGCGCGTCGTAGAGAACCGACTTGTTGTTCGGCGTGGCGATATACTGGTCCATCAGGTCGATTTCGCCCTGCATGCATTTCAAGAGCAGTACCTGCGGATCGGCAACCATCTGGTAGACGATGCGGTCCATATAGGGCAATTGATTGCCCGCGGTATCGACCTTCCAATAGTAGGGGTTGCGTTCGGCCACGACGCGCTCGGTATTTTCGCCAGGCGCGATCGTGAAATACCAGGCGTTGAGGCAAGGCTTCTTCGACGAATTGAGGAAGAAGGCGTTGTCGTCCTGGAAGCCGGAGGCCGATTGGAATGCGGCGATCCAGCTCTGGAAGCCGCGCTGCTTGGCCAGCTCGTCCGCTTTCGGATTGTAGTCGATATGGAACTGTTCGAGATAATGCTTGGGGCAGCGCGTCGTGTGATCCCAGTTGGACCAGGCGACCTGCAGCGGGAACATACCGTTAGGCTTTTCAAAGATGACCTTGAAGGTCTGTTCGTCGACCACTTCCAGCTTGGCGGGCTTGCCGGCGGTCTTCCAATGACCCTGGCTGGTGACGGCGACGCGTTTGTCGGTCAGCACGGTATCGTACCAGAACTTGACGTCGGCCGTGGTGTAGGGATGTCCATCGGACCACTTCATGCCTTTGCGCAGGCGGATGGTGTAGACGGTCGAGTCCGCATTGCCTTCAAAGGCTTCCGCGACATTGAGCGTCACCCCCGACCAATCGGGCGTATAACGCAGGAGAGGCTCATAGGCCTGGTAGCGGAACAGCATCGAGAGCGAACCGCCGCCGACCAGCGCCAGCTTCCAATCGCCTCCGTATTTCCCGACGCTTTCAAGGGGTTTGATGACAAGGGGGTTGGCGGGCAGCCGATCCTTGACGGGAGGAAGGGCACCACCGGCGACCTTATCCTTCAAGAGGCTTGCTTCCTTGTAGTCGACGGCTAAAGCCGGCAGGGCCGGCAAAATCAAAACGGCCGAAGTCCCGGCCAGAAACGCGCGACGTTTCAGCTTGATCATGAGTGTCTCCTCCACACGCAGTCCCCGCCGTTACCTATTATTTCCCTTGGGCGTGGATAACGGAAAGTTTGCATTCGAATACTGTTAGGTAAAGTGTTATGTAGGCTTGTTTGGAAAAATTGCGTTTTGCAGTGCGGCAGTGCCGCCAGGCGGCAATGCAGAGAGGGCTGGAATGAAAAACAGGGGGCGGGTCACCTTGCAGACCATCGCGTGCGAGGTCGGCCTTTCGAAATATGCGGTGTCCAGATCGTTGTCGGGCAAGAGCGGCGTCAGCGAGGAAACCCGCGAGCGGATACGCGAAACAGCCCTGCGCCTCGGCTATAGCAAGCCCGCCAGCCAGACCGCGCCGGGCGATATCGCGGTAGTGTTTCACGACCTCGATCCGGTCAATAGCGAGCTACACATGCAGATCCAGAACGGCGTTCAGGCAGAGGCGCACAGGCTCGGCATGGCTCTCAGGATGTTATGGACCCACAGCCAAGGGCAGCTTGAAGAATTGGCGCGCACCTGCGCCGGGCTGTTGTTGGTCGGACCGCACGACCGCGAGGCGATCCGCGCCGCGATGGCGACCGGCACTCCGATCATCCGGTTCGGCTGGGTCGATCCGCTCGAAGATGCCGACCAGGTTTCCGGCACCGACCACGAGGCAGGGCAGGCGGTGATCCAATACCTGGTAGACCTCGGTCACCGTTCCATCGCCTATGTCCATGGCACACCCGGTTATCGCGGCCGCCGCGAGCGCTTCTACGGCGCGCGCGAAATCGCCGAACGTCACCCGGATGTCACGTTGCATGTCCTGAAGTTCGAGGAGGAGAACGGTTTTGCCGAAACCTATCGCGCACTGAAGGAAAAAGGCGCTCGGCCGACCGCCTTCTTCTGCGCGCATGACGGCTTGGCGCTTACGGTCGTTTCCGAACTCCTGGGCCAGGGCTATCGAATTCCCGATGATGTCTCGGTGGTCGGCTTCGGCGATTTTTCGCCGGCAAAGCAGATCTCGCCGGCTTTGACGACGGTGCGGATGGAAGGCCAGGAATGTGGAGCCGTCGGCCTGCGGCTCCTGCTGGAGCGGATCGAAAATCCCCGCCAACCGGGAACCCCCGCCCGCAGGGTCCAGGTCGCGTCGAGGATCATCGAGCGCCGCTCCACCGGGCCATGCAAGGACCCGGCGCATCCAAGCGATCGCACGGCACCTCGGCAGGAACCGCGTATAGTGCCCGTCTGACGGTTCCCGCCGCCGCCAGTCCGAGCATCGCTGCTCCGGTGGCGAATGGATTTCGATGGCCTATTTGAGGCTCTTCATATCGACCATGTCCATGTCGGTGAAGGACTGGTTGTCACCGGCCATGCTCCAGATGAAGGCGTAGGCACCGGTGCCGGCGCCGCAATGGATCGACCAGGGCGGCGAGAGCACGGCCTGTTCATTGCGGATGATCAGATGGTTGGTCGCCGCCGGCCGGCCCATCAGGTGAACGACGAAGGCGTTTTCCGGGATCTCGAAATAGAGATAGGCTTCCATCCGCCGGTCATGCAGATGCGCCGGCATGGTGTTCCAGACGCTGCCGGTCTCCAGCCGGGTCAACCCCATCAGCAGCTGGCAGGTGGGAAGCACTTTCGGATGCAGATACTGGTAGAGCTTGCGCTTGTTCGACGTGGCACCGTCGCCGAGATTGTTCTCGATCGCTTCTGCGCTGCTGACGATCCGCGAGGGTAAGGTGGCATGCGCCGGTGCACTGTTAATATAGAATTTCGCAGGCGCCGCCGGGTCGTCGCTCTCGAAGAAGATTTCCTTCGTCCCCATGCCGAGATAGAGCCCGTCCATCGGCTGGAGCTCATAAGCCTTGCCGTCGGCGATGACGCGGCCCGGTCCGCCGATATTGATGAGACCAAGCTCGCGGCGTTCCAAGAGGTAATCCGCGCCGACAAGTTTCTCCAGCTCGCTGCCGACGCCGAGGCCTTCCTGTGTGGGCGTGACGCCAGCCACCAGCATGCGGTCATAGTGGGTATAGACGGCCTGCAGCGTCCCCGCGACAAACAGATTCTCGATCACGAAATTCTCGCGCAAGTCCGCGCTCGTCATACGCTCCGACTGGCTGTAGTGAACGGCATGGCGCGTCCGGACATCGATCGTCATGGTCTGTTTTCTCCTGTTTGTCGGCGCGAGCGCGCTTTATAGTGTCTCAGTTTGAATTTCGGCTTTCGGCCCGAACCGGAAGTCCGGTCTACCCGGCCTGGTGTCCATCCGGACCTAAAGCTCTGTGCGTCACGCCCGGCTCGCCCGAACGCTCAGCCACCAATCATTGGGGCTTCCGACGCACCGGCGTATCTCGCTGACGATCCAGCCAGCGTCTGTGAGTGCGGATCGCAGGGCAGGCTCGCGCCAGTACGTTTCGACGTAGCGCCGAGGCGCTCCAGCGCTGCCGTGTGTGGACACATCCTCGCCATCACCCTCTCTAACCGAAGCGTGCAACCGGCCGCCGGACCGGGTCGCCTCGGCAAGCCGTCCAAGCACCACGGGCAAATCTTCGCGCGCGACGTGAATCAGGCAGGCACAGGCCCAGATCCCGTCATACGGCGTGCCGGGACGCTGCGGGTCGGCCAGGTCTTCGGTCAGCGGGTCCAGCAGGTCGGCCTTAAAGCCATTCTCGCGAAGCAGTTCGACGAAACCCTTCGAAATGTCGGTGCGCCGGACGCTAATCCCGCGCTTCTCAAGCTCAAGTGCATCTCGCCCGCCACCGCTTCCGATCTCCAGCACCCTCCCCGAGCCACCCAGCCCGGTCACGAACGCATCGATCTCTGTCGCCACCCATTCGGGCATCGCCGCGGCTTCAGCAGCGTACTCCGTCGCAACCGTATCATAAGACCGCACAGTGTCCCTGTCGGTGCTCATCTTAGCGCTCCTCCGTCAAGACAAGGGCCCCCAACGAGTGAGAGGCCATCTCCCAACCATAGCAGAAGTTCGATCTGAGATACTACCGGGCGTTGCTATCGTTTGACGGCGGTGCTGAGCTCGACCTGGTCTCCCATCCGCCCAGACTGGGACATCACCGATCGCGTGTCCAGCAGCGTTTCCGCATAGGCCATCATCAAAGGTCCGACACCCTTGATGTCGTCGGGGCGGATTTCCTCGGAAAGATAATAGCCGACGGTGCCGTCGCGATAGCGACCGTTGAAGCCTCCGAGGCCTGCGACGCAACAGATGTTGTGAAGCCTCAGCCGTCCATCCGCATCCCGCCGCAGCTCCTGTCCGGTCAGCGATTGCAGGCTTGCTCGACCGGCCTCAGAAACGGCAGCCGGGCCGCCGAGCCGCGCGAGCTTCTGGAGGAAATAGGAGAACATCGCGGTGGCCGAGCTTTCGGGATAGTTCTGCGCCTCGTCCGGCCGGTCGATGACCTGCAGCCAGCGGTGATCCGCGGTGCGAAGAGCAATGATCCGGGATGCCAGCGCCGCGGCGCGGTCGGTCAACTCCCGCCGGGCTGCGCCGGCGGGCAGGTGTTCGATGATGTCGACGAAGGCCATCGCCAGCCAGCCGATCGATCTTGCCCAATGGGCCGGCGAAAGGCCGCTTTCCGCATCCGCCCAGGCCTGTTGCCGGGCCTCGTCGTAACCGTGGCGATAAAGATCCGCCTGCCGGTCATAAGTGAGGTCGAGCGCCGTCGTGAACTGCCGGAGCGCTTCCTCGACGGCCTGGGGTTTTGAGACCGCCTGGGCGTATTCCACCTTGAAGGGCAGCGCCATATAGAGCCCGTCCAGCCAGATCTGATGCGGGTAACGCAGCTTGTGCCAATAGACGTCGCTGTCGGTGCGCGGATGCGTTTCGAGCTGTCGCGCCAGCGGTGCGGCGGCATCAAGCCAGCGGCTCTCGCCGGTCAGCCGGTGGAGAAAGACGAGCGCCCGGCCGGGCAGGATGTTGTCGATGTTGAATTCGTCGATCGCGTAGCCGACAAGCCGGCCTTGCGCGTCGATCTGGCCGCTCACCAGACGGAGGAGATGATCCAGCCACAGGCGCTCGCCGGTCGCTTCGTAAAGCGCGATCAGGCCGCGATAGAGGCAACCGTCCTCGTAACACCAGGCGCCGCCTTTGTAATATTCATAATCGCGCGCGTAATTCTCGAAATAGTCCTGAAGCATGGGATTTCAGTCTTGAGCTGGATGAATGGAAACCGGAGAAAGTCGCACAAGGCGGCTGAAAACGGCGTTTTCCGCAACGATCCCGGCATGCCGGAGCGGCAGGAGTAGAGAGGCCATTTCCGGCACTTCGGCCTCGGCATCCGGCGCGAAGGAAACGGTGTAGTTCTCGAAGGCAATGTCGCGGATCGCGGCTTCCGGCAGACCGTAGAAGACAGCGGCCGCCGTTCGCGCGCCGAAAACGGTAACATTCTTCACGGTGATCGAGCTTATGCTCGGCGTCTCCAGGGAGACCGGCAGCGGCGACCGGGACTGGACGTAATCGGACCGGCCGTCGGCATCGCAGAAATAGAAGGAATTGACGGCGACCGGCGTTGCGACGTCCTCCATCAGACTGTCGGCAAGGTGGATATTGGCGACCGTGCCGCCGCGTCCGCGGCGCGTCTTGATGCGCAGCCCCCGATCAGTTCCCTTGAAGTGGCAGTTTCGGATGGCGATGTCGCTGATGCCGGCGCTCATCTCGCTGCCGATGACCACCGCGCCATGGCCGCGCTCCATCAGGCAGTTTTCGATCCGCACATACTCGGTCGGGCGGTCCGGCCCACCGAGAAGGCTGCGTTTGCCGGCCTTGAGGGCAATGCAATCGTCGCCGACGGAAATGTGCAGGCCGACAAGATGGATATCGGAGCTGCTTTCGGGGTTGAAACCGTCGGTATTCGGGGAATCCGGATCGTTCTCGATCGTGAGATCGGCGGCGATAAGCCGTTTGCAGAAAACCGGGTGGACCGTCCAGGACGGCGAATTGCGAATGGTGAGGCCGGAAAGCGTGACGTCCTCGCATGCCGACAGGAAGATGGTGCGGGGGCGCCTGGCGCCCTGGCGTGTTTCCTTCGGCCAGGACCACCAGTCGCCGCGGTCGCCGCCGCCGTCAATGATGCCTGTGCCGGCAAGATGAACATTGCGGCAGTCGATCGCGTTGATCAGGCTCGCGTAACAGGCCTCCGCCACGCCTTCCCAGGTGCCGAGAATGCGGCCATCCGCATGGCGCGACGACAGGATGGGAAAGTCTTGCCTGTTGGCGATTGCCGCGAGCTCCGCGCCGTCTTCGAGGACAAGGGTCATGTCGCTCTTGAGGAAGATCGGACCGCTCAGCCAGCGCCCGGCCGGTATTCTCAGAGTGCCTCCGGGAGCGAGCACCGCGATGGCCCGTTGGATCGCCGGCGCATTGTCCTGTGCGTCCGTCGAGGCGCCGAAATCGCGGATGTCGATCGCGGTGGTTTCCCGCCGTGTGGTAAATTCGAGCCGGGCATCACCTGCATGGAAAAGGTAGGTTGTGCCCGGCTCAAGGGAGGCGACCGAGAAGACGACAGTCCGTGTCGTCCCCTCGGCGACCAACGCGCCGTCGATCTCCCGAACCTGCCAGGCAAGCGCGTCATCGCGTGTGTGAAGATACCTTTCGGCATCGACGCGGAAGGTCGCGTTGCGGGGGCCGGCAATCAGGAGTTCGATGGCGACGTCCGTCACGTCCTCAGATCCCCGTCAGCGCTTGGTTGATGCCGGCGATGATCTCGGTTGCGGCATCCTTGGAGGATTGCTGGCCATAGGCGAAGGCTTCGAAATTGGTGTCGAAGACTTCGGTGACGCGCGGATGCTCGTTAAGCGGCGAGACGCCGGGGCTGGTCGGCTCCATTACCCGCTTGTAGGCTTCCAGCTGCACCGGCTTGATCTTGCCTTCCTTCGTCAGCGTATCGAGCGCCGCCTTGCTGGACGGAATGCCGCGCGTCGCCCCCATGATCTTGACGGCTTCCGGGTCGTTGAGCAGGCAATTGAGCACCTGCGCCGCGGCCTTCGGGTCCTTGCTGTTCCTGGAGATCGAAAACAGCATGGAGGGCTTGCGGTAGACGCCGTCGGTCTTGGCGCTCTCGATCGTCAACAGCTTGACGGGCACGAGCTCCTGCCCCTTTTCCATCGGCGTTGCGATCTTGCCGTAGGTGCTGTCCCACTGGTAGGTGCCGGCGACCTGGCCCTTGGCCCATTTCTGGTTTTCATGCAGCGGCGTATTGCCGCCGGCGGCGACCTGTTTCCAGCTCTCGATGACGCCCTTGTCGACCAGCGTCTTGTAGAATTCCAGGCCTTCGGCGAGTTCGGCTTCGCTCCAGGCGACCTTGTTGGTGGCCGGGTCGATCAGGTCCTTGCCGGTCTTCTGGGTGGTGCGCAGGATCACCATTAGGCGGGCGTCGAGAGCCGCACCCTCGAACGGATAATATTCCTTACCGAGCTTTTCCTTCATCTTCGGGGCTGCGGCGATCAGCTCTTCCCAGGTTTTCGGGATTGGGACACCGGCCTTGTCGTAGGTCGTCTTGTTGAACATGAAGACGCGGCCGGTGGTGGAGACGGAAATGCCGTTCAGCTTGCCCTTGACGGTGCCGCTGTCGAGATCCGACTTCGACCACTGGCTGAGGTCGATGATGTCCTTGTACTGGTTCAGGTCGGCAAAGCCGTCGCCGTTCTTGGTGAACAGCGGCAGCCAGGGCCAGTTCACCTGCATGATGTCGGCCTCGGTGCGGCCGGCGAGCTGGGTGGCGATCTTTTCCTGATGGCCCTGGAAGCCGGTGAATTCAGGCGCGATCGTGTGGCCGAATTTCGCGCCGCAGACCTTCAGGGCCTGCTGGGTCGCGACATGGCGGTCGTCGCTGCCCCACCAGGACATGCGCAGGTCCGCGGCGAATGCGGTCGAAAGGCTGGTGGCGGCAAACAAAGCCGCCGTCATGAACATGGTTCTCATTTTGGCTCCTCCCAAGTTGGAACGATGAAGTTTCAAATCGCCAGGCTGATGTTCTCCCCGGACTGGCGGTCGAACAGATGCACTCCCTTCGGGTCCGGGCTCAGCCAGACCCAGTCGTCGCGAAGCGCGCCGCGGTCGTAGGACGCGGACGGCACCACGGCGATGAGGCGTTTCGGGCCGATGTCGACATAGAGGTAGACTTCGTGCCCCATGAACTCGATATGGGTAAGCTTGCCCTTGATGGTGCCGGGCGTTTCGGCCGCGACGATGCGCAGGTGCTGCGGCCGGATGCCGAGCGTGACGTGCTCGCTACGTCCGGAAATCCGCTTGGTGAACTCGTCGCCGAGCACGATCACCTGCTCCGCTGCCCGCACGCTGTTCTCTCCCTCGAACGTGCCGTCGAGGAAATTCATTTCCGGGCTGCCGATGAAGCCTGCGACGAATGTATTGGCCGGGCGGCTGTAGAGGGTCACCGGATCGGCGACCTGCATGATGTGGCCGTCCCTCATGACGCAGATGCGGTCGCCCATGGTCATGGCTTCGGTCTGGTCGTGGGTAACGTAGATGACGGTCGCCTGCTGGCCGTCCGCCTTCAGCCGCTTGTGCAGGTCGGTGATGCGCACGCGCATCGAGGCGCGCAGCTTGGCGTCGAGGTTGGAGAGCGGCTCGTCGAACAGGAAGACCTGCGGTTTCTTGATCAGCGCCCGGCCGACCGCGACGCGCTGCGCCTGGCCGCCGGAGAGCTGTTTTGGAAGCCGGTCGAGCAAGGGGTCGATCTCGAGAAGATTGGAGACGTGGCTTGTGGCCTGTTCGATCTCGGCGGCCGGACGGCGCTTCAGCCGCATGCTGAAGGAGAGGTTCTTGTGGACCTTCATATGCGGATAGAGCGCATAGTTCTGGAAGACCATGGATATGCCGCGGTCGCCCGGCGTCTTGTCGTTGACCAGTTCGCCGCCGATGCGGATCTCGCCGCCGGTCACCCGTTCCAGCCCGGCGATCATCCGAAGCGTGGTGGACTTGGCGCAGCCGGAGGGCCCGACCAGCACCATGAACTCGCCGTCTTCGACATCGAGGTTGATGCCATGCACGGCGCGGAACGAACCGTAGTCCTTTTCGAGGTTTCTCAGTTGAAGACGCGCCATGTGACTATCCTTTGATCCCGCCGGAGGAGATCCCGTCGATGAAATATTTCTGGGCGAGGAAGAAGACCGCGAGTGCCGGTGCCAGCGACAGGACTGACATCGCCAGGACCCGGTTCCATTCGAAGGCTTCGGTCGTGTCGATCGACAGTTTCAGCGCCAGCGAGATCGGGTATTTCTCGACCGAGGAGATGTAGATCAGCGGCCCGAGGAAGTCGTTCATCGTCCACATGAACTGGAACAGGCAGACCGAGATCAGCGCCGGCATCAGAAGCGGCACGACGATGAAGATCAACGTCTGCCAGGTGGTGGCGCCGTCGACCCGGGCTGCTTCCTCCATGTCGCGCGGTATGGCGCGCAGGAACTGCACCAGCATGAAGACGAAGAAGGCATCGCCCGCCAGCGCCGAAGGCACCCAGAGCGGCAGGTAGCTGTCGAGCCAGCCGAGATCGCGGAAGATCAGGTATTGCGGAATGCGGGTGACGACGTTCGGCAGGAGCAGCGTCGCGATCAGCGCGGAAAACAGCACCTTCTTGAACGGGAAATCGAAGCGGGCAAAGCCATAGGCGACCGCCGTGCAGGAAATCGCCGTGCCGATCACCTTCGGGATGACGATCCACAGCGTGTTGATGAAGAACGTGCCGAAGGAATAGGGCGTCGAGGTTTTCCAGCCCCTGATATAGCCGTCGAGCGTCGGGTTCTCCGGCCAGAAGCCGGGATTGGAGAAGATCTCCGAATTGGTCTTGAACGATGCCCCGATCAGCCAGATCAGCGGATAGAGCATCAAGAGCCCGACCACCGTCAGCAGGGCGTAACGCAGCGCGGCATTGAAGCGGTGGCGGCGCGTTTCGCGGCTGCGGACAACGTCGATGTCGCGGGCGGCTGGTGAATTCTGGGAGAGGATGTGATCGGTCATGGTCAGCTCCTCTTGTCGCCGGCGTAATAGACCCAGTGGCGCGAAGACCAGAAGGCGATGAGGGTGAGGGCCATGATGATGAGGAACAGGACCCAGGCGATGGCCGAGGCATAACCCATGTCGAAGCGCTTGAAGGCCTCGTCATAGATGTAGATCGGCAGGAGATAGGTGGATTTCAAAGGCCCCCCTTGGGTGATGATGTAGGGTCCGTTGAACTCCTGGAAGGCCTGGACCATCTGCATGATCAGGTTGAAGAAGATGACAGGCGTGATCAGCGGCAGGGTGATGTAGACGAAGCTCGTCCATTTGCCGGCGCCGTCGATCGAGGCTGCCTCGTAGAGCGTCTTGTCGATGCTCTGGAGGGCTGCGAGGAAGATCACCATGGCCGAACCGAACTGCCAGAGGCGTAGGAGCGTGATGGTGAACAGCGCATTGGTCGGGTCGCCGAACCAGTTGACCGGCTCGAAGCCGATGAGGGCGAGGCCCATGTTGACGAGGCCGACATCGGCGAAGATGTAGCGCCACAGAACCGCGATGGCGATCGAACCGCCGAGGATCGAGGGCACGTAATAGGCCGTCCTGAAGACGTTGATGAACTTCAGCTTGTAATTGAGGATCACCGCCATGAAGAGCGCGAAAGCGAGCTTCAACGGCACCGTCGTGAACACGTAGACCAGCGTGACCCAGAGCGACTTGCGGAACGTCCGGTCATTGGTGAACAGCCGGATATAGTTCTGCAGGCCCGTGAAGACCGGCTCGTTCATCAGGTTATAGTTGGTGAAGCTCAGATAGAGCGACGCAAGGAAGGGCAGGGCGGTGAAAACCAGGAGCCCGATGATGAAGGGCGACAGATAGATAAGCCCAAGGAATTTGTTGTCGCCGCTCATGCCGCCCGCCCCAGTCCGGCCAGCGCTTCCGGCAGGCGGTGCATTCGACCGGCATGTGCGGTGACGGCTCGGTCACGGGCAAGGTCGCCCGTGAGGTTCGTCGCGCAGTTGAGCGAACCACCGTCGATAGCGGCGATGTTGAACGAAGAGACACTTGCTTTATTGTGCATCGCGACTTCTGGCCCTTCGATTTGCGCACACACCTGATCCGTCAGGCTCCCGCAATTGAAGCGCCATTTCCTCCCATTAATGTCTCAGGCGTGTTGAGTTCTTAGCTCCCGGGCTGATATTCTCACTTTACCAGTCAGATCAAATCGACGAATTCGGGGAAAAGGATGGAGAAAATCGAAGGTAGCGTTCTGTCTGCCATTCCGATGAACGCGATGGCGTTGACGCTGACGCGCTCAACCATAAGGATGCAGCACTCCCATACCTGGGGCGTCGACAAATCGAACAGCGTGCATGACCTGATCATCTGCCTGACGGGCTCGGCACGTTATGAAGTCGGGGGCGAGACAATCGACATGGCGCCGGGCAGGGCGATGCTCCTGCCTGCGAATACGTGGTTTTCCGGCCATTCGACCTCGCGCGAGGCCTATACCGGCATCGCCCAGCATTTCACGCTCGACCTCTTCGGACGGCTCGACCTGATCGCCCAGATGAACCTGAAGCACGCCGTCACGCTCGCCCGCTGGGAGATGATGGAGCCGCTGACGCGTTATTACCACGACAATTCGCCGCCCTATTCGACGACGCTGCTTCAGCATCACCTCTTCATGTTCCTGTTGATCGAATTCATCGAACAGGCTCATATCGGCTGGAGGGAGCAGTCGGTCGGCAACGTCAACAATCCGGATGCGCTGTCCTTTTCGGTCATGGTGGCGGCGAGCCAGATCGCGGCCGATCCGCTGGGCGAGGAGATCGTCGGAAGAACGATCGATTCGGTGCCCTACAACCCGGATTACTTCAAGCGGGAGTTCCGCAAGCGCGTTGGCTGGACGCCCGACAAATTCCAGGAATTCAAGCGGATGGAGCGAGCCATGGGCCTGATGGCCGGCGGTTGTACGGTAAAGCGCGCCGCCGAGCTTTCCGGCTATACGGACGCCTACTACTTCTCCCGCATGTTCAAACGCTATATCGGCATCAGCCCGCAGGGCTATCAGCAATCAGAAAAGCGCAGCCGCGAGGGCGCCTTCCCGAGAGGCGAGGAAGATGGCCAGCTCATCTATCCGCTGACCCGCTGAATAGGTCGAAGTCTCTGGGCCGGGTTTAAAGGCGGGCTTCGATGGGTTTCAGGCCGACCTTGCCGCAGATTGGCAGACCCGGCGCCGGAATTCTCCCGGCGCCGGGCGATTGTTTACGCGAGCTATTTGCCCGCCTGCCTGGCCGCGCGCTCGATGACGTCGGCGACCTTCTCCGGCTGGGAGGCAAAAACGGCATGGCTTGCCTTGATCTCGGTGATGTCGCTGCCGGCTCGCCGGGCCATGTCCCGTTCCAGTTCCGGATTAATGGAGCGATCCTCGGTGGCGACGATCGACCAGCTTTTTCTGGTTTGCCAGGCGGGATTGCCGACCTTGGCCGAGAAAGCCTCCTTGGCGGCAAATACCTGCGACCGGGCGAGGAACCGGGCCTCGTCCTTCGGCAGGTCCGCCGCGAAATCGCCCGGGAATGCGGCCGGGTCGATATAGAGATATTTGCCGTCCTTCGTCTCGCGGATGTTCATGCCGCCCGCCGGTTTGGAGCTTGCGAGGCTGAGCAGGCTTTCGCCCTTGTCGGGCTGGAACGCCGCCACGTAGACGAGACCGGCGACATGCGGGTTGTGTCCGGCTTCGGTAATCACCATGCCGCCGTAGCTGTGTCCGACGAGCAGGGTCGGGCCGTCCTGGAGGTCCAGCACCCGGTTGGTGGCGGCGATATCGTCGGCAAGTGAGGTGATCGGCTGCTGAACGATCGTCACGTTGAAGCCGCGCCTTTCGAGGATTTCGGTTGCCTTGCGCCAGCTCGAGCCATCGGCCAATGCGCCATGGACGATGACGATGTTCTTCACATCCGCGGCCTGCGCCGCAAACGCGATGACGCTGGTGGCAAAGGCAAGTGCGAAGGTGGAAATACGTCTTTTCATGAGCTTAACTCCTGTCAGTTGATGTAGGATTGGGTTTGGGATGGGGCCTAACCGAAGGTGAAGGCATAAGCTTCGACACCCGGATCGAGGAAGCGGATCTCGAAATTGCGCGCCTCGACATCGCCGGCCTGACGAACGAGCTGGTAAAGCTTTGTCGCAGTCACCGTGCCGTTGCCGTCTGCGTCGATATCGGCGCCGTGGTTCATTCCGGGAGCCTTGCCATCGATCGTCACGTGGAAGCGGACCGGCATGCCGGCGGCGCCGGGACCGAGGACGAGATGCAGATCGCGGGCGCTGAACCTGTAGGCGATGCCGCCGCCCGGCTGACTGAGCGTCGCCTGTTCCGCACCGACGGTCCAGGTGCCGGAGAGGCCCCATTCGTTGAGGCTGGGTTCCTCGATCGAATAGTCGCGGGCGGCGTCGGCGCGCAGGGTTTCCCGGGAGGCGAAATTGGTGGCGCGCTTGTAGCCGAGATAGGTTTCGCCGGAGCGGACGTTGCGCAGATCCGGGCTTGTCTCCGCGCCCTTGGCGTCGGGCACGACCGGCGCGCTGGCTGCCATCTCGCTTCCGGCCTCGCGCAGCAGATCCTGGATCGCCTGCTCGGACTGTTTGTAGTTGCCCTCGCCGAAGTGGTGATAGCGAATCTGGCCCTTGGCATCGATCAGGTACTGGGCGGGCCAATAGCTGTTCTCGAAGGCGCGCCAGATCTTGTAGTCGTTGTCGATTGCAACCGGATAGCCGATCTTGAAGTCGCCGACGGCCTTTCTGACGTTGTCGATCTTCTTCTCGAAGGCGAATTCCGGGGCGTGCACGCCGATAACCACGAGGCCCTGATCCTTGTACTTCTCGGCCCAGGCGCGGACGTAAGGCACGGCGCGGATGCAGTTGATGCAGGAATAGGTCCAGAAATCCACCAGTACGACCTTGCCGCGGAGCTGTTCCGAGGTCAGCGGCGGCGAGTTCAGCCACTCGACCGCGCCGTCGAGCGAAGGTGCACGACCTTCGACCGGAAGGTTGCTGCGGAACGGTCGGGTGGTATCGGCTGCGGCGCTCGTCATGCCATTACCGGCGGTTTCCGAAGGCGTGCCGGTTACGGGCTTGGAATGCAGCCTGTCGAGCACCGCCTGTTCGAAGGAGGCGGTGCTGGCATAGGACAGACGGGCGAGCAGGCCGGTATCGAGGCCAAGCGCAATGACCGCGACGCCGGCAAGCACGGCGGCACCCAGGACCTGGCGGATCCGTTCACTGACACCGAGCGAACGCTTCATTCCGGCAAAGACCTTTCCGCCGACGATGAGCGCAACGGCGAGGGAAGTCGCTGCTCCGGCGGCATAGGCGACGAGCAGGAATGTCGTTTCGAGGTTCGCGCCCTGCAATGCGGCCCCGGTGAGGACCAGGCCGAGAATGGGGCCGGCGCAGGGAGCCCAGAGCAGGCCGGTCGCGACGCCGAGGACCAGCGAGCTCGTCACCGTGGGCACCGTACCGGCTGTGCCCGAGGCATTCAGGAGCCGGTTTCCGAAGTCGACGACCGGGCGAGTGACGAAGCTTGCGACGCGCGACGAAAGGAGGCTGATGCCGAAGACTGCGAGCAGGAGGATGGCGGCGAGCCGGCCGTATTCGTTGGCGTGGATCGCCCAGCTACCGCCGACGGCTGCAAGCGTGGCGACGAGCGCAAAGGTGGCGGCCATGCCGATCAGCATCGGCAAGGTGCTGCGGACGAACGGTTGCCCGGCGCGCGCAAAGACGAAGGGAAGGATGGGGAGAATACACGGGCTGAGGATCGTCAGCGCGCCTCCGAGATAGGCAATGATAAGAAGCGTCATCGTCGTTTCCTTTGACACCGGATGTTCGGGTTCTGGGCGGCGGTGCGGCTCGACCAGCAACGGAGCCAATCTGGTCGGCGCGACGTATCCCGGATGTGTCCGGGTTCGAGGGAAATGTACCGAAGTGTAGGAAACCGCCGATGCGCTACAGAGCGACACAAATCGCCAGGCGCGGCGGAAGGCGGCCGGATCGGCTGTGCCTGAATTGTATCAGAACGTATCCCGGCGGCCGGATGCTACATCCGCATGCAAAACCCGCGGCTCGGGACACATCGGGGATACATGGCCCCGGCTTCCTTCCGATCGTGATCAACACGAATTGGAGAGATCGATGTCCGACCCAATCAACCACCAGCGTCGCCGCTTCTTCGGCGTTGCCGCCATGACCGTTGCAGCGGTCGAATTCGGAATGACCGGCACTGCCGGTGCCCAGTCTTCGTCGCCTGCCGCGACGCCATTGACCGCCGTCAAGGCCGGCACCCACCCGTCCTTCGAAAGGCTGAAGCAGGTCAGGGCGGGCGTGCTCGAGGTGGGGTATGCCGAGGCCGGTCCGGCAGACGGCCCCGTCGTTTTGCTGCTGCATGGCTGGCCCTACGACATCTACAGCTTTGTGGATGTCGCGCCGCTGCTCGCCTCTGCCGGTTATCGGGTCATCGTGCCCTATCTCAGGGGCTACGGCACGACACGCTTCCTGTCGAAGGATATGCCGCGCAACGGCCAGCAGTCGGCCATTGCGGCCGATATGATCGCGCTCCTCGATGCGCTCGGGATAGACAAGGCGATCGTCGCCGCCTTCGATTGGGGCGCCAGGACCGCCAACATCATGGCGGCGCTCTGGCCGGAACGCTGCAAGGCGATGGTATCGGTGAGCGGCTACCTGATCGGCAGCCCGGAAATCAACAAAAAACCTCTGCCGCCGAAAGCCGAGCTTGCATGGTGGTACCAGTTCTATTTCGCCACCGAGCGCGGCCGGTTGGGCTACGAGCAAAACCGGCGTGATTTCAACAGGCTTATCTGGCAGACGGCGTCGCCCACCTGGAAATTCGACGACGCGACCTTTGAAAGATCGGCCGTCGCATTCGACAATCCCGACCACGTCGAGATCGTTGTCCATAACTACCGCTGGCGACTGGGTCTTGTCGAAGGCGAGGCCCGGTTCGATGCCTTCGAACAGCAGCTCGCCATGGGGCCGATGATCCCGGTGCCGACGATCACCCTGGAAGGCGATGCCAACGGCGCACCGCATGCCGATCCTTCTGCCTATGCGGGCAAGTTCTCCGGAAAATACGAGCATCGGACCATCACCGGCGGCATCGGCCACAACCTGCCGCAGGAGGCCCCGCAGGCCTTTGCGCAGGCTGTTCTGGACGTCGACCGGTTTTGAGCCCGATGGCTGCCGCGGAGATATTTCGTGGCTTCGCGGCAGCCATCCTGCGGTTTAAAGAAGGAAGGGCGGTGCGATACCGTTCTCATCGGACAAGGATTTGAAGCCCGAAAATGGATCATATCGACCATATCCTGATCGTCGATGACGACCGCGAAATCCGCGAACTGGTGTCGAGCTACCTGAAGAAGAACGGCCTCCGGGCGACGGTGGCCGCGGATGGCCGCCAGATGCGCAGTTTTCTCGAGACCAATACGGTCGACCTGATCGTGCTCGACGTGATGATGCCGGGCGATGACGGGCTCGTCCTTTGCCGCGAGCTCAGGGCCGGCAAGCACAAGGCGACGCCGATCCTGATGCTGACTGCCCGCAGCGACGAAATGGACCGGATCATCGGGCTCGAAATGGGCGCCGACGACTATCTGCCGAAACCGTTTGCCGCGCGCGAATTGCTGGCGCGCATCAAGGCCGTCCTGCGCCGGACGCGCATGCTGCCGCCCAATCTGCAGATCAGCGAGGCGGGCCAGCTGCTGAGCTTCGGCGACTGGCGGCTCGATACAGTCGGCCGCCATCTGCTCGACAGACAGGGCACGGAAATCGCGCTGAGCGGTGCAGAATACCGGCTGCTGCGCGTCTTCATCGATCATCCGCAGCGTGTGCTCAACCGCGACCAGATCCTCAACCTCACGCAAGGCCGAGATGCGGACCTGTTCGACCGGTCGATCGATCTTCTGGTGAGCCGGCTTCGCCAGCGGCTCGGCGACGATGCGCGCGAGCCGATCTATATCAAGACCGTGCGCAGCGAAGGTTACGTCTTCTCGGTTCCCGTCGAGATCTCGGAGCCGAAGCCGTGAGCGCCAGCGTCTCCCGCTTGGGAAAATTATGGCCTAGCACCCTGCGTGCCCGACTTTTCCTCATCCTGTTCGCCGGCCTCGCGATCGCCTACGGGCTCTCCTTCAGCATCCTCTTTATCGAACGTTACATGTCGGCAAAGGCCGTCATGCTCGGCACGCTTGAAAATGATCTTGCGACATCGATCGCCATTCTCGACCGGCTGCCGGCCGGCGAGCGGGCCGATTGGCTGGATCGGTTGAGCCGCGGCAACTACCGCCTGGTGCTCGGCTCGGGGACTGCCGGCGTGCCGGAAGTGTCCGGCCGCGGCGCCGAGATTATCGGCAAGATCCAGGAGGCGGTGGGACATCGGTTCCCGCTGCGGGTGGAGTCCATCCCCGGTGACGTCAGGCGGCTGCAGGGTCACCTCACCCTTTCCGACGGCTCTCCACTCACCATCGACGTCACGCCGAGGGGTGTCATGCCGATCGCCGAGTGGCTTCCTTACGTGTTCGCCGTCCAGATGGCGCTTCTGGTGATCTGCACCTGGTTTGCGGTCCGGCAGGCGATCCGCCCACTTGGAGACCTTGCGGCCGCAGCCGATGCGCTCGATCCCAACAGCAAAGGCCCGCCCTTGAGCGAGACCGGCCCGAGCGAAGTCGCCCATGCGGCACGGGCCTTCAACGCCATGCGCGACCGGATCGTCCATTATCTCGAGGAACGGGTGCAGATTCTCGCCGCCATCTCCCACGATCTCCAGACACCGATCACCCGCATGCGGCTGCGTGCCGACATGGCGGACGATTCGCCCGAGAGGGACAAGCTGGTGCATGACCTCGGCGAGATCGAGCGGCTGGTGCAGGACGGCATAGCCTATGCGCGCAGCGCGCATGGCAATGGCGAAAAAGTTTCCCGCATCGATCTTGCCTCGTTCATCGACAGCATTGCCTATGATTATCAGGACACCGGCAAGCGGGTGACCGTCGCCGGCGTGGTACAGGGCACCGCGTCCACCAAACCGCACGCGCTACGCCGCATCCTCTCGAACTTCATCGACAATGCGGTGAAATTTGCCGGCGCGGCCGAGATCAGCGTCGAGCGAAGGGGCGAGGGCGCCATCGTCATCACCGTCCTCGATCGCGGGCCGGGAATTCCGGAAGAGATGCTGGGGGCGGCCATGCAGCCATTCTTCAGGCTGGAGCAATCCCGCAACCGCGAAACCGGCGGCTCGGGGCTTGGTCTTGCCATCGCCCAGCAGCTTGCTGCAGCGCTCGGCGGCTCGGTGAGGCTCTACAACCGCGCCGGTGGCGGGCTGGCTGCCGAAGTCGCCATCCGTTGATACCGGAAATTGGCTGATTTTCCGAAGCTGTTTGTATGAAAGGATGTCCGGCGAAGTCCGCGCTACGGTTCGATACATTTCCAACGATTCCGGAAACATGCCGGATACCTCGGCCCGTCAAACCACTCCCGTCAACGGATGTCGCAACCGGCGACACCAACAAAGGAGTGTTCCATGACCAGGATCGACAAGGTTCTTTATACCGGCAAGACCCGCACGACCGGCGGGCGCGATGGGTTCTCGCGCAGCGACGACGCCCAGCTCGACGTCAAGCTTTCACCTCCCGGCAGCGCGCATGCCGGCACCAATCCCGAGCAGCTCTTCGCAGCCGGATGGTCGGCGTGTTTCATCGGCGCCATGGGTCTTGCCGCAGCTAAGCGGAAGATCAAGTTGCCCACCGAGACGGTGGTCGATGCCGAGGTCGACCTCGGGACGACCGAGGGCGCATATTTCCTGCAGGCCCGCCTCAACATCAGCCTGCCGGGCATCGATCCGCAACTTGCCAAGGAGCTTGTCGAAGAGGCTCACCAGACCTGCCCCTATTCGAAGGCGACCCGCGGCAACATCAATGTCGAGCTGATCCTCGCCTGAGGAAACGCGGTTTGCGCGTCGCGCCGGAACCGCCGCGGCGACGGGCAAGAACCGATAACCGGACGAGGCCGGCGCCTCGTCCCTGGAGAACCCCATGAGATTGGTGATCATCTGCATCCTGGGAGCGGCCGTCTTTGCGGCGCCCTGCATATACGACGTAACCTCACTGGAGCCATCGGCCTTGGCCGGTCTGCTGGCTGCAGGTTCCTCGTTCTGAAATCCGTCCGGAAAAACGGCGGCCGGAAGCGCGAACCCGGTCGCCGTCGTCACATGCTTCGCGATCCCGACCGGTACTCGACCACGCGACCGTAGTGGTCTACTCCTCGGAATGCGCGTGTCCGCCATGCCGGTGAAACGAATATCGTCATGCTGTGGCCCTGTCGTTTCAAGCAAACTGCAACGGACGCGCGTTAGGCAATGTGGAATATCGCGCTCGCAGGAATGCGGGCGGCTTTTGGAGGGAGCTTGGGCATGAGCCAGCCAATTCTGATCTGGGGCGCCGGTGCGATCGGCGGCACGCTGGGTGCGGCTTTCATCCGCGCCGGCGAGGATGTGATCTTCGTCGACAACGTCAAGGACCATGTCGATGCGATCAACGAGAAGGGACTGAAGATCGTCGGCCCGATCTTCGAGGATACCGTCCAGGCCAGAGCGTATCTGCCGGAAGAGCTGGAAGGCCAGTATCAGCGGACTTTCCTCTGCGTCAAAGCCCATCACACGGAGGCGGCGGCAAGGTCTCTCGTCCAGCATCTCCCCGCCGACGGATATGTGGTCTCCGCCCAAAACGGGCTCAACGAACGCGTGATTGCCCGCATCGTCGGAGAACATCGCGTCATCGGCTGCTTCGTCAATTTCGGGGCGGATTATCTGGAGCCGGGCGTCGTGCAGTATAGCGGCCATGGCGCCGCGGTGATCGGCGAACTCGACGGGCGTTTCACCGATCGGGCCGAGGATATCTATCAGCTGATGCGGCATGTCGAGCCGAAGGCCCTGATCACCAACAATATCTGGGGCTTCTTGTGGGGCAAGCTCATCTACGGTGCGCTGCTGTTCGGCACGGCTCTCACCAATGACAGCATCGCCGATGTACTCGAAAATCCAATCGCCCGCCCGGTTCTGCGCCGGCTCGCGCTGGAAGTCGCGACGGTGGCGGCTATCAACAACATCCGGCCGGAAGCCTTCGACGGGTTCGATCCGGCTGCCTTCGGGCCGCTGGCCTCGCCGGAGCAGACCGACACGTCGTTCGACGACATGGTGGCGCATAATCGCAGGTCGGCGAAATCGCATTCCGGCATCTGGCGCGATCTCGCGGTGCGCAAGCGCAAGACCGAGGTGGACGCGCAGGTGATGCCGGTCGTCGAGATCGGCAGGGAATCGCGCGTTCCGACGCCGCTTGCCGCCCGCCTGATCGCCATGATCCACGAGATCGAGGACGGCAAGCGTCCGCTCGACATGGCCAATCTCGAAGAACTGGCGACGGTGACCGCATGAACATTTCGTTCGACGGCAAGGTGGTGATTGTCACGGGTGCTGCCCACGGTTTCGGGCGGGCGATCGCGCAAGGGTTCGCGAGCCGCGGCGCGGCGGTGCATGCCTGTGACGTCGATGCGGCGGGGCTCGATGAAACGGCCGGGCTCTGCGGGCGCAAGGCCGAGGCGCATGTCCTGGATGTCGGCAATCGCAGTGCCGTGCAGGAGACCGTCCGGGCGATCGAGGCAGCCTCCGGCGCGCCGGACGTCCTGGTCAACAATGCGGGCGGCGTGCGCGGGCAGGTGGGCCGGCCGATCGAGGAAATATCCGAAAGCGACTGGCAGACGATCTTCGACGTCAACCTGTCCGGCGCCTTTTTCATGGCCCAGGCGGTCGCGCCCTGCATGAAGAGGAAAAACGCCGGACGCATCATCAATATCTCCAGCGGCGCCGGTCTTGGAATTTCGCTGACGGGAATCCAGGCCTATGCCAGCGCCAAGGCCGGCCAGATCGGACTGACGCGCCAACTCGCCCATGAACTGGGGCCGTGGGGCATCACCGTCAACAATGTCGCGCCCGGCTTCGTGCGCTCCAACCCGGCGACCGAGCGACAATGGGAGGCGATGGGCGAGGAAGGGCAGGCGCGGCTCCTGCAGAATATGGCCCTCAAACGCCTTGGTACACCTGACGACATCGCGGCCATGGTGATGTTCTTCGCGTCCGACTTCGCCGGCTGGATTTCCGGGCAGATCATCAGCGTGGATGGCGGCAAATGAGCGTCGCGGGGCCTATCTCGACGCACATGATCAGGCCTGAAGAAGGGGCTCATTTCCGTTTCGCAATCTGCCAGAGAAAAAATGGACCACCGACGAGGGCGACCAGCAGACCGACAGGTACCTGCCAGGGAAAGATGATGGTCCGGCTGAGCCAGTCGGCAACCGCCATTGTGACACCGCCGAGGAACGCGCTGACGAAAAGCTGAGGCAGTGGCCGATGATAGCCGAGATAATCGGCGGCACGTGGCGCGATCAGCCCGACGAAACTCAGCGGACCGACAAACACGGTTGCGGCAGCCGCGCAAAGCCCAGCCGCCAGGAGGATGGAAAGCCGCACGGTTTTCAACGGAATGCCGAGCGACATCGAGGTCGCTTGGCCGAGCGGCAGGATTTCCAGCCAGCGCGCCATGAGCGGTGACCCGGCCAGGATGAGGAGCAAAATACAGCCCGCCGTTGCCGCATCGCTCAAGGTTGCCCGGTAGGTCGAGCCGGAGAGCCAGGCGAGCAGGAAATCGATACGCGGATCGCCGCTTGCCAGGACGAGCGCAGCAAGCCCCGTGCCGATGGCTGACAGGGAAATTCCCGCAAGCAGGATATGGTCGGGCGAAAAGGATGCCCTTGCCGCCATCAGCACGATTGCCCCGAGCGTCAGCAATGCGCCGGCCGCAGCCGCCAGGATCATGCTCGTCCGGTCGAGTTGGATGCTCATCAGAAACAGCAGGATGATGCCGATCGCGGCCCCGGACGATATGCCGAGCACCTCCGGCGAAGCCATGGGATTGCCTGTCATGCGCTGTATCAGCGTACCGGAGACGGCGAGGATCGCGCCCGCCGACAGCGCCACCAATGCACGCGGCAGGCGTAGAGGCAGGAAGGTGGCAAGTTCGGCTCCGGAAGCCCAGTGCCATCCATCGGCACCGCGTGCGAAAAACAGGCTGAGGGCGATTGTCACCGCAATTGTGGCTATCGCCGCAAACGGCATCCACCAACGGATCACGTGGCGAGGCGACGCGGTGTCGGACCCGCCCTGCGTCGGCATGATTGCCCGTATGCGCGGCAGAAGCAGGAGAAGCAGCGGAGCGCCGATGAGCGCTGTCGCCGTGCCTGTCGGCACTTCTTCCGACAGCGGCAGAACCTGCACGAGCTGGTCGGTGAACCAGAGGAGCAATGCGCCACCTGCCGACGCTGCAACCATCCGCCGCGCAAAAGTGCGCGCGCCGAGCGCTCCGGCGATATGGGGCGCTGCAAGTCCGACGAAACCGATGACACCGACTGCGGCAACGACGGTCGCGCTTAGCCAGACGGCGACGGCCAGACCGGCCAGCCGGAGTACTGCAGGGGAAAACCCGAGGCTGCGGGTACTCTCGTCATCAAGCTCGAGAATGCGCATCGGTCGGATCAAGCTTGTCGCCAGGGCAAATCCGATCAGCAGATTGACCGAAAGGTTCGTCGCCACGGCCGTGCCATTCTGGATGAGGGACCCTGTCTGCCATATGAAAAGCTCCGTCATGTAGTCGCGATCGAGAACGACGAGGAGCGCACTTGCCGAACCGCAGACCAGGCTGACGACGAGGCCTGCGAGCACCAGCAAAACCGGAGAGAGATGTCGGCGCCAGGCGATGAGGATGACCGCCGCCGTCGCCAACGCGCCGCCGCCGATCGCCACCAGTTCGCGACCCGTCTCAAGCAGGAATGGCGCGAGGATGGCGGCTGTGCCGAGCGCCAGGTTGGCCCCGGCTGCCGTGCCGACGGTTGCGGGTTCTGCGAGCGGATTGCGCAGGGTCTGCTGGAAGATCGCCCCCGCAAGGCCGAGTGCTGCGCCGGCGACGATGCTGACCGCCACACGGGGAAGGGCGGAGTGATGGAAGAGCAATTGCCCGACATGGGTCGTGTCAGGTGCGATCAGTGCGCTCCACCAGAGGTTCAACGGCAGCAGCTCGGTTAGCCGAAGCGAGGTCAGGAGAACGCAAAGACCAGCAAACGCCAGGAGCGCGGGGATGGCGAAGGGTGTTGATCTCCGCTCCAGCGAAGCCTGCCAGCCGGCTGTCATGCCGAAACCAGATTGTCGGCGAGCAGCGACGCGAAGCGGGCCGCTACATCCAGCCCGCCGAACGGCCAGAGGGTGGGAATGGAGGTGATCGGGTGGGCGCGCACGGCGGGCAGGTTTTGCCACAATGAACTTCTGCGCATCATCCGCACCGCATGCGGCATGATCGGCTCCAGACAAACGAGCCGGGCGTCGCCGATGGTTGCGAGCTGCTCCACGCCGACCGTCGAAATCCCCCATTCGCTTGTCTCGCGGTCCCATGCGTTCCGAAGGTCCAGCCGGTCCAGCACATCCTGAAGCAGGCTGTCGGCACCGTAGATGCGCAGGTGCCGGTTGTCGAAAAAGGTGAAGAGGCAGAGAGGGGTTGCGTTGCGGTTTGCGAGCCGCAAGCGGGATTCGTCGATCGCCCGTTCTGTCCCAAGAAGAAGAGCTTCGGCCTCGCGCTCCCGCCCCAGGCGCTCGCCAAGCCTTTTCGTCTCCAGCCTGGCCTGCGCATATGGCGAGGTTTTATCGGCATAGAGGGGGAGGTTGTAGGTCGGCGCGAAGCGTTCAAAATCGCCGACCTCCAATCCGTATCCGTAAGTTGCGATAATCAAGTCCGGATCGAGCTCTTCCAGTAGCTCGAGGCTCGGCTCGCCCCGTGACCCGAGGTCGAGCGTCGTCTCCGGCAATGTCGGCTGATCAACCCACTGCCTATACCCTTTGAGATCGCCGACGGCGATCGGCGCAAGTCCAAGGGACATCACCATGCCGGCCGCCGTCCACTCCAGGCAGGCGACGCGCCGGGGAGGGGATGACGCGAAACCGCGAAACGGGAAAGCGGCAAAGGCGCCCATCCCGCCCAGGAACGCGCGCCTTGTCGGATAGTGGAAGCCGGCGCTCAAGTTGCCTTCCTTACCAGGTAACCCGCACGGAGGCAGTGATCCGGCGCCCCTCGCCATAGAAGCAGCCGAAGCCGTCGGCAAAGCAGGAGGCAACGTAATCCTTGTCGAAAATGTTGCTGACGTTGAGCGAAAGTGTCGTGTTGTCCTTCTTGTAGCTGAGCGCCGCGTCGGCGAGCACATAGCCGGGAACCTTGAAGGTATTGGCGTCATCGCCCCAGGTCTTGCCCACATATCGAACGCCGCCGCCGATGGTGAGGCCTTCCAGCGGTCCATTCTGCAGCTCGTAGTCCGCCCAGAGCGAGACACGGTGCCGGGCGACGCCGAAGGGCGTCTTGCCGACGTCACTTGTTCCGGCGCCAGAATCCCCGTTGGTTTCCTTTGTCACTTCCGTGTCGAGATAGGTGTAGGCGAGCCGCACATCCAAACCGGAATCAAGGCTTGCCACACCCTCGAGTTCAATGCCGCGCGAGGTGATCTCCCCCGTCTGCGAAATTGTCGCTCCGCCCGGACCACTATGGCTCACGACATTCTGGCGGGCGAGATCGAAGGCCGACACAGTCATGAAGGAGTTTGAACCCGGCGGTTGATACTTGATGCCGACCTCATATTGGCGGCCCGTCTCCGGTTCGAACCCCGCCTGGGTGATCGGATTGAAGGATTCGGTATAGCTGACATAGGGCGCCAGGCCGCTGTCGGTGAGATAGACGAGGCCGGCGCGTCCGGTGAACGCATCGTCTTTCATGTTCACGTTATTGTCGGATTCGACGGCATCGCGAGCCGTTCCCCATGCCCAGTCGTAACGTCCGCCCAATGTCAGCGTCCATCGATCGAGCTTGATTTGGTCCTGTCCATAGATGCCAAGCTGGCTCTGTACGGTTTCAGTGTTCCGGTAAGGCGCCATCGCGCCGATCGGGCTGCCGTAGACGGGATCGAAGATATCGAGCGGATCCACGTCACCGCTCGATGCGTAGTCGCGATAATAGTGGCGCTTGAAGTCGATACCGGCGAGCAGGGTGTGCGCCAACTCACCCGTATCGAATTCGCCGATGATCTGCGTGTCGATTGTTGCGCCCTGGAGATTGGTGCTGCCGCCGTCGGCATAACGATCATAGGTCCGGCCGTCTGCCTGCAATCCGCCGCCGAAGACGCCTTGCTCCTCATGGGTCAGCCAGACATAGCGCGCGTTCTGCCGGATCTGCCAGGCATCGTTGAAATGGTGTTCGAATTCGTAACCGACGGAGCCGAGCGTATTGTTATATTCGTCGAAAGCAGGCTCGCCGACAAAACGGCTATTCGGGATCTTGCCAAAGAGATTGCCGGAAACGGTGCCCGATGCCGGAAGATATTGCATGGCCCAGCCGGAGCGATCACGCTGATACTGGCCGAGAACGGTGAGCTTTGTGTCTTCGTCCGGCTTGAACGTGATCGCCGGCGCCAGGAAAAGGCGGTCGTCGTCGACGAAATCGATCTGCGTCGAGCTCTCGCGCACAACGCCGGTCATGCGATAGAACAGCGTGTCGTCGTTACCGACAGGTCCGCCGAAGTCGAACCGGCCCTCATAATGCTCGAAACTTCCGCCGACGATCTCGACCTCGCGCAGCGCCTCTTCGGTCGGCCGTTTGCTGACGTAGTTGACCAAGCCACCGGGTGTGGCCTGTCCGTAGAGAACGGAAGCCGGGCCGCGCAGGACCTCATAGCGCTCGGCGCCATAGGACTCGATGGCGTTGAACATGGCGAAATTGGAATCCTTGAGCTGCAGGCCGTCACGATAAAACAGGCCGCTATTGCCCGTGCCCATGCCGCGAAGCTGGACCCCGAGACCGCGGTTGTCCGTACCGTAGAGGTCGCCGCTGGCGCCTGGGGTATAGCGCAGCGCGCTGTTGAGGCTGTTGACCCCTTGCACGTCCATCTGATCGCGCGTGATCACGGAAATAGACTGGGGGGTCTCGATCAGAGGCGTATCGGTTTTGGTGCCTGTCGCGCTACGGGTCGCCACGAAGCCGTCCACCGGCCCCCAGGCGGTCTCCGAGGTCAATATGATCGGGGCGAGCTCTGTCGCGCTGCCCGACGATGCGGCGGCACTGGTCGCGGCCGAATCCGTCAGCACGACAGTATTGGCACCCTGGAACCGCCAGGAAAGGCCGCTTCTGGCGAGCAGCCGACCGAGCGCTTCCTCCGGTGACGCGGAACCGCTGAGACCCTGCGTGCGAGCGCCGGCCGGCAGGGTGCCGTTGAAAAGCACATCGATACCCGTCACCGAGGAAAAGCGCACCAGAGCAGAAGAAAGGGGCTGGGCAGGGATCGAGAACGTGTAGGACGGTGCGGGAACCTGCGCCGCTGCCGACATTGCCTGAAAGAGCGGAATGATGCAGGCGGTCGCCAGAAGCAGCTTGCGGAACGATCCTGCCGACATGCCTGGCAGACGGCTGTTGATGATAAGACGCGACACGAAAATCCCCCTTAGGCAACGCGACAGACCAGCGCGATACACACGCTCTGATCATGGGGACGAACGCTTTCCCAAAAAACCTGAGTGAAATTTGAAATATTTATCTCGGGTATATAAAGGTCAGCCATGGCGATAGGGTCTGGACCTTGATCGGCAGGCCGAGCGCCAGCGTGTCGAGGATGGTATCGGACCGCTTCACGTCGACGATGATCGTCACCCGGCTCTGCGCCAGCCTCTCGTCCATGACGATGATCTTGCCGGTGCGCCAGCGGGAGAGAGACGATACGACGTCCCGAAGGGGGGTCGAAAGGAAAACCAGCTTGCCGCTCCTCCAGGAAAGCTGCGTCTCGACGTCCGCTCCGACAGGCACCGACATCCGCCCGTTCCTGTAGATCAGGCTCTGCCCCTGCTCAACGCGCTGGAATTTGTCGCGAGTGGAAACGCTGACCGCATGTTCGGTGACAGTCACGGCGATCCCGTCTTCCTGGAAACCGACCGAAAAGGCTGTGCCGAGCGCGGTGGAAAAGAGATCCGAGGCCTCGACGACAAAGGGGCGGGATGCGTCCGGTGCGACCTGGAAAAACGCCTCGCCTTTTTCAAGGACGACCCGGCGCCGTTCTGCATCGAAATTGAGTGCCAATGCGGTCCGGGTTGACAGCGTGGCGACCGAACCATCGGGTAGCGTCACCGAGGCGGTCTCGCCCGTCCCCGTGCTGTAAGCCGCCGCCGGACCCAATAGGCGCATGCTGCCCCAGACGGCACCGGCGAGCACCACGGCAGCCCCGCCCGTTTTCAGGACGGTTCGTCGCGATGGGGACTGCGCCTTGCCGAGATCATGGACAATGCCGGCCCCGGACCATAACCGTTCCAGATCGGAATAGGCCTTTGCGTGTCTCTCGTCGGCCAGCAGCCATTCCCGAAGGCGCTGGCGGTCGGACGCAGTCTCGCTGCCATCCAGCAGAAGCGCGAACCACTCCGCTGCCCTGCGGGAGATCTCATCCTCTGCCTGTCTGTGGCCGTCCGGCGCTTCTTCCATGAGACGCGATTCCTCAAAACCCATGAACAGAACGAATAGGAGGGGGAGAAATCTGGTCCGGCATCATGAAAGAACTGCTTACATTCCGGCTTTCAACCGTTCCAGCGCAGTCACCATATGGCTGAAGACCGTTTTGGGAGAAATGCCGAGCTTTGTGCCGATCTCGACATAGCTTAGCCCTTCTATCCGCGAGAGCAGAAAGACCTGCCGGCACTTCGGCGGCAGCGAATTGACGATTTCCTGCAGCTTTTTCAATTCATCGCGGGTGAGAACCACGTCCTCGGCAGAAGGACGATTGTCTGCGACGTATTCGAGGTGATCGACGCCGGCGACGAAAGGTGCGATGCGCCGGCGACGTTCATGGTCGGCAGCCAGATTACGTCCGGTGGTCACGAAGTAACCGGCCAGGTCGGAGACGTCGCGCAGAAGACCAGGTCGCTCCCAGAGCCTCAGGAACGTATCTTGAGTGAGATCGGCTGTGGTCGCCGCACATTCCACCCGCCGTTGGATGGCGGCGGCCAGACGTTCTCTCACGGAGAGAAAGACCTCAAGGAAATCGCGTCTACGGATATCGTCCATGTCTCCGACTATACCGGCGACCGGTGCGGCGGCAAGAGGCTCACTCAAAAATCATGACAAAAGTCATCAAGTTTTTTTCTCGAGGCCCGCATGACTGGGAGTCAACGCCCGTTGCGGCTCAACGAATGGCGAAGCCGCCGTCGATCGCGCTTGACGAACCCTGAGTGAGAGCGTCAGCGCAGGTCGCCCTCACCTTCGGAAACCAGCTCTATCAGGAAAACCTCCGAGTCTCCGGAGATAACTAGGTCGTCCGTCACTTCGGCGGCAAAGATCAGGCAATCAAGCGGCCCGAGGTCAAATTTCTCCGCGCCGAACGCGATCGTGTGTTTTCCTGTGGCAAGAACAAATCTCAAAAATCCCGACGGCCGCAGCGAGACGGGCACCGGCTGCCGGATGACGCGGTGGGAAAACCGGCCGCGCCGCGTCATGATGTTGAGGTCGGTTACGATGCCATTGATGAGCCTTGCCGAAGCCGGTTTGTCGGCCGGAAATGGGCAGGGCTCGGAATCGAGATCGAGGATCAGGGGCGCGCCGCCATCGATCGTCAACTCCATTCCGGCACCGGAGAGGATCGACAGGGTTCGGTCCACGTCCGGAAAGATCGAGAACGGTCCGTCGGAGGCGACGGTCGCCATGCTGATGCGCCAGTCGAAGTCCTCGATCGATGCGCCGGCGGGAAAGACGGCGATCTCCACCGTCTCGCCGCCTCCGTTCTTCCACGGCATTCGCTTGTGGTCGGATGCGCGCAGGGTTTTCATGGGTTCAGTTCCCGAGAATGCCGGGCAAGCGAAGTCCGTTTTCCCTGGCGCAATCCACGGCAATCTCGTAGCCCGCATCCGCATGGCGCATGACGCCGGTGGCGGGGTCGTTCCAGAGCACCCGTTCGATGCGGCGGTCGGCGTCCTCGCTGCCGTCGCAGCAGATGACCATGCCGGAATGCTGGGAATAACCCATGCCCACGCCGCCGCCGTGATGCAGAGACACCCAGGTCGCACCGGACGCCGTGTTCAGGAGTGCATTCAGCAGCGGCCAGTCGGATACCGCATCCGAGCCGTCCTTCATCGCTTCCGTCTCCCGGTTGGGAGAGGCGACAGATCCGGAGTCGAGATGGTCGCGGCCGATCACGATCGGCGCTTTCAGCTCGCCATTGCGGACCATCTCGTTGAAGGCGAGGCCGAGCTTGTGGCGGACGCCCAGGCCCACCCAGCAGATGCGCGCCGGCAGGCCTTGGAACGAAATCCGTTCACGCGCCATGTCGAGCCAGTTGTGGAGATGCGCGTTGTCCGGCAGCAGTTCCTTCACCTTGGCATCGGTGCGATAGATATCTTCCGGATCGCCCGAAAGCGCGGCCCAGCGGAACGGGCCGATGCCGCGGCAGAACAGCGGGCGGATATAGGCCGGCACGAAGCCTGGGAAGGCGAAGGCATTTTCCAGCCCCTCGTCCTTTGCGACCTGACGGATGTTGTTGCCGTAGTCGAGCGTCGGGATGCCGGCGTTCCAGAAGGCGATCATCGCCTCCACATGTTCGCGCATCGATGCGCGAGCGGCCTTTTCCACCGTCTTCGGGTCGGTCTCGCGCCTGGCTTTCCATTCGGCGATCGTCCAGCCCTTCGGCAGGTAGCCGTTGATCGGGTCGTGGGCCGACGTCTGATCGGTGACCATGTCCGGACGGATGCCGCGACGGACCATTTCGGGCAGAATTTCCGCGGCATTGCCGAGCAGGCCGACGGATTTTGCCTCGCCGGCGGCCGTCCAGCGGGCGATCATCTCCATGGCTTCGTCGAGCGTTTCCGCCTTGGCGTCGACATAACGGGTGCGCAGCCGAAAATCGATGCTATCCGGGTTGCATTCGACCGCCAGGCAGCAGGCGCCGGCCATGACGGCGGCGAGCGGCTGGGCGCCGCCCATGCCGCCCAGACCGCCGGTCAGGATCCATTTTCCCTTGAGGTTGCCGCCATAATGCTGGCGACCGGCTTCCACGAACGTCTCGTAGGTGCCCTGCACGATGCCCTGGGTGCCGATATAGATCCACGAACCGGCCGTCATCTGGCCATACATGGCCAGTCCCTTCTTATCGAGCTCGTTGAAATGGTCCCAGGTCGCCCAATGGGGCACGAGGTTCGAGTTGGCGATCAGCACACGCGGCGCGTCCTTATGGGTACGGAAAACGCCGACCGGCTTGCCCGACTGCACCAGAAGCGTTTCGTCCTCCGTGAGCGTCTTCAGCGTCGCGACGATCCGGTCGAAATCGTCCCAGGTGCGCGCAGCGCGTCCGATGCCGCCATAAACGACCAGTTCATTGGGGTTTTCCGCCACGTCGGGATCGAGATTGTTCATCAGCATCCGCAGAGGCGCTTCCGTCATCCAGCTTTTGGCGTTGAGCTGATTACCGCGCGGCGCGCGAATTTCGCGGATGTTGTGGCGGGGATTGGTCATCGGAACGTTCCCTTTATCGGTTGTTGTTTTTCTGCGACGCGAGGGCGAGCGCGACCCGCTCGATCCGCGTCAGGATATCTTTCAGATGGACGCGCAGCCGCTCTGCCTTGGCCGGGTCGTAGGCAAAGGGCAGGGCTTCCGCGGCAAGATGGGTGGACTGGGCAAGTTCCATCTGGATCGCGTGGACGCCGGTTTCCGGCCTGCCATAAAACCGTGTCGTCCAGCCGCCCTTGAAACGGCCGTTCAGAATGCTCGTGTAGCCCGAAGCTACAGTTGTCACATCGAGCAGCGCCTGCTCGATTGCCGGGGCACAGGTCTTGCCCATGTCCGTGCCGTTATTGAAATCGGGCAAGGTACCCTCGAACAGGAACGGGATGTGCGAGCGGATCGAGTGGCAGTCGTAGAGCACGGCAATGCCGTGGATGGATTTTACCCGGTCGATTTCGGCTGCGAGCGCCGCGTGATAGGGCGCATGGAAATCCCGTAGCCGCTCGGCGATATCGGCTTCGGTCGGCGCGGCGTCCTGTTTCCAGATGCTCCTGCCGTCGAAATCCGTTTCCGGAACAAGGCCGGTGGTGTTCTGGCCGGGATAGAGGCTGGCACCCTGCGGATCGCGGTTGGCATCGATCACGTAGCGGTGGAACGTGGCCCGCACCGTCGTCGCATCGCCCAGAAGACCGTCATAGAGCTCATGGATGTGCCAGTCCGTGTCGGCAAGCAGGCGGCCGTTATCGTTCAGCCGCTCCCAGATCGGCTGGGGCACGTCGGTTCCCGTATGCGGAAAGCTGAGAATGACGGGGGAGGTGCCTTGTCTGGTTTCGACAATAGCCATTTCACGCCTCCAGGACCGGCAGGATATCCGCTGAAACGGAGGCGGCGAGCGCGCCCGAAGCGACGAGATCTGTCGCCGCCTTGAGGTCGTTTGCCATGTAGCGATCCTCTTCCAGGCTCGGGACAACGGAGCGGATGGTGGCGATCACCTTCTGGAGTTCGGGGCTGGTGGTCAGCGGTTTGCGCAGTTCCACGCCTTGCGCTGCCGTCAACGCCTCGATGCCGATGATGGTTGCAAGATTGTCGGTCATCTGCAGAAGCCGGCGCGCGCCATGGCAGGCCATCGAAACGTGGTCTTCCTGATTGGCGGAAGTCGGCGTCGAATCGACCGAGGCGGGATGCGACATCTGCTTGTTTTCCGACATCAGGGCGGCGGACGTGACTTCCGCGATCATCAGCCCGGAATTGAGCCCCGGCTTTTTCGCAAGGAAAGCCGGCAGACCGTAGGAGAGGGCCGGGTCCACCAAAAGTGCAATGCGGCGCTGGGAGATCGCACCGATTTCGCAGACGGCAAGCGCGATCTGGTCGGCGGCAAAGGCCACCGGCTCGGCGTGGAAATTGCCGCCGGAAACGACGGTGTCATCAAAAAGCACCAGCGGATTGTCGGTCACCGCATTGGCTTCGATCTCGAGCGTGCGTGCGACCGACCGCAGCAGATCGAGGCAGGCGCCGTCCACCTGCGGCTGGCAGCGGATGCAATAGGGATCCTGCACCCGTTCGTCGCCCTGCAGATGGCTTTCGCGGATGACCGAGCCCGACAGCAGCGCGCGCAGAGCCGCGGCCGCATCGATCTGGCCCTTGTGGCCGCGAAGTGTGTGGATATCCGGATGGAACGGGGCCGAAGAACCCATGGCGGCATCCGTCGACATCGCGCCGGTCACCAGTGCTGTCTGGGCGGCACGGTGGGCGCGGAACAGGCCGGCCAGCGCCAGGGCCGTGGAAGTCTGGGTGCCGTTGATCAGGGCAAGGCCTTCCTTGGCGGCAAGCACGACCGGGTTCAGTCCGGCCTTCGCAAGAGCCTCGGCGGCGGGCAGCAATGTGCCTTGATAAAAGGCCTCGCCTTCGCCCATCATCACGGCCGCCATATGCGCAAGCGGTGCGAGATCGCCCGAGGCGCCGACGGAGCCCTTTTCCGGGATGAGCGGGATCACGCCCTTTTCCAGCATCGCCTCGATCAGGCGCACCAGTTCGAGCCGCACGCCCGAGGCGCCGCGACCGAGCGAGACGAGTTTCAGCGCCATGATCAGGCGAACGATATTTTCGGCAAGCGGGGCGCCGACACCGCAACAATGCGACAGGATCAGGTTGCGCTGGAGCGTGGCGACATCGGCACTGTCGATCTTGATCGATGCCAGTTTCCCAAAGCCGGTGTTGATGCCGTAGACCGGTTCGTTGCCGGCGGCGATCTGGGCGATCCGCGCCGCAGCCTTCTCGATGCCCGTGTCGAACGAAGCATCGATCCGCGCCGGCGTGCCGTTCCAGTAGATATCCTGAAGTTCGCGAAGGCTCACCGAGCCGGGTGTCAGAACAATGCTCATGCGGAAACCCTCTTGCCCTTGTAGATCCGTGCTGCCAGCGGATTGAAGCCGATGCGATAGACAAGCTCCGCCGGCCGCTCGATATCCCAGATCGCGAAGTCGGCGGATTTGCCGACTTCAAGCGTACCGGTATCGGCCTGAAGGCCGAGTGCGCGTGCAGCCTCGCGCGTGACGCCGGCAAGGCATTCCTCGACCGTCAGGCCGAACAATGTCGCGCCCATGTTCATGGCCATGAGCAGCGAGGTCAGCGGTGAGGTGCCCGGATTGCTGTCGGTCGCCAGCGCGATACGGGTGCCGGCGTCGCGCAGTGCCTGGACGGGCGGTGCCTGCTTTTCACGAAGCGTATAGAAGGCGCCCGGCAGCAGCACCGCGACTGTGCCTGCCTGCGCCATCGCCCTTGCATCTACCGCTGAAAGATATTCCAGATGGTCGGCGGACAATGCGCCATAGGAGGCGGCGAGGCGCGCGCCGCCGAGATCGGACAGCTGTTCCGCATGCAGCTTGACGGGAAGGCCAAGCGCTTTCGCCTTGTCGAAAACCCGGGTGATTTCGGCCGGCGAGAAGGCGATGCCTTCGCAGAAACCGTCGACCGCATCGACGAGCCCTTGCGAATGGGCAGCCTCAAGGCCCGGCAGGACCACGTCGGTGATGTAATCGCCGTTGCGGCCCTTGTAGTCCGGCGGTGTCGCATGCGCGGCAAGCCAGCTGGTGACGATCCGGACCGGCCTGATTTCGCCAAGCCTGCGAGCAACCCGCAGCATTTTCAGTTCGCCCTCGATATTCAGCGCATAGCCGGATTTGATCTCGACCGTGCAGAGGCCCTCGGCCAGAAGCGTGTCCAGCCTGCGGAGCGCTTGCTCAAGGAGCTCGTCTTCCGAGAGGGCATTGGTTGCCTTCACAGAGGAGATGATGCCGCCGCCGGCCCGTGCGATCTCCTCGTAGGTCGATCCCGCCAGGCGCATTTCGAATTCCATCGCGCGGTCGCCGCCGAATACCAGGTGGGTATGGCAGTCGATCAAGGCCGGGGTGATCCAGCGCCCGCCGCAATCGGTTTTATTTTCGGATTTCTCAAATTCGGCAGGCAGGTCGGCCATTGCGCCGACAAAGGCTATCCGCCCGTCGCGCACAGCGATTGCACCGGCTTCGACAATGCCGAGACCGGATGCCGACGGAGCAAAAGTGGCGATCCGCGCATTGTGCCAAAGCGATGCGGAGCCTGCTGCAGATTTTGAAGAATCTTCCCCATCCATAAGCTTTTCGCCTTTCCTTATGGGCAAACATGTATATACATAATAATCCGAGTGACAAGAAGAATTTTGGTCTCCGCGAGGAAAAGGGAAGGGCGTCCATGGCCACGCTTCATGCGCAATTGGCTCTCCTGCCGGAAGGCTGGCAGCAGAATGTAAGGCTCACGATCGAAGCGGACCGGCTCGCCGGAGTGGAGGTCGGCATCGAGGCGGCGGCCGAAGACGAGCGTCACAAGGTACTGGTGCCTGCGATGCCGAACCTGCACAGCCATGCCTTCCAGCGCGCCATGGCAGGTCTCACGGAGGTTCGCGGTCCCGGCGACGACAGCTTCTGGAGCTGGCGGACGCTGATGTACAAGTTCGCACTGTCGATCACGCCGGAACAGGCCGAGGCCGTTGCCTCACAGCTCTATATGGAAATGCTGGAAGCCGGCTTTTCAAGGGTCGGCGAATTCCACTACCTCCACCACGACAGGGATGGCAGCCACTACGCCAATATCGCCGAGATGGCCGAACGCATCGGGGCTGCAAGTGCGGAGACCGGGATTGGTTTGACGCTGCTGCCGGTCTTTTATGCGCATTCCGGCTTCGGTGGCGCTTCGCCGATCGAAGGCCAGCGCCGTTTCATCCACTCGGTCGACGATTTCGCCAGGACCATGGAAGGCTGCCGTCGCCTGACCGCGGCCATGTCCGGCGCTGAACTTGGCGTCGCTCCCCATAGCCTCCGCGCCGTAACTCCGCAGGAACTCGATGCGGTCGTGCCGATGGCGGGCGACGGGCCTGTGCATATCCATGTCGCCGAACAGGTGAAGGAGGTCGAGGAGTGCCTCGCCTGGTCCGGCGCCCGGCCCGTCGACTGGCTGCTTGCAAACATGCCGGTGACCGAACGCTGGTGTCTCGTCCACGCGACGCACATGACCGAGGATGAAACCTGTCGCGTGGCGGAAAGCGGCGCTATTGCCGGGCTTTGCCCAATCACCGAAGCCAATCTCGGCGACGGCATCTTTCCTGGCGAAGACTTTGTCGCGCAGAAGGGCCGCTTCGGCATCGGCTCGGATTCGAACCTACTGATTTCCGTGGCGCAGGAGCTGCGTCAGCTCGAATATTCCCAGCGCCTCGGCTTGAAGAAGCGCAACGTCCTTGCGCAGCCGGAAGGTTCGACGGGTCGGCGGCTATTCGAGACGGCGCTGTCGGGCGGCGCGACGGCCCTCGATGCGGCTGTCGGCCTGGCTCAGGGCAATTACGCCGATATCGTTTCGCTCGATGTCGAGCACGTTCCCTACCTTGCCGCCGATCAGATTCTCGACCATTGGATCTTTGCGGGCGGCATTGCCGTGGATTGTGTCTGGGCGCTTGGCCGCAAGCAGGTCGAGGGCGGGCGGCATGTCCGGCGGGATGCGATCGGCCGGCGGTTCAGGACGGTGATGCAGGAATTGCTGACACTATGACCAATGGCGGCAAGGAAGCCACTCTCCATCAGCGCATTTTAAGCGATATAGAGGGGCGGATCGTCTCCGGCGAATGGCCTCCCGGGTATCGCCTGCCTTTCGAGGTCGACCTTGCGGTACAATACGGCTGCTCGCGGATGACCGCCAACAAGGTGCTGACGCATCTGGCGAGGACCGGGCTGATCGAGCGGCGCAAGAAGTCCGGCAGTTTCGTGGCGCAACCGGTGACGCAGGCCGCGGTCCTCGAAATCCATAGTATCGAGGCGGAGGTCCGCTCCCTCAAGCTTCCCTATTCCTACCGGCTGGAGAGGCGGGTTCGACGCGAGGCGAGCCCCGTCGATCGGCAGCATCTGGAGCTTTCGGAAACGGCTCCGGTCCTCGATCTCCTCTGCCTACACCATGCCGGTGAGCGGCCGTTCTGCCTCGAGGAGCGATTGATCAACCTTGCGACCGTGCCCGAAGCGGAAGGCGAGGATTTTTTGGAGTCGGCGCCGGGGACCTGGCTCATCAACCAGATCCCATGGAGCACTGCGGAACATCGGATCTATGCCCAGTCGGCCAGCGCGGAGGTCGCAAAGATGCTCGACATTTCCAGGAATGCAGCCTGTCTGGTCATCGAACGCCGGACCTGGGGCAGCACCGGCCCGGTAACATTCGTGCGTTTCACCTATCCGGGCGACCGGCACGCACTGGTCGCCCGGTTTACACCCGGCGGAGAGAGCTAGGCGACGCTGCTGCGTTATCAATACCTTCGCCCGTCAGGGCGTCAGCGGCACATTGATTTCGAATTCAGTTGCTGTGCCGGCCGCCTGCCGCAGGTGAATCGTGCCGCCGTACGATCCCAGCATGGTGCGGACGATGTCGAGGCCCATCCCGGTGCCGCCCTGTTCGCGACGGGTCGAAAAGAAGGGTTGAAAGACGCGTTCGCGGTTTCCCTCGGAAATGCCGCTGCCGTTGTCGCGCACCAGAATGGTAGCGGTTCGCGCACCGGCCGCCACCACCAGCTCCAAGCGCATGGCGCCGTGCTGAACCGCGTTTTCCGCAAGATTGGCAAGGACGATGCCGGCTGCTTCGAATGGCAGGGCGACGGTACTTTGCGTGTCTCCCAACCCGAAAATTTCAAGGCCGGGGAACCGTTTGCGCAGCAGGGGCAGAACATCTTCGACGCTCGTTTCGCCCTGGGTCATGGGAAGCTCCGCCTGAGCCAGCTCCCTCAACCTCGACAGCAAGGCGTCGAGCCTTTCCGCATCGGCGATGATATTGTCGAGAAAACGCAGGCGTTGCGCAGTTGTCATCGGCAGGTCGGCCTGGTCGTCGCGCAGCAGTTCGGCAGCGCCCCGGATCGCGGTCAACGGCGATTTGAGCTCGTGGGAGACATGCGCGGCAAAGGAGCGGACATATTCTGTGCGGTCGACCAACCTGCCCGCGAGGTCGAGGAAGCTTTGCGACAGTGTCGCGATCTCGCGCGTTCCATAGCGCTCCAGCGGCCGGATTGCCGCCTTGCCGCCACGGGCGATCTCCTCGGTGCGGGCGATCAGCGCGTTGATGGGGCGGGTTATGGTGCGGGCGAGCACATAAGCGACCGCGAGCGTTAGTATGAGGACGACGACCAGTGCCCCGGTTTCGGCGGGCGTCATCCGGATCGAGGTCGTTTCCGTGGCACGAAACCAGATGATGATCAGGACCGGCAGTGCCATCACGGCCAGAAGCACCGCGTATACGATCAGCGCCAGCGGCGGCCGCCATTTGGTCCGCACCCTTGGCGCCGTCATCACGCCTTCCTCCCGAGATCGCTACCCAGCCTGAAGCCGACACCGTGAACGGTAGCGATAATGCCGATCGCGCCTGCCGCCGAAAATTTGGCCCGGATGTTGCGGATATGGCTGTCGATCGTGCGATCCGCCACATGGATGCCGGGCCCATAAGCCGCCGCCATCAGCTGCTCGCGGCTGAACACCATTTCAGGGCGGGAAAGCAGCGCATCCAGAATGGAAAATTCGAGCGCGGTGGTCGTGACCATGGTACCGCCGAAGCTCACGGTCCTGCCGGCCCGGTCGAGACTGATCTCTCCGGCGACGAGGATATTCTCACGGTTGTCGAAACCGCCGCCATTGCCGCTGCGCTTCAGGATCGCCTTGACGCGGGCGATCAGTTCGCGGGGGCTGAAGGGCTTTGTGACATAGTCGTCCCCGCCGATCTCAAGCCCCAGCACCCTGTCGATCTCCTCGTCTCGGGCGGATAGGAACAGGATCGGAAGCCCGGATGTCTTGCGGATCTGGCGGCAGACCTCCAGGCCATCCATTTCCGGCATACCGATATCGAGAACGACGAGATCGATGTTTCCCCGACGGAAGGCCATCATCGCTTCGGTGCCGTTGCGCGCGGTCATGGACACCATGCCGGCGCGCTCCAGGGCAAAGCAGATCACGTCGCGGATATGGGGTTCGTCATCGACGACGAGAATGCGATGCGCCATGGTGGGTCCTGCAGAAATTTACCGCCGCTGTTGTTATCGTTCTTCCTCTATCTTGCAATGGTTGCAGGTGAACGAAGATAGGCTTCGATCCGCTCCGCGCGGAAACTCCAGCTCCGCCAGTCACGCGGCCGGGCGGCAAAATCATAGCCAAGCGACTGCCTGACCAACAGGCCCCTGTGCTTCTTGTCGATCGCCTCCTCGGGCAGAGCGGAGAGATAGAGATCAAGCGCCGGAATGGCGGAGGGGCCGAGCGACGACAGGTAGTCGATATCAAGCGGGACGCCCTCATGGCTCAGTTCCAGGCTGTGCTTAACGTTGAAACGGGCGATGAAGGCCGGAAAATCGATGAAGGCACTGAGATAGAGCACGCTTGCCAGCACGGCGATATTCGTGGCGATCAGCCATTGATTGGATTGGCGCAACACGATCCGCAGCAGGATCAAGACAAGGCCGACGGCAACGAGGCCCATCCATATTCCCGCCGCAACACGCAGTTCCGTCAGCGAATACACCTCGACATAAAGGTCGAGCCGCAGGATCGACGACAGGCAGAGAAGCACGTTCTGGCCGATCCAGATATGGACGAGGCCGCGGATCAGAGGGCTTTTGTCGCCAGGGCCGCCGCGACGCATGGCGATCAGGACGAAGGCTGCGGCAAGCAGAGCCGTGGCAATCAGCGGATAGGCGCCGCGATGGGCATATTCCGCATGGGTCATGCCGTCCGGGAGATCGACGCCGCCCCAGAGATAGACGAGATCCAGCAAGGTCTGCATGGCAAAGAGCGCATTGAAGAGGAGGAGCGACCGCAGCAGAGAGGCATGGGTGAGAAATGGAATTTCGGTGGAATGCGCGGCCGTGTCGTCTGCGCCGCGTCGAACGATCCTGCGCTTGAGGCGCGGTCGCAGCATGGCCCAAGCAAAAGCGGCCATCGCCAGCCAGAAGCCGATCCGCCACAGATCCATGAATTGCAGCAGGAATGCGAGATCGATGCTGCGCAGCGCGTCTTCGATCAACGGATTGGCGATGGCGAAGAGAAGCAGGAAAACCGAAGCGAGAATGAGCGGCACCATCCAGATGCCGAGGTTCCGCCAGATGGCGGCAAGGGACGAGCGCTCGGCCCGCAAGGCAAGATGTTTTCGGCAATCCTGCAGAAGTCGTAGCGGGACAACCAGGATAAAACGAAAAAGAACCGCGGGAAGACCGCTCAGCCGCTGCGGCACGAGCCCGGTGCTCGCCAGCGCAACACACATGATCGTGCCAAGTGAAACCGCGATGCCCATTGGTGATGCAGTTTCGATGAGCGGCGCCGCGGCGAAAGCCGAAAGGCCGAACAGGAGGGCTGCCGTCAAGGGCTGCAAGCGCCGCCTTGCCGACAAGAGAATCGCAGCGGTTACCAAAATCGCAAACAGGAAAAGGTTGAGCCCAGGCGCCTGATCGAAGATCAGGAAATCCGAAATCGCCACGACCGCCAGAAGTGCGGCGATCCGGTTAGTGCCGTACGCCCTGGGCATCGGTGCCGTCATCTTGTCAGTCATCTGCACTGCTGGTCCTCTCTCTGACGCCGCCCTCGATCACGATGAACATGGTCGCCGGACGCCGGTCAGGAGAAATTCCTTCGGGCTGGCGATCGTCCACCAGCCACCATCCGTCATGGCGGAGGCGATCTGGCAGTGTGGAGGGAGTGATGCGGGGCGGGGTGCTGCTCTTGTTCATGACAAGAGAATGCCGGACCGGATTGCAGAATCTGTGCAGGCGGCAAGGAGTAATTCAGGAGAGTAGCGAGGCCGCGGTCCGCGCTTTCGAAGTGAGGCCATCCAGCGAAGAAGCATGGTTCGTCGCTGGATGGATTTCACCCGAAATCAGGGGACACCGAAGGGTCAGACCGCCGGTCCCGAGCCCTGTGCCGGCTCCTCGATCGCCTGGATCGCATCATAGGCGGAAAGCACGGTCTCCATCTGCGCCGTGTGGCCCTGGATGAAAGCCGGGCCGTAGATGGTTTCGTCCGGGTATTCGGTGATCAGCGTCAGCGGAACCGTGTGGCGGTCGTCGATCGAGATCAGGCAGGGGAAACCGTTGATGATGCGGAAGCCGGTCTCACCGGCATGGGTTTCGAAAAGCTTGATCTGTGCGGCGTTATAGGCGACGAGGCCGGGAATGGCGGCGAGGTGGCGGCTGACGCGGTCGATCAGGATTTCCGCCTGCGCCGTCCATTCGGCGTGATGGCGCATGATGAGGAAAAAGCCCTTTGGCACCGTCCACATCGCAAACGTGCGCGGCACGTAGCCGGAAAGCGGCCGCGTCCATTCATGCGAAGGATAGCCGTGCAGGTTGACGTGCAGTTTCGCACCGCTCAGCCTTTCCGCTTCAAGGCGGATCGCCTTTTCGAACAGCTCCTTGCCCGAGCGGTATTCGAGATCGTCGCCAAGCGCGGTATAGCGCGCCGCATGGTGCATGTGCAGCGGGTTGTCAGTGCGAAGTCGCCAGTGCACCTGATAACCGTCGGGATTTTCGAGCGGCGATATGACGAAATGCGCGTTCGGTCTTGAACTCAGCATCTGTGCGGCGCGCAGCGCGCCGACGATGCCGGTCGTCTCGTTGGCATGCTGGCCGCCGCTGATGATGACGGGCTTGTCGGCGCCGGCGTGATAACGGGCCTCCACGGCGCGGCCGGTCCGCGAGCGGGCTTCGAAGGCGACGCCGTCGATTGCGGCGAGTTCCCCGCGGATCTGGGCCACGGAGACCGGCGACACGGCGGAGGCAAGGCGCTGCGGCTCGGCCACGGCCTCGGAGGTCCACAGCGGCCGCGTTTCGATGCGGACGGAGACGGTTTCTCCGTGACGAATTTCGGGGATGATCTGTCCCGGCTGCAGGCCCCGGTCGCCGATCGGCCGGCCGGACTTTTTCTGGAAGATTTCCAGAAGCGTGAAATAGAAATCCTCGTGCAGCGCCTCGCGCAGGCTGACGACCTCTTCGCCGACGGCCAAACGCCGGTCTTCGGCCGGCAGGGTAACGGCAATATTGAGCTCGTCGAAATAGGGTTCCTTCGTCCCCCAGTCATGGGCCGCGACGGCTTCGACGGCGGAGGAGAACAGGAGTTCGTAATCGGTCTCCAGCCGTTCGCCGGCTCCGCCGTCGAGGCACAGCCAGCCGGTCGGCGACAGCAGCGTTTCGCCGATGAAATCCGTATGGAGCCGGTTCGGCGCGAAGATTTTATGGGTTTCGATGCTGCCATCCCTGGCGGTCAGCGTCACCACGTAAAAGGCATCTTCGGACCCGGCCTCGAAGGTCAGCCGTGCCGCGCCGACAAGACCGGCGAGCGGATAGGCTTCCAGCAGGAAACGGTTTTTCGGGCAAGCCTGATGAACGGGGTAGACGATATGCAGAGCCGAAAGGTTCTCGAGATCGACCTCCTCGAGAAAGAAATGCAGCAACGGTTTGTAGGCGCTGCGGAACTTCGCCTCGACGCCTGCGGCGGCAAGTATCGCCTCGGCTTTCCCGCGGCTTTTTTCGTCGTCGAACACCCAGGCTTCGATCCTGGTACCCTTGGCGCCGGAAAAGCGCGCGACGAGGGTGTCGAGCGTGCGACCGACCTGCTGTTCGTGGATCAGTGTCATGCGGAGGTTCTGCCTGTGGGATCGAGACTGTCGCGCAGCCAGTCGCCGAGGAGGTTGAGGCCAAGGACGGTGAGGAGGATGGCAAGGCCGGGGAAAACGCTGACCCACCAGGCGGTCTGCAGATAGGTGCGGCCTTCGGCGAGCATGCCGCCCCAGCTCGGGATGGTTGGGTCGATGCCGAGGCCGAGGAAGGTGAGGCTCGATTCGAGCAGGATATTGGTGGCGACGTTGAGCGTCATCAGCACGATAACCGGTCCGATAAGGTTGGGCAGCAGGTGCTGGACGATGATCCGCCAGTCCTTGACCCCGATCGCGCGGGCCGAAAGGATGAACTCCCGCTCGCGCAGCGTCAGCACCGAACCGCGCACCAGGCGGGCATATTGCACCCATTGCGAGACGATCAGCAGGATGATCGTGTTGGCGAGCCCGCCGCCGACGATGGCAATGAAGGTGATGGCGAGCAGGATGAAGGGGAGCGCCAGCTGGATATCGGCAAAACGCATCACCAGCATGTCCCAGATGCCGCGGTAATACCCGGCGATCAGCCCCATGACGACGCCGATGGTGACGCCGCCGGCAACCGAGACGAAGCCGACCAGCAACGAGATCTTGCCGCCGGCCATCACGCGGGCGAGCACGTCGCGTCCGAGCGGATCGGTGCCGAAAACATGTGCCGGCCTGACGAATGGCGGTACGAGGCGCGACATCAGGTCGATCTTTTCGGCGCCGCCGGGAAAGATCACGCCGGAAAAGATGACGGCAATGCCGATGACGCCGACCAGCAGGGCACCGAGGACAAATTCGAGTTTCAGGAAATTCGAGGAAGCAGTGCGCGAGGCCATGGCTCTCACTCCGTCCGGATGCGGGGATCGACGAGGCCGTAGGCGATGTCGACCAGAAGGTTGATGCCGATGATCATCAGCGACAGCACGGTGATGACCGCCTGCAGCACCGGATAGTCTCGGGCGCCGACGGCGTCGAAGGCGAGCGTGCCGAGGCCCGGCCAGTTGAAGACGCGCTCGACGACGACGATGCCGCCGAGCAGGCCGCCGAACTGCAGGCCGAAATAGGTGATCAGCGGTATGGCGCAGTTTCTCAGCGCATGCTTGTAGAGCACCGCGTTTTCGCTGAGACCCTTGGCGCGGGCGACCATGATATATTGCGAGCGCAGCGTCTCCAGCATGGTGGTGCGCACCAGGCGGACATTGGTCGCCGTCAGGATGATGCCCATGGTGACGGCCGGCAGGATGAAGCTTTCAAATCCGTCCATGCCGCTCGGCGGCAGCAGTGGCAAAGCGATCGCGAAGAGCAGCACCAGCATGGTGGCCAGCCAGAAATTCGGGAATGACAGGCCGACGAGCGACAGGATGCGGATCATCTGGTCGGCCCACTTGCCGCGCGCGGTGGCGGCCTTGATGCCGAGCGGGATGGAAATCACGATCGAGACGATCAGCGAGGTGAAGGCGAGCGCCAGCGTCGCGGGCAGCGCCTTGCCGATCAGCAGCGAAACCGGCGTGCCCCCCAGAAAGCTGTTGCCGAAATCGAGCGTGAAGATGCCCTTCAGGAAATTCAGGTATTGAACGAGGAACGGCTCGTTGAGCCCGAGCCCCTCGCGGATGCGCACGAGATCGGCCTCGGTGACGCTGCCGGCGCCCTGCGTCAGCATCAGCGCCGGATCACCGGTGAGGCGGATCGCGAAAGCGACCGTCAGCGTCACGGCGATCACGACGAAAACCGCCTGCAGAAGGCGTTTTACCAGGAATACGGCCAATCTCTCGTTCCTCGTTTTCTTGTCGGAGCCGCCGCCTCCACTCGAAGGCGGCGGCTCCGCGAAGTCTTAATCGACGGTGACGTCGGTGAACTTCAGACGGCTGTCCGGCACGGGCGTAAAATTCTTCACGCGCTTGTTGATGCCGAAGATGGCGTTGAGGTTGTAGAGCGGCATTTCCAGCGCCCGGTCAGCGGCGTAGTGGGCGACTTCCTGCAGAACCTTCTCGCGCTCGGCGACATTGGTGATGGTACGCTGCTTGGCGAGCAGTTCGTCCATCTTCGGGTCGCTGTCGTAGGGATTCCACTTTTCCTTGGTCTTGTACATCGCGACCGCGGTGTTGTCGTAGTCGAGCGTCCAGCCGCCCCAGGACTGCTGGAACATCGCGCCCGTCTTGCCATTCGGGATGATGTCGTTCAGCAGAACGTTGGTCTCATAGGGCTTGATCGTCGCGGTGATGCCGATCGTCTGCAGATAGGCGGAAATCGCCTGGGCAACTTCGATGAAGGTTGCCTCGTTGCCGCGAAGGTCGATCTGCAGGGCCGTGCCCGGAGCGACGCCGGCTTCCTTCAGCAGAGCCTGCGCCTTGGCCGGATCGTAGGGAAGCGGCTTCATGGCCTTGTCGAAGCCGAAGGACAGCGGCCCCTGGAAGCTTGCGATCGGCTGTGCCTGACCGCCAAGGATCGACTTGATGATCGCGTCGCGGTCGACGCCCATGATCAGCGCCTGGCGGACCTTCGGATCCTTGGTGATGCCGTCGCGCGTGTTGAAGCGCAGCGCATAGACCGTCGGGCCCGGCGAGGTGACCACGGCGAGCTTGGCGTTGCCCTGGATGGTCGGGATCATGCCGATCGGAATGGTCGGCGGGATAACCAGATCGACGCGGCCGGCCTGGAGTTCGGCAACCGCTGTCGCCGGCTCGGAGATGAACTTGTATTCCAGATCCGAAATTTTTGGAGCGCCGCCGAAGTAGTCCGGGTTAGCGGCGAGGACGATGTTCACCTTCGGCTCGTAGGAGACGAACTTGAAGGCGCCGGTACCGACCGGATGGGCGTTGAAATAGGCGTCGCCCTTTTCGGCGATGTATTTCGGCGGAACGATCATGCCGCCGTAACCGGCGAGCTTGGTGAGGATGACCGGATCGGCGACTTTCATCTTGAACTCGACGGTGTTGGCGTCGATGATCTCGACGCTGCCGATCGAATTGTAGTTGGACTGTTGCGGACCCTTGGCGCCTTCGGCTCCGAGCAGGCGGTCGAAGGTGAATTTGACGGCGTTGGCGTCGAAGGCCTCGCCATTGTGGAATTTCACGCCTTTACGCAGCTTGAAACGGATGCGCATGCCGTTGTCGAGCACTTCCCAGGAAGTCGCGAGACCCGGGACGAGCTTCAGGTCGGGGCCGCGATAGGTGAGGCCGTCAAAGATATTGGTCGAGACCGAGGCCCAGTTGACCAGGAATGTGTCGACCGGATCCCAGCTGCCCGGATCCTGTGGCGAGGACACCGTCAGCTTGCCGGCGGCGAGAGCCGAGACCGGCGCGAATGCCGTGCCCGCGAGCGCCATCGCCACGAATGCCGTCCGCAAACCCCTCTGCATTTTTATCATCGTTTTTGCTCCTGTTGAAAAACCGAATGTCAAATCGTCACGCGCTGCGCGCCACGTAATGTCCTGGCGCGATCTCCTCCCGGGCGAGAAGCACCGGCTCGTTGCCGACAGCCCGGACCGGGCTTGGAATGTCGCCCTCGATCATCGCCAGCGGCTTGCGCCGGCGCGGATCGGCGACCGGCACGGCCGAAAGAAGCCGGCGCGTATAGTCGTGAGACGGCGTTTCGAAGATCTGGCGGCGATTGCCGAATTCCATGATTTGCCCAAGATAGAGCACCGCCACCCGGTGGCTCATCTTCTCGACCACGGCCATGTCGTGGCTGATGAAGAGGTAGGCGAGGCCACGCTCTTCCTGCAGATCCATGAACAGGTTGATGATCTGCGCCTGGATCGAGACGTCGAGTGCGGAAAGTGCCTCGTCGGCGATGATCAGCTTCGGTTTCGAGGCGAGCGCGCGAGCGATACAGACGCGCTGGCGCTGGCCGCCGGAGAACTCGTGCGGATAACGGCGCGCATGCGCGGAGGTGAGGCCGACCCGTTCGAGCAGGGCATCGACGGTTTTTGCGATCTCTTTCTCGCTGTCGAGTAGGCCGTGGGTGCGGATCGGTTCGGCGATCGAGAAGCCCACCGTCTTGCGCGGATCGAGCGAGGCGAACGGATCCTGGAAGATATATTGCACGTCCCGGCGCAGGTTGTGCCGCTCGGCCATGCTCATCGCCGACAGCGGCTTGCCAGAGAAGGTGATATTGCCGGCCGTTGCCTTTTGAAGCTGCTGGATGGTGCGGCCGATCGTGGACTTGCCCGATCCGGATTCGCCGACCAGCGCCAGTGTCTCGCCAGGATGAATGTCGAAAGAGACCTTCTCCACGGCATGGACGCGGTGGGTGACTTTGCCGAGCAGGCCCTTCTTGATGTCGAAACGCACCACGAGATCGCGCACCGACAGCATCGGATCGGCATCGTAACGCGCGGTATTCTGGATGCGCTCGACACCCGAGAGCTTCGGCTCTCCGTCTTCGAGCACGGTCAGCGGCAGGCGCTTGGGAAACTCTTCGCCGGTCATGCTTCCGAGCTTCGGCACTGCTGCGAGCAGCGTGCGCGTATAGGCGTTGGTCGGCCGTTCGAAAATATCGAGAGCCTTGCCCTTTTCCACCGCCTTGCCCTTCCACATCACCACCACGTCGTCGGCCATCTCGGCGACAACACCCATGTCATGGGTGATGAAGATGACGGCGGCACCGAGTTCCTTCTGCAGGTCGCGCAGGATATTGAGGATCTGCGCCTGGATAGTGACGTCGAGCGCCGTTGTCGGCTCGTCGGCGATCAACAGCCGCGGCCGGCAGGCGAGCGCCATGGCGATCATCACCCGCTGGCGCATGCCGCCGGATAGCTGGTGCGGATAACGGGTCAGGAGTTCCGCGGCATCCGGCAGGCGGACCATGTCGAGCAGCCGCTTCGCCTCGGCGAGCGCCGCGCTGTTCGACTTGCCCTCATGCAGTTTCAAAATCTCGGCTACCTGGTCGCCGATCGTGAAGACCGGGTTCAGCGAGGTCATCGGCTCCTGGAAGATCATCGAGATCTCCTTGCCGCGAATGCCGCGCATCCTTTTCTGGTCGAGCTTCAGCAGATCGATCTCGCCGCCTGCGGTCTGGAACAGGATGCGTCCGGTCGGATAGTTGGCGCCGAGCATGTCGGCAAGCCGCATGATCGATAGCGACGTCACCGACTTGCCCGAACCGGACTCGCCGACGATCGCGACCGTCTGGCCGGCCGAGACGGAGAAGCTCAGGTTCTCGATGACGCGGGAGGCGCCGAACTCGACCGACAGGTCGTCCACGGCCAGAAGAGGGGTGGAGGCGGTTGGCGTCACGCGGGGAGCTCCTTACCGATTGCGGCGGCGCAGGGCGCCTGATTGAAGGCATCGGCAGCGGAATTCACGAGATGCTCTTGGCGTCTAGCGTGGCGGCTGCTGGCAGCCACCCCCATCGGTACCCGCTTGCTTTCCCGTCTATGGCGGCTCCGAATTTCTTTCGGTCTTTCCGTCAACTGCCTCATCCCTGCCTTGATAAGAATATGTCATCACTTTGTCGACAATTTGTCAACGGCGCAACGAGCTGATATTCCCGGCGGTCTGATGGCGAAGGTTCAGATGGTCTCTACCCGGGCAGTTTCATTTGTTTCCGCCCCGTTTAAGGTCCCCGCTAGCGGAAATGCAGGACAACCGGCGTGTCGTCGAACGTTTCCACCCGCATCTCGAAACCGAAGATGGCTTGCAGGGTGTTGGGCGTCAGCAGGTCGGAAGGCGTGCCGTCGGCGACAATCCGGCCGGATTTCATTGCGACGATTCGGTCGGCGTGGGCACCCGCCTGGTTGATGTCGTGCAGCACGATGACGATGGTCTTTCCGTTTTCATCGGCGATCCTGCGCAGCGAACGCATCAGCTCCCGGGCGAAATACATGTCGAGATTGTTGAGCGGTTCGTCGAGCAGCAGGTAGTCCGTCCCCTGGGCAAAGGCCATCGCCACCAGGGCCCGCTGCCGCTGGCCGCCGGAAAGGGTTTCGATGAAGCGGTCGGAAAGATCCGTCAGGTCGAACTGCTGCAGCGACTGGTCGATGATCGCGTAGTCAGCGGGCGTCAGGCGCCCGCGTCCATGCGGGAAACGGCCGAAGCCCACGAGTTCGCGCACGCGCAGCCGGCTGGTGACGATCGAATCCTGCCGCAGTATGGCGAGAATCCGGGCGAGATCGCGGTTCGGTGTCGTGTCTACGGGGAAACCGTCGACACTGATCCTCCCGGCCTGCAACGGCTGCAGCCTGGCGATGAGCGACAGGAGCGAGGACTTGCCTGCGCCGTTCGGGCCGACCAGAGCGGTGATGCCGCCCTTCGGGATCGTCAGCGAAATGTCCTGGAGGACCTGCGTCTGGCCGTGCCGCAGCGAGACGTTTTCTATCCGGATCATTTGCGGCTCCCGAAAACGAGCAGAACAAGAAAGGCGAAGCCGCCGACGAATTCGATGACGACGCCGAGTGTCGAACTGCTGCCCAGCACATGCTGAAACAGCGTCTGTCCGCCGACGAGGATGATGACGGCCGTCAACATGGCGGCCGGCATCAGAGCCGCGTGGTTCCGCGTATCGACGATGCGTTCGGCAAGCGCCACGACCAGGAGGCCGAAAAATGCGACAGGCCCCACCAGTGCCGTCGAAACGGCGACAAGTGCCGAGACGAGCAGCAGCAGCCCGGTGACGGTGCGCGACCAGCTGATCCCGAGCCCGGTCGCCGTATCGGCGCCGAGTGCCATGACATCGAGCACATGCCGGGCCCTCCAGGCGATCACCATGCCGGCGATTGTGAGGATGGCGGCAAAGGCGAGAAGGTCGGTGCGGACGTCGTTGAAGTTGGCGAAACTCGCGCCCTGGACGACGGCGAAGTCATTGGGATCGATCAGGCGCGCCAGCAGGGAATGCAGGCTGCGGAACAGGATGCCGAAGATGATGCCGGCGAGCAGCATCAGACCCATGTCGGTGCGGCGGCGGAGCATCGGCAGGAGGAGGCCCGTTGCCAGTGCCATCAGGACGATAATCTCGCCGCCGAACTTGAGCTGCGCGTCGAGCGCCGCATAACCGAGCCCGCCGAGCAGGAAGACGAGCAGCATCTGGCCGAACAGGTAAAGCGCGTCGAGACCCATGATCGACGGCGTCAGGATACGGTTGTTGGTGACGGTCTGGAAGATCACCGTCGAGACGGCGATCGACACGCTCACCTGCAGAAGGGCGGCAAGCTTCATGGCGCGCAGGGTGAGCACGAAGCCGATATTGCCGCGCAGCCCGATCGTCATGAACGCGACGATGCAGAGGAGGGCTGCCCCGGCAAGGCAGAAAAGCCGGTGATCGGACATGTGCCGGCGCTCAGACATGGGAAGGTCGCCGGAACAGAAGCCAGAGGAAGATCAGCCCGCCGACGCAACCCATCACCGTTCCGACCGGAATTTCGTAAGGATAGCGGATCAACCGTCCAACGATGTCGCAGCCGAGCACCAGGGTCGCGCCGCTGGCGGCCACGAAAGGCAGCGTGCCGCGCATATTGTCGCCCATCAGCCGGGAGACGATGTTCGGCACCACGAGGCCGACGAAGGGGATCGTGCCGACGACCACGACGCTCAAGGCCGAGATGACGGAAACGATGATCAGCCCGAGCTGCAGCATGCGCGCATAGTCAAGGCCGAGCCCGATGCTGGCATCGCGGCCGAGTGCCATGATCGTCAGGCGGTCGGCGACGATCCAGGCGATCACTACCATCTGTGCCCCGAGCCATAGGAGTTCATAACGGCCGCGCAGGACGCCGGAAAAGTCGCCATTGGTCCAGACCGAGAGATATTGCAGAAGGTCGGCCCGCCAGGCGACAAAGGTGACTGCCGCGCCGATGACGCCGCCATAGACGAGCCCGAAGAGCGGCACGAGGAAGGGCTGCGTCGGCGGAAGCCGGTGCGCCGTCATCAGGAACAGCGAGGTCCCGAGAAGGGCGGCGGCACTCGCCGCCAGGCTTTTGAACAGAAGGCTGGCGGAGGGAAGAAGCAGGGTGACGAGCAGGATCCCAAGTTCGGCGCTCTGCGCGGTTCCGGCGGTGGAGGGCTCCACATAGCGGTTGCGGGCAAGCGTCTGCATGATGAGCCCGGCGATAGCCAGGCCGGCGCCGGCGAGGATCGCCGCGAGTGTCCGGGGCAAGCGGCTGACGAGCAGGAGTTCCAGCGCCCGCCCGTCCGAGAACAGCCGGCTGATCGGCATGTCGCCAACCCCGACGCAAAGGCTGAAAACAAAAAGGACCGCAAGCATCAACCCGGCGATCCACCCCGTTTTCGACGATTGCTTGGCGGCGGCAATGCTCATCTCGCGGCGGTGAACGCCTCAGCGACAGTCGCGACAACCCGCTGTATCGACTGCACTCCGCCGGCGGCGATGTAGAATTCCGCGGCCGGCAGATAGATCACCTGGTTCTTCTTCCAGGCTGTCGTCTTGGCGACCAATTCGTTGTCGAGTGTCGTCTTGGCGCCCTGTTCGCCGGAACCGATCGCGGCGGCGCGGTCGAGCACCAGAAGCCAGTCGGGATTTGCCTTGGCGATGAACTCGAAGGAGATCGCTTCACCGTGATTGGCGGCTTCGATGCCGGGCACGGCGGCCGGCAGGTTCAGTGCGGCATGCACCCAGCCGAAGCGCGAGCCGGGACCATAGGCGGTGACTTTCGGCCCGTTGGTCATGATGATCAGGCCGTTACCCTTGCCGGCAATCGCTGCCTTGGCGGCTTCTATCCGGGCATCCAGTTCCTTCACGGCGGAAGCGGCCTCGGCCGTATTTCCGAAGAGCGCGCCATAGGCAGCCAACCGTTCCTTGGCCTGGGCAACGAGGTCGTCGCCATCCATGGTCATGTCGATGGTCTGCGCAACCTGCGCGGTCGCCGAAGCCTTTGTCGAGGAGCGGCCGCCGACGATGATCAGGTCCGGACCGAGCGCGCTGAGGGCCTCGAGATCGGGCTCGAAGAGATCGCCGACGACTTCCGCGCCCTGTTTCAGACGCTCCAGTTGCGGGAGGTATAGTTTCTGCGGAACGCCGGCCGGCTTGATGCCGAGGCGATCGAGCGTATCGAGCGCCGCGATATCCAGGACCGCGATCTTGGCGGGTGAGGCGGCAACCTGCACCAGACCCTTGGCAGTCAGGATATCCACCGCGTGCGCGGGAAGGGTTGAAAAAGCAAAAGCGGCAAAAGCCGCGATCGTCCTCAAGTTCATTCTCTCACCATGTCTTGACCGTGGGCCGAATGCTCGATCCGGCCTCAGGCGGCCCGATCCGGTCTTTGCCATTGCAGGGCTTCCAGATTTTCACGGAAAGCGAAGCGCACCAGATGCCTCTCGATTACCGATTCCGTTTCCGTTAGCTGTTCCTCCTCGGCTGCGGTCGCGAGGATCCTGAGGCCACCGTCATCCGCATCGAGAATGGCGGTGCCGCAGGCAAAGCGGCACTCCCCATGGGTCTCGGAATAGGAGACGTCGATCTTGTGAGCGAAATGCTTGCACAACTGAACAAGGTATTTTCCGCCGTGCTCGGTGCGCCATTCGGTAGTCGCCTGTAGCAAAGCCCTCTCCTTAAGATGACTAACGTTATCCACTTATCTCACCGGTATTGCCGCGGCAACCGGGAACGCGGTTGCCGCACGGTCATGTGAACGCATGATCATGTTCTTCAGAACGTCGCCTTGGCGGTCAGAAGGAAGCTGCGGCCCGGTTCGTAAAGGGGTCTGACGGTTCCAAATTCCTGACCGTAAGTGGCGCGGTCCGCATAGGTCTCGTCGAAGACGTTCTGCACCTCGGCGCGGAAGGTGAAGTTTGGCAGAGCCTCGGGCTTCCATTCGGCGAAGGCGTTGACCACCTCATAGGCCTTGTAGGCCGGGGCATTGCCGGCGACATGGTCATATTTAGGGGCGATCTCGATATCGCCGCCGATCGTCAGGCCCCAGTCGACGAATGTATGGGCGGCCGTGATGGTGATGATGTCGCCAACCGGCGTGGCGAGATAGTTGCCGGTATCAGAGTCGGCGGGAACGCCATCGATATCCACTCGAATATGAGCGTATTTGACCTTCACATAGCCATTCGCCCACTCATAACCTGCGCCGAGTTCGAAGCCTTGTGATACCATGTCCCGTTCAATGATACCGCCTGTCGTGGGCGGGTTGTAGCGCACCGCACGCGCATTGTAGATGTCGGTCCGGAAAAGGCTTGCCTCTGCAGTGAAGCCTTCATATTCCGCCTCGAGCCCAACCATGTAGTTATTGGCGGAGACCGGTTCCGGCCCATCGGGACCGTAGGTCCAGGCCGGGTTCATGACGAAGTTTTCTGCCATCGGTATGCCGGCCCAGACATGCGAGAAGCCGGCCTTGGCGGTCAGTACGTCCGTCAGGTCGTATTCACCGGAGATATTGGCGCTCAGGCCGCCGTTGTCGTAATCCTGCCCACCGACACCGGTGAACCACTGATGGTCCGCTCGTCCGCCGAACGAAAGGCGGGTGCGGTCCCAGGGCTCCAGCCGTGCCTGTGCATAGAAGCCAACATTCCGCGCTTTTTCCTTCGACGAATCGACGTCGGCATCGAGATCCGCAATGTCGGAATAGAAGTCGACGCCTGCGACGATATTGCCGATATCGAAGGAGAATTTGTTCTCGAACTTCCCGTTGAAGCTGGTCGTGTTGCCGGTGGCGTCATAAAGATACCCCGGAGAGCCATAGACCGGCACCGTGACTTCCGAGCCGCTATAGGCAAGCACCACTCTCGGATCCCACCAACCTTCGGGCGAAGTATCCGTATAAGTGAAGACAAGGTTCTGGCGGTCGATCTCATAATTGCGTGTCAGCGGTTCCCATGGCGGCCGGACGATATGGCCTGCATTGGCGCGGTAGGGACGCAGCCCATCGTCACGGCTGCGATCGTAGCTGATCTCGAAGCGGTCGCCGCCCTCCGCTTCATAGGCGAGTTTGCCAAGGCCCGAAATCAGATCGGTTTCCGTGCCGGATACTTCTCTGCCATTGCCGCCGACGAAGTCGTCGCCTTTGGCAAAATTGAAATAGCCGAGGAATTCGAAACCCTCGCGCTTGCCGTAAGCGGAAAGTCCGGTTGTCACCGTATCGCTGTTGAAATTGTAGGTCGATGTGACGAAGCCGCCGAAGGATTTGCCCGGCGCCAGAAGGTCGATCGCATCCTTGGTCTCGTAGTTGATCGAGCCGGCGAGCGCGCCGGGACCGGCGTCGGCGGGCGCGATGCCGGCGTCCACGTCCACTGCCTTCAGCAGGCTCGGATCGATCAGGTTGGTCGCGTTGTGATGGAAGACCTTGTTGTTCTGGCGTGCGCCGTCGATGCTGATGGCGAGATTGGTTTCCTCGACCCCATGGACATAGACCTTCTGCGACATGGGAAGCGAGCTGCCCACCTGTATGCCGGCCTGTTCCCGGAACACGTCCGCGAGGTCGGTCGGGTTGATGCGCTCGAGCTGCTCGGGTCCGATGACCGTTTCGCCGACATCGCCTTCGGCACCCGGCTGACCCTGCAGGACGATCGGCCTCAGCGTCGTGGCCCCTTCGGCTGGCACATCGCCGGACGCATTTGCGGGAGTGCCGATGACAGCCGTGCCGTTGGCGATCCTGTAGTTCACGCCCGTCCCTGCGAGCATGCGGGCGAGCGCCTGATCCGGCGTGAGATTGCCGCTGACGGCCTGCGCGGCGACGCCGCGGGAGGTCGAGGCAGCCAGCGTCACCTGAAGGCCGGACTGGCGGCCGAAGGCATTGAGAGCCGAAGCAAGCGGCTGAGCCGGGATATTGAAGCTGCGCGTCGCCGTCTGGGCGAGGGCGGGGGACGCAAAGATCGCGCTTCCGCCAATCGCGGCTGCTGCGACCGTTGTCATCAAGCTTACTGCAAAAGCGTTCCGCTTGCCCTTTGCCCCCACGCTACGCACTACTCCACTCACCGGCAAAATCATCCGCCCCGTCTCCTGCTACACTGTGTTCGCCAAGGCCCCCCGGCCTGCGCTTCAGGGTAAAGACGACTGCGCCCGGCGCTTTTTTCACCGCATAGCAAAAATTTTCAGGAAATTTTAACGGCCTAGAAAAGCGCAAGCACCCTGAGATAGGGCGAGATGTGGTGCACCCTGCCGCCATAAGGCTGGACCAGCGCCTCGAGCGCCCGATCGGGATCGGAGAGATCGTAGAGGCCGGTGACGCGCCGATTGGCGAGATCGCCGCTCGGGATGCTGATCCACGCGGAATGATAGCGCTGCAGTTCCTCGACCACCGAGGCAACCGTTACGTCGTTGACGAACAGCCGCCCGTTCCGCCAGCCCGCCATGTCTTCCGGCGCCAGTCTTGCCCGCGACAACTGGCCATCGGCGCGACTGACGGTCACGGAATCGCCGGGGGAAAGCTCAAAGGTGCGCGCCGCGCCGTCGACCGCGAGGCCGACCACCCCGCGAACCAGTTCCACCGTCGTATCTTCGGGCTTGATATGGACGTCGAACGCCGTGCCGAGCACGGTGACCTTCACGCCGGCTGCGGTGACGGTAAAGGGCCGCGCCGGATCGTGTTTGACGTCGAAGAAGGCTTCGCCGGAAAGCAGCGTCACATGCCGTGCGCCGTTGGCGAAATCCGCATCGATCGCGCTTTCGGCGCCGAGTTCGACCGCGCTGCCGTCCTCGAGCGTGATCTTGCGCAGCTCCGCCGTTGCCGTCCTGAAATCTGCCCGGTAGCGAATGAAGAGGGAAGGGCCGGCCAACGCCAGCACAAGACAGGCCGCCAGCGCCAGTGCCGTGCCGACACTCCAGACGCGCCGTCGGTGGCGAGCGGCAAGCATTTTCGCTTGGCCGGCCGGCCTCCAAAGGTCTTCGTGGATGGGCGTCGTCTCGCCCATCAGCTCCCAGGTCTTGCAGGCTTTCGTCCAGGCATCACGATTTGCAGGCGACCGGGTGAACCAGAGGCTGAAATCGCGCTCGTCGGCGGGTGTACGATGTGGTTCGCGCAGGCGCAGGAACCAGTCCATCGCCTCCTCCAGAATGCTCTCGTCCGTTTTGTCGTGCCCTGCCAAGTCTCAACCTGCTTCGGATGTCTTGCGATCTCTATCCGAAATTCCCCTTCTTGCGTAGGAACGATTGGCTGGTCCGGATTTTTCGCATGTGTAGAAATATTCAGGCGTTTTTTATATCGAGCGCGGTGGCGATCTTGACCATGGCGGTTCGCACGTGGCGATGGGCGGTGGCGACGGAGATGCCCAGGTGGTCGGCTACGCCTTCGAGCGTATGGCCACCGAACCGGTACATTTCCACAGCAATCCGGATCTCGCTTGGAAGGGCGTCGAGTGCCGCCGCCGCAACGCGCACCTCATCGCCGAACATCACCGTCTGTTCCGGATTGTCGGCGGCTTGTGGAATGGTCCAAAAGGGCGGGTCTTCGGCGTGGCCACGATACTCGATCTTGCGGCGCTTCAGGACGTCGAAGGAGAGATTGCGGACGATGCGATAGAGATAGGCCAGCCCCTGGCGCGCCGATTCGCCGGGCGTCTTCCCCGGCGCGAAACGCAGATAGGCTTCCTGCACGATATCCTCGGCCGCCTCCCGGGAGCCCAGGATCCGAGCGGCATAGTCGACCAGCGCCGAGCGGTGGGCGAGATAGAGGCTGTGACGACTTTCAGCTTCCAAGGTCATGGGGTCAGAGTATCTGAGCTCGTCTAATATGCTGACCCAGCGCTCGCCACGATATGCAACGGATGGGTCGATGATATGAATGACATGGTTGGACTACCTATCATGCGACGCATATCTACCATCAAAAACTTGAATGCAATAGTCATATTATGATGACGGGGGCAAAGGCGCGGATTGCCTTTGCCCCCGTCATCAGTCCCGCACCCTTCGCGACACTTTGGGAAGGAAGCGAAGCGGCGAGATATATGCATGTTTCAGCCCTATCCGGCGGCTCTTCTAAGCGTCGGGGCGGTGAGCGGTACATTTTGGTCGCACCAATCGGAAAAGACCTCGCCAAGCCTGTCCTTCAGTTTGCGTTCCAGCCGGTCGGCTTCGTCAAGGCGCTCGAAGACTGCACCGGCCTGGTCCCTGTCGCCGGTCTGGCCGAGCTTCATGCAGGCGTAGTGCAGGTTCTTCAGCGATTGGACGAGCGCTTCGATCTCCTCGCACCAGTTCTCGAATTCGGCAGAAGGCAGTTTCAGGGCGCGCCAGAAGAAAGCGAAACCGTGCTCGTAGGCATATTTGCGGATGGTGATCACCGGCAGTTCGCGAACCGCCGATGCCAGGTTCGCCAGCTGCAGCCCATCGTGGCCCTCGATATGGGCTGTGACGATGTCGCGTACGGCATCGGACAGCGGATTGCGGTCAGCGACGAAGCAGGCCTCGAAATAGTCCCTGATATCTTCCGGCGCCGGATTGTGTACCTGTGCGTTGTCGAAGACATAACCGCCGCCGACCGTCGGCTGCATGATCGCGTGGATCACCTTCTCCCGCTCGATCTCGCCTTCCCAACGATAATCGGGATCATGCACGAACCATTTGTCCGGGTCGGTGGTCTTCTGCAGCATCAGGTAATGCGGGAAGGGGTTCTGGTTGAATTTGTTCTCGCGTTCGGGAAGATGGAACATGTCGAGCATGACCATGACCGAGCCGGTCTCCGGGCGGCTGTCGACGAGGTCTAAAAGCGTGGCGAGGTTGTCGCTCTTCGATTTTGCCGGGTCGTACCACTCCCGGACCTGGACCTGATAGAGCCGCTGGAACCAGTCGCGGAAGAAGTCCTGGGTGATCTCCGGCGAATGGTAGAGGAGCTGGAACCTTTCGCTGACGGTGAACCGCGCATCCCAGACCCCGAAATAGAAGGGCCGCTGGTCGAGCCCCTGCCGTTTCAGACCGTCGCAGACGCAGCTGACGAAGCAATGCACCTTGATGTCGTAATAGGCCTCGCCATGGACGCCCTCGTCTGCCGTCCCGCCTGTCATCGGGAATGACGGAATGATGGCCTTCGGCACATAGAGCGCCACGAGATCCGCAACCGTGTCGAGTTCCTGCCGCGCGATCGCTTCTTCCGGCATGGCGAGGCCGTATTCGAGCTCGAGATTGAGGAAGATCTGCAGGATCAGAACGGAATCGAGATAAAGATCCTCGTTGAGACGGGCTTCCGGTGCGAAGCCACGCATATGCGGTTGGGCCATGTGCTCGGAAAGCACGGCCTGGACGGCTTCGAGGATATCTTCGCGGGTCATGAGGCAACTCCTGCTTCGGGGCCGGCGAACTCGCCGGCCGCATGACGGGCGGCGACCTCGCGGCGGCTGATCTTCCCATTCGCCTGGCGGGGAACTTCTGCGACCTGGATCATTTCCATCGGCAATTGGTGGCTGGCGAGATGGCGGCTGCACCATTCGCGGATATCCTGCGGTGCCACCGGCTGGTTGGCGCTGTAGAGCAAGGCCACGCGTTCGCCGGCAAAACGGTCGCTCCTGCGGAAGGCGACGGCGTCGGTAACGCCAAGCATCGCCATCACCGCGTCCTCCACGTCACCGGGATAGACGTTGAGCCCCGACACGTTGATCATGTCGTCCATGCGCGACACGAAGACCAGCATGCCGTCCGCGCGTCGGTAGCCGAGGTCGCGGGTGTGGATTGCCGTGCCGCCATCGCTCCGGACGACGATCTCGCCGGTATCGTCAGAGCCCGTTCCGGTCCCGGCCGTCAGATGCGGCAGGACGAAACCCATGTCGCCTGCGGCCCGCATGTCAGGGTTGATGGCGATGCAGCCGGATTCCGAGCAGCCATATTGCTGGAAGAGATGCTCGCTTCTTGCGCGGATCTGCACGAACCACGGATCGGGCAGCAGCGTGCCGGAGGTCATCGCCGCATGAAGCTTTTCCCCCTCGGGCAGAAGCCGCGAGAGCGTGTGGAGGATCGCCGGGGAGGAATAGAGGAGCGGCCGCTCGGTTTCGCGCAGCACTTTCAGGAGATATTTCGGATTGGCGGTCTCGACGATGACGGGGACCTGGCCGCGCTTGAGAGCAACGAGAATCCCGCAGATCAGCCCGTAGGAATGGGTGGTCGGGCAGGCGATGACCGGCGTCATGCCTTCGGGTTCGCGGAAGGTTACGACATAGCTTTCGACCTCCCGGTCGATTTCGGGCCAGGGCCGGGCGATGCATTTTGCTGCCCCGGTCGTTCCCGAACTCATGTGCAGCAGCCGGCCCGGCTTTGGCGCCTCTTGCTCCGCGTCGAGCACTTCGGCCGTCAGGCTGTTGTAGAAAAGCCGGTCGCAGTTGGCCGTGATCGCCAGTTTTCGGGCAGCGGCATAGGGCGTGCCGGGATGGATCGGCAGCACGCTGGCGCCCGCCTTGCGGATGGCGAAGAACAGGGACAGCCATTGGGTCGTCTCGCTGAAGCAGACCGCGTAGCGTCCGCTGTCGTTTTCAGCAAGGCCGATCTGCGCGGCGATGCGTCGCGATGTTTCGTCGAAATAGGCGTGATCGTAGAACCGTCCATCGATCTGGATCATGGCTTTCTCCTTCGTTCAGGCGTCCTGGCAGCCAAGGCATTCGGCACCTCGTGGTGATATTCCGGCTTCAGCGCAAGGAGCTTTCGGGTGATCAGGGATTCGGTGAGGATGAGCGCGCGGTCGTGCCCCAGAAGCGATTGCCGGTGCTGCATGTCCTGCTCCTGCGCATAGCTGGCGAGCAGGCTTTCGACCCGCTGCCAGAAGCGGAATTCCGGAAGTCCGTAACAGACGTCGAAAAGATGCGAGATCTCCGCCAGGTTGAACACGAACAGCGTGTCCATCACGAGTTCCCGCAGGGAATCGAGATTGTCCGTCCAGTAATACTGATCCGGTTCCGCATGGCGGTAGAGCGGGTTCAGCACAGCGAAATCCGGAACTCTCTTCGGCTCGCGCAGGAAATCGTGTGCAAATTCCACGCTCTCGTGGAAATCGCGCAGGATAAGCCGCACGGGCCAGCCGTCCCGGTGGACGAGCAGCATATTCTGACCGTGGGCTTCAACGGCGATGCCGTGGGCGACAAGGAGGTGCCAGACAGGCAGGACGGCGACCTCCAGAAGCCGGTTCATCCAGGGCATGAGGCCGAAACGGTCGATCCACTTATCCGCAAAGGGCTTTCCGTCTGCTTCGACCATCATCAGGGCGTTGAAAGGGATGATTGCCTCGCCGGGCGACAGCGTCGCCTCGGCGTTCTCCCGCCAGATCGCACCCAGCTGGCCGGCCAATGGACCTCCGGCATCGGCGATGACCCCGGCATATTCCTGCAGGATGGTGAGGGGAAATTCCCGGCCAAACAACGGATCATCGCGGACGATGCCTGCGATCCAGGCCGACAGCACCGGCGCCGTGCAGACCGAATGCGGCTCCAGCGTCCTGCGCGACGAGGTGTTGATGATGTTGAGCGGCAGCTTGATGCTTGCTGCAAGCGGCCGGTCGACATTGAACAGGGACCGGATCGATTGGCTCGCCAGGTAACGATCTCCCGCAGGGCCGAGGTAATGCGCCTCTCCTGCGGCGATCCACCCCGTGCGCATGGTGTCGCCAAGGTCTTTCCATTGCCACGGGTGCAGCGGCACCAGCCCGAAATCTCGGGCCGGCAAGCCGAGCTGTTTCCGCCTCGCCTCCAACGCTGTCCACGTCTCGTCGCCGAGTTCGGTGCGCCAGAAGGCGTCTCTGCTGCCCGGAAGCGCCTGAGCGAGATGTTTTTGCGCGACGAGCAGCCAGACGAGCTGGAATGGCTGCCCGGCTTCCGGTCCGTAGGCGGCATGATCGGCAAACGAAAATCCGGTTCGGGCTCTGTAACAGGGATGGTACGGATGCCCTTCATCGACGGCACCTTCCAGTTCGACAAAGGAGAGGGCACGGCGGTTCTTCGGGGGCAGATTCTGATGGTTCCATTCGGAAAAGGCGATCGTCTGCTCCAGCTCGCCGAGCAGCTTGCCGCGTGTGATCCCGGTGCCGGGCAATGACGGGATGATCGCGCCAAGCGAGGCGCCGTCCCAATAGCCATCCGGGCCCCGCATCTCCACCGAGCCCTTCGCGATCCGGGCGCGTCCGAACGGGCCGATCGTGCCGCGGCACCGGAATTCCCGGCCGCCGAGCATCCACTGGAATTGCGTCGCACCGTCACAGGCGCTTTCGCGCACCTCTATGACGCCCTCGAACAGCAATGCTGCCACGAGCTGGCGGATGACGCGGTCGCGCGGTTCTCCCCCGGCTTCAAGAGGCAATGGCATGGCCGGTCCTCGGTGCTGCAAGCGCGATCGGAACTCCCAGCGGGTTCGGGATGGGCCGATACAGGGAATGCCCTCCGCTCGACTGCAGTTCGTCGACATCGAAAAGGCGGGTCGTGAGATTGGCCTTCGACGTGATCGTCGGCAGATCGAGAACGTGCCTTGCAAAATCCCGGCCGGCGCCGGACATCGTTTCGGCGCAGTGTTCCAGATGCGCCCGCAGGGCAAATAGAAGAACACCCTCGTCGCAAACTCCGTCATGGCCCATGCGGCTGATGACGGAAAAGACCTGGTTGACGATCAGGTAATAGGCGAACCGGTCACGGATTTCGGTATCCGCGAAATAGAGCGAGGCGATCGTTTCCGTTTCCGGCGCATGCCCGGCAAGCAGGCTGCGATAGCGTTCCGAAAGATAAAAGCCCTGGTTGTCGCGATAGTAACTTGCGGCCGGATAACCCATGCCGATATCGAGGAGGGTGTTCTGCTGGTGGGCTTCGAGCGCCACCCCGTAATCGTCGTAGAGCCGGATCAATGGCTCTACGGCACAGCCAAGATAACGCCGGAACCATGCAAGCGAAGTATTTGAAATACCGTCGCCGCCTCTTGCTGCGAGCTTGCGGATGGTCCGCTCCAGTCTCGACAGGTCGCCAGGAAGCGGGTCGGCGGTCAGGGCGGCGACCGTCACGACGCCCTGTGCCCTCGTGCCTTTGAATGGATTTTCGCGCAGGATGACTTCGAAACCGCTTTCCTCGTGACCCGGTATATGGAGGGTGATGTAGGCGGGGTCCTGGATGATGCGGAAATTTTTGGAACGCTCGGCAAAGCCGATGCCCTCTATCAGTTTTGCCATCGCTACCCCGGCTTCAAGCTCCGGCCGGCGATTGATGCGCACGGAATTGGTGATGCGCACGGGAAGCGAGAACTTCAGCATCCAATCGGAATGCGGGCTGTAGACGGTGCGCACCGATGACGTCGCGGTGAAGAGAGACCCCGCGGGACCGAGATGACGCAGGAGGCCGTCGCGCTGCATCGCCTGGACGCCCGGATCGAGAAGCAGCGCTTCGGCCTGCAGCGGATGCATGGGTATGAGGCACTCGTCCGGTTCGATGCCGAGATCGGCTCCGGACGCGCCAAGCTCGGAGCGGATGATTTCGTGCGCCTGCATCGTTCGCGCCGAAGCCTCGCGGACATGTTCTGTCCTGGCGGCAAAATACCGCAGCTGGAATTGTCCGCGCAGTTCCGGGGCGTATCGCTCCTGCTGCCAGAATGTCATGCCCTGCCGGCTTTTCGGCGTCGGATGCTGCCAGTGGCCGAAGACGAGCGATTGTTCCGCCTCGATGAAATGTCCTTCGTCCGACGGCGCGGGAGGGGCCTTTTCGAGGTAGAGCGTCATCTGCTGGTAGCTGTCGAGAACACGCACCAGCAGCTCCAGTTCAAAGCTGCGCAGGGCATCGGTCCGGTCGTCCTCCATTTGCCGGTAGGCTTCCTGGAGGAGGAGATGCAGCGCCGACATCGGCTCGACCGCCCGCCAGGACATGTCGGACGCGGCGCGCGTCCACAACCTGCCGAAATGCTGCGGTCCGCAGACGGACGCGGAGATGATCTCTGCGCGCAAGAGGATCTGCTGCCGCGGCAGTGGCCATTCGATGGCATCGACCGCCCCGCTCACGCTGCGGTGGACGATCCGGCTGCCGGAACTGACCTCCCGCAGATAGCAGTTCGCAAAACTCTGGAATGTCGCCGCTTCCGCGGTCTGTCTTGACGATTGCATATGTCTCCATCCCCATTGCGCAAGCCGACGGCCACGCAATGGCTTTCCAGTCAGCGTCAGGCGGCCGGAGCCGGCAGCCTGTGCCGGTTTTCAGCCAGGCCTCCGCCGACAGTGGTCTGGCTGCTTTCTCTGGATTGCCGGCTGCAGCGCCGGGGCAGGGGATTGTTTGAGGTTTGGCCCGGCAGGAAGAGCAGGAGCCGAGCGTCCCGCTTTGCCGCGATGCAACGGGCTCGTTTCGGCCTGCGGTGCCTGAAGCTGTGATCTCATGGCGGCGAACCCGTTCCTGTCATCCGTTTTTGCGTGCCTTGCTCTTGCTCTGCAGGCGCTCGGCAACAAGGACGATCTGTCCGTTCCTTTTTTTCATCGTTTTCAGAATTTTTGATCTGCTCCGGCCGGTTCTGCTTTGATGATTATCCTGTGGGCGACAAAATCGCGGGTCTTGCCTTACCAAAGGCCAAGGCCTGTGGTTGAATTCGCAAGGGAGGCAACAATGAAGATCACCAAGCTTGAAACTGTGCGCGTTGCAGAGCGTGCGAACCTGTTGTGGGTACTGGTCCACACCGACGAAGGAATTACCGGCCTCGGCGAAACATTTTTCGGGGCCGGGACCGTGGAGAGCTATATCCACGAATACGTGGCCCCACGGGTCATCGGCCGCGACCCGCTCCAGATCGACCTCCTGGCGCAGGAATTGGTGGGTTATATCGGTTTTCGTTCATCAGGCGCGGAAGTTCGAGGCAATTCGGCGTTCGATATCGCCCTTTGGGACATTTTCGGGAAGGTCACGAACCAGCCGATCGCCCAGCTGCTCGGAGGCTTCAGCCGCAGGGAAATCCGCACCTACAATACCTGCGCGGGGACCGAATATATCAAGAAAGCGACCGGCCAGGCGACCGCCAACTACGGTTTGACCGGTGGCACCACCTATGACGATCTGAACGGCTTTCTCCATCGCGCCGACGAGCTGGCCGAATCGCTGCTCGAAGAGGGCATCACCGCCATGAAGATCTGGCCGTTCGATGCGGCCGCGGAAAAAACCAAAGGCCAGTATATCTCGATGCCGGACTTGAAACTTGCGCTTCAGCCTTTCGAGAAGATCCGCAAGGCCGTCGGCGACAGGATGGATATCATGGTGGAGTTCCACTCCATGTGGCAACTCCTGCCGGCCATGCAGATCGCCAAGGCCCTGACACCGTACCAGACCTTCTGGCATGAAGATCCGATCAAGATGGACAGCCTGTCGAGCCTGAAGCGTTATGCGGAAGTGTCGCCGGCGCCGATCTCAGCCTCCGAGACGCTCGCGACCCGCTGGGGTTTTCGCGATTACCTGGAAACCGGCGTTGCCGGCATCGTCATGCTCGACATTTCCTGGTGCGGCGGCCTTTCGGAGGCCCGCAAGATCGCGTCCATGGCGGAAGCCTGGCACCTGCCGGTCGCGCCACACGACTGCACCGGTCCCGTGGTCCTCTGCGCCTCGACACATCTGTCTCTCAATGCCCCGAACGCGCTGGTGCAGGAAAGCGTGCGCGCATTCTACAACACGTGGTACCGGGATCTGGTAACGGCGCTGCCGGAGGTGAGAAACGGCATGATCACCGTGCCGCCAGGCCCCGGTCTTGGGCTGGAGCTCAACCCCGAGCTCGATCGAACCTTCACCGTCAGCCGGCGGGCGTCCGACGCCTCCATTCTCTAAGGTGCAATTGAAATGACTATATCCTCGGCGACCGTGCTCAAGACCGCGAGCATGACCGGCCCGATGCTGATGCTTCTCGGCATGCTGATGTTTGCTCTCAACGATGCCATGGGCAAGTGGCTGGTCGCGAATTACGGGCTTGGTCAGGTCGTCCTGATCCGCAGCCTGGCAGCACTGATCATCCTCGTGCCGATGGTCTGGTCGGCCGGTCTTGGCAATCTGCTGACCGTCGAGCGGCCCGGCATGCAGTTCTTCCGCGTGGCGTTTTCGACGGCTGAAGTGTTCTGCTTCTATTATGCGGTCATGTACCTGCCGCTCGCCGATGTCATGACCTACTGGCTGGCGGCGCCGATCTATGTTGCGGCGTGCTCGCCCTTCCTGCTCGGCGAAAAGGTCGGCTGGCGGCGCTGGACGGCGATCGCCGTCGGCTTCGTCGGCGTCATCATCACGCTCGAACCCTCGAGCGCCATGTTCAGCATGCCGGCCGTCATTTCGATCGTCGGCAGCGCCGCGTTTGCCTTCATGCTGATCTCCGGGCGTTTCCTGCGCGGCACGCCGGATAGTGCGCTGGTCTTTTTCCAGGTCGTGGGAGCCGGTATCGCCGGCCTTGCCTTCGCGCCCATGGACTGGTCACCGATTGCGTCGAGCCGCGATCTTCTTCTGCTCGGGTTGCTCGGTATCGTCGCCATGGCCGCGCATATGCTGGTCAACCGCGCCCTCAAGATCTCCGATGCCGCGACCGTGGCGCCGCTTCAATACACGCTGCTGCTCTGGGCCGTGATCTTCGGCTGGATGTTTTTCGGCGACATCCCACGGTTCGGAATGATGGTCGGGGCGGCCCTGATCGTCGCTTCCGGCCTCTTCATCTTCATCCGGGAGCAGATGCTCAAGAAGCGTGAGAGCGTGCTTCCCGCTATTCCCGAATAGAGAAAAGCCCGCGATCACTCGCGGGCTTTCCCAAATGGCCGCTGTCGCGCGAAGCCTTCGGCTTACTTCTTGCGGACTTCCTTGAGTTCGGCGACGATGCCGTCGACCACCTCGGCGCCAATGACAGCCTTGTGCTTCTCATAGACGACCGCGGACTTTTCGCGGATGCGCTGCTGCTCTTCCGGCGAAAGCGTGTTGACCTGCAGGCCGGCCGCCTTGATCTTCTCAAGCGACTTCTTGTTGAGATCGCCGATCACCTGGCGTTCCACATCCCGGCCGACGACCGCGCAGGCGCGAAGGGCAGCCTGCTCGTCAGGGGCATAGGTGTTGAAGATTGCCTTGGAGAACAGGAAGAGGAACGGCGTGTAGGCGTGGTTGGTCTCGGTGACGTATTTCTGGACCTCGAAGAACTTCGAGGTATCGATCGTCACATAGGGATTTTCCTGTGCGTCGATCGCCTTGGTTTCGAGCGCCGAGAAGACCTCGCCGAAGGCCATCGGGGTGGCGTTGGCACCGAGATTCTGGAAGGTGTCGAGGAAGATGTTGTTCTGCATGACGCGAACCTTCATCCCCGAGAAATCTTCCCATTTGGTGACCGGGCGAACCGAGTTCGACAGGTTACGGAAGCCGTTTTCCCAGTAGGCGAGATTGACGAGGCCGGCGGCATCCAGCTTCTGGTTCATCATGTCGCCGAACTTGCCGTCGAGCACCTTGTGGGCTTCCTGCGGATTGCCGAACAGGAAGGGCAGGTCGAAGACGCCGAGTGCCGGAACGATGCCGACCAGAGGCGACGACGATGTCACCACGGCTTCCTGGACGCCGGAGCGCAGGGCCTGGGTGGCCTGCAGGTCGCCGCCGAGCGCGCCGCCCCAGAAGGCTGTCAGCTTCATCTTGCCGCCGGACTTCTCGTCAAGGCACTTCTGCATGGCGGCGATGCCGTTGCCGACCGGATGGTCGGCGTTGATGCCGTTCGAAACGCGGATGTTACGCGCCTTGAATTCGGCGAAGGCCGGTGCGGCCGATGCGCAGGCGATGGCAAGTGCAGTAGTTGTGAGTAGCAGTTTTCTCATATTATCCTCCCATGGATGTGTGAGACGGGGTTAGCGGAGCCAGCGTGCAGGGACGAGCACGAGGTCTGGAAACAGGACCAGCAGGAACAGAACGATGGTTTCGGCGATCAGGAACGGCCAGACCCCGGCCGTCACCTTGCCAAGCGGAATGCGCGCTACGCCGCTGACCACGTTCAATACTACGCCGACCGGCGGAGTGATGAGGCCGATGGAATTGTTCATGATGAAGAGCACGCCGAAATAGACCGGGTCGATGCCAGCCTGCTTGACGATCGGCATGAGGACCGGCGTCAGGATCAGGATGGTCGGCGTCAGGTCGAGCGCAGTGCCGACCACGAGCACCAGGATCATGATAGCGAACATCAGCAGCATCGGGCGATCGATCAGCGGCTCGATGTAACCGACGATCTCGGCCGGGATGTTGGCCGCGGTGATCAGCCACGAGGAGACCAGCGCCGCTGCGACCAGGAACATGATGACTGAGGTGGTCTTGGCGGCCTGCAGGATGACGTGCGGCAGGTGGCTTGGCTTCAGCTCCCGATAGATCACCATGCCGACGAAAAGCGCGTAGGCGGCGGCGACGACGGCGGCCTCGGTCGGCGTCATGATGCCGGCCTTGATGCCGCCGAGGATAATCACCGGCATGCCGAGCGCCCAGGCGGCCTTGCCGGTCACACGCAGCCGCTCGCTCATCGGCGCCTTCGGCAGCGGCTGGACATTGTCCTTCCGCACGACGATGAGCCAGGCGATGACCAGCGCAACGCCCATTAGGATGCCGGGAAAGATGCCGGCGAGGAAAAGTTGGGTAATCGACACGTTGGCCGCGACGCCGAATACGATGAAGGCCATGGACGGCGGAATGATCGGCGCGATAATGCCGCCCGCCGCTATAAGGCCGCCGGAACGGGGTACGTTGTACCCAGCCTTGGCCATCATCGGGATAAGGATGGCGGCGAGGGCTGCCGTATCGGCAGCGGCCGAGCCTGAAATACTGGCCATGATGACGGCTGCCATGATCGCAACAATGCCGAGGCCGCCGCGGATATGGCCGACGCAGGCAATGGCAAAATCGATGATCCGGCGCGACAGGCCACCCGAGTTCATCAGCTCGCCGGCCAGGATGAAGAATGGAATGGCAAGCAGGGTAAAGGTGTCGACACCGGCGATCATGTTCTGGGCGATGATCTGGGTGTTGAACATGTCCATGTACCACATGAGCACGACGCCGCAGAACATCAGCGAGAACGCGACGGGCACGCCAATCGCCATGGCGCCGAGAAGCGATACGATGAAGACGATCAGGGTCATCAGGTACGCTCCGCCATCTGCTCGATCGTCAGGTTTTCACCGGCAAAGATGCTGATCTCCTCCGCCGTCGCGCGGCCGGTGACATAGCGGAACAGCCGCTCCAGCGCGATCAGCGACAAGCCGGCGCCGGTAAACAGGCCGATGCCGTAGACCCAGATCATCGAAATGCCGGTCACCGGCGCGCTCATGCTGGCGTTGATCTCGAACTGCTGCCAAGTCCCCCAGAAAAAGATCATCGAGCAAGCGAGGATGACGAGGTTAGAAAGGATCATGCAGACCAGCCGGCCCTTGCGGCCGAAAAGCGCCACGACGCTTTCGACGCCGAGGTGGCCATGTTCGCGAAATGCGACGACTGCGCCGACGAAACTCAGCCAGACGAAGAAGTAGCGGGAAAGTTCTTCAGAGACGGACATGCCGGAATTGAAGGCGTAGCGAAGAACCACATTGGCAAACACCATGATCGCCATTGCTGAAAGCAGCAGGATCAATAGGACTTCCAATGCCTTGAAAAAAAGATCGATTGCCTTTTGCATGTTCCCCTCCGAATTCTTACAAGAGCCCGCGCCGTGCGAAGGTCTTCGTCACCATCGACAACGTCAAATTCCGCTCCGGGCGTTTGCCCCGATGCTCCGCTTCATCGACCAGCGGCTCAAGCGGCAGCCTGGACGTCACGATGCGGTTTCCTATTTGGTATGCGATCAGACTCTCCTCCATCGCAAAGATCTCTCCCGCGCTCCCTCAATTGTCAGGATGTCTGACAACCTCCACCTGCGGTATCTCTAAAGAGAGTTTTACTCGCTGTCCAGCGGCCCTTGACCGCTTTCGGGAAATCCCCTGGATCGATCTAACGAGGCGGCTGGCTAGAAGCTTAGTAAACTTTCAATTGAAGGTCGAGACGGCTTGCCGCACCGTGAAGGTGATGGCGCATTGCCTCCCGAGCGCGGATGGGATCGCGGCTCGCAAGCGCATCACGGATTGCGACATGTTCCGCGATCGTCACTTCGACGATCTCGGTCAACACGGCTGCCTCCCTTGCCGTATTGATGGCCAGATGAATTCGCTCCGCGATAAAACCGAGGAATAGCAGGAAGTATTCGTTATGCGTGGACGCCGCGATCTGGCGATGGAAGGCGAGGTCGGCGAGGACGCCTTTCTCGGTCCACTTTTCTCCGCCCGTCATCTGTTCAAGCGCTTCGTCGAGTTTCACTAGGTCTTCGGCGGTGTGATTGGCGGCTGCGAGACCGGCCGCCTCGATCTCGAGGGGCAGCCGGAGCTGAAACAGGCTTTGAAAACTCGCGTGGTCGGAAAGATTGCCCTGTTCGATGCGAATCGACTGCCTGTGCTCAAAATCGGTGGCGAACGCTCCAACGCCTTGCCGGGTCTCGACCAGACCCTCGTTGCGAAGCTGCGCGATCGCTTCGCGCACGACCGATCGGCTGACGCCAAAGGTCTTCGCCAGAATATGTTCCGTCGGCAGCTTCTCGCCGGGTGCAATCCGGCCATCACTGATCTCGCGCCCGATCTGCGACGCGATCCGTGCGGGCAGATGCTCGTTTCGTCTGATCTGGCTGAAGTCCATTACCACGGCGCCGGCCCTCCCTTGTGACGCTCTTCTATGACTTCCGAATAAAATTCAACTGGCAGCCCGGATTCATCACCATGTCGGGATCGATGGCGTTCTTGATGGCCGTCAGCAGCCGGCGCTTGGTTTCCGGAAGGCGCGCATCGAAATCCGCCCGCTTGAGGCGGCCGATGCCGTGCTCGGCGCTGAGGCTTCCCTGGAAGCGGTCAAGCACCTGGTTCAGGATGGTTTTCGACTGATAGATTCTTTCGAGCCGCTGCTCATGGGGCAGTTCCACGGATGGCAGAACGTTGAGATGGACATTCCCATCGCCGACATGGCCGTAGGAGACGCAAACGCAGTCGGGCAACGCGTCGTGGATCGCCTTTTCGGCCTCGGCGACAAAGGCGGGCACTTTGGAGAGCGGAACCGAAACGTCGCTGCGCATGTGGACACCACGTTTCGCCTGGCCTTCGTTCATCCCTTCGCGGATCAGCCACAGGTTTCGCGCCTGGGCCTGTGATGAGGCGACAGCGCCGTCGAGGACGATCCCGTCCTCCATGACGCCTTCGAGGAACCGCTGCATCAGGTCGCCGATATCGACGAGGCCCGACCCGGAAACCTCCATGAGAACATAGCAGGGATAGTCGGTGGCCATCGGGATCGGCAGGTCCGGGATGGCTTCCCGGGCGAGCGTGAAGGCAAGGGGCGGCATGAATTCGAAGGCGGACATCAAATCGCTGCAGTCGCGCCGGGCACGGCGATAGAGGGTGATCGCATCCTCCAAGGAGGCGAGGCCGACAAGGGCGGTCGCCACCTGGTCGGGATTGGGCGTCAGCTTGATCGACACGGCGGTGACGATGCCGAGCGTGCCTTCGGCGCCGATGAAGAGCTGCTTCAAGTCTATGCCGCGATTGTCCTTCCTGAGCGTCGAGAGGCCATCGAAAATCGTACCGTCCGGCAGCACGACCTCCAGGCCCAGCACCAGTTCGCGTGTCATGCCGTATCGAAGCACGTTGATGCCGCCGGCATTGGTCGAGACGTTGCCGCCGATCCGGCAGCTTCCCTGCGCGCCGAGCGCCAGCGGGAAGAACATTCCCTCTGCGGCGATCGCTTCCTTCAGCTCCCACAGGATGCAGCCCGCCTCGACGACGGCCGAGAAATCGTCGACATCGATCTTGCGGAGGCGGTTCATGCGCTCCAGGCTGAGAACGACTTGACGCTCCGGCGCATCGGGAATGCCGCCCAGCACCAGGCCTGTATTGCCGCCCTGCGGGACAATCGTGAGGCCAAGGTCGCGGCAGGTTTTCACGCAAGCCACCACGTCATCCGTCGATCGCGGCCTCAGGACGGCAACCGCAGCACTGGTCACGTCGCCGTGCCAATCGCGACAGTATCGCGCCATCGCATCCGTATCGGTCAGGACAAGGTCCTCGCCAAGCATCGATCGCAGGAGGAGGCGAGGCTCTCCGGCCGGGTCAGTTTGCAGGCTCGTCATTCTGCGTGGTTCCTTCGGATGATCCGTCCCCTAGCTGGATAGTTTCGTTTGCCCCGCGCCTTGTCCCGGCGCACAACTATCCTGTTTTCAACGGGAGCATATAAGGTTATCAGACAACCGTACAATATAAATTTGGCGTATCCGGGCAGTCATGTGCTTCGGTCGAAATGGGAGGAAGCATGCATATTCTGATCATAGGCGCGGCCGGGATGGTGGGCCGCAAACTGACGGCGCGTCTCATCGCCGACGGTGGCGTTCTCGGCAAGCCGATCGACAAGCTGACCCTTGTCGACGTCGTGAAGCCCGATCATCCGGAGGGGTTTTCCGGATCCGTGGTGACGAGCGACGCCGACCTCTCGATGCCGGGCGAGGCCGAGAAGCTCATCGGGTCCCGCCCCGACGTAATTTTTCATCTTGCCGCGATCGTCTCGGCGGAGGCGGAGCTCGATTTCGAAAAGGGCTACCGGGTCAATCTGGATGGCACCCGCTACCTGTTCGATGCGATTCGCCTCGCAAACGGCGAGGATGGCTACAAGCCGCGGGTCATCTTTACGTCATCCATCGCCGTCGCGGGTGCTCCCCTGCCGTTCCCCATTCCCGATGATTTCCATCTGACGCCGCTTACCAGCTATGGCACCCAGAAGGCCATTTCGGAGCTTCTCCTCTCGGATTACACCCGCCGGGGTTTCTTCGACGGCATCGGCATCCGGCTACCGACCGTGTGCATCAGGCCCGGTAAACCCAACAAGGCTGCATCCGGCTTCTTCTCGAACATTCTGCGGGAGCCGCTGATCGGGCAGGAGGCGATCCTGCCGGTATCGGATGACGTGCGTCACTGGCATACGTCGCCTCGCTCGGCTGTCGGATACCTCGTCCATGCGGCGAATATGGATCTCGAGCGGGTCGGCCCGCACCGCAATCTTTCCATGCCGGGCGTCAGCGCAACCGTCGGCGAGCAGATCGATGCGCTTCGCCGCGTGGCCGGCGAAAGGGCAGTACATCTCATTCGTCGCGTCCCGGACGAGATGATCATGAGAATGGTTGCAGGCTGGGCACCTGGTTTCGAGGCAAAACGCGCGACCGCCCTCGGCTTTACCGCGGAGAGAAATTTCGACGAGATCATCCGCGTCCATATCGAGGATGAGCTTGGAGGCCGCCTGTGATGAGAAATCCACGCGCGAACTAAAGGGTTTAGCCTCAAAAACGCACAGCGGTCCTCGCCCAGGTGTAGGAATGCTTCGGAGCGAGGCCGCGTCATTTATATGCGGCGTTTGAACTTTAGCGATTTATTTCATTCTTGCCGCGTATCCTCCATCCGTAGATTTTTCCGGGCAGATCAGCGGTGCTTGAAGGGCTATGCTTGGTGCGGAAGTGATGACCCTGCTGGAATCCTGTCCGCTCGCCGCGCTCATTGTGAACGCAGCGGGCTTCGTCAGCTTTGCGAATGCCGAGGCAAGAGCACTCTTTGGCGCAGCCGACACTTTGCATGGCACAGCCATAACCGATCTCCTGCCGGGGTGGCCGCTGGACAATCCCGAGGGTTCGCCGGTTCTCTTGAGCAGCAGGGCAGGGGAAGCCCGGACCTGCAATATCAGAGTTTCTCCATGTCCCGGCTCGGGCGAGCCGCTCACCATGGTCTGGATCGATGCCGGCAGCCAGGAGAAATCCGCGGGGCTCGCCGCACGGGAAGCCAATCTCCGGCTGCGATATGTCATCGAGATGTTGCCGCAGGCGGTCTGTGTCTTCGACGCCAAGGACCGTTACGTCCTTTGGAACCAGAAATACGCCGATCTCTATGCCGATATCGCCGAATACCTGGCGCCCGGAATTCCGTTCGAGGAGATTTTGAAGATCAGCCTTGCAGGCGGCAGCATCCAGGAGGTGGTGCCGGACCAGGACGTCTGGCTCAGCGAGCGCATGGCGAAGTTCCGACAGCCCGTTTCCCAGGAGGAGCGGCAAATGAACGACGGGCGATGGTTGCGTTATGACGATCGCCGCACGCCGGATGGCGGCGCCATCGGGATGCGCATAGACATCAGCACCCTCAAGCAACGGGAGGAGTGGCTTCGGCAACTGTTCGACGCCAACCCGATGCCGATGCTGCTCTGCGACGGGGACAGCCTTGCGATCCTTGAGGCCAATCACGCGGCGCTTCAGTTCTATGGCTACGAGCGATCGGCCCTTCTTGCCAAAGCCGTTTTCGACATGCACGCCGAAGGCCAGGGTGAAGAGTTCGCCGCGAGGCTCCGCAATCTCGACGGCAACTGCGAAGCCCGCACCGTCTGGCGTCAGCGAACGGCGCAGGGCCGGGAACACCACGTCCTCATTTATGTCCGGTTGCTCTACGACGGCGGCGATCGACGGCTCCTGCTGACGATCGCGGATGTCAGCGACCGGGTGCTGGCGGAGGCGGAGGCCAACAGGTTGGCGCATCATGATATTCTGACGGGCCTGCCGAACCGTATGCAGTTCTACAAAGCGCTCGATGAGGCATTCAAGACTGAAGCGACCGAGGGAGTCGTCATCGTCTACTGCCTCGATCTAGACGGCTTCAAGCCGGTCAATGACACATTCGGCCATGCCGCCGGCGACGAGGTCCTGCAGCTTGCCGGTGAGCGATTGCGTTCGGCCGCAGACGGACATCTGGTGGCCCGCCTCGGCGGCGACGAATTCGCCATCCTCGTGAAAACCGAAGACCAGGCGGATATTGGCCTTGCCGATCGGTGCATATCGGCCTTGAACCAACCTTTCCGGATCAAGGGACTATCGATCAGCATCGGGGTCAGCATAGGTATAGCCGCGGCAAGCGTTGCCGCCGGCGACCGGGAAACGCTTGTCCAGGCCGCGGATCGTGCGCTTTATCGGGCAAAGTCGGCCGGCCGCAACACCTGGCGGATGGCCGAAGACGAGATTATGCCGTTGGCTGTCACGGTTGGCTGAGGCCACGGGCAGAACCATCGTCGCTTGGCATCTGATCCTGAGAACGCAGCGGTTCCGGCGGGTTTAAACGTCATTCTCAGGATTGACTGCCATGCGACATCTCATGTTCGTAAAGCTGTTCCATGCTCAACGACGCAACTTCGGCAAAGGGCGTCTGATTGCGGACGCGGCCGGCACCGAGGATGACGACCTCGTCGCAGAAGGAAATGGTGCTGTGATGATGGCTGACAACGATCGTGGTGCGGCGCCCGGCTCGTAATTTCAAAGTCTCCACGATCGATGCCTCGGACAAGCCGTCCATGGCATTCGTGGCCTCGTCGAGGATGAGGATTTCCGGATCGCGGACCAGAGCTCTTGCCAGGGCGATCCGCTGTCGTTGGCCGGCCGACAGGCTCGCTCCCCGGTAGCCAACGACAGTTTCATATCCGTCAGGCAGCTTCTCGATAAATTCATGCGCTTCGGCAAGCCTGGCCGCGCTTTCCGCCGCAGGGAGGGAGGTATCGTGGCCGTAGACGATGTTCTCGAAAATGGTGCCATCCACCAGTTCGAGATCCTGGCTGGCAAGCGCAATCTGTCGGCGCCACTCAGCGGGATCGATCTGGTCGAGTGGAATTCCGTCGACAAGAATATTGCCCTGATCCGGCTCGACAAACCGGCATAGGAGATTGACGATCGTGCTCTTGCCGGCGCCCGACCGTCCGATGATCGCGGTCGAGCGGCCCTGGTGAATGTCGAAGCTTACCGAACGCAGGACCACGGGCCGTGTGCTGGAGCCCGGATACCTGAAGGTCACCTGATTGAACTTGATCTGCTGGCGGAGCCCCTGGATCGGGTGGCTACCCTGGGGCGCCGCTGGTTTGTCGGAGGAATCCAGCAGCCATCCAACCTCTTCCAGCGCTCCACTCCAGCCCTGAATCTGGCTCCAGGCCATCTGCAGCGAGCGGACATGCGGTTGCAGCCGATAGAGAAGGACGACGAAAGCGACGATGACCGGGAAACCGACCCCGACCCGCCATGCGCTGACAACCACCCCCAGAAATAGGGCGGAATGCAGCACTTCGGTTAGCGGCGGGAGAGCTGCTTGGCGGCTGTTAAGAACGAAACCCGCCTTCCGCACGGCATTCGAAGCCGCGTCGAAGATCGCTCTTTCACGCAGTTCCTGTCCGAATGCGCGGATCAGGCGCCCGGCGTGAACGAGGTGAAGCATCCTCGCGGCAAGTTCGCTGTTGAACGACGTGACCTTGCGGCTCGGCCCCTTCAGGCCTGCCGACAGCAAGGCATGGATGGCTTGGATCAGGACAAGCCCAAGCGTGACGCACAGCGACATCTGCCACGAAAGAAGCAACAGAAATGCGAGCAGGATAACGGCCGCTGATGCGTTCACGATCGCTGCAAGGATGGTCTGGACCGCATCCGAGGCCCGCCAGGACTCGTTGGAGATGATGTTCAGCAGCCGACCCGGGCTTTGCTGCAGGAAGAACGGGTAGCCGATCGTCAAAAGCTGGTCGGCGAGACGGTGCCGGATCGAATGGCCGGCCTTGCCATATATGAAATTGGCAAGCACCGCGTTGGCAAAGGCCAGCACGTTCTTCACGGTGATCAATCCGAGAATGGCGGCCGCGATGACGATCAGCCGCGTCTGATCGTCCAATCCGGTTCCCACCCGCTGAAAGACGGCGGAAAGGCCGGCCATTCCCGAAGCATCGTTCTCACCGGCAATGATGCTGAGCATCGGGATGACAAGACCGATGCCGGTGCCCTCGAGCACGGCGCTGCTCAGTCCCAGGATAACCACGATAGCCAACAGGCCCGTGTTTTTCCCCAGCGCCTCGCGCAGGAGGTGAGAACTCGATGTCAGGAAATCTAGCATGGCGGCGTTCCCCGTTGCGGTCGGGGCAGATGGCTGGTCGTGTCGGCATCCGCCTGCTTTGGCCACCGAATGGCGAGCAAGGCAAATTTGGCTGCTCCGACCAGGTTCATGGCCACGATCGTCAGGTGGGACAGGGAAATCTCCGGATCGAAACGGTAGCCGCCGAACAGTTCCCGCCAGGCCGATCGGGTCGTCCAGCAGAAATGACGAAGCAGCCAGGGGGCCTTGAACGCATGCTTGACGCAAAGGGCGCCGTTTCCAAGGCTGTAATCCCGGTGAAGCCGTTCGATTGCATCGCGCGTGGTTCGGCCGTGAAAATGTTGGACCGTCATGTCGGGAACATATTCGATTGGAATGCCGAGCTGATGGGCACGAACGAGGTAATCCGTATCTTCTGCGGACCGCAGCGGGCCGCCCGCCCCGAACCGTTCGTCAAAGCGTCCGATGCGGGCTGCCGCTTCTCGGTGCATGGTCATGTTGCATCCGAGTACGAACCCGCCCGGATGAACATCCGGCGTGAAACGGGCGCGGAATCGCGACCGCTTGATTGTGAACGGCAGATCGCGCGGGCTGCCGAGATCAACGCGGCCACCCCGGACGATACACCGCTCGCCTGCCGAATAATGCCGGTTCAGATCCTGGAGGTAGGAGCGCTCGACGATGCAGTCATCGTCGATAAAGATCAGAAGCCTGCCTCGCGCCCGCTCCATTCCCGTATTGCGCGCGGCAGCCAGTCCTGGGCGTAGCTCCACCATCCACCTGACGGAAACAGCGGATTTGGCCGCGATACGGGATAAACGCGCGGCTGTATCGTCGGTGGATCCATTGTCGACCACCACCAGCTCGCAGCTTAGGGAACAGGCTTCGCAGGCGGCTTCGATCGAGCTGATGCATGCCTCGAGCGCGGCCGCTCGGTTGCGGGTGCAGACGATAAAGCTTGCGTCGACAGGGTGATGCGCGTCGGGGGACAAGCGGGGGCTGGCGCGTACGGGTTGCTCGTGCTCCCTGGACATCAGGCGAGCCCTCGAAGCGGTAACACCGTCTTGGCCGGCACCGATTGATAGTACCGTGCCAACCCATCGAGCCTCCGGATCGCCTCTTCCGACATGCGGCTCAACCAGGGCGCAGCAACTGCGGCTCGAAGGCCGTAGCGTTCCCGCCGCCGGATGACATCCCATTTTCCCGTTCGCATAAGAAATGCGTGGGTCAACGCCGGACGCTGCTCGTCAGCAATGAATTGGTAGAGGAAATAGAAGAAGCACAGGGCTCCTTCGGCGTAGCTGCTGGCGCTCGCACCAACTTGCTCGGCGACCTTTCCTTCGATCGCGAGCATGCAATCGGCGGCTCGGCGCACCGTATCCGGCGTAACGGCTGCGCCGATAGCGAGAAGAGCGTCGGGATCGTCGTTGAGAGCCTGCCGTTCGAGGTTCTCGGCGACGATCTTCAGGTGGGTTCGGCGCATTTGCCGCCTGTGCTTGTTGGTAACGCTGTCGCTGTGGATACGATAGGCGATCAGGCTCTCATCGATCATCGCCGCCGGAAACTCACGGGTAATGCGCCTGAAGAGATCGAAGTCCTCCGCGTGGACATAGCTTGCGTCATAAACCAGCATATCCTCGGGAATGATCTTGCGATTGTATATCACCGTCGAATGCAGGAAGATCGTGAAGAACAGCGACAGTATGCGCCAATCCCCCGACTGATAAATGGGATTTGGCGTGCTGCGCACGACGCGGTTGCCGAGAAGCCGATCGACTTCCGTTCCGCAGATCGCAAGATGAGGCTGCTGCTCAAAGAGCGCAATTTGACGGGAAAAACGGGTTGGATAGGAGATATCGTCCGCGTCCATTCGGGCGATCAGATCACCTCTAGCCAGGGCAATGCCCTCGTTCAAGGTTGCGATCAACCCACGGTTTTCGCGTGAGACGATGCGAACGCGATCGTCAAGCTTCTGATATCGGTGCAGAATATCCAGCGAGAGATCCTTCGAGCCGTCATCGATGGCGACGATCTCAAAGCGCCTGTAGTCCTGCCGCAGGATGCTCTCGACCGCGGCAGCGAGATAAGGTTCGCCGTTGTAGACGGGCAATACGACGGAGATCAGCGGGGAGGACATCGTTCGACTCGCAATGGCGTGGCAAATCGGAGTTCCTGCATTTGCGCAGTCTCCGAGATGGCTGTGGCAGACGGCGCGTCATACGTCGGGTCAAGCCTTCTTGTGGGGACGTATGGGAAATAGCGCTTGAGCTGGTTGAGGGGTTTTTCGAACGCCAGCCACGAGATCGCGGCCAATGCCAAGGTTCCCGTGGTCGCAACAATGAGGCGTCCGAAACCCTGTTCCGAGACGTTGAACGGAATCCACGGCTGTGCGCTTACGACGAAAGAGAGGACGATCGGATGGAACAGATACACCCCGTAGCTGACACGTCCGATAGCGGTGATCGGGGGCAATTCCAATAGACGGCCGGGAGCTCCCCGCAGACCCGACGAACAGTATCCGACCAGGGCGGTGAGCGGGATAAGGGGAAGAACCTCCAAGCCGATCCAATTCATCCAGGCGAGCGTCGGTGACAGGGTAAGCGGTTTCAGCCACATCAAAATGGCTGTTGCAACAAGCAAGGGTGCCGAACTTAGCCGCATCCAGTGCGGCAATGTCTGAGATCGCGTGCGATGGAGCGCAAGGAGCGCGCCGGCCACCAGCGCGTCCATCGACGCCGGAGGAAGAAGATCCCGCGCCAGCGAAGGCGTCCCCGTGAACGGCCAATAGAACCGATAGGCAAGCGAGCATGCGATGAGAGCGATGCAGATCGGCTCAAGCCAGCGACGCGGGGCGAGCAGGATGACGAGCGGCCACACGATATAGAACTGCTCTTCGATGCTCAGGCTCCAGGTGTGACAAAGCACCCAGGGCGTCCATTCATCGCGAAGGGCGTACCAGAAATTCGAGAGGTAAAGGGCGTGCCATTTGATGCTACCGCGGGCCTGCTCGAGGTTGAGCAGCCAGACGAAGCTCAGCACTGCAAAGTACGGCGGGAATATGCGCAGGGCCCGGCGAATATAGAACGATCTTATCGCGGTGCCTGGTTTGTACTGGGTGGCAGAGCGCGCTTCCAGCAAAAGCCGGGTTATCAGGAAACCGCTGAGAACGAAGAACAGGCGAACGCCGATATGGCCCCAGTGCGACCCATCGGCCGCGAAAAAATGCGCGTATAGAACCATCGAGACGGCAAGGGTTCTAAGGCCATCCAATTGTCGATCGCGTGCATGAAGCATGGAGCCCCCCAGTTGCGCAGAACTTGTGATAACTCCCGCCTCGCTCGAATTTCACCGCCGTGCTTTTGTTTGGAACCCGAAAACTACTTTTGCACTGCGAAAAGTTCAGGTGGAATCCGACCAAACTGTGGCCGCCCACGTCGCTTCAGACTTTAGCCCCGCAATAGGGCAGCCTTTAGTCCTATTCGCAGGCGCAGAGTTTTCAACCGCACATTGTGGGTCGCCGCTCCGGGACCATCTTCCGACGCGGCGCCAGATTCCCGGTGCGGCTTGATCGACAAGATCGCACGCTCAGCAATCTGCCTGATGGTCGCATCAGGCATTTCAGGAGTGCGTGCAGCGATACACTTTTATACAAATTCGGACGCCCGCGGCACATCTGTGCGACAAACCTCCGGTAGGTCTTCCATGTGATCGATGGCACCGGAGCAATAACGTGCTGGCGCCGGTGACAACTCAACATGGGAGAGGTTTCATGGCTCGGCTTTCTATAAACGATATCATCCGTGACGTTGACGTTGAGCCTGACACACCGCTGCTATGGGTCATCCGCGAACAGGTCGGGTTGACCGGTACCAAATACGGGTGCGGCATTGCGCAATGCGGTGCCTGCACGGTTCATATCGACGGCGTTGCGACGCGCTCCTGCGCCATTCCGGTCTCCAGCGTGACCGAGCAGCAGAAGATCGTCACTATTGAAGGCCTTTCGCCGGACCTGACGCACCCTGTTCAAAAGGCGTGGCTGGAACTTGACGTGCCGCAATGTGGCTACTGTCAGTCCGGCCAGATCATGGCGGCGACAGCCCTGCTGAGCGCCAATCCCCGGCCGACCGAGCAGCAGATCCGTGACGAGATGACCAACATCTGCCGCTGCGGCACCTACAATCGAATCAAGGCCGCGATCGAGCTTGCATCCAACACGATGGCCGGCTGAGGAGGACACCATGAACACGATCACTGTTTCCCGCCGCGGCTTCCTTGCCAGCGGCGCTGCTGCCGCCGCGGGCCTCACGCTCGGCTTTCACGTACCCTTTGCCGGTGACGCTTCTGCACAGTCCGTCACACCCGAGGTCAACGCCTGGGTGGTTATCAGGCCCGACGACACCGTGGTGGTGCGCGTCGCACGCGTCGAAATGGGGCAGGGCACGCTGACGGGTCTCGCGCAACTCGTTGCCGAAGAGCTTGAGTGCGACTGGGACAAGGTCACCTGGGAGTATCCGACGCCTGGCGAGAATGTCAGACGCGGCAGGGTCTGGCAGAATTTCGGCACTGCCGGCAGCCAGGGCATACGCCAGTCCAACGAATATGTGCGCAAGGGCGGCGCGGCGGCGCGCATGATGCTGGTTCAGGCCGCGGCGAATGAATGGAAGGTGCCGGTCGGCGAATGCGCCGTCGCCAATGGCGTCATCACGCATGCGGGCACGGGCCGCTCGACCAGTTATGGCAAGGTTGCAGCGGCGGCTTCCTTATTGACGCCGCCTGCGGCCGACAGCATCACGCTGAAAGATCCGAAAACCTGGACGATCGCCGGCCGGCCATTGAAGCGTCTGGACACGGCGGAGAAATTGAACGGCCGCCAAGTCTACAGCATCGATATGAAGCTGCCGGGCATGCTGAATGCCGCGCTGAAAGTCTGTCCGGTCTTCGGCGGCAAGATCAAGAGCTTCGATGTCACCCAAATCGAGAAGATGCCTGGCTTCAGGAAAGCTGTAAGGCTGGGCGATACGGGCGTCGCTGTGATCGCCGACACCTGGTGGCGCGCCAAGACGGCACTCGACGCCCTGCCGATCGAATGGGATGAAGGCCCGAACGCCAAAGTGCAGCAGGCCGATATTCTTGCGGCACAGCAAGAAGGCTTGACGGCCCGTGAAGCCATTCTCGGCAGCAAGAACGGCGATGTGCCGGCGGCTCTCGCGAGCGCCAGGCGGACCGTCGAGGCCGTCTATGCCGTACCGCACCAGCACCACGTCACGATGGAGCCGATGAACGCGACGGCGCTCTGGACGGCTGAGAAATGCGAGGTCTGGACGGCCACCCAGAACGCCGAGGCAGCTCTCGCCACCGCCGCGGAGGTTTCCGGCCTGCCGATCGACAAGAACGAAGTCTACCGGCTGCATCTGGGCGGCGGATTTGGCCGACGCTCGTCGAGCCACGATTTCGTGCGCTACGCCGTGTTGATCGCGAAGGAGATGCCGGGCACGCCGATCAAGACGATATGGTCGCGCGAAGAAGACATGACCCATGGCTGGTATCATCCCGCCACGCAGTGCCGCCTAGTCGCAGGATTTGACGAACAGGACAACCTGAGCGCGTTGCACATGCGGATTTCCGGCCAATCCATCCTCGCAACCCTCAATCCTGACCGTCTGCAAAACGGCCGCGATGCGGCGACATTCCAGGGCCTCAACCCCCAGGGGCCGGAAAGCCAGTTGGGTTATACGGTTCCGAACCTGTTGATCGAGCATGCGATGCGGAATCCGCATGTGCCCGCAGGCTTCTGGCGCGGCGTCAACAATAATCAGAACGCCATCTATCTGGAGTGCTTCCTGGATGAGCTCGCGCATTCGTCGAAACAGGATCCGCTGGAGTTTCGCCGCAAGCTGATGACGAACCATCCGAAACATCGGGCGGTGCTCGACGCTGTCGCAGAGAAGGTAGGATGGGGCACGCCGGCGCCTGCCGGTGTCTATCGCGGCATCGCACAGCAGATGGGCTTTGGCAGTTACGTCGCGGCCTGCGCCGAAGTCTCGGTAAGCGAGGCCGGCATCTTGAAGATCCATCGCATCGTCGCAGCGACGGATTGCGGCCATGCCGTCAATCCGCAGCAGATCGCTGCGCAGGTCGAGGGCTCCTTCGTCTACGGCCTGACCGCAGCGCTCTATGGCGAGATCACCATCGCCAATGGCCGGGTCGAGCAGGAGAATTTCGATACCTACCAGATGCTGCGCATGGACGAGATGTTCGACGTCGAAACGATTATCATGCCGTCAGGCGGCTTTTGGGGCGGTGTGGGCGAGCCGACGATTTTCGTCGCGGCGCCGGCGGTGCTGAACGCCATCTTTGCTGCAACCGGCATAAGGGTGCGGCAGGTTCCGCTGTCGAAAACCAGTCTGAAGAAGGCGTAAGCACACCAACTGTCGCAAAGTGAGTGGCATCGATGAAACGGGTGCGGCGCATGAGGGAAGTTTGGATCTCGATCGGTCTTCTAATGGCGTCATCTCCCGCGATGGGGCAGCCGGCGGTTAGTCCGGCTGCACCGCCGCCGGGCGCGTCATCCTGCTCGGGTTGCCATGCACCGTCAGCCGTCGGCCATTCGATCGGTTCGCTGCGGGGTCTTTCCGCGCCCGACATCCTTGGTGCTCTGCAAGCTTTCCGCAATGGCGAACGCGAGGCAACGGTGATGGGTCGTATCGCAAAGGGCTTTAGCGATGGCGAGATGCGCGCCATCGCTAAATGGCTGGCAAGGGGAGACGAATGACACGAGCTTCCTTCAATCGTCGGGCAGTGCTTCAGGCTGGTGCGGCTCTCAGCGCAGTCGCGGCACTGGCGCGGCCTGCGATTGCGCAGTCGGCTGGCCGCGTCGTGGTAGTCGGCGGCGGCTTCGCCGGGGCAACCTGCGCGCGCGAACTCAAGCGCGGCGGTTTCAACGTGACACTCGTGGAGCCGTCGGCAACCTATACGGCGTGCCCGTTCAGCAACGGAGTGCTTGCCGGCTTGCGACCGCTGTCGCGGCAGCAGTTCACCTATGACGCACTCAAGAAGGACGGGCTGGCGGTTGTCGCGCAGCGTGCGACAAAGATTGACGGGCAGCAGAAACGCGTCTCGTTGTCGGATGGTACGATACTTGGGTACGACCGCCTCGTGCTCGCGCCGGGCATCGACCTGCGCTTCGACGCACTGCCGGGCTACTCGGAAGACGTCGCACAGATCATGCCGCATGCCTGGAAAGCCGGTGAGCAGACCTCGTTGCTGCGCAGCCAGCTGGAAGCGATGCCGGATGGCGGTACCGTGATAATCTCAGTGCCGGCAAATCCCTATCGGTGCCCGCCGGGCCCGTATGAACGGGCGAGCCTGATCGCATATTATCTCAAAACTCAAAAGCCGCGCGCGAAGCTCATCGTTCTCGATGCCAAGGACACGTTCTCGAAGCAGGGACTGTTTCAGGCGGCGTGGAAGGCGCTTTATCCGAACCTCGAATGGGTCTCGATGTCGTCGGGCGGCAAGGTCATCGAGGTCGACGTCGGGGAGAAGGTGCTCGTCACCGAGTTCGGCCGCCACAAGGGCGACGTCGTCAATGTCATTCCGCCGCAGCGCGCGGGCGAGATTGCCGCGCTTGCAGGCGCTACCGACCGCAGCGGTTGGTGTCCGATCGATCCGGTCACCTTCGAGTCGCGACAGCAGGCGGGCATCCACATTATCGGCGACGCCTGCGTCGCCGGCGGCATGCCGAAATCGGCCTTCGCGGCAAATGCGCAAGCGAAAGTCTGCGCCGCGGCGATCGCAAGTCTGCTGGGTGGCCGGGCACCGGAGACGCCGAAATTGATCAACACCTGCTACAGCCTGGTTGCACCCGATTACGGCATCACGGTCGCGGGTGTCTATCGGCCCGTCAACGGCGTGCTGACAGACGTGGAGGGGGCAGGCGGTGTCAGCCCGGCCGATAGTTCAGCCGCCTTCCGCTCGCTGGAAGCCTCGCACGCCGATGCCTGGTTCCGCACCATCACGGATGAAGTCTTTGGTTAGGTGGCTGCTCCTCATTGCTGCGCTATCCGTCGCCCCGCCGGCGATAGCACAATTGCGCGCTTTCACTGTGGTCGGCGACGCCATTCCGCAATCGCTGACCGGACAAGCCGGCGACGCGGCGCGGGGTCGCGCCATCGTCACCGACCGCCAAAAGGGGCTTTGCCTCCTGTGCCATACCGGACCGTTCCCCGAACAGCGGTTTCAGGGCAATCTCGCGCCGGATCTTCGCGGCGCCGGCAGCCGGTCGGATGAGGGGCAGTTGCGGTTGCGTCTGGTGGACAGCAGCAAAGTGAACCCGTCGACGATCATGCCGGCTTATTATCGTCTCGATGGTCTGACGCGAGTCGGGGGTGCCTGGCAGGGCAAGCCCGTCTTGTCGGCTGAGGAAGTCGAGGACGTCGTGGCCTTCCTGCTGACGTTGAAGGATACGCCATGACGGAGAGATCGGTCCAACCAAGGCTTTCTCGCCGCGCCGCACTTGTCGGCGGCCTTGCACTGATCGTGGCGCGGCCGGCGCGTGCCACGCCGGAGGCTATGCAGGACGCCATCCGCGATTTCATTGGAAGTGCCCCGGTCAGGGCCGGTCGTGTGAAGATGGACATTCCGCCGCTCGTTGAGAACGGCAATTCCGTGCCGCTTGCGATCACCGTCGAAAGCCCGATGACAGAAGGTGACTTCGTCAAGGCGATTGCGGTCTTCAACGAGAAGAACCCGCAGCCGAACATCGGCGTTTTCCATCTGAGCCCTCGATCCGGCCGGGCGTTCGTATCGACACGCATCCGGCTCGGTGATTCCCAGAACATCACGGCGATTGCTCAGATGAGCGACGGCAGTTTTTGGTCCGGCTCGGTCGAATTGATCGTCACCCTTCCGGCCTGCGCGGAGAATTGACATGGCGCGCGTCTTGATCAATCTGCCAAAGGCAAAGCGGGGCGAGATCGTCGAGATCAGGACGTTGATCCAGCATCCGATGGAAACCGGCTATCGCCCGAAAGGGGATGGCACGTCGTTCCCGCGCGATATCATCCGGAATTTCGTCTGCAAGCTGAACGACATCGAGGTTTTTCGCGCCGATCTATTTCCGGCGATCGCAGCAAACCCGTTCATCGCGTTCACGATCAAGGCAGAAGAGGGCGGCACCATGGCCTTCGCGTGGATCGACGACCGTGGTGTGTCGCAAACAGAAACCGCAGATTTCATCGTCGAATGATGCCCTCCGTCGCCTTCACTTCGATGCTGCTCTGCGCGGTGGCGGTTTCAACCGTCATTGCCGCCGCCCAGACACGAGACCCCCGGCGATCGGGGTTCGAAGACATGAGCCGAGAATCGCGGGCAATGCAGCGCGACGATACTGCCAATCCCGGCATGTTTGCCGTATTGGATGGCGAGGAATTATGGAGGGCGAAAGTCGGCAGCCGGAAAACGTCTTGCGCCGATTGCCACCAGAATGCCGAGGTCAGCATGAGAGGCGTCGCAGCACGCTATCCCTCCTTCAGCACGGCACGGAACGGGCCGGTCGATCTGCAGGGACAGATCAATCTCTGCCGCGAGACCCGTCAGAACGCGCCGCCGTTTCCGCTTGAGGGGCCGGAATTGCTCGCGCTCTCGGCCTATGTCGGCAAGCAGTCGCGGGGGATGTCGATCGCGCCGCCGGACGATGCGCGGCTAGAGCCCTTCCGCAGGCAAGGCGAAGCAATCTACGCCATGCGGCAGGGACAGCTTAATTTCTCCTGTGCCGACTGTCATGAGGATCATGCAGGGCAGCGCCTGGCCGGCTCGCTCATCCCCCAGGGACATCCGACCGGTTATCCGCTCTATAGATTGGAGTGGCAGGGTATCGGATCGTTGCAACGGCGGCTGCGAGGCTGCCTGATCGGGGTCCGCGCAGAGCCTTACGCCTATGGCGCGGAGGAATATATCGCGCTCGAGTTGTTTCTGATGTCTCGGGCGAGAGGCATGGCGGTCGAGACGCCCGCCATCAGGCCGTAGCTGTGCCGGGCGACGCCTGTTCACCTCGGGTCGAGGCAACGACGCGCCACCCGACAACGGCTACTGTCTTTTGCCGGATGGGTCGTATTGCTTGAGATAGGCGATCAGGTCGGTGATCTGGTCGGGATTCTTGATCCCTGCATAGATCATTTTGGTGCCCGGGATCTTTGCTCTTGGGTTGGTCACAAACTCACGAAAGCTTTCATCGGTCCAGGTGATTCCGGCATTTTTGTTTGCCGCCGTATAGGCGTAGCCTTCCACGCTGCCGCTGGTGCGTCCGAAAAGCCCGTTGAGATGAGGACCGGTAATATTACGTGCGGTCTCGCCGACCTGGTGACACGCCCGACATTGCACAAAAACGCGCTCGCCAGCTTCGGGACTTTGCGCCAGCGCGCTGCCCGGCTGTAGGAGAAGTCCAAGAATCAAAACAACAGCCAGCCGCTGCATGCCTTTACCTGCGGTGTTTCGGCGCGTAGCGCCCGGGCTTTCGGTATTCTCTGGGTGTGGGACTGCCATGTTTGCTCTCTGTTTAGTTTGGGAAGCAATGCGTCAGGGCGCGCCAGAACAAACGCTCACCCTTCCAGCTGGTCTGCCGATTGATACTTTACCCCTGTCGCACAACTGTGCCGTCAGGCAGGAAATTTGTCGCAAGATGTCGCAAAACTTGGTGGTTGGTCTTGCGCCTCTGCAACGTTCTCCGATCCGCGAAGCCGCGCATGACTGCCTAAAAGAACGATAAAGCCCGCAAAGAGGCGGACGAAGGCATTCCGGAATGTCCCGTAAGGTCATCAGAAGGTCAACGGAACGTAGCGGCCGGACAGCAGGCTTGCGAAACTTTGATACACTTTTCTTGGTGCGGGAGAGGGGGATATTCTTATATAGAATGCTGAACAGAGGTTACGCAAAATGCATGACTTGGCGCATGTCGTGGTCGTCGACGATCACAGCGATATCCGGGATCTCGTTCGACAATATCTCGAGCAGCAAGGCTACAAGGTCAGCGTCGCCGAGAGTGGCTCGGTGCTGCGGCGGGTGCTCGAACACCATACCGTCGATCTCATCATTCTCGACATCATGATGCCAGGTGAGGATGGGCTTTCGGTCTGTCGGCAGGTTCGTGCCACTCTGGACGTTCCCATCATCTTCCTGACGGCGATGGCCGAAGATACCGACCGGATCCTCGGCCTCGAACTGGGGGCGGACGATTACCTCGTGAAGCCATTTAATTTCCGCGAACTGCTGGCGCGTGTTCGGGCTGTCCTGCGCCGGGCTGCCAATCCCGCGGTCCCGGCCGCAGCACGGCAGTCCAAAAAGCTGCGCATCGCGGGATGGCGGGTCGATATGGGTCGTCAGGAAATTTCCGGGGAAAACGGGGTCGGCATACCTTTGAGCACGGCAGAGTTTCGCTTGCTGAAGGTCTTCATCGAACGGCCGGGCATAATTTTGAGCCGCGAACAACTTCTGGACCTCACCACCGGAAGAACTGCCGATATCTTCGATCGCAGCATCGACAACCAGGTGAGCCGCCTGCGCAAGAAGATCGAAGAAAATCCGAAGAACCCTTCAATCATCAAAACCCATTGGGGCGGCGGGTACAGCCTGTCGGTCGAGGTGGCATTCGAATGATCAAGCTCTGGAAAAAAAGCCTCGCGGCGCAGTTCATAGGACTGATGCTTGCCGCCCTGATCATCTCGCAGGCGCTGGCTTTTCTGATCTCGTGGGACGAGCGCACGATGGCGCTGAGAGCCGCGGCGAAAAGCGAATTCTTCAGCCGGGGCGCGTCCATAACCCGATTGGTCGAGTTGATACCCCCGCAGATCCGCGCCCAAGCTCTTTACGCCAGCGAAACCAACTACTCGAAAATCTGGCTGACGGACCAGGAACCCGAGAAAGCCAGCGCCTGGCGCCTGCAGGCGGTGGGTCAGCTTTCCCGCCAACTCGAAAACTTCGTCGATCTTTCAAAACAGGTTGACTGGACAGCTCCCTCCAAGCCGCAATTGCCCGATCCGAAGGAAGTCGCGCGTGAAAATACAGACGAGGAATGGGCGAGCCCGCCGCCGATCCTGTGGAACCTGCCGCAACCCGCGAAATTCACCTATTTCGACCGGCGCAGAGGGTTTGGCCTTGCGGTCCAGCTTGGCGACGGACGCTGGCTGAACTTTGCTTCGTACCAGGAGAACACCGGCCGATGGTGGAACTCCAAGTCGCTGACCTCGGTTGGATTGACAGCGCTGATCCTGGCGTTGATCGGGGTCTTCATCGCAAGCCGCATTTCCCGCCCCTTGCGCAATCTGGCGCGGTCGGCGGAGGCGCTTGGGCGGGGAGAAAACCTTCCGCCTATTCCCGAGGGCGGGCCGGGAGAGATCCGGCGCACGGCGGAAGCCTTCAACAGGATGCAAAGCCGCCTCCACCGTTTTGTCGAAGACCGGACCAAAATGCTTGCGGCGATCGGCCACGATTTGCGAACGCCGCTGACCTCGCTTCGTTTGAGAGCAGAATTCGTCAAGGATCAGGAAACACAACAGAAGATGCTGTCTACCATTGACGAAATTCAGGCAATGACGGAAGCCGCCATTGCGTTTGCGCGCGGGGAATCGACGGTAGAAGAAACCCGTGACATCGAACTCGATGCTCTTATCGGCAGTATCTGCGACGACCAGTCGGACCTTGGACATCCGGTCAATTACGTGGAGGCGGAACAGACGCCTTATCGCTGTCGGCCGGATGGGCTCCGCCGTGCGGTCCGAAACGTCGTGGAGAATGCCGTACGATATGGCGGTGAAGCCAAGGTCTTCATCCGGCACACGGCAACCACAGTCGATATCGTCGTCGAGGACCGCGGACCGGGGATACCCGAGGCCATGAGGGAAAAGGTTTTTGCTCCCTTCTTCCGTCTTGAAGTATCACGGAACAAGGATACTGGCGGTATCGGCCTGGGGTTGTCGATCGCCCGCGCCATCGTGCGGCAACATGGTGGCGACATCTCGTTCCTCTGCGGTGAAAGGGGAATGCAGACAATCATCTCCCTTCCACGAGAAGGGATAGTCGATCCGGTACCCCTTCACCAAGGCCGCGGGTGGAAACTGACGCGAGCGCCGGCTTCTTCGCAAACCGTAGGAATACCCGGTAAAATTGCTTCTCCGTCACGGCGGTCCGCTTAGTCCCGCACGAGACCGTTGCAGATGCAGGATCTGGTGTTCCCAAGCTCTTGGGCGGCGCCGGCGGGATTGATCCCTAAATCCGCTTGCGCCGCTGGGGGTGTTGCATCAAGACGGCGATGGTGGGGGCATACGAGACGTGCTTTCTCGGACTATAAGCTCCCATTCCACAAGTGTCGTATAAGGCGTGACGTCATTGATCCGCGAGACGATCGCCTCCGCCGTCAATCTGCCGATGCGTTCGCGGTCGGGGCGGACTGTCGTCAGCGAGGGGCTGACGCAGCTCGCCGCCTCGTTGTCGCCGAATGCGATGACACCGATGTCTTCGGGTACGCGCCGGCCGAGTTTCCTGAGCGCGCGCAGCACGCCGAACGCAACCACATCGCTGTTGCAGGCGATCGCATCGATCTCCGGATGGCTTTGCAGAAGCTCGGTCGCGAGCCGCTCTCCGAGTTCCGGATTGCCGCCCTGCTGCGCCGTGTGTTTGACGACGTCGGGGAGCGAGGCCTTGGTTGCTGCGGCTTCCAGCCCGCTCAGGCGCTTCTGGGCGCGTTTATCATTTTCGCGGACACTGCCGACGAAGGCCAAGCGCCTATATCCCTGAGCTATCAGATGGTTGGCCTGGGCCGCCCCGACGCTTGCGTGGTCGAAACCGACAGCGGTATCGATCACGTCTCCGCCCGTGTCCCACATCTCGACAATCGGGATGCCGGCTGCCTTGAGAAGCTCGACGACTTTCGGGGGATGATCCACGCCGATGATGGCAACCGCCGCCGGGCGCCAACTCAGGATGGACCGGACGAGCCGCAGCTCCTGGTCGGCATTGTACCTGGTGTTGGCGAGCATGACCTGCAGGTCATGCTCCAGCAAAGCCAATTGCAGAGAGTCGATGATGTTGGCGAATTCCGAATAGTAGAGCGACGTAACGACGACCCCGACAATATCCGACCGCGTCCCGGAAAGCCCGCCGGCAAGCCGGTTCGGCACGTAGTTCAGCTCTTCCATGGCGGCATTGATCCGGCGGCGTAGCTCGACGCGGACCGTGTTCGGAGCGCGCAGCGCGCGCGAGACCGTGTTGACCGAAACGCCCACACGCTCGGCGATCGAAGCAAGGGTCGGGACGGTGCGCCCCGCACCCTCGGAAAGGTCAACTGTCATTCGGCTTTAAAAAATCCTGTGAGTGATCGTTGCGTTAACGATAACTTTATGCCATCGTTTTGAGGGAGAGGCAAGCGAAAGACCGAACACCGGCGCTTTCTTTGGATGGAAAAACGACGGCACGGTTGACAATCACCGGCGTGGAGGCGGGACATATGGCTGAAAAGCCAAACATCATTCTGATTATGACGGACCAGCAGCGCTACGACTCGATCGCCGCGCTCGGATACCCCTATGCCATGACGCCGAATATCGACGCGCTCGTCGAGAAGGGCGTGGCGCTCACCAATTGCCACATCACCGCGCCGAGTTGCGTTCCATCTCGTGCGAGCCTGTTCACCGGTTATTATCCGCATACGACGGGCGTTCTGGCGAACGGCCAGAAATGGCAACATACCTGGGTCGAGCAACTCCGCGATGCAGGCTATCGCTGCGTCAACGTCGGCAAGATGCATACGATTCCATACAATTCGGATTCCGGTTTCCATGAGCGCTATGTCGTGGAAAACAAGGACCGCTACATGGAAGGCCGCTGGTATTTCGACGAGTGGGACAAGGCGCTTGCGGCCAACGGCCTCGTCAAGCAGCAGCGCGAACTTTACCGCGAGCTTGAGGATTACCGCGACCGGTTGGGCTGCTTTGAATGGGAACTGCCTGAGGCGCTGCATTCCGATGCCTTCGTCGGCAATATGGCGAAGTGGTGGGTCAACACCTATCCGCCGACCGAGCCGCTTTTCCTTCAGGTCGGTTTTCCAGGCCCCCACCCGCCGTTCGATCCTCCTGCTCGTTATGTAGAGCCCTATCTGAAGCGTAACGACCTTCCGCTGCCGAAGCCGACCAGGGAAGAGCTGGATTCGCTTCACCAGGAGCTGAAGGAAAAACGCCAGCACGACGTCGAGGTTGATCATGACTCCGTCGTCTGGAGCCTTGATCCGAGAGAAGACCAGATGCAGCGGCTGTGGGCGCACTATCTCGGCAATGTCACGCTGATCGATGAAAAGGTCGGCGAATTGCTCGAAGCGCTCGAAGCGCGCGGCTATCTGGAGGATGCGATCGTTATTTTCACCTCCGACCATGGCGAATGCCTCGGCGAACACGGGCTGATTCAGAAATGGTCGATGTACGACATAGTCACCCGCGTGCCGACCATCATCTGGTCGACGGCGAACCGGTTCGAGGGTGGTCGCACCGTGGATGGGCTATGCCAGCTCTTCGACCTCGGCCCGACGATCCTGGAATATGCCGGCATCACGCCGCCGATATCCTTCGAAGCGCAAAGCCTGAAGCCTGCACTGGAAGGCGAGGACTGGAAGCCGCGCTCCCATGTGTTCTGCGAGCAGATCGGCGATGTGGCGATGGCAGGCGGTGTCGAGTTCATGACCGGCGTCAGAAGCGACCGGTGGAAGCTCGTTCACTTCAAGGGCTCAAGCGACGGGCAGCTCTTCGACCTCGAAAACGATCCGAAGGAAGTGAAGAACCTCTGGAACGATCCAGGCTGCGTCGAGCAGAAGCGCGAACTTTTGGATGTGATGCGCGACTGGTTGATCGAATCGAATTTCAAGACACGCGACGTCACGGTGGGGATGCGATGAACCATCGATTTCAGCAGAACCGGCAAGTTTTCGCGAGGGAGGCATGACCTTGTCAATTTCAACGATTGAGGAAAAGCCCGAACGAGGTCCGCGGCGCTCTTTGCTATCGTACCCGATGGGCATGCTGGCGATCAATTTCGCTGCAGTCATCTTCGGTGTTCTGGTCTGGGCCACCGTAACGGCGCAAGGCATCGTCGGCCTGCCGACACCACTTGCCGTGGCGACGCAAGCGGTGATCCAGGCAAAGAGCGGCCTCCTGTGGTCCGACGCCCTGGCGAGCCTCGGACGCGTCTTTACCGGTTTTGCGCTCGGCATTGCGGTAGCAATCCCGGTCGGTTTCCTGATGGGCTGGTACCGCATCGCCCGCGGCATCATCGAACCCTATGTCCAGTTCTTTCGGACGATCCCGCCGCTTGCCATCATTCCCCTGGCGATCGTTACCATGGGTATTGACGAAACTCCCAAGATCTTCGTCATTTTCCTGGCGTCTTTCCTGTCGAGCGTTGTCGCGACATATCAAGGTGTCGTCAACGTCGACAAGACGCTGATCAATGCCGCCCGCGTGCTCGGTGCCAACGACTTCACCATCTTCCGGCGGGTCATCGTCCCGGCATCGCTGCCCTATATCATGGTCGGCGTCCGCGTCGGCCTCGGTTCGTCATGGGCGACCGTCGTGGCGGCGGAGCTGATTGCTGCGCAGTCTGGCCTCGGTTTCCGCATGCAGCAGGCGCAGCTCTATTACGATCTTCCGACAATCTTCGTCAGTCTCATCGCGATCGGCGTGCTTGGTCTCATCATGGACCGCATCGTCATCGCATTCGATGGCGTTCTGACCGCATGGCAGGAAAAGCTATGAGCATCAAGATCTCGTTCCAGAACGTCTCCAAGACGTTCATCATCGCCGGGCAGACATCCTTCAACGCGCTCCAAGGTCTCAACCTGGACATCGAAGACGGAGAGTTCATCACGGTGGTCGGGCCGTCCGGCTGCGGCAAATCTACGGCCATGAACATTGCCGCAGGCCTCACAGGTCCGTCTTCAGGGCAGGTCCTGGTCGACAACGTTCCGGTCAAGGGACCAGGTCCCGAGCGTGGCGTGATCTTCCAGCAATATGCGCTTTTCCCCTGGCTGACGGTCCGCGAGAACGTCGAGTTCGGGTTGAAGATTGCCAGATACCCGAAGGCGGACCGCCGCAGGATCGCGGACCGTTTTGTGGACCTCGTCGGCCTCTCCGATTTTGCCGATTCGCTTCCGAAGACATTGTCCGGCGGCATGAAACAACGATGCGCCATCGCCCGCGCCTATGCCGTCAATCCGAAGATCTTGCTCATGGACGAGCCGTTCGGCGCGCTGGATGCTTTGACCCGCGTGCAGCTTCAGGGCCAGTTGCTGGCCACCTGGAGCAAGGAGCGGCGTACGGTGATGTTCATCACCCACGATGTGGACGAGGCGGTCTATCTCGCGAGCCGCGTCGTCGTCATGGCCGCCAGGCCCGGCCGGCTTCACAGGATCATTCCGGTCGATCTGCCCTATCCGCGCACCGAGGAGATGCGCCTTTCGCCGGAATTCACGGCTTTGCGCAATGAGGTGTGGCGGTCGGTCTACCACCCGGCCGCGGCCTGAAACCTGCAATCACTATCGGCTGTTACAAGGAGGAGATGAACATGCTGACGAGACGAAACCTGGTGAAGACGACGGCGGCCGTCGCTGCCGCGAGCGCTTTTTCCATCGGAGGAAAGGCAAGCGCCCAATCTGCCGACATGACCATCGGATATATCGCCGACTTTCCGAATGCCAGCGTGCTGGCGATTGCGCAGGACCAGAAACTCTGGGAGGCGGAAGGCATCACGCCGTCCGTCAAGGTTTTCACCAACGGCCCGATCCAGATCCAGGCGATGGGCGCCGGCAGCCTGAATTTTGGCACGATCGGGCCCGGCGCACTCTGGCTGCCCGCCAGCGGTCGGGCCAAGGTGATCGGCGTCAACGATATCGGCTTCTCCGACCGCGTCATCGTCCAGGGCGGGATCGCCTCGATCGCGGATCTGAAGGCCAAGAAGGTCGGCGTCCCGCAGGGCACGTCCGGCGACATGATACTCCGGATGGCGCTGACCAAGGCCGGCATGACCATAGGCGACATCCAGGTCGTGCCCATGGATCCGTCCACGGTGGTTGCCGCCTTCACTTCCAAGCAAATCGACGGCGCCGGCATCTGGTATCCGCTGATCGATACGATCAAGCCGCGCGTGCCGGATATGAAGGAGCTGGCTTCGAACCAGGATTTCTACCCGCAGACCTCGTTCATCAACACCTTCGTCGCCCGCAATGAGATCGTCCAGCAGAACCCGGATCTCGTAAGGAAATTCCTGCGTGTCATGAAGAAGGCAATGGACTATCGCGTCGCAAACCTCGATCGATCCATCCAGATCACCACCGCATTCCTCAACGCTCCAGTGGAGGTGACCGAGAAGGTGGCGCGCAGCCGCAAGATGCTGACGAGCAAGGAACTGGACGCCTTCACGAAAGACGGCACCGTCAACAAGTGGCTGACGGAATTTAACAAGATGTTCCAGGAGTTCGGCACCATCAAGGAGCCGCTGCCACCGGCACAGTTCTACACAGGCGACCTCTTCACCAGCGCCTGATCGTTAGACCTTCACTTTCCGCCGGTGACGGCGGAAAGTTCTCCTCGACGAGGGTTGCGGTAAACCATCGGGCTCAAGCAACTCGTTTCGATTGTCGATATTGATATCCGTCCGCGAGCAAAAACTAGAGCGTCCATTGGGCGGCGATTTTTTCTCGCGGACGTCGAGCCGCCGGTGACAGTTCGGGTCGCTCTATGACGGGAAGAGAGATCGAGGCTCTCAAGCCCGGATTGTTCGAGGCAAGAACGATATCCCCGCCATGGTGGCGAACGATCGCTCTTGCAATTGACAAGCCTAGACCGACACCGCCAGTTTCACGGTTGCGAGACTTCTCCAGGCGGAAGAAGGGAGAGAAGACCTTCTCGCGCATCGCATCAGGGATGCCGGGGCCGGGATCCTCCACGACGATTTCAGTCGCGGATGGCGATTGGCGCACGAAGACTTTGGCTTGCCCGCCATAGCGGATCGCGTTTTCGATGAGATTGCGGACAGCGCGGCGTAGCCCGTCGGGGCGGCACCTGTAGGTTATCTTCCTGCTTTCGACATACTCAACCCGTTGGCCCATTTCTTCCAGATCGGCACACAGGCTCTCCACCAATGCGTTGAGATTGACCGTTTTTGTTTCCTCGACCGTCGCCTCGCCCTTTGCGAAAGCGATCGTCGCCTCAGTCATGACCTGGATCTCGTCGATCGTGACCAGCATCTTCTGCTGGAGTTCCGGATCCCCGACAAACTCGGCGCGCAAACGCAAGGATGTCAGCGGAGTACGCAGGTCATGGCCGATCGCTGCCAGCATCCGGGTCCGGTCTTCCACGAAGCGGTGAAGGCTCTGCTGCATCCGGTTAAATGCCTCTGCGGTTCGTCGGATATCGTCAGGCCCTTCCTCCGGCAGGGGCGGGAGAGACTCTCCGCGGCCTAGAGCCTCCGCCGACACGGCAAGCCGTCGAAGCGGTCTTGCGATACGGTTTGCCGTCAAAACCCCGATGACCGAGAGGACAAGGGCCGTTATCGACAAGGTGAAGAGGGATTGCGAGGTCCACCAGTTGTTGGGAACGACTTTGTAATAGGCAGAGTTCAGCCACAGTCCGTCTTGAAGCTGGACCGCAAGGCCAAACCCGTCCGACTGGCCTATATAGGCGAACTTCGCCGGCTGTGGGAGGCTCCACAAACCAGAGGCGGGCGTGACCCAGGCCTCGCCGGCGTTTTTCGCAACAATCCTCCTGCGTTCCTCGGGTCTGTCGATGGCTGCCGGCTGAACGCGCCATTCTGGCGGGAAGTTCGGGAGGTTCGGCAGGGGGCGTGCAAGCTCCTCGACGGCACGACCCCGCCAGGCATCGGCGTCATCTGGAGCCTGCTCGCTCAGCCAGAACCGGGCATAGCTGGTTTCGCTGGCAGCGAGGACGTCATGCCTCAGATTGAGCGGAATCGACTCCATCAGCCTGGTAATGGTCGCCGTGCGACTGAAGAACTCGCTTTTTGATACTGCCTTGAGCGCCTTGTCGCGTTCGTCCCAGGAGATCAGGAAAGACAGTGCCTGGGAACACGCGAGCGCGAGGAGCATGAAACCGATGAACTGCGCCGCAAGACTTCTGGTCCAAAACCGTATCATTGCAGCACCACATCGGTGGAAAGACTGTAGCCGCCGCCCCAATGGGTTTTGATGATTGTCGGGTTCTTGGGATCGGCCTCGATCTTCTTGCGCAAGCGGCTGACCTGGTGGTCGATGCTGCGGTCGAAGATCTCCGCGGCTTTGCCGGCAGTCAGATCAAGGAGTTGATCGCGCGTGAGAACGAACCCGGGATGTTCGAGAAAAGCTTTGAGCAGACGGAACTCCACGGTACTCAGGGACACGACTACGCCGTCTTCGTCGGTCAGTTCTTGCCGGCCGACGTCAAGCCGCCATTGGTCGAATTTGATGACTTTTGCCTTGATGTTGTCGCGCTGCTGCGTTGGCAGGGTGGTTGCTCGCCGCAAGACGGCGCGGACGCGGGCGAGCAGTTCCCTGGGATTAAACGGCTTTACAACATAGTCGTCCGCTCCCAATTCCAAGCCTATGATGCGGTCGGTATCATCCGCCATGGCGGTCAGGAATATGATGGGCACATCCGTCGTGCTGCGTATGTGTCTGCAGACCGAGAGACCGTCTTCACCGGGCATCATGATGTCGAGAATGATGAGATCAAGAGCATTCCGCTCGAGGATCTTGCGCAGGGCGGCGCCGCTGTCGGCGGAGCTGATGCGATAGCCTTGCTGTCCGAGATATTTCCCGACCAGATCCCGGATGTCCTGATGATCGTCGACAACTGCGATATGGGATGATGCCTGCATGAACTGCCCTCTAGACCCGAAAATTATAGCATTGCATCGGCAAGCCCTTCCATCGAATTCTCTAGCAAGTTTCCATGTCCGGTTCCCATGATGTGCCGCAGGATTGGGCGTGGGCTGGCATAGGGCGGGGTGGGACTGCAGCGAAATTGATAACTTTGGTTCCCGCTCATCCGCCTGAATTCAGACCGGAGAGGGGCCGCCGCGGCAATATTTGCGACCTTGCCGCGGACGGTGCCTTGAATGAACTGCGAGCTGTTAGTTCGGACGGTTGGCGCCCTCATAATAGTCGCCGCTGTCGAACGGGCGACGATCATCGCGGCTGGTCTCGCCAAACAGCGACTGGCCGGACTGGTTCGGATAACCGAAGGTCCTGGTGCTGTCGGCCCGCAAAGGATCGGCAGAACGCGGCGAAGCGCCGCTCTTGGAGGCGCCTTCATAATAGTCACCCTCGGCAAGTGCCGGGACGGCGAACGTGGCCGAAGCCAGCAGAGCAGCGATAGCGGTGGATAGCAAGATCTTAGTCATGAGTTTCTCCTTCAGTTTCGAAAACGTCTCCTTGACGCATCCCAAACATAGAAGGTGTTTGTCGCACGCGTATGCCGCAGAACAGGGAAATTGTCGCAAAGTATCGCAGCGCAACATTCCATTCCTGAATGTCGAGACAGACGATTTTATGCACGCCGACTTGCATGTCGGCCCAAGCTGAGAGACGTCGCTATGCTGCCTGGTGAGGCCCCGAGAGCGGTCTGTGCCGCTCCATTTAGCGGGCCGCGCCCCTCAAGATTCTGACGCACGAGCGTGCCGTAACATTTCTTAATGTGACTACACAGTGCGGCTCCTCCCCATCGCTATCGTGTGACCAAACAAGCCAGGGCGCTCGGCGGCCCACTTAAAAGGTCCACTCAATGATCGCGTTATCGACCGTATCATCCACGCTTCGACGCTACTGCCCGCTTTTCGGTAAAGCAGCGATGCTCGCATGTGCGTTTTCGACCGTGGCGTCCGCAGACGCCCAAATGCCGGTAACGACGATCGTCGCCAAGCGAGGTGCGCTGACGGAAAGGATCGAGGTGGTTGGTTCGCTCGCGGCGCGGGAAGAGATCGAGGTCTATCCCGCCGTCCTCGGCAAGGAGGTGCGGCAGATTTTGGTAGAGGCTGGACAACATGTTGAACGGGGCCAGGCGCTCGCGGTCCTGGACACGACCGAAGCCCTGATGTTGCTGGACAAGAATTCGGTGAGCTTCCTTCGCGCGCATGCTGCCGCGTCCGTCGAGAGCAGCAAGATAGACGTGGCGATGGTCACCGAAGCCGAAGCGCGCAAGAAGCTGGAACGCAGCCGCTCACTACAGCCAAAAGGTGCGATCGCCGACAATGTCCTCGAGGAAGACTTGAACGCTCACGCCCGAGCCGTCGCGGAGTTGCGACTGGCGCGCCAATCGTTGGAGCTCGCCAACGCAGATCAACAGTTGATCGCCAGCGAGCGGCGGGAAATCGAACTGACTGTCCAGAGAAGCACCCTGACGGCACCTAGCTCGGGTCGGATCTTGACCCGGAAAGCGCGTGTCGGTGCGATGACATCGAGTTCCGCCGGACCTCTTTTTGTCATCGCTGACGATGACGACATCGAGTTCGTGGCGCAGGTGACGGAGACAAGCTTCGTTCGTCTGCGCGAAGGCATGAGCGCCGAAATTACCTTGCCAGGACGCGACCAGGCCATCGCAGGAACCGTCCGGCTGAATGCCGCGCAACTCGATCCCAAGACAAGAAGCGGGACGGTGCGGATCGAACTTGCAGACAAGGCCAGGCTTGTCCCAGGCGTCTTTGCGCGCGGTAGCATCAGTGTCGAAGACCGGCAGAATGTTCTCCTCCCGGGAACGGCCGTCAAAAGCACGGCGGCCGGCCACAACGTTTACGTCGTTTCAGACGGGCTCGTGGATATCCGCCCGGTCCGCATCGGATCACAGCAAAGCGGCTTCGTGGAAATCCTCGACGGCATCCGGGAGGGAGAGGAGGTCGTCCTGAAATCAGGTGCCTTCCTGAAGGCACAGGAGCGGGTGAGGCCCGTATTGGCCGCGACACCGGCAACGCGTGCCGACGCGTCTGCATCTACCCAAAATCGGCTCGGAGCTCGACTTCAATGAACATATCGGCCTGGGCGATCCGCAATCCGCTTCCCTCGATCCTCCTGTTCCTAATCCTTGTCACCGCCGGTCTCTACAGCTTTTCACGGCTGCCCGTCACTTACTTCCCGACCATCGACGAGCCGGCTGTGAATGTGATTATCGACCAACCCGGGGGAGCGCCGAGTGAGTTGGAGACTGAAGTTACTCGTCTTGTTGAAGACGCGGTAGCGTCTCTTGCAGGCGTAGAAGAGATCAAGTCGACCGTCACTCAAGGCCGTTCCGTTACCGCTGTCGAATTCGAGTTGGGCGTGATTTCGCCAGACCGCGCCATGGGTGACGTCCGCGACGCAGTTGCCAAAATCCGCAGCGACCTTCCCGATGGAATAGATGAGCCTGTCATCGAACGGGCCGAGGAGGAAGCACAGGCGGTCGTGACATATGCCGTGACAAGCCAGGACATGACCGTTGCAGAGCTTTCGTGGTTCGTCGACGATGTTGTTGCCCGGCAGTTGCAGGGTCGGAAGGGCGTTGGCCGCATTGATCGTGTCGGAGGTGCTGACAGGGAAATCCATGTCGAACTCGATCCTTCGCGATTGCAGGCGCTTTCCCTGACGGCGAATGCCGTTAACGAAAGCCTCATCGCAAGCCAGTTGGATCGTTCTGGCGGCCGCAGCAACCTGAATGGTCGCGAGCGGACGCTGACGACCGCTGCGGCGGCGCAGACGATTGCAGAACTCGGTGGTTCTCGCATCCTCCTTTCGGACGACGCCAGTGTGAAACTGGAAGATGTCGGCAGCGTCCAGGATACGATCGCCGAAGCCCGCGCCTTTGCGACTCTGGATCAGGAGGACGTCGTTGGTTTCGCGGTCTATCGCTCAAAGGGTTCGAGCGAGCTAGCTGTTGCGGAGGAAGTGGTGGCCGCACTGGAGAAGCTACATCTCGAACAGCCGTCGATCCGCTTCAAGCTGGTCGACGACAATATGTCCTACACGGCGGGCAACTACAACTCAGCCATGCGTACCCTCTATGAGGGCGCGGCATTGTCAATCGTCGTCGTATTTCTGTTCCTGCGCGACTGGCGGGCCACGGTCGTAGCCGCAATCGCCCTTCCGCTTTCGATCATCCCGACCTTTTTTGCCATCGATCTTCTGGGCTTTTCCCTCAACATCCTCAGTTTACTTGGGATCACCCTGGTGACGGGAATTCTCGTGGACGATGCGATCGTTGAAATCGAAAACGTGGTGCGTCACCGCGACATGGGCAAATCTGCCTACCGGGCTGCATTGGACGCCTCTGACGAAATAGGGCTTGCTGTCATAGCCATATCCGCAACGATCATGGCTGTCTTCACACCCGTGGGCTTCATGAGCGGCGTGGTCGGGCTGTACTTTCGAGAATTCGGGCTGACCGTTGCGATAGCGGTGTTCTTTTCACTTCTGGTGGCCCGCTTGATCACCCCAATCATGGCTGCATACATCATGACGAACGCTCCCTCGTCGTACATTCGGAAAGGGCGTCTGGCGTCGGCCTATGAGTGGCTGCTGAAGGTCAGCCTGCGGTGGCGATGGATGACAGTCGGATGCGCATTTGCGGCTTTCGCACTGGCTTTATACGCCCTGATCTCCCTGCCGACCGCCTTTTTGCCGGAAGAGGATACGGGGCGGTTGACCCTTTCGGTGGAACTGCCCCCCGGGACGGCTTTGCACGAAACAAGAGCAGCGACGGATGAAATAGCCGCCCTGATCCGGCGGGATTCCGCGGTGGAAGGCGTATTCGTCAGGGCGGGGTCGAGTACGGCCGGACAGGAAGACGTACGATATGCGGTCGTCCTGATCGATCTGTTCCACAAATCCGAGCGCGACCGTTCATCGTTTTCGATACAAGCCGATCTTGAAAAGGCGCTTTCCTCCATTTCGGATGTCAGGCTGCGCTTTCTCAACACCCGCGGTGGGCGGGACATATCATTCGCTGTCCTGTCCGCGGATGGTGTTCTGGCTCAGCGGGCCGCAGATAACATACTGCAGGAGCTCACCGCCGACAGAAACTTCGTCAACCCAACCGCCGACAACGCGGCAACGCGACCAGAACTGCGGGTGAAAATTGACGCGGACAAGGCTTCAACGATCGGTGTATCTCCAGCAGAGCTTGCGCGCACGATCCGCGTATCGACCGTGGGCGATGTCGACAGCCGACTGCCCAACTTCATCGACGGCGGCAGACAGATTCCAATCCGCGTGCTGCTCCAGACGCATGCTCGCGACGATTTGCCAACCCTCGAAATGCTGTCGGTCCCGACGACGAGAGGGACGTCGGTTCCGTTGTCTTCCGTCGCCGACGTCAGCTTCGATGAGAGGCTCGCCGCCATCGAGCGATTTGATCGCCAGCGTCGCATCGAAATCTCAGCCGACATGGCTGACGGCATGACGTCGGGCCAGGGTCTCGACAGACTGGCACAACTCGATAGCGTCAAGAGCCTGCCGGCGGGCGTGCGCATTCAAGCGACCGGGGATTCCGATACCGAAGGCGAGGTGTTCTCAAGCTTTGCGGTGGCGATGGGCTCGGGCGTCATGCTTGTGCTTGTCGTTCTCATCCTCCTCTTCGGAAGCGTGCTGGCGCCCTGGACCATTCTGGCCTCTCTTCCCCTGTCCATTGGCGGCGTTGCAGCTGGCCTCATGTTAAGCGGCAACGCTGTCTCGCTTCCCGTCGTCATCGGTATCCTGATGCTGATGGGGATCGTGACGAAAAACGCCATCATGCTCCTGGACTTCGCCATTGAACGCGAAACCCATGGGCTGTCTCGGGTCGATGCGATCGTCGAAGCCTGCTCGGAGCGAGTTCGCCCCATCATCATGACCACGTTTGCCATGATCGGGGGAATGGCCCCCTCCGCGCTCGGGGTAGGGGACGGAGGCGAATTCAGGGCGCCCATGGCGATCGCGGTAATTGGCGGTCTGCTCGTGTCTACAGTTCTATCGTTGATCGTCATCCCGTCGCTCCACCTGATGGTTTCCGACTTTGGCGATCGTACTGCTCGGATCTTCAAGCCCTTCCTCCAGTCGGCCGAGATCTGAAGGTTGCAGGCGCCGCAAGGACGCTTGCACTACCAGCGGAGGGCCGGCCAACCATCTGGCCGGCCCTGCCGTATGTTGCAGAGCGGTTTTTCCGCAGCGCCGCCACTCCGTCGGCCACGTCAATTCTGCGTCGCGGTGCGAGCGGTTGCAGCGCTTATCGCCATGGCTGGGCGCGTTTGGTATCACTGCGAGCAGTGACCGTAACAAAACTTAATAAAGCGAAATATTCGAGGACCAGCAGCCGGCCCATTGTAGGGTCCTCAAACAGGAAAAGACCTATGCAGCCCAATTCAGCATCCGCGAAGATATTGATCGTGGAAGACGACTTCGAAATCGGCAATCTTCTGGCGTCGACAATTCAGGAAAGCGGGATGCTGCCGACCGTGGCTGAGGACGGAAACGTGATGCAGTCGCTGCTTCGCAGCAATTCCTATGACCTGATCATCCTCGATGTCATGCTGCCGGGCGAAGATGGCCTTAGCATTTGCAAACGCATCCGTTCGGAAAGAACGATCCCGATAATCCTGCTGACGGCACTCGGAGAGGAAGTCGACCGGATCGTGGGACTGGAAGTCGGCGCCGATGACTACATTACAAAGCCCTTCAGCCCAAGAGAAGTGATCGCTCGGATTCGCAGTCTCCTGCGTCGCGCCTCTTACGGCCTGACAAGCAGCTCTGCTCAAAGGAAGCTGCGCTTCGACGGATGGGTGATTGACCCGATGCGGCGCCGGCTTCACGACCCCGGCAACGCTCGCATCGCTTTGACAACGACGGAATTCGATCTTCTGCTGGCGTTCTGCAGAAATCCGGGCAGGGTCATCACCCGCGAGGAGCTGCTCTTGTTTACCCATTCCGGGCTGGCTGGGCCGATCGAGCGCAGTATTGACGTGCATATCAGCCGCCTTCGTCAAAAGATCGAGGCGGATCCTCGCGAGCCAACGCTCCTGCAGACGGTCAGGCTGGGAGGATATACTTTCACCGCGTCGGTGGAGGAAGTCTGAAACAGATACCTCAATCGTTCTCCGGCGCCCCGACTGCCATGCGGCCGTGGTCGCAGGGCCGGCACAAATAAGCGAGCAAGATCGCTTGCTGCAAGCTCGATGCTATGGCTGGGAGCCGGCGCTTGGATGCCCGCTCCCAGCGGCCACGGCATTGCATCTTGGAGTCAAAAGTCTTGCCACATGGCAGCGCGTCTCGCCTGCTGGATCGGAGCGATCCGTGCAGGCGACACGTCGTCTATTTTCTGTCCCCGGCTTCAGAACTTGTAGCCGACAAAAGCAGAAACGGAAGGCTGGATCTTCTTCTCGACGATCGGGCTATCCGCGGCATCTCCGGTGAGCACGCCGACGCCTGCTTCACCACGCACCAACCAATGATCGCTCAGTGCGTATGTGGCGGAGGCAGAGAAATCGACACGCTTCAAGCCTGCTTCTGCTTTATATTCAGGCAGGCCTGAACGTGCCGACTGAGCGGCATCGACGCCAAAATAGGCCTGCATGTGCTTGCCATCGGCCACGGTGGCTTCGGCGCGTGCGCCCAGAATGAGACGTTCCGTGACCGGGGCCGAGTATTCTACCCCAAACTTTCCAATCAGGCTTTCGCTGCCGCCGATGGTCTGGTCGACGCTCGCATAGATTTCGACCGGGCCCCAATCATAGCCGACTTTTGCACCGACTGTTGCGGCGAAGTTGATGTCGCCGAGGCCGCGGAGGCGATCACCGTCATCCTCATCCCGCCCTGATTCGTAACCAACCGCAGCGGAGACGGAAAATCCGCCTTGATCCAGGACAGTGACGCTGATCCCACCTGGATCGATTTCCAACCATTCGCCATAGGTGAACACCACGAAGGGAATGGGGCTGACTTCAAATTCGTCGCTCCCTTCGTATTTTGGGTCGTAAGAAGCGCCGGCACCAATGATCAGGCTCCAATTGCGCTCCGGTTGGCGTTTGTCAAAACGCTGCTTGTCAAAAGGTGGCTCCGGCGTCTGCTCGGTGGCGGTCTGGTCGGCGCCATAGGCGTTTGGGGAAAATCCCACAACGCTGAATGCGGCGCATAAGGCGAGGGGCGAAAGACGCCGCTTGGCTTTTTTTAAATGTAGCATAAGGGCTCCAGAACAGGTTATCAGTCCCCCCAACAGAGGAGCCTGCGACGACTTGTGTTTCATGCCGTAGCCCTCCGGTGCATGTTTTTTTGTTACGCTTTGTTGCAGCCCGAGCGATCGGCAAAGAGGCAGCCCTGCCGTAACAAAACGTAATAATCGCGCAGCAGGAAACGCGGGATCTTGTGAGGGAAATCGCCTATATTTCTGCTTCGCCGATCGACCTCGGCTCAAGCGCGCTTCACAAGCCAAACGGGTGCTCATGTTTTTCCGCCGGCTTCCAGGCCTATCGACGATCCATAGTCAGATCACGGGCGTTATTGTTCTCGGCCTCACCATCACCGTTTTAGGCGGCTCTTTTCTCGAGCAGCGTGTTGGAAATGGATATCCGATGGTTGACGTTGAGGAACTCGCCGATAGTGTGTTTACGATAGGTTCCATCCTCAAAACTGCCACACCCGAAGAGCGCGACATCGTTCTTCGTGCAGCCAATCGTGCTGGTTGGGATCTCAATCTGCGACCGCGCGCCTTGGCGGAAACGTTCAAGAACTCCTCGCCGCAGGAAAGCGTCTTGGACGCGACCATAGATTGGCTTTTTTCCCCCGACGGGAGGCAGACGCCACTCGGTGGCTGGCAAACCTTTGTTGATGACAAGCGTGTCGTCTCAACCGAGGTTGATGATAAAACAATCCTCGTTCTGGGCGGCCTTCCAAGCACGGCGTTCTGGAGTGAGGTCCTAGTCCGGGCGCCACACTATCTACTGGCGCTCATCACCTTGATCGTGCTGTTTTCTTCGTTCGGGGTCTGGGCGATCACGCGACCGCTGCGGAAGATTGCTTCAGCGGCTGCGAATGCCGACATCACGTCCGGCCGGGTAATCTTCGAAGAGGAAGGCAGCGTGGAGATCGTCGCTGTTGCACGCTCCTTGAACGAGATGAGCGATCGCATCACCGATATGATCCACGGCAGGACGCGGATGCTGCGCGGGGTGAGCCACGATCTGCGCACCCCATTGACGAGACTAAGACTTCGAGTAGAGCGGGTCGGCGACGCGCAATTGCGCGATATGTTGCTGGCGGATATCTCTCGCATCGATAGCCTTCTCAAAGAGAGCCTCAGCTATCTGCGCGACGACCATCATCGAGAGCAGGTCGAAACGATCGACCTGGCAACAACGCTGCAGACGATTTGCAGCGAGTTTGACGATGTGGGTCACAAGATCAATTATATCGGCCCCAATCATCTGTCCGCCAATTGCAAGCCTCTCGCGATAACGCGTGCCGTGACCAACCTTTGCGAAAACGCTGTGAAATTTGGCGATAAGGTCGCGATCGAACTGAAGCGAAGCGGAGACAAGGTGATGGTCGACGTATCGGACAATGGCCCCGGGATACCGAAGCAATCACGTGCGCAGGTGTTGGAGCCATTCTTCAAGCTGAATGCGGCGAGGACTGATGGCAACGCCGGGTTCGGGTTGGGGTTGTCCATCGTTGCGGAAGTCGTGCAAGCTCACCGGGGAACGCTGGAACTGTTGGACGGGGAGCCGTCCGGGCTCTTGGCACGGTTGACGTTTCCAGCAGATCTGCAGGCTGACGGCGTCACCGCGCAGGTTCGGTGAACGCTTGCGCGAATGGCTTTGATCGGCCTGCGGGCGTGTTTTCTGGCTTCGCCTATCTGCGTGGTAACCTTAGCTATTGCTATAACTCGGCGTTTGCCCGCTCCAGGCCGGCATTTGCTGTGGAGGCATGGGCTCCCGCGTCGAAATTGTTTGCGGCATTGGCGAGAGAAGCCAGCATCGCGTCCGCCTGATTGAAATATTGTTTGATCCATGGGACGGGGCCGACGCCAAATCGCCTTTTCGATCCCCATCGCTGGCCTTCTTCGACCATCGTATCCCAGGGCCTTGGCGTCCCGTGGAAGACGATGATTTTTGCGTTCCGCGGCTGCTTGATCCTCGGCAGGAGCAGATTGATCGGAAAGTATTTCGTGCAGCTTCTCTTGAAGCTGACGCAGAAACCTGCCGGCCAGTAACTTTTTTGCCGCACCGCATGCGTCAGGTAGGACTGGTCGTTCTTGAATTGCGCGATGATCGCGTCGGCTTTGCTTACGAAGTCGTGGTAAATTCCATCGACATTTCCGGCATGAAATCCAAAGACGGATGACTGGGCACCCCTGTCCGGCCTGAAGCTGTTTGGGAGCAGGCTCCAGAGATCCGGATTCCATTCCCGTTGGATCACAAAATGGCGGCGCTCGCGAAGCAAGCCGATCAGCGGGGCGAGTGATCGTTGGACCATGACGTCGAGATCGAGGAAAAGCACGACGTCTCCGGGCGGGAAAAGACCCGGGGCAAACACTCCGATCTTGGGCCAGCACCCTCGTCTCCACGCCTGCTCAGGCAGGCCAAGGTTCGGGATATGACGAGTGAGAATGCTGGAAGCAAGGCCGCGACGATCGTCCGTCAGGCAGACAAAGTCGAACGGCTCCTCCATGTTCCGCAACACACCGGCATAAAGAGCATTGACATGGATGGCGGTGAAAGCCGTACCCCATTTCATGCAAACAATCGTAACCAACATGCCGCTCCATCAATAATCTGGAGACGGTTTAAGCGACTTTGGTGCGGGTGATTGTTTATAGTTGTTATATGATGTTGCCGAATATTGTCATTGATGTCGGCGGTGCGGCTGAACCGATAGTGCCCCGGCTGAAGATACGCAGATCGGCCGACCCCAGGCCACTGGAAAACTCGCTCTCACTAAATCAAAAATCTTGATATAGATGAAGGGCAACGGCATGATCTGAAGTATGAAGCCGAATTTTCTCTCAATATCCGCCAACACCGGCAGCCTGGTTCTCAAAGGCCTGGCGTCACCAATCCGGGTCAACATCCTTCAACTTCTCCATGATCGGGGAAAGCTGAACGTTAACGAGATCAGCGCGGCGCTCTCGCTGCCGCAGTCGACGGTCGCGGTGAATATTCTGACCCTTGAAGAGGCCGGTCTCATCGAGACCTCTTCCGTCAAGGCGACCAAAGGCAATCAGAAGGTTTGCAGCGCCAAATACGACGAGATCATCGTTCGTTTCGACACCGCTGAAAAAGCGACCAGAAACAACCAGATCGAGGTCGCGATGCCTCTCGGGCTCTACACGAGCTGCGAAGTTTCTGCACCATGCGGGCTTTGCTCACCGGAAGGTGTCATCGGCCTACTGGATGTTCCCGATTTCTTTCTCGATCCCGGCCGGGTACAGGCAGCGTTGATCTGGTTCGGCCGCGGCAATGTCGAATACAAATTTCCGAACAACGCCAAGCTTGTTAACTCGGCAGTCGAGGCAATCGAATTTTCGATGGAACTTTCGTCGGAAGTGCCCGGCACGAACGTCAACTGGCCGTCCGACATAACCCTGTGGATCAACGAACATCGCATCGGGACCTGGACGTCACCCGGTGACTATGGCGACAAGCGCGGAGTCTATACGCCACAGTGGTGGAAGCTAGAAGGTTCTCAATACGGCAAGCTGAAGACTTGGCGCGTCACCAAGCAGGGATCATTTATAGACGGCGTATCGATCTCCGACGTCACAATCGACGACATCGGCTTGGCTGAGCATCATTCGATCAGGATGAAAATCGGCATAGAAGAGAATGCCCCCCACCCGGGGGGCATCAACGTCTTCGGTCGAGGCTTCGGCAACTACGACCAGGACATCATCATGCGGCTCTATCTTGCCTGACGGTGGATAGGGCCGGTACGATCCGTCCTCGACTTCGGCTTCACAGGGAAGCGCCAAACCGGACGACGCTCCAGGACGCCGGAGGAACGGTGACCGTGACACCGCCACTCGTCACGTCTATGTCCCTGAGATCGTGAGGAGCCACCTTGTTCGGTTCATTCTTGGTGTTGCTCGCCTTGAGGTCATGGTGATGCAGCGAATGTGCTCGCTGCAGCTTTAGCCCGCCAAAGCCGGTTGCCGCGACGTCAATCTGCATATCGTCGGAAAGATGCCGGTTCAGGATGAAGAGGGTGACCGTCTTGTCCTCTTCCGAATGCACCACCGAGAACTTGAGGTAAGGAACAGCGTCGATCTTGTCGTACAGGTCTTCCGTGTGCGTGGGGTCGTAGTAACGGGTGGCATAGGTCGGCGTATCGACGCGGGTCCTGAGGACGCTGCCTCTGCCAAGATTGCTGAAGTCCGAGAAGGGCCAAAAGATCGTCTGCCGCCAGGCCGGACCACCGGTTTCCGTCATGATGGGGGCGATGGCGTTTACGAGCTGGGCGAGGCATCCGGCCTTGACGCGATCGGCGTGATTGAGGAGCGAGATGCATGCGCCGCCGAAGGCAAGCGCATCCTGCATGTCGTATTCCTCCTCCAGTATCGGTGGGGCGACGGGCCAGCCTTCCTTGACGCGGTTCTGTTCGCCGCGCCGGGTGCGATACCAGACATTCCATTCGTCGAAGCTCAGCATGATGCGCTTGCGGGAGCGACGTCGGGCCGCGACGGCATCGGCGATCGAAACCACCTCTTCAATGAAGCTGTCCATCAGGTCGGGACTTGCCAGGAACGACGGCGTGTCGTCGGCATAATTGTTGAGATAGGTGTGCAACGATATGAACTCGACATGATCAAACGTGTGTTCGAGGACGACCCTCTCCCATTCGCCATAGGTCGCCATTTTTCGTCCGGAGGATCCGCAGGCCGCCAGTTCGATCGTCGGATCGGTCATCCGCATCATCTTTGCGGTCTCGGCCGCGATCCGACCATACTCTTCGGCCGTTTTCGCTCCCATCTGCCAGCCGCCATCCATTTCGTTGCCCAGGCACCAGAATTTGATGTCGTGCGGTTTCTCCCAGCCATGCTGTTGGCGAAGTTCGGAAAGGTGGGTTCCGGAAGGATGATTGCAGTATTCAAGCAGATGGCGGGCTTCGTCTGGTCCGCGCGTGCCGAGGTTGACAGCCAACATCGGTTCGATACCGGCAACCCGGCACCAGTCCATGAATTCGTTGGTTCCGAAATGATTGGTGTCGACGGATTTCCAAGCCAGGTCGAGGCGGCGTGGGCGCTGCTCGACCGGCCCCACGCCATCCTCCCAATTGTAACCGGAGACGAAGTTGCCGCCGGGGTAGCGCATGATGGTGGGATTGAGCTCGCGCACGAGTTCCAGAACATCCCGCCTGAACCCCTTTTCGTCAGCGGTTGGGTGGCCAGGTTCGAAAATGCCGCCATAGACGCAGCGGCCAAGATGCTCGACGAATGCGCCGAACAGACGGTTGTCGGTTTCACCAATGATAAAGTCCCGGTCGAACCGGGCTTGGGCCTTGATCATCTCTCAAATCTCACTTTGCTTCAGGAAACGGGTAATTCGCCGCTAATGCGACTGCAGCTCTATCTCTTCGGTCGACGGCTGGGGTGATGCACGCGCTTGCTGAGAGGCGGCGCTGTCGCCGGTCAGCACACCGCGACCGTTCGGGTCGGGAGACAGGATGGCGGACTTCAGGAGTTGCGAGTACGGATGCTGGGGGTTGTCAAGGACCGAGCGAGCCTCGCCGCTTTCGACGATTTCACCCTTGCGCATGATGATGATCCTGTCGCTGACGTAATAGGCCGTCGCGAGATCGTGCGTGATGTAGATGATCGAAACCTTGAGATCATCGCGCAGGGCACGAAACAGATTGACGATCGACATTCTCAGCGAGGCATCGACCATCGACACCGGCTCGTCCGCGACGAGCATCGACGGGCCGGGGATCAGTGCCCGGGCGATCGCCACCCGCTGGAGCTGACCTCCCGAGAGCTCATGGGGAAACCGGCCGCGGACTTCAGCAATCGACAGGCCGACGTTGTTCAGCGCCCTGTCGGCAACGGCTTCCAGCTGCGCGGGTGAATGGGCGTCAGTGAAATTTTTTGCCGTCATGAACAGATAGCGATCGACCCGTTTCAAGGGATTGAACGCTTCGAAAGGGTTCTGGAAGATCGGCTGGACCTCTTTCATGAACCTTCGCCGCGCTCCCGTCCCACGGATCGAAGCCAGGTCGCCGCCCTTGAAGAAGATCGTCCCCGCGCTTGGCCGGACCATGTTGAGGATCATCCTCGCAAGTGTCGTCTTGCCGCTTCCGGATTCGCCGATGATCGTGAAGACCTGAGGTTCATCGCCCTCCAGGCGGAATGATACATTGTCGACGGCCCGGAATTCCTGACGGCCAAGCAGGCCGCCTCGTTTGTAGAGCCTGGTGACGCCGTCGAGATGCAGAAGAGGAGCTGTCATCGCTCGACCTCCAATTCCTCGGGCCGGTTCGGTTTTCCATCAGGTGTCGGCAGGACGTCCGAGCTCGCTGCGAAACATGCCACCCTGTGATCTTTGGCGAGGGTGGTAAGGGCGGGATTCTCATGTCGGCAAATCTCCATCGCCAGCGGACATCGCGGATGGAAGCGGCACCCTTTTGGAGGATCGGCCAGATTCGGCGGGGTTCCGTGAAGCCCGTCGCGTGTATGCCTGTCGCCGAGCGTCGGCAGGCTGGCGATCAGATGGGCCGTGTACGGATGCAAAGGATTGGCAAAAACGTCGGCGGTTCGCCCTTCTTCGACAAGCCGGCCGGCATACATGATGCCGAGCCTGTCGGCGATATTTGCATGAACCGTCAGGTCGTGGGTAACGAAGATCATTGACGATCCGAATTCATGTTGTGTTTCCCGGATCATCGCCAGGACGTCTTTCTGGACGACAACATCGAGCGCGGTCGTCGGTTCGTCGGCGATGATGAACTCCGGCTTACAAAGCGTGGCGAGCGCGATGCAAACGCGCTGTCGCATCCCGCCCGAGAGTTCGTGCGGATAGGAGCGAAGTATCTCAGCGGGAAGGCGCAGCCGCTCCAGATGGCGGCGCACCTCCTGGTCGAATTCGGTGCGTGGCAAATGCATGTGCCGGAAGGCGAAATCCTCGAACGTTTTGTGAATGCGACGAACGGGGTTGAGTACGTTCATCGAGCCTTGCAGGATGTAGGAGAGGTGCCGCCAGCGTATGGCCGTGCGTCGTGCCGGGGGCAACGCATAGAGATCATCGTCGATGAAGCTGTAGTTCACCTGACCGCCAACAATCTCCAGCGGAGGCCTGATCGCAGCCGCGATCGCTTTGATGAACGTGGTCTTGCCGCAGCTGGATTCGCCTGCAATGCCATAGATCTCGTGCTTGCGCACATGCATCGAGATCCCGTCGACAGCCCTTACTTCGCGATCGATCCCAAAATATTTCATCCGGTAGTAGGCGCGAAGATCGCTCGTTTCCAGGACGTGCGCGTTTTCGCGGCCGGCTGAGGCTGTGATTTGCGTCATCAGGAATTCCCCATCCGATCGAGCCGGCTGCGCGGGTCGATATATTCATTCATCGAGATGGCCAGCAGGAAGAGCCCGATGAACGTCAACGTCACGAAGAGGGTGGGAAAGAAGTACCACCACCAGACTCCGGACACCATTGCGCTGTGCTGGTTGGCCCAGAAGATCATGCCGCCGATGGTGGGGGTGTCGACATCTGTAAACCCCAGGACTGCAAGCGTGACTTCGAGCCCGATCGACCAGTTCATGTTGTTCATGAACGTCGAGAAGACGATCGGCAGCACATAGGGTAGATGTTCCTGCGTGACGATCCTTGGCATGGACATGCCGGAGAAAACGCTGGTGTTGGTGAATTCACGGGTTCTGAGGCTGATCATCACTGATCGAATAAGCCGCGCGTCATAAGCCCATCCGAGGCCCGCCATGACGAGTGCAAGCACGAACCAGGTCATGTCGTCCCGCAATACGAAATAGAGCAGGACCAGAAGCGGGAAGAGCGGAATGACGATAAACGTATCGTTGATCGACATCAGGATGCGGTCGACGATTCCGCCGACATAACCGGAGATCAACCCGATCACCAGGGAGAGTATCCGGCTGATGAGCGCTACGATGAAGCCGAAGGCGAGGGTATTGCGAATCGCAAAGGTCAATTGCCAGAAAATGTCCTGACCGCGCGAATTGGTGCCGAATACATATTCCAGCGACGGTGGCGCATCCAAGGCCACAAGGTAGGAGTCGATCGGCTCGTAGGGGGAGAAGAAGGAGGCAGCGGCGATGCCGAGGATGATCGCCATGATCATGCATCCGATCGCGAACTCGCCGTTATAGCGGAACAGGTCTCTCAGGACGGCAATCATTGGGTCACCTGGACGCGCGGATCGATCAGGGGATAGATGATGTCGATGATGAAGACGGCGGCCGAGACCGCGATGATGGCAATCGACGTGATCCCCAGAACGAGCGAATAATCGGCCGCATGGACTGCCTCGACCAGGAGGCGCCCGATGCCCGGGTAACCGAAAACCTGTTCGGTAATAACCGCGCCGTTGAAGATTGCGCCGATCGACATCGCAAGGCCGGTGATCTGCGGCAAGAATGCGTTGCGCATGACATAGGACGTTACGAGCTTTTTGTCCGGCACACCGGCGAGTGCGGCGTAGGTGACATAGTCGTCGGTAACGATATTCGAGACCAGCGCCCGCATTCCCATGAACCAACTGCCGACGCCGACGAGAATGAGGGAAAGCGATGGCAGAATGGAGTGCAACAGCACGCTGCCCACAAATTGAGGCGTCCAGCCAGTCGCCTGGTTCATCTCATAGCCGCCGCTGCTCGGCAGAATCGGCAGGAGGAATGTGAAGACGATCAACAGAACGAAGGCAACAATGTAGTAGGGCACCGGATGGAGCCCCATCATGATCATGCCGAGAATCCGAAGGATACGATTGCGGCTGTAGTAGCCCGCCAGTCCGCCAAGGATATTGCCGATAAACCAGCTCAATATGGTGGACACTGTCAGGAGACCAATCGTCCAGGGGATGGCTCTCCCGATCAGTTCACTCACGGGCGTCGGAAATGCCGAGAGCGAGGGGCCGAAGTCGAGCATGGCAAGTCGTCGCCAGAAAATCAGATACTCCTCCCACAGATTGTCGCCGACGCCGTAGAGTTCCTTGAGGGACTGCCGAAGAAGCTCGATGGATTCGGGGCTGGAAAAGCCAAAAGTGCTCACTTGTGCGACGGCATGCTCGACCGGATCTATCGGCGTAAGATGCGTGATCAGAAACGTGATGCTGATGCCGACGAAAACGACCAGCGCGAACTGCAGGACGCGCTTGGCCACGTAGATGGCGTAGGACCGCATTGATGCCTCGTATTTCGGGATGAGGTCTCCGCCCGGTGCCTTGGAGGCTCCGGGCGGCAGTTTCTCACTTTGCCGGCTTGGTCGGCTTCAAATTGACCATCATGTATTTAGTGTTGCCCCAGTTGGCGACCGGGTTCGTGTAAGGCTTCGTTGCGAGGCTCGGGAAACCGGTCCAGTACGTCGTGTCCATGGTCGCGAAGACGTTGTAAGCCATGAGCGGAATGATCGGCATTTCTTCCGTGGCCAGCTTCAGATAGTCGAGACCAAGCTCGACCCCACGCGGATCGTCGAAATCGATCGTGCGGATCTCCTCGATGATCTTGTCCAGCCTCGGTTCTTTCCAACGTTGCCAGTTTCTCGGCGGTTGCACCTTGCCGACATCGACGACAAACTGGGAATGCCAGCTGTCGAGGAAGAACGACAGGTCGGGGTGACCACCCCAGGTTTCCACGCTCCAGCCTATGAAGGTGTCGAAGTCGCCGACGCCTCGCCGGTCAAGCATCGTTCCCTGGGCGACGTCGATATTCGCATCGATGCCGAAACGCCGCCATTGTTGCGCGATGATCGATCCGGCGCGCGTCATGACCGGCCGGAGATCGCCTTCGACCATGACCTTCACCGAGAATGGTTGCCCGTTCGGTTGAAACCAGCGGTCCCCCTGTTTGGTGAAGCCGGCTTTCTGGAGAAGTTCGGTTGCCGCCTCCGGATCAGGTTTCCACCATCCCCTGCCAAACGCGGTCGCAATATCTGCCGGGTCCGTTGGTATCTGTTCCTTGAGGGACGGACGCAGCATTTCTGCGATCTGTTTGCCGATCGTCGGATCGTAGGGCTTGATCTTCCGCTTGCCCGTGTCGAGCTCGAAACCAGTCAGCCACTGCTCCATGGGTGCGAAATAGTATTTCGGATAAAGTCCGGTGGGTGGCACGCCGATCGCCGAGATGGTGGCTGCGCCGCGATAGGAGGCCATGCTGACGGCCTTGATGTCGATCAGCAGCGCCAGCGCCCAGCGTACGTCCTTGTTCTGGAATTTTTCCAGCCGATTGTTGAAGATGACCGAAGGCAATGTCGGATCAGGATGCGCATAGGGGAACCCCTTGAACCAGCTGACCGAAGACGGCGAGTCCTTGGCGAGCGTGAACATGCCCTCGGGGGACAGGTCATGGATGACGTCGAGACGATGATTGAGCTGCTCGATAACCCGTTTTTCGGGCGGTCCCGGGTCAATATAGGCGAGGTAACCGGGGCCAGGTTCGCCGAACCGGGCGACCGAGGTACGCTTCCAATCCTCGCGTTTCTTCCAGATGAACCACTTGCCACCGCGGTCGAAATTGTGGAGCGTGTAGGCACCCAGCCCAACCGGCGGGTTGAAGTCGAACTTGAGAACGTCGCCGACCTTCTCAAACACATGCTTCGGCATCATCCACATGGCGTTCCAGCGAACCGTAAACAGTGCATGGAAGCGTGAATTGGGCTTTTTGAGTTTGAAGAGCACTTCCGTCGGGCTCTTCTTCTCGATCGCCGCGACGTTGATCTGGACCGGGGCGCTCCAGCGCAGGCCGCTGGTCTTCATGTGGGTCTCGATGGTGAACACCACGTCGTCCGCGGTGAACTCGATGCCGTCGCTCCAGAAGACGCCGGAGCGGAGCTTCACGGTCATCTCCGTGAAATTCTTGTTATAGATCGGCTTTTCGGTCGCAAGGGAATTGTCCCAGACACCGTCGATACCGTGATCGGGGTCGATGTACCAGAAAGTGTCCATCACGTTCTGATGGAGACCCGTCGACTGACCGCCGGCGTTGATGGCCCAAATGTTGAACCATCCGGCGTTTTTGATCGTCCCTTCCGGGTTTTCGAGAATCAGCAGCTGTTCTCGGGGCAAATCGTTGCTCGGCACTTGCCCAAGCGCCGGCCTGGTCGCGAGAAAGGTCCCCGCGAGCCACATAAACGTCCTTCTCGAAAGCATGCCGTTATCCTCCCAGTTCCAGCGTGCTAATCGGCTATCCGAATGGCCTCGATACTGCCTGAGAGACTAAAAATGTCAACCGAATTTGTGATCTATATCATATTTACGGATATAGTGCCATTTTGCACGGCAAAGGTCACGAGTGCGTGGAAGGGACGAGCAAGCGAACTATGGCCAAAGGCATAGTCTCATTTTCCATGATGAACACGAGATGTTGCTTGTTCATCTGCTTGCCAAGACGGCATCATTGTTGCACCACCATTGCGTAGTATAGACTCGATTTTGCAAATGGGATCAAAGCTGAATGCGCATACGATATGGTTTCCTTGGCCTGTTCCTTGCAATCGCACCGTCGGCCTACTCCTTGGAACTTGGACCGCCGCCGGTCCTGTCGCCACTGCAGGAGCAGGCGCAAGCCGCGCATTTGAGCGCACAATTCCTGACGCGATATGCTTACAAGCCTGTTCCGCTTAACGATGCCTTGTCGGCTAAAATCATGGATCGGTTTATCGAGTCTCTGGATTCCGACCGGAGCTTTTTCCTGCAAGCCGACATCGACAAGTTCGCGGCCGACAGCACCAAGATCGACGATGCCATCGTCGGCGAAGACCTGAAGGTTCCGTTTTCGATTTTCAACGTCTATTCGCAGCGGGTTGTGGACCGCATGACATATGCGCGCAACTTGCTCAAACAGGGCTTCGATTTCAGCGTGCGGGAAGACTATTCCCTGTCGCGCGACAAAGAGCCCTGGCCGAAATCCGAAGAGCAGAGCAATGACCTCTGGCGCAAGCGCGTCAAAGGCGACTGGCTGCGGTTGAAACTGGCAGGCCAAGCCGACGCAGCTATTCGCGATACCCTCGACAAACGTTACAAGAATATCCTGGAGCGCGTTTATACCTACAAGAGCGACGACGCGTTCCAGTCATTCATGGGCGCCTACACCACGTCCGTTGATCCGCATACGGATTATTTCGGTGCCGCCGCTTCGGCTAATTTCGACATTTCGATGAAGCTCTCACTGGTCGGTATCGGCGCGGTACTGCAGGAGCGCGATGGTTACACGACGGTCCGTGAGCTCGTGCCGGGTGGACCTGCGCAATTGTCCGGAATGCTGGCCGTCGGCGACCGCATTGTCGGTGTCGGTCAAGGCGATGATGGTGCGATAAAGGAAGTCGTGGGCACGCGCCTTGATGAGGTCGTGCAAATGATCCGCGGGGCGAAAAATTCCGTTGTGCGCCTGGATGTCTTGCCGGCGGATGGCGGAGAGAACGGAAGCCGCCGCGTCATCAGCCTGGTGCGAGACAAAATCAGCCTCGAAAAACAGGCCGCAAAAAAGACCATCCTGCCCTTGGAGGACCGCGGTGTCGCGCGCAGAATTGGTGTGATCACCTTGCCGGCGTTCTATGAGGACTTCGAAGCGCGGCGAAAAGGCGAAAAAGACTACAGAAGCGCAAGCCGAGACGTTGCCAAGCTTCTTGGCGAACTGAAACGGGAAAAGGTCGACGGCGTCCTGATCGACTTGCGCGACAACGGTGGAGGCTCATTGGCCGAGGCGATTGATTTAACCGGCCTGTTCGTTGGGAAAGGCCCGGTGGTTCAGCAGCGCGACGCCGATGGTAAGATCAAGGTGGAAAGCGATGATCTGCCGACGCCTGCGTGGACGGGTCCGCTCGGGGTATTGATCAATCGCGGCTCAGCGTCGGCCTCGGAGATTTTTGCCGCAGCGATACAGGATTACGGTCGTGGCGTGATCGTCGGCGAACCTAGCTTCGGTAAAGGTACCGTGCAAACGGTCGTCGATCTCGATCAGGTGGCCCACAACAGCAAACCAAAATTCGGCCAATTGAAACTGACGATCGCCCAATTTTTCCGGGTCGATGGCGGCACGACACAGCTGCGCGGCGTGACACCCGACATCAGCTTGCCGGGCCTCTCGGACCCCAAGACCCTTGGTGAAGCAAGTTATGACAATGCGCTGCCTTGGGGGCAGATCAAGCCTGCAAATTACGCGGCCGCAAGCAACAGGAGCGGGTTGCTGCAGCAACTGCAAAGCCGGCATGATGCTCGGGTACAAAGCGATCGGGATTTTCAACGTTTCGCAGAAGACGCCGCAGAGCTGAAGGTGCAACGCGAAAAGCGTGTCATCTCCCTCAATGAAGTTGAGCGTCGGAACGAGCTCACTGCCCTTACGACCCGTCTCAAAGCGCGCGAGCAGGCAAACGATGGTTTGGTTCCCGATAAAGACGATGGCCTGCAAGCAAATGAGCGGAGCCTGAATGCTGATATCGCGATTGAAAATGCCCGCAAGAACGCCAAGGACGTCCTGAGAAACGAAGCAGCCTCCATTGTTGCCGATCAGGCCGATTTGGCGGAAAATGCGCGAAAGACCGGCACTCGGTAAGTGGGGAATGCCGATGGAAAATAGTTCTGTCGAAGGCTTGGCCTTCGGCACGACGCTTGTCCAGGTGCATCGAAATCTCGATTTCGCTCAGGACATGCGCGTCCAAACCCAATCCGCTCCATGGTTTCATCCCGCTCAAGGAGCGCATTCTGTGGCGCGGATGCGTTCTCTTTAGCCGCTTATGGGGGCAACCTCGCGAGCCCTTCCACTTCTCAGAGCCGCTTGTAGGTCACGCGCCAGCCTTCCTTCGGATCCGAAGGAAGGGCGAATTTCTATACACATTTGGCTGCTGAGTATCCGCGATGTTGCGGGGCCACACGCCCTGTCAAACTGGCGGTTTTTGATTGATGCCTGAGTGTAGCGCGTCTCTAATTTCTATTGCAGCTTCGACGAACTTCTCGAACTCGTTTGTATCGAAGGGGTAGTATTGATGGTTGCCTGCGGCGTTGGAGGCAAGTACCACAAAGACACCGTCACTGTCCTGCTTGAGGCGGAAGGACATTACGCACTTTCCGTTCATGAGAGGAACGTCAGATCGCCGTATTATCTGCCCGGTCATTACCCTTTTTATGGACTTAAATAATCCTTCCATCTTAACCTTTCGATTCCAAAGCGCCTGCACAGAGCAAACTTCTTCGCTCTGTGTATCACCGTGTTGAGAGGATCAAAAGTAAGCGCGATTCCTCCGCAAGTTGACGCCGCCTTTCAGGGCGTGATCGGAAGGCATCGCGCTGGATCAGAATGCATTGATCTGGCGTTTCGCCTCTGTCCGGGTTTTCGTTCCGCGCCTGCCTTCAACCCGGTACAGCCGTTCGAAGAACCGGAGCGTTCGCTCCGGCGGGCCGCTGCCTTTCTTCCTCACCTTGAGGGCACGGCTTCACGAACATCGTCGAGCGGCAGTTCGACGCTGGCGTTCGGCTCGGCGAGGCCGTGGCTCGCGACATGGTGGCACTGCGCGTGGGTCCCGATGTTTCCTATTCCGTGGTCGGATCAGGCGAGTATTTCGAACGCCGCCCACGGCCGACGAAACCGCAGGAACTGACGGACCATGATTGCATCAACCTGCGGCTCCCCACGTCGGGAATGCTCTATGCCTGGGAGTTTAAGCGGGATGGACATGAGTTCAGCGTGAGGGTCGAGGGTCCGCTCATCTTGAGCAACATCGCGCCTGCGATCGACGCCGCGCTGGATGGCATCGGCCTGGCCTACGTGCCCACCGACCTCGTTCGAACGCACGTGGAGAGCGGGCGGCTCCTGCCGGTGCTTTCGGACTGGTGTCCGACCTTCCAAGGCTATCACCTCTACTACCCCAGCCGCCGGAATCCATCCCCAGCCTTCTCGGCGTTCGTCGAGGCATTTCGGCACAGATCCCGGCGATGACAAACGATGATACGGCCGGCGCGACGACTGGGGCCAAGTCAGCAATGGACCAGGGCGCAAAATTAGGCCAGTTTGCTGCTATCAAGCAGGAGCATAGCCGCCCTTCATCGGCCGGAGAACAAGAGGCTCGAAAAGAGCCCCGTTCAGCCATCGATCGGCCGCTATCAGCAATCGTTGGAGGTTGAATGGCTGGTCGTCTGGACGGTAAGATCGCGCTCATCAGTGGCGGCGCGGGTGGGTGCGGCCTTGCCGCCACCGAGCTTTTTGCGCGAGAGGGGGCAGCGGTGGGAATTGTCGATCTCCCGCATAGCCAGGGGGCAGCCGTCGCCGCTCGCCTGCGTGAAGAAGGCTTGAAGGTAGCATTTGCACCTGCCGACGTTTCTGAAGAACTGCAGGTGAAACAGGCGGTAGACGCAATTTCCGGTGAACTCGGACCGATTACGGTGCTGTTCAATCATGCCGGAACGATCATCGTCCGGCCATTCCTCGAAACCTCGGTGGCGGACTGGGACCGGCTGATGGCCATCAATGTCCGCAGCATGTTCCTGATGACCCGTGCGGTCCTGCCGCACATGATCAAGGCAGGTGGCGGGTCCATCGTCTGCACGTCGTCGATCTCGGCGGTCGCCGCGACACCGATGGAAGTTCTCTACGACACAACCAAGGGCGCGTGCCACATGTTTGCGCGGGCGATCGCGGTCGAATTTCGCGACCGCAACATCCGCTGTAACGCGGTTTGCCCCGGCTTCATCCAGACGCCACATGGCCAGAAGGAGGTCGACGAACTGACCCGCTACGGCGTGGACGTCTCGGATGCGGCGATCGCGGCTCAGCAGGGCAGGATGTGCCGGCCGGACGAGGTCGCCAAAGCGGCGCTCTACCTGGCGAGCGACGACGCCAGCTTCGTCAGCGGTACCCATCTGTTTGTCGATAATTGTTTTACAGCGATGTGAGGGGAAAACATGGCTCTGGAAAAAGGCGGCCTATGGCGCAACTGGGTCGGCAATCAATATTGCGTTTCACAATTCAAGGCTTCGCCGGAAACGGAAGCCGAAGTGGCGGAGCTTGTCCACGAAGCCGACAGGCGTGATCTGGCGGTGCGTGTTTCGGGCTCGGGACATTCCTTCACACCCGTCGTCGGCACCAACGGACTGTTGCTGTCGCTCGCAAATCTGCGCGGCGTGCAGAACATCGACCGTGATCGAAAACAGATCACGGTGGCAGGAGGAACACGCATCAACGAAGTCGGCAGGACGCTGAAAGAACACGGTCTTTCACTGATCAACCAGGGCGACATCGACAGCCAGGCTGTTGCCGGCGCGTTTACGACCGGGACCCACGGTACCGGGATCAAGCTCGGAAACCTGGCCTCATCGATTGCCGGCATGCGTATCGTCACCGCGACCGGGGATGTCCTCGATATCGACGGCCGCGACAGTGACAGGCTGCACGCAGCCCAGGTCTCGGTGGGAACGCTCGGCGTTATCTCCTCACTGACGCTCAACGTCATGGACGCCTATAATCTGCACGAGCGTCTCTGGCGGGACGATTTCGAGACCTGCATGGAGCGTCACGACGAACTGGCTTCGAGGCACCGCCATTTCGGCTTCTTCTGGTGCCCGACGCCGGAAAGCCGCCATCTGTACTGCCTTCCCGACACGTCTGCGGTGTCGAGCACGAACAAGCTGGCCGACGTCTGCGAGATGAAGGTGATGGACATCACCGACGCCGCGCCGACGGAGAGCGAATTCGAAAAGGTCGCCTACAGTTCCGAGGTCTATCCGATCGAATACGTGCCGAATTTCGTCGAACTGGAATATGCCGTCCCCCTCGAACACGGCAAGGCCGCGATAAGGGCTGTCCGGGATCTGATGCTGAACAAGCACACCAACTGCATCTATCCGATCGAATACCGCTTCACGGCCGGCGATCCGGCATGGATGAGCCCCTTTCATCGCCAGGACAGCATCACCCTGTCGGTGTCGGGTGGTCCGGGTATTGATTACTGGCCCTTCCTGAAGGATGTCGATCAAATTCTAGGCGAATACAATTCTCGCCCGCATTGGGGGAAGATGCATTTCCTCGACACGGACGACGTGACGAGGCTTTACCCTCGCGCCAAAGAGTTTCGAGCGCTGAGACGGGATTTGGATCCGAAGGGCCGGTTCCTGAACGATCATTTGAAGATGTTGTTTGGATAGGCACCAAGCAAGACGGGCCTCGACTTGGCGCTTCGGCCGATCCATTAGGCTCGTTCGGGCCGGGTATCGCCATGGGTCTGGACCGCCGGGGCGATAGGGGTTATCTGCAGGGTTTGTTGCGATGCTGAAAGCGTCGCCGAAACATCACCGCAGACACCCAAGGCCTCTCAAAGTGAAAAAAGTCCAGCGCAGCTTTGCCGTCGAGTACAGATCGGGTCGGCGAAAACTCAATTCCAATCCGAACTCGATCTGGGGAGACATGGATCTCAAGTCCGTTGCGCAGGATCTGCAGGACGAGACAATGCCGTTCATGCCGGAAACTTCCGAGGTTCACAGCACCGGAGTGTCTTTCGCCGGCGAACAACAGGCCGCGGCGTTGTTGACACCGCCGATCGAGCAGGAGACAAATGCATCGGCTTTACAGGAGACCATAATGGCCGACGAAAACAATACGATGACTGACGCTGACACGCCGACGGTTGCGGCGCCCGCACCGAAGAAGGAGCGCAAACCTCGCGCCAAAAAGGCGGCGCCTGAGACGGCCTCAGCCGCAGTTTCGGCGCAACCGGCAGCGGCTTCGAATACCGCAGCGGTCAAGCCGAAGAGAGGACGCAAGGCAAAGTCCGACGAAGGTTCGCCAAGCGCCAAGCGTGCGCCTGTCAAACGTGCTCCGAAGGCCGTGCAGGCGGCGACTGCACCGTCGGTGGCGGCAGTTGACGAGTTTGCGGATCTCCTGCAGCTGGAAGAGGAAAACCAGAGACTGCGCAAGCAGCTGGCCGAGAAGCTGCGTGCTGAAAATGCCGATCTGCGAAAGCGGCTCAACCTCGGTTGATCGGCAGCCGTCGGTCAAGCGCTGGCCGCATTCTCAAGGCTATATCGAGACGAATATCTTGGCGGCGGCTGGTCCTGCCGCCAACGCTTTTGCTCGCAGCCTGCATGCGAGGTAGAATACGAGGTCGAATAAAATGGCGTCTCCATGGAAACTTCTTGCCCGGCTTGTGTCACCGCGACGTCAGCAGCGCCAAGAACACGGCTCGACCGATGACGTGAAGCCGGACGTATTGGCCATCGCCAAACCGACTGAAACGGCTGCCGACAACGGGCTCAACACCGCGGATCCTCTGGTCGACGAAAAGCCGGTCGCTTACGAACAATCGGAGGCGGTGTCAGCGGACCCGGATCATTCCGAAGAAACGGCAAGCGGTGTTCACGGCACGGCAGCTATCGAAGGCGCTGGGCCCGTGGGGGCGGCTGATCCGGCCTTATCCGATAAGGCAGGCACGGCCGCACACGACGCACCAAAACTGTTCCAGACTGGCGAAGGTGCAACGCGAAAGCGCAGCATCCGGGGCAAGAAAGCGGCAGGGGGTGAAGCCGTTCCGTCACCCGCTCCGACCGTTCCGACCGTTTCTGACGATGCAATCCGCCTTGATGAAGAGATCAGGCTGCTGCGGGACCAGTTGGCGCGCAAGCTACAGCTGCAGAATGCGCAACTGAAGAGAATGTTGGAGCGGTTCGAACGCTGAACGTGCCATGTACCTCGCGCCTAATTCAGCCAATGCAACTTGGCCAAGCTTCATGACGACCCCACAAATCCTCATGCTCCCCAAGATTGCACTTGATGGCCCCCGTTGGTCCGCTACAAAACGACGACGATAGCCACGAAGCAAAAGAATTTGGGATGCATGGCAAAAAAGGCAGATAGCGGAACGTCCAAAGTCGATCGCGCGGATGAGCCGCGGGAGCGCATTGTTGCGGCCGCGCGCGAAGTATTTATCGAGCAGGGGTTTGATCTGGCGACCGTTCGCGACATCACGAGGCGGGCCGATGTGAATGTTGCTGCCGTCAATTATTATTTCGGCTCCAAGGAGGAGCTCATCAGCGAGGTGCTTAACCTGATGATGGAGCCCTATACCCATGCCCGGATAGAGGCTCTGGAAAAATGCGAGGCTTCGGCCCGGCCGGGGTTCCCGATTTTGGAGGACGTCGTCGGGGCTCTTGTCCGGCCGATGGTCCAGTTCAGCCGCGATGCCTCGGGCGCCCGTCCTTTGACGCGGCTGATCCTGCAGGTCCGTTCGCGGCCGCGTGAATCGACCAACCGTTTTTTCATACGTCGCGTCGATCCTGCCGTGTTCCGTTTTATCGATGCCTTCAGTCGAGCACTACCGGATATGCAGCGCCGCGATATTTTCTGGCGTTACAATTTCTCGATCGGCGCCATCATGCAGGTCCTGATCGATTCAGACCCGGCATCGTACCGCCTCAAGCAGCTGTCCGGCGGGCTTTGCGATACCGATGACGACGAAGAGATCATCCGTCAGCTCTCGCGGTTTATCTGCACTGGATTCCAGGCACCTGCCACCGGGTGATGATACCGGATTTCGACTTACAGCTGGAATCTGCTCACGATGAGATATACTTCAGTTTCTATTTAAAATCGGAACTACGCTGGATAATAATCTTTTTTATTGCCTTTTGAGAAAAACGTTAGGGCATATACTCCAAGCTTAGACTGCCTTTCCAATTATCCCTTCGATCGCATGCTGGTTTTTTCAAAGTCACCGGCCGCTGCTTGATTCTTGGGCGGTTTGACCGATTAAAGTCATTGACTCTGCTTCGCCTCAAATTATGTTTCAAACATCGTTTAACATTCACGGAGCCGTGCAATGACCGCTGCTGTCCCCAAGATCACCGGATCCTTCGTTGCCTTGATCACACCGTTCGACAAGTCGGGCTCCGTCGATATGGGGGCATTCCGCGAGTTGCTTTCCTTCCACGAGGCGAACGGCACTTCTGCCGTCTTGATCATGGGCTCGACCGGCGAGGTATCCATGCTGTCGGCTGACGAGAAGAAGAAAATCATCGTCGAGACGTCGAAGATGAAAACGGCCAAGATGCCGATCTTCTTTGGCTGCACTGGCAACAACACGGACGTTACGATTGAAAATGTGAAGTTCGCCAGGGATAACGGCGCAGACGGGGCCATTCTCGCTGCTCCAGCGTATATCTGCGCCCCGGAAGCCGACATCGAAGGTTATTTCCTGGAGGTCGCCGACGCGACCGACCTGCCTCTCGGGCTTTACAACAACCCGCCGCGCGTCAAGAGCGACCTGCACTGGGATCACCTGCTGCGCATCTTCAAGCATCCCAACTACGTCATTCACAAGGAATCCACTGCGCGCGTCGGCCAGGTTGCCCAGGTTCTCGCCGCGCGTCCGGATGTTTCGGTCATGTGCTGCGACAGCCCCAATCTCGGCCTCGTCGTTCCGACAATGAGCCTTGGTGGCCATGGCACCGCCAATATGGGCGGTAATATTGCCCCGGCCGAAGTGGCGGTGATGTCACGTCCGTGGACGAGTTATGTCGAAGCCGAAGGGTTCCGCGACACCTATTTGAACCTTTTGCCGCTGCTGCATTACAATTACTCGGCCATCAATCCGGTGGCCGTGAAATCGCTGATGAAGGCTGTCGGACTGCCGGCTGGCGAACTGCGGCGGCCATTGACCGGCCTTGAAGGCGAAGCGCTCGCCAAGGGTATCCGTATCGTCCAGGATCTCGGCCTCGACAAGAAATACGGCTGGAAGCTGAAGCCCGCTTCGGCCTTGGCCGCCTGAGGTTCGGCCGATGGATCTCGGGATCTCCGGTCGGAATGCTATCGTTACCGGCGCAAGCCGGGGCATGGGTAAGGCCGCCGCAATGGCTCTCGCGCGGGAGAATGTGGATCTGACCATCATCGCCCGCACGCCCGAAACACTGCAGGCGACAGCCGCAGAAATCCGAGCGGCTACCGGCGCCCGCGTTACCACCGTCGTCGGCGATATTACCACGCTTGCCGGTCGTGAAGTCGTTCTGTCTGCCTGCCCAAAACCGGACATCCTGGTCAACAACGCCGATGGCGAACTGCCCGGTGATTTCCGCAACTGGTCTCGTGAGGACTGGTTGCGGGGCATCGATCGAATGATGCTGACACCGATCGACATGATACGCCTGACTGTCGACGGAATGATGGAGCGCGAGTTCGGGCGTATCGTCAACATCGTGTCTCGGAGCGTCAAGATCGCCCAGGCCGAGCTTGGCATGTCGAATGCGGCACGCTCCGGCCTCGTCGGTTTCGTCGCGGGCCTGGCCCGGCAGACGATCGCCCACAATGTGACGATTAACAATATGCTCCCGGGCATTGTCGCGTCGGATGGCCAGCGCCAGCATGTCGAGGTACTTGCTCAGGAAAGCGGTCGCTCTTTCGACGAAATCTGGGCCGCCCGTGCGGCACAGAATCCGGCTGGCCGCTACGGACGCCCCGAAGAAGTTGGCGCCTACATTGCCTTCCTCTGCTCGGCGAATGCCGGCTTCGTCACCGCTCAGAACCTGCTGATCGATGGCGGGCAATATCCCGGAACGTTCTGACGGCCGGAGCGGATTGCTACTCGCCGCGAAGAATCCGCGATGCATAAAATGACTTTCGACTGCATACATCCTCTTGGAGCCAGAAGGAATCCATCTATGAACCGCTTCGGAACAGCATTGCTTTTTCTTTCGATGACGCTGCCGGTGGCCGGCCTTACCAAGGCGGACGACTATCCCAGTCGGCCTGTGTCCATTGTCGTGCCTTATCCGCCGGGCGGTGCAGTGGATGGCGTTGCACGCGTTCTTGCCACCACGCTTTCGGTCAAGACCGGCAAGACCTTCGTAGTCGATAACCGTGCGGGTGGTGCCGGCGGGGTGGTCGGTTCGTCCGATGTGGTCAAGGCTGCTCCCGATGGCTACACCCTGCTGCTGAATGCGTCGATCCATGTGGTCACGCCGCTGATCAACAAGAACGTGCCTTTCGACGTCGTCAATGATTTCACCCATATCAGCGGCATCGCGGCTGGCCCGCTGCTGATCACCACCAATCCGTCGGACAAGGCGAACACGCTGAAGGAATTCTTCGCCGAGGTGAAGGCGGATCCGGATTCCTACAACTTCGCCACCTCCGGTTATGGCTCGGCCGGTCATCTGGCTGTGGAAGTCCTGAAGGGTGAAGCCGGCGTCGATACTGAAGTGGTCACCTACAAGGGAGCCGGTCCGGCACTTACCGACATGATTGGCGGCCAGGTGCAGCTGATCGCCGACCCGATCCTGTCGTCCCTGCCGCATGTCAAGGCAGGCCGGCTGAAGCCGCTTGCGGTGACCAGCCTGACCCGCTCGCCTCTGGCGCCGGATGTCCCGACCGTTGCCGAGAGCGGCATGCCTGCACTGGAAATGCTCTCCTGGTACGGCGTCTGGGCACCGAAAAACCTTGACTCAAAGGCGGCGGAATATCTCGGCAAGGTCCTGAAGGATGTTGTCACCTCCACTGAATTCAAGGACAAGCTGACGGTCTTCGGCTTCGAGCCAATGTACAAGAACAGCGCCGATCTGAGGACCTTCGTGGTTGACGAGACAAAGCGGTACCGTGAGATCGTCAAGACGGCCGGCATCAAGGTGGAATGAAGATGACGAAGGCTCCGAAAACGACGCAACATTCGGAGCCTTCGGCAGACCGGCGCCATGTCGGAACCCATTGGGGGTTCTACACTCATGATGGCTTGCATGGCGGCATTCGTCCGATGGTGGGCGACCCCGATCCTGTTCAATTCGGTGGCGAGCTTCCAGCCGACAGGCTTGCGCCGTGCCGAATCCTGAGGCCAGCAGTCAGGCGATCCTTCCTTGAACAGGGACCGGGTAATCGTGCCGGCCGGCGGGGAGCCGAGGCATTTGTCGAGGTTTCCTGGGAGGAGGCAATCGAACTGGTCGCCGGCGAAATTCGCCGCGTCAGGGACGAGCATGGCAACGGCGCGATTTTTTCCGGCTCCTACGGCTGGTCGAGCGCCGGGCGATTTCATCATGCGCAAAGCCAGCTGAAGCGCTTTTTCAACATGAATGGCGGTTCCGTTCGTTCCGTCCAGACCTATAGTTATGCCGCCGGCGAGGTTATCTTGCCGCACGTCATCGGTTCCACCGATGGGCTGATCTCCGGCCACAGCCCATGGAGCCAGATCGTAGGCCATGCGGACCTGATCGTGATGTTCGGTGGCACGCCGCTTCGCAATGCTCAGGTCAATGCCGGCGGCGTTTCCCGCCATGAAACCCGCCAGTATCTGCTCGACTGCAAACACGCAGGCGCCCATTTCGTCAACATCGGACCCGTCCGGGATGATGCCGCAAGCGAACTCGATGCCCAATGGATGGCTCTGAGACCCGGGACCGACGCCGCCCTGCTGCTGGCCATCGCCCACGTGCTGATCCAGGAGGATCGTCACGACGCGGCTTTCGTCGAACGTTATACCGTCGGCTTTGAAACATTGCGGGATTATCTGTTCGGTAAGGTGGACGGCGTCGTCAAGGATGTCGCCTGGGCAGCCGGCATTACCGGCCTTGAAGCGCAGGATATCCTCACCCTTGCCCGGACCATGGCCTCGAAAAAAACCTTCATCATGATGGCATGGGCGCTGCAACGCGCCGACCATGGCGAACAGGCCTATTGGGCGGCAATCGCGGTGGCATCGCTGCTCGGTCGCGTTGGTCTGCCCGGCGGAGGATTTGGTTTCGGTTATGCATCCATATCGGGCATCGGCCAGCCGGCGCCGGCCGTGAAATGGCCGTCGCTGCCGCAAGGGCAGAATGCCATAGCCGACTACATTCCGGTTGCGCGGATTGCAGACATGCTGCTTTCGCCGGGAGCGGAATACGACTACAACGGCCGGAAACGGATCTATCCGGACATACGGCTGATCTATTGGGCTGGTGGCAATCCTTTTCACCATCATCAGGATCTTCATCGCCTGGTCGAAGCTTGGCAGAAGCCGGAAACGATCATCGTTCACGAGCACTGGTGGAATGCCAACGCCCGGCATGCCGACATCGTGTTGCCGGCCGCGACATTCCTGGAACGCGACGATCTGGTTGCCAGCGGCCGCGAGAGTTTTCTCGGATACTCGACACATACGGCAGCACCACCTGCTGAGGTATTCTCGGATCACGAGATCCTGCGCCGCATTGCCAAAAAGCTGGGGACTGAAGCGGCATTCACGGGCGGATTGAGCGAACCAGAATGGCTGGAGAAGCTTTATGCCGACGCGCAGGCGAACGCTGCGTTACGCGACATTTCCCTACCGGATTTTCCCACGTTCCGGAATGCGGGGCTGATCGAAGTGGAAAGCCAAAGCGCTGACCGGCCGTTCCTTTCCGCGTTTCGCGCGGACCCGGCTGCCCATCCGCTGCGCACGCCGTCCGGTCTGATCGAGCTCTCCTCGGAGCTCATTGCCGGCTTCGACTATGCCGATTGCCCTGGCCATCCGGCGTGGGTGGAACCGGCGGAATGGTTGGGGGGTAAACTGGCGACCATCTATCCATTGCATCTCCTGTCCTGCCAGCCGCATGACAAGCTACACAGCCAGTGGGACCATGCGGCACCGTCGCGCCGGACCAAAAAAGGCGGCCGTCAGCCGATGCGCATTCATCCCGATGACGCCGCGGCTCGCGGGCTGGCGCAAGGCGAGGTGGTGACCATTTCCAACGCCCGCGGTGCGTGCCTGGCGGTCGTTGCCATTACTGACGCCGTCATGCCCGGTGTCGTGCAGTTGGCGACGGGCGCCTGGTTCGATCCGGCGGACCCCTCGAAGCCAGGTTCGCTGGAACTGAACGGCAATCCGAATGTACTGACGCCGGATCATGGGACTTCCCGTCTCGCACAGGGACCAAGCCCGAACTCATGCCTTGTCGAGATTTCCCGCTTCATCGGCACGCCGCCGGAGGTACGGGCCTATCGCCCGCCCGATCTGGCTCCCGACCCGCGATCGAAAGCGTCCAACGGAAAGCAATGCCCATGACCTCACGTGTCAATCCGCAACTGATTGCAGGGCTCCTGTTCGTATTGATCGGCGCCGCTTTCTTGTTGGGCAGCCTCGATCTCTCCTATGGTACCTGGCGCAAAATCGGTCCCGGTGCATTTCCGGGCCTGGTCGCCTCGGGCCTGATCGCCATGGGCCTTATCGTCGCCTTTACGGCCGAGAAACATGAGGCCGGCAAAAAGCAACCGAGCCTTTATTCATCGAAGGTCACGTTCATCATTGCAGCGATCGTGGTGTTTGGACTGGTCGTTCGCGGCGGCGGGTTGCTGCCGGCGATCTTCTGTTGCTGCTTCATCTCCTCGTTTGCTTCACGTCCTTTGCAGCCGGCGAAATCAGCGTTGTACGGGCTCGGACTCGGTGCGGCCTGCAGCCTCGCCTTCATCAAGGGGCTCGGCATGCCGATTTCCATCATCGGCCCCTGGTTCGGGTTTTAGGAAGATCACATGGACACGCTGAACGCCCTGCTGCTCGGGTTTGACCAGGCAATCCTGCCGACGAACCTGTTCTGGTGCCTGATCGGCACACTGCTCGGAACCCTTGTCGGCGTCCTGCCAGGCCTCGGGCCTGCCGCGACCATGGCCATCCTCCTGCCTTTCACCATCGGACTTGAACCGGTGACATCGCTGATCATGATGGCCGGCATCTATTACGGTGCGCAATATGGGGGTTCGACGACGGCCATCCTTCTCAATTTGCCCGGCGAAGCATCGTCCGTGGTAACGGCGATCGACGGCTACAAGATGGCCCGCAACGGACGTGCGGGCGTGGCACTGTCGACAGCGGCGATCGGCTCCTTTTTTGCCGGCACCGTCGCCACGCTGTTGCTGGCATTGTTTGCGCCTTCGCTTGCCGAAATTGGATTGCTGTTTGGCCCGGCGGAATACTTTTCCCTGATGATCCTCGGGCTTGTCGCCTCGGTCGTGCTTTCGCGCGGATCGCTGCCGAAGGCACTTGCCATGGTCTTCATCGGCATTCTGGTCGGCCTTGTCGGCCAGGACGTGCAAACTGCCGTGCCGCGTTTCACGCTCGGTTTTGAAGAAATGTCGAGCGGTATCAATTTCGTCGTGGTGGCGATGGGATTATTCGGCATCGGCGAGTTGATCAAGGATCTGGAAACCCCGGAAAGCCGCACCGCCATCAACGCACCATTCTTCTCGATGATCCCGTCGCGGGAAGACTGGCGCCGGATGGTCGCGCCGATTCTTCGCGGCACGGGGATCGGCTCCGTGCTGGGACTTCTGCCGGGCGGCGGCGCGCTTCTCGCCGCTTTTGCTGCCTATGCCATCGAGAAACGTGTTGCCAACCCGCCCGAAGGTTTCGGCGGTGGTGCGATCGAAGGCGTGGCCGCGCCCGAGAGCGCCAACAATGCCGGTGCACAGACCTCATTCGTCCCGCTGCTCACGCTCGGCTTACCGGCAAACGCCGTCATGGCCCTGATGTTCGGCGCCCTGATCATGCAGGGTATCGCACCGGGCCCGACGCTGATTTCCGAACATCCGGACGTGTTCTGGGGCGTCATCGTATCGATGTGGGTTGGCAATGTCATGCTGCTGGTCTTGAACCTGCCGCTGATCGGCGTCTGGACGCGCTTGCTGACGATGCCTTTCCACTATCTCTTTCCGGCTATCGTGGTGTTCTGCTCGATCGGCGCGTTCTCGCTCGGCAACTCGGTCTTCGATATTTGGCTGCTCGGCGCGTTCGGCGTCGCCGGCTACGTCTTCGCCAAGCTCGATTGCGACCCGGCACCGCTGGTGATGGGCCTCATTCTCGGGCCGATGATGGAGGAAAATTTCCGTAGAGCGATGTTCCTCGCACGTGGTAATCCCAGCGTTTTTGTCGATCGTCCGATTTCGGCAGGTCTGATTGTCCTTGCTGTGCTCGCCATCGCCGTGGTCGCCCTGCCGAAGATCAAGGCCGTCCGCGAAGAGGCATTTCAGGAATGAACCGGCTTATTCCCGTCACGCAGAGTGAAACATCATGCATGTAGTGGTCATCGGAGCCGGTATCGTCGGTGCATCGACGGCACTCGAGCTGTTGAACGACGGGCACGAGGTCACCATTGTCGAACCGGAACAGCCCGGCGGTCGCCACGCGGCGAGTTATGGCAACAGCGGCTGGCTGAGCCCTGCCTCGATCATCCCGATGTCGATGCCCGGCCTCTGGAGGAAGGTGCCCGGCTATCTTGCCGATCCTTCCGGGCCGCTGACCATCCGCTGGCGGCACCTAGTACGCCTCGCACCCTGGTTGCTGCGGTTCATGCTGGCCGGTTCGACCGGATCCAAGGTCGAACGGACCGCGAGAATTCTGGCGAGCCTCCTGCATGATGCCCCAACCCGGCATGCGGCGCTGGCGGAAAAAATCGGACGGCCGGACCTAATCCGCCGCAAGGGTCTGCTCTACGTGTACCAGGATCGCGTGGCTTTCGAGGCCGAGGCTTTTGCGTGGCGCCTGCGGCGCGACAACGGCGTTTCCTATCGAGAGCTATCCTCAGCCGAACTGCACGAACTCGAGCCCAATCTTTCACCCCGCTACTCCTTTGCTGCCTTCGTCGAGGATGGCGGTCATTGCGTGGATCCGGGAGGCTATGTCGCAGCAATGGTCGATCATGCGGTGGATTTCGGCGCTCAGCGTATCCATGCAAGGGCGACCGGTTTCAATCTTAGCGGCAGCCGGCTTTCCGGTGTCCGGACAGAGGCGGGCATCGTGGCGTGCGATAAGGCGGTCATCGCCGCCGGAATACATTCGAAAAAGCTAGCGGCGCTCGCCGGTGACACAATCCCGATGCAGAGCGAGCGCGGTTACCACGTGGTCGTTCCCTATCATCTGGCAAAGGGGGAGATGCCGATCATGCCGAGCGACGGCAGGATGGGCAACAATCCGACGCTTGCCGGACTTCGCATTGCCGGACAGGTCGAGCTGGCAAGCGTCGAGGAAAGACCGAACTGGATCCGCGCCGACATCCTGTTGAAACACGCGAAAGGAACCTATCCGGCACTGTCGGATATATCCGAGGACAGGAGTATCGAACGTTGGATGGGGCATCGTCCCTCGACTGCGGACGGCCTTCCGGTGATCGGTTTTTCGCGGTCTTCCGAAGATATCGTTCATGCGTTTGGCCACGGTCATGTCGGCCTTGCAGCCGGACCGATTAGCGGCGCGCTTGTTGCAGGCCTGATCGCCGGGCGCGAATGTGCCGTCGATCTATCGGCGTTGTCTGCCGCCCGTTTTCGCTGATCTGCAACGGCTGACGCGCCATGAGCAACGGCCGAAACTCGATGGGGCTGCCCGATCGTCCCGCACGGCTTCCGGAACTGAGCCGGTCCATCAAAAGTTCGTCTGACCCCATCGGCGGCGCGATCGTGTTACGCAACGTTACCGTATCACGCGACTTGATCTCCGAAATCGCGCGGCGGCATTCGAAATACCGAGCGCGAATATGGACCTCTCGAAGATCAAGACCCTGATCGACTTTGTCGGTCGATCGAGCATCACCGAACTCACCGTGACCGAGAAGGACCTGACGGTTCGGATCTTCCGGTCGCAGCCAATGGCGAGGGAGCCCTCCGCTGATTTGGCGCGCGGGCAACAGCCGGTTACGGGTGTGCCGATGGGGCCTGATGAACTGCCGGCTGTCGGCCACGCGTCGGTCATTTCCGTAAAAGCGCCGGTTTCCGGTGTGCTGCATCGCAGTTCGGCACCGGGCGAGGGGCCGTTCGTCAAACCGGGAGATGAGGTGGCAGAGGGGCAGACTCTCTTCATTATTGAAGCGATGAAGGTCTTCAACAAGATCGCTGCGCCGCGGTCCGGGCGCATTGTCAACCTGACCGAAATCGACGGCGGCGAAGTCGAGGCGGGTGATCTGCTTGCGGAGATCGCGTGATGTCTGAGACATTCGACAGTCGCCCGCGCTTCGATACGGTTCTCATTGCCAATCGCGGGGAGATCGCGACCAGGATCCAGAAGGCCTGCCGGGAACTGGGTCTCAAGACCGTCGTCGTCTACTCCGAAGCGGATCGGCAGGCGCCCTATGGCAAGACCGCCGATAGCGCACTGTGCATCGGCCCTTCGAGCGCGGCAAAAAGCTACCTCAACAAGGATGCTCTTCTTCTGGCGGCGCGCTTGACGGGCGCCGGCGCCATCCATCCCGGTTATGGGTTTCTCTCGGAAAATGCCGCATTCGCGGATGCGGTCGAAAAGGCTGGACTGGCGTTCATCGGTCCGAGCGCGCCGTCAATCGAGGCGATGGGCGACAAGATCTCGGCAAAGAGGGCAATGATCGCAGCCGGAGTTCCTTGTGTCCCGGGGCCGGATACGGCGCTTTCCGACGATCCGGCCGCCGTCGAGCGCCTGGCCCGGGAGATCGGTTATCCCGTCATCATCAAGGCTGCCGGCGGCGGCGGCGGGCGGGGCATGCGTGTCGTGCCGGAGGCCGGTCTGCTGCAAGAGGCGGTCGCGCTCACCCGGGAGGAGGCGCGGCAGGCTTTCGGCTCGCCGTCGCTCTACATGGAAAAATTCCTCCAGCATCCGCGTCATATCGAGATCCAGGTCCTTTGCGACACCCATGGCAATGCAGTCTGGCTCGGGCACCGGGATTGCTCGATGCAGCGCCGCCATCAAAAGGTCGTGGAAGAGGCGCCGGCACCCGAGATATCGCCGGATGTGATCCGGCCCGTCGGGAGAGCCTGTGTCGAGGCCTGCCGCCAGATCGGCTACCGGGGCGTCGGAACCTTCGAATTCCTCTACGAGGATGGCGCTTTCTATTTCATCGAGATGAATACCCGGCTTCAGGTCGAACATCCGGTCACCGAAATGACAAGCGGAATCGACATCGTGCAGGCGCAGATCAAAGTGGCTCAGGGCGATCCGCTCGAACTGGCCCAGGCTGACGTTAAATGCGAGGGGCACGCTTTCGAATGCCGCATCAATGCCGAGGATCCCGATACATTTCTGCCGTCAGCCGGCGTCATCACCAGTCTCGCCTTTCCCGAAGGGATGGGCATCCGGGTCGACACCCATATCCATGCGGGGTACAAGGTGCCACCCTATTACGACTCGCTTATCGCCAAGCTGATCGTTCATGCGCCGACGCGGGCGGAGGCGATGGCAAGGATGCGCGAGGCGCTTGCCGGAACGCGGGTGGACGGCATTTCCACGAATATTCCCTTCCTGCGTGCGCTCTTCGAGGACAGCGCGTTTGCGCGCGGCGAGACGGATATCCATTATCTCGAGCAATGGCTGAAACAACGGAGAGCGCCATGAGCGCGATCGATTTCAGCGATCCCGCGACCATCGCGTTCCTCACCGAGGCGCTGACGGCAGCCGGGGTAAGTGGCCTGGAAATCTCCTGGCCCAGCGGACAGTTGCGCATCGTCATTGCCACGGGGAATGAAGCCGGGATCGATGTGTCAGTAACCTCTCGGCCGGCCCAGACGGCTCAGCCGCTGGTGGTCGTCAAGGCGCCGATGGCCGGCCACTTTTACCCGGGCAGCCCATCGCGGTCGGCAGCCGCCGATCGTCTGCCGCGATCGGTTCTCGCCACAGACCTCCTCGGCTTCCTTCGCGTCGGCCCCGTCCTGCTTCCACTTTGTGCCGGCCGCGCGGGTATTCTGACCAAGCAGCTGGCCGAACCCGATGCGCTGGTCGGCTTCGGCGATCCCCTGTTCGAGATCGAGCCTCAATCATGATTGCGACAATGAACAGCCATGCACCGCTGCGCGAAATCTTGCCCGCCGCTCACGGCCGGGCTCGGGTTTCGTCGATCGGCGCGAGGTCCTTCCTGCTGGAGGCGCCGGGAGAATTCGATCTCGCCGCACAGCGCCGGATTTGGGCGCTTTCCCAAGCGGTCCGAGGCTGGCCGGATATCGCGGAAATCGTTCCGGGAATGACCAACCTTTTGACGATATTCCAGGAGGCGCCGCAGGATCCGGATGCCGTCGTGGCGCGGCTGCTGGAGGCATGGGACAATGCCCGCAGCATCGATCTGGACGGAAAGACGATCGAAATCCCTGTTCACTACGGCGGGGAGCATGCGGTGGACCTGCCCGCGCTTTGCGATCTTGCCCGGCTCAGCGACCGTGAGATCGTCCGTATTCATCATGAAGCGACCTACCGTGTTTTTGCCCTGGGCAGCGCTCCAGGCTTCGGTTACCTGCACGGCCTCGATCCGCGCATCTACATGCCGCGAAAGACCGTGCCGTCACTGAAGATGGCGAAGGGCTGCGTGACCATCGGCGGCATGCAGACTGGCGTTGCGATGCTTACCGGCCCGAACGGCTGGAATTCCATCGGTTTCGCCGAGCTGCAGATGTTCGACCCGACGTCGCGCGCACCGGCGATGATGGCGCCGGGCGATACGGTGCGGTTCGTGCCGGCTAGGATCGAGCTATGATCGAAATTGTGGAAACCGGCCCGTTCAATACGGTCCAGGATCTGGGGCGGCCGGGGTATCGCGATATCGGCGTTTCGGCCAGCGGCGCGATGGATCCGCTTGCCATGAGGATCGGCAATATCCTTGTCGGGAATGAGGAGGGTGCGGCCGGGATAGAGGTGCAGACATTTCCGTTCAGCCTGCGTTTCGACCGGCGGACGGTCTTCGCGGTCACGGGCGCCGATGGCGATCCGATACTGGACGGGTTGGAATTGCTTCCCTGGTGCGCCTATACCGCCGAGACCGGACAGGTGCTCGAGCTGAAGCATCCTCCGACACTTGCGCGCGCCTATGTTTCCATCGGCGGGGGCCTGGATGTCCCATCGGTCATGGGGTCGCGCAGCACGTCCTTGCGCGGCAGCTTCGGCGGCAATGCCGGGCGGCCACTGGTAAAGGGTGATCGGATCGCGCTCGGTAACTGCGCCGACTCTGCCCCGGTGCCGGCCAGCGGCCTGGCTGTCATCGAGCCCGCCGTGGCGCTCCGGGACGTCTTTCCGGGTTTTGCCGACGGCGCGCTGCCGGTCCGTGCCTTGCCCGGTGGCGAGCATGCCCTGTTTCCCAATGACGGCGACGCCTTTTGGAGCCAGACCTGGAAGATCTCTTCCCGCAGCGACCGCACGGGCTATCGTCTGTCGGGCGAGCCCATCAAGCCGACGGCGTCGGTTGAGATGCGTTCCCATGGGATCGTGCCCGGCGTCATCCAGGTCCCGCCCGGTGGGGAGCCCATAGTCCAGACGAGCGATGCGAACACGGCGGGTGGCTATCCGAAGATCGCCGGCGTGATCGAATGCGACCTGTGGCGGCTTGGCCAGGCTCGCATAGGCAGCCGCTTGCGGTTCGTGCGGTCCACGCATGCGGAGGCGCGCGCAGTGGAGCAGGCGGTCGCCCGCTACGTCGAAGATGTCCGGATCACATCAGCGATGGTCAAGCGCGCCTTGAAGGTGATGGCCTGAAATACGATCGGTCAAAGGGAGTTGCCGATGAAAATCGATCTGAATTCCGACATGGGCGAAGGTTTCGGCCCTTACCGGCTATGCGACGACGAAGCGATGATGAAGGTCGTGTCGTCGGCCAACATCGCCTGCGGTTTCCACGGTGGCGATCCGGATACGATGGCGCGCATGGTGCGGCTTGCCAAGGCGAACGGGGTTGGCATCGGCGCACATCCGGGCTTGCCCGACCGGCTCGGCTTTGGACGGCGCGAAATGCCCTTCCAGGCGGATGAGTTGCGCCAGCAGATGCTCTACCAGCTCGGTGCGCTGATGGCGATCGCCGCGAGCGAGCGTGTCACCGTCGGGCATATCAGCTTTCACGCCGCCATGGGCAATATGGTCAACCGCGACCCGGTGCTCGCCGATCTGATGATGGATGCCATTGCGACGGTGGAGCCGGGTCTTGTCGTGTTCGTGACGCCGGACAGCGAAATAGAGCAGGCGGCCAAACGGGCGCGGCTGAAGACGCTGGCGCTTTTCCTGGCCGACCGGGCCTATGATGCCGAAGGCAGGCTTGTTGTCCGCGGCCTACCGGGCGCCGTGATCAAGGACGAGGCTTCGGTGCGGGCAAGGGTGCGCCGCTTTCTTCTCGACGGAACCGTCGAGACTATCGAGGGCGACACCATTGCCATGCCCGCCCGGTCAATCCTCGTCCACAGCGACACGCCGGGTTCCCTTGAACTTGCGCATATCGTCCGAAGCGAGATCGAAGCCTCCGGCGCGACGCTCGCGCCGGCTGCCGAACTCGCTCTTTGACTCACCGGGCTGCCTAGTCGGCCGTCTCCCGTCCCAATCTTCGTCGAAAGTTAATGCCGATGTCTTCTACAGCCGATCGCCTGAAAAACGTCTCCATATCCGCCTCCGCTGCCATGACCCAACGCGCCCGGGAACTGGCCGCAAAGGGTATCAAGGTTGTCAGCCTGTCTTCCGGGGAGCCGGACTTCCCGACGCCGCTGCATGCCATCGAGGCGGCCCATGCCGCAGCACTCGGCGGTGATACGAAATATCCGCCGATGGACGGCACGCCGGCGCTCAAGGCGGCGATCAGCAGGAAGTTCAAGCGGGACAACAATCTGGACTATGATGCCAGTCAGATCGTCGTTTCAGCCGGCGGCAAGCAGGTGATCTTCAACACGATGCTTGCCACCTGCAATCCCGGCGACGAAGTTGTCATTCCAACGCCCTCCTGGGTCAGCTATGCCGATATCGTCAAGTTCGCCGGTGGCGTTCCGGTGGCGGTACCCTGTTTCGAGCAGGCCGGCTTCAAGTTGCGTCCGGAGGATCTGGAGGCCGCGATCACGCCGCGTACCAAATGGCTGATCCTGAATTTTCCCAATAATCCGACCGGTGCGGCCTGCTCTCGCGCGGAAATGGCGGCCATCGCGCAGGTCATGCTGCGCCATCCAGACGTGTGGATCCTGACTGACGATATCTACGAACATCTGGTCTATGACGGTTTCGAATTCTGCACCATCGTCGACGCGGAACCCCGGCTCTATGATCGTGTCCTGACCATGAACGGCGTCTCGAAGGCTTACGCCATGACCGGCTGGCGGCTCGGCTTCTGCGCCAGCGGCTCCAAGGAACTCATTGGTGCGATCAGCAACGTCAACGGGCAGAACGGCGGTGGCATCAGCACGGTGACGCAGGCGGCGGCCATCGCGGCTCTGGACGGGCCTCAGGATCTCCTGAAGGAGCGGGCTGCGATCTATCGCGAGAGGCGCGATTTCGTCCTCGACCGCCTGTCGCAGGTGGAGGGATTGCGTTGCCACAAGCCCGAGGGCGCGTTCTACCTCTATCCCAACATGTCCAGCTTGATCGGCAAGACCAGCAAGGGCGGGCGGAAGATCGAGACCGACATCGATTTCGTCATGGCTCTCGTGGACGAACATCATGTGGCGACGGTGCAAGGCGCAGCTTACGGCATGAGCCCCCATTTCCGCATTTCTTACGCAACGAGCATGGAAATGCTGGACGAGGGATGCGCGCGGATTGCCCAGTTCTGTAGGGACATGCGTTGACGTGTCATCGATGATTTGGCGCGGCATGCGTCATGCCGGAACTCGCCCTATGCTCTCAGCCGCGCGGTCAGCTCGAGAAGGATATTCTTGACCGCCAATGCCGGCTCGGACAGCGAGTTCTGTTCGGCAATGCAGAGCGACAGGGTTTCCTCGATCCGCGGGGAAACGAGCCGACAGATCAGCGGTTCGCCTGATTCCGTCACGATACGGTCGGCGATGGCTTTCGGCATGATGGTCGCTCCGAGACCGCTGCCCACGGCGCGCGCCAATGTCCTGACGATTTCAACCTCCGCCACGACTTTCAGGTTGATCCGGCTGCGCGTGAACGCGGTGTCGACCGCACGGCGAACGAAGTTGTAAGCGGGCGGCATCAGAAGCGGCAAGCCGTCGAGAGCGGTAACCGGAATGGGCTTGTTGTCCGCTTCGATTGCAAAATCGCGGTGGGCGACGAGATAGAACTCCTCGCTCAGGATCGGCTCGAACCGTACGCCCTTGATCGGCCCGGCCCCGTGGATCAGCGCCATTTCCAGACGGCCGTTCATGATCATCTGACTGTAGGTCTGGCCGACGCTTTCCGTGAGATGGAGCAGGATGCCGGGATGGCGCCTGCGCGTTTCGGCCAGCAGGTCGACGGACAGCGTCGCGGCACTGCTGAACGGCACGAGCCCCACGGAAACGCGCCCGGCAAGTGAGTTGCCGGCAGCGGAAGCGTCCGCCTGCGCCTGTTCCATCTGGCGAAGAATGATCTGCGCATGGCGGTACACCGCATGCCCCGCATCGGTCATGCTGACGCCCTGCTGGCTGCGGATCAGCAGCTTCTGACCGAAATGCTCCTCCAGCGCCGCCAGCTGCTGGCTGAGCGCGGGCTGCGCGATATGCAGCAGGTCGGCAGCGCGCGTGATGCTGCCGCTGTCGACGATCACGATGAAGGATTTGAGGCGTCTGATGTCCATTCGGATCTTTTTCTTTTTGTCTTGAGCAGACGTATGTTTGCAGACGCGATCTTCTTTTGCAACGCCGCTGACTGCGATCTCGCCGGGTGATGGTCACCTGCCGACATTGCTGAGCCGAGCCTCCATAGCCGTTGCTTATTGCTCCACAAATAATCGGTCTTAGGCAAGAGATTAAAGGTTCGCTACTGTCGGCGACAACAACAAGGGGATCCGAATGCCATTCTCCGATTACAAGACCGCACTGGTTACCGGCGCTTCCTCCGGTATTGGCGCCGCTGTGGTGGAGCGGCTTCGGCGTGAGAATATCGAGGTCCACGCGATCGCCCGCAGCGGCGATGCTCTGCAGGATCTGGCCAAACGCACGGGCTGCATCGCTCATGTCATCGATGTCACCGATCGTCCGGCACTCGCCGAACTCGCCGGCCGTATCGAGTTCGATATCCTCGTCAACAATGCCGGCGTCGACCGGCCGAAGAAATTCCTGGAAGCGGACGAGAGCGATATCGACCTTCTCGTTGATGTCAATCTCCGTGCCGTCCTGCACATTTGCCGTTTGATCGTGCCGGGAATGGTCGCCCGCGATCGGGGCCATGTCATCAACATTTCTTCGATCGCCGGCAACTACAATTTCGGCGGCAACTCCATCTATCACGCAGTGAAAGCCGGCGTCGCCATGCTGTCGAACCAGCTGCGCATCGATGCCTTCGGCAAGCGCGTGCGGGTGACGGAAATCTGCCCTGGGCGCGTCGCGACGGACATTTTCAATCACGTGCACGGCGACGATCCCAGTATTCGCGAACGGTTCATCGATGGTTTCGAGCTGCCTCAGGCAGCCGATATCGCCGAAGCCATAGCATTCGCGATCGCCGCGCCGGTGGCCGTCAATATCGGGCATATGGAAATCACGCCGACATTGCAGGTCATGGGCGGCCTGCAGACAGCCCGGCCGCAGCCGGCTTCCGCAGGTCCGGACAGTTCCAGGGAGCCGGGGCGGTGAACGGGTTCGATCTCTCGGCTATCCTGAGGAACCCCGAATATACCGCGATGCTCTTGCACGGCATCGAGATGACCTTTGTCATCTATATCGGGTCGTGGCTGCTGGCCATGACCCTCGCGCTGCTGCTTCTGTGCATCCGGTTTTCGCCGCTCCGCTTTGGCGACAGGGCCGTGGCCGCCTACGTCTCCTACCATCGCAACGTGCCGACCCTCGTGCAGCTGATGCTGTGGTATTTCGGCATATTCACCCTGTTCCCGCCAGGCCTGACCTCCTGGCTTGCGGCCCACAATGCCGAAACGATCTTCGCCGTCATCGGCCTCGGCCTGTGCCAGGCGGCCTATTTCAGCGAGGACCTGCGGTCCGGCCTTCGCTCCGTAAGCCCGGGCCAGATGGAAGCCGCAAAAGCCCTCGGTCACAGCTATGTCTCGGCGATGCGCTTCGTAATCATGCCCCAGGGCGTGCGCAATGCACTTCCTCCGCTCATCAACCACAGTGTTTCCCTGTTCAAGAACAGCAGTCTCGCCATCGTCATCGGTGCGTCCGAGCTGACGCACGCCGTGAAGGAAGTCGAAAACCTGAGCTTCCGCACCTTCGAAATCTACCTCGTCGGCACGGTTCTTTACCTGTTCTTCTCGCTCCTGATCATGGGCGCCGGCGCCTATCTTTCGATGCGCGCCGATCCAGTCCGGAGTGCGCGCGGATGATCAACGATGTCATCGCCATCATCCAGGACTACTGGCTTCTGCTGCTGATCGGTCAATATCCGAACGGCCCGCTCGGCGGGCTTGCAAACACGCTGATCCTGTCGGCGCTCAGCATCATGCTCGCCTTCCCGGTCGCCATCCTGCTGGCACTCGCGCGACTTTCGAAATGGCGACTGCTGCGGTGGCCGGTCACCGCACTCGTCTATATAACCCGCGGTGTGCCGCTCCTGATGCTTATCCTCTGGAGTTACTTCCTCGTGCCGCTCTGGACAGGCGCAGACGTTCCGAGCTTCGTGACGATGCTGACTACGCTCGTCGTTTACCAGGGCGCCTTCCTGAGCGAGGTCGTACGCGCCGGCATTGTCGCGCTCGGCAGCGGCCAGATGGATGCCGCCCGTGCCCTCGGGCACAGCTCTCTCGGAGCGATGCGCTTCATCATCCTTCCGCAGGCGCTCTACAACATGATCCCGAGCATCATCTCGACCTTCGTCTCGACGATAAAGGACACGACGCTCGGATATGTCATCAACGTCCCGGACCTCACTTTTGCGGCCAGCCAGGTCAACAACCAGCTTCTGACCCAGCCCTTCCAGGTCTTCTTCATCCTCGCGGTCGTCTACTACGCGATCTGCTGGAGCCTGACGCATGTCGCCAACATAGTCGAGCGCCGCATCACGCGCCGCCGCGCGGGTCTTTCCGGCGGCGCAGCGCCGGTGGCACTCGTGCCGGCCAAAATCATATCGGAGCAGCTATGAGCACCTCAGCCGCACAGACCCAGCAGTTGCAGACAATCCACCTTTCGGACGTCTGCAAGAGCTATGGCGATTATCCGGTCCTCAAGAACATTGACGCCGAAGTTGCCCGAGGCGAGGTCGTGGTGATCTGCGGACCTTCCGGTTCGGGGAAATCCACACTGATCCGTACGATCAACCGTCTTGAGGAGATCAACAGCGGATCGATCACCCTGGATGGTCAGAACATTCATGCGGCAATGCGGACGAGGGAACTCAACCTGCTGCGCAGCCGGATCGGTTTCGTGTTCCAGAACTTCAACCTGTTCCCGCATCTCTCCGTGGTCGAAAATGTGTCGATGTCGCCGATCCGCGTGAAGGGCGTGGCGGCAAATGTCGCCCATGAGAAGGCGCTGAAGCTTCTCGATCGCGTTGGGCTCGCCGACAAGGCGCGGGCTTATCCCGGCCAGCTGTCGGGCGGGCAGCAACAGCGGGTGGCGATAGCGCGCGCACTCGCCATGGAGCCGCCGGTCATGCTGTTCGACGAGCCGACCAGCGCGCTCGATCCGGAAATGGTCGGCGAGGTGCTGGCGGTCATGAAGAGCCTGGCATCGGAAGGCATGACCATGATCTGCGTTACGCATGAAATGGGCTTCGCCCGCGATGTCGCCGACCGCATCTGGTTCATCGATGCGGGACAGATCCTCGAAAAGGCCCCGCCCGACGAGTTTTTCAAGACCCCCCGCCATCCCCGTGCTCAGCGGTTCCTCGCCGATCTGCGCCATTGACACTCACCACCAATAACAAAGGAGAACAGCAATGAACTGGAAATACGCAACTCTTACCGCCGTGCTGGCAGGTGCCTCGGCGGCCTTGCCGGCAAAGGCGGATCAACTCGACACGATCATGTCGGCCAAGACGCTTCGCTGCGCAACGTTTGCCGACGTGGTGCCTTTCGCGGCACCCGATCCGAAGACCCGCGAGATGGCCGGCTTCGACGTCGATCTCTGCAATGCGATCGCCAAGGAACTGGGCGTCAAGGCCGAAATCAAGCCGGTCTCGGTCGAAGCGCGCGTGCCGGAAGTCAAGCTCGGCCGCGTCGACATCACGGTTGCCAATCTGGCCTATACGCTGAGCCGCGCAGAGCAGATCCAGTTCAGCGATCCCTACTACCTTGCCAAGGAAATGCTGATCGTTCCGGCCGATGATCCCGGCAAAAAGAAGGTCGATTACGAAGGCCAGCGTATCGCCTCGACCAAGGGCTCGACTTCGGAAATGTCGATCAAGCTCAACAAGTCCGATCCGCTGACCTTCCAGGATACCGCATCCGCCTATCTTGCCGTCCAGCAGGGCAAGGCGCGTGGTATGGTGGCGAATACGATGACGACGACAAAATTCGTCAACGAATCCAAGACCAAGGGCAAGGAAATGCGGATGATCGAGGATCCGATGCTGTTCCAGCCTATCGGGATCGGCATGGCAAAGGACAATCCGGCGCTGACGACCAAGATCAACGAGGTGCTCCGCAAGCTCGACACGTCCGGTGACCTCAACAAGATCTGGGACAAGTGGCTCGGCCCGAATACCGAATACAAGATGACGCGCAACGACAAGGTCGTGCCGCTCTCCGAACTGAAGTTCGACCCGATCCCCTGAGGCCTTTGGTCCGGGTACTCCATCCAATTGCAAATCATCGAAGACTGCAGGCGGCGGGACGTGCCCGCCGTCGACCTAACCGTGGGAGGTTTCCATGATCCACATTAAAGACATCGCCGAACGGCCGAGCAAAGCCGACATCGACGCACTTTCCAAATTTTCGCCGGCGACCATCCACGAAGCGCAGGGACGCCGCGGAGCACTCTCCTCACGCCTGAAGCCGGTGGACTACCGGATGAAGCTGTGCGGACCGGCATTCACGGTGAAATGCGCGCCGCGTGACAACATCATGCTTCAGCTCGCGATCAACTATGCCAAGCCGGGTGATATCATTGTCGTGTCCGCCGGCGAATACGAAGAGGCCGGCTCGTTCGGCGACGTACTTGCCAATGCTTGCCTGGCAAAGGGCATCGGCGGCCTGGTGACCGATACGGGCGTGCGCGACACGCTGCAGCTGAGGGACCTCGGCTTTCCGGTCTTCTCCCTGAGCGTCTGCATCAAGGGTACCGTCAAGGAAACCATTGCGGCGGTGAACGACACGATCATCGTCGGTGGCGAGACGATCAATCCGGGCGACATCATCGTTGGCGATGCCGACGGACTGGTCGTTGTCCGCCGCGCTGAAGCACAAGAGGCCGCCGTGCTTTCGCAGGCCCGCGAGGATGCCGAAGCCGGCTATATCGCTGCCTACAAGCAGGGCAAGTCGGTGATCGAGGTCAGCAAGCTGGAGCCGGTGCTGAAGGCCAAGGGCCTGGTCGTTGATATCTGAGCCCGGTCGCGATTGTCACGCAAAGCGACGGACTTTCTTTTCGGAAAGAGGTTTGAATGACCTTCCCATTATTTGATCTGACCGGCCGGCGTGCGTTGGTGACAGGTTCGTCGCAGGGCATTGGGCTGGCGATTGCGCGGGGGCTTGCGCAGCATGGGGCTTCGGTCGTGCTGAACGGCCGCGACCCCGTGAAGCTTCAAGTCGCCGTCGATAGCCTGCAGAATGAAGGCTACGAGGCGAGGGCGGCCGACTTCGACGTTACCGATCCCGATGCCGTCAAACGCGGTGTTGAGGCTATCGAGCACGGGATCGGGGCGATCGACATCCTCGTCAACAATGCCGGGATGCAGTTCCGCAGCCCGCTCGAGGATTTCCCCATCGACCGCTGGGAGCAGCTCATGAAGACCAACGTCTCCAGTGTCTTTTATGTCGGCCAGGCAGTGGCGCGCCACATGATCGGCCGAGGGCAGGGGAAGATCATCAACATCGCCTCGGTGCAGAGCGAGCTGGCACGCCCGGGCATCGCTCCCTACACGGCCACCAAAGGCGCGGTGAAGAACCTGACCCGCGGCATGTGCGCGGATTGGGCAAAACACGGCCTGCAAATCAACGCGATTGCACCCGGCTACTTCAAGACACCCTTGAACCAGGCGTTGGTCGATAACCCGGAATTCTCGTCCTGGCTTGAGAAACGCACACCGGCAGCCCGCTGGGGCGATGTCGAAGAGCTCGTCGGGGCAGCGGTGTTTCTCGCCGGCAAGGCTTCCTCCTTTGTGAACGGGCACACGCTCTATGTCGACGGCGGCATCACAACCTGCCTCTAGGGAAGCCCGCGCACGGGCAGCGACAAACCATCATCTACATCACAATGGAGGAAACCAATGGCCAAGCCGGACATCCTGCTCGTCGGGCCTTACCCGGAATGGGATCTCGTCGAGCTGGAAGCGCAGTACAACGTGCGCAAGCTCTACGAGGCTGAAGACCGCGATGCATTTGTTCAGGATCATGCGGACGGCATTCGCGCCATCGCCACGCGGGGTGAGCTAGGCGCCTCCGCCGAACTGATCGCCAGGCTGCCGAAGCTGGAGATCGTCTCGGTCTATGGTGTCGGCTATGACGCAGTCAATCTCGACGCCTGCCGGGCGCGCGGCATCCGCGTGACCAATACGCCGGACGTGCTGACCAATGACGTGGCCGACCTTGGCGTGGCAATGATGCTGGTCCAATCGCGCGGCATGATCGGCGCAGAGACATGGGTGAGGGACGGAAGCTGGGGGACAAAGGGTCTCTATCCGTTAAAGCGCCGAGTCTGGGGCCGCAAGGCCGGGGTTCTCGGCCTTGGCCGTATCGGCTTCGAAGTCGCCAAACGCCTCAAGGGCTTCGACATGGACATCGCTTATAGCGACGTTGCCGCAAAACCTTATGCGGAAGGCATGACTTTCATCGCCGATCCGGTTGAACTTGCCCGGCATTCTGACTTCCTGTTCGTGACGCTGGCGGCCTCGACTGTCACGCGCCATATCGTTTCGAAGAACGTGATCGAAGCACTCGGGCCCGAAGGCATGCTCATCAACATCTCGCGCGCCTCCAACATCGACGAGGAAGCACTGCTCGCCGCACTCGAAAGCGGAGCGCTTGGATCTGCGGCACTCGATGTCTTCGAAGCCGAGCCGAAGCTCAATCCGCGTTTCCTCGAACTCGGCAACGTCCTGGTGCAGCCGCACCATGCGTCCGGGACGATCGAGACCCGCAAGGCCATGGGCAAGCTGGTGCGCGACAATCTCGCCGCCCACTTTGCCGGCGCCAGCTTGCCAACCCCCGTTCTCTGAGGACAAGCCCATGAAAGCCGTCGTCATTCATGCCGCCAAGGATCTGCGCATAGAGGAACGGGAGGTCGAGGCGCTCGGCCTCGGACAGGTGGAGGTGGCCATCGAGGCCGGCGGCATCTGCGGTTCCGACCTGCATTATTACAATCACGGCGGCTTCGGTACGGTGCGCGTGCGCGAGCCGATGATCCTCGGCCACGAGGTTGCAGGAACGATCAAGGCATTGGGGTCGGGCGTTTCCGGACTGGCCGTCGGCGACCGGGTGGCGGTGTCGCCGAGCCGTCCCTGCAACGCCTGCGACTATTGCCTGAAGGGGCAGCAGAACCATTGCCTGAACATGCGCTTCTACGGCAGCGCCATGCCCATGCCGCACATCCAGGGCGCATTCCGCCAGCGTCTGGTTGCAGAGCAGTGGCAGTGCCACAGGGTAGCTGACGGCGTCTCGATCAACGAAGCGGCGATGGCGGAGCCGTTCGCGGTAACGCTGCATGCGGTGGCACGCGCCGGGTCGCTCGCTGACAAGCGGGTTCTTGTGACCGGCTGCGGTCCGATCGGTGCGCTGGCGATCATCGCTGCCCGTGCCCATGGTGCCAGAGAGATCGTCGCGACCGACGTCATTGGCGCGGTCCTCGACAAGGCGCTGGCGGTCGGCGCCGATCGGGTCATCGACGTCGCCAGCAATCCGGAACAGCTTGCGGCCTATTCCGCAAACAAGGGTTATTTCGACGTACAGTTTGAGGCTTCCGGCAACGAACGTGCCGTCCGCGCCGGCCTGGAAGTGCTCCGGCCCCGCTCCACGGTGGTCCAGCTCGGGCTCGGCGGCGACGTCTCCATCCCGCAGAACATCGTGGTCGCCAAGGAAATCGAAATGAAGGGCACTTTCCGTTTCCACGAGGAATTCGGTCTCGCCGTGGACCTGATCGGCAAGCGGCGCGTCGATCTGAAGCCGCTGCTCACTGGCATCTTCCCGGTCGAAAATGCCGTGGAGGCTTTTGAGACTGCCGGCGACAGAACCCGGTCGATGAAGGTGCAACTGGCTTTCTAGCGATCGAACAGGATCGACAGGGTTGGCGTCAGTGGAATTGAAGCCGAGCCTCTGCCAGGACAACAAGAGTAGGAGGCGGCTTTTGAGAAGCCGCCTCCTACATTCTTGGGTTCAATACCTGCAGAATAGGATGCCTTGACCTGCCGAGGCCCGGGCGAGAGTTCAAACAGTCTTTTTCTTGTACAGCAGTGTCGCCAGAGCCAGAACGCAGCCCACCGCACCGACGGTCGCGAAGATGTAGAAGTTCCATTGCGGTGCAAGTCCTGCTCCCAGGACGGCACCGCCGATGGCGGGCCCGATCATCCCCCCGACGCGACCGATACCCAGCGAAAAGCCAAGGCCGGTACCGCGAATTTCGACCGGGTAGAGATTTCCGACCAGGACGTTGGCCAGAATCTGCGTTCCAATCGTTCCGGTTCCAGCCAGCGCGACCAGACCGTAGACCTGAAGGCCCTGGCCTACCTGGGTCAACATCCAGATCGAGCATGCGCCGAGGAGGAACATTCCCGCCACAACCATCTTGACGTTGCCAAGATCGGCAATTCTCGCGCCGATCAGCAGACCGACTGCCGCACCAAGATTGAGCGTGACGGAGAAGAGAAGGGCGGAACCGAGGTCGTAACCCATCTTGTTCATGATGGTCGGCAGCCAGTTCACCATGCCAAATGTGAGCAGAAGCGAACAGAAGTGGATGCCCCAGGCGTTCAATGTCGGCAACAGGCGGCCTTCGGAAAACAGCGACTTGATGCCTACCTGACGCAGAGCAGCAGGCCTTGGATTAGGATTGGGCAACCCATACTGATCAGCTATCCGATTGGCTTCTGCCTGGCGGTTCTTGGTCGCCAGCCATTCCGGCGATTCCGGAAGGACGCGCAGGAACAGCGGAAGAAGCAGTATCGGTGCGCCGCCGATGAACATCAGCACGCGCCAACCGTAAGTCTCGATCAGCATAATGCCGAGAATGCCCGAGATAATGCCGCCGGCGAGATAACCGAGAAGCGCCGTCGAGTAGGCCATGGCTTTCCGCTTGGGCGGGGAGAACTCGATGATCAAGGCAGTTACCGTCGGAAACAGCGCGCCCAGACCAAGACCGGCGAGAAAACGGGTTCCTTCGAAAATCAGGAAGCTCGGAGCCAAACCGCTGCCGATCATCATCACCGAAAAGCTCAAGAGGCTCCCGATTATGACCTTGCGGCGGCCGATCCTGTCGGCAAGGGTTCCGGCAATCAGGGCGCCGAGCAGCATGCCGAACAGGGTGATTGACGCGGCTCTTCCGACCATGCCAGGGGTCAAAGCCCAGCTTGCCTCCCGAAGCAGCGAAGGTGCAACCGCACCATAAACGATAAGGTCATAGCCATCGAAAAGGATCAACAGGCCGCATAGGGCGATGATCATGTTCGGGCTGCGGACGCGTGCCTTGGTGATAGCGACATCTTGTATGGTCATTTTTCCTCCCCACACATTTGAGTACAGGAAGTACGCTCCCGCCATCGGCAGGCCAGCATCGATCCATGTACAAATCCTCCGGATCGTCGTCGGCGTGTTTCCTCCCACACCGGACCCTCATCCCGAAGAGAGATGATGCCAGGACAACGATTGACGCGCCATTAGATACTTGCAGATAAAATATTTGCAAGTGCAAAAGTTATTGGTCGCTGGTTTTCCCTTTACCGGACATGGCCGGCAGATTGCTGTGCATCCGCTTCAACGCACTTTTCAGGGCGGTGACCTCTTCTTTGGACATGCCCTGCACAGCCGTGGCCTCGAGTTCCATGGCAAGCGGCATCAGCTTTTCGGTCAGTGCCTCTCCCTGTGGGGTCAACCGAACGATGACGATCCGGCCATTGTCCTCGGGACGGGTTCTCGAGACCAGCTTGCGTTTCGCCAGCGTGCCGACAAGCCGCGAGAGGGTGGAGATTTCAACCGAGACGACGTCGGCAAGGTCCCCAAGCGTACTTTCCTTGCGCTCCCTCAACATTGCCAGGACTCGATACATGGCGACGCTGAGATCGTTCTCGGCAATTCGTTGTGAGAAGACCTCGGCGATCCGCACGCCCGCACGATTGAGCAGGTAGGGAACTGAATCGGTAAGTTTGTACATGTCTCAGTCTGCTGGCGAAATCTCGTGTGCGGTTGACCGCGGCTTGTTCCGACATGCACCTAAATGGCCCAAATGACAACACGAGCCGCTGGATCACTTCGCAAAAAGGATCAGCATTGAACGAGAAATTGCCCGCAGTCTAAAATTTGTATTGACAATAGTTGCGTTTGCAATAATTTAACGCCAAGGAGACTCGGGAGGAACTCATGTCTGCCACAGCTGCCGCCGGCCCTATACCGGCAATTCCGCCTATCAGCGATGCGTTTCGCGCGACCATGCGCAGGTTTCCGGCGACGGTTACCGTGATATCCGCCTGCCGTAACGGAGCCGACCACGGCATGACCGCAACGGCGGTGACATCGCTTTCCATGGATCCGCCGTCGCTGATCATCTGCCTGAACAACCGCACTTACCTGCACGACATGCTGCTGGAAGTGCCGGAATTTGCCGTCAGCGTTTTGACGCACGAACAGGTTTCCGTATCGGAAGGGTTCAGCGGAAAGATCGCTCCGGAACGCCGGTTCGAAGCGGCCGATTGGGTTCGCCACGAACGGGGTATGATGGTCCTGGATTCGGCCCATGCCGCCGTGATTTGCCGTCGCATGGGTGCCGTTCCCTATGGAACGCATACGATCTTCATCGGCCAAGTGATAGACACCCGTCTTTCCAACGATACCACCCCGTTAATGTACGAAAACTCGAATTATTGCGCGCCACAGCACGCGCCTTTTACCTCCCATAACTGAGGGCAGTTCCATGAACAGTACAGCAGCCTTGTTTCCCGCTTCGATGCGGGCAGAAAAGCCATGTCTTGCCCAGCGCATCGCGCCGGTTCTTGATGAGATCCGCGCCGCTGCCCGTGATACCGAGAAGGCGGGGCGTGTGCCTGCCCGCAATATCGACCTGCTGCGCGGCGTCGGGTATTTCGATATTGTCAAGCCGGGCCGTTTCGGCGGCGACCAGGGCTCCTTTGCAGAGCTTGTCGATGCCAATATCGAGCTGTCATCGGCTTGCGCCTCGACCGGCTGGGTCGCGGGACTTCTCTCCGCGCATCAGTGGCTTCTTGCGATGTTCGACGAACGGGTTCAGCAGGAAGTCTGGGGCACGAACCCCGATGCACTTGTATGCGGTTCTTATGCGCCGACGCGCATGGCGGAGCGGGTGGAGGGCGGATTTCGCCTTTCCGGCGACTGGGCCTTTGCGAGCGGTTGCGAAAATGCGCAGTGGGCATTGTGCGCTGCCATCATCCCGCCAAAAATCGAGGGAGAGCGCGCCGTCCCGTCCTTTCTCCTGGTGCCTGCAAGCGACTACACGATCGCCGAGACCTGGGACGTCGTCGGTCTGGCCGGTACCGGTTCCAAGAGCCTGATCCTGAAAGACGTCTACGTACCCGAGCACCGTATCCTGGCCTTCCCGGATGCGACTGCGGGCAGAACGCCGGGCGGACGGGGATACGAGGGCATCGGCCTTTTCAACATTCCGCTCCTCATGGGGATTCCGTTTTGCCTCGGCAGCGCCGCCATCGGTGCCGCGAAAGGTGCGTTGACAAGCTATCTCGACCATATGGGCACGCGGATCACGCGCGGCGCGGTCGCCGGGGGCAACAACAAGATCGCCGAGTTTCCGACTATCCAGCTGAGGGTGGCAGAGGCATCTGCATCTATCGATGCAGCACGCGAGATCATGCTGCGTGACGTGGCGAGGGCACAGCGGCTGGCGCAGGAACGCGAAAACGGCACGGTCGAGATCACCGAGGAAGACAGGATTCTGGCGCGGCGCACGCAGTCCTTCGCCGTCAGCCTGTCCCTTCAGGCGGTCGAAGCCTTGAACGCCTCCACGGGTGGTCTCGGTCTTCAAATGTCTAATCCCGTCCAGCGGGCATGGCGGGATGCGAATGCCGTCGGACGCCACATTTCGATGAACTGGGACGCCGTCGGGACCATGGTCGGCCAGCATCTCTTAGGCCTGCCGCCCAAGGGTCAGTACTGATCCGTACACGTCCATTCTAGATTTGAGACAGGAAAGAGAGAGTATCGTGCAAGGCAAAATAGCGCTTGAAGAACACTTCGCCATTCCCGACACGCTGCAGGATTCGGCAGGTTTCGTGCCCGGAGACTACTGGACGGAACTATCGGCCCGCCTTCTGGACATACAGGACAAGCGCCTGCGGCTGATGGACGCCCACGGCATCGACAAGATGATCCTTTCCCTGAACGCTCCGGCTGTGCAGGCTATCCCGGACAAGGCCAAGGCTCTGGAAATCTCCCGCCGCGCCAATGACTTCCTGGCGGAGCAATGCCTCAAGAACCCCAAGCGCTTTCTGGGTTTTGCGGCGCTGCCCCTGCAGGATCCGGATGCGGCGATACGGGAACTGCAACGCTGCGTGACGACGATGGGCTTCGTCGGCGCGCTGGTGAACGGGTTTTCGCAGGAAGGCGACGGCTCGACCCCGCTTTACTACGACCTGCCGCAATACCGTCCGTTCTGGGCGGAGATGGAGAAGCTCAACGTTCCTTTCTATCTCCACCCGCGCAACCCGCTGCCGCAGGATAGCCGGATCTATGCCGGCCACTCGTGGCTGATGGGCCCGACCTGGGCCTTCGCACAGGAAACCGCTGTGCATGCGCTGCGGCTCATGGGATCAGGCCTCTTTGACGAGCATCCCGGCCTGCGCATCATTGTCGGTCACATGGGCGAGGGACTGCCCTATATGATGTGGCGGATCGACAACCGAAATGCTTGGGTCAAGGTCGAAAAGAGCTATCCCGCCAAGCGCCGCATAGCAGATTATTTCAACGAGAACTTCTACATCACCACGTCGGGGAATTTCCGCACCCAGTCGCTGATCGACGCCATGCTGGAAATCGGTGCCGACAGGATTCTGTTCTCGACCGACTGGCCGTTCGAGAATATCGACCACGCCGCCGACTGGTTTGATAGCACCACGATCTCGGAGGCAGATCGCCTGAAGATCGGCAGGACCAATGCACTTTCGCTGTTCAAACTCGATCGTTGAACATGGCGCAACGAAGACGGAGTTGATGGGTGTGGTAGCGTCCTTCCAATACAATATCGGTCCGGCAAGGGTCATTTTCGGGCCCGGTTCGCTTGGCCAACTCGCCGACGCAATCACGGGGCAGGGCTGCAAGCGCGCCCTGATCCTGTCCACCCCACATCAAAGTGCGGAAGCCGAAGGTATTGCCGCCGTCCTCGGCCCGCTTTCGGCCGGCCTGTTTACCGATGCCACGATGCACACGCCGGTCGATGTGACCGAGCGGGCGATGGCAACTTATCGTGCCGCCGGAGCCGATTGCGTCGTTTCCTTCGGGGGCGGATCGACGGTCGGGCTCGGGAAAGCGATCGCCTATCGCAACGATGCGCCTCAGATCGTGGTAGCGACGACTTATGCCGGCTCGGAAGTGACGCCGATCCTCGGCCAGACGGAAAACGGTGAAAAGACGACCGTCCGGGCCGCCAGCATACTGCCCGAGGTCGTCATTTACGACCCCGAATTGACCGTCGGATTGCCGGTCGCCATGAGCGTGAGCAGCGGCCTCAATGCGATGGCCCATGCCGTAGAAGGTCTCTACGCACGGGATCGCAATCCGATCTCCTCGATGATGGCAATGGAAGGTCTGCGCGCTCTGAAGCGGGCATTGCCACGGGTTCTGAACGAACCGCAAGATCTCGGCGCGCGCGGGGACGCACTCTATGGAGCATGGCTTTGCGGAACGGTGCTCGGCACCGTTGGCATGGCCCTGCACCACAAACTCTGCCACACGCTGGGTGGCAGCTTCGACCTGCCGCATTCAGAAACCCATGCGATCGTGCTTCCGCATTCCGCCGCCTACAACGCCCATGCAGCGGCAGATGAACTGAAGTCGGCGGCCGATCTCTTCGGGGGCTCACTGGGAGCCGGTCTCTACGACTTTGCAGCGTCGATCAACGCGCCTACCGCGTTGCGAGATCTCGGTATGAAGGAAGCAGATCTCGACCGTGCAGCTGATCTGGCCACCCGCAACCCGTACTGGAACCCGCGTCCCATAGAGCGCCAGGCGATTCGCGCCCTGCTGCAAAACGCCTGGGAGGGCGTGCGGCCGCAATAACGCATTCGGAGGAGTTTCAATGTCTCGATATTTCAGCGAGGAAAAATCCGCAGAAGCGGTCAACGCACGCACGGCCCAGGATATAGCGCCACGACTGGCCGAGGTCATGGCGTCGCTTGTCACGCATTTGCATGCCTTTGCAAAGGATGTCAGCCTTACCCAGCAGGAGTGGGAGACGGCAATCAGCTTCCTCACCCGGACAGGCCATCTTTGTCACGACGAGCGGCAGGAATTCATCCTGCTGAGCGACGCCTTGGGTTTTTCCATGCTGGTCGACGCCATCAACAATCGCCGGCCGGAAGGGGCAACCGAAAACACTGTATTCGGGCCGTTTCACGTCGAAGGAGCGCCAGTGCGCCAGATGGGAGAGACGATCTCTCTGGACGGCAGGGGCGAGAGTTGTCTTTTCATCGGCTGCGTGCTGGATCTTGACGGCCACCCTGTCGAGGGTGCGCGGATCGATGTCTGGTCGGACAATTCCGATGGGTTCTACGACGTCCAGCAGCCGGACATTCAGCCGAAATGGAATAATCGCGGGGTTTTCGTGACGGGCGCCGACGGCGCCTATAGTTTCGTCGGCATCAAGCCGGTTTCCTACCCGATCCCCGATGACGGCCCGGTCGGCCAGATGTTGAGATCGCTGGGCCGCCACCCATATCGCCCTGCCCATACCCATTATCTGATCACTGCGGAGGGATACCAGAAGCTCGTCACCCACACGTTTGTCGGCGACGATCCTTATCTGGAGTCGGACGCGGTCTTTGGGGTGAAAGACAGCCTGATCGCTCCCTTCGAGCGGACCGATGAAGCGACGATCTGGCGCTCCGATTTCAATTTTGTCCTGACCCCTTTGGATTACCGCGGATGAACTCTCTAGCTTCGTAAGGCGGATAACCTCCGTCTGCTGCGAGCCGGGGTGATGCACCCGCCCCGGCCGGCATTCACAGCCGGGCGGCAGCCTCGCTGCCGCCCTCGTTGCGGCTGACGCCGCGTTGATAGTGTCAGACGGCAATCTTGCCGCCGCCCACCTTGGTGATCGCAACGACTGCAGGTCGCACTGGCATGTCGGGCTTGAAGTCCGGCCAGCGGGTGGAAAGGTCCTCGTAGTAGGACGGACGGCCATGGCCAGGCCAGTCCTCGCCGCCATCGGCCGGATGCTGGACGGCGACGAAAGCCGTTTGGTCATCTGGTGTGAAGAGCGGGCCGCACATCTCAGCACCGACGGGAACGCGGAAGAAGAGCTTGGACGTGGCGCGGGCTTCACCTTCCGTATCGACGGCCCAGAGACCGTCCGTTCGGCCGGTCGCCTTGTTGTTGTTGCCGTCGGTCGAGACCCAGAGCCGGCCGGCGGAATCGACGGCGCAGTTATCCGGCATGCCGAACCAGCCATTCTTGGTGGTCTCGGTGGAGAAGGTCGCGCCGACCGCCGCAACGGAAGGATCGCCGCACTTCAGAAGCACTTCCCACTTGCCGGAGGTCGCGGTGAAATCGCCGTCGTTTTCGGCAATCTCGATGATGTGGCCAAAGGCGTTTTCTGCGCGCGGATTGGCGGCATTGACCTGGTCGGCCTTGCGGCGGGTGTTGTTGGTCAGCATCACGTAGACCTTGCCGTTGACGCCGTTCGGCTGGACGTCCTCCGGCCGGTCCATTTTCGTGGCACCGAGCACGTCGCCCGCGCGCCGACATTCGATCAACACGTCCGCCTGGCTGTTAAATCCGTTGGCGGCGGTCAGCGGTCCCTGGCCGTGGACCATCGGCAGCCACTGCATGGTGCCGTCCTCATTGAACTTGGCGACGTAAAGCGTTCCGTTGTCGAGCAGGTTCATGTTGGCCGCGCGGTCGTTCGGCTTGAACGTGCCTTCAGTCACGAACTTGTAGACATAGTCGAACCGTTCGTCGTCGCCGAGATAGAAGACGACCTTGCCGTTCTTCGCGACGATCGATTCGGCGCCCTCGTGCTTGGTCCGGCCGAGCGCGGTGCGCTTTTTCGGCGTGGAGGCCGGGTCCATGACATCAACCTCGACGATCCAGCCGAAGCGGTTCGGCTCGTTCGGCTCCTTGGCGAGATCGTAGCGGTCGTAGAAATTGGCCCACTCGTAGCTGCCTTCCGGAACGCCGTAACGCTTGTAGTTGGCGGCCTCTTTGTGGCCTTCCGGCAGCTTACCGGAGAAATAGCCATGGAAATTCTCTTCCGCCATGACGTAGGTGCCCCACGGCGTGACGCCGCCGGCGCAGTTGTTGATCGTGCCGATGGCGCGCGTGCCAGTCGCATCGACATTGGTTTTCAGGCGGTCGTTGCCGGCGGCCGGGCCGGTAATTTCCATCGGCGTGTTGGCAGTGATACGGCGATTGTATTTGCCGTCGGTGACGACCTGCCACTTGCCGCCGGCCTTGCGGATTTCGACGATGGTGCCGCCATGGGCCGCCATTTCGACATCCACCTGCTCCTTGCTGAGCGTGCCCTGCTTGATCTTGCCATCCACGACCTTGACGAGGCCTGGGAACATCAGGTGCGGGTTGGTGTATTCGTGATTGACGACGAGCAGGCCGTGCTCGCTCGAACCTTCGAGCGGAATGTAGCCGACATAGTCGTTGTTGTAGCCGAACTGCTTGCTCTGCGCATCGGCCGTCTGCTTGGTCGGATCGAATTTCGGCGCGCCGGGCAGGACGGCATCGCCCCAGCGCAGAAGGATGTCGGCGTCATAACCATCGGCCACGTGGTGGCTGGCATCAACGCCGGCTTCCACTTCGGTGAACTTGAAGGCGGACCCGCTCTTGTCCTGGGCACGGGCCTCGTCGGCGCTCATCAGGGCGACGGGGCTGACCGTGGCCGCGATAGCCGAGACGGCGAGCGAACCCTGCAGAAAATTCCGGCGCGAGAAACGCTTGCCGATGATTTCACCCATGGTCGGGTTGACGCTCGTGTTGTGGCCATCACCATCCGCGTCTTCAAGCTGAGTCGTCGGGAATATCTTCTGGGAAGTGTGCTCGTTCATTGGCTCGCCTCTAAGTTAGGATTTGCCCCAAGTCTGGAGCCGTTCTAACCTAAGGTTACACTATTACAGGTATGCGACAGGCATCGCCGCGCCGTCCATCTCTTGTCTCAGGGGCTCCAAATCTTTTTGGAGCCTGGCGAAACCACAAGTGTTACCGCTGCGCGCGAGGCCGTCAAGGAAGCGAACTTCAGGGGGAGGGCGGAGCCTACCGCGAGGTAAGCAAATTCTCGATGCAGCTGCCTATGCCGAACACCGCCTCAGCCACCGTCCTGGGTGCGCCAGTGGGCGAAAAAGATCGAAAACCGGCCGGTTCGAACCCATCTTGATCTCGGTGGGGCTATGTCGATTTGGGCATTGCGCTCTGTGAATTTACGATGAACTCGCACATAAGAGCGGCGCATTCCTGATGATGCGTCTCAAGCAGAAGATGCGCCCCGTCGTAAATGTGCATATCCAACCGGTCGAGTTCGCGGGCATAAGCCAGTACCTCATCAAGCTCGAAATACGGGTCGTGCCGCCCCCAGATTAGCAGCGCCGGCGGCTGATGATCGCGGTGGTAGGCCGAAATCTCCGGAAAGCGGGCGACGTAGCGGCCATAGTCGCTGAAGATGCGAAACTGTATTTCGACCAGTCCGGGCCGGCTCATCCGTTCCCAGTCGAGATGCCAGCCTTCCGGCGCGAACTGCGGTTTGAGCCTATCCGGGATGTCGCCGACATATGTGTGCCGCACCCCTTCGAAATTCAGCCATTCGGGCAGGTTCGCGCGGTTCTCCAGGGTGGGTTCCGCCCAATAGGCTTTGCTGGCGTCCCAAACTGGACCGAGGCCTTCCTCATGGGCATTGCCGTTCTGAATGATGAGCCCAAGCACGCGGTCGGGTCGTGCCAGCGCCAGATAGTAGGCGACCGGCGCTCCAAAATCGTGGATGTAGAGGAAGAACCGCTCCAGCCCGATCTCCCTCGTCAAGGCATCGACCGTCCGCGCCATGGCGTCGAACGTGTACTCATAGTCTTTAGGTGCCTCCGTGAAACCGAAGCCGGGCAGATCGGGCGCAACGACCCGCGCTACGCTCGCCAAGGGGCTGATGACGTCTCGAAAACTGTAGGATGAGCTGGGTTGGCCATGGAGCAGCAACACGCCGGGCGCATCGCGGCGCCCCGCCTCGCGATAGAACAGGTCTACCCCATCTACTTTGACTGTCTGATGCCTGGCCTTTTGCACGTCAAGCATGCCGACCTCCTCGTTTTTCTGACCCGCATGTCAACATTCAAGGAGTGAATTGGTTCACCTGAAAATCCTGCCGTCCGCCCCGTCGTGACCGCATCTGGCTGGATCGGGGCATCTCCAACCGGGCGCGACAAGGTTGGAGCGTTGCCATTTATCATCTGGCGCGCCACATTGCCGCCGCCGCTATAGGAGGAGTTCCATGCATACCGGAAGTGCCAAAGCAGGCCAGAACCTTGCCGGACGCAGGGAGTGGATCGGGGTCTGCGTGCTCTCGATTGCCTGCCTCATCTATTCGATGGATCTGTCCATCCTGTTCCTGGCCATTCCCGCGATCGTCGCAGATCTCAACCCGTCGGCCTCCGAACTCCTCTGGATCAACGACATCTACGGCTTCATGGTTGCCGGCTTTCTGGTTACGATGGGCACGCTGGGAGATCGGATCGGTCGCCGCCGCGTGCTGCTGATCGGAGCAGCCGCCTTCGGCGTCGCCTCGGCGCTCGCGGCCTTTTCTACCACCGCGCAACAGCTCATCGTGTCGCGGGCGCTTCTCGGCATCGCCGGAGCGACGATCGCACCCTCAACTTTGTCGTTGATCGTCAACCTGTTCAGCAACGAGGCGGAGCGTAACCGCGCCATCGGCATTTGGGGCACGGCTTTTGCCCTCGGTGGCCTGATCGGGCCGCTCCTGGGCGGCTTTCTGCTGCAATATTTCCACTGGGGCGCGGTATTTCTCATCAACATCCCGGTCATGCTCATCCTGCTGATTGCTGCTCCCATCCTGCTGCCGGAATACAAGAGCGCGGACGGCGCCAGGCTTGACCTCCTGAGCGTACTGCTGTCGCTCGCGACCGTGCTGCCCATCATCTACGGCTTCAAGCATGTGGCGGCAGACGGTTTTGACACTCGTCATCTGCTGCCCATCGGCGGCGGGCTCATTGTCGGCTGGCTGTTCGTGCGCCGTCAGAAAACCCTGCCGGATCCCCTGATCGATCTGAAGCTCTTTGCTCTGCCCGCCTTCACGGCCTCGCTTCTGGTAAACCTTGCGGGGATGTTCTTCGTGTTCGGCGTCTTTCTCTACCAGAACCTGTTCCTCCAGTTCGTGCTTGCCCTCACACCGCTCGAAGCGGCTCTCTGGTCGGTTCCCTCGTCGATCGTCTTCACAGTCATGTCCTTGCAAGCCTATCGGTTCACCAACCGTTTCGGCCCGGTCCGTACCGTATTGCTGGGCTTGGTGATAAACTCCGCGGGCATGTTTCTGATGTCGATCGCCGCCTATTGCGAAAGCCTGTTCGGGGTTCTCGGCGCAACCATGGTGATCGCAGTCGGTTTCGTGCCGGTCGTGCTGACGACAACCGGCCTGATCGTCGGAAGCGCGCCGCCGGAAAAGTCGGGCTCCGCCTCGGCGATTTCGGAGACAAGTGCCGAATTCGGAGGCGCGCTCGGCATCGCATTGCTCGGCAGCCTCGGCACCTTGATCTATCGCATGCTGATGGACGGGGTGAATGTTGGAGGCCTCGATGCCACTGAGAGTGCAGCGGTGAAAACGACGATTGGTGGCGCTGTCGAAACCGCAAGAGCGCTTCAAGAGAACGTCGTGCCGGCCTGGCTTGAAGCGGCCCGCCAGTCGTTCTCAACAGGCTTTGCCAGCTGTTGCCTAGTTGGGATGGTGACGCTGCTCGTGCTCGCGGCCATCGCCCGAAAGATCTACGCCCGCGCAAATATCGACGAGCAGGCCGTTGCGTCTGCCCATTGAGAAAAAGGTGGTTACATCGCCGCGCCGTTGGGTTGCTGATCCTGTCAACGTGAGTTCTCAGCTGAGAACTTACGTTCGAGCGCGCTCGCCTGCTGCATCCCAGCGGATGTCTAGCGCCGAATAGTGCCGCTACCCTTGCCGACTGAAAGCGCTGCTGGCGAGAGCCTTCTGCCTCTGATTTTCTAGCAGGCCAAAGAGAGCTTTGAAGGCAGGCTAGCGAAAGTCGACACTGCAATGGTCTCGATAAGGGCAAGGTATTACAGTCGCTTACCGGTGGCGCAGCACAAGCTCAGGCTGAAGCGGACTTCGCCTTGACCCGCGCCCTGCGGGTATCTTCATATCCGACGCTGCTCTACATCGATGGCACCAGCGTCCACCAGCTTCCCGCCACCGGTACGCCACTGGCCACGCTGAACGGTATCCTTGACGAACTGCTCGCGGAAAAACAGGCGGCCACAGCGACAGAACCGCCTTCAATATTGGCCACCCTTACTGGAGCCGAAAGGTAGCCATAACTAGCCCTTGTATTGCCGGCGAAAGCCAATCGGGGTGCGGTCCGTTTCACGCTTGAAGAACTTGGCGAAGTTGGTTGCTTCCTCGAAGCCCAGGCCCTCGGCGATAAGGTAAATGGGCCGGTCGGTGTGAACGAGGAGTCGTTTTGCCTCGAGGGCAATACGAGCCGTGATGACGCTCTTGGCGTTCTGGCCGGTGGCCTCCAACGCCGCTCGCGTCAGGCTTTTCTCCGTACAGCCCAGAGCCGACGCATAGGCGGATACCTGATGCCAACCAGCATAGTTCTGCTCGACCAGCCGGCGAAACTTGGCGAAGCGCTGCACAGCCAAGCTCCGCGCGTCGGCACCGCCCACCTGCCGGTCCTGCAGAATCGTCAGGCGTAAAAGCAGTGCGCAAAGCTGGTATCGCAGCAGGGCGTGGACATCCTTGGCCATCGCGTCGATCGCCGCATCCAGCTGCATCCTGGTGATGATCTCGCTGACGGCATGAAAGTCCGCGGTCGACAGCGACAAATGATCCGGCAGCCGGTCCAGACCGAGAGCCGGCAACAGATCGGCAGTCGTCTGCGCTTCTGATGGCAGGAATTCGGCCCGGAACAGCACCATCCATCCATCCCACCCTTCATCACTGCCAAAGCTGTGAACCTGCCCTGGCCTGAGCACGAGGAGGGATCCGGCCGAGCAGGTGACCGGCTGAAAGTCCACCAGCTGGGTCACCGCACCATCGGTGACGCAGATCAGGGTGTGAAAGGTATAGTGGTACAGCGCCAGGATTTCCGCGCGGGCGACCCGGCGCCGCAAGTCAGTGAAGCGGAAGACCTCGACGTCGAGCTCGCGACCCCGCGGACGGTACGCGAGTTGATCCACCTTTGACGCGTTCCTTGCCATGTTTCGCCCTCATCAATCAGCAGCGATGTCCATTAAGTATCAGATTTTGGCCCGTATGCACCACGACGGAATGGCGCGTCGCCCGTTATTACCACTCCATGAATAGCGCGGTTTCTCCGCGGCAGGTTTCAACATCGGCAATGAAAGATAGAAAATGACCAATATCGATATCGCACGGAGCTACATCGAAGCCGTCCAGACCAACGATCAGGCCACGCTTGGCAACCTGCTTTCCCCGCAGGTTATCTGGCATCAGCCGGGCGCCAACCAGTTCTCGGGCACCAAGAATGGCATTGCCGAATTCGGCGCCATGATGGGTGCCATGATGGCCAAGTCTGGCGGCAGTTTCGCCATCACCCATGCCCATCGCTATCTCGCCAATGGCGACCTGGTGGCCATCGAGATCGAGTTCGCCGGCCAGCGTGAAGGCGCCCAGGTCAACCAGCCCGGTATTGATCTGCTGCGCATCGCCGACGGCAAGATCGTCGAAGTGTGGCTGTTCTCCTCGAACCCCGAGCAGGAAGACGCCTTCTGGGGCTGAAACGTCACCGATCCACGGCGGCAGACGAAGGCGTCCCCGCCCATACTGTTTTCCAAATTCAGGAGTTTCACGATGACCGCAAACCACAAGCAGCTCGCCATGACCGCCTATCAGCGCATTTTCGGTGATCTGGATGTGTCGGCCGTAGACGAATACCTGAGCAAGGATTTTATCCAGCACAACCCGACAATTGCTGATGGGCCCAAGGGTGTAAAGCAACTTGTAGAAATGCTTGCTTCGCAGGGAGTCCAGAAACAAAAAATCGAGTTCAAACATGTGGTTACGGACGGCGACATCGTCATTCTGCATACCCGCTACGAAATGGCGGGGGACGAATGGAGGTTCATCGATATCTATCGCGTCGAGAATGACAAACTGGTCGAGCACTGGGATGCGATGATGCAAATGCCCGGTACGCGCGCAAACAACAATCCGATGTTCTAGGGCGGAAATCCCGGTGAACCAGCAACGCAGCCGTTGCCGCCTTACATCGTTGTTGCGGCGATAATCTGCGGCATGAGGCATGATCATGAAAATCGTCGAAACCGAAGCCGAAAGCCTCATTCAGAAATCGAAGATCCCCTCGATTGCCTATGTGGCCAATCCCCATACCGGCTGCATTCTTGGCTGCGCCTATTGCTATGCCAGCTTCATGGGCCGCTCGGTTGGCGAAACCGTCAAGGAGTGGGGCGAGCATCTGCGTCAAGAAGAACGCAGTGGAACTGGCGCGGGAGGAACTCCGGCGCATGCCGCGCGACAAGTGCGAGGGCACATTTCTTCTCAGCTCCGTCACCGACCCGTATCAAGGACCCGAACGCCGATACCTATTGACCCGCGGGGTGCTCACAGCGCTTGCCGAGGAGCGCTATCCCGGCATCGTGCGCATCCTGACCAAATCACCGCTGTTAGTGCGGGATATCGACCTGCTAAAGCGCTTGCCGCGGGCGGATGTTGGGATAACAGTGACAACGACCGACAAGATCAGCCGTTGGCTCGAGGTGCGCGCACCCCGCAGTTCGCATCGCCTCAAGGCGCTCGGGGCCCTGCATGAGGCCGGCATCCCGACCTTCGCCTTTGTCGGACCACTGCTACCGCACTTTGCCGAACGGCCAGATCTGTTGGGCCGGTTGTTTGCCCGGCTGGTGGACGTCGGCGTGCGCGAGGTCTACATCGAGCACATTAACCTCAAGCAATATATCCGCGAACGGATGAATCTTGTGCTTGCCGAAAATCTTGTGCTTGCCGAAGAAGAGGCGCAGGCGCGCGAGGCCTATGTACGGGCGCGCGCTAAAGGGCATCGTGAGACGCCCGGCGCAATCGTCGAGAAACTAATGGTCAAGCACGGCCTGAAGCTTTGCTTCGAAGAAGTCATCTACCACGAGGAGTTCCAGGCCAAGTACGCGATGTGAAGCGTGAGCCAAGCGTCCCGCCAGCCGCGCAGAGGCAGGCGGGACGCGAGCCCACAATAGCTACTTCAGGAAATCATCGGCTGCGACGACCTTGCCATAGGCGAAGCCAAGTGCCGCCATAAAGGCCGCGTGGACCTGGCCTGCCGGCACGATCATGCCGTTGAACTCGGCGTCGCGCGTGGCTGCGGCGTCTTGGACGACCGTGACGTTGTAGCCGTGGTCGGCGGCAGCTCGGGCGGTTGCGTCGATGCACATGTGTGTCATGGCGCCAACAATGATCACATCCGTGACACCCTCAGCATCGAGCTTGGCCTTGAGGTCAGTATCCCGGAACGCGTTCGGATAATTCTTCACCACGACCTGCTCACCGTCGTTGGGACCGACTGCCGGAATGATCTCTGCGCCGGGAGAGCCGGCGACGAAGAATGGCGCGCCCTCGGGGCTCTCATGGCGCACGTGGATGACAGGCACACCCTTGGACCGGGCATGCTTGATCACCTCGGCCGCCTTTTTTACGGCGGCGTCAATACCAATTAGCGGCCAAGATCCCGAGGTGAGATAGTCGTTCTGGAAATCGACGACAACGATTGCTTGCTTGTTCATGGAGTTCATCCTTTCGAAGCGTCTCTTATGGACGGCAACCAAAGATGACGCTATTGGCGGTAATGACAAAGAACGGGTTGGAAACGACATATGCCCGAAACCATCGACATCGGCTTGCTAGAGTATCCTGGCGCGCAGGAGGCCGCTCTACTCGGCCTTACAGACCTATTTGAGATCGCCAACCGCCCTGACCGACCGACCCTGAGAGTGACGAGATGGCGGATCGAGAGCGATTATCTGGTCCCTGCCGAACGGAGCGGCCACCCAAGCGTGGTCATAGTTCCTTCGGGCAAAGGCGGACCAGTCCCTTCCGAGGTCGCCCGTACTTTCGCAGCGAGTTTGCGACGACTGCATTCAGCCGGCACGATCTTGGCCTCAGTTTGCGTCGGCGCTTTCATTTTGGGCGAAACCGGCCTGCTGAACAGGCGGTCAGCCACCACTCATTGGGGCGCTGCTGAGGCGTTCGTGGCGCGCTTCCCCGACGTCAATCTAGACGTCGACCGGCTGATTATCGATGACGGCGACATCATCACCGCTGGCGGCATGATGGCCTGGACGGATTTAGGGCTGAAGCTCGTCGATCGCTATCTCGGCCCCACGGCGATGATGGAGACCGCAAGCACACTGCTCATCGATCCTCCCGGCCGGGAACAGCGATATTACAGTACCTTTGTGCCTAGCTTGAACCACGGTGACACGGCGGTGCTCAGCGCGCAGCACTTGCTTCATGCGTCGTTCGCGGACGACATCACGCTCGCCGACCTGGCGAGCAAGTCGAGGCTCGAGGAAAGGACCTTCCTGCGCCGGTTCCGCAAGTCAACGGGCATGACGGTCACCGAGTACCTCCAGCGGTTCCGCATGAACAAGGCACGCGAGTTGCTCCAGTTCGGCAAGTATCCCGTGGAAGTGATCGCCTGGCGCGTTGGGTACACGGATGCAAGCGCGTTCAGGAAGGTGTTCCAGAGGATCGTAGGTCTGTCGCCATCCGAGTACCGGCGCCGTTTCCGCGCGTAGTATCCGCTTTTGATGAAGGATAGGGTCCGCCATCATTCCAGCCGGCCCAAAGCAGACGTTCTGGAATCGGCCCCATAAAAGACCTTCCGAGCGTTACTTGGCTGCGGCCAATCCGGGAGCAAGGTGATGCCGAATCTTGGCGCGGCCTCGCGGAGACGCGCGATCTCCTCAGGCGTCGGCGTTCCTACGATTTCGTTCGGTTGCAGTTCGTGGCCACCCTCCTCGAGAAAGCGTTCAAATAGTGCGGGGGTCCCGATCAAGATGTATCTGCAAGGATTGCCGCTCATGTTCGTAAGCTGGTGTGGAATGCCGCGGGGCAGGAAGATGCTCTCGCCGGAAGTCAGGCGTCGAGGCTGGCTATCGAGCACCGCGGTCAGTTCGCCTTCTATGACGTAAACCGTCTCGTCGTCCCGGGTGTGGACATGGATCGGTGTCTTTGTGTTTCCGTCACTCTTGTTCTCAAAGAGGCAAAACTGGCCGGCGGTCTGTTCTCCGGACAACAGGCACTTCATGACGATGCCTGCAAGAACGAACTCCTTGCTTTCGATGTCGCGCATTGTCTGCTCCTTCCTCGAACGAATCGCCCAGGCAAAGGGTTGAGGAAACCATTCGATGCCTGGAGGACCTTCAAGCCGCTTTTCGCGCTTGGTAGGCTTCGATGACCCCGCGGGCAGCTTCAGTGTCTTCTATCCAGGGGAAGAGATTCTGCGGCCTCGAGAAATTCCCGAAGAACTTCTGGTCTGCGAACAGTCGATTGCGGCCGCATTCTCCCAGCACCGCGGCTGCCGGTTCCGTAAGCGGCTCCAGGAACATCTTGGTAAAAGCGTATGCCCACCACCATTGCGAGGTGGCGTTGCGGCGCGTCATAGACACTCCTTCCCGGGTCGCGCGGAACAAGGTCGGCCAGCTCGGATCGACCGGCTGCCAGTACGGTTAGATCGGAATGGGTCGCAATCTCGTCAATTCGTTCGGCCGTAACGGACTCGACAATCAGTCGCCCACCACGACCCTCCAAGTCACTGAGCCAACGATGGATGCGCATCCGCATGTCGATGGCACCTCCGTACGATCCAAAGGAGCCGGCAACCATCATCCGTTCGGATCCTTCGATGGCCGGCTTCATGTGGACCAGCGCGCCGCTCGCGCCCAACATGTCCTGTGACCAGTAGTCCATGCCCAGCTCGCGTTCGACGTCGATCGTCTCGCCAAAGAGGAAGGCGTTTCCCGTTGGTTTCGAATGATTGAGCCACTGGTCGGGTGTGCGATCGGAATACACCGCCACTTCATATCCCTTGCGCAACAATGCGTAGGCGAAGATTAGACCGGCCGTGCCTGCGCCGATCACTGAGATTTTTGTCATCGTATCAATCTCCTGGTCGATTGGAGGCGTGGGCGAAAACCGCGCTGTTCACGGCGTCGTCAGGACGATTCCCACGCGGGCGTTTTCTTCCGGGCTGGCATTCCAGTAGCCGTAACGCTTCGAAGCCTGAAGAAAGCGTTCGAACGGGTCGAACGGCCGCACCTGAGGACCGTCACGTACCGGCGAACCTACTTCTTGGAAGAAGCGCCCGATCCTGTCGGTGCTGACGATCAGCATGATGGCCGGTTCGCCTGTCTGGTTGCGAAAAGCGTGCATGGCTCCGCCGGGCACGTGGAAGATGTCGCCCGGCCGGACCTCAATCCATTCGAAACCGTCTGCGGAATGGCTGAGTCCTTCCACGACACCGAAAATCATCATGAACGTCTCCGGGTCAGCATGAGAGTGAAGCGGCACCGAAACATGCGGCGGGATCGTGCCCCGCATGATGCACGGTTCTCCATCCCGAGGCTGTGTCAGGTATTCCACTGTCGGGCCGAAGACCTCGAAAGCCTCAATGTCTTCGCGCCTGATAACGTGCGCAACAGGTTCTATCGATGTAGTCTCACGCATTTCATCGCTCCTCGTTGAGTGGGACGTCCAGGCGTGTCCACGCGCCCACGAGTGGTGGCGGCATGATGCAGGCTGAATTCTCAGTGGCCTCGGCGCGCAATCGATCCGCGAGCGTATCGAGTTGCACCTCCTCGGCCGAAGCAATCCCAAGTCGCTCCATGAACGGCAGCAGACTGCGCAATGTTTCCGCGACATAGTCGTAGACGAAGGATTGCGGACCGCCTTCTACGCGCCCGGCAGCGATCATCTGCGGTGCCGGCAGTCCTGCTTCGAGAAAGGTCGTATGCAGCTTTGGCCCCATGTCCACCTCAAAGCCGCCGCGCTCGAAGGTTTCCAGGATCCAGCGCCTGCAGCGGCGGAACTCCAACCCGTCCGGGACGCTTCGCACCGAAGGCATCGCCATTTCCTGAAACGCCACTATTCCGCCGGGCCGAAGGCGATCGGCGAGCCGCCGCAGCGTCGCCCCGGGATCCGGCAGATACATCATGATCAGACGGCCGATGATCGCGTCGAACTTCCTGTCCGGATTGAAATCTTCAAGTTTGGCGACGTCGAACCGAACCCAATGGCATTGCCCACCTTCCACCGCCCGCTTTTCGGCGATCTCGATGGCCTCCCTCGAGCGGTCGACGCCCAGCACCGCCCCGGAAGGCCCGACAATTTGGCCTGCAATCAGCGACACGTCGCCGACCCCGCAGCCCAGATCGAGTACCTGCATGCCACGCGCAAGCCCGGCTCGCCGCAGGAAATCTTCGGTGAGATCGCGAATGAACGCGGCCTGCAAGGCAAGCCGCCTGAGTTCGTGTTTCGAATAGCCCAGCGCATAGGAAGCCTCGTCATACGATCCAGGCCCGATGCCGTTTGGCCGCCTATGATCAGGAAGAACCTTCTGCATGGTCCTCTCCCGTGTTCGTCTTTGGTTGGCGAAAACCACCGTCAACTCGGTGAAACAATGTCGCTCGTGTCTGCTACGTCCCGATTTCAGCGGCGAGGAATGAGGGTTACAGCTGCAACAGCGGCGCTCTGCGCCCAAGTCCGCGTGAGACGGGAAGCATGTCGAACCTCATGCCCACGGGCCAACCGCGTTAACCCGGCGCCTGCGGCACCATGACGATGTGGGGCGTCGAGGGACGCTGCCCGGGCGGCACGAAATCGGGAACGCTGCGATTGTCTTTCGGTAGCGAGCGGATGTAGCGATGCATCGCGCGCAGGTCGTCTTCCGCAAAAGCCTGCAGATTGAACCAAGGCATCGGTGGCCGCGTCTGCAGCGAGCGAGCATACCCCACCCATTCGTCTTCGGTCATTTTCGCGAGCAAACCGCGTAGATTGGAAGGGTAGGTGGTACCCCAGGGACCGCTAAATCCAATCGCATCTCCAACAAGCCAGTTTTCCTCCGGCACCTTGCCTGCAGTCGTAAGATATCCCGGGGTATGGCAATCGTTGCATCCGCCGATCTTCACGAGATAGCGACCGCGCTCGATGTCGGTTGATTGGGCCATGCCCTGAACCGACCCGACGATCGCAAGGCCGAGAAGCCCATACAGAACGAGGCTTGTACCCAGTGTGGCGTAGCGGATCATCATCGGCTCCTTTCAATTCGGTTGAATAGGCTACGGCTGGCCGACGTCACGTTGCAGGCCGACACGTGGCGATCTTACGGAGACGCGGCTACCTGGTGATTTCAGTGCAGGGGCTGTTGCGTTACGGATGTAACGGCGGAAAGGGTTCGTCGCCGGTACTGAGAACGTTGTTCAGGCGGGCAGTTGACGTGCGAGGCAATCGCCGAGATCTCTCGAGAGCAGCGGCTTCTTCAGCACTTCGCGTATCCCTGCGGCCTGCAATCGCTCGGGCTTGAGGGTCCTGGTATATCCCGTCATCAGCACGATAGGGACGTCGGGACGAATGGTGTGTATGACACTTGCAAGCTCTGTGCCTCTCAACTCCGGCATGATCTCATCGGTGAGAATGAGATCGAAGCGTCCGGGATCGGCGCGGAATGTTGACAGCGCTGCCTTGCCATGTCCGAAGCCCACCGGCTCGTAGCCGAGCGCCGCGAGCATGTCTTCGCCGAGCAGCATGAGCGACTCGTCGTTCTCGACGATCAAGATCGTCTCGCCGTGACCTTGCGGGACGGATCGGTCGTGGTCAGGCTCCGGGTGCACCGTCGCCTCGATTTGCGGGAGGTAAACGGAGAATGTCGCGCCTTGTCCGGGTTTGCTTTGCACATCGGTGGCGCCGTGGTGCGCGGAGACGATTCCGTGAACGGTGGAAAGCCCCAGCCCAGTGCCCTGGCCGGCGGGCTTGGTGGTGAAGAATGGTTCGAAGATCCTCTCCATCGCCGCGGGGTCGATGCCGGAACCGCTATCCGAGACCTGTAGCAGGACATGGCGCCCGGCCTGCGTCGCGCCATGCGACAGCTCGCGTTCGTGCGGCATGAAGACGGTTTTCAGAACGACCCGGACCGCGCCGCTGCCGTTCATGGCCTGAGCAGCATTGGTCGCTAGGTTCACGACTACCTGTTGCAGCTCCGTTCCATCGCCCATGACGGCGGCATCGTGCACGGCCAAATCGACATGAAGGGATATGGTGGCGGGCAGCGACGCCCGCACGAGATCGACGGCCTCTGCCACGACGGTTCGCGCATCAAGGAGTTTTTGTTCGCGTTCGCGAAGGCGACCGAAAGCCAGGACTTGCTCGACGATATCCTGCGCCCGTTCGCCCGCCTTCATGATCTGCAGCACATATCTGCGTGCGCGCGAATCCTTAATCAGGATGGCCAGGGCCATTTCCCCGTAGCCGCGGACGGCACCCAGTATGTTGTTGAACTCATGGGCGATCCCGCCCGCCAGAGTTCCGATCGCCTCCAGCCGCTGCGAGCGATTGAGCCGCAGTTGCAGGTCTTCGCGCTCGGCCTCGCTGCGTTCACGGATCGTCGCATTGGCGAACACTTCAGCTACAGTACGAACGAGCGCGACGTCGTCCTCCCCCCAGGCATGCGGGCGCTCGTGGAAAAGGAGTACCGCACCCCGGCCTCTTGCGGCCATGTCTATTGGGATCGAGAGCAGGGACCGGATCCCAAGATGCGCCAGCGCCGCTTTCTCGTCGCCGTCAGGGAGTCTTGCGATGTCCGGAACATGAATGCTGCCTTGCGTTTCATGGCCATCCACGCGCCAGTTATGGATAAGTCGAGCCAAGCTTTCGGTCCGGCCGATGCCGTCGGCAGGCTCGTGCTGAACGCCGTCGTAGTCGTTCGGCTTAGGCAGAACGAGTTCAGCTCCGGTGATTTTCAGGTGAGATGCCAGATGCGCAAGCGCCCCCTGCGCTGCAGGCTCGATTTCACTGCGTGGCAAATTGATGAACCGGGTAGAGATCTCGGCGACTAGCCGCTCCAGTTCAAGCCTCGCCTTGAGCCGATCTCTGTTGGCGCGCAGCTGGACGAACAAGTAGGCGACATAGCCCATCAATACGACTGCGACGCCGTAAAGCAGGCTCATGAAAATGTTGGCTCGCCTGGTCGCGCGGGAATGCGCTTGGAGATAGGAGTTCTGGAGCAACCGTGCGGCACGGCCCAGCGGGGCAGACTGGATGTTGGCAACGAGACCGTCGACGCGCGGCAGTGTGCCAATGATGAGTCGGGCGTGGGAAATCAGCGAGTGGACGTCGCTTGTTGCTGGCGGCTCCACTGCACGACGCTCCAACGCATTGATCGAACTCGTGACTTCTTCCGCAAGATCCCGCCGGGGCGCGTTGATGAATCGAAGCATGGCTGCCGTCAGCATGCCGATCTCGCCCGCTACGCCCGCTTGTCCGTTTCGAGAGGTCAGGCGCTGGCTGAGGTGATTGAAATAGGACAACGAGTTCTGCAGCAATGCGTTGTCCGACTTGAAGGATTCGACGAGCGCCTCCTGCTCGGCGACCGCTCTGGCGACCTCGGCGGTCTTTTGCCGTATGTCGGAGCTGGCATTTCCAATCGAACCGTCGTCGGAGGGTAGGTCGGCCGCGGCCACCCGCAAGTTGTTCATCGACCCGACAAGTGGGTCATAGTTCGGCAGCAGCCCCGCCCGTCCGAGCAGCACGTCCCTTTGAAGCTCGGCGTCATACAGGATGACCGATTGTAGCGCGTCCGCGCGTTCGTACCGCGGAGCATTGATGGAAGTGCCTTGCGCCAGGAAATAGGTCAGGACAACGAGGAACACCACCAGTGTGGCGGCGAGGAACGGAAGTCGTCTCATGGCTTTCGCCCTTCGCCAAGATGCCGCCCACGGTACTCGCCCGTCAGCGTGTTCAGGAAGCGAGTGATCGATGCGATGTCGTCTTGCGGCAATTCGCGACCCAGCTGCGCGCGCGCCATGATGCTGATCGCTTCCTCGAGCGAAGCGGTGCGGCCGTTGTGGAAATAGGGCGCCGTGAGCGCGACATTGCGAAGGCTGGGAACCCGGTACACATGACGATCTTGCTCCAGACCCGTGACGGTAAAGCGGCCAAGATCGCTATCGTCTTCGCTCGCGCGATCCGTGAAGGGATCGGCAAAGATGCCGAACCGCTGGAACAGGTTTCCGCCCACATTCGCCCCCTGGTGGCAGGCGATACAGCCATATTCCTTGAAGAGCTCGTAGCCGCGCAGTTCCTCGGAGGTGAGCACACCCTTTTGGCCCATAAGATGTCGGTCGAAACGCGCGTTGACAGTGATGAGGGAACGCTGGAAGGTGGCCAGTGCGTCGAGGACGCTGTCCCTTGTGGGGGCGGAACTGTAAGCAGCCGCAAATCTCCGGAGATAGCCAGCGTCGCCCTGCAGTCTTCGAAGCAGTTCATTCCAGCTCGCGCCCATCACGTCGGGATCGAGCAGGGCAGCCTCGTTCTGCTCCTCGATCCTGCGGAACTCGCCGCGCCAGTTCAGGCGAAAATTGCGCGAGACATTGAAGATCGTGGGGGCGTTGAAATCCAGCAGTTTGCCCTCGGCCCCGGCGGGACGCTCGAGGCCGTCGTCTCCTCCGGCGGTTAGATCGTGGCAAGACGCGCAGGCGACCGTCCCGTCACCCGACAGACGCGGGTCGTGAAAGAGCAGCTCGCCCAGCGACAGCCTGGCGGCATCAGTTGCCTCCGAGGGCTGTAGGGGCGCGATGGGTTCTCCGGCATCCTGCGCGGTCTGGCCGAGCGCCGCCATCGGCGGCCATGGCATCAACGCGGTGAAGCAAAGGAGCAAGAGTCCGGCACCGGCCACGCCGATGGCCGGTGTTCTCATCACCCGGTCGATTCGGGAGCCGGGCTGCAGCCAGGCGAGGTGCACGACCATTTCAACACGAAACCGCCAAAAATCGGCGCTTTAATGGTAAAAGCGGCGCGAGCGATCGGAGCAATCATCATGACCTCCTCCGCAGCGAGCCATGTGCTGATCGTTGATGACGATCCGGACATGCGCAGTATGCTCGCCGAGTACCTGGAAGGAGAGAACTTCACCGTCAGCGCAGTTGCCGACGGGCAGACGATGGAATCGGTCCTGCGGGAAAAGCCGGTCGACCTGATTATCCTCGATATGAAGCTGGGAGGCGAGGACGGGCTCGATCTGATGCGTCGCCTCGGCACTCCTCCCGAAGCTCCGATCATCGTCGTCACCGGACACCGCCGCGAGGAAACGGACAGGATCGTCGGTCTCGAACTCGGTGCCGATGACTATCTGACGAAGCCCTTCAGCCCCCGTGAACTGCTGGCGCGCATAAGAGCGGTGCTACGCCGTTCCGCCGCCGCTCAGCAGCGCCTGCGCAGCAACGAGCGCAGGGTCCGCTACTGGTTCGCCGGCTGGCATTTGGACATGCGGATGCGCCGCCTCGTTTCTCCAGAAGGAAAGCCGGTTCCGCTGACCGCGGGCGAGCTCAATCTGCTGACGGCATTCCTGCGTTCTCCGCAGCAAATGCTCACGCGTGACCAATTGCTGAGTGCCAGCCGCGTGCACGACGAGGAGGTTTTCGACCGCAGCATCGACGTGCAGATTCTGCGTTTGCGCCGCAAGTTGGAGCAGGATCCCAGCGACCCGAAGCTGATCGTCACGGAGCGTGGAGCAGGCTATTTGTTAACGACCCCCGTAACAATCTCCTAGCTAGGCGTGAGCTTTCATTGGGTTGGTCCATCCGGTCTCGACCGGGAAGCTGAGGTTGTCGAAGCTTCAGTGATTCTCGGAGGACCGGATGAAAGTCCATAAGAATGCCCGGCGGTCGTCGGAATTCGGTTCGCTACTTCATCGACATCAGGTTCGTGATCAGACATGGCTTGATTTCAAATACTGGCACGGGAACCTCGGAACAACCGATATCTCTCAGCTGTTCGGGGGACAAATGCGCGATTGCCCGACGTCTTGTGGTGGTCAGTTGCCAGGTTATGAGAACCCGGATTACAGCTACCGTGGTTTTCAGCGCGGATCCAGGCGGGCGCATTCTCGACAACTTACGGCTGCTGCGGGTTTCGGTGTGAAGCATTTCGGCCTCCCATTTTTCCAGATCGGGGGCATATTCTTGGGAGTGGACGGCAGAGCGCCTATTCCACTCCGTTTTAGACCTTACGGCTTGCGGCCGATCACGCCGCCGCTGGCGGCGGGCGCGCCGAACCAGACCGTCTCGACGTGCCTAAATCCGGCTTCCTCGAGCCATGCCGAATATTCGGCCGGCGTGTAGTTTCGTCCTCCTTCCGTCTCGATCAGCATGTTGAGGCTCATCAGCGCGGCCGGCACTGGCCCGGTCTTTTCGTCATCGACAAGAAGCTCGCTGATGACGACTGCACCGCCGCTCGGCAAAGCCTCGAAGGACCGGCGCAGCAGGGCGCGGTTCGTCGCCTCGTCCCAGTCGTGCAGGATCATCGACAAAAGATGTAGGTCATGCCCGTCCGGAAGACCATCGAAGAAACTGCCGCCGACGGTATCCACGCGGTCAGCGAGGCCGGCCTCGGCAATCTTGCCTGCGGCGATCTCGGCGACATGCGGCAGGTCGAACACGGTCGCACCAAGCTCGTCATATTGCTTGCAGAGCTCGATGTCGTAGGCGCCAGATCCGCCGCCGATATCCAGCAGCCGGCGGAAACGACTGAAATCCACGGCTTCGCCGAGCTTGCGCGCACTCATCGCGGACATCGAATGCATCGCTTCCCAGAAGTACGCCAGCATTGTCGGATCCTCGCCGTCGAACAGCGAGGATTGTACCTCCGGGTCCCACGTGGTTGGCCGGTTCGTTCGCAGCGCTTCGGTAAGTTTGCCCCAGCCTGCGTAGAGCCGCTTGTCGGCCATCTGCACGAAGCCACCGAAGTAATATGGTGTCCCGCGCACTAGATAGGCTTCGCTTAACGGCGTATTGCGATAACGCCCGTCCGTTTTCTCCAGAAGCCCGAGTGCAGCGCAGCCGGTCAACAGCATCTCGGCCGGGCGTGGGTTCAGACCAAGCTCTTCCGCCAGCCCGGCAACCGTAGTGCCGACGCCGCCCGCAAGGCGGCTAAAGAGGCCCAACTCGTGCGCAGCGGCCAGCGTCTTGAAGGCCCAGAACCCGGTCGAAAGCGCCATCAGCGGGACGGCGGAAGGAAGTTCCGGCGTAGCCATCGGCTGGACGTTCGTATGCTTGGCCGGACGTGCTGCCTGCGAAAATTGACTGGCCATGATCACCTCTCTTTCAGAGCATGTCACAGCCGCAACCGGCTGGCTTGTGGCCATCCATTCGGCGAACTGTGGCTTCTGTCTGCTCAGGTGCGAATCTGGGCGCTCAGGGCTACGCCACGATTTCAGAAGGAGAAAATTTGGTTACGGTTGAAACTTATGTCATTTGGTCGGAGCCGGCTGACTTGCGCAGCAATTCTGCGCCGTAGGGTGCGCCGCTGGTCAAGTTTCGACCGGGGGTGTATAATCTTCAGGCGTGCAGGTTCAGTCCTATGGCGCCGTTCCTAACGCGGGTATCCGTTGTGGTCGTTGTTGTCTGTGACAAGAATGGAGAGGAATTGTTATGGCACATTTTCACGTGATCGCGGGAGGCGCCAGGAAGGCGGCCTATCCCACCGTGCGGCGCATCAATGTGGCGGATGTCTTCACCTCGCTGCGTCAGGGGTTGGATGATTTCTGGACCAAGCCGTCGCACTACGTCTTTCTTTGTCTGATCTACCCTATGGCCGGTGTGGTCCTGGCGTATTGGACATCCGGTGCCAATGCGCTGCCGCTGCTGTTTCCGCTGATGTCAGGCTTTGCCCTGATCGGTCCGATAGCGGCGCTGGGTCTTTATGAGATCAGCCGCCGGCGGGAGCTTGGCCTTGACACCTCCTGGCAGCATGCGCTCGAAATCAGGCATTCCCCGGCGGTCCCGGCAATCCTTGCCATCGGTCTCATGCTGGCGGTGATTTTTATCCTGTGGCTTCTGACGGCGCAGTCGCTCTATGTCAGCCTGTTCGGGCCGGAACGGCCGGAATCGCTGTTGATTTTCGTCAACGAGGTGTTTGCGACGAGCAGGGGTTGGCAGCTGATCCTCTACGGAATTGCCGTCGGCTTCCTCTTCGCTCTGGCCGTGCTTTGCACCACAGTCATTGCATTTCCGCTGCTTCTTGATCGCGACACTGGTGCGGCGACAGCGGTTTATACTTCGATGAAAGCCTTCGTGGTCAATCCCATGGAATTCATGCTCTGGGGTCTCATCGTGGCGGTGCTTCTGGTCGTCGGCTTTGCGATGTTCTTTGCGGGTCTGGCTATCGTGATCCCCGTACTTGGGCACGCGACCTGGCATCTGTATCGCAAGGTCGTTGAACCGGAATCCGTCCTGGGGAGCGGCACCGGTCGGTAGGTCGGAAAACCGGCTTCGGCACTGCCCGTCAGGGACCAGTGCCGAAGAAGGCGAGGCGGGTGAAGATCGTATAATCCGCTTCCGATACCATCAGCGCGACGAAAACCAGCACCAGCAGCGGCGGCAGCAGGATGGCGTAGACGAGCGCCAGCCGCTCCCAGGCCATGTGCATGAAGACCGCAACGATCAGCCCCGCCTTCAGCATCATGAACAACAGGATCAGTGTCCATCTGAGATAGCCCTGGAGGCCGAGATAATCGACCATGTAGGAAAAGGCGCTGAGTACGAACAGCAGGCCCCAGACGAAGAGGTAGAGCCGGATCGGATGCTGCTGCCCGGTTTGTAGCTGCTGTCCAGATTGGATGTGTGCATGCGCCGTTGTCTCGTTCATGACGACCTCACCACAGATAGAAGAATGCGAAGATAAAGACCCAGACCAGGTCGACGAAGTGCCAGTAGAGGCCCATGATCTCGACGGCCTCGTAACGGCCTCTCCGGCTGGTGAAGAAGCCGCGCCGTTCCTGGTCGAAATCGCCCCGCCAGACCTTGCGGGCGACGATGAGGAGGAAGATGACGCCGATCGTGACATGGGTGCCGTGAAAGCCGGTGATCATGAAGAAGGTCGATCCGAACTGTGCCGCCCCCCAGGGGTTTTCCCAGGGGCGCACGCCTTCGGTGATCAGCTTCGTCCATTCAAAGGCCTGCATGCCGACGAAGCCTGCCCCGAGGAGCGCCGTCAATAGCATCAGCATTGCGGTCCTGTGGCGTTCCCGGCGATAGCCGAAATTGACCGCCATCGCCATGGTGCCGCTGCTCGAGATCAGCACGAAGGTCATGATCGCGATCAGGATCAGCGGCACGTCCTGGCCGCCGATATGCAGCGCGAAGACCTCGCTCGGATTGGGCCATGCGACCGGCGTCGACATGCGGGCGGTCATGTAGGCGATCAGGAAACAGCCGAAGACGAAGGTATCGCTCAGGAGAAAGATCCACATCATCGCCTTGCCCCAGGAGGCGGTCTTGAAGGCGCGCTGATCCGACGCGAAATCGGCGGCGACACCGCGCAGGCCCGCCGGCCTGAGGTCTGGCTCGCCATGTGTCCCGATAGTCTGTGCCATCTGCAAATCTCCTGGTTGAGCTTCCTTGGTTCGGCCCTAGGTCAGCAATGTGCGGCAGAGATCGAAGAAATCATTCGCCCAGCCGGCAAAGAGCGCAAAGAGCAAGAGCCAGACGGCGAGCATGAAATGCGAATAGATGGCGGAAAGATCGATGCTGAGGCGCAGCCTGTCCGGCGCGACGTCGGTTGAAAATGCCCTGGCCGTCGTGTGCGCGAGCACGGCGAGCCCGCCGAGGATATGCAGGCCGTGCAGGCCGGTGAGCATGTAGAAGAAGCTGTTGGCGGGATTGTCGGCCAGCACATAGCCGGCCGCCGTCAGTTCCCGCCATGCCTGGACCTGTCCAACGAGAAAGAAGAGGGCAAGGGCAAATGCGGCGGCAAGCACCGGCCGCAGGCTTTCCATGTGACCGTGCCCCGCTTCTCTTCTCGCCCATTGCAGCGCGACACTGCTTAAGGCCAGTGCTGCGGTGTTGACCCAGAGCAGCCGGGGAACGGGTGTGCCCCACCAGTCCGTCGATGCCATGCGCATGAAATAAGCGCTGACGGCAAGACTGAAGAGTGCGCCGACGACGCCGAGAAACACGAAGAGGCCGATTTTCACCGCCGGTACGGGCGGCTGTTGCCGATCGGTGCCGTGATGATCCGGCAGCTGCACGGACCCGGTTTCGAGCCAGGGTTTCGAGGCCAGCCGCTGTCCGGAAAGCCACCAGACGATGATGGCGGCGATAACGGCAAGGAAGATCAGCGTGACGCTCATGCCGGAACCTCCCGTGTGATGCCGCGATCTGCCGGCACGGTCTGCGGAATGAAGTCCTCGGCCGCTCCCGGCACGCTGTAGTCATAGGCCCAGCGGTAGACCACCGGCAGCTCCTTGCCCCAGTTGCCGTGGGCAGGCGGCGTCTGCGGCGTCTGCCATTCCAGCGTCGTTGCCCGCCATGGATTGCCACCTGCCTCCCTGCCGCGGAAAAGGCTCCAGACCAGATTGAACAGGAAAACCATCTGCGCGGCCCCGACGATCAGCGCCATGACCGTTATGAAGATGTTCAGCGTATGGGCCGAAGGCGGAACGAAGGCCGTCTCTCCCATCTCGAAGTAGCGGCGCGGCACGCCGAGCAGGCCGAGGTAATGCATCGGGAAGAAGATCGCATAGGTGCCAAGGAAGGTGGTCCAGAAGTGGATCTGGCCGAGCGTCTCGTTCAGCATGCGTCCCGTCACCTTCGGATACCAGTGACAGATCGCCCCGAAGATGACGAGGATCGGCGCCACGCCCATGACCATGTGGAAATGCGCGACGACGAACATCGTATCCGACAGTGGCACGTCGACGACGACATTGCCGAGGAACAGGCCCGTCAGGCCACCATTGACGAAGGTGACGATGAAGGCGAGCGCAAAGAGCATCGGCAGCGTCAGGTGGATATCGCCGCGCCATAGCGTCAGCACCCAATTGTAGACCTTGATCGCCGTCGGGACGGCGATGATCAAGGTCGTGGTGGCGAAGAAGAAGCCGAAGGCCGGGTTCATGCCGCTGACATACATATGGTGCGCCCAGACGATGAAACTGAGCGCGCCGATGACAACGATCGCCCAGACCATCATGCGGTAGCCGAAGATGTTCTTGCGCGCATGCGTGCTGATCAGGTCCGAAACGATGCCGAAGGCCGGTAGTGCGACGATATAGACCTCCGGATGGCCGAAGAACCAGAACAGGTGCTGGAACAGGATCGGGCTGCCGCCGCCATGTTGCAGCTGCTCGCCCATTTCGACGATGGCAGGCATGAAGAAGCTCGTGCCGAGCAGGCGGTCGAACAGCATCATGACGCAGGCGACGAACAGGGCAGGGAAAGCGAGCAGCGCCATCACGGTGGCGGTGAAGATGCCCCAGACGGTGAGCGGCATGCGCATCAGCGTCATGCCGCGCGCGCGTCCCTGCAGCACCGTCACCACATAGTTCAGGCCACCCATGGTGAAACCGATGATGAAGACGATCAGCGAGGAGAGCATGAGGAGGATGCCCCAGTCCTTGCCGCCGGGCGTACCTGACAGGACGGCCTGCGGGGGATAGAGCGTCCAGCCGGCCCCTGTCGGGCCGCCGGGGGCGAAAAAGCCCGCGGCCAGGATCAGTACGGCCAGCAGATAGATCCAGTAGCTCAGCATGTTCGCGTAAGGGAACACCATGTCTCGCGCGCCGACCATCAGCGGAATGAGGTAATTGCCGAAGCCGCCGAGGAACAGCGCGGTCAGGAGATAGATCACCATGATCATGCCGTGCATGGTGATGAACTGATAATAGTGATCGGCATCGATGAAGGCGAAATAGCCGGGAAAGGCAAGCTGCAGACGCATCAGCCAGGAGAGCACCAGCGCCACAAGGCCGATCGAGATGGCGGTGACCGAATATTGCACGGCGATGATCTTGGCATCCTGGCTGAACACATATTTCGTCCACCAGCTTTTCGGATGATAAAGCTCGACATCCTCGACCTCGGCGGAGGGGATGGCGCCGGCGCTGCCGGATGGAATCTCGACCATGATGTCTCTTCCCTTTCCTTCCGATGCGGCCTGAAACCGCTTCGCCGGTTCAATTTGCCGGCGGCGGCTCTCCCGATGCCATAAGCTGGGTGAATGTCTGCTGCTGCCCGAGCCAGGTCTGATAGTCCGCCGCTTCCTCGACGACGACGGTCCCGCGCATTTGCGCATGGCCGATGCCGCAGAGCTCGGCACAGAGAATCTCGAAGCTTCCCGTCCGCGTCGGCGTGAACCAGAAATAGGTGATCATGCCGGGGATCATGTCCATCTTGGCGCGGAATTCCGGCACATAGAAATCGTGGAGGACATCGACGGAGCGCAGCAATATGCGCACCGGCTTGCCGACCGGCAGATGCAACTCGCCGCCCTCGATAATCACGTCGTCGAGGCCGCTTGCGTCGTTCTTGTTCAGGCCGAGCGGATTTTCGGCGCTGACGTCGCGCGTCTCCGCGCGGCCGAGCTTTCCGTCCGCGCCCGGCAGGCGGAAGCTCCACAGCCACTGCTGGCTGACGACCTCGACCGGTACGGCATCGTCAGGCACCGTGATGAACTGGTTCCAAACCACGAGGCCAGGCGCCAGCATCGCCGCGACGCCGACTGCCGTTCCCGATGCGAGCAGCCATTCCAGCCTGCGGTTTTCAGGCTCATAGGCCGCCTGGCTGCCTGGCTTGTGCCGGAAGCGGAAGACGCAATAGGCCATGAACGAAACCACCGCCACGAAGACGATGCCGGTGATCCAGAAGGTGATGACGAGCGTGCTGTCGATATAGGTCCAGTTGGACGCGATCGGCGTCCACCACCACGGGCTCAGCACATGGAACAGCACGGAGCCGACGACAATCAGGACGAGAATCAGCACAACAGCCATTTCCGCCCCTCCCTGAGCAGGTCGACCGTGAAACCACATTCTGCAGAAATATCGGGTTATTATCGCACGAATGGAAAAGATGGGCAATTACTGCAATTTAGGCATGTCCACCCGGTCGTCTCTCAGACTGTCACTGGGAATATTGCTTGAGATAGGCGATGAGATTGGTGATCTCCTGCTCGTCCTTCACACCAACGAAGGCCATCTTGGTGCCCTTCACCTTCGCTTTTGGATTGTGCAGATAGTCGCGCAACGCCGCCTCGTCCCAGACAAGACCGCCGTCTCCGGCCGCCTTCATCCCGGTCGAATAGGCGAAATTGGGATGCGTTCCGGCCTTTCGGCCGAACAGCTTGTTCAGCGACGGACCGACTTTGTTCGTATCGGAATCGACGACATGACAGGTCGCGCATTTCTTGAAAACGGTGGCGCCCGCCGTCGCGTCACCTTCCTGAGCTAGGGCATCAAACGACGAAACGGCGACGATGGACGCGCCGATCAACAGAACAACACGATAAGTCATGGCAAACCTCATCCTCCTCAAGGTTGCCCAATTGCCACATCATCCGCCATCATCTTCGCGCGGATATGTTTGCGATCACTGAAAGAGTAGTCCTCCGAGTTGGCAAGTCAACCGGCCCCACAAGAGGTCGCGGATCATATTTGGCTCAATGGCCTTTTGAGGATGCGATCAAGAAAGCCTGGACCTGTGACGGCTGGAAGCCCCGAGGCGGGGCACGTCCGCGCCGTCTGTCAGGAAGCCCTCAACGCGGGAACCGACACGCAGTGCAGCATGAGATCAATCAACGCTCTATGTGAGTAGATAGACAAGGATTGCGGCTCCCAATAACCAAAGCCCGCTCAGAAGGCCTAGAGAAACAGCAACCGTTCTGCGGTCAACCTGAACCCACGACCACTTTGGGCCGCGCAGGCTCATGGCAGACGTGCCATTGGGCGTGGTCGGAACTCCGAAGGCCGATATACTTTCCTCAGCAGAAGGTGCTTTTGATGGTCTCGCGTTCATGCCAGTCTCATCCAATTTTGACGGTGTTCAGCCGGAGTTGATTGCTGTCAGGTTGACCCGGTGCGCCCACGAGATCATGTGCCTGCAAAAGTTGTCCCAATACTCGTCGGTTGCGGTGGAAGTTTACCAGATATTCGCTACACTCCCTGACCGAACTGGACGACGGCGACAGCCGTGTGGAAGTTCCACTGCCGCAGGGCCGCCCCCAGCGGTTACCCCCACTGCGGCAAGGGCTCGACGTGCTTTCCATACCGCCCGTCGAGCCCTTCGTGCCGCCCCCACTGCACCGTCCAGCGACCTCAACCGTCGACCATGATCCGATCGCGGTTCCCGCTCATTGATAGGTTTGACTTGATGTTTTGCGTGAGTGCTTGGTCGCCGTAACATCTGGATCACCAGTAAGCTCCTTGGTGATCGCTTCAAGCGTCACGGAGAGTCCAGCCTCGACCTCGATCGATTTGAGGCCTTTTGCGATCTCTCTCGCGTAGATCACTAGCCTCGCCAGAGCGACGAGTTCTACTTCCATATCAGTTTGCAAATCCGAGTATGCCATGCACCGACCCCCAACTTGTGCGGGCAACCTAAAACTCTTTGAGGGTCGTCGGGCGTGACATCGGCGTGACACAACGCATGGCTGATGACGCTAGCCATCACGCCAGAGAGACGTTCGGTTAAATTCAAAGTGGGTGGAGGGAGAATACGTGCCGGCCCGGCGCAGAGCGTCGATCAGGGCGATGGCGTCCGCTCTTTTTTGGTCCACATAGTTGTGGCGAAGAATTCGCAGCACCTCGTTGGCGCGGGCACTCGCAATTTCCGGGCAGTTTGCCACGATCGCGTTCCAGCTGCGGACCTTGAAGAACAAAGATCGCGCGCTTTCTTTGAGACGCCGCGCCTCCTGAACGTCGATCAGGCCGTGCGTGCAACAGCCGGCGATCGTCGCGTCGACATTGACCATCGGGATGGTGACGGCGACATATCCAAGCTCTTCCGGTCCATGCAGCAGCGCGACGTCCGCATCGTCGATACGGGTTTCGCTCGCATAGGCCGCGAAGATTTCTCCAATGCCAGTCATGCCGAAGGCGTGACATTCTGCCGCCCGCAAGGCTCCCATGCTCGCTGCTCCAAAGATCGCCACGCCTTTCGAGAGACCGTAGAGAATTTCCTTGTGCCAGACGGGGGCCACATACTCGAAAGCACCATCAATCAATCCGATGGCCCGCGCACCTTCGTCGACCGCCCGCCGCACATCTCCCTGCATCGCCGGCGGCCTCACAGTAATATCATCAGCGACGAAACGTCTTGCCTCCGGCAGGCTTGGACCGACAAAGAGTACTTTCATGAGGTAAACGATGCTGTCATCGCCCTGTCGCCAAATCTGTGCCGTCGCTCTCCCTCAGGACTTTCCAGTCCAGGCACCAATATCTTGACGACCGCGAAGGGTAATGCCGGCTCGCTCAATCGAACGGCGATTGCCTGCGTGATACCCGACCGTTTCAAGTTCCCCAAGATTCCTGCGAGGTCGTTTGGACCGGGCAAGGGCACGCCGCGTGAGGGATCAGCAGAAAACAACTTTAGCAACCTCTCGGGCAGTGGTCGCCGATAGGTCTCATGGAATACGTCGTCACGTGCGCCACTGATATAGGTGACCCGGGACTGTGCGGCTTCCGTCAGCGCGCGCACTGCAGCGCGCTCCGGGGATGGGTGGGCACCAGAGCCGAACGTCACGTCGACATACCTTGGCGCATGGGACGCGAGCGCGGTTTTCGCCGCAAGGAAGGCGCCGATACATGGTATGCCGATATCGCTTGTCATGTCGAACATGCGCAGCAGGATGCCCGCATCCTCGATCTTCGCGATAAGGGACCTAACGTCCTCATCGCTGAATGCGTCGGGTTTCAGGCACCTGGAGTGCTGGCTCGATTCGGGAAGAACCTGCCACAAGACATGAGCGTCGCGTTCGATGCGCTCGAGAAGGCCGTGGAAAATGGCCTCGTCATGCGTGTTACCCGATGCAAGGCCATCCGAAGATTGCCAGTACCGGCAGTTCGACAGGCTCCGATCGAGTGACACGGCCTCGGCCGGAACGTAGACGCGATCAAAACTAAAGAGGTCTTCTCCCGCCACAAATGCCATAGTGTCAGTTGCCCGGGGAGGGGACTGGTTCCGGCCAAGGAGCGGCACAAGCAAGTCGACACGCTCGCCGGCATCCGAAAAAGCTGACGCGGAAACATTCCTGATTGACAGGAACGGATCGCAAGCGACAGCCCGCTCTATGGCCTCCATGACCGCGGACGTTCTCGCATCGGCATCGGTGAGCCCTTTGCCTTGAGCAACCACGATCGATTTGGCGTTTGGAGTATAGGCGCACCAGACCGGAATATCGATATGATCCAGTCCGGTCTGGCGGCCAATGCGGGTTATCCCGAGCGTCTTCAGAAAAGGACGCACCCGCTCATAGGTCTCCTCGGGCGAGCAGATGCGGTCCATCGCTTACGCCGTCGGCAGCTTAGCCATCGAAGACACCGGAGAAAGCCTGTTCAGAGGAAGAGACTGCAACCGCCAAATTGACGTCTTTGACAATTGTTCCCCCAGCATTTCTAAGATCGTTTGCCGCAGCCAGCGGCCCGGAAACGGGCGGCTGCATCGGCAGGACCGTTCCCGCATCAATGTCCGCCAGATAAAGCTGATTGTCTCCGGGCAGCCCGATTATCACAACTCTTGCCATATGTTACCCCCTTGGTTTTGGTACTAAAAATCTAAAAACCGGCTTTTACCAGGCCTTCCCGGTAGAGTTCCTTCTGCCATTGCTCTTTGACCGGCAGCACGGAGAGCCATTTGTCGAGATCGAATTGCGGATTGAGCTCCTGAGCCTTGCGGCGATGGGCGCGTGCCTTCGCGGTATCGCCAGCCATAGCATAACTCGCCGCAAGCAATCTCCGGGCCGACGAGGAGTCTCCCATTCGGTCGATGTAGCTGATAGCCTGATGAAATTCACCCAGGAAATAGCTGGCGCCGGCCGCAATCCAGAAATAGTCGTCCGGGCATATCGGATTGAGACGGATCGCTTTGTTGATCTTTGCCAACCCATCGGCGGGCTTCGATGCATGAACCAGAGCGTCGGCATACCCGCATATTGCGTCGGCAAGGTGTGGGCTCAATCCTTCCGCGCGATCGAATGCCTCCAGGCTCCCGTCGACATCGCCGCGGTAAAGCCTCGATAGCCCAAGCTCGCGGTGCGCCGATGCCAGTTCCGGCTCCAGGGCCACCGCTTTTCTTGCTGTTTCTTCTGCCTGAACCAGCAGTTCGGTCTCTCCCCGTGCCGTCAAGACCCATTCCCAGGAGTAGGTACGGGACAAACCCGCCAACGCCGGCGCGAAATCCCCGCGCATTCGCAGCGTTTCTCGAAATGCATTTCTGGCCCGGCGCACGTCAGGGAGCGTGAACTTGTTGAGATGCTGGGCGCTTGCGAGATAGGACCTATAGACGTCCGGATGAGCACGGTAATCGGCGAGCACAATTTCGGTGCGCTGGAGGTGGCCGCTGATTGCCATCACGATCATCTGCGCCACTTGTCTGCGGTGTGAAGCAAGCGAGCTGGCATTGAGGCGGAAGCGTTCCGCCCACAAAACGCTGTCCGAGGGAAGGAAGATCATCTGCACGAATAGACCTTCGCTGCTGATGTTCGTGTCGAGGACGTAGGAGATGGAATGTCTCTCCAGCTGAGCCATCTTATCCGCATCCTGCCGGATGCGGGCAGCCGTATACGGAGCAACGACCGCCACCGTCCTCAAGGAGCAAAGACTTATCGTGATATCTTCCATCAATGCGCGGGCTGGATAAGCCGCGTTTTGCTCCGCTTCCTGGGGAGGAAGCAATACCAGCCGGGGCAGTTCCATGGGCATTGAGGGGACGATCGCTGTCCCCATGGGCGACGTGAACTCAGCTCGACTGACCGATGATCTGGAGGATCCAATTTGGTCATCGTGACGATGCGCCCCAAGCAGCACCTCACGTACGGCGGAATCGCCCGGATCGCGTTCGAGGAGTTGTTTTGCGCTATCCTTGACATCGGCCCATTCCGACCGACTTGCCGCGGCGGCTTGTGCCTCGAAGAGCCCCGCGCGAAAACGTTGCCACTGGACCGACCGTTGTTTCTCGACCCATGGTTTCAGGCCGACGGGTAAATTGGCTTCATCCATAAACTGCCGCGTCATCAATTTCGACATCGCGTTCAATCGCGGCAGCGCTTCAAGATCATTGGAGAAGACGGAGAAATCCGCCTCAAGGGGCTCGGCGGATCGCTGTACGGTCGAAGCCGTGAAATCGAGTGGCGCGGGCCAGCCGTCCATGGCGCATTTGCGCACGCGCTCGGTCATCTTTCGAAAGTTGATCTTGGCGGCGTCTTGATCGCCTGCCCAAAGCAGCCGCGCCAGATAATCCCGCGGCAGCTCAGATTCACCGCTGGCCAACATATAGGCGAGGCCGAACAGTGCCTTCTGTGGCAGTGGCACTGTCCCTCGTTCCCCGTTAGCAAGCCAAAGGCCTCCGAATGTCACAAGCCGGAGCATCGGAACGGTCCGCTAACGCGTTGCGCCCGGATCCGCGTGATCGCGATCCAGACCTGACGGGGCCCCCAAGGATTTGACGAGTTGAACGATGTTTTGGCGCAGCTTCGCATTCGCAACCCTCTGGAATGCCAGATTGAGTTCCACGCCCTCGCGGGTTGCCAGAAAGGAGGTCACCGCATCTTCCTCGTGCACGACAGGCTTGCTATCGGTCGTCGATGACGGGATTGGCGCATCGGCAAAGAAATAGCCAACAGGCGTGTCCAGTATAGTTGCAATCATCTGAAGACGACTGGCGCCAACCCGATTGGCTCCCTTTTCGTATTTCTGCACTTGCTGGAAAGTAATCCCAAGTCCGTCGGCCAGTTTCTCCTGAGACACCTTCAGCATGGCCCGCCTCAATCGGATTCTTGATCCCACATGTACGTCAATCGGGTTCGGCTTCTTCTGATCCATCACTGCACCCTCTGTCACCGCTACACAGTGGTATAAACGGAGACTTCGTGCAACTGGGACCTGTCGGCAAAGGTGTGCACTATGTAGAATTCATGGCGAACCGCGACCTGCGCGCTTTCCAAGCTTATCTGGTGTGCCTGATCTGGGCGCGGAGTTTCTGTCGGGACACCTCCGCCAGCGTCTTATAGCCAAAGCTTCTCGATGGCGAAGAGCATCTGCGTCGCCTCGTCTGCTCTTAAAAGCTGCAATTCCGCGCTTCGAAACGTCCGTAGCAATCTTTTGCAATTCCGCAATGCGGATACCAATATGCGATCTCTGCAGTTGCCGGGCATCAAGGGAGGGGATCATGGTTCGCTGGAAAAATTGGATGAGGAATGGCCTGGGTGCGGCGGCGGGGGTGCTGTTTTATACGGTGGGCGCCTGGGCGGCCGATCAGTATCCCATCTCGACGGTGCGCATGATCGTGCCCTACGCCCCTGGCGGCGGCGGTGACATAACCGGCCGTATGATCGCGGAGGAACTCAGCAAGCGTCTCAAGACCACGGTGGTCATCGAGAACATCGGTGGCGCCAGCGGCACGATCGGCACCGAAAAGGCGGCTCGCGCCAAGCCGGATGGAGGGACGCTGCTTCTCGCCGGCAGCGCCATCTTCACGACCGCACCGCATATCACCAAGATCGGTTTCGATCCGCTCAAGGATTTCGTCGCCATCGCCAATGTCAGTGAATCCGTGCGCATGCTGAGTGTGCCGGCATCGCTCGGGGTGAAAAACTATCAGGAACTGGTGGCCTACGGAAAAGCTAATCCGGGAACCCTGAACTATGCCTCGGTGGGTGTCGGTTCGACCGGCCATATTATCGGCGTGGATTTTCTGCGGACTGTAGGCGTCACTGCCAGGCATATTCCCTATAGTGGGGCCTCGCAGGCGGTTCAGGCGCTTCTCTCAGGAGATGTGCAGTTCGTTATCGATGCAATGGTCATTCCGCCGTCGCGCGAAGGCAAGCTCGTGCCCATCGCCGTGCCGAGCGAGGCACGCTTGCCTGACTTCCCCGATGTGCCGACGTTCCGGGAAGTGGGCCTGAAGGACATCCGCTCCGGTGGCTGGCAGGCTGTCATGGTACCCGCCGGCACGCCGAAGGAACTTGTCGCCATGATCGAGAAGGCGTTGAAGGACGCCGATGCCAGCCCGGAATTCCGCGCAGCTCTCACCCGCGCTGGCTTCTCGCCGCGCTTCCGCACCAGCGTGCAGCTTCAGCAGGAGCTTGAGGCCGAATATGCCTATTTCGGCGAGTTGCTGAAGAGCATGGAGCTCCCCAAGAAATAACCCATCCGAGCAATCCGTATAAGACAGCCACACCAACATGCGCGGACCTGCTGGCGCGTATTGTTTTAGTATAGGCCAACAAGGATCCAAATATGCAGGAGAGACGCTCGACCGTCCCAACCCTGAGCGCCAAGGTGGCGGAATGGATGACAGGGTTTCCGCTCGATACGGTTCCGGCAGACGTCCTGGAAAATACGAAATTGCGGATTTTGGACGTCGTCGGCGTGATGATCGCATCGAGCCGGCTCGACTTAGTTTCGGCCGCACGGCGCTCCGTGGCGGAATCGGACGGCGGCCAGGGGAGCGCCTTTTCCGTGACGGACGCTGCGCCGTCGACACCAGCGAGTGCGGCCTTCATCAACGGGGTCATGTCCGCGGTTCTCGAATTCGACGACACACATATCCAGTCGAACATCCATCCGACCGGCGTCGTGCTGTCGGCCCTGCTGCCGGAATGCGAGCGTCTCGGTCTTTCGGGTAAAAACCTGCTGGACGCCGCGCTGATCGGCAGCGAGCTGTTATGCCGTCTCGGCCTCGTCTCACCGGTGCGGATGCATGAGGTGGGGTTCCATCCGAGTTCCGTCTATGGCGTCTTCGGCGCAGTCTGGGGGCTTGCGCATCTACGGCGCTTTTCGGTCGAGCAGACGGTGCATGCGATCGGCACGGCGGCCAGCCTTTCGGCGGGCTCGATTGCCTCGTTCGAGGACGGTACCTCGACCAAAACCTTGCATATCGGCATGGCGGCATCGTCGGCAATCCGCGCTGTCGCACTGGCGAACCAGGGCATTTCCGGTCCCTATCCGGTCTTCGAAGGCAAGTTCGGCTGGTTCAAGAGCTATTTTCAGTCCAAGCCCGAGTTCCGTTTTTCGGCGCTGACGGACGAACTCGGCGAGCGCTGGGAAGTGTTGAATATCGCCTCGAAGGCGCATCCTTGCGCATATACGATGATCCCGTTCATCGCCGCGGCGATCGAGCTTCGCGATGCTCATGGCGTCAAGCCGGAAGATGTGGACGTCATCTATTGCGATATAATGCCCCGTTCCTTTGCGACCGTCTGCGAGCCGGTCGAAGAAAAGCGCCGGCCGCGGACCTCCTGGCACGGGCGTATCAGCTTGCAACATACGGTCGCCGAAGCTCTGGTGCTTGGCCGGATGGACAAGGATGCCTACGCGCCGGAGAGCCTCGTCAACCCGGTCATCAACGCGATGGCCGATAAGGTCATCCACCGGCCGGATTTGCTGGCCGCACACGATATCAGCCGTTCGCGTGCGACGGTCTCCGTCCGCCTGAAAGATGGACGAGAACTCTCCCACGCGATCGAGGATATGCCGGGTACCCGCCGCAACCCGGTCGCCCGCGAGGGCTATCTGCAGAAATTCCGGGCGAATGTTCGTGGCGTGATTTCCGACGCGGCGGGCCAGGAACTGGCGACGGCTCTTCTCAATTTGGAGGAAGCCGAGGAGATTGGCGCTCTGTTCCGAAAGCTGCGTGGGTAGTGCATCGTTAACATTCCTCGGATTTACGGCCGCCCGGAGGACGACGTAGGCCTCAATCCGCCGCCTCCTGTGCGCCTTTCCTTACAAAAGATGTGGTGGCAGCCAGCAGGATCGCGATGCCGAGGACCACGAAGGTGAGGCTGATCGGGCGGTTGATAAAGGTCATCGGATCGCCGCGCGACAGAGACAGGGCACGTCTGAAATTCTCCTCGAACATTGGCCCGAGCACGAAGCCGAGGATGAACATGGCAAGGCTGCAGTCGGCACGCTTCAGGAGGTAGCCGATGGCCCCGAAGATGACGAGCGTCAGGATCTGCAAGGATGAGAAACCGATCGAAAAGACCCCAACGCAGGCAAAGGCGAGCACGAACAGATAGAGCCAGTGATAAGGCACCGTCAGCAGCTTCACCCACAGGCCGATCAGCGGCAGATTGAGGATGACGAGCATCAGGTTGCCGATCCACATCGATCCGACCAGTCCCCAGAAAAGCTGCGGATTGTTGGTAATCATGCTCGGGCCCGGATTGACGCCCTGGATCAGCAGCGCGCCGAGGAAGAGCGCCATGACCGGGCTGCCGGGCACGCCGAGCATCAGAGTGGGGATGAAGGCGGTCTGCGATGCCGCATTGTTGGCCGCCTCGGGAGCCGCAACACCTTGAACCGCGCCGCTGCCGAAACGACCGGGCTGTTTCGAAATGCTCTTCTCGACCATGTAGGCGGAGAACGAACTCATCGCCAGGCCTGCGCCGGGCAGCATGCCGAGGAACGACCCGAGCGCCGTGCCGCGCAATACGGCCGGCCAAGCCTGACGGAATTCCTCGCGGTTCGGCCAGAGACGGCCGACCTTGGAGGTGACCAGTTCCGGCGTCCCCGTGCTGCCGATTGTGGTGATGATTTCCGATACCGCGAAAAGGCCGACGGCAAGCACCGCGAAGTCGATACCGTCACGCAGTTCCGCAATCCCGAAGGTGAAGCGGAAGACGCCGGAGGCGACATCGGCGCCCGCCAAGCCCAGAAGCACGCCGAGAACTGCTGAGCCGATGCCCTTGACGAAACCGCCCTTGGCAATCGAGGCGGTAGCGACAAGCGCGCAGAAGACGAGGGCGGCATATTCCGCTGAGCCGAATTTCGCGGCCACCGAGGCCATGGCGGGTGCCGCAAGCGCGATCAGCAGAGTGCCGACGGTGCCGGCAAAGAAGGAACCAAGCGCGGCAATGGCGAGCGCCGAGCCTGCCCGGCCCTGACGTGCCATCTGGTAGCCATCCAGGCAGGTGACCGCCGACGATGCTTCGCCGGGAAGATTGAGCAAGATCGAGGTCGTCGATCCGCCATAGGCGGCGCCATAATAGATGCCGGCAAGCAGGATCACCGAACCTTCTGGCGGTAGTCCGAAAGTCAGCGGCAGGAGCAGCGAGATGGTGATGATCGGGCCTACGCCCGGTAGTACGCCGATTGCGGTTCCGAGCGTGACGCCGAGAAAGCAATAGAAGAGGTTGTCGATGCTGGCGGCGACTTGCAGCCCCAGCGCAATGGAAGAAACGAAGTCCAGCACGCTAGATGCTCCAGTCGAACAGGTGGAATGGAATGCCGAGACCGAAATGGAAGATGCCCAGGATGATGGCGACGATAGCCAGGGTCAGGACCGGCAATTCTTTCAGTCGGCCGCGTTTGTCCGCAAGCCAGCCGAGTCCGACCAATGCGACGACGCTTGGCAGCAGTCCAACACGATCGATAAGCAGGCTGAAGGCAAAGAGCGCCGCGAGGATCGCCAGGAAGGGCCGGATTTCCTCGCGCGGTATGAGCGCAATTGCTACCGTGCCCGCATTCGCTAGTGTGGCTTTCATCAGGAGCGCTATGCCAAAGAGGGAGAGTGTCGTGCCAAGCAGCACGGGCAGGGCGCCCGGCCCCATTTCCGAAAGGTCGCCGAAGCCGTAGTCCAGGCCGAGATAGACGGCGATGCCGCCAGTTGCGGCGAACAGGATACCCACCGCATGGTCTGCATGAAATGTCATGATCGATCCCAATGTTCGAGGCCAGTGCCCAGGCCTATGTTCAAGCTATGCTGGCGTGCCCAATCTGCGCTGGAGATCTGTTGGAGGCCGACCAAATCCCAAGTTGCTCCCATCCCCTTCGCAATGACCTGAAGATATCCGCCGAGACAGATGGCTAGCCTAGAAGAGGGCGGCTATACAAAGATAAAGACGGTTCGTTCCGATGATCGAAACGGGCAGGCGCATATAGCACGGTATGGTCGTTTCAAGGCGTCGATGCGACCGACCGAAAGGCCGGCGGTGACCTCCTCGCTACCCGTCTCCCACGCTTCGATCCACCAGCGGTCGCACTGGAAGGTAGCCGCAAGGTTGATTGGCGTCCACCGGATGTGGTGCAAGCATTCGTTGAAACGGTGCGGACTCATCATGTCGACCTTCGTATGTGCGCCCCCGTTCAAGACGACGCCGCAAGCAAATTCAGGAGATTTGATACCGACGTCGACTGAGAGAGATCCTGGAGATTGTCGTAGAGATCATCGGTCGCATTTCCGGAGCCCCAATGAACGCAATCGAAGAATTTGCTTCGTCGCTGGCCGGCATCGAGGGGGGCCTCGATCGATCCCTTGGCATGAAGCCGTTGGCTGGACAGGCCCGTACCGTCCCGCAATGTCACAGTCAGCACATGCGGAAGACGATCATGACCGTGCTCCTCGCCTGATGTGTAGGAATGCATCTCGATCCGCGACATCAGCGCAAGGACGCCGGCCTGTCGAAGGGCGGCGGGCGCGAAGTCCGACAGGCTGAGCGTGTCCTGCAGCATCGCCCTCGCAAGGCAATACGGCATCGAGAAGCGGGCCTGCATCTCGTTCTCGGGCCGCGGATAAGCAAGATTGCGGGCGGCTGAAATCCCGACTTTGACGTCGATACGATCGATCTCACCGGCACTCAGCCGATGTTCCTGTTTCAGGTCGAAAAGTGCGTCGATTGCCCGATGCGTCGAGGCGCAGCAGGGATGGCGCTTGGTGACGAGACCGCGGGTTTCAATGACATGGGCTTCATCCAGCCGCCAGTCCGCCCAACCTCGGGCTTCACCGCCGCCAAAGAGATCCAAAAAACCCTGCGGTCGCTCGAGGATGTCGAGCCGGCCGCCGCTGCCTGACATTGCCAGCAAGGCGGCTTCGACTGCATTGCGCGCTGCAATTCCGGCATGCAGCGGTTTGGCGGGGGTGCCGAACTGGCCCTTGGGGCCGGATGCCATCGAGGTGGCCAGGCTCATGGCCTGCGCCGTCTCCTCGATGTTGGCGCCGAGCAGGCGCGCGACGCCGGCGGCCGTTCCGATCGTGCCGACCGTGGAAGTGCCATGCCAGCCTCTGTTGTAATGGGAGGGATTGATCCCGAAGCCGACCGCCGCCTGGGCCTCGAGCCCTGTGAGATAGGCTTCCAGAAACTGCTTGCCGCTGATCGGGCGCTGCGGATGTAGGGTAGCGAGCAGGGCCGGCACCAGAACTGCGGACGCATGAGCCCGGGCGGGATGAAAATTATCATCGAAATCGAGCGCATGGGCCGCCGTGCCGTTCACAAGTGCCGCCACCGAGGGCGACGCGTATCCGCCTGTGACAAGCCATCCGGAACCGCTGCCGGATATCTCACTGCCGAAAGCCGCGGTAACCGCCGCTACGCTTGGATCCTTGATGCCCGCCATCATGCATCCGAGCGTGTCGATAACCGCATCGCGGGCACGCTCCATGGCAAGAGACGAAAACTCCGTCCGCGCTGAAAGCTGTCGTGCGATATCGAGTAGGATCGTGGTCATTGACGAATGTCTTTCGCTGCGCTTGGTACACGGGCAAAAGTGTTCGACTTCGACGAAGGCCGCAATCTTATGCGGTTTTCGAATAAGTCTATCGAAGGAAGGGGTTCTCCATGGTGAAGGCGGCGATCAGCCTGAAGCATATCGAGGCCTATGACGCGATCGCCGCCACCGGCTCGACGGTTGCCGCAGCATTGGAGCTCGGCATTTCGCAATCGAATGCAAGCCGGCTACTGCAGCAGCTGGAGGATTATCTCGGCGTTCGCTTGTTCGAGCGTGACAAGAACCGCCTGGCGCCGACGCGTGAAGGCCTGCAACTCGGGCCGGAAATCCGAGCCATCGCAGATCGCCTGCGTGTGCTTAAAACGGCGGCCATCGAATTGGAGAGCGGGCGTTCCCGCGACATGCTGCTGAGACTTGCTTTTCCGGCCAGTCTGTCGTCGAACCGGATACCTAAGATGATCCGAGATTTTCTTGCCGCCAACGGCCCGATGCGCGTGGAACTGGCCTCCGGCAATTATCTGGCACTCGAACGTATGGTTGCCGATGGCGAAGCCGATATCGGTTTCGCGCGCCTGCCGCTGGCAACTCCTGGACTGCGGCAGGAAAAGCTGCTGCCGTCGCGGATCGTCTGCGTAATGCATCGGGATCATCCGCTCGCCGAGCGGTCGTCGCTGACGATCGCCGAGCTGAAGGGCCACGATCTCATCGTCCTCAATCGTGAACGGCCCGTCCGCCATCAGCTTGAGGCGCTGTTCTATCAGCACGGCTTGCGACAGCGGCCGTTGCTGGAGGCGCATTCCGTCGCAAGCGCCTGCGCTCTGGCCGCCGAGGGTCTTGGCATTGCGTTGGTCAGTGAACTGATCGCCCGCGAATACGCGGCGCTGCCCTTGCGATTCGTCGCGCTTGAACCGGACCTGCCGGTCACATATTGCCTGCTCAGCGGCGAAAAATATCCGCTGTCACGGGCCGCCGGCCTGTTCCTGCAGAGCATTGCCGGCTGGTCGTGAGCGAAATGTTTTCACCCGGGACGCTGCCAACAATAACAGGCAGCCGAAATCGTCGCTGCACTAGAAGCCGGCAGCGCGAATTGTCGACCGCTGGCGATCAATTGCCAGGCTGCGAGGATGGCTGTGGCGATTTCGAAATCGCCGATCTCCATAGCCTCCTGCGGATTATGTGATCCGTTGCGGTTGCGGATGAAGATCATGCCCGACGGAATGCCGGCCTCACGGGATCAACGCCGGCTGCACGCGGACGGTTTCTGCCGCCTCGGTCAGCCTGGCGATCAGCGGCTGGCTGCAGAGCGCCGGACTGGTCCGCAGCGTCTGGCCGAGATCGAAGTGCACGGCGCGTTCGTTCTCGATACGCGTCACGTGCTGGAGGACGAGTGCGTGCATTGCCTCCAGCATATTGCGGTCCTGGCAGCGAACGTCGAGGCTGAACTCGGCGCTGTCGGGGAGGTCGCGGCCCTTGGCGACGAAATCATGCCAGGCGGCGTCAAGCACAGCTCATTAGCCTTTGCTCTCCTCTCTTCCTGTTCCAAAGAGTGCGGTTTCGGCACTGAAGCTGGGTGAGTGAGTGCGTAATGCTCCCGACGTTGTATGGGGTTGGCGTCGTACACAACGGATTACGGTGTTGCAGCTCGGTTTTTAAGGCGATTGTTGCTTTTGATACCGCCCCGTTTCACTACACTTGGTAACATTGTTGCACGCTTCAAAGTGCCCCCTGTTGCTTATTGCATGGCCCGGAGGGACGGCTCGATCTTCTTGTCTCGACGTGTGCCGCAATGGTCGATAGGTTCCACCAACTATATCGATCCGAAGGAACCGCATGTCCGAGCCTGCTGCTGCTATGACGACGTCACAAAGTGCTCCAGCATCTTTCGGCGGAGGAGCCTTAATCGGTACGCTCGGGGGACTGATCGGGCTCGGCGGAGCCGAGTTCCGGCTACCGCTTCTGATCGGGTTCTTCAATTTCGCCGCGCTTGAGGCCGTTATCCTAAACAAGGCGATGAGCCTTGTCGTCGTGGCGTCAGCTCTTCCATTCCGTGCCGCGACCGTCCCGTTCAGCGCCATAGCTGACCATTGGACCATCGTCGTCAACCTCTTGGCAGGAAGCCTGCTGGGCGCGTGGTTTGGCGCTGGTTGGGCAGTGAGGCTGCGGTCTGAGACGCTGTATAAAGTAATCAGCATCATGCTGGCGTTGATCGCAGTCGTCCTCATACTCGGCCACGATGCCACCGCAGGGCAGCCTGTTCTCATAGGGACAGCTCAAATCGTTGCTGGCATCGCGGCAGGCTTTATCATCGGGATCGTGGCGTCGCTCCTTGGGGTAGCTGGAGGGGAGCTTTTGATCCCGACGCTCGTGCTATTGTTCGGGGCGGATATAAAGCTGGCGGGCAGTCTGTCGCTAGCGGTCAGCCTCCCAACGATGCTCGTAGGATTCACCCGATATAGCCGTGACCAGAGCTTTTCCGTCCTCGGCCGCAACAAGGTGTTTCTCCTCACGATGGCGGTTGGCTCGATAGTTGGCGCGTTCATTGGCGGGTTGTTGCTTGGGATCGTGCCCAACGGACTTCTGCTACCACTGCTTGCCGTGATCCTGATCGTCTCGGCATGGAAAGTCTGGCACCACAAGTGAGTCCGATGTAAGCGATGCTCCAGGTAACAGGAGCAATAGTTTATGGACAACGCAATCCGGCGGATAGTTTTGATCGTCGCGCTCGCGAACCTAGCGTATTTCGGCGTTGAGTTCGTTGTCGCACTGAGGATCGGATCGGCATCACTTCTGGCGGACAGCGCCGACTTCTTCGAGGACGCTTCCGTCAATCTGCTGATCTTCGTGGCGATGGCCTGGTCCACCAGGAACCGGGCGCGTGCCGGAATGGCCATGTCGATTATACTGCTCGCTCCGGCAATCGCGTTCCTCTGGACGGCATGGCACAAATTTCAGGTCCCTGTTCCCCCGGAGCCACTCGCCCTCAGCCTGACAGGCGTCGGTGCCCTAATTGTCAACGTCTCATGCGCCTATCTTCTGGCGGCTTACCGTGATGCAAGGGGCTCACTTACCAAGGCGGCTTTCCTCTCCGCGCGTAACGACGCCATCGCCAACATTGCGATCATCGCGGCCGGAGCTGCAACGTTTTACCTGTGGCATTCGCCATGGCCAGACCTGATCGTGGGCTTAGGTATAGCCTGGATGAACTTGGACGCGGCAAAGGAAGTTTGGACGGCTGCACGAGCGGAACATCAGGCTGTGGCATAATCACCGGAGAGTTTCATCGCAGTGTTCCGTTCAAGCGCCCTGGGCGGCTCTTCTTCCTGTCAGATGCTGTCGGCTGCCCGGCCTGAAGGGTTTTTGCCGAATCTTGGAGCCAACCGCACATAGACCAGCTCGCTCACAAGCTCGACCAGCGTCTGCGTCACAATGATTGCCGGGAGCAAGGGGACAGCACCGGGAACCGCAAAGGCCAAGGGCAGGACAACCAGCGAGTTGCGCGTGGCCGCGCTGAAGGCGACGGCCCGTCCGGCAGGCGCGGAGAGCCGGAACAGCCTGCTCACACCCCAACCGGCCAAAGGAGCAACGACCGCAAACGCCATATAGATCGGCACCACCCGCAAGGCATCATCGAGAGCTGCGCCTAGTTGCGGAACTACAGCCAAGACGACGATCAGAAGGACGAGTGCGGTTGCAGGGACGGGGAGCAGTCCGAGTCCCGACGAGACGCGGCTTCCTCCACTGCTTCGCCCAGCCCATATCTGGACGACAACGGCAAGCACGAGGGGGACGGCGATCAGCCAGACGAACGCATGCACAAACGGTCCCACCTGAATGAGAGACCCCGCTTCAGGACCAAGGAAGAGACCAAGATACACGGGCAACAACAGCATCTGGACGATCAGGAGTGCGGGCGTCGCTGCGAGAAGAAGTCGTGCGTCGGCGCGGCCGAGATGGGAGAAGGTGACCACGTAGTCGATGCATGGCGCGAGGAGCACCAGCAGCACGCCGAGACGCACCATCGGATCGGGTGGCAGGAACTGGACGAGGATTCCCACCAAAGCAGGAACAACCACGAAGTTCGTTAGAAGCAGGACCCCGAGAAAGCGGAAGCGCGAGAAAGCCTGTCGCAGGTCTGCAAGCGGAACCTGCAGGAAGGTCACGAACAGCATGAATGCGAGTGCGGGATTGATGCCGATCTCCAGCGCCGTTGTTCCGGGTAGAGTAAGGGCGGCAATTGCACCGAGGACGACAGCACCAAAATAGATGCTGATCTGATGGTCTTCGAGTGTTTCGCGGAGGATCGTCAATGGCAGCGCTTTCGTCGTTTTCGTGTTCATAAAAGTTTCCATGGAATGACAGGGATAGCTACCGGAAGCCGTCAAATTTTCGTCGTCAGGCCGATTATCCAGTCCGGCACCACACGTTCGAGCGCCGTCTGTACCGTCCTGTCCGTTCCGGTCAGGGTCATCGTCCCAGCCACGATCAACAACACCCCCAAAGCCATCTTGATGCCGCCCGCCGATCTCGCCATCTTCCCCCGCCAACGCAGAAGCGCCTCGCGCGACAGCATCCCCAAAAGAAGGAGTGGAAGGGCAGCCCCAATGCCGAAGGCCAGCATCGTCATGCTTACGGTCCAGAGGTTTTCGCCTCTTGCCGCCATGACAGAAGCCGCGCCAAGCGTAGGTCCGACGCACGGCGTCCAGACCGCGCCGAGAAGCAACCCGACGCCGAATTGCCCTCCGATCCCGGACGTGGACATTCCACGAAAGCGGTTCTGAGTCCAGTCGCTCAACGGCCCAGCAGCCGTCGCGAACCTCGCGTGGAGCTGCGGCATGACGAGGACCGCGCCGACAAGGATCAGCAGCACGGCCGAGGTTGTCCTGAACATCGTCATGTCGAGGCCGATGGAGAACCCTATCGCAGCGATAAACACGCCTATCGCCGTGAACGACATCGCGACGCCAGCAGCCAGCGCAACCGGAGCGGCCCTGTGCTCAGCCGCCGCGCCTGCCATGACGACGGGCACCAATGGCAGGACGCAGGGCGACAGGATCGACAGGACGCCCGCTAGGAATGCGAGTGCCACCATCGTCAGAGCGCCTTGCGCAAGAATGCTTCGATCTTGGAGGGATCGCTGACGCCCACACTCCTGTCGATCTCCTTGCCATTCTTGAACAGAACCATCGTGCTTTGCGACTGCACCCTCAGCTTTTTGAGCACGTCCTTCTGACTGTCGAAGTCGATGTCAAACTTCTTCATCTTCGCAAAGTCACCAGTTCCGAGCAATTTGGCGACAACCGGCTTCTGCGCCCGGCAGACCTCGCACCAAGGGGCGGTGACGTGGACGAGCACCGGTACTCCGGCTTCGGCTGCCGTTGCGAAGCCGGGAACAATTTCATCGGCCGCAGTGGCGATCCGGCCTGCGGAGAGCGTCAGAAGGAGGGCGGAAGCGGTGGAAAGGAACAGGCGGCGGTTCATCATGCAATCTCCAGGTTCTTGGATATGGAAGGCGGTGCAAAGTGGGCGAAGAGCGTGTCGGCGGCGTCGCGGGCCGCCTCGGGCGCGGTAATCTTCAGACGTACACCATCAGGGCTCGCGGCGAGATCGAAGTCGAGGAAGGCGCAGCATTCGGTTTCCTTGCGAACAAGGTCCCGCAGCTCGGGTAAGGCGTCGGCGGCATAGGTCAGTTCGATTGACAGCGGCTTGCGCGACACACTGCGCAGATGGCGCGACGCAAGCGCCTCGATCCTCGCCGTGCGAGTCTTGAAGTCGCCCGCATCCAGCGTGCAGGCGATGGGCGTTTCCGCCTTCGCGTCCGTAGTACATGAACCGCAACCGCAGTCGCTGGCAGACATCGCAAACGTGCTTCCGCCCGCAACAGCTTTGTGGCGCGACAAGAGGAGAAGACTTCCCATTGGCAAGGCAACCATGAGGGCCAACGGCCCCCAATAGGACACGGCGGCCCCGGCTGCGATGCCCGCTCCAGTGGCAAGGGTCAGCAGCGGAGCAGCGCAGCAGGCGGCGCAGGCCACGAGGCCGATGCCCGCGAGCTTGGTCGTGTTGTTCATTTTTTCTATCTCCTTGAATCGTGAATGGTCGAAGTCTACTCCTTCAAGTAACTTGAAGGGCAAGGAGCAATGCCGCCATGAACCTTCACATCGCCGTGTTCACTATCGGAGCCCTCGCCAAGGCGTCGGGACTCACCACCCCGACCATCCGGTACTACGAGGAGATCGGCCTGATTCCGAAGGCACGACGCTCCCCGTCCGGGCAGCGTTACTATGAGGAAGCGGACCTTTCGCGCCTAACCTTCATCAGGCAGTGCCGGGATTTTGGGTTCGGGATCGAGCAGGTGCGCCTGCTGCTCGATCTTTCGATTAGCAGGGAACGGGACTGCATAGAGACGCGCGACATCGCCCAGGCGCATCTGTACGAGGTGAGACAGAAGCTCGATGAACTGCGGGGGTTGGAGGAGCGTCTTGCGGTTTTTGTAGATCGGTGCAACGAAGCGTGCGCGGGCGGTCCAGGCACGGATTGCGTTGTCTTCAAGGACCTCACGTCGAAGCCGCGATCCTGCTGCGAAGCTGAAGCCCCGTCAAATCGTCATCCGGAAGACTAGACCATTGTCCCGCGACAGGCTCTTTGGCGGGTGGCTGATAATTTCGGAGATCAGTTCGGCGTCGCCCACCAGCACGACCGTTTCGACAGCGCGAGTTATCGCGGTGTAGAGCATGGTCCGGTCCAGCAGTTTCGACCGGACGACAGGGATGATGACCCGTTTGAATGCCGACCCCTGCGCCTTATGGACACTGATCGCCCAGCCATGGGTGAGCTTCTCAAGATCAGCCGTGGTGATTACGTCTTCAGCGCCGTCGTCAAACCGCGTCCAGGCACCCTTGGGATGTGGCTTGGTAATGACGCCCAGGGAGCCGTTCATGAAGCCCGTGCAGATCGGATCGCCCGTGACCTTGTCGAGAACGGACTTCCCGTCGGCGTCGACCTGGGGTGCCTTCGAGTAATCGTTCTTCAGCCACATGATTTTCGAGCCGACGCTCAGACCCCAATCCTCGACGTTCGGCTGCTTGCCCATATATTCGATCTCGATGGCGCGGTTCAGCTCCTTTGATCCGGCGGGGCCGTTCTTCACCTGCGTGAGTATCTGGACGTCCATCTCATGCAGGGGGGCCGTCTTGCCATATGCTGGAACGAGGCCACACATGGCGCGGAAGGCAGCTATGGTCTTTCCGGCCACATCGTCTTTCGACGCAGGGAAGAGATAGACGCCAGGTGTCAGCGCGACGTTCGGATCGAAGCGCCGGAGACCTACCGCCTTTCCGGTGCGCACAGCGGATGCGACGGCCGGAATGCCGGTGGCGTCGTCCTGTCTGTGGACAATGTCCAAGGTGACCGAAGGTATCGCCGTTGCCTTGACCATGGTGTGGAAGGGCAGGCCGGGTCCGATGGGCGGAAGCTGACCGGGATCGCCGATGAAGATCAGGTTGACCTCGATAGGTAGCTGGGCGAGCACCCGGTAAATTGACGGCGTATCGAGCATGGAAGATTCGTCGAAGATGACCGTCCCCGCCTCGATACGACGGCCTGCGTCCTCGATGTCGTGAACTAGCCGAGAGAGGGTGCTCGCTGGACGACCTGTCGCCTCGCTGATCCGCCTGACGGCGCGGCCTGCCAGAGCCACCTGCAGGTGCTCGACGCCGTGGCTTTTAGACTTCGGAAGACCGTCACGGACAGCCTCCAGGGCGGCAAGGATGGCCCGGACGACCGTCGTCTTGCCCGTGCCCGCGCCGCCGCTGATGACGCAGACGCCGCAGGTAGTCGCCATGAAGACCGCCTCGCGCTGCGCATCGGTCAAGGCGTAGCCGATCTCCGCCTCGACCTTGGTCATGGCATCGACCACGAGCTTACCGTCAAATCCCGGAACTTCGCGACCTATGCGCTCGCCGATCTGTCGGGCGACTTCCTCCTCAATGAACCGACAGGCTCTCGACTGAAGAAGGTCGGTTGACGGTGACACCACGCGCCCCGTGGTCGAGGCCAGATCGATGGCACTCGCCGCATCGCCGATCCAAGGCGCGAGCAGGCGTTTCACCAGTGGTCTCAGGACAGAGGCGGGGGAGGCCATGTTCCCTGCCCGGAAGCGGATGGCCAGCGCCTCCTCGACGGCGGCCGCCAGGCGTCTCGGATCGTCAAGGGCGACACCCAATCGAAGCGCTCGGGCGTCCACATCCTTCCACGGCTCCAGCAGTGTCATCGTGAACGGATCGGCCTTAATGCGGTCGATGGCTCCGAGACCCCAGACACGGGCGGCTGCACCCGCCACACGGGGCGATACTCCGTACCGATCCAGCCAACGGAAGATTTCGACCTCCTCGGCAAGCATGCCGAAGCCGTCGACGATAGCGATGGCCCGATCCGCCCCCATGACCTCCGCGAGCGCCTTCAGGTCGCGATCCCGGATGATGTCGTAGATAGTCTCGCCGAAGCGGTCCCAGACCTTTTCGGCGGTCGCCCAGCCAATACCGACGAAGCGCTTGTCGCTGGCAAGGTGCCGGATGATCGCCCGTCCCCTGGTCACCAAGGGCAGGGCTACCTCGGCATGAAGCTGCGGACCATATTCTGGATGGAGTTGGATGGGACCAGTGACGCGCCACGTCTCGCCGACGGCCGGATCGCGCGGTGATCTCTTTGCGGGGACGAGGGCGCGGCGGAGTTGCTCGGTCTCGTCGCGGCCGATGATGACATGGTCGCCGAACCGGCTGGCATGGACGGAGGTGAGGGAAAGCTCCCAGGAAGACTGCTCAGAACGCTCACCAAGGACCAGCAGCGTCTGGTCCTCGGAACCACGCCGTCGTTCAGTGGCCCCTGCCATGGGTTCTGGCTCTCCGTTCACTGCGGCCACCCACGACGTGCCGTCGCGGGTCCCTGTGCCTCATTCACTACGATCCAGCTCCCACGGCCTGTCGGGGCCACGACGGCGCGGCTCCGAGGACCAGACTTCAGACACCCAATCATGGAAGTCTCCCAGTCTCGGCGATGACGGCGCTCAACCTTTTCAGGCGGTCCAGGTCGCGGCGCAGCGAGGCGTTCTCTGCCTTCAGGCGCAGGTTCTCCTCTTCCAGAGCCATCTGGTTACCGTCCACTTTGGCCTTCTGCTCGCGGTCCGCTTCCGCCTGTTCGAGGCGTGTCAGATTGGCCTTGCGATCACGGTCGTCGGCGTTGCCGAGGATTTCGGCGCAGCGAGGATTGGTGCGGAACACCTGTCGGTCGAACCCGCATTCCTTGGCGATGAGGCTCTTGTTCAGATCGACGCCGTATCTGGGAAGCGGCTCGTCCTTGTGCTGCTCCAGATATTCGATAAGAGCGTCGACGTGCTCCTGGGCGACCTCGACGCCGCTCTTGCCAGACCCTTTCGCCATTAGGACTTCCTCGGCGGAAGGGTGACGACCTCGCCAGATGGAATGGCATTCATCTCGTCGAGTTTGTCGACTGTCGCCTGATATCCCTCGAACAGACGTTTCCATTTCGAGAAGCCGCCCATTTCGGCGACAGCCAGGATCATCATGCGGTGTGACGCTATCACGAGCTGCCGATCAGCCTGAAGCTGGTCAATCTCGGCATTCTTCACCTCGACCAGCCACTCTAATTCGGTGCGGGATTTCTTGCTGCTGCGGTCGATGGCAGACCGTATCGTCTCCTGCCTGCGCTGGGCGTTTTCGAACTTGGTGCGCCTGTCGGCGTTCCGGGTGATGTCGGTAGCGTTCTTGAAGACCTCGCCACTGCGCCGCACGATAGCTCTGGCGGTGATGGTTTCGTTTTCGGCGATCATCGCCTCCAGCAATTCCTCAAGATGGGCGATCTTATCAATCATCGAGGTCTCTCAGGCGGCTCATGGTGTCGATGATGGTGTTACCGAACTTCTGCTCCGGCGTCACGGACAGGTCTTTGCCATCGGGGAAGGGGCGGTCACCGGGTTCAGTTGCGAGCGCCTTGCCGATGTTCTCGTAGCGGATGCGGGCATGGGCGATCTGGTTCGCCCACCCAGCATATCGACGGCCCTCGGGCACGGATTCCAACTGGATGATGATTTTCGCGAAGCGGTCGCGCATCTTTTCGAGATGATCGTGCTCTTCGACGACGTCGGTCCGGGCAAGATGAAGGCAGCCGTTGAAGCATTCGAGGTGTTTCGGGCAAGGATCGCTGGTGAAGCTGTTAACGCACAGGCCATACGGCGTGACGTGGAGACCGTCCGCCTCGGCATTGAGATAGTCGAAAGCCGCGTCGTCCCCATACTCGCGCTGGACACGCCGGAACTCGTCGACAATAGGGCCACGTACCTTGTTGGCGGCGATCATCTTGTAAACCTGAAGCGCCTTGTCACCGAGCGCGTCCTCGGCCTCCGGAGGGACGTCGATTTCGCGGATGTCCTCATGGAGGCTTCGATGATCGTACTCATAGCTCTGCTGGACGCTGCGCCGACCGAACTTCTTGGTGATCATCGTGTCGGCGACGCCGAGCCGGAACAGCTCGGTATTCTGCAGGTGCCGCAGGGAATGAGATGTCAGCGTCAATGCGCGGTCCTCGTCCGTCTGGCCGTAGCGCCGGAACAGGGTTTCACCGCTCGCCTTGCCGCTCAAGGAGCCATTCAGCGAACCTTTCTCCAAATGGCCGACTGCAGAGTAAAGCGTGGTATCAAGGATTCCGTTGTTGCGGCCTTCGATCAGGTTCCTGATGGGCATCAGGAACAACAGTTCATGAGGGTGGAACTCAGTGCCGTCAGTAGTTCTGGCTGGCTTGGTATCGGACAGCTTGGTGGCACGGTTTTCCCGGATATGTTCCTCCACATCGCCCACCCGCACAAATGCGTTCCGCCATGGAATTGCGCTCGTGTAGGGCATGCCAACCTCATTGCGTATCGGAATATGCCTCTGGGCGGGATTGGTCCAGAACTTCGTCAACATGGCTGGTCGGCCGAGAAGCTGATGTTCTCTAACCTCTGCAAGCAAGCTTGGATTATAGGACTGGCGATAACGCGCGATCAGCTCAGCAGGTGGCGGCTCGTGGGAGAAGACGGGGTTACCAGTCATCCGGACGTACATTTCCCAGGCGGGCAGCAATCTATCATCGGGATATTCTGGGAACACCCGTCCTGTCTGGGACTGCAGCCGGAGCCTTTCGCGCAAGGGAGCGGTGATTGTCGCGATGTAATCGAGTGCCTCAACGAGAATTTCCTCGAACATCGGCGGTACGTGCTGACTGTTTTCGTACAAGGCCAGGCCCTCGGCCAACTCATCCTCGTCCTGTTTTTCCGCGAAGTACCGGATCACAAGCGAGCGCGAGAACCCCCCACGCTCTCCGGCTGGTCGGCCATCCGCGTCGAGATATTCACGCCAACGCTTCCAATCCAGAGGAAGCATTGCGGCCTCTCCGATCCGGAAGCCCATAATGATCTGAACCTTGAATGCAGCGAACCTGATCGCGTCCGAGAATGTGAGCGGCGTCTCCGTGAAGACAATCCGCACCAGCTCCCAGAAGGCCTTTTCATCCGGAAGCTTCGACGCCGACTTCCTTTCCACCAGACTGCGCCGAAGGCTCTTGCTGCCACCGTGGGCGTTCTGGCGGTCGCGGATCGCATCGGCCTGCTGTTGCGCCGCCAATGCTTCTTTGGTGGCATAGGGCTGGCAGAAACGGGCCAGAGAAGGAATGTCGGCGAGCTTCTGTTTGTCGATGACGTTCCTGACCATCGTCACGAAGTCGAGCGCCTGTTTGCCAGATTCGAACGAATGCAGAACTGCATTGTAGGCCTGCTGGATATGATCAGGGGTGATAGCCCAGGGCGGCGTATCTTCCGCCGCAGGAGCCAGGCGTCGGATACCGGCCACCACTTGGATCGCGCTTCCGGGCTTCGTCTGGCTGAGGAGAAGTTGGTGGATCAATACGGCCTGGTAAAAGTCCAGCCAGTGTGGAGGCATCGGTCTCGCGACCAGTGAACCTTGCCCCATTTCCACTCTGATTTCATTCAGCTTATCGAAGGATGCAGTGTCCACGCCGACCTGGCCGAGCCATGAGACCGGGTTGGAGAACCCGCCTCGTAGTTCTGTCAGGTTCCACCGCGTATCTTTGCTGACCTTGCCATCGCCATCGAAGACTAGCTTCCAGCTTAGGCCGCGCTCTCCAGCCAGCCTCTTTGCGGTAGCGATAAATTCGGCATAGAACGGGTTCATACCTCCTCCTCACCATCGGATTTCAGCTCCTCGGCAACACGCCTTGCGGCGTCGAGAGTGCTCTTCAACTGAGCGTAGGCCGGAGATTGCTGGTTGTTGCGGGAGGCGGCGGCGAACTCCGTCACGACTGGACGGAGGCTCTCCACGACCTCCTGATGGATTTCAGGGTCATTGAGCGGCATGAACTGGGAACAGGTGTAGCAGGCCAACACCGGATTCTTCATGCAGAGGTTCTGGCCCAGGTTACATCCGCCTATTCCCGCAATGGGTATTCCGTGGGGCACGCCTCCGATCTGCTTCTCGGCCGGGAGGCCGAGAAGCATCGCCTTGTCGATGGTTTTCGTTGTCGCGATCTTTGCAACATTGCTGTAGATGGGCGAGATCGCCAGCGCGTCGTTGATGCGCTTGGCCTGCGGGGGCGATGCGTCGAAGTATACGTTGGCGACGCGGTCGCTGGAGTGCCCCATGAACTCCGTCAGACCGACGTGAGAGATGCCGCCGTCCGCGAGGCGTTGCGCCGCCGTGTGCCTCAGGTCGGTTGGAGACCAAGCCTCTCCCGTCAAATCCGCCGTAAGCTCACGAATGGCCCGGCTAACGCCAGATGGTGTCAGGCCGAAGAGGAGGCGAGGGGGCACGCCCTCCTCCATGCTGATGCTTCCTGCATCCCGACGTTTCACGAACTCGTTGAAGAGCGGACCCCACTCCCGCTTGATCCGTCGGGTTTCGCGGATGCGCTTGCGGTTGTCCTTCTGCTTGATCCGGGTGACCGCTACATGGACAGCGCCAGTCGTGTACAGCCGAACATCGGCCGTCTCGATCCGCGCAATCTGACCGGGGCGGAACGCATACTGGTACGACGTGACCAAGATGCATACGTCGCGCAGTGTCTCGTCATCTATCGACTGCGGATCATTCGAAAGCGCCGCGCACATTGTGTCGATGTGATCGACGATCAGGCTTTGGTGATCCAGGGGCAGGAAGCAGTCGCCGATGCGGACAACCCTATACTTGTCGACCTTCGGACTTCTCAAAGCACGGATGATCGATGCTGTCGCGGGCGTCCAATGACCAATGTTGAGCCGACAGAGGGAATGGAGAATAGCTCTTAGCGAGTAGCTTTCTCTCGCAGAGACTTCTGCAAGTACGGATGTGTTCCAATGAGATCGAGCGTCGAACGGCTGTGACACAACCAGTTCGATGAGCGAGAGGACGCCGCGACGCGCGAGATAGCTCAGCGTGCTCCCAAAGAGGATCGTTACGTAGTGGAGGTCATGTTCGCCAAGCCAATCAGCGAACACATGTTTCATGACCTCCGTTGCAGAGCCAAACGCATTGAACGCTATTTGATGCTGGCGGCCGTCCAAGGCAAGGAAGACTTGGTCGGTTTCGGCCAGGTCTCGGACGGAGCATATCTCGTTCGCAAAATCATCGTAGTATTTGACCACTGCGGGCAGCGGCGGCAATCTTGATGTCAGGCGATCAATCTCGGCGACTAGGTGGTTGTTCTGAAGCGTGACGGCGGGCTTCAACGGGACGTCTCCGGAACAGCGCGTCGAAGAGCATCCACGAAGTGATCGAACTTTTCGTCCCAGACTTCGGCTAGGCTGGTTTCGAAGTAGGCCTTGGCATAGAGGCGGGGCATGTCCGACTTCTTCGACCATCCGAAGAACGTCCGCAACTTTTCCTGAGCCTTGTCCAAATCATTGCCTGTGTCCTGATACCGACGCATCCTGACGACAGCGGATGTATGACGCAGATCATGACAGGAGACGCCTTTAAGTCCCTGCTTTTTCAGTGATTGCTTGGCATCATTGGACAGAGCCTTCGTCGCAACCTCGAAGATTTCACTCAGGGATCGCAGCGAAAGCGGCAGGCCTTTTTGAGAGATCAAAAGGTGTGGGTGGTTTGCCCGTCCGCGATGGTTGCGGATGTAGAACCTGACGAGTTCAACTATCTCTTCCTGTAGCGGAAGCTGGCGTCGCGACGTCTCGGTCTTCAGTCCAGGCTGTTCGTATCGAGGGTCCAGATCATCGACTTCCTCGACATCCAACCAGTGAACGGTCTTGCGGGCGACCGGATCGAAGTCCTCCTTGAATGAGGAACCGTACAGCAACGCGCCTTCGCCACGGCGAAGCCCAAGGCGCAACAGCAACATGAAGACCAAGAGGTTGCGCCAGCGCAGTGTATCAGTCTTGAAGGGGTTTCGCGGCGAGTCAGGCCTGAAGATTTCGTACAGGTCCTCGATTACGAGCGGCGGAAGCGCCCGGATAGGCGGCGGCGGCTTCTGCGGGTTCGGGACGAGATTGCGGTAGAATGTCTCAAGGCGATGCACTTTCGCCTGGATTTCGTTCGCCCGCGCACGAGCCGTGCTACCGGCTTGGCGAAGCATTTCGGTCGCGAAGTCGAGCGCAAACTTCCATGTGGACGACTTGTCCGCGTTCTCGATAACTGCCTCATTCCTGAGTTGAGCGAAGAAGCCGAGAAGACATTCTTCCAAGGCATCGCCATCGGCTTCGGCTATAAGACGGTCAAGACAGTCGGTACCGTGTTGCTCGCAGACGGCCTCGTAGAAACGATCAATGGCTGTCAAATATTTCTGTCGGCTAGACGGCTCCAGTCTCGGGTTCAGGACGTCACTCCAGATGGTGGCCCAAAACCGTGGGACACCACGCGGCCCGACAACGACAAGCCCGCGTGCGGATGGCGGCAGCGCCGAATTTCTCATATTGATAACCGGCATGGTGACTCGCGTTTTTCAATGAGCGCAACCATGCCATCCGTTAGCCCCAACGCAACACCACAAACCGCAGGATGTTGAGTTTTCCACAATCGCGTAAAATGCGGTTCCAGGTCAGAATGCAACAGCAAACAAACCGCCTAGATGTTCCATAATTCCTGTTATGCGACATTTGGATGTAGCCGGGTACATTCTAATTTCAAGTGCGACATGCCAATAACATCAATGGCTTCGCCTTGGAGAAATTTGCATGTCGCCCTGCTATTCGCAACTCACCCTGTCCGACCGCCGCCATCTGTATCAGTTAAAGGAACGCAAGCTGCCGGTTGGTGAGATCGCCCGCCAACTCGGCCGTCATCGTTCGACCATATACCGCGAGCTCAAGCGCAACACGTTCCACGACCGCGAGTTTCCAGAATACACTGGTTACTTCGGCACCATCGCCAACGACATGAGCAAGGAGCGCCGCCGACGGCTGCGCAAGCTCAGACGACATCCACAGCTGCGAGACCTGATTATCGATCGACTGAAGGCCAAATGGTCACCGGAACAGATTGCCGGCCGGCTGTTGATTGACGGGATCAGCCCAGTCAGCATCTGCCCGGAAACGATCTATCGCTTCATCTACTGCAAGGAGGATTATCCACTTGGCCTTTACGAGCACCTGCCTGAGCGACGTCGCCGACGCTTGCCGCGTGGATCCCGCAAGCCGCGTGACGGGCTCATCCCGTTTGAGTGCCGGATCTCGCAACGGCCTGATTTTGTTGATGATCGGTCCGAGTTCGGCCATTGGGAAGGCGATCTGCTGATCTTCAAACGCGAGCTTGGCGAGGCCAACATCACCTCGCTCGTCGAACGCAAGAGCCGCTACACCGTGTTGATCAAGAACCGCAGCCGCCACTCGCGGCCGATCATGGACAAGATCATCAATGCGTTCTCGCCGCTGCCGTCTTTTGCCCGTCGCAGCTTTACCTTCGACCGCGGTACCGAGTTTGCCGGCTTCCGGGCTTTGGAAGACGGGATCGGCGCCAGGAGCTGGTTCTGCGACCCGAACTCGCCCTGGCAGAAAGGTGCTGTCGAGAACGCCAACAAGCGGATCCGCCGCTTCCTGCCTGGTGACACCGACCTATCCAACATCACGCAGCAACAGCTCGTCGACCTCGGCCATCACCTGAATGCGCAGCCACGCAAATGCCTAGGATACAAAACACCCGCCGAAGTGTTCATCGCCCATTTGCGTGAAACAGGCTGATCCCCTACCCTCCAATCGCGTATGTTGCACTTGGCGTAGATTCTCCACCGCAAAGTTAGAATGTCCTGTTTTTGCAAAGTTGGAATGTCACACTCCCCGGCGCTGAGCGACGTCTGGGAGATTGCGGATGGGACTGATTGCGATGAGCGAGCGCGATCTGCAGCGGATCGAAGTTTTGACGAAGGTTATGGCCGATCGGATGACGCTGGTGACGGCGGCGCATGTTCTCGACCTGAGCACACGCCAGGTCCGTCGGCTTCTGGAGCGGATGCGCACTGGCGGCGCGGCGTCGATCCGACACAAGGCTATCGGACGACCTTCGAACAACCGGATCAGCGACGGGGTTCGGGGTGCGGCGTCTAGCCGGATTGCTTGAGTCCTACTCACACTGCATTCTTCAACCAGCTCCGGAGCGCACGAAAACTCTCCGACCTTAGTTTCGGTTCGGCGAACACGAAGGCATAATGTTCCCGCACCGTGTGGTCGGCGAAGAGAGGAATGAGCTGCTCCTCCGCCAGTTCCTGTTTGACAAGTTTCTCGCGTACTATGGCAATACCCAGCCCTTCAATCGCAGCCGTCAGCTCGAGGCCTGAACTCTCCAGATCGATGAAGCGAGCGTTCGCGAATACCCGCGCGGCGCGAATTCCGAGCCACAGTTCCCAGTTGCGCGTAAATTCTGCGGAGCGCAGCAGCACGTGCCGCTCGAGGTCATCCGGTGTTTCAAGCGGCGGGGCGCGGCGCAGATAGGCTGGACTGCAGATGGGCATGAGGTTGGCGTCGGCCAGCACTTCGCAGAGGAAACCCGCGCGGTTCATCGGCTTGCCCACATAGATCATGCCGTCCAGAACCTCCGTGTCCTGATTGCCGGTCACGAAGCGCACATGGATGTCGGGATGCCTTGCATAAAGGCTGCCGAGTGCCGGCATGATGCACTTCTGCAGGAAAACGCGCGGGCTTCCGATCACCAGCGGCCGTTGCTCGATACGGACGGAAATATCGCTGGTGACCGTACGAATATCGCCGAGGGAGGCATGGATCCTGGCCCAGTAGACTTCTCCGGCCGGAGTGAGGGCGATCTTGCGATGCATGCGTTCAAACAGTTCGCATCCCAGGAAGGCTTCGAGGTTCTGGATCTGCCGGCTGACTGCACCGGGTGTCAGACAAAGCTCCTGCGCCGCCTTGGCGATGCTCGCATGCCGGCCGACCGCTTCGAATACAGGAAGCGAGGTCATGGGCGGCAGATCGCGTCTGCGTTTTCCCGTCATATGCTCCTCCTGCATCGTTATACGAATTGATTGAGAAATACTCAATCGAGCGGAGAAAAATTCGATTTTTCGGCGGCGGCGGCAGCGGTAGGGTCTAGAACCTGAACAAAGTGGGGGAGGACCATGAAAAGTTCATCAGTGGCATTGATGTGCCTGACACTCGCCGGCGGAACCGTGCTTTCGTCTCTTCCGGCATCTGCGAAGCAATTGCGCGTGGGGCTTTCGGCGCTGGCAACGTCCGTCGATCCGCATTTCCATCGCGCCGGCTACAATTTCGACCTGCGCGAAAACATTTCCGACGCCTTGGTCTACGCCAACGGGGTTAACGGCGAGGTAGAGCCGCGGCTGGCGAAATCCTGGGAAATTCAGGGGGATACCAAATGGGTCGTGACGCTGGAGCCCAAGGCCAAGTTCGACAGCGGCAAGACGCTGAGTGCCGATGACGTCGTCTATTCGCTCTGCCGGGTGCGCAACGTACCGAACAGTCCTGGCCTTTTCAGCAGCTTCATCTCCACCGTCAAAAACATCAGGGATGCCGGCGGCGGAAAGATCGAGATCGAGACCAAGAAGCCGGACCCGAACCTTCTGCGCAACCTGAGCTATATCGGTATCGTCGAAAATCCGACCGGCCGAATGCTGACCTATGACGAAAAGAACTGCGGCAACGACAACTGGCTGGCAACGGGTGATTTCAACGGCGGCAAGACCTCTGCGGGCATAGGTCACTACCGGGTGAAGAAGTTCACCCCGGATGTCGAGATCGAGCTTGAGCGCAACCCGCAATATTACGGCGCGGCTGCAGGCTATGAAACGGTTCTGGTCAAGTCCTTGCCGGACAACAGTGCCCGTATTGCGGCGCTGCTCGGCGGTTCTGTCGACGTCATCAACGCCGTCCCGATCAACAGCGTCGACAGCATCCAGACCTCCGGCAAGTATCATCTCGCCTCAATGCCGTCGACGCTTCTGATTTTTCTTCTGCCCGACCAGGGCCAGGAAAAGACGCCGAAGGTCTCCGGCACGGATGGCAAGAACCCTTTCCTCGATCCGCGGGTCCGAAAGGCGCTGAACCTGGCGATCAACCGCGAGCAGATTGCCGAAACCGTGATGGGCGGCATGGCTCAGCCTGCAAGCCAGATTGTCGTCGACGGCGTATTCGGCCACGATCCAAACCTGCAACCCTATGCCTACAACCCTGCCGAGGCCAAGCGACTGCTGGCGGAAGCGGGCTATCCGAATGGCTTCTCACTGACGCTGAACGCCCCGAGCGACCGTTATGTCAACGGTGCGCAGGTCGCCCAGGCCATAACCGCCATGCTTTCTCAGATCGGCCTGAACGTGACGCTGGAGACCTTCCCCTTCAGCATCTACTTCACCAAGGCGAGCGCCTATGAATACAGCCTCTACCTTGCCGGCGCGGCCGCCGATACGGGAGAAGGCCTGAGCCAGATGATCAATCTCGCCGGCTCACGCAATCCGGAAAAGGGCTGGGGCGGCGCGAACCGCGGGCGTTATTCCAGCAAGATCACCGACAAGGCGCTCGAAGACGCCCAATCGACGCTGGACGATGCCAAGCGGGAGGAACTGCTGCGTTCGGCCGTGGCGCAGGTCCAGAAGGATGACGGTTACGTGCCGCTCTATCACGAGTTCGGCGTCTGGGGTGTCCGCAATGGCGTCCGCTACGAGGCCAATACCAACCTGACCAACATCTTCTATACCGCCCGTCCGGAATGAGGCGCGATATCGGCAAGGTCGGGATCCCAAACCGGCCTTGCCGCCAATTTCATGAAAGCAAGGCATAAGATGGGTGCTGAATTCAATGACGCTCTGACGTCGCAATACGACTATCGGGGGCTGCGGGACGCATTCGCACCCACGGCGATGTACCAGGCATTTCTCGATGTCGAACGCGCGGTCGCGCTGGCACAGGGGGAACTGCTGATGATCCCGGCGGCGTCGGCCAAGGTGATCGCCGACAATTGCCGGTGCGAGCTGCTCGACTTGCAGCGCCTCGACGCGGGTTATCGAACCACGCGTCACCCGCTGATGCCGCTCATCAACGAACTCGTCCGGCTCTCGGGACCTGAACACGGTGGCTACGTTCATTGGGGCATCACCACCCAGAACGTCATCCAGACCGGGCTGCTTTTGCTTGCCAAACGCGCCCAGGTCGTCATCGACGGGTTTCTCAACGATATCGTTCGTCATCTCGGCGGCCATGCCCGCGTCCATGCCAACACGATCATGGCCGGGCGCACCCATTATCGGCATGCCGTGCCGATCACCTTCGGTTTCAAGGTCGCCGTGTGGATCGAAGAATTCCTGCAGGCCATGGATCGGCTGAAAGAAGCGGAAGCACGGGCCTTCGCAGTCATGAGCGGTGGAGCGGTCGGCTGCTTCTCGGCGCTCGGCAGGCAGGGGCCGGTTTTCCAGTCACGGGTGGCGGCTCTGCTCGGCATGAGTGAAATGGCCATTCCCTCGCGGGCGATCCGCACGCATATCTGCGAATACGTCAATGCCCTGACGCTGATGGCGTCGATCTGCCACAAGATCGCGGAAGAGGTCTATCTGAGCTCGTCGGAGGAATATGGCGAGGTCAGCGAGGGCCGCGTGGAAGGCTCGATCGGCTCGTCCACCATGCCGCAAAAGATCAACCCGATCCTCTGCTACGGCATCATCGCCAACAGCAACAAGCTCTATTCCAGTGCCGGCATGCTCATGGCGAGCGCCCATCGCCCGTTCGAGTCGGATGGCAGCGCTAACCAGATGTTCGAGGACGGACTGGTCGAGGTGATCGCGGCCGTCTCCGAGATAGTCGTGCGTACGGAGCTTCTGGTGCGTGACCTGATCATCGATAAGGAGCGAATGCGGGTGAACCTGGACCTGTCCGGTGGCGCCATCTTCGGCGAGTTTGCCATGATGCAGCTGGGCGGCCTCATCGGCAAGCACAGGGGCCATGAACTCGTGCATGAGGCAGCCATGGCAGCTGCGAGCGGCGCTGCGCCGTTCATGGAAGAATTGGCGCGCCTGCCGGGCGGCGAAACGGTGCGCGCCGCCATAGAAGACCGTCTGGCGGCCGGCAGCGCGGGAGGAATCTGCGTCGAATACGCCTTGCATTTCGGTGCGCTTGTCCGGGATATCGGCAGCGGTCCCCTCCCGACACCCGAGCAGCGCCATATCAACGTCTATCTGAAGGCCGAAAGCTGATGCTGTCCTTCGTGCTGCAGCGGCTGTTCCAGAGCGTCATCGTCGTCCTGATCATGTCGATCGTCCTGTTCGTCGGCGTCCGCCTGATCGGTAATCCAGTGGATATCCTGATCTCGTCGGAGGCTTCCGAGGCCGACCGGGTGGCGGCCATCACAGCGCTTGGCCTCGACAAACCGCTCTGGGAACAATACGCAATCTTCCTCGGCAATGCCGTGCAAGGCGACTGGGGCGCATCCTTTGTCTATAAGGAACCGGTCGTGGGCATCCTGTTGCAGCGCCTGCCGGCCAGCCTGGAGCTCGGCCTCGTCGCCTTCATTCTTGCCGTCGGCATTTCCATTCCTGCCGGCCTTTATGCCGGGTTGCGGCCGCAATCGCTGCCCGGGCGCGGCATCATGGCCTTCTCATTGATCGGGGTCAGCATCCCGACCTTCTGGCAGGGCATGCTGTTGATCGTCGCATTCGGCATCGCCCTGCCGATCCTGCCCGTGGGCGATCGCGGTGAACTGGCAACCCATTTCGGCATCACCTCCAGCCTCTGGACGCTCGACGGCTGGTCGCATGTCATCATGCCGGCCTTCAGCCTGGCGCTCCTGAAAATGTCCCTGCTGATGCGCGTGACGCGGGCCGCGACCATGGAGATCTGTCGGCTCGACTTCGTCAAGTTCGCCTATGCCAAGGGCGTGCGAAGCAGGTCGGTGGTGGTCGGCCACATTCTCCGCAACGCGCTGGTGCCGCTCGTTACTGTGACCGGCATCGAACTCGGCAATCTGCTCGCCTATGGCGTCATCACCGAGACGGTGTTCTCCTGGCCGGGCTTGGGCAAGCTGCTCATCAATTCCATCAAAGTGCTCGACCGGCCGATGATCGTAGCCCAGCTTACCTATACGGCGCTGCTCTTTATCGCCATCAACTTCATCGTCGATATCCTGCACATGATCATCGATCCCCGCGTCAAATCCGTTCTGAGGCGGCGTGCGGCATGAGTATCGCGAGTTTTCAGGATTTCGCGCGGCGCTTTGCCGAAAGCCGTTCCGCTGTCATCAGTCTGACGGTGAGCCTCGTCTTCGTGTTCTGCGCCATCTTCGCGCCGTTACTTGCGCCGACCGACCCGTATGACCTGACGCATCTGCAGCTTTCCGACGCATTGAAGCCGACTGGCTCGAAGCGGATGCTTCCGGGAGAGGAGGTCCGCGTCAATATCCGCGTCAACAATGGAGCGATCACCGTCCAGCCTGCCTCACCGACGAAGACCCGGCTTTCTCTGGCGGCCTCTTCGTGCGGTCCGAACTGTCTGACTGTCAGCGTCGAACCCACGGCCGCCAGGCTCGGGAGCCTGCAGGTCCGCAACCTGCCGAACGGTGCGACGATCGAGGGTGCGAAGAAACATCCGATCCAGCCTTGGTGGACGATCGACGATCCCAAGAGCAGTGAGGTCAGGATCACCTCCGCGACCTCCTTGCCTGCAAGCTTCACGCTGCTCGCGATCGCCAAATCGCTCGATCAGGAAACCGATTTCGTCTTTCGGCTCGGCACGGACAATTTCGGCCGCGACATGCTCTCGGCCATCCTTTACGGCATCCGCATCAGCGTCGTGGTCGGGCTGGTGGCCGCGGGTGCGGCCATGGTGCTCGGGACCGCACTCGGCTTGTTCGCCGCCTGGCGGCGCGGGGTGACGGACGCCATCATCATGCGCGCCGTGGACTTCATGCTCGGCCTGCCGGCGCTGCTCATCGGCCTCGCGATCCTCGCCATTCTCGGCAATGGCGTCAGCAAGGTCGTGCTCGCCATCGTCATCGTGCAATGGTCCTATTATGCCCGCACGGCGCGCTCCTTCGCCATGAGCGAACTCGGCAAGGAATATGTCGAGGCGGCCCGCTGCCTGCGTCTTTCGCCGGTGCGCATCATGCTGCGCCACGTACTGCCGAACTGTATGCCGCAGATCATCGTGCTGTTTACCTTGAACATTGCCGCGGCGATATCGATGGAGTCCTCGCTGAGCTTCCTCGGCGTCGGCCTGCCCCTGACGCGGCCCTCGCTCGGCATGCTGATCGCCAGCGGCTATGAGTTCATCTTTTCGCAGAAATACTGGATCAGCATTTATCCCGGCGTCGTGCTCCTGGTGATGATCGTTGCCATGAACCTGCTCGGCGACCGTCTGCGCGATCTCAACAATCCGCGGCTCGACCGCTAGAGGAAAGCCGGACAGTGAGCGACACTTTTTTCTTCCAGGTCGATGGCCTCAATACCTGGTTCTTCACCCGCAAGGGCACCATCAAGTCGGTACGTGATATTTCCTTCGAAGTCGCCCGCGGCGAGGTTCTCGGCATCGTTGGCGAATCCGGGTCTGGCAAATCGGTGACGGGGATGTCGATCATGGGCCAGATCGACGAGCCCGGTCGCATCATATCGGGTTCGATCAGCCTCGACGGCCAGGAACTGACCGGCCTCGATTTCGAGGAAATGCGCCATTATCGCGGCAACCGCATCGCCATGGTCTTCCAAAACCCGCTGATGACGCTGAACCCGCTGATGCGGGTGCGCGACCAGATGTACGAGGCGATCAGCGCCCATGAAAGCGTACCCCGCAAGGAAATGTACGATCGCTGCATTGAGGCGCTGCGATCAGTCGGCATCCCATCGCCCGAAGAACGGCTCAACGCCTATCCACACGAGATGTCGGGCGGCATGCGCCAGCGTGTGGTGATCGCCATTGCGCTTCTTCTCGGGCCGGACCTGATCATTGCCGACGAACCGACCACGGCGCTCGACGTGACGATCCAGGCGCAGATTATCTACCAGATCCGCCGCCAGATCGACGAGCGAGGGCTCGGCATGATCTGGATAACTCACGATCTTTCGACGCTTTCCGAACTCGCCGATCGGATCATGGTCATGTATGCCGGCGCCATGATGGAGATCGGCACGACCGAGGAGATCATCGGCGCCGCCCGTCATCCCTATACCCGAAAGCTGCTCGAGTCAGTTCCCTCCCGCAACGCGCCGGGAGAAAAACTGAAGCAGATCCCCGGCAACATGCCATCCCTTCTGACGCTCGGCGAAGGCTGTCCGTTCGCGAACCGCTGCGAGCGCATGACGGACATCTGCCGCCAGCCGGTGCAGGCGAGGCAATTGTCTGAGACGCACCGCATCTGGTGCTATCACCCATTCGAGGATTGATGCCGTGAACGAGATGATTTTCGAAGCAAAAGACCTGTCGCGCAGCTTTGCCGTCGGAAGCTCACCGTTACAGGACTTCGCGGACCATTTCCTGCGCAACCGGCAGCCGGCCGTCCTGCGCGCGGTGGACAATGTTTCGATGACGTTGAACGAGGGCGAGACGCTAGGCGTCGTCGGCGAGTCCGGCTGCGGCAAGTCGACGCTCGCCCGGATGATCGCCGGGATTCTTCCAGCCTCTTCGGGTGAACGGCGCTTTCGCGGCGAAGATTACGACAGCTTCCTGAGGCGCAAGCGGGACGCGCTGAAAGTCCAGATGGTTTTCCAGGACCCGATGTCCTCACTCAATCCGCGCCTGCGCGTCGGGGAGATCGTCGGCGAAGCGGCGGTCCTGCACGGACTGGTGCCGCGCTCGCGTGTGAAGGATTATGTGGTCGACATCCTTGCGCGCGTCGGCCTCCCGGCGGACAGCGTCGGCCGCTACCCTCATCAATTTTCCGGCGGCCAGCGTCAGCGCGTCGGCATCGCCCGGGCGCTGGCTGTGAAGCCCGACATGCTGATCTGTGATGAGGCGGTGGCCGCGCTCGACGTGTCTGTTCAGGCGCAGATCATCAATCTTCTGCTGGACATTAGGCGTGATAGCGGCCTGGCGATGATCTTCATCAGCCATGACCTCGGCGTCATCCGCCATCTCTGCGATCGCGTGGCCGTCATGTATCTTGGTCGCGTGGTGGAGCTTGCCAAAACGTCGGAACTTTTCGCATCGCCGACGCATCCCTATACGCGCATGCTGCTGGACGGGATGCCGAAAATCTCGGCGCAACGCCGGCGGTTCATGCCGATCCAGGGCGAGATACCCTCTCCGCTCAATCCGCCATCCGGCTGTCACTTCCATCCGCGTTGTCCGATGGTGACCGACCATTGCCATCGGATCCGGCCCGAGTTGCGAGAAATCGAACCCGGGCATGTCCATGCGTGCCTAAATGTGGAGCCGCATTCCAAGAGATTGTAAACAGAGAAGCTTGCCGCGCAGGGCTTGCGATCGGAGGTGACGATCGAAGAAGCAAAACGCTTTGCCATGCCAGCACTTCGGAAAAGAACACCCTGATCGATGATATCGACTCTCCCGGGCTGCCAAGCCGGCATGGAATGGGTGAACAGGCAACCGCAAGCAGGCTCAAAGCTTCGTCGGCCGAACGCTCATAAAGATTGACGCTCCACCTTGCTTGTCGACACTCCACACATCGAATGACGCTACCGCCGGATTGTCGCCCATTCCAAGTGATCCCACGGGCATACCCGGTACTGCGAGGCCAAGGATATCCGGAACATCGTTGAGCAGTCTCTCAACGGCTTCCAGCGGGACATGCCCCTCGATGAAGTATTTGCCGATGATCGCCGTATGGCAGCCTTCCAGATTTTTCGGCACTCGGTATCTCCGCTTTACCGAGTCAAGATCGTCGACCTCCTGAACGTCGACGGCGATATCGGCCTGCGTTATGGCGTTAGCCCACGCGCCGCAACAGCCGCAGGTCGGGTCTTTATAGACCGTCATTCTCGTTTGCGACGCGCGCGCTGGGGCCGTGCTGGCAACTGCGACGGTCGCGACTGCGGAGCATATGAATTGTCTCCTGTTCATGCGGTAACTCCTTCTATTTGTGGTCCTTGGGGATGGTGAGGCTGTTCAACCCGGGCTTCCGGAAGACGCCAGCCCTTGACCAGGGCATAGACTGCGGGAATGACGACGAGCGTTAGGATGGTCGACGAAACCATTCCACCGATCATTGGAACAGCAATTCGCTGCATGATTTCCGAGCCGGTCCCGGTACTCCAGAGGATCGGGATCAAACCAGCCATGATGGCGACAACCGTCATCATCTTTGGCCTCACTCGTTCGACCGCGCCGACCATGATTGCGTCTCGGAGGTCTGCTTTCGTCAGAGGCCTCCCCTCGGTCAAGCAGACCTCGCGTCTCTCCTTGAGGGCGTGATCGAGGTAGATGAGCATGATCACCCCAGTTTCGGCGGCGACGCCCGCCAGAGCAATGAATCCGACCGCGACTGCAACAGATGCATTGAAACCAAGCCACCACATCAGCCATATGCCGCCAACCAACGCGAATGGCAGGGAGAGCATGACGATGAATGTCTCGGTCAGAGCCCGGAAATTCAGGTAGAGAAGCAGGAAGATAAGCGCCAAGGTCAGCGGAACGACCACGGATAGTCTTGCTTTGGCGCGTTCCAGATATTCGAATTGGCCACTCCAGGCTACCGAATAGCCGGGTGGCATTTCCACGCTTCTATCGACTGCCTCGCGTGCCTCCGCGACGTAGCCGCCGAGGTCCCTTCCGGCGATGTCGACGAAGATGTAGACGGCCAGCTGACCGTTCTCCGTGCGGATGCTCGTCGCGCCCCGGCTCAGGCCGATCTGGGCGACCTGCCCAAGGGGGACCGATCCTCCTCCCGGGATGGCGACTTGCACCTCACGCGCAATCGCCTGCGGATCGCTCCTAAAGGCACGGGGGTAGCGCACCGCCACTCCGTATCGTTCGCGACCTTCCACCGTGGAGGTCACTACTTCTGAACCGAGCGCCATGCCGACGACGTCCTGCACGTCGTCTACCGTCAGTCCGTACCGTCCAAGCGCGATCCGGTCTGGGACGATATCCAGGTAGTAGCCGCCGATGACCCTTTCCGCGTAGGCACTGGACGTTCCCGGGACCGTCTTCAGGACCGTCTCGATGTCGCGCGCGACCCGCTCCATCTCCTTCAGGTCTGTCCCGAAAACTTTAACTCCCACGGGTGTCCTGATGCCCGTCGAGAGCATGTCGATCCGGGCACGGATCGGCATCGTCCAGGCGTTTGAGACTCCTGGAAACTGCAGTGCAGCATCCATTTCCAGCTTCAGGTTGTCTATCGTCACTCCCGGCCGCCATTCCGATTTCGGCTTCAGCGTGATGATTGTCTCGAACATTTCCGTGGGCGCGGGATCGGTTGCGGTCAGCGCCCGCCCGGCTTTGCCGAAAACCGTCTCGACCTCGGGAAACGACTTGATGATCCTGTCCTGGGTTTGCATCAGTTCCGCTGCCTTGGTGACAGACAGGCCGGGCAATGTCGTCGGCATGTACATCAGCGTGCCCTCGTTCAAGGTGGGCATAAACTCGGTTCCAACCTGTCGGGCGGGCCAAACTGTTGCTGCAAGTGCCGCAATAGCCAAGAGGATGGTCAGAACCTTCGCTCGCAGTACCCCCTTTATGACCGGGCGGTAGGCCCAGATCAGGAATCGATTGAGCGGGTTACGATGTTCAGGGATGATCCTCCCCCGGACGAATATGACCATGAGAGCTGGCACAAGCGTCACCGAAAGCAGCGCGGCCGCCGCCATTGCGAAAGTCTTTGTGAAGGCAAGTGGCCCGAACAAGCGTCCTTCCTGGGATTCGAGAGTGAAGATCGGCAGAAACGACACCGTGATGATCAGCAAGCTAAAGAACAGGGCCGGGCCAACCTCGCTTGCCGCTTCGATGATGACTAGCGATCTCTTCTTGTCGGGTGGCGCGCGTTCGAGATGCTTATGTGCATTCTCGATCATGACGATGGCTGCATCGATCATCGCGCCGATGGCGATGGCGATCCCGCCCAGGCTCATGATGTTGGCCCCGATGTCGAGTGCCCGCATCGCTACGAAGGCCATGAGAATGCCGACCGGCAGCATGATGATCGCAACAAGCGCGCTCCTGACGTGAAGCAGGAAAGCGACCGTTACCAGGGCAACGACGATGGACTCCTCGACAAGCGTTCCTTTCAAGGTTTCGATAGCCGCCTCGATCAGCTGTGATCGGTCGTAGACCGGTATGATCTGTGTGCCCTCAGGGAGGCTTTTTCTTACGTTCGCCAGGCTTTCTTTGACGCCCTCGATGACCGTCAACGCGTTCGACCCGAAACGCTGGAGGACGATCCCACTCGCAACTTCGCCTTCGCCGTTCAGTTCGGTGATGCCCCTTCGCTCGTCCGGAACGGTCTCGACTCTCGCAACGTCTCTGAGCCGAAGTGGAGCGCCTCCCTCCGATATCAGGGCGATGTTTTCGATATCAGCGATGCCCTTCAAATAACCCTTGCCTCGGACCATGAACTCGAACTCAGACAGTTCGACGGTACGTCCACCAACATCTCGGTTGCTGGCGCGAACCGCGTCGGTAATCTGTTTGAGCGTGATGTTTTGAGCCCGAAGCCGGATGGGATCGACAACCACCGAATATTGCTTCACGAACCCGCCGACGCTGGCTACCTCGGAAACGCCATCGGCCCTCGCGACACCAAAACGAACGACCCAATCCTGAAGCGACCGCAGTTCCGCAAGCGAAAGCTCCTTTGCTACCAGCGCATACTGATAGACCCAGCCAACACCGGTTGCGTCGGGACCAAGGCTTGGTGCGACTCCGTTCGGCAGACGGCTGGTGGCGGTATTCAGATATTCCAGGACACGGCTTCGAGCCCAGTAAGGATCGGTACCATCTTCGAAAATGACGTAGACGAACGATACGCCGAAGAACGAGAAACCACGCACCACCTTTGAGCGCGGGACGGTCAACATAGACGTGGTGAGAGGATAGGTAACCTGATCCTCAACGACCTGCGGAGCTTGTCCAGGGTAATCGGTGTAAACGATAACCTGGACATCCGACAGATCGGGTATCGCGTCCAGCGGAAGGGTTCGGATCGAATAGATACCCGCCGCTACCGCCAAGGCGGCACCAACGAAGATCAACACAAGGTTCCTGGAAGACCAGGCAATCACCCCGGCGATCATGGCTTGGTCTCCTGTGGAGTAACGGCGTTAAGGGCTGACGTGAGGTTGCCCTCCGCATCGAGCAGAAAATTCCCGGAGCTGACGACCGTATCCCCTGGCGCTATCCCTTCCTTGATTTCTGTTAAGTCGGCACCCCGAGCACCAAGTTTCACGTCCCGCGCTTCGAAACGCCCCTCGCCTTTGTCGAGGAAGACGATCTGGCGGCTGCCGGTATCAATAATGGAGGAACTGGGTACCGCGACGACCGGAGCCGCCCCGCCGACGTCGATCTCCACCTCCGCGAACATGTCGGCAAGCAGACTACCGTCGGAGTTGGGCACTTCTATTCGAATCTTCGCCGTTCTGGTCTGTGCTTGAAGGCCGGGATAAACCAGCCCGACTTTTCCTTGAACCTCCCGCCCGGGAAAATTTGGAAAGCTGACTCTAGCAGGCTGATTGATCTTGACTGCCGAAAGATCGTACTCAGGCACGTCGGCAATGACCCAGATCGACGAGTTGTCAACGATCCTGAACAGCGCGTCTCCGGCTTCGGCCATCATGCCTGGGAGCGCAGGACGTTCGAGAATAACCCCGTCAATGGGGGAGACATATTGTAGCGACCTTGGAACAGACCGCTCCCTCGCGATGCCCTTGATCGTTTCGTCCGGCACGCCGAGATTGCGCAGCTGAAGCCCGACCCCATTGCCGAGATCACCACCGATCCCGTTCCTGATGGATGCGGCAAACTCGGCTGCTGCGCGCGCGATTTCGCCCGAGTAAAAGGAAAATAGCCGGTCACCTTTTTTGATCTGGTCGCCGGTCGTTACATTGGCAACTTCATCGATGAACGCGTCAGTCCGCATGGAGACGACCTGGATGCGCCTTTCATCGAACTGAACAACGCCTGGGACCCTGATCTTCTGTTCAATCGCTTGCCGTTCAACCTTGGCGGTCCTGACGCCGGACCTTTGGAGCTTCCCAAGCGGTACGCGCAACTCGCCCGGTTCCGGTTGCTCGCCTGCGTAGACCGGAAGGTAGTCCATTCCCATCGAATCCTTCTTGGGGACCGGCGATGTGTCGGGCAGCCCCATCGGGTTTCGGTAGTACAAGACCTTCCGTTGACCCACCGCCTCAGCTTTTTCTGGTTCGGGTCGAACGGGATCGAAGGTGATGTCCTCGCTTTCCCGGACTTCCAGAAACGGTCGGCCGTCCGACGTCTGCTTTGGACCAGGAGAGTATTCCGGCACACCATCCGGATGCCGATAGTAGATCACTTTGCCGGTTGGCGCTTTGTGTTGGGCTAAGGACGCGGTGGGTATCGGAAAGAACTGAGCCAGATAATCCCGTCCCACTCCGCGATCCCCGGCCGCATAGCTTCCTGCCCCAACGGCAGCAATCACCGTTGTGACGAGAATGAACGTGCCCCGCTTCATGGCTGTGCCTGCACGACGAGTTCGCCCTGAACAGTCTCGGGCTCGCCTTGAACCTTCATCGCGAGCTTGAACCGCCAGCCGCCTTCCATGGAAAGGTTTGCCTTGAAGCGGTAGATGCCGGGCTCTTCTAAAGACAGTGGCTCTACGCGGGTGGTCATGGCCTCCATACCCTCTGGAGCCATATCCAGTCGCGTTGCGAAGATGACGGCGTTGGAAACTGGCTTGTCTGTGCGTTTGTCGGTCAACCGCACGGCGATGACGGCATCAGGTCCCTGGCCAACAGCCGCCTTGACAAGCTGAAGTTCGTAGTCTGCCGCGCCGGCGTACGCGGCCACGGGAAAGCTGAGAGCGAGCGCCATGGCGACTCGAAACGTCGTTTGATGGGAATGAACCATTGATGTCTCACCAGAGCGTACGCTGAGCGCCGCTCCTCAATACGGAAAACAAGCAGCTCCGTTCAGGAGTGCCGGTTCAAAGAGATTGGGGTGAGATCAGGCCTTCGGGGGACGCGCAGGCGGTTCGGGTGTCGCCGAACGATGCTGGTTTTCCCTCGGAGGCGGGAAAGAAAGGCTGCTGAGGCGCAAGGAGACAGACCAACTCACGCTTGCGCCGAAATTACCCAGCAGGTTGGTCGAGCAGATCAATGCAAGCGGGCACGGCTTTCCGCAATCCGCCTTCTGTACTGGCTGCTCTTCGGGGCAGCACGGCATGTCGCCGTCCATAACCATCTCAACTTGCGATACGGAAGCCGTCATTGCCGCCGTGGCCGTGCCGATGCTGGCTGGGGCTACGAGTAGCCCCAGGACAGAAAACAGCAGAAGGAAGCGCCGGAACGCGTTGATTGCGACCATGCGTAGATGTTCGCATAGAGCGAGCAAACTGTGAAGAGGACTATTTCTTCCGCTGCCGCGACGGAGTATCGCAGATTTTTCTTAGTGCCTCTTGACCCTCCCATGCGGTCCGCTGCATTTTTTCGAACAGCTCCTGCGCGAGTTCCAGTTGCGACGGTGTCAGAGCGAGCTCCTGCCTCATTGCCAGAACATGACTGGGCCCAATCGGAACCTCAAGTGGTTGACGATAAAGGGATGAGCTACCCGCCGCTCGGCTTCGGGTACCGTCGACATTCAAGCGCCAGCACACCTCCATCGGGCTTTCGTGCAGCTATCGGTAACGACGAACTGGGTGGGATTATCGCCGAACTCGGACAGTGCACATCTTCCGCTCCCGTTTCCCAGTGGAAGACGCGGGCGCGAATTGAGCAATCGGCTCGGGAGCATCATGAGATGGTTGATCTTCTGCAGGCGCGCGACAAGACACATCCGACAAAGCGTATTCACCAACCTCCTTCCCCGCCTGCTCAACCCGGAAGAAGCATAATGCGGTGGATTGTTTCCCGGGCGATGCGGGCTTCGCTGTAGAGGAGCGGCACGTATTCGCCTTTCGACCAAATACTAGCCAGGTCCCCGTAATGACGCGAACGGGGATCGCCGGACTGGCCGGGTGTGTTGATGCAAACGCTGTTGTCCCAGTCGCCGACATCCATGACGAGGCGGACCGAGGCGCCGGCGTTGACGCCGAAATCGCCCATCCGATAGCCTGCATGCATGGGCGTCGAACGGCTGCCGCCGACGGGCAGCGGGCCGACATTCCAGTCGGTGGCATCTTCGGTCTTGATGCGGCTGGTCGCGTGTTCGAAGAGCGCGCGGTGCAGGTCGCCCCAGCGCCAGGCTTCCGGCTCGGCACCGAGCCTGTTTTCGCAATCTGCAAAGCCGCCGGAAAGCGTCGATAGCAGCATGGCGTCGCGTTCGGCGGCATCCCAGTGCGTGCCGGGTTCGCTGAGCAGCACCAGCATGCGGTCGACATCGCCGGGCAGCAGCAACTGGCGGACGGTCGGGTTCGGTGCGAACCTTGCCAGCAGTGCCGGCCGCAGGTGCTTCATCCACCAGACTTCGAAGAGCGCTGCCGCCGCACTCCCCGCTTCGAGACGATAATCCCAGCCGTTGAAAAGCTCTGTGGCATGTTCCTGCCGGTCATCCAGCGTTTGGCGGCTGGCAGCTTGTTGAAGCACGGCGCAGATGGTCGCAGCCGGCCGGGAATACACATCGGTCTGCAAAGCCATCGAGGCTTTCAACGTATGTTTGGGATCGACGCGCAGGACCGACTTGATGCGCTGGGCACGGCTGACCTCCGCCCATTCGTGGCCGATCGATGGAGCGCTTGGGTCGCGGTCGGCCGGCAGGTTCATCTCGTTGGCCGAGGCAACGAAACCTTCGGAGGGATTGTACTTGCGCGGAAGCTCCCCGGCGGACAGGAAACCGTCCCATTCGTGGGAGCTGTCGCCGGGCACGGGCAAAAGGCCTTCCCAATTTCGTCGCACCGGCGTGAAGCCGGCGGTGAACCAGCCGATATTGCCGTCAACATCTGCACTGACGTGATTGACCGAAGGCGTGCCCCAGGATCCGAGCGTCTGCGAAAATGCCTGGACGGAGCCGCTGCGCATATAGGACAGGCTGCCGAGATAGGCGGCCGAACCGGGCGCCAGCCAGACAGTGCGCATGGCGATCACCTGGCGGATCTTCCGGTTCTCGTGGAGGATCGGGCCGTGGCGGGTGAACGAAAGCGTCAGGGTCTGGTCGGGATAGCCCTTGACCGGGAAACTCTCCTCGATGCGGGTGATCTTCTCCCAGCCATCGGCGTAACGATACTGTTCCGGATCGCCGTCCTTGGTCTCGTAGACATAGACGTCTTCCTGGTCCGCGCCGAAGATGGTGAGGCCGAAGGCGGTGCGGTCGTTATGGCCGAGCGAGACACCGGGCGCGGTCGGTTCGCCGGTGCCGATGACATTGAGGCCGGGAGCCTCGAGATGGACGAGATAACGCAACGACGGCACGGCATGGGCTCGGTGCGGATCGGTTGCAAGGATGGGCCGGCCGGTCTCGGTGCGGGAGCCGTGGACCGCCCAATTGTTGGACCCCTCCTCCGCGATCGCCTGGACGATATCGCCGAGATCGGTGACCTCGGTCCATTTCCAGACATCGTCGAGCGTTGCGGCAAGCCTTGCCTTGTCGAAGGTGACGGCGGCTGTGGCGAGCTTGAACAGACGCGTCGCGACGAGCGGGATATCGGCGAGTGAAATCCCCTCCTCCGGCGTCGGCGAGACCGGGGGATCGAGCTCGAAGCGCAGCAGGTCGGTCTCTGCGTCCGCAAGCGCCATGATGTTGGCGCGCAGGATTTCCGAAATGCCGTTACGGGTCAGCGCATGGCTGCGGATTCGCACCACGTCCGCCGGCTGCCAGCGTGACGGCCTGGTGCCGAAAACAGCGAATTCTGGCGGCAAGCGAGCCGGCTCCGCCTCGCAAAGCGCGACATAGGCATTGATGCCGGCGGCAAAGGCGGTGCAGATCGCCTGCGTGTCCGGCGCGTAGGACGTCCATTCGGGGGCCATGTCTCCGCGATAGAGAAAATGCCGGGCGGCGTGGTCCTGCGCCAGGTAACCGGGGCCGAAGTCGGCGGCGAGAAGACCGAGGCCGCGCTTGCGCCACAGGTCAAGCTGCCACAGCCGGTCCCGGGCGGCATTGAAACCCTGGACGAAGAACAGGTCCTTTTCGCTCGCCGCCTTGATATGCGGGATGCCCCAGCGGTCGATGCGGATTTCTGCCTGGACATCGAGGCCAGCCAGCCGGAGGGTTTCGTGTGCCTGGGCGTCAGTCATGTCAGTCTCTCATGCGCGATGGCTTCTTAGGCGTGGTGACAAGCGACGCGCGCGCCATCGGCACGCGGCGTCAGTTCCGGCCGCTCTTTCGAGCAGATTTCGGTCGCCAGCGGGCAGCGCGTATGGAATGCGCAGCCGGACGGGATGTTTGAAGGACTTGGCAGTTCGCCGCTGAGGATAAAGCGCTGCTTGGCGCGCTGCACCTCCGGGTCGGCTTCCGGCACGGCCGACATCAGCGCCTTGGTATAGGGATGTTTCGGATTGGCGAAGAAGGTGTCGCGATCGGCCATCTCGACGAAGCGGCCGAGATACATGACGACGACCCGGTCGCAGATATGCCGCACCACGCCGAGGTCATGGCTGACGAAGAGATAGGAAACGCCGGTGCGCTTCTGCAGCGCCACCAGCAGGTTGAGGATCTGGGCGCGAACAGAAACGTCGAGCGCCGAGACCGGCTCATCGCAGATCAGCAGATCCGGCTCCAGCGCCAAGGCTCTTGCGATCACCACGCGCTGCCGCTGGCCGCCGGAAAACTGGTGCGGGTAGCGGTCCGCGTGTTCGGGCCGCAGGCCCACCTGCTGCAGCAGCGTCGCGACCCGTTCCTTCAGTGCCCTCCCCCTGGCGACGCCGCGCACGATCAGCGGCTCGCCGATCGTCGCGCCAACGGTCGAGCGCGGATCGAGAGACAGCGCCGGATCCTGAAAAATCATCTGCACCTTGCGGCGGATGTCGTTGAGCTCGCGGCGATTGGCGCCGACCACTTCGTCGCCGCTGATCCGCACGCTTCCCGAAATGGGAGCCTGCAGGCCGACAATGGTATTGGAAAGCGTCGACTTGCCGCAGCCGGATTCGCCGACCAGCGCCACCGTCTCGCCGCGGGCGATATCGAGGTCGACGCCATTGACGGCCTTGACCACCGGGCCCGACTTGCCGAGCAGTCCGCCGCGGCCGCCGAAATGGACCGCGACGTCGTGGATTTCGAGTGCGTTCTGTTGCTCGCTCATGCCGCCACCTCGCGGATTTCCGCCATGCGGTCGATATGCCAGCAGGCGGAACGATGGCCTCCGCCGCAATCGAAAAGCGGTGGCTGTTCGGTGCGACACTTGTCGGTCGCCAGCGGACAGCGTTCGGTGAAACGGCAACCCACGCCGAATTCGTTCGGCGTGGGTACCGTCCCCTCGATGGTCGCGAGGTCCGCCTTCGGCGCATCATCGAGCTTAGGCACGCTGGCAAGCAGCAGGGCTGTGTACGGATGCTTCGGCTGCCGGAAGAGATCGTGCACCGGCGCGATTTCAGCGATGCGGCCGGCATACATGACCGCCACGTCGTCGGCGATGTCGGCAACCACGCCCATGTCGTGGGTGATCAGCACGATCGCGGTGCCGCGGTCGGCGACCAGCTTCTTCATCAGGTCGAGGATCTGCGCCTGGATGGTCACGTCGAGCGCGGTGGTCGGCTCGTCGGCGACCAGCACGCGCGGGCCGCAGATCAGCGCGATCGAGATCATGATGCGCTGGCACATGCCGCCGGAGAGTTCGAACGGATATTGATCCAGCCGCCGGGTCGGGTCGGGAATGCCGACATCGACCAGCATCTGCCGCGCCTTCTCATAGGCTTCCGCTTTAGATACGCTATGGTGGACCCGGTAGGCCTCGGCAATCTGCGAACCGACCGTCGTCAGCGGGTCGAGCGAAGCACTCGGTTCCTGGAAGATGATCGAGATGTCTTTTCCCCGTGCCTTGCGGAACTGCCGTTCCGAGAGGGCTGCAAGGTCGGTGTTTTCGAGCATGATCCGGCCGGCGGTGCGTCTCGCAGCCGGCGGCAGCAGGCCGAGCATTGCATAGGAGGTCAGCGACTTGCCGCAGCCGGACTCGCCCACCAGCGCCATGACCTTGCCGGGCGCGACGGTGAAGGAGATGTCGTCGACGACGTTGGCGCCACCGATATCGATGGTCAGCCTGTCGACGGAAAGCAGCGGATTGGCGGCGGCGTCCATCATTTCTCCTCAGCCTGCCGTCTTCGCCCGTTCGGGGCGCTTGTAATTGCCGATCGAATTGCCGCCATCGACGCTGATCACGGCGCCGGTGATGAAGGCGGCCTTGTCCGAGCAGAGATAGGCGATCGCGCCCGGCGCATCCTCGGGGCCACTGGCGCGGCCGAGCGGAATGTTCTTCAGCATGTTGCTGACGTATTCGTCGGAAAGCTCGCTGACTTCGCTGCCCGGCGCGAAGCCCGGCTCGACGACATTGACGCGGATACCGTATTCGGCGAGCTCCATAGCAAACCCCTTAGACAGGCGTTCGATGGCTGTCTTCGACGTGCAATAGGGGACGGAATTCTGGTTCATCTTGCGGGCGGCACCCGAGGAGATGTTGACGATCGAGCCGGCCTTGCCCTCCGCGATCATCAGCCTGGCGAACTCGCGTGACAGCACGAAAGGCGCACGCAGGTTGACGCCGAAGACGCGGTCCCAGTCGGAGAATTCCATCTCCAACAGGCTGAAACGGGTATAGATGCCGGCGTTGTTGACGAGAATGTCGGGCGCCTTCCATTCGCGCTTCACGAGATCGACGAGTTCGAGCATCGAGACGTCGCTGATCAGCTCGGTCGCATGCAGCAGCACTTTGGAGCGGTCGAGCCCGAGCTCGGAGACCGCCTTTTCCAGCCCGTCCATGCGGACGTCGCTGAGGCAGAGCGTGGCGCCTTGCGCGGCGAAATAGGCGGCGATCCAGCGGCCGAAAATCCCGGCGGCGCCGGTGATGACGATGGTCTTGTTTTCGAATTCCATGACTTAAAACCTCAACGCGCCAAAAGACTCAACGGGTACGGGAACGTGGGTCGAGCTGGTCTCGCAACCAGTCGCCAAGCACGTTGACGGAAAAGACGAGCAGGAAGAGACAGGCGCCCGGAAAGGCGACGATCCACCAGGCCCGCTCGATGTATTGACGACCGACGCTCATAATCGAGCCCCAGCTCGAGGCCGGCGGCTGGATGCCGAGGCCGAGGAAGGAAAGGCCCGCTTCCATCAGGATCATCAGGCCGAACTCGGCGGTGGCAACGATCAGCACCGGGCCGGCGATATTCGGCAGGATATGATGGAAGAGAATGCGTGTCGCCCCTGCCCCCGCAAGCTCGGAGGCCTTGATGAACGGCAGGTTCGCCACCTGCAGTGTCTGGGCATAGGCGACGCGGGTATAACGCGGCCAGCGGGTCAGGCCGAGCACCAGGACCAGTTTCAGGAAGCCCGGGCCGAGTACCGCGACGGTGAGCACCGCCAGCAGGATCGCCGGGATCGACATCATGATGTCGACGAGGCGCATGATCAGGATCTCGATCTTGCCGCGGAACCAGCCGGCGATCATGCCGAGCGTGACGCCGACCAGCGACGAGACGACCACCGACAGCACCGCGACCGACAGCGAGACCCCTGCCCCATAGAGCGTGCGAGACAGCAGATCGCGGCCGAGGTCGTCGGTACCGAGCCAGTAGGTGATGCCGCGTATCTCGAAGCCCGGCGGTTTCAGGCGGCCGAGCAGGTTCTGCCGGTTGGGATCGGCTGGCGCCACCCAGGGCGCGAAGATCGCCAGCAGCACGATCACCAGGAAGATGACCGATACGACGATGACCGAGAGAGGGACCCGGCGAAGGCGCTGGCTAAGGGCGAGGACGGCGGTGCTCAAAGCCTTCTCCTTATCGGACCAGACGGATGCGCGGATCGACGAGCGCGTAGACGAAATCCGCGATCACGCTGGTCAGCACATAAACGAAGGAAATCAGCAGCACGATCACCTGGACGACCAGGAAGTCGCGCGACTGGATGGATTGGATGGCGAGCTGGCCGATGCCCGGCCAGGCGAATACCGTCTCGACGATGACAGCACCGGCAAGCAGGTTGCCGATTTCGAGTGCGGCAATAGTGATGACCGGGATCGCGGCATTGCGCAGCACATGGCGGAACACAACGGAGCCGAGCGACAGGCCGCGGGCGCGCCCTGCCCTGACATAATCCTTGCCGAGTTCGTCGATGATCGAAATGCGGGTCATGCGGGCAAAGGTCGACATCGAGATCGCGCCGAGCGCTAGCGACGGCATGACCAGCGAGGCGAAATCGCCGGAGCCGGAGGTCGGCAGCCAGCGCAGCGTCACGCCGAAGAGGAAGATCAGCACGATGCCGGAGAGGAAGGTCGGCACGCTCTGGCCGGTGACCACGATCGCCGTCAGAAGCCGTTCGAGCCAGCCGCCGCGCCTGGTCGCCATGATGATGCCAGCCGGAATGCCCATGCCAATCGCCACCACCAGCGCGCCGGCGGCAAGCATCGCCGTATAGGGCACACGCGAAACGACGATATCGAATGCCGGCACCCGCTGAACGACGGAAATGCCGAAGTCAAAATGCGCAAGGCCGCCCAGATATTCGAGATATTGCACCCAGATCGGCCGGTCGAAACCGAGTTGGCTGCGCAACTGGGCGATCATCTCGGCCGATGCGTCCTGCGGCACCAGCAACAGGGTGGGGTCGCCCGAGAGATGCATAACGACGAAGACGATGGTGAGAACGCCGAAGATCGCAATGATCGCCTGTATCAAACGCTCGACGGCGTATCTCAACATGATCTCGTTACCTGTCTTTTACTGCTGCCAGCTCATGTCCATGACGAACATGGCTTCATTGGCGGTCGGCTGCCACTTCAGCTTTTTGGCGGCTCCGTAGAGCGCATAGGCCTGATAGAGGCCCATGCCCGGAACGTCGTCCTTCAGGACTTGGTAGGCCTGTTCGTAGAGCTTCAGACGCTCCTTCTGGTCGAGGATGACGCGTGCCTTGTCTACCGCTTCATCGAACTTCGGGTTCGAGTACTTTGCCCAGATGCTGCCGGTGCGGAACAGCGGGAAGATCACGCCATCGACGTCCTGGCAGGCGCAGGACCAGGCGCCGAAGGCAAGACCGCCGGCATTGGCGGGATCGCCCTGGCGGCGCTTCAGGAAGGTCGCCTGGTCGCTGGACGAGATCTCCACCTTGAGGCCGGCTTCGTTGACCATCTGCTGAATGGCTTCGACGGTGGCGCGGCTATAAGCGGGAGAGGTCAGGAATTCGACGGTCGCGCCTTCCGCGCCGGCGGCCTTCACCAGTTCCTTCGCCTTGTCGAGGTTGTATTCATAACCCTTGATCTTGTCGGTGTAGCCGAAGACCGGCTCGGCGCCGAGGACTTCGACCGGCTTGCCGTATCCTTCGAGCAGCGCCTCGACGAGCGCCTGGCGGTCGATCGCATAGGCAATCGCCTGGCGGACGCGGACGTCCTTGGTAACGCCGCCCTGGGCATTGATGAAGAGATAGCCGATGCGCTCGGTCGGAACCGACAGGACCTGCGAATTGCTGTCGCTCTTGATGCTTTCGGCCTGATCCGGCGGCACGTCGCGGACGAGGTCGGCCTTGCCGGTCTTGAGGTCGGCGATACGGGTCGAGACGTCCGGAACGGTGCGGAAGACCACCTTCTGGAACGGCGGCTTGGCGCGCCAGTAGCTGCCATAGGCCTCGAGCTCGGTCTGCACGCCCTTCTGCCACTTTGCCATCCTGTAGGGGCCGGAGCCGAGCGGCTTCAGGTTGAATTCCTGGTCGCCGACCTTCTCGACATAGGCCTTGGGCACAATCGAAAGCTTGACCAGCTGGGCGAGCAGCGCTGGATAGGGTGACTTGGTGGTCATCTTGACGACGGTCGGGCTCACCGCCTCGGCCTTGGCGATCTGGTCGAACTGCGAAAGCTGCGGGCTCTTCAGCTTCGGGTCGATGATGCGGTTGATAGAAAACGCAACATCCTCAGCTGTCAGTTTCGTACCGTCCTGGAAGGTCACGTCGTCGCGGATCTGAAATTCGATCGTCTTGTCGTCGAGGTATTTCCAGGACTTGGCGATCTGCGGGACGATCTCGCCCTTCACATCGCGCGTCAGCAAGTTGTCGAAGATATTGCGGTAGATCGAATAACTGTCGGTGTTCCACTGCAGATGCGGATCAAGCGTGGCCGCATCGTTCGGCAGGTCGATGGTCAGCGTTTCCTTGGTTTGCGCAAGCGCAGTCGACGCGGTGAGCGCCAGTAGCACGGCGGCTATGGATGCGAATTTGGCAGACATTCCCTTACCCTCATTGTTGTTGCTGCTGTATTCAAGAACTGTTTACGCCGCCTTCGCGCCGGTCTTGAGCCCGGCCTCGTCGGCACAGTAGCGCGCCAGTTCCGCATGGGTGCAGAACCAGACGTCGCCCTTCGACTTGGCGAGCCGAATGATCTCTTCCAGAATGAAGATGCGTGAACGGTGCCCGATATGATGCGGGTGCATGGTGAGCTGGAACAGCCCGCCCTCTTCCCAGGCGACTTCGAGCTCGCGGGCGAAGATGTCGAAAACCATGGCCGGGCCGCCGTAAGGTCGCGCGCCGGTCATCCGGTCCATCGCCACGTAAGGTGCGTCGTCGCGGATCCACTCGACGGGGATCTCGACCACGCCGGTCGGCTCGCCGTCCTCCAGAAGCTCGTAAGGCTCCTCGTCGGCCATCAGCGAGGAATCGTAGAGCAGGCCCATCTCGCGGGCGATCTTCAGCGTATAGGGGCTGAAATCCCAGGACGCGGTGCGCATGCCGACGGGGCGGATGCCGGACAGGCGTTCGAGCGTGTCGGAGGCGCGTAGCGCCAGGTCGCGTTCGGTCACCTCGTCAAGGCGGGAATTGAATTCGTGGATCCAGCTATGGATTCCGAGCTCGTGGCCGGCAGAGACGACGGTCTTCACTTCCTCAGCGTTGATCATCGCCGAGACGGCCGGCATGAAGAAGGAGGCGGGAACGGAGTACTTTTCCAGAAAGCGCAGAATGCGCGGCATGCCGGAGCGTGCACCATACTGGCCCTGACTCATCTTGCCAAAGGATATGCCGCCATTCTTCAGTTCCATCGTCTCGTGATCGGAATCGAAGGACAATGCGACTGCCATGCGTGCGCCGTTTTTCCATTTCGCAGGCTTAAGGGAACGCCCGGCGCGTACCTTCTGAACCTTCTGCTGCCAGACACTATCCGGCCAGGTCCAGGGTTCGGAGACATCATTTTGCTTATTCGGCGCATTCATGAGATCGTTCATCCTATCAGCGCGACACTCGAAAATGCGAGTGGCTGCTTTCTAGGCAGAATTGTTATGAGCCGATCCGATAACCATCAATGGGGGTTTCGTTCACATATATGAACTCCGAAATCAAAAGCGCCGGCCGGATTCTCGATCTGCTGGAATATATGGCCTCCCGGCGGGAGGCGGTGCCGCTCACCCAGATCGTGCGCGATCTTTCTTTCCCCAAAAGCAGCGCGCACGGCCTCGTCCAGACGTTGGCTGCCCGTGGCCACGTGGTCCGGGACGATGCCGGCCGCTATATGCTGGTCGAGGCGAGCCGGCACGGCTTTCCGTTCAGGCGCCATGAAGAGCCGCTGGTCGTGGTGGCAAAACCGTTCATGGAAAAGCTGCGCGACGAGTCCGGCGAGACCATCCTGCTGGCGACGATGAACGCCCATTGCGACATCAGGCGGCTGGCGAAATGCGTCAGCCGCCATCGTGTACGCTACGACGTCAACCTCGATGCGGCGATCGCAGCCTATTGCACCGCGACCGGTCGCGTGTTGCTCGCCTTCACGCCGAAGGAGGCGCTGGAACACTATCTTTCCCGTGTCCAACTGCTCTCCTATACCCGCTACACCGTCACCGATATCGAGCGCATTCGCGAGATGCTCGTGAAGATCCGCCGGGATGGCTATGCACTGAACGACCAGGAATTCGTCACCGGCTCGACCGGCATTGCCGCGCCGATCTTCGATGGCAACGGCGCGGTCGTCGCCGCCCTCAATCTCGGCGTTCCGACGGTGCGCTACAACGAGCAGCGCGAGGGCTTTCTGCTGATGGTCCGCAGTGCAGCCGACGATATCAGCCGGGCGCTTGGCTACCGCCGCTGAGGCTCATTCCTGACGCGGATGATGGAACCGATGCGGCTGCGGCGTGATTTGGAAAGCTACACTCTTTCCTGCCGGCATTTTGGAACAAACTGCGTCGGCCTGCAATCTTGAAGCGGCTATATCCTTCTTGACGACACGGATCCGGAGTTTTCAATGGCCGCTCCTTGCTTTTGGCCCAGCGTGGGCAGCGGATCGCCGGAAGAACAGGCAGGTTTCCGCGAAATACTCTATAACTGAGAGGCGACCCAAGCGGCCGCTTGATCGGGCCGGCTTTGAAGTCCCGATCGCTGCAGAAACAACAATTCAAGGGAGCTGAAACATGAGCCTTCGTATCAACGACATAGCACCGGATTTCACCGCCGAGACCACCCAGGGCACGATCCATTTCCACGACTGGATCGGCAGCGGCTGGGCCGTGCTGTTTTCCCATCCGAAGAACTTCACGCCGGTCTGCACGACCGAGCTCGGCGCCATGGCCGGCCTTGAGGGCGAATTCAAAAAGCGCGGCGTCAAGATCATTGGCATCTCCGTCGATCCGGTCGAAAGCCACGGCAAGTGGAAGGACGACATCAAGACGGCGACCGGTTTCGAGGTGGAATATCCGCTGATCGGCGACCGCGACCTCAAGGTCGCCAAGCTCTACGACATGCTGCCGGCCGCAGCCGGCGAAAGTTCGGAGGGCCGCACGCCTGCCGACAATGCGACGGTGCGCTCGGTCTACGTGATCGGCCCGGACAAGAAGATCAAGCTGATCCTCACCTATCCGATGACCACCGGCCGCAACTTCAACGAGATCCTGCGGGCGATCGACTCGATCCAGCTCACTGCCAAGCACCAGGTAGCGACGCCGGCCAACTGGAAGCAGGGTGAGGATGTGATCATCACCGCCGCCGTTTCCAACGAGGATGCAATCACCCGCTTCGGTTCGTTCGATACGGTCCTGCCCTATCTGCGCAAGACCAAGCAGCCCACGGCCTGATATCGGCTGGTCTGTTCAAACATAAAAAGGCCGGCGGAGCGGATCGCTTCGCCGGCCTTTTCGCGTAGTCCGGATAACGGCCTCCGAAGGCCGGTCTCAATAGACGGGATACATGCCCCAGAAGAAGCTCTCCGAATGTTCGCGATCGGGATCGCGAAGTTCCTCACGATCCTTTTCGAAGGTCTTGCGTTCAGTGCTGTCCACACCCGCCCTGCCCGGCGCGCGCCGGGCCAGTCCGAACAGATCAAATCCAAACAGGGATAAGCCACAAGCGATCATCGTCAGCCTCCAGTCGGTTGAGCGTAATATCTCCCCACTTTCAGGCCAAATACCGTTTCGGTCAATGTAGTCTATCAAAACCCTATACTAATTCGTTGACACATTTGAAATTGTTATGTCCAAAATGTGGCAGTCGACGAAATAGCGATCCCAGCTCGCTTGCGGTTGCGTTCCCTCAGGCAAAGAAGCGGTTGGCCGGCCGCGGCAGGCCGAGATGTTCGCGCAGCGTCGATCCTTCATAGTCGTGGCGGAAGATGCCGCGGCGCTGCAATTCCGGAATGACCCTTTGCGTCACGTCGTCCAGACCCTGCGGCAGGTAGGGGAAAACGACAGTAAATCCGTCGCTCGCCTCTTCCGAAAGCCAGGCCTGCATCTCGTCGGCGATGGTTTCCGGGGTTCCGACAAAGGCGAGGCCCGAATAACCGCCGTAACGCTGGGCAAGCTGGCGCACCGTCAGTTTTTCCTGCTCGGCGAGTTTGAGGACCTGGGCGCGGCCGGACTTGCTGGCGTTGGTCTCCGGAATTTCCGGCAACGGACCGTCCGGATCGAAACCGGAAGCATCGTGGCCAAGCGCGATCGACAGCGAGGCGATGGCGCTATCGTAATGCACCAGGCTGTCGAGTTTCGCCCGCTTCGCCTTCGCTTCCTCGATGGTATCGCCGACAACGATGAAGGCAGCCGGCAGGATCTTCAGATGGTCGGGGTTGCGCGAGGCGGCGACCATGCGGCCCTTGATATCCGCATAAAGCGCCTTGGAGGCTGCGAGATCGCGTGGCGAACAGAAGACCAGTTCGGCGGTCTCGGCTGCGAGCTGGCGTCCCGGTTCCGATTGCCCGGCCTGCACGATCACCGGCCAGCCTTGCACCGGCCGGGCGATATTGAGCGGCCCGCGTACGCTGAGTTCCTCACCCTTGTGGTCCAGCACGTGCATCTTCTCCGGATCAAAGAAGATGCCGCTTTGCCGATCGCGGATGAAGGCGTCGTCCGCAAAACTGTCCCAAAGTCCGGTGACGACGTCGTAAAACTCGCGCGCCCGCTTGTAGCGCTCGCCGTGCTCCACATGCTCGTCGAGACCGAAATTGCGGGCGGAATCCGGATTGGACGTGGTGACGATGTTCCATGCGGCGCGGCCGTTGCTGATATGGTCAAGCGAGGCGAACCGGCGGGCCACATGATAGGGCTCGTCGAAGGTTGTCGAGGCGGTCGCCGCAAGGCCGATCTTCTCGGTGACCGCGGCAAGCGCCGACAGCAGCGTGAACGGCTCGAACGACGTCACTGTGTGACTGCGCTTCAGCGCTTCGACCGGCATGTTCAACACCGCCAAGTGATCGGCCATGAAGAACGCGTCGAACTTGGCTGCCTCCAGCTTCTGAATGAAGGACTTGATATGCCCGAAATTGAAATTGGCGTCCGCATAGGCGCCGGGATAACGCCAGGCACCGGTATGCAGGCTGACGGGACGCATGAAGGCGGTAAGGTGTAGTGATCTTGCCATGGGACGACGCTCTGCTGAGGGGAAAAACGGGCTCGTTTCCTTAAACTAGGCATTCCTGTTCGGCGCGCTAAGGAAAGTTGTTGCGTTGATCCCCTCGCCCCGGAGAAATTCTCTCCCCTTCCGCTCAACTTGGCGTGACAATCCGCAAATCTCTCGGTGCGGCCGCCAAAAAGAGAAAATTCACGTCGTTCGGCCCGTGCAATTGAAGCTTTATTCCTTCTCACCGACTCCGTGACGTGGCTGAATGACGGGCTTGATCCGGGAGGCGCACATGAGCAGGGTTTTCCATTTGGCAGGAAAGATCAGAGCAGTGGCTCCATATCTCGCGACCGAGGACCAGGCGATCGAGGTGGCGACGGGGCTTTCGGCGCGCATCGCCGAAGGTTCGAGTCTTCGCGACCGGGAGCGGCTACTGCCGCATGACGAGATGGAACTGGTCGCCCGGTCGGGGTTGCTCGGCATCACCGTGCCCGCCGAATATGGCGGCGCCGACATTTCCAATGCTTTCCTGGCGGAGGTGATCGCCATTCTGTCCGAGGCCGATGCATCGGTGGGTCAGATCCCCCAGAACCATTTTTCCATTCTCGAAGCCCTGCGCCTTTCCGGCAGCGAGGAGCAGAAGAAATATTTCTTCGCGCGGGCGCTGGCCGGCGAACATTTCGGCAATGCCCTTGCCGAGTCCGGAACGAAGGCGGCCGGCGACATCGAGACCCGGCTGGTGGCGGATGGGCTCGGCTATCGCATCACCGGCCGCAAATATTATTCGACCGGCGCGCTGTTTGCCGATTGGGTGGCGGTCTTCGGTCTCGATCCCGAAGGAAAAGCAGTCATGGCGATCGTGCCGCGCGATGCCGAAGGACTGACGATCGTCGACGATTGGGACGGGTTCGGCCAGCGCACCACGGCCAGCGGCACCGTGCTGATCGACAACGTCTACGTTTCTCCGGATTCAGTCATCAGCTACTATCGGAGTTTCGAACGGCATGCGCCACTCGGCTCGCTTGGCCAGCTGCTGCATGCCGCCGTCGACCTGGGGATTGCACGCGCCGCCTTTGCCGACATGGTCGGCTTCGTGCGCAGCAAATCCCGAGGCATCCGCAATGTCGGCATCGAGACGGCAAGTGCCGATCCGCTGACCATTGCGCGGACCGGCTCGATCGCCGTGAAGCTGGAGGCGGCAAGCGCGGTTCTCGAGCGCGCCGGTCGCAAGGTCGATGTCGCCCAGATCAACCCGTCCTCGGAGACGGCGATCGAGGCCTCGCTTTCCGTCGCCGCCGCAAAGATCCTGACCACCGAAGCCGCGCTCGACGCCACCAACGGCCTGTTCGAACTTGCCGGAACTTCCGCGACCAAGGAAGACCTGAACCTCGACCGGCATTGGCGCAATGCCCGCACCCATACGGTGCACGATCCGGTGCGCTGGAAACATCACGCGATCGGCGATTTTCACCTGAATGGCAACGTCCCGCGGCCGAATGGACAATTCTAAGCCCTGTCGCCGGGTGTGCATCAGCTTGCGGCCGCGGCACTCGATCTATTTGCTGCCGGCCTGAGCGTCGTCGATAAGGCCGCTCGAGCGCTTGGCGACCATCTGCTCCAGCGTCATGTTGTCGAGTACCGAGGCGATCGCATCGCGCACTTCCGTCATCGAATGGCGGATCTGGCAATCTTCCGGATGGTCGCAATCGTCGCAAGGCTCGAACGCCGTCTTGCTGGCGCAGCGGATGGGCGCGAGCGGACCATCGAGGATGCGGACGGCCTGGCCGACATAGATCTGCGACGCGGGCTTGGACAGCGCATAACCACCGCCGGGCCCTTTTTTCGAGCGTAACATACCGCCCTTGCGCAGCTCCAGGAGGATAGCATCGAGGAATTTCTTGGAAATATTGTTCTGTTGGGCGATGTCGCTGACGAAGGCGGTCTTGCCGGGCTCAAGCTGTGCAAGGTGGACAAGCGCCTTGAGCCCGTATTTTCCCTTTTTCGTAAGCATCGAGGATCGAAATTCCGCCTGACTGGTGTCCTTCCCGGCGAGATCGCCGAAGGTGTGACACCGATACAGGACCGGCACCAAAGGTTCAACGTCGGTTTGCTCGTCTGCCCTATTCTGCCGAAAGATCGCGCAATGTCCGCGGCAGCGTATTCATGCACTCGGCTCCCGTTTCGGTGATCAGGAACTGATCCTCGATCATCAGCGCGCCGATGCCCCGCCCGTAGAACGGCGTCTCCAGCGCCACCACCATGTTCGGCTGGATGATCTCCGGATTGCCGGCGGAGAAGAACGGCCATTCCTCGATGCCGACGCTGCCGCCGACCGAATGGCCGAAATGGCCACGATCATATTCTGCAAAGCCGTCCTTGCGCATCGAGGCGAGCATGGCCGCATGCAAAGCGCCGAACGTATTGCCGGGACGAAGTTCACCGAGCCCGGCTGCGAAAGCGTTTTCCAGCGCCTTGAAGATTTCGCGCGACAGTGGCGATGCACGGCCATGGGTGAAGGTGCGTGCGCCGTCCGAGGAGTAGCCGTCGACCAGCGTTCCGACATCGGCCTTGATCAGCGCGCCCGGCGTCACGACCGCCGACATGTCCGAAAGATCGGCGCCGACCGAGATGAAGTTCCAGTGGCCGCTCAGCCCGAAGCCGCCTTCCGCCGCGGCTTCCTGGGCGCCTGACTTCCAGGCGGAGGAGAGTTCGGTGAGCGACGCGCCGGGTTTCACCACCGCTGCCATCCGCACGAGGCCGGCTTCCGCTGCTTTTGCGGCACGACGCAGCCGCTCGATCTCACGCGGCGTCTTGACGGATCGCAGGCGGCGCAGCACGTCCGAGCCATCGGTCCAGGTCACCGCCGGCAAAGCCAGTTTCAGGGCCTCGAAATCGGCGGTCGGCATGAATTCCAGGTCGGCGCCGATCCGTGCCCGATCAAGGCCACGCTCGTTCAGCAGATCGCCCAGCAGGCCAAAACAGGCGGACCGATCGAACGTTTCCGGCCGGGGTCCGGAAGACCCGAGCCGGCGATAGGCGGCGTTGATCTGCTCGACGCTCTCGGCGCCCGTCAGATCGAGCATGTCGATCCAGACGCGATGGGTGCGCAGGTCCACGTCTGGCGCAGCCTTGCGGATCGAGCCGGCGGCGTGGTCGCTGGCGATTGCGGCGAGACCAATCGAGGCATCGGCCGGCACAAGCGCAATTGCGGCACCCGCCCTGCCCCACATGGTCGCGACACCGGCCGGCGCGCCGACCGCATACCGAAAGGCTTCAGGCTGGAAGATTACCAGGGCGTCGAGGCCGGCTTGCACCATCAGGCGCTCTGCATGGCGGCGGTCGATATCACTCATCGCATTCTCCAGATCCGTCTTTTCCCCAAGGCCTTAGCCGGCCGCCGACCAAATCGCCAGCCGTTGGAACAAGATTCCTGAAAGCTACCATGGCAGCGAAGAGCATTTCCCACCTGTGCCCAAAATCCCCCTCCACCACCCTTCCCGCTGAAAGCGACTGAGATATTCTCCGGCCGGTATTACAATGGCTGAAGACGGCCAGCATGATCCCTTTCCTGTTCCAAGGAGTTTCCGATGTCCGTTTCCCGCTTCGCCTCCGCCCCTGAAACTGCGTCCATGACGGTCGATCTTCTGCACCAGCGTTATGGATCGGATCAGCCGGCGGCGGCGGCAGAGTGGAACACGGCGCTCGAGGCGATCCTTTCGCACCGCTCCGTTCGCACCTATCTGCCGAAACCGGTGCCTGAAAGCGTGCTGCAGCTGATCGTCGCGGCGGCCCAGTCGGCGCCGACCTCCTCCAGCCTGCAGGCTTGGAGCGTCGTCGCGGTCGAGGACCCCGAGCGGCGGAAAAAGCTTGCCGAACTCGCCTCGCCCAATCCGCAGATCATCTCCGCGCCGCTCTTTCTCGTGTGGATCGCCGATCTCTCGCGGTTGAGGAAAATCACCACAAAACAGGGCAGGACCGGTGAAGGTCTCGATTACCTGGAAAGTTTCCTGCTGGCGACGATCGATGCGTCGCTGGCCGCCCAGAATGCACTGGTAGCACTGGAATCGCTCGGCCTCGGCTCCTGCTATATCGGCGGCATCCGTAACCATCCGGCCGAGGTTGGCGAAATCCTCGGCCTGCCGCCGGAAGCCTTCGCGGTGTTCGGGATGACCGTCGGTTATCCCGATTCAGCCGTCGAGACGGAGGTGAAGCCGCGCCTGCCACAGTCCCTCGTGCTTCATCGCGAGCAATATCAGGCAGCACCGCCGGAAGCGGATCTTGCCACCTACGATGACACGATGCGGTCCTTTCAGACCGGTCAGGGCATGGCGGTGCGCGGCTGGACCAGCGTCGTCGCCAGCCGCATTGCCGACGCGCCGGCCTTGAAAGGCCGGCACGTGCTGCTCGATGTGGTACGACGGATGGGTTTCAAGGTGAAATAGCGGGCGAGGCAGGCGTCAATCCACGATCGGGACGATCTGGGCCGGGTCGATCTGCAGCCAGGCTGGAGCGCCGACCTGGAAGACATCGGCCGGCGGCGCCGCGACGCGGAACTGGAGCCCGCTGTCCTTCGGCTGGAAGACGTAGTCCCAGGTCTCGCCGAGGAACGCGGACTGCCGAACCAAGCCCTCGAGGTTGATGGCCTTGTCCCTGGGAGCCTCCTTCGCCGAAAGCTTCAACGCCTGCGGCCGGATGGAGACGGTGACCGGTCCGGAGCCCTTTACTTCCTCACCGATCAGGGCGAGCGGCACGCTGAAGCCGGCAAAGTCGATCATCTGGTTGCCGCAATTGCCCGAGAGGAAATTGGTGCGGCCGATGAAGCTCGCCACGAACCGTGTCTTCGGCCGGCTGTAGAGCGCGTATGGGGTGTCGATCTGTTCGAGGCGGCCGTTGTTCATCACCGCGATGCGGTCGGAGGTCACCATCGCCTCGCCCTGGTCGTGGGTGACGTAGACCGAGGTGATCTTGAACTCGTCATGCATGCGCTTGATCTCGAAACGCATCTCTTCGCGCAGGTTTGCGTCGAGATTGGAGAGCGGCTCGTCGAGCAGCAGAACCGCCGGGCGGATGACGACGGCGCGGGCGAGCGCCACGCGCTGCTGCTGGCCGCCCGAGAGTTCGGCCGGATAGCGGTCGGCGAGATGGCTCATCCGCACGGTTTCCAGCACCGCGCCGACGCGTTTCCTGACTTCGTCGGAGGGCAATTTCCGCAGGTTGAGGCCGAAGGCGACGTTCTGCGAGACGGTCATGTTCGGCCAGATCGCGTAGGACTGGAAGATCATCGACATGCCGCGCTTTTCCGGGGGCACGGAGCCGGAAGGCGCCGAGAGGATCTTGCCGTCGAGCTCGATCGAACCGGAGGTCGGGTCGATGAAGCCGGCGATCATCCGAAGCGTCGTCGTCTTGCCGCAGCCGGAAGGACCGAGCAGCGAGACGAATTCGCCGGGCTTGATATGCAGGTCGAAATCGAGAACCGCATCGACCGCACCGAAACGGCGGCCGAGTTTCCTGAGGACAAGTCCGTCCATTAGCTTCTCCTCAACATGAAGTCGCGGCCGAGATATTTCATCCCGAGGGCGACGACTGCGACAATGATGATCAACAACAAAGAGCCCAGCGCCGCGAGCTTTTCGAGCTCGCCCTCCTCGCTGAGATCGAGCAGCACGACGGAAACGACGCGCGTGGTGGGACCGACCAGAAAGATGGCGGTCGAGAGTTCCTGTGCGGCTGGCACGAAGATCAGCAGCCATCCACCGGCGAGCGTGCGCTTCAGGAGCGGCCCGACCACATGCCGGAGCGCCGTCACCCGCCCGCCGCCGAGAATGCGCACCGCTTCCTCCATTTCCGGATGGATGCTGCGCACGCCGGCCGAGCTGGTGGTGAAGGCGATCGGCAGGAAACGGGTGATGAAGGCAAGCGCCATGATCGTGTAGGTGCCATAAAGCGCGATCGGCGGCAGGGCGTAAGCCGCATAAAAGCCGATGGCGAGCACGATGCCGGGCACGACATAGGGCGAGACCGCCAGAAAAGCGAGCAGGCCCGAGAAAGGGATCAGCCTGCGCTGGACGATATAGGCGATGAACAGCGCCAGCGTGATCGCCACCGTCGCCGCCACGATGCCGAGACCGATGCTGCCTACCAGCGCCTTCTGCGAACTCGAATGTTCAAAGAGCACATAGTGGAAATTTGCAAGCGTCAGGTTGCTGAACGAGAAGCCCGTGGTCCAGGAGTCGGAAAAGGCGGCGAGAAGCAGCACGAACAGCGGCATCAGCACCGAGAGCGCAACAACGCAGAAGCAATAGGCAAACAGCACCCAGCGCCACCTGCCGAGCTTGACGATACGGCGCTCGCCGCCCTTGCCGCTGACCGAGACATAACCCTTGCGGCGCAGGATCAGCTTCTGCAGCCCAAGCATTGCGGCGGTGATCAGCAGCAGCGGGATCGAATAGGCGGCTGCCACCTGGATCCGCAGCGGGAACGAGAAGAATTCCGTGAGCTGGATCACCACGACCGGATAGCGCGCCGGGATCGAGATCAGCGCCGGCACCCCGTAGAGCGCGATCGCGCCCAGGAAGGACAGAAGAGCTGCGCCGATGATCGCCGGCATGACCAGTGGGAACGTCACCTTCATCGCCGTCCTGAACGGTCCGGCGCCGAGGATGTTGGCGGCATCCTCCATCTCGGAATTGATCATCTCGAAAGCCGAGCTCACCAGCACGAAGACGAGGAAAAACCCGCCGATCGCGGTGACCAGCACCAGGCCGCCGAAGGAGAAGATATTGACCAGCGGTTCGGTCGAACCGGAAAGGCTGTGCCAGACGCGGTTGATCCAGCCGGTATTGGGGCCGGCGAGCAGGATCCATCCGACGCCGGCGAGATAGGGCGGCATAATGAAGGCGCCAAACACGCTGTAGCGCACGAAATTGCGGCCCGGCATGTCGGTGCGGGTGCAGGCCCAGGCAAGCGGCACCCCGAAGGCCAGTTTCAGCACCACGACCACGGCGCCCATCTTCAGCGTATTGGTGAGCGCCGTGATGTGGCGTTCCTTGCCATAGGCCTCGACATAGTTGTGAAGCGTCCAGCCGCCGGTCTTGGCGTCGGTGAAGCTGGAGACAACGAGGGTCCACATCGGCGCTACGATCAGCACGACCAGAATGCCGGCCAGGAAAAGCCAGAGCAGATTGGCCGGCTGCAGCCGCTGGTGCCAGGGCACACGCACCTTCACCGGCCGGTCTTGCGACCAGGTGGAGGCCGCGGGATGGGAAACACTCGTCATGATCGGCGCTCGCTTTGTCACTGGAGGCGTCGGAAACAGGTCACGCCAGCGGGCGTGATGGGCGGAGGCCAGCAGATGCCGGCCTCCCGGTTACGGTTCAGATTCCGAACGTGTCGCGGAATTTTTCCTGGACCTCGGGCAGCTTCCTGATGCCGTCGGCCGTCGCGATCGACTTCGTCTTGTAGCTGCTGAGCGGACGCATGCCGTCTGCCAGCGGCACACCGGCCCGAAGCGGGTAACGGTAGTCCTTGGCGAAATATTCGGCGATCTCCGGCCCGAGCAGGAAGTTCTCGAACAGTCTCGCGGCGTTGGGATGCGGCGCATCCTTCAAGATGGCGGTTGCCGAAGGCGGCAGCAGCGCGCCGTCGGTCGGATAGACGACACCGATCGGTACCTTTTTGAGCATCGAGTCCGACAGGATCAGCGGCAGCGGCGCCAGCGCCACCTTGCGTTCACCCGAGGCGACGAGGTTATGACCGTCGGCCACGGAACGGCCGATCTGGGGCTTGTTTTTTTCGATATTCTTGAAGAAGTCCCAGCCGTAGAGATCGTTCATCAGCACCGTCCACAGCCCGACGCTGCCGGAAAAGCTCGGATGGCCGATGGCGACCTGGCCCTTCCACTTCGGATCGGCAAGATCCGTCCAGTTCTTCGGGGCTTCCGCCTCGGTCACCAGCTTGGTGTTGTAGGCGATGACAAGAGGCGAGACGCCCGACGTGATCCAATAATTTTCCTTGTCGGCGAGCGCCCGAAGCTCCGGCACCATGTCCTTGAGGTTTTCAGGGGCGAACTGGGCAAGCGCGCCCTGTTCCTTCAACTGCGCCATCTGGCCATCGTCATTGGTCGACATCAGGTCGCCCTGGACGGCCTTGGCCTGCAGTTCCTGCACGAGGCGCTGGAAGATGACCTGGCCGGAGGCGCGCACGACGTTGCACTCGACGCCGGCATACTTCTTCTTGAACAGGCCGCACATGCCGTCGGCGAACTCGGTGGTCGTCTGCGAGACGTACCAGGTGACCGAACCTTCCTTCTTGGCGGCGTCGTAGAGCTGCTTTTCGCTGGCCGTCATTTCAGCCGCACCGGCAAGACCGGCCGCCAGCAAGAATGCCGGAACCAGGCCGGCCACATAGGTAATGGCATGCTTCATGATCTTTCCTCCCTTTGATCCGGCTCGTGCCGGACATAAAGCTCGACCCTCCCGAGCTTAAAATTTCATGCGTTCGTTCCGTCCCGCTCGATCCCTGTGGCGATGTTCCTCATCATTCGCCGGGGATCAGATGGCGCTCCACCGGGCGCATCAACGCCAGGAAGTCGCTGAAATATTCGCCCTGGATGACGACGTGGTTGCGCATCGCATCACGGGCGCGGGCGTCGTCTCGGTCCCGGATCGCTGCAAGCACCTCCTCGTGCTCGGACAGCGAACTGTTGACGCGCCCGGGCACCCGCAGCTGCAGGCGCCGATAGGGCTTCAGCCGCCGCTGCAGCGCATGGGCGTTCTCGGCGAGGAACCCGTTGCCGCTCGCCTCGTAGATCAGCCGGTGGAATTCCGCATTGGCATAATAGTAGTCGTCGGAATTGCCGGCCTGCTGAGCCGCGGCGCAGGCGGCTTGCGCCCCTTCGAGCAGTTTCAGCTGTTCCGGGCGGATGCGGCGGGCGGCAAGCCGGGCGCACATCGCCTCGAGTTCACCCATCACCTCGAACATTTCGACAAGCTCGGTGATCGTCAGCTGGGTGACGAAGGCGCCGCGATTGGGCACCATCTTGACGAGGCCCATGGTGCTGAGCTGGATCAGCGCCTCGCGCACCGGCGTGCGCGACACCTGATGGCGGGTCGCAAGCCCTGCCTCGTCGAGCCGGTCGCCGGGGGAATAGAATCCGGTGACGATGTCCTGCTCGATCGCATCGCGAACGCTCGGTTTGCCCTGCTTGCCTTTGATCTGGACGTTCATGGGCCTATCCTGCCGATGCGGCCGCCGCAAAACGCGGCTCCGCCTGTTGGGTATTGCCGTGCCGTTCTGCGAGATAACGCACGGCGGAAATCGCGGCCGTCACGCCGTCACCGGCGGAGGCTGCCAGATGCGCGACAGAGCGCGTGCGGATATCGCCGGCCGCGAAAATGCCCGGAACCGACGTCTGCATGTCGAGATCGACAACGATCCGGCCATCCGCCGCGAGCGTGACCGATTGGCCGAGGAATGTGCTATTGGGTTCGAGCCCGACATAAACGAAGACGCCGTGACAGGGGAGATCGCTCTCTGTGCCGGTCGACAGATCGCGGACGGTTATGGCACTGACGCCGCCGTCACCGCGGATCGCGGTGACGATCGTGTTGGGCCTTACTTCGATATTGGAGGCTTCCCGCGCTTTCGCCTGCAGGGCGGCGGAGGCAGTGAGACGTGAACCGTGATGGATAATGGTGATGCGGGCGGCATGCGGGACGAGCGCCAAAGCCTCATCCAGCGCCGAATCTCCGCCGCCGATGATGCACACGTCCTTGCCGCGCATCAGCGGCCCGTCGCAGGAAGCGCAGTGGGACACGCCGCGGCCTTCGAATTCCGCTTCGCCCGGAATGCCGAGCGTGCGCTTGGCGGAGCCTGCGGCGACGATCACTGCGCCTGCCGTGAGATCGAGATCGGCGCCGGCGATGCGGAAACCGGTATCCGTCTTCGAAACTGTCTCGATCGTATCAAGCGCGAATTCGACGCCTGCCTCGTCCGCCTGTATCTGCAGCATCGGGCCGAGTTCGAACCCGGACATGCCTTCGGCAGGCCCCGGAAAATTGTCGATGCGATCGACATTGATCACCTGGCCGCCGGCGCCGAGCATGTCGACGATCATCGTGCGCGCACCGTGGCGGGCGGCGGCGATAGCTGCGTTGAGCCCCGCAACGCCTGCTCCGATCACCGCGATGTCGTAATCGTTCGGGCTCATCGTCAGCGCCAATCGTCGACGGAAACGGTGGTGCGGTAATGCGCGCCGTAAATCTGCCAGTAGCCGTTGGACTCGCCGCCGACGACCACGACATTGATGTCCTGCGGGCGGAAGATATGGATGAGCTCGTCCTTGCCGACCTTCAGCTTGCCCGCCATCGGCTCCTCGCCGAAGGTGGCGCGGGGATAGATATAATTCTGGACGAGCTGCAGGTCCCAGTAACGGCCGGCTGGCATCTGCGCCGTCTCGTAGATGAAGTCGAGCAGATCCTGCTTGTTCACGAAGCCGCCGCGATCGATGAACTGCCGGGCGCAGATCGGGTCGAGCACCAGGGTCGGCGCGGTGATCGCATCGGTGCCGAGCAGCATGTCGCGGACGTGCTCGCGCCAATATTCTTTGCGCAGGCCGAGGCTGAACGTCGTGGAACGACAGCCGTGGAAGAGGCTGACGGTGCTCGCCTTGGCGTCGAAACCCTTCTGCACATGCAGTGGCTCCCACGGGCTGCGCTCCTCGTTTTCCGCAAAGGTGAGGTTGTTGTAGGTATAGTTGTTGCCGAGCGAGCCCATGAAGGTTTCGCCGACGACCGAGCCGCCCTGCAGGTTCTGCGACAAAAGCCCGAAGGCGCGACCGATCGTGGCATTGGCATGGCTATATGGGCCGAGCGCTCCGACGCCGCAGTTCATGCCGATCTCGTTGCGAGCAGGCCCGTTGACGACGGCCATCGCCGCCGCCGAAGAAGAGGTCGATCCGCGCGCGGAGACCTGAGCCGCCGCCAGCGCCAGGATGACCGGAAAATATTCGGGCGACGCGCCGGCCATGACGGCGTTCACGGCGACCTTCTCGACCGTGTATTCCCACAGGCCGCGATTGGTAGTCGGCTGCATATGGCCGACGACCTCGTCCGGCTTGCGGGAGGTCGCGGCCAGCATGTCGGCGACGCGGGCGTCGGTCGGCAGGATGATCGGCAGCTTGTCGGTCCAGTTGTTACGCAAAAAGGCGACGTGGAGATTGTCTTCCGTATCCGGCTCAATCAGGCGCGGCGTGCTGCGCTCGAACTGCGTATCCTCGGCACCCGCCGAAAGGCCGACGGTCAGGGCCTCGATGATTTCCTTCATCACCGGCTTGCCGCTGATCGGATCGATGCCTTCCACATAGGCGCGCAGCTCTTCCGGTGTCTTTCCCATCACCGGCTGCGGCACGAAGACCAGCGGCTGCTGCGAAAGCCCGCCCATTTTGGCGACGGAGCGGACCACCTTGTCGAATTTTTCGGTATGGATCGCCGCGGTCGGCACGCCGTATTTGGTTTCGAGCGTGATCGCGTGGGTGGTGACGGCCGGTGCGCAGGTGCTGCAATGGCCGACGCCGATAATCACGGCATGGCCGCTCGCCTTGATCTCTTCCCAGAGCTGCGGGTCATCCTTGGAATAGGTGTTCGCCATCTGGCGAATCCGTACGTCCACGGACGGCATATTGCGTGCAAACCAGGCCTCGACCTCCTTCAGGAGCTCGACGGAATCGTCAAAGCGGCTGTCGACGAGATAGACGACCTTGCCGTCGAGGCTGGCGGGCCGATCGGCCGGCTGCTTGCGGCTGACCTTCGGCGGATAACCCATCGGGTTGTGGACGGTGACGAGCGGCTGAGCGCTCTGCGGCTTTCCCTGTTGCAACATCCCATTTCCTCCCGAAATGATCCGTGCTCGTATGCAATTCATAGTCCACGCGTATACATCAGCCGTCAAGTCCTAAAATCGTTGCTGCCTATTTTGCAGCCACTGCAGGCTCGAAAATTCCGGAAAACCGATCGCGAAGTATATTCTTCTGAACCTTGCCCATCGTGTTTCGCGGCAGTTCGGCCATGAACGCCACTTTTTTCGGGCGTTTATAGCCCGCCAGACGGCCGTCGAGCGCCCTGATGACCTCCTGTTCGGTCAATTGGGCACCTGATTTCAGGACGACCGCGGCGATGATGCCCTCACCGAAGTCCGGATGGCTGACACCGAAGACGGCGCTTTCGATAACGCCCGGCATGGCGTCGATCTCCATCTCCACCTCTTTCGGGTATACATTATAGCCACCGGTGATGATGAGGTCCTTGCCGCGCCCGACGATATGCAGATAACCGTCCGCATCCACCTTGCCGAGGTCGCCGGTGATGAAGAAGCCGTCCTTGCGGAATTCCGCGGCGGTCTTTTCCGGCATACGCCAGTAGCCCGAAAACACGTTCGGGCCGCGCACCTCGATCATGCCGATCTCTTCCGTACCGAGGGAAGTGCCCGTTTCGGGGTCAGTAATCCGCACCTCGACGCCCGGCAGCGGGAAACCGACCGTGCCGGCGACACGCCGACCGTCATAGGGGTTCGAGGTGTTCATGTTGGTCTCGGTCATGCCGTAACGCTCGAGGATGGCGTGACCGGTGCGCGCCTGCCATTCCGCGTGGGTTTCGGCCAGAAGCGGCGCCGATCCGGAAACGAAGAGGCGCATATGGGCGGTGCTGTCCCTGTCGAGCCCCGAATGCTGCAGCAGGCGGGTATAGAAGGTCGGCACGCCCATCAGCACGGTCGCCTTCGGCAATGCCTCCATGATCTTGTTCGGATCGAATTTCGCGTGGAAAATCATCGAGGCGCGCGAGGCGAGCACGACGTTGGTGGCGACGAAAAGCCCGTGCGTGTGGAAGATCGGCAGCGCGTGGATCAGCACGTCCTTGTCCGTGAAGCACCAGCTTTCGACCAGCGACGTGGCGTTTGACAGGAGATTGTCATGGCTGAGCATGGCGCCCTTGGAGCGCCCCGTCGTGCCGGACGTATAGAGGATCGCGGCGATATCCGCCCCGCCTCGCTCTGAGGTTTCGGTTATCGGCGTGGCGATGGCGGCGGCATCGGTCAGCGTCCCCTTGCCTGCTAGGTCGAGCGTCAGGATCTTCGCGCCGGCCGCGTTGGCGATCGGCTGCAGCGCCTCGAATTTCGAGGGATCGCAGACGAAGATCGAGGGCTCGGCGTCGGTGAGGAAATATTCGATTTCCACCGGCGTATAGGCGATGTTGAGCGGCAGGTAGATGCCCCCTGCCCTGACCGTCGCCAGATACAGCGCCAGTGCCGCGACCGACTTTTCCGCCTGGACGGCGACCCGGTCGCCCGGCTGCAGGCCGGCTTCGAGAAGGGCTCTGGCAAGCCGCGCGCAGTGATCGGCGAAGGCGCGGTAGCTCATGGCGCCGACCGTCTCGTCCGTCAGGAGCAGCCGGTCCTCCCGGTCGAGCCCGCCGAGCAGCGCGTCGTAGAGATTACCAGCCATCAAAACACCTCCTGGGAAACCGGTTGGGCCAGTTTGCGCAGCGCCGGCGTCGCTGCGATATGGCCGTTTTCGGCATAAGCCTCATGGTTCTTCTCGATTTCGCCGAGCCGGTAGCGATAGTTGACCATCAGGCCGTAGGACTGGCGCATGCCCTTCGGCGATCGGTCGCCGAGAAAATTGAGCCGCTCGGCCTGCGCGCCGTTGCCGAGATGGAACCGCGCCACCGGATCCACCGGCCGCCCATTGCCGCGCCGGACGTTCAACAGGTAGTGCGCCCCGAGCGGCAGCATGGCGCGCTGGATCTGGTCTAGTTCGTGCTCGCCGACCGCGGCCCAATCACCTTCAAGTCTGGCGATAAGCCGCTGCTTTTCTTGGGCGATTTCTTCGCTGTCGATTACGCGGCTTTCGCCGCGCAGCCAGGCACCGAAGCCCGGGATGGGGGATAGGGTGACGAAATTTTCGAGCCGCGGAAGGTCGCGTTTCAGATCGTTCACCACCTGCTTGATGAGGAAATTGCCGAGCGAAATGCCGGCAAGGCCGCGCTGGCAGTTGGAAATCGAATAGAAGACGGCCGTCGTCGCCTGCTGCACTTCCAGAGGCTGGCGGTCGCGGGCGAGAAGCGCATCGACCGAAGCCGGCAGATGGTCGGTCAGCGCCACCTCGACGAAGATCAGCGGCTCGTCTTCCAGTTGCGGGTGGAAGAAGCCGAAGCAACGGCGGTCGGCCGGCGCCAATCGCCGGCGCAGATCGTCCCAGCCGTCAATATCGTGCACGGCTTCATAGCGGATCAGCGCCTCGAGGATATTGGCGGGCGTGGTCCAGTCGATCGATCGCAACATCAGGAAGCCCCGGTTGAACCATGAGGAGAAGAGATGGCAGAAATCGAGGTCGACCGGCTGCAGTGCCGGTTCCTTGGACAGCATGTCCATCAGATGTTCGCGCATCTCGACCAGCATCGCCGTGCCGCGCTTGGCGAAATTGATGCGGCGGAAAAGCTCCTGCCGGCGCGGTTCGGCCGCCTCGTGCAGCCTGGCAATGTTCTCTGCGCTCGGCTCGGTGTTATAGGCTGCGGCCGCCGCATCGAGGGCCGTGCGGTCGGGGCCGAAACGATCCAGAAGCGCGTGCATGAATACGTCGCGGTCCGCGGCACTTGCCTGGCGGTAGGCTTCGAGGAAGGCTTCGGCCAGAATGGCGCCGGAGACTTCGCCGCGGCGCGACAGGATCATCTCGGCAAGGCCGGTGAGATCGCGGTTCTGCACGGGCGGCGATGACAGGCCGAACAAGGCCCGGCCGCGGCCGGACAAGGACTGGATCAGCTCGCCGATAAACGGTGGAGCGTCCCACCAGCCGAAAACTGGATCCCTGCTGCTCATCTCTTTTCTCCTACCCATTCATTGCATACAGCAAATAGAGGATCGTATGCAAGTCAAGGCATGAGACTTGGCGCCTTCAGCGTCATTCCATTGCGAGGATCAGGTTGCGCACGACAGGGTAGATTTCCTTCTCCCATCGGCGTCCGCTGAAGACCCCATAATGCCCGACATTGGCCTGCAGATGGTGGCGGCGCAGATGCGGCCGCAGCGAGCGACAGAGGTCGTGCGCGGCCGAAGTCTGGCCGAGCCCGCAGATATCGTCGCGTCCGCCCTCGACGGTCAGAAGCGCCGTGGCGTGGATATGGCTCGGATCCACCTTGCGGCCATGATGGGTGTAGGTGCCGCTCGCCAGCTCCGCCCTCTGGAACACCCGGTCGATGGTCTCGATGTAGAATTCCTCGGTCATGTCGAGCACCGCGAAATATTCGTCGTAGAAATGCTTGATCTTGTTCGCCTCAGCCGTCTCGCCCTTGGCGAGGTGCCCGTAGAGCTTGCGATGCGCCTCCACATGGCGCTCCATGTTCATGCTCATGAAGGCGACGAGCTGAAGGAAACCGGGATAGACGCGCCGTCCGCTGCCCGGAAACCCCATCGGAACCCCGGTGATCAACTCGCTCTTGAACCACGCCAGCGGCTTCGAGACCGCAAGTTCGTTGACCTTGGTCGGGCTCTCGCGGGTATCGACCGGTCCGGCCATCAGCGTCATGGTGCGCGGGGTCGCCGGGTTTTTCGCCTCCGACATCACCGCGACGGCAACCAGCGCCTGGACACAGGGCTGGCAGACGGCGAGGATATGCCCGCGCGGACCAATCTCTTCCAGGAAACGGATGATGTAATCGACATAATCGTCCATGCCGAAACGGCCGGCGGATGTGGAGACGTCCCGCGCATTGGCCCAGTCGGTGACATAGACGTCATGGTCCTTCAGCAAGGTCTGGACCGTGCCGCGCAGCAGAGTCGCGAAATGGCCCGACAGCGGCGCGACCACCAGCACCCGCGGGCGGGGCGTATCGATGTCGGCGACGAAATGCAGGAGGCGGCCGAAGGGCAGGTCGAGCGCTGTTTCCACGGCGATCGGCACGTCGCGATTGCCGATCGTGACCGAGGTGATCTCGAACTCCGGCCGCTCGTGGGTGATCTTGAAGCGCGACATCAGTTCGAGTGCTGCGGCAGCATGCCGGCCCATTTCGCCTGCCGTCCCGAAGAACAGGGCCGAGGACATCAGTTGCAGGCGTCGGGCCATATCCCGCATCGGGGCGAGGAGGTCATCATGAAATTGATAGGCCTGATAGAGCATGAACGGACCCCCGCGCCGCTAAAATGCGGCAGTGCAAAAATGCTAGTGCAATATGTCTCGCGATGCGAGAAGATTGTCATCGGACGCACGGTTGTCCGGCAGGAGTTTTGAGCGATGGCACAAGCGACACTGACGATTTCGTCGAAAAACTATTCCTCGTGGTCGCTTCGCGGATGGCTTCTCTGCCGCATGGCAGGCCTCGATTTCGAGGAAGTGCTGGTCGAGATGAACGACGATGCGCGCCAGGAACTGCTGCTCCTGTCGCCCTCCGTGCTGGTGCCGCGGCTGACTCACGACGACGTCATCGTCTGGGATACGCTGGCGATTGCCGAATACCTGAACGAAATCACGCCGGATGCCGGTCTCTGGCCGGCCGACATCGCCGACCGCGCCCGCTGTCGTGCGGTCTCGGGTGAAATGCATTCGGGCTTCCACAATCTCCGTTCCGCCCTGCCGATGAACCTCAAGGCGCGGCATGAGCGGTTCAAGATCTTTTCGGGCGCCCGGCCGGATGTCGAGCGGGTCAAGACGATCTGGACCGAGTGCCTGGAGGCGAGCGGCGGCCCGTGGCTGTTCGGTAAGAAACCAACGGTGGCGGATGCCATGTATGCGCCGGTCTGCAGCCGTTTCCGCACCTACGCGGTCGAGCTTGAACCGAAGCTTGCAGCTTACGCCGACGCTGTCCTCGCCTGGCCGCTGATGCTCGAATGGATCGAAGGGGCGCTTGCGGAACCGGACGAAATCGTCGAGTTGGAAGTGGAATTCTAGACCGCGAAAGACATATCAGGACATTATGAGCTCGAAACCTTACGATCCCGGCGAAGACGGTGCGGAAATGTCTTTTCGCGAGAAGATGTCCTATTCCGATTACCTGCATCTCGAAAAGGTGCTCGACGCGCAAGAGCCGATCTCGGCGGCGCATGACGAACTGCTGTTCATCATCCAGCACCAGACATCCGAATTGTGGATGAAGCTTGCGATCCACGAGATCACCTCGGCGATCGAAGCCATCCGCAACGACGATCCGCAGCCGGCCTTCAAGATGCTCACCCGCGTCGCCCGCATCTTCGAACAGCTCAACAATGCCTGGGACGTGCTGCGCACCATGACGCCCAGCGAATATACGGAATTCCGCGCCTCGCTCGGCCAGTCTTCCGGTTTCCAGTCCTATCAGTATCGGGCGATCGAGTTCCTTGCCGGCAACCGCAACGTGGCGATGCTCGGGCCGCATGCGCATCGGCCCGATATCATCGAGAAGCTGGAGGGCATCCTCGCCCGCCCGAGCCTTTACGACGAGGCGCTGATGCTGCTTTCCCGGCGCGGGTTCGATATCGGCGAAGACGCGACAAGAACCGACTGGCGCACAAAACGCACCGAGAACGAGCAGGTGCTGGGGGCCTGGAAACAGGTCTATAGCGCGCCCGGCACCTATTGGGAGCTTTACGAACTCGCCGAAAAGCTGGTCGACTTCGAGGACTATTTCCGCCGCTGGCGATTCAATCATGTCACCACGGTGGAACGGGTGATCGGCTTCAAGCGTGGCACCGGCGGCACATCGGGAACGTCGTATCTTAAGAAGATGCTGGAGGTCGAACTGTTTCCCGAACTCTGGCGGGTGCGCACTGTCCTATAGCTGCACGAAGCTGGAAGCTGCCGGTTGGTGATCTTCTCGAGCCGAGTTATGCTGGCCCAAACGCGAGGAGCCGATGCGCGCGAAGGGACGAGACGGATTTCGGATGTTTCAATGCGGCATAGCCGGCGTGCAGGCGGTCGTGGCCCGCTCCGACCACCATTTTGCCCGTCACACTCATGACCAGTACGGCATCGGCGTGATCGAGAGCGGAGCCCAGAGGTCCGCAAGCGGACGCGGTCCGGTGGAAGCCGGACCGGGCGACGTCATCACCGTCAACCCCGGCGAAGTACATGACGGCGCGCCGATCGGCGACGAGGGCCGTTTGTGGCAGATGCTCTATTTCGATCCGGATGTGATAGCCGGCGCGGTCGCGGATATCCGCCAGGGCCGGCCTGGCGAGTTCGAATTTGCCGATCCGGTGCTGCGGCAACCCCCGCAGGCCGCGAGGATGCGGCAGCTCTTCACGGCGATGACCGCCGAGCAAGCCGGCGCCGAACTCCGCGGCCAGGAATTGCTGCTGACGCTGTTGGCCGAGGTGATGCGGGAGGTGCCGGAGCCGAAACCGATACCGCGAGGGATCCGAGCAGCGCGCGAGCGGATCGATGACGATCCGGCCAGAGCGGTCAGCCTTGCCGACCTGGCAGGCCTCGCCGGCGTCAGCCAATTCCAGCTCTTGCGCGCTTTCGACAAGGCGACCGGGTTCACTCCGCATGCCTACCTGATCCAGCGGCGCATCCAGCTGGCGCGAAAACTGATCGCAGGCGGGACGGGACTTGCGGAGGCGGCGCTGGCTAGCGGTTTTGCCGACCAGAGCCACATGACCCGCATCTTCACCCGCAGTTTCGGGATTTCCCCACGCCTCTACGCGGTTGCGGTGCGTTGATCGCAGACGTACGGCAGCTTTCGCGGAGGAAGACGGATGACGCTTGCCCTCTGTTGCGGGAATGTTAGGCTCCGTGTTCCGGATATCAACCTGACGTCGGGAGGGCTCAGACCATGTCCGCATGCTTCAGATATATCGTCAACGATGTAAAGGCGGCGATCGATTTCTACACCACACACCTCGGCTTCAAGCTCGAGATGCACCCTGCCCCGCCTTTTGCGGAAATTTCGCGTGGCGACATGCATCTCTATCTGTCCCAGCCGAACCCGCGGGGTGGCGGCGGTGCGCCAATGCCGACTGGAGAGCAGCAGGCACCCGGCGGCTGGAACCGCATTCATCTCACCGTCGACGATCTGGATGGGATGGTTGAGCGGTTGAAACTGGCCGGCTGCGGCTTCCGCAACGAGATCATCCAGGGGACGGGCGGCAAGCAGATTTTACTGGAGGATCCGTCCGGAAACCTGATCGAACTGTTCGAACCGAACACGCCCGCTTATCGCGCGCCCGGCTCAAGTACCAAGACCGCCGGCGGCTGATGAACTCAGGACAGCGCCAGATCGAAGACGTGGTGATGGATGTGGCCGTCGAACATGTCCAATAGCCCCTTGGTCATGTCCCGGCTTTGGTAACGCACCGGCGATTCGAGCGCCGCAGCCAGCGCCTCGCGGCTTTCGTACATGGTCGACAGCACCATCGGGTAGGACGGTGCGCCTTCGTCACGCTCGATATTGTAGAGCACGCGCACTTCCTTGATGCCCGGAAAAGCGAGCCACATCGGCATCAGCTTCTCGGCCACATAGGTCTTGAACGCCTCTTCCCGACCGGCATGAATCATGCCTTCGAAAAAGGCCTGACGGATGATCATCTCGTTTCTCCGGCTCACTTTTGCGCTGCGCAATTCCGAACGGAAATCCGCTTCACACTTTTCCTGGAATTGCTCAATTGACGGTGGTCGGCGGCTTCTCGCCGGCGAAATGCGCGGCGATGTTGGCAAGCACCAGCTCGCCCATGGCGACGCGGGTCTCGACCGTGGCGCTGCCCTGGTGCGGCATCAGCACCGTGTTCGGCGCGGTGAAGAAATCCTCGCGGATGCGCGGTTCGTCGAGATAGACGTCGAGACCGGCTGCACCGATCGTGCCGTCATTGAGGGCGGCCAGCAGCGCGTTCTCATCGACAACGCTGCCGCGGGCGATATTGATCAGGATACCTTTCGGTCCCAGCGCCTTCAGAACCTCGGCATTGACGATGTCCTTCGTCTGCGCATTCGCCGCGACGATGACGCACAGCACGTCGCTGTCTTGCGCCAAGGCCACCGGTGAGGCACAGGACTTCCACGTCGTGTCATTGACCGGCGAGCGGTTCCAGAAGCGCACGTCCATGCCGAAGGCTTCGGCGCGGCGGCCGAAGGCCTTGCCGATCTGGCCGAGACCGAGGATGCCGACACGCTTGCCCTTCGGGCTGTTGCCGAGCGGGAAGTTTTCCTTGCCCCATTTGCCGGCACGCACGAATGTGTCGCCCTTGGCGATGTGGCGCAGCACGCCGAGCATCAGCGCGATGCCCATGTCGGCGACGTCATCGGTCAAGACGCCGGGCGTGGTGGTGACGTCGATATTGCGGCTGCGGGTGAATTTGAGGTCGACCTTGTCGGTGCCGACGCCGTTGATGGCGATGACGCCGAGCAACGGCAGCTTCTCGATCCATTCGTTGGAAAGGCCAGTACTGCCGCCGGTCGCGACGGCGCGGATGTTCGGCAATGCTGCTTCCAGCGTTGCCTTCTGCGCCGGGTCATACAGCCGATGCACTGTATAGGCGGCGTTGAGCCGGTCTTCGATGAACTGCATCATCGGTTCCACAAGCAGGATATCGGGTTTCACGTCCGGAACTCCTTAAATTTCAATAGTTGACAGCAGTCTCAGGAGATCTGTCCGAGGAAGATCTTCAGGCGCTCGTTCTTGGGATTGCCGAAGAATTCTCCCGGAGCGGCGGTTTCGAGGATTTCGCCGCGGTCCATGAAGATCACCCGGTCGGCGACCTGGCGGGCGAAGCCCATTTCGTGGGTGACGCAGAGCATGGTCATCCCCTCTTTGGCAAGGTCAATCATGGTGTCGAGGACTTCCTTGACCATTTCCGGATCGAGCGCCGAGGTCGGCTCGTCGAACAGCATGATCTTCGGGTTCATGCAGAGCGCCCGGGCGATCGCCACGCGCTGCTGCTGGCCGCCGGAAAGCTGGGCGGGATATTTTTCCGCCTGCTCGGGAATGCGCACCCGCTCCAGGTATTTGCGGGCGATCTTCTCCGCCTCGATCTTGGAAATGCCGCGCACCTTCATCGGTGCCAGCGTGCAGTTCTCCAGAACCGTCATATGCGGGAAGAGGTTGAACTGCTGGAAGACCATGCCGGTCTCCTGGCGGACGATATCGACATTCTTAGCCCCGGCGGTCAGGTCATGGCCATCGACGACGATTTTGCCCTTCTGGATCGTCTCCAACTGGTTGATGCAGCGGATCAGCGTCGACTTGCCGGAGCCGGAAGGACCGCAGATGACGATCCGCTCTCCCCGGTTGACCGACAATTCGACGTCCTTCAGCGCGTGAAAGCCGCCGTACCACTTGTTGACGCCTTCCATGCGCACAGCCAGGTCGGAAGCTCCGCGCACGTCTGGTGCCGATGCGTTTGCATTACCCTCAGTCATTGCGAGGAACTCCCTTTCGATGCTTGGTTCGGGCGTAGTTCTGGTCTTACTTGGCGTTGGCGACGAAGTCCGGCAGCGGAGCGCCGAGCCACTTTTCATGGATCTTGCCGAGTTCGCCATTGGCCTTGACCTTGGCGATGAAGGCGTTGACCGCCGTCAGCAGCTCGGTCGAGCCCTTGCGGACAGCGATGCCCTGAACCTGCTGGCTGAGCTGCAGCTTCTGGGTGAAACGGCCGGGAGCTGCCTTTTCGATCTGGGCGGCAACGACATTCGAGACGCCGATCAGCTGAACCTGGCCGGACAGCAGGGCCTGCACGGCGCTGGCATCGTCATCGAAACGCTGGATCTTGGCATCCTTCGGCGCGATCTTGGTGACGCCGGTATCCTGCGTCGAGGCGCGGGCGACACCGATCGTCTTGCCTGACAGGTCTTCCGGCTTGGAGACCTCGGTCGCCTTGGCGCCGAACACGCCGATCGAGATGCCGGCATAGGGCTGCGAGAAGTCGACGCTCTTGGCGCGTTCCTCGGTGACGCCGAGCGAGGCGACAAGCAGATCGACCTGGTTGCTCTGCAGATAGGGAATGCGGTTCGGGCCGGTGACCGGAACGATCTGCACCTTCACACCGAATTCCTTGGCGAGCAGCTTTGCCACGTCGGCGTCATAACCGTCCGGCTCGTTCGAGGTGTTCATGATGCCGAAGGGCGGAAAGTCGACCAGCATGCCGATCTTGACGGTGCCTGCGGACTTGATGCTTTCGACGGTCTGCGCCGATGCGGTGGAGGCGCCTGCGCCCATCATCAGGCCTGCGCCGATGACGGCCATAACCATGCGTCTAGAAATGTTCATTTTCCTACCCTTTTCTGTTGTGCCGGCTTTCCTCCCTCCGGCTCGGGTCCCGTCAACGTGCCGTTGCGCGGGAGAATCTGAGTTCCATGCGTCGTGCCAGCACCGAAAGCGGCCAGCAGAGGACGAAATAGACCGCGGCCACCGTGCCGAACACCATGAACGGGCTGAATGTCGCATTGTTGATGATCTGGCCTTGGCGGGTGAGCTCGGTAAATCCGATGATCGCCGCAAGCGAGGTGCCCTTGATCAGTTGCACCAGGAAGCCGACCGTCGGCGCCACCGCGATCTTTAAGGCCTGCGGCAGGACGATGTAGCGCATCCGGTTGTAGTAGCGCAGGCCGAGCGCAGTCGCGGCTTCCCGCTGGCCGGGCGGCACCGCCTCGATGCAGCCGCGCCAGATTTCGCCGAGGAAGGCGCTGGCATGCAGAGTGAGCGCGACGGTTGCTGCAAGCCAAGGATTGATGGCGAAACCGAGGATGTTCATGCCAAAGAACACCAGGAAAAGCTGCATCAAGAGCGGTGTTCCCTGGAAGACGCGGATGAAGCCGGTGGCGATCAGCCGCGGCAATTTCGCATCGGAGACGCGCAGAAGCGCGATTAGCAGGCCGCCGATACCCCCGCCCGCGAAGGCAATCGCCGACAGTGCGATCGTCCATTGCGCGGCAAGCACGATGATCCAGAACTCGTTGATGCCGAAGGGTCTGATCAATGGCATGGCCAGGCTCCTATCGGCTCAACGGATATTTGAAGGCGGCCTTCTCGATCATCGAGAAGATCGTCGAGAACCCGACCGACATGACGAGATACATGATCGTGATGACGATGTAGACTTCGAAGCTCGCGAAGGTCTGTGACTGCAGATTGTTGCCGGCGGCGGCAAGGTCGTCGGCCGAAATCGCCGAGACGACGCTGGAGGTCAGCATCAGGTAGATGAACTGGCTGGTCAGCGACGGATAGACGGTGCGCAGCGCCGGCTTCATGATGATGTAGCGGAAGATCTGCAGCTTCGAGAGGCCGAGCGCCGTGCCGGCTTCGATCTGCCCCTTCTGGATCGACTCGATGCCGGCGCGGATGATTTCCGTGCCGTAGGCGCCGAAATTGACGACCAGCGCCACGAGCGCCGCACTGTTCGGGGTCAGAAAAATCCCGAGCGACGGCAGGCCGAAGAAGATGAAGAAGATCTGTACCAGGAACGGCGTGTTGCGGATGATCTCGATATAGGCATCGATGACCCAGCGCAGCGGCGCAATACCAGACGTCTTGCCCGCGGCACAGGCGATCGAGACGATCAGGCCGATGATCATCGCCGCCACCGAAAGCTGGATCGTCAGCCAGGCGCCGAGCAAAAGCTGGTCGAAACCCGCAAATACGGGCTCGAAATTGAAATTGTACAACTTGGGACCTCCCCAATGATGTCGAAAGAACCCCACTCCTCTGTGGCGCCTTTCAATTTAGATCGATCTAAAAGCTTTTGGTCCGCACGTCAACCGGAAGCTGGCGGATTGTTGTCAGGCGAAATGGCGATCGGCCCGCAGGACTGGCGGATATGCAAAATCGTTTCATTCACGACCCTCCGAGCCGGGCGAACGGGATCGGTCAGCCGGTCGAGGAGAAGTCTGGCGGCATTCGCGCCGATGGTCACCGGTGCGGTGGAAACGGAGGTAAGCCTCGGCCGCATCGCCTCCGCGTCCGTCACGTCGTCAAAGCCGATCAGCGAAAAATTCTCGCCGACCTTCAGGCCCCGGTCGTAGAGACCGGCGGAAAGGCCGAGTGCGATCACGTCGTTGAAGCAAATCACCGCCGTCGGCTGTTCGCGCTCGTCGAACAGGAGATGCGCCGCGTCGGCGATTTCGCCGATCTGGTTCGGCACACGCACGATCATGCTCGGATCGAGCCCGCGCGACTGCATGGCGTCGCGAAACCCTTCGACGCGCTCGCGATAGGCGGAATGGATCGGCCCCTGGACGGCGAACGCGATCGTCCGATGGCCGAGCGAGGCCAGATAATCAACCGCCTGGCGCATGCCGGCCGCATAATCGGCCCCGGCATAGTCGACCTCTTCGGAGATCTGGCGGAGCACCTGCACCAGCGGCAGGTCCCATTCGGCGAGCTGGTGAAGGAATGCAGGCGCGGTGCCGGCCGCCGGGCAGACGATGACGCCATCGACGCCGTGCTCGCGCATGCGCCGCATCACCATGTCCTGCCGTTCGACAAGATCGCCGCTATTGGCAAGGATCACCACCATGCCGGCCGAATCGATTCCGGCCTCGATGCCGGAGAGCAGTTCGGCGAAGAACGGGTTCGTCAGATTGGGGACGATGACGCCGACGGTGTGGCTGCGCTCGGCCCTCAGCCGAGCGGCCCCCATGTTGTAGACATAGCCGAGCTCGCGCATCGCCTCCTCGACCCGCGCTCGCGTCTCGGTGCCGACCAGCGGGCTCTTGCGGATGACAAGCGAGGCGGTGGCGCGGGACACATTGGCGCGCCGCGCTACGTCGAGAAGCGTCACACGACTTTTCTTTTTGTCTTCGAGTGGCATGGATATCACTTAGCAGAGGTGAAATCCGAATACCAGTGAACGGCATAGACAAAGAAAACAATAGGTTAGGCAGGGACTTCCTCGCTTTCCTTTTGCGTTACCGCCCAAGTTGCACCGGAGGCAGCCTATAGCTTTCTGCCGCAGATCGCCCATGCTCTCACCTTCAGCGGGATGGACCCGTCCTCTGCCATCGGCAGACTTTCCTGGAGCTTTTCCCGCAGCTTTTCTCTTTCGGCCGTCTTCAGGTTGGCGCAGTAACCGGGCGCTGGGCCTGCACCCAGCGTGAATGGATGCCAGAAGTCGTCGAAATTTTGGAAGCGTGTGGGCGCTTCGATCTTCGTCGCCTCCACGTGGGAAAGCCCGGCTCGGTGAGCGAGATCGGTTAGTCCCTCAAGTGTGCAGAAGGGGAAGCGTCGATCTTCGGTAAGGTCGCGTGCGCTCGGGTCAAGTGCTGTCGCAGCCGTCCAGAAGGCGCGCATGAATTCCACTCCACCGCCTGGATAATCCCAGACGTAGAAGGCTATGGTGGCTTTGGTGCGCGCAGTCCGCTGCATTTCCAGAAGCGCCTTTTCGCGGTCTGGTATGAAGTTCAAAGCCAGGCCTGAGACGATCATGTCCCTGGTGCCCGATGGAATTGACAGGGCCTCGCCATTGCCGATCTGAAATTCCACGCGCGGATCGGCGATAGTCGAGCGAGCCTTCTCCAGAAACCCTTCGGACGGATCGACGGCGATGAGGGATTTCGGATTGGTATCGGAAAGGATGCGGGCGCTCAATGCGCCTGTCCCACAGCCGACCTCCAGCCAATCAAGATCATCGTCGGGTTCAAGCCACTCGATGAAGCGCGGCGCAATCTGCCTACTCCAACGTCCCATGTAGATTTCGTAACTGTCGCCCGCCTGCCATGCGTCGTGACGTGAAGCGCCTGCCATCGTGTCCACCCGGGGATCGTGGATATCCGCCTATTCATATCATTCTGGGGTGAAGGTTGCACCCCGCCCAGGCTCCTTCTAAGTCGCCGTCGATGCCGTCTGCCATCTGCCTGCCCTACTGCGCAGCAGCGAGCAGGCCTTCCATCTCCATCAGGAAGGCGAATTCGCCGGCAAGCCCCGGCGAACAGACGACCACCGGCCCGCCCCGCGAAAGCAATTCCTCGAGCGGCGGCACGGCGATCGTCGCACCGGCTTCCGCGGCGATCAACACGCCGGCGAGCATGTCCCAGGAAGAAAGGTGTCGTTCGTAATAGAGGTCTGACACGCCTTCGGCGACGCGGACGAGGCCGATGGCGGCCGCGCCCATGCGCCGGTAGTCGATTCCGCGCTCGTAAAGCCTGCGCGAGACGCTGATGTAGTCTTCGAAATCGGTGCGGCGCGAATGGCCGAGAATGGCGATCGCGTGGTTGGGATCGCTGGTCTTGGCCGCCGTGATCGGCTTTCCTTCCTTGAGGGCGCCCTCACCCCGGATCGCATGGAAAACCCGGTCCTGTGCGGCGTCATAGATCACGCCGAGCAGGATTTCGCCGCCGGAGACGAAGGCGATCGAGACGCCCCAGTGCCGAAAGCCGCGGATGAAATTGGTGGTGCCGTCGATCGGGTCGACCACCCAGGTGCCGCGTTCTCCGGAATGTCCACCGCCTTCTTCGCCCATGAAGGAATCGTCGGGGAATTCGCCAAGCAGGGATGCGCGGATCGCTTCTTCGGCCCGCTTGTCGGCAACGGTGACGAAATCCTGCAGGCCCTTGTTCTCGACACCGAGCGTTTCTGGAAGAGCCTCGGCGCGGAAGGCGGCGGCCTCCATGCCGACCCGGCGGGCGACCTCGATTGCGGTCCTTTCGCGCGATTGCAGGGAGGAGAGATCGAATGCAGATGCCATTTATGCACTTCTTCTTTTGATCAGCGTCACCGGCGTGAACTCCACCCTAGCCACGGCGTCCGGTTCGGACATCCGGCTGGTCAGGAGATCGATCACCTGTTCCGCCTGTACGTCGCAGGGCTGTACGAAGGTGGTGAGGTCGTAAGCCGACCAGCTTGCCTGGGGGATGTCGTCATGGCCGATCACCTTGACGGAGCCGTAGCTCCGGCCGGCCTTGGCGAGCCCGTCGAGGACACCGCAGGCCATGTAGTCGTTGACCGAAAACACCCCGTCTATCCCCATGTCGATCAGCGATCGCGCCGCCTCGTGCCCATGGGCGTAATCATTGATGGCGACCGGGATCAGCGGCGCATCGAGCCCGAGCATCTGGCAGCGACTCTGAAAAGCCTCAGCACGCCGGCGCGACGAATAGGAAACAGTCGTGCCGGCGATGACGGCGAGCTTCTTGGCGCCTGATTCGACGAGGTGGTCGACGGCCATGTAACCCGACATCCGGTCGTCGGAGACGACCCGGTCGACGAAGGGAAAATCCTCGCCCTTGTTGACCAGCACGATCGGCACGCCCTCGATCGCACATTCCTCGAAGATGTGCGAGGGCGGCGCGTCCGAGGTGATGATGACGCCGGAAACGGCGTAATGCAGCAATTGGCCGATGACGGTCGCGCTATCGGCCTCCTTGGAGGTCGGCAACAGGATCGGCCGGTAATTGCGGGCGATCAGCGCGCGGGCCAGGTTTTCGAGCTGCTGTGTGCGGAACGGATTGTCGAGGCCGGCCGCCACCAGGCCGACGAAATCGGACCGCTTGTTGGTGAGGCTGCGGGCGAGATAGTTGACCCGATAGCCGAGTTCCTTGGCCGCCTGATAGACCTTCTGCCGGGTTTTTTCCGAAACACTGGCATCGGGGGTGAAGGCACGCGACACGGCGGCGCGGGAAACGCCGGCCGCCCGGGCGACGTCGAAGGAGGTGACGCGGCGGGGCTCGCGGGAAACGCCGCTCGTTTCCCTTGGTCGCATCAGGTCCGGCAGGTCGGTGCAGATGCCGAGCATCGGCAAGACCATGATATCCTTCAGGACATCCGGTCGCTCCTCGTGCCAGAGCACGAGCTCCTTGCCCTCGGCAAAAGCCCTGTCGATCAGTTCCTCGGTCACGAATTCCTGCGGCGTCTCGCTCGCCTTTTCCCAGCACAGATGCAGGATGTCGGCGGCCGCCGCCTCCCCTGCCGCATGCGGATCGTGGCCGACACGGATCAGCACCGAAAGCGCATAATCGCAGCCCATCTCGCGCAGCTCGCGCACCTGGGCGACATCGAAGGAGCCGAGGCAGGCGAAACGCTGGTCCATGTCCTTCAGGTGCTGCCAGCAGAGCGGACCGGTGCCCGGCCGCTTCAGCTCGACGTAAAGGCCACAACCGGTCTCCCGGCCGAGTGCGGCGACTTCCGTGAAACTCGGCACATCCGGCACCGCCTCGCGCAGCTCTGCAAAACTCATCTGCGAGATAAACAGGTCCCGCTGGAAGACGCGTTGCAGATGGTCGTCATGGGAAACGACGACCACGCCGTCCGACGTCATCTGGGTGTCGAGTTCCCACATTTCGGCGCCGAGTTCGGCAGCGCGGCGGAAGGCCGTGAGCGTGTTTTCCCGTTCATGGCCGCTCGCGCCGCGATGGCCGATGCAGAATGGCAGCCGGCCCTTCCCTCCCGGCCAGCCGAATTTGTCGAAGAAGGCGGAAAAGTCGTGCATCAAAGCCTCCGTCACAATCTCTGTCCGTCTTCGGCGAAAACGAAGGTCGAGGCGCTGTCGAGGTTCCAGCGCACGCTGTCACCCGGCTTCACGTCGTCGCGCACCGGCTGGATCGAGCGCAGCACGGAACCGTCTGGCAGCACGACGTCGTAGAGGTTTTCGCGGCCTTGCGTTTCCGCAAATACGACCTTGCCTTCGACCGGTGTACCTGCTGCTGTCCCGAAATGCTCCGGACGGACGCCGAGGCTGAGCGCGGTTCCGTCGGGAACGCCGGCCAGGGTAGCGAGCGGCAGGCGCAAGCCGCTTCCGCCAAGCACGAAAGCCCCCTGCTGAGCCTGGCCCTTGAGGAAGGAGATCGGCGGATTGCCGAGGAAACTGGCGACAAAGGACGTCCGAGGGTTCTTGTACATATCCGACGGGGTGGCGATCTGGACGATCTCGCCCGATTTCATGATGGCGATGCGGTCGCACATCGACATCGCCTCGACCTGGTCATGGGTGACGAGGATGGCGGTAATGCCGGTTTCCTTCTGCAGCCGCCGGATTTCCGAGCGCATTTCGAGCCGGAGCTTGGCGTCGAGATTGGCGAGCGGTTCGTCGAGGAGCAGCACGTCGGGGCGGCGGATCAAGGCGCGGGCGAGTGCCACGCGCTGCTGCTGGCCGCCGGAAAGCTGCGCCGGGCGCCGCCCAAGGAGATCGCCGATATGGACAAGTGCCGCGATATCCGCGACCTGCTGTTTGATGTCGGCGGAGGCAACCCGCTTCACCATCAGCGGGAAGCCGATATTTTCCTCCACCGTCATATGCGGATAAAGCGCATAGGACTGGAAGACGACGCCGACATTGCGCTCCTGGCTCGGCAGATGGGTGACATCCCGGTCGCCGAACAGGATGCGGCCCGAGGTCGGCCGATGAATGCCGCAGACGGCAAACAACGTCGTCGACTTGCCGCAGCCGGAAGGCCCGAGCAGCGCCAGCATTTCGCCGGAACCCACTTCGAGATCCATGTCTTCGATGACCTTGGTGGAGCCGAAACTCTTGGAAAACTTGTCGAGCAATATACGCATCAGCCCTTGGTGCCTCCGCCATAGATGTTCATGAGATGCTTCTGGAAGAAGACATAGAGGATCAGCACCGGCACGACGTAGAAGACGCCGACGGCCTTGAAGGTGCCGAAATCGAAGTTGTTGTCGTCGATGATCAGGCCCGCCAGATAGACCGACAGGACCTGCGCCTTCGCGCCCGGCGCCAGCACCTGCGGCATGATGAACTCGCTCCAGCCGGTGAGGAAGGAAAAGAGGCCAAGTGCCATCACTGCCGGCTTGATCTGCGGCAGCACGAGCCGGCGCCAGACCGTGAAGCGCGAGGCGCCGTCGACGGTGCCGGCCATCTCGATTTCCCAGGGCACGGTGTCGTAGAACCCCTTCATCAGCCAGATGCCGAGCGGAAGTTCGACCGCGGCCTTTACCAGGATCACCCCGATCAGCGAATTGTAGAGGCCGATCCACTGCAGCACGATGAAAATGGCGATGATCAGCGTCACCGACGGAAAGGCGTGCAGCACCATGACGCCGGCGAGGAAAAAGCCGCGCGCCGGCACGTTGAGGCGCGACAGCACGTAACCCGCCATCGACGAGACCGTGAGGATGACGCCGGTGATGCAGCTTGCGAAGATGAAGGTATTGAGCGTGACGAGCCAGATGTTCGGCTTGCCGGCCTTGGTCTCCCAGAGGAAGCTCCAGTGGCGCAGCGTGAACTCGTTCGGGATCAGCGAACCGACTTCCGTGTCGCTGATCGTGTCGATGAAGAGATAGGCATACATCACCAGGAGTGGCAGGCTGAAAAGGCCGAGCAGCAGGATCACCGGGAGGCTCGAGAAATTCGCCGAGGTCGTGTTGGACGAGATTTGCGGTTTTTCGGCCATGCTCAATCCTCGATCAGCGGCTTGGAGATCAGCGTATCGTAACGGAAGATGCGCAGGTAGATGAGCGACAGGATGATGCCGACAACCACCAGCACCAGGGCCATGGCGGCGCCCAGCCCGTATTCCAGATTGCCGGTATAGTTGTTGAGCGCTGTGTGGTAGGCGGCGAGCGACCAGACTTCGGTCGCCCGCCCCGGCCCGCCGCGGGTCGAGAGGAGAATTTCGTTGAAGGAGGCGAGAAGCGACAGGGTCTGGTAGCAGGTGACGAACAGGATCGGCCAGCGAAGCTGCGGCAGGATGACGTGGCGGACCTGTTGCCAGCGGCTGGCGCCATCCACCTCGCTTGCATGGAACTGCGTCTGCGGGATCGCCTTGATGGCCGACGAGAAGACCAGCATGCCCATCGAGGCCCCGATGAAGCCGTTGATCAGGATCACGAAGAACCAGGCGTTATAGGCACTGTCGAGCAGGTAGTTTTTCGCCGGATAACCGAACTGGCCCATGAACATCGAGATGAAGCCGCTGTCCCAGGTCAGCCATTTCCACATCAACACGTAGATGACGACCGGCGTGATGCGCGGCAGCAGCCAGATGGCGCGGAAGATGGATGCGGTCGAAGCCGGCATGTAGTGGGTCGTGATGGCGAGGAAGAGCGCGTAGCTGACGTTGAACAAGAGCAGCGTCACCGAGACGTAGAAGGCGGTGTTGAGGAAGATCTGCGCCATGTCCGGCGAGTTGCCGATGATCCTGAAGTTTTCCGTCGTCCACACCCAGCCGGTATAGGTGGCGGTGGCGACCGTCGCCTGTTCGGCCGGCGTCAAAGCGAAACCCAGCTTCTTGAGGCTCGCCATCAGTCCGTCGCGGGTCTCGAACCGGGTATTCAGAACCGAACGGTTGAAGAGGTCGGAAATCTGCTTGACCTCACGGGTCGAGGGCCGGTCCTTCAGCGCCTTGATCATGCGTTCGGCCTCGCGGCGCGAGGGAAAGACCTCGCCCATGTGGCTGGTGCGCAGTTCAGTGCTGAAACCTGCCTTGAGCTTCAGGGCCTCCAGCGCTGCAAGCCCCTCCTCGTCGATGACGAAACGTGGTTCGGCAATGCCGCCCGCAAGGTCCGGCATGTCTGCCTTCAGGCGGTTGATGGCGCCTTGCGTGACCTGCCAGGCGCCGCCGGAAATGCCGGTCGCGGTGGTCATGTTGGTCATGGCGAAGATGGCGGTCAGGACGACCGGCATCAGGAAGAACAGGAAGATCATGACCGCGGCAGGCGCGATCATCACCAGTCCGAGCGTTCGGGACGTTCGCATGGGTGAAGCCTTGGGAGACGGATGGGGTGTGGGCGGCGGAGCGATCGCCGCCCACAGTTCGAGGCGAGGAGTTTCGCCCGGTTACAGTCAGCGGATGATGATCGCCGCGCCGAGCGTCGACTTCAGCTCGGCTTCGGCATCGTTGACCGCGGCCTCGGCGGTCTTGGCACCCGTCCAGGAGGCTTCGAAGTTCTTCCACATGATCGTCCAGTACTTGCCGAAATCGGCATTGTTCGGCATGGCGTTGGCATGCGGCAGAAGGCGTTCGGTGGCTTCCGAAGCCCAGCGGTCGGCCGCATAGAGGTCGACCTTGGTTTCGGAAGGCGAGATGCCGAGATGGGCGGACTTGATCGCATGCAGCGCATTGATGCGCGGCTCGGAGGCGATCTTGATCAGGTCGGCAGCGATCTGGGTTTCTTCTTCGGTATGGCCGGCCATCAGCAGGTAAGCGAGCGGATGGGTCAGCGTATTGGCCTTGCCGCCCTCGCCGCCCGGTACCAGCGTGAACTGGACGTTGGTGAAGAAGTCCTTCAGGCCTTCCTGGTTGACGAGACGGGCATAATGCCAGGTGCCGCCGTGCCAGATGCCGGCCTTGCCGGTGGCGACTTCCTTCCACCACTGGTCACCCGGCATGCCGACATGGTTCTTCTTGGTGACGCCGGCCTTCACGAGATCGGCGAAATACTGGTAGGTGCGCTTCATCGCGGCCTTGTCGAAGACGAGCTTGCCTTCCTCTTCCATCACGCCACCGAAGGACGTGTAGAACTGCCAGTAGTCCGGGCCGTTATTGGTGCGCGGATAAAAGCCGTAGCCGGCCTGGACGAGGCCCTTGTCCTGCATCTTCTTGGCGTCTTCGAGCACGTTCTTGAGCGTATATTCGCCCTTTTCGACCTTGGCCGGCAGGGCCTCGATATCGGCATCCGAATAGCCGATCGCCTTCATGTAAGGCTTCCAGAAGAAGAACGGGCGGGATTCGGCGTCCTGCGGGATGCCGTAGACGCTACCATTGAAGGAGGTGATCTCCATCAGGTTCGGATAGATGTCGCTGATCGGCCAGCTGTCGAGGTCGATGAACTTCTCGACCGGAACGATGAGGCCGGCCTGCGCCCAGGGGCCGATGTCTTCATGGCCGGTGGCGACGATGTTCGGAGCCTTCTTGGCTTCGGCGGCGAGCGTCAGCGCCTGCTTAAAATCTTCCCAGCCGGAATAGGGCGTCTTCTGGACGATGATGTTGAGCTGCTGGCCGCGGATGGCGGCTTCGCGCTCGAGAATATCGGCTGCGATATCGAAGGCATCGGTGCGGTAGTTGTCGTTCGGCCCGGAACCGCCGGACCAGACGGAAATGGTGACATCCTTGGCGGACGCGAAGACGGCGGTCGAGGTCAAGAGAACGGCCGCGAGCGTGGCGGATTTGAGTATCGGAAGAACAGTCATGGTTTACTCCCCGAAGAGCGAAATGGCTTCTTCCGAACCCTGAAAGACCTATCGGCCGAGGCTGCGGAAGCGCTGAAGATCATCAACAGGAAGCGGTCTAGCGGGGCTCCTTAACACCCGGATGACAAAATGTACGCGTGTGCAAAATTTCTTCGAAGGATCGTTCTGCCGTCTGCTGGGGCCGACCCTATGCGGCTTCGTTGGCGGAAACCACCGTGACTCGGAGTCCGAGGGCCTTCAAGACACCGAGCAACGTGGAGAGCTTCGGATCTCCCTTATCGCTCAGCGCCTTGTAGAGCGCCTCGCGGGTAATGCCCGCTTCCTTGGCGACATTGGTCATGCCCATGGAGCGGGCAACATCGCCAAGGGCGATCGAGATAAGTTTCGGATCCCCGTCCTCGAAAGCTGCTTCGAGATAAGCAACGCGCGCTTCGGGCGTCTTCAGGTAGTCCTGAACGTCCCATTTCGTCGTTTCAATAGGCACTGTCATATCTCCTTCGCCATCTGTTTTGCCGAAGCGACGTCCCTGCTTTGGGTGCTCTTGTCTCCGCCACAGAGCAAGATGATGATTTCCTGGCCCTGCTGGATGAAATAGAGCCGGTAGCCGGGGCCGTAGGCAATACGCGCCTCGCTGACGCCTTCGCCGACAGGCTTCACATCGCCAAGATTGCCAATTTCCATGCGGCGAATGCGCGTAACTATTCGCATTCGGGCGTTATAGTCCCGAAGTTCGCTGAACCACTTTGAGAAAGTCGCCGTTTTGCGAATTTCGATCATGTGTAATCTATAGTTCACAGTCTGCTGAAGATCAACCCACGCTACCGTTCTAGCGCCACCGTCTTGATCACCGCAAAAACCGGCTTTTCCAGCTTCAGGTCGAGCCGTTCGACGGAAAGTGCGGTGATGCGGGCGAGCACGATATCTCCGCCGCAGCGGATGCGGATGCGGGCCATGCCGTCGCCGTCCGGCTCGATCGCGGCGATTATGCCGTCAAGGATGTTGAGGGCGCTAAGCCCCTCCGGCCGCTGGGTGGCGACCATCACGTCCCGTTCGGGGATATGCACGCGGACTCTCCGGCCTTCTTCAGCATGCGCATTCGGCACCACGATCTGCGCCTGCGAAAGCCGGATCGTCGCCAGCCGGTGCGGGATATCGATCGTCTCGACCGTGCCGGTCAGTACTGCTCCGGCATCGCGGCGATCCGCAGAAGGCATAGAGAGGACTTCCGACGGCGTGCCGATGGCCTCGACCCGGCCCTCCTTCATTATCACCACCTTGTCGGCAAGCCGCGCCACTTCCGAGACCGAATGGCTGACATAGACGATCGGCGTCGAGGTTTCGTCGCGCAGGCGTTCGAGATAGGGCAGGATCTCGGCCTTGCGCAGGTCGTCGAGCGCGGCGAGCGGCTCATCCATCAGAAGGAGACGCGGAGCGGAGAGCAATGCCCGACCGATCGCGACACGCTGTTTTTCGCCACCTGAAAGCTTCCCCGGCCGCCGCTCCAGCAACAGGCCGATGCCCAGCAGTTCGACAATCCGATCGAAATTTTCCGGCCGCGTTGTCTTGGGTGCGAACCAGTGGCCATAGGCTAGGTTCTGACGCACCGAGAGGTGCGGGAAAAGCCGGCCTTCCTGGAAGACGTAGCCGAAACGTCGTTTGTGCTTTGGCACGAAAATGCCGCTTTCGGTGTCGAACAGCGTTTCGCCATAGACCACCAGCCGCCCGTGGTCCGGCTTCGACAGTCCCGCGATCACCCGCACCAGCGACGTCTTGCCGGAGCCCGAAGGCCCGAACAGTGCGGTCACGCCGCCATCCGACGTGAAGCCCGCGTCGAGAACAAACTCTCCCAGCGTCTGCCGTGCCTTAACGACGAGGGTCATTCGATATCAACCCTCTTGCCGACCAGATAGGCCAGGAACTCCGAGGCGAGAAGCGCTGCAAACGAGATGGCGATCGCGACCAGTGTCAGCCGCATCGCCCCGGCATCGCCGCCCGGCACCTGCGTGAACGTGTAGATCGCTGCCGAAAGGGTCTGGGTTTCACCGGGAATATTGGAGACGAAGGTGATCGTCGCGCCGAACTCGCCCATCGCCTTTGCGAATGCGAGGATCATGCCGGCGATCACGCCTGGCAGGATGAGCGGCAGCGTCACAGTGATGAAAACCCAGGCGGGTCCTGCGCCGAGCGTGCCGGCCGCTTCTTCCAGCTTGCGGTCGACGGATTCGATCGACAGCCGGATGGACCGTACCATCAGCGGAAAGCCCATCACGCCGCAGGCAAGTGCCGCGCCGGTCCAGCGGAAGGAGAGGACGATGCCGAGATATTCGTTGAGAAAGGCGCCGATGACGCCGCGTCGTCCGAACAATATCAGCAGCAGAAAACCGGTGACGACCGGCGGCAGGATGAGCGGCAGGTGGACGACGCCGTTCAGGATCGACTTGCCCCAGAATCTTCCGCGGGCAAGCAGGTAGGCGACGAGAAGGCCGAACGGCAAGCTGACGATCATGGCGACGGCGGAAACCTTCAGGCTGAGCCTGATCGCGGTCCATTCCTCGTCGCTCAATGCCAGCCAGTCCAAACGCCGATCCCACCCGTAGCCGCCATGCAATATATCGCATTGGATATATCGAGACGGGTCTGATGGCTAGGTCCTGGCGGAAAAGTTACTGGAGGGTTCTGAAAAAGGCGGTGGGAGAGCGCCGGATTGACCGCTGCTCTCCCTGCACCATCGCATTCACAAGATGGGTAGCCTTGAACAAAGGCCGCTAGGCCTTGGTCTTTTTTTGTGCGGCTGGTTAGCGATTGTCGCGGCTCGTATCGCCGAAGATCGACTGGCTTTCCCGGTGATCGGTGTCGCGGATCTGGATGCTGCCGGTGCGGACGTCGTCCACATTGCCGCTGTTGACCCGGGCGGAGGCATGCGTCTTCGAGGTGCCTTCAAAATAATCGCCCTCGGCGAGAGCCGAGCCTCCGAAGGAAGCGGCAGCGATCATGGCGGCGATAGCGGAGATGGAAGTCTTCATTGTCCTAGTCCTTTCAGAGTTCGTCCGGGGCTCAAGTTTGCGACCTGCCTGCCGGACGATGTTCGGTATCTTGAATGAGCTGCGCTTAGCGATTGTCGCGGCTTTCGTGCTTGAAGATCGGCTGGTCGCCGCGATTGTCGTTGGCGCGAACCTGGTCGATGCTGCCGGTCCTGACATTGTCGACCTTGTCATTGGTCTGCGCCGCTGCCTGTCCCTTGGTCGCACCCTGATAATAATCGCCTTCTGCAAGGGCGACGCCGGCGAAGGAAGCCGAAGCGATCATGGCTGCGGCAAAAGTGGAAAGTACTGTCTTCATTATCGTATTCCTCAGTTGCTAAACGGAGCCGTTTGGGAGCCGGCGTCCGCTCGGTGGTATTAGGAAGCGTATTGTTTGCTTCCGGTCATGAGATGGGGGAGCCCGATCGAGGTCGCTAGGGCATGATTTCCAAACGGAATGTTCGGGATTCGAGAACAAACGATCGCGTGAGACCGGTTGAAATCGAGATCGGGACAGGGCTGGGCGGAGAGACTCGCCCGCAGGAACGGCACGGCCGGCAACGAAAAACAGGCCCGAAAGGGGCAGTTTCGATGCGCATTGCCGGAGTGCTCGCGGCTACTTCAGAACCGTAAAACCTTCCTTTTCGAAGAACGGCGCCGCCTTGTTGGACGTCAGATAGTTGAGATAGGCGGGCGCATCCTTGGACTTCGATTCCGACAGGACGGCGATTGGATAAACGATCGGCGGGTGGGTGTCGCCCGGGAACGTGCCGACGATGGCAACACCCGGATCGGCCGCCGCGTCCGTCTGGTAGACGATGCCGTAGGGCGCTTCGCCGCGCGAGACGAACGCGAGTGCTGCGCGCACACTTTCGGCGCTTGCTACGCTCTTTTCGACCGACGACCAGACACCGAGCTTTTCGAGCGAGGCCTTGGCGTATTTGCCGGCCGGAACCGCGTTCGGCTCACCCATGGCAAGCCTGCCGCCTCTGAGCAGGCCCGCGAGATCGAAGCCCGGCCTGATATCGACCGGCTTGGCGGCGTCCTTGGCGGCGACCAGCACGATCCGGTTGCCGAGCCAGTTGAACCTAGTGTCTTCCCTCACGAGCTTCTTGTCGGAGACATATTTCATCCAGTCGAGATCGGCCGAAATGAAGATATCCGCCGGCGCGCCGCTTTCGATCTGCTTGGCGAGCGCCGAACTTGCGGCATAGGAAACGGTGACCTGCCCGCCACCCAAGGCTCCCCACGCCTTGTTGGCGTTGTCGAGCGCGTTCTTCATGCTGGCGGCTGCAAAGACGGTGACTTTTTCCTGCGCTGCGGCGGGAGCGGCAAACGAGGCGATCGACACAAAGGCGGCTGCCACCGACGTCACCGCGAGCCTGATCCAGGAATGACGACCAATGTTCATGATTTCCTCTCCGATCCTTAAGCGAGATATTCCTTTGGATATCTCGCTGGCGAGGTTTTGACCAGCGTTATATCCCGCAAGATATCTTGATCGGTTGGCGGGGTAGGCTTAAATGCCGAGAGCCATGCCGTCCTTGCGGGGGTCGGAACCACCTTTCAGCACGCCTGTTTCCCAGTCGATCCAGATCGCCTGGGCGCCGCCCATGGCCGATTCCGGCGCCTTCACCTCGAAACCGCGCTTGGTGAACTCCGGGCCGATCGTGTTGCGTAGCCGGGCTTCCATCTCGACCTGATTGGTCCCGGGCAGCGGGAAGAGGCGCGGCAGGTCGATGGCGCTCTGCAGGTCCATGCCGTAATCGAAGACTTTTGAGAGGAAATGGGCGTGGCCCATGGCCTGGTATTGGCCGCCCATGACACCGAAGGGCATGACGGCACGGCCATCCTTCGTCACCATGCCGGGTATGATCGTATGCATCGGCCGCTTGCCCGGCGCGATCGCATTCGGATGGTCCGGATCGAGCGAGAAGCTGAAACCCCGATTGTGGAACATCACCCCGCTCTTCGGATCCATATGGCCGCTGCCGTAAACGAAGAAGATCGAGTTGATGAAGCTGATGGCATTGCGGTCGCTGTCGACGACCGAGAGATAGATCGTGTCCTTGTGCGGCACTTCGTCGAAGGGCGGCAGGTTCTCGATCGCTTTTTCGGGATCGATCATGGCGGCCAACTGCCGGGCAAGTTCGTCCGAGAGCAGGTAATCGACCGGCACGTCGACCTTAGCCGGATCGGCGAGAAAACGGTTGCGCGCCGCATAGGCTAGGCGCGTCGCCTCGACCTCGACATGCAGGCGCTCAGGCGCCAGCGGATCACCTTTGCCCGGAAAATGCGACAGGATGTTGAGGATCATCAGCGCGATGATGCCCTGGCCGTTGGGCGGGCATTCGTGGATTTCGTGGCCACGGAACGTCGTCTTGATCGGCGTCACGTATTCGCCTTTGGCATTGGCGAAATCTTCGAGCGTGTGCAGCGCGCCGATGCCGTTCAGGTAGCTCACCATGCCTTCCGCGATCGGGCCACGATAGAAAGCGTCCCTGCCCTCCCGGCCGATGGCTTCGAGCGTATCGGCAAGTTGCTTCTGATACTGGACCGAACCCGCCGGCGGCGCCTTGCCGTCGACGAGAAAGACGCGGCTCGCAGCCGGATCATCCTTCAGGATCTCCGCCTGGGCGGCAAGGTCGTGTGCCGTGCGCGGAGGCAGAACATAGCCGTCGCGCGCCAGCTTGACAGCCGGGGCCAGAATATCGGCCATCTTCATGCGGCCGTGATCGGTTACCAGCCGCGTCCAGGCATCCACCGCCCCCGGCACGGTGATCGTGTGCGGCGAGGTGCGGGTGAGGCTGGTGACGCCGAGCGAACGGAGATGTTCGACGGTTGCGGCAGCCGGTGCCCGGCCTGACCCATTATAGGCCAGCACCTTGTCGGTGCCACTGAGCGAGAGGAGAGCGAAACAATCGCCGCCGATGCCGGTCGAGCCGGCTTCGACGACGCACTGTACGGCGCAGGCGGCAACCGCCGCATCGACGGCATTGCCGCCATTGCGCAGCATGTCGATGGCGGTAAGCGTCGCCAGCGGCTGGGAGGTGGCGGCCATCGCAGTGCGGCCGACGGCGAGCGAACGGCCGGGTAATTCGAAATCTCTCATATCACCTCATCACGGAGCAATCGGGCTCAAGGCCCTGTGGCGGCACAGCATTTTCCTCAACAGACCATGCCGGGCGCCCGGCATCAAGCCGTCATGTCTTGATTTCCGAAAGCCGGCCGCCTGCCGGGCTCAAGCCGCGATCCGCGAAATTCCCATCTTGCAGCCGGAAGCTTCGAGCGCCGTGCCGGCGACTTCCACGAAGAGGGCGCGGAACCATGAGGCACGGCTGTCGGCATGGTCGACGCGTCGGTAAAGCATGCTCACGGGCTCTGCCGGCAGGTCGACCGGCGGCATGTCGATCGCTAGATTGTGGAGCTGGGCCATGCAGCGGGCGATCGATTCCGGAATGGTGGCGATGGCCGGCATGGCCCGAAGTGCCGTCGGCAGTGCCGAGAAACGCGGCACCGTCGCCACGACATTACGGATTTTACCGTGACCGGCGAGTGCTACGTCGATGCTGGTCGAGGAATTGCCCTCGAAGGAGACGGCGACATGCGGCGCATCGGCATAGGCGTCAAGGCCAAGCGGCACCTTGAGCTTGATCTGCGCGGGGTCGTAGATGCAGACGGACGACTGGGTGAAGAGCGGCGCGCGGACGTGCCAGGAGGGCGGCTCGCCATGCACCGCGACGCTGAAATCGAAGGCGCCGTCATCCAGCATGCGCGAAACGTCACGCCGTTCCGAGGCGACGCCGATCAGCCGCGATCCGGGCGAGAGCTGCCGCAGACGGGCGGCGAGCGGGCCGAAGAAAGCCGATTCGAGATTGTCGCACATGCCGACGCGGAACTCGCCTTCCCAGCTTTTGGGATTGAACGCGGCAGGCGGGCGGATCGCCCGTTCGATGTTTGAAAGCGCGTCCTCGATCACAGGCGCAATTGCGAGCGCTCGGGGCGTCGGCTGCAAGCCACGTCCGACACGTACGAACAGGTCGTCATCCAGCGCCTCGCGCAACCGCTTCAAGGCCGCCGACAGGCCCGGTTGTCCGAGTAGCAGCCGCTCGGCGGCGCGACTGACGTTGCGCTCCTGCATCAGCACCGCAAAGGCCAGAAGCAGGTTGAGGTCGAACTTTCGAAGGGTCGCATCATTCATCATCGCCAGTAATACCTGACATGACAATTATCAATTTGCAATAGGTCACGAAGATGGACAATTTCTCGTTCCTCTGCCGGCCCGGTTCGACCTCCCCGCTCCGGGGGCAGCATGAACAAGGATTACGATCCCATGAGCAATCCTCAATTCCGAGGGGCTGCGGGGCTTGCATTGCTGCTGCTCTGCACCGCCAATTTTCTCGACGCGATGGATGTCTCCACAATCGGCGTCGCACTGCCCGCTATCCAGGCCGAGCTCGGCATGCAAGCCACCTCCCTGCAATGGGCGGTCAGCGCCTATGTGCTCGGTTACGGCGGCTTCCTGCTGCTCGGCGGCCGGGTGGCCGACATTTTCGGCCATCGCCGCGTCTTCCTCTGGTCGCTGGCGGTCTTTGCGGCGGCCAGCATTGGCGGCGGCTTTGTCGACAGCGGTCCGACGCTGATCGCGGCCCGGCTTGTCAAGGGCATCGCCGCAGCCTTCACGGCACCCGCAGCGCTGGCCCTTCTGCTGGCAGTCTTCGGCGAAGGTCCGCAGCGCGCCAAGGCGCTTGGCCTCTTCGCCTCCACCGGCGCCGCCGGTTTCGTGCTCGGCATGGTGCTCGGCGGCGCTGCGACACTGATCAGCTGGCGGGCAACGCTGGTGATGGGCGCGCCGGTCGCGATCCTGACCCTGCTTCTCGCGCCGATCGCCTTGCCGCTCGACGCGCGCCGCACAGGGCCGCGTCCCGGCTTCGACTGGGCCGGCGCGATCACCATCACCCCCGGTCTGCTGCTTTTCGTGTTCGGCATCACCAATGCGGCTTCCGCCGGCTGGGCTGATATCTTCACCTGGGGCTCGCTGGTGGCCGCAATCGTGCTGATCATTGCCTTCCTCGCCATCGAAGCCCGCCATAAGGACCCGATGGTGCCGCTGGCGATGTTCCGCCGCGCCAGGCTCACCCACGCCAATATCGTTGGCTTTCTCTATCAGGGCGCCTATATCGGCTTCCAGTTCACCGCGACGCTCTATTACCAGGACGTCTATGGCTGGTCGGCCTTTGCCACGGGCTTCTGCTTTGCCGGCGCCGGCGCCTTCGTGATGTTCCTGGCACCTCGTTTCGCGACGCTTGCCCAGAATCGCGGGACGACCGGCTTCATGACGGCCGGCGTCGGGCTGCAGGCGCTCAGCTACATCTTCTGGGTCTTGTCGGTCGGCCATATCGACCCGATCCTGCTTGTCATACTGTCGCAGATCCCGCTCGGCCTCGGTTATGCCATGACCTTCCCGTCCATCCAGGTCGCGGCGCTGGCCGATATCGAGGAAGACAAGTCGGGCCTTGCCTCCGGCATGTTCTTCGCCGCCTTCCAGATCGGCGGCGGGGTGGTGCTGGCGGCAACGTCTGCCGTGTTCAGCGGCGCTCCGAGCTTCGGCTGGGAACCCTATTCCGCGGCTGTCGCATTCGTCGCGACGCTCGCGGTGCTGATCACCCTGATCGCCGCGCTTGGGCCGAAACCTTCTCCAGCCGTCGATCGATACCAGGCCGCCGAATAGATCTGCCCATCGGCCTTAGTCCTGCTCTCCGCCCGCGCCACTGCCTGGCGCGGGTTTTCTTTTGGAAACCTCGACCAGGTCGCATATCGTCCCGCGACAGGCGTGTGTCCATCGCTTCGCTTGCAGTCCGCCCCGCTTTGTCGGACAATCGGTCAAGGCAAGGTAATTTGATATCAAACTATCTTGCTGCACTCCCCCATTCCGACTAGTTTCCATATGGGGAGGAATGCAAAAATGGCGATGGAAACATCGACGCGGCCGGACACGCATGCGCCATCCGCGGAAAGCGAGATGCTTGTCCCGGCCATGTTCCAAAATCTGATCGGCTATCATCTGCGGGTGGCGCAGGAGACGTCCTTCCAGGCGTTTGCCAGGGCGGCCGGCAAGGCGGATCTGAAGCCCGGGTGGTATTCGCTGCTGACGGTACTTGCCGAACGGGAGAGCATGACGCCGTCAGAACTCAGCCGCATCTGTGGCCGCGACCGCTCGACGCTCACTTCCAGCCTCAAGGCATTGTCCCATCGCGGACTGATCGAACGGCGGCCGAACCCCGACGATCAACGAAGCTACAGCGTCAGGCTTACTGAAAATGGCCGCAGGATGCAAAAGCAGTTGCACGCGATCGCCGTCGTCTACGACCGCCGTCTTGACGAGATCGCCGGCAAGGACAAGGCGGTTCTGATCGCCGTACTCGGCCGGATCGCCGCGACATTCGGCATGCCCCAGGATTATTGAAGATGCCGTATCTCGGTTGCGCGGCCTGCCGCGATGCTTCTGGCCGGCGGGTCGCTCCGCTGGCCTTTGAGCATCAGTGCATCGGCCCTCAGAGGATATGCGTGCCGCCGAGGTTTTGCACCGCGCGTCGGGTCATGACGGCGACGAGATGGGCGCGGTAGTCGGCCGGCGCGTGCATGTCGCCCATCATCCGCGACGGGTCCATCGTCAGGCCATCCAGCGCTTCGGCCGAAAAGTTCCCGGTCAGCAACGCCTCGGCCTCGGCCCAGCGGAACACCCCCTCGTTGCCGGCGCCGGTGATCGCCACGCGGATATGGCCGTCGCGGTGCTTGCTGACGAAGGCGGCCGCCATCGAATAACGCGAGGCCGGGTTGCGGAACTTTGCGTAGCCGGCGATTTCCGGGATCCTGAACTCGACGCGGACAAGAATTTCACCGGGTTCCAATGCGGTCGTGTAGAGGCCCTGGAAATAGTCCTCGGCAGGGATTTCGCGGCGGTCGGTGTGGATGATGGCATCAAGCGACAGCACGGCGGCGGGATAGTCGGCTGCCGGGTCGTTATTGGCGGTCGAGCCACCGATCGTGCCCATGTGGCGCACCTGAACGTCGCCGATCGAACCCGCAAGGCCTGCAAGCGCCGGGATGGCGGCCTTGATTTCCTTGGAAGCGGCGACGACGGCATGTTTGGTCGCCGAGCCGATGATCACCCTGTCGGCGGTGACTTCGATCCCGGAAAGCTCCGGAATGTTGCGTACGTCGATCAGATGCTCGGGCGCGGCAAGCCGGCTCTTCAGCGTCGGGATCAGCGTATGTCCGCCGGAGAGATAGGAGGGCTCGTCGGAACTGGCGTAAAGTTCGACGGCTTCGGCAAGCGTCTTCGGCTTGTGGTAGGTCGTTGCGTACATGGCGTGGGCCTCCCCGCTTATTCGGCCGCGACGGCATGCGCCGCGCGATGCTTTTCGGCAGCGTCCAATACTGCCTTGACGATGTTGTGGTAGCCGGTGCAACGGCAGATATTGCCTTCGAGCTCGTGGCGCACGGTGTGTTCATCGAGCATGCCGTCGTGGCGGCGGATCATGTCCACTGACGCCATGATCATGCCCGGCGTGCAATAACCGCACTGCAAGCCGTGATGTTCGCGGAAAGCCTGCTGCACGTCATGCAGCTTGCCGCCTTCGGCCAGCCCCTCGATCGTCGTCACCTTCGAACCGTCGGCGGCGACGGCAAGCACCGTACAGCTCTTCACAGCCACGCCGTCGAGATGGATCGTACAGGCACCACACTGGGTGGTGTCGCAGCCGACATGGGTGCCGGTGAGGCCAAGATGTTCGCGGATGAACTGCACGAGCAGCGTCCGGTCTTCGACGTCGCGCGTCTGCGGCGTGCCGTTGACGGTGATGGTGATGCGGGACATGAGCCCCTCCTGTTAAAAATCGGGCGGCGAGAGCCGCGATGGCAATGACAGCGACGGCGGTGCCGGCGGCGATATAGGACATACGGCTGAGAGGCCGCACGGCCGTTGCCGCAGGCGCGACAGACGGTCCGGCAGCTTCGGGAGCCGCAGGGGAAATAGGTGCCGATGGTGCAGCTGACATGACTGGCGCGGCAACAGCCGCCGTCGCAATAGCCTCCGCTAATCCGGCATCGGCCACATGATCAACCATCACGGCACGCATCGCAAGCTTTTCGAAGAACGCGTCGGCGAGTTTTTTGCGTGGAATCAATCAGCAGCGAGGCCGCGGCCGAACACATGCGAGCAATCGACGATCGCCGCATTGCGCCCATCGGAAAGTGGCGCTAAGGCGTCGCGGTAGATTGTTCAGGGAAAAGTCCCATGCGCCGCATCATCATCGCCATCACCGGAGCATCCGGTGTCGTTTATGGCGTTCGCGCCCTGCAGCTTTTGAAGGATATCGAGGATATCGAGACCCATGCGGTGATCTCGCCCTCTGCTTTTCGCACTGCGATCGACGAAATCGACATGAGTGCCGACGAGATCAAGAGCCTGGCCGATGTGCTCTACAATCACAAGGATATCGGCGCTGCGCTCTCCTCCGGCTCGTTCCGCACTGCCGGCATGCTTGTCGCACCCTGTTCGGTGAAGACGCTGAGTGGCATCGCCAACTGCTACAATGACGAGCTGATCGTGCGTGCGGCCGACGTCTGTCTGAAGGAACGCCGGCGCGTCGTGCTGTTGTTTCGCGAAACGCCGCTGCATGCCGGCCATATCGCACTGATGGACCAGGCGACCCGCAACGGCGCAATCGTGATGCCGCCGGTGCCGGCCTTCTATTCGAAGCCCAACTCACTGGACGAGATGGTGACCCAGACGGTCGGCCGGGCGCTCGATCTCTTCGATATCCACCTGCCGATGGTCAAGCGCTGGAAGGACGGTCCCGGTTCACCCGGCCAGCACTGATTTTGTGCTCCAGATGGCGCCCCTAAAGGGCCGTGAGCGCGCTTTCGATCACGGCAAGTGCCGTGGCGGTCCGCTCATCCGGCTCCGCTCCACGGAAAAACATCACGACATTTCTGAGATTGCCAGCTGCATCGCCAGTTGAACCATCGGCTGTCATCAGCGCCTGCCCTTCGGCCTCCAGCACCGCCAGCTCGATCTTTTCCGAACTGAGCTCGACAGCCTTCACGCTGTTGCGCAGCGTTTCTGTCTCCTGGGTGGGTGCCGGATGCGGCCCGTTCTTCAATCGCCGGCGCACGGCGCGCAGCGGTTCGATCACCTCATTGCGCCAGCCGGCGACGAATCCGTCGATGCGGGCAATCTCGGTTGGTGAAAGTGCCACGGAATTTTTTGCCAGCCAGGCGGAGAACAACAGCACCGGCACGTCGACGCCGCTTTCGTCCTGAAGCAGCAGGCAGGCTTTGCCGACACCGCGCGCACCATAAAGCCGCAACGCGAAATCCCAAAGCCCCTGCCCGATATCCGCAGCCATCCAGCCCTCTCCATCGCCTTTCCACGGCTTATCAGTTTGGCGGAGAAACAGGCAAGCTTCGCCTCAGGCGGCGCGGCGACGCCGTTGGGGCTGGGTGGAGCCGGCACCGAGCTGGAACTGGCCGACCATCTGGCGCAGTTTCGAGGCCTCGTCAGCGAGGCCGGAGCTCGCAGCCGTCGTCTCCTCGACCATTGCGGCGTTCTGCTGGGTCACCTGGTCCATCTGGTTGACAGCCGAATTGATCTCCGAAAGGCCGGTCGACTGTTCGCGGGTCGAGCGGGCGATATCGTCCACATGGCTGTTGATGGTGACGATATAGCCCTCGATCGACTTCAGCGATTCGCCGGCGTCGCGGACATATTTTACGCCGTGGCCGACTTCGACGGTCGAGTTCTGGATCAGCGCCTTGATTTCCTTCGCCGCATTGGCCGACCTCTGCGCGAGTTCGCGCACTTCCTGCGCAACGACCGCAAAACCCTTGCCAGCCTCACCGGCGCGCGCTGCCTCGACGCCGGCATTCAGCGCCAAAAGGTTGGTCTGGAAGGCGATCTCGTCGATAACCCCGATAATGTTGGAGATCTGGCCGGAACTCTCCTCGATGCGGCGCATCGCCTCGACAGCGCTGGCCACAACTTCTCCGGAACGGGCGGCGGACGAATTGGCTTCCGCAGCGATCTGGCGCGTCTCGTCGACTTTCTTGGACGCGGAACTGACATTCGCGGTAATCTGATCAAGTGCGGCGGCCGTCTCTTCGAGCGAAGCGGCCTGCTGCTCCGAGCGGCGCGACAGGTCGGATGCGGATTGGCTGATTTCCTGGGTTCCCCCGTCGATCGCCTCGGCGCTGCCGGCAATCTGCGCCAGCGTGCTGGCGAGCTGGGCGATCGAGGTATTGAAATCGTGGCGCAGAGCCTCGAAATCCGCCGAGAAAGCTTCGTCGAGCTGGAAGGAAAGATCGCCTGCGGCGAGCCGGCGCAGACCGCCGCCAAGGCCTGATGTCGCGACACGGAGCCTCTGGGATGCGTCGGTCTCGGCTTGTTCTTGCGCGGCGATGCGCTCGGCTTCCGACCGGTTGTGGGCTTCGATGGCCTCGTCTTCCAGCCGTTTGTTGTCGAGTGCGGCCCGACGGAAGATCTCGACTGCCGCCGCCATCCCGCCGATCTCGTCCCTGCGGTCCATGCCGAAAATGGTCAGCGTCAGTTCGCCGCCGGCGAGGCGCCGCATGCAATCCTGCAGACGCTGCAGCGGCCCGACGACGCCCGACAGCACGACCCGGATCGAGAAGCCGACCACGATCAGCGAGATGACGCCGATCACGGTCATCCAGATGAAGAGGCTGACCTTGTCCTTCAGCGCGTCCTCGAAACTCTTATGCGCGACGTCGAGCTGCAGCTTGGTCAAGGCGTTCAGCGGTTCAGCAAGCGGCTCGATCGCCGGGTAGAGCCGCTTCGTCACATAGGTATCCAGGGCCGTCTGATCGCGCTTGCCCATGATCGTCAGAAGCTCGCCGACCGCCTTGATGGTTTCGGTATGAGCGCCGAGGTAACGCTGAACAAGACTTTTTTCCTGATCGGTCAGGTAGGTTGCCTGGTAGGCCGCCCATTCGCGGTCGGCGGTGACAAGCGCTGCCCGGACGGTCTGCTCGCCCAGGTCCCAGCTGAATGCACCGCTGCGCGTCTTGTGGGCGGTGTCCACGATGGTGACCGCATAGGCGTCGGAGACCATCTTGATCTGCGCCATGGGCTCGATTCGATCTTCTACGATCATGCGGGTGCGGGCCGAAAGCGTGTCCATTCCGATAAATGCGGCCGTCGTCGTCGCGGCAAGTGCAAGCGCAAGGCCGACGACGCTGGCGACAAGCTTCAATTTAATGGTCATCGAAAAGATCCATTGCTGCATTTGAGGTCATGGCCAAATCCTGTTGGCTCGCTATGGTTAAGGATTGCGGAAAATACTGAGGATATGTTTAACGGCACTACCAGAGATGGCATCGATTGCGTCTTTTCGCTCGGGACCGAGGCCGCGTTTGACGAAAGACAGGCCGCGACGGTTCGGGATCTGACATGAGGGAGATGGATTATGAAACTTGCGCATGTCGCGCTTTGGACAACGGAACTCGACAGGCTCGTCGCGTTCTTTGAGGATATGTTCGGCGCCACCGCCAGCCCGCTCTATGAGAGCCGTCGGCGTGCTGGCTTCTCCTCGAAATTTCTCACCCTTTCCGAAGGAGCGACGATCGAGATCATGAGCGGCCCGTGGATTGCGCCGGAAGCGCCGCGGGAGCGCGCCGGTTACGCACATATGGCGATTTCGCTCGGCAGCCGGCAGGCGGTCGACGAGATGGCGACCAAGGCGGCAGCCATGGGCATCCTTCTTTCCCCGGCGCGCATGACCGGCGACGGGTTTTACGAGGCGGTGATCTCGGATCCCGACGGCAATCCGGTCGAGATCACCGAGTAGTGGAGCGCAAGCCTGGCCGGCTCAGCCTTGAAAAGTCCAGGGATTGAGGCAGGGCACCCCGAGCGGCTCGAAATCCGAAATGTTGCGGGTGACGACGGTCAGCCCGTGATGCAGCGCTGTCGCGGCTATCATTGCATCCGGTGACGGCCGCTTGTTGGGAGTGGGAAGGGCGCCGGTGCGAAGGGCAATCGCCGTGTCGAAGGGAAGAATGCGATCGCTGAAATTCACCAGCACATCCTCGGTCAGCCAGCGTTCCAGTTCGGTCGAGAAAACAGCGTTTCGGCTTTGCTCCAGTCGGACGCCGAAACGAATCTCCATGATGGTGATCACTGACAGAAACGCGTCGTCTATGCGGAACTTCCGCATGAAAGCCTGAAAGGCAGGCGCTTGCTTTTCCGGCCGCTTCGAGCACGAAATGACATTGGTATCCAGCAGGAATGCCATTCAGAACTCAACCTCGCGCCCCTCGAAGCTCAGGCGCGGAGGGTCGAAATCCTGATCGACCGTACCTTGAGTATCACGCAAAGCGTCGTAGAGGCTCTTCTGCTTCTTCCAGTTGGCCTCGAATTCCTCGTAGCTGACAAGCACATGCGTCGGCTTGCCGTGATCGGTGATGACCAACGGATTCTCGTTCGCCGCCTGCCGGGCCTTGCTCGGGTTCTGGTTGAAGGTGGCACTGGTCATGTATGAAAGGGTCATCGAGACCTCCGGAGCATGTCTAGTATCTTTCTTCGAAAATATACTAGAATTGCCCGTCCTTCAATGCAGATGCCGTCAGCCCCTGCCCAGCGACCTCACATTGCCGGCAAGTTCCGCTGTGAGCCGCAGTGCCGCGCCGGTCGCGATCACCATGGACGGCAGGATCAGCCATTCGAGCGTCCAGGCCGCACCTGAGCGTTCCTGCTCATGCACCATCGATTGCTGCATGCCGGAAAGCTGCACCGCGTTGAAACGTGCGAGCGACACCAGTACTTCTGCGACAACCGGGTTCTGCTTGTGGGCCATGACGGAGGAGCCGCCGCCGCCGGCGAGTTCCATTTCGCCGCCCATCAGCGCGAGCAGCGCCACGTCCTGGCCGAGCTTGCCGAGCGAGCCGGAAATCATTGTGAGGATGTTTGCAAATTCCGTCAGCCGGTCGCGCTGGCTCTGCCATTGCGGCGCGTCGGTCAGAAACAGTTCCCAGGCCAGCGCCTTGCGCACCTCGGCGGCCTTGTCGCCTAATTTTTCGAGGCTGCCGGCAGCCCCACCGAACTGCACGGCAAAACCGGTCTCGGAAAACGAGTCCAGCCGCTGGCGATGCCGGGTCAACGGTTCCTTCCAGACACGGATACGGTCCGAAACGGTGATCGGGATCGCCGCCTGCATGCGGGTATGGCCCATCAGCCTCCGGCTGCCGAATGCCTGGTCGATGTCATCGAAAGCCTTCTCGAGGGCGGCGAGCCGCTCGATGAACAGAGAGCAGGCCTGCTTCAGGCGGATCATGAGCGCGGTGTCGATGACATCCTGGCTGGTCGCGCCGAAATGCACGTGCTTGGCGGCCTCACCGCCGCCCGCCTGCTGTTTAACGGCCTCGCGGAGTTGCTTGACGAGTTCGGCGACGACGACGCCGTCGCGCGCGGTGCCGTTTCGCAAGCCAGCCATGTCCGGCTCAAACGTCTGCAAGGCTGCGGCAATGCGCTCCGCAGCCTCGGCCGGGATGATGCCGCAGGACGCCTCGGCCTTGGCGAGGCCCGTTTCGAAGGCCAGCATGGCGTCGATCTCGGCTTTCACCGAAAACAGCTGTCCGGTCTCGTCGTCACCGACGAGACCGGACAGGAATGGATGCTCGAAAGCCGAGACGCTCATATCTACTCCCGGGCGGACCCTGATTCTTCGATCTCAGATATCGAAGAATATGGTTTCGTTTTCGCCCTGAAGATAGATGTTGAAGGTGACGGTATTTCCGTCACGTTTGCCGATCAGGGTTGGAACGCGAACCCGGTGCTCGATGCGCGACAGGATCGGGTCCGCCGCATTGGCCTCTTCCTCGTCGGAGAAGTACATGCGGGTGTTGAGGCCGAGATTGATGCCGCGGGCGACGACCCAGAAGGTGACGTGCGGTGCCATCAGGCGGCCGTCGCGGAACGGCACTCTGCCGGGCTTGATCGTTTCGAAGGCGAATTCGCCGGTCGCCATGTCGCCCGGCTGACGGGCCCAACCGAAGAAGTTCGGATCGGCCTTGCCGCGGGTTTCCGACGGGCTGTTGTAATAGCCATCGGCATCCGCCTGCCAGATCTCGATCATTGCATCCTTGAGCGGCGTCATCGTCCCGTCATAGATGAAGCCGCGGATGGTGATGCGCTCGCCGCGCGTCTGGTCGTTGACCATCGGGCCGGAGCCGAGATCGGTGTCATAGACGCCGGTAATGCCGGAAAAGTTCGGCGTACAGCCGATATGGACATACGGACCCGCAGTCTGCGAAGCGGATTCCTTGAAGTAGGTGAGCGGTTGGACCATCTCAGTTGCCCTCTTTACGGTTCTCGAAGAATGTCGAGCGACGGCCGCGCAGGACGATATCGAATTTGTAGGCCCGCATGTCGTGCGGGATGGTGTTCTGCATGTCGAGCGCGGCGATCAGGCCCTTGATCGCGTTCTCGTCCGGAATGGTCTTCACGATGGGACAAATCCAGATCATCGGATCGCCCTCGAAATACATCTGGGTGATCAGGCGCTGGGCAAAGCCATGACCGAAAACCGAGAAGTGGATATGCGCCGGGCGCCAGTCGTTGACGCCGTTCGGCCACGGATAGGGACCGGGCTTGATGGTCTTGAAGGCGTAGCCGCCGTCCTCGTCGGTGATCGTACGGCCGAAGCCGCCGAAATTCGGGTCGAGCGGAGCGAGGTAGGTTTCCTTCTTGTGGCGGTAACGGCCGCCGGCATTGGCCTGCCAGAATTCCACCAGCGCGCCCGGAACGCCGCGGCCACGCTCGTCGATAACGCGACCGTAGACGAGGATGCGTTCGCCCAGCGCCATTTCGCCGGGCTTGGCATAGTTGACGATCAGGTCGTTGTCGAACTCGCCGAGGATGTTGTGGCCGAAGACCGGGCCGGTGATCTCGCTCCTGGTGCCTTCGAGCGAAATCAGCGCCCGCTGCGGCGACCGCAGGACAGAGGTCTTGTAGCCAGGCGTGAATGCCGGCGGATGCCATTCCCGGTCGCGGGCGAAAAAGGGTGTGGTTTCTGGGGGTGTGTTCTTCATTTTTGCTCTCCCGCGGCCTTGTCCGCGTCCATTTCGGCATAAGTGGCTTTGGCGATCTTGAAGGCATGGTTGGCGGCCGGGACCCCGGCATAGATGGCCACATGCATCAGGGCTTCGCAGATATCGTCCTTTGTCGCACCCGTATTGGCGGTTGCGCGGATATGCATGGCGACTTCGTCGTGATGGCCGAGTGCCGCCAGAAGCGCGATCGTCACCATCGAGCGCTCGCGCTTGGTCCAGTTCGGGCGCGACCAGACCGTGCCCCAGGCGCCTTCGGTGATCATTTCCTGGAACGGCCCGTCGAACGGTGTCTGGTTCGCCTGGGCGCGGTCCACATGGGCATCGCCCAGCACCGAACGGCGGGTCTTCACACCTTGAGCATAACGTTCCGATGGCGCGGAAGGATCGGCCATATCTATTCCTCGAGCTGTTCGATGAAACCGCGGATCAGCGCGGCATGGGCAGCGGGTGCCTCGACGCAGGGGATATGCGCCGCACCCTCGATGATTTCGTAGCGCGAGCCGGGGATCAGGTCGGCAAACGACTTGACGAGTTCGGGCGGTGTCGAGCCGTCCTCGCGGCCGACGATACAGAGCGCCGACACGGCGATCTTTTTGGCGGCCTCGGTGAAATCCGCATCGCGGATCGCGGCGCAGGTGCCGCTGTAACCGGAGGTCGGCTGGCGCACCAGCATATTGCAATAGGCCTGGTAGGCGGCATTGTCCGGCTTGCGGAACGGCGCGGTAAACCAGCGCTCCATGATCGCGTCGAGAATGCTGCCGATGCCGTTCTGCTCGACGGCGGCAATGCGGGCCGCCCAGCTTTCAGCCGTGCCGATCTTGTGGGCGGTGTTGGAAAAGATCAGCGCCTTCACGAGGTCGGGCCGGGTGGCATAGAGGCTTTGGGCGATCAGCCCGCCAACCGAGAGGCCGCAGACGATGACCTGGCTGAGTTGCAGGTGGTCGAGCAGGCCGGCAAGATCGGCCGCATGGTCGGCGATCGAATAGGGCGGATTGCCAAGGCCGGAGAGCCCGTGGCCGCGCTTGTCATAGGTGAGGACCGTAAAATCCTCGGCAAGCTTCGGCAGTTCGTGATGCCAGATGCGGCTGTCGGTTCCAAGCGAATTGATGAACACCACGACCGGCTTTCCGTCGCCGGCGCGCTGGATGTCGTAATGGATCACAATCTCGTTGATGTGTACAAACTGCATCAGTGCCTCCTCCCGCTTTGATAGATTGCACTAGTTTCCGGTTAGGTAAAATGATATTTCAGCATGATCCCCTAACCACAGGGTTATTTGATCTTGATCAATTCCCGAGTCAAGTTTCGGCACTTGCATACATTTGTCGAGGTCGCGCGCCAGAAAAGCGTGGTCAAGGCGGCCGAAATTCTGCATGTCAGCCAGCCGGCCGTCACCAAGACCATCCGCGAACTCGAAGAGGCGCTGGGTGTCGCCATGTTCGAGCGCGACGGTCGCGGCATCCGCATCACCCGTTATGGCGAGGTGTTCCTGCGCCATGCGGGTGCGGCACTGACGGCACTCCGGCAGGGCGTGGATTCCGTCTCGCAGGAACTGTTCGATTCCGCGCCGCCGGTCCGGATCGGCGCGCTTCCGACCGTTTCCACCCGCGTGATGCCGCGTGCCATGGCACTCTTCCTCGCCGAAAAGACCGGCAGCCGCATCAAGATCGTGACCGGAGATAATGCCGTTTTGATGGAGCAGCTCCGGGTTGGCGAGCTCGATCTGGTGGTGGGCCGTCTGGCTTTGCCCGAAAAGATGACCGGCCTGTCCTTCGAACATCTCTATTCGGAACAGGTCGTCTTCACCGTCCGCGCCGGCCACCCGCTGCTGGATGCCAAGCGATCGATATTCGAGGGCTTGGCCGACTATCCGGTGCTGATGCCGACGCGTGGCTCGATCATCCGGCCCTCGGTCGAACAGTTCCTGATCGCCAACGGCGTCGCCAGCCTGCCGACCCAGGTGGAAACCGTCTCGGATGCTTTCGGGCGTGCATTCGTACGGTCGAGCGACGCGATCTGGATCATCTCGACGGGCGTGGTCGCCGCAGATATCGAGGACGGAGTTCTGGCGACGCTGCCGATCGACACCAGCGAGACCCGTGGCCCGGTCGGCCTCACCATCCGCGCCGACGCCAACCCCTCCACACCGCTGTCGATCCTGATGCAGACCATCCGCCAGGCCGCTGCGGAGATCATGCCGGCGCGGTGACGCCCGGCTCTATCTTCGTCACGTCGTCGCCGCAAAACAGGATGACGTAGTGGCCGCGCGCCTGCGCGGCTTTAGCCCAACTATCGAGATCGGAAAGATAAGACGCCTGTTTCCAGGCATCCGGATGGTCCGGATCGACCAGTATGGTCAGCTGCGGCCCCTGCTCATAGACGAGCATCTTCGATGTCAGCGGCTGCCAGGCGTCTGGAACACCCGGATCCGTCATCCACAGACAGAGGAAATCGCGGCAGAGCTGAGGTCGGTCGGTATAGATTGCGCAGCCCTGCCCTTCCGAACAGTGCCGGCACCAGGCATCCGGCGGTTTGTCCAGTGCCGCGACTTCGGGAAGCCGGCAGCAGAGCGTGCAGGTTCCGCAGGATCGGGCTGGGTTTTCAACTGTCTCCAAGATCTCGCCGCCTCAACCGCAAAATGCCCGGCCAAACGATCGGCCGGGCTAGCGATTATACGCTGCGGTTGTTTCGCGCAAACAGGACCGACGATTTCAGGTCGCTCGCAACTCCGGAAACCTGCGGCGCAATTCGTCCATCGAGGCTAGCACCGCGTCGTCGGCCCGCAACGTCACCGAGATATTGTCGGCGACGTTGAGCGTTTCCTCAAAATGCACCGGCGTTTGAGCGCCACCCTGGCGTACCAGCGTGGCCTCCTTGCGAAAGCCATGTTTCAGCAGCCAGTCGCGCGGGGCGCTGAGGCTCACCGCCACATGGAACGCGCCGTCATCTTCCTTGCTGGCCTTCAGTTTGTAAGTCACGGGAGACCTGTCGCCGCCGATGTCGATCTGGCCTGGGTAACCGGCTTCTTTCAGATGTTCACCCATATTTTCGCTCCTTCATTTTGGTGAGCCCGTGGGACAACCGACACTCGCTTGCTTTGTTCCGCTTGAAAGACCGGTGGGTGATCAAGCCCGGTTGACGGCTGTTGACTGTCGTGATCGAAAGAGCCCGTGTGGCGGAGACGCGGAGGCAAAGCGATGACGGACCGGGAACTGCTGGAGGCGCTGTTTCATGCCGCCGTGAAGGCTGCCGATCCGCTGACCGGCATCGTGAAGCACCTGCCCGCCCCACCGGCAAACGGGCGAACCGTCGTCATCGGAGCCGGCAAGGGTGCGGCCCAGATGGCCGCAGCGCTCGAAAGCGTGTGGACCGGACCGCTGACCGGCGTGGTTGTGACCCGCTACGGTTATGGCTGCGAAACGAAGTCGATCGAGATTCTCGAGGCGTCGCATCCGGTACCGGATGCCGCAGGCCTCGCCGGCGCAAAACGGTTGGTCGAGACGATCCGTGGCCTCTCCGAAAACGACCTCGTCATCGCGCTCGTCTGCGGCGGCGGCTCCGCCCTGCTGCCCGCGCCGCCGGAAGGCTTGACGCTGGAGGACGAGATCGCCCTAAACGAGATGCTGCTTGCCTCGGGCGCGCCGATCTCGGCCATGAATGTCGTTCGCAAACATCTGTCGACCATCAAGGGCGGCAGGCTTGCGGCAGCAACCAAGGCCCGTGTCGTCAGCCTGATCGTCTCGGATATTCCCGGCGACAACCCCGCCTTCGTCGCCTCCGGCCCGACCATTCCGGATGCCACGACGCGCCAGGATGCACTTGCCATCGTCGAACAATACAAACTGAAGCTGCCGGCGGCGATGATCGCGCATCTGAACTCGCCGACCGCCGACGCACCGGAACCGGACGATCCGGTCTTTGCCCGCCACGAGCATTTCGTAATCGCTTCTGCCGGCGTCTCGCTGGAGGCCGCCGCCGAGGTCGCCCGCGCCCATGGCGTGACGCCTTATATCCTGTCCGACTCCGTGGAAGGCGAAGCGCGCGACGTCGCCCTGGTGCATGCAGCCCTTGCGCGCGAAGTGTCGCTCCGCGACCGGCCGTTCGCAAAGCCGGCGGTCCTGCTGTCCGGCGGGGAGACCACGGTGACGCTACGGGCGAAAGGCGGCAAGGGCGGCCGCAACGGCGAATTCGCGCTGGCCCTGGCGCTGGCGATCGACGGCCACGAGATCACCGCGCTGGCCGCCGATACGGATGGCATCGACGGATCGGAAACCAATGCCGGCGCTTTCGCGGACGGCACAACGGCGAGACGCCTGCGGGCCGCAGGGCTCGACGGGCGTAAACTGCTCGACGGCAATGACAGCTTTTCAGGATTTGCCGCGATTGGCGACATATTCGAAACGGGTCCAACCGGCACCAACGTGAATGATTTCCGGGCGATCCTATTGAGGTAGCCGCTTGAAGCCCTCTCCCCGCCAAATTGCGGCAATCACTGCAGCTGCGGTTTCCTCAAGAAATCATTCCGGTCCGCCGACTTCACTCTGAGCCAGGCCTCCTTTCCATCACGCAAAATCCGCATCGGGATTTCGGCGCCCGGAGGCCCGCTGTCCCAGATCTTGCGGTAGAAGTCCGCGAGCCCGTCGACCTCACCGTCGCGGATTTCCGAAATCACGTCGCCGCGCTTCAGGCCTGCCTTTGCGGCCGGACCGTTTTCGGTGACGCTCATGACCACCACCTCGCCATTGCTTTCCGCCGACATGGCACCGAGCCAGGGGCGTGGCGGGCGGTTGAATTCGCCGCGATTGAGGAGATCGTCGAGGATAGGCTTCAGAAGGTTGACCGGCACGACCATGTTGATGTCGGCGATCTCTCCGCCGCGGCTCATCTGCAGGCGCAGCGATCCGACCCCAAGCAGCTTGCCTTCCGTATCGATCAGCGCCGCCCCGCCCCAGGAGGGGTGGGCGGGTGCGATGAAGATCGCCTCGTCCAGCAGATATTCCCAATATCCGGCGAATTCCTGCTTGGCGACGATATTGCCGCGCACATATTCTCCCTCGCCATCGGCGAAGATGACCGGATCGCCGAGCGTAGCGGTAGCGGAATCGCCGATCTGAAGCGCCGGCAGATCCAACGGCGCCATGGCCTGCACCAGGCCGAAGCCGCTTTCCTGATCATAGGCGAGCGCATGGGCCGGCACGACGCGGCCGTCCTGGCGTGTCAGCCAGACGTCTTCTGCTTCGGTGATCAGGTAACCGATCGTCAGCACCAATCCGTTTTCGCGGATCACCACGCCGCTACCTTCCCGGCGGGTGCCGAGAGTATTGGCCGTAAAGGCGTTGTCCGGGATGGAAGCACGCACGGCCACGACCGACCGTAAACTTTTCTCGAGATCCATGATGCAAATCCTGATGAGGCAATACGCGGTCCGGAACCCCGCAAGGGTCTGCAAAGGCCAACCATACCGTCCCTTTAAGGTATGAATGTGGACGGCGTGGAGCAAGAGGCCGGAGAGAACTCATGCTTGCAAAAGTGTCTACCTCATGGGGTCCCCTCCCCGTTTCCGGGAAGGGGAAGCGCGGAATGCTCAGCCTGCTGGCGTCAGCGTGACCGACGTGCCGGTTGCGGCGACGTTGAGGCCGAGCTGACCGGTAACGCTCACCGTCTGCAGGTGGATCGAGCCGGCGGTCCCGCCGACGAGGATGTTGGCGCCGATGCCGGCACCGACGGTGGCCTCAGCGGTCGCACCCTGGTAGAGGCCGCCGAGCGAACCGTGGTGATAACCCGCGGTCGGGGCAAAGACGGCCCAGATCAGCCGCGAACGGGTCGTGAAGCCGAGATCGACACCCATCTTGCGCACCACGCCGGTATAGCGGTCGAGCGGCTCGCTGCCGATCGCCGTCGTAAAGACGCAATCGGCTTCCTTGGCGGAACCAAGCACGTAACCGACGCCGCCGCCGATCGAGCAATCGAGATAACCGATGCGAACACCGCCGCGCTGGTCCTGTTCTTCATAAACCGGGACACGATCCCGGCGGGCAATCACATCGGCGGAAAAGGCGGCTCCGGCGCTGGTTACGACCGGCAAAGCGGCGAGCGCCACGGCAACAATCTTCTTCATCCCTGTACTCCTTTAATTATTCAGCCGCCCTTGTTGAGACTCATGCGAGCGGGTTTGGTAGCGTTGGGAAACGCATGTGGCGGAAGAATGATCCACGTGCGCTGCACACGAATTATCACCGAATTGTTCCAAGCGTGAGCTGGCTCCATTCCGCCGCCCCTGCATCAGCGTTTCGCGGAATTGGCCGGGAGTGAGACCGGGGCATCGGCCACCTTCCGGAACCGCGGCCATCCAGGCACGTTCCTGTCGATCTTTCGAGGAGACCGGCATGGACAAGGACAGGAAACTGGAATGGCTGGCGAGGTCCGGGTATGCGGCCAGGGGGATCGTATACGTCCTGATCGCCGGTATGGCGTCGCTCTCGACCCTCGGCGGCGGAGAGCCGGATTCCAATTCCGCGCTGCAGATCGTATTGGAACAGCCTTTCGGCCAAATCTGGCTCGGCTTGATCGGCATAGGCCTGATCGGCTTCATTCTGTGGCGAGTGGCGCAAGCGATCCTCAACACCGACCGACATCAGCACAACACGGAAGGGTATTTGGTCAGGGCGGGTCTTCTCGTCAGCGCCGCCACCTATACCGGTCTCGCCTTCTACGCGATGGGGCAGGCCCTGCATCTCGGCTTCGGCGCAGGATCGTCCGGAGCCCGCGAAAGCTGGACCGCCTGGCTGATGCAGCAACCGTTCGGTCGCTATCTTGTCGTAGGCGTCGGCCTTGCGATCATCGGTGCCGGCTGCGCCCAGGCCGCCAAGGGCATCAAACGTGGGTATCTTCGCTTTTTCGAAAGCGGTTTCGAGCAGCGAGCCGTCCTCAATGGCATCTGCGCCTACGGCCTTCTGGCGCGCGGCGTGATATTCCTCATTATCGGCGGGTTCTTCATCTATGCCGCCTTCGCTGTCGATCCAAACCAGGCCGGCGGCTTGGCCGATGCGCTCGCGTGGGTGCGCCAGCTCCCATTCGGGGCTATCCTTTATGGATTGGCGGCCATCGGACTTTTCGCCTTCGGCCTCTACGGATTGATCGAGGCCCGGTACAGGATCGTGCAGCTACCTTCGATGGATCGGCCGCTCCGCGCGATGCGGTCGGCCGTGAACTGAAATTGAGCAAGGAGTTTGGATGGCATTCCATCAGCGCGTGACACGCAGAGTGGTCGAAAGGGTCATGACTTTCGAACCGATCGGCTTGATGATGATCGCCTTTCTGGCAGGCGGGCTTTTCGTCTTCTTCCGCTTGACCGACGAGGTTCTGGAAGGCGAGACCCATGCCTTCGACGAGAAGATCCTTCTCGCCCTGCGCAATGCCACGGATCTTGCGACGCCACTCGGCCCCTATTGGCTCAATCATGCCATGGGAGACATCACGGCGCTCGGCGGGGTCACCGTGCTGACCCTGATGACCGTGATGGGGACGGCCTTCCTGCTGCTGTCGCGGCAAAAGGCGATCGCGCTCTTCATGTTCCTGTCGATCGCCGGCGGCTGGCTTTTGAGTTCGCTGCTGAAGCTCGGCGTGGCACGACCGAGGCCGGATATCGTACCGCATCTGGTCGAAGTCGGCGATCTCAGTTTTCCGAGCGGCCATGCGATGCTGTCGGCCGTCACCTACCTGACGCTTGGAGCGTTGCTGTCGCGCGCCCAGCCCTATCGCTCGACGCGGATCTTCCTGATCGGCGCGGCGATCTTCCTGACATTCATCATCGGTTTCAGCCGTGTCTATCTCGGCGTCCACTACCCGACCGACGTCCTCGGCGGCTGGTGCGCCGGTGCGACCTGGGCACTGGCGTGCTGGATGATCGCGAGACGCTATATTTCGGCGGTGCCGGAGTAATCCGGCGAGTTGGACACCTTTGGGAGGAGCTTCTGGCATGAGCACATCCATACTTTTCTGGCGTCGGACCGATATTGAGGGATTTGAAAGGCTGGAGCTTTCGGTCGAACCGGATGTCGTCACCGCGACATCGACGGTCCTCTGCCTCGAAGCCGGCGGCTTTCGCCTCGATCATCGCTGGCGGCTCGATCCGGGCTGGCGCGCTCAATCGGTCACGGTCGAACGCTGGAATGCGCAAGGCCACGGCCTGCTGCACCTGGAACGCGTCGGCAAAAGCTGGCGGGTGAACGACATGGCCCGTCCGGATCTCGATGGCGCGGAGGAGCCGGACCTGTCGGTCACTCCATTCTGCAACACGTTCCCGATCCGCAGGACCGCTGAGGAAAAGGGAGCCAGCCTGATTTTGGATACGGCATTCATCGATGGCCCGGCGCTCACCGTGACGCGGTCGAGCCAGCGCTACGACCGCCAGAGTCCGGGCCGGGTGCGCTACGTCGACCTCGGCCTTTCGGCAGGTTTCGAAGCGGACCTTGTCATCGACGGCGACGGGCTGGTTTTATCCTATGAACACCTGTTCGAACGGGTGACACCGGGGTGATATCCATGATCCCTCACGGGTCGATATACCCGACCGCCCGGACCCGCACCTCGCGGGTGCCCGGATCCTGAGAAAACAGGATGGCGCCGGAGGATTTGGATTCCGCCGGGACGTAGTCGAACGTGATGTCTGCGTCTTCGACGATGTTGCCGCCATCCAGAATCTCGCCCCTTACGGTAACGGCGGCAGCCGTTGCCGTGGCCTTGTTGGCGATATCGAAGACGACACGGTAGCCGCCTTCGGTCTGACGCCTCTCGGTGATGGCGATTGAGAGTTCCGGTTGCATGTCGTCGTGCGTCCATGCCTGGTAGGCGACCCAGGCGATGGTGGCGACAACGACGAGCGCCGAAACCATGCCGGTCGCCCATTCGATCCAGTGTGGCTCCTTGACTTCGGTGTGGCGTTTGTTGGCTGTGGTCGTCATCGAGGTTCACGCGTTACAGGATGAGGCGGGCGGCGGCGGCCCCGATTGCGCCGGGGAAGCTCAGGACGATCGCCGACATCAGCATCTGCGTCGGCGCCGTATCGTCGAGCCGGCCGAAGGTCCACAGCACGTAGAAGCTGATCAGCATGGCGACCAAGTAGCCTGGCAAAGTGAAGCGGAAGAAGGCGTGCCACCATGGCGTTTCCTTCGAAATTTCATGGGTGCCCTTGAAGGCGACCGCATAAACGAAGCCGTGCATGATCGCGATCGATAGGCCGATGGTGACGAGCGCGTGCCAGGGTGTCATCTTGTAGGCGATCAGGATGATTTCTTCCGTCGGCGCGACGTTGAGGTTGAGAAACAGGGCGCCGACCGCCATCAGGAAGAGTTCGCGGCTGTAGCTGGTGGAAATTTCGTCAGGCACCGCGCCACCGCCTTGCCCCTCATCCTCCTCCCCGTCGTCCTCGTGTTCATCATTCCCCGACTGTCCGCCGAGCTGGGAGCGGCCGAGCAGCGCGCCGATGCTTGCCGGCACGGACTGTATGGCGATCTTGCCGAGCATTTCGGAGGGCGGCATGTGGGGCTTGATATCCCCGAGCATGATGAGAACCGCCGCGCCTATGACGATGCCGAGGCCATAGGCGATGGTGGCGTCGCGGCAGGCTTCCGCCAGGGTAGAGGTGCGCTCGAAACCGATCCGGTGGGCGAGCAATATGAGAAGCGGAATATTGACGATCAGCAGCAGCAACAGGCGCCAGCGTTCGATGTAGAAGCCGAGCTGCCAGAGCTCCATTGTCATCAGCATCGGGATACCGAACAGCATCGCGCCAGCCGCGCCACGTCCGAGACCGATCAGAAAACTCCGGCTTGCGCCTACGTCGTTGCCCCGTTCCGCCCTGGCCCCGTTCAATGCCGGCTCCCTCCCGTCTTGCGATAAGCGGAAGGAAACTCTGAAATCGGATGAAATGTTCCACCCGGACGAGAACCCGGGGCAAGGCATCACCGATCGAACAGATCCTGCCATTGCTTCTCGCCGACCAGACAGTCGCTGGAGGGCTGGTTGCCCGCCACCTTCTGTACGGTTGCCGGCGGCGTGAGCCCGCTGATCTCCAGGACCAGCTTGCGGCGCACGGCGACGGCGAAATCCTCGATCTTGTGAACCGGTAGCACGAATGAGCCAGGTCCGCCGATGACGCAGTCGCCATAATATTTGTCGAGCCCGCCTGGTGCGCCGGAGGGCCTCAGCATGATCGCCAGCCCGTTGATGATGATGCCGGCTTCCAGGGCCTTCCCACGGACCGGCACGACCGGATTGCCGGAATTGTTCGGACCGTCGCCAGAAATGTCGATCACCTGACGCGTGCCACGATACGAATTGGCGACGATCATCGTTGCGCCTTGGGTGATTGCGGCGGAAATCGAAGTGCGGCGCTGGGTATTGATGGGCCGGGCCTCGAGCTTGGCGGCAAAATTGATCGCATCCTGCTCGTTTTCGATGATTGTCCAATCGATGATCGAATCCGGCACCACGTCGCCGGCCCACTCGAAATAGCTGATGGCAATGCGGCCGTTCAGCCCCGTCTTCACCGCCGCGATGAATTCCTTGTGCTTGAGCGCCTCGAGATATCCCTCGCGCTGGACGCGGACTTCCTCGTAGTCCATGGAGCGGGACGTATCGACCGCGAGGACCAGTTCCACATCGACTTCGCCTCCCTTTTGCTGCGCGACCATAGGGGCGGTGGCAGCGGCGGAAAGGCTCATGAGCATCGCGAGTGTTGTAAGCATTGCCAATCCAATCACTGCGTTATCGATTTCTTAAAACTGTAACACAGAGGCGACCGAGGGCGACTCTCCTCCGTGAGCCTGTCTTCAACTTTCGGTGATGGGACTTTATTCCGTGGGCACCCCGCGTAATCTGCCATGGAGATTGCTGCTGCTTCGGCCTTGGTCTGGAGCTGCCCCTATCAACCGGTATCTGGACGGGATCAGGCGATGACGAGGTTAAACGGCAAATGTTATTGCGGCGCAGTCGCCTATGAAGTGGAAGACGCTTTCGTATATGCCGCCAATTGCCATTGCTCCGATTGCCGCCGCACCACCGGCTCGGCCTTCAAGCCCTTCGCGGGCATCGAGCGGCAGAAGTTTGCCATGGTGAAAGGCGACGACGGTTTGCTGATCTTCGGCGACGTCGATACCCACAACGCCCATTGCAGGGCCTGTGGTTCGCTTCTCTATTCGCTGGTGCGGGAGGCTGCCTGGGTGCATGTGGCAATGGGCACGCTGGTCGACGCCCCGACAATCCGGCCGACGCACCATATCTTCGTCGGTTCGAAGGCGCCGTGGCACGAGATCACCGACGACCTGCCGCAATATCGCGGCCATAGAGAATAGCTATTCCCGACCGGCCAGCGCGGACCCGCTCCAACGGAGCCGCTATTCGGGTAGCGCAAACTCGTGTCAACTTGGGGGACAGGGCTATTTCCGATGGCCGCTGTTGACTTCGCAGCGCGCATATCGCCAGAGTGGGCCAAAGAAGGAAACCCCATGTCCAGGTCAGAAAAATTCATCGTGTTGCCGTTCAAGAAAGTGCGGGGCAACGTGACGCCTGGCGAGATGCGCGTGGCCTCGAATGCCGCTTCGGCCGAGAAGATCGCCCGCGCCATGGCCGACCGTTTCGTCGGCGTCGCGGCCTATTCGGTTCAGGTCGACATGGAAAGCGGCGACATGTCCGACCCTCGAATCCTCTGGCAGACCGGCGAAATCGCCGATATCGCTGCTTAGCCCCCGAGCCGGCTACTTCTTTCACAGGCGAGGCGGGTTCGATCCGGTTATTTCTTGAGGATCACCCACAGCGCATGCACGATGCCGGGAAGCCAGCCGCAGAGGGTGAGCAGGATGTTCAGCCAGAAATGCAGGCCGAGCCCCACCTGCAGGAACACCCCCAGCGGCGGCAGGATGAAGGCGAGCAGAATGCGGATGATATCCAACGGGCGTTCTCCGGGTTGATCGGTTCGGCCGGTAACGCGCCGGATGGGATATGGTTTCAGAAGATGCTCATCTGAGCAGCGCCTTTGCGATAATCTCCAGCTGAATCTCGTTGCTGCCGCCGAAAATGCTCTGGGAGCGGGAATTGAAATAGACGGCGGAGGCTAACTTGCGTTCTTCGTCGATCTCACTTTCCTCCGGCAACTCGTGCAGCGGCCGATGCTCTTCCCAGCGTAACGCATTCGGGCCAAGGATCGAGGCCGCGAGTTCGGCGATCGACTGGCGGATGCGGCTGCGCTCGATCTTCATCGTCGAGGACGGCACCGACCCCGGATTGCCGCCCGCCTGGACCTTGGACATGGCCGAAAGCTCCAGCATGTCGTTGGCATCGACATCCGTGGCAATCTCGGCAAAGCGCGCCATGAACAGCGGATCGTCGATCATCGTTCGCCCGTCGGGCAGTGGTTCCGAGGCAAGCCGGTGCAGGCGCGCCAGCATGGCGCGCAGCACGCCGCCGGCGAACGCGCCGCCCCGCTCGAACTCAAGCAGGTACTTTGCGATGTCCCAGCCTTCGCCCTCGTCACCGATGCGGTCGGAGACCGGCACTTGCACGTCGTCGAAGAAGACCTGGTTGAACTCATGCGTGCCGCAGATCGAGCGGATCGGCCGGATGGTGACGCCGGGCGATTTCAGGTCGATCAGGATGAAGGTGATGCCTTCCTGTTTCTTGCCCGTGTCGGCGGTGCGTACCAGCGCGAACATCCGCGTGGCGTGATGCGCCAGCGTCGACCAGATCTTTGAGCCGTTGACGATGTAGTGGTCGCCGTCGAGCACCGCCGTGGTCTTCAGCGAGGCGAGGTCGGAGCCGGAGCCCGGTTCGGAATAACCCTGAGCCCAGACATCCTCGCCACTCAGGATGCGCGGCAGGTAGAAACGCTTCTGCGCATCGTTGCCGTAGCGCATGATCACCGGGGCGATCATCTTGATCGAGGCGCCGCGGAAATGCGGCTCGCCGGCGCGTTCGCATTCCTGGTCGAAGATGTAGCGCTCGGCGAGCGTCCAGCCGGTGCCGCCATATTGTTTCGGCCAGGATGGGGCGGCCCAGCCCTTGTCGTTGAGCTTCGCCTGCCATTTGAGGCCGATAGCGGGGTCGGCGAGGAAGCTGGGGTTCAGCCGCTCGGCGCGCTTCAGGCCCTCGTCCAGATGGACGTCGAGGAATGTCCGAACCTCGTCGCGGAACCGAACCTCTTCTTCCGTCATCAACAGATCCATGGAAATCTCCTCAGACGGGTTCGCGCAGCAGGCTGCCGGAGAGCATGGCAGGATCGCGGATGATCTCGCCATAGCGCTTCAGGTGGTCCGCGGTCGTGCCAAACGTGTTTTCGATCGCATAAAGCCGGCGGAACCAGGCGCCGATCGGCATCTCTTCCGAAAAGCCCATGGCGCCATGCAGTTGGATCGCCTCCTGCGCGACGGAGCGGGAAACCTTGCCGATCTTGGCACGGGCGCCGGAAACGCCGCGGATGCGCGTCATGCGCGGCGCATCGACGGAAAGCGTGGCAAGCAATGCGGAACCGCGGGCTTCCTGGCATTTCACCGCCATCTCGGCCATCCGGTGCTGCAGCGCCTGGAAGGCGGCGAGCGGCTTGCCGAACTGCACGCGCTCCTTGGTATAGGCAACGGTCGCGTCCATCAGCGCATCCATGATGCCGACCGCTTCCGAGGCAAGCGCCGCATTGACGCGGTCGTAAGCCACTTCGATTTCGGCGAGCGTATCGGCCTCAGCACTAAATAACGCCGACGCGGGTAGGGAGACGTTGTCGAGAACGAGATCGCTGGCGCGGCTGCCATCGACGAGTTTCACCTCGGTCCGCGTCAGGCCCGCAGCATCCGCAGGTACGACGAACAATTTTACTGACCCGTCGAACTTGGCCGAAACCAGAAAGATATTTGCGAAGGGGCCGCCGGGAACCAGCGGCTTTTCACCGGTGATGGCGTAGCCATCCCCGCTCTTCGTGGCGGTTGTGGCGATGTTGCCGAGGTCGAAACCGGTCTGGCGTTCCGCATGCGCCAGCGCCGGGCGCGAGGTGCCAGCGATCAGGCCGCCGAGGATCTCGGCTTTTTGGTCTTCGGAGCCAAGCTTTTCGACCAGCCTGCCGGCGAGAATGACGGAAGCAAGATAGGGTTCGACCATCAGCGCGCGGCCGATCGCTTCCATGATCAGCGAGATTTCCACCGCGCCGCCGCCGAGCCCGCCATTCTCCTCGGCAAACGGCAGCGCCAGCCAGCCGAGATCGGCCATCTCGGACCAGATGCCGGCATCGAAGCCGGTCTCCGACGCGATGATCTTGTTGCGCTTCTCGAAGTCGTAGCGATCCTTCAGGAACCGCTCGGCGCTTTCCTTCAACAGAAGCTGCTCGTCCGAATAGTTCAGGTCCATGACTGGGTCTCGCGATTAGATGAAGTGACGCGGCGCGGCAAACTCCCGAATCTCCCCCCTTGAGGGGGAGATGTCACCGGAGGTGACAGAGGGGGCTGGCGCCGTGAACTCAACTGCAGAAGAGCGTGCCGCGGCACCCCCCTCTGCCCTGCCGGGCATCTCCCCCTCAAGGGGGGAGATCGCCTTGCCGCATCGCCCCATGCCTCTATCAGCTTCATGCGCTCTGAAGCACAGACTCCCTCACTCCTCGCGCGTATACGCCCCATGCCCCGGACGATAGGTCTTCGTGTCAAGAAACTGCGACAGCCCCTTTTCGCGGCCCTTTTCAGGATCGACGAACGTCGTCTGGTCGGCTTTGGCGGTCAGGTATTCCGCCGACTCCTCCCAGGTCATCTCGCGCACATACTTATAGGCCATGCGTGCCTGGCGGAGCACGGTCGGGTTCTTTTCGAGGAGCACGCGGGCGATCTCGACGGTGCGCTCGCGAAGCTTGTCGGCCGGCACCGCCTCGTTCACCAGGCCAAGCTGCTCGGCCATCTTGCCGCCGAATTTTTCACCGGTCATGACGTAATACATCGCCTTGCGGTCGTTCATCAGCGTCGAGATGGCCTTCGAGACGACGCCGCCGGGGATGACGCCCCAGTTGATTTCCGATAGGCCGAACACCGCATCTTCGGAGGCGATCGCCAGGTCGCAGCAGATCAGCGGCGTGAAGGCGCCGCCAAAACACCAGCCGTTGACCATGGCGATGGTTGGCTTGGCGTAGTGCATCAGCAGGCGCCACTGCCAGGCGCGGGTCGAGCGGTAGGCGCGCATGCGCTTGACGTCCGACACACCATCGGTGGCGCGGAAGAAGTCCTTGAGGTCCATGCCGGCTGAGAAGGCATCGCCCTCGCCGGTGAGGATGATCACGCCGGCGCGGTCGTCGATTTCAAGCGCGTCGAGCACCCGGATCATGTCTTCGGCAAGACCGACGCTCATGGCGTTGCGCTTGTCCGGGCGGTTCAGCTTCACCCAGGCAATGCCGTCCTCGAATTCGACCTTGACGTTCTCTCCGCCCAGATCGCTTGCTTCAATGGTCATCATGTTCTCCTAAAAGGTCCGGGACCTTATGACAGGCTGGTCATTTTGGTGACGAGATAGGCATCCATGCCCTCGGTGCCGCCTTCGGAGCCGTAACCGCTCTGCTTGACGCCGCCGAACGGCGTTTCGGCCATCGAGATGAAGTTGTTGTTGATGCCGACCATGCCGGCCTCGAGCGCGTCGCTGACCATCGCCGCGGTCTGGCTGGACCGGGTGAAGGCATAGGAGGCAAGGCCGTAGGGCAGCCGGTTGGCCTGTTCGATCACCTCGTCGAAGGAGGTGAAGCGGGCAGTGACGGCGACAGGGCCGAAGGGCTCGTCATTCATGATGATCGCGTCCTGCGGCACGTCGGCCAGCACCGTCGGCTGGAAAAAGTAGCCGCGATTGCTGCCGCGCTCGCCGCCGGCCTTCACCGTGGCGCCACGCTGCACTGCATCGGCGACCATGCGCTCCATCGCCGGCACGCGACGGCTGTTGGCGAGCGGTCCCATCTGGCTCGACGGGTCGAGACCGTCGCCGACCTTCAGGGCCGAGGCCGCCTTGGCAAAGCCGTCGACGAACTTGTCGTGGACGCTGTCATGGACGTAGAACCGGGTCGGCGAGATGCAGACCTGACCGGCATTGCGGTATTTCGCGTGCACCATGACGCGGATGGCGTGGTCGATATCGGCGTCCTCGAAGATCAGCACGGGGGCATGGCCGCCGAGCTCCATCGTAGCGCGCTTGACACCGGCTTTCGCGGCGAGGACGGCGAGATGCTGGCCAACGGCGGTCGAGCCGGTGAAGGTGATCTTGCGGATGCCGTCTGCGGCGATCAGGTGTTCGGAAACGTCCGCCGGCTTGCCGTGCACGACGTTCAGCACGCCGTTCGGCAGGCCCGCATCCTGCAGCGCCCGGGCGATCTCGAGCACGGTCGCCGGCGTCTCTTCCGAGGGTTTGATGACCATGGTGCAGCCGGTCGCAAGCGCGGCCGAGATCTTGCGGGCCGGGATGACACCGGGGAAATTCCAGGGCGTGAAGCCGGCGACGGGGCCGACGGGTTCCCTGGTGACCATCCATTTAACGCCGGGCACGCGGGCCGGCACGATCCGGCCATAGGAACGGCGGCCCTCGTCGGCGGTCCAGTCGAGGATGTCGGCCGAGATATGGACTTCCGGGATCGCCTCGGCGAGCGGCTTGCCCTGGTCGAGCGCCATGCGCCGGCCGATTTCGTTGGCCCGTTCGCGCAAAATGTCGGCTGCCTTGCGGATGATCTTGGCGCGGTCGAAGGCGGTCGTTGCCTTCCAGGCCTTGAATTCACGGGTCGCGGCTGCCACGGCTCGCTCGAGATCCGCCGTAGTTGCATGCGGCAGGGCGCCGATCGGCTCGCCGGTTGCCGGATTGATGACGTCTTCCGTCATCCGGCCTTCCGCGCCGAGCCACTCGCCATCCACAAAGAGCTTCAATTCACCATAGGATTGGGTCTGCATCACGGTTTCCTCCCTCGTGATAGACTGACAAATATTGGGCGTCCCACCCCCTCACCCGGCCTCCGCTCCGCTCGGCCACCCTCTCCCCGCTGGGGAGAGGAGGATCTGAGACATTGCGGCAATTCGCCTTCTCCCCTCGGGGAGAAGGTGCCGGCAGGCGGATGAGGGGGCTACACCCCAAAATCTCAGCGAGGGCTTACGCCCTCACTGCACCACGAATAGCGCGTCGAGAGCCAAAGCCCCGTCCCCCTCGCCATAGACAACGAGCGGATTGATATCGACCTCGACGATCTGAGGCTCCGAGCGCATCAGCGCGCCGAGCTTGACGACCACGTCGGCGATTGCTTCGACATCGCGCGCCGGCTGGCCACGGAAGGCGCCGAGCAGCTTCGAAGCCTTCAGCTTGCGGATTTCGGCGATCGCCCGCTCGCGGCTGATATCGGCCGGCAGCAGGCGGGCATCGGCGAGAGCCTCGATCCAGACGCCGCCGAGGCCGACCAGCACGACCGGACCCCATTGCGGATCACGTCTGGCACCGACCACCATTTCGAGGCCCTGGCGCGCCATGCCCTCGATCAGCACGCCGTCGAGCTTCAGGCCCGGCTTGTGCTTGGCGATGCTGGCATACATCTTTTCATGCGCCGCCCGTAGCGCCGGCTCGTCGGCGATATTGACGATGACGCCGCCGACATCGCTCTTGTGGGCGAGTTCGGCTGCCTGCGCCTTCATGACCACCGGATAGCCGACATCGGCTGCGATCGTCGCGGCTTCGTCGGCGGACTTGGCCAAAGCCCCCTTGGGGATATGGATGCCGAGATCGGCAAGGATACGCTTGCCTTCATACTCGACCACGAGACCGGAGGGTGGCAGTTTGGCGATCCGTCCACCTTCCGGGGCGCGGTCCTTGGTGGCGGCGAGCGCCGCCGCATAATTCATCACCACCGCCATGGCGCGCATGGCGCGTTCCGGCGAGCGGAAGAACGGGATCCCGCTGTCGCGCACCGCCTTCATGAAGGTCGGGTCGAGCGGGTAGTCGTCGCCGACAATGTTGAGGATGACGGGCTTTGTCGCGGTCGCGGCAACCGGGATGATGGCATCCGACTTCTTGATCTGCATCGGCGGCGAGCCGCCCGCGTGCGACAGGAAGACGATGCCCACATTCGGATCCTTCAGCATGGATGCCGTGGACGTTCCGAAAATACCAGGATTGGAGAAGCCGGTCGTGCCGATGTCGAACGGGTTGTCGACATGGACGTAAGGCGGCACTTGCGTTGCAAGCTCGGCATGCACCTCGTCTGACAGCGTCGCGATCGGCAGGCCGACGCGTTCGCAGAAATCGAAGCAGAGGCCGCGGATGGCGCCGGAATTGGTGACGATGCCCGCCTCGCCCGGCGGCGGCGACGGGTAGCGCGCCAGGATGGCGGTGACGTCGAACAGTTCGTCGGTGGTCTCGACCAGCGCGACGGCCTCGTTGCGCACGGCCGTCTGCATCAGCGCATGGTCGCCGGCAAGCGCGCCGGTATGCGATTGCGCCGCCTGCTTGCCGCGCTCGCTGGAGCCCGGATGCAGCATGACGATCGGCTTGCCGAGCTCGCGGGCACGCCGCGCAACCGCGAGAAACTTTTGGGGGTTCTTGACCTGTTCGACATAGACCGCGACGACCGCGTTGTCCTTGTCCTCGATCAGCCAGGCGACCAGATCCTCGGCGGCGATCACCGCTTCGTTGCCGGTGGCTATGACGTAGGAGACCGCGATGTCGCGGGAATGCATGGCGAAGCGAATATTGGCCGCCGTCGCACCGCTCTGGGCGACGATAGCCACTCTGGAGCGCTCGCCGACGCCGCGCAGGTCGACCGGCTCGAAGGTCAGCGGAACGCCGTCCACATAATTGGTATAGCCCATGCAGTTGGGTCCGAGCATGGCCATGCCCGCCTTGCGGCAGATCTCGGCAAGCTCATCCTGCTGGCGGCGGCCTTCCTCGCCTGCTTCGGCGAAACCGGAAGAGTAAACGATGACGCCCGCCACATCCCGATCGACACAGGCAAGAACCGATTCCTTGATCGCCACCTGCGGCACGATGAGAATCACCACGTCGACGCCATCAGGCAGATCGGCGATGGTCTTCACGCAGGCGCGGCCGTTGATCTCGTCGCGCGAACGGCTGACGAGATGCAGGTCGCCTGTATATTTGAAGAGTTCGAGATTGGCGAGCACGCCGCCGCCGATCGAAGCGGGATCCGGCGACGCGCCCACGATCGCGATCGATCGTGGGCGCAGCAGACGGTCAAGATCGAACGGCTTGGCCGGATCGAGCGCCTTGGGAGTGGTGGTCATCGTATCAGCCATGGGAGCCACTTCTTAGTCGCGACGGTAGGCACCGAGGCCCGGGCGGAAGGATTTCTCGTCCAGGAACTGACTCATGCCGGTATTGCGGCCGTTTTCCGGGTCGCGGAGCTCCGTCTGGTCGGACTTCGCCATCAGGTATTCGCCCGCCTGTTCCCAGGTAAGATCGCGGGTGAAACGGCAGGCGGTCTTGGCCTGGCGCAGCACGAAGGGGTTCTTGCCGATCAGCGTCATAGCGAGCTTGCGGGTCTCGGCCTTCAGTTCGTCCGGCGAAACGGCCTTGTTGACCAGTTTCATGTCGGCAGCCTGCTGGCCGGTGAAGGTTTCCCCGGTCATGATGTAATACATCGCGTCGCGGAAGCTCATCGTCTCCAGCACCGACTTGGTGACGATGCCTGCCGGGATGATGCCCCAGTTGATTTCAGAAAGACCGAAGATGGCGTCTTCCGAGGCGATGGCCAGGTCGCAGCCGACCAGGAACTGGAAGGCGCCGCCGAAACACCAGCCGTTGACCATGGAGATGGTCGGCTTCGGGAAATACATCATCCGGCGCCACTGCCATGCGGCGTTCGCCCGGAACAGGCGTTCGCGCTGGATCGGCGGCACCTTGTCGGTAGCGCGGAAATATTCCTTGAGGTCCATGCCGGCCGAGAAGGATTCGCCGGCGCCGGTAACAACCATCACCTTGCAGCGGTCATCTTCTTCCAGCGCATCCATGATCGCGTTCATTTCCCAGACGATGCCCGGGTTGATGGCGTTGCGCTGCTTCGGACGGTTGAGCGTCACCCAGGCGATGCCCTCGTCGAAATCCACGGTAACATATTCGCCCCACTTGCCATTGTTCTGGCCGGCGGCAGCGGATTCGGTCTGGTTTTCCATAGCAAATTCTCCCTACTGGGGAAATGGATATCAGGGACCCGAATATGCGTCAAGCGGCTTTCAATCTCAGGCCTGGCGAAAAGAAAACCGTTTGACGTCGTGCTGAACCGATACTTAACCGCGGCCGAGGAACGGCATTTCGACCGGCAGGATGATGCTTTCGTAAAGGTTCACGTCGTCCGGCAGCGTCGCCATCAGCACGACGATCCGCGCCACATCCAGAGGCATCATGGTTGCGGGCCGGACCTTGTCGGTGATGCCGGGAACCAGCGAGCTGACCGTCGAGCCCGGATGTACCACGGAGACCGCAATGCCGTGCTCGCGGCCATCGACGGCGAGCGAACGGGTGAGGCCTTCGAGCGCGAACTTGCTCGCGGTATAGGCGGCGGTATGGCCGCGCGGAACCTTGGACGACAGGCTGCCCATGTTGATGATCCGACCGCGCTTCTGTTCCTGCATGAGGACAAAGGCGGCGCGGCTGCAATAAAAGACAGAGTGCAGGTTTGCCCCGATCACCTCGTGCCAGCGCTCGTTGGTGAGCTTTTCGACCGGCGTATGGTCGGCAATGCCGGCATTGTTGATCAGGATGTCGAGCCGGCCATATTTCTCCTTCACCGTGGCGAACAGCTTTTCGACCTGTGCATCATCTGTGACATCGGTCGGCACGACGAACGCGCGGCCGCCTTCGGCCTCGATCTCGGCTGCCAGTTTTTCAAGCTTGTCGGCGCTGCGGGCGGCAAGCACGGCGACGGCGCCCTCAGCGGCAATCGCCTTGGCGATGCCCCAGCCGATGCCCGAGCTAGCGCCGGTGACGATGGCAATACGGTCCTTGATCGAAATCATCTGAAATCCCTCCTCGAAATGATGCGTTAAACGCGCGAAATTCCTTCATAAAGCGCTTCGAGCCCGCGCCGGTCGCTGACCCCGAGCTTGCGATAGGCGCGCTGACGGTAGGTGACGATGCTCGAAAGCGCGAGCCCGACCTTTTCGGAAATTTCCCGATGGGTGCGGCCAAGCAGCAGGCCGGCGGAAACCTCCGCCTCACGGCCCGAAAGTGCAAACCCCGCCTGCAGCAGGCGCCCGGCGATCTCCTGTTGTGGCGGATGCAGTGGCGCCGTCGGCGGCCGGCCCCGGAGCCGCACGTGCTTGACGACCATGGCCATCAAGAGCGGCGCGGAGGCTTCCAGCCGTTCGACGGCGGAGAGCGGGAACGGGCCGCTTTCGCGGGTGCGATAGAGGCTGGCGAAGATCCGCGGTTCCTCCGAGTGATAGATGGTCAGGCGTTCGAGCACATGGGCACGCTCGTAACAGTCGCGGCGGTATTCGGGGTCGCGAATGCCATTCCAGGCCTGGCGGATGACCTGCACCTTGGCAAGTCCGGGGCCTGCGTTCAGCATCTGGCGGGTCACCCGGTCGCGCAGCCAGTAACGGCGGGCATAGTCGAGCGAGGCGCGCTCGGCAAAGCCCGGGATGGTCGAGTGATAACCGCAGGCGAAGAGATAGGTGAGCGATCCGTCTTCCTCGGCCTGGAAGGCGGAACAGAAATCGGTGCCGGCGATGCCGCGCAGCGTTTCCAGCAATTTTTCGGGGAAGCCGGGCTCGCCGACTTCGTCCATGAGGGCGGCCATGACGGTCACGTTGTCTCCATCAAGCGCAGGCATTGACGCCTCCAGGGTTGAGAATAAATCCGTCGTGGGCATGTCCACCTGCAAGGTGGACATGGGAGGGTCGGCAAGGGCCTACCATCACGGCCAATGCAACAAGCCTGGATATGGAGGAACCACCATGGTTGACGCACCAAAGCTTCGCAAACTCTATCACTTTTCCTACCCCTGCCGCGATGGCGAGGAGACCCGCAAGTTCTACGAGGACCTGCTTGGCCTGCCGCTGGTCAACTGCATGACCGCCGACAAGGTGCCGTCGACGGGCGAAGAAAAGCCCTACGCGCATTTCTTCTTCGAAATGGGCGACGGCTCCTACATGGCCTTCTTCGACCTCGGCGAAAACACCATGCCGCTTCCCTCGCCGAACACGCCGGACTGGGTCCAGCACTTCGCGATGGAAGTCGATTCGGTCGAGGAGGTCCTGACGTTCAAGAAACGATTGCAGGATGCCGGCGTGAAGACCACCGACGTCATCGACCACGAGTTCATCAACTCGATCTACTTCTTCGACCCGAACGGCTTGCGTCTCGAAATCACCGCGCGCACGGAAGAGCCTGGCTATCTGGAACAGGCCGCTTCGGAAGCTCATGACGCGATGAAGGGATGGATCCAGAAGAAGGCCGGCATGATCGCCAGGAAATCGGCTGCGGCTTGAGGCTTGGCCTCTGCCTTTGAGAGAGAAAGCAGTCCTCTGACGAGGACTGCCCCCCTCACCCCGCCTCCGCTCCGCTCGGCGGACCTCTCCCCGAGGGGAGAGGATACCCAAGACGCTACGGCATACTTCTTCTCCCCATCGGGGAGAAGGTGCCGGCAGGCGGATGAGGGGGTGCGCGGCCAGGTATGATCGCCTTGTTTGCAAGGCATATGCAGGCGAAACACGCACACCACCGATCCAGCCTGGACGGTGGTGCTTTTCTTTGAAGCTCACGGTCAAACCTCCCGATGGTCCGGAGCCCGCTCCCGGCGAACGCCGGACTGCTCTCATGCCAACAACCCCTGCCGCTTGCTCCAATCGATCACCCGGTCGATGCAAGCCTTCAGAAGCTCCGGCTGGCCGAGGTAATAGTGGGTCGCGTGCGGGATCGTCATATATTCCTTGTTCTCGGTGGCGAGCGCCGCCCGGATGGTCGGATTGTGGGTCGCCGGGACAGCCTCGTCGGCATTGTTCTCGATCTGCAGCACCGGCGAGCGCTTGATCAGCGCCGCGTTCATCGGCCCCTTGGCATTCGACAGGTCGTAGCTCCACTGGGAAAGCCACGAACGCAGCGTCGTGAAGCGGGCAAGACCGACCGGGCCGACATTGACTGTGCGCGGATCGCCCATATAGCTCTTGCCGATCGGCCGGTCGTTCGGGTCGATGGTGCCGTCGAACCAGCGCACGTCGCACATGGTGCGGTGGACGATGAAGGCGCGCTCCTGTTCGAACGAGCCGCGGCGCTTCAGCTCCGCCAGCATGTCGAGCGCCCAATGGGTGATCTTGCGGTTGCGGGCGACTTGGGCGGCCCGGAACCGCTGGATGAATTCCGCCGAATAGGGTGGCTGGTGCGGGCAGTCCGGCGAATAGATGTCGAATTCCGGGTCGCGGAGATCCGGGTCGAGTTCGTCGAGAACCGACGGGTCGAGCCATTCGGTCAGCGTTTCGGCACGCGACAGGTGGGCGGCGATGAAGATCACGCCGTCGGCGGGCTTCAACCCCGCTTCGACGAGGTTGACCTCGTCGCCGGCCGGCGTGTGGGTGATCGTCGGGTTCTCGGCCTGTGCCTGGTAAAAGAGCGACAGTGAGCCGCCGCCCGACCAGCCGACCAGAACCACCTTCTCGTAACCGAGTTCGCCACGGGCATGATCGAGCCACTTGCCGAGGTCGATCGCCACCTTTTCCATGATGAGAGCGGTGTCGTTCTTCGGATAACGGCTGGCGGCGCAAAGCACGTGCAGGCCGGCATCGGCCAGCGCCGTCGGCATCGGCAGGAGCTGCAGCGTCGAGGTTGGATGCATGAAGACATAGACCGTCTTCGACGGCGCGCCGGTGCCACGCAGAAGCTGGCCCTCGAGATTGACCCTGCCCGAATTGCCGGCAAAGCCGTAGGTCTCGGTATATTTCGCGGTCTCCGGAAAGGAGACGATCAGCGGGATTCGCTGCCATTCCGCCTTGGTGGTCATGATGTCCTACCCGTTATGCTTCGCCCGCTCGGCCGGTAACCCGGCGAACGGGCTTTCGAGATTAAATTGTGATCGCGGCCTCAGGCGGCCGCTTCTGGCGACCTGGTTCCCGCCACGACCGGCACCGAGGTGGCATCGTAGGTGAACAGCCATTCGTAGCGCTGCTTGACCTTGTCTTCCTGCCATTCGGCATTGACGTAATCCTCGGCGAGCTTCGGATCCTTCAGCGCAGCATTGTGGAAACGGCTGAGATTGCCTTCGGCGCCGCGGACGATCTTGCCGGTGCGCTCGACGCGGGCCGCCTCGTAACCGGCAAAAGCCGCTTCGTAGTTGCCATTGTTCTCGGCAAGCGCCCGGGCGAGCACGAAACCGTCCTCGATCGCCATCACCGCGCCCTGGGCGAGGAAGGGCAATGTCGGATGGCATGCATCTCCGAGCAGCGTCACGCGGCCGCGGGTCCAGTCGTCCATCGGCGGCCGCAGCATCAGCGCCCACTTGTAGGGCACGTCGATTGCCTTGATCATCGTGTGGATGTCCTCGTGCCAGCCTTCATAGTCGGCAAGGCACTCTTCCACGGTGCCCGCGACCGACCAGGATTCGACCTGCCAGTCGGCGCGCTCGACGACCGAGACGTAATTCATCAGCTTGCCGCCGCGCAGAAGGTACTGGATGACGTGGCCGCCAGGACCGATCCAGTTGGTGCCGACCGGCCGCAGCATGCGTTCCGGCAGGCGCTCGACCGGGATGACGCCGCGCCAGGCGACGATGCCGGTGAATTTCGGATCGTCTCGACCGAACAGCGTCTCGCGGATCTTCGAGTGCACCCCATCGGCGCCGACGACGATATCCGAAGTGGCGGTGGTGCCGTCGGCGAAGGTGATGGTCGCGCCCTTGTCGTCCTGGGTTATCCCGACGCATTTCTTGGACAGCTTGATCGCATCGGGCTTGATGCGACGCACGCCGGCTGCCAGCGTCTGGTGCAGGTCGTTGCGGTGGATGGTGATATAGGGGAAGCCGTAACGCTCGATGGAAAGCGGGCCGAGGTCAAACAGTTTCCAGGTCTGCCCGGTATTCCAGAGACGAATCTCCTTGCCCTGCGCCTGTGAGGCGATCGACATGATGTCTTCTTCGAGCCCGAGCGAAAACAGAACCCGCGTGCCGTTGGCGCTGACCTGAACGCCGGCGCCGACTTCTTTCAGCTCGACCGCCTGTTCGTACACGTCGACGTCAAACCCCTGGCGGAGCAGCGACAATGCCGCCGTCAGCCCGCCAATCCCTCCTCCCACGACAGAAATCTTCATTTTTTTATCCTTTGAAATTCTGACGGACAATCTCTCCCGACGCGCATGCGCCTGTCAACTATTTTTGATAAAGTATAATTGACTTTGTTCAAAACCAATTTCATATCTGCCCGCCGGAGCTTTCGGACAAGCCCTTGGGAGACGGCGGCTGCAATTGAAAGTTTCAATCCACAGATCAAAAACAGGAAAGGATGTCACGAAATTACACCTTGGATATCTGGCTTCCTGATATAAATGCGATAGGATCGAAAACGGCGGGCGGCTGTGGTATCTGATCGACAAGGGAGACTACGGAATTCGATTGACTGACAAGAGAAATACTCTTGTATATAGTCAAATCTAGTTGCCTATAGACGAATTCAGGGCTGCGAATTCGAGGCGCGGCCCGAGGAACATGCATAATGACGGTTTGGCCGGCGCCCAAGGGGAGCCAGACCGGTTCTCATAGTCGGGTTTTCAGGGAGGAAACCATGGTCATCAAAAGTCCGCAGGATTTCGGCGCGGGCATCTTGTTCATCCTTTTCGGCGCGGTCGGCCTCTATGTCGGGTCGGACCTCACCTTCGGTTCCGCCCGCAACATGGGCCCTGGCTATTTCCCGATGATCATTTGCGGCCTGATCGCACTGATCGGGCTGATCGTCACGGTAAAGTCGCTGGCGATCGAAGGTCCGGCCATCGAACGCATCCAGCTCCGCCCGATCGTCTTCATCCTGCTGGCGATTGCCGCCTTCGGCATCCTGATCGCTGAAATCGGCGCGGTGATCTCCTCGATCCTGTTGATCATGTTCGCTGCCTATGCACGGCGCGACGTCAAACCTGTCGAGACCGTCGTCTTCGCGGTCACCACGGCGGCGTTCGTCGTTATCATCTTCGTATACGCGCTTGGGCAGCCAATGCCCGTCTGGTGGGGCAGGTAATCCATGGAAGTCTTTGAACACCTCGCAACCGGCTTCATGGCTGCAGGCTCGCTCGAGAACCTGATGTTCTGTCTGATCGGCGTCGTGCTCGGCACGCTGATCGGCGTTCTTCCAGGCATCGGACCCATTCCCGCGCTGGCGATCCTGCTGCCGATCACGTTCGGGCTCGATCCGCTTTCGTCGCTGATCATGCTGGCCGGCATCTATTACGGGGCACAATATGGCGGCTCCACCACCTCGATCCTGGTCAACATGCCGGGTGAAGCTTCCTCGGTGGTGACCTGTATCGAGGGACATCAGATGGCCCGCAAGGGCCGCGCGGGTGCGGCACTCGCGATCGCCGCTCTCGGCTCGTTCTTCGCCGGCACGATCGGCACCGTCTTCATCGCCGCCTTCGGTCCGCCGCTCGCTTCGATCGCCCAGCAGTTCAATTCGCCGGATTATTTCGCGTTGATGTTGCTCGGTCTCACCATGGCGATCGTTCTGGCGCACGGTTCGGTCCTGAAGGCCGTTGCCATGGTCTTGATCGGCCTGCTGCTCGGCCTTGTCGGCACCGACATCAACACGGGTCTTACCCGCTATACCTTCGGCCTTTCGGGCCTGTGGGAAGGCATCGACTTCCTGCCGCTGGTTCTCGGCCTCTTCGGTATCGTGGAAATCATCCGCAACCTCGAGAACCCGCCGCCGCCGCGCGAAGCGATCAGCACCCGTATGCGCGACATGTGGCCGACCAAGAAGGAATTCAAGGAAGCCTATCCGGCCGCTCTCCGCGGCACGGGCCTCGGCTCGCTCCTCGGCATCCTGCCGGGCGGCGGCGCGGTTCTTGCCTCCTTCGCCAGCTATACGCTGGAAAAGAAGATTTCGAAGAACCCGCGCAAGTTCGGCACCGGCGCGGTCGAAGGTGTCGCGGGTCCGGAAGCAGCTAACAACGCCGCTGCCCAGACCTCGTTCATCCCGCTCCTGACGCTCGGCATTCCGTCGAACCCGATCATGGCGATCATGATGGGCGCGATGATCATCCAGGGCATCCAGCCGGGTGCGGCGGTCATGACCACCCGCCCCGATCTCTTCTGGGGCATGGTCGCCTCGATGTGGATCGGCAACCTGATGCTCGTCGTCATCAACCTGCCGATGATCGGCATTTGGGTGAAGCTGCTGTCGGTTCCCTACCGCCTGCTCTATCCGGCGATCCTGCTGTTTTGCGCAATCGGCGTCTACTCGACGAGCACCGAGCCGTTCATGATGGTCCTGATGATCGTCTTCACGGTCTTCGGCTACATCCTCTTCAAGCTCGGCTGCGAGCCCGCGCCCATGGTGCTCGGCTTCATTCTCGGCCCGCTGATGGAGGAAAACCTGCGCCGTTCGCTGGTCATCTCGCGCGGCGATCCGACGATCTTCATCGACCGTCCGATCTCGGCCACGCTTCTCGTGGCGACGGTCCTGATGCTTTGCCTGATCATCTTCCCGCAGTTCCGAAAGACACGCGAGGAGGCGTTCCAGGAGGAATAACGGACGTTCTGCAACGGTTTTTTGGAGGAGGAGCCAATGACTGAACAACATTTGAAACTGACAAGACGCACCCTGATTGCGGCGGCTACGATGGCCGCCGTTCTCCCCGGTGTCTCGTTCGCACAATCGGGCTATCCCAATGGTACGATCACCTTCGTATGCGCCTTTCCGGCCGGAAGCGGCGCCGATATTCTGGTCCGCTTCTTCTCCGAAAAGGTGGCGGCCGTTTCAAAGCAGACGGTGATCGTCGAGAACAAGCCGGGCGCCAACGGCAATATCGCCGCCGAATATGTCAGCCGCGCCAAGCCGGACGGCTATACCGTCTACGTCCATTCGGGCACCTCGACCGCGGCCAACATGTCGCTGTTCAAGAAACCCGCGATCGACGTCACCAAGGCGCTGCGAGGGGTCCAGTTCATCAACAAGCAGCCCTTCATGATCGCGGTCGCGGCGGATAGTCCGATCAAGGACATGAAGCAACTCACCGAGCACCTGAAGGCCAAGGCGGGCGACGCCACCTATGGCTCGACCGCGACCTCGGGCAAGGTTCTCGCCGAAGTCTACCTACAGCTGGCAGGCGTCTCGGCGACCGAAGTCGCCTACAAGACCGGTCCGGATTCCCTGAACGACATCACCAGCGGCCAGCTGGATTTCGCGGCGCTCGACCCGGTCTTCGCGCTCAGCCAGCAGCGCGAAGGGCGCCTGAGGCTGCTTGCGGTCGGCTCGCCGCAGCGCATGAAGTCGACGCCCGAGATTCCGGCCATCAAGGAATATGGCCTCAATGTCGACCAGCTTGGATGGTGGGGTGTGTTCGTGCCGGCCAAGACGCCGGACGATGTCGTTCTGAAGCTGAACGCACTGTTCCGGGACGTGCTTGACCAGCCGGAAACGGAAGCCTTCCTGAATAAGTTCGGTGGGGACGTCTTCAAAGGTACGCCGAAGGAGGTCGACGAGCTTCTTGCGAAGACCGTCGAGGAGTGGCGTGCCTATGTGGCGCTGGCGAAGATCCCGCAAAACTGAGGCTTGTTCAACGGGCTTCACGGAAGCTTGCTACGGGAATGACTGGGGCGTTCAAGGGAGGAACTTGTACCGATGACCACTGAAATCTCACGCAGAAACCTGATGATGGCGACTGCCGCGGCCGCCACGCTCGCACCCTTTGGTGCGTTCGCGCAGGGTGCTTATCCGAATGGCCAGATCACGTTCGTCTGCGCCTTCCCGGCCGGCTCGGGCGCCGACGTCCTGGTCCGCTTCTTTGCCGACAAGTTCGCCAAGGTCGCCGGCCAGACGGTGATCGTCGAAAACAAGCCGGGGGCCGCCGGCAACATCGCCGCCATGTACACCGCCCGTGCCAAGCCGGACGGATATTCGATCTACGTCCATTCCGGCACCTCGACGGCGGCCAACATGTCGCTGTTCAAGGCGCCGCCGATCGACGTCGTCAAGGAGCTGCAGACCACCTCCTTCATCAACAAGCAGGCCTTCATGTTCGTCGTGGCTTACGACAGCCCGATCAAGGACATGAAGGAGCTGACCAAGGTGCTGAAGGAAAAGGGCAACAACGCCAGCTATGCAACGGCTGCGACGTCCGGCAAGGTTCTCGGCGAAATCTACAAGCAGGTCGCCGGCGTCGATCCGGTCGAAGTCTCGTTCAAGGACGCCAAGGATTCGCTCAACGACATGCTGAGCGGCTCTCTCGACTACGGCGTCCACGATCCGGTTTTCTCCCTGTCGCAGGCCAACGAGAAGCGTGTCCGGATCCTTGCGACCGGTTCGCCGATCCGGCTGAAGTCGCTGCCCAACATCCCGACCGCCAAGGAACAGGGCTATGACATAGACCAGCTCGGCTGGTGGGGTTCCTTCGTTCCGAAGGCGACGCCGAAGCCGGTGGTCGACAAGATCAACGCGCTGTTTAACGAAGTCCTGGCCCAACCCGATACCGTCGCCTTCCTCGCGAAATTCGGCGGTGACGTCTATGTCGGCACTCCAGACGAGGGTCAGGCACTGCTCGCCAAGACCGTCGAGGAGTGGAAGACGTATGTGGCCATGGCCAAGATTCCGCAAAATTAATCAACCGATTCGAAAGACCCTCTCGCCATAGTGCGGCAGGTTCTTTCGCAGGGACCCTTACGAACCGCCATAGGAGATGAAAAGTGACAAAATGGCTTAAGAAGATCGCGCAAGCCACCGCCGCCATGGCGATGCTGGCGGTCGCACAGATTGCAAACGTTACCCCCGCCCAGGCCGCCTATCCGGAGCAGACGATAACCTTCGTCTGCGCCTTCCCGGCCGGCTCCGGCGCCGACGTTCTCGTCCGCTATTTCGCGGACAAGGTGTCCAAGGTCGCCGGCGCCACGATCATCGTCGAAAACAAGCCGGGCGCGCTCAGCAACATCGCCGCTGAATACACGTCGCGCTCCAAGCCGGACGGCTACACGATCTTCGTCCATTCCGGCAACTCGATCGCCGGCAACATGTGGATCATGAAGAAGCCGCCGATCGACGTCGGCAAGGACCTGATGACGATCGCGACCATCAACAAGCAGGCCTTCATGATCGCCGTCGCCAAGGACGCGCCCTACAAGGACCTGAAGGAACTGACGGCTGCCATGAAGACAAAGGGCGATGGTGGCTCTTATGCCGTCAACGCCACTTCGGGCAAGGTCATGGCCGAAGTCTACAAGCAGAAAGCCGGCCTCGAGACCGTTTCGGTCCAGTACAAGACCGCCGCCGATTCGCTCAACGACATGACCAGCGGCGCAATGGACTTCGGCTCCTACGATCCGGTCTTCGCCCTCGCCCAGCAGCGCGAAGGCCGCTTCCGTCTTCTCGGCGTTGGCTCGCCGGAACGCATGAAGGGCGCTCCGAACATTCCGACCCTGAAGGAACAGGGCTTTGACGTCGACCAGCTCGGCTGGTGGGGTGCCATGGTTGCCAAGGGCACGCCGGAAGACATCACCACCAAGATCAACGGCTGGTTCAATACCGTCCTGCAGGCGCCGGAAACCCAGAAGTTCCTGGCCGACCAGGGTGGCGACCCCTACATCTCCACCCCGGCCGAAGCCCAGGCTCTGATGATCAAGACGATCGCGGAGTGGAAGGACTACGTGGCCATCGCCCAGATCCCGCAGCAGTAAGACCTGCTGAAGCAAATAAAAAGCCGGCGGAAACGCCGGCTTTTTCGTTGCGGAGAATGAGAGGAAAGACCGCCAGTTCCCCGCACGCCGTCATTTCAGGATGTCAGTCCCGATAGCTCGGATCGATCCGATCCAGCTTGCGCAGCATGGCCGGCCATTCTTTCAGTCCCGGCTTGGCCGGAGACATCTCGTACATATGCGCGGTTAGCTCGGCGATCTTCTCTGCCGGAACGGTGAGACCCTGCGGCTGGGCGGCCATGGCGGCGAGCTGCGCGCGGGCGGCCTTTTCCAGCCAGAAGGTCCACACGAACGCCTCGCCCACACTTTCGCCCGATGTCAGCGTGCCGTGGTTCTTGAGGATCATGTTCTTGTGCGGGCCGAGATCGTGGATCAGCCTTTCCTGCTCTTCCATATTGAGGGCCAGGCCCTCGTAGCCGTGATAGCCGATGCGGTTGTAGAAGAACATCGAATGCTGGGAGAGCGGCAGCAGGCCGCAATCGAGCATGGAAAGCGCCATGCCTGCCTCGGTATGCAGGTGCATGACGCAGTTGAGCTCGTGGCGAGCCTTGTGCACGGCGTGGTGGATGACGAAACCGGCACCGTTCACCGGATAGTCCGACTTGCCGATGATCTTCGCCTCGTGGTCGATCTTGACGAGGTTGCTCGCCTTGATCTCGTCGAAGGCGAGCCCGAACGGGTTGATCAGGAAGTGATTGTCCGTGCCAGGGACGCGAGCCGAGATATGCGTGTAGATGAGATCGTCCCAGCCGTAGAGTGCTGCGAGACGATAGGCGGCGGCGAGATCGACGCGGACGGCCCACTCCTCGTCGGTGACCGAAGCGCGGTCGAACTCGGTGATGACTTCGCCGGATTGGTCCTGTCCTGCCAGTCCGATGACGTGACGTTGAAATGCCATTTGAATTCCTCCCTAGAGTTCAAAAGCTACAGTTCAAAAGCCCAGATCGCGATCGGGACCACCGGCGTCGGCAGCGGCGTTCCCTTGAAAAACGCGTCGACATTCTCGATCAGCAAAAGGGCCATGGCGAGGCGGGTTTCCGCAGTGGCGCTGCCCTGGTGCGGCGTCATGATCACATTCGGCATCCACAGCAGCTTTTCCGAAACCCTCGGCTCGTTGGCGAACACATCCAGCGCCGCAAAGCCGAGCTTCCCGGTCCTGAGCGCCTCCACCAGCGCCGCCTCGTCGACGATCGAACCGCGCGAGACGTTGACCAGCGTACCCTCGGGTCCGAGCGCCTCCAGCACTTCGCGGTTGACGATTTTCCTAGTGTCCTCGCCGCCGCGGCTGGCGACAATGAGAAAATCGCTCTGCTTCGCCATCGCGACGAGATCCGGCATGTAGGTATAAGGGACAGGTTTCTGCCGCGGACCATGATAAGAAACCCGCATGCGGAAAGCGGAGGCGCGTTCTGCAATCGCCGCGCCGATATTGCCGAGCCCGACGATGCCGATCGCCTTGTTCTTGAGCGACCGGCCGAGCGGGACCTTTGCCGCGATCGTCGTCCATCGGCCGTCGCGAATATATTGGGTCTGGGGCACGATATCGCGGGCAGAAGCCAGCATCAGCGCCATCGCGAGATCGGCGACATCCTCCGTCAACAGCCCCGGCGTATTGGAAATGCCGATGCCGCGCGACTTGATGGTCGGCATATGGATCGAGTCGATGCCGATGCCGTAACAGGCGACCAGCTTCAGGTCGGGGAATTTGGCGAGTACATCCGCGTTGGCGCCAACGCCGGGATCGGTGACCAGCGCCTGCACGCCCGGCATCTCGCCGCCTGCAGCGACCTCCGCGACCGACATTTGCCGCCCGCCCATGCCTTCGAGCGTCGAGACCACCGAAGCCGGCAGGACCGCCGTCAGCACAACGATACGCATGGTTTTCTGATCTGATGACACGGAAACGAAGCCCTCCCCGGCTCGAATTCTGGTGTCCGACTTTATACGGCTCCCTGCCATGACGATAGGCATTTTCGTCGATGTCGAACGGAATTCGTCATCGACGGATCAGCCATGAATGAATTTCCAGGGGCTGACTTCGTTTTCGATCGACAGCGGCACTTCGATCAGCCACGGGCCGCCGCGAGCGATCGCGGTCTCGATTGCGGCGCGGAGATCCTCCGGCGCATTCACTCGGGCGAAATCCACATGGAAGGCGGCGGCAAGCTTGTCGAAATCCGGGTTCTTCAGTTCCGAGCCGATCAGTCGTCCCCCGAAAGCTTCGCTCTGGTCGCGCTTCACGTTGCCGAAGGCGGAGTTGTTGAAGACGACGGTGATGACGTCGATGCCGTATTGGGCGGCGGTCGCCAGCTCCTGGACGGCGAACATGAAGCCACCATCGCCGGCGATCGACACCACCGGCACGTCCGTCCGGGCAACCTTGACGCCAAGCGCGGTCGGAAAGCCGAAGCCGAGCGTGCCCTGGAAGCCGGTCGAGATGAAGGTGCGGGGTTCGTAGACCGGATAGCAGTACCAGGAGGCGAAACCGGACTGGCAGACCTCCTCGACGAGGATGCCGTCATCCGGAAGGGCTGCGCGGATCGCCTGCAGGTATCCGTAATGCGGCGAGATTTCCTGGATGGCTTGCGCCGTTTGCGCGCGTGCCTTTCGGATGGCTTCCTGCCAATCGTCGGAAGGCGTCCGCGGCTTGAGTTCGGCAAGCAGCGCCGTGAGGGAGGTCTTCGCGCGGCCGAGCACGCCGAGGGCCTCCGGTGTACGGATCAGTTCCTCCGCGTCGATTTCCAGCCGCACCACCGGCACGTCTGCTCTCGGCTTCCAACGCCAGCTCGGCACCTCGAGCCGGGTGCCGACACCGATGACGCAATCGACCACCGGCCAGAGCTTTCGCGCCTCGGCGATGGTGAGGCCGAGTTCGTGGCGGTTGGAGACCACGCCGCGTCCGGAACGAAAGCCGACCACCGGCGCATGCAGCATTTCCGCAAGCCGCAGCACCTCGTCACAGGCCTCGAAGGCGCCAGGCCCGACGAAGATCATCGGCCGTTCCGCCCGGCCGATCGCCGCTGCCGCCTCGCCGATGGCGACATCCGCCACCGGGTCCGGATGGTTTTCGAGCGGTCGGGCGATCTCGAATTCACCCTCCGCCACGAACTGCTCCCAGGGCATTTCGACCGTTGCCGGGCCGGGCTTCAGGGAGCGCATCTCGCGAAACGCATGGGCGATGGCGGCCGAAGCGTCCGCTGCCCTGTCGGCGCGTTCGGCAGACTTGGCGATGCCGGCGAGAACGGCGCGCTGGTCGCGCATCTCGTGCAGATGGCCGCGGCCCTTGTCGAGAAACGCGGTCGGTACCTGCCCGGTCAGGCACAGAACCGGCTCGTTGCAGCCCCAGGCAGTCAGGAGCGCGGCGCCGGTGTTGAGCACGCCCGGCCCGGGCACGACGGAATAGACACCGGGATTGCCCGAGGCGCGGGCGTAACCGAACGCCATGTAGGCGCATGTCTGCTCGTGCCGCGGCGTGATCACCCGCATGCCGTCGCGCTGAAAGGCGTCGAACAGGCCGTAGAGCTGGGCACCCGGTATGCCGAAGACGGTATCCACATCGTGGGCGCGCAGTGAAGCGACGATGGAATCGCCTCCGGTGATGGTCATGTTGGAATGTCCTTTTTAGACGAAGAGGAAGCCCATGAAAAACTGTGGCGGCGCTGCGATCTTAACCCTCCCCCTTGTGGGGAGGGTGGCCGGCAGGCGGGAAGGGTTTTTGATGCGGAGCGAAGACCCCTCCCCAACCCCTCCCCACAAGGGGGAGGGGCTCTACGCACCCTCCCCGCCTACAAGGTCTTGCGCGGCGTCGGGTCCAGATTGAACAACTTTGCCGCATTCAGCCCGAGGATATTCCGTTTCGCCTGTTCGCTCAGGAATGGCAGGTCGTAGATTTCCTGCGGCAGGTCGAAATCGAAATGCGGCCAGTCGGATGCAAACAGGAGTTGGCTCTCGGCGTTGATCATCTCCAGCGTCAATTGCAGCGCCTTCATGTTCACCGTTTCCATCGGCTGGGTCGTATACCAGCAGTTTTCACGCATATATTCGCTCGGCAGCTTTTTCAGCTGCGGCGCTTCCGACGGCCGCATCAGGTACTGGTCGTCGAGCCGCTGCATCAGGAAGGGGATCCAGGCGAGCCCGCTTTCCACCCAGATGCTTTTCAGTTTCGGGAAACGCTCCGGAATACCGTTCAGGATCCAGTTGGTCATGTGCACCATATTGCACCAGACGAAGCCAAGCGCATGCATGCCGAGGAAGCGGTTGATGGTCGACAGCGACTGATCCTGCCAATGATAGGCGGCATGGAAGGCGATCGGCAGGTTGCGCTCCTCGAGCATCGCATAGACGCGCATGTAGTCGTTGTGGTGCACCGGCTTATGGCGGGTGGACGGAACGCAGAAGCCGATGACACCCGGCTGGCCGGCGAATTCCTCGATGGTGCGTTCGGCTTCCTTGGGCACGTTGAACGGCAGGTAGGCGAGCGTCTTCAGCCGGTCGTCCTTGGAGAGCACCTTGTCGATCAGCCAGCGGTTATAGGCGCGGCCGAGATAGACCTCCATTTCCGGCTGCGGATGTAGCCCGAGCGTCAGCATCGGCGTCGGGAAGAGCACCATGTAATCGACGCCGAGCGCGCTCATCGCCCGGCGAGACAGCGTCACGTCGCGATGTACGCCGTCATCGACCTGTTCGCGAATGCCGGCCTGGTGCGGAATACGACCGCCGACATCCTGGTATTTCAGGCCCATGTCGCCGTTCAAACCGTAGGAGGCGGTGCCCATCTTCTCGTCGTGGAAGAGCATCGCCTGGTGGCGGATGACCGGGTCCTCGATATATTGCACCAGTTCATGCCAGGAAATCGTCTCGGTGTGGTGGGCGTCCACGTCGCAGATCAGCCAGTCCTCGAAACCGCGCTTCCTGGCCGCCTTATTGGCATGCGCGAGGATGTCGCGCGTATCGGTGAAGACATCGATCTGCTGCACCGGCAATTCGCGGGCGCGATCCTTGTTGGAAATATCCATGTTCGCTCTCCTCAGGCGAAAGAGTGGATTTATGCCTCAAAGTTCATCCGGCCTGCGCCGGTACCAGAGTGCCAGTTCCATCGGCCCGAGATGCAGGGCGCGCAGGACTTCCGAGACCGCGGAGAGCGCCTCGGTGGCGGTCACCGTCTCGTCGCGGGTGCCGGTCAGCGGTCGGAACGTGCGTTCCTCGCCATCGCTCTTGGCGACGTAGAGCCGGATCGCCGCCGTCATCATCCGCGCCACCGCCTCGTCGGAGACGCGCGATGCTTCGCCGTTTTCCAGCAGTTCGGCCGTCGCCTTCTCGATCTCGGCAGTTGCGTCCTCGATCCAGCCATAGGGGTCGTTGCGTAATGTGGGTTCAGAGGACGACATAGACCTGCCCCTCCCGGATCGCCAGTTCGGCACGGTGAAGGCGGTATTTGGCCGGCCCGGCGTTGCGGCCTGTCTCCAGGTTGAATTCCCAGCCATGCCACGGACAGGCGACGTGCATGTTCTCTTCATTGTATTGAAGCGTCCGCACCTCCTGCCTTTCATCGACGGGTTCGATGACTTGAGGATAGATGCGTCCCTGACAGATCGGGCCCTGACGATGCGGGCACATGTTGTGCCAGGCATGCAGAGCGCCTTTTACCCGAAAAATGCCGATTTCCCGCTCCCCGCAGGCGACGACCTTGCGGCCGCCATCGGCGATCTCATCCTCCGAACAAACCAGATATTCCGCCAAGGTCTCCTCCCTATCCTTCGCGTCGATTTCAATATTCTTGAAATCATTCAGTTATATTGTATAAAGATGAATGAGGACGTCAAGCGGAGAGGTCATGGACGCGTCGGTAAAACAGAAAACGGCAGGCAAGGGCCCGGAAACCAAGGGCGCTGGCATCCAGTCGCTTGAAAAGGGACTGAAGGTGCTGACGGCAATCCAGCATGCCGGCCGCGCGTTGCGGCTGAACGATATCGCCGCTGCTGCCGGGATGACGCCCAGCATGGCGCATGGTTATCTGGTCAGCCTAGTGCGCACTGGTTTTGCCGCACAGGACCGGCTGTCCGGCCTTTACGATCTCGGCGATTCGGCGCTGCAGCTCGGGCTTGCCTCGCTTTCGCGCACCGATTTTCTTAGCCTTGCGCGTGCGTCAATCTCGCAGCTTGCCGCCGAACTCGGCGAGACGGTGACCCTGGCGGTGTGGAACGGCGATGCGCCTGTCGTGGTCGACAAGATCGAGGGCCGCTCCGACAGCGTCTACGAGATCAAGGTCGGATCGCTTGTACGCCTCTGGCCGACCGCGACCGGCCGGGTCTTCATGGCCAACCTGCCGAACGTCGAATGGGAACACCACCTGCGCGCCATGATGCAACAGGATGGCGAAGCGGAGGCCTCGGCCGCGCGTTTCATAACCGAACTCACGGATGTCCGCCGCGAAGGTTATGCCGCAACGCTACCGTCCACGGTTCCGAATTTTTCTGCCGTTGCCGCTCCCGTCTTCGATCACCGGGCGCACCTGAAAGCGGTCATCACCGTACTCGGCCGCCAGGATGGCTTCGATATTACGCCTTCGGGCCTGCCGCTGACCGCCACGCTGCACGCTGCCAGATCCCTGTCGATGCGGCTTGGCGCCTCAGTAAGTTGAGGGTTTCGTGCAACCCGGCTTGTGCGGCTGCATTTTCTCCGCTACCCCGCTCATATAACCGTTTTGTAGAAGGTCGCCGCATCGTGATGGCTGAAGACATGAAGCCCGAAGAAGCAAGCACCAGCGACTGGGTGATGCAGCAGCCCCGGGCAATCTACTTCCTGAACCAGGCAAATCATGCCGTGCGCAGCCGGCTGGAGGCCGCACTGTCGGCGCTGCAGATGACTGGAATCCAGTATACGGTGCTGAGCGTGATCGGCAGCCGCGAAGGCCTCTCCTCGGCCGAACTGTCGCGCCGTTTCTTCGTGACGCCGCAGACGATGAACGAGCTGATCGGCGGGCTGCAGCGCCGCAATCTCATCACCCGCAAGGAGGATCCGGCCAACCGCCGTATCCTGCGCATGAGCCTGACGACCGAAGGCAAGCGGATGATCAAGGCCTGCGATGCAGCCGCCGACGCCATCGAGCGCGAAGTGTTTTCGTTCCTGCCGCAGGAAAGCTACCAGCAGCTCCGCGACCTCTGTCGCCTCGTCGCCCGCAATCTTCGCGAACGCGACGAACCCTCCAAGGGTGAGTGACAAAAGCCTCGCCCCCGGCGAAGCCTCGTCCGGAAAATCGCGCAAGCTCAAAACACGGCGAGACCCGCAGCGGTGCATCGATAGGCTCGACGCCCGCTGCAGGCTGGTCAACGCCGCCTTGCCGTGAAATCAGAGCGCGCGGCCGACGGCTCGGTCGTTTTCGAGGCGGGCGATGCAGCCGGCGAGCTTTGCCAGCAGAAGATCGAAATCGATCGGCTTGGTCAGATAGTCCGCCGCCCCTGCCCGCAGGCCCGTCAACACATTGTCCTTGTCGGTCAAGGCCGACAGCAGGATGAAGGGGATGTTGAAGAGCTCGGCGTGGTTCATCTGGATTTCCGCCAGGAGCTGATGACCGTCCATGACGGGCATCGAAATGTCGCAGATGACGATGTCCGGCCAATACGCCAGGATGGCTTCGAGACCCTCCTGCCCGTTGGCCGCCTCCAGAGTTGCAAATCCGGCGTCCGCCAGTTCCTCGACGATGAGCTGGCGGATATCCGCTTCGTCGTCGATGCATAGTACGGTAATCATCCTGCTATTCCCTAAGCTGCACGTTTGATGAGATTTGCGAGCGGTCCCTTGTTCGGGAGCGCCACCGTGAATGTTGTTCCCCGGCCGAGCACGCTTTCGACGGAGATCGAACCGCCATGCAGATCGACGATCTGCTTGACGAGATTGAGGCCGATGCCCGTGCCGGCGATGCCGGTCGCGCTGCGGGCCCGGTAATAGGGCTGGAAAAGCTTCGGCAGGTCTTCGGCATCCATGCCGATGCCGGCATCCTGGATCGACACATAGGACATGCCGTTCTTCGTCGAGGTCCGGATATGGATGTCCGGCGCGTGGGGGGCATATTTGACGGCATTCGAAAGCAGGTTGGTGAAGACCTGTTCGATCGTGGTGCGGTCGGCAAGGATCGCCTGCGGCAGATGCGAAAGGTCCCGGTGAATCGTGTGGGATTTGCGAACATCCATCTGTCGGGCACAGCAGGCTTCGATGATTTCCGCCAGCGAGAGGCGCTCCGGCTTCAGCGTCGTCTTGCCGGTCTCCAGCCGGCCCGCCGACAGGATGCTCTCCATCAGGTCCACCATGCGCAGCACGGCGGAGCGGATCTGGGCCGACTTTTCTTCCACATATTCGGGCTTCTGGTTGGTTTTGGTGCGCGACAGGCGCTGCGCTGCGGCATCGATGATGGCAAGCGGCGTGCGGAACTCATGGGAAGCCATGGTGACGAACTGACGTTGCAGGGCGTTCACATGCCGCTCCTGCGCCAGGAGCCTGTCGAGTTCCTCCCGCTGGCGCTCGATCTCCGCCGTCCGGAGCCTGACGCTCTCTTCGAGCTGGTCGCGGTGGCGCATCAGCGCCAGACGGCTCTCGGACAGGTCGAGGGTTGTCTTGCGCAGGCCGAGGCCCAGGAAGATCACCACGCCCATCGCCACGATGATGCCGGCAATGCCGACCGGAGCGATCTGCTCGATGAGCATCAGGCCCGGCCGGATGGGCTTCCATGCCATATATCCGAGCGTCTGGCCGGCAGTGGCCATGACCGGAATGGCCGCAGTCGATTCGGCCGCGTCGGTGGTAAAATGCAGCGTTTCGAGCCGCGCGTAACGAGCGATTTTTTCGACCGCGCTGGCGTCCAGGAATCTGACGGCAACCGCGATGAACTCCTTGCCGGCCTCAAGTGAAATCTCGTCGCTGCTCGGGACGATCGGTCTTGCGCTGACGACCGCGGGCCGGCCGGCGATCGAGAGGATCTTCTCCGCGAAAATCTCGGCAAGCACCGGAGGAGTGGAACCGCCGGGTGCGATCCGTTTGTGGAGCACCGCACGGACATTTTCCCGCACGGCAGCCGCAGCCTTTTCATCGTCGAGAAAGGTCAGGGCCGCAATATCCTCGCCGTTCCGCATGGCGAAGACCAGTTCGTCCCGCTCGTTGAACACGTAGGTGCGGTCATGGCTGAAATATTTGTGCATCCATGTACCGATATTCTCGGCAATCCAGGGGTGATCGTCCTTGGCAACAAGCAGGACCGCGTCGTTCCACACCGTAACGCTTTCCAGTTCATGCTGTACGGCTTTCACCTGCTCGTCGAGGCCCTGCTCGACGTAACCCTTCTGGCGGATCAAGGCGAGATCGTCCACCTTGGCCGAGGCAAGCCACATGAAGCCGGCGAGAAGCAGCGCTGTCAGGGCTGTCAGCAATGTCAGCACGATCGTGACGTGCGATGTGATACGGATGTTTTGCTGCATTGTGCACCGCTTTCTCTCGGCCCATCATGCATCCAAAACATTACATTCCGCTAAATTTTAAATGCCAAGGTTGAACGGAGCATTTTCCATACAGCTGTGGGTGTGACATTGAGCGGTTGTGGATTTCCTGCGGCGTCGGATCGATTCCATTCGCGGAAAGAAACTACGTCGTCGACTATAGCCAGGAAGCCGGGCTTTTCGGCAGCCGACCGTCGGGGTCCGTGATCGTGAGCTTCGGTTGGTCCTTGCCGTTCCAGTGCCAGAGGGCGACACAGGTTCCGCCCGGCGACATGAAGGATGGATAGACGACACCGTCGTGGCCCTCCTGCCGCAGCCTCTCTCTGAGGAGATGCGTTGGCGGCACCCGCCCGGCGTCGAGATCATCGCGCCATTCGCAGCGGTGGATCGCCTCGCCGATGCCAAGACCGGCCAGAACTTCGGGGTTGGTCAGATCCGCGAGCCGCGCGCCGTCGAGCCGAAGCTGGGCGATCAGGGCCGGATGCTGGACGAAGCCCTGATTGTACTCCGCCCAGGCGGTGGAAAGCTCGCGCGCGGCATAGACGGTCGCTGCGCCGACCGGGTTCCAGCGTCCGCCGAAACGGGCAGCGCCGTCGCCGGAAAGCGGCGCATGCGCCCAGCGCGGCACATAGGCACGCCAGAGGATTATCGGTTCAGGCATAAACGCCGGAGCGCACCGCCTCCAGATAGGCGAGCACCTTGTCTGCCTTGCCCTCGCCGACGAGGTCGTAAGCCGTCTTGCCGGCCCAGCCGGGGATCGGCTGGTGCTTGAACCAGATCGCCGCCCGGTTTTCGTCGCCGGCCATCTCGCTCGCCATCGCCAGAATGCGCACGACCGGGGAGAGCGCCATATCGACCTTGCGGGCGCCGCTTTTGGCCGTCAGCGTATTGCGGGCGACGCCGATCAGTTTCGCCAGTTCCGCATGCGTCAGGCCGAGAAGGTCGGACACCCGCCGCGCCGACAGAAGCGCGGACTGGGGTTCACGGAAAGCGGCTGCGCCGATTTCAAAAACATGAGCCATGAGAAAGTCCTGATCCGGTTTTGATCATCAAATGCTCAACATGAGCTCAATATCCACACATTTCAAGCGCCGTTGTCAGTCGTCGTCGTCTTCGAGCTCCGGCTCGACGAAATCATCGACCGGCAGCGTGCGGCTCAGCAGTCCGGCGTCCTCCAGCATTTCCGTATCCGGCAGGTCGCGCAGCGTGTCGAAACCGAAGGCGGTGAGGAAGGCCGGCGTGGTGATGTAGGTATAGGGCGCGCCGGGCGTCGGACTGCGCGGGCCGGAGGCGAGGAAGCCGAGCTGCCGGAGCGTCGCGATCGTATCGCGGCTCACTTCGCGCCCGAAAATCTTCGAAATTTCGGCGCGCGTCACCGGCTGGAAGTAACCGATCGTCATCAGCACCAAGGCCTGGTGATCGGTCAGATCTGCCGGAGGCGCGTTTGCGGCGCCGGAAGCATGGATGACATCGGCAAATTCCGGCCGGGTGCGATGCTGCCAGCCGCCGGCGACCGCGACGAGTTCATAAGGCCGGCCGCCGAGTGACTCGCGGATCTCCTCGATGATCGCTTCGATATCGCATTCCTCGCCGACGACGCGCTCCAGCGCTTTCCGCGTGACGGGCTCGGAAGAGGCAAAGATCACCGCCTCCACCCGCGCCGCCCATTGGCGATGCCGCTCCTCCTGCGTCAGCTGGAGAAGTTCCTTGTCGATGACGATCTGCCGTGCACGCTTCGCCATGCTCAGAGCCCGTAGATGCGGAAGGTGGGGCGGCCGGAAAGCTCGCGCACCGCTTCCAGCTGCTGCAGCCGCTCGAACAGCCGGCGCGACGCGAAACGGGAAAGGTTCGGCGTTTGCAGCGAGCCCGACACGGCGTCATCGGAGAGCAGCAGGCGTAGCCCGTCCTCCGCTCCTTTCGCACGCAGCTTTGGCGTGACGAGGGCAAGCCGCTCGGCGCGCCGGGCAATCTCCGCCGCCAGCCGGCCGGCTTCGGTCGCGGCATACACCAGGGCAAGGCAGATCGCCCGGTCGAACCCTTCTTCGCCAGGCCGGACGCGGCCGCGCCCACCCTCGGCGCGGAACACCGAAGAAAAGCGCTGGCTCATCAACAGCGGCACGGGCACGGGCCAGCGCAGCTTCTGCGCCAGAAGGAGATCGGCCAGCCACCAGCCGAGCGCTTCGGCGTCGGGACGGATGGCGTGCGTCTCGCGGATGATCGCCGCAGCCGCGAACGGTGCGGCTGATCCGCTGAGGCCGAGGTCGTCAAAAACCTGCGCGAGCGATGCCAGCGGCTCGTCCCATTTGATGCCAAGCATGCCGGCTGTCGCCTGCAGCACCTCTGCATCGAGCGCGGCCGAACGCGAGCCAAGCCGCTTCCAGGCGGAAAGAATCTGTCCGGCCGGACCGGGATCATCTCCCGGCTTGCGCAACAGCCAGGCATCGCGCAGCCCCGCCTCGTCTTCCGAACGCCCCGCAAGCCGAACGGCCGCTGCCGCGCATTTCAGCGCCAGCCGCTGCCGCCAGGCGCCGGCCCAGTCCGGTTCGGCCCGGACGATCTGGTCGAGCGGATAAAGTGCCCCACCCGCCATGAATGCCGCATCCGCGGTGTCTGCGGCAAAGGTCTGGGGACCTGCCCAGCGAGCTGCCGGCATGGGCTGAAACGACGTCTTCGGTGATACGGCCTTGGGAATCATGGGCGCGAGCGTAAATTTTATGTGCGCTTGTCGCCATCGTTCGCGTAGAAATCCGCACCGCCGGCCGCGGATTTGCACCGTTATTTGCAGGGCACCGCTGCGAAAACATTGAAAATTGGCGAGCCGAGGGCCCCTGCCCCCGTCGATCAATAGGAGTTGAGTTTTGCGGATCGGCGCGCCGCCCTACATAGGGTGCGGCTGGCCAAGGAGGATTTCAGTTTTGACGTTTCATCGATTGATTGCATCTCTCGCCGTAGTCCTTGCCCTCTCAGCGCCAGTTCTAGCGCAGCAGCCGCGCGGCGGTGACGAGAACCGCGAGCGCGGCCGTCAGACGGAGCAAGGCGCCGGCGGCGGCATATTCAGTCTGATCCCGGCCGATTCCACCACCGAACACGTCTTCAAGGCGCCTTCCGGCGACCTTCCCTATACCGCGACGGCCGGCACGCTCGATCTGTTCGGTCAGGACGGCAACCGCTCGGCGAAGATTTTCTACACCGCCTATATCGCCAAAAACCGCGAACCCGGCCGGCCGCTCACCTTCGCCTTCAACGGCGGTCCGGGCGCTGCCTCCGCCTATCTGCATCTTGGCCTCGTCGGCCCGAAGATCCTGGAATTCGGCGCGACCGGCGACAACGGCACAACGCCCCGGCTGAAGGACAATCCCGAAAGCTGGCTCGCTTTCACCGATCTCGTGCTGATCGATCCCATCGGTACCGGCTGGAGCCGCGCCGCCAGCAATGACGCGGCCGGTGCCTATTACGGCGTGCGGCAGGATGCCGACAGCCTGTCCAAGGCGATCGCGCTCTATGTCCAGAAGAACAACCGGCTCGATGCGCCGAAATACCTGCTCGGTGAGAGTTACGGCGGTTTTCGCGCCGCCAAGGTCGCCGTGTCTCTGAAGAACAGTCAGGGGATGCTGGCTTCGGGCATCGTCATGCTGTCGCCGCTGGTCGAAGGCCGGTTCCTCGCCAATTCCGACGATCCCTTGAGTGCGGCGCTACAGCTTCCCTCGCTCGCCGCAGCCGAGCTGGAGCGCCGCAACCAGTTCACGCCGGAAAAGCTTGCCGATGCCGAGCGTTTCGCGAGCGGCGACTATCTCGTTCGACTAGCCGGTGCCTTCCCCACCGGCCAGGAGGCCGAGGTGTTCTACGGTCGGGTGTCCGAACTCACCGGCATTCCAAGGGACGTCGTCGCCCGAACCCGCGGTTTCGTCGGCGATGTCTATGCCAAGCAGATGGGAGGACCGGGAAAAATCGTCAGCCCCTACGACGCCTCCTATGGGGTGCCGGATGCCTATCCGGAAGAATCCTCGACCCGCAACGACGATCCGATCCTCGAAGGTTACACGCGCGCTTATGGCGCCACCTTTGCCGCCTATGCCCGCAACGAACTCGGCTTTGCGACCGAAATGACCTATTCGCTGCTGAACGAGGAAGTGAACCGCCGCTGGGAGTGGAACGGCAGCCATGGCGGAGATTCGCGCTCGCTCGCCAGCGCCAGCACCGATATCCGCGACCTGCTTTCGGTCATCCCGTCCTTCAAGCTGATGATCGCCCACGGCTACAGCGACGCGCTGACGCCTTACGGCGCCAGCCGCTACGTCATCGACCACCTGCCGCCCGAACTCGCCGCCGGCCGCGCCGACCTCAAGGTCTATCGCGGCGGGCACATGTTCTACACCAAGCCGGATTCGCGCAGGAGTTTTGCTGGTGACGTCAGGGCGTTTTACGAGGCCAGGGCAACGGATTGAATTTGCCAGCCTTCGATGACGGCAAGGTTACCGTGATGTGATGCGTGGCGCCTTGCTGGTCTGGGCTGGAAACCGCTACTAGCTCACATACGTTGATTTTCAGAAAGATCTTTCGGTCCATGACCAGCGAATACCAGATGTCGCGGCGCGCCTTCGTTATAGGCTCCGTCTCGATGACCGCGACGCTTGCCGGCTGCGCCACCACCGCTGAACGGGCTCCGGTCCCGGAAATGGCCCGCCGTCCGATCGAGCCCCCGAGCGAAGCGGAGCTGCAGGCCCGATACGCCGCCGTCGAGGACAGCGGCCACTTGTTGCCGGCAATCCCCTACAAGCAGATCGACCCGAAATATTATCGCCAGCGCGTGGTCGATCCGACCGGCGAACTGCCGGGCACGGTGGTCGTCGATACGCCTGGCCGTTTCCTCTACGTGGTGGAGCCCGGCGGCACGGCGATGCGTTACGGCGTCGGCATCGGCAAGGACGGTTTTGCCTGGCAGGGCGAAGGCGTCATCCACTGGCGCCAGCCCTGGCCGCGCTGGAAACCGCCGAACGAGATGGTCGCGCGCCAGCCGAGCCTCAAGAAGTTCTCCATCGAGAACGGCGGCATGGATCCGGGTATCAAGAACCCGCTTGGTGCACGCGCCCTCTACATCTTTCAGAATGGCCAGGATACGCTCTACCGCCTGCATGGCTCGCCGGAATGGGCCTCGATCGGCAAGGCGACGTCGTCGGGCTGCGTGCGCTTGGTCAACCAGGACGTCATGGACCTCTATACGCGCGTCCCCTATCACGCCCGGATCGTCGTGCATCAGGATGTGCTGAAGGCCGTTCCTGCCGTATGACGCAGCAGCCGCTGATGATGTTGTTTCGCCGCGGCGACATGATGTAAGAAGTCCAGCGCCGCATCGCAGGAAGCGGCGGTAAAAGCGGTCGGAGGCTTAAACTGAATCTGGACGACGAGACGCCGCAATCCGACGCGCCGACGCCGCGCATGCTCTCCTGGGCGCGCAATTCGACGATCTATCGCATAAACCGGCGCATGCACACGGAAAAGCAGCTCTTCGACGCCATAGCGCGCAAGGCACGTGAGAAATTCGAGGATATCGGCGAGACCCAGGTCAGGGCGCTTGCCGAATTCGCCGTGAAATTCGCCTATGACAACAAGGCGCTGGATGATGCCGCCTTTGCCGAAATGAGCACTCGCTCGGGCATGCGCGGCGGCAGGTCCAGACGGGCCATTGCCCAGAAACTGTCGCAGAAGGGCGTGGCGAGCAGCACCGTCGCGGCCGCGATTGCCGAGGCGGATGATTTCCACGCGGCCCTCATCCTGGCCCGCAAACGCGCCTTCGGGCCGTTCCGCAAGAACGAGCTCGACGAAAAACGCAAGGCCAAGGAGTTTTCCGCCTTCGCCAGGGCAGGTTTCAGCTTCGATATCGGCAAGAGGATCTTCGAGATGTCGATCGATGAGGCCGAGGAAGCACTGGATGCGGGCCGCGACCTCTAGACATCAGGTCGCCGCCAGCCGTCAGGCCTGCTTGAGCGCCGGGTCGTCGAGCGCCGGATTGTAGAAGAGCGATAGCGTCAGGCTTTTTGCGATGCGCTCAGCCGTTGTCATGAACCAGGCTTTCGCCTCCGGGCTCGGAGCAATGTCGTCCAGCGTCGCGGCAAACAGCTCCAGCCATTTCGGGAAAAGCTCGGGGCTCATGTTGGCGACGCCTGCATGCGCCTGGACCGGCTTTCCGCCATAGGCACCGTTGCGGAAGGCGACGGAGGACCAGAAGCTTTTCATTTTCGCCATATGCTCCGGCCAGCGTCCGGAAAGCCGTGCGTCGAACACAGGCCCCAGTTCCGGATGCTCCAGTATGCGGCCGTAAAACGTATCGACCAACGTGCCGATGAAGGCGTCGTCGATGCCGATCGCCTTCATTTCCGCTTCCGCGCGTTCCCGGATCGCCGCGATATGTGCCGCGCGTCCCTGCAATTCGTCGCTCATCTCAAAACCTTGGGTTCCGCCGCATTTGCGGCCGGCCTTATATAGGCCCTGCGGATGCGGGACCCAAGGCCTGACGCCCGGTTGCGACGATGTGTCAGGTGAAAATGGGCGGCAATGTCAAATTTACGCGAGCCGTGCCACTACGACCGTGCCGCGGTTGCGATTGTTTCGGCAAGCCATTCGTTGAGGCTTTGATCGTTGGCGGTAGCGGCGATGACGGCCGCTTCATGGGTGCGCGGATCGAGCCGGACGTTGAATCTTCCCGAAAACGAGCGAAAAGGCTCAATCCCCTTTTCCTTGCAGATTTCAAGGAAGGTCTGGAGCGACTTTTGACCCTCCGCCATCAGGCCATCGAGACTGTCGGAGTAGAAGTCGGCGCCGCCATTCAGGCCGAGGAACTCCCCGCGAAACATGCCGATCTCCGGATCAAGCGAGACAACCGCTTTGTGGCCTTCGATTGAGATGACGTTCTTCATGGTTTCACTCCATGGCTTTCAAGCCATTTTCGAATGCTGGCGACGGCGCCCTTGTCCGTATCGGGCGATGGATGTGGGCGATGAAATACCCTGACCTCGCCGAACAGTACGACGCCGACCCTGGATCCCTCCCGCTCGGTCACGTCCGCACCAAGCGCTACGAACATGGCCTCGATATCCACCCATCGGATCGAACCGCTGGCGGGCCTTGCATAGATCAGCTCAAGCGTGGCGCGATGGCGTTTCTTCATGCTGATTGGTACCACTACATAGTACCACAATAAAGAGGCCGGCAACAGTGCCGGTCTCGATCCATAATAGCGAGTGGGAAACGGGTGTTAAACGCGTTCCAGCGCCACCGCGATCCCCTGCCCGACGCCGATGCACATCGTGGCGAGTGCGTATCTGCCCTTGCGGAGCGACAGTTCGAGTGCTGCCGTGCCGGAGATGCGGGCGCCGGACATGCCGAGCGGGTGGCCGAGCGCGATCGCGCCGCCGTTCGGGTTGATGTATTCGGCGTCCTCCTGGAGGCCGAGTTCACGCAGGACGGCGATGCCCTGGCTTGCAAAGGCTTCGTTGAGCTCGATCACGTCGAAATCCTTCGGCGAGATGCCGAGACGGGCGCAAAGCTTCTGCGTGGCAGGGGCCGGGCCGATGCCCATGATGCGCGGCGGAACGCCAGCGGTGGCACCGCCCATGATGCGGGCGATCGGGGTCAATCCATACTTCTTCGCCGCCGCCTCCGAAGCGATGATCAGGGCTGCGGCGCCGTCGTTGACGCCCGACGCGTTGCCGGCGGTCACCGTCGCGCCCTCGATCTTGTTCAGTACCCTGAGCTTGGCGAGCGCCTCCATGTTGGTCGCGCGCGGATGTTCGTCCTTCGAAACGACCACCGGATCGCCCTTCCGCTGCGGGATGGTCACCGAGGTGATTTCCTTGGAGAGACGGCCGTTCTCTTGAACCGCCGAGGCTTTTGCCTGGCTGCGGACTGCAAACGCATCCTGGTCCTCGCGGGAAACCTTGTAGTCGATCGCCACGTTGTCGCCGGTTTCCGGCATGGAATCGACGCCATACTGCTTCTTCATCAGCGGGTTGACGAAACGCCAGCCGATCGTGGTGTCGTAGATCTCGGCATTGCGCGAGAACGCGATGTCGGCCTTCGGCATCACGAAGGGCGCTCTGGACATGCTTTCGACGCCGCCGGCGATCATCAGTTCGGCTTCGCCGGCCTTGATGGCGCGGGCGGCGGTGATGACCGCATCCATGCCCGAACCGCAGAGGCGGTTCATGGTGGTGCCGCCGACACTGACCGGCAGGCCGGCAAGCAGCGCCGACATGCGCGCGACGTTGCGGTTGTCTTCGCCCGCCTGGTTGGCGCAGCCGTAGATGACGTCGGCAACCGCTTCCCAATCAACGGACGCATTCCGTTCCATCAACGCTTTCAAGGGAATGGCGCCAAGATCGTCGGCACGGACGGCGGAGAGCGAACCGCCGAAACGGCCGATCGGAGTGCGGATATAATCGCAGATATAGGCTTCGGTCATGATCTTCTCTCTCACAGTTTCGGCACGACGAGATCGGCGACCGGTCCATCGATATGGAGGCGGGCGCCGGTCATGGCCTGCAGTTCCTCGACTGTCATGCCGGCCAGCTTTTCGCGCAGGACGAAATGCTTCTCGACGATGTCGATGACGGCATGGCTCGTATAGACCCGAGTGATACAGGCAACGCCGGTCAGCGGAAAGGTACAAGCTTCAACTAATTTCGGGTCGCCATTCTTGGTGACGTGTTCGGTGATGACGCAGACCTGCTTGGCGCCGTGCACGAGGTCCATGGCGCCACCGACGGCAGGCACGCCCTTGGAGCCGACACGCCAGTTGGCGAGGTCGCCGTTCTGGGCCACCTGCAGCGCGCCCAATATGGCGACGTCGAGATGGCCGCCGCGCACCATGGCAAAGCTGTCGGCATGGTGGAAGAAGGCAGCGCCCGGCTTCAGCGTCACGGCCTTCTTGCCGGCGTTGATCAGGTCCCAGTCCTCCTCGCCTTCGGCCGGCGCTTCGCCGAAGTTGAGGATGCCATTTTCGGTGTGGAAGATCGCCTCGCGGCCGGGCGGCTGGTAGCGGGCGACCATTTCCGGAAAACCGATGCCGAGGTTCACATAGGCGCCGTCCTTTATGTCCTGGGCGGCGCGCCAGGCGATCTGGGCGTTGGAAAGCTTGATGTCTTCGCGCGTATCGATGGTCATGCCTGGGCTCCTGGGACGTAGGCCACTCCGGCGCGGATGAGCTCTTCTTCCTGCTGCGGGTTGGCGACCTCGACGACGCGGTCGATGAAGATGCCGGGTGTTACGACATGTTCGGGATCGATGCCGCCAGGCGGCACGATCTTCGAGACCTGCACGATCGTCTTGGCCGCGGCCATGCACATCAGCGGGTTAAAGTTGCGGCCGGCCTTGTTGTAGGTGAGGTTGCCCAACGGATCGCCGAGCTGCGCCTTGACGATGGCGAAATCCGCCTTCAGCCAGCGCTCCTGCACGTAGTGGCGGCCGTCGAACTCGGCGATCACCTTGCCGTTGGCAAGTTCGGTGCCGTAGGCGGTCGGTGTGTAGAAGGCCGGAATGCCGGCGCCGCCGGCGCGGATGCGCTCGGCAAGCGTGCCCTGCGGCACGAGTTCAAGCTCGATCAGGCCTGCGAGATAACGGTCGGTAAAGGCGCGCGGATCCGACGACTTCGGAAACGAGCAGATCATCTTCCTGACCATGCCCGCGTCGATCATCGCGGCAATGCCGATGCGGCCGTTGCCGGCATTGTTGTTGATGACGGTTAAGTCCTTGATCCCCTTGTCGATCAGGGCATGGATCAGCTCGATCGGGGCGCCTGATCCGCCAAAACCGCCGATCATGATGGTCGCGCCATCACTGATCTCGGAGACGGCTTCCGCCGTGCTCCCGATTGTCTTGTCCATACGGGATATCTCCTTCGCTATACCCGGCGAACGTGCCCGCCGTGCCTCCTGGAAAACAGATAGATCAGCACGGCAGGGACAGCAAGAAATATGTGCGGTAATTGACCTTTGTTCATATATCGCACATATTATGCAAACTGGCGATGCGGAGCGTGCACATCCTCATGGCCTTACATTGCATCGACACCGGGCACAGGGAAGACCATGCAGGAAACGGATTTCGTCAGCGGCTTCGCGAGAGGCCTGAAGGTGATCGAGGCTTTTGGCGAAACCACGCCGCGGCTGGCGATCGCGGACGTGGCAAAGGCGACCGGGCTCGACCGGGCAACAGCCCGCCGCTGCCTGCTGACCTTGGCCGAACTCGGTTATGCCGATTATGATGGAAAATTCTTCGTGCTGACGCCGAAGATTCTGCGGCTCGGCCATGCCTATCTCTCCGCCACCCCCCTGCCCCACATCGTCCAGCCTTTTCTCGACAAGCTCGCCGAGGAGGTTCACCAGAGCGCATCCGCAAGCGTGCTCGACGGTACCGAGGTCGTTTATATCGCCCGCGCTTCGCAAAAGCGGGTGATGTCGATCAACCTGATGCCCGGCAGCCGCCTCCCCGCCTATTGCGCCTCGATGGGCCGCGTCCTGCTGGCGGCCATGCCCGATAGCGAGAGCCTGGCGCTCCTGAAACAGAGCAACCTGAAACCCTTCACGCCCCGAACGCTGACCGACCCCATCCGGCTGATGGAGGAGCTCGCCCGCGTTCGCGAACAGGGTTTCGCGGTCATCGACCAGGAACTGGAGCTCGGTCTCTGCTCGATCGCGGTGCCGCTGGAAAACGACCGTGGCCGGGTGGTCGCCGCGATCAACATCGGCGCACCGGCGGCAAGCGTCCCTGCGGTTGAAATGGCGGAGCGTTATCTGGAACCGCTGAGGGGCGTCGCAAGGCTCCTGAAATCCCTGCTACGCTGAACCCATCAGCGCCGTGAATCGTTGAGGCCGGATCGATTCAATCATGTCGTTGGACGGCGGAATCCGGACTTGCGATTCTGCCGGCATGACCAACGAACCACTTCTCCTCACCCGCCGCGACCCCGCCCGAAACATGGCCCGCTTCTACGTGCTCACCGTCGAGCCCGATCTTTTCGAGGGCGCGGCGCTCACCCGCAACTGGGGTCGCATCGGCACCAAGGGGCGTTTCCGCATCGATCTGTTCGGCTCGCGGCAGGAAGCGGAGCGCCGGTGTTTGGCACTTGTCCTCAGCAAGGTGAAGCGGGGTTATCAGCAGAAAGCGGAGACCGGCTGACAGCTCTCAATTTCGGGCAGCCGCGTAGCATTGCCGATCTACGCCCGATCGATACCGCGTCAGAGGGGCAAGCCCACATAGTTTTCCGCAAGCGCCGTCGAAGCTGCCCGCGAATGAGTCAGATAGTCCAGCTCAGCTTCCTGGATTCTCTGGTCGAATTCGCCCGTGTCGGGAAAACGATGCATCATCGTCGTCATCCACCAGGAGAAGCGCACCGCTTTCCATACGCGCGCTAGCGCCTTCTCGGAATAGGCGTTGATACCGGCGTCGGAGCCGTCCCGATAGTGCTCCCGCAGCCCATTAAAAAGGTAGTGCACGTCGCTTGCAGCCAGGTTCAACCCCTTGGCTCCCGTCGGTGGCACGATATGGGCTGCATCCCCGACGAGGAACATGCTGCCGAACCGCATCGGCTCGGCAACGAACGAGCGCAACGGTGCGATCGACTTCTCGAACGACGGTGCGGTGATCAGCGCTTCCGCATGATGCGCAGGCAGGCGGCGGCGAAGTTCGTCCCAGAACCGGTCGTCGCTCCAGTCCTCGATCTTCTCGTCGAGGGCGCATTGGATATAGTAGCGGCTGCGGGTCGCCGATCGCATCGAACAAAGCGCGAAACCCCGAGGATGGTTTGCATAGATCAACTCATGATTGACGGGCGCGACCTCCGCCAGGATACCGAGCCAACCGAACGGATAGATCTTTTCGAAAACACGGATTGCGCTTTTCGGCACGGCGTTGCGGCTCGGGCCGTGAAAACCATCGCAACCGGCTATGAAATCGCAGTCGATGCGATGGGTGCTGCCGTCCATTTCGTAGGTGACGAAGGGGGAGCCGGTGTCAAAATCATGGGGCATGACATTGGCGGCTTCGTAGATCGTCCGGGCTCCGCTTGCCTCGCGACGTTCCATCAGGTCGCGGGTCACTTCCGTCTGGCCATAGACCATGACGCGCTTGCCGCCGGTCAACCCGTGGAGATCGATCCGGTGATCGCGGCCGTCGAAGGCGAGCGAGAAGCCCTCGTGCGGCAGGCCTTCGGCGTGCAGCCGCGCGCCGGCTCCGGCCTGCTCGATCAGCCCGACCGTGCCTTCCTCCAGCACGCCGGCACGGACCCGCCCGAGGATGTAATCCTTGCCGACACGATCAAGGATGATGTTGTCGATACCGGCTTCCGTCAGAAGCTGGCCAAGCAAGAGGCCCGACGGCCCGGAGCCGATAATGGCGACCTGCGTTCTCATGGATCTCCTCCCGAGTGTTTTTTCGTTTTGGCGAATTGTGCTCGGCTTCCCCATTGCCGGCAATGGACATTCGAGCCAAAAAATTGGACAAACCGAACATCGCGGCCGGAGATACCCGATGAACAGGCACATACCGATCTACCAGCTATACGGAGAGGATCCGGGCAAACGGCATGATTTCTGGCTGCATTGCGAAACCATCAGGTCGAGAAGCAGCCGCCACCAGTGGGAAATCCGCCTTCATCGGCATGAGGCATTCTTTCAGATCCTGTACATCGAAGCGGGGTCAGGCGACGCGACCTTCGGCAGCGAAACGCATCCCATCCGGCCACCGGCGATAGTCGCCGTCCCTCCCGGCCTCACTCACGGCTTCCGGTTCTCCCGCGATATCGAGGGCCTGGTCATCACCATCCTGAGCTCCCATCTCGGCCACCAGCCGGGGGAGCGCAGCCGCTTCGGCGAATGGCTCGCGACACCGCACCTCACCCCGCTCGATCCGCTGAATGCGGATGCTGCCTACGTGGTGCAAACGCTGAAACGAATTGGCGAGGAGTTTGATCACCGCAACAACGGACGCAACGACCTTCTGGCTTCCTATGTAAAGCTCGCCCTGAGGCTGACCGCGCGCATCTCCCACGCCGACAACCTCAACCAGCTCCCCGCGAACGAAGGCGAACGGCGGATGGACATGCTGAACGGCCTCATTCAGCAGCATTTCCGCTCGCACAGGCCGATATCCTTCTATGCGGGCGAACTTGGCATCTCGCTGACGCATCTCAACCGCATTGTCCGGTCGATGGCGGGCTGCACGGCGCACGACCTGCTCACCGCCAAGCTGATCGAAGAATCCAAGCGCGAGCTCGTTTTCTCGCTCGCCTCCGTGCAGGAGGTCGGCCATCGCCTCGGCTTTGCCGATCCTGCCTATTTCTCGCGTTTCTTCGTGAAGCAGACGGGGGAAACACCGCGCGCCTGGCGCCTGCGAGAAATCCAGTCGCTGGACAAGGCATCTTTCTAAGAGCGGCGAGCCGGTCTCTTCAATGCCAACGACGAGCTGCAGTTATCCGTCCTCGCAAATGCCGCCGGAACGCCGCCCAACGTCAGGTCACCAGAAGAAGCAGGACGTATGCGATTACGGTAAACAGCATTCCGCGGAAGGCATAGGAGACGCAGCGGTATTTCTGCCGGGCGATCAGGGACAGCACGTCGGCATTGTCCAGGTATTCCTTGAAGAGATAGCCAACATCGCTGCGCTGGGCGGCGTGCTCGAATATTGCTCTGTGCTGCGGCCATGTGCCCCAAAACAGCGAGGTGGATTTCTCCACCCGCCGCGGCAGCACGACAAGGATGGCCGAAAGAATTGACGAGACCGAAGCGACGGCGAGCAAAGCCGAAACAACCACTGCGGCCCACGTGCCTTCGGTATAACGCGTCAAGGTGAACACGCCTCGCCCCTCGCTCGACGAGATCAGAAAAGCAAGCATGAAGGTAAAGATATAGGCGGCCTTCTGATCCGATATTTTGATCTGATCGTAGAATACGTCGTTTATCTTTCGAACATGGTTGAAGTATTCCTCGGTGATCTCGCCGGACGCCATCGGCATTTCGAGCATCTCGGTCGGCGCGCTTTCGAAGTCGCTCAACTTGCGTTTCCCCTGTTCCGAACTGTTTCCCTGTTAATACAGTCCACCCGAAAAGCAATGCCATTGCTAAAGGTCGTCTTGACACTTGCCATGTTTCTAAGCAGTTGTGAGGTATGTCGGGGGCGTTCAATCGGTTTTATGTTGCAGCAATCGCGCTGCCTATACTTGCTGGCGGGCTGATGTCCCCTGCAGCGGCAGAGCCCGTCCAACGGTCAGGGCGGGCCGCCGGCGCAGTCATTGCCCGCAAGGTGGGCGAGGAAGTCCGCTTTATCGACGTGTCCAACTGGCAGTTCGTCGACCTGAAGCAGGACCTTCTTAGCGGTGACGTGCTGCGCACCAATGCGACCGGCCAGCTTGCAATCCTGTTTTCAGACCGGACGCAGGTCCGGCTCGGCCGCAATTCCTCGCTCGTCGTCAAGCAGATCACCGCCAGCACCAGTGCCGACACTGTGCTGGAGCTCCAGTCCGGTACTATCTGGGCGCGCGCGGAACGCGGCGGGCCTGGCGTACGGGTTGAAACGCCGGCGGCGGCAGCGGCGATCCGCGGCACCGATTGGACGATGACGGTCAAGGGCGACCAAACCTCGCTCAACGTTCTCGAGGGCGTCGTCCAGCTGAGCAATCCGCAGGGCAGCGTCGAAGTGCGACAGGGCGAAGGTGCGGTCGCCTCGATCGGCCAGGCGCCGCGCAAGATCGTCATTGTCGACTCCGACGACCGCGAACAGATGCTGTTCTTCCTGCCGCCACGCGAGGCATTCGAACGGATGCCGCCGTCTGCACAGCCAGTCGCCGAGATGCGCCGCAATGCTGATCGTATCGCAGCCATTCCCATCGGGCGCCGTAGCGCAGAGGATTGGGTCGCACTTGCCGAAGCCCAGCTTTCGCTCGAAGGCCGGCAGCGGGCGCGGCAGACGCTGGCAAATCTCAAGGGCCGGCCGCTTTCCGCCTCGCAGCAGGCCCGCGTGACGCTGATCGAGGCGGTCCTTGCCGCAAGCGAGACCCGCTATGCCGAGGCCGCCAAACTATTCGAGAAGGCGCAGCGCGGGCTCGACCCGAAACGACGGGGCATCGCACTCTATGGCGGCTATTACGCCCGCGCGCTTGCCGACCCCAACCGGGCCGAGGCACTTCCGCCACAGGTGGGGGGATCGGACGGCGCATTTCTGCGCGCCTATGCGCTTGGCTTCCTGCAGGATCTGGGGGCGGCCATAAAGGTTCTCCAGGAGGCGGAGCGCCAGTATCGGGACGATCCGGAACTGCCGGCATATCGCGGCTGGCTTGCCATTCTGCTGAACGACCGCGCCCAGGCGGAAGAGGCGCTCAACCGGTCCCTCTCGATTGATCCCGCCGAGCCGACGGCGCTCGAGGCTCGCTCGCATTTCCGCGCCGGCTTCAAGGGTGATTACCAGGGCGCGCTCGCCGATCTCGAAGCGGCCATCAAGGTCGCGCCCGGGGGCTCGACGACCTGGAACGCGATCGGCAACATCCAGGCGGCGCGGAGCGCCAATCGCGAGGCCGAAGCGGCCTTCAAGAAGTCGATAGAGCTCGATCCGCAGGATCCTCTCAGCCATTCGAACCTGGCGCTCTTTTATCTCGATATCGGCCGCATCGAGGATGCGAAGCGGGAAATCGACATGGCGTTCGCCATCGATCCTGGCTTCGACACTGCGCTTGTCGCGCGCGGTCGGTACTATCTGCAGACCGGCGAGCTGGACAAGGCGGTCGACGATCTGCTCGCAGCAAGCGTTGCCAATCCCGGATATTCGCAGGCGCAGCTGCTGCTGGCGGCTGCGAACTACGAGAAGGGCGACCGGATACCGGCCGAGCAGGCAACGGAAAATGCCGAGCGGCTTGATGACAATGATCCGGTGATTTCCGCCCTGCGCACCGCGGTCGCGATCGACAATTACGATTCGGAAGGCGCCATTCGCAACGCGCAGGAATATCTGCGGCGCTCCAAGGCCCGCGGCGGCGATTTCACCTCGCTCGGCGCCAACCAGCAGGCGGGGTCGACGCTGAACGATGCATTCCGACTACAGGGCATGAATGCCTGGGGCGAATATTACAGCGACGCCGCCTTCGATCCGTTCGCCGGCACCGCCTATATCGACCAGAGCATCCGCGGCAGCGCAAATCCGTTCGTCAACAACTACTTCTACGGCGACAACGTCATCACCAACGCGCCGAACGGGCAAGCGTTCTCGTCCTTCCTGCAGGGCCTGATGCTCGAACCGCATATCATCTCCGGCCGCTCGCGCTCCGCCAACATCATGAGACGGCCGTTCTTCGAAGGTTCGATCGGCGGGGGGATCAATACCGCAGGCGGCGAACTGGACTATATTGGGGAGGGAGAGGTCCAGGGGTATAGCAACCTACCGTTCCCGATCAGCTTCTATGGGAATTTGCAGTGGCAGCAGGTGCCGGACAGCCGTGATATTGGCGCGCTGACTGATCTCGATACGGAGAACAAGATCATCGGAGGCAACGGTTATCTGACCGCCAGTCCAACTCCATATGACCGATTTGTCCTCTACTATAACGACGCCAAGAGCGAACTGAACCGCGATGTTGTAGTTGACGCGGATCCGTCAACGCTTTTTGGGTTCCCACCACTGACTTTTACCCTTCCCCAGATCAATCAGCAGAATGTTTCGGCGAGAGCCACCAGCGGGGGGCTAGGCTGGAGCCACACATTTGGCTATCAACATGTGCTCAATGCCGCTTTGCTCTATAGCGGTATCGAGGCAAAAGACCGGCGGTATGCTGAGTTTGATCTTCTTCGCGTTCCTATCCCTTTGGGAATTCAAACTGACACATATGGCCAAGATACTTATGTCGCGGCATTAAATCATGCCATCGGATCCGGCAAGTTGACGTGGCGGTACGGGATCGAAGGGGGTTGGATTGATTCCCGTCAATCTCAAACCTACGAAAACCTGGTTCCGTTTCCTTTGATCCCGCCGGCGCTCGATTCATCCTTCAGCACTTCGGATCGCGGCGCCGTTGGCAGGATCTATGTCGATCTGCTGCATGAAATCACGCCCGACCTCAAGGCGGAATATGCACTTTTCGGCACCTATGTAGATAGTGCTGCGACGAGTACGAAGATCGAACCACGCTTCGGAATAGCCTGGTCACCAGCTGAGAAGCAGTGGCTCCGTGCCGGCTTCATGCGAAGCAGCCTGGACGTCTCGACGCCCACCCTTTCTCCTATCGGTATTGTTGGTCTTCAGCCTAATCCTGTTTCCGTGGGAACCGATGGCTATATCGACACCTATGCTTTCCGTTGGGATGCGGAATGGACGCCAGACTTTTTCACGGCGGTCGAGTTCCAGCATCAGGATCTGGACGATCTGCGTATTGCGGTTCCCTTGTCGTCCATCCCTTTCACCACCTCAGAAGGTCGTATCGATCGCGGCAGCGTCAGTGCCAATCTTTTGCTCGGCCATGGCTTCGGCCTGTCGTCCATAGTCGCCTATACGGACTCGAAGGACGAGGATCCCGCATCCGCGACCTTTGGTGGCCCCTTGCCTTTCGTACCGGAATGGGGAGGACAGGTGGCGCTCACCTGGGTCAACGAAGCGAATGTGAAGGCGACACTTGCCGCCAATTATGTGGGCGATCGTGTCGATGAAGGCGGTATCGAACTTGACGACTACTGGACACTGGACGCCAGCCTGACCTGGGAACCCTTCGACAAGCGTTTCGAACTGGATCTCACCGCCTACAATCTCCTGGACGAAGACATCGAAGTGAGTGCCGGTACGCCCGGCTGGGGCCGGTCCTTCCGAGGCACGCTCAAAGTTCGGTTCTGATGGACGGCGGGCGCGGCTTCTCCTTTTCGGCCCGGCGCTTTTTCTCGTCGCGCGGCATTCAGGTAGCCGTTCTCGCCGCATTCTTCTTCGGGGCGGCGGCACTCATCGCTCGTCTGCCCGGCTGGCCGCTGATTGACTATCGAGCTTTCGATTATCTCTCGACCGTCTGGGCGGAGCCGCTTGCCGAGGACGGGCCGATCATCGTGGCGATCGATGAGCCGTCGCTGGCGGAGATCAACATGCAGTGGCCGTGGCCGCGCAGCCTGCATGCGAGATTGATCACCCAGCTTCGCGCAGCGGGCGCCAAAGTGATCGCCCTCGACATCATCTTTTCCGAACCGTCGGCACCGTCCGAGGACGAGGCGCTTGCCTCCACGCTGGGACCGGATGTCGTGCTGGCGGGCGACGAGACGCTTGTGACCTCGGATCAGGCCGACCAGTTCATCCGGGTCATGCCGCTGCAGATGTTTTCCGACCGGCAGGCGCCGACGGGAATTGCCTCGGTCGCCCTGCATCGCGATGGCGTGCTGCGCGAGATGCCCGACTATGACGACGGCTTTGCCGCAATGGTCGCAACGGCTGCGGGCATCGAGGCGGGTTTGCCTGAGCCGGGAAGCCTCATCCAGATGTTCGGCGGCCCCCGCACCTATCCGACGGTGTCCTACTACCAGGCCCTCGATCCCGAAAACTTCCTGCCGCCGGGGATATTCAAGGGTCGGATCGCCATAGTCGGGTTAAGCCTGCAAAATGCGCCGTCGATCGACAACGGCGGGGCCGACGCGTTTCCGACCTCCTATACGGTTCACAACGGCAAGCTGACGGCCGGCGCCGAGATCCAGGCGACCGTTCTCGACAACCTGCGGCTCAAGAGGTCCATCGCCGAAGCCAGTGGCCCGATGAAACAACTGCTGCTGCTGGCGGCAGTCGTTGCGGCCTCCGTGCTTGTCTGGAAAGGTACTGGCTGGCGCACGGTGGCACTTGGCGCGGTGGCGATTGTCGTGCTGTTCTTCGGCAGCTATGTCAGCTTGCGCTTCGGTCGCGTCTTCCTGTCCCCTATGGCGTCGTCGCTCGCCTTTGCCGGCATGGCCGCGGCGCAGGCGACGCTCGATTATGCCCAGGAGCGGAAGAACCGCCGGCAGATCACGCGGGCTTTCTCGCAATATCTGGCACCCGCACTGGTCGATCAACTCGCCCGCGATCCATCCAAACTGAAGCTCGGCGGCGAGACCCGCGAGCTCTCGATCCTGTTCTGCGATGTGCGGGGCTTCACCACCATCGCCGAACAGCTCAAGGATGATCCCCAACAATTGACGATGTTGATCAACCGGCTGCTGACACCGCTGTCGGACATCGTGCTTTCACATGGGGGCACGATCGACAAGTATATCGGCGACTGCCTGATGGCCTTCTGGAATGCACCGCTCGACGACCCGTCGCACGCGGTCCATGCGGTATCAGCAGCGCTTGATATGCTCGACTCGATGCAGGCGCTGAACGACGATCTGAGGGCCGAAGCGGAGGCGACGGGACGGACTTTTTATCCGCTGGCGATCGGGATCGGCATCAATACCGGCGAATGCGTGGTCGGCAACATGGGCTCGACGAGCCGTTTCGACTATTCTGCACTCGGGGACGCTGTCAATCTGGCAGCGAGACTTGAAGGCGCTTCGAAGGCTTACGGGGTGCCGCTACTGCTGGGCGAACGGACCGCGCAGGCCGTGGGCGATACGTTCGCGGTCTTCGAGCTCGACCGCATTAGGGTCAAGGGCAAGATGGAAGAGGTTCCCGTCGCCACGGCGCTTCGGGAAAGTCCCAACGCAGCGCGTGAGGTCCATGGGCAATTTCTTCAGGCACGCTACCGCGGAGACATCGCTCTCCAGCGGGCTCTGGCCCAGAGGCTGATGTGCGATGTGCCGGCGCTTTCGGCGTACCATCGGCAGGCGCTGTAGCTCTAGAGCAAGAAATCGGGTTGCCGCATCAAGGTCGTCAGTTCTCATGTCGACGATCGACATGTTGGGACGATATTTCACTATCCGGCGCATTCTTAAATTAAATAGTCTATTTCTTTTATAGAAAATATCTCACCCTTCCGTGCATCGACTTTCGCGTCCTGCAACGACAAGGGGAAAATCAACGATGACATTGGTGAAAACAGTGAGAACCGTGCTGTTCGGCCTGCTGGCCTTCGGCACCATGGGCGGGGTGGTCGCGGCCCAGACGAACGCGCCCCTTCTTCCGAAAGTGCCGCCGGGGACGGTCCTGACGGTCGGGGATCCGGTGACGCAGAAGGCGCTGGAAGTCTCAGGTTTGATCAAGGAACTGTCGTTCGAAGTCAAATGGGCCAATATCAGTGGCGGCCCGCAGACCTCGGAAGCGTTCCGCGCCAAGGCGCTCGACGTCGGGTCGGTGGCCGAAATCCCTTCGATCTTCGCCAACTGGAACAACCTGCCGGTTCGCAACATCGCCTATCGCGAACGCCGCGACCCGATTGCCAATCCCATCTACCGTTTCGGCGTGGCGCCAGGCGCCGGCATCAAGACGCTGGCCGATTTCCGCGGCAAACGCATCGCATTCAGCCCCGGCCAGGCCCAGGGAGCCCTCGTACTTCGCGCACTCCACGCCGCAGGCCTCAAGAAAAGCGACGTCACGCTGGTCGAACTGCCAAGCACCGGCGACGTCTATCCGAAGGCGCTGGCCAGCAAACAGGTCGATGTCGCACCGCTCGGGGGCGTCTATATAAGGCGCTACATCGCCCAGTACGGCTCCGATGGCGCCACGCTCGTGCAACACGGGCTGCGCGATGATCCAGGCCATCTCTATGCACCGCAATGGGTGCTGGACGATCCGGCAAAGGCGGCGGCTCTCGCCGAATATGTCGGGCTTTGGGCACGTGCGACCGAGTGGGTGAACAAGAACCCGGAAACCTGGATCAAGACATATTACGTCGGCCAGCAGGGCCTGAGCCAGGATGACGGCGAATATCTCGTCAAGCTGACCGGAGAGCAGGTTGTTTCCGGAGGCTGGAGCGAGGTCAAAAAGCGCCACCAGGAGACGATTAACCTGCTGGCGGCGGAGCTCGGCTACAAGCCCTTCGACGTCGAAAAGATCTTCGACAACCGGTTCGAAAAGACCGCCTCCGCCGCCTTGGCGAAGAGCCAGTAATCCCCCGCATCATCCAAGAGGAGATCTAAAGCATGGCAACCATTTGGGATGCTGATGAGGCGAAATCATCCCGGGCGTCCAGCCGTGAAAGTGCATATACCGTTCCAGCCGTGGCGAGACCCGCCACGTCCCGGAGCCGCCGGAGACTGGGACCGGGACCGGCGATACCCTTCGGGCTGCAGATCGGGCCTGCATTGCTGGTGCTGCTCTGGGTGGCAGGCTCGGCGCTCGGGTGGATCGACCCGCGCATACTCTCTGCGCCGTGGACGGTCATCGAGGCCTTTGGAAGGCTCATCGAACAGGGGCGGCTGCAGGACAATTTTGTGACGTCGGCGACACGCGCCCTGCTTGGGCTCAGCATCGGCCTCGTCATCGGCACGATCCTCGCCGTCACCGCCGGCCTTTCGCGGATCGGCGAGGCGCTGATCGACGGCCCTGTCCAGATCAAGCGCGCCATCCCGACGCTGGCTCTGATCCCCCTGCTGATCCTGTGGTTCGGCATCGGCGAAGGCATGAAGGTCACGACGATCGCCCTGGCCGTGATCATACCCATCTACATCCACACCCATAATGCCCTGCGCAGCATCGACAGCCGCTATGTCGAGCTGGCCGAAACCCTGCGCATGAGCCAGAAGGACTTCATCTTCCAGGTAGTGCTGCCCGGCGCGTTGCCCGGCTTTCTCCTGGGCCTGCGGTTTGCCGTCACTCTCTGCTGGGTTTCCCTTGTCGTGGTCGAGCAGATCAACGCCACCAGCGGGCTCGGCTACATGATCGAACTCGCCCGCAACTATGGGCAAACCGATGTCATTCTCGTCGGCCTGGTCGTCTACGTGATGCTCGGCCTCGTCTCGGACGGTCTCGTCCGCCTGCTCGAACGGAGGGTCCTCTCATGGCGCCGCACTCTAGCCAACTGAAGTCCGCATCCAGAACCGTGCATGTCCGCAACCTCATGCGCCGGTTCGCCACCAAGACGATCCTGGATCGCGTCGATCTCGATATCGCCGAAGGGGAATTCGTTGCCCTGCTCGGCAGGAGCGGTTCCGGGAAAAGCACTTTCCTCAAGGCGCTCGCCGGCCTCGATCACGATGTCGAGGGAACCGGGACGCTGGAAACACCGGACAATCTCTCGGTGGTTTTCCAGGATGCCCGTCTTCTGCCCTGGCGCACGGTGATCCAGAACGTCACGCTCGGTCTGCCGGGGGCTGCCGGGCAGGAGGCCGGCAGAAAGGCATTGGCCGAGGTAGGGCTCGAGGGGCGCGAGGCGGCCTGGCCAAACCAGCTCTCGGGCGGCGAGCAGCAGAGGGTCGCCCTTGCACGCTCGCTGGTCCGCCAGCCGTCCCTGCTTCTGGCCGACGAGCCGTTCGGCGCCCTCGACGCACTGACGCGGCTGAAGATGCACGACCTGCTGCGGGAATTGTGCGCAAGGCATCGGCCTGCCGTGCTGCTCGTCACCCACGATGTCGACGAGGCAATCTCGCTCGCCGACCGGATACTGGTTCTCGACGAGGGTCATCTGATCGAGGACCTGCGGATCGATCTGCCGACGCCTCGTGATCATGGCGATCCGCGCTTTGCAAAAATCCGCACCCAGCTTTTGAGCCGGCTCGGGGTGGAAACTCCCGGACGGCGCGCCGCCTGAAATCCAACGGAACTTGTCATCGTGACCAGCAAGATTCAGTTCAATCTCAACGCCTCGAACGGGGGACACGTCAATGAGTAATGAGAAGAGACAAATGCGGCTTGGGGCCTTCATCATGGCGACCGGCCATCATGTGGCGGCCTGGCGCCATCCGGCTTCGCAGGCCGACGCTGGCCTGAATATCGATCACTACCGCGAGCTGGCGCAGACGGCGGAACGGGGCAAGTTCGATCTGGTCTTCGTGGCCGACAGCCCGGCCGGCTGGGAGCGCGCCAAGGATCCGGAGGCGCTTCGCCGTTCCTCGCAGGGCGCCCATTTCGAACCCGTGACCCTGTGGGCCGCCCTGTCGCAGGCCACCAGCCATATCGGCTTCGTCGCCACCGCATCCACCACCTATGAAGACCCCTATCTTCTGGCGCGCAAATTCGCCTCGCTCGACTATATCTCCAAGGGTCGGGCGGCCTGGAATGTGGTGACGACGGGCGCGGACGTTTCCAAGAACTTCTCCATCCCGGGCCATCCCGCCCATGCCGACCGCTACGCGCGCGCCGAGGAATTCGTCGATCTGGTGAAAGGGCTGTGGGATAGCTACGAGGACGATGCCTTCATCCGCGACAAGGAAAGCGGCGTCTATCTCGACCCGGACAAGGTGCATCTGGTCGACCACAAGGGCCAGTTCTTCTCGGTCACCGGTCCGCTCAATGTCGGCCGTCCCGTGCAGGGCTATCCCGTCATCGTCCAGGCCGGCGCATCGGAACCCGGCCGAGAACTGGCCGCCCGAACCGCCGAGATGATCTTCACCGCCAACCAGACGCTCGAGGATGCCCAGGAATTTTATTCCGACGTCAAGGGACGGCTTGCCCGCTATGGACGCAGCCAGGACGACCTGTTGATCAGTCCCGGCATATTCCCCGTTCTCGGGGGCACCGAAAGGCAAGCACAGGAGAACTACGACTATATCCAGTCGCTCGTTCATCCCTCCATCGCGTGGAACATCCTTGCCCGCCACTACAAGGGCGTCGATCTTTCCGGTTATTCGCTGGACGATCCCGCTCCGCCTCTGCCGCAGGATACGGAACTCAACAAGAGCCGCCTTAAGCTGGTCACCGATCTGGTATCGCGAAACAATCTGACGCTGCGCCAGTTCTATCTGGCCGTTGCGACCGCCCGCGGCCATCGCACGGTGATCGGCACGCCGGAGCAGATTGCCGACGCGATGCAGCAATGGTTCGAGAATGGCGCTGCCGACGCCTTCAATATCATGCCGCCGATCCTGCCCGCCGGATTGACGGATTTCGTCGATCAGGTCGTGCCGATCCTGCGCAAGCGTGGCCTTTTCCGGCATGAATATGAAGGAACGACCCTGCGGGAGAACCTCGGTCTCAAGCGCCCGCAGAACGGATTCGTGCTTCGGTCGCAGCTTGAGCCGGAGGCACGGGCAGCCGTATAGTTCCCGCGCCACATTAAATCCCTGGGCCCTGAAGATGGCGACACCGCCAATGCTTCTCGGCCAGGGCCTTTCGTTGGTCTCTTCTAGACAGGCTTCGCTCAGGCGCTCAGTGCCCGCTTGCGGTCGTTGACGAAGCCGATTACCTCCGATTGCGGCATTGCCTTGCCGAAGATATAGCCCTGGCCGATATCGCAGCCCTGGCCAAGGAAATAGGCGAGCTGGGCATTCTCCTCGATCCCTTCGACGGTGGTCTTGAGGTTGAGACTGCGGCTTAGGCCAAGCACGGCGTCGATGATTTTGGCGTTCTTGTCGTTATGGGTGAAGCTCGACACAAAACTCTTGTCGATCTTGATCTTGTCGAACTTGAAGCGCGCCAACTGCGCCAGGCTTGAATATCCGGTTCCGAAATCGTCGAGCGCCACCTGGATGCCGGCGGCGTGGAACTGCTCGATCGTCGCGGCGGCAAGGTCCGGGTCGTCGATCAGAGCGTTTTCGGTAATCTCGATTTCCAGCCTGGACGACTGCAGGCCGGTCTGCTGCAGGATGTGGAGAACACGGCTTGCGAGCAGCCTGTCTTCCATCTGGACAGGCGAGACGTTGAACGAGAGCGACAATGTTCCCGGCCAAAGCTGCGCGTCGCGGCAGGCTTTCGACAGAAGCTGCTCGAAGAGCGTGGTAATCAGGCCGGTCTCTTCGGCCACGGCAATGAAGTGTTGCGGTGAGACGAACACGCCGTCCTTGTTCCACCGGGCAAGCGCTTCGAAACCGCAGATTTCACCTGTCCTGAGATTGATCAGCGGCTGGTAGAACGGGTCGATCCTGCCCTCGTCGATGGCGCGGCGAAGGTCGCCTTCGAGCTTGGCCCGCTCAGAGACTTTCTCCTGCATCTCGGGCTGGAACAGAGAATATTGATTGTGACCCCGGCTCTTCGCCTCGTACAGCGCGACGTCCGACCGGTGGCAGACTTCCTCAAGCGAGCCACCATGGTCCGGCAGGCGCGCATAACCGACACTCGCGCCGACCTCCGTCAGCAGGGTACCGATGCGGACCGGCCGGGAAACCGAATGGATGAGCAGCTGCGCGAAGAGCTCCTCCTTTTCCGGCGAGAGATTGCGAGCCACGGCGACGAACTCGTCGCCGCCGAAACGGAAGACGCATTCGTATTCAGCCAATGCGCAGATGCGCCGCGACACCTCCTTCAACAGGATATCGCCTCCCTGATGGCCAAGAAGGTCATTGACCTTCTTGAAGCCGTCAAGATCTATCGAAAACACCGTTGCGGTCTGCGGCCCAATATCCTCACCCGTATCCTGAAGCTTTTCATCCGGGTGCGAAAGGACGAACCTGTCGAAGGCATAGCGGTTGGGAAGTTTCGTCAGATGATCGTGCGTGGCGATATGGTCAGCCGCATCGAAGGCCTTTCGGCGGCTCATCATTTCATTGCGCATATCGAGAATGCGCAGCACCGAATAGGCAAAGCTCGCAAGACCGGCAACGATCAGTACGATGATGATGAGGTGGGCTTTTCCCGCACTGATCGACTGAACCAGCCTCAGCAGCAGATCGTCATAGGCTATACAACCAACGAGCAACAGCATCGCGACTGCTGCCACCTCCGCCAGCTGTCTGCCAGCCTTGCTTTCCAGAAAATCCTTCATTTACCCCTCCAACCCGGCGATCCTAGGATAAAATAATTAAAGGATTTGTTATTCAGAGTTGTGTGAGAGCGCTTTACAGCCGAAACGACGGCCGAAAAAATACGGGTCCGGCGGCATCAATTGAGGTCGTGCCGAGCAATTGCACCTCTGAGCGCCTCTGACAGTTCGGCCAGTTGATAGGGCTTGCGCAGGATCTTGATGCCTTGCGACTCTGCCGCCTGCTTGGCGGCTTCGGAGTATCCGCTTGTCAACAGGATCGGCAGGTCCATGCGGCGCGATCGGATTTCCTTTGCCAGTTCCACGCCGTTCATTCCTCCGGGCATCATGATGTCCGAGAAGACCAAGTCGATCCGCCGCCCGTTTGCCAGAGCGCCTAGAGCGGCGGCGGCTGTTGCAGCCCGCAAGACCTGAAAACCGAGATCTTCCAGCATCTCGCTGACAAGAGCCGCGACTTCGTCGTCGTCTTCAACCAGCAGAACGCTGCCTGCCGACGCCGGACGGCGGCGCGCGACGTGCAGATCGACCAAGTGGTGCTGGTCCGGGCCTGGTTCCTTCGAGGAACGGGGCAACATGAGGGTTATTTTCGTCCCTCGCCCGACCTCGCTATCGATCTCTATCCTGCCGCCGGATTGCTGGACGAAACCATGTACCTGCGCAAGGCCAAGGCCAGACCCCTTGCCGATATCCTTCGTGGTAAAGAACGGCTCGAACACACGCGCCTGCACCTCGCGGGTCATTCCGGAGCCGTTGTCGCTGACGGAAATGCGGACGAAGTCTTTCGTGGAGCCGCTTTGATCCAGGAGCGGAACATTTTCCGCGCGGATTTCGATCGTGCCCCCTCTCGGCATCGCGTCGCGGGCGTTGACCGCAAGATTGAGAACAACAAGTTCCAGCTCGCTTGCGTCAACCTCGATCGGCCACAGGTCGGGCGAGAACTCGAGCGTGACATGGACATCGCCCCTCAGGCTGCGGTCGAGCAGTTCGCGCATCCCACCGATCTGGCGAGCCAGATCGATCGTCTGCGGTTGCAGTTCCTGACGCCGGGAAAAGGCCAGAAGCTGGCGTGTCAGGCCCGATCCGCGTTCGGCGGCCTGACGCATCCCGTCCATCAACCGTTTGCGCCGGGCGGGGTCCGTCTGGCGGTCGAGCATTTCCAGTCCTCCCGAAATGACCATCAGCAGATTGTTGAAATCGTGAGCGACGCCCCCGGTCAACTGACCGATCGCTTCGATCTTTTGAGCCTGTCGGAGCTTCTCCTCAACATGCGCACGCACCGTCATCTGGTCGCGCAGGGCCTCGTTGGCGGCCTTGAGCTCCTGGGTACGCAAAACGACCTGCTTCTCCAGTTCCTGCGCGGCCTGCTCGCGCTCCGCCAGGAGCCCACGCAACTCCAACTGCCGGGCTCTCGCGCGAAGCGCCGATTGTATCGTGCTGACGAGGGTCTGGGCATGGACCGGCCGTTCCAGGAGAGCCACGTTGCGCAAAGAGTTGATCAGTCTTTGCCGCCACGCCTCGATGCCGGTCTGCTCCTGACGGCTGGTCAGCAGGATGAAGGGAAGATCCGACCACGGCGGCTGGTCCGCAACCCATTTGAACAGGACGCCTGCGTCTTTTCCAAACAGGGCTTCTTCAGCAATAAACGCGGCTGCGGAACCGGCCTGCAGCGCTGCCACAAGGCTGTGAAGATCGCCGCAGGTCTTTGCCGCGATGCCGCTCCGGCTGAGCAAGCCGACTGAGGCGGCCGCATCTCTGCCGACCGGAGCAAAGACAATAACCGGTTCCAGTTGGTCTTCACCTTGCGCCATTATTTCCGTCTGCTGAACTCGTTACAGGAGCGGCTGAAAAGTACGGCGAGCCGGCTAGCACGCCGGTGAACTCGAGCGTCGGCGGCCCGAGTTTGATGCCATTGTCGGACAGCCTGAACTCGCGCACGCTGTGCTCGTGCCTGCCGCTTCGCTTTTTCACGACGGATATCGCTCGGCGCACGGTGCCCTGCACTTCGAAATACCGCAGCATGATGACGGAATCGCTGAGATAGCTCAGGTCGAGCGGAGCCTCGAGCGGGCCTACGAGCCCATGCTGGGCAAGCACCAGGATGGTCAGCACGCCACGCTGGCCAAGGTAGGTCAGCAATTCGTGCATCTGCAGGACCAGAAAACGCTCGTCCGGCATCGCATTCATATAGCCGTTCAAACTGTCGATGACGACGACACGCGCGCCGTCGACCTCCACGCTTTTCTGGACGTTGGCGGTGAACTCCCCCGGGGAAAGTTCCGCAGGATCGATCTGCTGCAACCGGATCAACCCGCTGTCCAGGTGGGTTTGGAGATCGAAACCCAAATTCTTGGCTCTGGCCTGCAGCGTTCCACGCCCCTCGTCGAAGGCATAAATGACGGCGTGTTCGCCGCGGTTCGCCGCCGCCAAGGCATAGGTCAGGGCAAGTGACGATTTTCCCACCCCGGCGGCACCCAGGAACAGCACGTTCGTACCCCGCTCGAGCCCGCCGCCCAGCATGTCGTCGATTTCCTTGTTCCCACTGGAGGTGAACTCGTCGTCGAAGGCCTGATGATGATCCGCTGCGATGAGGCGGGGGAAAATGTGGAGACCACCCTTCTCGATCGTAAAATCATGGTAGCCGCCGCGAAACTTGATGCCGCGCATCTTGACGACCCGCATGCGGCGCCGTTCTGCGCCGAAGTCGATGGCAAGCTGCTCCAGCAGCACGACCCCATGGGAAATAGAATGGAGTTGCAGGTCATTCTGTTGAGACGACAGATCATCAAGAAGAATGACGGTGCACTGCCGGCTGGCGAAGAAGTGCTTCAGCGCCAGGACCTGGCGCCGGTAACGCAGCGGGCTGTGAGCGAGGAGGCGCAATTCAGAAAGGCTGTCGACGACCACGCGCCTTGGGTTGAGTTCAGAGACGCGATCGAGAATGAGCTTCGTGGTCTCGTTGAGCTCCATTTCCGCCGGATGGAAGACCGTCAGTTCACGGTCGGGATCGAGCGTGGTTTCCGGAGGGACGAGTTCGAATACCTCGATGCCTTTGAGCGACCAACCGTGACGGGAGGCGACGAGCTGCAGCTCGCGTTCCGTCTCGGAAAGGGTGATGTAAAGCACCTGCTCTCCCTGGCGGACACCTTCGAGCAGAAATTGCAGGGCGATCGTGGTCTTGCCCGTGCCAGGCCGGCCCTCGTAGAGATAAAGCCGGTTTTCATCGAGGCCCCCGTCGAGGATCGTATCGAGACCGGGCACGCCGCTCGAGATACGTGGAGGGTCGATAAACTCCGCCTCTTCGAACCGTTCTGCCATGTTCAACCTTTGCAGTGGAAACCCTTGAAGAAGATCATATAGATTGCGGCGGACAAGCCTCAAGAGGCCACCGACGGTATGCCGGACGGCTTGCGAAAGGCTCGCCCGCCCAACAAAGCATCAGGCGGAATGTTGTTCCCAGTACCAGGCCACATACATCATCTTTTTGTCGTGCCTGCGGCTTTTCAGGAAGGCGCGGATGGCGCGCACGTCCTCCTTTTCGCAGGCGACCCAGACGAAGGTATCGTCCTTGATGGAGGCGACCGCTTTCTTGGCTTCCTCGGCGAGGATGCCTTTCGCTCCGGCCGGATAGCTCCGCCGATGCAGCCAGCGGACATCCAATGAACCGGCCGACGGAAGCGGCTGTTCCTCCGCCTGGTCCAGCACTTCGATGATAGCCTGCATCCGGGTGCCCGGCGCCACTTCGGCCGCGATCCGGGCGATCGCGGGAAGTGCACTTTCGTCGCCGACCAGAAGAATGGACTGTGCTGCCGGCAGACTGCCGCCGCCAGGGCCGAGAAGCGCTACCTTTTCTCCAGGCTGCACGTCACGGGCGAAGTCGGCTCCCGGCGTGGCGAGAGGGGACGATGGATGTTGCAGGAAGTCGATCGACAATTCGCGGCGTTCGATATCGACGGCGCGGATCGTGTATATGCGAACCAGAATCTCGTCTTCTCCCTCGGGCCAGGCGACGCGGCCGTCTTGGCGGATCCCCGGCCATACCGGCGGCCTGCCCTTCGGGGGAACCAGAAGGCGAACGTGCATGTCGCCGCCGACGAACGGCGCGACATCGGCGCAGGCAAACTTCACTCGCCGCATGTGAGGGGTCACATCCTCCGCCGAAACGACCGTCACCTCGTGGATATTCGGCAGCACCGCGAGGGACGAATGCTCCGACCACGTCAATTCAAACGGATCCTCTCCTGCAAAGTAGAACAGGTGCTCCGCAATCATCGTCTGATTCAGCTGCAACGCCGCTTGCGACTCGCATGCCAGTTCGATCAGGAGCTTGCTGCCTGCCAGCCGGATGCTCGTCGTGCTGTTCTTGCTCTTCAGCAGGGCGTGGCCCTTGCTCCGCTGCACGTCGGCATGCTCGATGAAATGCTCGCAGATTTCGTCGAGCATGCGTTCGGCATCCCTTGGCAGTGCGACGCCGGACAATTTGAGCGGATGAACTGCATTCATGACCGATTCTCCTTTAAATCCTGCCCCTCCGCCATCCGATGACGACCGATCGGCAACATGATCGGCCGGCCCGATGTCGGGTCGGTAATGACGCGGCTGTCGAGCCCGAAGACTTGCCGCACGTTCTCTTCCGTCAGCACGTCCTCGGGACTGCCTGCGACATGCACACGTCCCTCGGCTATCGCGACGAGGTAGTCCGCGTAGCGCGCCGCCAGATTGAGGTCGTGCAACACCATCACGACGGTGGTTCCCCGCGCGTGGTTGAGATCGGTCAGCAGATCGAGAACTTCGACCTGGTGATTGATGTCGAGAAATGTCGTCGGCTCGTCCAGGAGCAGAACATCCGTCTGTTGCGCCAGAGCCATGGCGATCCAGACGCGCTGGCGCTGCCCGCCCGAAAGCTCGTCCACCGGGCGTTCGGCAAGCTCGACGGTCTTGGTCGCCGCGAGCGCGCTCTCGACGGCTTCGTCGTCCTTGCGGGTCCAGCGCGAAAACAGGCTTTGATGCGGATGCCGTCCGCGGCTGACGAGGTCTGCAACGGTGATTCCCTCCGGCGCGATCGGCGATTGAGGAAGCAGACCCAATGTTCGAGCCAACTCCCGGGACGGGATGCGGTGGATCGATTTGCCGTCCAGCAGAACATGCCCCTGGCTGGGCGAGATGAGCCGTGACATGGTGCGCAACAGCGTGGACTTGCCGCAGGCATTGGCGCCGACGACTGCGGTAATCCTGCCGGGCGGGATGGCAAGATCGAGCCCATGCAGAATTTCGGCATGGTCATATCCGGCCGAAAGCCCGCTGGCGGTAAGAGAGTGAGTGGAGCGAACGGTCATAGCGAGCCCCCTATCCGGTTGGCGCGCACAATCTGGTAGATCAGATAGGGCGCGCCCAGTGCTCCGGTCACCACGCCCACCGGATAACGGCCCGGCAGAAGGAATTGACCGACATAATCGCCGCCCAGCACAAGTATCGCTCCGATCAACGCCGCCGGTATCAGCAACGATCCGTTGCGTCCGACAACCTTGGAGGCGATCGGCCCTGACAGGAAAGCCACAAAGGCAATCGGCCCCGTCACCGCCGTTGCGGACGCAATCATGCCGACGGCCGCAACGATCACCAGCATGCGGGTGCTTGCCACCTTGACCCCCAGGGCCGCAGCCATGTCGTCACCCAGGCGAGGCGCCTCCAGGTCGCGTGCCCGGCCGAGCAGCAGCCCGCCGAACGTCGCCAGCGCCAGAAGAAGCGGAAGCGCCTGGCCGAGCTGCGCGCCGTTGACGCTGCCGGTCAGCCAGCGCATGGCCTCCTGCAGGTTCCAGGCAGGAGCGCTGGAGAGGATATAGGCGACCACGCTTTCCAGCATGGCCGAGATACCGATGCCGACAAGGATGAGCCGCGTTCCCGCCACTCCGCTGCGGAATGACAGGGCGTAGACCAGCAGCGCCACGCCGAGGCCTGCGCCAACCGCGAGGACCGAAACGATCGGACCGTTCAAGGACAGGACGACGATGGCGAACACGGCCGCAGCACTTGCGCCCGACGTGATCCCGATGATATCCGGGCTGGCAAGGGGGTTGCGCAGCATGAGCTGGAACGTGACGCCGCCGAGCCCAAAGGCCAGTCCGGCGAGAACGGAAAGGACCGAGCGCGGCAGCCGCAGCTTGCCGACCGTAAAGGTGGCGCCTGCGACATCTTCCCCGAGCAAGACGCGCATGACGTCACCGGGCGGCGTGAAGGACTGGCCGAACGACAAGGTCACCGCAAAGAGGGCGACCATGATAGCCAGCAGAATGGCGGTCACGAGACCGTGCCGGCGCGCCCGGCGGCGGCGATTTTCAGCGATGAGATCAATGGTTGGGGAAAGCACTGTCACAGTTCTCGAACCCGCTGCCGCCTGACGATCCAGATGAAGAACGGCGCCCCGACGAGGGCCGTGATGATTCCGACCTCGATCTCGGCCGGCCTGGTGACGATACGGCCGACGACATCCGCCGCCAGCAGCAAGCAAGCGCCGCCAAGCGCGGAAAACGGCAGCAACCACCGGTGATCGATCCCGACCAGCAGACGGCAGGCATGCGGCACGACCAATCCAAGAAAGCCGATTGGCCCGCAAACCGCCGTTGTCGCCCCGCACAGCAAGATGGCGCCGAATGCGGCGACGGCGCGGGCCACGGCGACACGCTCTCCGAGCCCTGCCGCGACATCGTCGCCCAAAGCCAGCGAGTTCAGCTTTCGCGCCGACAGAAGGCTGACCACGAAACCGACGGCAAGAAACGGCAGCACCGGGCCAATGCGCTCAAAGGTCGCTCCGCTCACCCCGCCGATCTGCCAGGAGCGGATACCGCCCGCGATATCGGCGCGCGGCAGCACCACGGCGATCACCATCGAGGAGAAGGCAACCGACGTTGCGGCTCCGGCCAGCGCCAGCTTCAACGGGGTTGCTCCACCACGCCCGAGCGATCCTATCGTATAAACGAAAACTGCCGAACATCCCGCTCCGAGGATCGCGGCCCAGATATAGGCGTGCGCAGAGGACATATCGAACAGGGCGACGCCGGTCACGACGGCCAGCGACGCACCCATATTGACGCCGAGAATGCCCGGATCGGCGAGAGGATTGCGGGTCACGCCCTGCATGATCGCCCCGGCAAGTCCGAGCGCGGCTCCGGCAAGTACGGCAAGTACCGTCCTCGGGATACGCACGCTCACCGCCGTCTGGCCGATGCTGTCGATCTGCCCCGCGAGCGCCGCCACGACATCGCTCCAGGCCACTTCGCGGGTGCCGACCGTTACAGAGAGCGCACAGAGGGCGGAAAGGGCCACAACCAATCCGGCCAGCCAAAGGCCGCGGGTCCGGTTCGAGCGTCGAGAGACGAGCGGCCGAGAGAACGAACGTATGCTGCCGGCCGTCATTTGGACTTTCTGGCCGCTTCCGCAAGCAGATCCACATAGTCCTTCAAGACCCATGAGATCGAAAGCGGTGTCGGATTTGCCGCGGTGCCGATCGGATTGCGGCCCAGCATGACGAGAGCGCCCTTGTCCACGGCCGGCATTCTGGACATCAAGGGGTTGGCCGCCAGCGCATCGAGCAGTTTCTGGTTTCCATAGGTGACGACGATATCGACGTCGTCGAAGACATCGATACGCTCGGCGCTGACAGAGCCTGCGAATTTCCCGGACTTCGAAGCCTCGACGACGCTTTTCGGGGATCTCAGACCAAGATCCTCGAAGAACCTCACCCGGGTATCGTTCGTCGTATAGAAGTTGACGGTGCTCAGGTCAGTCGCATCGAGATGAGTAATGAACATCGCGGATTTACCCCGGAGTTCAGGATGCCTGCCAACCACCTTGGCGATGTCCGCTTCGATCCTGGCGATCAACGCGTCGCCTTGCGGGCCCATGCCCATCCCGGCGCTGTTCAAGCGGATCATGTCACGCCAGTCGGTCGACCAGGGCGCTTCGGGATAGGCGACGACCGGGGCGATCTGGCTCAGCGTGTCGTAATCCGATTGGCTCAAGCCGGAATAGGAGGCCAGGATCACATCGGGCCTGGTAGCGGCGACCGCCTCGAAATCGATGCCGTCCCCTTCGTCGAAAAGCACCGGCTTGGCGGCATGGAGCGCTGCCAGCCTCTCAGCGACCCAAGGCAATACCCCATCGCCGTCGTCGTCGCCGAAATTGGCCCTGGCAAAGCCGACGGGCACGACACCGAGCGCCAGCGGTACTTCATGGTTCGCCCAGGCGACGGTCGCTACCCGCGCAGGCTTTTGGGGAATGATCGTCGTGCCGAACGCATGCTTGATGGTGACGGGATAGGCCGTTCCTTCGGCCGCCCGGGCGCCTGGCCCGGCAATGCCGAACGCAACAATCCAAATGCATATCGCCGCCATTTTCACGGCCGAACGCAATAACCGCAGCATCGTCAAACTCCGCAGACTTTAAGTGGACTTCCACTTTCAGGTTAAGGCAGCCCCGTCAACCACCCTCAAGGCCTGCACCGACAAGACCACTGAGATTTCCGTGGGATCCTACAAAGCGCGGAGAATTTACAATACTGGACAAACATGCTCAAGTTAATAGCCGTCTCGGGGCATGTCAGACCAAGCCATTGCGGCCGCGTGACCGGGAGGAAATCCCTCGCGGGCGGGTTGCGAGGATGTCATTCGGGATGGTTCCCCCAGACCTGGCATCAGTCTCGGCGATCTCTCGTCGAATCAACTTCTGGAACGTGAATATGGACAACAAAAGAACAGGCGCTCGCTCGAGACCGGCCCTTATCCGCTATCGGAATGCGGCCCTTCTGGCTTGCACGGCGCTTGTCGCCTTCACGCCGACCGTCGTGCTTGGCCAGGAAAATTTAAACGCCGATACGACACTCGCACCGATCGTCATTCAGGGCAGCGGCGCCGGCCTCGACACCGACAACGATTCGAAGTCGATCGTCGCGACAAAGACGACCGGGGGCGGCAAGATGGTGACTGATATTCTGGATACGCCCGCCTCCGTCTCCGTCATCACATCCAAGGAAATCCAAGAGCGTGGTGCAAGCAGCGTCGAAGAGGTCTTGCAATACACGGCAGGTGTCACTGCCGACTTCTATGGCTCCGACGACCGTTTCGACTATTTCAAGATCCGCGGCTTCGACGCCTACATGTACCGTGATGGCCTACTCATCGGCCGGCCGTTCGGGGGACTTCGGGAGGAAGCCTACGCCTTTGAGCGCGTCGAAGTCCTCAAAGGCGCCAATTCCACTGGCTTTGGCGTCTCCGACCCCGGCGGTTCGGTGAATTTTGTCACCAAACGGCCGAAGAGCGAGCGTTTCGGCGAAGCCTACGTCACCGGCGGCTCCTTCGGCCACGCCGAAACGGGCTTCGATTTCGGTGACAACATTACCGAGGACGACACGTTGTCTTATCGCCTGACCGGCAAATTCAAACGAGCCGAGGAAGAATACGACTATTCTCAGGACGACGAAAACTTCATTATGGGTGGACTGACCTGGCGCCCGAGTGGCGACACCAGCCTGTCCGTCGTTTATGATCATCTGGACCGCCAGGGAATACCCGGTAGCGGCGGGCACCCTGTGGGCTCGAATTTCGACCGAAGCCTGTTCCTGGGCGAACCGGACTACAATTATCGCGATGTGAACCGCAATACGCTCAGCGTCATGTTCGACCATGACTTCGGCTCCGGCCTGACGTTCAACTCGAGCGCGCGATACAGCAACACCAGGAGTAATTTCGGCTATGCTTACGTAGCGGCAGCACCGGCGGCTGGCACGACAATCGTGGACCGAGACTTCTTCGCAAACGACTCGACGTCCGAAAACTTCGTTATCGACGCCCACCTGCAATATGACGCCAGCTTTGAGAATGTGGACAGTCGCAGCCTGTTTGGCGTCGAATATAACAACTATCAGGGCACAACCAACAACTACTACGGCGATGCACCGGACATCGATTATACAAATCCGGTCTATACCGGGCGACCTGCCTCAGTCCCACTCTATCAGAGCCTGGTCAACGACCAGAAGACCAAGGCAATCTATTTTCAACAAGAGCTAACCTTCTGGGAAAAACTGACCGCGACAGTAGGACTGCGAAACGACTGGCTTGATCTCGAACAGACGAACAACCTTGCTGTTGCTCCAACCAATCCCCTCACCCGGGCCGATGTCAGCGAGTTTACGAAACGGGCGGCGCTCAGCTACAAGGTAACTGACGAGATCGCCACCTATATAAGCTATGCCGAGTCGGCGGTCCCGGCCACGATTGGTCTGGAGCCTGAGCGTGGCGAACAGTGGGAGGTTGGCGTAAAATATCGGCCATCCGAGATTCCAGCGTTATTCAGCATCGCGGTCTACGATCTGACCAAGGAAAACATCACACTCAACATCGGCGCCCCGCCCGTGGCAACGCCGGTTGGCAAGGTCAAGTCGCGCGGGGTGGACTTCGAAGCCAAGGCCGAGGTGACGGACAACCTCAGCCTGACCGCCGCCTATTCCTATATTGATACCGAGATCGTCGAAAACGCGGGTGCCAACGAAGGCAACCGTCTTGCCATGGTGCCGGAACACACCGCTTCAGCCTGGGTCAACTACACGCTGGAGGGGAATGGGCCACGCGGCGACATGACGTTTGGGCTCGGCGCGCGCTACATGAGTTCGTATTTCGTCAACAACGCCAACACGGTGAAGTCGGACCCGAACGTCGTTTTCGATGCGGCATTCACCTACAAGATCCAGGAAAACACGACGTTCCAGCTCAACGTCAGCAATCTGTTCGACGAAAAGCACGTGGCCAATGGTGGTTTCGGCGCCGACTGGTACAATCCCGGCCGCGCAATCTATGCAACGCTGCGCCAGACCTGGTAGCGACCCGTCACGCCCGGAAACCACACCGGGCATGACAATTTCCTGGCTTAGTGAGTTTGCCGCATCCGGCGCCAGGCGGCAGGCGTATCGCCGGCAATCTGCCTGAACGCCTTGGTCAAATGGGCCTGGTCGGTGAAGCCCAGCTGGGCCGCTATCTCCGCGACGGCCAGATCGCTTTCGACGAGCAGCCTTTTCGCCAGGTCGATGCGCCTGGCGAGTTGCCATTGCAGCGGCGTTTTACCGGTGGTCTGTTTGAATACATTGGCAAACCAGCTTTCCGAAAGGCCGACGGTTGAAGCCATTTCGGCAACCGTCAGGCGGCAGTCGCTCAAGCCGTCGATGCGTGACACCAGCTTGTTCATCTGTGCCTGGGTCAACCTGCCATTGGCTTTTTCGGTTTCATGGTCGGGTATGTCGAGAAGACCGGCAACGATGCTGCCCACGAGGCTTTCGCCATAAACCGCATGCTTTGACGGACTGGATATCTCGTCGACCAGCAAACCCGCCAGCGTCTCGATGGCACCGACATCCTGAAGCTCCACCGGCCGGCGCACGGCGGCCAGTGCGGCGGAGGCCCCAACCGAGGGCGACAGGAACCGGAGCAACCGATCCCTGTGCATATGCAGGTTGAGGTGGGAAAAGCGGTGCTTGGTTTCGCTGCTGGTCCACATGGGAACGCCGGCGGGAACATAAACGGCGCGGGTCATCGGACGGGAGTGCTGCGAACCGTCTCGGTTCGACACGCGAATTCGAGACGATACGTCGTTGAAGAAAATCATGATGCGCGGGTCGTCCGCCAAATAATAGCCCGTGGCGCCAGACTGGCTTTCCGCTTCCCAGAAGACACTGACCAAGCCGTCGAAACGACGCCACTTGGCCGGCGCGACAACCCTTATCCCCTCCGTATGCCAAGCCATGGAATGCCAAAAACTCAACGCCGGAATCCTTCACCATCTGCCATTGGAAACATCATACCCGCCACCAAGGCGTCGCGACCAGCTTGCTCGGGCAGCCTAATATGACAATCGGCGTCAGGTATATAAAGGCTCCGGGCAGATAGTAAAGGTCCGCATCGCAAAGCACGCTGCCCGCCACGGCGGCACCTTCCGTCTTGACAAAGGATATCATCCGGCCTCCACCTCGCCCGGTTATAGGGGATAGACCTTCACGATCGTGGTCAGCCGGCATCGCCGCGATCTGATCCAGCGTCTTGATCCCCGTCACGATTGTCTTATGGATGCCCTTCCCGGTATTCAGGCCATGCGGGAGAAATTTCGATGAACGTCCAACATCCACTTTTCGATCTGAGCGGTCGCCATGCCGTCCTCACCGGTTCGAGCCGGGGCCTCGGTCTTGCCATGGCACGCGGACTCGCGTCCGCCGGAGCTCGGGTCACGCTGAACGGGCGCGACGAGGCGACGCTTTCCGCAGCGGTGAACCAGTTGAAGACGGAGGGGTACGAGGCCTCCGGGCTGGTCTGCGACATCACCAAAGCCGACGAGACCGAGGCCGCGTTCGCCGGCCTCGACGGGGTCGATATCCTCGTCAACAATGCCGGCATTCAGATCCGCGCGCCGTTCCTCGAGCAGAGCGCCGAAACCTGGCGTCGGATGTTCGACACCCACGTGATGGGCGCGGTGCTTCCCTCGCAAGCGGTTCTGCCTGGGATGATCGAGCGCGGTGGCGGCAAGATCATCAACATCTGCTCGCTGATGAGCGAGGTCGGCCGCAAGACCGTTGTGCCCTACACGACAATGAAAGGCGCGCTGAAGATGCTGACCCGCGGCATGGCGACGGAGCTGGCCCGCCACAACATTCAGGTCAATGGCATCGGCCCGGGCTATTTCGCGACCGAGATGAACCGCGCGCTGATGGAGGATCCGGTATTCGACGCCTTCGTGAAGAACCGCACGCCCGCCGCTCGCTGGGGCCGGCCGGAGGAACTTTCCGGTGCGGCGATCTTTCTGGCCTCTCCGGCATCGGATTTCGTCAACGGCCAGGTGCTCTATGTCGATGGTGGCATCCTGGCGGCTCTTTGAGCCGCTTCGCTTTCGCAATGTCCGGTCGGCGTTGAAGCCGCCAGGCGTTAGTTCTTTGCGGGCTGGTAGCCGAGCCCGGCGGAAGCGGTGAGCCCTGCCGTGCGCAGGAGATCGACATATTCGGATTTCCGGCTTTCATCGAAGCGGAACATCGGAAAGGAAATCGACAGCGCAGCAATCGGTTTTCCGAGGTAATTGAAGATCGGCGCCGCCATGCATCGCACGCCCGCCTCGCTCTCTTCCACCTCTTCGGCAAAACCACGGCTGCGGGCCATCTGCAACTGGGCAAACAATTCCTGCGGATCGGTGATGGTGCGCGGCGCGAGCTTCGTCAGCTCCATCTTGTTGATCCGCTCCCGGATCTCGTCGTCGTCCCGCCATGCAAGAAGCGCCTTCCCAAGCGACGTGCTGTGCAGCGGATTACGCAGACCGAGCGTCGATTTCATCGAGAGACTGTAGGCGGAATCGTATTTGTGAATGTAGACGACCTTCTGGTCGCGATCATCGAGAATGCCCAGATTGACGGACTCGCCGGTCACCCTGGAAAGCTTTCCCATCGCCTGGTCCGCCACACGCAGCAGATCCGTCTGCTCGGTCAGCGAGCGCGCGCCGAGGCTGAACAGTTTCAGCGTCAGTCCGTATTTTTCCGTCTCCGCATCCTGCTCCACGTAGCCGAGTTCAACCATGGTCTGCAGCAGCCGATGCGCCGTGGTCTTCGACGTCATGGCTCGTTGAGCGAGATCGGCCAGGCTCACCTTCTTTCCCTCGACCAACGCCTCCATCACGGCGAAGACCTTGAGAACGGCGGCGACATTTTCGGTTTTTGGGCTCAGTTCTGACATAGCATGTTCTATTTTTTTCGAAATCTCATTCTGGAATTTGCAGAAACCTGTGTCAAGATAAAGGATGGGCGTGGGTAGACCCACGCCTCAGCGGAAGAATGCACAAAAAAACACAGTTGAAAAGCCGCAAGGAGTGTGATTTCCTAAAATCCGGAATAGCGTTCCGAATATTTTTTTTGGGAGGACGGCGGCATGCATCCGCTGCTGCGGCAAAAGCAACACCTGATTGAGCGCGGTGACGTGTGCGGTCTCATCGATCGGCTGATCGACAACCTTGTCCATATCGAGGATCGCACCGGTGAATTCCTCCTGCGCCTCGACGACGGCCGGGTTATCGATACCAAAGGCTGGGCGGGCTGGGAATGGACCCATGGCGTCGCGCTTTTCGGCCTTCTCAAATATTGGCAGCTGACCGGCAATCAGAAGGTGATGGACATCATCGTCGACTGGTTCGAAGCCCGGCTCGCTGAAGGTACCCCCACAAAGAACATCAACACGGTCGCACCGTTCCTGACGCTTGCCCATCTCTATGAACTTACGGGGGATCCTCGGTGGCGGCCCTACCTGGAAACATGGGCCGAATGGGTGATGCACGAGATGCCGCGGACCCGCGAAGGTGGGCTCCAGCATATCGTCTATAACAGCGTCAACGATCAGCAGATGTGGGACGACACGCTGATGATGAGCGTGCTGCCGCTTGCCAAGATCGGCCTCGTGCTCAAACGGCCGGAGTTCGTGGAAGAGGCAAAATACCAGTTCCTCGTCCACGCCCAATATCTCTGCGACACGCAGACCGGCCTCTGGTTCCACGGCTGGACGTTCGACGACAATCATAATTTTGCCCGTGCCAGATGGGCACGCGGCAATAGCTGGATCACGATCGCCATTCCGGAATTCATCGAACTCCTGGACCTTGCCGAAAACGATCCCCTCCGGCGCCATCTCGTGTCCCTGCTCGGCCGGCAGGCCGCGGCGCTGAGACTCCACCAGCACCCATCGGGCCTGTGGCACACGCTGATCGATGATAGGTCGAGCTACCTGGAAGCCTCGGCGACCGCCGGCTTCGCCTATGGTTTGATGAAGGGCGTACGCAAGCGGTATCTGGGCATCGAGTATCTGGAAACCGCCGAGCGAGCCATGAAAGGCGTGATCGACAACATCAGCCCCGAGGGAGAGCTCCAGCAGGTCTCTTTCGGCACGGCGATGGGCGGCGACCTCGATTTCTACCGGCAGATCAAGCTGACATCCATGCCTTACGGGCAGGCGATGGCGATGCTCTGCCTGACCGAGCTTTTGCGCAGCTTCATCTAGCAAGCTGCGCCGAGGAAAGAATGGGCGTGTCCGGCAGGAGGAGCCGGCATGCAACAAGCCATGAACAACCGCATCCGGCGCCCATGAGGCGCTTCGGGTCAGAAGGAGGAGGACGAAATGACCAAACTGACGAGACGAGCATTGTTGGGCACCATGGGAGCGGCTGCAGCCGCTTGCGCACTTCCGGCCATGCCGGCGTTTGCTGCCGATCGCTCGATCCGGCACTATTGGTGGGGCAATCCGGAGCGCGACAAGCGCACCTTTGCCGTCATCGACACATTCCAGAAGAAAAACGCCGGCATCGCAGTTTCCGGCGAAACGATCGGTTGGGGCGACTACTGGACCAAAATGGCGACCCAGACCGCCGGCCGGAACATGGCCGACCTCGTGCAGATGGACTACCGGTTCCTGTTCGAATACGTCAATCGCGGGGCGCTGAAGCCCCTCGACGAATTCGTCGGCAAGAGCCTGATGATCGCCGACTTCGACAAGGGACCTCTTGATGGCGGCAAGGTCGATGGAAAGCTTTATGCTCTCAACATCGGCTCGAACAGCCAGGTCATGGTCCACAACAAGCGCGCCTTCCAGGAAGCGGGCATCGATGCAGACCTGATCAACTGGACCTGGGACGACTTTGCCAAGGCATGCGAAAAGATTACCGCCAAGTCCGGCGGCAAGATGAAGGGGTCGGACGATCTGTCCCTGATGATCGAGACCTTCGAATCCTGGGTTCGCCAGAACGGTCGGGAATTCTACAGCCCCGACGGCAAGGTCACGGCGACAGCCGGCGACGTCACCAGCTGGTGGCAGATGTGGGCCGATCTGCGCAAGGCCGGGGTTGTTCGCGACAAGAACAAGACCGTCATTCTCGATCCGCCGATTGCCGAGTCGGGCATTGCCGTCGGCGACACCGCCATGTCCCACTACTGGTCCAATCAGCTGGTCGGCATCCAGGCTGTGGCGAAAGACAAGATCGGCGCCGCCATGGTGCCCCACAAGGCGGGCGGCAAGCCTGGCCAGTTCATCAAGCCCTCGATGTTCCTGTCCCTCAGCCGCGACGCCAAGGATACCGGGGCCGCAATTGCCTATATGAATGCCTGGGTCAACGATCCTGATATTACCGGTATTCTCGGCCTCGAGCGCGGCATTCCTTGCTCGCCGAAAATCCGCGCAGCGCTGGCCCCGAAGCTCACGGAAGTCGAGAAGCTCTCCGTCGACTATTTCACGGCGATTCAGAGCAAGGTCGGCCCGCTGCCGGTGCCCGCCCCCAAGGGAGCTGGAGAGGTACGAGACGCCTTCATGCGTATCGGCACCGATGTCGTGCTTGGCAAGGTTGAAGTCGCGAAAGCCGCCAGCACCTTCATCGAGGATGCCCAGGCAATCATCGAGCGCGCCCAGTAATCGGCGCGGGAATATCAAGGCCCCGGCGGCGCCTGCCGCCGGGGCCTCTCTTCCGACAATAAGGTCGTTTCGATGAAACGTTTTTTTGCCCGCAATGCACCGGCCTATGTGTTTCTTCTTCCATGGCTGATCGGATTTTTCCTGCTGGCGCTTGGGCCAATCCTTGCGTCGCTTTATCTTTCCTTCACCCGCTATGACATGGTGAGCGCACCCCGATGGATCGGCTGGGGCAATTACGAATACATGTTCACGCGGGACCGGCGCTTCTGGAAAGCGCTGGAAGTGACGTTTACCTATGTTGCACTGGCTGTGCCCGCGCGCCTGATCATGGCTCTCGGTGTCGCCATGCTGCTCGACAAGGGCCTGCGCACGATCGGCCTTTACCGAGCCATCTTCTACCTGCCGTCCCTGCTGGGCGCGTCCATTGCCATCGCCATCCTGTGGCGCCAGCTTTTCGCTGCCGACGGCGTCGTCAATCAGGTTCTGGCGATGGTGGGAATTCAAGGAGCCTCGTGGATCACCGATCCCGATACCTCGCTTTATACGCTGGTGGTGCTGGCCATGTGGCAGTTCGGTTCGCCGATGCTGATCTTCCTGGCGGGCCTGCGCGGCATACCGCGCGATCTTTACGAGGCGGCGGAAATCGACGGGACGCCCGGCTGGCGGCAATTTACCCGCATCACCTTGCCGCTTCTTGCCCCGGTGATCTTCTTCAATCTGGTGCTGCAGACGATCGATTCCTTCAAGACCTTTTCCAGCGCCTTCATCATCTCCAACGGCACCGGCGCTCCGGCGGACAGCCTGCTGTTTTATACGGTCTACCTGTTCAACGAAGCCTTCAAATTCTTCCGCATGGGTTATGCATCGGCGCTTGCCTGGTTCCTGTTGGTCATCATAGCGACCTTCACCGCGATCGCTTTCTTCACTTCCAAATATTGGGTGCACTATGAAAACGAGCGCGACTGATCTGGAGCTCGCCATCCAGATGGACGAGGCCGCGCGCGTGGCTCACGAGCTGCGGCTGAAGCGCGACAGACAAAACCGCAACGGCCGGATCCTGAAGCATATCTTCCTGATCACCGTGTCGTGCGTCATGCTCTATCCGCTGTTCTGGCTGCTCGCGTCCTCCTTCAAGCCGGAAAACGAGATCTTCGGCAGCCTGACGCTCTGGCCTTCCGAGTTTCGGTTCGAGAACTATACCAAGGGCTGGTACGCCCTGCCGATCTCCTTCACCGTCTTTTATGTGAATTCGGCGATCGTCACGGGCCTGTCGGTGATCGGAAACCTGGTTTCCTGCTCGTTCGCGGCCTATGCCTTTGCGCGATTGAGTTTCACCGGGCGCAGCTTCTTCTTCGCGCTGATGATGATGACCCTGATGATCCCCTATCATGTGGTCCTCATCCCTCAATATGTTCAGTTCCTGAACCTCGGCTGGGTCGACACATACCTGCCCCTGGTGGTGCCGCGTTTCCTCGCCTCCGATGCCTTCTTCATCTTCCTGATGGTGCAGTTCTTTCGGCAATTGCCGCGCGAACTGGATGAAGCGGCGATGATCGACGGCTGCTCGCCCTTCAAGATCTATTGGGCAATCATATTGCCGCTTTCGCTGCCGGCCATGGGCACGGCCGCGATCTTTTCGCTGATCTGGGTTTGGGAGGATTTCCTCGCCCCGCTCATCTACCTCAACGACATCAAGAGCTACACCGTGCCCCTGGCGCTTCGCCTCTTCCTCGATCAGGAGGGCCAGTCCGCCTACGGCCAGATGTTCGCGATGTCGGTTCTTTCACTGGTCCCGGTCGTCATCTTCTTCGTCCTGTTCCAGAAACTCATCGTGCGCGGCATCGCCACCTCCGGAATGAAATAGGGAACAAGACGCATGGCAGGATTGACGCTTCGAAACGTCGGCAAGCGCTACGGGGCGCTCTCCATCATCCAGGGGCTGAATCTGGACATCCACGACGGCGAGTTTCTTGTCCTCGTTGGTCCATCGGGTTGCGGAAAGTCGACGCTCCTGCGGATGATCGCGGGCCTCGAAGACATCAGCGAAGGAACGATCTCGATCGGCGGAAAGGTCGTCAACGATCTGCCCGCCTCGAAGCGCGAGCTTTCCATGGTCTTTCAAAGCTACGCTCTTTATCCTCATATGAGCGTTCGCAAGAACCTGGCCTTCGGTCTGCAGAACTTCAAGGTCTCGCGCACCGAGGTGGAGCGGCGGGTGGCAGAGGTCGCGCGCATTCTGCAAATCGAGCAGCTCATGGACCGCAAGCCTCGACAGCTTTCCGGCGGCCAGAAGCAGCGGGTGGCCATCGGCAGGTCGATCGTGCGCGAGCCGCAGCTTTTCCTGTTCGACGAGCCGCTTTCCAATCTGGACGCGGAACTGCGCGTGCAGATGCGGGCGGAACTGGCCTCGCTCTACGCCCGCCTCGGCACCACCATGATCTATGTGACCCATGACCAGGTGGAAGCGATGACCATGGCAAGCCGCATCGTGGTTCTCCGGGGTGGCAAGATCGAGCAGCTCGGCACGCCCCAGGAACTCTATACCCGGCCGCAAAACCTCTTCGTAGCGGGCTTCATCGGCTCTCCGAAGATCAACATGCTGCAGGCGAAAGCGACGCGCCACGCGGGCAGGACCGTGGTGTCGGTGGCCGGCATGCCCGATTTTGCGATTGCCGAGCTTCCGACCGCCGATCAGGCGCTGACTTTGTGCGTGCGGCCTTCGTCTCTGCGCATCGGCAATGGCGATGTCACGGGCGAAGGCACGATCCGGCTGGTGGAATACCTTGGCAGCGAGACCTTGCTGCATATCACCCTGTCTTCAGGCCAGGTCCTGCTGGCCAGCGACAATGGGCGAGTGCCCTATCGAATGGGTGATCCGGTCACCATCGGTTTCGACCTCTCCGACCTCCACTATTTCGATGGCGCAGGCAAACGCCTCGAACCCACTCATAACGAAAGCCAGACACAGTGAAGATCGCCATTGTTGGATGCGGTTCACGGCATCAGATGTTCCGCAATTCCGTTGTTGAAGATTATGCCGATAAACATGAGATTGTTGCACTTTGCGACAGCAACGCGCATCGCCTCAGCGAAGCGGCGCGAGCGGCTTCAAAGCCCGGGACGAACGGTGTCGCGACCTATCTCGCCGCCGATTTCGACCGGCTGATTGCGGAGCAGAAGCCGGATACGATTGTCGTCGCGACGCCGGATTTCCTGCATGCCGATTATATCGTCCGTGCCTTCGAGGCCGGCTGCGACGTCATTTGCGAAAAGCCGCTGACGATCGATCTCAGCCGTCTCAAGCAGATCGTCGATGCCCAGGCGCGCACCGGCCGGAAGGTCACCGTGACCTTCAACTACCGCTATTCGCCGGCGCGCACCCAGATCAAGGAGCTGATTTCGTCCGGCGCGATCGGCACGGTGACGACGGTCGATTTCCGCTGGCACCTCGATCGGGTTCACGGCGCCGATTATTTCCGCCGCTGGCATCGCCAGAAGGAGAATTCCGGCGGGCTCCTGGTCCATAAATCAACCCACCATTTCGATCTTCTCAATTGGTGGTTGGGGACCGCGCCGGCAGAAGTCCTCGCCTCCGGCCGTCGGGTGTTTTATCGACCGGAAACGGCGGTGGAACTTGGCCTCGCGGGCCGCGGGCCACGCTGCAGCGACTGTCCCGTGGCCCACAAGTGCGATTTCCGGCTCGACCTTGCCGCCGACGAAAACCTGCGCAATCTCTATGTCGAGGCTGAGCACGAAGACGGCTATTTCCGCGACCTTTGCGTGTTCGACGAAGAGATCGGCATCGAAGATACGATGCAGGCGCATATCCGCTACGCTTCGGGCGTCACCGCCAATTACACCCTGACGGCCTATTCACCCTGGGAAGGGTTGGAGATCAAGTTCCAGGGCACCAAGGGCGACATCACCCATCGCCATGTCGAAGTCCATGGGGTATTCGGCGGCAAACGCGCCCATGCGGATGAAGATGCGATCACCACGGAACTTCACCTGGCCGGCGAGCCTCCGCGCCGGCTTGCCGTTCCGAAGGCTGCGGGGGATCACGGCGGCGCGGATCCGGTCATGCTGGGTTATATCTTCGATCCGGAGAGCATGCAGCCCGATCCCTATGGCCGTGCCTCAGATCATGTTGCCGGCGCCTGGTCCATCCTCACCGGCATCGCCGCCAACGCTTCCATCGAGACGGGTTCGCTCGTCAACATCCAATCCATGCTTCGCGCTCGCGGCATCCACCTGAACAGGTAGTTCCCATGGCTTTTAACCTTCGCATCGGCGTCATCGGCATAGACCACGGACATATCTACGGCATGATCAACGGCATGCTGGACGCCGGCGCCACGCTCGTTGCATGGACGACCGGCGAGGAGACGCCGGAGGCGGTCCGCAAGACATTCCAGGAAACCTATCCGGATCTGCCGGCCCGGCCGATGCAGGCCATCCTCGACGACGAGAGCATTGGCCTTGTCCTGTCGGCGGCGATCAACAGCGAACGCGCCGATATCGCAGTGGCGGCGATGGGGCACGGCAAGGACGTTCTGGTCGATAAACCCGGCTGCACCAGTCTGGAACAGCTGGCAGACATCCAGCGCTCTGTCTCGGACACCGGGCGGCGCTGGGTCGTATCCTTTTCCGAACGCGTCTCCGTCGAGAGCGCCACCCTGGCGGATCAGCTGGTCGCCGAAGGCCGGATCGGCAAGGTCGTTCAGACAGTTGGTCTTGGACCGCATCGCTTGAATGCGCATCTCAGGCCGGATTGGTTCTGGGACAGGACCCGCTGCGGCGGAATCCTCGCCGATATCTGTGCCCATCAGTTCGACCAGTTCCTGCATTATACTGGATCGACCGAGGCACGCGTTGTTTCCGCCCATGTGACCAATGTCGCAAATCCGGATCGGCCTGGATTTCAGGATTTCGGCGAAGTTCTGCTGGAGGGCAATGGCGGCCGGGGTTATGCCCGGGTCGATTGGCTGACGCCCGACGGTCTTCCCGTCTGGGGCGACGGCCGGATGACCATTCTGGGGACGGAAGGTTATATCGAGCTGCGCAAATACATCGATATTGCCGGTCGCGACGGTCAGGACCACGTTTTTCTGGTCGACAAGTCGGGCGTCCAGCGTTTCGAGGCGAAAGGCGCCGGAAAGCCATTCTTCGCCCGCCTGGTTGCCGATGTGGAAAGGCGCACCGATACGGCCATGACCCAGTCCCATGCGTTTCTCGCGACCCGATTGGGACTGCAGGCGCAACTCCTCGCCGAAGAGAAAACAGACCGATGACGAAGCGCATCCGTGTCGCCGTCATCGGCGCGGGTATAGGCAAGGCCCATATCTCCGCCTATGCGCAATTGGCCGATCTTTTCGACGTCCATTACGTCTGTGACCTCAACCTGCCTCGCGCCGAGGATGCGGCGCAACAGGCTCCGGGTAGCCGGGTCGTTGCCGACATCAGCGAGGTCTTCGCCGACCCCTCCGTGGATCTGGTCGACATCTGCCTGCCGCCACAGCTGCACGCGCCGATGACGCTTGCCGCACTGGAAGCAGGAAAGCACGTGGTCTGCGAAAAGCCCCTTGCCGGTTCAATAACCGAGGTGCGCCGGATCGCCGACCTTGCCGCACGAACGGGGCGGCAGGTCTTTCCCGTATTCCAGTATCGTTATGGCGCCGGCTACCGGGCTGCGCACGAATTGAAGATCCGGGGCCTGCTGGGCAGGCCTTACGTGGTGGCCCTGGAGACACACTGGCAACGCGGCTCCGATTATTACGCAGAGCGCTGGCGGGGCACCTGGAAAGGCGAGCTCGGCGGCGTGCTCGTCAGTCATGCGTGCCATATCCACAACCTGACGACTCATCTCGCGGGAGATGTCGTGGAGGTTGCCGCCTTCCTCGATACCCGCGTCAATCCCATCGAGACCGAAGATTGCGCCGTGCTTTCGATGCGCACGGCAGCGGGCGCGCTGATCACCTCCTCGGTCACCTTGGGTGCCGCCGGAAACAGTTCGCGGCTGAGGATGTGTTTCGAGCATGTCACGGTCACGTCGGGCACGGAGCCCTATCAGATAGGGGCAGGACCGTGGAAGTTCGAAGCAACCGACCCCTCGCGGCAGCCCGAGGTCGATGCGGCAACGCGAGACATACCCGATGTCCTTCCGCGATTTCCGGGACTCTTCGCAGATGTCCATGCACGTCTCACCGGCGAACCTGACCTCTATCTGCCGTCGCTTCAGGAAAGTTATCACTCGATCGAGCTTGTGACGGCGATCTACGCGTCGGCAAGGGAAGGCCAGGTCGTACGCCTGCCGCTTTCCGCAGATCACCCCCTCGCCGCGGGCTGGCTACCGGTCTGAACAGGACAGACAGTCGCGGAGCCCGAAAGGATCGCTCAGGCGGCCGTCGCCCGCTCAGCCACCGCGCGATGCACTGCCGTCTGAAGTTGCTCTTGAGTGAACGGCTTCATCATCCGCGGGAGATCTGAAAGCCCTTGATCTTCGTGCAGTTCAACATATCCAGAGGCGAGGATCACCGGCAAGCCCGGATAGGAGGCGAGGATCCGGCGTGCCAGTTCCGCGCCGGTCATGCCCGGCATGGCGTGGTCCGTGATGACAAGGTCGAACGTCTGGTCGGAGCCAAGGATCTCGAGTGCGGCGGCGGCCGAGGATGCCTCCGTGGCGACATGGCCAAGATCCTCCAGCATTGCCGACGTCCCCATGCTGACGAGCGTATCGTCGTCGACCACAAGCACCGTCAGCGCATGCGGCACATTGGGAGCAGCGTCTGGCGATGTAGCCTCCGGTGACGACGCCGCCACCGCAATATTTTCGGCGACCGGCAACCACAAAGACACCGTCGTTCCTTCTCCCTTCACGCTGGACAGGTCCAGGATGCCGCCCGATTGAGCCGCAAGACCGTGCACCATGGAAAGGCCGAGACCCGTCCCCTTTCCAGGCCCTTTCGTCGTGAAAAACGGCTCGGTCGCGCGGGTCACCGTCGCTTCGTCCATGCCTTCTCCGGTGTCGGACACCGAAATCCGCACGTATCGACCCGTGGCCAGGCTGCCGTGCCTCGAGACATCTTTCTCTTCCGCGGACACCATGATCGTGCCGCCCCCGATCATCGCGTCCCGGGCGTTGACGAACAGATTGAGCAGAGCAAGCTCGAGCTGATTGCTATCAACCAACAACTGCGGAAGCCGTGGCGGAATATCTTTTCTGATATCGACCCCAGGTCCCAGCGCCTTGCTCAGCAGGTCCTGAATGTTTTCGAAGAGTTCGGCGAAATCGACCGCGTGCGGCTTCAATTCCTGGCGGCGCGCGAATGCCAGCAGCCGTTGGGTCAAAGCCGCGCCGCGCTCGGCCGCCTGTATCGCATTGGCGATCAGCCGCTCGCTCTTCTCGTCGATTGGAAGCCGCTTCTTCAGGAGGTTCAAGCTACCCAGCACCGCCATCAGCAGGTTGTTGAAATCGTGGGCGACGCCACCGGTCAGCTGACCGATCGTGTCCAGCTTTTGCGCCTCGAACAATTGAGCAAGCGCTTCTTCGCGCTCGCGCGTCCTCTGGTCGATCCGTTCCTCAAGGTCTTCATTGAGCTGACGGAGCTGGTTCGAGGACGCTTCGAGTTCGGCGGTGCGTTCCCGAACCCTGTCCTCGAGGTCGGCATTCAACCGCTCCAGTTCCCTCGTCTTCCGGTACAGGTCGGCGAATACCCGGACCTTGGCCCGCAGAACTTCCGGAACGATGGGTACGGAGACATAGTCTACGGCACCCGCCGCATAGCCGCGCAGCCGGTCCGGTTCCGCCATCATGACGGCCGACACAAAAATGATCGCCGTATGCTGGTATCGGGGGTGCTCCCTGATCATGCTGACGAGCTCGAAGCCGTCCTGCTCCGGCATGCAGACATCCACGAGAATGACCGCGATATCGTTGCGCAGGAGATGTTCCAGGGCCTCCCTGCCCGACTGGGCCTTGATCAGATTTTCGCCAAGCTCCTGCAGCACGACCTCATAGCTCAGGAGCTTTGCCGGCTGATCGTCCACGAGAAGGATATTGACGGGGTTCATGGCCATGTCCCTAGCGATGCAACCACATGCGGAGCGCGGAAAGCAATTGCTCCGTATTGACCGGCTTTGCCAGATAGTCCGACGCACCCGCCTCCAGGCACTTTTCGCGGTCTCCCTTCATCGCCTTTGCGGTCAGCGCAAGAATGGGCAGGCGCCGGAACCTGGGGTCCGAGCGGATCACCTGCATTGTTTCGTAGCCGTCCATTCCCGGCATCATGATGTCCATCAGGACGATCGCAACAGCCCGCTCCTTGTGAATGACGTCGATGGCTTCGCTGCCGGTCGTCGCTGTCAGAACCCGCATTCCGCGGCGTTCCAGAACGCTGCTGAGAGCAAAGATATTGCGGGCGTCGTCATCCACCAGCAGAACGGTCTCCCCGATCAGATCCTCGTCGGAACTGTGAAGTTCTTCAAGCATCGCTTGCTTCGCGGCCGGCATATCGGCCACGACCCGGTGGAGAAATAGTGCGGTCTCATCCAGAAGACGCTCGGGCGACTCCACACCTTTCACGACGACGCTGCGCGCCATCGTGTGTAGCTGGGCGTCCTCTTCCGGCGAAAGCTCGCGGCCCGTGAACACCACGACCGGAACCTCGGCAATGTCACTGTCGTCGCGGATCCTTTCGAGAACTTCGAAGCCGGACATGTCAGGCAGGGTGAGATCGAGAACGACGCAGTCGGCCGGGTCCTGCTTCAGCGCGGCCAGCGCTTCGGCGCCCGAGCCTACACTTTCGATGTCGATGTCGTCATGGCTGAGCAGGGCGGTCACGCTCAGCCGCTCCGCCTCGCTGTCTTCAACGAGCAGAAGCCGCTTGCGACGTGGTTCGGCATAGTTCTTCAGCCGCAGGAATGCCTTTCCGAGGCTTTCACTGGTCGTGGGCTTGCTCATGAAGGCGAAGGCGCCGCGCGTGAGGCCATGCTGACGGTCCTCGTCAAGGCTGATGATCTGGACCGGAATATGCCGCGTCGCCGCGCTCTGCTTGAGCTGGCTCAGCACCGTCCAGCCGAGCATGTCCGGCAGGAAGATGTCGAGGGATATCGCGGCGGGTTTGTATTCCTGCGCGAAATTCAACGCTTCGCTGCCGCGCGTGGCGACCAGGACCTTGAACCCGCTGTCATGGGCCAGATCGACAAGCACCCGGGCGTAATGAGGATCATCCTCGACGATCAATAGAACCGCATCCCCGGGGTTTATCTCGCCGCGATCGTCGTCGACTTGTTCGGCGGATTTGTCGGCACGTCGTGCTGCGGCCGCTTCCGCGAGCTGAACCACATTGCTTTGTGCCGGTAGGTATTTTGGCGCCGGGGAAGCGCCGACATATGTCAGCGGCAGGTAGAGGATGAACGTGCTGCCGACACCGGGCGTGCTGCGCAGCTGGATTTCGCCGCCAAGCAGGCTCGCGAGCTCGCGGCTGATCGCAAGACCTAGCCCGGTGCCCCCGTATTTCCGGCTGGTCGAGGCATCCGCCTGTTGGAACGCCTCGAATATGATGCGCTGCTTTTCGGGCGGGATGCCGATACCGGTATCGGATACTTCGAAGGCGATCACCGATGGCGCATGTTTGAGAGAAGGATGATCCAGGGACCAGCCTTCCGTCACGGGAGCGACTTTCAGCGTGACGCCGCCTTGCGCGGTGAACTTGAAGGCGTTGGACAACAGGTTCTTGAGGATCTGCTGCAGCCGCTTGGAGTCGGTAATGATGCTTCTCGGCACCTCTTCGCCGATTTCGACCGTATAGCTGAGATCGCGGTTTTCCGCCTCATGCCGGAACGGCCTCGACATCATCTCCAGCAGGTTGGTGATGAATATCTCCTCGGCATCGACCGAAACGGTCCCCGACTCGATCTTGGAGAGGTCGAGAATATCGCTGATCAGGTTGAGGAGATCGGTGCCGGCGCCATGGATCGTCTTTGCAAACTCCACCTGCTTGGAGGAGAGGTTGCCGTCGGGATTTTCTCCCAGCTGCTGGCCGAGGATCAGGATCGAGTTGAGCGGCGTGCGCAGCTCGTGCGACATGTTGGCGAGGAACTCGGATTTGTATTTCGATGTCAGCGCCAGCTCGGTCGCCTTTTCTTCCAGCGCGCGACGCGCCTGCTCGATTTCCTGGTTCTTCGCCTCGACCTCGACGTTTCGTTCTTCGAGCTGCTGCGCCTTTTGCTCAAGCTGTTCGTTGGTCTGCTGCAATTCCCTCTGCTGCGTCTGAAGCTCGGTCGCAAGCTGTTGAGACTGCTTGAGCAGGCCTTCCGTCTGCATCGTCGCCTCGATCGAGTTGAGTACGATGCCGATCGAGGTCGTCAGCTGGTCGAGGAAGGAAAGCTGCAGCTCGGTGAATTCGCCGGCTGAAGCAAGTTCGATCACCGCCTTGACCTGTCCTTCGAAGTGAACCGGCAGAACGATGGCGCTCTTGGGAAGGGTCGAGAAAACCCCCGAGCTGATGGGAACGACATTGTCTGGAAGATTGGTCACCAGAATGCGACGGGCATCGATGGCGCATTGCCCCACCAGGCCCTGACCGAACTCCAGACGCCGCGGATGTGCCGCGCCGACCCCGTCCGCGTAACTGGACAGTAGAGACAGGGTTGGCTGGCGATCCTCCGCGTCCACCTGATAGATCACGCCTTGATGTGCCCCGACGAGAGGCGCCAGTTCCGAAAGCAGCATCTTCCCGACCAGCGTCAGGTCGCGCTGGCCCTGGAGCATGTTGGTGAATCTCGCCAGGTTCGTCTTCAGCCAGTCCTGTTCGGTATTCTGCTCCGTCGTCAGGCGCAGATTGCCGATCATCGTATTGATGTTGTCCTTGAGCTCGGCGACTTCTCCGCGCGCTTCCACCTGGATCGACCGCGTCAGGTCGCCTTTGGTGACGGCGGTTGCCACCTCGGCGATAGCCCGGACCTGGGTGGTGAGGTTGGCCGCCAGTAGGTTGACGTTACCCGTCAGGTCTTTCCATGTACCGGCAGTGCCCGGCACGTTCGCCTGACCGCCAAGACGGCCTTCGACGCCCACTTCGCGAGCCACCGTGGTGACCTGGTCGGCGAAGGTCGCGAGCGTATTGGTCATGTTGTTGATGGTTTCGGCAAGCGCTGCGACCTCGCCCTTGGATGCGACGGTGAGGTTCTGCTTGAGATCGCCGTTGGCAACCGCCGTCACCACCTTGACGATGCCGCGCACCTGTTCGGTCAGGTTGGCGGCCATGACGTTGACCGTGTCGGTCAAGTCCTTCCACGTCCCCGCGACGCCCGGCACCTGCGCCTGGCCGCCGAGCTTGCCCTCGGTGCCGACCTCGCGCGCCACGCGGGTGACTTCGCCCGCAAAGGCGTTCAGCTGATCCACCATCGTGTTGATGGTGTTTTTGAGTTCCAGGATTTCGCCCTTCACATCCACCGTGATCTTGCGCGACAGGTCGCCTCGCGCAACGGCGGTCGTGACTTCGGCGATGTTGCGGACCTGCGTGGTGAGATTGGCGGCAAGCAGGTTGACGTTGTCGGTCAGATCCTTCCAGGTTCCCGCGACGCCCGGCACGACGGCCTGGCCGCCAAGGCGGCCGTCGGTGCCGACCTCGCGCGCCACGCGCGTCACTTCGCCCGCGAACGACCGCAGCTGGTCGACCATGGTGTTGAGCGTGTCCTTCAGCAGCAGGATTTCGCCACGAACGTCGACGGTGATCTTGCGTGACAAGTCGCCATTGGCGATCGCGGTGGCGACCTCGGCGATATTGCGGACCTGGGCCGTCAGGTTGCCGGCCATCGAGTTGACGCTGTCGGTCAGGTCCTTCCAGGTGCCGGCGACACCCGACACCTGCGCCTGGCCGCCGAGCTTGCCTTCGGTGCCAACCTCGCGTGCAACGCGCGTTACTTCGCCGGCGAAGGCGTTGAGCTGGTCCACCATCGTGTTGATGGTGTTCTTCAGTTCGAGGATTTCACCCTTCACGTCGACAGTGATCTTGCGCGACAGGTCTCCTCGCGCGACCGCGGTCGTCACTTCGGCGATGTTTCGCACCTGACCTGTCAGGTTGGAGGCCATCGAGTTGACGTTCTCGGTCAGATCCTTCCAGGTGCCGGCAACGCCGGGCACCTGAGCCTGGCCGCCGAGCTTGCCTTCGGTACCCACTTCGCGCGCCACACGCGTCACTTCCGAGGCGAACCGGTTGAGCTGGTCCACCATCGTGTTCAGCGTCTCCTTCAGCTGAAGGATTTCACCCTTCACGTCGACGGTGATCTTGCGCGACAGGTCGCCGTTGGCGATCGCCGTCGAGACCTCGGCGATGTTGCGGACCTGGGCCGTCAGATTGCCCGCCATCGAGTTCACCGAATCCGTCAGATCCTTCCATGTGCCGGCGACACCCAGAACGTTCGCCTGGCCCCCAAGACGCCCCTCCGTCCCGACCTCTCGGGCGACACGCGTCACCTCCCCGGCAAAGCCGTTGAGCTGGTCCACCATCGTGTTGATGGTTTCCTTGAGTTCCAGAATTTCGCCGGACACCGTCACGGTAATCTTCTTCGACAGGTCGCCCTGGGCGACGGCGGTCGCAACTTCGGCGATGTTGCGCACCTGACCGGTCAGGTTGGAGGCCATCGAGTTGACCGAGTCCGTCAGGTCCTTCCAGGTTCCCGCGACGCCGCGCACGTTGGCCTGGCCGCCAAGCCGGCCTTCGGTCCCCACTTCGCGCGCAACGCGCGTCACTTCGGAGGCAAATGCGTTGAGTTGGTCGACCATCGTGTTGATGGTCTCCTTGAGCTCCAGGATTTCACCCTTCACATCGACGGTAATCTTTTTGGACAAGTCGCCATTGGCGATCGCCGTGGAGACCTCGGCGATGTTGCGGACCTGTGCCGTCAGGTTCCCGGCCATGGAGTTGACGTTCTCGGTCAGATCCTTCCAGGTGCCGGCGACGCCGCGAACGTTTGCCTGGCCGCCGAGCCGACCCTCCGTTCCCACTTCGCGGGCAACGCGGGTCACTTCCGAGGCGAAGGCGTTCAGCTGATCCACCATCGTGTTGATGGTTTCCTTCAGCTCCAGGATTTCCCCCGAAACTGTAACCGTGATCTTCTTCGACAAGTCGCCATTGGCGATCGCCGTCGACACTTCGGCGATGTTTCGCACCTGGGCCGTCAGATTGGACGCCATGGAGTTGACGTTGTCGGTGAGGTCTTTCCAGGTTCCGGCGACGCCCGGCACCTGGGCCTGGCCGCCGAGGCGGCCTTCGGTGCCGACTTCGCGGGCAACGCGCGTCACCTCGCCGGCAAAGCCGTTGAGCTGGTCCACCATCGTATTGATGGTTTCCTTCAATTCAAGGATTTCGCCGGACACGTCGACGGTGATCTTTCTCGAAAGGTCGCCGCGGGCGACGGCGGTCGTGACCTGGGCGATGTTTCGCACCTGCGCCGTCAGGTTGCCGCACATTGCGTTGACCGAGTCGGTCAAATCCTTCCACGTGCCGGCAACCCCCGGTACGAGCGCCTGGCCCCCCAGCTTTCCTTCCGTGCCGACCTCCCGGGCAACGCGCGTCACTTCCGATGCAAAGGAGCGGAGCTGGTCGACCATCGTGTTGATGGCCTCCTTCAGCTGCAGGATTTCGCCGCGGACATCGACGGTGATCTTTTTGGAAAGATCGCCGTTGGCGACCGCAATCGTGACGTCTGCGATATTGCGGACTTGAGCGGTCAGGTTCGAAGCCATCGAATTGACGCTCTCGGTCAGGTCTTTCCAGACGCCGGTCACTTCCGGAACCTGAGCCTGCCCACCCAGTTTGCCATCCGTGCCAACCTCGCGGGCGACGCGCGTCACTTCGGACGTGAACACGCTCAGCTGCTTGATCATCGTGTTGACGATCTCGGCCGAACGCAGGAATTCCCCTTTCAAGGGTCTCCCATCGACGTCAAGCGGAACCGTTTGCAGGAGGTCGCCTTTTGCGACCGCCGTGATCGTCCGGGTAACCGCCGTCGTCGGCCACAGCAAATCGTCGATCAGGGTGTTGATCGACCCTTCCATGTCCGCCCAGGCTCCATCGGAGAGGCCAAATCTGACCCGGGTGCTGGTGCGGCCATCCCGCCCGACCACCTGACCGACATTTTCGAGCTGCGCCGCCATTTTCTGGTTGGCCGCGATGATGTCGTTCAATGTATCTGCAATTTTTCCGGTGACGCCGGTCATGTCAGACCGCATCCGGACCGAAAAGTCTCCCCGTCTCATCGCCAGGAGAGCTTCAAGCAGGGCGCGGGCGTCTTCGTCCGCCATCACCGCCACATCTACGTCGGAAAGGTCATCCGAATCCATGCCACTGCGCTGAACGTCATTGCCCTGCCTGCTCACCGAAGCCCCCTGCCTTAGAGTGCCATTTAATCTAGCGCAGGATTTCAAAAAGACTACAGGCCGGGCGCGCTCCGCCTCCCGCGTCAAACGAGCAGATTTCGCTCTGCAAAGGGACGCCAAATTACAGCAAGTGAAGGCCCGCAAAAATACGGTCTGGCCAATCCATCCGGCGCCCGCGCGACGACACAATTTGTCAAATACTGCTGTTATACAATTGACAATATGAGCAAATTTCGCTCAAAAAGATAACAACAGATTATGTGGTCCATTATGCTGGTTATTCTTGCCGACGACCTGACTGGCGCGCTTGATTGCGCGGCGCCGTTTGCCGGCAGGGGTTTGCATACTGAAATCGCGTTGAGCATCGAGGCTATCGGAGCGGCCTTGCAACTGAGGCCCGCGGTTCTTTCAGTCAACCTCGGATCTCGGGAAGTCGAGTCGGAGGCTGCGCGGCAGGCAACTGCGGCGGCCCTGTCGTGCCTGCCGTCGGACATCGTCCTGTTCAAGAAGATCGATTCCCGCCTCAAGGGCAATATCGCCGCCGAGCTCGACGCGACGCCTTTTCATCTGGCGCTGGTCGCGCCTGCGATACCTGACTTCGGACGGAATGTCCGAACGGGACATGTCGAAGGTTTCGGCCTGGACAAGCCGTTGAAGGTCGCCGACGCGCTTGGCGTTCATGCCGGACGCGCCATCATTCCCGATACGCTTTCACAGGAAGACATGTCTGCGGCTCTGGCAATTGGCCGCGAGGCCGGGGCAGATCTTCTTGTCGGCGCCAGGGGTCTCGCCGAGGCGCTGGCCTGTCACATGACCGGCCGTCAGGTCGCCGAACCGGCTCTCCCTGAACCCGGCCCTGCCCTTTTCGTCATCGGCTCGAGAGATCCGATCACGCTGGCGCAAGTCGAGGAATTGCGGCGGGCGGTCGTGCCTGACTATATTGCCGCGCCGAACGGGCACCCGGAGAGGATCGCACCGCCGCAGCATTCCGTGACGCTGGTTCAGGCCACGCCGGATGGAAAGGACGATCCGCCGCTTCTGGTATCGGACCGGTTGGCGGCCAGCATAGTCCCGGACATGACGGCACCGGTCGCCACTCTGCTTCTGTCGGGCGGCGCGACTGCCGAAGCTGTCCTGAAGGCAATGAATGTCTCGCGATTCCAGCTTCTCGGCGAATGTCTGCCGGGCCTTGGCTTGGCTTATATCGATGGCCAATGCATCATCGCCAAATCCGGCGGATTCGGCACGCCGGGCACATTGTGCGAGATAGCAAGAATAGCCATGGGCGAGAAGGGTTGAACGATGGGGCTTGAGAGCGGCACTGCCCGCAAGGGCCTTCCCGATATCGTCTTTGAGCGGATGTTGCGCGCGATCAAGTCGGGAGCATACAGGCCGGACGAACGGTTGCCGACCGAACATGAACTGGCCAACGAGTTCGAAGTGTCGAGGCCGATCATCCGGGAAGCGCTGAGACGGTTGCGCGAGCAGGGACTGATCTATTCGAGACGCGGCGCCGGCAGCTTCGTGCGTGCGCTCGGCCTGCGTGAACCGCTCGGATTCGGCCAGCTGGAAAATGTCGCCGATCTCCTCAACTGTTATGAGTTTCGCATGACGCTTGAACCTGCGGCGGCCGCAGCGGCGGCAGTGCGTCACGACAAGGAAAGCCTGGCGGCCATAAAGCGGGCCCTGGAATTGCTGCGCGATGCCACGAACCGCCAGGCCCATCGCGAAGACGCCGACTACCAGTTCCATCTGGCTATCGCGCGGGCGGCTCAGAACAGCTACTTCTCGACGGCGATGGAGGCCCTGAAGGATCACATTGCCGTGGGGATGAAATTCCACGGAGCCTCCGTGAAAAGAGAGGCAACCGGGCTGGCGAAGGTGTTCGGCGAGCACGAGGCGATCGCCGATGCAATCACACGCGGAGACCAGGAAGCGGCGCGGCAGTTGATGCTGGACCACTTGAAAGGTTCACGGGAACGGCTGTTTCAATCGTCGCACCGGTGAAACCCGTAGATGTCATCCGGCCACTCGCAGCCGGATGATCGTCACTTCAAAATGCCGCCTCGTAGATACCCAGCACATCGCGGACACTCATTTCTGCCGGGTTGTTATCCATCAGCCGACGGATCGCATGCGCCTCCGAAGCGTAGAGGGGAAACTCCTCCTGCCGGGCGCCGTGAGCCGCCAGCGACATCTGGATGCCAAGCGCTCCGCAGAAGTGGCATGCTGACGATCGCAATTCGTCGGAGGAGAGATTGTCACCGAGACCGAGTGCTGCCGCCACTTCCGCGGTCTTCGCAGCAGCGACAGACTGGTTGAAAGCTAGCACATGCGGGAAAACGATGGCATTGGCCAGGCCGTGCGGCAGGTTGAGCCGCGTCCCCAGTGGATAGGCGATTGCGTGGCCGGCCGCAGTATTGACGGGGCCGAGGCAAATGCCGCCGTAATAGGAAGCAAGCATCAGTCCTTCGCGCGCCTCCGTATCCTGCCCGTCCTTCACCGCCCGCGCCAGATATCGGCCGACAAGCCCGAATCCCATGCGCGCAAAGCCGTCGATCATCGGATGGGCGCGGCGGTTGGTGAAGGCTTCGACGCAATGCGCCATGGCATCGACACCCGTCGCGGCGGTCACCGCCGGAGGCACCGAATAGGTCAGTTCAGGATCGAGCACCGCGAAATCCGCGATCATGTGCGGGCTTTCAACCGCGATCTTGGTCCGCTTGACCGGATCGGTGATGAGCGAACGGATGCCGGCCTCCGAGCCGGTACCCGCGGTGGTCGCGACCTGTGCAAGCCGCGTGCGGCGACCGGCGACGCGATTGGGACCGGCAACGTCTTCGAGGTTCTGCTCGGAATCCCACAGCACCGCAACAAGCTTGGCGACGTCCAGCACCGATCCACCGCCAAGCCCGACGATCAGTTGCGGACGAGCCTTGCGGGCAGCAGCCAGCGCGGCATCCAGCGTCAAGGTATCCGGCTCGCCCGGAATGGCGTCGAATACGGAAAATCGGCCGGGTAACCGCAGACGGTCGGCAAAACCAGCCGTGATCGGCGTCGCGATGACCAGGGTCGAGGCGACGTCGCCAGCCCAGACGCCAACCTGGCTGATCGTGCCGGCCCCGACGGCGAGGCGCAGCGGCTGGTGGAGTGTGATGGGTGCAATGGCCATGACGCTTTCCTTACCGGGCCCCCGCCACGAGCTTGCGCGCGTAGGCGATGGCAGAATTCATGTTGCCGTGATTGGCGATCCCCTTGCCGGCGATATCGAACGCGGTACCGTGATCGACAGAGGTGCGGTCGATCGGCAGATCGACGGAAACGTTGACGGCCGTGTCGAAGGCGACCAGCTTGATCGGGATATGGCCCTGATCGTGATACTGCGCGACGACCAGATCGAAGCCGCCCGAATAGGCCCGGTGAAAAACCGTATCGGCGGAAATCGGACCGTGAACCTCGATGCCTTCGGCGCGGGCAGCCGCCACGGCCGGCGCGATCTGATCGTCGTCCTCCGTACCGAAGAGGCCGTTTTCGCCGCAATGGGGATTGATGCCGGCAACCGCAATGCGCGGACGTTCATAACCGATCCGCTTCAGATGCGCGTCACCGGCGCGGATCGTCGCCAGAACCCGTTCCGTCGTGGCGCGCCGGATAGCCTCCTGCAGGGAAACATGCGTGGAGACATGGATCACCTTCAGACGGTCCGACGCCAGCAGCATGTATGCCGCTGCCGAGCCGGTGAGGCTGCGCAGCATGCCTGTATGGCCATCGTAGTGATGACCCGCAAGGTTGAGCGCTTCCTTGTTGATCGGCGCGGTGACGATGCAGCCGATCGAGCCGGCCTCGGCATCGCGTACGGCGCGCTCGATGAAGCGGAACGCCGCATCGCCGGCGACCGCTGACAACTGCCCCCAGGGCAGAGGCGCTCCCTCCACCGGGAGATCGACCACGTAAGGCGTGAGGTCGAGCGCGACCCCGACCGCATCGCGGGCCGCCTCCAGCGTCAGCAGATTGCCATAGACCCGTGTTGCGGATCGATCGGCGTCCGACATCTCGGCCAGCGCCTTGACTGTTACTTCCGGACCGACGCCACAGGGGTCTCCCATGGTGATACCAATGATATTGCTCATCAAATTCTCCCGTCAGTCGCGTCTGCCCAGCCCGAAGCCAGGCTCACGTATTTGATTGCCCGCCTGTGATAGGTATAGGCGATGTGCAGGGTCCCGTCCGGCGCTTCCAGTAGCCACGGATAGGACATTTCCTTGTTCCGACCGTCGGTGGAATCGTTGGACAGGCAGGTGCCTGGTCCATCTTCAATCAGAATGCGGACTGGGAAGCTTAAACCACCATCATTCGAAATACAGACACAAACCGGCGCACGCGGCACGCCCCAAACCGGCACGCAACCGCCGGTGGGATCGGCATCGGGCCGTTCATCACTCTCGCCGAGTTCATCGTAAAGCGAAGCACGGCGATCGCCGGACTGAGCCGCGCTTACCGGATTGCAGATCATCGCCAGCCGGCCATCGCTCAGGCGAATAACCGCGATCGAGGAATTGTTGTTCGGCACATCCGTTGCCTCGGGCACCGACCAGGATCGGCCGCCATCGGCGCTTTCGCTCCGGTAGACGAAATCCGCCTGCCTTCGGCGGAAAAATGCCGCATGACCGGCTGCCGGCAAGGCGACGGGACTCATGTGGACGCAGCCGGTCGATTGCGGCAATTCTTCGAGGCGCCAGGTTTTCCCGGCATCTGTGGATATCCCGATCGCCGCCGTGTCATGGCTTCCATTCCACTTCTGGCCCGGCCGCTGGACGCAGCGGAAGATCGGCAGAAGCCATGCGCCGTCATCCCGCACCGTCAGCGGAGCCCGGATAAAACATCCTTTCGGCAGGTCGAGATAACCGCCCGCCTCCGCGGCCAGCCGTGTCGGGTCGCTTTGATCACGCCGGATCTCGGCCATGCGGATACGGCATTCATCCTGGTTGCCGGAAGGCTGCGACGTGTGGAAAAGCCAAAGCCGGGCGTCGGGCGCGGCAAACAGAACCGGGTTCTGCTCGGAATGTGCGTCATCGAAGCTCAACCTCTGCGGCGAACCCCAGAGGCCCGAGGACGGCACCAGGACGGAGGCGAAAATGGATATGTCGGACTTGCCTTCCAGCGAGCCACCGAACCAGGCGCAGATCAACGCGCCGTCTGCCAGGAGATGCAGGAAGCTTGCGTGGTTCTGCACCATGGGGGAAGGCAGGAAGGCTTCGCGCCTGCCGGCGGTCACCATCCGTACCGTGCCGGTCATTGCTGCCGCTATTTCATCAGGGCTCATAAAGCTCTCCTCTCGGCACTGAGAATTGCCAGAAACACAAAGTTGTCAAGTTTTATAATGCCCACAAGCCACGGTTTTCGAGTATCACTAACAACATAACTATATGGGAAATAATGATATTTTTACGAAAGAATTTTTCGTAAAAAATTACATCGCAAAACAATTTGACAAAGTGCGCGGGACGGAACATGGTTTGGAGGAGAATAGCACAGGAGGAGTAGGCGATCGCGGTGCAGCGAAATAGGTGGCCCTGCCGTCGGGGAAATTTTCGGTGCAAGATCCGAACATTCCACGACAGAGCCTCCAAATCGCCATCGGTCTTCCTTCACGGGTCGGCTCGCCAATCACCAAATCAGCCGTTCATCCACCGGGCCACGGCAGGTCGATCGGAACGGTGTCTGATCAATTTATATTCACTTGGGAGGTGAACCACATGAAGAAGATGCTGATGACCGCGCTGATCCTTGGATCTGCGCTTGCGCCGGCTTACGCGGGGTCCGGTCCTATCAAGATCGTGCTGCCCGAAGAAGCCGATCTGCTGGAGCCGTGCATGGCGACCCGTTCCAATATCGGTCGTATCATCATGGAGAATGTCAGCGAAACCCTGACGGAGCTCGATGTACGCGGCAAGAAGGGCGTCATGCCGCGCCTTGCCGAAAAATGGGAGCAGACCCAGGACGGCAGCTGGCGGTTCCATCTCCGCCAGGGCGTCAAGTTCTCCAACGGGACGACGTTCGACGCCAAGGACGTGAAGCACAGCTTCGATCGCGTGATGAGCGACAAGAACGCCTGCGAATCCCGCCGCTATTTCGGCGGCATGAAGATCAGCGCCAATGTCGTCGATCCCAACACGATCGATTTCAAGGCCGACCCGGCCCAGCCGATCCTGCCTTTGCTGATGTCGCTGGTGACGATCGTCCCGGAAGAAACTCCGCTCGCATTCATTCGCGAACCGATCGGAACCGGCCCCTATGCGCTGAAGAACTGGACGCCGGGTCAGCAGATCGTGCTGGCCGCCCGCAGCGACTACTGGGGCGCCAAGCCGCAGGTGACCGAGGCGACCTATCTGTTCCGCTCCGATCCGTCCGTGCGTGCGGCGATGGTGAAGGCCGGTGAAGCGGACCTTTCTCCGTCGATCTCGCAGCTGGACGCAACCGATCCGAAGACCGACTTCTCCTATCTCGACAGCGAGACGGTCTATCTGCGTCTCGACCACAACATTCAGCCGCTGAACGACGTGCGGGTTCGCAGGGCGCTCAATCTGGCCATCGATCGCCAGGCGTTCATCGGCACTCTGGTGCCGGATGGTGCTGTGCTCGCAACGGCGCTGGTTCCGCCGACCACGCAGGGCTGGAACCCGAACGTCAAGGTGTTCCCCTATGATCCGGCAGGCGCCAAGAAGCTTCTCGCGGAGGCCAAGGCCGCCGGCGTGAAGGTCGATACACCGATCACGCTGATCGCCCGCACGGCAAACTTCCCGAACGTCACCGAAATCATGGAAGCGGTTCAGTCGCAGCTCCAGGAAGTCGGCTTCAAGGTCGATCTGAAGTTCGTGGAAGTGGCCGAGCACGAGAGCTACTATTCCAAGCCCTTCAAGGAAGGTCGTGGCCCGATCATCGTCGCCGCCATGCACGACAATTCCAAGGGTGATCCGTCCTTCACCATGTTCTTCAAATATGCCTCGCAAGGGACGCAGTCGGGCTTTTCCGACCCCAAGGTCGATGACCTGATCAAGCGCGCCTCGGCGGCAGTCGGCGACGAACGTGCGAAGCTCTGGTCGCAGCTGATCGCCTACCTGCATGACGACGTGGTGGCAGACGCCCTTCTCTTCCACATGGTCGGCTTCTCGCGCGTTTCGCCGCGTATCGAGTTCAAACCGACCATCGCTACAAATTCGATGCTGCAATTGTCCGAGATCGGCATCAAATAGTCAGCGGAAACCGGCTGCCGGATTTCCAATCACGACCCAAAGGCGGCGGGTACCCATCCGCCGCCATAATAGTCGAGGGCGACATGCTCAGTTTCATTCGTAAGCGCTCCGTGGCGAGCTTGATTTCACTGGTCGGGCTGCTCGTGCTGGTGTTCTTCCTGTCCCGCCTGACCGGCGATCCGGCCGCTCTCTTCCTGCCCGTCGAGGCTTCGGCCGAAATGAAGCAGCAGTTCCGCGAGCTTCACGGGTTGAACGATCCGCTGATGGTGCAGTTCGGACGTTATGTCGGCGATGTGGTAACCGGGGATCTCGGTGAATCGCTCCGCAAGGCACGGCCGGCGCTGGGCGTGGTGACGGAAGCCTTCGTGTGGACGCTCTGGCTTGCCGTGATCACCATGTCGCTCGTCACGGCAGCCGCCATCGTCGTCGGCTCGCTCGCCGCCTTTCGTTCCGGTGGCTTCTTCGACCGGCTCTCCTCGATCATCTCACTCGTTGGCGCCTCGGTCCCGGATTTCTGGCTGGCCATCGTCGCGATCGTCGTCTTCTCCGTGAACCTCGCATGGCTGCCGACCTCCGGAACCGGCTCGATCCTGCACTGGATCCTGCCGATCGGCGTGCTGTTCGTCCGTCCCTTCGGCATCATCGTCCAGGTGGTGCGCGGCTCGATGATCGGCGCGCTGTCCTCCGCTTATGTGAAGACGGCCCGCGCAAAAGGCGTCAAGGCCGGTCCGATCATCTTCGTCCACGCCCTGCGCAACGCCATGCTGCCGGTCATCACCGTCATCGGGGACCAGGCCGCAAGCCTCCTGAACGGCGCCGTGGTGGTCGAGACGATCTTCGGTTTTCCCGGTGTCGGCAAACTGATGATCGACTCGATCCTGCAGCGGGATTTCAACGTCGTCCTTGCCGCGATCCTGGTGACCGCGCTGGCGATCTTCCTCATGAACCTGCTGATCGACCTTGCCTATGCGCTTCTCGATCCGCGCATCCGTCATTGAGGAGCGCAACGATGAGTGTTTCCACTTCCGATACGACGATCACCCACGAGCCCCCGTTCCCGGTCCGTATGGCGCGGATGCTCTGGGCCGACAAATTCGCGCTCTGCGCAGTAATCTTCCTGCTCGTCATCATCGTGCTTGCCCTGATCGGGCCATCCTGGCTCGGTGAACTCGCCACCAAACAGAACCTGCGCGGCCGCAACCTCGCGCCGTTCGACTGGAGCCGTGAATGGGTATGGTGGATGGGGGCCGACGCTCTCGGCCGGCCGCTGCTCGCCCGCATCATCGTCGCCACACAGAATACGATCATGGTCGCCGCCGGCGCGGTGATCCTGTCGTCGGTCACCGGCACGCTGCTCGGCCTCGTCGCCGGCTTTTCATCACCCCGCATCGGGCAGGTGATCATGCGCCTGGCGGACGTGATCATGTCCTTCCCCTCGCTGTTGATCGCGGTGATCGTCCTTTATCTCCTGGGTTCCTCGATCCTGAACCTGGTCGCCGTCCTGTCGATCACCCGCATCCCCGTTTACCTGCGCACCACCCGCGCCGAGGTGCTGGAAATCCGTGAGCGGATGTTCGTGCAGGCAGCACGGGTGATGGGTGCTTCGCAGAACCGCATCCTGTTCCGTCACATCCTGCCGGTGGTTTTCCCGACGCTCACGACACTGGCGACGCTGGACTTCGCCTATGTCATGCTTGCCGAAAGCGCGCTGTCCTTCCTCGGTATCGGCATCCAGCCGCCCGCGATCACCTGGGGGCTGATGATTTCCCAAGGGCGCCAGTATCTGACCAATGCCTGGTGGCTCTCGTTCTGGCCCGGACTGGCGATCATCATGACCACCCTGTCGCTCAACCTTTTGTCGAACTGGCTGCGCATCGCGCTCGACCCCGTTCAGCGCTGGCGCCTGGAAATGAAAGGCCGAAAGAATGGCTGAGCACCTGCTGGAAGTCCGCAACCTCTCGGTCGAGTTCCACACGGCCGCTGGCGTCGTGCATGCCGTGCGAAACATCTCCTATCATCTCGACCGCGGCGAGACGCTGGCGATCCTCGGCGAGAGCGGATCGGGCAAGTCGGTTTCGTCAGCCGCGATCATGAACCTCATCGACATGCCGCCCGGCCGGATCAGCGCCGGGCAGATCCTGCTTGACGGCAAGGACCTGCTGACCATGCCGCCCCAGGCGCGCCGCGAGGCAAACGGCCGGCGGATCGCGATGATCTTTCAGGACCCGCTCAGCCATCTGAACCCGGTCTATACCGTCGGATGGCAGATTCGCGAGGCGATGACGACACACGGCATGCCGGCCGAACAGGCCAGGAGCGAAGCGGTGCGCCTGTTGACGCGGGTCGGCATTCCCGATCCGGAAGGCGCCATGGGCAAATATCCGCACGAATTTTCCGGCGGCCAGCGTCAGCGTGTGATGATTGCGATGGCGCTTGCACTGCGCCCCGACCTGCTGATCGCCGATGAGCCGACCACCGCGCTCGACGTGACGGTCCAGGCCGAGGTGCTGGCGCTCTTGAAGGAGCTGCAGCGGGAAACCGGCATGGGCGTGCTGATCATCACCCACGATCTCGGCGTGGTGGCCGAAATCGCCGATCGCGTGGTCGTCATGGAAAAAGGCGAGCTGGTCGAGACCGGCACGGTCCGCGACGTCTACAAGAACCCCGCGCATCCCTATACCAAAAAGCTGATCGGCGCCGCCCCCGGAAAGGGCGAGATGCACATCGCGCAGCTGTCGGGTGAGCCGCTGCTCAGCGTCCGGGACATACACAAACGCTACGGCTCCTTCGATGCGCTGAAGGGTGTCTCGTTCGATCTGAGAGCCGGCGAGACCATGGCGATCGTCGGCGAAAGCGGCTCGGGCAAATCGACGCTTGCCCGCGTTCTTTTGAGGCTGGACGAGCCGGACGCAGGTACAGCGCACTGGAAGGGGCGCGATCTTTTTCAGCTCTCACCATCGGAACTCTACAAGCTGCGGCGCGACCTCCAGATGGTGTTTCAGGATCCCACCCAGTCGCTCAATCCGCGCATGACGGTGTTCCAGCTCGTATCGGAAGCATGGGCCATCCATCCCGACATTCTGCCAAAGCGCCAATGGCGGGAACGGGTCGCGGAACTGCTGGTGCAGGTGGGCCTCTCAGTCGAACACATGAGCCGTTACCCGCACCAGTTCTCCGGCGGCCAGCGGCAGAGGATTGCAATTGCCCGCGCGCTTGCGCTCGAACCGCAGCTGATCGTCTGCGACGAGGCGGTATCGGCGCTCGACGTGTCGGTGCAGGCCCAGGTCATCGCGCTTCTCGACAAGCTGCGCCGGGACATGGGCATTTCCTTCATCTTCATTGCCCACGACCTGCCCGTCGTTCGCGACTTCGCGGACTACGTCATGGTCATGCAGCGGGGCGAAGTGGTGGAACTGGGAACGGTCCGGGAGATCTTCGAGAACCCCCGTGAAGCCTATACACAAGCGCTCCTGGCGGCGAGCCTCGATCCGGACCCGGATGTTCAGGCCGAACACCGGGCAGCCCGTCTCAAACGTGCATGACACACCGCCGGACGGCGGATAAGCGGAGTTGATTGAATGACCAGAAATGCCTTTGTCGCACTCGTGACCTGCTTCAACGAAGACGAGACGATCAATTTCGAGGCGACCCGCGCCCAGGTGCGCCGGCAGGTGGCGGCGGGCAACAACATCATGTGCGCCGGCACCAATGGTGATTTCACGGCTCTCACCCACGAAGAGAAGATCCGGCTGACCGAACATGTGGTCGACGAGGTTGCGGGTCGCGCCAAAGTCATCGTCAATGCCGGGATGCCGGCCACATTCGAGACGGTGCAACTGGCCAAAGAGTTCGACCGGATCGGCGTCGACGGCATCGCCGTCATCACCCCCTTCTTTATCGCCTGCACACAGGACGGGCTGGTCCGCCATTTCTCGACGGTCGCGGATACGGTCAAGACGCCGGTCTATCTCTATGACATCCCGGCCCGGACCCAGAACCATATCGAGCCGGCGACGGCCGCAAAGCTTGCCGGGCACGGCAATATCGCCGGCATCAAGGATTCTGGCGGCGCTCAGGAAACTCTGGCAGCCTACCTTCAGGTCTCGAAAGAAAACCCGGGCTTCGAGGTCTATTCCGGTCCCGACCACCTCGTCCTGTGGTCGCTGCAGAACGGTGCGGCTGGCTGCATATCAGGCCTCGGAAACGCCCTGCCTCACGTGCTCGCCGGCATCCTTGCGGCCTTCAACTCCGGCGATATCGCGGAAGCGGAGCGTCAGCAGGCGATCTATACCGCCTTTCGCACGGAGCTTTATGCGCTGGGTTTCGCGCCCGCCATGGTCAAGCGTTCGCTTTACCTGCAGGACAATTCAGTCGGCGCGAGCAGGCAACCTGCCCTGCTTCCAGACAAGGCTCAGGACGAGAAAATAAGAGAAATCCTGAAAAGCTACGATCTTCTCTAGGTTTTGATCCCGGCCTTGATGGTGCGTTAGCGTGCCTTGATTGGAGGATCCGGTCGGCATTCGCCGACCAAAACCGTGGCCAAATTCATGAAATGCTGCAACCCTATTTGGTGATCACGAAGACCGCCTCAGGAGCCCAGCTGATACAGCATTCCTCGCCTTCCTTGATGATCACCACATCGGCGCCGAGCACTCTGACGCGCATGGGGATATCCCCTGCCCGTCCGATCACGAGTGCGTTGTCGCCGTAGTTGACGATCGTCTCGACGATCAAGCGGGCGTTCTTGCGGCCCTCGATCGGGCTGCGCGACAGCTTGATATGCTCCGGGCGGATCAGAAGCGTCACCTTCTGGCCGTCGGAAAGAGCATCTTCGCCGGCGTATTGGAAGGCTCCAAGCGTCGGGTTCTCGGCTGTTTTGCCGGCCCCGCTGGTAATCATTGCCGGGATCAGGTTGCTCTCGCCGATGAAAGCGGCGACGAAGGCGGTCTGCGGGCGATGGTAGATATCCAGCGGTGCTGCGACCTGCTCGATGCGTCCCTTCTCGAATACCACAATGCGATCGGACATCGACATGGCTTCCGACTGGTCATGAGTCACGAAAATGGTCGTCACGCCGAGGCTGCGCTGGATGCGCTTGATCTCGATCTGCATCTGCTCACGCAGGTTCTTGTCGAGCGCCCCGAGCGGCTCGTCGAGCAGGAGCAGCGAAGGCTCAAAAACCAGGGCGCGGGCAAGCGCGACGCGCTGCTGCTGGCCGCCGGACAATTCCTTGGGATGGCGATGGCCAAAACCCTTGAGGCCGACGAGAGACAGCATATCCTCTGCCTGCCTCAGGCCCTGCGAACGGCTGACGCCACGCATCTGCAACGGAAAATACACGTTTTCGACGGCTGTCTTGTGCGGAAACAGGGCGTAGTTCTGGAACACGATGCCGATATTGCGCTCGTGCGGCGCAAGCTCGGAGATCGACCGGCCACCGACTTGCACCGTGCCGCCGCTCGCCTTTTCGAAGCCGGCAATGATCATCAGGGTCGTCGTCTTGCCCGAGCCGCTTGGGCCCAGGAAGGTCACGAACTCCCCCTTTTCGACCGACAGGCTCACGTCGTCGAGCGCCGTGAAATGTCCGTAGGTCTTGGTGATGTTGGAGAGTTGCAGATAGTTCGTCATGGGAAGTCCTTGGGGAGTCCTTGCGAGAATCAGTGTGCGCCGGCCGGCCGGCTCGGCCTGGGAGCGCGGCTGCGCAGCGCGCTGGCGAAATAGGGAGCCGCTATGCCGAGCAGCACGACGAAGAACAGCAGCGTCGAGATGACGGCGATCACCGGATCGGCCTCCTGGCGGATGCTGTCGAACATCTTGCGTGGCAGGGTCTCTGCGTCGCGGCCCGAAATAAAGATCGCCACCACGGTCTCATCGAAGGACTGGATGAAAGCGAAGAGCGAGCTGATGACCAGTCCCGGCCGCAGGATCGGCAGGGTGACGTGCAGGAAGGTCTTTGCCGGGCTGGCGCCGAGGCTCTGCGCGGCCCGTTCAAGGTTTCGGTCGAAACCCTTGAGGTTGGCCGAAAGGACGAGGAAGGCGATCGGGACCGACAGGCAGGTATGCGCCAGGATGACGCCGAGATGGCTGTGCACCAGCCCGAGATCGCCGAAATAGGAATAGTAGCCGACCGCCATGACGATATGGGGCACTGCCATCGGCATCAGCATCATCAGGTCGGCAAATCCCTTGCCGCGAAACTTGTGGCGCACCAGGGCGAAGGTCGCGGGCACGACCAGGGCCATGGTGAGGATGGTCGTGGCGGTCGCGATCAGGATGCTGTTCCATGTCGGCATCAGCCAATCCATGCTGGTGAAATAAGCCCGGTAATACCCAAGCCAGTAACCCGGCGGCGGGAATTGCAGGGAGCTCGCGTTCGAAAACGACATCGGCACGACGATGACGAGCGGTGCTACAATGAAGAGCACGACGATGAAACCGGCCCAGCGCATGAACGTGTTCATATTCGGTCACCCCCAGAGTTTGTCGAGGCCGAAACGGCGATGATAGATGGTGAGGATGATGAGTGTCACCACGAGCAGGATCATCGCCATGGCGGAACCCAGACCGAAGGCGAGAAACTCCTCGATCTGGTGGCCGATCAGACCGGCGACCATCTGCTCGCGCGGGCTGCCGAGCAGTACCGGCGTCACGTAGAAACCGAGGCAGATGACGAAGACCAGGACGGAACCGTTGGCGATACCTGGCGCCGTCAGCGGCAGGTAGACATGCCGGAACAGCGACCAGCCTTTGGCCCCCAGGCTTTCCGCCGAGCGGATCAGCGCCGGGTCGATCTTCTTCATCACCGAATAGATGTTCATGATCATGTAGGGCGCCAGGATATGCACCATGGCGAGCGTCGAGGAAAAACGGGTGAAGAGAAGCTGCGGCGGTTTGTCGACGCCGATCATCTGCAGGAAAGCAATCAGCGGACCATTATTGCCGAGCAGAACCATCCACGAATAGGTGCGGACGAGGAAACTGGTCCAGAAGCTCATGGTGACAAGCAGCAGGATCAGCATTGCCGTGCGCGGCTTGGAATGGGCCATCAGATAGGCCAGCGGATAACCGACCAGAAGGCAGCAGAGCGTGACGAAGGCGGCCGTCACGAACGTGTTCAGGAAGACGCGCTGGTAAAGCGCACCGGTGACGACCTTCTGGTAGTTCGCAAGCGAGACCTTCGGCTCCGTGAAGCTCATGATCGCCACTTCGGCAAGCGGCACGGCGAAGAAGATCAGCATGTAGATGCCGAGCGGCGCCAGCAGCAGCCAGGGCCAGATGTTCGTCTTTTCCGTCAGTTTTGAAAGGCTGATGCCCATTGCCGTTCCTTTTTTATGGCAGGCAGGGTCGTTGCGGCATCGCGCGGTCGTTCCGCGCGATGCCGTCCAGCAGGTCACATTGATCCAGGAGAGCGGATCAGCTCGCGACCCACTCCTCGAAACGTTCGGCGAGCTCCGCCGGGTCTATGCCCAGATTCGCCATGTCCTGCTCGAAGGTCAGCTTGTAGTTGTCCGGCGAGGTCGGCATGCGCTTGGCATCCGCCGGATCCACGAACTGGTTGGAGGCCGGGTTCAGCGCGCCGTAGTCCGCAGCCTTGGAGAAGCCGGCGAGCGGCTTGGCACTGGTTGCGAACTCGACGAATTTCCTGGCGTTCTCGAGGTTCGGTGTCTTCTTGGCGACAACCCAATAGGCGCGCTCGATCTCGCCCTGGTTCCAGGTCATGGCAACCGGAGCGCTGGCCTTCTCGGCCTCGAAATAACGGCCGTGCCAGATGCCGATCATGTCGATCTCTCCGTCACGCAGGATCTGCGTCGACTGGGCGCCGGCGGTCCACCAGACGCGGATATGCGGCTTGATCCTGTCAAGCGATTTGAAGGCCCGGTCCACATCGAGCGGATAGAGATCCTTGACCGCGACGCCATCGGCGAGAAGCGCGATCGGGATGACGCGCGACGCATAACGCTGCAGCGACCGTCCGCCGGGGAATTTCTCGACATTCCAGAAGTCAGCCCAGGTCTTCGGTGTGTCCTTATATTTATCCTTGCGCCAGGCCATCACGGTGGCGAACGCATGTGAAGCGACGCCGTTTTCGAAGAGTCCGCCTTTGTAAGGCTCGGTGAGCTTTTCGATGATGCCGGCCTGGTTCGCACGCACCAGTTCGCCGCCGCCGAGCGTGGTGACGTCGAATTCGTAGGTACCGGTCTTCACCTGCTGGGCGAGCTTGGCGAAGGAAACGGGGGAAACCGTCTTCACTTGGATGCCCGTTTCGGCGGTGAACGGATCGATGAGATGCGTCTTTGCGGCAGCCTCCCAGGGGCCGCCCCAGGTGTTCACGTAGAGGACCTTCTCCTGCGCGCGAACGAGATAGGGAGCGGCGAGCGAAGCGGTCACCGCAGCGCCGGCCGTCTTCAGGAAACGGCGGCGGTCAGGCATGAGAAATGTCTTCATTCCAGTCATTGTAGTTCTCCTCTTTTATGATTTTCTGAAGGTGGCTTCGTAGAGCCGCAGCCAGTTCTTGTGGGTGATCTTCGCGACTTCTTCTTCCGAGAAGCCCACGGCGCGCAGGCCGTCCGGGATTACCCTGATGTCCTCGACCTTCTGGAACCATTCCGGCGGCGCGGCCTTGAGCGGCTTGCCCGCGGCGCTGGCGCCATAGTCCTCGCCACGGGTCCAGCGCCCCTTGCGCATCCAGGCGTAATCGGGAGCGGTGAAATTGTGGCTCTTGTCGGTGCCGATCGCGACGGAGTCGATGCCGGCAAGATCCACCGTGCGGGCAACCATCGTGCACCAGGCTTCGATCGAAGCGCAGAATTCGTCGCCGGTGATGTTGCGATAGGCAGCGCAGCCGATCACGCCGCCGGTCTCCTTCAGCGCCCGGATGACGTCGTCCGACTTGTTGCGCTTGTGCATGAAAAGCGACTGGGCGTTGGCGTGAGTGACGGCGATCGGCTTTTCGGAAACCTTGATCGCATCGAGCGTCGTGCGGTCGCCGACATGGCTGCAGTCGACCAGAATGCCGGCGGCATTCATCTCACGCACCACTTCCTTGCCGAAACGGGCAAGGCCGGAATCCTCAGCCTCGTAGCAGGAGCCACCGAGTTCGTTCTGGTTGTTGTAGGTGAGTTGCACGACGCGCACGCCGAGTTCGGCAAACATCTCGACGAAGCGGATCCGCCCTTCGAAAAGGTTGGCATTCTGGAAACCCATGATGACCGCGACCTTGCCCGCGCTGGAAATGCGGGTGATGTCGTCGGCGGTAAGGGCGATCTCGGCGAGATCGGAGTTTTCGCGCACCAGGTCGCGCCAGCGGCCGATGGAATCCATCGACTCGACGGTGCCCTCCCAGAAGCCGCAGGTGTTGACGACCCCGCCGACATCCCCTGCCCTCAGGGATTCAAATGCGGCGCGATCGAAATGCCCGCATTGCAAACCGTCGATGATCATGATCTCGCGCCCTCCTTCATACGTTCGGAAATGCTGGACGACAGGAAAGAGACATCCGTCTCGTCGTCGTTGTCCTTGCGACCGATGACGGTGCCATCCTCGTTGACGATCATCGGGCCGGCATGACGGCGCGAGACGATGCTGTCGGTCGCAAGTGCCCGCTTCGCCAGATGATAGATGCGCCACCAGAGATCGCTCTCGATCTCGGCGCCGTTTTCCAGAAGCGACCAGAGAAGAGGATCGTCTTTTCGTACGTCGCCGATGACAGCTGCCGGAACAGCCTTCAGCACATTGCCGGTCACGGAGATCGAAAGCCCCGACCGCCCGCCGAAACGCGCGGCAAGCGCAAGTTCCTCGGCATCCGTGGCCCCTGTGACGGTCAATTCCGCCGACCTGAACCGGGCCGTCAGCTCACCGAGAAGATCGATCGCCGTCGGCAGCACGAACCATGCGTGTTCGCCGCAAGCATCGAGCGTCATGCGATTACGGGCTTCGGAAGCAATCGCGATACGGGCGGGAGCCGCCGACTTGAAGCTCTCGAACCGCTGCTCGAGTAGTTTGAAACCGCCAAGGCCGAGCTTTTGCGAATACATCGGAATGTCGCCGACTGTCAGGAAGAAGCCTTTGGGCAGGCTGCTCTGCGAAAGTATCCGCTCGGACATCAGCCGCATTTCGCGAGGCATGACGCGCATGGATGGAGATGAATGCGAGGATGTCATAGAACAGGCTCCGCCGGGTAATACCAGGTGCCGGTATAGCCGGCGCGCAGATCGTCGGGGGTCGGTGCGCCGTGATAGAGCACGCCGCGCAGGTTGCGGTTCAGGAAGTCACGGGTCTTGTCGATGCCGTGGATGCCGACATTCATCAGCCGCACGAGATCGATCGGCACAAAAGCCTCCGCGTTGATGTTGGCGCGGGGCGTATGATAGTCCCGCCCGCGCAGGCTCTGAATGCGCGCCACCATGTAGCGGTGTTCGGGATGTTTCATCAGGAAGCGGGCGGTGCTGAGCGAACCTTCCGCGCTGCCGAGATCACCAAAAAGGGATTGGATGCCGCCGCAGACATCGAGGCCGAGGTCAAGCGCATCGGGGACTTCCTCGCGGGCGCCGCGGCGCGGCTCCTCCGCCGTCTCCGACTTGTACCAGACATATTTGTAGGCCTCGGGGCCGGCCATGTCGGTATCGAGCGCCCACTGATATTCGTCACGGACGAGCGCCATTAGCTGTTCGACCGTCTCGGCTGGCGCGACGCTGAATTCGTCGGGAGCATCAATGGCTGCCAATAGCCCGTCGGCTTCTTCCGGCACCAGTTCGATCAGCAAAGAGAGGAAAGTCTCGAAGGCTTCCGGAATGAGGTGGGCTTCGAATTCGGCGGCAAGCACGTCAAGCGGGAAATCCGTGGCACGTCTAAACACCGTTCCGCTGCCGCGGAATTCTTCGAGTGCCGCCACCACCTTCTCGAGGTCGGCTGCCACGTCGGCGCTGGAGGCAAATGTCTCGTAGACCATCTGGTCCTGGTTGCGGAACAAGATTGCCTGGCGGAGAAGTCCGAGCAGCCTGGCGATGCGGGAATCCGACGCTTCGAGCTTCAGCGCGCGGGCCATCGCGATCGCGGTTTCGCGCGCGGACAGAAGCCCGTCGATCAGGCGCGGATGTTTGTGGACGAAGAAGATAAGGCCCAGCGCCGAACCGTTGCCGACGCCGATATAGCGGCGAAGCTGCGGGTCGAGACGCACGGCGGTCTCCGATTTCTTGGCCGCCAGATGCTCGACAAGGTCGCAGGAGAATTCCCGCATCAGATAGGCGGTCAGCAACTGCGCCTGCAGGACACCGCCGAGCGCATGACGGGCACCGAGCGAAGGAAAGGAACGCGTCCCGAACGTGCCGTTGCCGTCGAGGCCGGTATTGCGCATCAGGTAGCAGACCTTCGAAAGATCGGCGACGGAGGGCTGGCGGCCTTCGGCAAGCGCTTCGAGCGTCTGGTCGAAGACCCGCATCGAGCGGTTCGAGCGGCACCAGATCAGCGTGCCGGCGGTCGCCCGGCCGGTATAGAGTTTAGGAATTTCCCGCCGCGCCGTTTCGATCTCGATTTCGGTCGCCGGCCCTTCGATCAGCGCGCCCATCATGTCCCAGGCCTGGCCGATGATACGGCCGGTACGAGCCGTCCGGCTCGGCGGGCGGGAAAAGCCGATGAAGGAGAATTCCTGCTCCGGTGCCTTGATGGAATAAACGACAGTTCCTTCGGCGTTTTCGTCGACGTCGAAAAGCACATTGGAAATGTCCCAGCGCTCGCGGATCATCTTGTTCATGAAGGCGCGGGTGCCGCTGAGCCGGCTCGGCTGGATTGCCGCCAGCCGTGAGGTCTTCATCACCTCATGGCTCGGGCGCGGTCGGGGCGTTGCCACCTGTTCGGAAGTCGCGGTCATGACCGTCAACGTTCTCCCTGCTGCATTTTCGTGATGGTACGGGCGGTTTCGAGAAGCGGCTCGCGGAAGCTCTCGAGGTCGAAGCGCATTTCCGGCATGACCAGCGAGATCGTCGACGTGCACTTGCCATGGAGATCGAAGATCGGCGCGGCGATCGCGACGACGCCGCTATGGGTATAGCCGCTCGACAGCGCGTAGCCGTTCGCGCGCGCCTCGCCCAGGAGCTCTTCGGAAGCCAGCGGCTCGCCGCTTTCCTTCAGGCGGGCCAGTGTCAGTTCGTCCGCGAAAGCGGTCAGGATGCGGCCGGATGCGGAACCTTCGAGTGACATGGTCGTGCCGATCTTCTGTTCCGCACGCAGCACGCTTTGGGATTCGACACGCGAGACGATGCAAGGCAGTCCGCGATCGAGCACCGCCAAAGAGGCCGTTTCCTTCACCCGATGAACCAGCATTTCGATGACCGGCTGAATTCGCGTTCCGAGATTGGCCTGCTCCATGGCGGCCGCGGCAAGCCGGCAGGCGTGCATCGAGAGCCGATAGCGCATCTCCTGATCCTGCTCGACCCAGCCCGCTTCGATCAACGTCAACAGCCGCTGATAAGCGGTGGGGCGAGAGAGCTCCATCGCCGACGCGATCTCGGGCAGTTTCATGCCGCGGGCGCTCGATGCCAGCACATCCAGCACCGCCATGGTCTTCAGGACCGTGGAGAGCGGGCGGACGCCGCCGCTTTCTTCTTGTATTCTATTTGAATATGTCGTATCCATGTTGAATATAATCTGGCTGTCATTGATTTATGTCAATCGCGCCGGAGGCGATTGCGCGCGAAAAACGGCATGTTCATCGCTAAGGTATTCAGGGTGTTTGGAATTTTTTGCGTTGAATTCAGCGCGCCACAGGTATCGACACGGCCGAGCGACCTAAATCCACAGCCGTGACGTGCATCTACCTGCGAGGACGAAAGCCGTGACTGCCGGTTGGCTGCCACCCATCGTTATTCTTGGAGAAGGGATAGGGGGCTCCCGTGCGTGAGCAAAAAATTCGCATTTGCCGGCTTTATTTGCGGTTTTCTTTCAATCGCCGCGTCCTATTTTCTGTCATCTAGTCGCCAGCAAGCACTGCTGAAAGGATGACCTAAATGTTCCGGCTGAAAACCATGATCGCGGCGGCCCTTATTCACGCGGCAGCCCTTACGCCGTCTTTCGCCGGCGAAAATCTCCCTGCCATCAAATCCTCCGGTATCTTCAAGATCGGCACGGAGGGGACCTACGCGCCATTCACCTTCCATGACGCAAGCGGCAAGCTCGTCGGTTTCGATGTGGAGATCGGGCAAGCCGTTGCCGCGAAAATCGGCGTCAAAGCCGAGTTCCTGGAGGGCAAGTGGGACGGCCTTATCGCTGGCCTCGATGCCAAGCGCTACGATGCCGTCATCAACCAGGTCGGTATCACCGAAGCCCGCAAGCAGAAATACGATTTCTCCGAGCCTTACATCGCTTCCAAGGCGGTGCTGATCGTTCGCCAGGACAATAGCGACATCAGGGGCTTTGCCGATCTCAAGGGCAAGAAATCCGCCCAGTCGCTGACCAGCAACTTTGGGAAGATCGCCCAACAGTCGGGCGCCGAACTTGTGGGCACGGACGGTTTCGACCAGTCGATCCAGCTCGTGCTGACGCGCCGTGCCGACGCGACGATCAATGACAGCCTCTCCTTCCTCGATTTCAAGAAGCAGAAACCCGACGCGCCGGTGAGGATCGCAGCACAGCAGGACAATGCCGATTATTCCGGCATCATCATCCGCAAGGGCGAACCGGAACTGCTCGCAGCGATCAACAAGGCCCTGGCGGACATCAAGGCCGACGGCACCTATCAGAAGATCTCGGACAAGTATTTCGGGCAGGACGTCTCCAAGTAAGCTGCCAGGCCGTTCCTGAATGCGTGAATCCAGCGTCCGGCGCCTGCGCCGGGCGCGTCATTTTTTAAGGATCAAATCGTGCCGCACTGGCTTCAATTGATGTCGGATTCACTTCCGACCCTCCTGTGGGCGGGCATCCGCTTCACGGTTCCGCTGACATTGCTGTCGTTCCTGTTCGGGCTCGTCCTCGGCCTGATCACGGCGGTTACGCGGCTCTTCGGCCCGGCACCGCTTGCGCTGATCGCCCGATTTTACGTCTGGGTGATCCGCGGCACGCCGCTTCTTGTGCAGCTTTTCGTGATCTTCTACGGCCTTCCGAGCATCGGCATCCTGCTCGATGCATTTCCGGCGGCGCTGATCGGCTTTACCCTGAATATCGGCGCCTATAGTTCCGAGATTATCCGCGCCGTCATCTCGTCGGTCCCGAAGGGACAATGGGAAGCGGCCTATTCGATCGGCATGTCGTGGCGCCAGGCGATGAGCCGCACCATTCTGCCGCAGGCGGCGCGCGTCGCCGTGCCGCCGCTTTCGAACACCTTCATCTCGCTGGTCAAGGATACCTCACTTGCCGCGGCGATCACGGTGCCGGAACTCTTCCAGGCGGCCCAGCGGATCGTCGCGACGACCTACGAACCGCTGATCCTCTATATCGAGGCGGCCCTGATCTATCTGGCCTTGAGCTCGGTGCTGTCGTCGTTGCAGAACAGACTTGAAAAGCGTTTCGCCCGTTATGGCGGCATGATGGAGTCAAACCGATGATCGAGCTTTCCAACATCGAAAAGCGGTTCGGCGACGCGGTGATCCTGAAGGACATCAGCCTCGGCATCCCCGAGGGAAGCGTCACTGCGCTCATCGGTCCCTCGGGCGGCGGCAAGAGCACGCTGCTGCGCTGCATCAACCTCCTGGAGATCCCGACCGCCGGCTCCGTCCGCATCGGCGACGAAAAGCTCGACTTCGAGCCCGGCATGAAGGTCGGCTGGAAGTCGATCCAGAAAATCCGCCGCCAGACCGGCATGGTCTTCCAGAACTTCCAGCTCTTCCCGCATCGAACCGCCATCGAAAACGTCATGGAAGGGCTGACGACGGTTCTCAAATGGCCGCGCGAAAAGGCCCATGGCCGCGCCAGCGAACTGCTCACCAAGGTAGGAATGGCACATAAGACCGATGCCTGGCCCTCAGAGCTTTCCGGCGGGCAACAGCAAAGGGTGGCGATCGCCCGCGCGCTCGCACCTTCGCCCCGGGTTCTTCTCTGCGACGAACCGACCTCGGCTCTCGATCCCGAACTTTCCGCCGAGGTCATCGATGTGCTCGGACGGCTCGCGGCCGAAGGAACAACGATGGTGATGGCGACGCACGATCTGCGCCTTGCCTCGCGGATCGCCAATCACGTGGTTTTCCTCGAGAGCGGAAAAGTGGTCGAGTCCGGCAGAGCGCAAGCGATCTTTGGCGATCCGAAACAGGAACGCACGAAGAGCTTCATCTCATCGATCAACGCGGCGCAGACGACGCATATCTAAGCGCCGTTCGTCCCGCCGAACGTGGGCGCCGGGCCTGCGCTTCCACGGGCCGACGGATGACAAATTCGCATTTTCTGGCAGTATCCATATGGCTCACATCACAACAGCTGTAAAATCGCTCGACAAGTATCAGAGGCATAGGGCACATCTGTCAAACAACTCTGCCATGGATTTTGACTCTTATTACCCGCCGGAGACCCGCACCAATCCACCTATTTTTTCCATAATCGGCCGCGCCCAGGTCATGGATACGGTTTGTTTTTGGAGATCCGCATGAGTGGACTGCGACCGTTTCGTGAAGTGAAGCTGCAATGGCTTCAACAGTTGAGCCGTGACAGAGATCTGAGCGAGAATGCGCGGTCCGTAGCGCTCTACATCGTCACAACACATTTGAACGGCCACACCGGGAAGGCATGGCCGTCCTATCACGCGATTGCCGGAAGAGCGTTAAGACCATTCAGCGCGCTGTCCGTGAACTTGAAATCAGAGGATGGTGCACCCCCGTCTGACAGAGCAGGCCGGGGACCGGTGATGATGGATAAGTTCCCGCTGTCGCTGGCGATCGGCTGGCGCGGTGTTTTTTTAACCAAGTCCAGCTCCATCGTAAGCTGGCCGACCTGGATCTGCGCAGGCGAGAACTCCTTGTCCGAGCATATCGCCGGCCGCGACCTGATCAATGCCGACGAGATCATGCGACTGCCGGAGAACCGCATGATCCTATTGAGACAGGGCGGCGCCCTGCCTGGGCGGGGAAAGCTACGCTACTATGTCGATCCGGAGTTCAAAGGGATGTTCGATCATGCGTAGAGGGTCAATGACAGCCGCGAGGTTGGTCCCGCCTTCTTTGCCGCTCCCCGCTTCCGTGCGGCGTGCCGTATGTGTAGAAGCAAACGATGCAACCATTCGTATTGCAAAAGCAGCTCCTGTCCTTCCTGAGGATCATCGCCGTCCATGATGAAGTCATCCCTCGATCACATGCCACCGCGCAAACAGCGAGAGCTCGGCAGGGTCCTGGAAATCCTGCACGAGGAGTTCGAGGATGCCCTGAAACAGGGGACGGCCGACTTCAAGAAGCGCGGCCGGATCCTGAAGATCATCCTGTTCGGCTCCTATGCCAAGGGTGGATGGGTCGACGAGCCGTTCACGATGAAAGGTTACCGGTCGGATTTCGACCTGCTGGTCATCGTCAACGACCGCAGGCTCTGCGAATTCGCCGACTATTGGTACAAGGCCGCCGACCGGCTGATCCGCGACACCTCGATCGAAACGCCGGTGAGCTTCATCGTCCATTCCAGGCGCGAGGTGAATACCTACCTCAAAGAGGGACAGTACTTCTTCTCCGACATCCGCAAGGAAGGGATCGTCCTTTACGAACTGGATGACGAGCCGCTGGCGGAGCCGCAGCCACTATCGCCGACGGATCGGTTGCGGGTCGCGCGAGAGCATTTTGAGGACCGGGTTTCACTTTCGAGGTCTTTCCTAAAGATTGCCACCTCTTGCATTGTTGAAAAGGAATTCCGAATTGCGGCATTCGAGCTCCATCAATCGCTCGAACAGGCCTATTCCTGCGTTCTGCTGACACTCACAAACTACGGGCCGCCCTCGCACAACATCAAGTTCCTGCGCTCCCTTGCCGAGGAACAGGACCGGCGGCTGGCCGAGGCATTTCCCCGCGACCAGCATCGCGAGCGCGCCTGGTTCAACACCCTGAACGAGGCCTATGTAAAGGCGCGGTACTCGAAGCACTACGAGATCAGCGAGGAGGCGCTCTCGTGGCTGGGCGAGCGGACCAGCCTGCTGCTCGCGATGGTCAAAGACGTATGCACGGAGCACCTTAAAATGCTTGAGCGGATTAGCGGCTAGCGAATTCTACCAGCCGGCGAATGGACAGTCCGAATCGGCCGCCTTGAGATCCCATCAGGGGTGAGTAGCGGCCTGCACCGTGGCAGAGTGAGGTCGCTAGATAACTCTCTGGAGGCCAACCATGCCGGTAACAGCAGATCAATCTCAAGCGCAGACCGCTACTCTCGTCGATCTTGGCGCAATTTTCGTCTCGTTGGAATTAAGCAAATCGACATGGCTCGTGACAGCTCTGTCGCCTGGCAGTGAGAAAATGTCCCGCCACACCGTCACTGGAGGCGATATCGCCGGCTTGTTTGCATGCTTTGCAGCGCTTCGCCAGAAATCCATTCGGCGAAAGAACATACTTTACCCACTGGTAGTGATCCAAGAGGCCGGGCTGGATGGTTTCTGGCTGGGGCGAGTGCTGAGCAAAGAAGCTTGGATCGAGAGCCACATTGTAGAAGCCGCATCAATTGCCATGCCGCGCCGGCATCGCCGGGCGAAGACCGACCGCATCGACGGCGAAACGCTGATCCGCGCTTTGATGGCATGGAAACGTGGCTCTCCAGGGAGCTTGATCGCCTTGAATTGTTACTCACACAAATCAAGGCAGTCGAAGCAGAGCGAGATGCCTTGATCGCCCAGGAGACGCCGGAAACGCCGAAGGAAGCGACCGCTCTTTTAGGCATCAGAGGAATTGGGCCGGAATTCGCTACAATACTCTACACGGAAGGCCTGTTCCGACACTTCGACAATCGACCCCAAATCGCATCTTACGCAGGCCTTGCTCCCTCCCCTTGGCAGAGTGGTAACGTCAATCGCGAACAGGGCGTGTCTAAGGCGGGTAATCCGCGTCTACGAGCCACCATGGTCGAGCTCGCATGGCTATGGTTGCGGCACCAACCGAAATCGGCGCTAACTTGCTGGTTTAAGGAGCGCATCACGCGCAACAGCGGTCGTCTGAAAAAGCCGATGATTGTGGCCCTCGCCCGCAAGCTCCTCGTTGCACTTTGGAAATACGTGAACTCTGGCATCGTGATCGAAGGTGCAATCATGAAAGCAGCCTGACCCAAAAAGTGCCTACGAAATATAGTTTCCAATCCTCAGGGCCTGATCAGCCCTGACGGATCCAGGTGGAACGGACCGGGTATCCTTTTGGCTTTCAAACGCCGATCTTGAGTTTGGTCCCGTTCTCCTGAGCCCGTGCCGTCGAATGCGGGATAATGGTGCAGCCGCGGAGAGCGGCGACCGGATGTGATGAGGTGGAACGGCCCGCTCCGACAGCATCTAGTGCTAAAAACGTGGTCGTTGCTCGAACGCCACAAAGGAGGGACCGTTCCATGAAGCAAGTTAGCACAATCGGGCTGGATTTGGCCAAACACGTCTTCCAAGTTCACGGCGCCGACAATGAAGGTTCGGCCCTGTTCAATCGGAAACTACGGCGCACGGAAGTGCTGCGCTTCTTCGAAAGGATGCCTCCGTGCCTGGTTGGCATGGAGGCATGTGGTGGCGCGCACTATTGGGCGCGGGAGATTGCTCAACTTGGTCATGATGTGCGTCTCATTCCGCCGGCTTACGTCAAACCTTTCGTCAAGCGCGGCAAGACGGACGCGGCCGATGCGGAAGCCATCAGCGAAGCGGTGATCCGCAAGACCATGCGCTTCGTCCCCATCAAGACCGCCGAGCAGCAAGCGGATGCGATGGTCCTGAAGACCCGTGCTCTTCTGGTGCAACAGAGAACGCAATCGGTTAATGCCCTACGAGCACATTTGGCCGAACTGGGCATCATCGCGGCCGGCGGCCTTCCCAACGTCGCGGCACTGATGACCATCGTTCGGGAAGCTGAAGATACCCGATTACCCACAGCGGCGCGATTCGCCCTCGCAGCTATTGTCGATCAGATCGACGCCTTGGCCATTCAGATCGACGTGCTCGAGCGCACAATCGTTACGGAATCGAAGCGCGATGAGAGCATGCGTCGACTGACAACGATCCCCGGGGTTGGTGCCATAACCGCTGCGACGATCAAAGCCTTGGTTCCGGATCCCGGTGGGTTTAAGTCCGGGCGGCACTTCGCCGCTTGGGTGGGACTGACCCCCAGGCCTCATTCCAGCGGAGGCAAAGAGCGATTGGGTAGAATCTCGAAAATGGGGAATCCCGAACTCCGTGTTCTCCTGGTCCTCGGAGCGACAGCCGTTCTGCGGATTGCCCGGAACGATGAAAAGGCACGACATTGGCTAAAGGCGCTACTTGCCAGACGTCCATTCAAGGTGGCCGCTGTCGCGTTGGCCAATAAGATGGCTCGGATCATCTGGGCCCTCCTGAATAAGGGCGGATTCTACAATGCTCCGAAACCATCCCCAAATGTAGTGGCAACCTGAAGAGTATCAGGACTTACAACTGATCTGACCGGCGTCGGCCGACAGATGCAAGGTGCAATAGCAAACGATGAAGCCATGGGACGAAATTCCGGAACGAGCGAAGCCCAACCTCAGTGCACTCCAAAGTGCGTGGATGTGATTCAGCTCCTCGTTTCGCGGATCTCATCGAGGCCAGCGGTCATGCACCGCCCTCACAGGCCGTACATATGAACGCACCGTCCTCGTGGGTGAAGTCGATTGCGAAGCCTCTTGCACCGCGGGCCGTTCCACATATGAGGTTGTACAGGCCCGAGGACGGGCCGGTAATTGCAATGGGCTTAGACTGTGGATCCACCAATCAAGGAGAACTACGATGCCACTCGAATGAACAATTGACAAAAATCCTGATGTGATGGGATCCGAACTCACGGCACCTACATGCACACGTAGTTATCTGGACCAGGGATTAGTAACTTTCAGCCCAGCAGCCTCGAAAGGGCTTGTGTCACGAGTGGCGATCGCGAGGCCGTTTGCTGCCGCTGTGGCTGCAATGTAGCCATCAGCCGTGCCAATCGCTCTCCCAGATACTCGAGCGCGTGCCATCAGTTCGGAATAAAACTGAGAAGCAGCCAGGTCGAAGGACAGGATGCGCTCGGAAAAGTGGGGCAGCACTTCGCCCTCAAGGCGGTCGCGAAGGATAGTTTGCCGTTTCCCTGACGGCATAGCAGCGATCCCGAAGCGAAGTTCAGCAATCGTTATCGCGGAAAGGAAAAGCGTTTCGATAGCTTGGGCGTCCAACCAGGCGGTTACTGCCTCATCAGGTACCGGTTTCCAAGGCTCGGATATAACGTTGGTGTCCAGCAAGATCATTCGAAGGTCATCGGTTCAGCAGGTGTCTTGTCGCGACTTTTCTGTATGGCTTCAACGTCGCTGTCGGAAAGCCCGGCGTCGCGACCAATGGCAGTCAGCAAGGAACCGAGCTTTATACGTTCAGGAGGACGGACAGCGGCTTCAATAATGTCGCGGATCTCGGCCTCGGTGCTCCGGCCATGATGAGCCGCTCGAACGCGCAGAGCACGATGTGTTTCGTCAGAAAGGTTTCGAATGGTGACTGCCGGCATTGATATCACCTCTATAGAAATGATGGCTTTGATATCAAAATATGCAGAATGCCGCAAAACTGCAAGAGGCTCATTGACGAGGACGAGCATCCTGTCTGCTTAGATATCCCGCCTTGATAGGATCTGAACCAACGACCCGCCGCCTTAAAACCTCAAGCAATTGAAAGATTTGTGAATTTCCTTTAGCAGCGATTTCGAAACCGGATTGGGAACATATCTTCACCGCGATGGTGCAGACGGGTGTGATGTAGTCGACAAAGCCAACGTACTTTCAGCGGCTCGTCGTACTGATCATGATGAGCATCGACCGCCTTTGTCCCACATACTTCACACGTCTGTTTCTCCAGGTCACCCGCCTTCACCGCCCGCTGGACGGCAAGATGAGCATCATATTTAGCCGGATTGGCTCGCCGCCAGTTCGCTTGACGGGTATCAGTTTTCAGCATGGAACAATTCCTAATGAAGCTAGGTCGCAACGAGCTCGGCGAGCTTGTCCGCCACCACTGCCATCGTATCTTCCCCGGTGCTCAACCCGCTGCGCGAAGCCAAAAGGGGACTGACGTTGCGAAGAGCTTCATAGGTCGTGTTGTGGACGATAGGTACGAGCTGTTCTGTCGCCAAGAGCGCTGAAAGCTCTTTGTCAGCAACACCGGCTGCAGGAAGGCGGCGTAGCAATGCCGGCGTCACTAGCACGATCCCGACCCGCGACTTCACCAAGCCTTTGTCGATTTCACGAAGCAACGACGTACCGAGTGCAACGTCCTTTTCGCTGAACCAGACTGATACGCCACGTGCTTCGAGCAGGTCATGCAGCGCCTTGGCATCCCCCTGCCGATCGTCCCAAGCATGACAAAGGAAAACATCACGGAGGTCAGGTAGTTGCGCTCGGTTCTCGGCAGTCTCGCGGATTGGCGTGAGCGCCCGCGCCTCTGTAGGTGTGTACAAAATGGAAGAGCCGGCCTTCGACCATTTCGCTCGTACCCGACCTGATCCACCACCGCTGTTTCCCGAGGTGCTGGCAGAAGGCGAATACGAGGAGTACGACCCGTAATCGCTATTGTAACTGCTATAGCTGCGATAGCCACCGTAACGGCTGCTACCACGGCATGCTGGGCAGTTAGCAGCCGCATTCGCAGAACGATGCCCTTCCCTGGGTGCTGTACATTGAGCCATTGAAAAACCCTCTTATGTTGTGATCAGCTGTCTTTAACGGTCGTGCGCGGGTGTGACCTGCCATATTTCGTGGTCACAAACCTGCCAGAAATGGCACTCCTGTAAGTGCCCCCTGTGCTCCCGCCACCTTTCGCTTCCCGGACGGTCGTTTTCGAATTTGCGCGCCCATGCTTGGCGGTGACAAACCTTCCACTGATTGCACTTCGGAAATTGCTTCCGCTTCCTTTACCCTTCGCCATCTACTTCTCCTGATCAAAACCCCTCGAAACCGGGCCATTTCGATACTAGCCGTGCAGGGGTGTCAAAATCTGTCATCCCGGTTCAGCGATGGGGGTGCCGACTTGTCAGTCGGTCATTCGAGTGCGGATTATGGCAATGAATCGAAGTCGGTTCTGCGGTAATTTTCTATGAACTTACGCAGCCCTTCGGGCGCGACGACCTCGACTGCATCGCCCCACGAATAAAGGTGCCACGCCATTTCGAGCCAGCCCGCCGCATGAAAGCGTACTAAGAGGCTTCCATCCTCTTGTGTCTCGACTGTCTGTTTAGGGTGAAAGGAGAACTCAGCCGCCCGCGCTGCTGCTTGCGGAGCGAAGCGCCAAATGACTTCGTCATACTGCTTCGGGTTCTGGTAGACGCCGAACGATCTCGCAGTGTAGTCCTCAAGCGAAAAACCGGCGGCGATACTGAAGCTCTCATCCAAACTCTGGGCGCTGAGTATCCGATCCATCCGGAAATTCCGCATCTCATCGCCGCGTTCTGGCTGGCGCGCCACGAGATAGCTTCGGTGCCCGAGCAAAAAACCATGCGGCTCGACAACACGTTCGGGCGCATCCATGGTTCCGTACCGCATCCGCAATCTGAATGGTCCCCGTAATGCTTCAATCACAGCGTCGACCACAGCAGGCACCAAGTTGACACGTGGTCCAGGGCGTGCAACCGATCCCATTCCTAGTAGGACCGCTTCGACATCTGCCTCGGTGCGAAGAGCATCTTTGGGCGTAAGACGAGCAAGCAATCCACCGCGAAGGTCGTCTAGCGCGGCAGCGTGGCGCAAACGGCCATCACTGCGCGCTGTTTTGCCCGCGATTTCCAGCGCTTCGATCGCTGTCTCCTGCCGCAGCTGCAGTTTTTCCATTATCGGGTCGGCGACACGCCACCGTCGTCGACGATCAGGTCCGTCGACTGCCTCCACATTAAGAAACATCGTCTCAAGTGCTTCAGTCATCCGCTGCGCTGTTCGGTGCGAGATGCCAAATTCCTCCCGAATTTCATCTAAGCTGATCCCGGTCCGCCGTGTGGCGGCCAGTCGCGCAAGTCGGATGAGGTCCTGAGACTTAGAGAACGGCACGACAAATTCCTTGGTCAACGACCATGCCAGATATTGACACCCACACACGCTATGGCTGAACCGACGATCTGTCGATATACAATTGATCTCATCGCAGATTATCGCTGCGCTCACTGTTACGAACGATGTTGCCTCATTCAGATAGCCATTCTCAAGGGCTGCTATGCATTATCCTTTTCTCGTCGCCGATCCACGCTCTGGACTGCAGTACAGACTAACAGATACTGGCCTGGCGGAGCTGTCTGTCGCCCCCAAAGCGCCCGACTGGGTGCCTGGGCGTGTTATCGCCAACACCTCTGACCCGGTATGGGCGGACAGCCTTGCAAATGCGCCAATCGAGACGATTTCTTCTGTAACCGCTGCGTTGGAGGATCTGGTGCTTGCAACACCGGACCTTAGGGTGCCTGAGGTGGATCGCCTGCCTGAAAGCCGAGCGAAGCGGCACTTGTTGGCGTTGGTCTGCCTATGGCGGGCATTGGGGGACGCCTTGCCCGAAGGCCTCGCCCCGGTGCACCATGTCATCAACCTTCCACATGGGTGCTTTCTGACCCCAACTCCTGTTGTCGAAGGCTCACTAGATCCGCTAGCGCCCGCCGCGATGGCGGCGCTGTATGCCCGGCTAAAGAACGAGTTCGGATCAGTCCCAACCGCCCCATGCGATCGCGCGGCGGCTGTTGGCAGCCGGCTGCACGCCCTGCAGAGCGGAGTGGCGAGCCAGCAGATTGAGGCTGGTCCCATCGACAACAGCCTCGCCTTCCACGGCCTGCGCGATCTCGCAGCCTGTGCAGATTTCGCCGCCGCCCACGCACGCGCACTGATCGATGCCGGCACCCCGGCGCGCGAGATTGCTGTCCTTCGGGCCGGCAGCCCACATCAGATCGCCCGAGCTTTTTCTGCACAAGGTGTACCGCTGTCGGGCCTACCTGCGGACATGCCGAAACGCGATGTAGTTGGTGAAACTGCACTCCATTTGGCACTTGCCAAACGTCCACCAATTCCCGCGATGGTACTGGCAAGCCTCGTGCTTTCTCCGTTAATGCCTTGGTCCGCTCAGACTGGACGCGATCTAGCGGAAACCCTGATGGGAGGAGATTTTCGGGGTGAAATCCTTACGGCAAATCCGGCGCATAAGGCACTTTGGGATGATATCCGCGCCTCGGCGAGCAGCCTTGCGCAGTTGCGTTTTCTTCTCGATCGTATCTGCGATCAGATTACGGAAGGTGAGCGGGTTCGAGCCCTGCTAGCGGTTCCCCCGGGCGAAGGCTCGCCCGATTGGGAGGTGATACTGCGTGGCATTCAGGTGATGCCGCCTGCTAGCCCCGATCCGCTGCGCAATCTTGAAGGAGTGAGCCTGTGGCTCGCGCATGAAAGTCCTTGGCGGCCCTGCCGACATTTGATCGTCTCCGACTTTACTGACGGGTTTTATCCAACACGCCCGCGCGCCAATCCCATGTTTCTGGACAGCGAAATCTCCATGATCCGCGAGGCCACCGGCCTTGCGTTGCGCGGGCGGGCCGAGAGCCTGGCACAGGGGCTTGCGATTTTTGATCACCAATTGCAAGCAACCTCAGGAAGCGTCACTTTTCTGACCCCTTGGCGCGATCTGTCGGGCGCTAGATTGCAGCCATCGGCAGGGCTGTCACTTGTTGCGCGATCGATCCATGACATCGATGAGGCGAGCGATCTAATCACCGATCTGTCGCGTCTCGCGCCCTCTGATTGGCCGATTATGCATCACCATCTCCCGCCATTACCCACGCAGCTCGACCTGCCCGAAGCTCTGGACTTTCCCGGCCAAGATCTCCTCTCTCTTCGCCGCACGGATGACGGAACCGCAAGACCGCAATCACCTTCGCGGCTGGAAACATTGCTCGTCAGCCCGCTTGCTTGGCTCCTAGCTGAGGTCGGAGCCGAGGATATGTCCTGGTCGGCCGAAGAACTTAATGTCATGACCAAGGGCAATATCGCTCATGACGTCTTCGAACATATCTTCTTGAAAGATCAGCCCGTCCCGGATCCTGAAACACTGGCCGCTGCAGTTCCGGAGGCCTATGATCGTGCCCTAACCCGCCATGCCGGGTATCTGCGCAGCTCATCATGGGAGATGGAGCGCAGAGGACTGGAACGCGAGATCCTAGGTGCCGCTTTGCGCTGGCGGGATCATCTGCTGGCGCTGAATGCGAAGATCATCGGCAACGAGATCTGGTTGGCGGGCGAAGCGCACGGCATCCATTTGCATGGCAAGGCAGATGCGATCCTCGAACTGCCGGATGGCACTCTTCTCGTCGTCGATCACAAGAAGAGCGGAACCTTGGGTCGGCGCAAGCGGATGGAGGTAGCCTGGGATCTACAGGCCGGGCTTTACCGCGACATGATCTCCCGGCCACACCGACGCGAGAATGACGGAATGGACCCCTTAATTGGACGCAAAATTGCCGTTGCGTACCACCTGATGAATGACGGAGGCTTCCTAACTTCTGGGCTAGCGCTTTCCGACGGTTCTCCCGCCCGCGACATGGGAGAGGCCGTGAGTGATAGCGCCGTGGAAAAGCTGGTGGCTCGCCTTGCGGAGCTGAGCACAGGCCGGGTGGTCCTTAATACATCCGGCGATGAAGGGTTCTTCAGGAAAGAAGCAGGTTTCACCCCCTATGCGCTGACCGACGGCTCTCCCCTAGTCACCGCCTTTATTCGTCAGGTCGAGGTGAAATGATCATGGATCACGGATTGGTAATCGTTCCCGCAGGTGCAGGCGCTGGAAAGACCCACCGCATCAAGACCCAGCTTTCTGATTGGATCAAACGCGGTGTGGTTAGACCCGAGCGGATTCTGGCCGTGACTTTTACTGAAGCCGCCGCAGGTGAACTGCGGGAGCGTATACGTTCCGGGCTTCTAGCTGATGGTCTCGTTTCTGAGGCCATGGCGGTTGAGCGCGCCTATGTCTCGACTATCCATGGACTAGGCCTCAGGCTTCTGACTGAACACGCGCTAGCGGCAGGTGCCTCACCGCAACCACGCCACCTGGGCGATGCGGAAAGGGACCTGCTAGTCCGTCAGGCGCTGGCACATGCGAAATCGCTGGATCCGATCAAAGCTGAACCTGAGCGTTTCGGCTATGAAGCAAACTGGCAGAAGGGCGAGACAGTCGAGGACTCTTTACGCAGCCGGGTGCTATCGATGATTGATCTTCTTCGCGGTCTTGGTGACAAAGGGCGCGATCGCGGCCTGCTCGCACCGGCGCTGTCGCGATTGGATACGATCTATGGCACAGTTTTGTCCGATCCTACCGCTGCCCGAAATGCACTGGAAGCAGCAATCCAGACGATGGTCGCCACCTTTCCGGCAGGTGGCATGGCCCAGATCACGGCCAAAACTAATGTCGAAAAACTCGAAAAGGATTTGGCACTGTTCAAACGGGTTCATCGCGCGCCCGATGTTCTCAACCGGGACTGGAAGCTTTGGAACGACCTGCGCAGCTTGTTTGTCTCGAACCGCAGCAGCAAGACGCCCGAGGGATACGACGACCTTGCCACCGCTATTATGGCCGCGGCTGACGTCCTTCCCGTCCATCCCGGCCCGCTAGCGGATGCCAAACTGCACCTGTCTTGCCTAGTCTCCTGTGCACAAGAGGTGATGGAGGCCTACGAGAGCCGTAAAAAGGCGCTAGGTCTGATCGACTTCGCTGACATGATCACTGGGGCCGAACGGCTTTTACGTACTGATCCTGCCGTGCGTCAAGCCGTGCTCGACGAGATAGATTGCGTCATCATTGACGAGTTCCAGGATACCAATCCGGTGCAATTCGCCCTCCTTTGGCAGATCGGCGCATATGCGACTCGCACACTGCTGGTCGGCGACGTTAAACAGTCGATCATGGGTTTCAGGGCGCCGACCCGCGCTTGTCGCAGGCTCTGGCGTCGGCGAACCCAGATTCAACCCAGCCGCTCGATCGCAACTGGCGATCGACGCCGGCTGTGATGCAATTTGTCAACGCCATGGGAGCGGGCCTATTCGGCGCAGACTACAACTCTCTAACATCGACGCGCGATCCGATCTCTGGTCCGGCACTCGAGGTATTGATTGCGGTCAAATCGCGTGGCGTTCGCACCGCATCGAAACCACAGGAACATATTGCTGAGCGCATCGCCAACATCCTGACAAATGGTGAGACAATAACCGACCGGTTTACCAAGGCAGCGCGCCCTGCAAGGCCATCGGATATCGCACTGCTAGTTTGCCGGCACACCACAGCTGCCCGTTATGCCGAGGAGCTACGAGCTCGCCGCGTCCCTGTCCGCATCAGCGAGGACGGCTGGGCCAAGAGCCCCGTTGTTGTCGCCGCCCGCGCCGCACTTGCGTTTGCCGCGAACCCGGCCGACATTCATTCCGGGCTGCTCTTGCGTACGCTTGGTCCCGATCCATTACTTCTGCAAGCTGCACTTTCCGCCCAAACTGATGGCCGATTGGTTGATGACCCGGTCCTGATCCGCCTTGCAGCCTTGTCCGATCAAATGGCAAGTCTGCCGATCGGCGCGGCATTGGATTTGGTGCTGTCGGTCACAGGCCTCCGGCTTTGGGCAGACAGCCAACCCGACGCAGCGGGATCCCGCGCCGATCTCCTGCGGCTGGAGGCTGAGGCGAATGAATTCGAGGGCGCGCACCGCGACCTCAAAGCCGCCTCAGGATTCCATGGTGAAACAGCGAAGGTGTTTCTCGGCTGGCTCGATGCCCGAGCGGGTGAGCGCGATTTTGACCGTCGACCCGACCCAGCCGCCAATAGCGCCGAGGCGGTCGAGATCGTAACGTGGCACGCCTCGAAGGGCCGCGAATGGCCGATTACGGTAGTCGCCGAACTCGATAGCGGCATTGAGGATTGGCCCGGCTCCACGACGACACGTTTCGATGCATTGGACCGGATCGACAATATGGCAGTGGTGCTTGACTCCGCCGCGCTTGTCCACACCCCCGGATTCGCGGCTCCAGAGGCTACGCGCCGGTTTATCGAAGATCGGCGGGCAGATTTCGAGGCCAATGCGAAGAACTTGCTCTACGTCGCCCTCACCCGGGCGCGTGACCGGGTGGTGCTGGAATGGCCCGGTTTCCTCAAAGAACGGGAGGATGGCACGCCAGAAGCGACAAACCTGTTCCATGTCTTCATGGATAATTGTGCACCGCAGATCGGGACTAACTCCTTGAAGGTCGGTGGTATCGATTGCCCCGCAGTCATTAAGCAAATGCCAGAGCAGGTGGGCTTCACCGAATTTGCAAATCGCGTCGTCAACGTGGCACCTCGGTTCGGGCCGGCTAGGCCTTTGGCTGAAACGCCACTCTCGCCCTGGCGGCTGCAACCTTCCCAAAGCCGTAGCATGGGAAAAGTGCCTGAAACCTGCAGCATTGCTCTCGGCGAGCCCTGGTCAAAAACAGTCAACGACGCGGCACGTGGCACTGCACTGCATCTGGCGTTGCGCACCTACTTAAACCGGCCTGACTTGGCGCCTAGGTTGCTATCTGCCACGTCTGTGGACGAGGGTACACTCGAACTAATTTCCGAGCGTGCCAACGCACTGAAAAAATGGCTCGCGGCGGAAGGCTATACAGACCTTGCCGCCGAAATCCCGGTGCTTGGTTTCACTCGAGATGGGGCCGAGATCCCAGGCACGATTGACCTTCTAGCCATTGGACCAAAGGGGTGCCTGCTCATTGACCACAAATCCGGTGGCAGTGGCGAGGGCTTCGGCCCCTACTGGCCCCAACTCTCCAGCTATGCAGGGTTGCTGGCAAAGCTGTTCCCGCAGCATCCGTTAAAGGGGCTAGCAATATTCTGGGTCGATCACGGGCGGTTGGAATTGGCTGATGCCAGCGTGCCGTCCGCAGATCCTACGCAAATTGGTACAACTCGTTGATTTGGAGAACGCTAGCGCCAGATACGGTGCTTTCGCAAAGGCACCAACAAAATCCGATACTCGCGGCTCCAGTGCCCACTCCACCGGTCCAGCAGCTCTCGGAATCGAATGTGGTTTTACTGCCAATTCACAGGTCAGAACTGGCGGGGACGATCGTGCTTAACACGCGGCACTGTCGCCCTCACCCTGCCAACGATACTCAATAAAATCGAGGGGTTTAAACTATGTCATCTCTTGCGTGGACCGATTTCGACGAAGCCGAACGGCAGCCGGCGCAACGCATTATGGCGCTCTTTCAAGAGCGCGAGACCCGGGACGAGCGTAGCCTTGGAGCTATCAAGGTTTCCATCGCCGATCACCTCTTCCTAAATTATACATTGAAGATAGTACCGAACGGAGGACCTCGTGGAATTTTTTGACAAAGGCGGCAAGGCGACTTGCTACACGCCGGACGGAGAGCATGTGTATCTCTGGACGGGAAAGCCCGTTGGCTACTTCAGCGACGATCGAATCTATGCTTTCAACGGAAAATTGCTGGGCTGGTTTAGCGATGGCTGGCTCTACGACCGCAAAAACAAGCCCGCGTTGTTTTCGCCAGCGGCGAGCGGCGGGCCAACCAGGCCTGTGCGTAGCGTCTCGCCCGTAAAATCAGTCCGCTCGGTGCGCCCCATCAAGTCGGTCCGGCAGGTAGCGCATGTCAGGCCTGTCAAAAGCCTTTCCTGGTCCCAGTATTCGAGTGGCCTGTATTTCCAGCAGTAGGACCGGACCGGTCTGATCGCGTTCCTTACTCTCCTATCCGCTTGCTCGTTGCCCGGCCCAGGGATCAAGCACGGCCTGTGTCAGGCTCCTATGGGATCTCCACCACCCGCCCAACCTCATGTAGGTGGGCGCTTTGCAACTCACGATCTGCCATTGCAACTTGACTTTCGCCCTTAGGGTGACAATGCTGATCCATGAGTCCCGACCGCTTCAACCAATGCCTGCGTCACATCCGCTGGACGCCAATCAACCTGGCGTCGGCGTTGCAATGCGACCTGTCGTTGATCGAGGCGCTGGAGACGGGAAACGAAGCAGTGCCCGCTGGCCTTGCGGCTTGGTTGGAAACGCTCGCCCAGGCGCATGAAGCTCTCCCACCACCAACCACCTACCGGCGTCAGAGGGCAACCCTATGACGGTGAAAGGGGGACCTCGCTTCGACATCCGAAAGGACGGCCGGGCGACGTGGGAGATATTCGACACCACGACCGGAAGAACCGTGTTCATCGGCGGAAAACCGTATCTCGACCTCCCGCAAGACAGCGCCGATACCTTGGCCGACTTCATGAATTCGGTGGGTATGGTGCCCGATGGGGACACGCTGCATTGACCTCGACGAGCGACTTCATTCCAGAGCTTATACGAGCCGCGAACGCAATAAATAGAGTTGGTGGCTATGAGCGCCGGCGGCTATTAGAGCGAGCCTGCATTACGATCCGAGACATGCGGGAGGCTGTCGGAATTCCGATCGTCGGAGGCCGTCCGGATAAGCTCAACGAGCTTCAGATCGTAGCGGCTGCCATTCCCTTTGGAAACGCTGGTGATGCTCGGGTTCAACGTGCCTTACTGGACGCAGCAGGCATGATCCGTGATCTGCATATCGTGCTGGATACGGGAACGGAGATCCAGATCGACGGGAAAAGCCCCTGACCGCTGTTGGGAGGCCGCGTCCCGTCAGTTTCCTCAATCGTGACGCATGCACCTGACTTGGCGCTCCGCCCCTCCTAACTCGTTAGGTCAAGCGCCGCGCAAGTTTCCTTCGCCAAATAAGCCATCACTAAATTAGGGAGGTGCCGATGACTTATGAATGGGATGCGGAACGTTTTCTTATGGTTCGTTCGAAAAAGAGGGGCGCCAGCGTTAGCCTGCTCGCCATAATCACGGTGCTCGTCTACAGGGCACTGATTTGAGCGGGAGCAGCGCGATCATTGAGCCGGCACAAGGAACCGTTCAGCACCCGAACGGTTAGAACATCATCAGGAGGCCGGGAAAGCTCACATCGCCAAGGACAAATGGGTGACCGAGGTCTTTTCCGGGAGAACGGACGCGGTGCGACCGCGCTCTACTCCCGACATGGAGCCCTGCCCGTCAGTCCTGCTGGTGGGGCTTTTCTATGCCTGCTTCACCCTTGACGCCTCATTGCGATACCCCGCCGGAACGAAAAAGCCCCGCAGCCGGTGAAGGCTACGGGGCTCCAGGTCCGCTGTGGATCGCGGATGGAATATGCTCACGAACTCAAGGGGTGGTCAACGCGGCGGCCGGCCCTGTTGTGCTGCCTCCATGCGTTGCAATATCTCCTTCACCACCTGAATGTCGGACGCCTGCTTGTTGAAGCCGGTCTGGAGATCCTTGATGGATGAGGTGATATTGACGGCGGACTGCTCGGCAACCGTGACCCGACAGGTGAGATTGTCGATCTTCCGGTCAACGTCATTGCCGCGGACCTCCTCGGCGTGAAGGCGCTCATTGAAGCTGGCTTCACGAGCTCTGGTCTCCGCCAGGCGCTCCTTGTGGTAATCCTCGTGGGATGATCGATCAGATTTCACGGGGGCAAATCGAAGACGACGACGTAGCCGCCATCATGCCGGATTTGAGGAGGGAGCGAGATGCCATAAAGGCTGATCTGGCCGCGATGAGCCTGTCTCGAACATCGTCATCCTGAAGCCGCGGGCGATTGAGCGGTTCCGACAGAACATCGAGCAGCTGGCGGAAATCGTGCAAAGCAAGGGAGATGCCCTCCCCCAGAGTTCGGGACTGTGTTTCGGGAGCTGGTGTCGAGCGTTATCGTTTACCCACAAAAGCGGGGGCAGAATACCGATACGAGATCAAAGGAAAACTGTCAGCAATCGCCGGGCCGGAATTGTCGGCTGTTTCGGCTGGTCCGATGGTAGCGGGAGCGCGAATCCATGCCTAGCACCGTCTTTTGCTTGAGCGGTTTATCGCGCTGATTTCTGCCAGAACCGCACACCATGTCTGTTCATAAAAATGAACGATAAACTTCCATTATCGTTCGATCTAGTCGTCAGAAGCCGCCTAGTGCCAGCCCAACCTTGGATTGTCGATTCTCGACCTTGGGTCGATTAGCTTTCGTTAGCGGTTTTGCCAGTGTGTGAGCTCGACCATCATCCTCCGAATTCACATGGCATTCTCGAAATGCGTTCCCGTGCGTTAACGCAGCTGCGTCAATTATATTCCTGCCCTGTCCATAAAGTTCGTGTGAGAAGGATTGCTGACAAGCAATCCGGGTGGATTTCCGGTGTCCGGATGACCGAGGCGGTTCAACGGGAAGCGCAACGGCATCGGTGCTGTATTTCGTTGGAATGTTCCAAAGTCCCTTTCTTCCGACCGTGACAATGCTAGAGTTCGATCAGCGCTATCGCTCACGTCGACCGGGGGACGAATGAAGGCTTTTATAACAAAGGCCGCGGCGGCGGCGATCGTCGTATTTGCCCGTGCGGTCACGGCGGTTCGCGCCATCTGGCCCGAGGAGGGCCTGCCCACCCGCCCTTGCGTTTATTTCGCCAACCATTCCAGCCATGGTGACTTCGTCCTGGTCTGGACGGTGTTGCCGCCAAGGCTCCGTCATCAGGCTCGTCCGGTTGCCGGCGCTGAATACTGGCTGAAATCGCAGCTTAACCGCTTTATCGGCCGTGACGTTTTCAATGCGGTTCTGATCGCCAGGGAGCGAGACCAGCGGACTGAGGATCCCGTCACGCAAATGGCCGCGGCGATCGACGCTGGTTCATCCCTGATCCTCTTTCCGGAAGGCACGCGCAACCAGTCCGATGCCCCTCTCCTTCCGTTCAAAAGCGGGATTTTTCATCTGGCGGCGGCACGCCCAGACATAGAACTGGTCCCGGTCTGGATCAACAATCTCAACCGGGTGATGCCAAAGGGAGAGATCGTCCCGATACCGCTGATCTGCACCGTCACCTTCGGCAGCGCTCTGCGCTTGGCACCGGATGAGGCCAAGGACGCTTTCCTTGAACGCATGCAGACGGCTCTTCTAGCTCTGTCCCCCAAGCCTGCAGGGAGTGGTGAATGAGTGCCGCGAGTTCCGATCTCTTGACGCTGGTGGCCGGTATCTTCGGCGTACTCATCCTCGCATCGGCCATTGGTTACGTGCTGCAGCAGCGCCTCTCGCCAAACGGTTCGAACGCGGCGATCGAAAACCTCAACGCCCGGATCAAGGCCTGGTGGATCATGGTTATCCTGATCGGCATTGCTTTCGTGGCGGGCCGCATCGGGGTTCTCGTTCTATTCGGTTTTTGCTCCTTTGCCGCGCTCCGGGAATTTGTGACCCTCATCAACACCCGCAGGGCCGATCACTGGGCACTGGCGGCCGCCTTCTTCGTCGTGGTACCGATTCAGTATTATCTGCTCTGGGCCGAACAATACGGCATCTTCTCGATCTTCATTCCGGTCTATGCGTTCCTGCTGATGCCGATCATCTCGGTGCTCAGGGGCGATACGGAGCGTTTCCTGATCCGCATTGCGGAGGTGCAGTGGGCATTGATGATCTGCGTCTTCTGCGCCTCGCACGTCCCGGCGCTGCTGACCTTGAACATACCGGGCTACGACGGCCGCAACGTACTGCTGATCGCCTTCCTGGTGATCGTCGTCCAGTTGAGCGACGTGCTGCAATATGTCTGGGGCAAGCTGTTCGGGCGCACCAAGATCGCACCGAAACTGTCGCCATCCAAGACCGTCGAGGGCTTTGTCGGCGGCGTGATCAGCGCCACTCTGATCGGTGCTGCCCTCTGGTGGATAACCCCGTTCACGCCTGTTCAGGCGGGGCTCCTCGCCTTCATCATCGCCCTGATGGGCTTCTTTGGCGGCTTGGTGATGTCGGCGATCAAAAGGGACCGCGGCATCAAGGACTGGGGCAATCTCATCGAAGGTCATGGCGGCCTGATCGACAGGCTGGATTCCGTCGTGTTCTCGGCACCGATCTTCTTCCATATCGTGCGCTACTGGTGGTCGCTGTGATGCCGGATGCACTGAGGCGGCTTGCACGCAGCGGGACGGTGCATGTGCTGTTTGCGTTTCTTGCCATGGGCGGCTGGGCCGTCTCTGCCAATCGCGCCTATGCAATGCCAAGACCGCTTTATTCCGGTCTGGTGCAGGGCGTGATGTCGGCCTGCCTGACGCTTTTCCTGAAATCGGTGATCGACGGGCTTTCGAAGCGCTTTGACGGCCTGACCCGGTTATGGGCGCCGCCGCTCATTGCCTGCCTCGGCTCGACCGCCGTTCTCGTCGCGATCCATGCGGCGAGCGGCACACCGGAAATCCTCAAGACTGTCGCGGTTCCGCTTCTGGTATCGACGAGCTACGCCGCGATCTACAATTATTCGATCTCCGCAAGACGAGGTGCCGGGACATGACCGAGACAGGCGACAGGCGACCGCTGGCAAGCCGCAATACCCGCTGGGCGGGCTCGGCCGCGCGATGGATGGCGTCGAAAACCATCACCCCCAACCAGATATCCCAGGCCAGCATGGTTGCGGCGGCACTTGCCGGTAGCGCCTTCTATATGGCGGGACAGACGGTCGGTTGGTCCCGCATTGCCTGTCTGCTGCTGGCCGTGCTTTGCTGCCAGGGCCGGCTGCTTTGCAATCTGTTCGACGGCATGGTCGCCGTCGAAGGCGGAAAGGGAGAGCCGGACGGCCCGTTCTGGAACGAATTCCCGGACCGCATCGCCGATCTCCTGATCTTCGCGGGCGTCGGATATGGGATCGGCATACCCGGCCTCGGCTGGGCCGCTGGCGCCTTTGCCGTATTGACGGCCTACGTCAGGGAACTCGGCCGGGCCACAGGAAATCCGAGCGATTTCTCCGGCCCGATGGCCAAGCAGCACCGAATGGCAACGATCACCGCAGCAGGATTGATATCCGTGCTTGAGCCATTGTGGGGCGGCTACAATCAGATCCTGATGATCGGTCTCGGCATCATCGCGCTCGGCGCAGCCCTCACCGCAGTCCGCCGCTCAAGGACGTTGATCGTACGCCTCAAAACCCTCTGAAAGGGCCTTGGAGCAGGCAATCGCAGTAAGCGGCCAAAGTCGCTTTTCTGAAGGCGAGCCGAAGATTTCGTTCTGCCCTATATCAAGAACAGGATAGCTGTTCAGGTCGTGCTGATCTGCAGGGCCACCGCCGGCTTCGCAAGCCCGGTCTTGCCATTGGTCCTCTGGTATGGTTTCGCGAAATGCCGCTCGAGTTTCGCGCCCAAGGCAGAGATCGACCAGCAAAGAGCGAAATACACCACAAGGATGGAGCCATAGACCAGATAGGCCGGGCTTCCTCCGCGCGCGATGGTCGTCTGCTCGATCAGGATTTGCGCCGAACGCAGCAGTTCGTTGACACCGAGGACCGCGCCGAGAGAACTCGCCTGGGTAAGGCTGGTGACGAGGCTGACGTAAGGGGGCAGAATGACAGGCATCGCCTGCGGAAGGATGACCAGGAACAGTCCTTTCCAGCCGCGCAGGCCGGATGACAGGGCAGCTTCCCGCTGGCCGCTCGGCACCGACAGCAGGCCGGCGCGAATAATATGCGCACCGTTCGCCCCACCCCAGACCGACACGCTCAGCGCGCTCGACCAGAACGGATTGAACGACAGGCCCGCATGCGGCAGCACGAAATAGACCATCAGCACCGTGACCATCAGCGGAATGTCGCGAAGGCATTCGACGAGGCCGTAGACAGGCCCTCTCAACCAAGCCGATTGGGCGGAAAGACCGGCTGCGAAGATCACCGCGAAAAACGTGCCGCCGGCGATCATGACCGACGAGAGAAACAGGGTATTGAGGAGGCCGTCCAGCAGGAAGGACTGAAATTCCAGAAGCAGCATCGTCTACCTCCCGCCGAAAGGTCGGCTGAGACGCCGTTCGACCATGTAGCCGAAGCCAGAAATGGTGAAGACGCAGATCAGATAAATCACGCAAATCGAGGCGAACATCTCGATCGCCCGGAAATCGTAGGCGATCCGGTCGACGGCGACAAAAGTCAGCTCAACCAGGCCGATCGCCTGCAGGTATGCGGAATTCTTCACCGTCGCCACGATCGTATTCATCGCCGACGGCAGAGCGGCGCGGGTCGCCAGAGGCAGGATGACGAATACCGAATGTTGCCAGCGCTTGAGGCCGAGCGACGCCGACGCGTCATGCATTCCCCTGCCGACGGCCGCGAGACCGGCCCGGAAATTTTCGATCTGAAAGGCACTTGCCCAGGCCGTCAGTGCAATGACCCCGGACCAGAAGATGCTGAAGCGCAATCCCAGGCTCGGAAGGCCATAAAAGATGAAGAAGATCTGCACCAGGTAGGGCGTGCCGCGAATGAATTCCACATAGGCCGTGACAGCATATTGCAGCGGCTTGATCCCGCTTGTCCGCAAAACCGCGCCTAACAGGCCGATAAGGCAGGACAGGATTATCGCGAGAAAGCTGACGATCAGCGTCGTTTTGAGGCCGGTCATCAGGTCCGGCAGGGCGTCGAGAATATAGGCAAAATCCATGGCCATCATCCTGCTCGAAAATACCGGTGAACATGGGGTCCTGGCGGTCGAAACCGTCAGGACCGGGTTCGCTCACTTTGCGGCCGGCGGATCCGTTTCGAAGGACTTTACCATTTCTGCCGCGACGACCGGATCCTTGACGAAGGCCGGCACCGTCTTTGAGTAAAATTTCTCGTTCTTCAGTTTCTTGACCACACCATTGACGAAAGCCTTGAGTTCGTCCTCACCCTTGCGGACGCCGACGCCATTGAAGCCGAGATCGACGGGCTCTTCCAGCGTGCGGAATTCGGGATAGTTGGCCGCAAGCGTCGCGATCGTGATCGCATCGCCCACATAGCCATCGGCGCGGCCCTGCTGCAGGGCCTGCAAATTGTCCGCATTGGTGTTGAGTTGGACGAATTCCAGGCTCGGAATGCGTTCCTTCAGCCACTTCAGCTGCGACCCACCCTTGATGATGAGCATCGACTTGCCGTCGAGGTCGGCCAGCTTCTGGACCTTGCTGTCCTTCGGTACGATCACCCGGCTGCTGCCCCAGTAATAGATATCGGAATAGTCGATCACCTGTTCGCGCGACGGCGTCTTGCCGAGCGTCGCAATGATCAGGTCGATCTTTCCGCCCGTCAGCGAGGGAATGCGGGCGTCCGTCGCCACGCAGCTCAATTCCGCCTTTTCGGCGGCCCCGAAGGCGGCAATGCCGATTTGCTTCGCCATTTCGATCTCGATGCCGGCCGGCTTGCCGTCGGTGGCGGATGCCCCGAATGGAGGAGAATCGCATTTGACGCCGATGCGGATCACGCCGGCATCCTTGATCGCCTTGGGCACGGCCTGAGCCGAGGCGGGCAGCGCCGGAAGCGCAAGGACGGCAAGAGCGCCGAATGCTACGGCCGTGCGGCGAAGCATGCTGATGGATGTGTACATGACAGTCGTTCCCTTTGTTTCATTGTTTTGCCATCGAACGTTTGCCCGTCCGTATGCTTTTTGCCGCAACCAGTCCGGATGCAGGAAATCAGACCCGCTAGTGCAGTATCTGGCTGAGAAACGCCTTTGTCCGGCTCTCCTTCGGATTGCTGAAGAACTCCTCGGGCGGCGCTGTCTCGATAATCCTGCCCGCGTCCATGAACACCACCCTATCCGCCACCTGCCGCGCGAAACCCATTTCATGCGTGACGCAGACCATGGTCATGCCGTCGCTCGCCAGCTGCGCCATGGTATCGAGGACTTCACGAACGAGTTCCGGATCGAGTGCCGAGGTCGGTTCGTCGAACAGCATGATCTTCGGGCTCATGCAAAGCGATCGGGCGATCGCCGCGCGCTGCTGCTGTCCGCCGGACAGCTGGCTTGGATAGAAATCCGCCTTATCGGGAATTCGCACCCGCTCCAGATAGGCGCGCGCCACAGCCTCAGCATCCTTTCTCGCAACGCCCTTTACCCAGCGGGGAGCCAGCGTGCAGTTCTCGAGCACGGTGAGATGCGGATAGAGATTGAAGTTCTGAAACACCATGCCGACATCCTGCCGGACACGGTCGATGACCTTCCTGTTGTCCGTCAGTTCCGTGCCGTTGACAACGATGCGGCCCTTCTGGTGCTTTTCCAGGTAGTTGATGCAACGGATCATGGTGGACTTGCCGGAACCCGAGGGACCGCAAACGACCACCTTTTCACCACACCTGACGGTAAGGTTGACGTCGTGCAGCACCTGGAGGATGGAGAACCATTTGTCGACGCCGGACAATTCGACGGCAATTTCCGGATCGACCATCTCCGAATTCTTCTCCTTCGCCGTCATCTGCAATCTCCTCCCTGCAGCTCAACTTACGATGCCAAAGCCTGGCTTTTCTGCGCGAAACGGGCCGGCCGGAAATTCGCAAGCAGAGGGCTCGCCTCCCCGGTCACGATTTCCCGCGCGATGAGCTCACCGGCAATCAGGCCGAGTGTCGCGCCGCTATGGCTGAAGGCGACGAAATAACCCGGAATTCCCTCGAGCGGACCGATCACCGGTTCCCCATCGCCCGGCACAGGCTTCGGCCCGCAGTGATAGCTTTCCAGTTCCAGCGTGGGATTGCCCTCGAGCACGTTCGAGGCTTCCGAAAGAAGACGACGAAGCGTCTCGTCCTTGACTTCGTAAGCCCCATCGGACCCACGATTGAGCTCTTCCTCCGACCATGCGGAATCGCAGACGACCGCACCGTCCGGCGTCGGGCGCAACGCTATGTTGGGCGTATTGAGGACGGCGCGCACCGCAGATCTGAAAGGCTTCGATTTGACAAGAAGGGCGATCGGGGTTCCATCGGCAATGGCATGGCCCGCCTGTTTTGCCATCTCCGGCACGGCTGCGCCGCTGGCAACGAGAACGGCGTCCGCCTTTATATACGTTCCATTTGCAGTCGAGACCCCGGCTGCCCGACCACCCTTGATGTCGACGCTCGCCTTTCCGGCATGGGCCACGGCCTGGCCGCCAAGCGCTTCGAACTCCTGAAGGAGGATATCGATCAGGGAAGGCAGATCCACCCAGCCCTCACCGGGATTGAAAATCGCGCCCTGGCGCGAAATCGTGGCCGTGTTGATGCCGGGCGTGACCTTCGCAACTTCCGCTGCGCCAAACAGCTGGCAGTCATAACCGATCGATTGCTCGTGAGCGTAGGCTTCCGCAATCCGGTTCGACGCGTCGTCCGCATCCCATGTCAGGCCACCGTCGAAGCGCAGCCAGGCAGCGCCTTCATTGCGGCTTGCCAGCGTCCGGTAGCGATCGATGCCGACGACCCGAAGACGGTGATATTCGGTGGAACGGAAACGTGCCGAATTGAGCCATGCCAGCGACCGACCGGACGCCCCGCTTGCGAACGCCGCTTCCGTGACAAGGGTGACCTGCACGCCCAGCCGGGCCAGATGAACCGCCGAGGAAACACCAAAAATACCGCCACCGATGACGGCAATCCGCTGGCTGGAGGATGAGGTTGTCAACTGCATGTTCCTTCGTCTTGGATTATCGTAGGGGCGTCGTCCATCCGAGTACCAAAGCACCCGTTTTCGCTCATGAGACCGGTATCAAGCGTATTTGAGACCGGTCTCACCTGTCAATGGTGTGATTTTCTTGACGCCGTTTTTTTCTCAGCCTATGTCACGGAACATGATGAAGAGAACGACATCAAAGCGGCTTGTCACCATCTCGGACGTTGCACAGAGCGCAGGTGTATCCAAGGCGACCGCCGCACGCGTTCTCGGCAGTTACGGGACAGCGAGCCCCGTCGTGAAGGAGAAGGTTCGCGAAGCCGCAAGAAAGCTTGGCTATCAGGCCAACGAGCTTGCGCGCAGCATGACGACCGGAAAATCGAAGACGATCGGGGTCATCGTCGGCGATATCGAAAACCCGTATTTCGGCCAGGCCGTGCGCGGGATCAGCGATGCGGCACACGCTGCCGGATTCGATGTCATCCTGTCCAATTCCGGCGAGGATGCCGCCAAGGAAAAGGCGGCCGTACGCGTCTTGCTGGGCAAGCGCGTGGATGGATTGATCGTTACTCCGGCTTCGGTATATGAGACACAGCACCTGCACGAGGTCCAGCGATCTGGCCGACCCCTCGTCCTTCTGGACCGGACCATCCCGGGTCTTGGGGTCGATGCCGTCGTTACGGACGATCGGCAGGCGGCCGAGGCCGCCACGCGAGCCCTGATCGAAGCCGGCCATCGCCGCATCGCCTACATCTCAGCCACGGAGTCGGACGACCCGATCTACCGGGGACCGCACCAGATCAATCTGAGCACGGTGATGGAGAGAATAGAAGGCGTCGTCGCGGCAAGCCGGGCTGCCGGTATCCAGCATCCGGAGCGCTACATCCGGCTCGGTGCCAACCGCCGCGGCGAGGGTGACAAGATCATTTCCGAGCTGCTTCAGGGCGCAGACAGGCCGACTGCCATACTCGCGTCGGATAACGTGGTGGCGCTTGAAGTGTTCAAGACCCTTCGTAGACTGGGCCTATCCATCCCTCAAGACCTGTCGCTGATCGCTTTCCACGATGCCGACTGGACAAGTGTGACCAGCCCGCCGATTACGGTGATTGCCCAGCCGGTCTACGACCTCGGCTTCGAAAGCGCGCAAATCCTTGTTCGGCGCATTACCGGCACTGGCGATGCGCCACGCTGCCGGGTCCTTGCGACCACACTCATCAGGCGACAATCGATAGGAGCTCCGCCGGAGTTTGAAGAGAGCGGCGCCGTTCTTCAGAAGACTGCCGCGAAAATCGGCTGATGCCGGTCGTTTGAATTGCCGTTGAGTTTACCCACATCGCCGGGGACCCGGCGCGTCGCCGTAGATGAAGATTCCACCCCGAGCAAGCTGCAGGGCCGAACTCGCCGAACGTTGGCAAGTCACCGGCGTCAAACGGCCTCGACGCGAGCCCTGCGCCAAGCCTGGTACCGCTCGAGCGTTTCCTTGTTTGGCGGATAGACGCCAAGTGTCGGTTTGCCTGACTCGATCTCCAGCTTCAGGAACTCCTCCTGCTCCTCCATTGCAACGGCCTCGTCAGCGATCTCGTTCACATATTCCCGAGGGATGACGATGACGGCCTCGCTGTCGCCGAAGATGATGTCGTCGGGATATACCGCGACACCACCGCAGGCGATCGGCTGGTTCATGTCGGAAGCATGGTGGGCAACCAGATTGGCCGGAGCCGCCGGTCCCATGCAATAGGTCGGGAGCCCGAGCTGGGCGATATCGGCCGTATCGCGAACGCCGCCATCCAGCACAAGGCCAGCGCATCCGCGGTAGACAAGGCGCCGGGCCAGCATCGCGCCAATCCCGGCAATCTCCGCCAACGAGCGGCAATCGAACACCAGGACGTGCCCCTCGGGTATCGTGTCGATGGCCTTGCGCTGCTGATTGGACGGATCGGAACTGTATGTCGAGCCGTCGATATCCTCCCGGGCGGGAATGTAGCGAACGGTGACGGCCGGCCCGATCATCGGTTTCTCGGCGGCGGCCAGCGGTCGCACGCCGCGAACCGCGGTGTTCCTGAGCCCACGCTTCAGCAGCAAGCTGCTCAGGGTCGCCGAATTTGTCCGCAAAAGCTTTGCGTAAACCGAGGGGTCCAACGCCGTCATGATAACCTCCGTTTGTCCGACTGCGAGGTCTAGCATAACGACACGAGAGTTCAATAAAGAATTTTTAGCTTCTTATTTGGACATTGGATGAACGCCATTGATAGCCTTCATCACCATGGCAGCGGCGTCGAGGACCTCGCGCTTGATTGATCGAGCGCGCTCCGGCGTCGCCTCGCCGATGAACGGCACGCTGACGGTGGCGACCAGGCGACTTGCTGAATCGAATATGGGAGCGGCGAAAGCTCGCAGGCCGAGATTGGATTCCTGATTGTCTTCCGCACTTCCGCTGCGGCGAATTTCCGCAAGCGCTTCCTTTAACGTCTCAGGATCGGTGATCGTATACGGCGTCCGGGCCTCCAGCCCGCCGGCGCAGTAGACCTCGATCTCGTTGTAGTCGGAATAGGCCAGAGCAAGTTTGCCGGCCGCACCGACATGCTTGCGCGAACGGCCGCCGACCTTGATGAACAGAGCGTAGTCACCAGGGCTGGAAGCCGCAAATATCGTCATCATTTCATTGCCTTCGGGTGCCGCCAGCCTGAAGGATTCGTAGATCCTGTCAGCCGCAGCCGCCAGAACCGGCCTCGCAGCCTCGATCAATGTCACCCTATCCGCACCGGGCGAAATACGCCGCGCAAGCTGCACGAATTTGGGCCCCAGTTCGTAGGAGGCCCCGCCATTTACCCGAGCCACAAGCCCATGCGCGGTCAGTGAATTGAGGATGCGATAGACGGTCGAACGCGGCACTCCGAGTTGATCGACCAATGCGCCGAGCGAAATTCCGGTCCGCGCATCCGCAACCGCCTCAAGCAGATGCGCCGTCTTTTCCACCACCGGGGACCCATTCTTTGGTTCACTCATGAACTTCAAATTCCATATACGGATTACCTGCCTTGACTTCTTCAGATTGAACGAGCATGTTGGCGTCGCAAGTGTCATATTTGACACTACGCACTTGCAGGAGGAAGTAAAGCCATTTGAGCGCGGGTTGTCCCCGCGGACCCGGATGACTTTGAGGAAGAGATCACCGAGGCGCCGTATGCGGTTCGTTTGGATTTGGAGGAGGGCTTTCATGAAGAAGATCACGGCTATCCATGCGTTGAGCATGGGGCTTGCAATATCGTTGGCGGCAGGCGTCGCAATTCCCGCTCGCGCGGCCCCGGACAAGCTGACGGTCGTGGTGACGGATGAGCCGAAATCGCTCGATCCCTGCGATACGGACCTTTCGGGCAATTCACGCGTTCTGCACAACAACATCACCGAAGCGCTCGTCAATCTCAGCCCCAAGGATGGTTCGGTCGTCCCGAGCCTCGCCACCAGCTGGCGGCAGGTCGATAGCCTGACCTGGGAGTTCAAGCTGCGCGAAGGCGTGACATTCCACGACGGCAAGGCGTTCGATACCAATGCGGTTATCGCGGCCCTGAAGCGGGCCCAGGATCTGGCGCTGGGCTGCGAAGTGGGAGTCGCCACGCTGAAGGGCCTTAAACTCAATGCACAAGCGGTGAACCCGACGACCCTCCTCATAAAGACGGACGTCGTCGAGCCGATCCTCCCGAACAAGCTGTCCGCCGTGGACATCGGTTCGCCGGCAACCCCGGGCGACACCAAGACGCGCACTCCGGCCGGGACGGGACCTTACAAGCTGGTTGCGTGGACACCTGGCCAGTCTGTCGGTCTCGTAGCCTATGAAGGCTACTGGGGCGCCAAGCCGGCAATTCCCAACGCGACGATCATCTGGCGCGCCGAGTCCGCGGTACGCGCCGCGATGGTCGACACCGGCGAGGCGCAGATCGCCTATGAAATCGCACCCCAGGACGGCACGACCGGACAGGATCATGCTTTCCCGAACGCCGAGACTTCGCTGTTGAGGATCGATGCGCAGATCGCGCCCCTCAACGACAAGCGCGTTCGAGAAGCCCTCAACCTCGCGATCGACAGGGATGGCCTCATCGGAACGATCTTCCACAAGGACGCTCAAAAGGCGATGCAGGTCGTGCCACCCTCGGTCTTCGGCTTCAATCCGGACATTCCCGTTTGGACCTACGATCCGGAAAAGGCGAAGTCCCTGCTTGCGGCCGCCAAGGCGGATGGCGTGCCGGTCGACAAGGAGATCGTCATCTACGGGCGCATCGGCATCTATCCGAACTCCTCCGAGAGCCTGGAGGCCATTCAGGCCATGCTGGCGGATGCGGGTTTCAACGCCCGGCTTGAAATGCTCGAGACAAGCCCGTGGCTTAAGCGGCTGCTGAAGCCGTGGAGCAAGGATCGCCAACCCTCCATCCTGCAGACGCAGATCGACAATGCCGAAGGCGATGCCGTATTCACGCTGCCGAACCGCTTTACCACCGATGGAAACCAGTCGACCATCACGGACCCTGGTCTCGACAAGCTGATCGCCGATGGCTCGAAGGCAACCGGCGACGAGCGCAAGAGGCTGTTCCAGCAAGCCTTCAAGTACATTGCCGTCGATGCGGTCAACATCGCACCGCTCTTTCACATGGTCACGATCGCCCGTGTCGCCAAGAACGTGAACTACACGCCTGATGTGCAGGCCGGCAACGAGATCAAGCTGAAGTCGATCAGCTACCGTTGATCTGTCCGGCCGACGGCTTGTATGTCGCTTGAGGAGAGCGGATGTCCTTCACCTATTTCCTGAAACGTGCGGCCTTCGCGGCGCTCGCGCTTGCGGCACTGATGACATCCGCCTTCTTCCTCGTGCGGTTGACGGGCGATCCGGTCAATCTCTATCTGCCTGTCGACGCTTCGGATGCGGCGCGCGAAGCCATGCGCATCCGTCTTGGGCTCGATCGCTCGCTCCTGGCCCAGTTCTTCGATTGGGCTTGGGATATTCTCAGCCTCGATTTCGGAATGTCTCTCTGGCACAATCGCCCGGCCATGGACGTGGTGCTGGAGGCGCTGCCGAACACGCTGGCGCTTGGCGCCATCGCCTTGGCTCTGGCCTTCACCGCCGCGATCGTCATGGGATCCATTGCTGCCGTGAATGCCGGCGGCTGGATCGACCGGGGCGTCAATGTCCTGTCGCAGGCAGCCGCAAGCGTGCCGGATTTCTGGCTCGGCCTGATGGGCGTGCTTCTGTTTGCGGTCACCTTCCGCATTCTGCCGACATCAGGCTTCGGCGGCCCGATTTACTGGGTGCTGCCCGTCGCCTGCCTGTTTGCCCGGCCTTTCGGAACTCTGGTGCAGATCGTCCGCGGCTCGATGATTGAAGCGCTCAATGCGACATTCGTCCGGACGGCGCGGGCCAAGGGCGCGCGTGACGGACGGGTCACCTTCGTGCACGCGCTCCGCAATGCTCTCCTTCCCGCAGTCACGGTGACCGGCGACCTTGCCGCCCAGTTCGCCGGCGGTGGCGGCGTCGTCGAGGTGGTCTTCGGGTTTCCCGGCATCGGCAAACTTCTGATCGACGGCATTCTGAAACGCGACTTCGCGATCGTCCAGGCATCGATCTTTGCCGTGGCTGTCGTGATCTTTGTCATCAATATCCTGGTCGACATGCTCTATGCCTCGATCGATCCGCGCGTGAGGGTCGAATGACCGACACGTCCGCCGAATTCCTCCCGACCCGCGAGCGCCGTAGCCGCCGCATCCTCTGGCTCCTGCGTGCGCTCGCGGGTGACCCGATGGCCGTCGCGGCAACGATCTGGCTGCTGATCGTCGTGCTCGCCATCCTCACCGATTCCCTGTCGCTTCTGGGCGACAACCGCATTTCACTGAAGGCGCGCAACCTGCCGCCGTTCGACTTCGGCCAGTCTTGGACCTTGTGGCTCGGAGCCGACGCACTCGGACGGCCGCTCCTCGTCCGCCTCATCCAGGCGGCTTCGACGACGATCGGCATCGCGGTGGTGACCGTTCTGACAAGCCTGATCGGCGGAACGCTGCTGGGTGTGATCGCCGGTTATTTCGGCGGCATCGTCGGAAACGTCATCATGCGGATCTGCGATATCATCCTCGGTTTCCCGACCCTGCTGGTGGCACTCTTCGGCCTCTATCTGTTCGGTCCGAGCGTCAGCAACCTCGTGATCGTGCTCGCCATCACCCGCATGCCGGCCTATATCCGCGTCGCAAGGGCAGAAACGCTCGAGGTCCGCGAACGACTTTTCGTCGATGCGGCGCGTGTCTTTGGTGGCGGGCCGACCTGGATCCTGCGCACCCATATCCTCCCCAGCGTCGCACCCACCATGCTGACGCTCGCCTCGGTCAATCTCGCCATGGTCATGTTGTTCGAATCCGGCCTGAGCTATCTCGGCCTCGGCATCCAGCCGCCTTCGGTAAGCTGGGGCCTGATGGTCGCCCAGGGCCAGGGCTATCTGTCGTCCGCCTGGTGGCTCGGCTTTTTCCCCGGCCTCGCCGTCATGCTCACAACCATGTCCTTCAACCTGCTCGCCAACTGGTTCCGGATCGTCAACGATCCGTCGCAGCACTGGCGTCTTGTAAGCCGGAGGCGCTGATGGCTCTTCTCGAAGTCAAGGATCTGCAAGTCAGTTTCGATACGGCGTCCGGCCGCATATTCGCACTCAATGGCGTCTCCTTCTCGCTGGAACGCGGTGAAGTCCTGGCCCTTCTTGGCGAAAGCGGCTCCGGCAAGTCCGTGACTGCATCTGCCATCATGGACCTCGTTCCCAATCCTCCGGGCGCGATCGACCGTGGGTCGATCCGCTTCGACGGGGCGGAACTGCTGCAGCTTTCGCGCAACGAGCGGCGGGATCTGTGCGGCAGCCGGATTGCTCTCATCTTCCAGGATGCGCTTGCGGCGCTCAATCCCGTCTATCCCGTCGGCTGGCAGATCGCGGAGATGTACCGCATCCACGGCCGCAACCCCGAAGGCGGCGTCGAGAAGGCCGTGATCGACCTCTTGACCGCAATCGGCATTCCCGATCCTGAACGTCGGGCGCGGCAATATCCGCACGAATTTTCCGGTGGCATGCGCCAGCGCATCATGATCGCCATGGCCGTAGCACTCGAACCGGATGTCATCATCGCCGACGAGCCGACGACGGCGCTCGACGTCACGATCCAGGCGCAGGTGGTTGATCTTCTGGCGACAATCCGAAAACGCAGCGATGCCGGAATGATCTTCATCACCCACGATCTCGGTGTGGTAGCCGAACTCGCGGACCGCGTGGCCGTCATGTATGCCGGCCGGATCGTCGAGACCGCAAATGTCTTCGAACTTTTCGAAGATCCGCGACATCCCTACAGCGTCGGCCTGCTCGCCTCGCAGCCGCGCCTGGATACCAATGACGACGAACTGGTGCCGATCCCCGGTTCGGCGCCCAATCCCGTCGCCCTTCCTTCAGGCTGCGCGTTCAGGACGCGCTGTCCGCGCGCCGAAGGGCTCTGCGCCGAGGTCATCCCCCCCCTTGAAACCGTGGGGCCGGGCCGCCAGGCCGCCTGCCATTTCCCGGTATCGCCAGCATGAACCAGCCCCTTCTCAAAGTCGAAAACCTTTCCCGGCATTTCGGTAGCGGCGCGACGCCCGTGCGCGCAGTCGACGACGTCAGCTTCGAGATCGCCCGCGGAGAGACGCTCGGCCTGGTCGGTGAAAGCGGCTGCGGCAAGACTTCCCTGGTCAGGACGCTCCTGAAGCTGGGGCCGGCGACCAGCGGCAGCGCCATTCTCGATGGCGTGGAAATCACCAGAGCGAGCGGAAGCGAGCTGCATGAGTTGCGCCGCAAGATGCAGGTCGTCTTCCAGGACCCCTACCAGTCGCTTAATCCGCGCATGCGGGTCGACCGGCTGATCTCCGAACCGTGGGCGCTGCATCCCGGCGCCGTGCCGAAAGCCCGCTGGCGGGAAGAGACGGTCAAGCTGCTTGAATCCGTGGGGCTGCGTGCGGAACATGCGGACCGCTATCCTTCCGAATTTTCAGGTGGCCAGCGGCAGCGGCTTGGAATCGCGCGCGCCCTGACGCTCAACCCGACGCTCCTCGTCTGCGACGAGCCGGTTTCCGCGCTCGACGTCTCGGTTCAGGCACAGGTCGTCAATCTGCTCGCCAGGCTGAGGCGCGAGCGCAATCTGGCGATGCTTTTCGTCGCGCACGACCTTGCCGTTGTGCGGCACGTCTCGGATCGTGTGATGGTCATGTATCTCGGCAAGATCATCGAGACCGGGCCGAAGCAATCGATCTTCAGCGCGCCGGCACATCCCTATACGCAGGCCTTGATGTCGGCCGTTCCGACGCCGGACCCAAGGCTCCGCGGGCATCGCAAGCGCATCGTCCTGGAAGGCGATCTGCCAAGCCCTGCCAATCCGCCGAGCGGATGCCGATTTCGGACGCGCTGCTGGAAGGCCACTTCGATCTGCGCCGAACAGGAGCCTGGCCTGACGGCAAGAACGGCTGCCCCGGGGTTGCTGACCGCCTGCCACCATGCAGATGCCGAAACCGGACGCTGACGATGGCGGCTGATGTGGCTTTCCGCCTCGGTATCGCAAGCGCGCCGACAAAGGCTGCTTGCGGCCTTGATCTCTATCTGGCCGGCTTGACAGCTTGGTCGAAGGAGGCACGCTCGATCCCGTGCCGTTGGAGCTTGTCGTAAAAGGTCTTTCGCGGAATTCCGAGCGCCTCGATCGAACGGCGGACATCGCCTCCGTTGCTGGCCAGCGTCTCCCGGAGGATTTCCGCTTCATGCTGGTTGAGACGCTGGGGCAGCGTCAGGGTGGCCGCCTCCGATGGCATCAACGCCCCGTTGTCCTCCCCTGCAAGCCCGAGGACGAAACGCTCTGCAAAGTGGGACAGTTCGCGAACGTTGCCGGGCCAATGATGGGTTTCGAGGTGATGGCGGGCAGAAGATGACAGAGCGGGTGTTTGGCGGTTGAACCGCTTGGCGGCCCGTTCGCAAAAGAATCCGAAGAGGAGGAGGATGTCGTCGCGCCGTTCACGCAGTGGCGGAATGGAGATGGTGACGACGTTGAGGCGGTAATAGAGGTCCTCGCGAAATGCGCCGCGTTGCGAGGGATCGCCAAGATCGACCTTGGCGGCCGCCACGACCCTCAGGTCGATCGGCCGTGTCTCATTGGTGCCGAGAGGTGCCACCTCACGCGCCTCCAGGACGCGCAGCATATGGATTTGCGTGGCGGGGGGCATGCTTTCGATTTCGTCGAGGAAGAGGGTGCCGCCACTCGAATATTCGATCCTGCCGACACGTTTTTTCTGTGCGCCGGTAAAGGCGCCGGGCTCGTGGCCAAACAATTCGCTTTCGATGATGGTTTCGGGAAGCGCGCCGCAATTGAGCGCGACGAAACTGCCCTTGGACCGCCGGCTCCAGCGATGGATCAGGTTGGCAACAACCTCCTTGCCGCTGCCGGTCTCTCCGGTCACCAGAACGTCGACGTCGGTATCGGCAATCTGGCGAAGCGTTCTTCGCAGCCGCTCCATGGCCGCGGTCTGACCGATGAGCGGCAGGTCGTCGCGTGCCTGTTCGGCCACATCGCGGAGCGTCCTGTTCTCCAGGATCAGCAGCCGTTTTTCGGCAGCCCGGCGAATGGCCTGCACCAGGCGGTCTGCGGCGAAAGGTTTGGTGATGAAGTCGTAAGCCCCATCCTGCATCGCCTTGACGGCCATCGGGATGTCGCCATGGCCGGTCATCAGGATGACGGGAAGGTCCGGATCGAGTTTGCGGACGCGGTCGAAGAGCTGCAGCCCGTCGATCTCGGGCATGCGGATGTCGGAAACGACGACGCCCGCGAAACCGTCGTCGATCTGGACGAGGGCGTCGGACGCCCTCGAAAATCGGGAGACCGCAAAGCCCGCAAGCTCGATCGTCTGGGCGGTCGCCTTGAGAAGGTCGGCATCGTCGTCAACCAGAACGACAGGTGTTGGATTGCTCATGATACCGCCTTGCGCAGATAGACAATGAAAGTCGTGCCGGTTTCGCTGCTTTCGACCTCGATGCGACCGCCATAGTCTGCGACGATGTCCTTCGAGATGACCAGCCCGAGGCCGAGGCCTTTTTCCTTGGACGTGTTGAAGGGCGAAAAAAGCGAACTTCTGACCAATGGATCAATACCGGGACCATTGTCAGAGACCCGGATCACGATCTGGTCCGCCAGTGTCTCCGCGGAGACATCCACACTTGCCTCGGTTCTGCCCTCCAGCGCTTCCAAGGCATTCTGGAACAGATTGATCAGCACCTGTTCGAGGCGGACGCGATTGCCGGTGACGGCAAGGCCGGGCGGTGGCAGGTCGATCCGGAGTATGTCGAGCCGCCCGGCAAAGCGGCTCCTCAAAAGAACCACCGCGCCTTCGATAGCGCCCCGCAGATCGACGGCTTCGGGCGGCGTTCGTCCCTTGCGTCCGAAGGCCTTGAGTTCCTCCGTGATCATGCCGATCCGCTCGGTCAGGGCGGCGATCTCGCCGAGATTTTCCTCCGCCGAGGCTTTCCGGTTCCGCCGCAGGAAGACGCGTGCATTGTCGGCATAGGCCCGGATCGTTGCGACCGGCTGGTTGATTTCATGGGCAACCCCGGCCGCAACCTGGCCAAGGATCGCAAGGCGATTTGCCTGCACGAGTTCCTGCTGCACGACCTGCAGCTTCGACTCGGTGCTGCGATGGTCGGCGATCTCTTCCTGCAGGAGGTCCCTCGCGCGGCTCAGATCCACGGTCCGTTCCGCGACACGGCGCTCCAGTTCCACGCGCAGGTTCTTCTCCGCGGCGATGCGAATGCTGATCATCTGCCGCCGCCTCAAAAGGAATGCGATCAGTGCCAGGATCGGAACGAGCACCGCAAGTGCGAGCAGGCGCGCTTCGCGGACCGCAGCTGCGACCGAAGGTTCGGTCGGCACGAGGTATTCAAGGCGCCACGATGTCGAAGGAACCGGCGTCAGAAGGCGAAGATACTCTCCTGTGCTCGTTCCCGGCAAAACCGCCGAAACGATCGATGCCCCCTCCGAAAGCGGTTCCTGCCGCACGATCGGAAGGGGCGCCAATGGCGCGTTCCCGAATTGAAGACTTTGGCGGATGGCGCCAAGCCGTTCCGCAGGCAGCGGCGCGGCGGTCATGAAGCGCCAGGACGGAATGCTGGTGATCAAGACGACACCATCGGCGTCGGTGACATAGACGGGACGGTTGGCGTCGTGCCAATCGCCTTCGAGCTGGTCGAATTCCATCTTCACGACAACGACGCCGAGCGCACCGGCCTGATTTTCGGCGCGCCGCGAGATGTACAGGCCAGGTCGCTTGCTGACGCTGCCCAAGGCGAAGTGCTCTGCCGTTCCGTTCTCCATCGCCCGCTGGAAATATTCCCGGAAGGAATAGTCGTTGCCGACGAAGCTCAAGGGTTCGCGCCAGTTGCTGGATGCGACCGCAACGCCATCCCTGCCCGTGACGTAGAGAACGGAGGCATGGGTGCCGGCCACGAGCCCCTCCAATTTTCGGTCCAGGGCGCCGACGGTCTGGGTGTTTCTCGACGCCAGCGCGCCGACCACCTGTTGATCCTCGGCCAGAAGCAGGGGAAGCGCTCGCGGTCTTTCCAGCACCGCACGCAGCAGCGCAACCTTGAGGTTGGCATCGGCGCGGCCCTGGTCGAGGAGCGCTGCGACTGCGGAATTGCGGCCGTAAAGACCGGCGGCATAAAGAGCGGATATCAGGATCGCGGCAGCGGCGAAGGCAAAGACAGGCCATGGTGTCCACGCGAAGGCGGGATTCTTGACAGATTTTTCTCGGTCGCGCTGCTCAAGCATCGCCGGATGTGTGCATAAATCCGCATAAAAAGCAAAGACCAATGGCGGAAATCCGCACGGCAGATTTCAGGAACCACTTCCGTCGCTCAGTCCGAATGTGGAGAATCAATGGGTTAGGCATCAGCCGCCTCTCTGGCATGCATGTTGCTCCAGCAAAGCCAGCAGCACACCTGCAGCAACAGTAACGCCACTGCCCCGGGAGGCCAATTGGTTGGGGCGCCATGGAGGACATGATGAACGCAACGATCTCCGATGTGCCAACGCACGACAAACTTCCTTTCTACCGCCACCTTTATTTTCGGGTTCTCGTGGCAATTGCCGCCGGCATCCTGCTCGGTCATTTCTACCCGGATGTCGGCGCTTCGCTGAAGCCGCTCGGCGATGCCTTCATCAAGCTGGTGAAGATGATTATCGCGCCGGTGATCTTCCTGACGGTGGCAACCGGTATCGCCGGCATGGCCGACCTGCAAAAGGTCGGGCGTGTCGCGGGCAAGGCGATGATCTACTTCCTGGCCTTTTCGACGCTTGCGCTCGCCGTTGGCCTCCTCGTCTCGAATATCGTCCAACCCGGTGCCGGCATGCACATAGATCCGGCCACGCTCGACGCCAAGGCAGTGGCGACCTATACGGCGAAGGCCCATGACGCCACGATCGCCGGCTTTCTGATGAACATCATCCCGGACACGATCGTCGGCGCCTTCGCACAGGGTGATATCCTGCAGGTGCTGTTCTTCTCGGTTCTGTTCGGCATCGCGCTTGGCATGGTCGGCGAACGCGGCCGTCCTGTTCTCGATTTCCTGCAGGCATTGACCGCGCCGATCTTCCGTCTCGTGACCATCCTGATGAAGGCGGCCCCGATCGGCGCTTTCGGCGCCATGGCTTTTACCATCGGCAAATATGGCATTGATTCGATTGCCAACCTTGCCATGCTGATCGGCACTTTCTATCTCACCTCGCTTCTCTTCGTTCTGGTCGTCCTTGGTGCCGTCGCCCGATACAACGGCTTCTCGATCATCTCGCTTATCCGCTACATCAAGGAAGAACTGCTTCTTGTGCTCGGCACCTCTTCGTCGGAAGCGGCATTGCCCGGCCTGATGGCCAAGATGGAACGCGCCGGCTGCAAGCGCTCGGTGGTCGGCCTGGTTATTCCGACCGGTTATTCCTTCAATCTCGACGGCACGAACATCTATATGACGCTTGCCGCGCTCTTCATCGCACAGGCGACCGACACGCCGATCACGCTCGGCGACCAGGTCCTGCTGCTGTTGGTCGCGATGCTGAGCTCGAAAGGAGCTGCAGGCATTACCGGCGCCGGCTTCATCACCCTGGCGGCGACCCTTTCGGTCGTTCCATCCGTGCCGGTCGCGGGCATGGCGCTGATCCTCGGCATTGATCGCTTCATGTCGGAATGCCGGGCGCTCACGAACCTGATCGGCAATGCGGTCGCGACCGTCGTTGTCGCGCGCTGGGAAAACGAGTTGGACCGGACACAGTTTGCAGCCGTCATGGCAGGCGGCGCCGACGCCGAAAACGCGGTATTGATACCGTCGGGCCAGCCTGCCGAATAATCGCCTGTTTCTATCGCAGCCGAAGAAAGGTCGCTGGCCAGCTGGCGGCCTTTCCCGTTTCCGTAGAACACACGTGCTCTTGTCTCGGAATAAGCGCGGCGCTATTCTTCAGGCACGCCTTCGAGCAGACCGTCATACACCTCGATGAGTGCATTGGTGATCGCCTGCCCCAGCGCATTGCCGGCGACGCGTAGCTCGTCCTCCGTGCCGCTCCGCGACGCGTTGGCCAGGTCGAAACCCTGTTCGCTGACGATCTGCTTGGCCACTTCGATGGCCCAGAGCCCGAAGTCGCCGCGATTGTCTATCTTGATCGAGTCATCCATCGCGATCTGCCTGTTGCTGAATCTGGCTTCTATATCGCCTCGGCAATGATGGCCAGCATCTATCAGCATAGTGTTCAATCGGCTGGGTGTATTTTCTCGGACATGTGCCCGAACGTCAGGGCAACATCACGTGTGACATTCCGGAGAGTAAAGCCGTGACCGTCCATAGCCCTCGCCGCATGGATTGCGCTGCGCAATTGCTCCGGTCCCGGTCGGGATGTCCGGCGGCTGCGCGCGGCCCCGGTATTGCATCACCCCAATGACAAACGAGGCCGGAACATCATCACAATGTTCCGGCCTCCCAATGTAAAAGGCCGGACATAATGCCCGGCCTTAAAAAAATCAGCTTCCAGCGGTGCCAGTACATCCGTGGTCAAAGCGGAAGCCGCTTTTGGTTAGGCAGCCTGCAGGTTGCAAGCCGACATCTTACCGGACTTTGCGTCGCGTTCGAGTTCGTAGCTGACCTTCTGGCCCTCGACGATTTCCCGCATTCCGGCGCGCTCGACGGCGGAAATGTGTACGAACGCATCAGCGCCGCCATTGTCAGGCTGGATAAAGCCGAAGCCCTTGGTGGAATTGAACCATTTAACTGTGCCTGTGGTCATGATGATGAACCCTTTCAAAGCAAGATTGAGTGACCCCAGAGCCAAAGCCCTGCGGATGGTGATAGCGATTGATTTTGAAAGGGAAGTTCGTCAGGCGCGGTGCTAATCGCGCGGAAACCAAAGTTCAGCAAGCAAAAGATCGATAAACCGTAAATAGGGGCTATCCGCCCATAAGTCAACTTTTAGTTTTGACGTCCCGGTGGATTTGCGTTCCAGGGCACAGCAACTTACCGAAAAGGGCTCTGACCTCAGCCCGCTCGGCTGGGCGCAGAACTGCCGCAGCAACGGACTGCTCTGTGGTTGGCCTGTCCATACTCCTTGCCTGCTGGTGCAGGACCGCCATATAAGGCGCGATGACGTCTGATTCAAAGATATTTGTCGGCCTACGGTCGATCCGCAAAAAACCGGCTCCGCACCACGAACCCAACCATCCGAAATGCCAGTGGGACGGATGCGAAAAGGGTGGCACTCATCGCGCTCCTGTCGGGCGGGATGCCGAAGGGCTTTATCTGCTGTTCTGTCCTGAGCATGTAAAGGAATACGGCAAAGGTTATAACTTTGCGCCAAACCTCTCCGACCCTTTGATCGCCCGCTATCAGAGGGAAGCGGCAAGCGGCAGCCGCCCGACCTGGGGTACCGGTATCAATAAGGCCTCGGAAATGCCGCTCCCCTCCATGGCCCGCTCCGGTTCGGCAAAGGCGACGAACGCACGCAAAAGCGCTGCACAACGCCAAGCCGCAAACGTGGATCTTCAGCGACGCAAGCTCAAGGTACTGGAAGCCAAGGCTTTCGAGACGCTCGGCCTTTCGCCGGATGCAACGCCGGAGGAGATCAGAAGCCGCTACAAGCAAAGGCTCAAGATGCATCATCCGGACGCGAACCATGGAGAGCGCAACTCGGAGGATCAGCTTCAGGCGTCGATCGACGCCCATAAGATCCTCAAGCTCAACGGCTTCTGCTAAACATGTTGCAGTGATCCACTGGCGGTCTCGATGTCGCCCGCCCGTCCTCTGGCAAAGAGAGACGGCGTCGCCGCCGATGCCGGATCACCGCCAAGGCGCGAATGGCGCTAGCACTCCCGGCATAAGACTGCTAAGGATATCCGATCGGGAACCCGCCATTGGGCTGCGCTCTCGCTAAGGAACCCAAAATGAACAATACCAATTTTCGGCCGTTGCACGACCGCGTCGTCGTGCGCCGTATCGAGGCTGAAGCCAAGACCAAGGGCGGCATCATCATTCCCGACACCGCCAAGGAAAAACCGCAGGAAGGCGAAATCGTCGCCGTCGGCACCGGCACCCGCGACGAGAGCGGCAAGATCGTTCCCCTCGATGTCAAGGCAGGCGATCGCATCCTGTTCGGCAAGTGGTCCGGCACCGAGATCAAGTTCAATGGCGAAGACCTGTTGATCATGAAGGAAGCAGACGTCATGGGCGTCATCGCCTGATCTTCGGCCGCTTCCTTATTTCCTTTTGACGAAGACCATGGGGCCAACGGCCCGGGAGTTTTTCCATGTCTGCCAAACAGATCAAATTCGGCCGTGATGCACGCGAGAAGCTGCTGCGCGGCGTCGATATTCTCGCCGACGCAGTCAAGGTCACGCTCGGTCCGAAGGGCCGCAACGTCGTGATCGACAAATCCTACGGCGCACCGCGGATCACCAAGGACGGCGTTGCCGTCGCCAAGGAAATCGAACTTGACGACAAGTTCGAGAACATGGGCGCCCAGATGGTCCGCGAAGTCGCTTCGAAGACCAACGACGTCGCCGGCGACGGCACCACGACTGCTACCGTTCTTGCCCAGGCGATCGTTCGCGAAGGCGGCAAGGCCGTTGCAGCCGGCATGAACCCGATGGACCTGAAGCGCGGCATCGATCTTGCTGTCACTGCTGTCGTCAAGGACCTGCTTGCCAAGGCCAAGAAGATCAACACATCGGAAGAGATTGCCCAGGTCGGCACGATCTCCGCAAACGGCGAGAAGGAAATCGGCCAGTATATCGCCGACGCGATGCAGAAGGTCGGCAATGAGGGTGTGATCACCGTCGAAGAAGCCAAGACCGCCGAAACCGAACTCGAAGTCGTCGAAGGTATGCAGTTCGACCGCGGCTACCTGTCGCCCTACTTCGTCACCAACCCGGAAAAGATGGTGGCTGAGCTGGAAGATGCCTACGTGCTGCTGCACGAAAAGAAGCTCTCCAACCTGCAGGCGATGCTTCCTATCTTGGAAGCAGTCGTCCAGAGCGGCAAACCGCTGCTGATCATTTCCGAGGACGTCGAAGGCGAAGCTCTTGCGACGCTCGTCGTCAACAAGCTGCGTGGCGGCCTCAAGATCGCTGCCGTCAAGGCTCCGGGCTTCGGCGACCGCCGCAAGGCCATGCTGGAGGATCTGGCGATCCTGACCGGCGGCACCGTGATTTCGGAGGACCTCGGCATCAAGCTCGAGAACGTCACGCTCGAGATGCTCGGCCGCGCCAAGAAGGTCTCGATCACCAAGGAGAACACCACCGTCGTCGATGGTGCGGGCACTAAGGCGGATATTGACGGGCGCATCGGTCAGATCAAGGCTCAGATCGAGGAAACCACCTCGGACTACGACCGCGAAAAGCTGCAGGAACGTCTGGCCAAGCTCGCCGGCGGCGTTGCCGTGATCCGCGTCGGCGGCTCGACGGAAATCGAAGTCAAGGAAAAGAAGGACCGTATCGACGACGCCCTCAATGCAACGCGTGCAGCAGTCGAAGAAGGCATCGTGCCTGGCGGCGGCACGGCCCTGCTTCGCGCCTCGATCGTTCTCGACATCAAGGGCGAGAATGACGATCAGAATGCCGGGATCAGCATCATCCGCAAGGCCTTGCAGTCCCTGGTACGTCAGATTGCCGAGAACGCCGGTAGCGAAGGCTCGATCGTGGTCGGCAAGATCCTGGAAAGCGATACCGACAACTTCGGTTACAACGCCCAGACCGGCGAATTTGGCGACATGATCACCATGGGCATCGTCGATCCGGTCAAGGTCGTTCGCACGGCTCTGCAGAACGCGGCTTCGGTTGCCGGCCTGCTGGTGACGACGGAAGCCATGATTGCCGACCTGCCCAAGAAGGATGCTGCCGGCGGCGGCATGCCTGACATGGGCGGCATGGGCGGCATGATGTAAACGGGTTCCCATCGGGAACTCGATCACGTCTTCTGCTGTGAAGGGCTCCGATCGATCGGGGCCCTTCGTTCGTATATGCAGGAAATCGATCGGCAGCCCTGGTGGCGGCGGACGCGGTCTGGGCCGTAGTTATCTGCCAACCGCTCAGGCTGCAGCATAAGATGAGGATCAAATGGTTGTATTGAACAGGCCGCGCAGTTCCGAACCCTATCCGGACAGGGATATCGGTTGCCAGGAAGCCCTTGAGCAAGTCTTTCTGCAGCTTGCAAAGGGACTGACGCCGGACGATATCGTCGCGACGGCCGGCGGCAATCTGCCGCCCGTGTTGGCCGGCCTTGCAAAACGCGCCGAAAGCGTCGGCTGGAGCCTGGAAGAAGCGGAAACCGCCATCAGCGAACTGGCGCAAAACCTGCTGGATGACATGTCGCAGATGTAGGTTTTGGCGATTCAGGACCGATCCGTGTACCTACGCCTCGGGGATCGGCCGGTGAACCACCTCAGACGCGGTGAATAGTCGGCATCCGATCGCCGGGGACGGGACAGAAATGTCGGCGAACTCTACGCGGAATTCAATGCGAAAGCGTCACGCGCCATCAAGCAGGCATCGTCTCCCGGAAGGCATTCGCGACAAACGTCAGGCCTGATCTCGTAGACCATGCAGGATGTGCCGACACCGACCTGCCCGGACAAGGCAGAACAACGGGATCCTTCACAACGCATTCCTCCTTCGTCCGCCGCGACGAAACGTGCCGGCAACAGATCGAGGGCGGCTTCGCTTTCCATGGAGAATCGTGGCCAATCGGCGGAAAACGAACAGCACGCACCGCATGACTGGCAATCAAAATCGTTCGATAAGGTCATAGCCGTCTCATATCACGGCACCGACCGAAACTCCACAAAGGTGCGTCACACGTGATGATGCCTGACCACGATCCGGCAAACCCGGCCGGCGGTGTCGCATAGTCACAAAAGGGTCGTGAGATTGCGGGTATCACAGCGCAAGGCATGCCTGGAAGGGCGCCGCATGATCATGGTAATCTAGGAGGCTGCATGAGCGTCGCCGCATCTTTTCTCTATCGTGACGGCCGGCGGGTTGAAGCCGTGCCGTTCGACGAGGCGGCGATCCCCGCATTGGACAACGAATTCGTGTGGATCGGGCTGCACAAGCCCACCCGCGACGACCTTTTGATGCTGCAAAGCCGTTTTGGCCTTCACGAACTCTCGATCGCCGACGCGCTCAGTCCGCTGCAGATGCCGAAGCTCAGCGTCTATGACGATCAGCTGTTCGTCATCGCGAAGACGGCGCAGCTGGAGGCCGACCATATCACCTATGGTGAAACAGCGATTTTCGTCGGCAAGCGCTATATCATAACGGTCCGCAATGGCTCGGAGCGCGGACATCAAGAGCTGCGCGGCAGGCTGGAAACATCGCCGCAGACGCTGTGCCATGGTACCGATTACATCCTGCACGCCATTCTCGATTTCATTATCGACGGCTATCTTCCCATTGTGCGTACGATCGAGGATTCCGTGCTCGACATGGAAAGAAAGATGCTCGATGCGTTTCTGGACCGCAACCAGATCAAGCGCATTTTCAAGCTGCGGCGGGAAATCATCCTGTTCCAGCGGGTGCTGGACGCAATGCTCGACCTTTGCGGGAAGCTCTATCACCTCGATTTGCCGTCGCTTGACAGGGAAGCCAAGCCCTATTTCCGGGACGCACTGCAGCACATGCACCGCGTCGAAACGATGGTCGCAAGCTTGCGCGACGTGATCACGTCGGTTTTCGAGGCGAGCAATCTGCTGGAACAGCAAAGACAAGGCACGATCACGCGGCAACTGGCGGCCTGGGCCGCCATTCTCGCGGTTCCGACGGCGATCGCCGGCATCTACGGAATGAATTTCGACAATATGCCGGAGCTGAAAACCAGCTACGGCTATTTTGTCGTTTTGGCAGTCATCGCCGTCATGTGCATCGCGCTTTTCATTCGGTTCAAGCGCGCTCGCTGGATCTGACGCCTTCAATAATGCCGCGCCGTCCACCCATCGATCATTGCTGCCGATGGCCCAGCATTCACTTCTTCTCGTCCGCCAATGCCTGCTTGCGCCGGCGACGTGGCAGGATCGATTTGAAGTGTCGCCATAGCGGCGAGATAACGTAGCCTGCGACCGGGATCGTGATAAAGCCCAGAACAATACCGACGATGCCCGCACCTGCCGCTTCGACGATCCAGTGCAGCACCGAGGGCAGAACGGGGATCGCATGCGCGGTCACCTCCCCGGCATCATGGATCAGATGCGCAAGGCCACCGAGACCATAAGCCTCGAGCCCGTGAACGATGATGCCGCCGCCGACCCAGATCATCGCGGCCGTTCCCACGATACCCAGCACTTTCAGGAAATAAGGCATACCGGTGACAAGCCCTCGTCCGATGCCGCGCACGAACGACCCTATCGGAGGCGCCGTCTGCGCACGCGCCATCATCAGGCCCAGATCGTCGGCCTTCACGATCAACCCCACGCCACCATAAACCATGGCCGTTATGCTCAATCCCACGGCCGCAAGGATAAAGGCCTGCGTGATGACGCTGCCTGACGGCACCGCGGCGAGCGTAATGGCCATGATTTCGGCCGACAGGATGAAATCCGTCTTGATCGCGCCGGCAACCTTCTCGTCTTCGAGAGACTGGGCGCCGAGACTTGCCGTTTCAAGGGCCGTTTCATGGGTGTGAGCAGCATGCGGCAGCAGCATTTCGTAGATTTTCTCCACACCCTCGTAACAGAGGTAGAGTCCACCGATCATCAGCAGCGGCGTGATGGCCTGGGGTGCCGCCAGGCTTAAGACGAGCGCGGCGGGAAGCAGGATCAGAAGCTTGTTCTTCAGCGAACCGAGCGCGATCTTACCGATGATCGGCAATTCGCGTTCGGCCGAAAATCCGGTCACGTAGCGGGGCGTGACCGCCGCATCGTCGATGACGACGCCTGCCGCTTTCGCGCCGGCCTTGGCCGCCTGTCCGGCGATATCGTCGAGCGAGGCGGCAGCTACCTTCGCCAAGGCCGCAACATCGTCAAGAAGGGCGATCAAGCCAACGCTCATTCGAGCCTCCGGGGGTTAAGAGATTGCGCAGCGGCAACGGGTAGCCGTCATCCCTTAACGCGAGGACGTGGCATCTTCTATCGCGAAGATGCCACGTGCGGATCTTGACGGCAATGTCCGTTACTCGGCAGGCATCGGGCTGAACCCGCCCTCGTTGCTGACGGGACGAGCCTGTTCGTCGCGCTGGCGCGGCACGCGCGACAGGATGCTCTGCCGGTTGACAGACTTGCGCTCCGCATCGATCCGGTGGATCAGGATCTGCGCCCGTTCGATCGAACCGAGCAGCGCAAGGATGGTGCCGCGTTCCGCAGCGCCGGCATTGGGTCCGAGCGCCAGCGTGCGGGCACGCAGCTCCTCGACTTCGGGGAGGCTGACGTGGCCAGCCGGCATATCCGGACGGGTGACGCCGTGATCGGGCATGATTTCCTGCAGGGCAGTCCCCAGCTTGTTCAACGCGACATCGACGATCGCCTGGGCCTGACTGCTGAACTTTTCACGCCTTACCCGCCGGGCGACCTGATGCATCGATTCCGTCAGGGCTGCGGTAAAATCCGCCTCCTCGATCAGGCTTGCTACGAGATCGAGCTGCTCGTAGGGCAAGTCCTCCTTCATCAGCGAGGCGGTATAGTCGCGAATATCGCGGCTGAGGATATCGGTGGCGAGATAGTGTTCGCCCGGATCGGATGGGGCCGACTTGGCTGAACGGGCGATGTCCAGGAACATGGCGCCGGCCTGAAGATGCCGAGCGGTTTCCTTCTGCACCGCCGGAACCGCAAGGGCAAAGTTGCCGGCAAGCTTGCGGTCGAGGAATTTCGGTGTCGAATAATCCTCCGCATCCTCGGCATCCGTGCGGCCGATCCGCGACAGGACCCGGTCGAATACGCCGACGAAGGGAAACAGCAGCGCCGTGTTGAAGACGTTGAAGAACGTCGAATAGAGACCGACGGCCACGGGGACCAGCGGAAACGTTTCCTTGCCCTCGATGACGACGGCGACGCCCGGATCGCCGCCGAACCATTGCATCGCCCATGCCAGCACATCGATCGAGACGAAGAACAATGGTACGGTGATGCAGACGCCGATAATGTTGAAGGACATATGCGCATAGGCGGCGCGTTTGGCATTCTTCGAAAGATTGAGGGAGGCGATCCACGAAGTGATCGTGGTCCCCAGATCGGCACCCAGCGAGAAGGCAACCGCCGTCGTCCAATCGAGAACGCCGGCCGCGCCGAGACCCATGACGATCCCGATCGTCGCGGACGAGGAATGGATCATCGCGGTGACGCCGGCGGCGATCAGCACGCATTTGATCAGGTTATAATAGGAGTCCGCCGTCAACGTCGACAGAACGGCCATGACCTCGGGTATGTTGCGGAGCGGGCGAAGGCCTCCCGTCATCAGATTGAGGCCATAAAAGATCAGCGCGAAACCCATGCAGGCCAGTGCGATGTTGCGCACCTTCTCGCTCTTGGCAAAACAATAGACCAGCGAGAACGTGCCGGCGAAGATCAGACCGAGGGGACCAAGTGGCAGGGCGATCAGGCCGTTTCCAAGGGTCGTGCCGATGTTGGCACCCATGATGACGCTGATGGCCGGCCGCAGGCCGACGACGCCTGCGTTGACCAGGCCGACGACCATGACAGTCATGGCCGTGGAGGATTGAATGACGCCGGTGATGACCGTACCGGCGATTACGCCCTTGATCGGCGTACCCGCAGCCTTGGCGAGGAAGGCCCGCATCTTGTTGACGGAGAGTGCCTGGATGCCGTTCGACATGAACTCGAGACCAAGCATGAAAATACCGAGGCCGCCGATGACCGGAACCAGGATATCCTTAAAGATATCAATATTCATAACGCCTAACCCCTTTTGACGCCGTGGCGGCACGATCCAATGAGGCCTTTCGCAACCGGCCGGAGCCCGGAGTGAAAAACCTGGCTACGAAAGCACCAGCCTACTGGCTGGCGGCAGTGTCCTTCTTCAGCCAGTACTTGACGATCTGGCTGACCATTTGTGGCGTCACGGGCACGTAGCCCAGCGCCTCGGCGTCCTTGCCGCCGTTTTCGAATGCGAGGCGGAAGAAGTCTTGAACCCGCCCGAACCTGTTCGGTCCTATTTTTCTCGAAACGACTGCGAAAGTTGCCCCGGCGATCGGATAGGCGCCTTCCGCCGGCTGGTCGGTCAACGACACGGCGAAATCTTTCGCTTCATCCCAGGAAGCCGCGCTTGCGGCGGCCCGCACACCTTCCGGCCCCGGGTTCACGAACTTGCCCGCCCTGTTACCGATGGCCGCGTAGGGGAGATTTGCCCGTGTCACCTGGCCGAAATCGGCATAAGCGATGGCGCCCTTGGTCGCCTGCACGGCGCGTATGAGATCCTGGGTCCCCTCCACGGAGGCTCCGACGGGCCACTTGATCAGGGTATCCGCACCATGGGTCGCCTTCCATTCCGGGCTGACGGACGACAGATACTCCGTGAAGATAAAGGTGGTACCCGAGCCGTCCTTGCGCGTGACGGCGCTGATCGCCAGGTCGGGGAGCGCGATATTGGGATTTACGGCCTTGATCGCAGGATCGGCCCAGGACTTGATCTTTCCCAAATAGATGTCGGCAAGAACAGGTCCGGTAAGGTTGATCCCGCTTTTCTCGAACCCGTCGAGGTTGACGGCGACAGCCACGCTGCCGAGCACGATCGGAAACTGCTGACGACCATGCTTTGCCAATTCCTCATGCGAAACAGGCACATCTGATGCAGCAAAGTCGAGTTCCGGCTGGTCGAGGCGCATCAGGCCCGCCAGGGAGCCGACCAGCTCATAGTCGACGGTCCAGTCCGGCGAACTGAAATCGCCGTCGTCCATGCGCGCCTTCTCGTAGTTCTCTGCCCATCTGGCGATGATCGGCGCAGCAAAGGTCGATCCAGCCCCGCGGATCGGATCGGCCATGACCACTGTTGGGCAAAATACCAGAGCGATGGCTATGAGACCGCAAAGATGGGCGGTGGCCGCACTCAGTCCCCGCATCTGTCGAAAGAAACGTTCCATCGGTTATTCCCCTCATGGCCGTTATCTGTGCCCGACCGAATGGCCCGACGGCCGGACATAGTTATTCCGCAGCGAGTTGCCCCGCCCCATGCACCATCCGAAAAGATATCCCGGGAATTTAGGTATTTACCTTTGTTAACATCCTGATGACGGCTCACATCCGACAACCTCGGCCTGACCGCCAAGCCCCCAACAAAGCCACTCTACTTAACAACGAAGGCGCTCACGCCTTGAAAGCGGGAAGAATGCGCTATAGGCTCCCGCTCGCGGCAACGGCCGTGCAAAAAATCAGGAGCCTTCATGCCTACCGGTACTGTCAAATTTTTCAACGAAGACAAAGGGTTTGGCTTCATCACGCCCGAGAATGGTGGAGCGGATGTGTTTGTGCATGTCTCTGCACTGGAACGAGGCGGATCTTTGAGAGAGGGACAAAAGGTAAGCTATGAGCTAGGCCAGGACCGCAAGACTGGAAAGTCGAAAGCCGAAAACGTCAGCGCCCTTTAATCGGCAATGCGCGTTTAGACTACCAAACGGGGTCGAGCCGAAAAGGCGAAGCCAGTGAGATGCCGGCGCATCAAATGACAGCCGCCGGCCTCTCTCACCTTTTTGAACACAGACGCCGAAGCACGATGCCGTGCCTGAGAAGCAGTGGGATTGGATTTCAGGTCCTTCCCGTATAATCGCTTTGCACGCTTCCGGCCACGCAGGTCGCGTCGGCGGAAGCCGTCTCTTTGCAAGAGCGCAGACGGCTTCGTCGTGTCAAGCAAAAGCCAGATCGTCCAGCCAAGCGGCCAATTAGCCCAATGCTGCGCCATTGGTCGCCACGAACACGGAATAGAGCGATTTGGTGGCGGTGATGAACAGCCGGTTCCTGCGCGGGCCGCCGAAGGTGAGGTTCGCAACCGTCTGCGGCACGAGGATCTTGCCGAGCAGCACTCCGTCGGGCGAGAAGCAATGCACGCCGTCGCCGGCGCTCGTCCAGACATTTCCCTTCACATCGACACGGAAACCATCCGGCAGGCCGTTGTCCAGGCTGCAGAAAATCCGGTCATTGGAAAGACGCCTGCCGTCGATGACATCAAACACCCGGATGTGCCGCGGCGCCTTGATGTCGTGGCTGGAGGCGGAGTCGGCGACATAGAGTTTTGTTTCGTCCGGCGAGAAGGCAAGGCCGTTCGGCTGCCCGAAATCGGTGACGGCCGCCTCAAGGTCACCGCTCACCGGATCGAGGCGGTAGACGTTACGTGTATCCTGCTCCGGCTCGGCCCGGTAACCCTCGTAGTCGGACTTGATGCCGTAGGTGGGATCGGTGAACCAGACGCTGCCGTCCGAGCGCACGACGACGTCGTTCGGCGAATTGAGGCGCTTGCCCTGGTAGCGGTCCGCCAGGATGGTGATCGAACCATCGATCTCGGTACGCGTCACGCGTCTGCCGCCGTGCTCGCAGGAAACCAGCCGGCCCTGTCGGTCGCGCGTATTGCCGTTGACGAAATTCGATGGCGAGCGGAACACCGAAACATCGCCGTCCGGCGCCCAGCGCATCATGCGCTGGTTTGGGATGTCGCTCCAAATCAGGCAATTCAGATCCGCGAACCAGACCGGTCCCTCGGCCCAGCGGCAGTCGGAATAAAGCTCCTCGATCGCTGCGCTGCCGACGATCAGCTGCCGGAAGGCTTCATCGTGGATCTCGTAGATGGAGGTTTTCTGCGGCATGGGAATGTGTCCGATTGGAGTTGTTCATCGGTTGGCGTGGCGGCCGCCGGCGAGGAGAATGACGGCGATGATGATGAGGCCCGTGAGGATAAGGCGGAACCCGGCGCCGAAGCCATAGGTGTTGAGCATCGACACGACAAGGAACATGAAGAGCGAGGCGCCCCATATGCCCGGAATGTTGGAATTACCGCCCGCGACGGCGGTACCGCCGATCACGACGACGGCGATCGACATGAGCAGGTATTCGGAACCCATATTGAGTGCTGCGCCGCCGGAGAAGCTCGCAAGCAGGTAGCCGCAGATCGAGGCGAGGACGGCGCAAAGAATGTAGGTGACGAGCCGCGTGCCATCGACCGGAATCCCGGTCATGCGGGCGGCAAAGGTGCTCTGGCCGATCGCGGAGATCCACCGGCCATAGATCGTCTTTTCGAGCAGGACCCAGGCGATCACGGAGAGGATGAGCGCGACGATGGCGATATTGGGAACGCCGAACAGATTGGATGTGGTGAAGCTCGCCAGTATCTCCGGGGGCTTGATGCGCAGGCCGCGGTTCGTCCAGATCGCCGTAGACTGGATGATGAAGCTCATGGACAGTGTCGCGATGATCGGCGGAATGCGCAGCAGCTTGATAAGCACGTAATTGCCGATGCCGATCCCGAAGCCTAGCAAGATCGAAACCAGCAGGCCGACGACGATCATGCCGTCCTGCACGTCCATCAACTTCAGCGCCAACGTCCCGGAAAGCGTCATCGTGGCGGGCACGGAGAGGTCGATATTGCCGGGGCCGAGCGTGATGACGAACATCTGGCCAAGGCCGACGATGACGGAGAAGGCTGCGAAAGTAAGCGCCGCCTGCGACAGACCGAGCGAGCTTGCTCCGCCGGTGAAGAGGACGGTGACGATCCAGACGGCAATCGTGGCCGCGAAAGACCAGATCCAGGGCTTGGAGAAGAGAAGGCGTGCGCCGTTCATCGGCTCTTCTCCCGCTTTTCCAGCCGGTTGAGGAGGAGACGCAGCCCCAGCACGACGATGAGGATCGCGCCCTGGGCGCCGATCTGCCAGTCGGGGGAAATGCGCATGAAGGACAGGAACGAACCGGCGAGCGTCAAGGTCAACGCCCCGATGACGGCGCCGATCGGCGAGACCTTGCCGCCGACGAATTCGCCGCCGCCGAGGATGACACCCGCGATCGACAGCAACGTATAGCGCAGAGCGATATTGGCGTCAGCCGAAGTCGTGAGGCCGACGAGCGCGATGCCGGACAGCACGGCGAAGAAACCGGCCAGTGCATAGGTTCCCGCACGGATACGGATGACCGACCAACCGGCGCGTTCGACCGAGCGGACATTTCCGCCGACGCCGCGGATCAGCACCCCGACGGAGGAGCGCATGATGACGAAATGGGTGGCGACCGCGATGGCGATGCTGGCGACGATCGCCATCGGCACGAAGGGTGGTCGGGAGGTCATCAGCCAGCGGGCCCAGCCCGGAGCTTCACCGCCCGGAGACGGCAGCATAAGGACCGCAAGCCCGCCCCAGACGAAGCTCATACCGAGGGTCACGACGATCGAGGGCAGCTCTCGAACGTGGATGACAACGCCGATCACGGCGTAGGCCGCAATGGCGCCAAGGAAAATCAGCACTCCGATCGCCGGGGAGGCCTGCAGGAACGTCGCCGTCACGCAGGCGCAGAAGCTGACGAAGGCGCCCATCGACAGGTCGAGGTCGTTGACCGCCATGATCAGCATCTGCGCTACCGTCGCGAGTGCGATCGGCACGGCGAGATTGAAGAGCAGGTTCAGGCCGGTATAGCTCATGGCGCGCGGCTGCATGTAGAAGACGGCGGCGAGCAGCAGTGCCAGCGACGCGGCAGGGATGACAAGGCGGATCGTGCCGGTGGATATCCTCATGCCGCTTCGCCTCCGCTGAAGGAGGCTTCAAGCACATTCTTCTCGGTGATCTCGTCGCCTGCGAGCTCGGCGACGATCGCTCCTTCCCGGAAGACATAGACCCGGTCGCAAAGACGTATCTCGTCCATTTCGGTCGAATACCAGATGAAGGTGCGGCCGCCTGCCGCTTCAGAGCGGAGGATGTCATACACTTCCTGCTTGGTGCCGACATCGACGCCGCGCATCGGGTCGTCCATCAGCACGATCCTCGCGCTCGTCGCCAATGCGCGGGCGAACAGCACTTTCTGCTGATTGCCGCCGGAGAGCGACAGGATGCGGTTTTCCATTTCCGGCGTGCGGATCTCGATGCGCTTCTTCCAGCCGTTGGCGAGCGCGCTTTCGCGGTCATGGTCCACGATGGTCCGCGAGGAAAAATCGCCGAGCGAGGCGACGCTGAGGTTCTTCAGGATGCTCCAGAGCGGGAATACGCCGTTCAGGCTACGGTCGCCGGCAACGAAGGCGATCTCCTTGCGGCTGGCCGGCCACCAGTTGCTGTTGCGGGAAAGATAGAGGTCGAGAAGCGTTTCCGTCTGGCCATGGCCTCCGAGGCCGGCAAGGCCGATCATCTCGCCGCCATGGGCTTCGAAGGCAAGACCGTGACCCCGTCGCGCGGGCATGGCAAGCACCGGCGGGCCGTTGCGCTTGTCGCCCGTGCGCTGCCATTCCTTTTCTCGCGCCACATTGCCCATCGCTTCGACGAGGCTGCGTTTGCTGAACTCCGATGCAGAGCGGTCGGCAACGACCCGACCGTCCTTCATCGCCACGATGCGGTCCGAGGTGGAGAGGATTTCGCCAAGGATGTGCGAGATCAACAGGACCGCGCCTCCCTTGCCTACGAACCTCCGGATATAGGCCATCAGCTGCGCTGCCAGCCCTGCGTCGAGCGAAGATGTCGGTTCGTCGAGAATGACGAGTTTCGGCTTTCGGTTCAGGCCGGCGAAACTGACGGCGATCTCGACCATCTGCCGTTCGGCGATCGAAAGGTCATCGACCGTGCTGTCGCAGTCGATGCCGTGGCCGGGGAAAATATCCTGCAATTGCAGTTTGACGAGGACGCCCGCCCTGCTGCGCCAGTTCCAGCCGGCGAGTTCCGCGTGCATGATGCGGGCGTTCTCATTGACGGTCAGGTTGGGGCAAAGCGACAGTTCCTGGAAGACGCAGCGAACGCCATTGGCTCGTGCGGTCGAGATGTCGTGCTGGGTGCTGACACCGCCATAACTGATTTCGCCAGCATGCGGGTTCAGGCCGCCGTTGATGACGTTGACGATCGTGGATTTACCGGCACCGTTATGTCCGACCAATCCGACGCATTCGCCGGCATGGATGACAAGGTCGGCGCCGTCCAGTGCCTTGACGGCGCCGAAGGTTACCTTGATGCCGCGGGCGGCAACGACCTCTTGTCTTGTTATCACTTCATTCATGCGAAACACGTCGTCGACAGTTCGGGAGGCGGCCGGGCACGGATCGGGACGCGGCGCGCAACGGCGCCGCATCCTGCCTTGGAGAGGATCAGCTTACTTGGCTGCGCTGATGACTTTCTGGGCGTCTTCCAGCGAATACTCGACGTTGGCGACGCCACCCTTCTGGGTGCCGGCGAGATTGGTTTCGAGATTGCCCTGGTCGATGCGCAGGAAGGGCACCACAAGGTCCTTCTTCACCTGCTTGCCGTCAAGGATCTGCTGGGCCACCCAGAAGGCGAGCGTCGAAACGCCAGGAGCGATGGAGACGGACATCGTCTCGTAGCCGTTCTTGTCTTTCTGCTGCTTCCACCAGACGAGTTCGTCCTCGCGGTTGCCCATGACGATGGTCGGAGTGGGACGATTGGCGGCGGCGAATGCCTGGGCCGCGCCATAACCGTCGCCGCCCTGGGTTACGACGGCGGTGATTTCCGGAAGGCTTGGAAGGATGCCGGCGACAGCGCGCTGTGCGACGTCCTGCGCCCAGTCGCCGTTGACGGCACCGACGACCTTGAACTGCGGGTTTTTCCGGACGCCAGCCTGGATGCCCGCATGGATTTCGTCATCGACCGAAACCCCTGCGAGACCGCGAATCTCGAGCAGGTTCCCACCCTTCGGCAGCTTCTTGGCGAGATATTCGACCTGGCTTTCGCCCATCGCCTTGAAATCCACCGCGATGCGCCAGGCGCACGGCTCGGTCACGATCCCGTCGAAGGACACGACGGTGATGCCGGCGTTACAGGCTTCCTTGACGGCGCCATTGAGCGCGGTCGGCGACGCAGCATTGATGACGATCGCGTCATAGCCCTGCAGGATCATGTTCTGGATCTGGGCGGCCTGCTCGGTGGCTTGGTTCTCGGCCGTCGTGAACGGATCGGCAGCAGCGACGATCTTCTTGGAGACGGCTTCCTTGGTGATCTTGTCCCAGCTCGTCAGCATGGCCTGACGCCAGGAATTGCCGGCGTAATTGTTGGAAAGGGCGATCTTTTTGCCCGAAGTATCGGCCAGGGCGGAGACCGGCCCGGCAACGCAAGCGATAGCGACAGATGCGAAAAGCATCTTCCTGATGATCATGACTTCCTCCCTAGAGCTCTCGACGGGTACTTCGGGCCGCTCCTCAACGGTTGTCCGAAGATAGTGATTGCGCTGAGCCCCGTTTGCTCAGTAAAGCGAGCATGGAGGAGAAATCAGATGTTGTATAGGCGCATACAAGCAACCTCTCTGCGGGTATTCGCGCAAAATTTGCGGGTTCCCGCAAGACAAGAGCAGCAGCGAGGCGTCTAATAATTGGAGGACTGGAGGATGTCCGTCATGCTCGATCCGGCGCCAAATGCGTTATTTGACCGCTATCTCGGAATTTCCCGGCTGCTGGCAGGCCAACTCGATTTCAATTCGATCATCCAGGCGGTGGCGGCTGAGATCAGCCATATCATTCCGCACGATCATCTCGACGTCTGCATCAAGATGCTGGATGGGAAATACCACATCGCCTACGAGAGCGGGCTTGCGACCGCCTGGAGCCAGCAGCCCCCGGCGCTGCTGACCGGCAGCCCGATCCGTACGCTCCTGTCCGGCGAGGTGGATTTCCTGCTTTCGCCGGATGCTTGTGCCGATCCGCGCTTTCATTTCGACGGCGCGTTTTCGAGCCCGATAATCGAACTGTCCCTCAGAAGCCGGCTACATGTGCCGCTCAAGGTCCAGGGCGATATCATTGGTGCCCTGAGCTGCTCCAGCCATGAGCACGACAAGTACTCGATGGAGGATGTCGAGAACGCCCGCTCGATCGCCGATCTGCTGGCACCCTATTTCTTTGCGCTGAGGGCTGCCGAACAGGCCAAACGCTCGGCGATCGTCGAGACGGAGGCCCGCGCCCGCGAAGAGGGCTTGCGGCTGGGTGCGCTAAAGCTGACCGAGGCACTGGAAGCCGAACGCCAGCGGATCGGCATGGACCTTCACGACCAGACGCTTGCCGACCTGACCCGGCTCGCGCGGCGCATGGAGCGACTTTCAGGACTTCCGGACTTGCATGGGGATGCGCTCGAGCCGCTCTGCCGCACCCTCCAGCAATGCATGCACGACCTTCGCCAGATCATCGAGGAGGCCAAGCCGACCGTGCTGCAGCTTTTCGGCGTGGCAGAGGCGATCGAGAACCACCTGGAACGCTCGGTACGCGAAAGCGGCCTGCCCGTCGCCTGGCGAATGGTCGACGAGACGGGTGGAGCATTGCTCGACCTCGACAGGACCGTGGCGACCGCACTGTTCCGCATTGTCCAGGAGGCGGTCAACAATGCGATCCGTCATGGGCAACCGAAGACGATCCTGGTGCATCTGCGTATCCAGGGCGAGGCGCTGTCGATCGAGATCAGCGACGACGGAAGCGGCCTGCGCAACGCCCGCGACAAGGCGGGGCACGGGATAGGCAATATGAAGACGCGAGCCCGGTTGATCTCGGCAAAATTCGAGATCGGCGGCAATCCCGGCGGGCGCGGCACGACGGCCAAGGTCCTGCTGTCGATGGAACGCCGGCCTGTTGCGGAGAAATCGGCATGAAAGTCTTGATCGTTGAGGACGATCCGCTGCACCGGTCCTACCTGCACGAGGCGGTGCGGGCCGCATTGCCGGAATGCGACACGGTCCTGGAGGCGGAAAACGGCCATGTCGGTGAGGTGCAGGCGCGCCAATCGCGGGCCGAGCACGTGGTCATGGACCTGCAGATGAGCGAGCGCAACGGCATCGAGGCGGCCCGCACCATCTGGCGCGAACGGCCGGACACCAAGATCCTGTTCTGGTCGAACTATTCCGATGAGGCCTATGTGCGTGGCGTGGCGCGTATCGTTCCGGAAGGTGCGACATACGGATACGTGCTGAAATCCACCTCCGATGAACGATTGAAGCTCGCATTGCGCGGCGTCTTCATTGAATCGCAATGTGTTATCGACCGCGAGGTCCGGGGCATCCAGCAGAAAAGCCTCGGTACTGCGCATGGCTTGAGCGACGCGGAATACGAAATCCTGGTGGATGTGGCGCTCGGCCTGACCGACAAGGCGATAGCCCAGCGGAAAAAGCTTTCGTTACGAAGCGTCCAGAACCGCCTTCAGCAGCTCTATGAAAAACTGGACCTCTACGAGGAGCCCGGCAATGGGCCAGAGGGCTGGTACAATCTTCGCATGCGCGCGGTCGCCGTCGCCCTGCTCCGCAAGGTACTGAATGCCAGCGCGCTCGAAAGAGGCGAGCGGGAATTGCGCAGCGCGCGCGGGAATTAGGCAACGGGGCTGAATTGTCTATCACAGCACGGCAGTTCTGCGATCAACCGATTCCGCGTCGTGAGCGGATCGGCACGTTTGCTCCTGCACGACCAGGCGTGAACTCTCTACATGGTGAACCGCCTCGAGAGAAAAATCAGGAGGACAAGCGGCCCTCCAAGAAGGGCCGCCATCATGATGGCGGATAGAAGAAACCTGCCGAAGAGGCGGAGAACGGTTTTGCGGGTCATGGCTGTGCCGATTTCGGCGAGTGAAGTTCGTTTTCGCTGGCCGCATGCGTCCGCACCCTCCCCGCAATCCAAAGCGTCAGACTGTCGATGTAGGAGAGGATGACGGGCACCACGATCAAGGTCAGAAGGGTCGAACTGACAAGGCCGCCGATGACGGCATGGGCCATCGGCGCCCGTTGTGCGCCGCCGCCACCGGCTGCCAGCGCGAGCGGGATCATCCCGGCGATCATCGCGAGCGATGTCATGATGATCGGGCGGAACCGTACGGCGCCTGCATTGACGAGCGCCTCGCTGAGGGTCGAACCCTGCCGGCGCTCGCGGTTGGCGAAGTCGACCAGCAGGATGCCGTTCTTGGTCACGAGCCCCATCAGCATGATGAAGCCGATCATCGAGAACATGTTGATAGTACTTCCCGCGACCATGAGGCCAAGGAGCACGCCGACCAGCGACAGGGGAAGTGCAGCCATGATGGCGATCGGCTGTGTGAAGCTTCCAAACTGCGACGCCAACACGACATAGATGAAGATCACCGCCATGGTCAGCGCCTTGAACATCCCGCCTGTCGCGTCCTGGATGTCCTCGGAATCGCCGCCGAATTTTATCCGGTAGCCAGTCGGCAAATCTTGCTTGGCTACCATGGCCTCCAGTTCGGCTGTGACATCCCCCGCGGCTCGGCCAGATATATCCGCCGAAATCAGGATCTCTCTGGACATGTCGAGACGACGGATCTCGGAAGCCGCTGGGACGACTGCTATGTCCGCGACCTGATCCAGCCGGACCATGCGCGGGCTGCCGCTTGCGTCATCGCCCGGGACTTTGATCATCAACTCCCCGAGGGCGGCAGCATTGGTGCGCTGGTCGCGGGGAAGCCGGACGACAACGTCGTAGGTTTCTCCGCGCCTATCGGTCCAGGTGGAAACGTCTTCACCGCCGATCAGCGGCGAGAGCATTCCGGCCAGTTCGGAGATACCGATGCCCAGATCGCTCGCCTGCTCGCGCTTGAGCCGGACGGACAGGATGGAGTTTTCCTCGCCAGCGCTTGAATTGATGTCCACCATGCCAGGCATCCCGCGCATGCCCGTGGTCAGATCCGCCTCGATCTTTTCCAGTACCCGCTGATCGTCACCCAGCACGCTCAGTTGGATCGGACTGGCGCCTCCGCCCAGGCCCTCCTGGATAATGGCGATCTCGATCCCTGGTATGACGGAAAGACGCTCCCGGACGGGACCCGCAATGGTGGCGGGCGCCCGTCTGCGCTGCTCCAGCGGCACGAGGCTGACGAGAATGGCGGCTTTGTGTTTGCCCATGGCGCTGCCGGTATTGATCGTCGAGTAGATCGAAGCAACTTCCGGAAACTCATGCAGCGCCTTCTCGATCTGCCCAACCTTGGTGCGCGTGTAGTCCAGCGAAGAGCCTGCGGGCGTCGTCACGTTGATCTGGAATCGACCTTCGTCCGCATTGGGAATGAATTCGACACCCACCAGAGGAACCATCAAAATGCTGCCGACGAAGATGCCACCAATCAGACCGAGCGTGACCAAACGATGTCGCAGCGTCCAGCGGATGATCTGCCGATAGCGCTCGGCGAGCCTTTCGAACCCCGCATCGAAGTGAGCGATCGATCGTCCAACCGGTCCGCGCCTTGCGCCGGGCTCGGCGTCGGGATCATGCCAGACGCTGGAAAGCATCGGGTCGAGGGTGAAGGCGACGAATAGCGAGATCAGCACGGCAGCGGAAACTGTGACGCCGAATTCGTAGAAGAAACGGCCAACCATGCCTTCCATGAATGCGACGGGCAGGAAGACTGCGACGATCGTGGCGGTCGTCGCCGTCACGGCGAGCCCGATTTCATTGGTGCCATCGAGAGCCGCCTTCAAATGCGACTTGCCCATGTGCAGATGGCGCATGATGTTCTCGCGCACCACGATCGCGTCATCGACAAGGATGCCGATCGAGAGCGTCAACGCCAGCAGGCTGAGCATATTGAGCGTGAAGCCGAGAAAATCGATGACAGCGAGCGTGCCAATCATGGCGATCGGAAGCGTCAGCCCGGTGATCACCGTGCTTCGCCATGAATTGAGGAACAGGAAAACGATGGCGACCGCCAATGCCGCTCCCTCGATCAATGTCGATTGCACCTGGCCGAGCGACTCCTGAATGGGGGTCGAGGCATCCTCGATGATCTGAAGCCGAACGTTTTGGGCGCTCAGTTCGGCCTTCAACTGATCGAGCCGCTTTCGCACATCGCTCACCACCTGCACGGTATTGGCATCCCGAACCTTGACGGTGGCGACGGCGAGCGCTGTTTCGCCGTTATAGATTGCCAGGCTTTCCGGATCCGCCGCGCCATCCTTTACGGTGGCAACATCGCGGAGATAGACAGCCCCGTTGCCGCGGCGGGCAACGATCATATCCAGAAAGTCCTTCGGCTCCGCAATCCGTCCCTGCACCTGAATGGTACGGTCCGTAATACCGCCGATCACGTTTCCGGCGGGCCTGTTCCGGTTGGTCGTCCGGAGGGCCTCGATGATCTCGTCGATGCCGATGCCCAACGCGCGCATCCGCGTCTCGTCGATGCTGATGTCGACCTGCCGTTTCTGACCGCCGATCAGCGTCGCCTGCCCCACCCCGGCTATGGTCGTCAGTTGGCGCAACACGCGCTGGTCGGCTATGGCGGTGAGTTCCGGCATTTCGAGGGAGGGCGAACTGATCGCCACCGACAGTATCGGTTCGTCCGATGGATTGAACCGCGCCACGACCGGCTTGTCGGCTTCTTCCGGAAGGTCTGCTTCGAGGGCCGCTATCTTGTCGCGGACGTCCTGCGCTGCCGTCGTGCTCTCCACTTCCAGCTTGAACTGGGCGATGACGACCGAGCGTCCTTCGTAGGAGGTCGACGTGATCTCATCGAGGCCGCTGATCGTATTGAGCGCCTCCTCGATGGGCCTGGTCACCTCCGTCTCGACGGTTTCGGGCGTCGCACCCGGATAGGTCGTCGTGACCACGACAACCGGGACGTCGACATTCGGAAACTGGTCGACGCCGAGGCGCTGGTAGGAAAACGCGCCAAGCACAAGCAGCACCACCATCATCATGGTGGCGAAGACGGGGTGAGCGATCGAAATGCGGGTGAGAAACATGTCAGCCCGCCTTCGGGATCGTGACGGTGACGTCCGGTCGCAACTCAGGCAGCGGTACGGTCACGATCGTGTCGCCGTAAGCCAGGCCTTCGGAAATCTCCAGGCTGTCACTCCCGCCCCATCCCGATCCCACGGTCACGGGCTGGCGGACGAGACGGCCCTTTTTCAGCTTGAGGACATAGTCTCCCGTCTCGTCCTTGCGCAGCGAGATCGCCGGTATGATGATCGCGTCTTCGTTTTGCCGGACCAGGATCGTGCCCGTCGCGAACGATCCGCCTCGCAGGCGGGCGCCACCGTTGGAGAGCCGGATATAGATCGGAATGAAGCGCGTGCCCTGGTCGGCGACGGGACCGATACGATCCACGCTTCCGACAACGGTTTGCCCGTCAAGCCCGTCGATGTGCAATTCTGCTCGTTGGGCGATCGCAACGCGGTGCACGTCGCGCGTCGAGACCAGGACTTTTGCTTCCAGAATGCTCGTATCGACGATCGTGAAAAGTTCGGCGCCGGCGCCGACGCGGGAGCCCTGATTGATCGCCCGGCTTGAGACGACCCCGTCGAACGGCGCCAGAACTTCGGCCTCCCGCAAAGCGGTGCGTGCGATATCCGCCTGGGCTGAAAGGCTTTTTTGTCTGGCAGTCGAAGCGGCAACTTCGCTTCGTGCCTTGTCGAGCTGCTCCTGGCTCGCGATGTTCTTATCCGCGAGTTGTTCGATCCTGTTGAGCGACTGCATGGCAAGCAGCATCTCCGCCGCCGCGACATCGCGATCCCCTTCACGCTGCTTGAGGAATGACTGGAGATCGTCCGTCTCGAAACGAGCCAGCACGTCCCCCGCCTTGACCGCCTGTCCCGCAACGGCGCGAACCTCGATGATCCTGCCTCCATCCTTGGCGTGCAGGACGGCACGATTGATCGGCTCGAGGTCCCCGCTGACGCGCAGCCGTTCCGCCATCGACGTGGGCCTGATATCCGCAATCTCCGAGAGGGCCAGTTCCAGCGGTCTATCGAACTGGTTCGCCGCGACCGCCTCGACGACCTCTTTCACCCGCTCATTCGCATCGACCGTTCCGCGTGCGGGATCGATAAACACGACAGCGAGGTAGACGCCTCCCAGAAGCATCCCCGCCTTGGTCAATCTCATCGTCCATTTCAAAGCCATAGCGACATTCCTTGGATTTAAAGCACGGCCACCTGAGGGCCGCGCCTCGCGTTTTCACGACTGGATGGCTCCGGTTGCTAGGCTTCGACAATTGCAGCAGCATTACCTGATGGTTCCTTTGTCCCCCGTAATGCTGCCGCAATCTTCGCGGCGGAGAAGGACCGGACAGGAGAGCCAAGGGACGATGAGACTTCTATTGATAGAGGACGAAAGAGAGCTGGCCGACGCTCTGTCGGGGGCGCTGAGCAAACACGGCATCGTCACTGATCACACCACGCATCTTGCGGACGCTTTCGAATTGACGCGCCAGAATAGCTACGACGCGATTCTCCTGGATCGGCGTCTGCCTGATGGCGAAGGGCTGACCTTCATTCCGATGCTGAGGCGGACGGGCACCGACACGCCGATCATTGTGCTGACGGCGCGCAACGAGCCGTTGGAGCGGGTCGAAGGGTTGGATCTCGGGGCGGACGATTATCTCGGCAAGCCGTTTCTTGTCGACGAGCTGATGGCCCGGTTGCGGGCGGTTCTGCGACGGCCGCCAAGTCTGACGGAACTTCAGATCTCGGTGGGCCGAATGGTGATCGATCCGCTGCATTTGAGCGTGACCGTCGAATCGATCCCGCTCGATCTGCCGAGGCGCGAACTTCTCGTCCTAGTGGCGTTGGCCAAGCGGAAAGATAAAACCGTCCTTCGATCGACCCTTGAGGCTGCGGTCTACAATTATGAAGAAGAAATCCAGTCGAACGCGCTCGATGCGCATATATCAAGATTGCGCAGACGACTGCTGGATGCCGGCGCCGGTATCACGATCCACAATATCCGCGGCGTCGGATATCTCCTGAAGGAAGAGTGATGCACGACAAGACTACCCCTTCGCTTTGGTGGAAGCTGAGTTGGCAACTCAGCCTCGTTATCGTCGCAGTTATTGCCGCGGTGATCCTCGGGCTTTGCGTATGGGCTGCTACGATCATGTCGCCTAACATTGCCATGGAGGAGAAGATCGGTTCTGCGATAGCCGCGGCCGCGACACGCGACAGCCAAGGGGGATTGGAGCTACGAGATACGCCGGGGCTGAGGGCACTCAAGGAGCAGAACAGCTCCCTTTGGTACGTGGTGGCCACAATAGATGGTGCGTCGGTGTCCTATGGCACCATCCCTCCAGCTTATGCTGAGCTGGCCCATCTGGTCCATCTGTTCGACGACGCAGACATACGGGGATCCACTGCGACAAAGGAGGTCGCGACGATTGACAGTGCCGAGGCGGCCGTCGGCGAGATTCGGATTCTGTTTGGCGGCGTGGCCGACAAAGGCTCGCGAGTCTTCACCCTTCTGGCAAGGGCTTATCCGATCTACGTCTCTTTGCTGGCGGTCGCTCTGCCTGCGATCTTCCTCGCCGTCCCGCAAATTGTACGGCGCGCGCTTGCAAGGGTGAGCGATGTCGCTGACAAAGCATCGCAGATCCAACCGCGCCAGCGTGGAGCACGCCTGCCGGTGGCAGGTATTCCCAAAGAAGTTGCTCCGCTGGTGATCGCATTCAACGGTACGCTCGAGCGGCTTGAGAACGAATTGAAGAAACGCCAGCGCTTCCTGATCGACGCGGCGCATGAGCTCAGAACACCGATCGCTATCATGCAGACGCGGATCGATGGGACGTCCGAGGGCCAGGAACGCAGGCGATTGTTGAACGACGTTGCGCGTTTGGCCGAGACCGCCGAACAGCTCCTCGACTTTGAGCGCAACGACCAGGCGACCGAGCTCCATGAAGCGGTCGATCTCGTCGAGATCGCACGGACGGTGGTTGCCGACCTGGCGCCCCAGGCGATCGCTGCGGGCTACCAGATCTCCTTCCAGAGCGAGGTGGAAAGCGTTGAACGGCGCGGCAGCCCTTCTGCCCTGCCAAGAGCGGTCGGCAATCTGGTCCGCAATGCGATCGACCACGGCGGCAACAGGGGAATGATCACCATCTCGGTCTCAGCCGGCGGGCGGATCACCGTGGCCGACGAAGGGGCAGGCATACCAGCCGAACATCAGGAACTGGTTTTCGAACCCTTCTACCGCGTCACCCCAAAAAGCAGAGGCGCAGGCCTTGGTTTGAGCCTGGTGAAACAGATCGTCGCAAACCATCAGGGGCGGGTCAGCCTTCAAAGCAGCACAATAGGAACCCAGGTTGCAATCGAACTCTGACAGACGGCACCATGCTCGCCCCATCCCGATCCTCTGTAATGCTGCGGCAATCCTTCCCCCGCACTGTCAACCTGGTACACCCATGACGGAGGCCCGACGGCGTGCGCAGCAATCTATCAATTGAACCATTTCTCCGATTTGCAGGATCTCCATCCACGTCAGCTTTCAGATCTCTATGTTTCGCCCTGCCTCTGACCCTGGCGGCAGCGGGATGCACCTCGGTGCCGCTGAAGGAGGCAGGCACCCTGACTTCCTACAGCAATCTTGGTGTGCCGAAGGGAACGCTGGCCAAGAAACGCCTCTATGTGGATGGGCGACATCTGGCCACGGTCAAGACGGTCAGCATCGTGCCGACAACCTTCTCTTTCAGCGCCGCATCCCGCATCAAAACGGAAGCCGACCGCTCGCTGGTGTCTAACGTTCTGGACCGAGCGCTCTGCGTCGCCCTCAGCGACAAGTACCAGATGGTCCCGGCCGGCCAACCGGCGGATCTGACGATACGATCCGTCGTCACCGATATCGTACCGACGAACAAGGCCGTGGCGGGGGTCGCAACCGCCGTCACCGTTGGCACCGGTTTTGTCCTGCCGGTCAGCGTGCCGCGCCTGCCCATCGGCCTCGGCGGATTGGCCGTCGAAGCGGAGGCTGTCGACGGCAGCGGCATGCAGAGCGCGGCGATGGTGTGGGCCCGCGGCGCAAATTCGATCCAGGACAAGCCTCGCGTTTCCGAAGTCGGGGACGCCTATGGCCTCGCCTCCAAGTTCGCGTCCGACTTTTCGCGCGTGCTCATTTCCGGCAGGGAGCCGAAAGGATTGAACATCGCCCTTCCTTCAGGGCAGCGGATGCGATCCTGGCTCGGCGGAAAACCCAAATACCCGGCGTGCGACGCCTTCGGGCGGGCGCCTGGATTGGTGGGAGCCGTGGCGGCCAAGTACGGCGCGCCGCCGGACTGGACCGACAAGAAGCCGAAAGCGGCCATTACACACTGACATATCATCCGAGTGGACCGGCATACGCGTCAGCGTAGCCGTTGCACTTTTTACGGAGGAACGGCGGTCGGACCCTCCAGCGACCGGCCGGCTCCGTAAGGCGGCATGGACGGACGGAGCGCTGGCCGGCACCCCCAAAAGCCTTGCTCCGTTCGTCCGCTGCTCGCCGGCATTGGCAGCAGGACTTGCCGCTATCGCTTTGCCTTGCCGCACCGACATTGCCGGCTGGTTTTCATCTCGACTTGTAATGCTGCGGCAATTCTTCAACCGCAACGTCTCACCGAAACCAGACCCGGTTTCTTTAGCTTTTATAATCAGGAGTTAATTTGGTGAGCCAGCACGATCAACATCATCCGGAAGACCGGTACCGCTACACGGTCTTAAGCGGAGTTGGGGCTTCCGACATCATTCAGCGACGGTGGACGATAAAAATCTCGATCGCGGTGTTAGCCGCAGCCTCGGCACTCTTCCCGGTCATGGCACTCGCGGCCGACCTTGAAGCAACCGACGCGGCGATTGCCCCTCCCCAGCAGTTCGATACCGCACGCTACGGCGGCATTCGCGGCAAACTGCATGACTGGAAGGTAACGATCGGCGTCGGGGCGGTCTACCTGCCCGAATACGAAGGATCCGACGAATTCGAGGTGCAGCCGTTTCCGCTCGTCTCCGCCCAATTTGGGGAGCGCGTGCATCTCGATACCGGTGGCCTCACCGTCGATCTTTTCGAAACAAACGGCTTCAGGATCGGCGTGACCGGTGGCGTCGAGATGGGCCGCAAGGAGGACGACTCGGATTACCTGCGTGGTCTGGGCGACATCGACATGGGCGGGGTCATCGGCGGGATCGTCAGCTATGACGTCGGTCCATTCGGCGTCTATGCCAAGTTGGACAAGACCATAGGCGGCAGCGAGGGACTGACCGGCACTTTCGGCGCGAAAGTTTCCCATCGCTACGAACGGTTCATCTTCTCCGCCGATGTGTCTGGCACATGGGCCGACGACAAGCACATGGAGTCGTATTTCGGGGTGACTTCGATCCAGTCGGCTCGGTCCGGCCTGGGGGCGTACGAAGCGAAGGCCGGGATCAAGCGCGTCGATCTCAAGGGTTCCATCACCTATATGATGACCGAGAACTGGAGCGTCACAGGCGCCGGCGGGGCCGGCTTCCTGCTCGGGGATGCCAAGGACAGCCCGATCGTCAAGGACGACGTTCAACCCTTCGCAATGCTGGGGGTAGGATACAGGTTCTAGAAAACGAGTGAGATCCTGCGGCAGCCGTGACGGCTGCCGCTATTCCGTAGTGGGGTTACCGCCTAACGAAACCCCACTGACTGACTGCATACTTGAAATTACTGGGCCAGCGCCACCAGCCGGCCGCTTGAGGGCTGGCATAGGATATCCATCCGGACGTCGTAGATGCGAACCAGTTCCTCGGTCGTCATGACCTCTTGCGGGGTGCCATGGGCAATCAGCCGGCCGGAATGCAGTGCGACGATCTCATCGCAGAAGCGGGCGGCCATGTTGACGTCGTGCAGCACGGTGATGATGGTGATGCCCTTTTCGCGGCAAAGATCGTGCGTCAAGGACAGGACTTCCAGCTGATGGCCGATATCGAGCGCCGAGATGGGTTCGTCGAGCAGAAGGCAGGCGGCATCCTGTGCCACGAGCATGGCCAGCCAGGCACGCTGGCGTTCGCCGCCCGACAGGCTGTCCACCATGCGTTCTGCAAAAGAGCCGATACCGGTGAGCTCGATTGCCTCCTCCACCTTCTGCTTGTCGATGGCGCTGAACCGGCCGAGCGCGCCGTGCCATGGATACCGACCGAGAGCCACCAGTTCCTTGACCAACATGCCGGGCGCTGCTGGCGTCCGCTGCGGCAGATAGGCGAGCCGGCGGGCGAATTCGCGCGCACTCCAGTCTTCAAGCGGCTTGCCCTCGAACTGGATAGTGCCCGCGCTCAACGCCTGCTGCCGGCCGATCAATTTCAACATTGTCGATTTGCCGGAGCCATTGTGACCGATCAGAGCAATCGACCTGCCTGCCCGAAGATCGAGCGTCAGCGGATGTAAGAGGACGCGGCCTTCGATGGCAAAGCTCGCCTCCTTCAATGACAGGAGAGGGAGATTTGCCTTGGCGAGCTCACGTTCGTTTGGCTTCAGCGGCATGGTTACCATCCGTATGTCGTCTTTCAAACCGGAAAATTGGACTCATGTTTCTCCGAATCTGACGCTCCGGTCAACCGACGTCCTTTGCCGGGTGTCCGCGGGATTGATACGCCGCACTAAAGTTGATAAAAATATGCAAGTTTTATTTATTCGGGTAGCTGCATGATCTTTCAACCGCGGATGCAGAACAGGATCGAGGGTTTTTCGGTCATCGGGGGGCTGAGGCGCCGTTACTGGAACGGCATCACCGCCGACCTCTGGGAGGTGGAATGCGCCGCCTATGCGGGCGGCCATTACGTGGCGCGGGACCCGCGACTGTTCATCCTGCTCGACCAGCGCGGCCGCGGGCGTCCTGTCGTAAAGCTTTCGCCGAAATCCCGCGGCACGCCACAGGACAGCAATCAGAGCCCGATCTCCTACATTCCCGCCGACATGGACCTTTGGCTGGACATTGCCGACGTGCAGTATGTGCGCCACCTCGATATCCATTTCGACGCGGATATCCTCGGCCGCCGGCTAATGGAAGATATCAACCCCAAAAAGCTCAAGGATCCCCAATTGCTGTTCTCCGACCAGCGCGTCATGGCGCTGGCCGGACTGATCGCCGCCGAGATTTCCAACCCCGAGCCGTTGCATGATCTCTATGGGGACGGGCTCGCCTTGGCGCTCGTCATCGATGTCCTGAAGATGGCAAAGGTACCGCCCCGGCGGCGAGGAACGCTGGCCGGAGCGCAGCTGCGGTGCGCCACGGATTTCATCACCGAAAACTGCATGCGCAATATCCGCCTGCAGGAACTCGCCGACCTGACGGGACTGTCGCCATCGCATTTCAGCCATTCGTTCAAGGCATCGACCGGAATGGCCCCCCACGACTGGCAGATGAATGCCCGGCTGGAACGCGCAAAAGCCTTGCTCGTGTCGGACGCCTGCGCGTTGACCGAAGTTGCCGCCGAAACCGGCTTCTCGGACCAGGCGCATTTTACCAAGGTCTTCCGCAAACATGTGGGGACCACCCCGGCCCGCTGGCGGAAGGCCAGGCAGGAGTGATGCACTTCGCAAATATTTGCTCACTCCTTCTGAAATTGCCCAAAAACGTCCAATTGTCGCCGATCGAACCAAGCCGAAACTTTAAATATGAGTTAACTGCTCACCTTATTGCGGCGCCGCTTCCGGAGAGCGGCGAAAAGTTCGTGTGAGTGGGGCATAGAATGAACAAGAGAAAAACAGCCTTGGGGGCAAGGCTCGGCCTGGGTGCAGGCGTGGCGTTTATCGCCCTTTGCAGCGCGTGGGCGGCTCATGCCCAGGACGCCGATACGACATTGGCGCCGATCGTCATTCGCGGCGAAGGCGAAGGCGACGGAACCGGCCCGGTCAAAGGTTATGTCGCGAGGCAGACGACCACCGGTTCCAAGACCGATACGCCGCTCAAGGAAATCCCGCAGTCCGTGTCGGTCATCGGCCGGGAAGAGATGGACGACCGCGGCACCGTCAGCAAGATCGACCAGGTGCTCCTCTATACGCCGGGCGTGTTCGGCCAGCCCTACGGCTCCGACCCCGACACCGATTGGATCTATGTTCGCGGTTTCAATGCGTCGCAGACGGGCGTTTTCTTCGATAGCCTCGCGCTCACCAGTCACGCCTATGGCGGCTTCCAGATCGATCCGTTCATGCTGGAGCGCGTCGAGGTCCTCAAGGGGCCGGCTTCCGTCCTGCTCGGCGGCGCCAATGCCGGCGGTGTCGTCAACCTGATCCGCAAGCGCTCGACCGACGAGCCCTACTACTACACCGAGACCGGCATCAACACGAATGGCAATGCCTTCTTCGGTTTCGATATTTCCGACAAAGTCACCCCGGACGGCAGCTTCAGCTATCGCCTGACCGGCAAGATCGCCGGTGGCGATAACTATACCGACTACAGCGAGGACCTGCGCGGCTTCATCATGCCGCAGTTCACCTTCTCGCCGGACGCCGGCACCAGCCTGACGGTCTGGGCCTATTTAAGTGGCCTCGACCAGGTCCATACGACCAACGGCCTGCTGCCTTACGGCGGCACGGTCGTCAACGCCGGCTACGGCAAGATCCCGCGCGACCTGTTCCTCGGCGAGCCCGACTTTGACAACGGCCGTGTCGTACAGAAAATGATCGGTTATGAGTTCGAGCATGAATTCGAAGATGGATGGAAATTCACGCAGAACCTGCGTTATGCCAACCTCGATAAGCGCGAGAAGTATATCTACCCGTTCGATTTTAACCAGGCCGATGCCTTCGTTGGTCGTTATGGGGAAGATATAACATCCAAGGGCAATGCCTTTAACGTCGATAACAGATTGGAAAACGACTTCGATCTCGGCGGCGCCAATCATAAGGTCATGGTCGGTCTCGATTACCGCTACTATCGCCTGCATACAGATCAATTCGGGACGTCTTTCCCATTCGATTCCACCTTCGACCCGAATAACCCCATCTACGGCGCCACGCCCGTTACACTTAGCCGCAACCTCAACCAGGTCTACACGATTAACCAGGTCGGCGTTTACGCGCAGGACCAGATCAAGTTTGGCGATGGCTGGATCGCCACGTTCAACGGCCGATACGACTATGTCCACAACGAGATCGATGATCTTACGCCGGGAGGAACGGCGAACTATTCCAGCAACGACCGTGCCTGGAGCGGCCGCGCGGGCCTGGCATATGAGTTCGACAACGGCCTGACGCCCTATGTCAGCGCCGCTACCTTCTTCAGCCCGATCGTCGGCCTGACGGGCGGCGCGGCTCCGAAACCCGAGGAAGGCCACCAGTTCGAGGCAGGTGTCAAATACGAGCCGACCTGGCTCGACGGCAGCCTGACAGCCTCCGTTTTCGACATCACCAAGAAGAACTACACGATCACCGCCGGCGGGGTAACCAGCCAGCTTGGCGAAGTCCGCTCAAGGGGCGTCGAAGTGGAGGGCAAGTTCAATCTGGACGAAAACTGGAAGGTCGTCGCGGCAGCGTCATATACGGACATCGAGATCACCAAGGACGATCCCACGCTGGTCGGAAATACGCCAAACGTCGTGCCTGACGTCCTGGGTTCTCTCTGGCTCGACTACACCGTCACGGAAGGTCCGCTTGAAGGGCTCAGCGTCGGCGCCGGCGCCCGCTATCGCGGCAAATCCTGGGCGAACAATGCGAACACCCTGCGCGTTCCGGATGCGACCGTCTTCGACGCGGCGATCCGCTACGAGAAGAACGACTGGAAGGCGTCCCTCAACGTCACCAACCTGCTCGACAAGAATTATGTTGCAGGCTGCAACACGGAGTATTTCTGCGGCTACGGCGAGGCCCGCACCGTCAAATTCAAGATCAGCAAGGTCTGGTAGTTCGACGATCTGAAACACGTTCTGCAGGAAGGCCCGGCTCGGGCCTTCCTGTGCCTTTGGAGACATGCCGACAGTGCAGCAATTTACCCGCAGAACCATGCTTTCAGCCGCAGTCGCCTTGGCGGCGGCGCACCCTCTGCGGGCGCAGGAAACAGGGCCGCGGGTTGCAACGCTCGACTGGGCGCTTCTCGAAACGCTGCTTGCGATCGGCGCCAATGTCGTGGCGGCGATCGAGCTTCGCCAGTTCCGCCAGGTTGCGGTCAAGCCCGATGTCCCCGATAGCGTTGCCGATCTCGGCCTGCGCGGTACGCCGAATTTCGAGGTGCTGCGCTTTGCCCGCCCGGACCTGATCCTCAACTCGAACTTCTACGCCTGGGCCGACCCGCTGATGAGCCGGATCGCGCCGGTCGAAAACCATTCGATCTACACGCCGGGCGAAAACCCGTACATCCTTGCAGAACAGGCAACGCTGGCGATCGGCGAGCGCTTGCGGCGACCTGCGGCCCGCAGGATGGTCGAAGAACTCGCTGCCCGGCTCGATCGCTACAAGAGCCTCCTTGCCAGGGGTGACGGCCGACCTATCTTGCCGATCAACCTCGGCGATGCGCGCCATTACCGGGTCTTCGGTTCCGACAGCATGTTCGGCGAGGTGTTGAAACGCGTCGGGCTTGCCAATGCCTGGACGGGCGCGACCAGTTATTCGGCCATGGCGCCGATGGGCATCGAGACGCTGGCCTCCATGCCCGAGGCCTGGATCGTCCTCATCCCTCCGCATCCGGAGGATGCCTTTGCGGCGCTGACCGAAAGCGCTTTCTGGAAGGCCCTGCCTGCGGTGCGGGAAAATCGCGTGCTGACCGTCGGATCGATCAATCCCTACGGGGCGCTGCCGGCCGCAAGCCGTTTTGCGGATTTCCTGGCGGAAGGGTTTTCCAATGCCCGCAACGGCTAGGAGGAATCGACATTCATCGCAGCCAGATCATAGCGGCGACGAGATAGAGGAAGCCTTGGAAGTGAATGGTTCTGCGGTCGTAGCGGGTGGCGAAGCGGCGGAAGTGCTTCATTCGGTTGAAGCAGCGCTCGATGCGGTTTCGATTGATGTAGGCGAGTTCATCGTGCGGAATGATGATCTTGCGCGAGCGGTTTGACGGGATCACCGCCTCGGCTCCCATGTCGGCAATCGTTTCCCGCAAAGCATTGCTGTCATAGGCTTTGTCAGCCAGCACGGCATTGCCGATCTGCCCCTCCAGAAGCGCCGGCGCTTGCGTGATGTCGCCGACCTGACCGGCAGTCACGATGAAACGCAACGGTCGACCCAGCGCATCGGCCAGCATGTGGATCTTGGTGGTCAGTCCGCCTCTGGAACGCCCCAACGCCTGATCCTTGGCCCCCCTTTTCCGGAAGCTGCCTGCTGATGGGCACGGACGATCGTGCTGTCGATCATCAGGTATTGGTTGTCACGATCGGCCGTCAGCGTCTCGAACACCTGCTCCCAGATGCCAGCATGGCACCAGCGGCTGAAGCGCTTATGCACCGTCTTCCACTTGCCATACCGCTCCGGCAGATCGCGCCAATGTGCGCCGGAGCGCAAAACCCAGAGGCAACCATTGATAAACAACCGGTTGTCCGAGCCTGTACGCCCCGGATCGCCCACCTTGCCCGGCAACAAGGACACAATCTTCGCCCACTGCCCATCGCTCAGTTCATAACGCTTAGCCGCCATAACGACCCCCGTGGTTCAACACGGTGTCCTATGAATCAGCGGTCAGGTGATTTGGGAATCCTGAATGTCGATTGGTCCTAGTCTCCCGATGCCTATGCGCGCAGGCCTGCCCCGCGCTCTTCCTGCGATCGTGCTCGGCATCGCCTGCGTTGTTTCCTTCGCTCTGCTTCTGGCGTTTCGCCCGCACGTTCCCGGGGCAGCGACGACCGCGGCTGCGCTCGATGCGATCCTGCTGTGGAACAGTCTTCTGCCTCGTGCCGCGATTGCGCTGATCGCAGGGGCAGCGCTCGGTCTTTCCGGTGCGCTGCTGCAACGGGTATTGCGCAATCCGATCGCCGATGCCTCAACCCTTGGCATCGCCTCGGGGGCACAACTGGCGCTGACGCTCGGCCTCAGTTTTCTGCCGCTTCTGACCGGCATTTCCCGCGAACTGCTCGCCTTTGCCGGCGGCTTTACCGCGGTCGCGATCGTGCTGGCGCTGAGCTGGCGACGCGGGCTCGATCCGGTCACGGTCGCGCTCTCCGGCATGATCGTCAGCCTGATCGCGGCCTCGCTCAGCGTGATGCTGATCCTGGCGCGCGGCGAATATGCCATGTCGATCCATATCTGGGGTGCGGGAGCGCTCAACCAGCAGGACTGGAGTGGTGTCACCTCGCTGGCGCCGCGGCTTGCGGCGGGCATCATCGCCGCGGCGCTGTTGCTGCGGCCCCTGAATGTCCTGGCGCTTGACGATTCCAGTGCCAAAAGCCTCGGCGTCGCGCTGCATGGTGTCCGGTTTTCGATCCTCGTTCTGGCCGTCTGGCTGTCCGCCTCGGTCACGGCAACAGTCGGCATCATCGGCTTCCTGGGGCTCGCAGCACCCGCCATGGCCAGGTTCTGCGGTGCGCGAACCACCGGACAGGTGATGATGGCCGCGCCTCTCACGGGAGCTGCGGTGCTTTTCCTGTCCGATTGCCTAACCCAATTGCTGGGACCGGGTTTTTCCGATCTGGTGCCGGCGGGTACCGCTACCGCACTGCTCGGCGGGCCGCTGCTTCTCCTGCTGCTGCCGCGCGTCCACGGAATTTCTGCCGCGACCGCAACGGCCGACGCCGCCTGCCGACAGCTTCGAAAGCCCGCTGGCGCACTGTCGCTACTTGCCTTGGCGCTTTTCATCATCTTCGTCCTCGTACTTGCGCTAGGTCCGACGGATCACGGCTGGAACGTCGCAATCGGCCCGCTCTTTTCCGAACTTCTGCCGTTTCGTCTGCCGCGTCTCCTGGCAGCCGGCGGTGCCGGCGCCATGCTCGGAGCAGCCGGCTTCATCATGCAGCGCGTGACCGGCAATCCGATCGCCAGTCCCGAAGTGCTTGGCGTTTCGAGCGGCGGAGGTGCCGGGCTGACGGCCGCTCTCTTCCTGTTCAGCATCCCATCGCCTGCCATCATGCTTCTCAGCATGGCGCTCGGCTCGCTCGCCGCCTTCCTGGTGATGATTGCGATTGCCGGCCGTTCCGGGTTTTCGGCCGAACGACTGCTGCTTGCCGGCATCGCCATCAGCGCCTTCTGCATGGCGATCGTCAGCACGGTGCTCGCCCAGGGCGACATGCGCAGCTATATCCTGCTCACCTGGATGGCGGGATCGACCAATCGCGCCGGCATCTTCGAAGCCTGGATGGCGATGATCGCGCTCGTGGTGTTGACGGCGCCGCTTTTCTTCATGATCCGCTGGCTCACCATCCTGCCGCTCGGGACTAGCCTTTCCCGCAGCGTCGGCCTTCGCGTCCTGCCGTCCCGCCTCGTGCTCGCGATCTTTGCGGCATTGATGACGGCGATCTCGTCCTTCCTCGTTGGCCCCTTGAGCCTGACAGGACTGATCGCCCCGCATCTCGCGCGGCTCATCGGCTTCCAGAACCTGCGATGCCAGCTTGCAGCGGCAATCCTGATTGGCGCAGGCGTACTGATGATGGCCGACTGGCTGTCGCGGGTCGTCATCTATCCCTATCAGGTCCCGGTCGGCCTCTTCGCGGCGCTGATCGGCGGGCCTTATCTTCTCTGGCTGCTTGGGTTAAAGGAACGCTCCCCGTAATGGCCTAACGCTTCGCGCCGTCCGGCACCATCAATGTTTGGCTAGCCCTGTGCCCTCGGCTATTTTGATTCCCGACTGGGTGAAGGTTTGTACGGCACCGCACAGAAGGCCGCCGGCGGTCATTATCTGTGGAAAAAGCGCTTCGCGGAGATTAGAATTCGCCACTTCAAGGAGGCCGATATGACGTATCACAATCCTTTTCCAGCGCGCGCAATGACGATGGGAGACATTTCCCTTCTCCGACACGCTGTCATTGTTGCAGCCGAAAAATCAGAACGCAGCGCCGATTCAGTCGCACCTATCGTGTACGACCTTTACTGCCGCGGCCTCAAGGATCCTGAAAAACTCGCCGAGGCGGCCGGCTTGCTTGCCACGTCTCGTTCCTTCAACTGAATAGCACCGTAGCCTATTCGCCAAAGGGATAGGTTTCCGGCATGCCGCGATGGTGCTCCGGTCCGAGCGGCGTCACCGCCTGGGTCTCGTCGAACCAGACATAGGCATCGAACTGCTCGGGAAGGATTGCCTGGCTGTAGTGGCTCCACAGCTCCGTGTCGGGCCGGTAGATGACGCCGATGAAGCGCTCAAGCCGCGGCTCCGAGAGACGGCGTCTCAGCGGCTCATGCTTGCCAGGCGAAAGATCAAGCAGGAACCGGGTTTTACCCGCATCATGGCATAGCCGCTCGTAGCTATCCGGGCGGGAGGGATTGACGCGCATGACCTGCATGTCTCCGTCCCAGTCGTGCGCGGCGGCCACCGTGCCGGCATGGGTGCCGAAACCGACAAGTGCTGCCTCGCTTGCGAAAGCTTCCCGGCAGAGCTGTCCAATATTGAGCTCGTTACGGATTGCACCCATATCGGTAGAGCGGGCATCGCCGATGTGACTGTTATGGGCCCAGACAATCGCCTTGGCATCCGGTCCCTTGGCATCAAGAAGATGCTGCAGCGTTTCGAACATATGGGTGTCACGCAGGTTCCAGCTTTCCGCTCCGCCGTAATACATGATCCGGTAGTAGCGCTCCGCGGACGCGATCAGCCGGGCGTTCTGGGCGGCATCGAGAAAGGCATCGCCGTCGTTGTTTGCATAGTCGAGCCGCTTGCGCAGCAGCGCCTGGCATTGCTCGATCACCGCCTGCTCGCATTCGGCATAACCGCGGCTGAGCGCCGCCCGGCCATAGGTCGCGGGGTTCTGTTGCCAGGGCGTCAGGCAGCCGTAGCGCTCGCGCGCCACAGCCGCCGCCTGCGGATCGACCCGATCCAGATAATCAAGCACAGCTCCGATCGAGGCGGACATGTTGTAGATATCGAGCCCGTAGAAGCCCGCCCGCTCTTCCATGGCGTCGAGACCCGCATTGTGCTTTCGCATCCATTCGGTCAGTGCCCGAACTTCCGTGTTGCGCCACATCCAGGTCGGGAAACGTTGGAACGGAGGCTCATCCCGTTCTGACGCGGACCGGTGTCGGACGTATCGATCAACTTTCGCCGCATCCGGCCAATCTGCCTCGACCGCGACAATCGTGTATCCCCGATGGACGATCAGGTGACGCGTGATCGCGGCACGGGCCCGATAGAATTCAGCGGTCCCGTGGCTCGCTTCCCCCAGTAAAACCACGCGTCGGTCGCCGAAGCGGTCGAACAGGCGGCCGAATGCTGGATCGTCGAAATCCGGCAGGTCTTCGGCCGCTTCGGCAATCATTGTCGGCAGGCTCTGCTTGCGAGAAATGCCCGGCTTGTGATTGCTCGCGGAGCGCCGGCCATCTTCGGCCCAGCCCTGCTCCCCGATGAGCGGCACGAACATCACCGCTCCGAGATTCGATTCCTCATAGCTGGTCGCCGTGCGCCGGATAACCTTGCAGAGCGTCTGGCTAGACTCCCCACCCACGGGGATCACGAGCCGCCCGCCGATTGTAAGCTGCTCCTTCAGCGCTTCCGGCACCGCCGGAGCGCCCGCGGCCACCACAATTGCGTCGAACGGCGCTTGCTCGGGAAGTCCTCGAGTGCCGTCGCCAGCAAGAACCTCGACATTGTCATAGCCGAGATCAGCCAGGCGCTGCTTTGCCGATGCGGCCAGGGCCTCGTGGCGCTCGATCGCATAGACGCGCTCCGCGATCTGGCCCATCACCGCGGCCGCGTAGCCGGAACCGGCTCCGACCTCGAGCACACGATCGCCCGCCCGCAGCTCGGCCGCCTCGATCATCGCCGCGACGATGTAGGGCTGCGAAATAGTCTGCCCCTCCTCTATGCGCAGAGGCGCATCCTCGTAGGCGAATTCGGCCATGCCTTCGGCGACGAAGCGCTCTCGCGGCACGGCACGCATCGCATTGAGGACATGCTCATCCCTTATTCCACGTCGCCTTATGTGAACCTCGGCCATGTGATCGCGCATGCGCTGGTAGTCGACCATCTTGGCCTCCTTCCTTCTGCTCACCTCTCGATCGTTCCCGCCAGGCGACGGTGCCGCATTCAGTAAGGGCGTGACGATCGAGTCGTGCTCTGGGCATCGCTCGGAGATCGTCTCTCGTCCTGCAGAATTCTCTCCGTCACTCGGAGAGCCCTCTCCATTGCCGCCTCCCGTTCCTTGCGGCTCCGCTCCGTGTCCGCGCACCTTGCGTCATCCGTCCCCGGCTCAGGCGGTACGCGCCGCTCCTGCTTCTCTTCCATAACTTATCTCCCCAGGCATAACTGATCTCCTCAGGCGGCACTGTCGAACGGTCCGGTTACTGGACAATCCCGCGCTGCTTCCATTCACGATATGGCGCCAGAACCTGTCCCGGATAACGCCGCTCGATCTCGCTCTCGACCAGGGCAATTCTGGCAAGGATGTCGTCGCGGCCCTCTTCCCGCGCTGCCTCGCTCGCCAGTTCCAGCTGACGCATGGCGATGAAAACCTCCTCATCGGTCATGGTCTCCATCCTGGCTACCAAATCTCCGATCGGCTCGTTTTCAATATTCTCAACGGAGGCCATGGCTTACCCCATAGTCTGCAAGTCCGCCGTCAACGGCTAAAGCGAATGACTATCGCCGGCATGGCTACGATGCGGAATCGTTGAAAGTGTTAGCGGTCTCAGTAACGGCTGAGGCCGCGTCCGTTGGTCATGGACGTGAACCCGAATCCTCGCGAGTTGTATTGCTCGCGAGCATCGTCGAGGCATCGAGTCCTGCCGACGAAGGCCGGAAGAACTCAGCATCGATCGACGTAGCGGTTCCCATCGCGGTCGCGGTAGTAGCAGCGGCCGGGCTGCCCCGCGACATTCCCGATCAAGGCCCCGGATACGCCACCCACGGCCGCACCAACCGCGGCACCGCGAACGTTACCGGTTGCCACGCCGCCGACGACGGCACCCGTGGCAGCGCCGATTCCCGCCCCACGTTCAGTCGACGTGCAAGCTGTGAGGAACAACCCTACACATCCGATGACGAAAAACTTTTTCATTGGAACCTCCGTTCAAGTTTTCTCACTGATAGACTGGCTTGTTGGGCATGGCGGCGCGACACGCCGAGTGTCGGCTTTGGCTGGAACGTCGCGCTAAGGTCCCCGAACCAAGTCCGATGCCGAAAGTTCCAAAGCAATTGAGGGACAGCTCTGCCGGCGAAGAATGCCGCTGGCTTCAAGGCTTTGCGAGACCGGAACGGAACCATCCCCTGCCTCCGCGGGTTGAATGGCATATTTTGCGCTCTTGCCTCTGGGAGCATGCCATGGCTGTACTTTCCTCCAATGATCGAGACGCGGCCGCCTATCCGATCCAGTCGCTTTTCGTCCCGTTCCCTTTCGTCTGCTTCACGCTTGCGCTCGCAACCGATATCGCCTTCTGGCAGCGCAACAACCTCATGTGGCAGAACTTCTCCGCATGGCTGTTGTGCGCCGGCCTGGTGTTCGGCGTGGTTGCCGTACTGGCTGGCCTCATAGACCTCGCGCGGCCCCGCACTCGTCCGCTGCGGCCGGCATTCCCGTCGGCGCTTCTCTACCTGATCATCCTCGCCCTTGCCGTCCTCAACAGCCTCGTCCATGCCGGCGACGGATGGACCGCCGTGGTCCCTTATGGACTGGCGCTCTCTGCCGTTACATTCGTTCTTTGCCTGGTGGCAGCCGCCGTTTCCGCCCGCAAATATGCCAGATTGGCCTGGAGGATATGATGATGAGGTCCCTCATTCTCGGCACATCGGTTCTGTCGCTTTCCCTCGGGTTCGGCGCGTCGGCGCAGGAAACAACGTTCGATCTGTCCCAGCAGATCGGCCCGAACCCGGTTCTGCCTGACCCCTCTCCTTCCCTGATACCTGATCTGAAGGTCGCGGAAGTGGTCGGCTGGAAGGACGGCGAGACGCCTGCCATTCCCGATGGCCTGAAGGTCACGGCCTATGCCAAGGACCTTGCCAATCCCCGCACCGTCCATACCCTGCCAAATGGCGATGTGCTCGTCGTCCAGTCCCGCGGTCCCGCCGGCGAGCCGACCTCGCGGCCGAAGGATTTCATCCGCGACTGGATCATGTCGATCGCCCACGGCGGCGGCGGTGAACAGAAAGAAAGCAATATCATCACCCTGCTGCGTGACACCAATCGCGACGGCACGGTCGATGAACGCCATGACCTCCTGAAGAAGCTCGATTCTCCCTTCGGCCTCGCCTGGATAGACAACACGCTTTATGTCGCCACGACGAGCGCTATCCTTGCCTACCCCTACGAACTCGGCCAGAACGAGATCGCCGCACAAGCGAAAACGCTGACGCCCCTGCCCGGCGGCCCGATCAATCATCATTGGACAAAAGATCTGGCCCTTAGCCCCGACGGCCGGACGCTCTATGTCTCGGTCGGATCAAATTCCAACATCGTCGAGAACGGGCTCGAAGCGGAAAAGGGGCGTGCGGCGATCTGGCAGGTCGACCGGCAGACCGGCGCCGCCCGCGTTTTCGCCTCGGGTCTGCGCAACCCGAACGGCCTTGCCTTCAACCCCGAAACGGGTACCCTCTGGACCGTTGTCAACGAGCGCGACGAACTCGGCCCGAACCTCGTTCCCGACTACGTGACCTCGGTGCAGGACGGCGCCTTCTACGGCTGGCCGTGGAGCTACTACGGCAACCACGTCGACGCTCGCGTTCATCCGCCACGTCCCGACATGGTCGAAAAGGCAATCCAGCCGGATTACGCCCTGTCCAGCCATGTCGCCGCGCTCGGGCTGACTTTCTCGATGAATTCCGCGCTGCCGGCTGCATACGCCAACGGCGCCTTCATCGGCGAGCACGGCAGCTGGAACCGGGACAGCTTCAATGGCTACAAAGTCATCTTCGTACCGTTCCAGAATGGCAAGCCATCTGGCAAGTCGCAGGATGTCGTCACAGGCTTTATCCAGGGTGATCAGGCGAAAGGACGGCCGGTCGGCGTCGGGATCGATGGGACCGGAGCGCTGCTTGTCGCCGATGACGCCGGCGATACCGTCTGGCGCGTTGCTTCATCCGACGGTCGGGTCACGCCGCAGCCGATCGGCACGGACCAAGTGCCTGTCAATCAGCAACTGTCATCGCCGGCGAAGACCGACAGACGTCCTGACGGAGTATCCGGTATCGGAACGGAAATCACCGCGTCGACCACGCAATCCGCGCGGCCTCCCACGTCTGCCGACGAGCGCCTGACCGGTCAGAAGCCGCTTTCCGGCCAACCGGATAAGCTCGTACCCGCCCAGATGCAGATCGCTCCAGCGACGGGCCCTTGACGAGTTAGACCGCAAGATCAAGGAAGGCACCTGCTGCAACACTTCGCGATGGAAGCCGCGGGCCTGCGGCTTCCATCAACGACGTGGCGTCCAAGTGACCGTCAAAAGCCGCTATTTCATGGCTTCGAGCAGGGCAGCGATATAACCGTAGCAAAAAGCAAAGGCTACGCCCGTGGGGTCGCGGCCGCTTATCGTGGGAACGTGATCCGGCATGATCATGTAGCGATAGCCGACCTCTTTATAAACTTTGAGAGAGCGCACCATGTCCATGTCACCCTCGTCCGGAAAGGTCTCCATGAAAGACAGCTTTCCGCCCGCGATGTTACGGAAGTGGACATTGAAGATCTTGCCGCGTGTCCCGAACCAACGAATAATATCGTCGATTTCTTGTCCGGGATTGTCCAGCATTTCGCCGATCGAGCCCTGGCAAAAATTGAGACCGTGATAGGGGCTCTCGCGCATCAGCACGAACTTTTTCAAACCCTCGACGGTGCCGAGCACGCGAGTAACGCCCTTGTAGCCGGGCGGGGTGTAAGGGTCATGCGGATGGCAGGCAAGCCGCACCTTGTTGCTCTCTGCGACAGGCACCACACGTTCCAGAAAATAGTCGATCCGCTCCCAGTTTTCGTCCTCGGACAGCACGCCCGCCAGGCCTGGCTCGGCCTGCTGGTCGGCCTTGTCCCATCGAAAGGCTTCGTTCAGTGACCCGCCCCGCCCAGGTTCCATCTCCGTACGTGGGATGCCGATCAGGTTGAGATTGTATTTCACCGACGGGATTCCGGCCTTGGCCGTATCCTCGATCAACCTGCATACAGCCTCGATCTGCCGGTCGCGATCGGGACCCTTGAGGAGGATGTCCGGATAGGATGCCTTCTCGATGGGCTGCGACGGAAGTGGAAGCTGGATCATGTCGAGGATGAGCCCGAAGCTTTCAATCTTGTCGCGATGACGTTCGAGATCTTCCAGTTTCCAGCTCGACGGCGCGCCGGGCGGATCTGCGCAGATGTGTTTCAATCCCAATTGGGCGAAAACGCGGTAGTCGTCATCATCTCTCGCGCCAACTTGTGTGCCAACATACATTTTCACATCCTCCCTAAGCGTATCATATATCATACGACCTAATATGATTTTTTACCGGCTGTCGAGAATCTTCGTGCGGCAAGCGTGGAGATCGGGTGGCGGAACTATACCTGAACAGCTAGCTGCGATCGCCCGATTTTTCTTGAGATTCCCGCAGAAAATCGATTGATAATACGCATTATCAGAAAGGTTTATCGTTAACTCACCACGCTCTGTAAAATGTAGGCTTGCGGAAAGCTCATGCGGCAAGCTTGCCATCCCCAGAAAAGTTGGCTAAGTCATCATACAACATTTGAACAACCGGCTATGTCTTTGGTTCACTCTGGGAGGAGTTACAATGAAATACCTTTGCACCCGATTGCTCGTTGGCGCGGCTTTTGCCGTCATGTCTTTCGGCACGCCAGCGGCTTTTGCCGAGACGCCGGCCAACCAGCTCGTCATTGCGACTTCGCTTGCCCAGGTTCTCTCGCTGGATCCGCATCAGGCGACGGAAGCCAAGGCCAACGAGATCATGGCAAACCTCTACGATCGCCTGGTTTCCACCGACGGTTCCGGAAAGATTTCCCCGCAGCTCGCCGAAAAGTGGGAGATCGACGACAAGGGGATCACGTTCCATCTGCGCAAGGCGGAATTCGCCTCGGGCAACCCGGTCACCTCCGCGGACGTTGTCTACTCGATCACCCGCCTCCTGAAACTCGACCAGGCCGCGGCCGCCAATCTCAAGCGCGTCGGCTACAACGGCGGCAATGTCGAAAAGCTGGTAACGGCGCCGGACGAGAAGACTGTGCGTGTAGACCTTTCCGGCGAGGTCACGTCGGAGCTCCTGCTCTATCGCCTGGCGATGGTCATCGCGAGCGTTGTCGACAGCAAGGAACTGAAGAGCCATGTCGTCAACGACGACTGGGGCAATGCGTGGTTGCGCACCAATTCGGCAGGCTCGGGTCCTTTCACGCTGAACAAGTGGACGCCGAACGAGATCGTCATCCTCGACGCGAACAAGAATTACGTCGCCGGTCAGCCGAAGATGCGCCGCGTCGTCGTTCGCCATGTGCCGGAAAGCCAGGTCGAGCGGCTGATGCTTGAGCGTGGCGATATCGACATCGCCAGCGCACTGACCGCGACCGACCTTGCGACATTCAACGGCAAGCAGGGTTATCAAATCCAGCGCGTCCCGACAGGGGGTTTCTATGTCCTGTCGATGAACGCCGGCAAGGAGCCGCTCTCCAATCCGAAGGTCCGCGAAGCGCTTGCCTATGGCATCGACTACAAGGGTATGGAAAAGGCGATCATGGGGCCATACGGCCGGGCGCGCACCGTTCCCGTTCCGGAAAACTTCGAATATGCCATTCCGAGCCCGGACTGGAAGCTGGACGTGGCAAAGGCAAAGGCCTTGCTGGCGGAAGCCGGGTACAAGGACGGCTTCACGCTGAACCTCAAGACGATTGCCCAGACGCCGCGCATCGATCTTGCAACCGCGATCCAGGCCTCGCTCGGCCAGATCGGCGTGAAGATCAACATCATGCAGGGCAATGGTGCGGATATCATCGCCGCGCACCGAGCGCGAGATTTCGATCTCCTGATCCCCCAGACAGGGGCCTATATGCCGAATGTCCTGGGCGCGATGGAGCAATTCTCGAGCAATCCGGACAATTCGCTGAAGGCCAACAATGCCGGCAACTTCGTATGGCGGTCCGGCTGGGATATCCCTGAGCTGACGGCCATCACCGCCAAGGCTGCGCTGGAGCCGGACGCGAAGAAGCGCGGAGCGCTTTACGTTCAGATGCAGGAAATGTTCGTTGCCCAGAAACCTGCCGTTCTGCCGCTTTTCGAACGCTACGAACCGATCGTCCTGACCAGCCGTGTGCAGGGGTATGTCGGGCATCCGAGCCAGACGACACGTCTGGAAGGCGTCACGAAGACCGATAAGTAACTTAACGTCAGGTCAGGCAGCCGATCATGAAGGAACTTTCGTTAGGCGAGCTGGGACGACGACTTCTCCATCTGATCGTCAGCCTGTTCATCCTGTTGTGCGTCACCTTCGTGATCGGCCGCGTCATGCCGACCGATCCGGTCGGGGCCATTGTCGGCGAACTCGCCGATCCGAAAGCCTACGAGGCCATGCGCGTCAGGCTTGGGCTCGACTTGCCGCTCTACCAGCAATTCTTCGTCTATGTCTGGGGACTGCTGCACGGCGATATGGGCACGGCCATCCTGACCGGCAACGCAGTCACCAAGGACCTGTCCCAGGCTTTCCCGGCGACGCTGGAACTTGCAACGCTCGCGGTGTTGATTTCCACGCTGATCGGCGTTCCCCTCGGCCTGGCAGCCGGCCTTTTCAGGGATAGCGCGATCGACAAGTTCGCCCGCGTCTTCGCCCTGGTCGGACATTCGATCCCGGTCTTCTGGTTCGGTATCGTGGGGTTGGTCATCTTCTATGCCGGCCTCAATCTGGTCGGTGGGCCAGGCCGCGTCGATGTCTTCTACGAAGGCCTGATCGAGCCGACCACAGGGCTGATGCTCGTCGACAGCCTGCTCGAAGGCGAGACCGACATATTCTGGAACGCCCTGTCGCACATCATCCTGCCGGCCTGCATCCTGGCCTATATGGCCATGGCCTATATCACGCGCATGACCCGCGCGTTCACGCTGGAGCAGCTCAATCAGGACTATGTCATCGCCGCACGCGCCAAGGGCGTCGGTCCGGTCCGCACCGTCATCAGCCACGTCCTGCCCAATATCGCCGTTCAGCTGATCACAGTCCTCGCGATCTCCTACGGCAACCTTCTGGAAGGCGCCGTGGTAACGGAGATCGTATTTTCATGGCCGGGCATCGGTCAGTACATGACCAATGCCCTCATGATCGGCGACATGAACGCAATCCTCGCGGCGACCATCATTGTTGGTTTCATCTTCATGTTCCTGAATTTCATCGCAGACATTGCTTACGCGCTTCTTGATCCGCGTACCCGGGAGGCCGCACGATGAGCAATATCGCCCAGGACGACGCCATCATCCGGCCGCCGGCAATCGGCACCAGGATATGGAATTCGACCTCCCGTATTCTGCACAAGCTGGCCGACGAACCGCTTGGCATGATGGGTTTCGTCATCCTCGCCATCCTGGTTGTGGTCGCGATCTTTGCGCCGCTGATCGCACCCTACGATCCCGCGGCCCAGACATTGAGCGACGCGCTGCAGCCTCCGAGCCTCGCGCATCTCGCCGGCACGGACGAATTCGGACGTGATATCTTCAGCCGTCTCGTTCACGGCACGCGCATCACGATCCAGACCGTCCTGTCCGTCTCGGTGATCGTCGGCCCGATCGGTCTGGTGATCGGGGTTGTTGCAGGCTTTTTCGGCGGGCGCACCGATGCCATCCTGATGCGTGCCACCGATATAGTCCTGTCGTTTCCGTCCTTGATCCTGGCGCTCGCCTTCGCCGCGGCTCTCGGGGCAGGTTTGGGAACCGCGATCGTCGCCATTTCGCTGACGGCCTGGCCACCGATCGCCCGGCTCGCACGCGCGGAAGCGCTCGTCGTGCGAAATGCGGATTACGTGGCGGCCGCCCGGCTTTATGGCGCCTCACCCTTGCGCATCCTGTTTCTCTATATCGCTCCGATGTGCATTCCTTCCGTGATCGTGCGGCTGACGCTCAACATGGCAGGCATCATCCTGACGGCGGCTTCCCTCGGCTTCCTCGGCCTCGGCGCGCAGCCGCCGCTGCCGGAATGGGGCGCGATGATTTCCAGCGGACGAAAATTCATGCTCGATTATTGGTGGGTCGCGGTGATGCCCGGCCTCGCCATTCTGTTGACCAGCCTTGCCTTCAACATCGCCGGAGACACGCTTCGCGATCTATTGGACCCGCGCCATGCCAGATCTTGATGAAACGCCCGTCCTCTCCGTTCGCGACCTGAACGTCCGCTTCGGCCGAAACTCCATTCCGGCGGTCTCCAATGTCAGCTTTGACGTGGGACGGGAGCGCATCGGCATCGTTGGCGAATCCGGTTCGGGCAAGTCGACCACCGGCCGCGCCATCATGCGGCTCTTGCCGCAACGCGCCGGCGTGACGGCCGAGCGGATGGATTTCCTCGGCAGCCCGTTGCTGGAAAAGACCGAACGGCAGATGGGAGGCCTTCGCGGCAAAGACATCGCCCTGATCATGCAGGATCCGCGTTATTCGCTGAACCCTGTTCTGACTATCGGAAAGCAGGTTGCCGAGGCTGCAAAGCTGCATCTTGGCGTCGGCGGCAAGGATGCCGTTGCGCGCGCCCGCGACATGCTGGCGAGAGTGCGCATCAACGATCCCGATCGCGTCCTGTCTCTTTACCCGCACCAGATATCCGGCGGCATGGGCCAGCGCGTGATGATTGCGATGATGCTTCTGGCGCGTCCCAAGCTCGTGATCGCCGATGAACCGACGTCCGCGCTCGACGTCAGCGTACGCAAGGACGTTCTGATGCTGCTTGATGAACTGGTGCGGGAGAACAACTCCGGCCTGATCCTCATCAGCCACGACATTCGCATGGTCGCCGCTTTTTGCGAACGCATTCTGGTCATGTATTCCGGCCGCGTCGTCGAAACGCTGAGCAGGCTCGAAGATGCGGCGCATCCCTATACCCGAGGCCTGATAGCCGCGATGCCGGATCCCAAACATCCCGTCAGGCGTCTGAAAGTCCTCGATCGCAAGTCCATCGAAGTGGAGACCAGCCCATGATCAAGGTCGAAAACCTCGATGTCGTCTATGGCTCCAAGGATAAAAGCAATCATGTCGTACGCGGTGTCAGCTTCGCCGTGAGCCGCGGCGAAACGCTCGGCATCGTCGGTGAATCCGGTTGCGGCAAGTCGACGGTGCTGCGCTCGCTTGCCGGCCTCGAGGGCGCATGGACAGGATCGATATCGTTTGACGGCAAACCGGTCGGCAAGCTGCGGACACGCGACGAGTTGAAGCTTGCCCAGATGGTGTTTCAGGACCCGTACGGCTCGCTGCATCCGCGCCACCGCATCGGCACCGCACTCGCCGAACCGATCAGGTCGATGGGCGCGGGCGACGGTTGGACAAGGGTCGCGGAGGCACTGCAACAGGTCGGCTTGCCGGCGCATTTCGCCAGCCGTTTCCCGCATGAACTTTCCGGAGGCCAGCGTCAGCGCGTAGCGATCGCACGCGCGCTGATCCTGTCGCCGCCGATCCTGCTTCTCGACGAGCCGACTTCGGCGCTCGATGTCTCGATCCAGGCGGAGGTACTCAATCTGCTGGCAGACCAGCGGGAGGAGCGCAATCTGACGTTCATTCTCGTCAGTCACGATCTGTCCGTCATCTCCCACATGTGTGATCGGGTCCTCGTCATGCAGAATGGCGTATTTGTCGACGAACTGACTAGGCAGGATTTGCAGGCGGGCGTGACCCACGCGAGCTATTCCCGCGAACTGTTCGACGCCAGCTTTTTGTAGCCCATCCACTCCGGACCGGCGATCTCTCGGACAGGAAGATCGCTCGGCTGGCGACCGGCACCGGCGTGACAAGTTCAGGGTGCCAGGCCTGCGATCCTCCAACCAAAGTGGGGAAACTTCTCGCCGCCTCATACGACATCACGAATCCGGCGTGATCAGCTCAATTGTCGGGAAGTAGGTCCGATAACGGCCGATGTCCCGCGTCAGCAAGGGCAGTTTCCACACGGCTGCCTGCGAACCGATGAAAAAGTCCGGTAACACGCCCGTGCGCGAACCGCCGGCCCCGCGGTATTGCCTGAATACCTTTCCGGCGAGAAACAAGGCCGCGCGCGGCAACGAAGTAAGCTCTAAGCCGGCTTCTTCGATGAAGGCATCAAGTTCTTCGATGCGTTCATAACGAACAGCGAGTTCTGCGTAGATTACCTCGTTGATCAACAACGGCCCTGCGAGGCTGGCAGCTTCCAGCTGCGCTACGGACCAGTCAGCCCAGATCGGATCATTGGTTACAAGATCGAGCAGTACATTTGTGTCAACGAGCGTCACGCTTCGCCACGTGTCATCGCCATGATGGCGTCGGTATCGAGCCCTTTTCCGGCATGGCCACGAAGTCTTTGGAAACGGCTCGCCGGCTGCTTCTTGTCAGCCCTTGTCAGCACAACGCTCCCATCGGCAGCTCGATGGAAATCGACCTTGCTGCCGGGAACGATGCCGAGCAGGTCCCGAACCGCCTTCGGAATCGTGACTTGCCCTTTTGCCGTGACTGTTGTCGTCATTTTCCGTGACCTAGTAATACCGCAGGCCTCAAAGGTATTACCATCGGGCACGAAAATCAACATCACATGGCTTTTCGGCGGCTGGGGCCTGCGACGGATGGACTTCATCGAACCAGATCACCGAGACAACGAGATAGACGAAGGCTTCGAAGTGAACAGTTCTGCGGCCGTATCGGGTGGCGAAGCGGTGCGGGAAAACCATACAAGCCACCAGCGACAGAAAAAGCGCCGGGAAATCCCGGCGCTCTATACTCGAACCTTCGGTATTACCGGGCGCGCATTTGGCCGTCGTAATAGTCACCGCTGTCGATCACCGGAGACGCAGGAATATCGAGACGCCGATCGCGCTTCAGCGGCGGATAGCCATAACGGGTGACCGAGGGGATGCCCAGTGAATCCGCCGTGACCCCCAGATGGTCGCGGTCGCGAGAGGCGCCCTCATAATATTCGCCTTCCTGGGCAAAGGCACTGCCGCCTGCAAAGGTGGATGCCATCAGGGTGGCGAGGATGGTGGAGATGACAGAGTTTTTCATAGTCGTTGTTCCTTGTTTAGCCTGATCGGCTTCTGGTGCGACCCAGCCGATCGATGTCTTGAATGAACTGTTTGGATGCTTGCTTCCGGGGTCTACTGCCGTTCGTCGCCGATAAGCCGGTTGTCGCGACGAGTCGGGGTCCGGACCTGCGCCACGTCAAGCGTGGCATCGGCCTTTGCCTCGGTTTTGGCAGCATCCGCCGGGGCGGCGAACGAGGCCTCGTTTCCCGAAGTCGACCGATGGCCGTCATAGGCCAGGACGTGTCCGGCAAACGAAGCCATGCACGCCGCGGCGACGAGGAAGGCAATCTTCTCTATAGGCACAGTCATTTTTCACTCCATTGTTTGGCGAAACCCGCTTCTGCGGACGTCGTGCTTGATTTTAAGTCTGGCGAGACAGCAGTCGCTGTCATCGATTTCCGAATGACTGGAGGATCTCCTCCCGGCCCGTTGAACGGTGTTGCCGAAGCTCCCGTGAGCTCATCCTTCGGAGACGAAAGCAGGCATGAGGATCTGCCCACCAGCTTGAAGCGTTTGTGAGCGCTCCCCTGCCGACCGGTTGAGTGCTGCCGGGGACGGCCAATGCCAGCCAGCCGGACTGTGTTCTCCACCGTCTTTCGTGATGAGACTTTCTCTCGAACCCGTCATCGCCCCGCCAGCGCGGCGTTAAACTTCCGTAAAAAATTGCGGCGATGAGAAAACAATGGAGAGGGCTCATCAACTATAATTCCGCGCACCACGGAACCAAACAAGATATTATGATAGAATGTCGTAACATATACGAATATTGCAAAACGGCTTTTGTCATTGGGCGCCGCCATGCTCGGAACATACATGACATAAACTCAGGACATTTTCAGTTATACCCGAAGACAACGCCATGATCTCCCGTGATGCCTAAAGGCATCCCGATACCATCTCGTGCAAAATGTGAGGGGGCTTGATAGTGCGATTGTGTCAGGCGGTGCCGCAGAGCCGGATGCTATGGGAAATGAGCCGCTGCAACTGAAATGGAATGCGCGCCGGACCTTGGATCGGAGGCTCTCCCGGCGCGACTAACGGCGCAACCGTGGCCAAAAACCGAAAATTTATCGCAGCATTGCCGTCGTAAAAGTTCAGCTTCCACGACGGAAGTTGTCTGCGCGAGTCTGCTGTTTTCAGGAATCCGTGGGAGACAATTTGGGTTGATGTCGATCCCGTTTTTATGAATATGCGCTTCGCAGGCCGACCGCCCTTGCGGCCTCCCTCCAAAAGCTGCATCCGGCTACGGTCGAGCGGCGAACGGAAGCATGACGATTGGACGTGACCGCTTCAACCGCCATTGGGACTTCTGCGCGTTTGCGGTGCATCACGCCTTCGGCGACGATCTGTTCGCCGGCGCGCGCTATCAGCAGATAAGGGTGTCGGTGATGCGCCAGCTTGCTGATCAGCCGGCGGCGTTTCGCCATCGTTTCCGCCAGTTCCTCCATCTTCGGAACGGTGTGCAGGATATCGCGCGCCAGCCGGGCTGCAGCGCTGTCTTCGAAATGAAACCTAGGCAGCCGCTTGATCTTCCCGACGCTCAATCCTGCGTCTTCGTGAACGGACACGATGTCGTCCAGTCCGTCAGGCATCCACCCCAGGCCGAACGTTTCTTTCTCCTCCTGGCGAAGAGAAGGGGGCGCATCGGCGTCGTAGACATAGTGGCAATCCATCAGGAGGCCGCCGGGCCTCAGGCATCTCGCAACCATTCGGTAGAGATCCAGCGGCCGCTCGAAAAAGGCAGCACTTCCTCCGCAGATGATGACATCTGCCTCCGATATGATGTCCGGGAGCGCGGCAATGTCGACGCAGGAAAATATCGCCGCCGACTCCTCCCGCCGTGCGACCTCTCGCGCGACCTCGATTATCGCCGGATTTTCGTCCACGCCGATCACTTCGGCTTGCGGAAAAGCCCGTGCAACCCTGCGGCTGATCCAGCCGGTGTTGCAGCCGAAGTCGACGATTTTGCGCGAGTCGCTGGGAAAGGCGGCAAGGATCGCCTCCATCATTGTTTCCCCGCCAGGCGGTACGTTCTTCTGTTTCAAAGCCGCGACGATCGAGAAATAGTAGTCCTGGGAGGAGAGGGGCTTCATGGCTGACACACCTTGCAATTGAGGTTCTTGGAAACCGGATGGAGTGAGGCATGGCCCGTGGCCGGATTGAAGAGCCAGTGATGGCCGCGCAATGAACTGCGGTGGGTCAGGCGTTCGACGGCGATCTGCGAAACCGCAAAACAAGCGATCAGGGCATTATCGGCCGGCGATGGCGGCGCTGCGACCCCCATGTTGTCCGATGCCGGCAATGTCGACCAGCAGAAAGGGCAGGCTTCATCCGGCTGCGCCACCAGTGGCCCGGCGACACAAAACGGTCCGATCTGGCCGACATGCAGGTAAGGCGGAGGCTCCGGCGCCGTCGCGTGATATTCCGCCAGGAATTGGCGGGCCAGGGAAACGTCGTCCTCTGCAAGTATCAGGAAAGGTTTACGTGTCCGGGCCAGAGTGAGCCGGGCAGCTTCCGCCCCATCGGCGAACTGGGTCATGATTGCAACCGCGGCGGAAAAGCGGGAGGCGAGATAAGTTGCCAACCGGTCGCTCTTCAATCGACCGGTATCTTCCGCCGCCGCCCAGTGCATCTGTTCTTGGCTGCTCTCTTCGATGCGGTCGCCGTCCACGAGGAAGAAATTGCGAGCCCCGAGCGCTGCAAGCTGGGAGGCGATCTGGGAGCCGAGGCCTCCGCATCCGACAATTATGAAATCCGTGTCGTGAATGACATCGAAGAGATCGGCATGATATTCGAAGGCTCTCATGATCGTCTACCTTGCTTGAACCGGTCGGGAACTGCTGAGAATTCACAGGAACCGCGCCCACCCATCACGCATGCTCCATCACCGTCGAACTTGACGTTCCCGCCAGCCCGACATCCTGGATGGAAAACTCATCGGGAGGCTGCCTGGCGGCTTTGCGGATCACATGGAGCCGGCCATCATACCAGAGGCTCAGGCCATCGCCGCTGCTCTGCAGCATCGGGCGGCCCATTCTTGGGTCGATGGGCTGCTCCCCCCGCAGCAGCACCTGCCCGAGATCCCAGGCCTGACGATCCACGACACACAGGCGCTGGGCATAATAGGCCTTGCGCCGAGCCGGCGGCTCGCACTCCAGAAGCCGGTCGATGAGCGCCAGGATTGCGGCGCCCCAGGATGGAATGACGGCGATGTCCCGGAGATCGAGAAGAACATCGCCGCCCAGACGCTCGATCCCCTCGCGGGCGATATCGATGAGCGGAATTAGGCGGGCAGCATACGCAATGACAAAAGCTGCTTCCCGCGCGCGGTGCTCAGGCGGTGCTCTGAAAGGCAAGCATGCGATGCGGACGGCGCACTCCCAGGGAATGGCGTAGGCCGTATGCACGATGCTTTCGAGCGTCTGTAAACTGTGTGTGTATGGCGATACGTATCGCAGTTCGGCGGGCAGCGATAACGGCGCAGCCGCCGTATACAGCCGCAGCAGGACATGCCCCGCTTCGCGCAGAAGCTCGGCGGCAGTCGCCGGATAGTCTTCGGCGTCCAGCTTTTCCTGCGACAGGACCACGATGGCACTCCCCGGCAGGTCGCCGGAGCTGGAGAACGAGCTTATCGCGCCGCGTCGGGTGCCGATATAAAGTGTGTGAAGCCCTGCAGTCAGCCGTTGATAGCCACCGGGATCGACGGTCGAAATCAATTCGATTGCCTTGGTGAGATGATCGTCGATTCGGTCCAGGTCGTGGTCGCTCATCTGGGCCTGCTCGAAGCCGGGATCGGCCGGCCGGCAATGAGCGATGCGCTTGCGCATGGTGCGGCTCGCTTCCAGACTGTCGATCAGGACGAGACCGATACCACAGGCGAGCCGGCGGGCGGGACGGCGCTCGAGAGCAAGGTCCTCTGCCACGAGATCAGGCTGCAGGCTGTGGTCTACAACTTCAGAACTGGCGCCGTCGACGTAGCTTTCCAGCCCGCGCTGAAGCTCATCCATCCAAGCCGCCAGTGCGGGAGACCGGTAAGGGTCGCTTCGCACGGGCAGGAATGCGGTGGTGGGCAGGAACGCGTCGGCATCATGATATCCGCCATCAGCAAGACCTGGGAAATAACGGGCCAGCGCCTCGACCCTTTCACCGCAACCCGGCAGCTCGGAAGCGGCGGCAAGAATTCGGGCATAACGGGGTCGCTGTTTCAGCATGTTGCCCGTTGCAGCCGCATTGACGAAACCGGACTTTGAAAAGAGCGGATTGCGCTGGAGCAAGGCTCTCGCCTGATCCGCCAACGGCTCGATCTGATAAGCAGACATCTTAAGCTCTCCTCACCCCGGACGCTTCGAACCTCATCATGAGGCGCGCCACTTCAGGGAAGATTAGTTGCCGCCAGAACCGGCCGTACCGACGGCCCTCCGGCTTGAAACCACGATCTCGTCTAGTCTTCCGTTGAGAGGAGCTTCTTGTGGACCCGTCATCGGCACGCCAGCACCGCGTTAAACTTCCGTGAAAAGGAAGCTTAACCGACAAAAAAGCCCCCTTTTTTAGGGGGCTTCAATCCTGGTGACCTTTGCCGAGAATCGGTCTTACGGAGACAACACGGCGGCGATGGCTGCCGGGACATCGGGCAGGCCAAACCCGAAGAAATAGCTCATATCGAGAGCATCTTCGCCATCCGCATTCATGCAGTCGGCGGTCAGTGCGCGTATTCCGGGTGCGACCATCGCATCCAGCCGGGCCGTGGACTGGAGGATTGACTTGACCGAAGGGCCGGAGAGCCGTGCATCGCCACCGTTCTTCTGGGTCTTATGGGCCCGCTGGATCAAGGCGCATATGCCCCCTACCTGGGCGGAGGCTCCCGACGTGCCCCCGAACGTGGTGTAGTAACCTCCACCAATGCCGGGATTGGCTGCGGATGGCACCATGGACGACCACGGATCCGCGCCCCGGTCGTAACCGAATGCGCCGGGAAGGTCGGTCGTCAGCAGCGAAAAGTGAGAATACCTGTATTCCCGCAACCCGAATGCCTCATGGTCATGTTGGGCGGCGAAAGGGGACAGGCGGTCGACGCGCAACTGATGACGATTGAAGACTTCGCCGTCATCGGATGGCGAGACGACCGTAAGTCCTTCTCCGTAATTGCTGTATCCGGAGCGGTAACCCTCGACCGTGACCGCGCCAACGGCGATTATCCCATTGTCATCGGCAGCCAGATTGGCCGGATAGATCAACTGACTTTCGCCGCTGTTTCCCGCGGCGCAAACGATTGGAATATGATAGCTGATGGCGACGATGAGCTGCTTGAGGATATGCCACGCTCTATCGGGGTTTGATCCCTTTTGCGGGGCTTTTGGCTCCAGCTCGGCGCCCCCCTGTTCGGCTAACGATATACGGGCGAACAGATCGGCAGCGATTTGATTTTTCCAGCGTTCGAGATCGGCCTTCAATTCGTTCTTCGGAATAACCCGACTGCGCTTCGGGTCCGGCAAGCCGCGTGGCAGGACGATCACATCGACGCGCTGATGATAGGCGTAGAGGAACGCGGCGATGAACTGCAGGACATCGTCCTCGAAAGAGGTCCTGATCGAGATCACCCGGGAGAAGGGATCGACACCGAAATAGGGAAGAACGTTGCGATTGGCGCTCGGGCATGGCGTGCCGCCAGCGCCGGAGAATACGTCCTCGGGGAGAGCCGAGGGACCTCCGTCCTGCGTCGCCACGGCCGGTTCTCCGGCAATCAGGCCGGCACAGCAGGTGCCATGGGAAGCAAAAAGTGACTCCGGGTGGAACAGCCGTCGCACGACGCCCTGGGAGGCCGCATATTCTGCGACGATGTCGTCGAGATATTCCCGATCATCGTTGGATAGGCCGAGATTTCCCAACGGCGCGATATCAAGTCCGGCGAAGAACGCCTGTTTTTCTTCACGGTCGAAGGATGTGGTCGCATCGAGGATTTCGGCGACGCGCGAACCGTAGCGGTGGCTCGTAAGGTCGATCGAGGCTTCACGATCAAGCCGGGTCGCCAAATTCGGATGATCGGGTGCTATCCCGACATCGATCAGCGCCACGCGGGCGGGATGGATAAGACCGGCAGCCGCGATCGTATCCCAGACACTTCCCCCGATCTCCGGGTCGGGGACCGGACGCGCCGCAGTCTCGTTCTCGGACGGCGGTACGAACGGCGGCGAACCGTAGTCGGCATCGATGACGCCCAACGCCGTCAGATGCCAGAGGTAATAGTAGTTCATCGGCGCGGCCTGCGGCGCTTCCATGTCGGCGGACGTCATGATCTTCGTTCTCCCCAAAGAATAAAATCGGCCTCAAACCCATTCGTCGTGGACCGCCTGAAAAAGCGGCCCGAACGCATCATGGAGGTATGGAGCGAAACGCCGCGCCAGGTCCCGGCCAGCTTGCGTATCACTCGGATAATGCAGTCCGGCCCATTCGCGATTTTCAGCGACGTTCTGCGCGATGCGGGCGAGTTCGTCCGTTGCCGGATGTTCGGGCAGGATCGTCGAGAAAGCGAATACAATCGAAAAGCACTGGAAGGCATGGTTGCTGGGGTAGGATTCGTGCACCGGTACGGGCAGAAGCGGCCGCAACAGGGATTCGAACTGGTTTGGCCGGAGCCTGTTGAACTGGCTCTTGTAGAGAAGACCGACATATTCGCACGCGGTCAAGATCGCCTGAAACAAGCCCTCGGTCTGTTCGTACCCGCCGATGTCCTCGATATACAAGGCGCGGGTAAATTCCGACACGGAAATGGTCGCTTCAGCCTGGATGTCGGGCAATCGCCGCGCCCGCTCACGATCGCGCCGCTGCATGGACAGCAACACCGCCGCTTCCAGACGCGTGTAATCCGGACCGGGTGGTGGCGGGATGTCGAGCATTTCCCAGGTAAAGCGCCGCGCGGCCGTGAACGCGTTGCGCGACGGCTGCTGGTGCAATCGGCGCAATTCGAACGCCGGGATGAGTTGCGATACGCCGAGGCTCGCGCCATCCATCGTCGACTTGTTTTTGTTCTTATTCTTATTTTTGTTCTTATTCTTGTTCTTGTTCAGCGTGGCCTTGTTGAGAACCGACTTGTTGGCGACGCCCTTGTTGAGGACCGAGGCAGCTGCCGCCATTGTCGCCATCATCAGCGGAGGCTCGTCTATGGATAGGTCCTCCTCGGGCATATGGGCCGGCGCAGGTGGAACGGGGGAAGACGGCTCCACCGTCTCGGGGATGGCCTCGACCGGCCTCGGTTCGCAAGGGAGAACCGTATCCGGCTCAACCCTAAATTTATAAGAATTCAAAAAATCTACAATCTTTGATTGTTCTTCCAAATTTGCTTCCCCTACCATGCCCCAACCTCCCCAAATGAGATCATCGTGAATGTTGCCTTAGCGAATTCTGGCGCCAGCCTTGATCAAGCCGTCGAGCAACAGCTTTCCACCGCCTGTGCTGAGCAATGGATAGCCCGTGCCGCGAAACGCGGTTATGGAGAACCCGTTTTCAACCTTATCAAGCCGTTCCACATACTGATGTGCAGCCTCCAAATTGCCCGTGTGAGCGTGGCTGGAAGCGAGATAGCGCAACAGGCTATTGAAGTTCGGCCGGGAATGCAGTGCATCCTCGCCTGCGGCTATTGCCGCCACGTGGTCTCCCGCCAGCCCGGCGCTGATGCATTTCGTCGTATCGAAGTAATATTTATGAGGGCTGTAGACGCCGAGTTCCTGAACCCACCGCGCCATTGCACTGGCCTTCTCCGGCTGCCCCGCATAGCAGTGCAGCATGGCATAGAGGTCCCAACCCAGCGGCAAGGCCGGGTTCAGACGGATCGACTTCTCGAACAGACCGGCTGCGTAATCGTATTCCCGGAATAGGAAAGAATGCACATGCCCGACCAGCGCCAGCGAGACGGAGTTGTTGGGATCGAGTTCGAGAGCCTTTCGCGCATAGGCCTGGGCCTCTTCGATCACATGCGCATCCAGCGCGCTAAAGCGCTGGCCGACCTGGAATGTGCGGATGAAGGACAACCAGGCGAAGGCAGACGCTCGCGGCTGATATTGAATCTGCTCCTGCAACCGCTTTTCCGCTTTTTCGAGATCGCCTCTCGAAAGCCGGAAGATCGCGTTGACCGCATCGACGAAGAGACCATCACGGGTCAGGCGACCGTCGCCGGCGCTCAACTCCTGAAACAGCGACAACTGGTCGACCGCTTGGCTGATCAGAGCCGCGGCGACCCCGTATTCGGACCGCTCCATCTGGGTGCGCCCGATCATACGGCTGCCAAGCCATATGATCCGGTTGTCGAGCAGATGCTTGATCGCCAGCTCCACCAGCACCTGACTGCCATCGAACGTCAGCCGCAGTTGAAGGCACAGCGGAAGGCCCATCTTTCGATCCGGTTGCCCAAGATGCGGGTCGAAGGAGAGATCGGTGATGCCGAGCCCCAATCCGTCGAAGATCGCCTTGGCGAGCAGGTTCTGAAACTGCAATGCCGCGATCTGCCCCCCATCTCCGGCGCCGAGGACGATCGGCGGCTGGAGAGCGATGGTCCACTGAATATTGTCCGGCGACGGCGGCTTGTCCGGATCATGGCCCGCAGCTGCCGAGGGGATATTGGTCGGGCGCTGGTCAGGCAGGCCTGTCAAAGGCAAGAGTGCTGACAGCGTGCTGACGTCGCGGCGAGGTTGCTGCCGAGGTTCGAACACATCATCGACGCGCCCTTCTTCGATGCGTCGGTACCAGTTCTGTCTCTCGACCGTCAGCCAGTCCTCGAATTCAGGATCGCGGATATCCATGCCTTCGAGCAGTTCGTCGGTGATCTGATCGACCAGGCGCTCGCTGCGCAGCATCTCCTCGGTGTCGAGCGTGATGCGGTCCATGTCCAGCCACACGGTGTTCTTGTCGGCGATGATCAGATCTCGAGACGAACCCAGGGCTTTATGAATATCGAGCAGGGCCTGCCTCAGGCTGGCAGCCGCCTGATCCTCGGACCGGTCGCTCCACAACTTGTCTCTCAGCCAGACCCGCGAGCGGGATCCCCGCGCAGACAGAGCAAGCATCGCAAGAATTGCCTGGGCCTTCTGGGACCGGGGTGTGGCAGATTTCCCTTTGCTGTCGACGAGACTGAACGGGCCAAGCAGGTACATCCGGAACACTGCATGTTTTGCATCCATGCGATCCATTGGCCCAACTCGTATTGTGCCCCTCTCGATCATCTCATCGAACCTGGGCTGCCCGTCCAGCAGACAGTCTGACACAAAAGCGGCCCTTGACAAGAGCGCCACTGGCGCACCTGCGATTCGGCAACGCATGTCAGCGTTGTGGCCATCGACGAACTGAAGCATAAAAAGCATCCTTGGAAACCGCAAACCTGCCCTAGCGCGCCGCTGTCAAAGCAGCGTCAAAACAGCGTTAAAAGCGGGGCTCCACGCGCTGCATCAAAACGGTGTCTGGCATTTCTCGCTTGCGGATCACTGGGTTGACCCGAGACGTCGGGCTTTGCGAGAGCCCGCGACGGACACCGATCCATGAATTCGACTGAGACGAATGCAGTTTTATATTACCACCATGCTTGCAAGGGCAGCCGGCGGATGCGGCCATGAGGAGAGAATGACCGATACCGGATCGTCGGCGTGAAGCCGTGAACAAAAAAGCCCGCGCCAGTCTCCCGGCGCGAGCTTTTGTCCAGTTTTGACGATCAGGCAGCGCGAACCAGCTGTTCGGCCTGACGCAGCGCCGAGATGACGCGGTTCTGGCCGCGCACGAGCTGGGTCCTGGCGAAACCAAGCTTTTCGGGGCCGAGCTTGTCGAGGTCGGCGGCCGTCGAGATGGCGGGCAGTTCCGGGATCGGCAAAGCCGGGTCGTGGCGGAAGCGCTGCTCGCGGGTGTAGTTGAGCGGTACCAGGATGCGGGCGAGCCTCTGGATCACGTGGTTGGCGCTCTTCTCTTCGATCTTGCCGCTGTCGATCCCGGCGTAGAATGCGGAAAGGGCTGCGGCCAAGGACTCGACCGCCTTGCGGCTCGGCGAAAGGTCGAAGCGGTCGCCGGCCTTCTTCTGGTAGGTATCGACCGTGTGGATGAACTCTCGTGCCGTCGCGCGCCAGTCGAAGGGCAGGATTTTTGCATTGGCATTGCGCAGCACGGCGAGCAGATAGACCTTGATGTCGCGCAACATGATGTCCTTGTCGGCGATCTCGAGCGTATCGTTTTCGGTGTGCCAGGCGATGTTGGCGCCGCAGCCGCCGACCGTGTAGTAGCCCTTCTCCTCGCGATCCCGCTCGGTCATGGTCGAGGACAACATCAGGTAGCTCGAAAGGCCGATGTTGTTGAAGGAATAGTCGCCGGCGCGGTGCGGGCGTTCGGCTTCGGCCTTCTTGCCGGCCACTTCCTCGATAACGTCGGAAAGGAAGGCTTCCGTCTCAGTCATCATGCAGAGGTTGATGAATTCCGTCGCCCAGCGGCAGCCGGGGCTGTCGCAATTGACCGAGGCGACGCAGTTTTCGTCGAGGTCGAGCGCGAAATTGTCGGAGAACCAGGTGGAGCCGGCATAACGGCCGGTCGAATGGCCGGGCCACCAGCAAATCCGGATCGAGCGCTTAAGCTTGTCGCGGTTGGCCCACAGAACGCGGGCGATTTCGAGAAGTGTCGCGTCGCCGGTCGCATTGTCGCCGACACCGACATCCCAGCTGTCGAGGTGGCCGTGGAGGAAGACGTATTTGTCCGGCTCCTCGGTGCCCTTGATGAACACTTCCGGCAGCTTCGACTTGAACCAGCCCTCTTCCATGTCCGCAAAAATGGTGACCTCCGTGCCGGTCCTGGCAAGCTCGATCAGCGCATCGCCGCTCTCGCGGTTGACGGCAACGGCCGGGATCGACGGCTTGCGCGGCAGGTCGTCGAGATCGGGCGTGCCCCAGACGGTGGTGCAGGTGCCCCAGTGAATATCGACGCCGGGGTTGATGGCGATGACGCCGACGGCGCCGAGTTCGGTGAACTGCGAAACGAGACCCGGATTGGCGAAACCTTCCGAGAGAACCACCTTGCCGCGGACCCGGGCGGCGAGTTCGCCGGTGCCGTCGACGGTCTTCTCGAACATGGTCGAGATCGCCTTCGGCTGCAGGCTGGCAATATAGACGATCTCGCCCTTCACGCCCTTCGATGCATCCAGCGAGTAGGACGGCGGCTTGGCGCGGAACGTTTGCCCGCCAGCTTCGACGCGTGCGAGGCCGGGTAAGCTGAGGAAAAGGTCGGCCTCGTGCATCTTGACCTCGACGCCGTGCTTGGCGAGCCGCGCGGCGACCTCGTCCATGGCGCGGTTCACATCGGTCGGATGCTCGCGCTTGTAGGTCGCAAAGCTCTCCACCAGAGCCCAGGGTTCATCCAGCGTCACCGCTCCCAGAACGGCGGATTCGATCTCATTCATATCCGGTACTCCCCAATTTGTTTTATCTAGCGAAACTCTGTTTCACAAAACTTGAAAACGCTAACAGAGGTTGGGGGACCCCGCAAGCGGCTTCGAGGGGCTAGAAATCGCACTGACGAAAACGGGCGCCGAAGCGCCCGTCGATTTCCGGATAGGTAGAGATAGACTCGGTCCGGCCTCAAGCCCTTGATTTCACGAGGCCGTTTTCGCCGGGGCCGTGGATCGAAAGGCGCTCGGAAATTTCCGCAGCGGCGTCGAGGGCGGCCTTCAAATGGCTTTCGCGCCGCTCCTCGTCGAAACGGGCGACCGCGCCGGCAACCGAGATCGAGGCGATGATCGTGCCGTCGGCGCCGGTGATCGGTGCGGCGACGGAAAAGGCGCCCTCGTCGAGATCGTTGAGGACGATATTGTAGCCGTTGGCGCGGATACGTTCGAGGGCCTGGCGCAGTTTCGCCCGGTCGGTGATCGTGTAGGGCGTGAAGGCTTCGAGCGGCTGGGAGAGCGCCGCATCGATGACCGAGGGATCCGCGTAAGCCAGCAGCAGCAGCGAGCCGCCACCCGCATGCAGCGGGCCGTTGCGTCCCGCCTGGGCAAAAAGCCGGATCGAATGGCGGCCGGCGCGGGTCGCCAGAACGTAGGTCTTCAGGCCTTCGCGCACGACAAGGTTGACGTTCTCGGATGTCTGGTCGCGGAGCGCATCCATGACCGGCCGGGCGGCGTAAAGCAGGGCGCCGTCCTTGCCAAGGCGCTCGCCGAGCACGCCGATGCGGTAGCCGAGCGAGAATTCGGCACGCTCCGGATCGCGCGATACGAAGCCGCGCTCCTCCAGCGTGTGCAGCAGACGGAAGACCAGCGATTTGGTCATCCCCAGCGATTTTGCAAGCGACGTCACGCCCTGATCCGGGCGGTCGGCAAGGGCTTCGAGAAGGGCAAGCGCCCGGTCCACCGCCGCGATCTTGTAGTCTTTTGGTTCGGTCATCGGATGGTCTCCTCCGGCATCTGATTTGGATTGCTTGAAGCTTCTTGCAATCTTCTTGGAATGTGTTTTACTCGCCATCAATGCGAAACGATGTTTCACACAATAAAACATTGAGAGCCGGGTTGCAAACCTTTCGAAGGCGCTCGTGAATTTATTCTGTGGATTGAGTGTCGGCATTGAACGCGCGGGAAACGTGTTCGAAGGCCGATTTCGGATTTGCGATGCGGAGGGAGAAAAACCCTTTGCCAACAAAGAGAATAGTCAAGCTATTCAGAGGAGAACGATCATGAAGTCCGTTTTGAGAAGTGCATTTGCAGCTTTTGTGGTGACGGCCATCGCTCTGCCCGCCTGGGCCGGCGATCCGATCCGCAAGATCACCATCCTGTCCCGTCCGCAGGCCGGCCAGCAGGCGGAATTCCAGTCCGTCCAGCTGATTGCTCAGGAATGGCGCAAGCTCGGCCTCGATGTCGAAGTCCGGGCGATCCCTTGGGAACAGATGTCCGACGAAGTCTGGTACAAGCGCGACCAGTGGGACTCGACTGCCTGGCAGATGGTCGGCCGTCCTGAGCGCTCCGATCCGGACGAGCTCATCTTCAACCTCTTTCATTCTTCTACCGCCAAGGATGGCTACAACTTCGCGGGCTACCTGAACAAGGATTACGACGCGACCGCCGAAGCCCAGCGCGGCGAGATCGATCCGGCCAAGCGCAAGGCGCTGGTCTTCAAGGCGCAGGAGATCCTCTCCAAGGATCAGCCCTACATGATGCTCGTGCATCCGAAGTCGACCTTCGCTTTCGACAAGACGGTCTGGAAGACGGAATCGGTCGTCAACCAGAGCGGCATCGGCATCCGCAACACCTGGACCTTCCTCGGTGTCGAGCCCGCGGGTGCGAAGAAGGACCTGATCATCAACTCGTCCGACAATATCAAGGCGATCAACCCGCTCTATATCTCGGGCAGCGTCGATAGCTGGATCACCGAACTCGTCTGGGACCGCCTGCTGCGCGTCGGCCCGGATGGCCTGCCGAAAGCGTGGGCCGCCGAGAGCTTCACCTGGAAGGATGGCACCACGGTCGACGTGAAGCTGAAGTCCGGCATGAAGTGGCATGACGGCAAGCCGGTAACCCCTGATGACGTCAAGTTCTCGTTCGAAGCGGCGGTCGGCGGCGAAGCCCCGATGTACAAGCCTTTCGCCACGAACATCGACTCGATCACCACGAATGGCGACGTCATCACCTTCAAGCTGAAGAAGCCCGCCGCTTCCTTCGTTACCTCCAGCCTTGCCAAGGTCAACCTGATCCCGAAGCACATCTGGGAGCCGATCCTGAAGGATCTCGCCGCCAAGCCGGAGACTGCCGAAAGCTATCAGGAACAGATGCCGATCGGCTCCGGCCCGTTTAAGTTCACCAGCTGGGCGAAAAACGAATCCGTCACGCTTGCAGCCAACAAGGATCACTTCGCGGCGCCGAAAGTCGATCGCTGGATCCTGCGTATCGTACCGAATGCGGAAGCGGCGCTCGGCATGCTGCGCTCGGGCGAAATCAACTTCATGGGCGAGTTCACCGGCGATCCGCAGGTGCTCATCGATGCCGCCAAGAAGGACGGCGACCTGGAAGTGGTTTCCACGGTCGACATGGGCTTCCGCTACATCGCCTTCAACGAACGCCGTCCGCCCTTCAACGACCCGGCCTTCCGTCGCGCGCTCTCCGAAGCGGTCGACCGCCAGCTGATCGTCAAGGCCGCCTATCGCGGTTTCGCGGTGGCCTCGAACTCCATCGTCTCCCCGGCGCTCGAGTACTGGCATGATAAGTCGGTCGTCGACAGTTTCAAGGCCGGACAGGCCGTTGCGGCCAAGACCCTGAAGGATGCCGGCTATACGCTGGAAGGTGGCAAGCTTCACTATCCGGGCGACACCAAGGAAACCGTCGCGGCCAAATAATCTTCACGGAGGCGGTGGGTCCTCCCAGGCGCCGCCTCCCTTTTTTGCCTGACGCTTGACATCGGCAGCCTCGCCTTGTCCTCCCGAAGGGGCGCCGAGCCAAGAGAAGGAATATTTTCAGATGAAGAATTTCAAGGCTGTGGGCGGCAGGTTGCTGCAGCTCGCTCTTGTTCTATGGGCGGTGGTGACCATCCTGTTTCTGATGTTCCGGCTGATGCCGGGCAATCCGATGGCCGCTTATATCGACCCGACCTTTACGCTCGAACAGCAGCAGCAGCTGATGGCCCAGTTCGGCCTCGACAAGCCGCTCTGGCACCAGTACCTGATTTATCTCGGCAACCTTCTGCAGGGCGAGCTCGGCCAGAGTTTTCGCTACCGCGAGCCGGTTGGCCAGCGCATCTGGACCCTGTTGCCGAACACGCTGATCCTGACATTCTCCTCGCTGATCGTCGCTTATGTCTTCGGCATCCTCGCCGGCGCCTATCTTGCCTGGCGCCGCGGAAGTTGGGTGGAGCAGGCGGCCATTCCGCTGGTGCTCACCACCCGCGCCATGCCCGAATTCTGGCTCGGCATGGTGATGCTGGCGATCTTCTCGTTTTCGCTCGGCTGGCTGCCGGCGGGCGGCACGCGCGCTCCCGGCAACGAATATTCCGGCTTTCTCGACCTCTATACCTCGCGCGACTTCCTCGCGCATCTGGCACTGCCGGCGGCGACGCTGGCAATCTACAGCCAAGGCCTGCCGCTTCTGCTGATGCGCTCCAACATGCTCGACGTGATGAAGGAGGACTTCGTCACCATGGCCCGCATCAAGGGGCTGTCGAACTGGACCGTGGTGGTACGCCATGCGGCCCGTAACGCGCTGCTGCCGGTGATGACATCGTTCGCGATCGCCGTCGGGTACCAGCTGCAGGGCAATGTCGTGGTGGAATCGGTGTTCTCCTGGCCAGGCCTCGGCCGCGAACTGGTGAATGCGGTTGCCGCTTCCGACTATCCGCTGGCGCAGGGCGCCTTCCTGATGATCGCGCTCGTGGTGATCTTCATGAACTTAGCTGCCGATCTGCTCTATGCATTCCTCGATCCAAGGATTTCCCATGCCTGAGATCGCCGCACCCGCCATCATCAAGCCGAGACGCCCCAATATCCTTGCCCGGATGTTTCGCGCGCTGAGGCTGCCGATGAACGACCCGTTCGCGGTGGCCGGTCTCCTCATCTATCTGGTGTTCATCGTCGTCGCGGTGTTTGCCGACCAGATCGCGACGCATGATCCGACCGAAATCCTCTACACGCCAGCCTACGATCTCGCGGCGGACCTCCGGCCGGGGCAGGATGGTTTCATCATGGGAACCACCAGCCTCGGCCGGGATATCTTCTCGCAGCTCGTTTACGGCAGCCGCTCGGCGCTGCTGATCGGCATCACTGCGGCCTTCATGGTGGCGCTGATCGGCTCGGTCATCGGCCTCGTCGCCGGCTATTTCGGCCGCTGGGTGGATGCCATCCTGATGCGGCTTGCCGATATCGCCTTCGGCATTCCCTTCCTACCCTTCGTCATCGTGCTCGCCGCCTTCCTGAAGCCGTCGATCTGGAACGTGGTGATCGCCATGGCGCTGGTCCTGTGGCGCGATACGGCCCGCGTCATCCGCAGCCAGGTGCTGACGCTTCGCACCCGCGGTTATGTCGAGGCGGCGCGGGTGGCGGGGTCTTCCGACTTCAAGATCATCCTGCGCCATATCGCGCCGAACATCCTGCCGCTTTCCTTCCTCTACGGATCGATCGCGATCGGCTGGGCGATCCTGACCGAAGCATCGATCAGCTTCCTCGGTTTCGGGGACCCCAACTCGATCAGCTGGGGCTATATGCTGCAGGATGCTTTTGCGAGCCAGGCGCTCGCCAAACAGGCCTTCTATTGGTTCGTGCCGCCGGGCATCTGCATCATCCTCGTCGTCAGCGCGGGCTTCTTCATCACCCGCGGTTATGAAAACATCCTCTTCCCGAAGTTGAGCCGATGAGCGAACCTCTTCTTTCCGTCAGAGATCTTCGGGTCAGTTATCAGGTGGGGCGCAATTTCGTCCATGCTGTGGACGGCGCAAGCTTCGACATTCCGCGCGGCTCGATCACCGGCCTGGTCGGCGAATCCGGCTGCGGCAAGACGACCGTTGCCCGGGCACTGACGCGGGTGATTGCCGAGAACGCTGCGATCACCGGTGGCCAGATCCTGTTCGACGGCAAGGATCTGGCCAAGATCCCCGAAAAGGATATGAACGCACTGCGGTGGCGCGACATCGCCTTCATTCCCCAGAGCGCCATGAACTCGCTCGATCCGGTCTATACGGTCGAATACCAGCTCGACGAAGTGCTGCGCCGCCGCGGCGGCCTGGGCCGAAAACAGTCCCGTGCCCGTTCCGAGGAACTGTTCGAGATGGTTGGCATCGATGCCAACCGCTTGGCCGACTATCCGCATCAGTTCTCCGGCGGCATGCGCCAGCGCGTCGCGATTGCCCTGGCGCTCGCGCTCGATCCGAAGCTGATCATCGCCGACGAGCCGGTGACGGCGCTCGACGTCATCGTGCAGCGGCAGATCCTCGACCAGCTCAAGGAATTACAGACGCGGCTCGGCGTTTCGGTCATTCTCGTCACCCACGATATCTCGGTCGTCGCCTATATCTGCGACCGCACCGTCGTCATGTATGCCGGCAAGGTGGCCGAATCCGGCACCATGCAGGCGGCGCTGACAGCGCCGTCGCATCCCTACACGATGGGCCTGCGCAACGCCTTTCCGGATCTGCAGGGAGCTGCCTCCGGCATCCTGACGCCGATCGAAGGCGCGCCGCCGAACCTCGCCTCTCCGCCGGCCGGTTGTCGGTTCAAGCCGCGCTGTCCTTTCGCGCTCGACATCTGCGGCACCGAGCCGCCGGTCATTGATGTCGCGCCGGATCACCCGGTGCTCTGCCACCGCGCCAACGAGAGCGCTGCCCTGCGCATCGAAGCCGCCAAGACGGAGACATGGATGGCCCCGGCATGAACCCCGCCACCGAAAAAAACGTCAAGAAACCGGATGTCCTGGTCTCGGTCTTCGATGCCAAGTTGCATTATGCCGTCGGCGGTGCGTTCGCGGCGATGCGCGGCAAATCGACGGTGGTGAAAGCTGTCGATGGCGTCAGCTTCGACATCCGGCGCGGCGAAAGCGTCGGCCTGCTGGGCGAATCCGGCTGCGGCAAGACCTCGATGGGCCGGCTGCTGCTGAAGCTCGAGGAAAAGACCGGTGGCACGATCCATTTCGACGGCGAGGAAATTGGCGCCGTGCGCGGCAACGGGTTGAAGAAATTCCGCTCCAAGGCGCAACTGATCTTCCAGAACCCGTTCGATGCGATCAATCCACGCTTCACCATCCGCCAGACGCTGGCCGAGCCGCTGGAAAATGCCGACATTCCCAAACGCGAACGCGAGGGGCGGATCATCACGGCGCTGGAACTGGTCAAGCTGCCGGAGCCTGCGCAGTTCCTCGATCGTTATCCGCATCACCTGTCCGGCGGACAGTTGCAGCGCGTCGTCATGGCGCGGGCGCTGATCCTGCAGCCGGAATTCGTGGTCGCCGACGAGCCGGTCTCGATGCTCGACGTCTCGGTGCGCGCCGGCGTGCTCAATGTCTTCCGCGACGTCCGCGACCGGCTGGGCCTCACCGCCATCTATATCAGCCACGATCTGGCGCTGGTGCGTTACGTCTGCGAGCGGACGATCGTCATGTATCTCGGCCGGATCATGGAGGACGGGCCGACCGAGGATATCGTCCGCGAACCGCTGCATCCCTACACAAAGGCGCTGGTCGCCGCGGTGCCGGTGCCGAATCCCGACCAGAGCCACGAGCCACTGCCGATCGGCCGCGGCGCGCCGGACCCGCGCAATCCACCCTCCGGCTGCGTTTTTCGCGACCGCTGTCCGGCGGCCCATGCACGCTGTGCATCCGAAATACCTCTGCCGAAGCCGGTCGGCACCCGCACCGTCGCCTGCCACCTGTACTGATTGGAGTTGTTGATGCTTGCCGCTTCCTACACACGCACCGGTCCCGCCGCGGAGGTTCTCTCCGTGGCTGAGATGGCTGCACCGGTCGCCGGTCCCGGCGAGGTGCTGGTGCGCGTGCATGCGTCCGGCATCAACCCGGCCGACGTAAAACGCCGGGGCGGTTGGCGCGGCATGGGCATGGATCACCCGTTGATCATCCCGCATACGGATGGTGCCGGCGAAATCATCGGTGTCGGCGCGGGCGTTGATCCGGCGCGCATCGGCGAACGGGTCTGGATGTGGAATGCCCAAGGCGGATATGGCGAAGCGGGCCGCGCTTTCGGCACCGCCGCCGAATTTATCGCAATCGCCTCCCATCAGGCGGTGAAACTTGCCGATAGCCTGAGTTTCGCAGACGGCGCCAATCTTGGCGTGCCGGCAATGACCGCCTATCGCGCCGTCTTTGCCGATGGCCCGGTGAATGGCCAGACGATCTTCGTCAACGGTGCTGCCGGTGCGGTCGGGCATTTCGCGGTGCAGATGGCGGTTGCCGGCGGCGCGCGGGTGATCGGTACGGTCAGCACGCCGGAAGCTGCGGCGCACGTGAGGCTGGCCGGTGCTTTTGCGACGATCGACCGCAAGCGCGAAGACGTCTCGGCCCGCATCCTCGAACTGACCGAAGGACAGGGCGTCGATCGTATCGTCGAGGTCGATTTCGGAGCAAACCTGAAGCTCGATGCCGCCGCGCTGAAACGCAACGGTACGGTCGCCTCCTATTCATCGAGCAGCAATCCGGCGCCGGTGCTTCCCTATTACGCCTTTGCAGCCAAGGGCGCCAACCTTCGCTTCATCCAGGGTTTTCTGATCCCGGAGGATCAGCGGCTGGCGGGTGAAAGGATGATCGCCGAGCTTGCCGATGCCGGCAGGCTCAAGGTCGCCATCGGTGCGACGTTCCCGCTTCACGATATCGCCAAGGCTCATGAGCGCGTCGAGCACGGCGGCCTCGGCAATGTCGTCGTTCTGATCGGAGGTGCCTAGTGAGCACCCGGTCGATCCATTCCACAGCATCCAACGAGGATTCCAAGATGTACAATCCCAAGGAAAGCGAAAGCACGCCCGCCAGAGCGGTAAAACCGGAAGGGTCCTTCTGTGATCCCGTCTCGCTCGAAATCATCCGTGGCGCGATCGCTGCCGCCCAGTCGGAAATGGAAGCGCTGCTCGAGCGCACCGCGATCTCCGCGTTTATCCGCGAGAAAAAAGATTTTTACACCGCGCTCTTCGATGGCGACGGCGTGATGGCGGTCGGGTCTATGGTGCCGGTGTTCGGCGACATGACCGGCCCGGTGTTCGACAAGTTCCCAGCCGATACGATGAAGCCCGGCGATCTCTACTGGTACAATGACTGCTACGGTTCGCGCGGCGCGGTTTCTCACTCCAACGACCAGGTTCTGCTAGCGCCGGTCTTCAAGGACGGCAAGCGCTGCGCCTTCGTGATGAGCTGGGCGCATTTCGCCGATATCGGCGGCATGCATCCGGGCTCGATCAGCCCGGCCGCCACCGACATCTATCAGGAAGGCATCATCATCCCGGTCACCAAGCTGATGGACCAAGGTGTCACCAACGAGGCGACGCTGTCGATCTTCCACCGAAATTCCCGTTTCCCCGAACAGAGCATCGGCGACATGCGGGCGCTAATGGCGAGCGTCGATGTGGGCGTCAAGCGCATCGGCGAGATCCTAGATCGCTTCGGCTCCGATATTGTGGAAGATGCGCTGGCGCAGCTGCTCACCCGCACACGCAAGCTGGTGCGCTCCAAGCTGGCCGAGACCTTCGAATACGGCACGCATAAATTCACCGATGCGATCGACAGCGACGGCCATGGCAATGGTCCGTTCAAGATGCGCCTCTCGCTGACTCGCGAGAAGCTGGCGAATGGCGAGGACAAGTTCACCTTCGATGCGACCGAATCCGACGATCAGGCGCCAGGCCCTGTCAATTTCCTGATGAACCGCGGCGTGCCGGGCATGGCGCTGGGTCTCTTCTATCTCGGCGGCGATCCGGGCCAGGTGTGCAATGCCGGCGGCCCGCAGGCGCTGGATGCGGTGAACCTGCGCCAGGGCTCCTTCCTGCAGCCAAATTTCCCGGCGGCACTCGGTATGCGTGGCCTGACCATGATGCGTGTGCTGTCGGCTCTCAACGGCCTCGTCAACACGGCGGGCGGCAAGGCGCCTGCCTCCAACTCGGCCTATGTCATCACCATCATGCGTGGCAACTACAAGGATGACGCGGGTGAACTGAAGCGCTTCCTGCTCGCTGACGGCATCGGCGTCGGTTACGGCGCGCGGCCGGATTCGGATGGCATCGACGCGGTTTATTTCGTGGCGCAGGAGAACTACCCGGTCGAGTTCCTGGAAGTCGGGTATCCGGTGCGCCTGCGCACCTACGGCATCGTCAAGGACTCCGGCGGCGCCGGCAAGTTCCGCGGCGGCTGCGGCATCATCCGCGAATACGAAATCCTCGCGGAAGACATGATGCTTGCGGTGCGCATCGACAGCGTCAAGAACCCGCCCTGGGGCATCAATGGCGGCATGGGCGGCGGCACCGGCCGCGTCACCATCAATCCTGGTCGGCCGGACCAGCGCATGGTTCCGCCGCTTTCGGACGGCAACAGGCTGGTCAAGGGCGACGTGCTGCGCATGGAGACCGGCGGGGGCGGAGGTTTTGGCCATCCGTTCGACCGTAATCTCGATGCCATTCTCGAAGACGTGCTCGGCGGCTTCGTCAGCGCCGAGGCCGCCGAACGCCTCTATGGCGTCGTCGTGAAGGGCACCAAGGTTGACCACGCGTCTACGGCCACACTGCGCGCCAACCGTCCCGCTACCCGTGCATTCCATCGTCAGGAGTATGTCGATGTCGTCGCCTGAGAGCTTTATCGATACGTCCCTTTCCGTTGCCGTCGATATCGGCGGCACCTTCACCGACGTTGCCCTTCTCGACCGGGCCACCGGCAAGGTCTGGCGAGCGAAGACGCCGAGCGTGCCCTCCGATCCCTCGGAAGCGTTCCTCAACGGTATCCGCCTGGCGCTGACCGATGCCGGCCGCGAGGCCTCCTCGCTCGGCCAGGTCCTGCACGGCACGACCGTCGCGACCAACATGATCTTGGAAGACAAGGGCGCCCGCACGGCGCTGGTCACTACCAAGGGTTTTCGCCATGTGCTGAACATTGGCCGCCAGGACATTCCCCGCAAGGCGAACCTTTACACCTGGGTGAAGCCGGAGCGGCCGGTGCCGGCATCGCGCATCGTCGAGATCAATGAGCGTATTGCTGCCGGCGGTGCGGTTCTCGATGCGCTGGGCGAGGACAGCGTGCGGATTGCGGCCGAAGCGATCCGTGGCATGGACGTCGAGGCGGTGGCCATCTGCCTGCTGCATGCGTTTGCCAACCCGGTGCATGAAAAACGCGCGGCGGAGATCCTTCGCGCAGAACTGCCGCATCTTGCCGTCACCACCTCGACCGACGTTCTGCCTGTGGTGCGCGAATTCGAACGCACGCTGACGACCGTGCTCAACGCCACCGTCATGCCCGGCGTCACCACCTATGTCGGACGCCTCGAAAAGCGGCTTGAGGACGAGAAGGTCGCAGCCCCGCTGCTGCTGATGCAGTCGAATGGCGGCGTCGCCGGCGCGGCCACCATCCGCCAGGCTCCGGCGCTGACGGCGCTGTCCGGTCCCGCCGCCGGGGTGGTCGGTGCACGCTCGGTTGCCGCCGCCTGCGGCATCAAGGATATCATCACCGTCGATATCGGCGGCACCAGCGCCGATATCTGCCTGATCAAGGACGGCAAGATCGGGCTCACGCAACACGGCAAGGTCGGCGAATGGCCTCTGCCGCTGCCGATGGTCGACATGGTGACGATCGGTGCGGGAGGCGGCTCGATCGCCAAGGTGGCGGATAGCACGCTGACCGTCGGTCCGCAGAGCGCCGGCGCCCGTCCAGGCCCGGCCGCCTATGGCCATGGTGGGGAGAACCCGACGGTGACCGACGCGCATGTCGTGCTCGGCCACCTGCCGGCCCGTCTCCTCGGCGGTCGCATGGCGCTGGATGTCGAAGCTGCCCGCAAGGCGGTCGACGGCAAGGTCGCGAACCCGCTCGGTCTTTCGACGGCGACGGCCGCCCGCGGTATTCTGGCGATCGTCGACAACCACATGGTCGGCGCGGTGCGCGTCGTCTCGGTCGAACGCGGCCACGATCCGCGCGACTTCACGCTGGTGCCGTTCGGTGGCGCCGGTCCCTTACATGGCTGCGCGCTTGCCGAACTGCTCGGCATTTCCCGCGTCATGATCGCGCCGGCTCCCGGCATTCTCTGCGCCGACGGACTGCTCGCCGCCGACCTCAAGGCCGAGTTCAGCCGCACGTTGCCGAAAGCCGGTGCCGTAGATGTGGCGATCGCCAACGGCATTATCGCTGAACTCAAGGCCCAGGCATCCGCCTGGTTCGACACCGAAGGCGTGGCCGAAAAGGATCGCCGCATCGCGACCGTGGCGCTGCTGCGCTATCACGGCCAAGGCGGTGAGCTTGCCGTTACCTGGGGTGAGACCCGCGAGGCTGTCGAAACCGCCTTCGCCGCCGAACACAAGGCGCTCTACGGTTTTGCGCTGGAAGCAGCGATCGAGCTGGTGACCTTGCGGGTCGAAGCTGCCGGCATCACGGTGGAACCACCGCCGGCCGTTCTTGAGAAGGGTTCCGACGTCACCCCGGTCGACCATGTGCCGGTGCATTTCGAAAGCGGCGTGACGAGCGTTCCGGTCGTCGACCGTTCGACGCTCGGTGCGGGCGCCACCATCCAGGGCCCGATGATCCTCACCCAACTCGACACGACGACATTGGTCGCACCCGGCTGGACCGGCACGGTTCACGGTTCCGGTGCCCTCCTTCTGACAGCCAAGCAGGATGCATGAGATGACTGAGCAAAAGAGCGATCTGGAGCGCGTCTTCGCGCATATCGAGGAAAACCGCGAAAGCTTCATCGAGCGGGTGATGGACTATGTCCGCCATCCCTCGATCAGCGCCCAGAACAAGGGCATCGCGGAAGTGGCGGCCATCCTCGTCGACATGCTGAACGGCATGGGCATGGAGGCGGTCACCATCCCGACCAAGAACCATCCGATGGTGCTCGGCCGCATGGAAAACCAGCCGGGCAAGCCGACTGTCCTGCTTTATGGCCACTACGACGTGCAGCCGCCGGAGCCCTACGAACTCTGGGACAGCCCGCCCTTCGAGCCGACGATCCGCAACGGGCGCATCTATGCGCGCGGCATCGGCGACAACAAGGGCCAGCATTTCGCCCAGCTGATGGCGCTGGAATCGCATCTGAAGGTGACGGGCGAACTGCCCTGCAACGTCATCTTCCTGCTGGAAGGCGAAGAAGAGATCGGCAGCCCGCATATCGCCGAGTTCGTCGCCGAGCACGCCGACAAGCTGGACGCCGATCTGGTGGTCACCTCAGACGGCCCGCTGCATGAATCCGACACGCCAATCATCACCTTTGGCGTACGCGGTGTCGCATCCTTCGAGCTGCGCGCGAAGACCGCCAATCGCGATGCCCATTCCGGCAATTTCGGCGGTGTGATGCCGAACGCGATCTGGAAGCTGGTGCATCTGCTGGCGACGATGAAGAACGACAAGGGCGAGATCACCATCGACGGTCTCCACGACGTCGTTGTGCCGCCGACCAATATGGAGCGCGAGGCCGTCAGCAAGCTGCCGCTCGATCTCGATGCGATCAAGGCCGATCTCGGCATCAAGGAACTCGACGCTCCGCTCGACCGCGGTTATTTCGACCGGCTGATGTTCCACCCGACGCTGACCATCAACGGCCTGCATGGCGGTTACGGCGGGCCGGGCCAGAAGACGGTTCTGCCCTGCGAGGCGTTTGCCAAGTGCGACATCCGCCTAGTCGAAAGCCTGACGCCGGATTACGTGTTCGAGAAGGTGCGGGCGCATGTGGCGGCTCATGCGCCGGACGTGGAGTTCGTACCGCTGAACGCCATGCTGCCGTCGAAAACGCCGATGGACAGCCCGTTCGCACCGGTCATCCAGGACGCCATCTTCACCGCCCGCGGCGTCGAGCCGCTGCTCTACCCGACCGTTGGCGGATCGCTGCCGGATTACGTGTTCACGAAGATCCTGAAGAAGCCGGCGTTCGTCGTGCCTTACGCCAATGCGGATGAGGCGAACCATGCGCCGAATGAAAACCTCAAGCTGGATCTGTTCATTGCCGGCATCAAGACGGGGGCGGCGCTGCTGACGAAGCTCGGTGAGATGAAGCGGTAATGCGAAGAGTCTCTCTGCCTTGGTGCCGAGAGAAATCTTGCCAGGCGCTGAGGCAGAACGGCAGCATTCGCACTCCTCCTCCCGGTGCATGAGGTTTTAGCGAGGCTGCATCGATACGAACCGCACCCAGCCATTCCGCCGCTGCGGCCCGATCGCCTTTCCGATGAAATTCTTCAGGCCCATTGTTAAAATACCATAAGGTTTATTCACGTGGTATTTTCACGGAATATCTCAAAGATAGAGACCACCGCAAAAGCTCCCTCAACCGATGACCCTGTATTTCCGTTTTCGCCAAGCTTTAGTCATACCGCATATCAAGATGGCAATGCTCCGCACCATCGCCATTGCAATTGGAGCGATCGCGATTGCTTGGCTATTAAGCCTGCTTGTTCCCCACCGTCCATTCGGGGTGGAATTGACAGCCGTCGCGTTGATATCGGCGGCCGTTACATTTCCGCTTCAATTGGCGCTTTATCGGCGTAACGAAGCCCTCCGTGATACCCAGGAAGAGCTTCGGCACGCGCTCAGTCGCAACCCGGTCACAGGCACAATGCGCGCCGGCGAATTTGCGAATTCGGTCGAGCATGCGATAGAACGCAGGCGCACAAGCAGCGCCGAAAGCTCCGATGGCGTCTTGCTCATTCTCAAGATTGACGATTTCGATGCAATCGATCGCCGTTACGGCCCACAATGGGCTGATACGCTGCTTCAATCGATGGTCCGGATCGTATATTCTTCCGTGCGCCATAGTGACCTTGTCGCCCGCCTTGCCTCAGACGAACTTGGCATTTATCTGCCTGGCACGACGATGGAAAATGCCAACGACATCTGCGAGCGTATTCGCGTGCAGGTAAAGGAAACCATATTCACAGCCGGACAGGAGCGCCAGATATTGGTGACGGTGCGGCTTGGCGGTACCAGGGTCGAGCACCAAGCCGACTTTCAGGCGCTGCGCGAGGCTGCCATCGCGGAGGAGGAAGCTGGCTCGCCCCTATTCCGGGAGCGGTTCTCTTGAACGGGAAACTCCAGCGTCTGCCGCGCATATCCGGTCTTTGCGATCTTTGAGCGCGTGGATTTTCCTACTTCGCGTCAACCTTTCCCGTTTTCGTGGCCGCGACGCCGGCCGGGCTTAACGCGCCGCAACGCCAGACGCTATAGACCGCTTGGGTGTCCCAGTCGTAATAGAAGGCCGCTCTCAGCCTTCCTTCGTCCATCAGATCTTCAAAGCTGCGGCGCACGGCACGAACCGCCACTTCCCGCTCGCGATCGTCCAGGGGGCAGGAAAGCGCAGTGTTGGCGATGCCCCACTCGGTCACCCAGCACGGCTTGCCCTCCCCTTCGGGCCGGCAAAAGCCGAGAAGTGTCATTACATAACTCGCAAGTCCCGCGTCATCCTTGCGCCCCGGATAGAGATGAATTCCATAGCCATCGACCAGCGCATCGATACCCCGCTCTCGCAGGAGTGAAATGAATTCGCCGGGGTCGAGCCGTTCCATGCCCCGGCTATCGGCCTCGCCGGTGCCGACATCGGACAGCCCGGCCGAAATCAAAAGCGCCTCGCGGCTATGGACCGTCGCCTGCAACTCCTCCCGCGTGATGCGAACTGCACCGACATAGGCGTCGAGCCCGCGCCCGAAGGCCGTGCGGTCTGCGACTTCCGAAACGTTGCGCGGCGTCCGTCGCCCGGGCTTCTCGTAGACGACGAGGTCGCCGTTATAGGCGCTGTAGTTTATCTCGTTTCCGGGCTCAACGGCGTCGATGCGGATGCCCATGTCGTCGATGCGGCGAAGGGCCGAGCGCAACTGCGACCGGTACAGATCGAGGTCGAGATCCGAAAGCCGCTGAACATCCCAGATACGGCCGAAACCGGTGCGGGGACGCGCGCCCGGGGGATAATAATCCTTGTTCCCGAGCTGGATCTCAAGAAGGACTTTCAGCCCCAACCGGTCCGCGATCTCGAGCGCATCGATGCTCTTGTCCACCGGCCTCGACAGCGAAAGCCGGACATGGGTGATGCCACTCGCCGCGATTTCCTTCAGTATACGCTCCTGGTCGGCGCGAGAAAGCCAGGCGAGGTTGACCCGGTTGACGCCGATGCGGTCGGTAGCCACATCGCGCGCGTCCGCCGGCGGCACTTGGGCAAACGCCCAGAGCACCGCCAGCGCACAGGCAAGGATCGCGCGCACCTGCACCGCCACCGTCATCCGCTCAAAGTCCGATCTGCCCCAGAGCACTGCGGAAATTCGCCTCGCAAGCGGAATAGCGGTCGATCACGGCCTGCGTGTCGATCTTGCCGAGGAAGTTGGCGAGATAGGCGCGCTTATCCGTCTCCCTGTTCCAGGTGGAGGCTTCGATATAAGGAAAGCCGATGAATTCCAGCATTTCCCGCATGCGGTCATCGACGGCGATCATCAGGGCGGGCGTGCCGGCCTGCATGCCGATGATGCAGCCATGGAAGCGGCGGCCAAAGCAGAGATCGCGCTCGGACATCGCCCCGCGCCACTGGTTCGTGTCGAAGTAGACCAGCAACTCGTATTTCCGCTGCCATTTCTCCGAATGCTTGTATTCCGTGCCCCCGGTGATGCGCGCACTCGACCGGTCATAGGCGATGTCAGTGTCGCCGCCGGTCAGGGAAAGGTTGTAGGCAACAAGTTCGTCCTGGACGACATAGCTTGCGACGCTGTCGGGCTTGAGCAGCGCGTGGGCGTCGACGATCGTATCGGCAACGCTGCCAAGATAACCGCCGAAGGCGATCTTCTGGGCTTCCGCCAGCGCCGGGTTGGCGAGCGCGGTCAGCGAACGTTTCATGTCGCTTGGCGAGAAATAGAGGGACGGGCAGCCCGTCGGCTTGACGAACTTCATCCCCTGCTCCCTGAGGAATTCGGCGGTGAAGTAACCGCGCGTGAGGAAGAAACTCTCCTTGTTCCGCAACACGTCCAGGAACTTGAGCGTACCGGCCGGCAGTTGATCCTTGAGGCCCTCCTTGCGCTGGATGCCGATGCCCATCACCACGATCGGCATCGTCAGCTTCGCAAAGATTTCCGCCTCGAGATCGGCGGAATAGCCGGGGCGCAGCAGATTGGCGGAGGCGAAGACGCATAGATCGAACTCGCGGTTCACCTGCTCGAAAATCTCGTTCGACTCCCGATTGTTGGCCAGGTGCCAGAACGGCAGATAGGTGACGTTATGGCCGCGCAGGCTCTCGGCCGCTCCCTCGCCAATCAGGTAGTTGCCGGTATTGGCGATCTTCCTGACCTGCGCGATCAAATCCTTTTTTGTCCTCGTCTCGTCGAAATAGGGCCGATGGATAACGGTCGTACCGGAGACGTCCGCAATCGTTCGCTGCAGATAGGAGGGAATGCCCGTAAGCAAGATACGCATGACTGTCCTCTGAACCGAAGGGTGATGGCCCGCAGGCCCGTGGATAGGGCCTCGCTAGAGACCGATGCCGATTTCGCGAAGCGTGGTGCGGAAGGCGCTCTCGCGATCGGAATACCGGTCGACGAGTTCGCTCGTGTTGAGCTGCGACAGATGGTCGGCCACGAACTCGGCGCGGTTCTCCGCCTTGTCGACCTCCATGATGTCGACAGCCGGCAGGCCAGTGAAGCCCAGCATCTCGCGCATGCGGTCGTCCACCGCCACCATCAGACTGGGCACGGCCGCCTGCATGGCGATGATCGAGCCGTGAAAACGCCGGCCGAAATTGAAATCCATCGACGAGGCCCAGCCGCGCCACTGGTTGTTGTCGAAGAAGGTGCGAACCTCGAACCGCTGCTTCTCCCGCTCAATGCCGGGATAAGTCAGATCGCCGATCATCCGGCCCGACGCGGAATCATAGACACGGCCCTCGTCATTGGGCTCTACCTTCATATCGAAGTGAAGGAACTCGTCCTGCACGACGTATGGCGGTACGGTATCTTGCGGAGCGAGCGCGTTCGCATCCACGATCGCATCCTGATTGCCGCCGAGATAGCCCGAAAAAATGGTCTTCGCCTGGCCGATCTTGACGCTCGGAAGCTTCCTCATCGACCGGCGCATGTTGTCAGGCATGAAATAGACGGAGGGGCAGCCGGTCGGGCGCACGAAGGAGAAGCCCTGATCCTTCAGGAAGCCGGCGGACTCGTAGCCGCGCGTCAGGAAATAATGCTCTCGCTCCTTTAGGACGGCCAGAAGCCGCTTAGTTCCTTCCGGAAGATTGTTTTCCAGGTCCTTGCGGTTCTGCAATCCGATACCCAGCATGACGATCGGCATGTTGAGCCGGCTCAGCACATCCGCCTCGGCATCTGCGGAAAGCCCCTTGCGCAACAGGTTCGCGCAGGTGAAGACGCAGATATCGAAATTGGCGTTGAACTCATCGAACCCGCTGCCGCTCTTGCTCAGATTGTAGAGATGCCAGAACGGAACCTGCTTGGCATGCGGAGCGAGTGCCCGCAGGGCGCCTTCGCCGATGAGGTAGTTCCCGGTATTGCTGATGTTGCTCAGCTCCTGCAGGAACTCCTCTTTCGTTTCCGGCTGCTTCTGCCGCTCTGAATAGGAGACGGACGAACCATGGGCGCCATTGGCAAGGCGCGTGTAGTGACCAGGAATACCCGTCACGAGAATTCGCGGACGCATTCGACTAGACCTTTCTGTTTCAAAGAAGCGGCTCGGCGATCAGCCAGCTGCCGCGACCACGGGATTTGCCGTCGCCTGCTCGCGAAAGATCGCGGCGCGGGACAGTGACGAATTTTTTACGGACCGATCGCTCCAGGCGATGAAATCCGAGAAGGAGGACGTCCAAGACCGGTGCGCGGCGGTTCTGATGCAGCCCTCCATGAGCGGCGCAAGGCGTGCGCGATTGCGCGCGACCTCTTCAATGATGCGTGCCATCTCCCTCACCATCTGAGGATCGGAAGCCGCGTCGATGAGTATGCCGTCCTCGCCGTCGCAAATGAGCTCGTCCACCGCGCCAACCGCGGTCGCGATGGGCACGCAGCCGAGCTGCTGTGCCTCGGCGATCATCAGCGGCGCGCCCTCCCACCGTGACGGCATGAGGAGAACATCGGCCCAGCCGAGCGCCTTGATCAGATCCTTGCTCGCAAAGACCGGCGGACGCACGTCGATACCGAGGTCCTTCAGCCGCTCACTCCAGGAGACCCTGGAATCGGCGAGGATTTCCCCTCCGATGGCCCGGGCGTCGAAGGCGAGGTTGGAGGCCCGCAATTCCGCGAGCACTGCCGCCAGCCTGTCGATGCCCTTCTGCTGGTCAAACCGGCCCATGTAAAGAATCCGCAAGCGGTCATCCTTGCGCTCAATACGCCTGACGGCAAGGACCTCCGCCAAGGCTTTGGGCGGCACCGAGAAGCTCGCGCCGTTCGCAACGGCGAAGACCTTCTCGTGCGGGACACCGTAGCTGTGCAGATAGATCTTGAGCTGTTCGGAGCAGGTCAGGAAGGCATCGTAGCAATGCTCGTGGGCAATCGCTGCAAAGGGCTGGCCGGCGGGCCTCTTGAAGGCCGTGTTGTCCACGACGTGCAGGTAGCAGGCCGTGCGCGTGCCTTCGGAGCGCAGTCGCGCGATAAGGGGATGGACGGCCATCACGTGGTTGTTGATGACCAGGTCGAAGCCGGAAAGCTGCCCCTTGAGCGCCTGCCAGTCGACCGAATGCTCCTCGGCGATGAAGTCCTGTCCTAGGAAAGAACCCGACCCTCCCCAGGCCGGAATGCCCGCCTCCCAGAAATGGATGTAGTCGAAGCTGGAATCGAATTCGTCGATCACGTCCATCCGGGACGTGCCGAGCACGAAGAGGTGGGTTTCGTAACCGGCCGCCTTCAACTCCCGGGCCGCGGCATAAACGACCTTTTCAGCCCCGCCGAACGAGGCGTTCGGCACCAGCAGCGCCACGGTGCGCTTGCCCTCGTTATGCCCGAGCGGCAGGACCGGCGATCCTCCGATCTCCTTGCGCAACGCCTTGTGGAGATCGGTATAGGGTACCAGCCGCGCCGGACGCCAGGTCCACCGCCTGCCCGCCGTCTCGCGGAGGGGGCTTGAGGCAATCGCGTTAAGGCAATTGATCATCACCTGCTGAGGCGTGATGAGGGCGCGGCGCGGGAGGCTTCTTGGAAAAGGGAAGCGCACTTTCAGAATGGCCGATGTCGGCCATACCTGCTGGCTTGCGATCGAGGCGAACCAGTCGACGGCATTGTTCTGGACCACGTCCTGGGCGATCCGGGTCGACAGGAAGACGAGGTCGGCGGGGCCGATTTTTTGTGCGCCCGGACCATGAATGACCGGCTCGATCTTGCGCTGGGAAGCATCGTTGGCGAGCTGGACGAAAACGACATTGCTCACCTCGCTCAGGCGCTCGAGATGAGCAAGCACGTTCGGCAGCATACGCGAGCGCCGCAGAAGGTCGAGCGCCGCGCCGCTTCCAGCGACCAGGAATGGCGGAAAATGTTCGTTGTCCGGCTCGCCGATATTGCCCCAGAAGGCCGGGATGATGTCATCGAGGCGAAGCATCGTCGGTGGCTTGGTGGGATCGGTGAAGAAGGAGATCGCCGTATCTTCCGTCCGCGCAAACAGGTAACGCGGGCAATCCTCATGCTCGAAATCCACCAGCATCGGGCGCTGGAACAACGGCATGTGACGCTTGCGCAGGAAGCTGACCGACGTAGCGCGGTCGCGGTTCGCCTCCTTGAAGCGGCTTTCCGCCCTCAGCCTGTATTCGAAGACGGTGTCGTGGCAGGGCATGCCGACGAAACCGTGCTCGATGCAGGACAGCCAGAATTCCCAATCCTCGAAACCGTTCTGCCGGTCGTCATTGAAGCGGACGCCGTCCTTGAAAACCTCGATCGAGATCATCGATCCCGTATCGCAGATATTGTCGGTGATGCAGTGCACCAGCCGCGAATAGCGATTGCCGTAATGGGCGCGCCAGCTGACCGAAAATGTGTCGATATTCGTGTAAACCCACCCGCAGCCGCTGGAGACGAGCTGCTGGTAAAGCGTCTTGATCGTGCCGGGAAGGATACGGTTGTCGGCATCGAGGAAATAGACGGCCTTCGCCTCGGGAAAGTGCTCGATGACGAAATCGATGGCACGATTGCGTGCGCCGCCCGGGCCGGCGTTCCGGCCGAATATGACATGGACGCAGGGATGGGCCGCGGCGTAGAGCAGCAGCTGATCGAACGTCTCATGGCGCGGATCGCCGTCAACAGAGACAACGATGACAATCCGGCAGTTGCCGGGATTGGAGGCAAGCACCGACTCGATCGCCTCAAGCGCAAGTGCCGCGTGACCGTAGAGAGGCATGGCCACGGCGATCAGGTCGGATGGCTCCCTGTTACCGGACATCGGCGGCCTCCGTAAATTGCTTGACCATCCTGAAGCCGGACACTTTCAGCCAGGAGAAGTCGACCGAATCCGTCACTGCGCGGCTGAGGATCATCAGATCCATCAGGCCGCGTGCCGGCTCGTCCAGCTGGATGTTGATGTTGACGACCTCGCTGGAGCTGACTTCGCGCCATCCGCTGAAGAATGCCGACGGTCTGGCCGTGCCCTTTCGCGCGATCTCGGCCACTTCCGAACGCGCATTCGAATTTGCTGGCGCAAGCAGGAAGCTGACCGCCGCAGGTTTGCCTTCCGGATGGTCGATAAAGGCGCTCACCGAAAAGGATATCGTTCCGGGCTCGATGGCGCCGCTGACCGCGCCGGCCGATATGCCGCTCGGCAACGGGTGGCAGACGATGGCATGCTCGTGCTCGAGGAAGCGCACCGTCTGGAATTCCGGGACGATGGGCGTGACCGAAACGTCGGCGATCTGGCTCAAGGTCGCGACCGCCAGGCGATAGTCGACAGTGTACTGGCCTTCGAGCAGGTTGCTCGGGGCTATCATGTTGGGTGTTCTGGTCGGCTTGACCCCGGGCAACCCCGTGAACACCTTGAACGCCAGCGGGCGCAGGTCGAGATCCGGATGCGGAAGTTCCGAGCGCGCCGAATAACGTTCGCCGGCGATCGGATAGCCGAGCGAAAGGCCGACGGTCTCCGGCCCGGTCGCGGAAATCCGCAGCTTCAACGTACGTGCAGCTCCTCCACAGGCGCGGGGCAACGAGAAGAAATTCCAGTTCGGTACGAGCTGCGCATAGGGGACGGTCCATTCGGCAACCCCTTCGCCGCTCTCGAGATAGCTCAACGCGACGACAAGCTCTCCGCTGATTCTGGGCACCGAGTGAAAGTGAAGGGCAAACCCCGCCACGCCAAGGCTGGATACCGGCAGAAGCTGTTCGATAAAGGCTGCGGCAAGCAGCGGACCGATCCCCTCGTCCTTCGGATCGGCATAGGGATCGTGGGAGAAAATCTCCGAAACCGGCTCCCAGTTTCGCGCCTGGAACGCATCCTCGAGCGCTCGGTAGTTTTCCAGCAGCGTTTCCCGTTCCCTTCGCAGGATCGCAAGCTCCGAGGTGATCGAGGCGCTGTATCGCGCAAGTCGGCCGACGCTACCTTCGGTCAGAGCCTGCAGAAGCGGAAGGCTTTCCGGGCGGTTTGCGGGATCAAGCCGCCGGATGGGAACGGCGGGGATCGTCCCCAATGGTCTAAGCATCGCCAAACCGGCCTGCAGATCCGCCTCGCCCTCGTCCGAATAGGCGACGGCGACCAATGGAAAAGCATTCTGCAATGTCACCGGAGGAAGGCCATCGGCATCGAGGAAAACGACCTGGTGTTCGATATCGCTTCCCTCGAAGCAGGAGCGATCCCGGGCCGATGCCGCGATCAGCTTTCTCGTCACCAGTTGTTTCCCAATGCCGGAAGACGTCAAATTTAGCACGCACCGCCCCTGAAGAATTACCCTGCAACAAAGAACAATATTCCGGATAACCGAATTTTATCAAAGTCATCCTGCGTCTTCTGGGGAAGCCTAACAACTAACATTGCAGTGCACAATAACAAAATTCAACCGATATAAAGAAATAAACTCCAAATATACTTTAAAAATTGAAGTAATAATTATGCAGCCGTTCCCTGATCGCCTCGAAACGACTTTCCGGTCAGCTTTTCAATGATATTCTGCTGCCGGTTGAGGCATTCCGCTAACCGGAAACGCCTCTCGACTGTCCGGCGGGCCGCAGCGCGCATCCCGAAGTAATGTTCTGGATTCGCGAGGGCGCCGAGAATCGCCTCGGCGAGTGCATCCGTATCGAAGAACGGCACCAAAAGACCATTCTTGCCGGAACGTATGACCTCCTGAACGGGCGCGGTATCCGATCCGATGACCAGCGCGCCACAGGCCATCGCCTCCAGCACCGACCAGGACAGGACAAAGGGATAGGTCAGGTACAGATGCGCGGAGGAGATCTGGTAGATCTGCCGTAAGAGCGAATGCGGCACCGCACCGGGAAAGACGATATTCTCCCGCGGTATGTCCAGGGACTTGAGGAGATGATCCTTCCACGCCCCGCCGCCCGGCGGCGGCACGCCATAGCTGACACCGTCTCCTCCGATGCAGACGAACAGAGCATCGGGGCGCTGGCGCACGACCTTGGCGGCAGCCTCCAGAACCTGCGGGAATCCGCGATAGGGCTCGAGATCGCGCGCGACAAAGGTGACGATGGGAGGACCATCGGCACTCAGCACGCGTCCATCCGGAAGCGTGGCCGAAGCCGTCGGGTCGGGTCGAAACCGCACCGTATCGATTCCCTCGTGACACACCGAGATGCGCCCCTGGGCGTCCGCAGGATAAAGACTTCTCTGCCAATGGGTAGGGCTGATGCCGGCCTCGATGGCCTCGAGGGACAGGAGTTGCGCGATATTGCGCAGCCGCAGTCTCTTGCGGGTCTCCAGATCGGGCCGATCGTCAGGGGAGAACCCGATATCCGCCCCTTCCGACCGATAGAAGAATTCGCAATACCCCAATACGGGCACCTGCGGGAGCACATCCTTCAGGAACATCATGCTTCCCCAGCCGATATGGCCGACGGCGACATCGGGCACCAGCCCCTGCCGCACCATGGCATCGAGCGTCTCGGCGACGCGATGGCCGATTCGCGCATGGTGATCGGGAGTAGCCATGTGTCGGGCCATATGCGGATCCGCACGCGGACCCGCTTCCGCTCGATGTCGAATGACGCGAACGGAAGGGATCTTCTGATCTATGGTCTCGGTGATGAGGCTGACCTCATTGCCCAGCTGTGCAAGCTGGGCGGCCAGGGCAGCGAACTGACCGAAACCCCGTCGATGAACAAACGCCACGTGCATCGCGTCTATTCCCCCACGGCCAGGCGCTCGCCCTCACCACCACTCAAACGCCGTACCGTGAGGTGCTGCCCCAGGCCAGTTCGAGCTGATGCAGTGTCTGGAAGGCCGTTTCAAGCATCCGTTGCTCCTGGTCGCCACGATTCACCGCGCGCTCATAGGTCATCGCGGCCTCCCGGAGATTTGCTCTGAGCTGCCGCCCCTTCTCCGTCAACTTGATGCGTGCGGACCGCTTGTCGCGCTGGGAGGCAACCCGATCGATGTAGTCACCATCACCAAGCTGTTTCAGATAGTAGGAAACGTTGGAGCCGACATAATGGCCCCGATCCAAAAGCTCGGCGACCGAGAGCTCCGAATCGCCGATTGCCAGCAGGATCATCGCCTGTGCCGGCCCGATATCGTCAACCCGAAGCTTGGTCAGCTCCGCACGGATCAGACCCGAGAACCGCCTGCTTGCCCGCTCCATGAGGCGAGCGAGTTCGAAATATGTAACCTGTTGGAGGGCCCCAAACTCGGCATCCTGAGAATGCTTGGGGTCTGTCTGTGCCGCCTGACCCATTTGAACTGTTAGTTCGCCACTCAGCTCTACAGGCAAATTAAGCACAACTTCTTCTTTCATCCCAATCTCCGTTTCAGGAAACTACTTCAAAAATTGAAGTAATATTCAACTACGCCCAATCCCCCCAATCGCCATTAGCTTGCACAAGCCCTCCGTTATGTGCCAGATTGGAGGAAGCAATACTATCCTTCGGTTTAGCTATAACCAAAACGTCCTCCGACTGATTGATCTAACGTTAACCTGAGGCAAATTGCCATGCGCGATACTGTTCAAAATGAGACAACAATCAAGGGGCAAATTCGCAGAGGCCGGAAAGAAAGCAGCCCAGGGTTGCTAGTATCGCAAGCCAAGCGTGTATTTTTGTCGGGACTGCTTTATGCCGCAGCGCTCAGCGTGTGTCTGAATTTATTACAGCTGACGATGCCTCTGTTCATGCTGCAGGTTCATGACCGGGTGCTTAACAGTCAGAGCATGGACACGCTGGGAATGCTCGTCATCCTGGCCATAGGCGCCCTGATCGTGCTCGGTGTTCTGGAATTCATCCGCGCCCTTTCGTTCCAGGCCATGGGAGGTGCGCTTGTGCGCAGACTGAACATGCCCATCCTGGCGGCCGCCGTTCAGGCCTCGGTCGACCAGGGCCTGTCGCGCGCGACGCAGTCGCTTCGGGACATCTCGGAATTGCGAAGCTTTTTGACCTCGTCGGCAGTCACGGCACCCCTCGATGCGGCGTGGTCTCCAATTTTCCTCGGCGCCCTTTTCCTTTTGCATCCGCTCTTTGGCCTCATCGGAGCCGTTTCCGCCGCTCTGCTTCTCTGCGGCGGACTGGTTACGGACATTTTGACACGCCAACTCACCAAGGAGGCGAATCAGACGAATATCGAGGCGGTGTCCAAGATTGGCGCTTCGCTGCGACATTCCGAGGCAATCGAGGCAATGGGCATGCTGCCGGCCCTGGCGGCCCGTTGGCGTGCCCTGCAACTGCAAGCCCTCAGCGCCTATGAAACGAGCGGGAGCAGGAGCAAGGCGATGTCGTCCATTACCCGCAGCCTGCGCTATTCCATCCAGATCATCACCCTCGCGGCCGGTGCCTATCTGGTGCTGCAGCAGGAAATCACGCCCGGCGCAATGATGGCATCGAGCATCCTGGTCGGGCGCCTCCTGATCCCTTTCGATTCGCTCATCGACAATTGGCGGCAGTGGGTGCTGGCGGCAGCGGCCTGGCATCGTCTCGAGGCCATCCTCACGGCGGACGTTGCGATCCGCCAGACGATGCCGACGCCGCATTCGTCGGGCGACATCGTCGTCGACAAGCTCATTTACGCGGCCCCCGGCCTGGATGTGCCGATCATCAAGGGCATTTCTTTCTCCCTCTCTCCGGGCGAGGTTCTGGGCGTGATCGGCCCTTCCGCCGCGGGCAAATCGACGCTTGCGCGGCTGCTGGTCGGTATCCTGCGCCCCACATCCGGTGGCGTCTTCCTCGACGGCAACAATACCTATCTCTGGGAGCGCAGCTCGTTCGGCCAGGGTGTCGGATACCTGCCGCAATCCGTCTCGCTTCTGGAAGGCACCATTCGGGAAAACATCGGGCGAATGGCGGACAGCGATCCATACAAGGTCCTGGAGGCGGCGCGACTGGCCGACATCCATGAAATGGTCGGGCGCCTGCCGCTCGGCTACGACACGCCGGTCGGCGACGGACATCTGACCCTTTCCGGAGGCCAGCGGCAGCGCATCGCGTTGGCGCGCTGCCTCTACAATCAACCGCGCCTCATCGTGCTCGACGAGCCGAACGCAAATCTGGACGCGATCGGCGAGCGGGCCCTTATCCGCGCGATCGAGCGCGCTCGCGAAAGTGGCGCCATCGTCATCATCATCGCTCACCGGCCGGCTATCATGCAGGTCGCCGACAAGCTGCTCGTGCTTGAAAACGGCCGCGTCACCCAGTTCGGACCGCGTACGTCCGTGATTCCGGTAGCGGGGCCGGGCGAAACAACCCGCGAGGTAGCCGCAATATGACCGCGCAGAAACCTCTCCTGGTTGAGAAAAAACCGCTCGCGATCCGCGCCGATCTTTCCGAGCGTCAGATCCAGCGATATCAGCCGGCCTTGCCGGATGCCGCCCCGTCGAACCCGGAGTTCGACCAATTCGACAACCGTTCACCGCTGCGAGGTCTCGTCATTGCGGGGCTCGCCACGATCCTCGTGTCGTTCGGGGGATTTTTTGCCTGGGGGTTTTCGGTCGAGCTCAGCAGCGCCACGGTCGCCAACGGCACGATCATCGTCGATTCGAAACGAAAAACCATCAGCCATTTCGAAGGCGGCGTGATGAACCGATTGCTCGTCCAGGAGGGCGACAAGGTCACCGTCGGTCAGCCCCTGATCGAACTGGAGGATACGCGTGCCCGTTCCAGCCTCCGGTCGCTCCAGGCCCGGCGCATCGGCCTGATCGCCAAACTGGCTCGACTGAAATCCGAACAGAACGACGCGCCGCAAATCAGTTTTCCAAGCGATTTCGGCGACGCCTGGGATGTTGCGATGGATGACTCCGTCAGGGCGGAGACGATATTTTTTGAAAAGCGGCGCGAGACCAAGGTCGGACGCGTCGAGGTCCAGAGAAAAACGATCGAGGAACACCTCGAACTGGCGGCGTCATACGATATCCAGATCGAGGCGATCGACCGGCAAATCGGCTTCATCAGGGAGCACCGCGCGGCGATGGACTCATTGGTGAAGATAGGCGCCGTACCGCGTACCCAGGTCATCGAGATCGACTCCAGACTCAGCGATCTCGCGAGGCAAAGGGGCGAGCTCGTCGGCAACAAGGCCCAATCCGAAAAGGCCGCAGCCGGTGCACAGCTTGCGCTGACCGGGATCGAAAGCGATTTTCAGTCGACGATCGCCGGCGAAATCACCACCGCACGCGTCGATCTTGCCGATGTCGAACAACAGATCACCGCTTCCAAGGACGTGCTGCGGCGGCTTGAAATTCGCTCTCCGCAGGATGGCATCATCAGCAACATCCTGTTGCGCACCCCCGGCAGCGCGGTCACGCCCGGCCAGCCGCTGCTTGAGATCGTCCCGGAAAACGAACCGCTGCTGGTCGAGATGCGCGTCAATCCTCGCGACGTCGACAGCATCGCCGTCGGCTCGCATACCCAGGTCCGGCTGACGGCCTATAACCAACGGTCCCGCCTGCCGATGGAAGGTACAATCACGTATGTCGCCGCGGACCAGTCGGTCGATGAGAAATCAAACAGTGCTTATTTCGTCGCGCGCGCCAAACTCGACCCGGCATCGCTTGAGGCAAACCCTGATGTGCGCCTCTATCCCGGCATGCCGGCAGAAGTGCTGATCATTCACGCGTCACGCCGCGCGATCGACTACATCACCTCTCCCGTCCTCGAGAGTTTCCATCGCGCCTTCAGGGAAGACTAGTGTCTACGCCGCAAGAAATGCTGCATAGCAGAAACTGTTTCAAATATTGAAGTTGTTTCAAAGTAAAATACGGCAACTTTAATTTATAAGATGGCCCATTATCGAAACAATGTGCCATTAATATTCAATTCAGGAAATATATTTCCCAACATCTGACATTTTAGCTCCTGGTTATGCTTGCGCTTCTGTTTTTTGCAGTGCACATTTCAAGCGCGAAATCGTCGCACCCTGCGCCGACAACGCACTCATACAAACCTGAAGAGGAGAGGCAGATGGCCACATTGGAAGGCGGAGCATACGACGATGCCCTGTTCGGTTCCCGCTTCAACGACTTCATCCGCGCCCATGCGGGCGATGATTTCGTAAACAGCGGCAACGGACACGACATGGTGTTCGGCGGCGAGGGTGACGATATCCTGTTCGGCGGAAAGGGACATGATTCCCTGTTCGGCGGCGAGGGTAGCGACTTGTTGAACGGTGAAGCTGGCGACGACAATCTTGTCGGCGGCTGGGGTGATGATCTTCTTTACGGCGACAAGGGCAATGACACCCTGCTCGGCGGGCATGGCAGTGACCTTCTGTCCGGCGGCAAGGGTGCAGACATCCTCTACGGCGGCGACGGCAACGACATCATCGATGGCGGCGCTGGCAACGACCTCCTTGTCGGCGGTGCTGGCAATGACGTCTTCGTCTTCGGCGGCGGCGGCGGCAATGACGTCATTCTCGACTTCACCGCTGGCGAGGATATCCTGCAGATCTCGAAGGGCATCAATGGCCTCGACGTGACTTCGCCGGACGATCTGGCCTCGCGCATCACGCAGGTCGGCGGCAATGTCGTCGTGGATCTCGGCCATGGCGATACGCTCACATTGGTCAATGTCGACGCTGACGACATTCATGCCAATCCCGAGAACTACTTCACCGTTCACTGAGCATGATTTCTGCGCGCCCTGCCTCCTCCCGCAGGGCGCGCAACTCCGATCCAAAGGGGCAGCGTGTGACGTTCGACGAAGCGATAGACGCCACCGGCGTTTTTAGAAACGCAAAAATCTTTCGGCTCGGCATGGATTTGGCCATCCTTGTCTGGGATCTCCCCCCGGCCCTTCCCGCAACCACCAAATGCCTGTTGTCGATGGATCGCTCGCCGGTACCGCTGGTCAGCATGATGCTTCCGCTCGGCCACGGAAGACAACGCATGTTCTGGGCGATGCGGCCGGAACAGCAGCCGGTGAATGTGGACATCTGCACGGAACACGGCGGTATCGTCGAAACCGTCATGATGCAGCCGGCACGCATGCTCACGCCCCTCGATGTGGAAGCGCTGTTTACCGATCTTGCGCCGGGTTCTCGTATCAAGTTCGTTAACAACCTGCTGACCGTCTGGCGAAGCGCCTTCCGCATCGCCGGTGACCATCTTTTCCATATGATCGTTGAAGACGCCCTTCATGCGCTCGTACCCGAACCGCAGGCCGCCGGCATCGTCTGCCAGGTTGCCCAGGGACGCCATCTGATCGAGACGGCGATCAATCCGGACCTCGGCGACATTATAGCGATCTATGCGATCGGCGCGACTTCGATCGCACGCATGGCCGTAAAGCCTGTCCTCGGACGCCGAGCGAAAAGCGGTCTTCAACCGTGCCATTTCATCGCGGAGGCGCCCTTTCCCTCTCCTCCGTTTCTCATCGTCCTCCTGAGCAAGAATGGTGCAGCAATCCGCCAGCTTGCTGACGACAAACCTCGCCATCCCAGCCTTCAGATCTGGTGGAGCAAAAACCGTGAGGCCGTGGAGCTGCGCGAAATGGTCGTCCGTTGTCTCGCCACGTTGCCGGAAGGCAGCGCCGCGACGGCGATCGACCTTCAGGTCAACGCCCCGCTGCCTGCAACCCGTATTGCCAAGTCGTCGATGCATCCGTCGGGCGAGGTCGATCTCGCCCTGGCGCTCGACGACGGCCTTCTGGCAGGCGGCTGGTTTCATGCACCGTCATCCGCCTTCGCCGGCATCGACTATGTCAAGGAGGACGGCACGGCCGTGCCGCTTGACGCAAACAGCTACAAATTCCCGGCATGGGCGGAAGGCAAGGATGAAAAGAGCAAGACCGATGTGACCGGCTTCGTTGCCTGGATCCCGCTGACGGAATCCCCCGGCCCGCTTCTGCAGCCGCGATTTCAGTTGCGCCTTGCTTCGGGAGCGGTCAGGCCGCTGATACCGAAGCTGCAGCCTTTCGAGCCCGCAACGCAGCGAAACCATGTCCTGCGCGCCGTGCCGCCGCAGCATGCGGTCGACAGTGCCTTCCGCGCGATCCTCGCGCCCGCCCTGCAGGACATAGAACGGCGGCTGGGCAAGACCATAGAGGTCGATTCCACCAAGGACTACAGCCTGTCCGAGACCACACCCCTCGTTTCGATTGTCATACCTCTCTACAAGGTCCTCGATTTCCTGCGCTTCCAACTGTCGGGAATGGCCACCGATCCGTGGCTCGTTGCCAATGCCGAGATCATCTTTGTCCTCGATTCACCGGAAATCCAGGATGAGACGGAGCATATGCTGGGCGGCCTGCACCTGCTGCACGGGCTGCCGATGAAGCTGGTCATCATGAACCGCAACAGCGGCTACGCACGGGCCTGCAATGCCGGCGCACGTTTTGCCCGCGGTGCCATTCTGGTCATGCTCAATTCGGATGTCGTGCCAAAGGGACCCGGTTGGCTTCAGGTGCTGTCGCGGCCGCTGCTGGAAAGCAGCAGGCTCGGCGCCATCGGCCCTAAACTGCTCTTCGAAGACGGATCGCTGCAGCATGCGGGCCTGTATTTTGGCCGCGACCAGCGCGGAATCTGGTTGAACCACCATTTCAACAAGGGCATGCCCGGCGACTATGCTCCCGCCCAACAAGCCCGCGAAGTTCCCGGCGTCACCGGCGCCTGCCTCGTGACCCGCAGGGCCATCTACGAGTGTGTCGGCGGCTTCACCGAGGACTACATAATCGGCGACTACGAGGACAGTGACCTCTGCCTCAAGATCCGCCGTCTCGGGCTCCAGATCGCCTATGAGCCGGCCGCCTGCCTGTATCATTTCGAGCGTCGCTCGATCCGCCGCAGCCAGGACTATATGCGCGGCGTCGCCAGCCAATACAATTCGTGGCTGCACACGCAACGCTGGGAGGACGACATCACCGACTTGATGGCGAACCAGTTCGGCAGAGATCAAGATCGCCTCGCCGCCACCAACGGCAGAAACCAGGAAAGGAACGCAGCGTGACACAGGTAGCACTCGTGCATCCTCCCAAGCCGGCGCGGCTGGTCGACGAGGACCGTGTTCGCTGGCTGCTCGAAGCCGTTCGGGGCAACCGTTTTCTGCCGCAGCCGGAACCCACCAATGTCTTCGTAGGTGACGGTGATTTTCGTGCGATCGGCGCGGAATTCCTCGGGCACTTCATCCGTATCGGCGGCCTGCGCGAAGAGGCCCGCGTGCTCGACATCGGCTGCGGTATCGGCCGGATGGCCGTGCCGCTCACCCAGTATCTCGATCCGCAGACGAGCCGCTACGATGGCATCGATCCGGTCGAGGGCGGCATCGACTGGTGCCAGCGGACGATCACGCCCGCCTACTCCAATTTCGCGTTCCAGCGACTGGATATCGCGCACGAACTTTACAATCCGAACGGCAACGTCAGCGGCAGGACCCTGAGGCTTCCCTTTCCGGACCACCATTTCGACTTCGTCATCATGACGTCGGTGGTCACTCACCTGCCCCCTGCGGAAGTCCTCGTTTATCTCGCCGAGGTTCGCAGGGTCCTGGCATTCGGCGGGCGATTGTTCATGACAGCCTTCGTGGTCGACCGGATCGCGGCGGCAAACGAGCACGGGCGGCGCGATCCGCGCCTTGCGTTCCGCCGTTATGGCGAAAGCCCGTGCTGGTTCGTACCCAACCAGGCGCCACTTGCGGCAGTCGGCTTCGAAGACGGCTTTCTCGACAGGGCGCTCGAACGGGCCGGCCTCTCCGTCGCCTTGAAATCGCTGGGCCATTGGCGCGGTACCAATGCGGCTCACCATCAGGATTTCATCGTGGCGAAGCGCCGGGGAAATGGCCGATGAGCAAGCGTATTCTGGTCGCTGCCCACAACCATCCGTCCCTTCACCCGGGCGGAACCGAGATATTCGCTCATGACCTGTTTCGCGCCTATCAGCGCGAAGGCCATCAAGCTCTGTTTCTCGGGGCCACGAACCATATTCATCGCGAAGCGAGACCAGGCACGAGCTTCCAGAGCATCGGCTCGGCTGGAGACGAAATCCTGCTGTGGTCCGGACATTTCGACCGCTTCTTCATGAGCCAGATCGACCTCTATGGCGTCGTGCCTGACATAGCGGAACTGCTACGCGATTTCCGGCCGGATGTGGTTCATCTCCATCACATGCTGCTGCTTGGCGCCGAGTTTCCCCACATCGTCCGCCGCACTCTGCCGGACTGCCAGATCGTCATGACACTCCACGACTACTACCCCATCTGCCATCATGACGGCCTGATGGTGCGCACTGGCACCAAGGAACTTTGTCACCAGTCCAGCCCAGACCGCTGCCATGCCTGCTTCAAGGACATTCCGCTTGATCGCTTTGCGTTGCGCGAACGCCACCTGAAGGCCCTGCTGAGCACGGTTGACCACTTCGTCTCGCCGAGCGCCTTTTTACGGGATCGCTACGTGCAATGGGGACTGGACGAAGATACGATCAGCGTCATTCCCAATGGCATTCCCGTCCGCAAGGCCGGCGTGCGAAGAGATCTGCTCCAGGGCGGCAAGCCGGTCTTCGGATATTTCGGCAATCTCAACCCCTGGAAAGGGGTGACCGTCTTGCTCGAGGCGGCGCGTCAGCTTCTGGCCGACGGCCTGGATTTCGAACTTCGTGTCCATGGCGGCGCGCCCTTCCAGAGCGAGACGTTCGTCGAGGAGATCAACAGGCGCTTTGCCGAAACATCAGGATCCGTGCAGGCCCGCGGCCCCTATCGACGCGAAGATATCGGCGATCTGGTGGCCGCGGTCGATTGCACCATCGTTCCTTCCGTCTGGTGGGAGAACGCACCACTGGTCATTCAGGAAGCCCAGGCGCAAGGCCGCCCGGTCATCGCCAGCAATATCGGCGGAATGGCTGAAATGGTCGAGCATGGCGTCAACGGCCTGACCGTCCCACCCAATGATGCCCGGGCGCTCGCCGCGGCGATGCGAGACATCGTGGAAGACCCGAAACTGCTGCACCTGTTCGCCCAAAACGCCCGCAAGCCCGACGACATCGACACGACTGCCCGCCGCTATCTCAAGTGGATGGAGACGGCTCAGGTTCAGGCATTGGAGAGCGCATGACCAGTCCCGCCGAACGACCGGATGCCGCATCCGAACAGGACAACGTCAAGCCGATGAACGGCCGGGTGGACGCCGTCGACATGGGTACGATCTTCGGCTGGGCATTCGACCCGATGGCGCCGGATCAACGGCTGTCCATTCGTGTCCTTCTCGATGGCAAGGTAATTGCCGAGGCCGTTGCCGATCGCAACCGTCCCGATCTGCGGCGCAACGGTATCGGCGACGGCAAACACGCGTTCGAAATCGCGCTGCCCGATCCCCTCCATTCGCGGGCCAGCGATGTCGTCGTCATGGCGCGCAATGGAAGCGGTTCCGAACAGGCTCTGCGTGTTCCGCAGCCGAACGAGCAGGCGGCCGAAGCCCTGATCGCAGCGCCGCTGGCAAAAGTGCTCGACAAACTCGATGTGCTGATGGCGTCGCAGCGGCAGTTGCAGGTCTCGCAGCGCTCCCTGCAGCGCGCACCGGAAATCGATGGGGACAAGGCCGAAACCACCGGCCTGACCGAAATGGGCAACGCCGTCGAAAACCTCAAGGTGGAGGTCAGCCAACGCTTGAATGACCTCGATGTCCACCTGATGCGGCTGGACGGGGTCGTGGCGGGGATGGAGAAGAACCTGAATACACTGAAGAAGCGGGCGAGCGCTGAATTCAAACCCATGTTGTTGCTGCTGTTCGTTCTGGTCGGATTTGCCGCTGGCGCCGGTCTTGCGCTGATTGCCAGGATTTGACCGAGGGAGGACAAGGCATGCTGGTTACGGAACAATCCCCCACGGTTACCAATCCTCCTGCCACCAGCCCCCTGGTCGCCAAGCCAACGCCCGCTAAGCAGGCGATAAGCAGGGCGATGCGCTCCGGAAGGGTCATCGGCTGCCGCGTCGACGAGACAACCCTGCTCGTTATCGGCCTCGGTCATGTCCCGGCCGGTGACGTGACGGTTGGCGTCGGCGAAGACCAGGCCGACACGCGAAATGCATTTGTGTCGGAATGGCGATCAGCCGCATCCTCGCCGCGGGCCAAGCATGGCTTTGCGGCGCTCCTTCCGGCAGGGGACACGGACCTTGCCATGACCACGATACGCTTCGGAGAGAAGGAGACGAGCACGCCCTACATCTTTGCGTCCCGCCTTGCCTCAACGGAGGAAGCAGCCGCGCTCGTGCTCGAGGCCGCCGGATCTCAGTCGGCCGCCGTCATAAACCGGCTCGTGGACGCGCTGATGACCGGCAATCTCAGCCGTCGCAGGCTTCTCACCATAACCGCGCTTTTGCAGGCGACCCACGCCACTGATGGCTTCGTCGAGTTGATCGGCGAGAGCCATGATGACGTGACATTCCTGCAGGGCTGGAGCCGCGGCATGGCACCCGGGCCTTGCCGGATGTCCCTGATCGGAAGGGCGACACCGGTGGTCGCGGAATGCGGCATAGCCACCTTTGCACGGCCCGACGCTCCTGATGGCGCCACAGGCTTTGTCGGCCTGCTCGAGACGCACGAGGCTGCCCGCGCTGCCGACATTGAAGGTCTGATCTTTCGAGGGCGCGCCGGTTGGAGGCATGTTGCCATCCACCCTCGGAAGCGCATCGCCGATCCGCAGGAAACCCCCGAACATATCCGGTCGGTCCTGATGCGCACCCATGGTACGCCGGACGTGCTCCTGTCCCTGCGGGCCGCCGCCAACAGCTTTGAGGGCAAGGAAACCGTCTCCGGCCTGCCCTATCCCGTCCGGATGGGGATAGACAGCATATTCGAAGCCGATGCAGGAAATCTTCTCATCTCCGGCTGGCTTTACGACCCCGATGGCCACGTCGCGACGGTTAGACTGCGCCGACGCGGTGCTGCGACTCGCCTCGACGAACATTGGACGCGCTTCGATCGCCCCGACGTCACGGACAGTTTCAACGACCAGGCGCATCTTGTGCCGGGTCTCCGGGGAGATCAGTGCCCCCACGGCTTCATCGCCCACACCCAGTTGTCGGGTGACGATCCCGGTGCCCCCACTTATTTTGAACTGACGCTGCAGGATTCGCGCCGTGCGTTTCTGCCGATAAAACCGACACGCCTTTCGGCACGTTCGGCGGCATTGCGCCAGATCGGCTCGATCGATCCCGCCAACAGCGCGCTGCCAGGGATCGTCGATACGCACGTTGTTCCGTTCCTTAAACAATCATCGGGAAGATCGGCGCCGGTCATCGAAACGATCATAGATGCCGGATTCTTCGATGAAGAAAACGGCCCGCCGATCATCATTGGCGTAGGCGAGAGCGAGGAAGATATCTCCCCGCTGCTCGCCCTGCTTGCGCTCGATCCGGAAACCCGGGGCGCTCCGATCGTGATCGCCATGCCCGCCGAGCGGTTTCGCAGGCAGGCTGCTCGCCTCAAGGAGCTCGCACGTTTCTATCGCCTTTCGGTCAGAATGGTGTCGACGAAGGGAACGGGCGACGTCTACGACATGCTGGAAGCGGGCACGCAGGCGCTTTCCTGTGAAACGGTCGTGTCGCTCTCCGCCTCGTTGATCCCGCACGGGACAGGCTGGTATGGCAAGCTTGTCGCCGCGGCTTCCACGATGAAAGGAAGCATCGTCTCGCCCGTCCTGGCTTACGAAGACCATTCGGTTCGCTGGGCGGGAACCTGGATCGACGACGGCAACGACGACCAACCGGTCGTGGGCCGCTACGCCGGATATCCGCTCAAAGCGGTGACCGACATGAAGGTGACCGGCATCGCGGCGGCATCGCTCGAATGCTGCATCATGCCCCGCGACGCCCTGTCGCGCGCGGGCGGCTTTTCCGGCGGCTATCTCGGCACGCAGGAAAAGGGTCTGGATCTCGGCCTCCGCCTCAGCCGGTCCGGGTTCGACTCCTACTTGCTGCCGTCCGTGCAGATGTGGGGCTGCGACGACGCACGCGCCGGCGACAGTCCCGCGATGGCGGCTTTGGTGGAGGAGATCGACCGAAAGATCTTCAAGAGCCAATGGCTGCCTATCCTCACCGTTGAAAAGCACCTGGAAAAGAGGCCCGCATGAACGAGCAGCTTCGCGTCCTTGTCGTCTCGCATGCACATCCGTCGGTCTCGCTCGGCGGGGCGGAAATCGCGTCCCACAACCTGCACCTCGGCCTGAAGGCATTGCCGAACGTGGAATCGGTTTATCTGGCTCGGATCGGACACCCGGTGCCGCGGCACGCCGCATCCGCGCTGATGAGCCTGCGCCTTGTCGAGGACGAATTGCTGTTCCACACGGATGATTACGACCACTTCTTCCTTTCCAACGGCGATACGCAGGCGATCAGCCGGGACCTCTTGCGTTTTGCGCGCGATCTCAGGCCCCACGTCATCCATTTCCATCATGTTCTCGGTATCGGCCTCGAAGCGCTTTATGCTTTGCGAGAAGCGTTTCCGCACGCCGCCATCATCGTCACGTTCCATGAATATCTGTCGATCTGCCACAATCACGGGCAGATGGTGAAACGGGCTTCCGGCCAGCTCTGCGAAACCGCGTCCCCGGTCGCCTGCCACGGCTGCTTTCCCGAGATCCCCGTCTCGCGTTTCCTGAAGCGGGAACTGTTCGCCCGCGGCATGCTCGGCCTTGCCGACGCTTTCATCTCTCCCAGCCGGTTCCTGGCGGATCGCTACGCCGCATGGGGCATCGAAAGAGACAAGATCAGCGTGATCGAAAACGGCATCGCCATAGAAACGGCGGCGCCCGCGCGCGAGGTTCAAGGTCTCAAGCCGCGTCGCAATCGCTTTGCCTATTTCGGACAAATGACCCCATTCAAGGGCGCCGATATCCTGATCGACGCCGTTTCGCGCATCCCGAAGGAAATATGGGGCGAAGACTCCTGCCTGATGATCTTTGGCGGCAATCTCGAGCGACAGCCGATCGAATTCCAGGAACGTATCAAGAAGCTCATCGCCGAGGCCGGCCACCGCGTTCGCTTCTACGGCGCCTACCAGAATGCGGACGTGCCGCGTCTCATGCGTTCCGTCGACTGGGTGGTTCAGCCGTCCGTCTGGTGGGAAAACTCGCCCGTTGTTATTCAGGAAGCTCTGCTCCACCGCAGGCCGATGATCTGCTCAGATATCGGCGGAATGGCCGAGAAGGTGCGCGACGGAAAGGACGGGCTGCACTTCCGGGCAGGCAGCAGCCAGGATCTCGCGGATCGCATCGTTGAGGTGCTGGGCGATGGCAAGATCTGGGAGCGGCTGCGCGGTTCCATGCGCCAACCCGCCGACCGCGCCGCCTGTGCGCGCGAACACGTCAAACTCTATCGCACATTGCTACGGCGGAAACTCGATGCCGCGATCGCCGAAAGCCCCAAACTTCTCTCGCCCGCGCTTTAAAGACATCCACGTCGCGAAAAGCCCGAGGGCATTCTTCTTCGCGAAGGCTGCCTTGTCGCGGCAGGCTCGGCAAAATTTGGATCACGAATGCGCGGCGCCTGCCGCTGTGAGCCGCGCGATGCGGCCGTCCAATTCCTCCAGCCGGCGGCCGAAGCCGAGATTGTCCGGCTGATACTCAATGGCGTCCGCAAGCATGGCCCGCGCCGTCACAAGCTCACCGTCGCGAATATGGCGGTTGGCACGATGGTAGAGGAAGTTTGCCTGCTCGACAGGAGAGAAATTTGCGCCGAAGCGCGCGTGAAACTGGTCGGCCCAGGCCCGATGCCGGGCAATCGCCGTCATGGCGATCTGATAGGGCCGCATTGGCGCGGTCACGCGCGCTGCACGGGCGAGACCGCGCAGACCCGGAAGATCGTCTGCGCGGCAGGCCTCGATCAGCGACAACGCGCGCGCCGTCCCGGTAAAGGCGCGAACGGTGCCATGGCCGGTCATATGGACAGGCACCAGTTGGGTCCTCTCCTGTTGCGCCGTGATCCGAATCGCGTGCTGGTGATCGACGGTGTGAAATGGATCGAAGAACAGATAGGCCCGGCCTGCCGCGTGATCAGGCGCGATCCCCATATTGGCATGAAGGTCGGGCGAGAAATGGCGCGCAAACCTGCCGTCGAAGGGAACAGCCTTCGGATCGATGGAGACTTGCGGGCAGAAGGCGACGGCAACTGTGGCGTTGAAGCGCCTCCGATAGCGCAATGCCGCATAGCCGCCCTGCGAATGCCCGTAGAGAATCCGCTCCGATGTCGCGTGAAGTATAGGCGCGGCCGCCTCGACGGCCTTGACGACGCTCGCCGCCGGAAACCAGTTCGGTCGCCTGCTGATGAAGCCGAGCGCCGAAATGCCGGCCTTCTCGCACAATCGCTGCCCCCAGAAACGACTGCCGTTCGCCCTCATCTCCATTTCGTTAAACGTGACGAGAAGATATGGAGACGACCCGGAATGATGTATCACCTCTAGGTTTTCATCCGAAAATACGATCATACGGTCACCATCAAGCAATTACAGAATAAAAATAATTCAATTTTTGAACTATATTTGTTCCATCGCGCGATTATTCGTAAAATTTTGCTTAACAACAATAACATATTTACACGCGCGATGGGAATATCTATTTGTTAATCTCCTATTCTTGGCTATGGAGATTTTATCCGGTTCGGAAAATACCAACCGCACCCTGCGTTCACACAAGATGTTTCTCGCCTGCATGCGTTCCCCTGGAGAAGACGAGACCGGCTTCGTTGCAACGGCACAAAAACGAAAAAAGCTCTTTGAGATGATCTAGCGATCTGAGTGCGAGGAAGACATGCAATTTGAACGGACGAAAATCACCGACGTCGTACTGGTGACACCCCAAAGAAATGGAGACCATCGCGGATACTTTTCAGAGACCTTTCGTTCTGACGTCTTTGGTCAAAACATCGGTGCCTTCAATTTCGTCCAGGATAACCAGTCGCTTTCCGTAGAAGCCGGAACGGTGAGAGGATTGCACTTTCAGATTGAACCTCGCGCTCAAGGAAAGCTGGTCCGTTGCATCGCTGGCGCCATCCTCGACATCGCAGTCGACGTCCGGAGAGGCTCGCCGACATTTGGACAGCATGTCCAAGCGGAACTTACTGCCGAGAACGGTTGCCAGGTCTGGATTCCCGCCGGGTTTGCACATGGGTTCTGCACTCGCCAGCCCAACAGCATCATCTCCTACAAGGTAACGGACTACTACAGCCGCGACCATGACCGTGGAATATTATGGAACGATCCGGAGCTCGATATCGGGTGGCCGGTGACAGCAGAAAGCGCCGTGCTTTCGCAGAGAGATCGGACGCAACCACGTCTCGCAGAGCTTGAGATGACTTCATTCACAATAGCTGATGGCAGCTAGGGGACATACAATGCGCGTCCTTGTTACCGGCGGAGCCGGGTTCATCGGATCGGCTGTCGTGCGTCATCTGGTTCTCGTCAGAAACTACGACGTCTTGACCGTAGACAAGCTGACTTATGCCGGCAACGTGGCGTCGCTCGCCACCGTCGAAAACAATCCGCGGCATCGTTTCCTTCAGGCAGACATTTGCAATCGAGCGGCGATGCAGGAGGCGTTCGACAGTTTCAAACCCAACCGAGTCATGCATCTGGCGGCGGAGAGCCATGTGGACCGCTCTATAACTGGCGCCCGCGACTTCATCGAAACCAACGTCATCGGCTCATTTACCATGCTGGAGGCGGCCCGGTACTACTGGCAGGATCTGATCGACAAAGCTAAAACAAACTTCCGCTTTCTCCACGTCTCTACCGACGAGGTATATGGCTCTCTCGGCGAGGGCGGATTGTTCACCGAAGAAACCCCCTACGATCCCTCTTCTCCCTATTCAGCGTCCAAAGCAGCCTCTGATCACCTGGCCAAGGCGTGGGCCCGCACCTATGGCATGCCGGTTATTGTCTCCAATTGCTCGAACAATTACGGCCCGTATCACTTCCCTGAAAAGCTGATCCCCCTGATTGTGCTGAATGCTCTTGAGGGCAAATCGCTGCCTGTTTACGGCAACGGCGCCAACATCCGCGACTGGCTATTTGTCGAGGATCACGCAAGGGCGCTGGACCTTATCGCCGAGCGCGGGAGGGTCGGCGAAACCTACAATATCGGCGGCCATAATGAGCGGCGCAACATAGAGGTGATCAAGCGCATCTGCTCGATCATGGATACCCTGCGGCCGCAGAAAGCCCCACACGAGCGACTGATCACATATGTCACGGACCGGCCCGGGCATGACGCGCGCTACGCGATCGACGCCACCAAGCTTGAGGCGGAATTGGGTTGGAAGGCAGAAGAAAATTTCGATACCGGGATCGAAAAGACGGTCAAGTGGTACCTGGAAAACGAATGGTGGTGGACGCCGCTGCGTCAGGGATACGGCGGTGGCCGGCTCGGCCTCCTTAACGGATCCGGAGGTAAATGATGGCGCGGCGGTATGTGGTCACCGGACGTGGCGGGCAGGTCGCACAGTCTCTGATCGAGCGCGTCGAGGGCCACAGCGAGATAACAATTATCCCGCTGGCACGACCCGATCTCGACCTTGCCGATATCGGAACGATCGAAAAGGCTCTTGTAGAAGCGAGACCTGAACTGATCATCTCCGCTGCCGCTTATACTGCCGTCGACCAAGCGGAAAGCGACGCCGCCAAAGCTTTTGTCGTCAACAGTGCGGCCATAAATGAGATCGGTCGCATAGCGACCAAGCTTAATGTGCCGATTATTCACTTATCGACGGACTATGTCTTCGACGGCAATAAGTCTTCACCTTATCAGGAGAGCGACCCTGTCGCGCCCCCCTGTGTTTATGGTCGGTCGAAGCTTGAAGGCGAACGTTGTCTCGACGCGTCGGGGGCGGATTACGTCATCCTCAGGACCGCGTGGGTCTACAGCCCTTTTAACAAGAACTTTCTGCGCACGATGTTACATCTTGCCGGAAGTCGTGACGAACTCAATGTCGTCGCCGATCAATACGGCAATCCAACATCTGCACTCGATATCGCCGATGCCATATTAACGGTTGCCGACAATTTGCTGTCGTCGCGGGACCAGCGCCTGCGCGGCATGTTCCACATGGCGGGAAGCGGTGAGGCCAGCTGGGCAGACTTTGCTTCCGAGATCTTCCGCATATCTGCCGAGATGGGTGGCCCGTCTGCGATCGTCCATCCGATCCCGACTGCGCAATATCCGACACCGGCTCGCAGGCCAACCAATTCGAGGTTGGATTGCTGCAAACTCGAACAGATTCACGGCATTCGACTGCCAGACTGGAAAATCGCGACTGCGACTACGGTGCAACGGCTCTTGGCCAGCGGTGCGCCGGGAAACAGGCCGGCATGGAAAAGGCATTTTGAGGAGAATCGTGGATGAAGGGTATCATTCTGGCTGGCGGCAACGGGACGCGGCTGCATCCGATGACGCTTGTCACGTCGAAACAGCTCATGCCCGTCTATGACAAGCCGATGATCTATTATCCGCTCTCGACGTTGATGCTGGCCGGAATACGCGACATCCTCATCATATCCACGCCGCATGATCTGCCCGATTTTCGCGGCCTGTTAGGTGACGGTTCGGCCTGGGGAATTTCGCTTTCCTATGCGGAACAGCCTTCACCTGCAGGTCTTGCTCAAGCTTACATCATCGGTGCCGATTTTGTCGGATCGGATCAGTCCTGCCTCATCCTCGGTGATAACATTTTCTACGGCCATGGCATCACAAAGCTTTTTGAAAGCGCTGCGGCGCGCAACGATGGTGCGACAGTGTTCGCCTATCATGTTCACGATCCGGAACGTTATGGCGTCGTGGAGTTCGACAAGGCAATGAAGGCGATCTCGATCGTCGAAAAGCCGACTGTCCCGAAATCCAACTGGGCGGTTACCGGGCTTTATTTTTACGACAAGGACGTGGTCGACATTGCCGCGAACCTCAAGCCGTCGCTGCGCGGTGAACTGGAGATTACAGATGTCAACCGAGTCTATCTTGAACGCGGCAAGTTGAACGTCGAACAAATGGGCCGCGGTTTTGCTTGGCTCGACACCGGGACGCCTGAGAGTTTGTTGGAAGCAGGCAACTTTGTCGGCACTCTGCAGAAGCGGCAGGGTATCAAGATCAACAGCCCTGAAGAGGTCGCCTGGCGCAGGGGCTTTATAGATGACAAGCAACTGGAGGCCGTCGGCAAGAAGCTGGGCAAGAGCGAATATGGCAGATATCTACAAACGCTTTGTACCTAGGTTCGAGATTGATCTGATGTGGGTTCATCGTTGCTCGCCCGCCTGCCCTTCAGTTTATCCTTTGTTCGCTTTGCTGGTCGAAGAGATGGACCTTCGATGACCCGCTGGCCGGATATGTGCCGGACGACATGCGGAGCAAGGCTGTGCGCAGACGGCGATCAATCCTCGATCGGGAAAGCAAAGCCAGCTTTCACTCGATCCATTACCACCATGGTTTTGAAACCTCTGATATCGTGGTTCTCATAGAAAAACCGACGTGTGAAGGCTTCGTAGTCCTCCATGTCCTTCGCGGTAATAACCAGAATGAAATCGGCATCGCCCGTCACGTAGTAGCCGATCATGACTTCCCGAGTGGCGCGGATCGCTGCCTTAAATCGATCAACGATGTCCGCGCGTTCGCGCTCTAGCGAGACAAGCACGATCATGGTGATGCCGCGGCCCCCGGCCTTGGGCGAGACGATCGACACATCTGCCTCGATCACCCCTTCTTCACGCAGCCGCTTCAGGCGTCGCTGACAAGCCGTCGGTGAGAGATTGACAATTTGCGCCAGCTCTTCTGACGTCATGCGATTGTTCTTTTGAACAGCCTCAAGCAGCGCTCTGTCCGCTCTATCGAGAGTAGTCATGCAGAAATCCTGCGCCAAGAGCCAAAATTGAGCACAATTCCTGCACGAACGATCAAATCAATGCAGTCAAACGATCATGTCCTACGACTAGTCTCTTTGTAAACCCAATTTGGAGCCCCGCATGAAAGGTATTGCCAGCGCAGCGCTGAAAAACCTGCAACGACCCGATCTGATCGAGCGCCGTGCCTTTCTGAGCGGCACATGGGCAGCACGCGCGGAGACGCTGGGCGTCGTCGATCCTGCAACCGGCGAACACCTCGTCGATGTGGCGGCCTGCTCGCTTGAAGACGCCGATGCTGCCGTCGACGCTGCGAAGAACGCCTTTCTCGCTTGGCGTGACAAGCTTCCCGTCGAGCGGGGCCAGATCCTTCGCATCTGGGGCAAGCTGATGCGCGATAACGCGCAGGATCTCGCTGTTATCATGACGGCCGAACAGGGCAAGCCGCTGGCAGAGGCACTTGGCGAGATTTCCTATGCCGCGAATTTCCTCGACTGGTTTGCCGCCGAAGGTGAGCGCGCCTATGGCGAAACGATCCCGAGCCACCTGCCAGGCAGCCGCCTCTCGGTACAGATGCAGCCGCTTGGCGTCACCGTTGCGATCACGCCGTGGAACTTTCCCTCCGCCATGATTACCCGCAAGGCGGGCGCGGCTCTCGCGGCCGGCTGCACCATGATCGTCAAGCCTGCTCCGGAAACGCCGCTATCGGCGCTTGCTCTGGCAAAGCTCGCGCAGGAGGCCGGGATGCCCGCTGGCGTATTCCAGGTTCTCACCGGCGAAGCTGCCCCGCTTGCACGCCGTCTGCTGGAAGACACGGACGTGCGCGCATTTTCCTTTACCGGCTCCACCGAGGTCGGGCGCATCTTGCTCACGCAGTCGGCCGCCACCGTGAAGAAGGCCTCGTTGGAACTTGGCGGCCATGCACCTTTCATCCTGTTCGACGACGCCGGGCTTTCCGCCGCTGTAAAGGGCTGTATCGGCGCAAAATTTGCCACGTCAGGACAGGATTGCCTCGCCGCCAACAGGATTTACGTCCAACGTGGGCATTACGATCGGTTCGTCGAGGCCTTCGCCAAGGCGACCCGGGAGCTTAAAGTCGGCCACGGCCTCGAACCCCGCACCGATATCGGGCCGATGACCCGCCCTTCGGTAGCCGAAAAATGCCGCCAGCAGATTGCACAGGCACTCTCCGCCGGCGCACGTCTCGTCTGCGGCGGACAGGACAGCCCGCTTGGCGGCAATTTCGTCACACCGACCGTGCTTGCCGATGTCACCGATGACATGCTGATCGCACGCGAAGAGACCTTCGGCCCAGTCGCCGCAATACTGCCGTTCGATGACGAGCAGGACGTGCTCGCCCGTGCCAATGCCACCGAAATGGGGCTGGCAGCCTACGTCTACACCAATGATCTTGGCCGCGCGATGCGCCTTACCGACCGGCTAGAATACGGCATGATCGCCGTCAACACGCCGAAATTCACCGGCGCCTCGATACCCTTTGGTGGCTGGAAGCAATCCGGCCTTGGTCGCGAAGGCTCACGCCACGGCCTCCTGGAATATCTCGAAGCAAAATATGTCTGCTTCGGCAATCTCGCTGCATGAAAGGATCCGCTGCTATGACCACCAACCTCGATCAGATCGCCGAGATGGACCGCAAATCGGTCCTGCATCCCTTTACGCAGATCAAAGATTTCGCCAGCGGCAAATTGGGCGATCCGACGATCGTCGAAACCGGCAAGGGCATCCGCATTCAGGATGCACAGGGGAACCAGTTGATCGACGGCTTCGCCGGTCTTTACTGCGTCAATGTCGGCTATGGCCGCACCGAGGTTGCCGAGGCGATCTCCCGCCAAGCCTATCGCCTCGCCTATTACCATACCTATGCCGCCCACACGACGGATGAACTCGCAATCCTCTCCGATCGCCTGGTGAAAATGGCGCCAGGCAGGATGAGCAAGGTTTTCTATGGCATGTCGGGTTCCGACGCCAACGAAACCCAGGCCAAGCTCGTCTGGTACTACAGCAACCTGCGCGGCAAGCCGAACAAGAAGAAGATCATCTCCCGCGAACGGGGTTATCATGGTTGCAGCGTCGTCTCCGGTTCGATGACCGGCATGAGTTTTTACCATGACCACATGGACCTGCCGCGTGCCGGCATTCTTCACACCGGCGCCCCGCATCATTATTGGGGCGCTGACGCAGGTGAAACAGAACTCGAATTCTCCAGGCGCCGTGCCAACGAACTTGAAGCGCTGATCCTGCGCGAAGATCCCGACACCATCGGCGCTTTCATCGCCGAGCCCGTACTTGGCACCGGCGGTATCACTCCACCGCCGCAGGGCTATTGGGACGAAGTGCAAAAGGTCCTCAAGAAATACGACATCCTGCTCATCGCCGACGAAGTCATCACCGGTTTCGGACGTACCGGCTCAATGTTCGGGTCGCAGCATTACGGCATCGAACCTGATCTGATCACGGTCGCCAAGGGCCTCACCTCGGCCTACTTCCCGCTGTCGGCCGCCATCGTCGGCGAAAAGGTCTACAAGGTGATGGAAGAAGGGGCCGACCGCGTCGGCGCTTTCTCGCATGGCTACACCTATTCCGGCCACCCGATCGGCGCTGCAGCAGCCAACGCCGTTCTCGACATCGTCGAGAAGGAGGATCTGCCGGGGAATGCACGCACGGTTGGCACCTATTTCCAGGCACAGCTGAAGGAAAAGTTCGCTCAGCTTCCCATTGTCGGTGAGGTGCGAGGCGTCGGCTTGATGGGCGCCATCGAATTTGTGGCGGATCGGGAAAAGAAGACGCGCTTTGCGCCCGGCCTTGCTGTCGGTGCACGTATCTCGAAGGCCGCGCGCAATCGTGGACTGATTGCCCGTGCCATGCCGCATGGCGATATTCTGGGTTTTGCGCCGCCCCTCGTCACGACGAAGGAAGAGGTCGACGAGATCATTGCCATCGCCGAATCCGCTGTGCGCTCGGTCATGGATGATTTGATCCAGGCTGGCGAGACGATTTGATGCAAGCATGACTACCGGGCGAGACAAGTCTCGCTCGGCCATTATTCCTGATACAATCAAGGCCCAGGCTGCATAATGCTTCATCTTTGAGACGAAGCGTGCATAATGTCATGAAATAGCCGTCCTCAAAACGAGCCAATTTCATGCGACGTCAAGCCAATCCCCTCAACCTTGTTCCGATCACGGCGACCAAGCCGGTGGCATGGCGGCCGCACCTTTCCAAGCAAAGGGGTGAGACGAAACATGCGGCGCTCACCGAGCGCATCATCGCCGATATTGATGCCGGCGTTCTCAAGCCAATGGATCGCATGCCGACGCATCGCGATCTGGCGCGCGAACTCGGCCTTTCGGTCCAGACGGTCAGCCTCTCCTACAAGGAGGCGGAGCGGCTCGGCTATCTAAGCGGCGAGATCGGTCGCGGTACCTTCGTCAAGACACGCGTGACCGACCGCGCCGGCCGCATGATGCTTGACCATAGTGCCAACGAAGTACACGATCTTTCGATTATTCGCGGCGTCTATCTCGATGCGCATGAGGCCGCATCTCGCGAGATTCTTCGTGAGCTTTCCGAAGGCGACAATGCAAGCTTCATGCGTCCATGCCGCCCGATCGCCGGCCTTGATCGCCATCGGGAGACGGCGCGCATCTGGTTACGCACGCTCGGCGTCACGGCCGGGGTAGAACGCGTTCTCCTCACCAACGGCGCCGCCCACGGCATTTTTCTCGCCCTAAGCTGCATTGTCCGCTCCGGCGATGTCGTTTTAAGCGAAAATCTCACCGATCACGGCATCATCGGACTTTCCAATATACTTGGCTTCAGCCTGAAGGGCCTGCCTACCGACAATGAGGGCATTTTGCCCGATGCACTGGAAGCCGCGTGCGCAGCAGGCGGTGTCCGGGCATTGGTGCTCATTCCAACCCTCAATAATCCGACAGGTCACGTCTCGGGTGCGGAACGCAGGCATCAGATAGCCGCTATTGCGGCACGTCATGGCGTGTTCGTCATCGAAGATGAGGTCTATCGACCACTGATCGAAGAGGACCTGCCTTCGATCACGGAAATGCTGCCCGATCTCGGTTTCTTCGTCACGAGCTTCACCAAGGTGGTGCTGACGGGGTTGCGCGTTGGCTATCTCGTTGTGCCACCCGCCTATTCTATTCGCGCCGCCTCAATCCTGCGTGTATCGAGCTGGAGCGGCACCTATCTGACCGGCGAAATCGCAACACGATGGGTCGAGAACGGCACGGCGCAGCGCCTGCTCGAAATCCAGCGTGACGAAGCACAGGCACGCCAAAGCATCGCGACAGAAATCCTCGGCGACCATATCGCCTCCAGTCATCCGCTCTCGCTCTGCGCCTGGCTCAAGGTCCCGCCGCACTGGTCCGATGAAGGTCTGGTCCGTTCGCTCACCAACCAGAAAGTCGCCGTCACGCCGTCCGAACCCTTCATTGCCGGACCGGGTCATGGTGGCGGCATTCGTATCTGTTTGGGCGGACGCCTGAACCATGCAAGCCTGGCCAAGGCGCTGACAACCGTGCGGCAGGCCTTTGAGCAACTGCCGCCGGTCTATGACGTCGGTTCGATCGGCTAGAGCGCCCCCACGACAATCATTGAATCATTACAATATAATAATTGACATGATTTTACTTCGCTCACAACATGACAATCATGAAGAGCGAAGTCCAGTCCAGATTGACCGAGGAAACCGTCCAGCCAGTCATCCTGGCAGACATTGAGCAGGCTGCGACCCGCATTGCCGACAGGGTGGCGCGCACGCCGCTCGTTCGCTCCAGCACGCTTTCTGAATACACCGGTCAGTCCGTCCACCTGAAGCTCGAAACATGCCAGCCCGTCGGCGCCTTCAAGCTGCGCGGCGCGATGAACGCTATCCTGTTGCTGGATGATGCGGCACGCGAACGCGGCCTCGTCACCGCCTCGACAGGTAATCATGGTCGCGCCGTGGCCTACGCCGCACGCGAGCTTGGCGTTCCCGCCATCATCTGCATGTCATCGCTCGTTCCGGCCAACAAGATCGAAGCCATCCGCTTGCTCGGCGCGGAAATCCGCATTGTCGGCCTGTCGCAGGACGATGCACAAGAGGAAGTCGAACGCCTGACCAAGAGCCGCGGCCTCACGCCGATCCCGCCTTTCGACCATGCGGACGTCGTTGCCGGTCAAGGCACGATCGGCCTCGAGATTGTGAAAAGCCTGCCTGACCTTGCGACCGTGCTTGTTCCCCTTTCCGGCGGCGGTCTGGCCGGTGGCATTGCCGTTGCCGTCAAGGCCTTGAGGCCACAGGCCCGGGTCATCGGCATATCGATGAAGCGCGGGGCAGCCATGCATGCAGCGATTGCCGCCGGCAAGCCCGTCGCAATCCGCGAAGAGGAAACGCTGGCGGATTCGCTTGGAGGTGGCATCGGCCTCCAAAACCATGTCACCTTTGCGCTCTGCCGCAACCTTCTCGACGACGTCATCCTTCTCAGCGAGGACGAGATCGCCGAAGGCATCCGCCATGCAGCGCGCAACGAGAGCGTCACCGTCGAGGGCGCCGGCGCGGTCGGCATTGCCGCTATCCTCGCAGACAAGGCCCAGCTGTCCGGCCCCACCGCCGTCATCGTCTCAGGCGGCAACATCGACCCGAAGATGCACCAGAAAATCGTCGAGGGGACCACCCTATGAGCCGCATCACTATTTTGATGGAAAAGGATCTTCACGCCATCGTCAAGCTCGACGTCTCCGCGGTCGATTGCATCGAACAGGCGTTTGCGGCGCTCGCCACCAAAGCCGTTGCGATGCCGCCGATCCTGCGCCTCGACATCCCGGAATTTCGGGGTGAAGTGGACGTCAAGACAGCCTATGTGCCGGGCCTGGACGGCTTCGCCATCAAGGTCAGTCCCGGATTCTTCGACAACCCCAAGATCGGTCTGCCAAGCCTGAACGGGTTGATGATCTTGCTCAGCGCGAAGACCGGATTGGTCGAAGCCCTTCTTCTTGACAACGGCTATCTCACGGATGTGCGCACCGCAGCGGCCGGTGCCGTCGCCGCACGACATCTGTCGCGTGAAGACGCCAGCGTCGCGACGATCCTAGGTGCAGGTGTTCAGGCACAGCTGCAACTCGCGGCTCTCATGCTTGTACGCCCGATCAAATCGGCGCGCATCTGGGCACGCGACCACGCAAAGGCGCAGACGCTTGCTGTCGATTTCGCGCGCAGCCACGGAATAGAGACCGCCGCAATTGCCGATCCGCGCGAGGCCGTGCGCGGAGCAGATATCGTCGTCACAACGACGCCGGCCGAAAGGCCGATCCTGATGGCCGAATGGCTTGAACCCGGCCAGCATCTGACCGCGATGGGATCGGATGCAGAGCACAAGAACGAGATTGATCCGGCCGTCTTTGCTCGCGCGATTTACGTCCCGGATCGAGCATCGCAGACCCGCATCCTCGGCGAGTTACACCATGCCATCAAGACCGGCGCAGTCATGCCGGACCGACAGTTTGCGGAACTCGGAGCTGTCATCGTCGGCAAGGCAATTGGCCGCTTGAATGCAGACGAAATAACCTTCGCCGACCTTACAGGTACCGGCGTGCAGGACACAGCCATCGCCAATCTGGCGCTTGCCCGCGCGACAGATGCCGGACGTGGCCAGACGATCGAAAACGACATCAAAATGGGAGATGCAGCGTGAGTGTGACGCTGAACTTTACCCGCGAGGAATATGCCGCTCGCCTTTCCAAAACCCGCCACGCGATGGAAAAGGCGGGGATCGATCTCCTGATCGTCACCGATCCATCCAACATGCACTGGCTTACCGGCTATGACGGCTGGTCCTTCTATGTGCATCAATGCGTGCTGGTGCCGCCGAGCGGCGAGCCGATCTGGTACGGCCGCAAGCAGGATTCCAACGGGGCCACGCGCACCGCTTACCTGGACCATGACAATATCATCGGCTACCCGGATCACTACGTCCAGTCGAGCGAACGCCACCCGATGGATCTTCTGGCGCAGATCATCGGGGAGCGCGCATGGTCCAGCCTCGCGATAGGCGTCGAGATGGACAATTATTATTTCTCGGCAGCAGCCTTCGCCTCTCTGCAAAAGCATCTCCCAAACGCCCGTTTCAAGGATGCGGCTGGCCTCGTCAACTGGCAGCGCGCGGTCAAGAGCACGACCGAACTCGACTATATGCGCAAGGCTGGCACGATCGTCGAACTGATGCACAAGCGCATTGTCGAGGTTGTCGAACCCGGCATGCGCAAATGCGATCTCGTCGCCGAGATCTATGATGCCGGCATTCGTGGTACGCCGGAATTCGGCGGCGATTATCCGGCGATCGTGCCGCTCCTGCCGTCGGGCGCAGACGCTTCCGCGCCGCACCTGACCTGGGATGACAAGCCGATGCGTTCGGGCGAAGGGACGTTCTTCGAAATCGCCGGCGCCTATAAGCGTTATCATTGCCCACTGTCGCGGACCGTATTCCTGGGCAAGCCGACGCAGGCCTTTCTCGACGCGGAGAAGGCGACGCTCGAAGGCATGGAGGCAGGCCTTGCCGCAGCAAGGCCCGGCAATACTTGCGAGGACATCGCCAACGCCTTCTTCGCCGTGCTGAAAAAATACGGGATCATCAAGGACAACCGGACTGGCTATCCGATCGGCCTGTCCTATCCGCCGGACTGGGGCGAACGCACCATGAGCCTGCGCCCAGGCGACCGCACGGAGTTGAAACCGGGCATGACATTCCATTTTATGACCGGTCTCTGGCTCGAAGACATGGGGCTGGAAATCACCGAAAGCATCGCGATTACTGAAACGGGCGTCGAATGCTTGTCGAATGTGCCGCGCCAGCTGTTCGTGAAAGGCTGAGGCCATGCTGACGAGCGCGCCCCGCCCCTCGCCGATAACGCCGACCGTCGATTTCGACGGGAAGGGCGTGCAGCACGGGCATCTGCAATTGCCCTACAGCCGTGACGACAGCGCCTGGGGTTCGGTGATGATCCCGGTCTGCGTCATCTCCAACGGCGAAGGCCCGACCGCCCTCCTCACCGGCGCCAATCATGGCGACGAGTATGAGGGTCCGGCGGCTCTCTTCGAACTGGCACAGACGCTGGATCCCTCGCAGGTGAGTGGGCGCGTCATCATCGTCCCGGCGCTCAATTATCCCGCGTTTCGCGCCGGAACCCGCACGTCGCCGATCGATCGCGGAAATCTGAACCGTAGCTTTCCGGGTCGCCCGGATGGAACGGTGACGGAAAAGATCGCGGACTATGTCACCCGCAATCTGGTACCGCTCGCCGACATCGTGCTCGACTTCCATTCGGGCGGCAAGACGCTCGACTTTCTTCCCTATGCGGCAGCACACGAGCTGCCCGACAAGGATCAGGAGGCGCGTTGTTTTGATGCCGTTGCGGCTTTCGCTGCACCCTACTCGATGAAGATGCTGGAGATCGATGCGGTCGGCATGCTGGATACGACGGTCGAGGAACTGGGCAAGGTCTTCGTGACCACCGAGCTCGGCGGTGCGGGCACCGCCAGCGCAAGAACGATCGAGATCGCGCGAAAAGGCAGTCTTAACCTCTTGCGTCACGTCGGAATCCTGGAGGGCGCGCCATGTACCCAGCCGACCCGCTGGCTCGATATGCCGTCAAGCGATTGCTTCACATTCGCTGAAGATGACGGACTGGTCGCGTTCGCGCACGATCTCGGCGATCCGATCATTACCGGCGATATCATCGCCAGCATCTACCCGGTCGGAAAGACCGGTGTTGCGCCGATCCACTGCCGCGCTGCCATGGATGGCGTTCTGGCGGCTCGCCACGTGCCCGGCCTCATCAAGGCCGGCGACTGCCTTTCCGTGATCGCGACGATCACGGAGAAGATCAAATAAATGCAACCATCTGAGATCCGAAAACGGACCAGAAGAACCTTAACCAGAGGAGAATTCGAATGCGCATCTCGAAAACCATTTGCCTTTCTGCACTTGCGCTTTGCATCGGCGTCACGTCGGCCATCGCACTGACCGTCGAAGAAGCCAAGAAACAGGGATTTATCCGTGCCGCGACGGCCAACGAGGTACCCTACTCGTATATGCAGCCGGACGGCACCTCTGCCGGTATCGGTCCCGACGTCGCCAATGCCGTTCTAAAGTCCATGGGCATTGAGGAGGTCAATTGGACCGTAACGCCCTTCGGCACGCTCATTCCAGGTCTCAAGGCTCGTCGCTTCGATTTTGCCGCCGCAGAGCAGAACATATCCCCCGAGCGCTGCAAGCAGGTCGCCTTTACCGAGCCCAACTCGTCCTACGGTGAGGGACTGTTGGTCAAGAAGGGCAATCCGAAGCGCCTGACGACCTATGGCGACATTGCAAAAGACCCGTCCTTGAAAGTTGCCGTGGTTTCCGGTGCAAACAATGTCGACTTCCTGCGTGCCGTCGGCGTCAAGGACGAGCAGATCGTCTTCATTCCGGCGAATGCCGATGCGATCCCGACCGTGCAGAGCCGGGTCGATGCCTATGCGGCGACCGAGTTGACCGTTTCCGAACTCGCCAAGGGACAGGCCAATGTCGAGCAGGTTGCGCCGTTCAAGGACCCGATCGTCAAGGGCGCACCCGTCCGCAACTATGGCGGCTTTGCCTTCCGTCCGGAAGACAAGGAATTGCGCGACGCGTTCAACACTGCGCTCATCGCGTTCCGAAAGACGGATGGCTACAAGAAGACCCTGATGAAGTATGGCCTGTCGGAACAGAGCATTGCAGCAGCAGCGGAGAAGAAAGTCGCTGATCTCTGCTCCGGGAAGTAACAAAAAAGCGCCCGGTCCCGGACCGGGCGCTACCCGCTTTCATTCGGAGATATTGCCTGATGAGCTGGACAGCCTACCTGCCGATGCTTTGGCAAGGCGCTACCGTGACGATGACGATCACTTTGGCAGCGATCGTCTGCGGCGCGGCGCTTGCCTTCGTTTTCGGCATCCTGCGCGTCGAGGGAGGACCGATTTTGTCGGCCGTCGCGCTCTGTTACACGGAGGTGTTTCGTGGGACCTCGCTGTTCGTTCAGCTGTTCTGGTTCTATTACGCGCTGCCACTGGTCGGTCTCAGCTTCGATCCGATCACCACCGGCATTCTGGTATTGGCCGCCCATGTCGGCGGCTATGGGGCCGAAATCGTTCGAGGGGCGCTCGCATCGGTCTCCGTGCAGCAGCTGGAGGCCGCCCGGGCGTTGAATTTCAACCGTGCCCAGACCCTCTTTCGCATTTCGCTGCCACAAGCCATCGTCGAAATGATGCCGGCCTTCGGAAACCTCGCCATCGAAACGCTGAAGCTGTCCTCGCTGGTGTCGTTGATCTCGATCGCCGATCTCACCTTCGCGGCCCAATCCATCCGCAACATCACGCTGGACAGCGCAAGCATCTATTCGATCACGCTCGTATGCTACTTCGCCATGTCGCTCGTCCTGATGGCAGCCGTGCGCGTGATCGAGCATTTCGTCCGGCGCGGCGATGTCTTCCCTCGCTCGGCTCATTCGTGAGGATCTTACCGCCATGATGTACGGTTACGAATGGGACACGACAACCTGGGTTACCTACACGACCTCGATCCTGCCAATCATTCTGATTGGTTTGACCGTCACGTTGAAGGCGGCAGCCGCTGGGTTCGCGATTGCACTGGTGCTCGGCCTGGTATTCGCCCTCTTGCGCCGAAGCCGCGTCAAGGTGATCTCCTGGACGACCGCCGTTATCGTTGAGTTCCTGCGCGACACGCCGCTTTTGGTGCAGCTGTTCTTCCTCTACTACGTGCTGCCCGATTTCGGTATCGTGCTCCCCGCCTTTCTGACCGGTGCGCTGGCGCTTGGTCTGCAATATGCGGCCTACACTTCGGAGGTCTATCGCGGCGGCATCGAAGCGGTGCATCACGGGCAATGGGAAGCGGCAACCGCGCTCAATATGACGCGCATGCAGGCCTATCGCGATATCATCCTGCCCCAGGCCGTTCCGCGAATAGTCCCTGCCATGGGCAACTATCTCGTGGCCATGATCAAGGAAACCCCGGTTCTCTCGGTGGTCACCGTTCTTGAGATGATGGGGCTTGCCAACATGATCGGCGAACGCACCTTCGAATATCTCGTGCCGCTGACGCTTGTCGGCCTGATCTTCCTTCTGCTGACGCTAATCTGCTCAGCAGGCCTCCACCGCTTGCATAAAGCTCTTCCAAAGGCAGGAATACCCTTGCGATGACCAACAATATCGATCCGCCGCCCATCGTCGAGTTTTCCGATGTCACCAAGCGCTTCGGGATCCTGACGGTGCTTGACCACTTCAATTTCTGCGTCGCGAAGGGCGAGAAAGTCACGCTTATCGGACCGTCAGGCTCCGGCAAGTCGACGGTCCTGCGCATTCTTATGACACTCGAACCGTTCCAGGAAGGCAAGCTGACGCTTGCTGGTACGTCCTACCACGAGCAGGGCGGCAAGGGCCGGTTCCAGGCCTCGGAAAAACACCTGCGCCAGATCCGCAATCATGTCGGCATGGTCTTCCAGAGTTTCAATCTCTTTCCGCATATGACGGTGCTTCGCAACGTTGTCGAAGCGCCGGTGCGGGTATTGGGAATGGCGCGCGCGGAAGCCGAAGGGCGTGCGCTGGACCTGCTGCAGATGGTGGGGCTCGCGGACAAGAAGGACCACTATCCGGTCCAACTTTCCGGCGGGCAGCAGCAGCGTGTGGCGATTGCCCGTGCGCTTGCGATGCGCCCACGGGTTCTGCTTTTCGATGAGCCGACATCCGCGCTTGATCCGCAACTGGTGGGCGAAGTGCTTTCGGTCATCCGCGCACTCGCGCATGAACATGATCTCACCATGCTGATGGTCACCCATGAGATGCGCTTTGCCCGAGAGGTGTCAGATCGCGTCTGCTTTTTCGATAAGGGACGCATCTGCGAACAGGGTGCACCCGAAGAGATATTCGGCGCGCCGCGAATGGAGCGGACGCGCGAATTTCTGTCATCGGTTCTAGGGTAGCCAGGAAATCCAGCGGGGGAGACAGGGGCGTAAGGCTTAGAAACCCGCTGGAAAGAAGCTCTGGATAGGGTTGAAACCCCACGACCCTGTGGGCTACAATCCATATCTTCGTTGGCGTCCGGTCAGGACACTTCGCGCGGCCCTTCGTTTTCACCCGCGGCTCGATAGGATCGAGGACGTAAGCGAACGAATGCTCTGGGAAGAGCTTCGCATGTTCGTTTGCGATTGTCTGGTCTTGCGGCAATTGCATCCGACGGTCCCGCCGCACGGCACTTGCCCAGGGATTGGGCGGGAAAGAGGCGGCTGACCTGCTCGGCATCAGCGAGCCGACCGTGCGCTCGCATCTAGCAATCCGATTGTCCGTCGGCATTCAGCGCTAAATCGCGTCAAGGGCCAATGTGCATCAGTGGTCGCGCATGCTGCGGTAGGCTTCCTGCAGGGCGAGGAACGTCCTGTAGCGCTGCGTATGAATGTCCTGCGCCGACAGATCGGGGCCGATACTCTCACCCAGATTGGACATTCTGCACATGGCTGACTCCAGGCTGGGCACGTGTCCCGCCGCAACCGCACCCAGCATGGCTGCGCCAAGCAGGACCGGCTCATCCGTATCGACGGTGGCGATGGCGATGCCGGCAGCATCGGCGAGCATCTGCCGGACCAACCGGCTTCGTGCCGCCCCTCCACTGACCACGACCGTGGTAATGGCGATGCCCTTGGCACGGAGCGCATCGAGGATCTGCCTGAGGCCGTAACCAATGGACGCCAGACCGGCAAGATAGAGGCGCACGAGGCTGAGCTCGTCCGCATCAAGGCCGAGGCCGGCGATGACGGCCCGAGCCTGCGGGTCTGCAAGAGGTGCACGATTGCCGAGGAATTCGGGCACGATATGCAGCCCCTTTACGATGTCGGTGATCGAAACGTTGGATAAGAGCCCCTGCGCTCGACGTTCCAGCCATTGCACCAGACCGATTCCCTCATGTTGCGCGAGGCGAACCGCCTCCGAGGCGTAGGGATGAAGCTGGACCAGGTGGTCGATGGCCGCCCCGGCTGCCGACTGGCCACCCTCATTGAGCCACATGCCTGGCAGAAGCGCCGAGAAATACGGCCCCCATATGCCGGGGACGAAGACGGGGGCGCGCGTGACGTTCAACGTGCAGGCCGATGTGCCGAAGACATAGGCCAGCCGTTGCTCCAGCTCTCCGGGGAGACCCGCGGCGCCAAGGGTGCCGACGGCGCCGGCATGTGCATCGATCATGCCGGCCGCAACCGGTATTCCGGATACCAGCCCCATCTGTGCCGCCGCATCGACGGTCAACCCGTGCGAAAGACACGTGCCGGGCTCGATCACATCGACCCCGATCCGCGCGAAGCCGGCGTCCATCAGCCCACTCAGCCCAATCTGCTCAAAATAATCAGGATCCCAGGAGGCTTCGTGAGCCAGATAGGTCCACTTGCAGGTCAGGGTGCAGGTCGACCGTTCAAGGCTGCCGGTTGCCTGCCACGTGAGGAAGTCCGCCAGGTCGAAGAGATGGCGGGCGCGGTGCAGACTGTCTGGCAGATTGCGCGAGAGCCACAGGATCTTCGGCGTTTCCATCTCCGGAGAAATGCGGCCACCAACGTAGTCGAGGACGCTGGCGCCCTTGTCGTTGATGTAGGCGGCCTCGGCCGTCGCCCGCTGATCCATCCAGACGATAATGTTGCGCTCGTCGATGCCATCAGCATTGACGGCGACCGGCTTGCGCGCCTCATCGATGAGAACCAGCGAGCACGTCGCATCGAACCCGATGCCGGCAACGGCGGCGGGTGGGATGGCGGACTGCCGCATGACGTCCTGAACCGCGTCGCATACGGCTTCCCATATATCGTCGCTCGATTGTTCGACATGGCTGGCACGGGGGCGCCAAATCCGTATCGGCCTGCTGGCGGTGGCGACGAGGCGGCCGGAGCCGTCGAAGAGGCCGGCGCGGGCCGACCCTGTTCCTACGTCGATGCCAACGAAATATGTGGTCATGGACGTCGCTCTAAAGGTCGAGGGCGGCTGGCAGGATGACCAGATCGCGAATGGTCACCTTGGGGTTGCGGGTCAGCATGAAGACGACCGCCTCCGCCACTTCGCTGGCCTCCATCAGGCTGCCATTGGCAAGCGCATCATCGAGCTTGGCCTTCGGCCAGTCATCGATCAACGGCGTCACCACAGGCCCCGGCAAGACGGCCCCTACCCGCACCCCGTGGGGAGCGACCTGCCGCCGGACGCTGTGCACGAATGCCTGAACCGCATGTTTAGAGGCCGTGTAGATGGGTTCCCAGACGACGGGAACGACGCCGGCAACCGAGGACGTGACGATGATATCGCCGGAGCCATTGGCGATCATGTGGCCGATCACCGCATGGATGGAGCGGAAGGCCGCATTGATGTTCAGATTGAGCACCCGGTCCCAGACATCCGGATCGCCATCGGCAATAGGCCCGCCGACATAGGCGCCCGCATTGGCGTGGAAAATGTCCAGCCGGTCGGTGTGCTGCAGGATGCGCGGCAACATCTGCGACTGACTTTCGCCGAGCAGAAGGTCGATCTCGATCGGGACTGCCAACTCGCCAAGTTCATCGGCCCGCTCGCGCAGGGCCGCAACGTTGCGGTCAATCAGAAAGGTTTTGACGCCATGGGCTACGAGATGCCTGGCGCATTCGAAGCCGATACCCGAGCCCGCGCCAGTGATTGCGGCAGTTTTGCCGGCAAGGTTCTGAACCATTTTCTGTCCTGTTCCTGTTCTTCAGTGCAGATCACTGATGGGGAAAAGCTTCGCGTCGGTCTCCGAGAAGGAGATGCTGACGTCCGAATCCAGCGGCAACTCGACATCTCCTGACAGGACGGCCAGCACCTGCGCGTCGTTGGCGAGACGTAAATTCACGACCGTTTCAGGCCCCATGCGCTCGACCAGAACGACCCGACCGCTCAGCTTCCTTGAGCCACCCGTCAGCGAAAAAGCCTGCGGCCGGATACCAAGCAGCGCCTTGCCGGGGTTCTGCACGCGACCGGCCGGAACCGGAAACGTTTCAAGACCGGGGAACTCGATCCGTGCCCCGCCTTGCTCGATGGATGTCACATCGACTGTCAGCAGGTTCATCTTCGGTGAGCCTATGAAGCCGGCAACGAAGGCGTTGCAGGGATTCTGATAAAGCTCCATCGGGGCGCCGACCTGCTGCACGACGCCGCCATTCAGAACCACGATCTTGTCGGCAAGCGTCATCGCCTCCACCTGATCATGCGTCACATAGATCATGGTCGCCGCGAGCTGGCGGTGCAGCTTGGCGATTTCCGTGCGGGTCTCCATTCGCAAGGCCGCGTCCAGGTTGGACAGCGGCTCGTCGAAGAGAAAGATCGAAGGTTCACGCACAATGGCGCGGCCGATTGCAACGCGCTGCCGCTGCCCGCCCGAAAGCTGGCTGGGTTTCCGATCCAGCAAATGATCCAGCTTGAGAATCTGGGAGGCTTTCAGAACGCGTTCCTTCGTCTCCGCCTTAGGTGTCTTTCGCAGCGAAAGGCTGAACCCCATGTTTTCGGCCACGGTCAGATGCGGATAGAGTGCATAGGACTGGAAGACCATGGCAATGCCGCGGTCGCGCGCCTCCACCTTGTTGCTGACGGTTCCGTCGATCTCCAGCGTTCCGCCGGAAATATCCTCGAGGCCGGCGATCATCCGCAGAAGCGTGGACTTGCCGCACCCCGAGGGGCCGACGAAGACAACGAACTCGCCGTCCTTGATATCGAGATCGACGCCCTTGATGACCTCCAGGCTACCAAAGCTCTTCTTTACCCCGCTCAATTTCAAGCGAGCCATAGGCCTATCTCCCTGTCGCGTTGCCGCGCTCCGAAGGTTGTGCGATCCCCTCCGTGCCGGAGGGGATGTGTGGGGAATGGATTGTCAGGCGGCGGGAATGCACACCGTTTCGTTTTCCGCAGTCAGCCGCTCGCCTTCGAGGCCGCGCAGATAGGCGCCCTTTTCGAGCAGCTTTCGGCGTAGCGCATGAATATCAACATCCGACGGCCGAACGCCTTGTGAAATCGCGATTCCCGCCGCACGGCCGGCAGCCTCGCCCATCGCCATGCAGGTTGCCATCACGCGGATCGCGCCCATGGCTTCATGGGTCGCCGAGATGGAACGCCCGGCGACGATCAGATTCTCGATGCTCTTCGGCAGGAGGGATCGATAGGGGATATCATAGCAATCACCGCACCAGATCAGCGTGCAGCCCTCGTCGCCGGGGCGATGAATGTCGATAGGGTAGGATGCCACGGCGATGGCGTCCTCGAAGTGCCGGCAGCCGAGCACATCCTGTTCGTTCATCGTGTAACGCCCCACGATGCGGCGTGTTTCGCGGATGCCGAGGAACGGCGCGGTCTTGGTAAAATGGGCCTCCTCGAAGCCCGGGACATAATTGATGAGATATTCGACGATGTCGTCGATCTGATGCCGTGCGACGATTTCTCCATGCGTCAGCGAACGCGCGTCGGTTCCGTCGGTCCCGGTCACGCGGGTCATGTTGATCCAGGCCTCGCCCTTCTTAAGTCCGGTGATGATGATGGTGCGCTCGTTAGGGATGTCGAGATTGCGCTCGGTGCGCGCCTTGGCAATCAGTTCCCGCAGGCCGACGACGATGAACTGTTGATTCTGACCGAAATATTCGGCCGGAATGAAGTCGGTAAGATAGGTGCGTTTTTCGACGGCGATGGACATCCTCAATTTTTCGGTGTCGACGTTCGAAAGGCAGAACATCAGCGTCGGCGGCTGCATACCGCCATGCTCGTCGCCCTTCTCGGTCGCGACGCCCGCCCGGTAGGCGACATCGGCATCGCCGGTGCAGTCGATCACGATCTTGCCGACGACGACGCTGCGACCGCTCTTGCTTTCTGTGACGACACCGCGGATGGTCGAGCCGTCATCGCTCATGATCACGCCCGCGACGAACGTGTAGAAGACCACATCGACACCAGCCTCGGTCAGCATCTCAAGGCCGACCGTCTTGACCGCTTCCGGCTCGACGAGGGTGATGCCCATGTGCAGCGGGCACGGGCGGTGCTCGGAGGCAGCATTGCGCTCCTTGAGACGTTCGATGAATTTCTGGGGCAGACCATAGATGACCTGATTGCCTTTCTGACCGAGGAAACCAAGGACCGGCAGGCCGATCGTCATGTTGCCGCCAACAAAGCTGCGGCTTTCGAGAAGTCCGACCCGCAGCCCATCTTCAGCCGCAGCAAGGGCGGCGGTGAGACCGGCGGGACCGCCGCCGACGACAAGGACGTCGTAATCGGCGCTAACCGGTATCTCTCGGGCGGGTTCGGTAAAGCTCAGCGGAATATTCATGGTCGTAGTCCTGAAGGGTAAAGGGACAAGGCGGTGATGGATGGGGCGGCCATTAAGATGGATCGCCGCCCCATGATGTTGATCAGGCGGGCAGCAAGGGCTGGACGCGAGTGAGGATGGCAGCGACGGCATCCTTTGGGGTCTTGCGTCCGAGTACGGCAAGCTGCACTTCCTCGACGAAAAGCTGCTGGGCACGGGCGGCCTCGGCAAAGGGCGGGAAGGCGCCACGCGCATTCGCCAGAACCTTGGCCTCGACAGATGCGACCGAGCTCTTGGCGGTAAGTTCCGGTTCAAGGAAGGTCGAAACTCGCGCCGGGCCGTTGCCATTCACAGCCATGCCAAGCGTATTCTTCTTGGAGGAAACCTCCTTGATGAACTTCCAGGCAGCCGCCTTGTCCCTGGCATTGGCCGGGATCGTCATGGCCCATGCCTCGACGACGCTTGCAATTTCCTGCTTGCCCTTGAGGGCCTGTGCGATGGGAAACGCGATCGCCTTGATCTTGCCAGGGTATTTCGAGGTTTCGGCGCTGTTGAGCTGTGCAGATCGTGCGAACGGCAGTACGCTGAACGCCGCACGTCCCTGCTGCATCCAGGTCAGCAATTCCTCATTCTTGTTGGTCGCATAGCTGCGCGGCAGTGCTCCCTTTTCGAACATCCCGGCCAGAACCGTCAGAGCCTGCTCCATCGCTGTTGGATCGGGCAACAGTTTGAGGTCCTGACTGATGAAGTCACCGCCGAAGGCGCGCGCGAACATGACGGGGAAGACCGCCAGGTCGGAAGCAAGGATCATACCGGTCGCCTTGCCGGCTTTCGAAATGATGAGGGTCTGCTCGACGAGTTCTTCAAGCGTCGTCGGAGGCGTCTTGATTCCGGCATCAGCCAGCAGTTCCTCGTTGTAAAACAGGCCCTGTGTCGCGGTACGGACCGGAATGCCGATCAGCTTGCCATCGACCGTCATGCCTTTCACCAACCCCGGCGCGATGTCATCGAACGCCTCGATCGGATCCTTCGCCTGCCACTCGCGCAGGGATTCAAAAAGCGTCGCGTTCTGCTTCGTCGGGCGGTTATCGACCATGAAGCCGACGGAAAAATCGGTCTGCGCGAGGCTTGCTTCGCGAAATAGCCGGTCCATGAGCGGATTGGAATCGAGCGTCGTGAATGCGACGTCGATGTTGTTTTCCTTCTTCCAGGCGGCCAGCAGATCCTTCTCGCCTTCGCCGAGCGAGGTCTGGTGGACCTTGTGGCTCAAGACCTGCAGGGTCGTCTTGGATTGCGCGAGAACCGGTCCCGCCGCCGCAAGCGCCATGCCGCCGGCTGCAGTTCCGAGAAATTGACGGCGGCTCAGCCGTGATGCGTTGAATTTGGACATGTATTCCTCCCTTGATATTGCGGTTTCATTTCCTCCGGGCTCCTCCCCGAAGGGTTTCTATTCATCCCTTGGTCGCCCCCGCCGTCAGTCCCGCTACGAGGTAGCGGTTCATGACCATGACGAAGAGCAGGACCGGCAGGAGCTGTATGGTGGATGCGGCAAACAATACGCCCCAATCGACGCCTTCGATGGAGCCGATCATCTCCGAGATCACCAGCGGCGCGGTCTTGGCTTTGGTACTGGTGAAGATGAAGGCGAAGAGAAATTCGTTCCAGGCGAACACGACGACGAACACGGCCACCGCGATGATCCCGGGAGCGGCCAGCGGCACGATGACACGCTTGAGAATGATCAGCGTCGTGCCGCCATCTATGGCGGCGGCCTCGTCCAGCTCGCGCGGGATCTGGTCGATGAAGGTGCGCATCAACACGGTGCCGAGCGACACGAAGAACGTTGCATAGAGGACGGACAGGACGAAATGGGTGTCGGCCAGCCCAAGATTGTTGATGATCGGGAAGAGCGGCAGGGTCACGACGATCGGCGGAATGAGGCGCACGGCAATGAGGCCGACGAGCGACGCGTCGAGAAACCGGTTGGAATGCCGCGAATAGACATAACCTGCACAGGTCGAGGCGATGACGGCCAGCGTCGCCGCGCCGATGGTGACGATGGTCGAGTTCAGGAGCCCGACGAAGAACGCGCCCCATCGATCCCAAAGCTTCACATAATGCTCGAACGTCGGCTGGAAGAGCCATTGCGGAGGAGCGGCGAAGATTTCGCGGCCGGGCTTGAACGACGACGTCATGATGAAAACGATCGGGAACAGCGACCAGACGAGCATAAGAATGACCGCCAGCGTCTTGCACGATTTGATGAGAACACGCTCAAGCATGACGCACCTGCCGACGAAGAAGGAAGATATATCCGGAAGCCAGCAGCAGCGAGACGATCACCATGATCCAGGCCGTCGCGGAAGCCGGACCGAAGGCGTTGAAGCTGAAGGCTTCCTGATAGAGATAGACCGCGACCACCTCGGTCGTCCGCGCAGGTCCGCCGCCGGTCAGCAGCCAGACTTCGGAAAACAGGCGGAACGCGAAGATGTAGCGGAAGAGCAGCGCCACCAGGATCGCCGGAGCCATCAGCGGAACTGTCACCCGCCAAAAGCACTGAAGACGGGTCGCCCCATCGATGCGGGCCGCCTCGTAGAGGTCGGACGGTAGGGCCAGCCGAGCCGCATAGAGAATGATGAAGGTGAAAGGCAGATGCATCCAGATGGTCAGGACGGCGATCATGATCATGGCGTGCAACGGTTCGTACGACCATTCCAGTGGCGGTATGCCGAGCGCCTGGAGAAAGGTGGTCAACGGTCCGACATCGGGATCGAACAGAAAGCGCCACATGGCAACGCCCACCACTTCGGACACCGCGTAGGGCGCAAGCACAGCCACCAGCAGCAGGCGGCGAAACCAGAGCCCGGAATTGAACAGCAAGGCCATGCCGAGTGCGACGACCAGTTCGAGGTGGACAGCCACGACGACAATGATGACCGTGTTCCAGAGAGCGCTGTGGAATCCGGGATCGGTCAAGACACGGACATAGTTGTCCCAGCCGACGAAGGTGGCGCTCTGCCCGAAGGTCGACGACTGAAAGCTCAGCCAGATCACGTAGATCGACGGGATGACGATCACGCCGAGCAGCAGCAATTGGACTGGAGCCAGCAACGGCATGGCGCGCCACAGCGTAGAACTTCTCATTCATTCCTCCCGCCGCACGCTCCCGACGCGCGGCTCTGGTCTTGGCCGGTCAGCCCAATCGGGCGACCGAATCCCGCAATTGCAGCGTGGCGGCCAGAACGACGTTCTCCGGCTCCACCGCTGCTCCCTGAATTCTGCTTATCAACCGTTCCCAGGACCGGTCGGCGATCGCTTCTAGCGGCTGACGCACCGCGGTGAGCGGCACCTTGCGCGCCGTCATCCAGGTGTAATCGTCGAAGCCGATGAGAGAGATCGCATCGGGTATTTCCAGGCGCCGCCGCGCCAGCGCCGACAAGGCCGCCAAGGTTGTCACGTTCGTCGTGGCGATGATGGCGGTCGGGTGCGGATTGGCATCGAGCCACCGGCACAGGATCTCGGCACCCGATTCATGATTGATGCCGACCTCGATCACCCGAGGTTCGTCCAGGCCATGCGCTGCGCAACTGTCGGCCACTCCGCGGATACGATCGCGAATGGGACGAAACTCGGTGATCGAAGCGGCAATCGCAATCGACCGATGGCCGCAGCTGGCCAGATGTTCGGCAGCGGCCCATCCGGCGGCATGATTGTCGACAGTAACGGTATCGATTGCCAGGCCGTCCTGCCCCACGCGGTCGACGAGGATGATTGGCATGCTCTCGGCCTCGCGGCGAAGAAGTTCAGGCACCGCATTGGTCGCAGGAACCGCGATGATCCCCGAAGGCCTCCATCCCATCAGCGCATCAAGCCGCGCCGCTTCGATGCCCGGGTCATCCTGGGATGAAACCACGATCACCTGATAGGCCGCCTGAGCGGCAAGCTGCTCGATGCGCGAGACGAGGGACGTAAAGAATGTATCGTTGAAGTTGGGTATGAGCATTCCGATGACTTGCGTCCTGCCCGATTTCAGCTGGGATGCAGCACGGTCCACCTGATAAGACAAGGCTTTCGCCGCTTCGATGACCTTCAGGGTCAGTTCCGGCGTGACCAGTTTGCGGCCTGTAAACACGTTGGAGACCGTCGCAATGGACACTCCCGCGCGTTCGGCAACATTTTTGATCGTAGCCTTGGGCATTAAGGTGGGCGAACCTCAGTTAAACGTTTTACTCTCGTGTTAAACGTTTATCCACGCCAATTCCCGTTGTCAAGCGCCAAGCATCGTTGCGGTGCTGACGATGTTCTTATCCTTTCGGCGGTTTCTGGTTTCGGAAGCTGCATCTGAGTGATTGAGTAGCCGAACTTGCTGAGGGAGGGCATGATCCGGGCCATCGCTCACTGAAGCCGAAATGACCGGGCTCTGTCATTGCGCGCTCGGTTCGTTAGGCCGGCCTAGCAGGTTCGTTCCTGCTCTTGATGGGAGCAGAACCGCTCACCGGAGCGACGAGATAGGAAAATGATCTTGCTGAATTGCTGACATCGTCCTTTCGAAGCATTCAATCGTCATCGCGACGATAGTATTTTCGCTCCGGCAGCCTCGATAAATCGACCGGGAAAGCATTGCCTTTTCGCGGTGGCTGACGATGTGCCTCGACCTGCTGGAGCAGTGCGCTAAATCTCTGCCTCGGTGGTGCCAGGCTTCTCGCGCACATCCATTTGCAATTGGATACGGCAGATGTCGGTGCGACCGCTGGACATCATCCGGAAGTCTCCCTGACCGCCATAACGGCTTCCTTGTGCCGATCGGCAACTTTCCTGATCACGCTCGGCGCTATTCCGTGAAAGCCTCTTCCCGTTTACGGCTGATGCTCGGCGACAGCACCAGCGCAAGGACAACGACGGCGAAGATCAACAGCGAAAGGCTGAGCGGGCTGCGCAAGAAGATCGACGGATCTCCTTGGCTGATGAGCATGGCACGCCGCAGGTTCTCCTCCAGCATCGGCCCCAGAATGAAGCCGAGGAGCAGCGGCGCCGGCTCGAATCGCATCTTGCTGAGCGCAAATCCAATGACGCTGAAACCTGCCATGACGAACACGTCGAAGACGCTGTTATTGATGCTGTAGGCGCCGATGCAGCAGAAGCCGATAATCGCGGGAAACAGCAGATGGTAAGGCACCGTCAGCATCCGTACCCATAGCCCGATAAGCGGCAGGTTGAGGATGACAAGCATGAGATTGCCCGACCACATCGAAACGATCATGCCCCAGAACAATGCCGGCTCGTCCGAGATAACGTTAGGGCCGGGCGTGATGCCCTGCAGGATCATGGCCCCTACCATCAGGGCCATGACTGGGTTGCCGGGAATTCCGAGCGTCAGCATCGGAATGAACGAAGTCTGCGCCCCAGCATTGTTGGCGGATTCGGGTGCCGCAACACCCTCGATCGCCCCCTTGCCGAACTCGGCCCGGTTCGGGGATATTCGCTTTTCCATCGCATAGGACGCGAAGGATGCGAGCATCGCGCCGCCTCCGGGCAGAACACCAAGAAAGGATCCGAGCGCCGTGCCGCGCAGAACCGGAGCGATAATGCGCTTAAAATCGCTCATCGTCAGCATCAGGCCGGTCACGCGCTTGACGCCAACCGAACGTTCCTGCTCGCTTTCGAGATTGCGAAGGATCTCGCAGATCCCGAATATGCCCATGCTGACCGCGACGAAGTTGAGCCCGTCATAAAGCTCGGGGATGTCGAAGACATAACGTGGGGTACCGCTCTCGACATCGGTGCCGACGGTGCCAAGCATCAGCCCAAAAACGATCATAGCCATCGCCTTGAGCAACGACCCGCTGGCGAGCGCTACAGAGGCAACCAGCCCCAGGACCATCAGCGAAAAATACTCGGCAGGCCCGAAATTCAGTGCAACCGCAGCCAGAGGGGGAGCTGCCATCGCGAGCAGGATTGTCGCCACCGTTCCGGCGAAGAAGGAGCCAAGTGCAGCCGTTGCCAGCGCAGCGCCGGCACGCCCGTTTCGCGCCATCTGATAGCCGTCTATCGCGGTCACGACGGACGAGCTCTCGCCCGGAAGATTGATGAGAATGGCCGTTGTCGAACCGCCGTATTGCGCACCGTAGAAGATGCCCGCAAGCATGATGAGCGCTGATTCCGGCGGCAGTCCGAACGTGATCGGCAGGAGCATGGCAATCGTCGCCGTTGGCCCGAGCCCCGGCAACACGCCGATCGCTGTCCCGAGCAGGCACCCGACGAAGCCGTAGAGCAGGTTCATCGGCAAGAATGCGGTCGAGGCGCCGAGCCAGAGGTTCGAGAAGATATCCATAAGCAATCCAATCCGGTTTCGTCGGCCTCGCTGGGAGGGTTATGAAAGGTCGCCGAGAAAAGGGACCCACGGTCCGAACGCGCTGATGGGGAGCGACAAAAGCCGCGTGAACAGCAAGACCGAGCAGACCGCCAGGAACAGGCCGAGGAGGATGGAATGGCGCCAGTTGGCGTATCGGCTAGCAGTCGCGACGCCGACGATCAGGAGAAAGATTGTCGGCGCCAGCCCCAGTCCGGAGAGCAGCACACCGAATCCCACTGGCGCGAGGATGACCAGAAAATAAGCCTTCCAATTCGGCCTCTGGGGCTCCACTCTCTCAGCCTCGACCACCAGGGACTGAAGGATGATGAGCGTGCCGATCGCCATCAGAACAAGGCTCAGTGCCGTGGGAAAATAGCCCGGCCCCATCTGGAAAGAGTTTCCGACCTCCAGGTTGCGACCGAACCAGATAAATAGCAGACCCGCAAAGATCATCGTCACGCCGCCGACGAAGTCGCGGCCATTTCTTATCTTCAACATGGCATGACACTCGCGTGGAAAGATGAGCCGGTCGGGCATCAGCTCCGACCGGCGCGTACTCATTGAGGCGGAACGTTGGCGGCCTTGATCACCTCGGCCCACTTTGCCGTTTCCGTGGCGATGAAGGCCTTGAACTCGGTCGACGTGTTGCCGACCGGGGTCGCACCCATACCTTCCAGTTTCGCCTTCATGGCCGGCTCCGCAAGAATAGCCTGAACCTCTTTGCTGAGCTTCTCGACGATTTCCGGCGGCGTGCCGGGAGGCGCAAAGATGCCGTGCCACGACGTTGCTTCGAACCCGGGAATGATGCTCGCCATTGTCGGCACTTCCGGCAGAAGAGCCGCTTTATCGAGACTGGTCACCGCGAGTGCGCGTACCTTGCCGGCCTTCACCTGCTGTGCTGCCGTCGGAATATTGTCGAACATCATGTCAACATGGCCCGCTACCACATCGAGAATGGCCTGGCTGCTTCCCTTGTAGGGAATGTGGGTCATCTTGATGCCTGCCTTGGTGGCCAAAAGCTCGCCGGCTAGATGTATCGACGTGCCGACGCCCGACGAAGCATAGGTGTGCTTGCCTGGCTCCTTCTTGAGAAGCTCGATAAGCTCCTCGACGGAGGTCGCCTTGATCTTGTCCGGATTGACCACCAGAACGTTCGGCAAGGTCGCGATGAGCGAGATCGGCGCAAAACCCTTCTCCTTGTCGTAGGGCAAGGTCTTGTAAAGCGTCTGGTTGATGGCGTTTGAACTTACCGTGCCCATGCCGATCGTATAGCCATCCGGCTTCGACCGCGCGAGATCGCCAAGACCCACATTGCCGCCCGCACCGGGCTTGTTCTCGACGATAAATCGCTGCCCCAGCCGCTTGTCCAATTGTTCGGCCACGAGGCGGCCGAATGTATCGGTATTTCCCCCCGCGGCGAACGGCACGACCACCGTCACGGTCCTGGATGGATAGTCATCGGCGCGGCTCGACTGCATGCCTGTCGCGCATATTGCAGCCACAACGGCCGCAAACGTCGTGAAACGTTTGAAGTGCATAGAACTTCCTCCTTGCCTGGCCTCCAGCCAGCCTCATAAACCCACTCTCTCCACACCTCCCGGAGAGCAATGGAAGCGCTTTCATTGTAGCCTCAAAATCCTGCTCCGCAAGCATGAGTGGCAAAATTTATACCGCTTTAATTCAGTGTATTAGCTGGCTTCCTTGAAGATTATGCAGTTTAGGCACTTGCCTGTGAGTCCAATGAAAGCGTAACTCATTTAGCAGGGATGGCGAATATGACAGGTCACGACAAAAACAGAAGAAATCCGACGAATGGGCCGGTGACGCTTGCCGACGTCGCAAGGCTTGCCGACGTATCTCCTGTCACCGTCTCACGAGCCATCAACACGCCAAATCTGGTCAAGCCGCAAACGCTGGAAGCAATCGGCCGCGTCATCGCGAGGACCGGATACGTGCCCAATCTCCTGGCCGGGGGACTCGCGTCACGAAGAACGAGGTTGATCGCTGCGATCGTGCCGTCGGTCGCCAGCACGATCTTCGCAGAGACCATAGAGGGTCTCAACGCCGAGCTTGTTTCCGCCGGCTACCAGCTCTTGCTTGGATTGTCCGGCTACGATGCCCAACGAGAGCTCGAACTGACCCGCGCAATCCTCGCTCGCCGTCCCGACGGCATTATCCTGACTGGAATCTCCCATCTGAAAGAGACGCGCGCGATGCTGACCGGGGCAGGATTGCCGATCGTCGAGATCTGGGACTCGACGCCGTCGCCGCTCGATACCGCCGTCGGTTTCTCGCACCTGGCCGTGGGCGCCCTGGTCGCCGAGCATCTTTTGGCCAAGGGATATGACCGCTATGCCCAGATCGGCGCGAATGACCCGCGCGCAGTCCAACGCCGCGACGGCTTCGTCAATCGTCTGGCGGGAATTGCGGAGGTGGAATTGCCGGCGCTCGATATGAACTCGCCATCGACGTTTAGCGACGGACGGGCCGCGATGGCGCAGCTTTTGGACCGGGGACACGGCACGCTCGGCGTCTTCTGCTCGTCGGATGTGGTAGCCCACGGGGCTCTGGCCGAAGCCCATTTCCAAGGCTGCAGAATCCCCGAGGACCTGGCGATCATCGGCTTTGGCGATTTCGATTTTGCTCCGCACACGCATCCTCCGCTAACGACCGTCCGCATCGATCGCCGCGACATCGGCACCAAGGCGGCGCAATCGATCTTGAAAAAAATTGCCGGCAGCGAGGATGTGGGCGCCATGATCAATATCGATTTCCACATCGTCGCGCGGGGAACTGCCTGACATGCGATCTTAAGGTCGCTTGCCGAACTCCGCCGTTCCCCTTGTCCAATGATGCGACTGCTCGGAAAGCGTGATTCCCAATCCCGGACGGGTCGGCACCGCCATGCGGCCGTCCTTGATCTCCAGCCGTTCGTTGAACAGCGGATCGAGCCAGTCGAAATGTTCGACCCAAGATTCAAGTTCGTAAGCTGCCGCCAAGTGCAAATGGATTTCCATGGCAAAATGCGGCGCCAGTTGCAGCTTTTTCGCTTCCGCCAGCGCACAGATCTTCAGGAATTGGGTAATGCCGCCTACCCGCGGCGCGTCCGGCTGGATGAAATCAACGGAATTGTTCTGGATAAGAGATGCATGCTCAAGAACGCTTGCCAGCATTTCGCCGGTCGCGATCGGCGTGTCCAACTGCGCCGCAAGCGCCGCATGCCCTTCGACATCATATGCGTCGAGCGGCTCCTCGATCCAGGTAAGGTTATAAGGCTCCATCAGGCGGCCGAAACGCATGGCGCTCGGCCGGTCCCATTGCTGGTTTGCGTCGACCATCATGGCTGCCCGGCCACCGATGCGGTCGTGAACTGCCGCCACGCGCTTCAGGTCGATATTCATGTCCGGCTGACCGACCTTGATCTTGATGCCGCCGATGCCGGCCGCGATCGACTGCTCGACGTTTTCGAGAACCTCTTCGATCGGAGAAGAAAGGAATCCGCCGGAGGTGTTGTAGCATCTGACGGAATCACGGTGTGCGCCCAGCAGCTTTGCGAGCGGCAGACCCGCGCGCTTGGCTTTGAGATCCCACAACGCCACGTCGAAAGCAGCGATCGCCTGGATGGCAAGACCGCTACGACCGACGGAGGCTCCGGCCCAGCAGAGTTTGTTCCAGAGCTTGCCGATATCGTTCGGATCTTCACCGATTAAAACCTCGGCGATCTCCTTTGCATGCTCGTACTGGCCGGGGCCGCCTGCCCGCTTGGAATAACTGAACCCGATGCCGCTATGCCCCTGCCGGGTCTCTATCTCTGCGAACAGGAATGCGACCTCGGTCAGCGGCTTCTGCCGGCCGGTCAGCACCTTTGCATCGCTGATCGGCGTTTTCAGCGGCAGGAAGATCGAGGAAAGCCTGATCCAGGCAATGCTGTCTGCACCGCCGATTTGTTGGGTTGAGCCCGTTGTCGAGTGCGTATCCATTCGTCTCACGCCCATAAGGTTTCGCGTCTGGCCTTGACCGTTACCGATCTCACCCATTTAAGTCCAGATTGATTATTGTAGAGAATCTATACCGGAGTTGGATAGATGCTGGATATGACGCAGGTCAGGTCGTTTGTCGTGCTGGCGTCAGAGTTGAATTTCAGCCGTGCCGCCCGGCGCTTGAATATCACGCAGCCCCCCCTCAGTCGGCAGATCAAGCTCTTGGAGCAGGAACTGGACGTCACGCTGCTGGAAAGGACCAGCCGGCGGGTCGTTCTAACCCCTGCCGGCATGGTATTCCTGGTGGAAGCCCAAAAGTTGATCGAGCAGGGCAATGCGGCCACAACAGCGGCGCGGCGAGCGGCACGCGGCAGCGCGGGATCGGTGAGCATCGCATTTGTGGGAGCAGCAACCTATAGTTTTTTGCCAAAGTTCATCAGTGCCGCACGCACCACCGCTCCTCAGGTCGAGCTGGAATTGGTGCAGATGGAGACGGCGGAACAACTCCAGTCAATCAACACCGGCCGTATCGATCTGGGCCTGTCGCGCCCGTTGATAGGTTCGCATTATCTCGAAAGCGTCTGCGTGGCGCGCGAACCCATGATGCTTGCGATACCTCGGGCTCATCCCCTGGCCGCCAATCGCCGTCCCGCACTGAACATGCTCGATGGCGAGCCCTTCATCATGTTTTCCGCCCAGGCGCGATATTTGCATGAAAAGCTGGCCAGGCTATTGGCCGAAGCCCGGATCACCCCGCGCATTGTGCAGCAGATGACGCATTCACAGGCCATTCTGTCCCTGGTGAGCGCTGGCATAGGTTTGGCAATCGTGCCGGGCGAGACCCGGACCGCTTGCTTTGATAGTGTCGTGTTTCGCCCGATCGATCTCCGCGAAGAATGCATGGCCGAACTCCACGCCATCTGGAGACCGGACAATCGCAATCGCTTGCTGCAGGATATCCGCGACGTAGCAGTGCAAACGGCAGCCCGTGACGGTGATCTCGCCGGAAGGCGCCTTTGAATGACCGGCGGAAACCGGCGCGTCGACTACAGGCATGCCAGTGGGATTCATGTTGCCGCGGCCCGAGGAGGTGGTAAGCTTACGGCCAGGGAGGACGTATCATCCGCGGCGAAACCGATCACGTGAACAGGGTCGCAAAGGTTATCGCGTCCGCATCGGACGCGGCGCGGAGTCCGCTTGCAGCGTCCTGGCGACGATCAATGGAACATCACCGGCTGGATCCGTCGGCGCGCCGACCGAACGATCGGGTCGATGAGGCGGAACTCGACCACCGACGAGCTTGCCTGGATCGCTTCATGAGGGTTGCAACAGCAAGGCTTGATCATCTCTTTGGCCTGGTGGGTGCCTCAGGGTGCGGTGTTCTTCTGACCGATTGCGACGGTGTGATCCTGGATCAGCGCTGCAAGGATTCCGATCTGACAGCCTTCCAGGAATGGGGCCTGTGGCCCGGCGCGGACTGGAGCGAGGCCAGCGAAGGCACCAACGGAATAGGCACCTGCCTGACCGAGAAAAGAAGCGTCACGATCCACCGCGATGAACACTTCTTCGCCCGCAATACTGGAATGAGTTGCATGGATGCTCCGGTCTTCGGTGCCGATGGCGGCATCATCGCCGCGCTCGATGTGTCTTCTGCCCGGGTCGACCAGACGGAAGGATTCAATCGGCTCATCTCGGCGATGGTGGCGCAGACCGCGCGGTCCATCGAGATCGATTACTTCCGCGCAACATTTCCAAAATCTCGCATCGTGGTGGCACATACGGACGACAGCGAGATGTCGGTGCTTTTGGCTGTGGATGCCGACGATCTTGTCGTCGGAGCAACACGGGGCGCACGTCGCGTATTCAGATTGGAGCCCACGGGTTTTCTTAAACCCCGCGCTGCGTCCGACCTCTTCGGCGGGGGAGAGGAGTGCTTGGGGTTCGATGCCGCGGAACGAGCCGCCGTGATGCGTGCCCTTGCTCGTACCGAGGGCAACGTGTCGGAGGCTGCTCGGCGGTTGGGGATCGGTCGAGCGACCCTTTACCGGCGCATGAGACGGCTGCATATCGGCGAATAGCGCGCCCACCTGTCTCAGATTTGGGACGTTTTAGGTCCCTGACCCTCTCTCCCCAGGCTGACCAGCTGACCTTTCTGGCGCATCTAGATGTGATCGGGTGGAGGATCCGATCACACGGAGGAGTATTTCCATGAACATCATGACCAAGCCGGCAAACATCTACGTCTCGCCATTCAAGGACCGCTATGACAATTTCATTGGCGGCAAGTTCGTTCCCCCAGTCCACGGCCGATATTTCGACAACATCACCCCGATCACTGGCGCAAAGGTCTGCGAAGTTGCTCGATCGGACGTGGCCGATGTTGAGCTGGCGCTGAATGCGGCCCACGATGCCAAGGAGGCCTGGGGCCGGACCTCGGCAAGCGAACGCGCCAACATCCTCTTGAAGATCGCCGACTGCTTGGAAGACAATCTCCAGCTTCTGGCGCAGGCTGAGACGTGGGACAACGGCAAGCCGATCCGCGAAACCACGGCGGCAGACATCCCACTTTCAGTCGACCACTTCCGCTATTTCGCTTCCGTGTTGCGTGCCCAGGAAGGCACCATGTCCGAAATCGACGCCGACACGGTCGCCTATCACTATCACGAGCCGCTGGGCGTCGTCGGCCAGATCATTCCGTGGAACTTTTCAATCCTGATGGCCGCCTGGAAGCTGGCCCCCGCACTTGCCGCCGGCAACTGCATCGTACTGAAGCCTGCCGAACAGACACCAGCGGCGATCATGGTGCTGATGGAACTGATCGCCGACCTCCTGCCGGCCGGCGTCCTGAACATCGTCAACGGGATGGGACCCGAGGTAGGAGGCCCACTGGCCAGATCTCCCCGCATTGCAAAGATCGCCTTCACCGGCTCCACCGAGACCGGGCGCATCATCATGCAGGCGGCAACCGAAAACCTGATCCCCGTGACCCTGGAATTGGGCGGCAAGTCCCCGAACATCTTCTTCTCCGATGTGATGGCAGAGGATGACGCGTTCCTTGACAAGGCCGTCGAAGGGTTCGTCCTATTTGCCTTCAACCAGGGCGAGGTCTGCACTTGCCCCAGTCGTGCGCTTGTCCATGAGGACATCTACGAGGCGTTCATCGCACGCTGCATCGAGCGGGTGCGCGCGATCAAACAGGGTGACCCTCGCGACATGCAGACGATGGTGGGGGCACAGGCGAGCCAGGAACAGCAGGACAAGATCCTGTCCTATCTGACGATCGGCGTGAATGAAGGAGCAGAAGTATTGATCGGAGGGGATGCCGCGCGCCTTGACGGGGACCTTTCCAGCGGCTTCTACGTTCAGCCGACGATCCTGAAGGGCCACAACAAGATGCGGGTCTTCCAGGAAGAGATCTTCGGCCCAGTGGTTTCTGTCACGACGTTCAAGGATGAGGCGGAGGCGCTGCAGATCGCCAATGACACCATATACGGCCTTGGGGCCGGCGTGTGGAGCCGCGACGCCAACCGTTGCTACCGCTTCGGTCGCTCAATCCAGGCCGGCCGCGTCTGGATCAACAATTATCACGCTTACCCGGCCCACGCCGCGTTCGGTGGATACAAGCAGTCGGGATTTGGGCGCGAGACGCACAAGATGATGCTCGACCACTATCAGCAGACCAAGAACATGCTGGTCAGCTACAACCCAAACAAACTTGGGTTCTTCTGAGCCAAGGATTTGCCAAGGGGTGGATCTTTACGGGCCCACCCCCAACGTTTCCATCCGCTCTTTTCGCTCATGTGCCGTCTTCCAGACATCGAGCCTCTTCGAGAGTCACGCCGATCGCCAACGCCGACAAGCTGTCTTCCAGTTCCGCTACCGTCCACGGGCGGATCAAGGGGACTGTTGGGAACGGCTACCTATGCGACTACTGGGTTGCGCTCTGGTTTTGACAAGCAAATCGAACGAGCGGGAATAGGTCGGCCAGCGACGCAACGGACGAGGGAAATCGTCTGAAGCTGACGCTTTAGATCCGCAACCGTCATCAGAATGGCAGGCCGATGGTTTGCAGCGCTACCCGGGTTCTGTATCAAGGCACCAGCCCCAATCGCCCTACGATCGAGAGGAGATCAGAATGGTTGCCGAAACTGACGAGTTTGCGCTGGAGATTCGAGACGTGACACGACGTTTCGGACCGACGGCAGCCGTCGGTGGCATCTCGTTATCGGTCCGCAAGGGAGAAATTATCTGCCTCGTCGGCCACTCCGGATGTGGCAAATCAACACTGCTCAGATTGATCGCCGGCGTCGACACGCCGGACGGCGGCCGTATTCTTCTCGCTGGCAAGGAGATTTCAGGCCCATCGACCTTCATGGAGCCAGAGGCGCGCAATATCGGTTTCGTTTTCCAGGATTATGCTCTCTTCCCGCATCTGACCGTGGAGCAGAATATCCTGTTCGGTCTCAAGCGCTACAACAGAGCAGAGGCGATCAGGAGGAGCTCGGAGGTGATTGGCAGGATAGGTATCACGCATCTCATCGACCGTTTTCCACATATGCTGTCCGGTGGCGAACAACAGCGCGTAGCGCTGGCAAGGGCGCTCGCTCCCCGGCCCCACATCCTGCTGATGGACGAACCTTTTTCCAATCTGGATCAGAGCCTGAGGGACACGGTGCGCGACAACACGCTGTCGCTTCTGAAAACGCTGGGTACCACCGTGATCATGGTCACTCATGACCCCGACGAGGCGCTTTCGGCCGGGGACCGCGTGGTTCTGATGAAGGCTGGCGAAGTCGTTCAGGCGGGCTCAGGCTACGATCTACACGATCGACCCCTCACCCCGTATGCGGCAGAATTCTTCTGTGACTTCAACAAGGTGCCGGGCGTCTACAAGGGCGGCGTGATTGCAACAGCGATGGGCGTCTTCTCACAGGCTCTGGCTATCCCGGAAGGCAGTCCGTCGACGCTTTACATCCGTCCTCAGGCGATTTCGATCTCGCAGGATGACGGAGATTTTTCCGGCCGCATCGAAGGGCGAAGCTTTCATGGAGAATTCGAGCAGTTCCTTGTTCGTGTCGATCACCTTGAAACACCATTGCGAGTGAGATCGACCAGACGATTGCCGCCGGATGTCGACCTGGTGCGAGTCTCCATCGCCAACGATCAAGTGCTGGCATTTCCGGGCGATTAAATCGAAGATTGTATTGGGCGGGAAATGCGGATCAACAAACCGTGATTGTGACTGCAAGTTGAATATTAAAACTTGACGAAAACGGTCATAAACTGCTGCAAGCATGCAAAACACGGAGGGACTTATGAACACGCATGCCATCGCAACATCGACCTTTCTCGTCGCCTCGCTCTTCCTGAGTGCAAGCGCGGCCACTGCCGCCGAGATCAACATCTACACGACGCGTGAGGCGGGGCTAATCCAGCCGCTTCTCGATGCATTCGCCAAATCCACAGGCACCAAGGTCAACACCGTTTTCCTGAAGGATGGCCTTGCGGAACGCGTTGCGACCGAAGGCGCCAGCTCGCCCGCGGATATTCTGATGGCCGTCGATGCCGGCAGCCTGGTCGACCTGGTCGAGAAAGGTGTCACCCAGCCCGTCGAGTCGGCGGTGCTGAATGCTGCCATTCCCGCGCAGCTGCGCGACCCCAAAGGCAACTGGTACGCGCTTTCGATGCGTGCACGCGTGCTCTATGCCGCGAAGGACTTGGATCTGAAATCGTTCAACTACGAAGAGCTTGCCGACCCCAAATGGAAGGGCAAGGTATGCATTCGCGCCGGCCAGCACCCCTACAACACGGCTCTCTTCGCCGACTACATCGCCCACTACGGCGCGGCTGAAGCAGAAAAGTGGCTGACGGGCGTTAAGGCCAACCTGGCCCGCAAGGCCGGTGGTGGCGACCGTGACGGCGCCAAGGACATCCTTGGCGGTATCTGCGATATTGCAATCGCGAACTCTTATTATGTCGGCCTGATGCGATCGGGCAAGGGCGGTCCGGATCAGGTCAAGTGGGGTGAGGCCATCAAGGTCATTCTTCCGACCTTCAAGAATGGCGGCACGCAGGTCAACATCAGTGGTGCAGCTGTCGCCAAAAATGCGCCAAACAAGGCCGAAGCAGTCAAGCTCCTGGAATATCTCGTCTCCGATGAAGCCCAGAAGATCTACGCCGAAGCCAATTACGAATACCCGGTCAAGGCCGGCGCGGCCACCGATCCGATCATCGCATCCTTCGGTCAATTGAAAATCGACTCCAAGTCGTTGACGGAGATCGTCGGCCATCGCAAGCAAGCAAGCACGCTGGTCGATAAGGTTGGCTTCGACAACTAACATGGACAGAAAGGCGCCCTTGTCTTTGCGGGCGCCTTTCGTCTGGCCAGTTGGTGAATAACGTGACCTCCCCTATTGCCGCGATCGCTTGGCCCAAACGGCGTCCAGGCAACCGTTGGCTGATCTGCACAGTTATGGTCGCAGCACTTGTGGCGCTCCCCGTCGTGGGCCTTTTCCTACAGGCCATTCAGGGCTCTCCCGGCCTCTGGCAGCATCTGGCAACCACTATCCTGCCGATTTCCATGGTCGATACCATCATCCTTCTCCTGGGCGTCGGCATCGTTTCGGCTGTCATCGGCACAACAATGGCATGGCTGGTTACAGCGTATTCCTTTCCCGGTCGGCGGACGCTGGAATGGGCACTACTGCTGCCGCTCGCCGTGCCGACCTACATCATCGCCTATGCCTATCTCGACATTCTGCACCCGATCGGTCCCGTACAGAGCGCAATCCGCTGGTTGCTTGGTTATTCGAGCCCGCGCGAGTTCCGTTTGCCGGACGTGCGCTCGATGCCCGGCTGCATTCTTCTTCTGGGTTTCGTTCTCTACCCATACGTCTACATGCCCACACGCGTGATGTTCCTGACACAATCAGCCAATCTCATCGACGCGGCACGAACGCTTGGTATCTCCCGCCGCGCCATCTTCTGGAACGTCGCTCTGCCGCTTGCAAGGCCGGCGGTCGCCGTCGGTGTCAGCCTGGCGCTGATGGAAACCCTGAATGATGTCGGCGCCTCGGAATTTCTCGGTGTTCGCACGCTGACCGTTTCGATCTATACGACCTGGATCACGCGAACAGACCTGCCCGGCGCGTCACAGATCGCCCTGTTGCTATTGCTTATGGTCGTCGCTCTCGTGTCGTTCGAACGGTGGGCGAGGCGAAGGCAGCGCTATTCCGCAACTACGCAGCGCAATCGTGGTTTTGAGCCGCTTCGAGTTTCGTCGCCGAAAGGCCTGCTTTTGCTGATGCTCGGCCTAACCCCGATCCTGATCGGTTTTGCCGCACCGGCCCTATACCTGTCGACATCAGCATGGCAACGCATCCGTTTCGCCGGCATATCCTCGAACCTGCTGAACGAGGCGGTAAACACGATTGCCCTAGCCGCCATCGCAACCGCGACCACGATCGCATTTGGCCTCGTCGTCGCCTATGCAAACCGCCTTCGCCCGGGCGCAGTGTCGTCTTGGTCCTATCGTTTCGCGACAATGGGATATGCGGCCCCCGGCACGGTGGTTGCCATCGGCGTTCTGATCGTGCTGGCGACGGCAGATCGGTTGGTTGACCAGACCGCCATCGATTGGTTCGGAGTCTCCACCGGCCTGTTGTTCATCGGTTCGGGCGCTGCGCTGATATACGCATATACGATGAGGTTTCTGGCTATCTCGGCTGGAGGCATTGACGCCGGGCTTGCACGTATTCCCCTGTCACTGGACCAAGCCTCACGTTTGCTCGGTCAGTCTCCAACCGGGACCCTGCGCCACATACATCTGCCGTTGTCGAAAGCGGCATTAACGGCAGCCGGCCTGCTGGTCTTTGTCGACTGCGTCAAGGAACTCCCGGCCACGCTCCTGCTGCGACCGCTCAACGTCGAAACATTTGCCACCCACCTGTATGGCGAGGCCGCGAGAGGAACCTACGAGGAGGCTTCTGTCGCCGCCTTGGCCATCCTTCTGATCGGCATGCTACCGGTCATCCTGCTCTCCCGCATCGGTCGCTCGGATCGTTGACGTTGCCCGGGCAAGCCGAGGTCAGTCAGACTGACTAGGCATGGGGCGACGCCTATCCGCCGGGCGCATGGATGATGCGCAACCTCGTGGTTTGGAAAAGAACCGATTGAGGATAGGATCTCTACTCAGCCAAATTAGATGAACTCATCCTTGCCGTTTATGGCCTGCCGTAAACCATGCTACCAGCTCAGCTGCATTGCGTACGCCTACGGCTTGCATAAGCCGCGCGCGATGGGATTCTATGGTGCGCTTCGAAAGTCCGAGTTCGTCGGCGATCATTGCGTTGCTCTTTCCCTGCGCAACCAGGGTGATGATCTGGTGCTGCCGATCAGTAAAGGTCGGATCGGAGCTTTTGATCGGCCGGTTGATCGCCTGGAAACAATAGAGTGCTTCGGCAAACGGATCGGCGAGATTGTGGCTCCGGCCGTTCACCCTGCACCAGAAGCGTCCGCCATCCCCCCTCGTCATGATCCGCTCGTCATAAAAGACCTGCCCGGCGGGCAGATGACTGCGCCACAAATGACCGATGCGCACAAAGTCCGCGATCTTCGGATAGAGACGTGCAAAACTGGTGTCCAGGATCTCTTCCCGGCGAAGCCCAAAAAGCGTAGCGAATTCGACGTTACAATCACGAATGATACGATGCCTTGCATAAACCATGGGCACCGGCATATCCGCCAGCGGAAAACGATGGATCTGATCCGGATCCGGAATTGATGCTGGAGCTTCAGGCATGCAGTATTAATACGGCTAGCCGCCAAGGTCGATCAAGCCTTAGTTTCGCGCTAGCGGAATTCCGTGGGAGGGTCAGGATGCGAAAGATAGTATCAAGCGCCACTGAGGCGCTGGCAGGCGTATTGAAGGACGGCATGGTGATCATGTCGGGCGGGTTCGGGCTTTGCGGAATACCCGAAATCCTGATCGAGGCGGTCAAGCTGTCCGGCGTAAAGGACCTCACTGTCATCTCGAATAATGCTGGCGTAGATGGAATAGGCCTCGGCCTGTTGCTGGAAACGCGCCAGATTCGGAAAATGATTTCGTCCTATGTCGGCGAGAACAAGCTCTTCGCCCAACAGTTCCTTTCCGGCGAACTCGAGCTCGAGTTCAATCCGCAGGGTACGCTTGCGGAACGGATACGCGCAGGCGGCGCAGGCATCCCGGCGTTCTTTACAAAGACGGGTGTCGGTACGATCATTTCGGAGGGCAAGGAGATACGGGAGTTCGGCGGCGAGCAATACGTCATGGAAATGGCGCTGACGGCGGACGTATCGCTTGTCCATGCCTGGAAAGGCGACACCGAAGGCAATCTCGTCTATCGCAAGACGGCCCGGAACTTCAATCCGATGATGGCGACCGCCGGCAAGTTCACAGTTGCCGAGGTCGAACATCTCGTCGACGTCGGCCAGATTGACGCCGACCATATCCATACGCCGGGCATCTTCGTATCAAAAATTCTCCACGTTCCCAATGCGAAGAAACATATCGAACAGCGGACCGTGAGAGCCGCACAGACGGAGGCGGTGTAATGGCCTGGACACGGGATCAGATGGCCGCGCGCGCAGCGCGTGAGCTTCAGGACGGCTTCTACGTCAACCTCGGCATCGGCATCCCGACGCTGGTGGCTAACCACATTCCCGACGGGATCAATGTCGTCCTGCAGAGCGAAAACGGCATGCTCGGCATCGGCCCTTTCCCGCTCGACAATGAAGTCGACGCCGACCTCATCAATGCCGGCAAGCAGACCGTCAGCGAACTGCCGATGACGAGCTTCTTTTCGTCGGCAGACAGCTTCGCGATGATCCGCGGCGGTCACATCGACCTGTCGATCCTGGGCGCCATGCAGGTGGCCAGCAACGGCGACCTCGCCAACTGGATGATCCCGGGCAAGATGGCCAAGGGCATGGGCGGCGCGATGGACCTCGTCGCCGGGGTCAAACGCGTCGTCGTGCTGATGGAACACGAGGCCAAGGGCGAGTCGAAGCTTTTGCCGGAATGCGATCTTCCGCTCACCGGCAAGCGCGTCGTGGATCTCGTCGTCACCGATCTCGGCGTTTTCACGATCGCAAGGACGGGCGCTCCGGAAATGGTGCTGGTCGAAATCGCCGAGGGGGTGACCCTTGAAGAAATCAAGGCAAAGACCAGAGCTGACTTCGGGATCGGTCTTTGATCGGCGTATAGGGCAATACATCCCGAGGGACGCCGAATGAAGCGAGGTCAGCTACCAAAAAAGAGTTCCTAGATCCGGGTTACCTCCGGATATCGTGCGCCGCGGCTGACCGCGTCATGGATCCAAAAGGCCGCGTCCAAATCGACGCGGCCTTTTGGTTGGTCTTGCGATCCCGGTGTCGCGAGAAAGGCCTGGCCGAACTCAGACGCCGGCCTCCGTCGCAGCGGCCACCGAACTGAGATAACCATGGCGCTCTTCAGTTATCTCCCTGCTGACTGGGCTGCATACATGTAGCTGTCATAGCTATACTCGGCCACCCGGAACCACTCGAAGCTCTCGTCACGGAACTTCTTCCAGCCAGGATAGATCTTTGCCCATGCCGGGTGTTTCTGCGAATATTCGGCGTATAGTTCAAAGGACGCTTTGTAGGCTGCATCCATGACGTCGCGTGGCAGCGGACGCAGCTGGACACCCTTGCCCACAAGAGAGCGAATCGCGGCGGTATTCTTGACGTCGTAGAGCGCCTGCATATTGACATTGGCCGCCTTGCACGCCGTGTCGAGCGCTGCCTTGTAGGCGTCCGGAAGGGCGGAATACTGACCTTGGTTGATGAAGAAGTGGATCGTCAAACCGCCTTCCCAGTACGCAGGATAGTAATAGTTCCTGGCAATTTGGTAGAACCCGAGCTTTTCGTCGTCATAGGGGCCGATCCATTCGGCGGCGTCGATCGTGCCGCGCTCAAGAGCTGGATAGATGTCGCCACCTGGAAGCTGCTGCGGGACGACGCCCAGACGGGACATGACTTCGCCGGCGACACCGGCGATCCGCATCTTGATGCCCTTGAGGTCAGCGACGCTCTTGATCTCCTTGCGGAACCAACCGCCCATCTGAGCGCCCGTCGCGCCGCCGGGAATACCGACCACCCCGTAGTTCGACAGGAATTCATTATAGGCCTGATTGCCGCCGCCATGGTAAAGCCAAGCATTCTGCTGGCGGCCATTGAGGCCGAATGGAATGGTCGAGCCGATTGCGAAAGTCGGATCCTTTCCAGTAAAATAATAGCCGCAGGTGTGGGCGAGTTCGACGGTGTTTTCCTTGACGGCATCGATCGCCTGGGCACCGGGCACGATTTCGCCTGCCTGGAATACCTGGATCTGGAACTTGCCATTGGTGATCTTCGAAAGCGCCTCGGACATGACGACCGCGCCGCCATAGATGGTGTCGAGATTGTTTGGGAAACCCGATGTCAGGCGCCAACGGATCGATGGCATTTCCTGTGCCACGGCAGGCGCTGCAAGCGTCGCACCGGCTGCCGTGGCAGCTCCGGCGATCGCCCCCTTGGTCAAAAAGCCACGGCGGCTTACGTCATTTGGCATGTCAGTCCTCCTCGGTTGTTGTTTCTCTGGCCAAGCCTAAGGCCAGGGGCATAGACGCCGACGTTCGTCGGGTGTCGTCAGGGATTGGTTCCGCTCGCGGGTGGAGCACCAAAGCTGGGTGTCGGTGAACCGAAGCTTGGCGGGGCTGCACCGCCACTAGATGGTTCCGGTGCCCCGAATGGTTGGGTCGGCGTTCCAAATGGGCTAAGTCCGCCCTCTCCAGGCATCGGCACGTTGATCTGAATGGTATTCGGATCGACTGCCACCGCTCCGGATTTGTAGTGCGTCACCAGGCCCGGGAACACGATCACGACAATGACCATCACCAGCTGGATTGCGAGATAAGGCAGCGCTCCCATGTAGATCTGGCCGGACGTTACGGGCTGGATCGTAGCGCCCGTGAGCCGGTCTTTGTAAGCGCGGCTGGGCGCAACCGAGCGAAGGTAGAAGAGGGAAAACCCGAATGGCGGATGCATGAACGAGGTCTGCATATTGATCGCCAGCATGACCCCGAACCAGATCAGATCGATTCCGAGGTTGTCGGCCACTGGCGCCAGCAGGGGTATGATGATGAAGGCAAGCTCGAAGTAGTCGAGGAAAAACGCCAGGAAGAAGACCAGGAGATTGGCGACAATCAGGAAGCCGATCTCACCACCTGGCACCGATGTCATCAAGTGCTCGACCCAGATGTGGCCGTTAACACCATAGAAGGTCAGCGAGAACACGCGAGCCCCGAGCAGGATGAAGATCACAAACGACGATAGCTTCACCGTCGCATAAAGTGCGGATTTGACCATCGCCAGATTGAGACGGCGGTTGATAGCCGCAAGCGCAAGGGCGCCCACTGCTCCCATGGCGCCGCCTTCGGTCGGCGTCGCGAGACCGATGAAGATCGTGCCAAGCACCAGGAAGATCAGGACAAGCGGCGGAACCAGCGAGATGATCACCTTCCGCAGCAGCTTCCAGCCACGCAGCGAGCGCGCTTCGATCGGCAAAGCCGGGACACTCAGCGGCCGAATGAACGACATCAGGATGATATAGCCGGCATAGGCCGCCACCAATAGCAGGCCCGGAACAAGCGCACCTTTGTACATATCGCCGACTGATCGGCCAAGCTGATCCGCGAGGATGATCAGCACGAGGCTTGGCGGAATGATCTGGGCCAGCGTTCCGGAGGCCGCGATGGTACCGGCCGCAACTCGCCGGTCGTAGCCGTAGCGCATCATGATCGGGAGTGAGATCAGGCCCATGGAAATGACGGAGGCGGCAACGACCCCTGTCGTTGCCGCCAGGATCGCGCCGACGAAGATGACGGCAAAAGCGAGCCCACCCCTGACGGGTCCGAAAAGCTGGCCGATGGTATCCAGCAATTCCTCGGCCATACCGCTTCGCTCCAGGATCAGACCCATGAAGGTGAAGAACGGGATCGCCAGCAGTGTCTCGTTCGACATCTGGCCGAAAATGCGGTCGGGAATGGCGCCGAACAGATTGACGGGCAGAAGCCCCATCTCGATACCGATGAAGCCGAAAACGAAACCGACAAAGGCCAGTGCGAAGGCGACCGGATAGCCTATCAACAGCACGACGATCAGTGAAAGAAACATGATCGGCGCGAGGTTTTCCGCGAAAAATGCAAACATTCGGATGCCTCGGCCTTAGAGGGTATGTGCTTCAGCGTCAGCCAGCGCGATTGCGTCCGGTATGTCGCCGCGAAGAATTGCGATCCGCTTGATGAGTTCGGAAAGCCCCTGCAGAGCCAGCAGGCCAAATCCGAGCGGGATCATCGCCCACACAGGCCAGAGGAGCAGCCCTCCGGTATTGTTGGAAATCTCGCCGCTGATGAACTTTGACGTCACCCTTGGCCATGACAGGTAGATCGTGATGAGGCAGAACGGGAACAGGAAGAACAGCGTGCCGAGGATCTCGATCCACAATTGTGATTTGCGCGACAGACGCCCGTAGACGAGGTCGACTTTGACATGTTCATTGTTGAGAAGCGTGTAGCCGGCCGCAATCAGGAACCCCGCAGAGAACAGGTACCACTGAGCCTCAAGCCATGCGTTGGAGCTGAGATTGAACAGTTTTCGCGTGGTGGCGTTCGCCGCACTGATCACGATGGCGAGCAGTATGAGCCACGAAACCGCCTTACCGATGATCGTGTTCGCCGCGTCTATGAGACGCGACAGCGACAGCAAGTTGGACATGAAATTTCCTCCCAAGCCCCGATTTCGCGGGAACTGGGAGGCAGTGCTACGTCGCCGGCGAGGAGCGAACAAGAGCGTGGTGAGGTGAAATGAACGAGGCTACCCAGAAGTGGGTAGAGCCGAGGAGACGTCAGGCGACGACACGCCATTCTCCATTACATACCGGATCAGTCCGGCCGTCGTAGCGATCCCGAGCTTTTTCTTTATGTTTTTGCGGTGGGTTTCAACAGTCGCGGCTGAAATGGCCAGCACATCCGCAATATCACGATTGCTGCTTCCGGCGGCGATCTTGATGAGCACGTCCCGCTCCCGCGCTGTCAGACCGTCGGAACCCTCGGCGCCCTTGCGTGAAAGAAGCGCTTCGGAAACCCCTGACGAGAAATATCTACCACCGGAAGCAACAGCTTCGATCGCGGCGACAATCTCCTCCGTGGGAACATCCTTCAGGATATATCCGGCGGCCCCCCTCAAGACCGAGGCCGAGATATATTCACGGTTTTCATGCATGGAGAGCATCAGTATCCGGGTCTCGGGAACCGCCGCCTTGAATAGGTCGATAGCCTCGATGCCGTTCAATTGCGGCATGTTGATATCCATCAGGACGACGTGCGGCAAGGTCCGCCGTGCCGCGTCTAAGCCTGTGCTGGCCTGAATGGCCGTTCCCACGACTTCTATGTGCCCGTAGGTTTCGAGCAGCGCCTTTAGCCCCTCGAGTACGAGCGGGTGATTGTCCACGAGAAGGACCTTAATCCGATCCGAGACCATCAAGCCGCCACCTGCTTATCTTCCGGTCGATTGGCAGATTTCGGAAGCATGGCGGTCAAAGTTGTCCCATCCCCCGAGGATTTGACCAGTAATATGCCTCCAAAATGCGACATGCGTTCCTGCATATTCCTCAAGCCCAAGCCGCCACTCTTGGGCCAAGCGCCAGCGGAACTCCCGTCGAAACCGCCGCCATTGTCGGAAATGGTCATCCGCACGCGTTGGCGTTCCCGCCAAAGCCGAACGTTCACCCGACTGGCGCCCGCATGTCTTTCTATATTGGTCAAAGCTTCCTGCGCTATTCTGTAAAGCGCAGTACTTGCTTCGGCCTTCAAAACGTCAGGCCCGTCCGCCTGCACGTCGATTTCGATACCGGTTCTCTCGCCGAAATTCTGCGCCAGTGATTTCAGCGCCGGCGTCAGTCCCAGATCGTCCAGCACCCTTGGCCGCAATTCATGCGAAAGACGTCTTACCTCCTTGATCGCCTGGGTCAGAGCCTCGGCTCCACGATCGATCGCGGCAGACGCATCGTCTGCGTTACCTTTCGCTTTTCGGCTGGCGAGGTCGATTGCGTATCGAACGCCGACAAGGCTCTGTGAAATGCCGTCATGCAGCTCTCGTGCAAGCCTTGCCCGCTCTTCCTCCTGAGCATCGATGACCCGCTGGGTAAGGGCGGTGAGCTTGTCGTCGGCGAGGCGGCGCTCATGAAGGGTGATCCATAGGCAGGTCGCAAAGACCAGGAGAACGGCCGGTACCGCAATCAGAGCGACAATCGTGAATGTCTCCCGGATGTTCCGCCGGGTATCGGCATTCGCGGCAGCGGTCTGCGCGTAAACATCATCAAGATATACGCCCGTGCCGACCATCCACTTCCACTTCTCGAGACCGACAGCGAAAGAGAGTTTATCCGCTATCTCGCCGCTTGATGGTTTTTCCCACTTGTACTGATGCAATCCACCGCCTTCCTTTGCCTTGGCAATGAGATTGGCAATCACCTTGTCTCCGTCAGGATCGGTGAGATCGAGCCAATTGTGCCCTGGACGGAAGGTCTGGCGCGGATGGACAACATTGTTGCCGTCATAATCGTAGACGAAGAAATAACCGTCGGTCCCGTAGTCCAACGCGGTCAGGATCGATCTGACCCTCTCCTTGGCAGCCTCGTCCTGTTGTCCGGCATCGGCATAAATCTCCTGAATTGCAGAAATCGCCAGGTTCGTAAGGTTAAGAAGCTCGGTCTCCTTCGCCTTCAGCATGTTGCGCTCGAACGTGTCGATACTGCTCTGGGCGAGCCTTGTGGATTGCCAGGTGATAAACGCCGTGACGGTCAGGATCGCGACGATGAGCGGCACGATTGCCAGAGCCACGATTTGATGACGCAGGTGCAAAGGTATGTCCCCCGGCGAAGCATGATGGCGAATACGAGCCGCCGGGCGATTAGAAATTATTCGAGCCGTCGACACTTGATCGCAGCATTATCAGGATCATCGGCCTGCACCAACGCAAAAGAGCGACATCCGCTCCGCATCCTCTCCATCACGAGCAGACCATCAGCTTGCGAGGCTCCAGTAACTGCCGGGGCGCGCAGGCGAAATCCTCAATGCCGCTATCGATCCAGCAATCAGCCTTGCCCTGCCCCTTAGATCAGAATGACTGCTACTGCCGATTACGGCCGCTTCATCTTCAGCCTTAAGGCCCTATTGACTGACAACGCCGTGTTCGTAGGTTCGGTCCGCTCGTGTACACGTGGTGAGATACTTGTGGCGAGCAAAGCGGCCGGGGACGTGTGGATGCTCCGGCCGCCGCCAAACATCAAACCTGAGACGCACGGTGTTACCAATGGCCACGCCTGGCGGCTGTGGTGTGGTCAACCGGTCTTGTCTTCGACCAGACCCGAGGCGAGACTGGCACTTGAGATCTAGCCCCAGGTTGATCGAACCTGACCGCATCCTGACAGCATCACTTTTGGTTGACAACCACTGGGCACATTCATCATGTTCACCGAAACAGGTAAAAGGGGACATCGATGAACATCAGCAAACGTTTCATGTCGATCGGCGCCATCGTGGGGGTGCTCGCTCTCGGTGCCAGCTTGGCAGGCGCGCAGGCGCCGGCCTTTTTTAGAATTGGTACGGGCGGGACTGCTGGAACCTACTATCCGATCGGGGGATTGATCGCCAACGCAATTTCAGGCGCCGGCGACAAGGGTGTTGCCGGCCTCGTTTCCACAGCTGTTGCCTCGAATGGGTCCGTGGCCAACATCAACGCGATCCAGGGCGGATCGATGGAATCGGGGTTCACCCAGTCGGACGTCGCTTATTGGGCGCACAGTGGCACGGGCCTTTATGAAGGAAAGGGCAAAGTCGAAGACCTTCGCCTGATCGCCACGCTGTATCCGGAAACCATCCATCTTGTTGCCCGCAAGGATGCGGGCATCAAATCGGTTGCAGACCTTAAGGGTAAGCGCGTTTCCATTGACGAACCAGGCTCGGGGACGATCGTCGACGCCCGTATCGTGCTCGGTGCCTACGGATTGAAGGAAAGCGATATCAAGGCCGAGCACCTCAAGCCTGGCCCGGCCGGCGACCGCCTGCGTGACGGGGGACTGGACGCGTATTTCTTTGTTGGTGGTTATCCGACCGGGGCTATCTCCGAACTGGCCACGTCCAGTGGCATCTCGCTCGTTCCGATCAGTGGTCCGGAAATTGACAAGCTGATCAAGGACTACACCTTCTTTTCGAAGGATACCGTCCCCGCCAATACCTACAAGGATGTTGCTGAAACACCGACGATCTCGGTTGCGGCACAGTGGGTTACCAGCGCCAAGCAGTCGGACGAGTTGGTCTACAAGATCACCAAGGTCATGTGGAACGGAGCGACGCGCGCTGCACTCGATGCTGGACATGCGAAGGGCAAGATGATCACTCTTCAAAATGCGACGACCAGCCTGGGCATTCCCCTCCATCCGGGCGCAGAGAAATTCTACAAGGAAGCCGGCGTCCTGAAGTAAACAGGCGCCGAACATGTGATTGGTGATGCGGCGGCAGGCTGAGGCAGGCCGCCGCATCGACCGTTATAGCAGTATTATCGCTAAGGATTTCCGACATGGGCGACGGCACAGCCGGCAAGACCTCTCCGATGGAGCTTGACGAAGCAAAGGCGCGCGAGCTCGAAGAGCAGTTCGATGCCGAAATTCGGTTTCGGCCGCTGGCGCCGCTTGTTGCGCGGCTGGTCGGAGCCTTGCTGATCGCGTTGTCCCTCTTTCATTATTACACCGCCGGCTTCGGCCTTCTATCGGAGGTCCTGCATCGCGGCATCCACCTGTCTTTCGTCCTTGGCCTGATATTCCTGGTATTTCCTTTCTCAAGGCGCGGTTACGGCGAGCCGGCACCTTCGACTGTACTGCGGCCGCTCGGCATTTCGCTCTTCGATTGGGCGCTGGCAATCGGTGCGGTCATCGCCGTCATGCACGTGCCATTCATTCCGCTCGATGACCTCGCCTTCCGTGTCGGAAATCCGACGCCGACGGATGTCGTGCTGGGTGGCGTGCTGGTGCTGGTCCTTCTCGAAGCAACACGCCGCTCGGTGGGCTGGCCCTTGCCGATTATCGCCGTCCTGTTCATGGTCTACTCTCTGTACGGGCCGTCCATGCCGGGAATTCTGGTCCATCCCGGCGCGACCTTCTCGCAGTTGATCAATCACCTCTATCTGACCAGCCAGGGCATTTACGGCATCGCGCTCGGCGTCGTTGCCACCTACGTCTTCCATTTCGTGCTGTTCGGGGTGTTTGCGACACGTATCGGGCTCGGCCAGCTCTTTCTGGATTGCGCGGCATGGGTCGCTGGTCGCTACGCTGGTGGTCCGGCCAAGATATCGATTTTCGGATCGGCACTGTTTGGCATGATATCCGGCTCGTCCGTCGCCAATACGGTCACTGTCGGCTCGCTGACGATCCCGGCAATGATCCGGCTCGGCTACAAGCGCACATTTGCAGCGGCCGTCGAATCCGCATCGTCCACCGGTGGCCAGATTACCCCACCGATCATGGGCGCCGCGGCATTCCTGATGATCGAGTTCCTTGATCTCCCCTACACGACGATCATCCTGGCGGCGATCGTTCCGGCCTTCATGCATTTCTTCGGTGTTCTGGTTCAGGTTCACTTCGAGGCGAAGCGTGAGGGTCTTCGAGGCATGACCGATGACGAAATGCCGGATTTGAAGGAAGCCTTAAAGCGCGACTGGCCGACCATCATCCCGCTTGTCGTGCTGATCGGTATCCTGCTTTCCGGCTACACGCCTTATCTCGCTGCATTCTGGGGCATCACGCTTTGCATCGCCGTTGGCCTCATCAATCCGCGCCGGCGCATGTCGGTGACGGAAGTCTTCGAGGGCCTGCGGGACGGTGCGAAATACGCGCTCGCCGTCGGCGCGGCGGCGGCGACGGTTGGCATCATCGTGGGGGTCGTGACGCTGACCGGCGTCGGCTTCAAGATTTCCTACATCGTCACGACGACGGCGGCGGAAATGGCCAGCTGGGTCGGTACGATGGTTCCGACCGCCTGGTTCGGGCCGCAGACACTGACATTGCTATTCACCCTCATCATGACCGGTGTCGTCTGCATTCTGATGGGCTGCGGCATTCCGACGACTGCCAATTACATCATCATGGCAACGATTGCCGCCCCGACACTTGGCTTGCTCGGCGTTGAGCCGATCGTCGCGCATTTCTTCGTCTTCTATTACGGGGTGCTGGCCGACATCACACCTCCCGTAGCGCTCGCGGCCTATGCCGCGGCCGGCATGGCGGGAGCCGATCCCTTCAAGACAGGCAACACCGCATTTCGCCTCGGTTTGGGAAAAGTGCTCGTACCGTTCGTGTTCGTGTTCTCGCCATCCCTTCTGCTCGTGACCGCCAACTTCTCCTGGAGCAACTTCACGATCGCCTTCGTCGGGTGCGTCTTGGGCATTACATGCCTCGGCTCCGCCCTTTCCGGTTTCTTGCTTGTCAGAACCGTCTGGTGGGAGAGAACACTCCTGATTTTAGCCGCGATCCTGTTGGTAGTCCCTGAACTTGTGTCGTCGCTGGTGGGGCTGCTCTTGGTCGTCCCTGTCTTGGGTCGGCAGCTCACTGCGGTCCGCCGGGTGCACGCTTAAGAGGCGGCCAGCACCCCAACCGAAACCGCTGAGGAGTGGTCAATACGCAGCGGCGTCTGACATCGGGGCAGCGAAAGAATACCCATGCCAATTCCTTCCATTGCGTTGCACCTGCTTCAAACCTAGGTAGGAGCGATGAAGACAATCATCAGCCACAATGTCGCGAGGCCACAATGGGTTGGCTGATCGGCGGCGCGATAGTTTTGATAGTCTTTTTGTTTTCGCGCAGAGCTGGCGCCGTTGTGGTCGCTTTGCTCGCCGTTGCCTGGGTCGGGTTTTGGCTCGCCACGGATCGGAAAAGCGAGCAGGAGCCCTCGAACCAGTCTGTCTCCATCTCAGCGAACTCCGATCCCCAGTTGTGCCCAAATCCAGATATGCCGGTCTCGGTCCGGATTACCAACCATGCGGACAGAGCCCTTGAGACTGTCTCGTTCAGCCTGGTTGCCAAGCAACGCAATTCGATCGTTTACAGGGCGTCTCATACGAGTGATGAAGTCATCGCGCCGGGAGATACCTTCTCGACGTGTTACGGACTAAACCCGCTTTCCTTTGCCATCCGCACTGTCCGCTATGACCCGCGAGAATTGGATTGGACGGGCGAAACTTCCCTCACCCGGTTTGCGAGCCCGTAAGCCGTCAACGCCTAAGTTTTGCTCCCTTTTCCGGCCGCGGCCTGCTGGTGGATGCGCACCAGGGTGGTGTCGGGCGTCAAGACCAAAAAGCGATCACGAACTTGTGTTCGCGGCAAAGCGTAACGTCGGGCTCTCCCCATCGAATGGGTGGTTACGCAGCCGATCACCGGCCTGCGGACTTCAAAGAGGAGATCATCCATGAACCGTTCCACGCTCACCCTCGCCCTCGCCGGCTCGCTCGCATCGGCAATCGCATCCGTTTCCTTCGCCGCACCGCTGGCGCCGGAAAAGATGGTCGGCAACGAGAAATGCTATGGCATCGCACTGAAGGGTCAGAACGATTGCGCCGCCGGCCCCGGCACCACCTGCGCAGGCACCTCGACGGCCGACTATCAGGGCAATGCCTGGAAGGCCGTCCCCGCCGGCACCTGCACCTCGATGAATGTCAACGGCCATAAGGGCATGCTGCAGCCCATGAAGGGTTGATCCCCGGCGGAGGCCCGGTTTGGCCGGGCCTCCGACTTATCCGTCGATACAGGGAGAACAGCAATGACCGTTTCCGCAAACCGCGCCACCGCCTTGCCGCCACGCGCCGGCCTCAGCCTCAAGCCGGAGCATTACGAAACCATTCTCGCCATCAAGCCGGATGTCGGCTTTTTCGAGGTCCATGCCGAAAACTACATGGGTGCTGGCGGGCCACCGCACCGCTATCTCGAGACCGTCGCCGACCTCTATCCGCTGTCGCTCCATGGCGTCGGCCTGTCGATCGGAGCAGCGCGCGACCTCGACAGAGAACATCTGAAGCGGCTTCGCGGCCTCATCGACCGCTACCAGCCGCAGAGCTTTTCGGAACATCTGGCCTGGTCGACCCATGAGACCGGCTTCCTCAACGACCTTCTGCCGCTGCCCTATACGGCCGAAACGCTGGCGCGGGTCGTCGACCATGTGGATGAGACGCAGCAATGGCTCGGCCGGCAAATGTTGCTCGAAAATCCGTCGACCTATCTATTGTTCTCCGAGAGCACGATCGACGAAGTGGATTTCCTGACGGAGATCGCCGACCGCACCGGCTGCGGGCTGCTCCTCGACGTCAACAATGTCATGGTTTCGGCCGTAAACCACCGTCTCGATCCAGTCGCCTATATCGACCGTTTCCCGATCGAACTGGTTGGTGAAATCCACCTGGCCGGCTATGACGAAACTGTCGACAGCGTGGGTGACCGGCTGCTGATCGACGCCCATGGCAGCACCGTCAGAACCGATGTGGTGGAGCTTTACCGACACACTCTGTCCCGGAGCGGTCCCCTGCCGACATTGATCGAGTGGGACAACGACGTCCCGGATTTTGCCACCCTTCAGGCAGAGGCGGTTCGCGCCGATGCCATGTTGAACGCTGCGGCCGTAAAACGCCGTGCCAACCGGGCGGCATGACCATGGGTTTCATCGAAAGCCAGGATGCCTTCGCCGTCGCCCTGCTGCATCCGGATCAGCCGCTTCCGCAAGGCATTACCACCGCCCGCGGCACAGCCGATCCATCGCGTTTCGCCGTCTACCGCAACAATGTCTATGTCGGGCTGACGACGGCACTCGGCCAGCGCTTCCCGGTGACGAAGCGGCTCGTGGACTCCGAATTCTTTGCCGGCATGGCCCGCGCCTACGCCGCAGATCACAAGCCGGCCTCGCCACTGATCATGCACTATGGCGATGACTTCCCCGATTTCATCGCGGCATTTCCGCCCGCGGCTTCTCTCCCTTATCTTCCCGATGTCGCCCGCATCGAGGTTGCCTGGAACCGGGCCTATCATGCGGCGGACAGACTGCCGCTCGGCGTCACCGCACTTGCCAGCGTGGCGCCGGAGCGAATTTCCGACATGGCGCTCGTTCCGCATCCCTCGGCTCGGCTCGTCCGGTCGGACTTTCCCGTGGGCTCGATCTGGAGCGCCCATCAGGACGAGACCGTGGCAACGGTAGCCGACTGGCAGGCCGAGACCGTGCTGATCGTACGGCCGGCAATGCACGTCGAGATCCATGTCCTACCTCCGCGGGACGCGGCGTTCGCGGCCTGCCTCCTTGAGGGGGCGACCCTCGGCGAGGCGGCGCAGGCGGCATTCGCCGCCGCGCCCGATTTCGATTTCGGATCGGCTTTGATCGGTCTGATCGGCCTTGGCGTATTCAGCGCCTTTGAACCTGTTGAAGGAGAACTTCCATGACCATCGAACGTGCTTCCTCCCGCGGTCTCGGCGTGGCACTTGTCTCGCTTCATCATCGTGCCGAACACCTGCTCGCATCAATTCCGCAGTCACTGCCGCTGCTGGCGCTGCGCATCGGCCTGGCCATCCCGTTCTTCAAATCGGGGCTGACGAAGTGGGACGGTTTCCTGACCCTCTCGACCGGCGCCAGATTTCTGTTCGAACAGGAATTCAAGCTGCATATATTCGGCAGCCAATTCTCCTATCCTATGCCGTTGACCATGGCGGCGGCGGCCGGGATTGCCGAACTTGCCCTGCCCGTCCTGCTGGTACTGGGCCTTTTCACCCGCTATGCGGCTCTTGGCCTGCTGGCGATGACGGCAGTGATCCAGCTCACTATTCCGGACGGCTGGGCCAACTTCCATCTTCCCTGGGCCGCCATGGCGCTGACCCTTGTGGTGTACGGCGGCGGCAGGATCGCACTTGATCCCTTGGTCAAACTTCGCGGCGAATGACGAAGCTCGGCCCATCTCGAACCGGTTGAATACTCTCAATCCGCCTAACCTGGAGACGTCCCAAGGGGCAGCGTCAATCGGCTAAGCTGTTCGACAGCTCCACTCTCGCAATTATGCATTCCGCCCAAAAATATTCTTGATATTTGTAGGTCAAACGTCCTAAAAGGCTCTAGGTCAATCGTCCTAATGAAACGAATGCGCTTTTAGCAAAGCGCATTCAGAGGAGCCGGAATTTTGGTCGCCACGACTACGCGACAGCAGATTGTCGAAGCAGCCGATAGGCTCTTCTACGAGCGAGGTTTCGAGGCGACGTCCTTCGCAGACATCGCGGCGGTCGTGGGGCTTTCGCGTGGGAACTTCTACTATCACTTCAAGACCAAGGACGAGATTCTCGAAGCCGTGATCGCCCATCGCCTTTCAAAGACAAGGGCGATGCTCGATGCGTGGGAGGTCGAGAGGAAAACGCCGACCGACCGCGTCCGCAGCTTCATCAACATCCTCATCATGAACCAGGCAAAGATCATGGCCCATGGCTGCCCCGTCGGGACGCTATGCAATGAACTCGCCAAGCTCGATCATGTTGCCAAGAACAGAGCGGCCGAGCTGTTCACTTTGTTCCGCGGCTGGCTGTCGCGCCAGTTTAGAGACCTTGGCTACGACACCGGTGCCGATGAGCTCGCCATGCACATTCTCATGCGCAGCCAGGGTGTGGCCGCGCTCGCAACCGCGTTTCGCGATGAGGCGTTCGTGCGCCGTGAGGTTGAAGACATGTGCCAATGGCTGACAGCGCAGCAACCCACGTCATCACCCAAGTAGAAACCGTTTCCGTCCAGAATTCCCGAGGGGTCGCCTATGTTCGTCGTTACACTCAAATTCTCTGCCAACAAGGCCAAAGCGCCTGCCTTGATGGAGGGGCACAATGCCTGGCTCAAGCGAGGCTTCGACGAGGGCATTTTTCTCCTTAGCGGAAGCATTCAGCCAAGCGCAGGCGGAGCGGTTCTCGCCCACAATACCTCCCGCGCCGATCTGGAAACACGCGTTCAGCAAGACCCCTTTGTTGTGGAAGATGTCGTCACCGCCGACATCCTCGAAATCGCACCCGGCCGCACGGATGACCGCCTGGCTTTTCTCAAGGTTTGAGGTATGAGCGCGACGATCCCGGGCCCGGACGGGCAACCTTTCGGCGTCCGACTGCGACCAAGCGGAGTTAAACCTCACCCGTATATTCGCCTCTCGCCGGGTAGTCGTTCTTGATCACGAAGTCCAACGCCTGCACCATCTCGGCGAAAATCGGCCGCGCAAACGGCATGGATTGCACCGAGAGCCAATAGACGGCCTGGTCCGGTCTGATCAAGAATACGCCCGGCTCTGAGAAAAGCTCCGGCTCCTCGATGCCGATCGAGGTCTTTCCCCGCGAGGCGGAGATATAGAGACCCCATTGCCGGGCCGTGCTCAAGGGCAGGCCATAACCGATACGCAGATGTTCTGCACCGATCTTGTCTGCCATTTGCCGGGCGCGTTCCTCCCCATCGGAGCTCATGGCAATTGTGCGCACGCCGCGCTCTTCGAAGGCTGGCGTCAGCCGTTCCAATTCCTTGAGATAGTTTCCGCAGACGGGGCAGTGAAGCCCGCGGTAGAAGCACACGAGCGTCATCAGCGATGGGGTTTCGCGCGTGAGATCGAATTCTCCGTGCTGAAGAGTCTTGACGGTCAAATTGGGGGCCAGTGTTCTCGGGACCAACATCGATCAACTCCTTTAGGTGAAACTTCTGACGCCATGTTGACGTCACGGCATTAGCATCCCATGATCACGATCATTACTGGTCCAGAAATCATGATCCAAAGTCTGAAAATTCTTCCGAAGGTCGATCGCCTAACGGCCTTCTTTGATGCGTTCGAGCTGGAAGCCTCGCTGGAACCGCCACCGATCAGCGATGGCCGTGCCCGGCTGTTTGTAATTGGAGAGCCGGGTGGCCCTGCCGAACGGATCGTCCTCCACCCACGGGGCGACACGTCTCCCGAGCCATCGGCTTTGATAACCGCGGCGGTCGATTTCGAGGGGACGCATAACCCGCTGATGAACGCTTTGCCGGACCGGGTCGTGGTCGACGTCAATGACATTCCTACCCTTCGCGACACCACGGCCGCCTTCATGGCGGAAGCGCTGGAATCGCGCTGCGGACGTAGCGCCGCCCTTAACCGGCTTTGCGAAGTCATCGTCCTGCTTATACTGCGGTCAGCGATCGACCGCGGGGCGACTGGACCGGGTTTGCTGGCGGGTCTGTCCCATCCCGCGTTACACCGGGCGTTGGTGGCAATGCATGATGCGCCAGCGCGGGCCTGGAACAGCGATGACCTTGCCACGGCTGCGGGGATGTCGCGAAGTCATTTCATGGCCCTGTTTCGCGACGTGGTCGGCACGACGCCGCAGGCTTACCTGACCGGATGGCGGCTGATTCTTGCTCGACGGAAGCTCGATAAAGGGGCGAAAGTGAAGGCTGTGGCGCGCCAGGTTGGATTTGGCAGTGCGGCCGCATTCTCTCGCGCCTTCTTTCGAAAATTTGGGGACTGGCCATCAGTCCGATCGTAGGTGCGGGATCGAGACGCCCGCCTGTTCCTATGGTCTTCGCGCATCGACTGGTGTCGGACGGCAAAGGCGCCAGGCGGGGACTGGGACTTTCCTACCTGCGAAGGGTAAACGCAGCGCGAAATGCCTCGAGGGCACTCTCCGGATCGCCCTTTGCGAAAGCCTCCATGCCGACGGGCCCACGATAACCCATCTCGTGGAGCGCGCGCGCTATCATCGGATAATTGACCTCGCCGGTACCTGGCTCGCACCGACCGGGCACATCGGCCACCTGCACCTCGCCGATCCATGGGAGGCAGGCACGGCACGTTTCGATCAGGTTCCCCTCGCCGATCTGCACGTGATAGAGGTCGAGGTTGAGGCGTAGACGCGGATGGTTGACCGACGCGACCAGAGCCAGGGTGTCCTCGGCACGTCCGAACGGCGTGCCGGGATGATCAACCGGCAGATTGAGGTTTTCCAGTGTGAAGACGACATTTTCCTCCTCCGCCATGTCTGCAATGCGGCAAAGCGTATCCCTTGCCTTCAGCCACATCCGTCCTGTCACCACATCGGTGGGTCGGGCCGGGAGCCCGCCCTCGCCAAGCCCGGTCCCATGCAGATTGAGGCGCGCGACGCCGAGCCGCTTGCCGACCATGGCCGTCTCGCGCGCGGAACGCAGAAGCTCGTCGGCGCCCTCGTCGTCTGCAAGCCGGCCGGTAAGATAGCCGTTCATGATCGAGAACGTCGCCCCCGATCTCTCCAGCCCGGCGAGATCGTGGTCCGGCCAGTTCCATAGGCCGACTTGAAAGCCCAGGTCGGCCAGCCGCGCGCAGCGCCACTCGATCGGCTTGTCGCGCCAGAGCATTTCCGCGCAGGCGGCGAGCGTGAAGGGTTGATCCATGTTTACTCTCTCGATTGTTATGGGGCGCAAGAAGGTGCGTCTTCAATCAGGCCTGGCGCTGCCGCAGGCTATGTCGGCAAGCGTGCGGATGCCGATGACATCGGGCATGCCCCTCACGGTTTCTGCCCTTCAATGCGGATGACAGCACCATTCGAGGCAGCCATGGCGTGAATGACCTTCTCGATGTCGAGCCCTTGGACGAAGTCGGGACCTGCGTTCGGACCGCCAGCGATCGCCACCAGCAGGTCGCGCGCCTCGACCACCTTCTGCTCGTTGAAGCCGAAATTGTGCCCCGGCGCCGGGCAGAAGGCGGTAAAGTCCGGTTGCCCGGGTCCGGTCAGATGACGCACGAAGCCGGCCTCGCCGGCGCGGTGCACCCACAATTCGTTCATGTTCTCCTGATCGAACACGATCGTGCCGTCGCTGCCATGCACCTCCCATTGCAGCCGGCACTTGCGGCCCCGCGCCACCCGGGAGGTGGCGAACGAACCCTGCGCGCCCGAGGCGAAGCGCAGGAGCGCCAGAGCACTGTCCTCGTTCTCGACCCGTTTCGGCCCATCCGGAGAGGGACGCGTGGGGATAGTGACCTGGGTCTGGGCGACCACATCGGTGACCGGCCCCATCAACGCCAGCATATGGCTCACGAGGTGGCAGCCAAGGTCGCCGAGTGCGCCCAGTCCGCCGCCCTCGTGAGTCATCCGCCACGACCACGGGAGGAGCGGGTCGGCCGAATAGTCTTCGTCATAGACGCCGCGGAAGGCGACCGGCCGCCCGATCGCGCCGTCGCGGATCAGGCCGCGCGCCGCCTGGAAGGCCGGGCTCCTGAGATAGTTGTAACCGAGGATGGTGACCTGGCGCGGATGTGCGGCCGCCGTCGCCGCCATCGCCTCGGCGTCTGCGAGCGTCAGCGCCATCGGCTTTTCCAGCCACACATGCTTGCCGGCCTTGAGCGCTGCCTCAGCCATCGGGCGGTGCATGCCGTTCGGGGCAGTGATCGAGACGATGTCAACCTTCGGATCGGTTACCGCTTCCTCCCAGCGTGCGGTGGCGCGGGCAAAGCCGAATTGGCGGGCGAAGGCCTCGGCACTCTCCGGCGTGGCATCCGACAGGATCTCGAGCCGGTGATGCGCGCCGCCGAATACCGCGGCGACGTTGCGCCAGGCCATGGCGTGGCACTTGCCCATGAAGCCCGTGCCGATGAGGGCGACCCCGAGCGGACTTTGAGGCAGTGAAGACGATTTATCCATTCGGGGTTACCTCAGATCGTTCCGCCGAGCGAGCCTTCAAGCTCGGCCATTTCCTGACCACCGGCCATTAGGTCCTGCAACTGGGCGGCAGTGATTTCGCCGCGCGTAGCGGTGCCGAGCGTCTGCCCGCGGTTGAGCACGGTGAAGCGGTCGCCCACGGCAAGCGCATGGCGGACGTTGTGGGAGATGAACACGACGCCTATTCCCTGAGCACGCACGCGCTTGATGGTCGCAAGCACATTGGCGGTCTGTCGCACCCCAAGCGCCGAGGTTGGTTCGTCGAGGATCAGCACCTTGGCTCCGAAATAAACGGCGCGCGCAATCGCCACCGTCTGCCGCTCGCCACCCGAAAGCGTGCCGACCGCCTGGTCGGGGCCGCGCAGGTTGATGCCCATCTTGCGCATTTCCGCCATCGTGATCTCGTTGGCGGTGTCGATATCGAAGCGCTTGAACAGGCCCCGCCCCTTGGTTGGCTCGCGTCCCATGAAGAAGTTGCGGGTGACGGACATCAGCGGGATCATTGCCAGATCCTGGAACACCGTGGCGATGCCGGCCTCCATGGCGTCGCGCGGGCTGTCGAAGGAAAGCGGCCTTCCCTCGAAAGTGATGGAGCCCTCGGTCGGCTTGTGCACGCCGGACATGGTCTTGATGAAGGTCGACTTGCCGGCACCGTTGTCGCCGAGCAGGCAATGGCATTCCCCGGCGAGCAGGTCGAAGGTCACGCCGTTGAGCGCGATGACGTTGCCATAGTGCTTTTTGATGTTTTCCATATGGATGATAGGGGCGGACATCTCAGCGTTCTCCGGTCACACGTCGGCGGATGACGTTGTTGAAGATCACCGCGAGCAGCAGCATCGCGCCGAGGAACACCTGGAACCAGTCCTGATCGAAGCGGGTATAGGTCAGCCCGATCGTGACCATGCCGAAGATGATCGCACCGAAGAAGGCACCGATCGCGGAACCGTAGCCGCCGGTCAGGAGGCAGCCGCCGATGACCGCGGCGATGATCGCCTCGAACTCCTTCATGAAGCCGCGGCGGGCGTCCGTGGAACCGGCATCGATCACAGTGATGATGGCAACAAGCGCGGCGGCCATGGCCGTCAGCATGAACAGCGAGATCTTGACCCGACGTACGGGCACGCCGGAATTCTGCGCCGCCAAGGCGTCACCGCCAGTGGCGAAGATCCAGTTGCCGGCCGGCGTGCGCAGCAGGACATAGGTTGCGACCAGCGCGAAGGCGATGAACCAGATAATCTCGACCGGGATGCCCGGCACCTTTGGCACGCCGGATTTGAAGCTGTCGACAAGACCCGCCTTTGCCAGCCATGTCAGAATAAATCCGAAGGCGTCGCCCGAAAAGATCGGCGCCAGGAAATCCCCCTCGACCGCTTCGCGGATGCCGCGCAACTGGGTGGAACCGCCGGTGAACATTTTCAGGCCGACCAGTGATGCGCCCCGCAGCACAAAAAGACCGGCGAGCGTGACGATGAATGAAGGCAGCCCGGTGCGCAGCACGATCAGCCCGTTGGTCACGCCAAGTGCCGCGGCGAGCCCCATCGTCAACGGGATTGCGATGATGAGCGGCATGCCGACATTGACGACGAAGACGCCAAAGACCATGCCCGCAAAGGCCACCATCGAGCCGATCGACAAATCGAATTCGCCGCCGATCATCAGCATGGCCGCAGCGATGCCGAGAATGCCAAGCTGTGCGGCCGGCGTCATGAAGTTCATGATCCCGGATAGCGTGAACATGGTGCGGTCTGCGGTCAGGAAAAAGAACACGGTGACGAGAACGACCCCTCCGATCGCCCCCAGTTCCGGCCGCTTCATGAGTTTCGTTGCGAAGGACTCGGTTTTGATCCGTTCGTCCGCTCGCGCCAGCGTTTCTGTCGACATTGACCTGTCTCCTGATCGGTGGCCGAGCCGCGACGTGGAACGCTGCGGCCCGGCAATCAACTGCGGTTAACGGATGCCCTTGGCCGAAAGATCGATGACCTTGGCGGCAGCCTCCTTGGTCACGAGGTTCGGTCCGGACGGAACGTCGCCACCTGGAACAAGGCCATACTGCGCATTGAGCGCGAGGAAGGCGACTGGCAGATAACCCTGCAGGAACTGCTGCTGGTCGATCGCGAATGCCGCCTTGCCGTCCGCGATGAACTTGAGAAAGCCGGCCGAAAGGTCGAAGGTGGAGATCAACACGCCGTTGCGTCCGACCGCCTGCGCCGCCTTGACGCTGGGCTCGCCAACGAGCGAGGCGTTGAGTGCCAGGATTACATTCAAGTCCGGATCGGATTCCAGCGCTGCGCGCACCTTGGCTTCGACTTCCGCCGGATCGTTGGTGGTCGGGAGTACCTTGACTGCCTTGCCAAAACCCTCCTTGAAGCCGGCGCAACGGAGGTCGAGCGAAACGTTACCGACTTCCTGGTTTACGCAAATGGCCTTTTTGCCGCCCAACTCCGCAAGCTTCTGGCCGGCGACCTTTCCGGCGTCGAATTCCGATTGACCGACATGCAGCAACGCACCGAGCTTATGCGCGACATCCGAACCGGAATTCATGGAAATGACCGGAATGCCGGCAGCAACTGCGCGCTTGATCGCCGGACCCAGCGCGTCGCCGTCAGGAATCGAGACGACGAGGCCATCGGGGTCCTGGTTGACGGCAGCGTCGATCATCTGGCCCATCTGGACCATGTCGAAGGTCTCCGGCGAGCGGAACTGGACTTTAACGCCTGTGTCCTTGGCCGCCTTTTCGACGCCGTTTTTAACCACCGACCAGAACGGATCGTTCGCCTGGCCGTGAGCCACGACGATGATGTCGGTCGCAAGGGCCGGACCCGCCATGGCGACTACCGCGGCGATGGCGACGGATGCTAATAATTTCTTCATGCTAACCTCCCGATTGAGTTCCCCTTTGGACGTCACTCCCGTACGTCCATTCCTCCGGCCAGGCAGGCCGGAACCGAAAGCCGAGACGACACCTCCCGTGTGCCGCGGCAATGCGTGCGCGATGGCCACGGCCATCGCGTTCATGTTTAAGGCGCCAGATCGACCGATTGGCCCGACCGTGCCGATTGGGTCGCAGCCTCGGCCATCGCCAGCGCCGCGACGCCGTCCGTCAGCGTGACCGGGATGGGGGCACCGTCGAGAATGGCGCACACGAAGGCATCCCATTCCGCAGCATAGGCGCGCATGTAGCGCTCAAGGAAAAAGAACTCTGGTTTGGCGCTTGTCACGCCGGCCTTCGTCGCCTTGGACACCGTGTTTTCGAGCACGTTTGCCGCCGACAGCAGGCCCTCAGCGCCCAGCAACTCGACACGCTGGTCATAGCCGTAGACGGCGCGGCGGCTGTTCTTGATGACCGCGATACGCCCGTCGGAATAGGTCAGCGTCACGACGGCGGTATCGACGTCGCCGGCCGCACCGATTTCGGCATCGACGATCGACGTGCCAGTCGCGTGAATGGTCTTCGGCGCATCTCCCATCAAGAAATTCGCCATGTCGAAGTCGTGGATCATCATGTCGCGAAACAGTCCGCCCGACACCTTTATATAGCTGACCGGCGGCGGGGCCGGGTCGAACGAGGTAATCGAAAGCAATTCCGGCTTGCCGATTTCGCCGGCGTCCAATGCCGCCTTGACCCTTGCGAAATTCGGATCGAAGCGACGATTAAAGCCGATCATGACCGGGACACCGGTGGCCGAAGCCACGGCCAAGCATGCCTTGGCCCTCTGCAGCGAGAGATCCACCGGCTTTTCGCAGAGCACGGCTTTGCCGGCCTTTGCGGCCTCCTCGATCAAGTCGGAATGGGTATCGGTAGAGGTCGCGATCAGCACGGCGTCGATCGAGGTGTCCCTGAGGATCGCCTCGGAACTCAGTGCCTTCGCACCGTAGGAGCTGGCCAGAGATTGCGCAGCCTCTTGGTTGACGTCCGACACGGCGACCAGTTCGCTCCTGGCATGGCCGGCAATATTAATGGCGTGCACACGGCCAATGCGGCCGGCACCGAGCAGTCCAATTCTCAGCACTGATACCCTCCTGAAAGCGGCCTCCCGCCGCCTTGAAACGGACTATCTCTACATTTGCTCGCGCGAGCAAGAAAAATCTGCTCCCGCGAGCAAAAAAGATGGGATAAACAAAAAAGGCGCTATCAATGGAGGCTGAACCAATACAAAACAGAGGCGGGAGATCGGAATGCCAAACGAAAAAAGACCCCCTTTTGCCGAAAACGTCACGGCGGACGATGTCGCAATCGCCGCAGGCGTGTCGCGCTGGACGGTCAATCGCGCCTTCCGCAAGGATGCATCCATCTCGCCGAAAAGCCTCCAGAAGGTGATGGTTGCGGCAGAACGCCTCGGCTATCTGCCTGATCTGCGTGCCGCAAGCCTTGCCTCGGACCGATCCAACTTGGTAGCGCTGCTGATCGACGACTTCGCCAATCCGCACAAACTGGTCATGATGGAGCGCCTCACCCGTATCCTGCGGCGCGAGGGCTGGGATATCCTGCTGGTAAATACGCTGAACAGAGACGATGCAGGCCATGCGCTTTTGAATGCAAGCCAGCGGCGCGTCGACGCGGTAATCCTGATCGGCATCCAGTTTGACGACGACGTACTGGAAACCGCGCTCCAGGCTCGCCGCTTCCGCAAGCTGATCGTCTTCGCCCGCAGTTCGGAGAATCCGAACACTATCTCGATCGCGGTCGATGATGTCGGAGCAATGACCGAACTGGCGCGTTACGTGCATCGACGCGGATATCGACGCCCTCTATTCCTTGCAGGGCCGCAAAGCTATTCGGCACATCTGCTCCGGAAAGAAACATTTCTCGAATACTGGGGGAAACATTTCTCGTTCCGACCCGAGTCGGTGACGGTTCCTGCCTACGATCCCGCGCTGGCGGGAACTATCGTGATGGAAACGTTGAGCCATCGAGGGCCATCAGACTTGCCGGATGTTATCGTTTGCGAGAATGACGCACTCGCAATGGGAGCAAGCGACGTCATCCGGCACCAGTTGGGACTGGAAATTCCCAAGGATATCGCCATTACAGGCTTCGACGACGTGCCCCAGGCGGACAATCCAAACTACCGCCTCACCACCTATCGGCAGCCCCTGACGGAAATGGTTGAATACCTCGTCAAGGTTTTGGCGGATCCGGAAGAGCGGGATCTCAATCGTCTTTTCACGGGAAGACTGATACCGCGACACAGCGCTTAGGGACTAGCTTGAGAGTAAGAGGCGCCGGCGGATGCCATGGCGTCCCGGGCGCGTGCGATACGGCGATCGAATTCCGCCCGGGAGAACATGGTCAGGCAACCTCGCAGATATCGAGGATGGTCAGCATGTAGACGCGGATCATGTCGAGATAGTCGACGATGTCGACACGCTCGTCGGGCATGGTGTTGTAACGGCCGCCGGGGCCGCACACGATCCCTTCCATGCCGAGTTCCTGGTAGAGATGGCCGGCATCGGTACCGTAGAACCGGGTTGGCGTGATCGCGCCGGTCGGCTGTTTTTCGCCGCGCACGGCTTCATAGGCCGCGTTGATCGACTTGACGATGCGCGATGTCGGCGAGACCTCGAAGGGCGGCATCAGCGGGCGACCCTCGATCAGTTCCGGAACCAGCTTTGCCTTGAGGCCGGGGAATCGGCCTTCGAGAGCCACCAGCTCCTTTTCGAGATCGGCCAGCACGCCCTCCTGCGTCTGCCCCGGCGCATAACGGCACGAGCCCTTGAGGCGGACGAAATCTGCGACCTGCGGCGGGCGCCATTCTTCGAGACCGCGCCCGAGGGCGCCATGAACGACGCCGACATGGCCGCGGTTGATCGACCGGTGCACGTCGCTCCTGGCGCCGCTGAAGGTCATGGCGTTGATGCGCGGGATGATGTCGCAGGCCGCGGCGATCGCATCGACGGATTCCTCGCGCTTGGAAAGATGGCGCGTGTCGCCGGTCAGTTCGATGACATAGCTCAGAGCTGCCGCGTGCATGGTGACGGCGACGAGATCACTCGGCTCGCTGTTGATGAAATAGTCCGCCTTGACGCCGTGCCTGATCGCCGCAAGCGTGCCGACGCCGCCCTGCAGTTCGCCGACCACGAAGGTCAGGATAACGTCGCCCTTGAGCTTGACGCCGGCATCGAGCAGCGTCTTGACCGCGCAGAAATAGGCTGCATCACCGGCCTTCATGTTCGACACGCCGATACCGTAGATGAACTTGTCATCGACGAGGCCGGCATAGGGATCGACCGTCCAGCCTTCGGTGACCGGATTGGTGTCGAGATGGCCGTTGAACAGCAGGCTCTTGCCGCCGCCGGTACCCCTGAGGCGTCCGATCGTGTTGAAGCGGCGGCCTTCGTGGAATGGCTGCAATTCGGCTTCGACCCCGATCTTTTCCAGTTCGCCGGCCATGTAGCGCGCAAGATCACGCTCGCCATCGGTTTCCGAATGGCTCTTGTGCTGGACCATCTTCGATAGGAAATCGAGGCAGGCCTTTTCGTCGATCCGATCCACCAGGGATTTCGGGTCCATTGTCATACTCCTTGATGCATTGTCATAGGTATTGGCCCGCCGCGCGCGGCACCGCCTCGATCAGGCGGCGGGTATATTCGGCGCGATCCTGGCTATCGATGTCTGCTGCCGGTGCGATCTCGACGAGATTGCCGCGATACATCACGGCGATCCGGTGGGCGATCTGGCGGATAAGGTTGAGGTCGTGGGTAATGAACAGGTAGGCGGTGCCGCTGGCCTTCTGCAGTTCCAGCAGCAGCTGGACAATGGACGCCTGCACCGACACGTCGAGTGCGGAAGTGATCTCGTCGCAGATCACCAATTTCGGCTTGGAGGCAAACGCACGGGCGATCGCGACACGCTGTTTCTCGCCGCCCGACAGCTGATGCGGATACCTCTGGGCATGGGTGCGCGGCAGGCGCACCTGCTCCAGCATGTCGCCGACCTTCTGGTCGAGATGAGACGCGTCCCCGAACAGCTTCAGCGGTCGCGACAGGATCTCGCTGATCTTCTGGCGAGGATTGAGCGAGGCGTCGGGGTGCTGGAAAATGATCTGCACATCCTTGCGATAGGCGTTGTCCATGTCGCCAAGGTTCCTGATCTCGCGACCGTCGAACCAGATCTTGCCCTCGAAGCGGTTGAGACCGGTCATCGCCTTCGCCAGGGTCGACTTACCGGAGCCGGATTCACCGACGATGCCGAGAATCTCCCCCGGATTGATGCTGAGGCTGATGGCATTGTTGCCGGCAACGCGTTCGGTGGCGCGGCCGGTCAGCGCCGCCAGAAACGGCTTGCGGCCATAATGGACGCTGACGTTTTCGACACGCACCAGCGGCTTGTCCGCGTCAACGACAATGTCGCCAACCAGCCTGCGGGCCGGATCGGGAACCGCCGCGATCAGCTCGCGGGTATAACTCTGCTGCGGATTGGCAAAGATATCGCGCACCGCACCCTGCTCGACGATGTCGCCGCGACGGATGACGGCGACGCGGCTGGCCGTGCGCGACACCAGCGCCAGATCGTGGGAAATGTAGAGCGAGGCGACACCGGTCTCGGCCTGCAGTTCCACGAACAGATCGAGGATCTGGCATGAGGTGATGACGTCGAGCGCGGTCGTCGGTTCGTCGAAGATGATGCATTCGGGATTGCACGCAAACGCCGATGCGATGACGACGCGCTGCTTCTCGCCGCCCGATGCCTCGTGCGGCATGCGGTTCATCATCGCGGTCGGCGTCTTCAGACCGACGCGGTCCAGCATCGCCTCGCTTTCCTTCCAGGCCTGCTGCCGTGTCAGCCCGCGGTGACGGACCAGCACCTCTGCGAGTTGAGTGCCGAGCGACAGGGTCGGGTTGAGCGACGTGCTCGGATCCTGGAACACCATGCTGATCCGCCGGCCGCGAAAGGCCTCGATCTGGGCATCGGTCTTTTCGAGAAGGTTCTCGCCGCTCAGCAGGATGCGACCGCCCGGTTCGTGGGCGTTCTTGGGCAGATAGCGCATGATCGACCAGGCAAGCGAGGTCTTGCCGGAACCGGATTCACCGACCAGGCCGAGGATTTCGCCCCGGTGGACGGAAAGGTCGATGTTCTTGAGCGCATGAAAGACGCCGGAGGCCGTGTCGTAATCCAACGAGTAGTTCTCGATCGCGAGAACCGGAGTTTCTGGTTTTGTTGTCATGATGGCGGCCTCAGGTTCGCGGATTGAGGGCATCGCGAAGACCGTCGCCCAGAAGGTTGAAGCCGACGGCGACGACGGCGATCGCCACGCTCGGCCAGATCAGGATGCCGGCACTCAGGTGCATGTAGCGGCGCGCTTCCGAGACCATCAGGCCCCATTCGGCCGCCGGCGGCTGCGCACCGAGGCCGAGAAAACTGAGCGTCGCAAACAGCATCACCGCAAAGGAAATGCGGATGGTCATCTCGACAATGATCGGCGCGATGACGTTCGGCAGCATTTCCCGCAGGATGATGTAGGCGGAGCTTTCGCCACGGGCGACCGCCGCATTGACGTAATCCTGCTTGCGCACCGACAGCGCGACGCTGCGGGTAATGCGGGCCATGCCCGGCGCGAACGCGATGGCAACGGCGATCAGCGCGTTGACCGTGCTGGACCCCAAGAGGTTGACCACCAGAAGCGCAAACAGCAGGCTGGGGATCGACATGACGGCGTCGATGGTGCGCATGATCAATTCGTCCGCCCGGCCGCCGAGGAAGGCGGAGGTGGTGCCGACGAAGGCGCCGAGCAGCGTGCCGGCGATGGTTGCGAGCACGGCCATAACGACGGTGGCGCGGGCGCCGATCAGCAGGCGGCTGAAGATGTCGCGGCCGTATTGATCGGTTCCCAGCCAATAGGCGGCGCTCGGCCCCTTGTATCGTGCGAGCGGCGCAAGAGTTTCCGGGTCGTGCGGCGCGAGCATCGGTCCGAGCAGCACGATCACCAGCACCAGCAGGACAAGCAACATGCCGATCGCGCCCTGCGGCGTGCGCAGGAGGCGCTTGATGAAATCAGTCATACTGGATCCTCTTGTCGAGCCAGGCATAGAGGATGTCGGCGATAAAATTGACGATCGAATAGGTGGCCGCCATGATCAGCACGCCGGCCTGGATGGCCGGCAGGTCACGCGCCTGGATCGCCACGATCAGCTGGCGGCCAATGCCGGGAATGGCAAAGATCTCTTCGACGACGATGACGCCACCGAGCAGGTAACCGACATCGAGCGCAACGATGGTGATGGTCGGCAACAGCGCATTGCGCAGCGCGTGGCGACGCAGGACTTGTCCGCGTGAAATCCCCTTCAGCCGGGCGGCGCGGATATAGTCGGTGTGCAGCACGTCGACGAGTTCCGAGCGTACCATGCGCGAGACGTGGGCAATCAGGATCACCGAAATGACGCAGACCGGCAGGACCAGATGGGCGATGCCGACCGCAAAGTTTTCGGTGAGCGGCACGTAGCCGGTGGGCGGCAACCATTTCATCAGGTCGGCGAAGACCAGGACGGCGACCGTCGCGGTAACGAATTCGGGTAGCGCCACGCCGGCATAGGAGATCAGGCTGACGACCATGTCGGCGATCTTGCCGCGACGGACGGCGGCGATGATGCCGAGCGGAATGGCAAGAACCAGCATCAGCCCGATCGACAGGAAAGCCAAAAGCAGCGAGCGTCCGAGCGCCTCGAACATAACGGGGCCGACAGGCTGGCCGGTGCGCAGCGAGGTGCCGAGATCGCCCTGCAGCACGTGGCCGAGCCACGTTGCATATTGCTGCCACACCGGGGCATTGAGCCCCATGTTTTCGCGCAACGCCGCGAGGGCGTCCTGTGTCGCATTCTCGCCCAGCATCATGACGGCGGCATCGGCCGGCAGGATCTGGGTGATGGCGAAGACGATGAGCGATACGATGAAGAGCGTATAGACGATCATCACCAGCCGCTTGGCTATATAATTCGGGGACACGGTCGTGTTCCTTGTTCCACCAGCCGGACGCTCGATGAGCGTCCGGCATTGTTCGGGATCAGCCGCGCTTCGGCGCCTTGTCGGTCAGGGAGGCGTAGTCGAGGCGGAAGACCGAGGCGCGCGGATGCGCCTGGTAACCGCTGACCCAGCTGCGCTTGGCCGACAGCACGTCGAAGAAGGACGGGATGATCGAGGGCACTTCCTCGTTCATCAGCTCCTGGGCCTTGGTATAAAGCTCGGTGCGCTTGGCTGCGTCGATCGTGCCGCGAGCTTCGGCGACCAGGGCGTCGAAGGCCTTGTTGTTCCAGCGCGTCTCGTTCCAGGAGGCATCCGAGGTATAGAGAAGCTTGAAGATTCCGTCCGGGGTCGGCTGCATGTTGTAGAAGCCGACGTAGAAGCTGCCCTTCTTCCACACCTGCTCCAGATAGGTGGCGTGCGGCATCGTCTGGACGTTGATGGTAATGCCGGCTTCCTTGGCCATTTCCTTGAGGGCCACGGCAAGCTGTGTGCGCACCGCCGGGCGGTCGGAGGCGATGAGCGTCGCTTGCAGGCCATTTGGGAAACCGGCTTCCGCGAGCAGCTTCTTGGCTTCCGCGATATTCTTCTGGCGCTGTTTGGCAGCCTTGAAGAACTGGTAGGACGGGTTCAGCGGCGTGTCGTTGCCCGGCGTGCCAAAACCTTCGGTAACGAAGTTGACCATCGCCTCGCGATCGACCGTCAGCGCGATCGCACGGCGGACGCGCGCGTCGTTGAACGGTGCGGTGTCGCAACCGAAGTTGATGTTGCAGAACTGGCCGGACGGCGTGCGCAGGACTTCGACGCCGTCATTGCCGTCCAGCCGCAGGTATTCGGTCGGCTGCAGCGTCGAGATGATGTCGACATTGCCGGCGATCATCGCCGAGCCTTCGGCGGAGATATCCGGGAATACCTGGACTTCGATACGATCGAGATAGGGGCGTGCCGGGTCGTAATAGTTCGGATTGCGTTCGACGACGATCAGACGGTCAGGCTCGTAGGATACCAGCTTGAACGGGCCGGTGCCCACAGCCTTGGTGGAAAGGCTCTTGAGGTCGCCGGTGGCGATCGAGGCGGGAATGATGCGAGCGTTGGTGTAGGCCATCGCGACCGGCAAGTCGGCATAGGCGCCGGAGAGCTTGAACAGCACGGTCGTATCGTCGACGGCGACGATGTCGGAGATCGGGCCGACATTGTTGCGGCCGGGCGACGCGGTTGCCGGATTGAGGATTGCCTTGAAGGTGGCAACGACGTCCTTTGCCGTGAACGGCGAGCCGTCATGGAAGGTCACGCCCTTGCGCAGCTTGAACGTCCATTCCGTCAGGCCGTCATTGGGCGTCCAGCTTTCGGCCAGATCCGGCTCGACCGACATGTCGACCTTCAGGCGCGTCAGGTTGCTGTAGAGCAGTTCGGTCACCAGGTATTCCGGATTGACGCGGGTCAAAAGCGGATGGATGACGCTTGCAGCCTGGTCAACGGAGATGCGCAGCGTGCCGCCCTTGGCCGGCTTTGCGGTCTGCGCCAGGCCAAGCGCCGGTGCAGCAAAGACGGCGGCGGTGCCGGCGAGGAAGAAGCGACGTTTCATTTCCAGCATTTTTCGGTTCCCTTATGGTTCAGGCGCGGTTTTCAGGAATGGCGTCGGCGGCAAAGTCCGCCGCGAGATAGGCCAGTATGCTTTTCGCCAGGGCGATGATGTCCTGGCGGGTGGTATGCTCTTCAGGACTGTGGATGCAGCTTTCCGGGCGGCCGAGCCCGCCCAGCAGCACCTCCTGTGCAAAACCGGACTTCTGCACGTAGCCGAAATCGGAGCAGCTTGCGGCGCCCCATTTTTGAAAGTCTTCCGGCTTGTAGCCGAAGCCCAGCGACAGCGCCTTTTGCCAGCGTGGCCAATGCGGACCTTCCGGATCGTCCGTCGGGATGAGGTGGCCGACAAGATCCATTTCGAGCCCCAGCCCCGTGCCGGCAACGCTGTCGCGGATCACGCTTTCGATCTCGTCGCGCGCATCCTCATAGCTTTCTTCCGGAGCGTAACGCCGGCTTACGAGAATCTTGATCTCCGCCGGCACCTGTCCGCCGGCGGTGCCGCCGTTGACGGCCGAAATCGAAAGCTGCGGTCGCAGCGGACCTGACGCGTGCGGCGGCGGCGTCAGTGCGGATGCCCGGCTTGCCACGTCCGGCTTCAATGCCATCAAGGCATTGAGCAAGGGCAAGGCACCTTCGATAGCATTGATGCCGGCGCCGGTGCGATTGCCTTCGCCCGCATGAACGGCGTGCCCCCTGATCGTCACCTGCAGATGGAAGACACCGAAGCAGCCAGCCCAGATGCGCGGCGCCGCGGACCCGTTGAAATTGAGGATATGACCTTTCAACTTGCCCTGCTCCGCCAGATAGCGAATGCCGGGATAGAGGCCCCCTTCCTCGTCGGTGCAGAGGAGCAGCATCGGATCGTAATAGAGAGGCAGCCCGCATTTTTTGGCGGCGCGCAATGCCAGCAGGGTTGCTGCGATCGTGCCCTTCATGTCGGCTGCGCCGAGCCCGAACAGATCGTCACCCTCGACCGTCAGCTTCAGCGGATCGCGTGCCCAGCCAGGCGCGGCCGGCACCGTATCGACATGATAATAAAGACCGCAGACGGGCTTTCCCGTTTCGCGGGTGGCAATCAGGTTGGTCCGCTCGCCGGATGCCGGCCCACCGGCCACGTACCAAAGATCACGCGGCACGACGACCCGCTCAAACGCAAACCCAAAGGGCGAAAGGAGTTCGGCCATCAGATCGGCAAAAGCGTCATAGCCCAGACCCGGTGGGAATGAGGTGTCAACTTCGATCATTCGGGCCAGATCATCGACAGCAACCTCGACATCCCGCTCAATCGCTGCCATGGCAGGTCCAAGGATCTGTTGCGAAGAAGGTGGCTGCGGCGCGTTCATGGCAGTGTCCTCGGTACCCGTCACGCCAGCCTCCCCAGCTTGCGCTTTAATATAAACTATATAGTAATACTGCGTAGATCGAGACCCCGAGTCAACTCCAAAGAAGAGGCAAATCATTGCCGGAACTGCCCAATAATTCATCAGGAGTGATCAAGCTGACAGAATTGTCGTTGCCGCTTTATGAAGTGGTCAAACGACAGATCACCGAAGCGATCATGCTCGGCAAACTGGAACCCGGTGCGGTTCTGCCGAGCGAAGTGGCGCTGTCGCAAACCTACGGCGTGGCCGTGGGCACCATCCGGCGGGCGCTGATGGATCTCACCAATGACGGCCTTCTCAGCCGCCGTCGCAAGACCGGCACAGTGGTGACCGGCCGCAAGCCGCAGCACAGCCTGCGCCTCTTTTTTCAGTATTTTCGACTGCACGGGCTGGATGGTTCGCTCAGCAAATCGGTCACGAAGGTGACTTCGCTCGACAGGAGCCCTGCTTCCGCTGCCGATGCGCGAAAACTTCAGATAGACGAAGGATCGCCGGTCGTCACCTTCCACAGGGTGCGTTACGTCGACGAGCGGCCGATCATGCACGAGACACTGACGCTTTCCCGCGAACGGGTCCCCGACTTCCCCGAAAGGCCGGAGGAAATCCCTCAGCTCTTCTACCTGCATCTGCTGGAGAATTATGGGATCCGCATCTCGGCCATACGCGAGCAGATCGGTGCCGACCTTGCGGCCGAGTGCGATGCCCATTGGCTGGACCTGAGCCGGCCAGCAGCGGTCCTAACGATCGACGAAGTGGCCTATGACCAGATGGCTGTACCGGTTTTGATTTCAGCGCACCGGGCAACCACCGCCAACCACCGCTATGTCAACGAGGTGCAGTAAGGCGGTGTCTTCGCAGTCGACATCGCTGGTCCTCAAACGCGGTCGTGGCCGATGATGAACCAGGCTCCGGTTGAACAAAAAATGAAGATGATTGCGACTCTCGTTCGTCTTGTCGTCCTTGCCACAACTACTCAGGCAAGGGCGCCGACTGACCGGGTATTTTGGCATAAGCCAGGGCTTCGACGATCCGACCGTCACGGACACGGATCAGACTGACCCCGCGTAGCGAGCCGCCGTCGCCGAAATGGAAGCGCCAGCGGATGTTGGCGCGGTCGCCCATCACGAAGATCTCTTCCGACTCGAAACGGTTGGCGCGGTCGGCCGCCATGGCCCGCCAGAATGCGAGATTCACATCGTAGCCCTCGTACCGCGTGCCATCCGGTGCCGGCTGGATCGACTCCATGACGCAGTTCTGGTCGATGATGTCATCGAGGAGTTCAGGATCGTGCTCCTCAAAGGCCCGATTGAACCGGTGAACGATTTCAGATGTTTTGCCGATTTTCACAATATCCTCCTATACAGACAGGTCTGTCTGCAGTTGCAGTATACAGACCTGTCTGTTATAGTCAACCGATGGATCAGAAAACTTCTCTCAACCCTCCCGAAACAGGTTCCGCACGTCGCCGTTTGCTCGACACTGCGACCCGGCTCTTTTACCAGGGAGGCATCCACGCTGTCGGCATCGACCGCATCATCGCGGAAGCCGGCGTGGCCAAGGCGACGTTCTACAAGCACTTTCCGTCGAAGGATGACCTCGTCGTCGCCTATCTCGAAGAGATAGACCGGCTCGGGCGGACGGCAGTGGCCGCGCTTCCGAAGCAACCGCCTCGGAAAATGATCTCGGCTATCATGGAGCGTATCAGCGAGGCTGTGACCGCGGGAGGCTGGCGGGGGTGTCCGTTCCTCAACGCGGCGGCCGAATACCCCGATCCAGCCAGCCCTGTGCGGCAGGCGATCAATGCGCGCCGCGTCTGGTATCACAACAGCCTTCAAAACCTTCTCGCGGAGGACGGCGATCCCGCTCCTCCCGTCACCGCTTCCCTCCTCGTCGCGCTTTCTGACGGCCTGCTGGAAAGTGCCTATCTGGATGATGCCGAAAGCGTCCCCGCCCTTGTCCGCGAGGCGGTGGCGAGACTGCTGGACCGCCGATGAGCGCCGCTCGCAGCCCAAGCAGCACCGGCCTGCGCCAGTTTCTGGATCTCCAGCTCCAGCACGATTGGATGGAGGGCAAGACGATCCTGCGCGACGTCGACGAGCGCTTGGAATCCCTCGAACTGCGTTTCAAGTATATCGCGCGATTTGAGAAGCTGCTGCGCCGCCCGCAGGCGCCGGAGGTTCTGGAGATTCTTAGGCGCTACGGCCGCGACTGCATTCCCATCCCGCGCCGGACCGAGCGATACTATTGGTCCGTTTCCTGCCTACCCTCGACGGCGGGCAAGGCTCTCGTTCGCATCAATGCGAGCTGGATGGAGCTGTTCTCGCTCTATGCGGACGGCGAAGATATTCGCGCGCTTTTCGTGGTGCATCTTTCCGATTTCACCTCCGACCGTTCGCTCGATCACGGCCGGGTGGACGAAGCTTTTCTTGAGAGCAGTGTCGTGACGCCGGAAGATGTCAGCTATTTTTTCCCCCGCGGCGAGGACATGTTCGGCATCAAGGTCCGCGGTTTCTCCTCGATCAGCAAGTTCCTGACGACGCGCCGTGCTTTGCAGGCCATCCGGGTGTTCAACCTCACGCACATGAACCGGGGCCGGAACGCCTATCAGGCAAGCCATTGCTACAGCCTGGCGGATCACATGCTGAACGATGAGCAACACTGAATAACCGCCCAGGGCAGACCCTTGGCTACGAGGAGGAGCCAGCCATATGAAATAGTGTTTTTCGCTAGATAGTGGGAGAGAGTGATGAACAATCCTCAGATCACCCGTATACCGATCGCCAAGACCGGAATGCTTGTCCGCAAGCCGGTCGAGCATGTGTTCGAAGCGATGGTGAACCCGGACATCACGACGAAGTTCTGGTTCAGCAAGGGCAGCGGACGACTGGAGACTGGCAAGGCCGCCAAGTGGGATTGGGAGAGCCATGACGTCTCCATCGAGGTCACGCCTAAGGTCGTAGAGCCCAACAAGCGCGTCGTGATAGAATGGCCTGGTTATAGCGGCCCGACGACTGTGGAATGGACGTTTCAATCCATTCCGGATGGTACGACTTTTGTACGCGTCCAGGAGTCCGGATGGACGGGAGATGCCGATAAGCTCCTGCGCTACGTCGCTGATTCCACGCAAGGCTTCTCGCTTTTGCTTGCGGGGTTAAAGGCATGGCTTGAGCACGGTATCGAGTTGAACCTGACGCTCGATCGTTATCCGAAGGGCATCGAAGACCAACAGTTTGAATGAGGCCGAGCGGAACTGGTCGCGGCGGACGCGGTTACAGAACCTCAGAATTTTACCTCCGCGAAAGGGCTTTTTGAGGAAGATCTCGTCAGCCGTCTAGCCAGGCAGCGAGGCCGTCCAGCGTCTGCAGCCCGTATTCCACCGCGCCGAAGCCGATGACCACCTGGCGCCGCTTGGCGCTGGGGTGGAGCTGGCGCATGGTCAGCACCGTCTTGCCATCGGTCTGCTCATCGAAGGTCACCGTGGCGCGAAAACGGTCGGGGTCGTTGGGGTCGGGCGTGCCGTAGTCCATCACGATGCGTTCGTTCGGCACGATCTCCAGAAAGCGCATGAGGTTCGGAAAGCGCTGCTCCTTGCCTTCGAACACGCCCACCATGTCGAACCGCCAGACCCCGCCCTCGCGGATATCGACTTCGTGGGTCTCGATGCTCAGGCCGGCCGGGCCGTACCATTCGGCCAATGCCATGGGGTCCATCCAGGCGGCAAAGACCTTCTCGCGGCGGTGGTTCAGCAGCTTCACCAGCACGATTTCGCGGTCGAGCGACCATGTCTCAAACAGGCTTGCCATGTCCTTCACCGTCCTCTTCGGTTTTTTCCAGGTAAACTTCGAGCCGATCCAACCGCTCGGTCCAGCGCCGGCGCTCCGATACCATCCAGTCCGCCGCCTCGTCGAAGCGCGCCTGCACCAGCCGGCACCAGCGACTGCGCCCGCGCTTCTGGCTGACGATCAGCCCGCAATCTTCCAGCACCTTGAGATGCTGGGCGAAGGAGGGCAGTGCCATGTCGAAAGGCTCGGCCAGGACGCTGACCGGCACCTCGCCCTCAGCCAGCCGCGATACCACCGCGCGGCGGGTCGGGTCGCTGAGAGCATGAAAGGCGAGGTCGAGCGGAGTCGAATGGTAAGGCATGCGACTCATTAAAACAGCCTGGGGCTCTGGTCAAGGACAGAAAGGCACTTGCCTTAGTGTTCGGCCTTGGATACAAAGGTACATACCTTAGTATCTAGCCCGCTTGATATGGAGCGGTTATGCAGCCACTCACAAGGAGGACTCCAGTGGTAGTTCGTGTCGATCTCATGATCTCGCTCGATGGTTTCGCGACAACGACGGACCAGACGCCCGAAGCTCCGTTCGGCGAGGACTGGCCGCGTCTCGTCGGAGCATATGCTGCAACGCAAACGTTCCGCGAGCGTGTGTTAAAGGATACGACGGGAGCGGGGACCACAGGTGTCGACGACGAATACGCGAAGGAGTATTTCGATAATGTGGGTGCCGAGATCATGGGCGCTGGCATGTTCGGACTCCACAACTTTCCCGATGATCCGAACTGGCGTGGCTGGTGGGGCGACGAGCCACCGTTCCGGGTTCCGGTCTTCGTCCTTACTCACAGGCCGCGGCCTTCCTTGGAGATGGCCGGCGGGACGACTTTTCATTTCATCGATACCACGCCTGCTGATGCGCTCCAGCGGGCTGTCAGTGTAGCGGGCGATAAGGACGTGCGGGTTGGCGGCGGCCCCACCGTCGTTCGCGACTTCCTCAAGGCGGGCCTTGTCGATCGTCTTCATGTTGCCATCACTCCGATTTTGCTGGGGCGCGGTATACGCCTGTGGGACGATCTGCGCGGCTTGGAAGCTGGCTGTACAGTCAAGGCAGAAACGGCACCGAGTGGCACCGTCCACCTGACCTTCCAACGCTAGCCGCTCGCCTGTGACCTGGGTGATTTGCGAAGTGGATGTTCGAGAATACCCCTGTTCAGCAATCGGCAGGCACAACCGTGTCAGACAGTCTTCTGCCGCATATGGCTGACGGTAAGCCAAACGGCTGAGACAAGAAAATAGAAGGCACCGAGACCAGCATAACCCGCAACATTGGCGATTGAAGGTGCGTCGGGCTTCAGCGCTTGCGCGATGAAGAATGCGCCCGCCACGGCGGACTGACCGCCGCTCAGGATCATTGCCCACTGCCCCCCGCTTGTCTTCCACCGCCGAACCGCTGTGCTGAGCTGCGACAGGCCGGAAAATATTGCCCAGAGACCGAAAACGCCAAGCACCCAGTTCATACTCATTGTGAGAGCGACGACGACCGCAACGGTCATCACCGAACTGACCGCCACGTTGATCGCCTGGCTCCTGTTATATGCCAGACCGCCGTTTCGTTTGGCATCGACGTAGTTGGCGGCAGCATCCCAGGCGGGATAGATGATCAGCAAGACCGCCGCTGCGGAGAAGGACTGGCGGCCAACCGTCAATGCTGCCGCGACCCAGATAACGGAGAAGGCGGCTCGCGCAAAATAGTATCGCTTCAACCAATAATCCTTGCCGTTCACGGCGAAGCTCGTTTGGTAGTTTGCCATGGTGAGATCCTTATCTGATTTGAATAAATTGGCTTTTCACGCCCGAGGCGTATTGGAGATCGCAAGCAGCCGGTCGAACCGGTAGGGCGGGCCGATCCGACCAGCGACGACGACGTGGTTTACATCGGGGGAACCACGCCATTCTTTCCGACAAGGAGCTGGTGAGCGACGAGGCCGGTTGCTGCCTTCTCGGCAGGCACGAAGACGACAGCGCCGGTCTCTCCTTCGCGGGTCTTCACCTTGAGGCTGGACCCGCCGTAGTTGACGATGCTGCCGCGGACATTAAGCCGCCCGGCCTTTACGTCCTCGGCATGGACAGGCGCCGCCATATAGGCCTGCGATGCGACAACAGACAGCCCGAGCACGAGGGCGGGGAGAATATTCCTCATCATGCCAATCCTTCCTACTAGTTGGTAGTTTCCTTGGCCGTAGAGATCCCCCGGGCGGTTTGTCTCCGCCCGGAACGTTATTGGACGACCGTCGGAGACAGACGCTCCAGAGTGGGCGCCAGAATGGCGGCAAACACTTCCGGGGCGCCGTAGGCACGCGCGGACAGCATAGCTCCGTGGACGGATGCCATGAACGCTTCCGCCTCGACGCGAGGCTCGCTCGAAAGCCTCAAAGCCCCCTGCTGTGAGCCGCGCTCCATGACCGAGGTCAGCCACGTCGAGACAAAGCGGAAAAAAGCTCTTACTTCTGCTGCGACGTCCGGCGGTAGAGATGGCAGCTCGCTCGCAAGCAGAGCGCAAACACAAAAAGGCCTGCTCGCGTCCTCAATGCATTGGGCCCAATAGCCCGTGTAGATCTTGAGGAGTTCGAGCGGGTTCTGCACGTTCTGCTCCAGCGCCGCCACGCCTGCCTCCCCCTCCTCACGGTATCGCTGCACAAGCGTGCGAACCAAATCGACCTTGCTCGGAAAATGGTGATGGATACTGGCCTTCCGGATTCCAACGATCCCGGCGATATCGGCATAGCTAAAACCGTTATAGCCTCCGCTCATGATCAAGGTTCGCGCAGAAGCAAGGATTTCGTCGGCGGTTGTCAGAAGGTTGCTCATTCCTTTTGTCTACCTTCTAGTAGGGAGACTGTCAACGGCAAAGTTGATGACATCGTCTGCAGGAATTGCATTGGTGTCATCAATTTCCTGATGCGCCCGCCCAAGGCCAAACCATCGGCCCCGCGATTGCGCTGGGTCAATGAAACGGCCCTTATCCGGGATAATCGTTGCGGCATTCATGCCTTCCACGACAGGAGACGAACATGACGCGAACGATGAAAGCCGCTGTTGTGCATCAATTCGGCAGGCCACTTGCGATCGAATGCGTGCCGGTGCCCGTACCGGGCCCAGGCGAAATCCTCGTCAAGGTCATGGCCTGCGGCGTCTGCCACACCGACCTTCACGCCGCCGATGGCGACTGGCCCGTCAAGCCAAGCCCGCCGTTCATTCCCGGACACGAGGCGGCCGGCATTGTCGTCGAGCTCGGCCCGGGCGTGACGGGATTGAAGGAAGGTGACGCCGTCGGCGTCGCCTGGCTGCACGACACATGTCTCGCATGCGAATATTGCGAGACCGGCTGGGAGACGCTTTGCGAGCACCAGCACAATACCGGCTATAGCTGCAACGGCGGATTTGCCGAATATGTCATCGCATCCGCCGCCTTCGCCGCAAGACTGCCGCAGAACGTCGATTTCGCGGCAATCTCACCGATCCTCTGCGCCGGCGTGACCACCTACAAAGGCCTCAAGGAAACCGAGGCGAAACCTGGCGAGTGGGTGGCAATCTCCGGCATCGGCGGGCTCGGCCATGTCGCAATTCAATATGCCAAGGCGATGGGCTTCCATGTGGTGGCGCTCGACGTCAGCCCGGAAAAGCTGGAGCTTGCCCTCCGCCTCGGCGCCGATCTCGCCGTCGATGCCCGCTCGTTGACCGCCGTCGAGGAAACGCTGGAGGCAACCTGCGGCGGCGCGCATGGCGTGCTGGTCACCGCCGTCTCGCCGCCAGCTTTCTCCCAGGCACTCCGGATAGTAAGACGCAAGGGAACGGTCAGCCTGGTCGGCCTACCGCCCGGCGAGTTCCCGACGCCGATCTTCGACGTCGTACTCAAACGCATCACGGTGCGCGGCTCGATCGTCGGGACAAGGCGTGATCTTGATGAGGCGATCGCCTTTGCCACCGAGGGCAAGGTCAAGGCGGAGATCCACAAGGCGCCGCTCGAAGACATCAACGACATCTTCGCACGCCTGAAGGACGGTAAGATTGACGGGCGTATGGTGCTGGATTTCTCATCTGCATCCTGATCATCATACACGACAGTTCGCAGATCGCGGCGTCGGCACATTGAGCTGCGTCAAGGAAAGCGACGCCATTCCAGGCGACACAGGTCACCGTGGGCGCCCTCTCATGCGCTCTCGGCGAGAGGAACAGGTCGATCCCGTGGATATCATGCTCAGACATCACGGCCGTTACGAGGCCATCATCCGCGAAGCGATTTCACTGCCGGCGATGCGGACGGCGGTGGTCCATCCGTGTTCGACGGAAACCCTGCGTTCCGCCGTGGAACTCAAGGAACAGGGCTTGCTTGATCCCGTCCTGGTCGGCCCGGAGCACAAGATCAGGGCGATAGCCGACGCCGCCGAACTTTCACTCGCCGGCATCGATATCGAGCCTGTCGAGCACAGCCATGCCGCAGCCGACCGCAGCGTCGAACTTGCCGCAATCGGCAAAGTCGCCGCCCTGATGAAAGGCAGCCTGCACAGCGATGAACTGCTGTCGGCCGTGGTCGCGCCGGCGTCAAGACTGAAGACCGGCCGGCGCATGAGCCACGTCTACGTCATGGACATTCCGGCCTATGACAAGCTGCTGATCGTCACCGACGCGGCAATCAACATCCAGCCGGACCTCGATCAGAAGCGCGACATCTGCCAGAACGCCGTCGACCTGATGCATCTTCTCGGCGTCGAAAGACCGCTGGTGGCGGTGCTGGCCGCCGTCGAGACAGTCAACAGCAAGATGCCTTCGACGCTGGACGCGGCGGCCTTGACCGTCATGGCCGCGCGCGGGCAGATCGAAGGCGCGGTTGTCGACGGGCCGCTCGCCTTCGACAACGCAATCAGCATCGAGGCCGCGCAAGCGAAATCCATTGCCTCTCCAGTTGCCGGGCATGCAGACATCCTGCTGGTTCCCGATCTCGAAGCCGGCAACATGCTGGCCAAGCAGCTCATTTATTTCGCCGGTGCAGACGCTGCGGGACTGGTCCTCGGCGCCCGGGTTCCGATCATACTGACAAGCCGCGCAGACCCGGCAAAGGTTCGAACGGCGTCGGCCGCTCTTGCGAGGCTCAGCGCTGCGAAACGACTTGAAGCGGGGATGCCTCTGTGATGCAAAGGGAGCGGCGCGCTCGAGCTGGACGTTGAATTTGATTGCCGGCGGCCTGCCACCTCGCGCATGACCGGAGTTTATCCTTGAGTAAGCCGATCCTTGTTCAACGGCAGCGCCAACTGCAAACGCGCCTCGAAGCGAGCCGGCCCGCCTTAGATTGATCGCGGTCAAGGTGGCTCCTCCGGGAATGGCCGATGAACACCTGTTCCCATCTGAAAGGAATAGAGCCTGTGTTGAGCCGTAAATTGAAATTTGGCCTCGCCATCATCGCCGCTGCGGGTATTGGGTATTTCGCGTGGCGCTATTACGACATGCGACTTTCGGCAGAGGCAATGCCGGGCATCGCCAGTGGAAACGGCCGCATCGAGGCAGTCGAGATTGATATCGCGGCGCGGACGGCCGGACGGCTTTCCGATATTCTGGTGAAGGAAGGCAACTTGGTCAAAGCCGGCGCAGTCGTCGCCCGCATGGATATCGAACAGCTCGCCGCCCAGAAGCGCGAGGCGGAAGCCCAGCTTGCTAGGGCCAGGATCGCCATTGAAACCGCGAAAAGCCTCGTCGTCCAGCGCCAGGCGGAAAAGGAAGCCGCGGCCGCAACCGTCTCCCAGAACGAGGTCCAGCTGCAATCGGCCCGCAAGCGGCTTGCCCGCAGCGAGCAGATGAGCCGCAGCGGATCGGTTTCCGAACAATTGCTGGACGACGACCGCGCCAGGGTCGAGGGAGGAGTGGCGACCGTCTCGGCCGCCAAAGCCAACCTTGCCGCAACCGATGCGGCGATCGGCGCGGCGCAGTCTCAGGTCGTGGATGCCGAGGCCGCGGTCGAGGCGGTGCAGGCAACCGTCGCGCGGATCGACGCCGATCTGCGGGATTCCGAACTCAAGGCTCCGCGCGACGGACGGGTGCAATATCTTGTGGCGCAGCCGGGCGAAGTGGTCGCCGCCGGCGGCCGTGTGCTCAACATCCTCGATGTCGGCGATGTCTACATGACCTTCTTCCTACCGACCGGGGAAGCTGGGCGCGTCCCGATCGGCGGCGACGCTCGCATCGTTCTCGATGCCGCCCCCCAATATGTCATTCCGGCCCGGATATCCTTCGTGTCCGATGTCGCGCAATTCACGCCGAAGACGGTGGAGACCGAAGAGGAACGACAGAAGCTGATGTTTCGCCTGCGGGCGCGCGTCTCTCCGGAACTGCTTCAGAAATACATCACGCAGGTCAAGACCGGGCTACCGGGCCGGACCTATGTGAAGCTCGATCCCGCCGCAGAGTGGCCGGCGGCGCTGTCGCGGCCGATTACCCCATGAGCCCGGAGCAGCAGGCGAAGGGCATCCCGGCGGAACCGGCCTATGTGGCGCGGTTGAAGGACGTCAGCCATTCGTACGGCGGGACGCGCGCGATCGACGGCATAACCCTCGACCTGCCGGCAGGGCGTATGATCGGCCTGATCGGTCCGGACGGGGTGGGCAAATCCTCGCTGCTGTCGTTGATTTCCGGCGCACGCCAGGTCCAGACGGGCGAGGTCGAGGTGCTTGGCGGCGACATGCGCAGCGCCGGTCACCGCGACCGCACCTGCCCGGCCATCGCCTATATGCCGCAGGGGCTCGGCAAGAACCTCTACCCGACGCTATCGGTGTTCGAAAATGCCGATTTCTTCGCCCGCCTGTTCGGCCAGGGCCGCGAGGAACGGGAGTACCGGATCGCGAACCTTTTGAGGCGCACCGGCCTGTCGGGCTTCGAGGATCGCCCCGCCGGCAAGCTTTCGGGCGGCATGAAACAGAAGCTCGGCCTCTGCTGCGCGCTCATCCACGATCCGGACCTCTTGATCCTCGACGAGCCGACCACCGGCGTCGATCCGCTGTCGCGCCGGCAGTTCTGGAGCCTCGTCGACGATATCCGGAGGGAGCGGCCGGAGATGAGCGTGATCGTCGCAACCGTCTATATGGAGGAAGCGGCGCGCTTCGACTGGCTGGCGGCCATGGATGCCGGAAAAGTGCTGGCGACCGGCACGCCGCGGCAGATTCTGACCCGCACCCGCGCGCATACTCTCGACGAAGCCTTCATCCAGCTTATGCCCGAAGAGAAACGCGCTGCCCACCACGCGGTCGCGATCCGGCCTGCGGACTTCACCGAGGCTGATTTCGCCATCGAGGCGGAAGGCCTCACGATGCGCTTTGGCGATTTCACCGCAGTGGACGATGTCAGCTTCCGCATCCGCCGGGGCGAGATCTTTGGTTTCCTCGGCTCCAACGGCTGCGGCAAGTCCACGACGATGAAGATGTTGACCGGCCTACTGCCGGCGAGCGAGGGCACGGCGAAGCTGTTCGGCAAGACGGTCGATCCGAAGGACATGGATGTCCGGCGGCGTGTCGGCTACATGAGCCAGGCCTTTTCGCTCTATACGGAGCTGACGGTCCGGCAGAACCTCGACCTGCATGCGCGGCTGTTCCAGCTGCCGGCCGACACGATCCCGGCCCGGATCGAGGAAATGGGCCGGCGTTTCGAGCTTGCGGAGGTCATGGACACGCTCCCTGACGCTTTACCGCTCGGTGTCCGGCAGCGGCTTTCGCTGGCGGTAGCACTGATCCATTCGCCGGAAGTTCTGATCCTCGACGAGCCGACTTCGGGCGTCGACCCGATCGCCCGCGACCAGCTATGGGCGGCGCTGATCGAGCTGTCGCGCAAAGACCATGTCACCATATTCATCTCCACCCATTTCATGAACGAGGCTGAGCGCTGCGACCGCATATCGCTGATGCATGCCGGCAAGGTGCTGGTGAGCGATACGCCCGATGCGATCCGCAAAAGCCGCTATGCCACAACGCTGGAGGAAGCGTTCATCGCCTATCTCGAAGATGCGATCGGCGGGACGGCCGCCTCCTCATCCGCATCGACGCCCTCGACGGCGGACTTCGGGCGCAAGTTCGCCGGAGCACGGCCGCACCGCGCCTTCGACCTGCGCCGCGTCTGGAGCTACAGTCTTCGCGAGACCCTGGAAATCCGCCGCGACCCCATCCGGGCCACCCTGGCGCTGATCGGCAGCGTCATCCTGATGTTCGTGATCGGCTACGGCATCAACATGGATGTCAAGGACCTGACATTCGCGGTTCTCGACCGGGACGACACGGTCGCCAGCCGCGACTATACCGCCGACATCGCCGGTTCCCGCTATTTCATCGAGCAGCCGCCGCTCGGCGATTATGCCGACCTCGACCGGCGCATGCGCGACGGCTCGCTGAAGCTGGCGATCGAGATTCCCGCCGGTTTCGCGGAACATGTCGCCCGCGGCCACGACGTCGAGATCGGCGCGTGGATCGACGGCGCCATGCCGCAACGGGCGGAAACGACGCGCGGCTACGTGCAGGGCATGCATGCCCACTGGCTGGCGCAAAAGGCGCGCGAGATCTACGGCGATGCCGCCAAGGGACAGTTCTCGATCGAGACCCGTTTCCGCTACAATCCCGGCATCGAAAGTCTGGTGGCGATGGTGCCGGCCGTCATTCCGTTGCTGCTTCTGCTGATCCCGGCGATGCTCGCGGCGCTGTCGGTGGTGCGGGAGAAGGAACTCGGCTCGATCGTCAATTTCTACGTGACGCCGGTGACGAGGCTCGAATTCCTCATCGGCAAGCAGCTTCCCTATCTGGCACTCGGCATGATGAACGCGGTGCTCCTGTGGCTGTTTGCGATCCTGGTGTTCCAGGTGCCGTTCACCGGCAGCTTAGCTGCCTTCACGGCGGCAGCACTTCTCTATGTCGCTTTCGCGACCGCCTTCGGCCTGCTCGTCTCGACTTTCATGTCGAGCCAGATCGCCGCGATCTTCGGGACGACGCTGATGACGATCATACCGGCCGTGCAGTTCGCCGGCATGATCGATCCGGTCTCCTCGCTTCAGGGCATCGGGGCGGCCATCGGCCAGATCTATCCGACGACCTATTTCAACATCATCTCCCGGGGAACCTTCTCGAAGGGCCTTGGCTTCGAAAATCTGTTCGGGGCTTTTTTGCCGCTCATCGTCGCTGCGCCGCTGCTGATTGCGGCAAGTGCCGTCTTTCTCAAGAAACAGGCAAGGTGACGGATGCGGCTCGCCAATATCTTCCATCTCGGGGTCAAGGAACTGCGCGGCCTGCTGCGCGACCCGATATTGCTCGGACTGATCGTCTATTCCTTCACGATCGCGGTCTATACGGAAGCAAAAGCCGTTCCCGAAACATTGAACAATGCGCCGATCGCAATCGTCGACGAGGACAATTCGCCGCTCTCGCGCCGGATCGCCGACTCTTTCCTGAAGCCCTATTTCAAGCCACCGGCAATGATCACCGCGGGCGAGATGGATGCCCGCATGGATGCCGGCACCGACACGTTCGCGCTCGATATCCCGCCGAATTTCCAGAGCGACCTGATCGCCGGCAAAGCACCGGTCGTCCAGCTCAATGTCGATGCGACCCGAATGACCCAGGCGTTTTCCGGATCCGGCTACGTGCAGAACATCGTCTCGACCGAGGTCGCCGGTTTTGCCGCCGCGGATATTGATGATCGTATTCCGTCGGTGGATCTGGCATTGCGCGCCCGGTTCAATCCCCAACTCAACCAGATGTGGTTCGCATCGGTGATGAACGTGATCAACAACGTCACCATGCTGGCGATCATCTTGACCGGAACCGCCCTCATCCGCGAGCGGGAACACGGAACGGTGGAGCATCTCCTGGTGATGCCTTTGACGCCGTTCGAAATCATGGCCGCAAAAGTCTGGTCGATGGGGCTGGTGGTGTTCGTTGCCACTCTGCTTTCGCTGATCTTCGTGGTGCAGGGATTGCTGAAGGTTCCGATCGAAGGATCGATCGTGCTGTTCATGGCGGGGGCGGCGCTCCACCTGCTGGCGGCGACGGCCATGGGCATCGCGCTTGCAACGCTTGCGGGCTCAATGCCGCAGTTCGGCCTGCTGCTGATGCTGGTGCTGCTGCCGCTGCAAATCCTCTCCGGCGCGACCACGCCCCGCGAAAGCATGCCGGAAGCGATCCAGACGATCATGCTTGCCGCGCCGAACACACATTTCATCCTGCTCGCCCAGGCGATCCTCTATCGCGGCGCCGGGTTCTCGGTGGTCTGGCCGCAGTTCCTCTGGCTCGCGAGCATCTCTGCAGGCCTCTTCGTGTTTTCGCTGCTCGGATTTCGTCGGTCGTTGCGATGAGAGCGGTCCGTTGACGAACATCGAGGACAGCCCTACCGCGGTCCTACACTGGACCTAATCCAAGAAACGATGCTGACAGTGGGATCCATCGTGACCCTTAGAGCCGATTGTGATCCGGCCAGGCGTCGGCGAGTACGGTGACGACCTGGAAGCCTTCGAAAAAGGCTTTTGCGGCTTCGAGAATTGAGCGTTGATCTACGTCACTGCCGATACCTTCCCAATCACTACTCTGCAGGAAACAGAGAAGGAGGGTGTCATGCCACTGAAACTGAAATCCGGATTCCTGATGTCGTCCGGCGACGAAGGCCGGCTCGTGATGGATTCGGGCGTCGGCGATCAGATCGTCATCGTTGCCCGCGAGGCGCTCGAGGCAGTTGCCGATCCCCCTCGCGTGGACGAATTCAGATTACAGGAATACATCGACGTCTTCAGCCGGATCGCCAGTGCGAAATTCGATGAAAGGTTGCTCGATTCCGGCGGGCACGTCCACGTGACGTCGGAGGACGTCCGAACTTGGCATGCGGCGTTCCCGCCAAGGTAAGCGGCAGCAGGCGCGCCGCAATCCTGCCAACCAACAGACGCCGCAGTTGATCGAGATCATTGCGCGTGCCGCGGCCAAGGCGCAGCAAAGATAGCATGAGCTGCCTCCATCCTTACCGCAGGGAACGCATATGCTTGAAGTTCCAAAGCCGATCATGAAGGAGATCCCTTCAGTCGTCGAAAAGGCACAGGTCCAAGCCATCGGAAAGACGCGGCGACCATCCGCTCGTGTCTACGCGTTCTCTATCCTGCTGGCCGCTGCCATGGGCGCAGGATTCGGCGCATGGGCGATGTTCCTGCGCCCGATCGAAGTTCAAGTCGCAAGCACCGAGCAAGACGTGCCCGTGCAGGTTTTCGGCCTCGGGACGGTCGAGGCGCGGGTGACATCGAGGATTGGCTTCAAGGTGTCTGGCGTAGTGGTCGATTTGCGCGCCGATGTCGGCGATCGCGTTTCCAAGGGCGCGGTTCTGGCCCGTCTTGATGACCGTGAGCAGAACGCACAGGTCGCTCGGGCAAACGCGGTGGTCCAACAGGCCGAAGCCAATCTTCAAAGAGCTGCTGCAAGCGTCGAAAAGGCTCAGGTGAACCATGCGAATGCCAAGAGCATCAATGAGCGCCGGCAATCGCTGCTAAAGGGCAATACCACCTCGCTTGAAGCGGCGCAGACGGCAGAAGCGGCAAAGGACGCAGCCTTGGCCGATGTGAACCTGGCGGAAAGCGATCTCCTGGTGGCCAAGGCCAATATTGGCGACGCCAAAGCGCAACAGCAACTGCAATCAACCATATTGGACTTCTACACCCTCGCGGCACCCTACGATGCCATGGTGACCACGCGCCTCAGGGAACTCGGCTCGGCGCTCGGCGCCGGAGAACCGGTGTTCACGATGATCGACCCAAAGACCGTGTGGACGCTCGCTTACGTCGACGAGAGCAAGGCCGGCGAGATCACCGTCGGCGAACCCGCCGAGATCGTGCTGCGTTCTCAGCCTGGCAGGCGTATCGCCGGCCACGTCGCGCGCATCCAGCCGGAAAGCGACCGGATCAACGAGGAGCGGCGGGTCGAGATCACGTTCGACACGCCGCCAGCCGACTTGTATCTCGGTGAGCAGGCTGAAGCCCACATCACGACCGTTCGGATTCCGCAGGCCCTATTGGTCCCGGAGGCGGCCATCATCGGCCTCGGCAAAAATCAGGGGACCGTATGGACCGTCGAGGATGGATTCCTGGAGCAGCGCAACGTGACACTTGGGCGCCGGCTGCTCGACGGTCGTATTGAGATCGCCGGTGGTGTCCCCGAGCACACCCTCGTCCTCACGACATTGCGCAGTGGACTGCGCATCGGCCGTGCAGCGAAGGTCGCCGAAGGGACAAGTCGATGAATCTGGCCTACCGGGACATCAAGCACAATCTCCTGCGTTTTTTGCTGACCAACTTCGGCTTAAGCTTGCTCCTTGGCATCGTAATCATGATGACCGGCGTCTATGGCGGCCTGATCGATGACGCATTGCGTCAGGCCCGCGCGGCCAATGCAGATCTCTGGGTGGTTGAGGCCGGGACCAATGGGCCGTTCGCCGAATCGTCGCGTATTCCGGGCGACACCAGAGAACTGGTTAGCCGGGTCTATGGCGTCCAGCGCGCCGGGTCCGTCACCTACCAGTCGGTCCAGACGGAGTTGAACGGCGTTCCACACCGCCTCTTTCTCATCGGCTTTGAGCCGGGCAGACCCGGCGGGCCACGTCAACTCTCGGCCGGCCGCGACATCTTGCGCGGCCACTATGAAATGATCGTCGATGCTTCCGCCGGTCTGGCGCTGGGCCAGGAGGTCCTGCTGGGAACCCGAGATCACAAGTTTTCCGTTGTCGGCCTGATGCGGAACGAACTCACATCATCCGGCGATCCCGTCGCCTATATCACCCTGCGCGACGCGCAAGCGCTCCAGTTCGAACTGGCGCCCCCGGCTTCGCGGCGCGAGCAGGCGCGCAGCGGATCCATGGAAACCAACGACCAGATCAATGCCGTCATCGCCAAGGTGTCACCCCATATCCCGGTCACCGAGACGGCAGCAGCACTCTCGCGGTGGAAACACCTGACGGCCCTCACGCAGGCTCAGCAGGAAACCCTTCTGAGTAAGTTCGTGATCGGAAAGGCGCGCAAGCAGCAGCTTCTGATCATGGTTCTGCTGGTCATCGTATCGGCCGTCATCATCGCGCTGATCATTTACACGATGACCATGGACAAGGTGCGGTCGATCGCCACGCTCAAATTTGTCGGAGCGCCTGATCGCACCATCATCGGCCTCATCGTTCAGCAATCCCTGTCATTGGGGATTACCGGCTACGTCGCCGGGCTCGCGCTTGTCTTTACCTTCAGGCCCTTTTTCCCGCGGCGGCTCGTGTTCGACCCGGAGAGCGTTATGGCCGTATTCGTTATCACGATCGTGGTCTGCCTTGCCGCAAGCACCCTGGGCATTCGGCTCGCGCTGAAAGTGGACCCCGCCGAAGCACTCTCCGCTGCAGGGTAGGATCATGATCGAGACAGGCACGCAAGCGGTTGTATGTGTCGAGCACCTCTCGAAGCATTTCGGTTCGGGAAGTGCGCGGGTCGACGCGCTTGTTGATATCAACATGGAAGTCTTTCCCGGCCAGGTCGTCGGTCTCATGGGGCCGAGCGGTTCGGGCAAGACCACGCTTCTCAACTGCATGGCCTGCATTCTGGAGCCAAGCGGCGGCCGGCTCACGCTCGACGGCGAAGCCGTCTATGACGACCATTGGCTCAAGGCGGACCTGCGCCGGTTGCGGCTCGACAAGATCGGCTTCATTTTCCAGTATCCCAACCTGCTGCCGTTCCTCAACGCCACCGACAATGTCGCCGTGGTGCTCCACCTTGCAGGATTGGGCGCCGCTGCAGCGCATCAGCATGCTATCGAACTGCTCGATTATCTCGAGGTCGGCCACCGCAAGCACGCGATGCCCGCGCAACTGTCCGGCGGCGAAGCCCAACGGGTGGCCATTGCTCGCGCGCTCGCCAATCGGCCGCGCATCATCCTCGCCGACGAACCGACCGCGCCGCTCGATTCCACCCGCGCCCGTATCGTGATGGATTTGTTACGACGGATCGCAATCGATCAGAGCGCGGCTATTATCGTTGTCACGCACGACGAGATGATCCTTGACCGCTTCGACCATATTTACCGGCTGCGCGACGGTCGGCTGGAAAGCGACGATCTTTCGCGCGCTCCGGTGGGAGTTGGCTACTGATGTTCGTTTTGCCGCTGCCGTGATCGGCGAACTCGCCGGATCACGGCAGCGGCAAAACATATAAAATTCCGTGCCTCACCTTGAAAGAGTAATAATATATAATATATTAGATTATATATTGATCTCGGACACGGAGCGAGTCATGCCTGTCACCGCAATATCCGAGAAGCTTTCTGTCTCGCCGCAGCCGAGCATCGAGGATATCCTATCGCTTCGCGACAAAGGATTCAAAACACTCATCAACAACCGACCGGACAACGAGGATCCTGCCCAGCCGGGAACCCAAGCCGAAAGCCTGGAAGCGAAGCACTGCGACCTCTCCTACGCCTTCATTCCAGTCACGGCCGGCACCATCACCGAGGCGGACGTGCGTGCCTTCCAGCGGGCGGTCGATGAATCGGAAGGTCCAGTGTTTGCCCACTGCCAATCCGGAACGCGCTCGCTGAACCTCTACCTGATCGGCGAGGTCCTTGACGGCCGCATGCCTGCAGAGGACGTCATCGAGTTCGGACGCAGCCGCGGCTTTGACACCAGCGGCGCTGCTGCCTGGCTCAAGCAAGATGCTGCCCGCAGGCCGCAGGTGAAGGGCTTCTTCGACAAGCGCACCTGGAGTGTTCAGTACGTGGTCTCGGATCCGGCCACGCGCAAATGCGCCATCATCGACCCTGTGCTCGACTTCGACGAGAAGGCTGGAGCAACGGCGACAATCAATGCCGACGCGATCCTCGACTACGTCCGCGACAACCAGCTGACGGTCGAGTGGATCCTCGACACCCATCCGCATGCCGATCACTTCTCGGCGTCCCAGTATCTGAAGGAGAAGACCGGCGCGCAAACAGCGATCGGCACGCGCGTCGTCAATGTCCAGAAATTATGGAAGGACATCTACAATTGGCCTGAGCTTGCGGTCGACGGCTCGCTATGGGACCGTTTGTTCGCCCATGGTGAGACCTTCGAGGTCGGCTCGATCGATGCGACAGTGCTGCTCTCGCCCGGACATACGCTCGCCTCCATCACCTATGTGATCGGCGACGCAGCCTTCGTGCACGATACGCTTTTCATGCCCGACAGCGGTACGGCGCGCGCCGACTTCCCCGGTGGCGATGCCCGCGTTCTGTGGAAGTCGATCCAGGAGATCCTTGCGCTCCCGGACGAGACGCGGATCTTCACGGGCCACGACTACCAGCCGGGCGGTCGGGCACCTCGCTGGGAAAGCACCGTCGCTGATCAGAAGAAGTTCAACCCGCATCTTGCTGGTGTGACGGAGGAAGAGTTCGTGGCGCTCAGGACGACGCGCGACAAGACGCTGCCAATGCCGAAGCTCATCCTGCACGCCCTGCAGGTGAACATCCGCGGCGGACGTCTGCCGGAGCCGGAAGCCAACGGCAAGCGCTATCTCAAGTTTCCGCTCGATGCATTGCAGGGAGCTGCATGGGAATGACGACCGATCTGAAGCCGATGACAAAAGCGGGGCTTTCCCCTGCCGAGATGGCCAGCCGGGCCGGAGAGGTAGCGAACCTCTTGAAGACGTTGTCCCATCCGGCGCGCCTGATGATCGTCTGCACGCTCGTGGAAGGCGAGTATTCGGTTGGCGAGCTTGAAGAGAAGGTCGACGTCCACCAGCCGCATCTGTCGCAGCACCTGACGGTGCTGCGTGGCTCCGGCATCGTCAAAACCCGGCGGGAGGGAAAACAGATCTTCTATTGCCTGACGGAGGAGAAGGCCGCCCTGCTGGTTGCCGCCCTCTATGACATCTTCTGCGTGAAGGAAGACAAATGAACGCATATCTCCCCTCATTGGCCGGGGGCATGCTGATCGGCGCATCGGCCGTCATGCTCCTGCTCCTCAACGGCCGGATTGCCGGGATCAGCGGGATCGTCGGGCGTCTCGCACAAGGCGTCGGATTGACCACCAATCTTGCGTTCGTGCTCGGGCTGCTGCTCGGGCCGCTCACCTACCTGTTCGCGTTCGGAGGCTGGCCTGCCGTGCAGATCACCGCCGGCTGGCCGCTGATCATCGTCGCGGGGCTGCTCGTCGGCTTCGGCTCGCGTATGGGATCGGGCTGCACAAGCGGACACGGCGTGGTCGGGCTTGCCCGCCTGTCGCCGCGCTCCATGGTAGCGGTCGCCACGTTCCTGACTGCCGGCGTGGTTGCCGTCACAATTCTTCGAGGTCTGGGACTATGAATAGGAACATCTCCCAATTCGGGGCGGCTCTCGCCTCGGGCATCGTCTTCGGTTTCGGCCTGTCCCTGTCTGGTATGCTGAACCCGGTTCGCGTCCAGGGCTTCCTCGACGTGTTCGGCGCGTGGGATCCGAGCCTTGCCTTCGTTCTCGGTGGCGCCGTCGTCGTCGCCTTCATCGGCGTGCAGGCGATGAAGCGGATGCGCCACCCGGCCTTCGACGACAGCTTCCATGTGCCGACGAACCGTCGGATCGACACGCCGCTGGTGATCGGCTCGACCTTGTTCGGCTTGGGCTGGGGTATCGGTGGCTTCTGTCCCGGCCCGGCGGTCGCGTCCCTGTCGGTCGGAATCCCGCAGACAGCGCTGTTCGTCATCGCCATGCTCGTGGGCATGACCTTGTATGACAGAGTATGGAGCAGGCGGCCGTGAGCACCTCCATCGGCAGTCGGCTCCGGCGGAATCGTCGGCTTCATGCTCGGTCTGCTCGGCGGTGGCGGATCCATCCTGGCGACACCGCTGCTCCTCTATGTCGTTGGCGTGACACAGCCGCATGTTGCCATCGGTACGGGTGCGCTTGCCGTCTCGGCCAACGCCTTCGCCAACTTTGCAAGCGGTGATGTCACGTTAATCTGGGCGAGTGCGCATCCGTCGGGGTTGGGGTGATCAGGCGGCAATTCCGGCCACGTCCTTCCAATGTGCGATCGCCCTGAGGCGATGCAGATGGACTTCGATTGCTGAGTGTTTCGGACGGGTCGGGACGCAGAGATTTCGAAGAGCGGAGAAGACACTTACGAAGCGTTGCTGCGCGCCTGGCGAGCGAAATCGCTGCATCACCCGTTCCCGTTTCCGCAGCGGCAGATGCGAGTTTTCGGCGCGGTTGCTCAGCCCCTTGTGTGATCGGTGCTCGACCGTGGGCATAATCTGACGCCGTGCAGCACCGTAAGAGCGAAGCTTGTCCGTGACGATGCGCTTCGGAAGGCATCCCTGCTTCTTCATCAACCGGATCAGGAGCCGCCTGGCGGCCTTGGTGTTGCGGCGGGTCTGGACGACTTCGTCGAGAACGTAGCCGTTCTGATCGACGGCACGCCAGAGCCAGTGTTTCAGCCCGCCGATCGTCACGACCACCTCGTCCAGATGCCAAATGTCATTCGGGTTCGGCGCTTTCCGCCGCAAGCGGCCAGCATAGTCTGGCCCGAATTTCTTCGCCCAACACCGGATCGTCTCGTAGGAAACAACGATGCCGCGCTCCAGCAGCATCTCTTCGACCAGGCGCAGGCTCAACGGAAATCGGAAATCCAGCCACACCGCCTGAGCGATCACAGAAGGCGGGAAACGATGACGCTTGTAACAAACAGGACCCTGGCTCATGACTGCCGACTAGCAGCCAAAAACTTCAGCCCAGTTAACCTGACATCACCCGACCAGGGTATAGCCCACCCCTCGCACGGTCCGAATGGTCGGATCACCGTCTTGACCGAGCTTACGCCTCAGATAGCGGATATAGACTTCGACGATCTTGGTTCCGGGATCGAAATCGTAGTTCCAGACGTTGTTCAGCAGCCGCTGACGGCTGACCACTTTGTTGACGTTGAGCATGAGATAACGGAGCAGTTCAAACTCACGAACGGTGAACCCGATTTCGCAGTCCGACTTCGTGACGCGGCGGGTTGCCGGATCGAGGGTAAGCAACCCCACCTGCAGGACATCCGTTCGTTCGAGCGTTGGGCTGCGTCTTCGCAGCGCCTCTATCCGGGCAATCAGTTCATCGAAGGCAAAGGGTTTTACGAGGTAGTCGTCAGCGCCGCTTTGAAGGCCGTCGACACGATCGCGAATGCTTTCTTTGGCGGTGAGCATCAGGACGAGCACGGAACGTCGCTCCTGCCGGATTATCCGGCACACCTCAAGACCGTCCACATAGGGGATCGTTCGATCGAGGATGACCAGGTCGACGGTTTCATGACGGATTCGTTCAAGACCGTCGCGCCCGTCCTCTGCCAATTGCACATGGTACCCTTCTGCCTCAAGTCCCCGCCGCAGAAAGCTCGAAATTCGCCGGTCGTCTTCGACAATCAGGACTCGCATGCGATTTTCCTTTCTGCGATGGGCAGCCGGATGGTGAGAACCGCACCACGTTTGGGCGCAGCCCCGAGGGCAATGGTACCACCGTGCCGTTCGACGATGGTCCTTGCAATCGGCAGGCCGATGCCGAGGCCCTTGGCTGCGCGGCTGGCGTTGTTCCTTCCGCGATAATACCGGTCAAACACAAAAGGCAGTTCCGCCGGATCAATCCCGCAACCATGATCACGAATAGTCAGCACCAGGATGTCATCGCTGCAACAAATGTCTATGTCGATCATTCCACCTGGATCTGCATATTTGATCGCATTATCGATCCCAATCATCAACGCCTGCTTCAAGCGTCTGGGGTCTGCCCTGATCAGTTGTTTCGATGCTCTCGAAAGCAGTTGAACTTCCATCTCTTTTTGTTGCGCAAGAATTTCAGTTTCGTGCACGGCCGCAATGACCACGGTTTCAGCCTCGACCGTTTCAAAATCATAGGTGACGTCGTCGATCTCAGAACGCGTAAAGTCGATCAGATCCTCAAGCAGCCGCGCCATGTCAGCGGCGTAAAGCTGAATGCGGTTCAATGCATCGCGTAAAGAGGCAAGCTTTGGTCTCGCGCGAAGCGCCACCTCGGCTTCACCACGCAAGATTGTAAGCGGCGTGCGTAGTTCGTGGCTGGCATCCGCAAGGAACTGGCTGCGCTTGCCATCGAGTTCCAGAAGTTGGTCATTTGCCTGCCGCAGCTCACGTGTCCGTTGATCCACTTCACGTTCGAGCCGGACCTGAGCAGATGTCAGGCTCGCTCTTTGCAGTTCGATCGCCTCCGCCATCTTGTTGAAACTCTGCGAAAGCACCAGGAATTCGTCGCGGCGGCCCGTCTCGATGCGATGATCGAGCTGGCCACGGGCAATTGCTTCCGCTCCGGCCACCAAAAGGCGAACCGGCCGGACGATCGAATGATGGAGTGTCAGGCCTAAACCAAGGCCCGCCACCACCGCCAGCACCGAAAAGACGCCAGCAACAAGCAGAACCGTATGTTGGGTGCTTCGCACCCGGACAAGCTCCTCGGCAACTTCTCCACGCTCCTCCTGCCGGGCATCGCCGATCATGGTCTCGAAATCGTTAGAGAGGCGATACTCGATGCTACGCCGGAAGATATCGACGGCGCGATCCTGTCGCCCGGCCGCTTGTGCCTGAAATACACGTTCAGCCGCCTGATCGATCGCTTGATAAAATTCCTGAAGCCGCGCGGCGAACTCTATTTCTGGCAATTCCTGCTGAACGGCTCCAAGGCTTCCAAGCGTGGCGAACTCCTTGCGTGTCACCTCTGCAAGAACACGGAATCCTTCCGCCATCTTTTGTCGCGCGAGTTGGAAATCCGGCATCTGTTCAGGACCAAGCAAAAGGACTTCCGCCAACTGCTCGGCGTAATTATTGCCAAGTCCGTCAAGTTCGCTGATCGCCTCGAAGCGAGAGTGGACGCCATCGATTCGATTGACGAACTCGTCGGTGAGCTTGAGCGTCGTCAGCATCAGCCCGACAACCACGCCCACGAAGACGAATGTGACTAGCTGGAAGAGAAGAATGCGCCGCCGGACGGTCATATTGCCTCGTACCTGGTTGGGAGCTTGCCGTCAGGATCGCCGATTAATGGCTGCAGGACAAGGAATGGCGCCAAGAAGTAGCAATTCTCTCCAAATTCTAACCTTCCTCCTCCCGCCCTCTAACCTGCGACGCTTAAGATCGCCCTGCAACATGACGGGCCTGTTCCTCCATCCTGGGGCCAGATCGCGAGACGGAGTAGCGCAATGGAGAAGGCGAACACCTGGCCTGAGCCGATATCCGGAAGAAATGAGCGTCAGCCTGGGGCGCGCGTTGCGGCTATCAAGCCCGCACGCCGGCATTTGGTATTGAACCTGTTCGTTGCCGCAGCGACGTTCATTGCGATCGAATTTTTTGCATCGGGGCTGCCGTTGGAGCCTCGGCGTTCCTTACAGGTTCTTGCGCTGGCACTGGTCGGCTGGACCTTGACATCACTCGACGACACCTTGGTTGCAGTCACCGCCGCCGTGGCAATGACATTGGTCGTCACCGGTAAACCAGACTCGCTGTTCAGTGCTCTTGGCAATCAACTGATCTGGCTTCTTCTCGCGTCGTTCCTGCTGGCGTCGGCGTTCAAGGCGAGCGGTATCATGGATCGACTGATCGCGCTTGCCACGACACGATTGCGATCGGTCCAAGCCCTTGCCTACGCGCTGACGGCGTTGCTCCTCGCCACCGCTTTCGTCGTACCCTCCACATCGGGCCGGGCGGCAATGATGGTGCCCGCTTATGCAGCGATCTCCGAACATTGCGACAGCGTGCGGGTGCGACGCGCTTTGGCGCTAGTCTTCCCCACGGCCGTGCTTTTATCTGCCGTCGCGTCGCCTTTGGGTGCCGGCGCACACCTCATCGCTGTCGACATGGTTCGCAAGCTGTCGGGTCAAGAGATCGGTTATCTTCACTGGGTTGTTCTGGGTCTTCCGTTTGCGGTCTCAAGCGCGTTTCTGTCGACCGGTATTATCCTGAAGATTTTTCTGACTTCGCACGAGCGGCGAAGCAAGCTTACGATCGCGCGCACCAACGTGCGCCCTGCACCACTGTGGAAACGGCCGGTCTGGATCGCCGCAGTCGTGACGGCCGGCTGGCTGACGGAACCGATGCATGGCATCGACCCAACGATCCTGGCGCTTGTCGGCGCGCTTGCCGCCTTCTCCCCCACTGCCGGACCGATCTCCTTTCGTGACGCCCTGCGCGACGCCGACCTGTCCCTCTTGGTCTTCCTTGCCGCAACGATCTGCCTCGCGGACGGTTTGGTGACGTCCGGACTGAACGAGGCTCTGGTCGCGGCAGTGTTCCACCCCCTGCAGGGAGCCAAATTGCCGTCCGTCGTTTTCATTGCGCTTGTCGCTGCGATCGGTTTGCTCTCGCATCTGCTCATCCATAGCCGCACTGCACGGGTGTCAATCTTGCTGCCACCGGCGTTGGTGCTTGCGCAGGCGTCGAACGTGGATCCCCTCCTCGTGATGTTGACCATGGTTTCGGCGACAGGTCTTTGTCAGACGCTGATGGTCAGCGCAAAGCCGGTAGCGCTCTTTGGTCGGCTGGACGAAAACGCCTATGGCGCGGGCGATCTTGCTCGGCTCAGCGCGGTGCTATTGCCCCTCCATTTTCTTCTCATCATGATTTTCGTGCTCATCATCTGGCCCGCCATCCAGTCGATGCTAGCTTAGCTGCAGGAGTTGACTATGTCGAAAAAGCACCGGCGTTTACGTGTCCTGGTGGCACCTTCCGGTTTTAAGGAAGGACTGGGCGTCCGCGAGGTGGCGGACGCGATCGCACGGGGCGTCCGCAATGCGCTTCCCCGCGCAAAGATTACCCGCGTGCCAATGATCGATGGCGGCGAAGGCTTCGTTCAGACCATGGTGGACTTGCTTGGAGGCGAATTGCATCCGGTCACCGTGACAGGCCCCGTGGGACAACCCGTCGATGCTCACATCGGCTTTCTATCGGAACGCAGGAAGCGCACGGCAGTGATCGAGATGGCTGCCGCTGCCGGGTTGCGTCTCGTGCCAAGGGATATGCGGGATCCCACGAAAACAACGAGTTACGGCGTTGGCGAGATGATCCTCGCGGCACTCGACCTCGGCGCCGAACGCATCCTCCTGGGCTGCGGCGACTCTGGCATCAACGATGCGGGTGCCGGCATGGCTCAGGCGCTCGGCATCAGTCTCTTGGATGCATCTGGCCAGCCAATTGCCGGCAATGGCGCGGCATTGCGTTCGCTCGAACGTATCGACGTTACCGGCCGCGATCCCCGCCTTAAGAAAATTAGCATCGATGTCGCCGTCAATCCTTACAATATGCTGCTAGGAGAAGCCGGCGTCGCGCGGGTATTCGGACCGCAAAAGGGTGCAACGCCGGACCAGGTGGCGATCCTGGAACAAGGTCTTCAGATGTTTGCGCGCATTGTCCGCCGCGATCTTGATATCGACGTTGGGTCCTTGAAAGGAGGCGGGGCATCTGGGGGACTTGGGGCGGGCCTGCACGCTTTCACCTTCGCCAGGCTACATCCACGTTTCGATCTCATTCTTCGGCATATCAAACTCGATCGGAGACTGGCCAAGACTGACTTGGTGATGACCGCGGAGGGTGGGATTGATGGACAAACGCGATACGGCAAGGTTCCCGCGGAAATCGCCCGTCGCGCCAAGCGCCACAAGCTGCCGGTTCTCGCCTTGGCCGGGACCGTTGGTTCGGGCGTGGAAACGACAAGAAAGGTAGGAATCGACGCGGTGTTCAGCATCCTCAACCGGCCCTGCACCTTGGAAGACGCCATCCGCGAAACGGAAAACCTTCTTACGGAAACCGCCGAACAAGCCGTGCGTCTGATGCTTGCAACACGTTCGGTATTGCGGCCTTGAGAACCGGTGGCCTCGGCTTTTAGAGGCGATTGCCGGGACGTCGTCGATGACTGACCTAGCGGTCTTTGGCAACCGGCTCTCGATGTGGTCCGCCAGCGCGCTCAGTCGGGTCGTGAACCAGTCACTGCATACAAGGCGCTCAATGCGGCAGATTGTGCGTTTGGCGGCAGAACGCTGATACGGAGGCGCTCGTCGGCTGACATGGGTAGATTGTTGATCAGCCAATTCGCCAATGTCCCAGCGTCCTGCGACGCTTCGGGCCGCAACGCCTCGTAGTTGGTAAGGCCACCAAGCAGGCCTCCGCCTCTCAAGTCTTCCAGGACCTTGCCACCTTAAAGAGGAGCCCCTCCCCGGCTTGAACGAAATCGTTAGCGTGAATCCCGCGTCGGGTTTTCGGCAATCGCGAATTACCAGCAACAGCGCGAGCATGGTCGCGCCGGTCCAGCCAATCTCCGAATTCAGATTCTTACACCAGCCGGTTCAATTGAAAGGAACACGCCCTACAACGACACACTCTTGATCGTTATGACCCCGAATGGATTGAACTTGTAACTATCATCTTCATACCTCTCGTCGTCGGACAGGCTATGTCTGTCGCGTGCAATGGTTTCCCCGACGCCGTATTCAGTCATCCTGGTGGCAATGGCGTCGATGAAGTCTGCGATCTCGATCTGGTCGCCATTCGTGTATATTTTTGGGTTGGCAAGCTTTACCTCGTCGATCACCATGTCGGGCAGGCCAACCAGGTGAAAACCGACGGTTTCCATGCTTTGACCGGCAGTCGGATCGCCAATGGGACGGCGCGCAAATGCCAGACGACAGATCGATGCAAGCGCCAGGGAATCATTCGATATCGTCGCGTCGTGAGCCTGATCAGCGAGTTCCTTCCACCGATCGATTCCGTGTGCAACCCCGGCGCTTTCACCCTTGGCGGCAAGCGCACCACCATCCAGCATGAATTGCACAAAGCGCAATGCAGTAGCCGATATTGCAATGGTCTTCTCCGCCATCATGGGCGGGCCAAGAACATACAGGACCGATCTGTGCTCCAAGACGGCTCTTTCATCCGCCTCGCTAAAAGCGCTTTCCGCAACCCGATCCCAACAGACGGCGAAGGACAGCTCCATGCGGTCGTCTTCGGTGTCCATGGAATAGCTTTCATCGATCGAAAAGCCCTCGCCGAATTGGCGGATGGCCGTTTGAGCGGTTTTTCTCAGGACGGCAAGGCCATCCTTGCCGCCAAGAAAGCAGAGCACATGACGGGGAGTGACGGTGGATCGGGTGGGCGCGGTGGCTGGACTTTTGCGATCGCCAGCAGCCAGTGAAGGCCAACCCAGAAGTGCGCTTCCAAGGAATATGAACAAATTCCGACGCTTTGCGTTCATGCCAATTTCCATTGATCGCACGCGGGATATGACGACGCAAATATGAGCTGTCGGAGGCCCCCAGGTTTTTCGCAAGAGCACGCTTCTACCCCTTGCCGGAAACCGGAGGTGCCCACGAATAACGGTATTTGGTAGAATAATTGAACCTTTGCCGCAACTGGTTCAAGTGTTCCGGGGAGGTCTTGATGGAGTATGAACCGGTCAACGCGCATTCAAATGAAAATCTTTGTTTTTATGCGACCGCGCGCGGACCCCGGGTACATTCTAATTTCAAGTGCGACATGCCAATAACATCAATGGCTTCGCCTTGGAGAAATTTGCATGTCGCCCTGCTATTCGCAACTCACCCTGTCCGACCGCCGCCATCTGTATCAGTTAAAGGAACGCAAGCTGCCGGTTGGTGAGATCGCCCGCCAACTCGGCCGTCATCGTTCGACCATATACCGCGAGCTCAAGCGCAACACGTTCCACGACCGCGAGTTTCCAGAATACACTGGTTACTTCGGCACCATCGCCAACGACATGAGCAAGGAGCGCCGCCGACGGCTGCGCAAGCTCAGACGACATCCACAGCTGCGAGACCTGATTATCGATCGACTGAAGGCCAAATGGTCACCGGAACAGATTGCCGGCCGGCTGTTGATTGACGGGATCAGCCCAGTCAGCATCTGCCCGGAAACGATCTATCGCTTCATCTACTGCAAGGAGGATTATCCACTTGGCCTTTACGAGCACCTGCCTGAGCGACGTCGCCGACGCTTGCCGCGTGGATCCCGCAAGCCGCGTGACGGGCTCATCCCGTTTGAGTGCCGGATCTCGCAACGGCCTGATTTTGTTGATGATCGGTCCGAGTTCGGCCATTGGGAAGGCGATCTGCTGATCTTCAAACGCGAGCTTGGCGAGGCCAACATCACCTCGCTCGTCGAACGCAAGAGCCGCTACACCGTGTTGATCAAGAACCGCAGCCGCCACTCGCGGCCGATCATGGACAAGATCATCAATGCGTTCTCGCCGCTGCCGTCTTTTGCCCGTCGCAGCTTTACCTTCGACCGCGGTACCGAGTTTGCCGGCTTCCGGGCTTTGGAAGACGGGATCGGCGCCAGGAGCTGGTTCTGCGACCCGAACTCGCCCTGGCAGAAAGGTGCTGTCGAGAACGCCAACAAGCGGATCCGCCGCTTCCTGCCTGGTGACACCGACCTATCCAACATCACGCAGCAACAGCTCGTCGACCTCGGCCATCACCTGAATGCGCAGCCACGCAAATGCCTAGGATACAAAACACCCGCCGAAGTGTTCATCGCCCATTTGCGTGAAACAGGCTGATCCCCTACCCTCCAATCGCGTATGTTGCACTTGGCGTAGATTCTCCACCACATCGCACGCCTTGAAGGGAGTCGAACCACATACCCGCAAGATCGAGATCGCAGCAAACCTTTTCTTTTTGACATCGCCTTATCGGCGGAGCGCATGCGCGGATTTAAATGTTCGCGAATTTGGCCCCCGGACAAACCGCGCGTACGCCCGTCACCAATGATGTGCTGCGATATCCGCTCCCACTGCTCGTCCTGAAGGACTACACGATCCAAAACATCCGTGACGGTCTCCAAAAGACAGTCATGAATCTGATTTGTGCAGCCTTGGAAACCCAAGAGCCCACCCTTCCCGAAGCGCAATCCTACGCCGCAGCCGGTTATCAAGATTAGGTGTCGGCAACTCGGACCAGCTCCGCCTGATGGTGCAGCAGGCCCGACTGTGAACTTTATGTCCAAGCAAGCCACATATAGGCGGCGGCCGTCCAGGAAAAGCCGAGGCCGCCGCAGCCTTCGCCTGTTACCGGGTCGAAATATTCGGCAAAACCTTCCGCCTCGATCGCCGCGACTGTCGATATGCGCAGCTTTTCCGCCGCTTCCGTGTGACCGTTACGCTTCAAGCCGTCGATCAGCAGCCAATTGATGATCGCCCAGGCAGGGCCCCGCCAGTAGCGCTTCGGCTCCCAGCCTGCGATACCCGGCTTGGTGGTCGGAAAGGCGACCTTGAGGCCCTTCGACCAGGCCTTCATCTCATCGACCAGCGCATCGGCGATGCCCTTCTCCAGGTCGAGCGACAGGAGGGGGATGAAGCCTGCCTGTGTCGCGGCTTCGACATCCTCGCCGGAGATCAGGTCGCGCGATACGAAGCGTGACAGGGCCGGGCGCCACTGCGCGAGTATCGCCTTGCGGCTGAGCTCGTTGAACGCGGCGATCTCGGCGGCGTCCTCCGTCCGGCCGAATTCGCGGGCGAGATGTTCGAGGTCCTCGCCGGCCTTCAGCAGGATAGCGGTGGTCTGGATCTCGGCGACCTTGAACGGTGCCTTTTCCCATTGCCTTGCGGGATCCCAGCCGCAGGCGGCATAGGTGTCGACCAGGTGTATGAAGCGGCTATAGTCCTCGTCGCGCGGGCGCATCGAGGCGTTCACATGGCCGGTATCCTTGCGCACGACCGGCGTATCGGTGGTGGTCGGCACGCGGGCGAGCGCGATGTCCCAGGCCGGCGAGTTGTCGCTGCCGCTTTCCCAAGGGTGCAGCAGGGCGACCAGGCCGGTGCCTTCCGGATCACGCGCGGAATACCACCACCGATGCCATTTCAGCGCGGCCTCGTAGAGCGGCAAGGTGCGGGCCTCTGTGCCCCTGCCGGCCGCCTCGAAGACCTTGCGCAGCGCGATCGCAAAGACCGGCGGCTGGGTGATGCCGGAGGTCGGGATCGTGTGGTGGGTGCGCCAGACGTTCGGACCGGGGAAATAAGTGTCGCTCGGCTGGTGGAAGACGATATGTGGCACCATGCCGTCCGCCCACTGACCCTCGATCAGCCGCTCCAGCTCGCGATAAGCACGGTCGGTATCGTAAAGCGCGAAACCCATGGCGACGAAGGCGGAATCCCAGTTCCACTGGAACGGGTAGAGCCGGTCGGTCGGCACCGTATAGCCGCCGCGGTCGTTGGCGACGAGGATGCGCTTCGCCTCGGTGATATGCACGTTCATGTCGGGTACTCCGGTATGCTCAGGCCAAAACGGCTGGAAAGGACTTGCCGCTTTCGGGCGAAAGCCAGGTGATGCGCCTGCGGTCGAGCTTCAGGCCGATCGTGTCGCCGCTCTTCACGGTTTCGGACGCCGGCAGGATAACACGCACCGGCTGGTCGTGGATCGAGCCGGTCAGGAGCAGATGCGACCCCATCGGCTCGGCGACGCGCACCTTCATCTCGATCCCCTGCGGGAGCGGCGCCAATTCGACCGCCTCGCCGCGCAGGCCAAGTACGACTTCATTGCCGACATCGTCCGGCACCGCGAGCTGTTCCGCACCGGCCGCCACCTGGCCGTTCGAGACCGGCACCTTGATGAAGTTCATCGGAGGATTGCCGATGAAACCGCCGACGAAACGCGTCGCCGGATGATTATAGATTTCGACCGGATGACCGACCTGCTCGACGACGCCGTTGTGCATGACCGCGATACGATCTGACAGGCCCATGGCCTCGGTCTGGTCGTGGGTGACATAGATCGTCGTCGTGCCCGCCGATTGCAGCACGGTTTTCAGTTCCGTGCGCATTTCGAGCCGCAGCAGGGCGTCGAGATTGGAGAGCGGCTCGTCCATCAGCAGCACCTTCGGCTCGACAGCCAGCGCGCGGGCAACCGCCACGCGCTGGCGCTGGCCGCCTGAAAGCTTGTTCGGATAACGATCGAGATACGGTTCGATATGCAGCAGGCCGGCCGCCTTGTCGACCTGCGCCTTCACCCGTGCGTCGTCGGCCTTCTGCATGCGCAGACCGAAGGCGACGTTTTCGTAGACCGTCATATGCGGGAAGACCGCATAGTTCTGGAAGACCATCGCCAGCCCGCGATCCTTGGGCGCCAGTCCGATCATCGACCTGTCGCCGATGCGGACATCGCCGGAGGTCGAGGTTTCGAGGCCGGCGATGATGCGCAGGAGCGTGGTCTTGCCGCAGCCCGATGGCCCGAGCAGCGATACGAACTCGCCGTCGTTGATCGTCAGCGAGACCTCCTTCAGCGCCTGGAAAGCGCCAAAACTCTTGCGGATGCGGTCAATGACAATATTGGCCATGTCGATGGTCCCGTTATTTGGAGGAAATGCCCCAGATCGCGAACAGGTAACGCCTGACCGCGAAGATGAAGACAACGGAAGGGAGAATGAGCATCAGGCCGCCGGCAAAACGGTAATGCATCGGGCTTTCCGACAGCACCGTCAGCAGATAGGCCGTGAGCGTACGGTTGCGCACCGTCAGCACCGAGGCGGCGAACACCTCGTTCCAGGAAATGACGAAGGCGAACACGGCGGTGGCGACGATGCCGGGCAGCGCCAGCGGCGCAACCACCTTGAAAAAGGCCTGGACGCGGGTGCAGCCGAACACCCAGGCGGCCTCCTCGAGTTCCTTCGGCACGCCGAGGAATATGCCCTGGGTGACGAGCGCCGCAAAGGGCAGAGCCAGCACCGTGTGGATCAGGCCGACGCCGATGATCGTGTCATAGAGCCCGAGCCGGATGAAGGAGACGGTAAGCGGCAGCGCCAGGATCGCCAAGGGGAAGGCGCGGGTCAGCAGGACCAGAAGCCGGTAGCTGTCCTTGCCCCGGAAATCGTAGCGGGCCAGTGCATAGCCGGCCGGTGCGCCCAGCAGAATGGAAAGCGCCACCGTGATGCCGGCTGCCCCCAGCGAGTTGAGAAAAGACTGGACGACGCCTTCGGTCTTCAGGAACAGTATGAAGGGTTCGAGCGAAATCCCGGTTGGCAAGCCCGTCTTCGGCCAGATATAGACGCCCTGGCGACCGCCGAGTGCCCCCAACGCCACCAGATAGATCGGCACCAGAACCCAGGCGCAGAGCGCCGCAATGCCGCTCCAGAGGAGCCAGCGGCGGGAGGAGGCGAAGCTTGCGGGACGGGAAGCTGTCTCCGTCGCACTCATGGTTTCCGTGCTCATGGCAGACGCTCCGGATCGACTTTCAGGGCCTTCAGATAGATCAGCGTCGCGGCAAGCGAGATGATCATGATCAGCACCGCGTAGACCGCCGCGACGCTGTAATTCTGGTTCTGGTTCTGCCAGTTATAGGCCTCGCCGACGAGGACTGGGAAATTGCGCCCGCCGAGCGCGTAGACCACTGCGAACACCTCGAAGGCGAGCACGGTACGCAGGATCAGCGCCGATTGCAGGGCGGGCCGGATCAGCGGCAGGGTGATACGCCAGAAACGCGTCCATGGGCCGGCGCCGAAGATCTCGGCGGCTTCCTTGAATTCCTTCGGCACCTGGTTGAGACCGGCGACGATGATGACCATGACGATCGCCGTGCCGCGCCAGATTTCCGCAACTGCGATGGCGATAAAAAGCGCCACCGGCGTCTGGTAGGACAGCCAGCTCGCCTGCCGGCCGATGACGCCGAGGCTGAAGAGGAGCGAGTTGAAATAGCCGGTATTCTGCAGGATCGACAGCCAGACGAGGCCAGCGGCGAGGTCGGAAATACCAAGCGGGATGGTCCAGATCCAGAGAATGGTCTCGCGGCCACGGCCGACCTTGGCGACCATCGTGCCCATGGCAAGCGCGATGGCGATCTGCACCGGCACGACAACGATCGTCAACAGAAAGGTGTTCCTGACCGAGCGGGCGAAATTGATGTCGGTCACCATGCGCTCGGCATTCGCCAGCGAAGGCGCGCCGTTGTCCGAGAGAGCCAGCCAGATCGTCTGCACCAGCGGCACGACGAAGAGCAGCGCCAGAAAGGCGACTGACGGCAGGATCAGCAGATAGGGGATCCAGGGTCGGTTCTGGGTCATCGATTGCCCTCGCAAGGGGGCTTTGAGAATTGATCATACATCGGCTTGTTCCTCTCTCCGCCACCCGTATCGCGACGGAATCCAGGCACCCTGCGGTCCGCTGCTCCGGCTCCTTCGGATTCGGCATCCGGGCATTCGCGCCCGGATGCCATCAGCCTTGGGAGGCTTGTCGGATGGTGCCTTATTGAACCGGGCAGGCGCCGTCGCTCTTGGCGTCCGGAGCCCAGCAGGGCGCCTTGGCGTCGGTCATCAGTTTGGCCATGGTGGCACCCTGCTTGGCGAGCACGTCTGCGACGGGCTCGTTCTGCAGCACGATGCGCTGGAAGGCATCCATGTAGACCTTGTTGAATTCGCCGCCCTTGTCGCCGAGACCGACCGGGAGAAGCGAGATCACGGCATCCTTGGAGGCCTGCGTCTTGGTGACCGCACCGGCGAGAAGCGCCACGCCCTTGTCTAGGTCGGGCGGCAGCTGCACGTTGAGGGTCGGGAAGAAGCCGACCTTCGAAGCCGTCAGCAGCTGGGTCTTCTCTGTCGTCAGTGTTTCGATGACCTTCGTGGCCCCTGCCGTGTCCGGTGCGCCCTTCGGGATCGCAAGCCCGGCCAGAACCGGCATGTAGCCGCGGCCCTTGGGGCCGGCCGGTGCCGGGAAGACGACATAGTCATCCGGCGTGGCCGAGATGGCGCTCTTCAGGCGGGCGACATGGTCCCAGGCGACCATGACTTCGCCCGAGGCCAGCGGTTCCTGCATGAAGTCGTAATTGGTCGAGTTCGGGGTGACATAGGCCCAGAGCGCCTTCAGCTTCTCCCAGCCGGCTGCGGCATCTGCATTCTTGAAGGTGCGCACCACGCCGCCGGTGAAGGACGGATAGAAATAGCCCTGGAAATAACGCGCCATCAGGCCCTTCGGACCAGCCGGGAAACCGATTTGCGGCTGGCCGGTGGCAACTTGCATGTTCTTGCCCCACTCGATCAGCTGGTCGTAGGTCAGCGCGTTGATATCCGCGCCCTTTGGCAGGTATTGCAGGGCTTCTTTCTTGGCGGCCATGACATAGGTCGCCTGCATCCACGGAATATACTGCTGCGTGGGCTTGCCGAGCTTGCCGAGATCAAGAACCGATTGCGGCATGCCGCCGGCGGCAAGCTTCTTGGCAAGCTCGTCGAGCGGTTCGAGCTGGCCCTTGTCGGCGAGCGGCGAAAGCTCGCCATGCAGCGCGCCGACGAGGCTGACGGTGTGCTTGCCGGCCTGCGCTTCGGCCTCCATGCGCACCGCAAACTGCGGCGGCTCCTCGACCACGTAATCGACCTTGCCGGCATCCTTCAAAAGGTCCTGCCGGACCACGGTCGCCTCCTCGATCGGGCGAAGCTGGGTAGATACGAAAACCGTCTGGGCAAACACCGGCGAGGCAAACGCCAGCACGGTCGAAGCCAGAATTGTAAGTGACCCGATATGTTTCATCTTCTCCTCCTTCATTGTTCTTTGTCGTGAATGCACTGCTGTCTATGCGGCCACCGGTGGGCGGCGGTGGCTGTCGCGGTCGACGAATTCGATCGCGTGAAGCTCCTGAAGGTCTTCGGCGGGTTCTCCGGCGATGGCGCGCAGGAGCAACGACGCGAAGGTCGCGCCGAGGTTCTCGCCGGTCATGCGCATGGTCGAGAGCGGCGGGCTGGTGAAGGCGCCCATCGACAGGTCGTCATGACCGACGATGCTGATTTGGTTGCCGCCGTCGACCTCGCGCAGTGCCCGCAACGCGCCGATCGCCATTTCGTCGGTGGCGCAGACAAGGGCCGTCGGACGCGACGGCTGGCGCAGAAGTTCCAGCGCTGCGAGATAACCGCCCTGTTCGAGCGGCGCTCCTTCGGCGCAGAGATCGGTCGCAAGCCCGCATTCCTCCATCGCCGCCTGCCAGCCGCGGCGACGGACATGCGCGAAGTAATATTCCTGCGGCCCGGCGATATGGCCGATGCGCCGATGCCCGGCTGCATGGAAGCGCAGCGTTGCGGCGCGGAACCCGGCAAAACCATCGCCGTCGATGAACGGATGTGGGATCAGGCTTTCGGTGCGGCCGTTGGTGACGAAGGGAATGCCCCGCGACTGAAGGTATTCGACGCGCTCGTCCTTGCGTTTGGTGCGGACCAGCAGCATGGCATCGACGCGGCGCCCATCAACGAAGCGCTGGCATATCTCAAGTTCGCTGACACCCCGTGGCACAGGCGCGATGACGAGATTGAGACCGGCCGCGGCAAGATGCTCGGCGCAGCCTGACAACATGTCGAGGAAATGAGGGGGGCCGACGTGGCCAGGGTCACTCGGCAGCGTCACGGCGACCAGCTCAGCGCGCTGCTTGCGCAACCGACGAGCGGAGGCATTCGGCCGATAACCTGCGGCCTCTGCCGCCTCGCGAACCCGCTCGCGAGTGGCCGCGGACACGTCGGAATAACCATCAAGCGCTCGGGACACCGTGGTAATCGACAGTCCGAGCGAGTGTGCCAGCTGTTTCAGATTGGCCAAGATCTTCCTCCCGAATTGAAATAAACATTCTCCAAAACGTTTTGAGAGTCAACCAAAACGTTTTGGAAATCCATCCGGCGCCTCTCCTCTTCCAACGGGGACTTGAAGCGTGGCTCGTCGAAATTGACTTGGCCGAGTTTGCGTCCGGATGACGCTGGCACCATTCTCACGGGATCCTGCTGCCGGATGTAACTTGGCGGCATAAGCGGCGATGACGCTGACTACCCCCGGGAAGCGGACGTTCGCCGGCGCTATGGCAGCCGGGCGTGACGTTGATCGCTATCCGTCGTCCGCATATCGCTACGATCGTCGCCGGATTAGGCGGCACCAGGGCAGAAATCCTGGTGCTGGCTTACGCGACACTGGAGATCATCGCCAGATTCCTTCGCTTCGGTCGAGTTGTTTCGATCGCCGGCTTTGGTCGTTGTCGCACGATCGCGGTCTCAAAGGATGATTTCCGGGCGTCTCAGGCCGCCAGCCTCGTCTATGCCCGGTTTTGGTACGGTCCTGACGGCAATGATCCTCCGGCTTTCGGCGCTCGTCGCGTTTGTCGTAACGAAACCATTTTGATCTGATCGGCGTGCCGCTTTAATGGTGCCGCTTACCAAGCTCCTGATAAACATGAGCGGGTGCAAGTCGCCTTAGTGATTCCGGGACAAAGAATGCTGTAGTGTACCGGCGAGCGCGTGCTGCGGCTGTAGAGATTCTGAGAGGGAAGCTGATAATGGGATGGAAAACGCCAAAGGTCGAGTACGTCAACGGTTATAGGATCGTTGAGCTCGAGGGACCGACCTTCAAAGTTTATGACGGCGACCGCCAGCTCGGTGAGGACTTCCCCTACTCCGGCGAAGCGGCCGCTCACGCGAAGTCTCTTCCAACACTGGATTTTCCGGCGCTGAGTAGGATTTCCGAACGATTTTCAGGCATCTCCTCTTCGGCGGCCTTGGTGGAAGTCGGACTCAAGGGCAGTTAGATGAATATCATCTTTGTTGGGACCATGGATTGATCACTTTCAATCCGGCGGCCTCGAAGGGGCTTGTGTCGCGCGTTGCGACCGCGAGGCCATTCGCCGCTGCTGTGGCCGCAATATATCCATCCGCCTTGCCGACCGCCTTCCCGGATACGCGAGCGCGCGCCATGAGTCCCGATTAGAATTGGAAGCTAGCTAAACTAAAGGGTTCGAAGCTCGAGCCATTGAGGTTCACTCAAACACTTAGCAGGTCCGGCCTCTTTCCTTCGCTGTTTATCAAGCCGACAAGGCCACACTGATGCGCCAAGGTGAGCAGGTTCAAAAAGAAGATGGCTCACCCGTCTTTTCGGTTAGAGGCCTCGTCGCCGGATGCTTGTCGTCCAGGAAGTCCCGTCACTTGGGATCGTCGACGATACCCTTTGGCAAAGAGTGAAAATGCGTCAAGAAAATTTGCGTGCCGGCTGGTACGGAGCCTTTTGCCCGTTCGGACTGACTACACCCTTAAGCTAGTCCGCGCACGTGCCGAGGATTGGTATCATCAACTTCACATGAGCATCGATCCGCTCAAGAACTTTTGCCGGAACGACCTCACGCTCCGGCAGCGACCACCAAAGCTCGTTGACACGTTCAACGGTATCGACCACCGCGTTGAGCACCGCCGCTTCCGGCAAACGTGCACGATTGGCGAAGACTTTCCATCGCTGTGCGTCCATCGCCCTGAAGGAATGCTCGCCGGCGAGCGACAGCGCCATGGCATCCGCCGGAATGTAGGGAATGGTCGAGAGTACATCATAGACAGGAGCGAGCGCGGGTTTGTCGCCCGCGCCAGGATAGATCAGAGACCAGTTCTTGAGATGCATGTCGCCATTGCCGGTGATGGCGGCCAAGGCCAGCCGGCGGACAAATTCAATCGGCGCCGCCGACGATACGGCGATGCCGAGAGCAGCGGCGATATCGTGATAGGCGGCACTTTCGTATTTGCGCGAGGGATAGATGCCGAACACCTGAGCAAAATCCTCGATATGGATCCGTTCGCCGCCGGCCCCACGGTCAAAGCGTTTGACGAGCAGGACTTTACCGTCCGATAGCGTCTCAAACTCCGCCGGGATCCCTTCGAATTCCGACTGCTCGACGAGTTCACGTTCCGGCACGTTCATGCCGATCGCTTCGGCCAAAGCGAGATTGGCATATTCGTTTTCCGAGACACCGGGAAACGACGTCGATGGAAACTTGGCAATATAGGATCCCTGCTCATCGCCCAGTGGCAGCGTCAGACCACCACCCTTGCCCGTGTTCTTGATGACGGAAAGCTTCATCTGCACACCGGCGAGCGAAAACCGGGCTTTTGGTTTGAGAGGCGATGGATCATCGAAGCGAGCAACCATTCCTTCACTTGGCACGACGCGGACGGCACCCGGCAGATCCGACCCGAGTGCAACCAGCAGATCAAAGTCGTTTCCGGCGCGAACGCTACCCGCGTGGTGCTTTTCCATCGCCTCGCGCAGCTTGTCCTCGGGAAGAAGATTGGCAAAGAATGCAGGCAACGCTCTGGCAACAGGCTTGGGGTCTTTGCGCAGACCTCCGGTTGCCGCACGGAAAGACAAGCTCAACACAGGAAAGCCGCCCGTTGCGCGATAACTATCCTCGAAGCTGAACGCGTTGAAGTCGCCGGGCGTTCTGACGATCGTGCCGACCTTCCAATCGTTCAGCAGCACTTCAAGTGACGATATGGATCTCGGATCGAGAGGAGCCTTAGGCATTTGCATCACCGTCGGCGCTGACCACGAACGCAGGAAGGTCGTCTTCAGCACCATCGGGCTGCAGCAGCGCATCAACCGCCGGGACCATAGCCTGCGGGATGAGCATAAGTTCAAGACCGAGCGCCCGCGAAATGTTGATCAAGGTCGTTGTGCGAGCAGCGGCGCTTCCAGCCTCGATCTCGCGATAGCGAGGACGTGATATGCCTGCCAAGTCGGCAACCTGCTCTTGAGTGAGCCCCAAGTCTTTACGTACCGTCTTCAGCAGCCGGCCGATCGCAAGCAAAGCCTCTGACTCAGCAATCATTTGATCTCTAAACCTATCATCGCGTATTAAATGTTACGTTTACATATTTCTCCTTCTTCAAAAAGTCAAGGAAATTGATCTATTTGCAGATCATATTATGGATTATGATCTGTTTAATGCCTTTTCTGAAAGAGTTATGCGCGCTGCGGGGTCGCGCGCGACCGCCAAATTATATATTCCGAATACATGCTTTGTTAAAGCCTGCCTCCTATTCCCGCTCGCCCTCAGCACTAGTGCCTGAGAGAAATGGAATGAGCATGCCCAAACAGGATATTTCATCACGTCATTTTCAACGAAAAATCTCGGAATTCTGCGAGCTGCGCATTGCGCCGATCGCACCGAAGCGGGTGCTGGAAAATATCCGCCCCTATCTCATCAACCTGATCATTTACCGGAAGCCGCCACCGATCCTGAATGGCAGCCTTGACTGGACGACGATCGGGCAGGCCTGCGGGATCGAAGACGCGTTGACGGCAGAACTGAAGAGTACTCTTCGTCCGGGCTTGGATGCTATCATCCGATGGCTTAAAGCACCACGGGCTGCTGAAGACGCTCGACCGACAAAATCAGCCGCTCGCGCGAATAAGGCAACGTCGAATAAACCAATAGTCGCGGCGCCTTCCACCAGAAAACCACAGCGCGCCGCAGCCGACGGGTCCTTTGTCCAGTCTGCTTCCGCGCCGCGCGGACCTGCACCAATGCCGATCAGCCCGTTTCCGGAGCCCTTGTTCAAAGCGACCGCCGGTCCGGAGAGTTTTCAGGATGCGCTTGTCTATCATATGCGCCGCTTCGGCGACAGTTACTGGCAGCTTTATCGCGCAGTCGTCCGATTGAGCGAGACATTCGACAGCAAGACCCTCCTGTCCTGGATTCAGGGCGAGCGCGCGCCACGGTCGATTGCAAGCTTTGACATCCTGCGCCGTATCGAGCAGTCGATATCGACTGTCGGAAGGATATTTCAAAGCAAAACTACCGCACCAGGCTCGCTCCCTTTACGGTCATGATCTCGGCGATATCAGCCCAGCGGAGCGACGACGGATCTCCCTGCATCTGCCGGACGATTTTAGCAGCTTGCCCTTTATCAAACGCGAAGAGATTCTCGACTGGGTCCGCCGAGTGATCATTTCCGGCTCGACCGAATATCGCCGCTATCAGGCCGCGGCCAGCAAGCAGCGTTATGCCATCCGCTTCCCCGGCGTCACCTATGGTGGAGGTTCTCTATCGCCTCGATCTCTGACGTCGGCGGCCGGCGCCAACCAGAATGCAGCTGAAGGGCACCGTAAACTTAAAGCTCCGAAACAAGATCTGGGATTGAAGCTTTGGTTCAGGCGGCGTGAAGGCGTGCGATTTGGCGCCATGCTTCCGTGGCGGCTGCTCGCAATTGGCGATGGTGGGAGGATGAGATGTCATGGCGGGGAATGTGAAAGAGGTTTGCGATCGGGTCGTGGATGGAAACAAAGCGTTGAAGCTGCCCTGCGGACTTGAAGCGCTTCATGACCCTCTCACGCCTTCGGATCGGCTGATGAGAGTTTTCCGCCCGATTGTTCAAGCCCTTGTGCGAGCGGTGTTCGACACTCGGCATGATGTCGCGTTTTGCCGCGCCATAGGACCGGAGCTTGTCGGTAATTATCACACGCGGCGAACGGCCTTGCCCTTTCAAAAGCTTTCGCATCAACCGTTTGGCAGCCTTGGCATTGCGACGGTTTTGCACCAGCACGTCGAGAACAAAGCCGTCCTGATCAACGGCGCGCCATAGCCAGTGTTTCTTTCCACCGATGGTGATGACAACCTCATCGAGGTGCCATTTGTCGCCGAGCCTGCCGGCTGATCGCTTCCGGATATCATTGGCAAAGTGTCTGCCGAACCTCTCTGCCCACAGCCTTACGGTCTGGTGTGAGACAATGACCCCACGGGCTGCCAGCATATCCTCGACCATGCGCAGACTGAGCGGAAACCGGAAATAGAGCCAAACGGCATGGGCTATCACGTCCGCTGGAAATCGGTGGCGACGATAAAGAGGATCACGGTCAAGTCTGGTCATACCGACAGATCCACCATTTTTATCGCCGCTCGGTTAACGTTACGATGCCTGGTCCACCGTTTGCGGCCAGCGGGAAATCCAAGGCCAAATGTATCAAGCCCCACACCGCCAAAGATGTTGCCTCCGGAGCGCCGCAACGAAGGCTTGGCGATCGCGGCAAGGAGCACCGCCGTTGCGGGGCTGCTCGGCGGGTCCAGTCATTGCTCCCGATATTGCTATTGCATTTGTTGTTGCCAAGATTCGGCTGGCAGCGAAGCATTCGGACTTCAGGATCCGCAGTTCGCCTAACAGCCGGCCATAGGTGATCGCCACGTTGCACCGCCTGGCATCTTCTGCCATAAATTGATTGCTGTCGTCGGCAAGGGACCGCGCGAATCTACGACCGCGCATTTCGCCTTTGGGTAACGTCCGGACCGAGATGGCATGTCGCCATGCCCGCGCCGGACGGTTTCGGGGCTGCCCTTGGCTGGGAATTTTCAGGCGACATCCGGCTTAGCTTCCATTGAAACCCGCAGGTTCTTTCTAGCCGTCGACGCGGACCTCGCCTTGTCCGCCGGACCGGGGTTGTCTTCCCGACATGCGGGTGCCCGGCGATGAACCTCAGGCAGATCGAAGTTTTTCAGGCGGTGATGCGCACCGGCAGCATCACCGCCGGCGCGGAATTGCTCAATCTTTCCCAACCCGCCGTCAGCCGTCAGATCGAGCGGCTGGAACAGGTCTCGAAACTCAAGCTCTTCCGTCGTGTCGGCCGCGGCATCCAGCCAACACCCGAAGGCATGGCATTTTACGAAGAGGTGAAGCGTGCATTCGTGGGGTTGGAAAACCTTCGCCACATTGCCGATACGATCAGCAATTTCAACACCGGCCATCTGCGCATTACCTCGATATCCGCGCTTGGTTTCGGCTTCTTGCCGCGTGTCATCACGCGCTTTTCGAAACAGTATCCGAACGTTGATGTTTCGCTGCAGGTTCGCAGCGCCGGCGCCGTCAGAGGCGTGACGGCCACGCAGGAATTCGACCTGGGGTTCCTGCCAGGCCCCCTCAATGATGGCGATCAGCACCTGGAACATTTCGCCAGTGTTGACGGGATATGCATCCTGCCCTCGGGCCACCCTCTGGCGAAAAAAACCGAAATCCTACCTGGCGACCTTTCAGGTTTTCCGTTCATCGGGTTCGTCAAGGATGACGTCACCCGGCGGCAGGTCGACCAGATCTTCGCCAAAGCCGGTGTCAAACCGAAGCTGCATATCGAAACCCAGTATGCGGCGACCGTCTGCAATTTCGTCGCCAACGGCGCCGGTGTGTCGATCGTCAGCCCATTCGCCGCGCTCGACTTTGCGGGCCATGGGCTTGTCATGCGCCGCTTCCGCCCGGCGGTCAAACTCGACTATCTGATGGCAAGGCCGAGTATGCGGCCCCAGTCGGCGGTGACCAGCAGGTTTCTTGCGGTTTTGAAAGAGGAACGGGACAGCACCCTCGCCCAGTTCAATATGGCCGCGGCCTGGTGCGACTGACGGCCCCGTGAGTGCCTTCCGGGTCGAGGATCCCTGGGAAGGGTAGCCCCAATGGACAGGCAACATCGCTTTCCTCCATCTTCTTGATTGCCTTCGGTTTCCCTGCCCTGACCGGCGAGACCGATGTCGCGGGACCGCCTTGATCGGCGTCAGCTCACATTACACCCATGCATGAGTTGCGATCATATTTCGATTGGACGCCGACCCTTGGATCCGCTGAATTCGCAGTCGTTCGGCAGCCAACCGTTTCAATCATTCCGACCGGCGCTTTCTGATCGCGTCGCTATCGCTGCTTCGAGTGCCTTGGCCTCGAGCGCGGGAAAAGCGGTTGCCGCCGACTGTAAATCTCGATTGCCAACAATCCGTCGCGCCAGACGATGGACCAAACCAACAGGGGAAGGCAGACATGCAGCCAAAAACGCAAACAAGGATGGCGGCCATCGATCGCAGGGGCTTCATCGCGGCGTCGTGTACCGCGCTCCTGGCCGCCCCATTCATCCGAACCGCCTCGGCGAAAAGCCGCACCCTGACCATTCGTGATCCCGGTGGCCCGATTGGAGAAGCCTATAGGCAAGCATTTTTCGAACCGTTCAGCAAGCGGACCGGGATTGATGTCATCGGTGTCCAGTCGTCTCACGGTCCGACCGGTGAGATCAAGGCGATGGTCGAGGCAAGCAACTATGCCTGGGACGGCGCGCTGCTTGATATGAGCGATGTCGTCGTCCTTACAGACCGTCAGTATCTCGAGACGGTTTCGGGACCGGGAGGGCATGGACCCAATGCCGCGCAGATCCCTGCCGATCTGCGGAACGATTTCCTGATCGGAGCCATGGGTTATGCCACGGTCCTTGCCTATCGCACCGACACAATGGGCAGGCAGCCCCCGAAAAACCTCGCCGATTTCTGGAATACCGCCGCCATCCCCGGCGTGCGTTCGCTTCGCAAACATCCCAATGGGACACTGGAACCGGCTCTGCTGGCTGACGGCGTCAAAAAGGCGGATCTCTACCCGCTCGACCTCGATCGGGCATTCACGAGCCTCGACAGGATCAAGAACGATATCGCGGTGTGGTGGACGGGTGGGGCGCAGACCTCGCAGATGCTCAAGACCGGCGAGGTGGACTGCCTCCTGACCTGGAATGCGCGGGCTCAGGTCGCAATCGACGATGGCGCGCCCGTGACCATCGTCTGGAAGGACGCAATGTTCTCGTTTGCCGGCTTCGCCATTCTCAAGGGCGGCCCGAATGTCGAATTGATGCGCGAGTTCATCGAATTCGCTTCGGCGGGCGAGCGTCAGGCGGAGTTCGTCAAGCACTCGACGAGCGGCCCTTGCAATCCGAAGGCCTTCGACTTCATCGAGCCGAAACTTGCCGAGATCCTTCCGACAAATCCCAACTATTTCGCCGAGATGTTCGTCATGGACGCGAAATGGTGGGGGAGCAACAACGCCGTGGCGCAAGAACGTTACGAGAACTGGCTGGTCGGGTAAGGCCCGAGCCGGGCTTCACGATGGCCTGAACGCGGGCATCGATCAATCGCATATCTGGGAGGTTTCTACATTGAAAGAACGCATCAACAAGCTGGCGATCCGGGGGCTGACAAAAAGATACGGATCGACCACCGCCCTCAATCACGTCGATCTCGATCTGGCGGACGGCGAGTTTCTGACCATGCTGGGTCCGTCCGGCTCCGGCAAGACGACGCTCCTTTGGGCGGTCGCAGGACTCAATGCGCCCGACGACGGCAAGATATGGATCGACGGTCGCGAGGCGACTGACCTGCCCGCGTCAGGTCGCGACATCGGCATGGTCTTTCAAAATTATGCGCTGTTTCCGCACATGACGGTCACCGAGAATATCTCGTTTCCGCTCGAGATGCGGAAAATGCTTGCCGGCGAGCGGCTGCCGGCCATCAGGCGGGCGCTTGAAATGGTAAAACTGGAGCATGTCGGAGACCGCTATTGCAACCAGCTTTCGGGCGGACAGCAGCAACGCATCGCCCTGGCGCGGGCTTTCGTCGCCAATCCTTCCATCATTCTCATGGATGAGCCGCTTGGAGCACTCGACAAGAAATTGCGCGACCACCTGCAATTGGAGATCAAGCGGCTGCATGCGCAGCTGGGAATGACGGTTCTTTACGTGACGCACGATCAGGAGGAGGCAATGGTCATGTCGGACCGCATCTGCCTGATGAACCGTGGACGGATCGAGCAGATCGGCGCTCCCGACGAACTTTACTTCCGGCCCAAAAGCCTGTTTGCGGCGGATTTTCTCGGCGAGTCGAACCTGATCAAGGGCAGGATCATCGCAGAAGAAGCAGAGTGTCTCCTCCTGGACCTGCCGGGGATCGGGACGATCCGGACCCATCACACATCGTCAGATGCGCATGGCCCCGATGTCGTCCACTTCACGCGCCCGGAAACCATCGAGGTCCTTTCCGATGCGGACACCAGGGCAAACCGGTTGTGTGGCCAGGTGACCGAAGTCGTCGTTTCGGGTGCGATCACCAAGCTGTTCATCCGCGTCGGTGAGACGTCGACATTGCAGGTTTCGCAGCTGACCTGCGGTTCGCGAGGCGTGCGCAAAGGTGAGAAGCTCACCATCGGTTGGAACGCTGACGTCGGCAGGGTTTTCTCGGACGACAAGCGGGAGGCAGCATGATGGCGAGGGTTGATTTTGTCGCCGGAACCATCCCGCCGCTGCGCATCTGGCCGACATGGAACAAGCTCTATTGGCAGACCGGACCGGTAGTGGTGTTCCTGCTGTCGCTGTTCGTCATTCCGGTCGTGATGCTTCTGGGCTTAAGCTTCCTGGATGAACGCAGCCTTCCGTCTCTTGAGCACTACCAGCGGCTGGTCGACGTACCGCTCTATGGCAAGGTCCTGCTCACAACCATCAAGGTCGCTTTCTACACGACGCTGCTTTGTGTCGTTGGCGCCTATCCGGTGGCCTATCTCCTGGCAATCTCACGCGGATCGACGCGCAACTGGCTCATCATTCTGGTCTTGATGCCGTTTTGGACCAGTTTCCTCGTGAGGACGTTCGCATGGATCGTGCTTCTCGGCCGCAAGGGCGCTGTCAATCAGATCCTGCTTGCCATGGGGATTGTCGATGCCCCACTGCAGTTGATCTACAATTTCGCCGGCGTGATGATCGGCATGACCCATGCTCTGATGCCTTTGGCGATATTGACCCTTCTGGCGGTGATGGAGGGTATCGACCCGAACCTGTCCAAGGCTGCGGCGACGATGGGGGCAAAGGGCGGGACGCGTTTCTGGCGGATCTACTTCCCCTTGACGATGCCTGGCGTCGCGTCCGCGGCCCTTCTGGTCTTCATCACGTCCCTCAGCTTTTTCATCACCCCGGCTTTGTTGGGTGGTCCTCAGGACACGATGATCGTCCAGCTCATCATATTCCAGATCAGGGAGGTCCTGAACTGGCAGTTTGCCGGCGCCATCGGCGTTCTGCTCGTCATCACCTTCATGGCGATTTTTCTCGTCTACGACCGGATATTCGGCCTGTCGGTTATCGGGGGGAGCGCGCCAACGCGCGTGTTCGCGAAGAAATCGTCCATACGCCGGTGGGCGGTCCTTGCCGGAAACGCGATCACCTCCGCCTTAGCCAATCTTACCGATGCGGCCATCTTCGCGTTGACGGCCCTGAAACAGGAAAAAAGACATCGAGGTCGCAGCACGCGCATCGGACTCTATGCTGCCTGTACGTTCGTTCTGGCCTTTCTCGCGCTCCCCACGCTTTTCGTTCTGCCGGTCTCGTTCACGTCGGAGGCCTTCCTGACCTGGCCTCCAAAGCTTTTCTCGCTGCAATGGTATCAGTTGGTGTTGGACTCGCCGGTATGGCTTGGTGCGGCTGCGAGATCCTTCATCGTCGCGCTCGCCGCCGCCACCATCGCGATGCTGTTTGCCGTGCCCTGTGCCTTCGCACTGGCGCGCGACAGGTTCGCCGGGAAGCCGGCCCTGTTCGGACTGGTTGTTGCGCCGATGATCGTACCGAACATCTTCATCGCCGTTGGTCTGTTTTTTCTCTTTTCGCGGATTGGCATTGCCGGCACCACGTTTGCTGTCGTGCTGGGGCACACGGTCATTGTGATCCCTTACATCGTCATCACCGTGCTTGCCGTCATCAAGGGCTATGACCGCAATCTTGACTATGCGGCCGCCACCATGGGTGCGAGCGGTGTGCAGACCTTCCGCCGCGTGACATTTCCCCTGATCCGTTCAGGCATCATCGCGTCGTTCATGTTCGCATTCATCATTTCCTTCGACGAGTTGACGATCGCTCTTTTTGTCACTGGCGGCCGCGTCACCACCCTGCCCAAGCTCATGTACGAGGATGCCCTGCTATCGGTGAGCCCGCGTCTGGCGGCCGTAGCCAGCCTCCTGCTGGTATTCATGAGCATCATCATCGCGGTTTCGGAACTGATCCGACGGAAGGGAGGATACCGCTATGGTCAAAATTGAGCCATCGACGAACATGCAACCAGCACAAGCCGGATCGCCGCACCGGGCGGGTCAGTTATTTGGGGCTGCAGTGGAAACGCCGATCTCGACGCTTCTGGACTTCGACAAGGACGGCAAGGAGGACGGCTCCCTTCACCTTTACCATTCACGGGAAAGCAACGGTTATGGCTACATTCCGATCCCGGCGATCTCGATCAAGAACGGCGCTGGTCCGACCGCCTTGTTGGTCGGTGGCAATCACGGCAATGAGTATGAAGGTATCGTTGCGCTGATGAAACTTGCCCGCGATCTCGAGGCAGAGTGGGTGCAAGGTCAGATCATAATCCTGCCATCGCTGAATTTTCCGGCGGTGATGGCCGGGACAAGATCCTCCCCGCTTGATGGAGCCAACCTCAACCGGTGCTTTCCGGGCGACGCCTTGGGTGGTCCGACGCAGGTGATCGCGCATTACGTCAGCACGGTACTTTTGCCCCGCGTCGATCTCGTGATCGACCTGCACGCCGGGGGACGTTCCTCGGAGTTCATCCCCTGCGCGCTGTTGCGCGAAGACGAAAGCGGAGGAGGATCCGCCGAGTTGCGGCGTTTGGCCGAATGGTTCGGCGCGCCCATCAGCTTTTTCAGCACCGGCAAGGGTGGAGGAGGCAGCCTGACCCTTTCGGGTGAATGCACGAGGCAAGGCATATCCTGCCTGACGGTCGAGCTCGGCGGAGGTGAAATGCTGTCCCTGCAAGGGCTCCAGCTTGCCAGCGAGGGCGTGAAGAGGATCCTCAACCAGGTCGGCATCCTGCCTTCGATCACCGTGACGACACCAAACGTGACGCGCTGGATGGAAAAGGGTTCAAACAGTCGCTTGCATGCTCCTGTCGCCGGAATATTCGAACCTCGCATCCAGCTCGGCGAATATGTTTCCGCCGGCAAGCTCGCGGGGCTCATTCATTTTCCGGACTTCCCCCTTCGCGAGCCCGCGGAAGTGCGTTTCGAAACCTCCGGCTATGTCTTGTCGCGCCATATACCTGCCCTGGTTGGCAGAGGCGACGAGCTGTGCACCTTCCTCAATGATGAACTCCGGCAATAAGGCAATGATCAGTGAGACAAATGAGACGAGCCGACCAGTTCGTGTCGCCGCGCCAAATCCCATGCTGTCCGGCATGCGGTGCATCAAATGCCAAAGGTCCTGGCCGATCGGCGATTATTTTGGCGGCTGTCCTGTCTGCGCCGCGGCAGGGGCGCCCGCGAGCGTAGCACCCGTTTTTGAGCGTTTTCCAGAATTGAAGATTGCCGGAGATATCGCAAACTGGCTCGCTTATCCGGGTCATCCCCGACTGGGTGAGGGAAATACCCCTCTCCTCGAGCTGACCGAGACTGCGGCAAAAAACGATATCAAATGGCTGGGAGTGAAAAATGAGGGCGCAAATCCGACCGGCTCGCACAAGGACAGAATGAGCGCGGCCGTCGTTCGCAGAGGCCTCGATATCGGCGCGCGCGCACTCGCTGTCGCTTCAAGTGGAAATGCCGGCGCCTCGCTCGCAGCATTTGCGGCCCATGCCGGTCTCAAGTGCGTGGTGGTGACCACCGAAGCAATGGAGCGAGGTTGGCGAAAAGCGATCGAGCTGCACGGCGCCGAAGTCATCGTGGCGCCGAACTCCGCCGCTCGATGGGAATTGGTTTCCGTCCACGCCAAGTCAGGTGAGTGGTATCCGGCCAGCAACTTTACAATCCCGGCCGTCGGCAGCAACCTGTTCGCCGTCGATGGATACAGGGCGATCGCGCTTGAACTCTATCTGTCTTTGGGAGCGGAGCAGCCAAGTGACATCATTGTGCCAGTGTCCCGAGGAGATCTGCTGTGGGGACTGGCAAAGGGATATGCCGATCTTGTTTCCGCGGGGCTGGTGACAGACATCCCGCGAATTCACGCAGCTGAACCGTTTCCCCGAATTTCCCGGGTGATGGCGGGGAAAGACTATGTGGGACAGTTTCATGGGCGGTCACCGCTTCTCTCGCTGGGTGGAACGACCGTCACCTATCAGGCGATCAAAGCGCTGCTCTGCTCGCGAGGAACGGTCGTCGGACCGTCGGCTGATCAAACCATTGCCGCGCAGCTTGAATTGGCACGAGCCGGTCTCTTCGTCGAGAGTTCCAGCGCGATTGCCCTCGCGGGCCTCTGGATCTTGCGTGATCAGTCGGTCATTGCCGAGGATGCATCGGTTGTGCTGATCCTGACGTCACATGGCTATAAGGAGGGCTGATAAAGTCTCCAGGAGGAAACCTTTCAGGGCGAGAGCGATTGGCGCCGTGTCGGAGCTTAGAGTCGCTGATCGAAAGTACCCGCCTCCGCGGGAGCTGAAGTCACCGGTCGCTTAGGATGGACCGGAGCCGAGGCTAGAAGGCGACTTTCGTGTCCGCGCTGAGTCGAAGTGTCTTCACGCGATCCATGATTATCCGAGCGTGTTCGCCTGACAATGGGAGATCTTTCATCATCTTGTCCCAGGTGTCGGCCGCCTTTTCGACTGTACGGGTGACTTCTTTCTTGACGACGTTCACGGGAACGCCCGCCAAATCGGCTGCCCTTTGGAAACGTGCCAGTCCGACGGTCAGCGAATCGTGGCTATCTCGAAATTTCAAGGCAAGCTCGTTGCTGCCGTCATAGACAATCGTGGCGACGATATCGTAGGCCGGGCTGAGAGCGCCGTTGATCCCATCCGCATAGATCAGCGAGTGGTTCTTGAGATGCGCGTCGCCGTTTCCGAGCAATATGTTGACTGTGGTGCGACGGACGATCTCCAGATAATCCTTCGTGCCTCGGCCGAAGCGTTTGGCAAGGTTCATGACCGTCTCTTCGTTGGCCGCGGTATATTTTCGCTCCTTTGGAGCCTGCATCACCTGACAAAAATCCTCCATATGAACACGTGCACCATCGGCGGCACGGTCAAATCGTTTGACCGCCAGAACGTAATTCCCCCTTAGTATCTCGGGCTTGATGCCCACAACTGACTCGGTCTGGACCAACTCGCAGTGAGGGATTGTCACTCCTGCCGCTTCTGCGAGTTTCATTGACGAATATTCAAGCTCAGGGAGCATCGCGTAGCGTTCGCTGGGTAGCTTCACGATTATATCGCCGTTCATCCCTGTGGCCGGAAACGTGAGACGCTCGTCCTGCTTCAGCATGCTCATCTTGAGCTGCACGCCCGCCAGAGAGAAGCGGATCTGGTTTGGTGCATCTGCCTGATCGGTAGAGAGTGGTTCGCGTTCAGGAGGAGCCACCGCAGGCTCCTCCTGAACGCGAACCATCACAGCTCCCGGCAGGTCGTGGCCAAGATGGGCGAGAACGTCAAAATCTGTTGTGGCCCCAGTCGGAAGTCCCCGCAAAACAAGGTCGCGAAGCGCGCCTTCTGGCAGCAGGTTGGAGAACCAGGGATGCAGGTCCCTTCCTGGCTGCGTGATTGGACCAGAAGTCAGCATTCGAACCGTCCGCTCTTCATCTCCGATGAAGCGGATTGACGAGCTGAGGAGAGGTCTGTTCTCACCAAGCGCGATGTAGGCCCCTTCGACAATGAAGCGCATTAGCCCGCTTCGTTCCCTGATCAAGGTTCCAACCTGAATATCTGCCTTACCAGATCTCAGAAAGACGGACAGCGTGTTGCTCATTGCTTTGCCGCCGTCGCGCCCCGTGTAGGCGTTTCATCGTCTTCCCCATCATAGCCATCAGGGATGAACACATCTTCCAGTACAGAACCCTCGTAGGGCTTGTGAGGGCCGGATGGCGGTGCCAAGTACTCAGAGATGATTGAATTGACGCGGCTGATTGCCCGGTTGGGTACGAATACGATCTGCATCTGGAGTGCTTCGGCCACAGCTTGTAAGGTGGCTGCTTCCGGGTTGATGGCTCCTCGCTCAAGGCGAGAGACATAACCCTGATCTAGGCCAATCAGCTCTCCCAGATCGCGCTGAGACATCGACGCAGCCTTCCTCAAAGGCTTCACTTGTTTTAGGAACGACGCGAACATGGCAATCTCATGACTCATATTTCATATCTGCGACAAAATATGATTTAAAATACATTTTGTCAAGGTCAGGGAAAGATGACTTTGATGAATAAAGATACATGTTTTTACGCAGATATGATTTATATATCATTTTTGTGTGGCCAGCGCTCGCCTGGGGGGCATCAGCCGGTCGTATGATCGGCGAGCAAGGTGTGCCGTGAAAATCCGCATGATGCTCCCGCACCGACCTTCGTTGCAAGGTGGTCACCGACCCCGCCATCTCCTGGAAATTGCCTCTTCGTATTGATCGACCGCCGGAACCGTTCGGCGAAGGCATTGTTCGCCGGGCGGCAACCTGGCACCGTGCACGCTGAGCCGGCGGTAACCCTCATCGAGCGCTTGCGGCAGGCTGCATATTTCCGAAATGCCTCTTCATGTTTCGGGCGCAAGTTTGCAAAGCTTCGCAATCTTGCCGAAAGAATTCACACCAACTTTGGACTTCTCATGTCCCTACCCTGCTAAGATCAGCCCGCCGAAAGTCAATCCAGGGTGTCGCATGGCGGTCCGTAAGATTCAACATGGTGATCTGGCAAGCGTTCTGGCCTTGATGCAGAGGCATGCGCACCTGGAGAACTACGATGACATTTTCGCCGTCGACGAGCAGGCATTAAACCGGCTGCGGCTCGACAGCGTAAGGCCGCCCTGTAACGTCGTCGTCAGCGAAAACTCCGAAGGAAAAATCGTCGGGTTTGCGCTTTATTTTGTTCTCGAATTCACGTTCAGAAACAGGCCCATGCTGTATCTGAACGACCTGATGGTTGATGAAGCCCATCGGCGACGTGGGATCGCCCGTGAGTTGATGGCGGCTTTGTGTCGGGAGGCTGAGAGCCTGGGTTGCTTCCGCATCAAATGGGGCGTTTCCGGTGCCAACACGGAGGCGCTGGCGCTCTACGAAAGCATTGGTGCCATTCGAGAACAGGGCAAACTCTACTATATTCTCGACGAGCGGGCTTTTAGGCTCTGACCATCCGCAGGCGGCGGCTCTGCGGCCGTCAAGGCGTTCCGGCGCGCCCGCACGGACATAGGGCCATGGCGGTCCGCCAGAGTAAAGACGCTTGTGATCAAGGCTTGGCTTGAGCCATCAGCCATCACGTCGGTTGGAAGAGTCCTCTATATCGTACCGCAACTGTGCCGTCGCATTCGCGAGACTGGCTTCGACCTGATACGGCGTTTCGCCTGCCACGATCACATGGCCGATCCGGTCCCGATAGTCGCCATATCGCCGAACTTCATTCCCATCCGCCACGTAGAGTTCAACCTCCGAGACCGACGGCATCGCGCGAGCGGCATTCAAATCCGACTTCCATCGGACGAAACCCTCGGCGCCCGGATTGAGAAACCGGATGGAAGCCCATCGGTGTCCTTGCGGTGTCAGGTCGATCCTTGCGCCGGTGACCAGCTTGATTGTCTCTGAGACGACGTCGACGCCTATCGCCAGCCGTATCAGTTCCGGAATCATGTCGCCGCCCATCCTGGGATTGACCTCGATGATGACCGGGCCCCGACTATCCAGCCGCAGTTCCGTATGCGCCGGACCCCAATGAAGATGCAGCGCGTCAAGTGCGGACACGACCGTGTCGGCAATGGCAACCTCATCCGACCGACGCAAGGCAGCCGGGAAGTCATGGCCAACTTCGACAAAATATGGCAATTCCCCCAGATGTTTCCTGGTGATGCCGAGCACGACATCTCCAACTGTCTCAACGGAATATTCCAATCCCACGATGAACTCTTCGATCAAAACATCCCGGGCCATTGCCTCGCCGCTCGACAGCAGATGGGCCACCTGCTCTCCAACATCTCCACCGTCCAGACAAAGACGCACGCCGGTGCTTCCACTTCCGACCACCGGCTTCACGATCACCGGAAATCCGATCCGGTTCGCTGCCTCGACGGCGGACGGGACATTGTCAACCAGTTCATAGGCCGGCGTAAGCAGGCCGGCATCCTTGAACGTGCCCCGCTGGAGGAATTTGTTCTGGCAGTTTTCAATTGCCTGGCCATCGGCGCCGGGAAGTCCGAACCGGTGGCAAAGACGAGCGGCCATTGCCGCATAGGCACCCGAGGTGGACAATATCCCTGCAATCGGAACCTGCTCCTGGAGTTCATCGCAAACTCGCGCCATCGCCCCAATGTCGGCGGTATCGGCGATAACCGTATCGACCGCCTCGCCTTCCAGGTTTCGATAGCGATCATGTCCGCTTGTCACCAGGATGGGGCGAAGACCCCGGCGGCGGGCTGCCCGAAAGAAGAGGTGCCCGCTAGTGCTGCTTTCCAGGAAAACCAGTCGTCTGTCTGGCATCGTGCTTGCCTCCCTTTTTCTCGTCATGGCCGTAGCCAGCCGGCAATGTCGCCTGCACCAGCGTCCTCTGGTACAACCTCGCAATACGCTCGCCTACACCAGGCGAAGCGCGTCCAGCTGGTAAATTGCGAGCTCGGCTCCGCTGTCGTTGCGGGACGTTCGGGGCTGCTCTTGATCCATTCGGGACTGTTTGCCGCCAGCCAGTCGTCGTCATAGGCGGTGTCGATATATCGATGGCCTTCGTCGGGCATTAGCACCACGGTATTTTTGTCCCGGTGGCTGGCACTCCACCAGGCGGCGACCTTGAACGCTGCTCCGCTTGTTGGGCCCATGAACAGGGCATGGCGATGGTGCAAATCGCGGGTTGCCCGAAACGTCTCGGCTGCGGAAAGCCAGTGGACCTCATCCACCTGTGTATGGTCGACATTCTTCGGAATCATGCTGCCGCCCAGTCCGCGGATCAAGCGCGGTGCGTCCTGCTGCCCGAAGAGCACACTGTTCATCGTGTCGACGCCAATAACGAAGAGGTCCGGAAACAACAACCGCAGATAGCGGGCTGTGCCGCAGAGCGAACCGCCTGATCCCACGGTTCCGACGAGGCAATCGATGCGGCCGATCCGTTCGGCCAGCTTCGCGGCGACCTTGGCGTAGGACAGCGGGTTGTCCGGATTGTCGTACTGGCGAGGCCAAAATCGGGAACCATTTTCGGCAAGCAGTTGGTGCAAGCGGTCGAGCCGCGCCTGTTGCAAGCCACGCTGCGGTTGGGGATCCGTGATGATCTCGAGGCGGACGCCAAGTTCCAGCAACCGCCTTTGCAGCTTTGGGTCGATGGCCCAGTCGCAGACAATGATCAGCCCATTGCCGGACTGTGCCATCACCATCGCCAGCGCCAGCGCGAAGGTGCCGGAAGAGGTCTCGCAGATACAGCTCTCGGCCGTTATCTCCCCGCGCTCAAAGGCGTGTTCGAGCATAAATCTTGCCGGCAGGAGCTTCATCAGGAAGAATGCGGCGCCATACAGATTGCTTCCGATCCGTACCAGTCGAGGATCCTCGAAATCCTCGAGCTTTCGAAAATGGGAATTTGCCATAACGCCCTCGCCTGGGATTGGGTGTTCACGCGTTGAAGATCCGGAATTGGAAGTCGGCTGCGCTGAGAGCGGAACTCGCACGATCGATTTTCTGCGGCGTCTCTGGAGACCGGGGGTCGAACATCAGGCCGACAACCGTCCCGCTATGGGCCACCTGGATGCCGAAGGCGCCGCACCTGCCGGCTATCTCCTGGAGCGCGCGGAGACCTGGTTTCGGCAGGAACCTCTCATTCAGGTTGGCGCTCGCAGTCGCAACTCGGCCGAGGAGATCCAGGTCTCCGAGCCGGATGGCCCTCTTGAGCAGGCTGCGCAGAGACTTGAAGGCCTCGGCTTCGAAAGTGTCGTAGTGAGCCGGCACGAAATCGAGTGTCGAGACCGTCTTCAACGGCTCGGTGTCGACACTGATGATATCGATCGGAGGAACCGGCCGGTGGAATGGCTCGATCACAGCCCCCTCCCGCTGGGCAAACAACACGGCGTTCTGAGTAAAGAGGGTCGCGTCGCACGCAGTTTCCGCCTCTACGGCGACGCCCATGATCTCTTCATGGGTCCAACTGACACCCAGATAGTCGATCACTGCACGGATCGCCGCCAGCACATCGGCGGTTGATGAACCAAGACCTCGACCGACGGGTATGTCCGACGCAATGACAAGGTGCCCGCCGCAGTTTTTGAACCCTGTCCGGAGCATGGCGAGTTCGGCAGCCCTTCGTGCCTTTTCACAGGAGGTGGGAGAGACAGTCACATGTTCATGTGCGTTGGGGAAAAAGACCGCTTCTGACCTCAGATGGCGGCAGGGAAGGGAAACCAGTCCCCGATGCCTATGACATCTCTCGTCCTCGAATATACCCTGCAGGATCTCGCCATGATGAGCCCGAGCCTCTCCAATTCCTCGCGCGTTCGGCATTTCGACCTCCCCATCGTCCTGTGGATGACAGACGTGACGGACTGATCGTGTCACCGAGTCGGGAGGAATTCGAGGCGAGCATCGTGAAGATTGTGCAATTTTTTGTTGAGACCTTTGCAAAGGACAGGATCTGCGTCATGCAAGGTCGCACAGCCCTAGATCGGCTCTGTCACCCCCTGCGCATGTCTTGAATCGACCCCCAAGGACCAGGCGAGGGAGGATGGCTAACTGCCGATCGGCATGTCCGGGAACTGCTCGCAATTCTGCGACTTGCAGCCTGCAAAACACGAGCGATAATTGCCCGGAAACGCTTCGCCTGCTTAGGGATAGCCAGGCCGACCGGCCCAGAGACATCCAGTATTCCGGTCATATCCTGACGCAGCTTCTTGAGGATGGACGGTGTCTCCGACTGTGATGCTGGTTTCCCCCAGCCTGGACTTTCTTCTTTTCATGAAGCACATGCTCGAAACAGATGGTTTCGCGGTGGTACTGGCTAAAGATCCCGATGAGGTCGTCGAACGAGTCAAGATGATCAAGCCGCAAGCGGTAATCGCAGAGTGCCGTGCCTCGAGCACGATGTGCCGTGAACTGTGTATACAGCTGAAGACCGCCCACTCGACGCGCTCGATGGCCTTCATACCATTGATCGAACCGGGCGCGGAGGCACTTTACCTCGAGATGATCCAGGCAGGCGCTGACAGGCCGTTCCATCGCCCGTTCGAGCCAATCAAGCTTCTCGAGTATCTTCGTACCCTGTCTGCCGACCGGCAACGCTCGGACCAGCAGGGAACATTGAGATCGGGTGGGATCGAACTCAATGTCCGGACCCGCCGCGTTCGGCGTGACGGTTTGATCGTCAATCTCGGCGCCCTGGAATTCAACCTCCTACAGATATTCCTGCAGAATCCGGGTCGGGTCTTTCGACGCGAGGAGTTGATCGCACTCGGCTGGCCCGCGAATACCTTCGTTGACAATCGTACCGTCGATGTCCGGATCGGACTGCTGAGGAGGTCACTGCGGTCGAACGGCGGAACGGATGTCATCCGGACCGTTCGCGGCATGGGCTACGCATTCGACGCTGATCAGCAGGAATAACCACTGGCGTCTGACATATTGCGGTCACGCATCTTTCCGCTCCGTCGTGGCGCTTGACAGGCAATTACCGTATCCCGTTGAGAAACAGGTCTTCACATTGGGCCGGCGTGTAGTCAATGCCGTTCGGTCCATCATCATGGACCGCCTTATGAAGGGTCCGGACGGTTGTTTGCGACCGGACGGCAACCTTCAATAAGCTTCAACCGCGTCGCGTGGACAGCGGCCTGTGCACTCGTGCTGGCGTTGAGCTTCTTGCGCGCGTTGGACATGTGAAAACATACGTTGGAATACTTCATCCCTTCGATGGTCGCGATGTCTCGAAACGATTTTCCCTGAGCATACCATGTCAAACAGATGGCTTCTTCAGGCTTCAGCTTGGCAAGCATGCTTCCGTTTGCGCGACGACGATTTCGCAATTGAGCATGGATATGTCCGACGGTCGCGGCCGCAAAAACGGGGTCAATTTCGAGACCACTTGTCACAGCATCGTGGCGAGAGGCTACCGTGAGCATTGCCATTCCTCCAAGACCGATCGAGATCGGGAAGGATAAACCGGACCGGATATTGAACTTGGCGGCACGGGTGAAGAAGTCCTCGATCCGTCGATTTTGGTCATCGCGGTAGATCGCGGCCGACCAGTGGAATGGACGCAGTATCTCCCGCGCTGTTGTCACCACTGGGTCGATGGAAAAATAGGATCTTGTCATATAGTCCGATTTCCAGGCGGCAGGATAATTCGACCTCGCGCAGACCTTTGCGCCGAGCCCCAGATATGCGTAATATTCATATCCATAGTCTCGTGTCAGCGTAGCGAGGGCGGCTTCAAAACTCGCGCTTGTCTCGGTGGTTTCCAGCGCATCACTCAGCGCCTCCAACAATCCGGTCATAGCCGTCCTCTATGTTTTTTACGGGCTTGATCCGGTGCAGCAACAATCATGCAAAGCCCGCAATGGATGGCAGACTTCCGCGGCTATTCCGGGTCAGACCAGGTTCAAGGTTGTCGCGATGGCGGTCGCCTGCTGCAGGGTCATGGCATCCAGCCGCGCTCGTGCCTCGTCAAGATGGAAACGAACAGAGGTCTTGGCAAGACTGAGCAGTATCGCGATCTCCTCCATCGTCTTTCCTTCTGCAGACCACTTCAAACATAGTGCTTGCCGAGGTGTAAGTCTCGGAGTGACCGTCGCTGTGGGAACTGCGTCAAGCAGAGTGAGATAGGCATGCACGAGCGTCGCTGCCGTCGCTGCCTTGATAGGATCGTCGAGATCTCCAACGGCAAAGCTCGTTTGCCCGGAAGCGAATGTCAGGATCGCGCTTGATCCGAACCCCACCGAAACCGGAATGGAAATTCCCGACCTGATGCCGAGTTCTGCTGCTTCTTCGAAAAACCTCAGGACCTGACGCGATGGTTTGGCTTGAGGCGCCGCGCTGGACCATGAGAACATTTGCATTTTTGACATCGAGATTTTGATCACCGGATCTATCCGGGAATAGGAACATTCGAAATAGCGCCTTTGCCAGATCAGCGGATAGTTCGAGAGAGCATAGGTTTTTGCACCGCTTAGCCGTAGATAGCAGAAATATTCGAATCCCCATCGCGCCGTCACTCGACGCAGCACGCGTGACACGTCACGCTGATCGCTGGCAAGGGACACTTCCTCTATCAGCCCATCCAATTTGTCGCTCATCGGCCACCTCGCGGTGCTCATCTCGGGTTTGACTGGATACCTCGCACCAACACTACACCTCGTGGCATGGGTCATAACCGGGCAAATTGAGGGCTTCTCACGCGCATTTGATGACACATGATCATGTTTACATCATTAATTTTGGCGCACCGCCGCATTCGGAAGTCGGAACCCCCTCAAAAATGAGAGCTTATCAAGCAACGCGATCAAGGCTCGAATGCGGTTTTCAAATCCGCGAGGTCGCCATGAAGATCATTGCCCTGCAGACGTCAAACCACCACGTCGAGCAAACCCTACTTGAAAAAATGTTCGCGCTTCGCGCACGCGTGTTCCAAGGCCGTTTGAATTGGAATGTCACCGTAGTTGCCGGCGAGGAGCGTGACGAGTTCGATGAACTGGATCCCCACTATCTGCTCGCCGTCGGAGTGCGCGACGACGTGCTGGGAACAGCCCGTCTCCTTCCAGCAATGGGGCCGACAATGCTGGAAAGGAAGTTTCCAGCCCTTTTGCCTCAGGGAAAGCTCGCGCCGCATAGCCGCATGGTGGAAAGCTCCCGCTTTTGCGTCGATACCTTTTCGCCCGGCAGATCAGAGGGCTTATTGCATGACGCGACCCTCAGCCTGTTCGCGGCGATCATCGAATGGTCGATCAAACACGGCTATGATGAAATCGTCACGGCGACGGATCTACGCTTCGAACGCTTGCTCCGCCATGCCGGCTGGCCGATGAAGCGCCTCGGGGAGCCGCAACTGATAGGCAATGTCGTAAGCATCGCCGGCATTCTGCCTGCTGACGCTCACAGCTTCGACCGGATTCGACCACCAACCTACCGATTGGAGGAAAGGCTTGCCCGATCCGCTTCTCGATCTGAGCATGAGCATGAGCATGAGCATGAGCATGAGCATGAGCATGAGCAGCGCTCACAATTCTAAAGCGATTGTCCAGCCGAACGCCCGATTTCAAATCCAATAGGACCCCTCATTCTCCAGATGCAGATGCGAGATTGCAAACCCGATAGCCTGGCGCAGACCGTCCCGCGCCGCTGCTGCCCCATATCGAACGGGCTATGGAGGTGCGTCACGCCACAAGTGCTGGAGTATCAAGAAAGATCCTGACATCAAAGCTAGCTTCACTTTTCCAATGGAGCTCATCATTGTGTTTCACCAGGAAACGACAAATGCAGATGCCGGCGCTCCAGGAGAGGATAGAAGAACTGACGAGACTGCTCCAAGTTGCTCGAACCTGAGGGCGCTACGCCAAGCTTCTGGATTGGGCGAGATCAACCCGGCCAAAGGAGCGGGGCAAAATTCAAGGACGGCGACAGTCGGAAGCAGATAGACAATACGAACGCCATCTTGAGAGCAATCGGACGGATGTAACTTGCGGTAGTTTTCACCGTAGGAGGATTCGGCGTAACCCAACGTCTTCTTCGATTCGAAATCGCCGAAGTCGGCGGCTTGTGATCTTCCAGTGTCAAGCTTTACGACGTCCAGGGTTTGCTGCAGACATTCACGGCTTAACAGTCGATCGGACTACTGAGGGAGCTAAGCTGTTGCCCCGGACGTCAGACCATAACAGGCCGCGCCTAGACCTATAGTGACCGGCCAGACCCAAAATGGGCGATTGCGGAAATCGACAAACCTGGCCACTACCTGTGTTCGTTGCATCACGCGCTCGACTGCATTCGCGCACTGATTACATTTCGAGATACTGCATGGATGATGAAACCGATGACTTTTGGGTGCTCCTGGCCCATCATGCCGAAGTCATAGCCAAGTTAGACAATTTGCAAGCCAAATCGTACCCCACGATCAAAGACAAGCGGGAAATCAAGATACGAGCACTTGAAGAGCAGTCGCTGCGCGAGCGGCTGTTGGACTTCAAACCCAGTTCCAATGCCGGCGGGCAGACCAAACTGCTCTATTTTACGCTATTGCTTGCGAAAACCGAAACGTCCCTGGATGACCAGGCGATTGCACGGCTGTTGAGATCGCTGGATCACATCCTCTGAAACGGCGGTCGAAGGCTTAAGAGCTTCCGGTCTTTTCTTGAAGGACATGGACCGTTTCAAGCAGCTTTACGACCGATTCCATCGTGTCGCTCGGAAGGTTTTCCAACAAACCCATGATCCGGATGCGCGCTTCCGCCTCCATCTCCGTTTTTCCCCATAGTTGGGGTGCTGTGGGGTACAGCATCGCGAGCGGCGAGATACCGAGCACCTCACTCAGATGGATCAGGCGGCTCACCGTCATCTTGGAGGAATTGCGTTCATAGCGACCATAGACCTGCTCGCTCAAACCCACGAGAGTTGCCATGTCGGCTCTGCTCAAGCCCTTTTTCTGGCGACAGCGCCGCAGCTCCTCACCCAGTTTATTATCCAACTCGTCAAAGGTGGAAATGCCATCGAAGCCCTGTCTGCGATAGACAGGCTTTTCATTGTCAGGATCGGTCGTCTTGACCAATTCCAATTCCGCAATGTGATTATCTAAATCTTCTGCCATCATCCACCGACCCAAAATGCGACGTCCGTTCATACATCACGCTGGTGCCGGATGGCTATCGGCTCGCGGTAAAAAGCGCGGATATCACCCTTCGCCACCGCAAACTAGCGTATTGATAAAGCGAACCAATGTCGTTCGTCCTTACCCGTCGTCTGGTCCCTGATGTCAAAGAAATAGGGGTCCGATCGCCGCGGTCGATCCTGGAACTCCGTGTAGCTGCAGGAATTGTCACCTTGGTATTGCCGTGTGACGCCCGGAGCCCTCGCGCTGCCGCCGCTGTCCGAAAAACCGGACCGTCGGGGTCCGCCCTCGCAACTCGTGACCTGGCGCATGCATCTCGAGAACTCTTGGCGAGAAAGGTCTCCGTTGCCATCACCGCCGGCGGTCGCCGTCCAGCCGAAAGGGCACTCGGCATAGGGCTGGTAGCCCGGTTTTCCCGCTCCGCCCTCGGGGCAGGTCGGCCAGGAGAAACCCGGCTTCTTCATCGCGGAAATCAGCTTCTTCATTGGCGGGTGGCAGCTTTCGATCCCTTGCCACGACGGGTTGGAAGACGCGGCGCAAAGCAGCACTTCGCAGCCCCATTCGCTCGCAAACGTTTGGAGAGCATGGGCGAGGAGCGCGGAGAAGGCGAGCAACGATGCGAAGAGATATCTCACGGAAAAGATCCTCGTCAGGTGCAGACATTAGCGGTCTCGGCGGGCCGGTTGGCGGCGAGCGTCGATGAATGGCGACGAGATCTCGCTCTGCCGCGTGGCCAACAGGTTTAGATCGGCAACGGGGCGGCGACCCAGCGTCTTGTCGACCGCTCTTTGCCGCCACTCTACCATGTCGAGTACGTACGTCGCCCAGATGCCATAGCGCGCATCCATCGCGTAACGTTGCGCGGAGCGATACCGCTCGGGAACCCTTCTCGGATCGACCACGCGCGCCAGACCGACGCCGATCATATCGAGCGCGAGGTCGCGTCCATCGACGACGCAGGTTGCGCCGCTCAGGTTCTCGGTCAAGTTCACGCTGACAGTGCAGACCACGCGTCTCCCGGAGATCGTTCTTTTGAGCCACGCCTTTGCCAGGGCTCCGCATGGCACCGGGGCGAGAGCCAGGCTGCGGGGATCGGTCGCGTTCGGATCAAAAGCCCATTGGGGAAGTTCGCAACTGTCGATCCCAGCAAGGCGCACCAAAAGCTGCGACGTCGGAAACCACAGCGTCCGGCCATCAATCACAGTCACCTTGCCCTCGATTTTCCGCGCTATCGGCCGGTTGGTTGACGCAGCGCTTTTGGGTGCAGGCCTGAGAAGGTCCGCTGAGGTCGATGCATGCGGCACCAGCGTGAGCATCAGCAGCGCAACTGTTCCCGTTCGGATCATTTCTGCATCCTCGCGTTTTTCGCCGCGTGGCTTAGAAGGATCGATGGGTGCTGGACATCATCGAATTGCCAAAGACCACGCCGGGCTTCTCGCGCCTTTTGCTCGGCAACCGCATAGGCGGGATATACCGGCAGGCCGTCGCTGCTAAGGCTGGCAAAGCCGAAGCCTTCCGTGATCATCATCATCGCGAGGTCAAGGCGTTCGCCGCCGACAGTGGCGTAGCAGGTCACGAATGTCAGATCCGCTTGCGTGGCAACCGGGGCGCAGAGCGGATGCGTGTCTCTCACATAGGCACCCAAGACGGCGATCGATGCCTCGCCACAGTCTCGCTTGTTTCCCGACCGATCGGTGTAGAAGGTCTGACGCAAGCAGGACTGCAGCCCATAGATGCGGTAGCGCCGGCCCGCGGATATCCAGGTGTCACCCGTTTCGAAGGTGACGTTGGGTCCGAAGTCGAAATAACCTGCGGGAGCGCCGCTTGCCGGGAAGGCGACGAGAAAAGCCGCCAGCACGATGCGCGCAAGCTGGCCCGTCATTGCTGCTGAACTCTCGGATCGGCCCACATTCCAAAGCCGCCCCGCCCGATTTTTTCGGCCGGCTCCAGGTCGGGGCGCAAGAAGCTGCCGTCCTGCTTTTTTGAGAGCCGTAAGGCGCCGAGCGAAACGAGTTGCTCCTCGATATTGTCGACAGCGTCGAGCGACCCCGGATAGTCATAATAGCCGAAGCACGTGACATCCTGCGTGACGGCATTTTTCTCGGTCAGGAACGCCCGACAAAAAACGACCTTGGCCGCCCTCACCAAGGTTTGGAGCTGCTGTTTCGCATAGTCGCTGCAGGTACCGACGAACCCCTCCTTTTGATTGACCACATCGCCGATACAGGGCTGAAGCCCGTAGAGGCGCAACGTGGTCTTCGCGTCGACCGCAATATCGACGGGCGATCGAACTTCGAATCCGGTCGCCGAGGCAAATCCCTTCCGGTCGACGATTTTCCCGCCCGGATCATAGTACTCGACCACCAGAACCGACTTTCCGGGCGCAGCCAGCGATTTGAGATAAGCCGGGTCGACCTGTCCTCCGGCCGCAGCCGGGATGGCCGCTGTCAGCAGAGCGGACAGACACTGGAGGCTCCGATGGACGGATATTACCCTTTGTGTTCTCATAAAATTTCCTGAGACCGCATTTTTGTACTTTCCGACTCGATTTTTTCGCGCTAACTATGAACACATTCGGTAACATTCACAAGCAATATTTACGGTACAGATCTCCGCTCGAATCGACCACGGCGATGAGGAAGCGGGGCACACAAGAGGGTTTCATCGCTTTGAAGACGATCGCGACCTTGGCGTCCCTGCCACTGCTTATACTCTCGCCGCAATCGGCCCATCCGTTCGATTCGACGAGGTTTTCGTCGGAATTTACTCAGACTGGCGGCCTTCCCGCCCATGCGAAGGACCGCTCCTCCCCGTCACCGCACGTCGAATTTCTCCTCGATCGATCGGGAAGGCTCAATCCGCCTGCGGACCGGTCGGAAGCGAACACATCCGGTTCGCGGTCAGGTGATTTCGCGGTGCCAGCCTCCGACCGGCCACATCCAGCACCCACCAAACATTCCCGCCCGGATATGAATACATTGTATTCATCAGCGGACCTGAGACACGTCCGGGAAGACTGCGGACCCTCCCCTCTCAGCCCCGCGCAGATCGAAACTCTGGTAGGGCGCACAGCGGATGCATATGGCGTCGATGCTGATTTCGCTAAGGCGATCACGTGGACCGAGAGCCGTTTCGATCAGGTTCGCAACAGCCCCACCGGCGCTCGTGGGCCGATGCAATTGATGCCGGATACAGCGCGCGAATTGGGTGTCACCGATGCCTGCGACCCCGCATCCAATATTGATGCCGGCGTCCGTCGTTTGAAGGCACTTCTCGACGAATTCCGAAATCCGCTGCTTGCCGCGGCCGCTTACAATGCCGGCGTCCAGGCAATCTACGACAATGGCGGCGTGCCACCCTATCCGGAAACGGTCCGCTATGTAGCCTCGGTCATCAATCGGCAACTCGGCCTGGGGTTGCCCCACGCGAAGGCGCCCGACCGACCCGGTCCTGCCGGAGAGCGCCCTGCCATTTCCAGCGACCAGGTCAGCGACGTGCTCGGCGCCAAAGGCAGCCAGTTCGTAAACGGCGTCATGCATTTCTGAAACAAAGGAGATTTAAAATGGACATCACCCTGTCTGCCCGACAGAAACGCGCAATCCGTCTGACGACGATGGTCGCGGTGGTGGCCGCTTCGCACGCGCTCTCCGCCGACGGTGCGATGGCACAGGCAACAAACCAGGCTTTCGCACCGCTGCAGACTGTGGTCCAGGCGGTCGTCGACTTCATCACCGGCCCATTTGGACGTTTGGTCGCGATCATCGCAGTCATCGGACTTGGGTTTCTCGCCTTTGCCGGGCGTCTGAGCTGGTTCACGGCCGGCGCGGTCGTTCTCGGTATCGGTCTGGTGTTTGGCGCGCCCGCGATCGTCGACCAACTGATGTCCACGGTCGGAAACTGAGCGATGACCGAGTTCTCGGACGACAAGCCGACACTTACGCCGCTGATCATCGGGCTAACCCGGTCGCCGACCTTGTGGGGCGTCCCTTACATGGCGGTGGTGGTGGTGATCGGCCTGACGATCATCGCCTGGCTCGCGACCAACACGGTCTGGGCGCTGATGACCGCCCCGCTCGCCTATCTCGCCCTCTTCACCCTATGCAGCTGGGACGGCCGCATCCTCGACGTGTTGCAGGTCGCAACGCGCATGACGCCAAAAACCCCGAACAAATCTTTCTGGGGCGCAAACTCATACGGACCCTGACCATGCTGAAGCTCATCCGGGAAGAACTGGGTTTTGGAGCCGCGGCCGCTCGCGAGCGATCGATGTCGAAACATATCCCTTATCTTCGACATGTAGCCGATACCGTGATCAAACTCGAAAACGGCGCCTTGCTGTCGATCATCCGACTGAACGGCCTGTTTTTCCAGACGGAAGACCAGGCCGAACTCAACATGCGCTCGGTGGTCCAGAATACGATGATCCGCGCACTCGGCTCCAGCCGCTTCTCGTTGTGGTCGACCGTCATCCGCCGGCAGGTGGAGGCGGGTCTCGACAGCAATTTCGATGCACCCTTCGCCGACCTCCTCAATCGTCGTTATATGGCTGAGCTTGGCGACAAGCGCATGTTCACCAACGAACTCTACCTCAGCGTCTTGCGCTCAGGCATGCGCGGCGCACTGGCCGCTGGGGACACGGCGCGCCGACTTTTCGACAAAGCCGGAACACGTGATGCGGTTGACGGTCAACTCCGAGAGTCCGTCAGCGAACTGGAAGAACTGGTCGGCAATCTCTGCCGCGACCTCCAGAAGTATGGGGCGCGTCCGCTTGGGATCGTCTATCGCGACGATGAACCCTATTCCGAGCCCTGCGAATTTTTCCAGTCCGTGCTCACCTGCGGCATTCCGCGCAGGATGCGCCTGCCGCGCATGAGCATCGCCGGCTACGTCGGCAGCTCCCGACTGCATTTTTCCCGGCGCACACTGCAGGCTCAAGGAGCAGCCCGCGAAGACGACCGCTTCGGGGCAATCCTCTCGATCAAGGAGTACCCGCCGTTCACTGGGCCAGGCATGCTCGACGGCCTCCTGCAGATGAATCATGAGTTCATCCTGACGCAATCCTTCACGATCACCGACAAGCCGATCGCGCAGGAGCGGATATCACGTCTGAAACGCCAGATCGCGGCATCCGACGAAGCCGGCAGCGATGTCGAGAACGATATCGATTTCGCCCTCAACAGCCTGATGAACCAGGAAGCGGTGTTCGGCCTTCATCATCTGACGCTGCTGTGCCTGTCGCGTGACGTCGAGGGTGTCAACAAAGCGGTGTCCGATCTGGGCGCCTGCCTCACGGACATGAACGTGAACTGGCTGCGCGAGGACCTCAACCTCGAGGCAGGGTTCTGGGCGCAGTTGCCTGGCAACCATTCCTACATCGCCAGAAAGGCGCTGCTTTCAAGCGCCAACTTCGCCGGCCTTTCGTCAATGCACAATTTCGCGTGCGGCCAGACGGACGGCACCCATTGGAAAACGCCGATCACGATCCTCGAGACCACTAGCCAGACGCCTTACTGGTTCAACTTCCATCGGCGCGACATCGGGCATTTCCTGGTGACCGGTCCGACCGGCTCCGGCAAGACCGTTGCCCTCACCTTTCTTCTGGCGCAAGCGTTTCGGGTCTCTCCGACACCGAGGGCTGTGTTCTTCGACAAGGATCGCGGCGGCGAGATTTTCGTGCGCGCCATGAACGGCGCCTACGAAGTACTGATGCCAGGCACCTCGACCGGTTTCAATCCGCTGCAGATCGACAATACCGGCCCGAACCGCGAATTCCTGCTTCGCCTTCTGAAGGCCATGCTCCAGCGTTGCGACGCAGCAGGGTTCGATCAGGAAGAGGAAGATATCCTCGAGCGCGCCCTTTTCCGGTTGATGCAGGAACCGACCGCCCAGCGCAACCTCGCCAACCTGTCGGGGCTGTTGATCGGCCGCTCGCGGGCCGGGCCGAACGATCTCAGCGCGCGCCTGCGCCCATGGATCGATGGCGAGAAAGCCTGGCTATTCAACGCAACCCATGACGTTCTCTCTTTTTCCGATCGGCAGGTGTTCGGCTTCGATATGACCCGTATCCTCGACAATGAGGAGATCCGCACGCCGGCACTGATGTATATTTTCCATCGGCTCGACGAGCTTCTCGACGGCACGCCGGTGATGATCTTCATGGACGAGGGCTGGCGACTGCTGCGGGATCCGACCTTCAGCGACTTCATCGTCGACAAGATGAAGACCATCCGCAAGCTGAACGGCATCGTCGGTTTCGGAACGCAGTCGGCCGCCGACATCGCCCGGGCGCCGGCCTCCCATACGCTGATCGAGCAGTCGGCGACCAATATCCACTTCCCCAATCCCCGCGCCGACGAGGAAAGCTACATTCGGCGCTTCGGCCTGACGGTGAAGGAGTTCAACTTCATCCGATCCACGCCGCCCGAAAAGCGCACCTTTCTCGTCAAGCATGGCAATGACAGCGTCATCGCTCGTCTCGATCTCGGCACCATGCCCGACGTGATCAAGGTTCTTTCAGGCCGCAAGGACACCATCGAGGAATGCGCCCGGCTGCGGGAGGAACTCGGAGACGATCCATCGGCCTGGCTGTCCCGCTTCTGCGGCTGGAGGGCCTGAGCATGACAGCGCTCCACCGCTTCGCCCCTGTCGCCTTCGCTGCGCTTGTCGCGGCGATACCCAAAATTGCACTTGCCGATGTTCCCGTGATCGACAACGCGATCCTCCAAGAGGATACGGCGCGCGACAAAGCGACCAGCAAGATCGAGACAACGACCAAGGATCGCCATACGATCCACACATCCGTCACCTGCTCGATCTACCGCCCCACGCGACGGAACGATCCGGTCGGCGCTGCCGAGCAGAATGCCGAGATCTCAGGGCGCGCACGTCGTATCGCCCAGGAGGAAGGTGTCGATGAAAGCCTCTTTCTGGCTCTCATCTACCAGGAAAGCAGGTTGAACCCGTGTGCCAAGTCCTCCGCCGGCGCGACCGGCCTGACCCAACTCATGCCCGGCACGGCGGATCAGCTAGGCGTCGACGAAAACAACATCGAGGACAATCTGCACGGCGGCGCCCGATACCTGAAGCAACAGCTGCGCAAATTCGGCGGCGACACCAACCTCGCGCTTGCGGCTTATAATTCGGGGCCAGGCAATGTCAGCAAATATGGTGGCATTCCGCCGTTCAAGGAAACTCAAGGCTACGTTCGCAGCATTACCCGGGACTGGCTTCCCGCCTTTGGTGGATCCGACAAGTCCGGCATCCCGCTGAACTACGGCCGCGGCGCGACCGCCTATTCCGGCATGCGCGATTCGACCCTGAACGCCATGGGGACCACGAGGGCAACCTACGAAAGCCTCGGCAACGTGTCGAGTTGGTACCAGCAGCTGGCGGGCCTGCAGACGGGCACGATCCAGGACAGCTGGGACCACAATTCGACCGCGCGCAATGCCAATCTCGAAATGATGAACAACGTCATCAAGCTTGGCGCCGCGATGGCGGATCTCATCAATTCCCACAACGCTGTCACGACGTCGGATATATCGAGCACTTCGCGATCGACTGCGAGCGATAACGGCGACGATCCTCCACGCGATACCACCGGCCTCTGCGATCCACGGCAAGGGCTTGTCTGGGATCCCGAGCAAAAGGCCTGCGTCGCAAAACGCGAAGAAACAGCCGACATCCAGCTCATGCTGCAACCCCAATAGGAGCCCGTCATGAAGCGTACGTCCTTCATAGCCGCAATCGCCATCCTAGCGCCGTGCCTCGCCCATGCCGACGTGCCGGTGATCGACAAGCAGAACTACAAGATCGCCAAACAGACGGCGGACACGACCGACAAGATCCTCGACACCAACAAGAACATTCTGACCACGGTCGAGGACACCCTGAAGGCGGTGACCGGTGATCGTGGCAGCACGTCCCAACTGTTACAGGATCTCGCGATCGGCCAAGGGTTCAGTGTCTCTTCCATGCCGTCGCTGGATAGCCTGATCAAGGGCGGCATTCCCGATTTCGGCGGCATGAGCGGCGACGTCTCGAAGGTCGCCACCACGTTCATCAACGGGTTGCAACTGGTGAAATCGCTGTCGGGCAAGGACAATAGCGACCTCGCCAGCGACAAATCCTATGAGCAACTGGTGAATACCGTGCTCGGCGTTTCGGCCCTTATCAACGGCGCGCAAAAGGCGACCGAGACGCGACGTGGGGCTTTCGAAGCTGCCGGCCAGCAGATCGGCAAGGCGCAAGACATCAAGGGGTCGATCGACCAGAACACGCAGTTGCAGGTTCAGTCCGGCCTGACGCTCAACGAAATGATCGGCGTGATGAACGGCGCAGTGACATCCTTGCAGGCCGAGAACCAGCGCCGCCTCACCGATATCTCCAACAGCAAAAAAGCCCTCGCCTATGGCAATTGACGGCATGCGGGTAAGCGTCGCGATCGGCATCATTGCGGTTTCAGCGTCATTGGGCGGATGCGGGACGGTCAAGGAAAAGACGGCGCCGTGCAAGCGGCCGGCGGATCTCTCAGCCTATGCAAATGATCCGCGCCCCGATTGTGGACCGATGCACGCCGTCAACGATCCTGCGGCCGCCTTTGCGGCTCTTGGGCTGGAGTGAGTTCCTATGGAAGATTTCCTTGGCGATCTCCTGCAGCGCATCGAGGATTCCGGCAGTTCGTTTTCCGAGCAGGCCTATACGGTCGTCGGGCAGGAGATCATGCCGCTGCTGCAGGTCATGCTGGTGATCTACGTCGCTTATTACGGCCTGCAACTCTTTCTCGGAACTGCAAGGATCGGTGTCGGCGAGATCGTCGGCCGGCTCGCCCGGATGATGATCATCCTGGCGCTTGTCGGCTCGTGGACAAACTTCAATAACCTGTTCTATCACTGGATCAACGATACTCCCGAGGATGTCGGCCGGGCGATCCTGGCTGCATCCGGCACGGGCATTTCCGAGCCCACCAACGGGCTTTCGCAGATCTGGAAGACCGCCAACCAGGCCGCCTCGGCATTTGCCGAACAATCCGGCTATTTCTCGATCCTGCCGAGCATGATCGGCGTGTTGATCATGGTGGGCGCCGGGATATTCATCGCCGTCGCGCTCGCTATCCTCATTCTGGCGAAGGTCATGCTCTGGGTGCTGATCGGCACGGCGCCGATCTTCATAGCCTGCATGTTGTTCGAGAAAACTCGCAACTACGGTGTCGGCTGGTTCAACCAAGTGCTTACCTATGCGCTGATCCCGCTCTTCATCTATGTGGTGGCCTCCTTCCTGATCGCCGCCATGAACCCCGAGCTTTCGAAGATCGACGCCGCCAGCGGCTCGAGAACTTTGACGCTCGCAGACATTGCCGGCTTCCTGCTTCTGTGCGCGGCAGGCGCCTTCGTGATGCTCTACATCCAGTCGATCGGCCAGGGCATTGCCGGCGGCATCAGCGCCGGGGTCGGCGACGCGGCGTCGAGGTTCACCCGCTGGGCGGGATTTGGCGCCCTTCGCGGAACCACTGCCGCCGGGCGTTCGACATATCGCGCTGGACGGGCGCTGCAGGCCCAATCGCGCGACCGCGGTGGCGACGAAGATCCGTCAGGTACAAAGGCCGCGATGCAGACCAAGATCACCCAGAACAGCACGCCGGCCTGAGCCGAGAACGACAGACAAAGGGCAACAAGGCCAATGGCAGGGACAAACGACGATCGCCTTCGAACATATTATCAAAGCGGGGACATCTGGGAGCAGGAGATCGTCAAGCGGGCGAAACGGTCACGGGCCCTCGCCTGGTTCGTCACCTCGATCTTCGGGGCCATCACCCTCGTCAGCCTTGCGACGCTCGCTATGCTCGTGCCCCTCAAGAGTTTCGAGCCCTATATCGTCGAGGTCGACAGGAATACCGGTTATGTCGAGGTCAAGACCGGGTTAACACGGCCGACCAATCTAACCGAACAACAGGCCGTTACCCAGGCCAACATCGTCCGTTATATCCGCTCGCGCGAAGGCTACGATCCCTTTGCCATCGAGCAAAATTTCGGGATCGCGGCGCTGCTGTCGACCGGCAATGCCGCGCGCGAACTGCAGGATCTCTACAGCGCTGCCAACCTGCAGAACCCGGCCCGCGTCTATGGTCGCGACAAGCGGGTCACGACAGAGATTGCTTCGGTGACTTTTCCGAATGCCAGCACCGGCATCGTCAGGTTCACGACCGTCGAACAATCGGAAGCCGAGACCATCCCGCGCCATTGGATCGCGGTGGTGCGCTATCGCTACACGGACACGCCCGCCACCAACGAATGGCGCTTCGAAAACCCCCTTGGCTTCCAGGTCTACGACTACCGGCGCGACCAGGAAACCGTCACCGAGGGCGGCCGATGATGCTCAAGCGCGCCATCGCCCTTGCGATGTTTATGACATTAGTCACATCCATTGGATCGTTTGCCGCGCAGACACCGGCTGCCGGCCGTCTCGATGCGCGGGTGACCAGCGTCGTTTATCAACCGAACAACGTGGTCCGCGTCTACGCCACCTATGGCATTTCGACGATGATTATCTTCGACGAAGACGAGAAATTCGAGACGGTGGCACTTGGAGATACCGAGAGCTGGGACGTGGTGCCAACGGACAAGGGCAACATCCTGTTCGTCAAGCCGAAGGCGAAACAGGTCACCACCAACATGAACGTCGTGACCACCAAGCGGATCTACTATCTCGAACTCAACGACTATGCGCCCGAAGACGGGAAGAAGATCTTCGGCATCCGCTTCATCTATCCGGAAAAAGACCTCAATGCGTCGCTGCGCAGAGAGGCCGAGGCGCGCGCCGCCAATCCCAACATCGCCGGGATCGACAAGGCGAACGTCAATACAGACTATTCGTTTTCCGGCGACGGCGGCCTTAAGCCCCTGATGGTGTTCGACGACGGGAAAAAGACGTTCTTCAAATTCGGTCCTAAAGTACCTGCGATCTTCGCGGTGAATTCCGACTTCAGCGAGACATTGCGGAATTTTCGTCGCGAGGGCGACTACATCGTCGTCGATGGCACCGCGACCCAGTATACCCTGCGGGACGGTAACGTCTGGACCTGCATCTTCAATCTCCGCAAGCCGGATTTCGGAGCACCTGATCCGGCGATCATGGGGCCGGCGCATGACGAACAGGCGACGACACGCAAGAGGAGCGGAAACTGATGCAGCGGTCTCCCGAACTCGAAGCGATGCTAACCAGCGACGAGACCGCTGTCAGGGACAGTCGCGCCCGGCGTAGGCAATTCCTCGGCAGCGCGGCACTTCTGCTTGGGGGCGCCGCCCTCGCCTATGTTGTTGTCTTCGCCCCAGCAAGGCGCCTTCCCGAGAGCGTCAAGGGGGACGAGGAGTTCACGACGACGACGTTTCGACCGCCATCGTTTCTGCGCGACAATCAGAAGCCGCCTGAACAGCCCCCAGCGCCGGTGATCAAGCTGCCTGACCCTCCACCTGATCCGCCGAAGCCTGCGCCGCCGGACACCACGACGTTCGACGTGCCTCCGCCACCCGGCGTGGTCGTCGCGACGCCTCAGCAACAGCTGCAAACCGAAAAACCCGAAGAATTCCCCAAACGCTTCCTGTCGAAACAAATCGTCGTCGATTCGGCCAAACCAGACGATGCTCAGGGTGCATTTGGGTCCGGAGAGGACGGCGATCGGCCGACTGTCGCTGGTCAGGACCGCAACAGCAAGTTCTTTGCCTCCGCTTCGGCGATTGGAGACCGATCCGCGAAGGCGCGGCAAATTGATCGCATCGATGCGATGATCCCCGAGGGGACCTTGATCCCCGGCATACTGGAAACCGCCATCAATAGCGACCTCCCCGGCCAGATCCGCGCCATCACCTCGCAGGACGTCTATTCATTCGATGGCCGGCGCGTCATGATCCCGACGGGCACGCGATTGATCGGGGAATATCAATCGGAGGTCACCCGCGGCCAGAAGCGCATCTTCGTCATCTGGACGCGTCTTCTGCGCGACGATGGCGTGTCAGTACGGTTGAGCAGCATCGGCACCGACGGCCTCGGCCGTTCTGGCCTGACAGGCCTCGTCGACAACAAATGGCGGGAACGCTTCGGCTCGGCGATCCTGCTGTCGATCGTCGGCGCCGGGTCTAGCTACCTCACGGGTTACGGCAGCGGCCAATATTCGAGCGGCGGGAGCGGCAACGGCTCGTCCGACTCTGACCGCGCCGCCGAGCTTGCCCGCGAAACCATCGCCCAGACGTTTTCGGACATGGCCAACCAGGCGCTGGCGGAAAACCTGAAAATCCCGCCGACCATCAGCGTCCATCAGGGCGAGCGGATCTTCGTCTACGTTCGGCAGGATCTGGACTTCTCAGCCATGTATCCGGACCCCGTCCAGGAAGCCCTCAAGGAGATCAAGCATGAGCGAGGCCTTCGCCAAGATCAGAGCCGCTGAGATCAGCCCCTACTATTTCCTAGAGCGCGCGTTGGAGCCGCTGCGCGTCTTCCTCGATGATCCCGCGGTCGTGGAAATATCCGTCAATCGCCCGGGCGAGGTCTATATCGAGCGTCCTGGCACTGAGGCCATGCAGTACCATCATATTCCCGCACTGACCGCCCATGAGATCGAAAATATCGGCGAGCGCGTCGCTGGCGTCACCCACCAGTTTATCAGCCGTGCCAATCCGATCCTCAGCGCCGCCCTGCCGACCGGCGAGCGCATCCAGATCGTGCTGCCGCCGGCGGCCGCCAACGGTGGCGCGATATCGATTCGCAAACAGGTCACCAGCGATTTTACGCTCGAGCAATATCGCGACAACGGATCGCTCGACAAGGTGTCTGTCGCGATGGGCGGCCTGAGTGCCGTTGAACGCCGCTTGATCGATCTGCTTGAGGGAGAACAAATCTACGACTTCATCCAGACCGCCATTCGCGAACGTGTGTCGATCCTGATCAGCGGCGGCACGTCGACGGGAAAGACGACCTTCCTCAACGCTTGCCTGAAAACGATCGATCCATCCGAGCGGATCCTGACATTGGAGGACACCCGCGAACTGTTTCCGCCGCAGCCGAACGCCGTTCACTTGCTCGCCTCCCGCGGCGACCAGGGAACGGCGCAGGTAACGATCCAGTCGTTGCTGGAGGCCTCGCTGCGGATGCGGCCCGACCGCCTGTTCGTCGGCGAGATCAGGGGTTCGGAAGCGTTCGCTTTTCTGCGGGCCATCAATACTGGCCATCCCGGCAGCATGTCGACCGTGCATGCCGACACGCCGCTCGGCGCTTACGAGCAGTTGGCGATGATGATGCAGCAGGCGGGGATGTCGTCGGGGTATTCGAAACAGGACCTGATGACGTATATCCAGATGGTCATACCGATCGTCATCCAGTTGCGCCGGGATGGCGGCCGCCGGGGCGTCTCCGAGATCTATTTCGCAAGGCGGGCGACATGAGCCGCACTTACCTTGCAGCCTATCTTCTCTTCTGTTGCCTGATCGCACTCGCCGTCTGGATGATCGGTTACGCGCTCATCCTGCAGTTCGTGTTCAAGGACAGCCGCATCCTCAAGCTGACGGTCAGCGAAAATCCCTTCGCGCCGATCCAACAGCTGATGCTCTATTCCGACAGTCGGCCTTTGCAGATCGCGGCATTTGGCGCGCTGCTTTCCGCCGTCGCCATATCGGTGGCAGCCGGAGTGTTCGGCCTGCGACGACCATCGAACCCACTCGGCGATGCCGCCTTCCAGGATGTTGCTATGATCCGGCGTGGAAAGTGGTTTCGCAAAGACGGGCACATCTTCGGACGGATCGGCGGCAAGATCCTGCGCCGCCTGGACGACCGGCATCATCTGATCATTGGCCCGACCCGATCCGGCAAGGGCGTCGGTTACGTCATTCCAAACGCGTTGATGTTTCCCGGTTCGATGATCGTCACCGATCTCAAAGGTGAGATCTACCAACATACGGCGGGGTACCGAAAATCGACCGGAAACCAGGTTTTTCTGTTCTCGCCCGGGGCGCAGAAGACCCACCGCTGGAACCCGCTGGACTTCGTCCGGCAGGACCGCGGCAGTCGCACGATCGACATCCAGAACATGGCAAGCACCCTCATCCCCGAGACCATCGGCTCGGAAAATGCGGTCTGGCAGGGAACGGCGCAGCAGGTGATTGCCGGCGTCATCAGCTATGTGCTCGAAAGCCAGCACTACAAGAACCGCCGGAACCTCGGCGAGGTCAACGCGATCTTCAATGCCGGCGTCGATCTTCAGGTGCTGATGAAGCTGATCAAGGAAAACGAACCGGACCTGTCGCGCTTCACGACCGATAGCTTCAATGCCTATATTTCGTTGAACGAGCGGGCGGCGCGATCGGCACTGCTCGACATCCAGAAGGCGATGCAGCCATTTCGAAACGAGCGCGTCATCGCTGCGACCAACGTCACAGATATCGACCTGGCGTCGATGCGCCGGCGCCCGGTGACGATTTACCTTGCGCCGAATATCAGCGACGTCACCATTCTGCGCCCTCTCCTCACGCTATTCGTCCAACAGACGATGGACCTCCTCACCCGTGACTTCGATCCGAAAGCCCTGCCCGCCTATTTCCTGCTCGACGAGTTTCGCCAATTGAAGCGGATGGACGAGATCATGAACAAGCTACCCTATGTGGCGGGCTACAACATCAAGCTCGCCTTCATCATTCAGGATCTTAAAAACCTGGACGAGATATACGGCGAAACCGCACGGCACTCCCTGCTTGGCAATTGCGGCGTCCAACTTATCCTTGGCGCCAACGACCAGGCGACGGCCGAATATGTGTCGCGCGCCCTGGGAAAGAAAACGATCCGCTACAAGTCTGAATCACGGACAATCGAACTGATTGGCCTACCGCGTCGAACGAAAGTCGAACAGATACGCGAACGCGATCTGATGATGCCGCAGGAAGTTCGGCAAATGCCTTCAGAACGAATGATCCTGTTGATCGAGGGGCAGCCGTCGATCTTCGCAGGAAAGCTACGTTTCCATGAAATTGCAGCGTTCAAAACCGCGGCGGACTTTTCTCTGGCGCACCCGCCACCGGTGCCTGAAGTCGATTTCATTGCGCCACGGCCGGTGCCCGCCCTGGCCACGGAAGATCCGGCATCGCACGACCTTGGCTCCGATCCGCCAAATAGAAACCCACTGCCCGCGCCTGATATCCCGCTCTCGATTGCCAGGTCATTATCGCAGTCGATCGAGGATAGCAGGCTGGACGAACTGAAACGGCCGCCGAGTCCGCGTCAGGATGCACGCGACAGCCGTATCGCCGAAATGGAATCCGCGGTCAAAGCCTCGGCAGAGCGCTTGACGTTCGCTGTGGCAGCCAAGATTGCGGGAAGCGGCGGATCGGTGCGCAGTCGCGCCAGCGTCGAGGAAATACTACGACAAACCGTTCCTGATCCTGCCGATCTCGGCATCGCCTCTGCCACCTGAGACCCGGGCGGTTCACTGTCAACTCAGAGGTTGGCGGACTTGGCGCGGGTTCGTCGAAGGCATTGGCGTCACCTAAGACACGCGGCCTCAACGGACGCTCTATCTGTTCACATGCGGACTTCAGACTTACCGGAGAGACTATCTCGCGGCTTTTGGAGTGCCTCCTGGAGGGCTGTACTCTACTGAACGAGGCGCTTGGTCCGCTTAGCCCATTGCGGTCGTCGCCTTGTTGTCGTTAAAAGGCTGGCCTACATCAACGCAATGGACCTCTAGTGAGCGCTCGCCTGTCGACGGCCATCAGGATCGAAGAAGCCGCCAGGGCGATACTTAGGAAAACTCGGACCTTTCCCGACCGCGGTTTCGGAAATTATTCAGACCTGAGCGAAAGCAACCATATTGGCGTTGAGCCGATGCTTTTGGCGCTCTCGATGGAATTAGCGCTCAAAGCGTGGTTCGTTTTCGACTACGACAATCCAAAATTTGCCAAATCGCACGACCTGATAAAGCTGTTCGAACGCCTGAAGCCCGAAAGCCAAGCGAAACTCGACGCCGAGTTCAAAAGTTCGGTGGTCCCGTACCATCGCAACAGTCTCTTCGTGGACTACAACATTCGTCACATGCTGTATCAGCACAAGGATGCCTTCATCGACTGGCGCTATCTGCATGAGCCAACGAAAACGGTGAGATTTGACTTCGGCGCTTTCGAGGCGACGCTCGAAATGGTTCTCCGGGAATTCCAGAAGAGATACCGCATTGAGCCGGCGACGACACTTGGGCGGTGACTGGGGTAGCCATCACCAACCGTCCCCTGCCAACGCTGCCCTCTCGCCTCAACGCGGTTTCAAGGGGGCCGAGTTGAGGGACTGTCTGGAACGCAGCGGAGCGCGGTGAAGTGCTGATGGATGGAAGGGCCGCTACGTCGGTTGTTCGACCTGCGACTGAAGCCAAACGTTCCGCGCCGCAAGCCAATATCCTCGTTGCCCCCGTCATTTCGCCGGAGCGCGTGGGTCCGCTTCTTGCAATTTCAGCTTCTGTGGACTAGATGTAGCTACGTAACCACAAACGTCGGGGCTTGTCGTGACCATCACAACACTTTCAGGCCGTGAACTCAATCACGATCTCGGTCGCGCAAAGCGCGCCGCCAAGGACGGACCTGTCATCATCACTGACAGGGGACGGCCCGCGCACGTCCTTTTGTCTTTCGAGGAGTACAAGAGGCTTACCGGCAAAACGCGGACGCTGGGTGACATGCTGGCCGCGCCGGGCGCGGAAGACGTTGACTTGCCGCTGCCGCCACGTGCGGAACATGCCCAGCCGGTCGATCTGTCCTGATGTTGTTGCTCGATACGAACGTCGTGTCCGAGCTGCGCAAGGTCGCGACCGGCAGGGCTGACTCCAGTGTCGTTGCCTGGAACGAGACCGTCGATCCGGCCGAAACATTTATTTCGTCCGTGGTTCTGCATGAGCTGGAGATTGGCGTCCGCCTAGTGGAGCACAAAGATGCCGCCGCCGGGAAGGTGTTGCGCAACTGGCTGGAAAAAACAGTCCTCACAGCATTTTCAGGGCGTATCCTGCCGCTGGACGAGGCGGCAGCCGTCAAGGCCGCCCAATGGCATGTGCCCCATCCCAAACCGATCAATGACGCTTATATTGCAGCCACAGCCTTCACCCGACATATGACGCTGGTGACCCGTAACATCAAGGATTTCGAAGGCATGGGAGTGGCACTCGTGAACCCTTGGGCGACGTCGGCATAGGGCCATCCGGATCTTCGCTTCTTGTTCTGGACCATAATCGGGTAGGCGATCCGACTTTTTCGAGGCCGCGCGCGATGCGATCGTTTCAGCCTGAATGTCTGTCGCGAAGATCGTTCGCGCTGCTCGGTCCATCCGCGCGAGAGCGGAGCGCGCTCTATGCCGTAGGCATGGAGCTGGCCCGTGGCCGTCTCTGCCGATCCCGGTGACGATCCGCCCCTTCCATCTTCGCCGTGACGCGAGCCGGTCCGAACGCTTCCAGCCCATTCCTACCATCGGCGTCAGCGATCTCGCGGGAACAACGAAATGCCGGCGGCGCGGGCAACTTTCAGGACCTTGTCGAATTCAAGTGTCGTCTTGCCGTTTTCGAGTTCGGAAATGAACCGGCGACCGACGCCGGCGAGATCTGCGAAAGCCTGCTGGGTAAGCCGGCGTTCTTCACGGGCGTGGCGCACCATCCGTCCGAGATCTTCGGTTTGTTGATCTGCTTCTCTTCGGCTGAAGGCCCTACTTGGGATGACAGGTCGTCAAGAGTGAGCGGCAGTGACGCCTGAATTCGCTGCGAAATATCGGGCAGTTTGACATCGATCTTTGAGAGAGAACCGCTGAGCTCTCGCACGACCTCGCCCACGGCGCTAGCCTGCGAAACCGCTCCGGCGATCTCGGCAGCCGACTTGGCGAGACTGCTGTAGGTCGGGATATTTTCACTTATGTTTTTGAGGGCCTCTACAGGCGCGGGGACAGCTGCGAGACGTCGTGCGAGATCTTGCGCGACATTTGCGCTCGCTCGCAACTCATTCTGTACTATCTCGTCTTTTGATTTGCCCTGCTTGCGTGCCATGTCTCGCTCCCGAGCGGGAACATAACCGAGGCTTGAACGGAAATTAAGGGAGCACCACTCCGCTGATCGCTCCGGAATCCGCAGGCATCGCTTGTGGAATGAGCCCTAAAAGTCACTGAACCCATCTCGCTATCATAAACCATGCAGACGTGAGCGCGTGGTCCACAATGCCAATGGCCATGATCGCAACAAATATTAATCTACAGGCCTTAGCCCAGCCTTCGTTAGAGCGGGAAGGCTCTTCAACGAAAACTCGTTTGTCATGGCCACACATGATCACCTCACCGTTCACGGTCGTCCCGATCCCGGTCCACTTGTCGCTGCAACTCCTCGAGGCGGGGCACATGCTGTTTGGCGGGATCGTCCTTCGTTGTGTCACCGCTTGGATCGGCGTCTGTCCTTGCGCTTCCCTCCTGCGACGACGATGTCTTCCCGACTGTAGCGGGATCCTGGACTACCTTATCGTTCGCGGCGTCGCGACCAGGCCCCGCGACGGCATCGGTCGCCCCGGACCTCTCCCGTTTGTCTCGCTCTGCAAATCGGCGCTCTCGCTCGGCGACTAGAATTGCGGACTTGAGTTCAGCGTCCATTTCTGCGTCGCGGATCAACGCATTGCCGCTCGCACCGAGTTCTGCTGCCTTGGACAGTTGCAGGCGCAACTCCTCCTTCAAAGTCCGCGCACCGTCATCGATTTGCTCGCGCCCATGCAGCTGTTCAATGGCGCCTCGAACCCGTTCGATATCGATCAATGCCTTGTTCGCCGCTGCAGCAGCATCAAGGCCATGCCGCTCAACGGCATCACTCCATCGCCGTTGCTCGTCTTCGCGATCAGCGGTTCGAGATAAGCTCTCTTTCGACGCGGGCAGTTTCGACGTCTGCTCTTCGGTAAACTCCATCAGTTCACGTCGCGCAGCCACGTGTTCCCGTGCTGCCGCAGCGATCTCCTCGAAGTCCTTTCGATTATCCGACGACATGGCGCGTTCGGCCTGGAAAAGCGCCGTCTCGACGCGCTTCTCGTAAGCCACGAACTCCGACCTTGTCATATGGTGCATGTCTTCACCCTCCGAAACAAGCTCAGATAACTTTACCAAGTGTGTTCGGAATTGCGAAGCAGAATTTGTGGCATCTCTATCGCTGCGACTCGACACTCCGGTAGAGCTTCTTCGATCCTCAAGACGCGCTATCTGAGTGTCGACAAAATCCGGACGACTTTTAAAATCTCCATAATTCAATAGATTGCTCCACTCTTCCCGAGCAGCTTGCATATAGATCTGGCTGCGCGCGGTGGAGGCTCGGAAGGGGACATCGGAACGTTTTGACCTATAACGAAAATCCGCAGCTTGGGTCGTTCCCTCATATACGGTGCGACCGATTGTATTCAGTGGGCGAACTTGGTTTTTGGTATAGCTCGGTGGGCTCGCGCGATCGCGGCGATCGGTCATCTCCATGTCGATGCCATTTGCGCGTGCTTTCTCAGCCATAACCAGTCGCCACTGCCGAAAGGCGGGGATCGTAGTCTCGATCCTGTCGCCGGCATCCGATCGCATCGCGACGATCGCATGCACGTGGACGTGGGGACGTTTGCCGCCCGCGGCCTCAGCCTTTGGATCGCTGGACGCATCGTGCAGGGAAAATACGTAACGATGCCCGCCAAATTGGCTGCCGAGAAAGTCCCGCGCAGCATCCTGAAACGCAGCGGTATTGGTGCCCGCCCGTGCCGATATTATCAGGTGCATCACGTCGCGCGGTTTGCGGCTGTGAAGCTGGCCTCGCCACTCCTGCTGGACGAGGTCGCCGGCCCGCTTAGCGTCCATGACCGGCCGCCCCTGCTCGTCCTCTACCCTTCCTGGATACTGTTCGACAAGCCTGCGAAGACGGCTGGTCCCGTAGTCCGTGCCGTTGCCATGACCGGTGAACTGGAACCGGATGTCGTGCTCTCCACTCAGCGTCGCCTCCAACCGCTTCTGTACGATGGATGTCGCTTTGTCGTCGCCTGTAAGCCGCTCGCCATGCCGGTCGCGAAGCACGGCGACACCCTGGATTTCGAAGCCGGTGCCATCGGTTTGTTGGGCAACGGCAAAAGCGAACGCTCGGTCGCCCAGAGCGTAGCTGACGATCTCGCGACCTCGTTCGAAGAATTCACCGTCGGCGCTGGTGGCGTGCCCGACAGAGATCTTGAACAGGCCAATGTCGCGGCTTTCGGCTCGGCTGTTCATAAGATGATCCCACTCACCGCCGACCGCAGAGAGCTGATCCCTGCCGCGAAGCTGGTCGCCGCGCTCGTTCTCTACCCCGACCTCTCCGTTGCGGGAGACGTAGTTGATCATGGCGCCGAGCCGTGCGCCGCCACCGAACGATGCCATTTTCACAACCGCCGGCTGGCTCCCCGCGGCAAGCCCAGCAAATCGTGCCCGCATTGACCGGTCTGCCGGACGGCGGCTGCCGCTCCGACCAGAAAAACTGGAATGCATATGCCCAGGCAGGAATCCTCCGTCCTTCGACCCTCTTGCCCCTTGAGCCGCTGCTATGGAGCCGCTCCGGTGGCGCCGTTCGTCATCGTCTTCGAACGGGCGCCGGCCGAGCAAAAGGTCGTGAAGGAACGCGGCCTTGCGTTGCTCCCATTCTGCCGTGAATGCTCCGAGGAAGATCTCCATCAGCGTTTACCGCTGCGAAGGCATGCACCTCGCTCTGCATAAGACTTCAGTTCGATCAGAACCGCGGCAAGCACCCGGTGAACATCATCAGCCACAATTCTCGTTTCCTCCGCGAATGGGGATCCCCGACGGTTTGCAGCCCGCGCCAGCTGATTGAGGTTCACCCCAACCGCTCTCACCTCTGATAACAGCAGGCCTAGCACGGCTCGATCGACGTCAGTCAGGAATGGACGTACGCCGGCCCCTTCCAATGTGAGCGACCGCACGAAAGCCGAAACGGTCAGGCCCGCTGCTTTTGCCGCCTCCTCGATCATGCTGATCTCGGTCGTTCCGAACCTTGCATGGACCACCCTCGACTTCCGTTCGGCAGCGATTACCGGCACGGTCTCGGACGCTGAAGACGGGCTCATCGGCACCTCCTCGAAACAGGCCGCAGGCCCATCGACGGCTCGTCCGTCGATGGCCAGCAAATTTGTATCACAAAATTGCGTATCCTGCCAAAAAATCATTACCGTATCGGTAACATAATTTCAAGCCAATGCCACTCAAATGATCGCCAGTCGAGTGACCTCGGAAGGGTCGCAGCGATGCTGCACCCGCCAACACGTTCAACCCTCACCTGCAGTGCGTATATGCGACCTACCTCTACACAGTCATTAAATGCTGATGTTGCTTATGGATGTAGCAACTGTTTCTAGGTCCGTAACATATCCTGCATCGCTACAGATGCTCTGTCGATCGATGGGATACGGAATATATTCCACATCGTACAAAGCGCCTGTAGCTTGGACGGCGACAGTTTTCAGCTATGAACATATTATGTTCATTTTTTGCTTGCCTCACTCCCTGCTCGCGGTCCATGATGCGGCCATCTTCACCACGTGCGGAGGCGGCCAGATGCCGAGAACCTATGCGGCAGTGAGTAACAAAGGTGGGGCTGGAAAAACCACGCTCGTGACCTTGATCGCGGGGGAATATGCCCTTCGCGGCGAGCGGGTTCTTCTTGTCGATGCAGACAACCGTCAAAACCTGTCAGGCTGGTGGCGGCTGTGCGCCGAGAAAGCCAATGTCCCGGATAATATCGAACTCACCCAGGCATCGACGCAACGCTCGATCGAGCAGACCATCGACAATCTAGGCAAGGCATTTGATCTCGTCGTCGTCGATGCGCCGGGCGTCGACAGTTCATTGCAGACAGCCATCATCCGCTCGGCCGAACTGGTGATTTCACCCATCCAGCCGGCAATCAAGGAACTGGAGGCGGCGGGCCAAGCCGTGGCGGCCGTCAATGAGATCAACGACCGATACGGCCTTTCGATCACCCATTTCAATGTCAGGACGCGGATTTCCGTGCCGGGCCGAAATCTCGAAGCCTATCGATACATCCGACCGTTTGTGGCCGGCTTGGTTGCGGCCGAGTACCGGACAGGCCTCCTCGACACAGAACTCTTCGAGCGCAACATATACCGCGAAATCCAGAACGGCCTCGGGACCTTGCAAATGCAGGATCTCACTGATCCTGTTCGCAAGGCCCGGCTTGAAGTTCATCAACTGGTCGACGAGATCGAGCAGCGTAGGGCGGCGGCCGATCTTGAGGGCGCCGCATGAGCAAATCCGTTCTCGACATCAAGGATTTCTCTATCGCATCTCGCAAGCCCGAATCAAAATTGAATAAGAGCTCCAACGTGCCGAGCAGCGAGCCGACCCTGCCAGTCGATAAACCATCGGCTCAGATGCTGCTCAAGCCGACTGAAGAGCAGCGGCGACAAACGGCAGAGGCCCGGGCGATTGCGCAGGAGGATGTCCGCTACAGCTTGAAGAACCTGAAACGATCAAAACAGCGCAGTGTGAAATTCTTCATAAACATCGCCTTGGATTATGAGTTGAAAGCGCGCCTTCAAAAAGCTTCGCAGGAGAACGATCTGAAGATGACGCAGGTGGTGAAGGCGGCGCTCGACTTCTACCTTAAGGAAAATGGCTATTGACGCGCGGCCCAAGCGCGGGGTGGCCGGAAGGGGACCGTAGTAAGAAAGCCGCCTCAGAAGGGCGGCTCGGCTTCGATCGTGCCGTCGAGTTCGGCCATGATGACGGCAAGCTCGGCCCGGGCAAGTTCGAGCTCGGCTTCGATTTGGCGACGTTCTTCCACGGTGGGGGCGTTGGCGGCTTCGAGGCGCAGTTCCTCGATGAATTGTTCGATCGTCATCGTCGTCTCCTTGAGGTTTGTGAGAGATGACGGCGGCAGGCTGGGCGGGGAAAGACAGGTCAAGGCTCGGAACGGCCGGCGGAGCCGGCGCGCGGAGGACCCGAATTTGTCGGAGCGGAGTGAAACGCAGGGACGAGAAATTTGGAGGGGCCGCGCGGCCTTGAGCTGGCTTTGCCCGCCCGGCACAATCGGCCGATCTGAACAGACAGGTTTCCCTCGCGTGTGGCACCCATATTCGCCGTCGCCTGACGCTCGGCCGGAGCTGTTCGCATGAGGCGCTTCCTGCTCGATGGCACAGTCCTAGAAGAGAGTGATGAAGGCTTTCAGGATCTGCTGACCGATGCCTATTGTGGAAAGGTCCGTCCGCTTTGTCTCTGCTGCGAACCGCCGGTCCCGATGTATGTGGCCAATATCGGTGACCAGCTGGTGATCAAACGCATGCCGCTCTCGGGCGGCAAACACGATCCGGCCTGCCCTTCATACGAACAGCCCTACGAATTGTCAGGCCTTGGACCGTTGGTGGGGGGCGCGATCAATTTCGACCCGACTGCCGGTACGGCATCGCTAACGCTGGATTTCTCACTGTCGAAGCGCGGCGCGGTCGCAAGATCAGACGGGAGCGCCGCGTCAGCCGACAGTGTGAGGAACGCGACCAAAAAATTGTCCCTGCGCGGGCTGCTGCATTTCCTCTGGCATGAGAGCGGGCTGACGGAATGGACGTCGCATTGGGCAGGCAAGCGGCACTGGTGGCAGGTCTATCAGCATCTGAGCGAAGCCGCTCGACTGATGGAGGTTCGTGGGCAAGCATTGACCGACCGGCTGCTCATTCCCGAACCGTTTCGTGCCGGTGACAAGGCGGCGATCGAACAGCGCCGGGCCCAAAAACTTGCGGGCCTCTTCCAGGCGCCGGCCGGGGCGAGAAAGCTGATGGTGCTGATTGGGGAGATCAAGGCGTTCGCTGAGGCGCGCAACGGCCGTCAGGTCGTGATCAAACACATGCCGGGTTTCCGACTCTATCTCGAAGAGCCCACTTGGCGGTCCCTGCAACGGCGGTTTGAAACGGAACTGATGCTGTGGCAGAGCACCGAGACATCGCATCTGATGGCGATCATGACGATCGGGGGCACGCCAGCCGGCATTGCCACCGTCAACGAAATTGCCCTGATGGCGGTGACCGAACACTGGCTGCCGATCGAGAGCGCCTATGAACAGCTGCTTGTCGATCGCCTCGGCCGCCTGCGCTCCAAATCGGTAAAGGGGTTGAGGTTCGATCTCCCGCGCATTCACCCGTTAGCCAATGCGATCCTGCCGGAAGCAAGGCCCCTGCCCTGCGCGCTTTATATCGTCCCACCGGATGCCGGCGATGACTTCCAGGCAGCCCTGGGCAAGATGATCGATGCGCGGCCGGATCTTGGATCGTGGATCTGGCGGATCACCGAGGGTGAGATGCCGCCGCTGCCGGCCTAGCTCGTCAGCTTATTCGTCCTCGGCACTATCCAGCAACCCGTCATAAACCCCCAGGAGCGCATTGGTGATTGCCTGCCCGAGGGCGTTTCCCGCGTCACGAAGTTCTCCCGCGGTGCCGTCCCGCGCGGCTTTCGCCAGATCGAACCGCTGTTCGCCGTCGATCTGCTTGGCGGCCTCGATCGCCCATAGGCCGAAATCTGCGCGGTTGTGGATCGTGAGTGCGTCGTCCATTGCCGTCTACCCGTTGATGGAAATCGACGTCTATCGTGTCTCTTCGATTATCGCCAGCATTCATCAAAGTCGTGAATCGAAGCGCCTCCACCGATTCATAACTGTCGTTGGACGCGTCGGCGTCTCTTCGTCATCGTTCGCCCACGGCGACTTCCACCTTCCGGCTCTATTGCCAGCGCATCGAAGCGACGAAAAACATGGCACGGTATTATGCCCTCTCCATGCAGCCGACCTTGTTCGGAGAGATGGCCGTCGTGCGCCGCTGGGGCCGGATCGGATCGCGCGGCGGCGAAAAGACCGAGGTGTTCGCAACCGAGCGTGAGGCTGCTATGCATTTCCTGGATCTGGCCCGCAGGAAACGTCAGAAGGGCTATCGACCGGTTGGAAACTGTGGAAATCCGGGGTTGCTGAACGCTTCTTCGGCATCGCGTCAATGACAGGCCGACATCCACCTGTCAGGGATTTCGGATCAACTTCGATGCGGAGAGAAGAAATGACGACGACAAACGAAATCGCCGACAAGATCGCCGGTGAGCACGGGCTAACCAAAGCACAGGGCAAGGCGATTGTCGAAGCGGTGATTGCTTCGATCACCGATGCAGCGATTGCCGGCAATGAAACGAGCCTTCCGGGGTTCGGCAAGTTTAAAATCAAAAATACGCCGGAACGCGAAGCTCGCAATCCGGCCACCGGCGCGACGATCAAGGTGGCGGCGGCAAAGAAGCTGAGTTTCCAGCCGGCCAAGGCTCTCAAGGACGCGCTGAACAAGTGATCTTGTGAGCAGGCATAAAAATATGCCCGGCTTGTGGCCGGGCTGTTATGTTTCGAAATATGCGGCTCAGCAGGGAGCAGCATTGTTCAGCAAATCCTGAAGGATCGTTTCACTGACCGGTCGGATTGCTTCACGGCTATGATCGTCCAGCAGTCTGTGAAGAATACACGATGCGAGCGGCACGAAATCAAAGCCTTGTCTGACAGCTGCAGCGCGCAAGGCTGCAAGCGTTTCGAATTCCTGAAATTCCGTACCAAGCCAAAGTTCGAGATCCTCGCCATCGGAAGTGGCGAAAGCCTGAAGGAAGAACGTCTGCAGAGGGCGGTCATAGCCGATAGTGGCGTCTGGGTCAGCGTGACGTGAAGCGATTTTCGTAACGGTGGTGGTATAGCGGCTCATGGGGAGATCCTTTGTTGCCGGTTGCTGGCTCGGAGAAGAAGCCGGCCCCGCTAGGAGGCCGGCAGTCCCAGTCAGGCCGGGCTGTTCCAGAGGATGACCTTCTTCCCGGGCTCGCCGCCGGGCGCTGGGGCGACGTTCCCGAAGATCACGCCGATCTCGGGCGCTTCGAGCTTCGTGGAGATGTATTCTTCTCCGGTCTGGCGGGAGATGCGGTTCCAGCCTGCGCCGATCTCAAAGCCGGTCTTACGGTGGATGATGCGGTAGTCCGGGGCTTCTTCGCTCGCCTTGTTGGTGTTCGGGACGAGGGCGATCGGGGCGTTGACCCGGATGGTGGCGAAGATGCCTTCGAGAGTGCCGTCGGTCTTTTCGGTGAGGGTTGCGATCGTGGTAGCCATGGGATTGTCTCCTTCGTTGCATCGGGACCATTCCCGATGGCGCCCGAAGAAGGGGCCGCGCCGCAGGCGTCACCGCAGCGTAGCGAAGGGAAACCCCCTTGCGGGGTTGACGCTGATCGCGGCCGGTCCCTTAGAAAGGCGACATAAAGAACGGGAATGGCCCTTGATTGCGACGTCGGCAGGAGACCTCGCCGTGGCGGCCGTTTGCTGCCGCGCCGAGCGCCGCGCGCGTGGCATGCGTTGGTGGTGTTCGGGTCAACGGACGCTGGCCGTCATCGAGTCGGGCACATCGCGAGAGATCGGCACCGTCCTGAACCCATCCTCATCGTCAAAGATGGCCTTCGGTGGCGTGAGGCCCGAATCCTCGGCCTTCCCTGACGCGACTGCGGTTCTGCGGAGCGTAACCGAGTGACAGACGTGATTTCAAGGGATGTTGCCCCGGCGCCCGGCGGCAGGGATGCGGCAAGCCTCAGTCGAGGCGGTTGACCCGACCGGTTCGGCCGCGCGCCTCGGCAAACAGTCTGGCGATCTTCACCATGAAGGACTTGCTGAAGCGGCCGAGGATGTCCTGACCGGGCTCAATATACCAGGAGCGCTCGACGATATCGTAATTGTATTCGTCGACCATGATCCAGCACTGCTTCAGATCGCTTAAGCCCGCGCGCTTGCGCTCGATGTCCGGAATCTCCAATGAGGCGCGACCCGTTTGCGGCGGTTGGGTGGTGATGGCGAGAAGCGCCAGGTGCGTGTTTCCGTCGGCGGCATTGCGGATGGCGATGACGACGCAGCCGGGACGCTGCTTGCGGCCTCACCGCACTGCTGCTGCCAGGCCCAGAGGTCGGGATAGGAGATGACCTCGCCGGGTCGGAATTCACGGCTTATCGTCGGAGCCTTCGCCATGCGCCAGCCGATCGAGCGCCTCGTCGAACAGTTTCGCATGCTCGGCGGGCATTTCCGAGATATGAAAGGAGCGGCGGGGGTCGCCACCGGTGCGCATGCGCTCATAGTGATCGTAGCTCATCAGCACGAAGCGAGGCTTCTTGTGGCGAGTCAGAACAACCGGCTCGCGGCTTGCCGCATCGGTAACGTCGCCGATCTGCTTGTTGAGGTCGTCTGTCGTGAACTGCTTCATCGCAAAGATCGCCACTTCGATTCCCATATAATCCATTTTTTCCCATGTTTTCCATCTTTCTGGGAAAGGGCGCTCACGCGCCATCTCCTGATGCCTGCCAGACCGGAATGCCGAGCCGGCGTGCCTTGTCGGCGAGATTGCCTGTGATGCCGTTTCCGGGAAAGACGATCAATCCGGCGGGCATGACCGACAGCATATCGTCATTGCGCCGAAACGGTGCGGCCTTGGCGTGTTTCGTCCAGTTCGGCTTGAAGGTGATCTGCGTCACCTTGCGGGCTTCGGCCCAGCAGGCGGCGATACGTTCGGCGCCTTTCGGCGAGCCGCCGTGCAGCAGCACCATGTCGGCATGCTTGGCATGCGCCTGATCGAGCTTGGCCCAGATCCGCTCATGATCATTGTAGTCCATGCCACCGGCGAAAGCGATCTTCGTGCCGGCTGGGATCAGCACTTCGGTCTCGGCGCGCCGGCGAGCGGAGAGAAAGTCGCGGCTATCGATCATCGCCGCCGTCATGTTGGCGTGGTTGACCTTCGAGCCGGTGCGCGGTCGCCAGGACGAACCGGTCTGCGCCTCGAACAGATCGGCCGCATAGTCGCGCATGAACTCGAAACTATTCCTGCGTTCCAAGAGCGTGATGCCTTCGGCGACGAGGCGTTCGAGTTCGACACTCTTCACCTCCGAGCCGTCCTGCTCGCGCTGGCCGGTGCGCTGCGCTTCCTCGTTGCGATCGAGCTCGCGCTGGATGCGCTCGCCGGCGCGATGGAAGAGATTGGGGATAGACCAGAACAGGTCTTCGAGATCGGGCTCCAGCCTGGTGTCGCCGAGCATTTCCGCGAGGGCCTCGAAGATCGTGGTGATCGATGACTGGACCTGCGGCTCCTCCGGCAATGGCCGCGGATCGGGCTCGTCCTGGAAGGGGCGATAGCCGAAGACCTGCATCTCGTAGATGAAGCGGTCGGTCGGGGAGGACGCGTGGTGGGGCTCGAAGCCGTCGTCGGGGTGAAGGATCAGGTCCATGGTGGTCTCCGTTCGGTGGGCCGCGCCTCTCGCGGCCTGACGGCGAACCCGGTCACGCGGGCCGAGGCCGGAACCGCAAGTGAAGCGCAGCGGCCCAGCGAAGCGCCGGGCGGGGACAAGAGGGTTTCTTGATCCGCGAGGAATGACGGGCCGCGCCTGCGGACCGGCAGGGGAAGAAACCCGACTGACCCGCTGAAGGCCGGAGGCCCGCGTGGTAAGGGTCGCCTCTCGGCAGGCCCGCGGGCGCGCGTCCACACGGGGAGCCGGCACTACCGACCGTCCTTTCGCCCGCGCCGCCTGCGTCCCGCCCTTCTGGGCCTTCTGGCAAGGCTCATCAGGGCAGGAAGGTCACCGCGTCTTCCGGAGTGAGTTGAAGCCGCAGGCTTGCGGTCATCTGGTCCGGCCCCAGCCAGCGTAGATCCTCGTTGAAGTCGCCGAGCTCGGGCGACAGCACCAGGGGCAGGATTCCGCATTCCTGCGCCCTGCGGCTCAATCCCTCGACCCCATGCCGGCCGGCGGCATCCGCGTCGGCGGCGATGTAGAGGCGTCGGCATCCGGGCGGGACGTTGAAGGCCGCGAGGTGATTAGCAGTCAGGGCCGCGACCATCGGCATGCCGGGCATCACGTGTGAGAGCGACAGCATCGTTTCGAGGCCTTCTCCGGCTGCCAGGACCGGCATAGACGCATTCACCGGAAAGCGGAAGCGAACGCCATTACCAAGCAACCCGCCGAGCGCGCGGCGGGGATCGTCGACCTTCGCTTTGCCAACGCCGTCAGGGTCCAGCGACAAATAGGTGCGGTGCACGCCGGTGATCACTCCGGCGTCGTCGGTGACGGCTGCGATCAGGGCCGGATAGCTGCTCGTCCGGCCAGTCAGGAAATCGCGATAATAGCACGACGGGTGAAAACGGAGCGCCCCATGGGCGGATGCCCGCAGAATACCGCGTTCGCGCAGATAGATGTCGGCGAGCGTACCCGCCAGCGGATGCGTCATTCGAAACAGCCGTCGTGCCCGCTCCGTCGCCGGCCGCTCGACCGGAGAGGCATCACCGACGTCGCCCCTGAGGTCCGACACCGGTTCGGGTTGGGGCAGACTAAGAAAATGACGCGCCTCCTCGGCAACGTCACGGAAGTCCAGGAGGCCACAGGTCTCGCGGACGAGATCGAGCAGGTCACCGAACTGACCGGTCGCAGCATCTGTCCACCGGCCAGCACGCGGGCCGGCCAGATGCACGTAGAGCGACCGGCCCTTGTTGTTGGCGACATCGCCGACGAGCCAGTAGTTGCCGGCGCGGCGGCCGGCGGAGAGGTAGTGGCGACAGACCGCCTCTGCGTCCTGCGCGAGACGGCCCGCCAGATCGGAGGCGGATAGCATGACAGACCTCCGTCACGACCGGCGCGCAATGTCGATGAGGCGATGACGCTGCATCAGCTTCGACAGGATCTCCGCACCCTCATCTGTCACCGGCACGAAAAAACGCAGCTTCCAATTGATCATCTCGGAGAACAGGCCGATCGACCGCAGCCAGTCGCGCATACCCTCGGTAAAGCCGATCAATTCGACGCGGTACTCGTTCATCACCCGCACGCGGCGGAGCGTCATGTCACCGGCAAGGCCGACGATCGAGGATCCATCGACCAGCGCCGTCCAGGCTTGGTCGCCGGTCAGCACTTGCGTCTGATCGATCCCGAAGTTGCGGCAAAGGCCGGCGAGACGATCCGGCGCTATGACGCGGCCGACGATCCGCTCGCCGTCATCGGTCTGCAGACGCCGTACGCGGCAAAAGTCCTGCGGCAGCAATTTCCAGATCGGCAGCAACAACCCGCTGACGATATGCATCACCGACGTCGAGAATCCCGGGACGGCCGCCACCTCGGCGTTCCATGCAAAGGCAAAGGCCTGTTCGTCGGCCTCCTCCCAACTCGTCTCTTCGAGCTGCCGAACCTCGAACCGAAGCTCGTCCATCGGCCGGATCAGTGACACGCGCGGCTGGATCGACCCGTCATCCAGCATGATCGACCGGGTCGGGACCATCACCGCCGGCCGGCCCGACTTGCCGTTGACCATCAACTTCGCGCGCGGGTCCTGGCTGACGAGGCTCTGAACATCCTTGAGCTGCATCGGTGCATTGCGATCCCTGCGCTCGATGGTCAAGAGGTGCGACTGCGCGCCGGTGACCGGATGGGTGTAGATCAGGCGCCGGTCGGCGATTGTCATGCTGTCGGCGGTGATCGTCTCCAAGCCCCTGTCATAGATGCCTGCGGCTACCGCCCCTTCGATACGTGCGGCCAATAGCTGCTCGAAGGCCTCGAACAGCAGGTTCTGCATGGCGATGGTTAGTGCCAGCATGCGATTGAGGAATGTCTGGATGGGCGGCAGCTCATCCTTCATTCCGCCCTCCTCCGATGTCAGCGACAGGCCGGTGATGCTTTCGAACGTTTCCAGCGAGCAGCCTTCGATCCTACCGGCATGCAGCATGCCGTAGAATTGCCGCAGCGCGTCGCGCGCATATCGCGATTCGAGATTGTCCTCGCTGCGAAACATGCCCTGCCCGCCGGTCTGGCGTTGGCCGCGGGTGATGGCTCCGAGCGTGTCGAGACGCCGGGCGATGGTCGAGAGAAAGCGCCGTTCGGCCTTGACGTTGGTGGCGATCATCCGGAACCGGGGCGGCTGTTTCTGGTTGGTGCGATGGCTGCGCCCGAGGCCCTGGATCGCCACGTCGGCACGCCAGCCGGCTTCTAGGAGATTGTGCAGGCGCAGGCGCTGGTTCCGGGCGGCGAGATCCGCGTGGTAGGATCTGCCGGTTCCGCCGGCGTCGCTGAAGACGAGAATGCCTTTCTCGTCATCCATGAAGGCGCGGGCCTCATCAAGATTGGCGCTACCCGGCCGGTTCTGCACGCCATAGCGGGCGATGGAGCCGCTGTCCTCGCGGCGGACGATGCGGCGGGAGCGGCCGGTGATCTCGGCCACCTGGGTCGTTCCGAAGTGCTGGACGATTTGGTCGAGCGCCGTCGGGATCGCCGGCAGGCTGCCCAAGGTTTCGACTAGCTCGTCGCGCCGACGTTCGGCTTCCCGGCAGATGACAGGGTTGCCGTCCGCGTCATAAACCGGCCGCGAGCTGAGATTGCCCTCGGCGTCGGAATATTCCTCGAAGAGCTGAACCGGAAAGGAATGCATCAGGTAGTCGATGACATATTCCCGCGGCGTCACGTCGACCTGCAGATCACCCCATTCCTCGGTCGGGATCTGTGCCAGCCGGCGCTCGGTCAAAGCCGCGCCCGTCGAGACGAGCTGGACGATGGAAGCGTGACCCGCTTTCAGATCTGCAGCGGTCGCCTTGAGGAGAGCCGGCGTCTTCATCGAGGTCAGAAGATGATTGAAGAAGCGCTGCTTCGAGCTTTCGAAGGCTGAGCGCGCGGCGGCCTTGGCTTGTCTGTTCAACGTCCCGCTTTTGCCGGTTATACCGGACGCCTCCATCGCGGCGTCGAGATGGTTGTGGATGACCTGGAACGCCTCGGCATAGGAATCGTAGATGCGGATCTGCTCGTCGGTCAGCGCATGTTCGAGGATCTCGTATTCGACGCCCTCAAAGGAGAGCGATCGCGATGCGTAGAGGCCCATGGCTTTCAGGTCGCGCGCCAGCACTTCCATGGCGGCGACGCCGCCGCCCTCGATCGCCGCGATGAATTCGGAGCGCGTCGGGAAGGGAAAGTCGGCGCTGCCCCAGAGACCGAGCCGTTCGACATAGGCCAGCGATTCGACGTCCGTGGCGCCGGTCGCCGAAACGTAAACGACGCGGGCATCCGGCAGCGCGCGCTGCAGACGAAGGCCTGCCCTGCCCTGCTGCGACGCCGCCTTGTCGCCGCGCTCGGACTTGCCGCCGGCTGCGTTTGCCATCGCATGGCCTTCGTCGAAGACGATCACGCCGTCGAAATCGTCGCCGAGCCAGTCGACGATCTGCTGGACGCGCGAGCGTTTGCCTTCCCGCTCGTCGGTGCGCAGCGTCGCGAAGGTCGTAAAGAGGATGCCTTCTTCCAGCGTGATCTGGCTGCCCTGGCGGAACCGCGACAGCGGGGTCACCAGCAGCTTTTCCTGGCCCAGCGCGCCCCAGTCACGCTGGGCGTCCTCGATCAGCTTGTCGGACTTCGAAATCCAGACATGGCGACGGCGGCCCTTGAGCCAATTGTCGAGGATGATGCCGGCAGCCTGGCGGCCCTTGCCGGCGCCCGTGCCATCACCGAGGAACCAGCCGCGACGGAAGCGGACGGCGTGGTCGATGTCAGGCGCGACAGCCTTCAGATTGTCGAAGGAGGCATCGGCATTCCAGTATCCGGCGAGATAGCCGGAATGGGCTTCGCCGGCATAGATGACGCTCTCGAGCTGGGCATCCGAGAGATCGCCGCTGGTGACGATGCGCTTCGGCAGGTGCGGACGATAGGTCGGTTTCGGCGGTACGACGGATGCCATGGCAAGGGATTCGACCAGCGTGTCGGGATGGGGCTTTGCGTCGGGGATGTGGATCGACTGCAGCCGATAGGGCTCGTAGAGACCATCGGCGGCGCCAATATGGTCCGGCGCAGCAGCATCGTGCAGCTCGTAGGAGAGTTCAATGATTTCATCATCGACGGGTGCAGGGCGGGCCATTGGCGAAGGCTTCGCCAGCCCGCCGACCGTAAGGCGATGCGACGGTGGAGCAATCGCTGCTGGACGCATCATGTCCACGCGCGGACTACCGTTGGAGAGCGCACCGATGGAGTTCGCCGCCGCCGCGGGCGCGCGGGGTGGAAGGGCGGTGATCCAGGTGAGCAGTCTTTCCAAATCGTGCGCTGTACCCTTCGACGTCACTAGCTGCGAAGGATCGATCGCCGGGATCTTGTCGATCACGATCAGGCGCGTTTCCATCGTCGTTCCATGACGGGCATAGATGGTCCCGTCGATCGCCGCGGTGAATAGGACCGTGCCCTTCTCCTGCAGCCGCACGAAAGCGTCCCGCCATGCGGGATTGTCGGGAGAAAGGCTCGCGCCGGTGATCGCGACCAACCGCCCACCGGAAGTAAGCCGCGCGAATGCGGAGGAAAGATGCCGCCAGGCGGCGTCAGCCACGCGACCTTCGACATGAACGCCGGCGGAGAATGGCGGGTTCATAAGCACCACGGTTGGTCGAATAGAACGGTCGAGGTAATCGTCGATATGCGCGGCGTCGTGTTGAGAAACAGAAACGCCGACGAAGAGCCGCTCCAGCAGTGAACGGCGGACAATCGCATATTCGTTGAGCGTCAGGTGTGCACCCGCGAGTTCTGCGAAGATCGCCATGAGGCCGGTTCCAGCCGAGGGCTCGAGCACCACGTCAGCGGCTATGATGCCGGCAGCACGAAATGCGACGTAGGCAAGCGGGATCGGGGTCGAGAATTGCTGCAGCGCATGGCTCTCCTCGGATCGCCGGCTGTGGGTCGGCACGAGGTTTGCGACTTTCGTCAGCATCGCGAGCGTCGATTGGGGCGAATGGGTGCGGGATGCAATCGCTGGCCCGAACTTGCGCAGGAACACGACCTGAGCGGCTTCGGTCGCCTCATAGGCGTCTTTCCAGAGCCAGAGGCCCTCGGCGTCGCTACCGCCGAAAACCTCGATCATAATTTGCCGCAGGTCAGCTGTGGTGAGGACTTTACCTTGCTCCAGAAGCGACGTGATCCGACCGGCAGCATCCATAAGTGCCTCGGCGCGCGTTTTGATATCAGAACGTGGAGAGGTGGAAACGGTTTGGGGGTGCGAGATGATATTCATCGAAGGATGCTCCAAGAGTGAGGAAAGAACAGGGGAGCCCAGCGTCCTGCCGAAGGTCGGAGGAACGAAATCGGGCAGCCAGGGCAGGATCGGCCGGCTTAAACCGCCGGCTATTGTCAGTGTCTAGGCCGTCGGGCTTACGAGGAAGCCAGTCGGGTCATCGGGATCGGGCGGCAGATAGGCATCGTAAGGATTGCCTTCGGCCAGATGGCCAAACGGCGTGAAGGCGTATTCGCCGTCACTGCGGCCGACGGCGCAGAGCACGTAACGCGGCTCGCGGGTCGCGGCATCGAGGCATTCCATGAGAGCGAGATTGCCATCGGACGCGGCGCGAAGCAGCGTATCGAAATTCAAGCGAGCGTAATCGGGTATAGCCATTGCAGTACTCCACGAACGGAAATGCCCGACACGGCGGCCGGGCTGATGGTGGTGGTGGTGAGGTTAGTCTGGCCCGTCTCAAGGCGTGTCAGGAGGCACTCTCCAGCAGCTTTTTCGCTTTGCCTTCGAGTTCCAGACGCGTGTCCTGATTGGTCTTGGTGCGCGCCAGCGCGGTGATGCCCTGCACGAAATCGAAAATCGACTCCGGCGGCCGCCCCTCCTCCGACAGCACCATCTCGATGATTTTGCCGGTCTCGCCCTTCGAGAAGCCGCGCTTACGCAGGAAGGTCTCGCGATCGTCGTCCTTGCGCGCGACGACCCGCTCCCGTGCCGCCTTGATGCCGGCAATGAACGGAGCCGGCGACGAGTTCGCGAAGCTGGTCAACGCAGGTGCTGCTTCATGCGCGAACCGCTGAGCAGCAAACTTCGAATGGCGGATGGTGATTTCCTCGAAATTCTCCGTACCGTCGGGTAGGGGCGAGGGTTCCCGGTGGGATGATCCTCTACCCCTCCCACGGAACCGGACGTGATAGTTTCCCATCATCCGGCTCCTACGTTTGCATTCATACGATCCAGTCTTGCCTGTAGTCGTCCAACATGGTGTGCAACATGGCAGTCGTGGCAGAGCACGACACGCTTTCGCGTCCGCGCAGCCTTGACGTGGGTCCACAAAGTGGTGCCCTGCATATCGCTCATCTTGCGGACATGATGTATCTCCACCGGCACATCTTTTGCACCGCACGCCTGACATACCCTGGCCCGAAGCCGATCAACAAAATCGGTTCGGCTATTGAAGTGGGTGTGCATCTGCGTTTGGTGATCGACGTGCCGAGATGCCGAAGCAGGTTCGACACCTGTGAGGCGGAACATCTGCATGAAGAGCCGTTTGTGACGCCCTTCATACCACAAGCCGAGGCGATCCCCATTTCGGAGCCTCTCCGCTGTCGTCTTGACCGAACATTTGTGCTTCCGCGACAGGGTCTTCATAAAGCTCCACCACCAAAGATGGTAAAGTCGTCCGACCTGCTGTTTCCAGAGCGTGCCGAGCTTGTAATATTCGGCCAGTCCTCGCATCATTGCATTGTATCCGGTCAGGATCGCAACGTCTGAGTTATTGATCACTTCGCAGCGCGCTTCGCCTCGGTCTGTATAGAGATTTCCGAGACGATTGCGTTCTGCAAAGCGGGCGAGCTTTTCCATCGGGACATGAAGCTGCATGCGATCATCCGCAATTCGCACGGTGACGGCACGTCCGCCTATCACCCTGCGCCATGTACGGCCATCACCATACGTCTTCAGCTGATATCCGAGGAACATGGCTCCCTCGTCCGCCTTCCTGATCCCGCTTTTCTCCGCGGATACCTCCAGCTTCAGCGTCTGGGCCAAAAAGGCTTTGACCTCATCCATGATGCTGCGGGCATCTTCCTTGCTGCCGATCACACCGATCACGAAGTCATCGGCGTAACGGCAGTAGCGGAGGCGGCGGTAGTTTGGATCGAACGGATCGAGGGACGGCGCTTCCAGCCGTCGCCGCTCCCATTCCTTGATTTCATCGAGCAGCCGGGGAATTTCTTCCTCGTTGCCATTGGCACGCCGTCGATCAATCATCCTGCGGCGGATCTGTATCCTTTTCGAAGCTTCCAGATAGGCAGCACTGCGCCGCCGTTTCTGGCCTTTATCGAAACCTTCCTTCATCTTCGCCATGAACAGATCGAGTTCATGGAGATAGACGTTGGCGAGGATCGGCGAGATCACACCACCTTGCGGGGCGCCGCTGAAAGTCTTGTGGAACTTCCAGTCTTCGAGATAGCCGGCCTTGAGCATCCGCTGGATCAACTGCAACAATCGATCATCATCGATACGTTTGCGCAGCAGACCAAGCAGAATGTCGTGATCAATGTTGTCGTAGTATCCGACGATATCGACCTCGACCAACCATTTCATACCATGCCATGTGCGCCTGATTTCGGTCAGGGCCGTGTGACATGACCGCCCCCGGCGGAAGCCGTGCGATTGTTCCGAGAAGATCGGCTCATAGACATGTTCGAGCAAAATCTTGACGGCCGCCTGCACCAGCTTGTCATCCGCAGTGGGAATGCCCAACGGGCGTTTCTTCCCGTTGGCTTTGGGGATGTATTGCCTGCGCGCCGGTGAGAAACGGTACGATCCATCCATGACCCGCGCGATAATCCCTTCCATCCTTTCAAGCGAGAAGCCATCAAGAGTGTTTTCGGGATCAGCGCCCGGTGTCAGCGCCCCTTTGTTCGGAGCGATCTGTTCATAAGCCCTTTCCCAGAGGGTTGGGGCCGAGAGCAGCCTGAACAGGCCGTTGATACGTTTTCCCTGACGAGACAGGTCGATGATTGAGCCCAGTCTCTTCTCTACGGTGTGTGGTTGCATCAGCATACCTCCGTTATGAAGTTGAAAGACCCAGCAAACGCGCCGCCCTTCACCCGTGCAGAGGGGATTCCCCATCCGGTTGCCCGGTCGGTTTCACCCGTACCCGTCCATCTGACGATGGCTGTCCCGGGCATTACCCCGGGCGTTTGGCTAATATGGCGGCTCCGTCGCCCTACGGGACATCAAGCGATGCCCGCTTAGGCGATCCCGTGTTTACACGATCAATGAGAAGCGACGTGGTTAGGTGGCCCGTTCGATCATTGGCCCTTCGACGAAGGGTGGGCCGTGCGACCAAGCTTAGGAAAACGCTATGGGGTAGTCTTCCCTTCGCACGGCATGACGCGTCAACCATTGCTGCGTCATGACCCGCAAAATGTCCCTGATCTGGGCTTCACGCAATCCAGCATTCACCATACACGTCTTGCCCTGACATCCCGATAGTCTACAATGGTTTCGGCCCGGAGGACGCCTTTTCCCGACATGCTATTGTCCCCTGCCGGTTTCCCGGTCGCAGCCATTGCTGGCCAAGGTAAGTCGGGTGAGCATCAGGCTGTTCTTGGTTTCCTGAGAAGTCTCCTTCACTCAATTGATCGCGCCGACACGGCGCACCCAAAGGTTGCGGTTGGCGCAAACCGCGCGGAGATAAAAGGAGGCGATGCCGAGCGTCTTCGATCCAACCTCGGAATTCCAGGCGTAGAAGCCGCGGAAGTAGAGATCCGGCTCGCCGTTCGGCAGACGTCCGGCTTCGATAGGATGAGTGTCGTCGACCAGGAACAGGAAGACGTCGCGATCACTGGCATAAAGGGTGGTCGTGTCCTTGGTGATGTCGACGAAGGGATTGTGGGTCATCGTCGCCCAGTCGAGAACACCTGGTACTTTCCACATCGTGTCGCCGGTCCCGTTGCCGGCGATCTTCATGACCGACGAAACCAGTTCATGATCCCAGATCCGACCGTATTCCGGTCCGGTCACCGCGCGCAGTTCAAGCCGGCCGTCATCCATCTCAAGCGTCTTGACGAGTTCGGCACGATGGTTGAGCAGGCCATGCTGCAGGTTGATCGCGGCAAGCGGCGCCGGCAGTTGGCGCATATAGGTGGCGGGAGCGCCAACGAGGCTGCAAAGCTGGCCGTAGCTCCAATGCGTCGGTGCGATGGCTTGGCGTTGACCTGGAACGAGAAGCGCAAGCCGCTCTGCATTGTCGCGCGTTGCTTCGACGCGGATCGCAGCACTCTCGATCGTTCGGGCATGGGCGCGCTCGGCGCGGGACCGGACGGTGTCGTAGAGCTCGGTCAGCGACAGGAAGCGTTCGTCGTCGGGGCGCGAAAACCATTCCGACGAAACGCGGGCAATCCGTTCGCCGCGGGAGATATCGACCTTGAAGGCGGAACGGTCGGACGGGTCGTTGGAGGTGAGAGTGGTCATAAGTTGTCTCCTTAAAAGCGGAAACCCGGCGCGATGGCCGGGCGAGGTTGAGAAGGATGCTGGGAAGAGCGATCAATCGGAAGCCAGCCGGCGATGCGCCGACCGGATTGCCAAGAGCGCCGCCTGGAATTCGGCGTTTCCGACCATGTCGGAAAAATCCATCGTGGTGGCGATTGACAGGCAGGCGGCGTGGACGTCATCGTCGGTCACCGCCGCGGGCCGTACAGTTTTGAAACTCGGATCGACTTGGAGCACGGCGGTGATTGCGTCGCGCACACGATCCTCCTGCAGCCTGACCAGGACGTGGGATGGTTTCGGTTGGTCGATCTGCTCTTCAGGATCCGGGTCTCCGGCGAGAATGGCTTCTCCTCGGGCGATCGCCCAGGCAGATCGGTCGAGCCAATCGGGCGACGGTGACCGGGCAGCACTGATATCATCGAACAGGATCTTCAACAGGCCGAGCAGGATCTCGAAATGACGCGCCCGGCGCTGGACAGGTTCGTCGAACTGCGGAGGGATCTGGAGCGGCGAACCCGCATAGGCCGCATGTGCACCGTCCCAGATGCCGGTGATATGAATTGGACCGGAGGAATCGAAGTCCTTCTCGGCGATATCCCAGCTGTCATCTTGGATGGCAGCACGGCACGCCTCGTCCAGCGTGTCAGCTTCATAGGTGCGATGCCGGAAGACCGGCAGGTGATAGGTGGTTTCGATGGTGAAGTCAGGCATAGGCGCCTCCTGAAACGGAAAAACCCGGCGCTATGGCCGGGCTGTTTGCAAAGAAGACCCGACCGCAACGGCGATCGGGTCAGTTGATGTGATGCTTGTGAACCTATTCGGCGGCGGCGAGATGCTCGCCGTCGATTCCACTTTCCTCATCACCGGCGTCATCGTCCGATGTTCCCGGCTCGTCGAGCAGGAAGGCCGGCAGGTCGGGGAGTTCCGAGGCGGTCTTGCCCTCATCGGACCCGGCGGATGCATCATCGGCGACAGCGTCACTTTCGCTGATGCCATCCACGACCGTCATGCGAAGCGGTTCCGGCAGCCAGCCGCAGCCTGTGATCAGCCGCTCGGCCTCACGGGCCATGTCGGTTTTCTTGAGATGGCCGATCAACTCTGCCGCCTGGTCCCCCTTTGCCTCACGAACCGCCTGCAGGATATGCGCCTTCGTGACACGGCCGAGATAATTATCGGCGGTCGTCGTCCAACCGGCTTCCACGATATCGAAGCCGATCGAGCTGGCCAGCTGTTCGGCATGGGCGATGGCGCGCGTCCGCTTGTTCCAGGGTTCGATCACCGCGTTGACCGACAGCGACGCGCAATGCGCAAACAGGGCCTGCCGGCTGACCTCATCGAGCTTGATCAGGAAATCCCACAGATCGTTCGGATCCTTGGGCAGATCCTGGCCCCAGCCATCGTGCCGCTGATCGATCTCCTTGGCCCAGACCGTATCGCCGAGGCCGGGCGTCTGGCTGAAGCGAGCGCTCTGCAGCGTCACCTCCAGGCATGAATCCGAGCCGTAGACGTAGAAGGTTTTCAGGACAAAAGCATGCAGGACAGCGACAAAGGCGATGACGGGATCGTTCGCGAGCGCATTGCGCAAAGCGATCGTCCGAGCTGCCGTGAGATCGAGAACCAGGCGATCGGGAAGTGGCTTGATCGCTTCGTCCTCGTCGTCCGGTTGGGTGCCTTCCCCGCCGGCGGCGCCGGTTACCGGGCGAGCACTGTCATGAGCGTCATGATCGTCACCGCCATCAGTCGACGGATCGGCCTCATCCTTCGGCTCATCTTCGGGCCGCACGAATCCTCGCTCGATCTTGAGCTCGCCAATGGCGCCGAGCGACACGAAGACACCGCCGCGGGCGACCTCCTGTGGCTCGAACACGTACGGGCGGTCGTTGAGCCGGTCGAGTTCGCTGCTGAGCTCTTCCAGCTTCTGTTCGGTCGCTTCCGAGTACTCGCTTGCCTCCGCATACTCTGCGTCGAGCTTATCGTATTTGGCGCGGGTGGCATCATAGCGTGCCAGCTCATCTTCAGTCATTTCGGCCTGCTCGCCATAGAAGCGGCGCAGGCCGGACGTGTGGCCGTAGGGGAAGTCGAAGGCCGCTTCGACCCATTTCCAGCCTTCGCTCACCTGGATCGCCTCGGCGTCAGCCTTGAGCTTTTCCATCACGAGCTGCTCGAGCAGCGCCGGATCCTGCAGCCAGCCACCCTGATCCTGGTCGAACAGATCGCGCATAGTCACACCGCCTGCGGCCTCGTAGGCTTCGATGCCGACATAGACGGCGCGGCGGTCGCTGGCGCGGATCGCGGTTTCTGTCAGTAGCCGGCGGATGTAATATGGCTCGCGGCTATGGGAGCGCGAGATCGTGTCCCAGACCTGCTCCTGGCGAACGTGGTCGTTGGTGATCGAGAACGCCATGATCTGTTCGAGCGTCATCTGGTCCTCGGCATAAAGATCGAGAAGCCGCGGTGAGACGGATGCCAGACGAAGCCGCTGCCTGACGGTCGCGACCGAGACGAAGAAGCGCGCGGCGATCTCCTCCTCGCCGAGCCCCTGCTCCCGCAAGGTCTGGAAAGCACGGAACTGATCGAGCGGGTGCAGACTGACGCGCTGGACGTTTTCGGCAAGCGAGTCCTCGACTTCGAGGGTTTCGCTTTTGCTGACGATGCAGGGGACACCTGCAGTCTTGGCCAGACGCTTTTGCGCGACAAGGCGCTCAAGGGCGCGATACCGACGCCCGCCGGCCGGGATGCGGTAGATGCCGGTCTCGTTGCCATCGCCGTCGAGTTCGGGGCGGACATTGAGGCTGGTGAGCAGACCGCGATGGGCGATGTCTTCGGCCAGGTCCTCGATCGAGACGCCCGCCTTGATCTTGCGGACGTTCTGCTGGCTGAGCACCAACTTGTTGAAGGGAATATCCCGGGCTGCACTGAGGGTGATTTTCTGAATGGCCTGGGCCATGTCGGTTTCTCCATGACGGACCGGGCGGAGCCTCTCTCCAACCCTCTCAATCCGTCACAGCTTTCACGTCCCTCTCTTCCTCTACCGCCCCCCACCGCGTCCCACCGTCCCTTCCGCCGGCGAAGCTTCCTCTCCGCCCAAGATCCGGCAATGCTGTGCCAGGGATCGAAGCCCTTCGGATGCAGACTGGCACAGCCTATTTCGCTCGCGAGCTACGTTCGGCGGTATGACAGATAGATCAAAAATTGCTGGTCGCAGAGCGGGCATCGGTGCTGGTGGGATAGTCCTATTAGGCGCCGTCATCGCCGGTTCTTATTTCGTGTCTATTGAGCGAAGCCGGCCGAGCAACTGCCGCTCGTTCCTGACGCAGCTATCGTGTCGCCTAACCGCTGAAGTTAGCGTAAAAGGCGAACGCCTGCGGCTTAATCCCGACGAACGTCGAGACAAGAACATCGCCAATTCCTCGTTTAGTGAGCGGTGGCTATAAAAGGGCGCACCTCAGGATCGGGTCCTCGGGCCGCGACCGACCCGGCAATAGAGCCGGCGAATATTCCATCGTCCGCCGAACGCTCCCCAAATCGCGATACAGTCCGAAATTCGGACCGACAGGAGATTTTTTCCCAAGCTTCGCAATCGCGGTTGATCGAGACGACTGCATATCCGGGCAAGGCGGATACTTCCGCACTGCGATAGTCTTTGACCTTTCGCAAAAGCCGGTGCCGGCTATAATCTCGCTCACGGCTGAAATTCTCGGCGCGAGACAGGCCGTGTCGGCGACGAAAATTCCGAGAATGGAATTCCGGTTCCCATGCCCATACGTCACACGCCTGCAGGTGGAATGACACCCTTGGTGAACAGGAAGCAGCCATAGAAGCGGGTTTCCCCAGTCGAGATCACGCAATAAGCCTTCTTGGCCAGATCGTAGAAATCAAAGCGCGCGATGCCGTACATGGGTGAAGGCCTGCCTTCCACTTGGTCGATCTCCGCCTGGACCTCGCTTTGCACCGTCGGAATTTCGCCCGGCGCGCCCATGACTTCCATACGGCCGGCAGAATTCTGCAGCGGCGTGTCGAGCGGCAGCACCGAGAGAATGGCACGGATCGCCTGTGATGCCGGGAGATTGGCCATGCTGAGCGGCCGCCCGACCGCCGTCTGTCTGGCGACACTGTCGCTCGGGAAGTTGGTGTCGGAGACGACCAGCGTGTCCCCGTGCCCCATGGAGCGAAGCGCGTGCAGCACGTCGGCGTTCAACGCCGGATGAATGTTCTTAAGCATGATGTCCTCCTCATTGGCATTTACTTGACGGCGCCTGCAGTCAGCCTCTTGACGATATAGCGCTCCAGAAAGATGCCGACGAGGACCAGGGGCATGATCGCCCTTGTTCGGAACTTTTTGGGCTCGACCGTTCAGGAGCTGGTCGTTCCGCCATCACCAGGCCGCCCGGTATATCGAGAGGGCGTCCGCCTCGCCGACCTCGCGGGGGTTGTTGACGAGAAGCCGGGTCTGGTTCATGGCGTCCCGCGCCATTCCGACCAGGTGCTCTTTTCCGATACCCACGTCGCGCAGCCGCGGCTGAAGGCCGAGCTTAAGCGACAACCCGGCAAGCCGCTCGATGAAAGCGGCGCATCGTCCCTGGTCACCCTGTTCCAAAGCGAGGTCCGGAAAGACGTCGGCTGCGATCTCCGCGTATATCGACGCGGCATCCGGCGCGTTGAACCGCAGGACGTGCGGGAGCACGAGCGCGTTAGAAAGGCCGTGGGGAATGTGGAAGGTTCCGCCAATCGGATAGGCCAAAGCATGAACCGCCGCGACAGGAGAGTTCGCGAAGGCCTGTCCAGCCAGCATCGAGCCGAGAAGCATTGCGCCGCGGGCGGCACGATCCTTTCCGTCAAAGACTGCCTTCTCGATATTCGAACCTAAAAGCTGCAGCGCCTGACGCGCAAGCATCTTTGAAAGAGGATTGTTGTTCGCGCTCTTCGACGCATAGGCTTCGATCGCATGAACCATGGCATCGATGCCGGTGGCGGCCGTTATGTGAGCGGGAAGGCCCAAGGTCAGATCGGGATCGAGGATCGCGATGTCGGGCAGGATGATGGGCGACGACACGCCACGCTTCTCGTCGCCGCCGACCGTGATAATGGAAACCGGGGTGACCTCCGATCCTGTACCGGCCGTTGTGGGAACAAGAACCAGGGGCAGCCGCGGACCCTTCGCATTCCCCACGCCCCACGCCTCGTCGAGGGGCTCACCTGAACCGCAAAGCAATGCGACGACTTTGGCCACGTCAAGTGAAGAACCGCCGCCGAAGCCGATGACCCCGGAGACATTATCAGCCTTGGCGGCGCCTGCCGCGGCCATCACGGTCGCGAGCGATGGGTCGGCTTCGACTCCATCGAACACAGTGGTCTCGATGCCGGAGGCAGTGAGAGACGCGAGAGCAGGTTCACAAAGGCCAAGCTTTCGCAATCCGGGATCTGTCACGAAGAGAACACGACGGCCGATCTTCCGCTTTACGAGATCACCGATCCCAGTTGCAGCGCCAGGTCGGAAGACGATCTGTGCGGTCGTACTGAAGACAAACGGGTTCATGTATTTTTCCTTTGCCGATTTGCGCCTATGCCGCTGGGATGCCGTCGCCACGTCTGTCTTGCAGGCTTTTTCTGCAGCCTGTACGAGTACCGATGTCGACGCGGTCCAGGATCTTGTCGGCCGATAGCCGCTCTTTGCAGTGTTTGAGCTGAGCATCCTGATCGAATGCAACGGCACCCATTTGAACGATGCATGCGACCGGTGCCTCCTCCAACATTAGTGAGGCAAGCCTGTGAAGGTGGCCCATGGTCGCATGTTCAAGCAAATTGCCTTCTCCACTTCGACGAGGCGCATGGCCCGCCCTCCTCCCGCCACGATCCACCAGAAAATGGAAGGACCCGATGAACTACTTTCAGGAGCGAGGGGAGACATCAGGTTGCTCAGCGCGCCTCTGACGCTCGGCCCGCCGATGCTTCCGCCAGGTTTCCCACCAAAGCCGGACCTCTCTTGAAAGCGCCGGCGCAACCGGGATGGCCGCTGCGACCAACATTAGCCAATCCGTCTTGGACATCAAACAATTCTCCGGTGAGCAACACACGCCATCGAGGATAGAGGTAAGGTGTCCGGCGGGGATATTCAGGCGAGATCAAAACCGGTGTGATTTTCCTAACTCACTGATATTTCTCCATCTGAAGAATTCAGAGCAGCTGAAGCGAGTGATGAACATCCCCGCCCCGAAACGAGCGTGGAATCCTTGGGCATGATGGAATGCGTTCAAAGTTTAGGACTTCTCACGCGATCTTCACCATCCGGACCTAGGCGGGAAGCTGCAAATGAAGCGAGTGCGGCCAATCCCAAGAGGCATCACAGGTAACGCGTGCTGAGCAAATCGCGGCCAGCTCAACCAGCTTTGGGTATTGGAATTGCGGCCGCCGCCGGAGCGACCGGCTTTGGAGCAGGCTTGGTAGGTGTAGATCTCGGCGGCGTTGGTGCACTATTGCAGCCCTTGCTCATCATCGCCGACTGTATCGCCTGCACTTTTCCCTTGGCAACGGAGACTTGGCCTTCCTTGTCGCCGCCGAACGTTGACGACATCGGCACGCCGATCAGGAAGACGCCAACGGCGTCGCCGGTTGCAGCATCGTTCTGTGCCTTTGAAATGGCCAAAAGCGCCGTCTGCTCCTTGATCATCTCCTGGCCCAGTTGCGCACACGAGAAGTTTGTATATGCCGCCATTGGAATGTCGGCTGGAACGATAGCGTCCGGTCGTTTAGCGCACGAAGAAAACGCCAGCGCGACGGCCGGCAACAGAAAATAGGCTCGCATAAACACCCCCGTGATACCCGCGCGGAGAATAAGCACGATTCAGCCAGAAGTGGAAGGGTTCGCGATGCGACCGCAGTCGGATCTTAGGACGAAGCCGACAGCAGGGATGAATGGCGGTGAACGGGGTGCCTGGCGGGCTGGCCCCTAGTCGGTCGTCTCGAGCCCCAACGCAACCCTTGCGTCGCGCAAGCCGCGGGCAGCATCGCGGTTTCCAGTCTCAGCCACCGCTTCAAATATACGCATGGCGTCACCGGCACGGTTCAGGTTAATGAAGGCATAACCCCTCAGCACAAGTAAATCGGTGGTTTCCGGTTGCAGAAGCGCGCGTTGGTCCAAATAGATGAGAGCCTCGCGATAGCGCCCGGCGTCAAATGCCAGATTGGCGCGATTGGCAAGGATGGCCACCTGGAGTTCGGACGAGCGCTGCATGCTCTGCGGCGCCTTGGTTGCGGCAACGGCGGCTTTGTCGGTGAGACCGAGCCTCAAATAGGCGAGGCTCTGGCCATAGGCCGCGTCCTCACGCGTGGCCTGGGCGGAGGAGCCTAGCGCCGCCTGAAAGGCGTCGGCGGCCTCCAGTGGCCGGTTCAGATCCATCAGGCCATCATCGACCAGGATTTCGATCTGATTGAGGGCGAACTTGTACGTCAGAGCTCTCGTCTTGCCACTTCCCGGACACGCGGCGAGGAAGACGCTCTGGCTGCAAGGAGTGGGGAGGATTCGGCTTCGAACGCGACAAGACGAAGACGGACTGGTTCTGTATGGAGCATCGGCCGGAGACCTATCGCGGCCACCCTGTGCGCAGGAGCAGCGAATGAAGGATGATCGCCGTCTCGGATACGAGGATTTTGACAAGGAGCCGGAGCGGAAGAACCCGGTCTGGTTCATCATCACCGGCGGCTTGATTTTGCTCGCTACGTTCACCACTCTCGCGTCCAGCATGAGGATGGTGGGGATCATCTAGGCCGGCATCCCCCATCATCGGAACTAAATAGATAACCCGGAGTTAATCCGCAGCAAGGGGATCAATCATGGGTACGTATGTTTTGGTTTTCTTGATTTTTGCTGCCATTTTTGCGCTGGCTACCGTCGTTGCTTACCTCACCTGTTCGGCTACGGGGCTATAGGTCCGCTGTGGATCGCGATGGAATATGCTCACGAACTCAAGGGGTGGTCAACGTGGTGGTCGGCCCTGCTGTGCTGCTTCCAGGTCGCTAGATTGGCTTACTTCCAGTCTGCCCTCTCCGACCACGTCGCGGCGGCCGTTCTTTCGATCGAGCGTCGCTAGAGCTTCAACAAAATTTCCAGGCACGCGGAACTTCCATGAAATGCTCTTGTTAAGGGATAGAATGCGGATGCCCGATTTTCAGGGCTCTTCCAATGCCTGTTCCCCGTCAGCATCCGCGTTCACCAGTGATCCGCTCTGCGATGTCTCCTCCTCACTGGTCTCCGAAAACGCCTGATCCAGGTACGGCTCGAGTCTGGTCTGACTTGGGCAGCCGCCGGGCGATCTCGTTAACTGTTAATTAAGCATCTGCTTGCGGACAACGGACGGTGTGCGATGGTCCCCTTACACGGGGAAAAAGATCATGGACATGCGAACTCAGACACCGGATGAACCATACGAACCTCCACCTGCACACCGCTTTAGGGTCGAAGCCGCGATGCTGGAGATGATTGAGCGCCTTCAGCAGGAAGGGCTCAGCCGGCAAGAAATCGCACTGATCCTCGCCGACGCCGCCGATGAGTACGTCATCATCTTGGCGAACATGACGGCTGAGACAGCGTCCAGCCAACAGTCGTGCCAGCAGCACCAGTAGAGCGGCCGAGACAGAGAACCGAGTGGTTTCGCGCTATGTTGGGCCATCTGCGTGCGCTGCTAACGACCTGAACATTGCCGCAAATGAAGATCGCGTCACGCCTAGCGCGGCACTGGAGAAAGCGGGAAGTACAACTTTTCCATGGTGGTATCTCGATGGGATGACTATTGATTCGCTTGAACCGCTGTTCCATCCTTGGCGAGGCGGGAGACTCGTGGAGATGGCACCGAATCCTACTCAAGCAATCCTATGCCAGGACGCCCAAGGGCATGTCATAAAGGTGCTCCGCATCCCCGATCAAAAGGGGGAGCGGTACTTTTACATCGACGGCCATCAAACCTCTCGGCTGCTCATCCTGCAGGCCGATGGAAGCTTCCTGGAAGCTATAAACTTGAGGCGGTTTTGGCCGATTGCAATCGAGTCCTCCAACGTTGTCTTCCCTCGCAAGCGCTGACCTAGCAACATGGGTCGGTGGCGAGATGGTGATGAGCGTCCTCCCGGAGCGGGCCAGCGGTCGGATCACGTCCCGAACAAGAAGGGAGCGCCGCTACCCTCCCCGGCCAGCGGCGCTCCCTCCAGACGTGGCGACCGAAGTCAGACCACGAGAATGTAGACGATCTCGTAGGTATCCGGCTCGACGATCACGATGCGATTATCGGCGAGCACGAAGTAGCGGTACGAGCGATAGGCCGGGAGAATTTCGACGACCCTCGGCGGAAGCGGATGCAGTTCCACCGTTTTGGGGGCGGCTACGCCGACCGACACGCTGAAGCTCGGCTTGATCGGCTCGACCTTGTTCTCCACGATGATGTTTCGAATTTCGGTCTTCTGTTCACTGGAGATCATTCTTTTCGCGCAAGGATATCCGCTGCTTATCTAAACTTGGAGGTGAAGGTCGAGCAAAGCCGTCAGACGCAAGTGGCTGGGCCATGGAACTAAGCGGCTTATCCGTTGTTTGGCGATTTCCCACCGACCCAAAGTAAAAAGGGAAATCCTTTGAGCGAATTGCGCCAGGAGTTTGAGCTTCGAAGAGATTTTCTGCCGAAGGGCCAGGAGGACGAGTGGATTTTACCTCGTCGAACGATATCAACGGTCGGTGGTTCGTCGACACCGCAAAGTTCGGAGCCATCGCGGCCGCTGGTCATCGACCTCGATGGCACCTTGGTCCGATCCGACCTCCTGATCGAGACCGCGTTCTCTGAACTCAGGCGCCGCCCCTTTTCCGTCGTTGACCTTGTCCTCTCGATGTGCCGGGGAAAGGCATGCCTCAAGCACCGTCTTTCCGCACCGGCGGATTTCGATCCGGCTATCCTGCCCTTTGATCCCGAGGTTCTGAACTTGATCCAGACGGCGCGGGAAGAGGGACGTCAGGTTTATCTCGCGTCCGCGACGCACGAGCGCCTTGTCTCCCGCGTTTCCGATCATTTAGGTGTCTTCACCGGTTGGTTTGCAACGGACGAGATGACAAACTGCGCTGCCAAGGTGAAGGCGGAAAAGCTCGTAGCGGCCTTTGGCAATGGCGGTTTCGACTATGTTGGCAACGGCGCCGCAGATCTACCTGTATGGCGTCGTGCCGGAAAGTCATATGCAATTCGGACGTCCGCCAGGGTTGCTCGGCAACTGTCGCGCCAATGCGACAATGTCGAATATCTTGCTCACGAAAAGCCGACTTGGCGAACTTGGGCGCGGTTGCTGCGGGTGCATCAATACGTCAAGAACGGGCTCGTCTTTATCCCGTTGCCGACAAACCAACTTTTCGACGTCCACAGTCTCGCCAATTCCGCTCTGGCTTTGGTCGCCTTCTCGCTTTGCGCGTCGAGCGTCTATGTGCTGAATGACTTGATCGACCTTCAGGACGACCGCGGACATCGCAGTAAATGCCGCAGGCCCTTGGGTTGCGGCGATATCCCGCTCTCACACGCGCTCATGGCGATCCCCGTTCTCCTTCTGCTGTCGTTTTTGGTTGCCGTCACGATTTCACCCGCCTTCATTTTGGTGCTCGCCGGATACTTTGCGTTGACCACGGCCTATTCATTCTTTCTGAAGCGGAAAATGATCCTCGACGTCGCGACCCTTGCCGCTCTTTACACCATACGCGTGGTGGGAGGGTCGGCGGCGATTTTAGTTTGGCCTTCTCCTTGGCTGCTCGCCTTCATGATGAGCTGGTTCCTCTCGCTTGCACTCGTCAAGCGATATACGGAGCTCATTTCGCGCCGAGCCGCGAACCTACCCGACTCCAAGAGCCGCGATTACAAGAATGGAGACGTCGGTATGATCGGCGCGTTGGCGGCAGGGGCCGGGATGAACGCGCTGACATTATATGCTCTCTACGCTGCAAGCGACAGCGTGCAGGATCTCTACACACGGCCAGGGATTTTATGGCTGGCGGGACCAATCCTGGCTTGCTGGATTGCCCGCATCCTGTTGCTGGCCCATAGGGGGCAGATGCATGACGATCCGGTCGTATTTGCGATCAAAGACAGGGTGAGCCTCGCGACTCTGGGCGTTGCCGGCGCCTTTGTAGTCGCCGCGCTTTGAGGTGAGCGAGATGCGTTCCTATCATATGCGTGAAGGGACTACGACCCGCATCGCAGTTCGCTACGTCGCGTTCGCGATCCTCTCGACTTTGGCAAATTTTGCGGTTCAGGCGGCTGTCGTAAAAATCTACCCGTCACAAAGCCTTGTGCCGTCAATGTTCGCGGGCACCGCCGCTGGGTTCGGGCTCAAATACTTCCTCGATAAAAGGTGGGTCTTCTTTGACCGATACGAGTCGCATGGTGACGAATTGTTCAAGATCGTCCTTTACGGCCTGTTCAGCGTCGTGACGACGATCATATTCTGGGGGTTCGAAATCGTCTTCTGGACAGTCTGGAGAACGGACCTTGCGAAGTATGCGGGCGGGGCGATCGGTCTGGCGATCGGCTACGTCTCAAAATTCGCGCTCGATCGAAAATTCGTGTTCAGGTTGGAGGGGGTGTGACAGACCGATGGAGGGATGGGGACGTTATCCGCGCCACGATAGTGAACTGCTTGATTGCAGGCTGCCGGAAGCGCTGCCTGGAACGGTGTCATCGCGCGCGGGTCTGATTGCTCGCGGCAACGGCCGCTCGTATGGCGATGCAGCGATCGGTGAGCATCTCACTTTGACCTGCGGTGCACTGAGCCGGATGAGAAGCTTCGACGAGAAGAAGGCGTCGCTGACGGTCGAAGGTGGCGTCATGCTGTCGGACATTCTCAGGTCGTTCACCCCCCGGGGCTATTTCCCCCCTGTGGTCCCAGGTACGAAGTTCGTCACGGTTGGCGGAATGATCGCATCCGATGTGCACGGGAAGAACCATCATCGCGACGGTGGGTTCGGCGAACACGTTAGCGAAATCAAGCTGGTTGTTGCCGGTGGTGAGATCCTTACCTGCAGCAGAACGCAGAATTCGGAGCTTTTTCTCGCGACGCTCGGCGGTATGGGCCTGACGGGCGTCGTCGCTGAAGCCACCTTTACGCTGAGGCCCATCACTACCGGCTGGATTGTTCAAAAGACGGTCGTGACAGAAAACCTCGGCGATACGCTGAAAGCCTTGAAGCAAACAGACGACGCCACCTATTCCGTTGCCTGGATTGATTGCCTTTCGCGGGGCGCTTCGCTCGGCCGCTCGCTGATCTTTGTCGGCGAGCACGCCAGCCCGAGCGACATCGCTCAAATGCCGAAAGCAGCGCAATTCCCTCCCTCCAAGGCCGTCCGTTTTTCGCTGCCGGTCGACCTGCCTGGTTGGGCGCTCAACAGGGCGAGTGTTTCCGCATTCAACGACCTTTACTATCGGGTAGGTGCCCGCAAAGCAGCCCAAGCCTCGTTGGTCCACTGGGACAGCTACTTCTTTCCGCTTGATGGTCTGCTCGAATGGAATCGCCTCTACGGCAAGCGCGGCTTCCTGCAGCATCAATGCGTAGTGCCTGACGAAAATGCACTTGCGGTTCTGAGCAGTATGCTCGATCGTTTCGCTCGTTCTGGGAAAGCCTCATTCCTGGCCGTTCTGAAAAGGCTGAGGGGTGGCGCAGGCCTTCTGTCATTTCCGGCGCCAGGGTATACTCTCGCACTCGATCTGCCGGTCGCGCCCGACGTGTTCCAGTTGTTAGACGAAATTGACAAGCTGGTTGTCGCGGCGGGAGGGCGGCTCTATCTCGCCAAGGATGCGAGGCAATCCCGTCATACTTTCGAAGCCGGTTACCCCCGACTGCAGGCGTTCAAAGAGGTGCGACGAACAACGGGGGCCGACCGTCACTTTAGTTCCCAGCTGGGAAAAAGGCTTGGCATATGAAAGCCATCGGCAAGACACTGCTCCTGATTGGCGCGACGTCGGATATTGGTCGTGCGACTGCCCTGGTCTATGCCGAGGCGGGCTGGGATATCCATTTGGTCGGACGCAGGCGTGAGCTTGTCCAACGTGAAGCCGATGACATCGTCACGCGCACCGGCGCCGCCGTCACCGCCCATGAACTGGATATTCTTGATACCGACCGCTTCGAAGCCTTTCTGAGCACCGTGTCGCCATTGCCTGACACGGCCGTTTGCGTCGTCGGCGAACTCGGCGAGCAGGCCCGCGCCGAAAGGGAACTCGAACACGCAGCCATGGTGATGCGGACAAACTTCGAAGGACCGGCTTTGATGCTCGGCCTCCTGGCTAGCCGCTTTGCCGCGCGCGGGTCCGGCACCATCGTCGGCATAAGTTCGGTCGCCGGCGACCGCGGGAGAGGATCCAACTATGTGTATGGCGCCGCGAAAGCTGGCCTGACGGCGTTCTTGTCCGGTCTCAGAAACAGACTATCCACAGCCGGGGTACGCGTCCTCACCATCAAACCCGGTTTTGTCCGAACGCGGATGACTGATGGAATGAAGCTTCCACCAGTGCTTACGGCCGAGCCTGCAGAGGTCGCTCAAAGGATCTTTGCCGTGGCCGATGGCAGCAAGGGAGGGGACGTCGTCTATGTCCGGCGCATTTGGTATCCGCTCATGGCGATAATCCGAAGCATACCGGAACCGATCTTCAAGAGGTTGCGGCTGTGATCGAAACCTGGGGAATAGAAGATAGAGATTGCCCTGGCCGCGTCGTCGTCCGTATGTTCCATCTTGTTGATCCGCTTTTTCCGCACGCCGATGCGGATCAAGACCTGTCCTCGGGAAGGACGGGGTCTAGATGAGGCGCCGCCTTTTTTCCACACAGGTTGCGCTCCTGGTGGTCGCGGCAATTTGTGCCGCGATGCTTGCCATTCCTGGACGGACCATCAACACCGCTTTCATCAACGACGTTTTGATATTCATTGATGGAGCGCATCGTATCGCTGTCGGGCAGGTGCCAAACCGTGATTTTCATACGGCGCTCGGACCGTTGGTCTTCTATATCCCTGCCTTGGGATACCTCCTGTCCGGAAATTTCGGCGCCGCGATACCGATGGGAATGGCACTCCTGGTCATCGCGTTCATGCCTGCGATGATCCGTATCCTTCTTTCGCGCCTAAGCTCTCCCTCAGCCATCGCCTTGGGCATATTCCTGCTTCTTATTCTCGCGGTCCCGATCAATCTCGGAAGTCCGGTCCGGCTTCTTTCTTTCGCGATGTTCTACAATCGCATCGGCTGGGTCGCTCTCGGGCTCATCCTGGTGATGTACCTGAAGCCGAGATCCAACGCCGCGCGCAACGACGTTGCAGACAGTCTCGCGACGGCCTTTCTTCTACTTGTCCAATTCTACACCAAGGCGACCTACGGGCTCTGCGGCCTAGCCTTTCTGATCTTCCTGCTGTTGGACCGGCAGCAGCGCTCCTGGATCCTGCTCAGTCTGTTCCTGACTGCACTGGCAATGATCGTCATCGAGTTCTTCTGGCGCGGCACGCTTCAGCACATAGAGGATCTGCGGGCCGCCGCACGGGTCAGCGGTGATCATGACGTCCGCAGCATACTGAAAAATGTCCGTGAGAATTTCTCGGATCTGGTGGTTTTCACGATCTTTGCGCTGATCGCCTTCTGGCGCATCCGCAGCCTTCGAGACCTGCTCTACAGTGGCTTCTGCGTGGGTGCAGGATTGGCAATCATCAACCAGAACGCCCACAGCTGGGGTATCATCACCCTCTATTGCGGCGCGGCAGTGCTGGCGGAAAAGGCACGGCGCTTTCAATCTGTCGACCCAAGCGCGCAAATCGAAAGGCCTGCTCGTCTTGTCGCTGCACTGCCGCTGCTTCTAATCTTCTTTCTCTTGCCGCCCATCGTCCACCACGCTGAGGCGATCGCTCTCCACACGGCACTTGCGGCGGAGAACGTGGGCAAGCCCCTTGGCCCTCCGCTATTTGAGGACGTCCGGGAAGTCGATCCGCCCGGTGGGGAGCCTGATTTCATTCAGCGCTACCTCGATAGTATCGAAAGCGGAACGGCCCTACTACAGGCCCTGCCGATCCCGCTGGAGCGGGTATTCGTGCTCGATTTCGTCAACCCCTTTTCCGCAGGGCTCGGGATACGCCCTCCCACAGGTGACACTGCGTGGTTCCACTGGAACCGCAACATCAATGAGAAGGCCTATATCCCACCGGAAGCACTGTTCGCCGACGTGAAGATTGTGATGGTGCCGCAGGCTGGCATCAACAGCCTGCCGTTACAGGAGCTGTATGGCCCGTTCATTTCGAAGAATTTCGACATGGTGCAGAAAACGCCGGAATGGACGATTTACCAGCGACCGCAGGCCGGGTTGGAAAGCGAGGCGCGGTGACGCAGGCAGTGAGGTCGATGCCGGAGCAGGAAGGCGCATCGCCACGGGCTGGCCGCCAATACATCTGGTGGGCCACCGTCGTGTCGTTTGCTCTGGTGCTTTCAGCTCTTCTCGCTCTGCCCAGCCAGACGATCACCAGCAAATACGTCAACGATCTCTTCGTCTTTCTCGACGGTGCGCATCGCATCTGGTCGGGACAAGTTCCGAACGTCGATTTCCACACCTCGCTTGGAGCACTCACCTTCTATATTCCCGCTGCCGGCTATGGCCTTTCGGGAAGTATGGGCGGCGCGATGCCAGTGGGCATGGCTATAGTTATCCCCCTGTTCGCGGCCGTTGCCGCGGCAATTCTCGGCAGCCGTATGCACAAGGCGCTCGGCTTGCCCTTGGCAGCATTTTTGCTTTTGCTCGTCGCGGCTCCTGCCAATCCGGGAGAACGGATCGGCGATCTCACATTTGCGATGTTCTACAATCGGCTGGGCTGGGCCTCGCTCGGTCTTCTTTTGGTCATGTATCTGCCCCGCCTATCCAGCGCTGGGAGCAAGGTCGTAGACGCCGCCTGTGCAAGCTTCCTCGTATTGCTCATGCTCTACACAAAGATCACCTATGGCGTTGTAGAGCTCGCATTTTTGGTCTTCCTGGCAACCGACCGACGCCAAATCGGGTGGGCGGCGCTGGCGCTTGGGATGATCGCGAGCAGCGTCGTTGCAATCGATCTTCTCTGGGGCGGCAGCCTCAACTATCTCGCGGATCTGCGCCTTGCAGGCGAGAACAGCGGCGGGCTCCCGACACTCGGCGCTCTGGGGCACGTCTTTCTGAACAATCTCGCCGACTTGGCTGCTTACGTACTTGTCGCTGGCATCTTTCTTATCCTCGCACCCAGCTACCGGCATCTTTTTTTTGTAGTTTTTTGCGGCGTAACCGGTGTGCTGCTCATTGAACAGAACTTTCAACGCGGGGGCATCCTGACGCTGGTTCCGAGCGCAGCTGTAATCACGCAATATCTTCTGAAGGCCGAGCTCGCTCGACTGCACCGGAAGGCTCGCTTTGTCTTGGCGCTACTGTTGGCATTTCTGCTTGTGCCGGCGGCGATAAGCAATGCCGCGGCTGTTGCCATTCATGCCCGTTACGCCATTGCCGGGCGGGGCGAGCCTATGCCGCTGCCGGCATTTTCGAGAGTTCGGCTTGTCGAGACATGGAGTGTTGGTCAGTACGACTATTTTGTGCAGTATAATCAAACTCTGGTCGAGGCCGCGGACGTGCTGTCCCAGTTGGGCGCTCGCCAAGCGACTGTCGCCGTGTTGGACTTCGTCAATCCGCTCTCGGCCGGCCTGGCGCTCCGGCCGCCCGTGGGCGATAGCGCCTGGTATCACTGGGGACGGACGCTCGGTCCCGACTACCATCCACCCGCGGAGGAGATGTTTGCAGATGTCGACCTGATCCTCGATCCCAAATGGCCAATCGAGATCTGGACGGCGAATGGCATGCGCGACGTTTTTGCTCACTATATCGCCCGCCATTTCGATAAGGTACGGGAGACAACGAACTGGCGAATCTACCGCAGGAAAACATGAGCAGCAGACTGCCTCTCTCGCTCAGCAGCGATCAGACCGATGAGGAGCAGGACGAGGGCCCAGGCGTAGACCGAGCCGACCCCTAATTGCGCTAGGCGGGGAGCACCGAAGTAACCGAGTATGACTGGGACCGGTATCACCAGAGGTGCGGCCGACAGCCATGTCCAAGGCCGCTGCCAATGATGCAAAAACACCGGAAGGAGGAAGAGCGTATAGTGGATCCAGCCAAGCGGCGACGCCTGGAGGGACGCCAAGAGCGCAAATCCGCTGACGACGATCACTGGCGGCCGGCGGAAAAAAGCCCACGCTGCCAGCGAAAGCAACAATGCGACAGCAAGAGCGGTGCCCACGGCCGGGAGGCCCGCCCGTGCTGCAAGTCCTGCAAACGAAGCGTTCGTCAAGAACACCGCCCGCCCGCCGTCCGTCGCCACCAAATGCAGCCAATCCAGGTAGATTCCGGGCCCGAAGATGACTAAAGGGACCGCGGCTATGACGACGGCCGTTGCAATCGTCACGACGCTCGGCATGCGGTGGCCCGCGAGAAAAAGCAGCACGGGCCAGACCGAAAAATTCGGTTTCATCGAGATCAACAAACCGATCATGATGCCGGCAACCAAATGGTCACCCTTTTCCAGTCGGAGCCAGGCGACGATGCAGGCCAGCACAAGCGGCGTGTAGATCTGGCCGAGATAGAGCAAGGTCGTCGGCTGGGTGGAGGAGATCCGCCGGGATCGCCGGCGGCTGCAAGATCGCATCGGAAGAGCAACTGTCGTTGCACCACTGGGACGACAATCCGCAGGAGACCATGAGACCCCATCGTTTCATCAGCGACCTCTGCTTCCCCTAACGTCAAGCCATGCGATGGCGGCGTAGAATTGCGACAAGCCGGACAACCAGCATCAATCCGATAACGACCATTGCGGGCCAGTACATCGAATTCACCGCGGCGCGTTTTCCGAAGTTCAGCAAGAACGACACCCAGATGTACCAAGCGCCCAAAGTGTGGAGCCAATACCAAGTTACCGGTCCAATAAAGGCGGCCGTTCGGTCAAACGAGGTGAGCGTCATCAGGATGATGAAGGCATAGGCGATACCACCGCCAATGTAGCTACCAATGTTCGTCAATTGCAGGAAGAGCGTTGGGTCAAGCCTGGCGAGAGCGAACAGCGCCGCGGCATGGATCGCATGGGACACGGCGAACGACACGCCGAGGTAACGACGGTTCTGTCGCAGCCACCGCGTTGCAGGAGACGGGAAAAGGCGCTCCAGGCTTGACGCCGTGAAAGCCAGCGCGAAGAGCACCAGCGACGTGCGGGCCGTCAGCCGGATCACCAGACGCGCCGCCTCGACAGATGACGGGCTCATCACGGCGGCGACCGCCGCCATGATCAGCAACGACAGCGAGATGAGAGCCGTAAGTTGCCAACCCTTCCAGACTGAATTTTCCTTCGCAGACATGTAGGCCTCCCGTTTATGTAAACACTGATTACTTTAAAGGAAGGCGTTTTGCAAGGGCAATTATAATCAGTGATTACATTCGAGGGACGGATCGGCTATCGTCGCAAAATGACGCCAAAATCACTGCCAGCTCGCGCTAACTACCACCATGGAAACCTGATCGAAGCTCTCCTTGAGGCTGCCATCGTACTCATCGAGGACAAGGGCGTGGAATCGCTGTCTGTGCGTGAAGTGGCCAAACGCGCCGGAGTTTCGCCCGGCGCACCATTCCGGCATTTCAGCAGCAAGACGGCATTGTTGACGGCTGTTGCCGAACAGGCAATGAGCCGCCTGACCGAAGCTGTGTCTGCGGAATTGCAAAGAGCAGGCGACGACGATCCGATTGCTGCGTTGCGCGCAGTCGGCCAAGGCTATCTCAACTGGGTCTTGGCCAATCCCACACATTTTCAGGTGATAAGTTCGCGCACGCTGATCGACTTCCACGGTTCTGAGAAGCTCGTCGCGGAAAATGAAGCTATTCGCTTGATCATGGTCCAGTTGATCGACGATGCTCGAAGGCTCGGTCTGCTTCGTGACGGCATCAGCAGCGAGGATCTGATCTTCTCCTCGCGAGCATTTATATATGGCGTGGCGAGAATGTGGATCGATGGGCATTTCCCGGAGTGGCGGATTGAACGCCCCGCCGAGGCGGCAATGTCCGCAGCACTTGATATGTTCATTCTGTCTATCGGCGCTCAGGTGGGGCAAATATCACCGCCGGCACCTGAACGCGATAGGTAGGGATACTGGCAACATTCGGCAGCCCTTGCTGCGGCGTATGGAGCAAAACGCCAGATGACCTCGTCATACTGCTTCGGGTCTTGGTAGACGCCGAATGATTTTGCCGCATAATCTTCCAACGAAAAGCCTGGCGCGAAAGTTCGAGGGCGACGCAAGGTTTTCCGGCGGACTGGTCCTTACCGACGCTCCGGTCCTTCCCCGTTAGTACCATCTTTCGAAACATCACCTTCTCGCGCATGGCCGGATGGCGGTCATCCGGCCATGCCCGTCTTGCGAAGCCTTCCCTGCGGCGCGAATTTGACAGGGTGGTGGAGCGAAACCACCTCCTGGAGGCGCCCCTCAGGCCCCTCAAGAACTGCACGGTCCTTATCTCCTGTGACGGAACGCACTCTCGGGGTTGAAACGACGACAGCCAGCATCGATGAACGGCATCGGCCGATCAGGATATGGCTTGTTCAAGTTTGACGGTGCCGACCTGTTGCCGCCATTGGAACCGTCAAAGCCAGCCCTTGTCTTGTGTGGACACGGGCCGGCAACGAGTTTGCTCCAAGAAAACGCGTCCTACCGCAACAATGCCGCCGTCGTGGCAACATATCGCCCTCGTCAGGGATCTCGTTGCGCGTCAGTAATCCGCTCACGGGCACGCACCAGATGGTAGCGCATATAGAGCGCCGCGTGCTCCCCGTTTCTCGCCCGAATCGCTTCGACGATCTGCTGGTGCTCGCGCAGCACGGCGATACGTCGCTCGTCCGAGCCCAGTTTCGTCAGGTTGAGCGCCACGCCCATAGAGCCGCTGATCTCTCCGCGCAGGTGTTCGAAGAGCGATACGAACAGGTCGTTGCCGCTCGCGACGGCGACCTCGCGGTGAAAATTGAAATCCGCCTCGCTGGGAGACTGGCCGTTCATGATTTTTTCGCGCAGCAGCTCGTTGGCTTGGTCGAGATTGTGAAGGTTCTGGCTGGAGCGGCGCTCCGCCGCCAGCGACGCTGCCGCAGCCTCTAGCGCGAAACGAACCTCGAAGGACTTCAGATAACCCGCGACATTGGACGGCAGCACGAAGCGGGTGATGGCCGAGGGCGGCACGGCGCGCACGAATGTGCCAGAACCGCGCCGCGAATAGACAAGGCCATCAGCCTGCAACCGGATCAAGGCCTGGCGAACCACCGGGCGCGATACGGAAAAAGCAGAGCAGATATCGTTTTCCGCCGGCAGCCGATCGCCTTCCTTGAAGGCGCCATTCAGAATCTGCTCGAGGATCTGGCCGTATAGTTTGTCGGCCAGCCTCTCCTTGCGCGGCGGCGTCAATTGCAGTTCCGCCATTCAACACCCCCTTAGCTCCCAAATCTCTCGTCCCCGCGGCCCTCCCGGCGCGCGATATGGCAGTCGCGACCATGGCTTGAGCCTGCATATCTATCGATAGGCACAATTTCAAAGATGTCATCAAAAATTACTTCTTTTGGAGCTTTTTTTACAAAATTTGAGATGAGAGTTGACAACTTAGGTGACCGTGTTAGCGTATTCGAAATTGTCGAAGTGCATTCGGTCATCTCAGGGAGGAGATATTCAGATGCAGCACACGGCGCGAATCGACGATCATTGCTGGCGCGAGAAACACAGCTAAGGTCGCAAAACCAAACTTCAACGCCATTTCTGTCGCACCCTGGGCCGTAAGCCGCGAAGCTTCGGCAACAGGGAGTTTTTGCCCGCGTCAGGCATCGGTCGACAGTACATTTCTTCAAGCCCGGCACGCCAGCGCGTCGGTTGGCTCATTCATGCCTTTTTCGACAGAGGAACATTGCGACCATGCGCATTACCGGCCTTCGAAGCTTTATGAGCCACGACGACAAGCGCCCCCGTGTGATCGTGGCAATCGACACGGACGAAGGCATCACCGGCTGGGGCGAGTGCTACAACCACGGTCCCGACAAGGCACTGCCGCACATCCTCGAATATTTCTACGAACAGATCAAAGGCGAGGACCCGCGACGGATCGAATTCCTGATGCTGAAGATGCAGCAGCAGGCGCGCTTTCCGGGCGGCGCGATGCATCTGGCGGCGTTTTCGGCGATAGACCATTGCCTCTGGGATATTTCCGCCAAGGCGGTGGATCTGCCGGTCTACCAGCTGATCGGCGGCGCGGTCCGCGACAAGGTGCGCGTCTATCTCGGCGTGCATAATTACAAGGATGCCGAGGGCTTCCTCGATGTGATCGCCGGTCATAACGAGAAGTACGGCCTCGCGGCATTCAAGATGCATCCCTATCGCGTCGATTTTCACAAGGAGCGCTGGGGCGAGGTGATCCGAACGGGTGCGGAATTCTTCTGCACCATCCGCGAGCGGGCGCCATCCCATTACGACTTCGCTTTCGATGCACATGCCAAGATCTACGATCCCTGGCAGGCAATCCAGCTCGGCAATGCTCTGGCCCCTTACGATCCGATGTTCTTCGAGGAACCGATCCGACCGGAGCACATCCCTGCCTGGGCAGAGATGAAGGCGAAGCTTAACTGCCCGCTGGCTACCGGCGAAAGCCTCTATAACCGCTACGAATTCCTGAACCTTCTCTCGGCACGTGGCTGCGATATCGCCCAGCCCGATATCTGCGTCGTCGGCGGGCTTCTCGAAATGCGCAAGATCGCGGCGATTGCGGAAGCGCATTATGTGCCGATCGCACCGCATAACCCGATGGGACCGCTAGCGACCGCCGTCAACCTGCATTTCTCCGCAGCGACCCCGAACTTCAAGATCCTCGAATACCGACTGCCGCTCGACGCGCCCTACGTCAAGGACCCCTACCTGCCGGAGGACGGATACCTGCAGCTCCGCCCCGACCGTCCCGGCTGGGGCGTCGAGATCGACGAACAGGTGCTGGCAAAGGATGGCTACGTGCATTGGGAACGCAAGCTGCCGGTCAAGCCGGACGGCGCGTTCGGTTATCCGTGAGACGGAAGACGGCAAGCAGAACGAACTGAAGAGCTCGAAGATTTCAATTGGGAGGTTGAACATGATGAAACATCTTATGGCGGCGACATTTCTAGTTGCTGCAGCGCTGACGGTCCCGCAGGGCGCAGCGCTCGCCGCATCGCCGCCGAACATGCTGGTGATCGGCACGAACCTGACCGGCATCCGCACTCTGGACCCTGCAGACAACAATGCCCGCACGGTTTCGGAGCTGATTTCCAATATCTACGACAACCTCGTCCGGCTGCCGCAGAACGACCTGCAAAAGCTGCAGCCGATGCTCGCGACCAAGTGGAGCGCCTCGGCCGACGGCAAGCTGATCACAATCACGCTGCGCAGCGACGCTACATTCCAGAGCGGCAATCCGGTGACCGCCGAAGATGCCGCCTGGTCGATCCAGCGCGTCATCAAGCGTGGTCAGGTCGGCTCGACCGATATCGCGCTCTGGGGCTTTACGGCCGACAATGTCGAAAAGCTGGTGCGGGCCAAGGATGCGCAGACGCTGGAAATCGAGCTGCCGATCCAGGTCAGCACCGATCTCGTGCTTTATTCGCTCGCCAGCTCCTCGCTTGGCATCATCGACAAGAAGACCGCCATGTCGCATGAGGCGAACGGCGATTTCGGCGCCGCCTGGCTTGCCGCCAACTCGGCCGGCAGCGGTCCTTTCACGCTTTCGCAATGGCGTCCGAACGACATCGCCGTCTTCGAAGCCAACAAGAAATACTGGGGCGGTGTCCCGGCCATGGCCCGCGTCATCACCCGGCATATCCCCGAATCCGGCAACCTGCGCCTTCAGCTGCAGGCCGGCGACGTGGATGTCGGCCAGTATCTCGCAAGCGGCGACCTGGATGCGCTGGCGAACGACAAGAAGATGGTGATCGACAACGTGCCAGGTCTCGGCTTCTATTATATCGCACTGAACCAGAAAGACCCCGATCTGCAGAAGCCCCTGGTCCGCCAAGCATTCCAGCATGCTTTCGACTGGAAGGCGATCTCCGGCAATATCATGCGCTATACCGGCTTTCCGTGGCAGTCCGTCGTGCCGAAGGGCATGATCGGTGCGCCGGCCGACAATACATCCCGTTATGACTACGACCCGGCCAAGGCCAAGGCCTTGCTGGCGCAGGCCGGATATCCGAATGGCCTCAAGAAGGTGCTGAACCCATCGGGTGCCGCAACATTGCCGTTCACCGAAGCCCTGCAGGCAAGCGCCCGTGCGGCCGGCTTCGACCTTAACCTTGTGCCCGGCGAATACACACCAGCCTTCCGCGAGCGCAAATACGAAATCCTGCTCGGCAATTCTGGTGCCCGCCTGCCCGATCCGTTCGCGGTCGCCACCCAATATGCCTACAACCCGGACAATCGCGACGAAGCCCGTCTCGGCAGCTATTACCTGTGGCGCACCGCCATGCAGGTTCCGGAGCTGAACACCCTTGTCGATCAGTCGATGAAGGAACGCGATACGGCCAAGCGCACGGAAATGTTCAAGAAGATCGATGAGATCTACAAGGGCATGAACCCGCCGCTGATCGTGTTCTTCCAGCGCACCGACCCCTATGTCATGCGCGCCAATGTCAAGGGTTATCAGGGGCATACGACCTGGTCGACCCGTTGGCACGACGTGACGAAAACCAAGGAGTAGGATTGACGTGGCCAGCGTGGACATGACGACACGAGACAACTCGCCCGTACCGACCGCGACTGGTCCCGCCACCGATGGCCCGGTCGATGACATGCCGGATGATGGCATCAAGCTTGCCGTCCGTCGCTTCATCGGTCGCGTCGTCGCTGTGGTGACGACGCTGCTGGGGCTGCTCTTCCTGACCTTCTCGATGGGGCGCCTGCTGCCGGCCGATCCGGTTCTGGCGATCACCGGACCCGAGGTCAGCAAGGAAGTCTATGACCGGGTTTTCAAGCAACTCGGCCTCGACCAGCCCGTCTACATCCAGTTCCTGAGCTATGTGAAGAGAGTGCTGACCGGCGATCTCGGCGTCTCCGCGATCACCGGCCAGCCCATCGTCACCGACCTGCTGTCGATCTTTCCGGCGACGATCGAACTGACCCTGGTGGCGATGATCGTCGGCACGATCGTTGGCGTGCCACTCGGCATCACGGCTGCGGTTCATCGCGGCAAGCCGATCGACCATGTCGCCCGTATCGTCGGTCTTGCAGGCCATTCGATCCCGACCTTCTGGATGGGTCTGATGGCGCTCTTCATCTTCTATGCCAAGCTGCAATGGGTCGGCGCATCGGGGCGCGTCGATGTCTATTACGAAGGCATCGTCACGCCGGTGACAGGCTTCCTGCTGCTCGATTCCGCCATGGAAGCCAATTGGGACGTCTTCCAGAATGCGCTCGGCCACATCATCCTGCCCGGCTCGATCCTCGGTTATTATTCCGTCGCCTATATCAGCCGCATGTCGCGCAGCTTCATGCTGGAGCAACTCAGCCAGGAATATATCATCACGGCGCGCGCCAAGGGGCTGGCCTCCCGCCAGGTGATCTGGCGCCATGCCTTCCGCAACATCCGCGTCCAACTCCTGACCATCATAGCGCTGACGCTCGGCGGCCTGCTTGAAGGCGCGGTGCTGATCGAGACCGTCTTCGCCTGGCCGGGGCTCGGCCAGTATCTGACCCGCGGCCTGCAGATGAACGACATGAATGTCGTCATGGGCGCGGTTCTCACCATCGGGATCGTCTTCCTGATCATCAACATCACGTCGGATGTGCTCTACCGCATCCTCGACCCGAGAACACGGTGATAGATATGGCGATACCCATTTCCCAATCTCGCCCCACGCCTCCCGGCATTCGCGGCTGGCTTCTCGCCCCTGAACCCAAGGGTACGCTGCATGCGTCTGTGCAGCAATTCTACCAGGGCTGGCTGAAATTCCGTGAACATCCGCTCGGCGTCGTCGGCCTGGTGGTTATCCTGATCCTCATCATAACCGCCGCCGCCGCCCCGCTTCTGACGCAATACGATCCGATCGCTCAGAACATGGCGATCCGCCTGTCGCCCCCCTCTTGGGACCACATTCTCGGAACCGACAATTTCGGTCGCGACGTCTTCGCCCGCATCATTTACGGCGCACGCACGACGCTCGACATCATCATCCTCGTGACGATCATCGTCGCACCGATCGGGCTCTTGATCGGCACCTGCTCCGGTTATTTCGGCGGCATTGTCGATGAGGTGCTGATGCGCATCACGGATATCTTCCTCTCCTTCCCCGGTCTCGTATTGGCGCTCGGCTTTGCGGCAGCTCTCGGTCCCGGCATCACCAACGCAATTATCGCGATCTCGCTGACTGCCTGGCCGCCCATCGCCCGCCTCGCCCGCGCCGAAACGCTGAGCCTCAGGCAAATGGACTATATCGCCGCGGTGCGGCTGCAAGGCGCATCCTCGACCGCCGTGATCATGCGCCATATCCTGCCGATGTGCGTACCCTCGGTCATCGTCCGCGTGACGCTCAACATGGCCGGCATTATCCTGACCGCCGCCGGCCTCGGCTTCCTCGGCCTTGGCGCCCAGCCGCCATGGCCGGAATGGGGCGCGATGGCCGCCACCGGCCGCGAGTTCATGCTCGACAGCCCCTGGGTTATCGCCGCGCCCGGCATTGCAATCGCGGTCGTCAGTCTTGCCTTCAATCTCGTCGGCGATGCCCTGCGCGACGTACTCGACCCAAGAGGTGGCGAATGACCCAACCGCTCATCGATGTCAGAAATATGGAAATCTCCTTCGCCCACGGCTTCGTGAAAGCCGTGCGCGGCGTGAGCTTCGAACTCGGCCGCGAAAAGCTCGGCATCGTCGGCGAATCGGGCTCCGGCAAATCGACCGTCGGCCGGGCCATCATGCGGCTCCTGCCGCCGACCGCAACGGTCACCGCCGACCGGATGACGTTCAAGGGCACCGATATTCTGGCCGCCAGTGAAAAGCAGATGATGGATATCCGCGGCAAGCAGATCGGCCTCATCCTGCAGGACCCGAAATATTCGCTAAACCCGGTCATGCGCGTCGGCGAGCAGATCGCCGAGACCTATCGGCTGCACTATCCGAAAGCCGGCAGGAAGGCCGCTGAGAAGAAGGTGCTGGAAATGCTGGAAGCGGTAAAGATCCGCGATCCGCAGCGCGTCTTCCGGCTCTATCCGCACGAAGTCTCAGGCGGCATGGGTCAGCGCATCATGATCGCCATGATGCTGATCGCCGAGCCGGAAGTGCTGATCGCCGACGAACCCACGTCGGCGCTCGACGTGACCGTGCGGCTCGACGTTCTGGCGCTGCTCGACGAACTGATCGCCCGGCGCAACCTCGGCCTGATCTTCATCAGCCACGATTTGAACCTGATCCGTAAATTCTGCGACCGGGTGCTGATCATGTATGCGGGACGCGTCGTCGAAGTGCTAAAGGCGTCCGAACTCGACAATGCCCAGCACCCCTATACCCAAGGGCTGCTCGCCTCGCTGCCGTCCATTGAAAACCCGCCGGCACGCCTGCCGACGCTGACGCGCGATCCGTCCTGGCTGACGCAACCCACGATCGGAGTGCCGTCATGATCGACGTCGAAAACCTCACCGTCCGGTTTGGCCCGCGCACGCCGCTCGTTGTGAAGGGTATCAGCTTCACCGTCGAACGCGGGAAATCCTTCGGCCTCGTCGGCGAATCCGGCTGCGGCAAATCCACCGTGCTCCGGGCGATTTCCGGCCTCAACCGCAATTACGGCGGACGGATTTCGCTGGATGGCAAGCCGCTGGAGCCGGAGCGGAGCAAAGCCTTCTTCCGCGACGTCCAGATGGTCTTCCAGGACCCCTACGGCTCGCTGCATCCGCGCAAGACGGTTCGTTCGCAGTTGATCGAACCACTGCGCAATCAGAACCTGCCGATCAAGGAAAACGCTGTTTCCGACGTGCTGAAAGCAGTCGGTCTCGATCCCGGCCTCGGCTATCGGTTCCCGCATCAACTTTCCGGCGGCCAGCGGCAGCGCGTCGCGATCGCCCGCGCGTTGATCCTCGACCCGCCTGTTCTGCTGCTCGACGAGCCGACCTCGGCACTCGACGTTTCCGTGCAGGCGGAAATCCTCAACCTGCTCGCCGATCTGCAGAAGGAACGCGGGCTGACCTACCTGCTGGTGAGCCACGACATGGCCGTCATCGCGCATCTCTGCAGCCGCGTCGCGATCATGAACGGCGGCGAGATCGTCGAGGAAACCGGCATCGAGCAGATTCGCTCGGGCCATGTCCAGCATCCCTATTCCCAACGGCTTCTTTCCGCCAGCCGCGCTTACGGCAAGCAGGAAATGCGCCCGGTCGAGGTCATGAGCTCGACCTGATTCCAACGGGCGCCCGGCGCCTGGACGCTGGGCAAGACCGTTCCTCAATGCTTTTCCACTCACCCCTGAACCGGGAGCCTGAAGCCATGCCCAATTTTTCCGTGACACCCGAAATGCTTGCGAAATCGGTCCTCTCCGTGCCGCCCCTGGCACGCAAGGCCGACTACACGCTCGACCGCGAAGGCAACCGCCAGATTCTGGCGCATCTGGCGCAAGGCGGCGTGACGACAGCGCTTTATGGCGGCAACGCCAACCTCTACAACATCTCCGTCCGCGAATTTGCGGAGATGGTCGACATGCTGAAGGAGATCGCCCCCTCCGGCACCTGGCTTATCCCTTCGGTCGGTCCGGACTACGGCAAGTCGCTGGACCAGATCGCAATTCTCAAGGACCACGACCTGCCGACGGCGATGGTCCTGCCCCTGAATTTCCCGGTGACTTCGGCCGGCGTCGCAACCGGCCTTCGCCGTATCGCCGACGCCTACGGGCGACCGATCATCGCCTATGTGAAGTCGCTCGACTACATTTCGGCGGCCGATCTCGCGGCCGTCGTTGCGGATGGGGCGATCTGCACGATCAAATACGCAGTCGTCCGGCAGAACCCGAAGGAAGATGCCTACCTCTCCGAACTCGTCCAGAAGGTCGATCGCAAGATCATCATCTCCGGCATCGGCGAGCGGCCGGCGATCAGCCACCTGATGGATTTCGGTCTGCAGGGCTTCACGTCCGGCTCCGTCTGCGTCGCACCCGCCATGTCCACCGGTATCCTGAAAGCACTGAAGGCCGGCAACGTCGCCGAGGCGGAACGGCTGCGGGCCTTCTTCATGGGGCTGGAAGACCTGCGCGACGGCATATCGCCGCTCCGCGTCCTGCATGAAGCGGTCGCGACCGCCGGCATTGCGGATACCGGCCCGATGCTGCCGTTCCTGGAGAATATCACCGATGCCAAGGTGCTCTCCGCCATAACGGAAGCCTCGCAGAAACTGCTGGCGGCGGATCGGGCATATCAATCCGGTCAGGTCGAGAAGCAGGTTGAGCGGGCCTAAGGTCCCGGCATCACCTGCGCGGGCAGCGACACGATCGCCTTGATCGGATTCGAACCAAAGACCCGCAAGTCACTCAACACGCAGTAGCTTCGCCACATCCAGTAGCATCCTGTCCGCGCCCCTTTTGCCAAGCAATGATAATGAGATGTTCCCGCCGGGTCGGGCAATAGGAAGTGCCAATTGCGGGCAACCGCTAAGTCCGGAGAGACACAGAAGTTTGATGCAGGCGGAGCGAAACGCTGCGAGACATCGCGGTGCGGCGTCGCGCCTTGGCGGTTTCGCGGCCAATGTCGGAAGAGCGACGAGGACATCCTCGCCAAAAAGTCGATCAATCTCCTTGGAAAATTGCTCTCGAATCCGACGCGCCTCGAGCACCTCCTCCTCGCTCAGCCGTGATCCTGACAGGAGCCGCGCAGCAATGTCGGGCGCGATAGCATGCAGGCTTCGCTCGAGAAGCGATCTGTTGCTTTCCCAGGCTTCTCTTTGGAGGATGGTCGTGAACGCCCAAGCAAGCTCATCCAAGTTCAACCAACTGATCGGGCCGACTTCGCGAACAGGTATGCCAGCTGATCGAAGGCTGGCAATCATCTGGTCGGCGACCGCGTCGTCAATGGTTGCGAAGATATCCTCGGGAATAAGAATAGATTGTGGTCGGTCACTTGCCGCGTGCATGCCGACGGCGCTCATCACCGCGGCCATTGGTTCCAGGCTTCTCGTCATGAAGCCCGGCACATCAAAGTTTGGCGCCAACGGACGCAGCGCCCTGTTGTTCAGGCCTCCATGTGTTGGCCGCCAGCCGATAAGGCCGTTGACGGCGGCCGGCAACCGGATGGAACCGGACGTGTCTGTTCCAAGCCCGACATCCGCGAGGCCAGCGGCAACCGCGACGGCTGAGCCCGACGACGAGCCGCCGGGAATGAGGTCGGGATCGCGCGGATTGATCGGCATACCGAAATGGATGTTGCCGCCGATCAGGGAATAGGCGAGCTCATCCGTATTGGTTTTGCCGACGAAGCAGGCGCCGGTATCGAGCAGCGTCTGGACCAAAGGCGCCGTCGATGTCTTGATGCCGGAGGCAGCGAGCACCGCGGCATTGCCGGCCGCGGTCGGATAGCCGGCAACGTCGAAAAGGTCCTTGACGGCCAGTCGAAGGCCGGAAAGCGGACCGATGGCCGCGTGCCCGACATCCGCATCCGGATAGGGCATGAAAGCGTTCCATGGGTCTCGCACTCGCCCCGGCTCCCTAGATCTTCAGATGTTGCAGCACACGGCTGCGGCTATCTGGCCCATTGGGGCTTTCGTCTTCGATCGCCCCGAGTTTGAGAATGGCCCAGCGGTCGGCCACCGAAAGGGCGAAATCCAGGTTCTGTTCGACGAGCAGAATGGTCGTGCCGCGCTTTTCCCGTTCGTCCCTCAATGCTTTGGCGATATTCTGAACGACGGAGGGCTGCAGGCCTTCGGAGATTTCGTCGATCAGCAGCAATTTTGGCCGCAGCATCAGCGCTCGCGCGAGGATCAGCATTTTCTGCTCCCCGCCCGATAGCGTGCCGGCCTTCTGTGCCAGCCGGTCCTTCAGGAAAGGGAAATAACCGTAGACCCGTTCCAGTGCGGATGCCAGATCCCGATCGCCCTTGAGCGCGAGGCGCAGATTGTCGCGGATCGAGAGATCCTGAAACAACGGCAATTCCTGAGGGGCATAGCCGATTCCAGAAGAGATCAGCTCCGCGGGTTTTCTGTCGGCGATGACGGCACCGTCGACCTCGATCGTGCCTTTGCCACGCAGGAAGCCAAGGATCGTCTTCAACAGTGTTGTCTTGCCCATGCCGTTCTTGCCCATGAGCGCGAAGATCTCGCCCGGCCGGATGGCGAGCGACACGCCATTGACCACATCGACTGCGCCATATCCGCTCGACACGCCGCTGAGCTTGAGTTTGAACGTATCAGCCATGGACGCCTCCTGCGTAGATGGTGCGAACCGTTTCGGAGTTGACCACGTCATTCACCGTGCCGTCGAGCACGAGCTTGCCCTGATGGAGAACCACGATGCGGCTCGATATGTCGCGCACGAAATCCAGATCGTGTTCGACCAGAATGGCGGCGAAACCCATTTCGTCCGTCAGCTTCTTGAGAATGGTCCCGATGGTCATGCGCTCGGTCTTGGTAAGACCCGCAGTCGGCTCGTCGAGAAGAATGATGCGCGGTTCCAGAGCGGCGACCATCGCCAGTTCGAGAGCCTGCCTTTGACCATGCGACAGCCGCGACACCGGCTTGTCCAGCATATCCGCCATGCCGGTGAGCGTCAGGATCTCGGCTGCCGCTGCCGGCAGCATGATCTCGCCAAGCGACCGCATTGGGTTGGGTCTCTCGCGGCTGAACCGTGCCATCTTCAGGCATTCGCCGATGGTCATGCTGTCGAAGATGCTGGCAACCTGGAATTTGCGGCCGACACCGAGGGCGACGATCCGCTCAGGTGCACGACCGGCAATATTCGTGCCGATGATATCCACTTGACCTTCGATCTGCTGGGTGCCGTCCGAGAGACAGCGCATCAGCGTGGTCTTGCCGGCGCCATTGGGGCCGACCAGGCTGACGAGTTCTCCGGCGCCGATTTCAAGGTCGATACCCTTGAGGACGGCGAAGCTGCCATAGGACTTGCCGAGACCGCGGATCGACAGGAGGCTCTTGCTTGCCAACGCACCATCCTTGACGATGCGCGTCGGCAAGGACTTCAGAGTGCTGCTGGAGTTCGCCGACTTCAGGAATCGCGTCACCAGGGAGGCGAGGCCGCCCGGCAAGAGGATGATCATGGCAACGAAGAGCGCACCGACGATCAGTTGCCACAGGAAGGGCAGATCGCCCGAAAGACTGGCGCTCAGATAATCGATGCCGATTGCGCCGAACAAGGGTCCGACAATCGTTCCCCGGCCACCGAGCGCCGTCCACACGACGAGCTCGGTTCCGAATACGAAGCCGGTGTTTTCAGGGGCGACGACACCGGATGCATTGGCAAAGAGGAAGCCCGCCAGGCCGCATACGCCAGCCAGAACGCCCGTCAGGACGATCTTCAGCCGGGCGGGGTTCATGCCGAGATAAGCCACGCGGGCTTCGTTGTCGCGGATTGCGACGAGCAGACGGCCGGCGTCCGACCGGACAAAGACGATGGCAAGAACGGCCAAGGCCAGCAGGCACGCCCCCGACAGGCGGAAATAGCCGGGAAGCCCGAGCGGGAGGGTTTCGTAACCGACGAGGCCACCCGAGGAACCGGTCCAGGTGCCGCCGGAAAAGACGAGCTGCGTGACGACGATCGGCACCACGAGCGAGATCACGGTGGCATAGAGCGGTGTCGAGCCGTGATAGAACGACAGCCAGCCGACCGCTAGCCCAAGCATGAGCGGAACCAGCACGGAAGCGACAAGGGCAACGACGAAAAGCGCCGGGCTTGCGCCGATATGGGTGAGGACCATGGCGGTGGCATAGGCGCCCACGCCAAAGAATGCCGCCTGTCCGAAGGTGAGAACACCCGTGTAGCCCCACAGCAAATCGACGGTGATCGCCAGCATCGCGTAGATCATCGAACGCGTCAGGACGTTGAGGCTGAAGCGGCCGAGAAACATCGGTCCGAAGACGATCAACAGGAGAGCTGTGAGCGCCAGCGCCACAAGAAGGACGAGCCGGAGTTTTTGTCTGTCACGCACGGGCAAATCCCTTCGGACGTATGCGCAGTGTGATTGCGCAAAGGACGGCTACGGTGATGCCGCCGAGGATTGGACTGAAATAGATGCTGACGAGCACCTGGGCGGCCCCGAAGATGAGGCAGGCGACAGCAAGCGCACCGAAAGAAGAGCCTGCGACCATCACCAGCATGAAGGCGCCTGTCAGCCAAGCGACGCCCATATTGGGATCGACGCTGGTCAGCGGCGCGAGCAACACGCCGGCAAGGGCCGCAAGGCCGGTGCCAATCATGAAGGTCGTGAGCCGCACCTTTTCGGTATCGATACCGAGACCCCGCGCCAGCGTTTCATTCATGATGACCGCCCGGGCGGAAAGACCAAGCCGTGTTCCATCGAGCAGCAAGGTGAAACCGAGCCCCAGAGCGATGGCCGCGACAATGGCGAAAAGACGGTAGGCCGAATAGCCGGCGCCAAAGAGATCGAAGGTGCCGGGCAGCAGCGCCGGCGTGAACTGCACGTCGCGGCCAAACCAGAGCGTGATCAACTGGCCGATGACGATGCCAAGGCCCCAGGTTGCAAGAATGGCATCGAGCGGCCGGCGATAGAGAGGTCGCACGATGAACCGTTCCGCCACACCACCGAGGATCGCGCCGATCAGGAAGGCAAAGGGAATGGCAAGCCATGGATTGAGGCCGAACCCGCTGACGACGACAGCGCAGTAGGCCCCAATGGTCAGCCATGCGCCATGCGCGAAATTAATGATCTTCAGCACGCCGAAGATCGCAAGCAGCCCGGCGGCAACGATGAAGAGAATGGCCGCGGTGCTGACGACATCGAGAAAGAGCGTCATTTCTAGAACTCCGATGATGGAGGCGGGGCGCCCTGCCCCGCCACGCTGGTTTCAGAGGTTCGGGCACTGATTGCCGGGATCGACGTCCTTGAAGCTATCGACAACGGCCACGCTTCCGTCGCCCTTTACCTGGCCAAGATACATCGTCAGGGGGGCGTGATGCTGCTTGTTCATGGAGATCTTGCCGCGCGGACCGGTGAAGGATACGTCAGGAAGAGCTTTGAGCACGCCCGCCGTATCCGTGCTGCCCGCCTTCTCGACGGCTGCCTTGTAAAGGTAGATCGCTTCATACTGCGGCACGGAAAGATCGTTCGGCGTGCGCAAATCCTTGCCGAACTTCTTTCCCATCGCCGAGAGGAAGGCCTTGTTTTCCGGGCTGTCGATTCCGGTGACGTAGGATGCGGAGAGGAAGATGTCCTTGGCGTCGGCACCCATGCTTTTGGCAGTACCTTCGTCGACCGCGAGATTGCCGTAAGGCAGGGTAACGCCAGAGGAGCGCAACTGCTTGGTCAGGGTCACGTTCGGTGCGCCGCCGGCCGTCGAGGTGATGATGGCGTCGGCGCCGGAGGAACGGACCTTGGAGATGATGGCCGTCCAGTCGCTGCCGTCCATGGGCAGATATTCCTCGCCAACAATCTGGGCGCCGGCTTTTTTGATATAGCCCTTGGCGAAGGACAGCATGCCGCGTCCGAAGGCATAATCCGAACCGATCAGGAAGAACTTCTTTGCGCCCTGTTTGATGATGAAATTGTCGACGACAGGCGGCACCTGCTGTTCTGGAACCCAGGCATCGACGAAAAGATTGGCATTGCAGGATTTGCCTTCATAGAAGGACGTGTAGATGTACGCCACGTCGCCCTTGGAAATGATTGGCAGGCCAGCATTGCGCGCGGCACTCGTCTCCATGGAGATGACGACGTTCACCTCTTTATGGAAAACCAGCGAATCGAAGGCCTTTTGCGCTCCGGCCGCCCCTGATGCGTCGTCCGCGATCTCCAGCTGTAGAGGCCGCCCGAGCACGCCGCCTTTGGCATTGATCTCTTCGACGGCGAGCTCTGCGGCTTGGACGACAGACGGCGCGACCACGCTGTTTGCGCCAGACAATCCCACCGGCACGCCGATCTTGATCGGAGCCTCGGCGAAAGCTGCGGTGGCGAATGCGGAGGTTGCGAGTGTAAGGATCATGGTTTTCATTTGCATTTTGTTCCCCTTTCTTAAGTGGGTTGTTGTTACCCGTAGACATCGGCCCGGCGGTCGCCGAGCAGATTATTGAAGCTGTTGAGTGTGCGGGTTTCCGTCACGCTCGACAGATCGACTGGCGCAAGGAGGATTTCCTCGCGGTCTGCACTTGCAGGACCGGATACGGGCCAGCCCTGCGGGCCGACGATAAGGCTGCGGCCGATGAAGGACTGACCGCGCTCGATGCCGATCCGGTCGGCGCAAGCAATGTAAAGACCGTTGGTGTGGGCAGCCGCCTTGTGGAGGATATTTGCCATCGGCTCGGCAGCGCTTTCCGCACCGGCCATCGGTACCCAGTTGGTGGGTACGCAGACCAGTTCGGCGCCGGCCAGCGCCAACCGACGAAATGTTTCCGGAAACCAGCCGTCGTAGCAGATAGCGATGCCGATACGGCCGAAGGGCAGATCGAATACCGGCAGCCCGAGATCGCCTTTTCTGAACAGACGGTTTTCGTTATTCCAAAGATGAAGCTTGCGATACTTGCCGATATACCCCTGGGGTCCGCAGAGAAGCGCACTGTTGTAGAACCGATCGCCATCCTGCTCGGCTATGCCGCTGACGATGTAAAGGGCAAGTTCTCGGCCAAGGCGGCAGAACGTCTCGGCACTCGGGCCATCGGGCACCGCGCCGGCCAATGCCGCAACCTCATCGCCATCAAGGAAGTTATATCCGCTGTCGGCCAGTTCCGGCAGCACGACGATCTCCGCGCCCCTGGTCTTTGCCGCCCTTACCAGCCGATCAATGGTCGCAAGATTACCGGCGCGATCACCGATGATCGGCTCGAATTGGACGGTTGCGACGATTACCGTCCGTGTGGTTGAGGCCTTGACGCTCAATCTTGTCTCCAAACGCAAAAAACCTCTGGCACGGAATTCAATCCGTGAACCAGAGGCTACATAGCCATGATGTGAATGCGGCAGCCCTGCCGCTGAGCAAACCTGCTCGTTACCCTTAGGCTTGCACGAAAGGACGGGACCGTCAAGCCGGTTCAGCAGGCATTGTCAGGGCATTTGGCTCCGCCTACTTAAGGTTGAACTTTTGCGCCGACGGAAAGTCCGAGGCTTTTCATAGTCTCTTGTGCGGCAATGATCGATTCGGCGACCGTTGCCATCGGAACGCGCTTCGACGTTGCCTGATCGCGCAAGAGCTTATAGGCCGCCTCCTCATCGAGACCATTCATGACCCGTAGCGCCGAAACGGCTTTGTCGACCAACCGGCGACCCTTCAATGTTTCCTCGAGTTTCTGAACCTTGCCGGCGAGCCGTTTCTCGTAGCTCTGCCTATAACGTGCAAGCGTAAATTGCGTCAGGATGCCGAGCGGCCGCAACGGCTTGCTGATCACGCCGTGGGCGTTAAGATCGATGATCGCCTGAAGTGCTGTCGGGCTCTCATACGTGACGATGGCGATGATCGCCGTCTGCTGAAGATCGATGATCTCAAGCGCGTGCTCGACATGCATATCCTCGACATGCAGGAAGACGGTGTCGACGTCCGGAGGCAACGAAGGTGGAAGGGGCCAGGTCGCCCGAACCTCGCAGCCAAGGCGCTTGAGGTGGGCGATCAGAACGTTTCCGTCTTCGTCGCGCGGATGGACAACTAGAACGCGCGCGCGCCGCAGATCCTGAACGATCCTGCTCGGTCCCGCCATCTCAGGCCTCCAGCCAAACGTCTTCGAACCGCGAGGCCGTCAGGTAGGGATCCGGTCGGATGGGTCCGGGCGCCTGCCAAGCAATGTCGAACAAGCCGTCGGCGCGTGCCACACCGATGCGGGGATGCAGCCAGAGATGACGGGTATCGGCGTCGAAATTGATCCGACCTTCCGGAGCAAGAAAATCTTCCAGGAGAATTTCTTCGGAAATGCGATGGGTCTCGAGCGAGCCGGCACGGGCAAGCGCGCGGGCGAAGAGGTGAACCTGTGCATAGGCCGGTTGCGACCATACGCTCGTGGTGTACTCCTCGCCGAAACGGGCTTTGAAAGCCCCCACGAAGCGCTCGTTCGCCTCGTTCTCGACCGTCTGGAAATAAGTCGCCGAAAGGATATGGCCGGTGCAGGCGTCGGCTCCGATTGCGCGAATCTCGCTCTCGGCCATGGTCAGGCTCGCAATCGGAACCCGCGTTCGATCGATCCCGGCCTCGGCATACATGCGATAGAACCGCTGCGCCGGCCGGCCGATGATGGTCGAGAAGATGGCATCGGGCTGAAGACGGACGATATCAGAGATAACCGAACGCAAGACCTGTTCGTCGGCATGAAGAGGTAGATATCGCTCGCTGACGACTTCACCGCCCTTGGCCTCTACCACATCCCGCATGACCCGATTGGATTCGCGCGGATAAATATAATCCGCGCCAACGAAGAAGATCCGGCGCCCGTGGTGGCGAAGAAGGTATTCCGCGAGGGCGAAAGTGTTCTGATTGAGGGTGGCGCCGGTATAGACTACGTTTTCCGAATATTCGAAGCCCTCGTACATCGACGGATAAAACAGCAGTCCGTTGTGCCGCTCGACTATGGGAAGCACTGCCTTTCGGCTGGCCGACATCGACGCGCCGAAAATGATGTTGACGTCGTCGTCCGCCAAAAGGCGCCGTGCCAGATTGCGATAGGCGGTTTGATCTCCGCCCGGATCATAGGCAATCGGAACGATGGGCTTGCCAAGCACGCCGCCCGCTGCGTTGACTTCCTCGATTGCAAGTGCGGTGCCAAGAAAGTGCTCGGTTTCCGTAATTTCGCTAATTCCGCTTCTGGAAAACAGCACTCCCACCCGCCATTCGGAGCGTGTCATCTTTGCCTTTTCCGACGTGCTGGAGGTTCGGAAGCGGTGAAGACCTCAGGTCTGCGCTTTCGATTTCCATACCCTTAGTGCTTTTTCATGGGATCCCGCAAGCGGCACGGGCAACCACACCTTGGCAATCAGACACACATGTGTCAGCCGACAGTGTCTTTTCATCACTCGTATGCGATTTTAAACAGTGAAGGCAGCTAGTCTCAATATGAGACTAGCTGCGTTTTATGTCATTGCAGATCGACGATCTCGATCCAATTTGCGCCCTTGCCAACTGGGTAACGACCAACCCTTTTCAGCGATCCATCTTTCTGGTCAATACCGTAAACGGAAAGCTGCTCCGACTTCTCCCCAGACGCGATCAGGAACCGGCCTGTCGGATCGATGCGAAAGCCACGCGGCTGCTTTTCGGTCTCAACGAAGCCAACACGGGCCAGCGCACCGGTATCGGAAGCCACCGCAAAGATTGCAATCGTGCTGGTTGAACGCTCCGACGCGTAGAGGAACTTTCCATCGGGCGTGATGCCGATATCAGCAGCCCAAATCTTTGCTGGCGGCGCTACGGCAGGGGCAGCTGCAGGTGCCGCCGCTGGCTTCTGTGGCACATTGAACGCAGCCGGTGCGGCTGGCGCGACGCCCTTTTCAAGGCCGGCATCTGGTGCCAAAACGGCCACGACGTCTTTTTCCGTCAAAGTTCCCTTGGCGGCATCCAGCGCATAGTGAATGACTTCACCGCTGAGTTCAGTGACGATATAGACCGACTTGTTGTCTGGCGAGATCACGATGTGACGTGGACCCTGTCCTGCCTTTGTTGAGACGCTCGCCGGAGCGTTGGGTTCCAGCAGGCCGGTTTCGGAATTCAGAGTATATTGCAGAACCACATCGGAACCGAGGTTCGACACGAAAACGTATTTTCCGGTTTTGTCGCTGGCGATTGAGTGGGCATTTCGCCCTGTCAAGACAACCTGCTTGGCACCATCTTTAACCAGACCATCAGCTCCCACCGGCAATGATGCAATTTTGTTGCCGCCATAGGACGCGAAGAACAAAAGTCGGCCGGATTTTTCGGCCGAAACATAAGGCATGCTATCCGGTAATGCCGCCACTGCCTTTTCCGTCAGTCCGCCCGTGTTGGGATCAATTTCATAGGACAATACGCGATAAGGCTGCGACCGGATGACCGCATAAAGATGCGTTCCATCAGGGCTGACTGTCATCGGCATCACGGAGTTGCCAGCCTTGACGTTGCCCGCTGGCGTCAAAGCTCCTGTTTTATCGTCCATACTATAGGTGTTGATCTCACCGTCCGTTGCAGCGGATACGTAAACCATTGTTTTGGCCAGCGATGGCGTTGTCGTCGTAAACATGGCACCCGCGACTGTCAGGCAGGTTGCAGCCACTAATATAACCTTCTGCATTTGCATAAGTCTCCGTGTTCCAAGTGCTCCACCTACGGCGGGGTTCAGGTATTTTCGATAATTAGCCTGCTGCTTCCCTACATACATGCTCTTCCTCCCAATTCTGGTAAAGAGATAATACCTCCTTTGCGGATTGTCGAGTTGCGATAATTTTTGAGGTTTGAATTCCACCCGTACTCTTTTCTCGACGTGTTACTGTAACCCAGCGCTTTCGTCCCCTACGAAACCCACGATAATCCGGAGACGCCATATCGAGCCCGAAGCACCCCAAACTAAGCAAATAGTTCACTTACCCGGGGTTTATAAAGAAATTTCAAATTTGCGCTCTTTCGGCGGAACGTCATCAAACGACCCCGAGGAAAGAGCCGGTTTCTGTCGAAGGCATGCAAACCCGGCTTGCGCTTCGAGCAATATTGAGGTTCACGTACCGTCAGAAGACGCGGTCCACAGCGTCAGACATCATACTTTATACACTGTAGATCGCGCAAAAATAACGTAATCATCGTATGACCTGTTCTACGTCGAAACGGTATCTTTAGGAGAAGATTGTTTTGCATTTAACGTAAGATTCTGCCCACAAAGTCTTTTGGAGAGACCGGATCGCACCATGCAGTCCGCGATCTGCTGCTTGGGCTGGACCCGCATGCAATGTGGAACCAATCGATAATATGAGTTGTCGGTTTTGGCAGGGCACGAGGCAGGCGCGTGAACACCGGCGACGGTACGTCTCGTGCGCGCATCAACCAAGTGCGCGAGGACCTGACACCACGCTTTGGCGGTCTCACCTTATACCGTAACGCCCCTGCAGAAGCCCTGTGGGACGGCGGTGACATGGTGGAAGAAGACGCCATCATTGTCGCTGAAGTTAAGGGCTTCGCAGTCGTTGCTCAGGAGGTGCGAGAACCTGCACACCGTTCGGGCAGCGCGGCCAAGGAGATCAAGGGCCTCATCCAGAACTCCTCCAAGGAGGTGGAGAGTGGAGTTAAGTTTGTGCGGGATACAGGCCAGGCTCTCAAGACCATCGTCAGCTTCATCACCCAGATCAACCAGCATATGGATGCGATCGCAACCTCTTCCAAAGAAGCAGTCGGTCGGCCTGAGCGAAGTCAACGTTGCAATCAATCAAATGGACCAGACCACGTAGCAGAATGCAGCCATGGTGGAGCAATCACGGCCGCCTCCGCCTCACTGGCTCAGGAAGCCCAGAAACTCCGCGAGCTCGTCAGGCAGTTCAAGCCCGCCGATGCCGTTCCCGACCAGTCCAGAGTTCGCCCGACGGCGATCGCGATAGCTCAACCTGCCGCTGGCCCAACCGTTCAGCGTGCGTCGGCGCGACGGTAATGTCCCAGCTTTGCCTGGCGTATAATTTAACGGTGGTGCTCTTGAAGAGAACCGAACCGTCGGTAGTTCGTCTGATTACCTAACGCAGGGATAAATCAATCTTCTTGCATCAATCAATGCGGATTCCCAAGTGCTCCCAAGATGAAGGACGAAATTGCTGCCCTGAGGCGTCAATCTTCGGGAAGAGCGTCCGGCCATTGCTGCGCCCCATGGAGGACACGCAGTACGCGGACTGTCGTCTCCGTCACTGTATAGGCGGCGACATAAGGCGTACCGGAAACGACCAGTTCGCGTGTCCCCACAATCCGGCCGGGACGACCGCTTTCCGGGAAGTCCTGAAGTCGACGGGCCGCAGCCACGATCCGTTCATCAACCGTGATCGCGGCGACAGGATTATCGGCCTCAATATACGTGAATATATCGTCGCGATCAGAGAGCGCGAAGGCGGACCAGACGAGCTTCACGTTTTCAGGTCGCGTGCTCTGCGCCGGGCCGCTGCTCGACGCTCCGCGAAATGCGCCTCGGCCTCATTGTCCGGGATGTCGGGCCGCGTGTCGCTCAACGCCTCCAACACCTTGGCCCGAAACCAGGCATCATGTCCTTCGCTGCTGGTCACCAACTCAAGCGGTAGCGAGCCTTCGTTGGCAGTTCGGGTCAGCAGGATTCGAACCGCATCGGACACTGTCAGCCCCATGCTTTCGAGCACGGCGGACGCGCGATCCCGGACCTCGGCATCAATGCGGGTTTGAACGAGAGCATTAGCGGCCATAAGCGGTTTCCTCTGTTACGCGCAATGTAATGCAATCGAATGACAAATACCAGAGAGCTCTACATGCTGGAGATGTTTTTGCATATATAGGCCCACAGATAGATCTGCCCGCGGCTGCGCACGCCACCCGCGCGAAGCCTAAAACCCAACCAAATATGCTGCGCAAGCCGCTCTAACATGCCCTCGCCTTGAAAGGACTTGAACCGGTGACCCGTGGATTTGAGTTGCGAAATATCCTATTGCTAAGCTGCGTTATGGGCAGAGCGTCCGTCTGCCGAGTCGACTACTGTCGGGGTTTCCGATGATATCGAACGGACCGTGTCGGACGGCTGTAAATGGCGTCTGCCTCTCGTTCAACACGCAGTCATTGCGCCACATCCACTAGCATCCTGTACGCCCCCCTTTTTGCCAAGCCATGATAATGAGATGTTCCCGCCGGGTCGGGCAATTGGAAATGCAAATTGCGGGCAACCGCTAAGTCCCGAGAGACACAGAAGCTTGATGCGGCCTGAGCGAAACGTTGCGAGACATTGCCGTGTAGCGTCGCGCCTTGGCGGTCTCACGGCCAATGTCGGAAGAGCGACAAGGACGCTTTCGGCGAACAACCGGCCGATTTTTCTGGAGAAGGACTCCCGAATCCGACACGCCTCTTGTACATCGCCGTCGTTGAGGAGCGATTCTGACAGAAGGTGCGCGGCAATGTCGGGCGCGATGGTCTGCGGGCTTCGCTGGGAAAGCGATCGGTTGCTTTCCCAGGCTTCTCTTTGCAAGATGAATGCCCAAGCAAGCTCGTCCAAGTTCAACGAGCCGATCGATATGCCGGAGGCTTCTGAGAAATTGGAGCCTATATGAGCAAGACAACGAACAAATTCTCTCCCGAAGCCCGTGAGCGCGCCATTCGAATGGTGCTGGATCACGAAGCAGAACACCCAAACGAAATGGCCTCCGGCAAATCCGGCGCGGTTCAGCATGCACCCGACCGATGCGGCCGGCGCCCACAAGAGCAAAGTTCACTGTCATGGTTGATCGCCTGTGGCTAGATCAGCCGTTGATCATCTTGCGGAAGCGGGCGAGTTCCTCGCTCGCCACGCCGACATTGTGCGGCTCCGCCGGATAGGCTCCGCTCTCGACGTCCTGGCGGAATTCCCGGAAGGCCGCGATGCGCTCGTCCTGCAGGCGGTCGAATTCTGCGTTGAAGTAGCGATAGGTCTTCGCATGTCGAGGCACGTGCCCGCGGTTCTGTCCGAGCACGTCGTCGGCAAAGAGATATTGCGCGTCACAACCCGCCCCCGCCCCCATCGAGATCATGAAAAGAGACGTCTGGGCGCTGATCAGCGACGCGACTTCAGCCGGAACCACCTCGATTTCGGCAGCGAAGGCACCAGCCTCCTCGAGGGCCTTGACGGCATTCCAGATCGTCATCGCGCTGTCGGCCGTCTTGCCGACCGCCTTGAAGCCACCGGTCCAGGTTGCCTTAGAGGGAATGAGGCCGACATGGCTGCAGACGGGAATGCCCTCGTCCCTGAGTTCGCGTATGATCCGGAGGCTCGCCGCGCAATAGACGGCGTCGGCACCGGCGCGCATCGCTTTGAACGCCGCCCGCAGATATTCCTCCGTCGTGACGAAGTCGCCATACTCGAGCCCCGGCACGGCAAAGACGCTTGGCGCCACCTCCCGGAACGCGGGGCCCAGGAGCGCCGGCGGCACGGAGACCATTTCAATCCCGGCCTTGTCGGCGGCTTCCGCCTCCTCGAGCGTGACGACACGAAGCATGCTGAGCTGGCGCTTGCCCTTGAGCGCCAGGATATCGGCAACGGTGGGACGGTTGGATTTCATCGGTGCATCCTTTGGCGCCAGGCGCTCACAGAAGGGATTTCAGTTTGACGGAAGGATCAGCGAGTGCAGCGGGATCGGGGTGCGTACCCTTGGCGATCAGCATCTCGGCAAGCCGAATGTCGCGGGCAACGGCACCGCCGGGGCCAAGTCCGCTGGCTGCCAGCAATCGCCCGTCCGCGTCGAGGTGAAACAGGATCTCGGCCTCCGGCGATGGCGTCCGGCCGATGGTCGATGTCGCGCCGTCGGACAGGCCGGCTACCTGCAACGTCAGGTCGTATTGGTCCGACCAGAACCAGGGCACCGCATCGAAGGATGCGGCATCTCCCAGCATGTTGGCCGCCGCGACGCTGCCCTGTTCCTGCGCGTTGCGCCAGGATTCGAGCCGGACGCGCCGGCCGCCATAGGCGGTGACGGGAAAGGAGCAGCAGTCGCCGGCCGCGAAGACGTGCGGATCGCTGGTCGCCAGATGGCGGTCAACGGCGATGCCGTTGTCGATTGCAAGTCCTGCTTCTGCGGCAAGACGGGTGTTGGGCTGGGCGCCGATCCCGACCACGAGCGCATCGACTTTGATCTGGCGACCATCGGCGAACCCGACGGTAACGCCGCTCTCGCCATCGGCGATGGTCTCGATGCCCACGCCGCAGAGGAGTTCCACGCCTTCTGCCGCGTGCCGTGCCTGCAAGGCGAGCGCGAGCTTTTCGGGAACGCCGCGCATCAACACGCGCGGTTGCGCCTCAAACAGCGTGACGGCCGTGCCGAGTTTCCGGCCCATCGCGGCCAGTTCGAGCCCGATGAAGCCACCGCCGAGAATAGCCAGGCGGCCATCCTTCCGCATGTGGCGACGAATGGCGGATGCGTCCTCGACGGTCCGCAGCACATGGATGCGATCGCTGATGGCAAGGCCTGGAAACGGGCGCGGCGCCGCGCCGGTTGCGAGCAGCAGCCGCTCGTAGGACAACGTTTCGCCGGCTTCCAGTCGCAGCGCATGGCGTGCCAGGTCGAGCAAGATAGCCCGCCGCCCTCGCAGGAAGGTGATCCCCGCCTCCGCAAAACGTTCGCTTGCGACGATCGCCCGGACGGTCCCGGCTTCCTCGCCGCCCTTCGACAGGGGCGGACGCTCGTAAGGGAGATGCGGCTCGTCGCCGATCAGCGTGATGGTCCCCTGGTAACCCCGCTCCCGCAGGGCAAAGGCTGCGCGCACGCCCGCTTCGCCGGCGCCGACGATCACCATGCCTTTGTCACCCATCTCAGCCGACCCGGATGAAGACGCGGCCACCATCGACCTTGACCGCATAGGTCTTGAGGTTGACGCAGACGGGAGCGCCCTTGGCTTGGCCGGTCTTGTAGTTGAAGCGGCCGTTATGCTTTGGACATTCGATAATGTCGTCCATCACCAGACCATCGGCCAGATGGACATTCTCGTGCGTGCAATGTCCGTCGGTCGCGTGGAAACTGTCTTCCGGGCTGCGATAGACGGCGTAGCTCTTGCCGCCGTGATCGAAGCGGATGACATCCTCTTCGTCGATCTCGTCCTTGTCGCAGACGTCGATCCAGGTGCTCATCGGGCTCTCCTCCCCTTTATGGCTTGTTTTTGTCGGACGCCGGCGTCACTCCGCCGCCGGCGCCATGGCGTCGCTGTGGAAGTCTTCGCGATAGGGCCTTGCCGTCGGCGGCAACTCGCGCTTCAGGAAATAATCCTCGTTCCGGAGCTGGCGCAGGAAGGCCGGGATCATCTCGCGATAACCGTGGAGGATCGACGGGTTCGGTGCCGGCAGATCGTCCTTGATCATCTGGTGCAGCTTCGGCAGCGCGTGATAGGGCACCATCGGGAACATGTGATGCTCCACGTGATAGTTCATGTTCCAATAGATGAAGCGGCTGATCGGGTTCATGTAGACCGTGCGGCTGTTTAGCCGGTGGTCGGTGACGTTGTCGGCAAGGCCGCCATGCTGCAACAGGCCGGTCATGACATGGTGCCAGGCACCATAAAGGCGCGGCATGCCGATCAGCATCAGCGGCAGGATCGAATTGAGAGCGATCGCGAGCGTAACAGTCGCGACATAGATCGCGAGCCAGATGCGCGCGACGCGGATCGCCTTCGGCTGCTCCGTCTCCGGAATAATGATCTTCTCTTCGGCGCTGATGACCCCAAACGCGTTGCGGACCATGTCGATCGCCGCATGCCAGGCATCCAGGAGACCGAACGAATTGAGGATCAGCCGCAGGAGATCCGGCGGACGCATCACCGCGATTTCCGGATCCCGGCCGACAATGACCGTATCGGTGTGGTGCCGGGTATGGCTCCAGCGCCAGGTCACCGGATTGCGCATGATCATGAAACAGGCGATCTGGTAGACAAAATTGTTCATCCACATCGTCTTGAACGCCGTGCCATGACCGCATTCATGCCAGCGGCTGTCCGAGGCCGACCCGTAGAACACGCCGTAGGCGAGGAAGAAAGGGATCGCCCAGAGGCTGCCCCAGAAATAGATGCCAAGCCCTGCAAAGACGGCCATGCAGCCGAGCCAGATCGCCGTGTCCCGGAGGGCTGGCCCATCCTCCCGTTTCATCAATTCCTTTATCTGCTTGCGCGGAACCTCGGTATGATACCACTGCGCTGCCGCAAGCCCATTGGCGACCGCTGCCTGCGCATCGCGCCCAAGCAGGCTATAGTCACGCTTTGCCGCCGTCCTCGCCATCGATCTCCTCCATCGGTTTCGATGCGGTCGCCATCAAAGGCGTCGCATGGAATCTGATCTTGAGGATTATCGTTGTTCTGACGGATCACAATCCACTCATGATATATTCTATCAAAGTCTATCATTCCTGACTTATTCCATGATAGAAAGGCCTCACTTGAGGGAGGAGCAGATGGGATCAAGACCGACGATCACGGATCTGGCCAAGGCGGCGGGAGTGAGTGTCGCAACCGTGGACCGCGTGTTGAATGGGCGGCACAAGGTGCGCGAGGACACGGCGCGGCGTGTCTATGACGCGGCAAACGAGATAGGCTTCCATGCCGTAGGATTGCTGCGGCAGCGAGTGTTCGAGGGGCTGCCACAATACCGGCTGGGCTTCATCCTGCAGAAGCCCAACCACCATTTCTACCAGAGCTTCAAGCGGGAACTCGAGATCGCCGTCCAGAACCATCCCGGCATTCGCGGCGTGGCCCAGATCGAATTCTGCGCCAACCAGACACCGAGCGAACTGGCCGACAAGCTGAAAGAGGTAGGCGCCAGGAATCAGGCGGTCGCCATGACATCCCCGGACTATCCGGCCCTGACGGTGGCAGCGGAGGAACTGAAGGCAAGGGGCATCCCGGTATTCTCACTCTTGTCTGATTTCGCCTCCGGCATCCGGGAGGGTTATGTCGGGCTCAACAACCGCAAGGCCGGTCGGACGGCCGCCTGGATGATCACGAGGGCTGCAAAAAATCCTGGGAAAGTGGCTGTTTTCGTCGGCAGTCACCGCTTTCACGGTCACGAATTGCGCGAGATCGGCTTTCGGTCCTACTTCCGCGAACACGCTCCCGATTTCGAGGTTCTGGACACGCTGGTGAACCTGGAAACGGTCGAAATCACCCACGAAGCAACGCTGGATCTGTTGCACCGCCATCCGGATCTTGTGGGTTTCTATGTTGCCGGCGGCGGAATGGAAGGCGCCATCTCCGCCATCCGGGAAGAAAAGCTCGGCGGTAAGCACATTATCGTCGTCAACGAACTGACGCCAATTTCCCGCGCAGCGCTGGCCGATGAGATCGTGACCATGGCGATTGCGACACCGCTTGCCAATCTGTGCCGCGAACTCGTCCAGCTAATGGTCGAGGCGGTGGATACCGGTCCCGCGACGGCGCCAGGCCAGACTTTCCTGCCGCTCGAAATTTACGTGCCGGAAAACATCTGAGCCGCAATGATGGAAATCCATCATAGAAATCTGTAAATTCTTTCATGAATGAAATAGAATATTGCTATTTCTTCTTTGACCAACGCCACGAAACCTGATGACTTCGTTCAGCGGGACGGAGGAGGAAAGCCGGCCGCGCCAAACTTCGGGAGAACTCATGGCCGCGCTTACCTTCGCGCTCAACCACATGGTTGCGCCACACATGCCGCTCGGCGCTTTTTTCGAACTGGGCATATCGCTCGATGTTCGGCAATTCGAAATCCGCAACGATCTTGCGGGGAATGCCATACTCGACGGGACTTCACCCGAGACGGTCCGCGACCTGGCAAAGGCGCACGGAACCGAAATCATTTCGATCAATGCCCTGCAGCGCTTCAACGAATGGACGCCGGAACGGGAAGCGGAAGCCAGGGAACTGGCCGCTTATGCCGCTGCCTGCGGCGCAAAAGCTCTGGTTCTGGTACCCGTCAACGACGGAAGCGGCAGGCTGGAGGGAGAGCGTCAGGGGAATCTGCGCGTTGCGCTCAAGGCACTGAAACCTATCCTGCAGGACAACAACCTCATCGGCCTCGTGGAGCCGCTCGGTTTCCAGATTTGCTCGCTTCGCTCCAAGAAAGAAGCAGCGGAAGCGATTGCCGCGATCGATGGCCGCGAGAGCTTCAAGCTGGTTCATGACACTTTCCACCACGTGCTGGCTGGCGAGCCGGATATATTTCCGGATTTGACGGGGCTGGTGCACATTTCCGGCGTCGATGACCAGGACGTCAGCATCGACGCCATGCGCGACCCGCATCGCGTGATGGTGACGGCACGAGACCGGCTGGACAATATCGGTCAAATCCGTGCGCTCGCCGACGCTGGTTATCCCGGCCCGTTCTCGTTCGAACCGTTCGCGTCACCCGTTCACGCATCGAGCGATCCGCAAGCGATGATCCGCAATAGCATGGAGCTGATCCGGGACAGACTTTGACGTCTTCACCGATCCGGCGGGAGTGACCGGATCGGTTCGTGAGATTGCCTTCGGGGAGGAGGCGACCGGCTTTTTGAGGTGTTTGCCGGGCACCGTTTCAGAGGAGGAAGAGATGAAGAAATTTTTGGCGGGTGCCGTGCTCGGCGTTCTGATGGCATCGAGTGCCTATGCAGGCAATATTGGCGTGTCCATGGCCAATTCCGACACGTTCCTGACGGTTCTGCGCAAGGGTATCGAGAAGTCTGCGGCCGATGCAAAACAGCCGGTCCAGATCGAAATCGCGGATGATGACGTTCAGAAGCAGCTTTCCCAGATCCAGAATTTCATCGCCTCGAAGGTCGATGCGATCATCGTCAATGCCGTCGATACCACGGCAACGGCGCCGATGACGAAGCTGGCGAACGATGCAGGCATCCCGATCGTCTACGTCAACCGGATGCCGGCAGACGTCGACAAGCTTGGCCCCAAGGGGGCATTCGTCGCCTCCGACGAAGTTCAGTCCGGCACGCTGCAGACCAAGGAAGTATGTCGCCTCCTGGGCGGCAAGGGCGATATCCTTGTCATGGTCGGCGATCTTGCCAACCAGGCTGCCGTCCAGCGCACCAAGGACATCCACGACGTGATCGCAACGCCGGACTGCAAGGGCATCAAGATCCTCGACCAGCAGACCGCCGTATGGGATCCGGTCAAGGCGCAGGACCTGATGACCAACTGGATCGCGGCCGGTCACAAGCCGGCCGCTGTCATCGCCAACAACGACAACATGGCGATTGGCGCGATCAACGCCATGAAATCCGCCGGCTGGAATATGAAGGACGTGGTCGTTGCGGGCATCGATGCCACCCAGGAAGCGCTCGCCTACATGAAGGCAGGCAATCTGGATGTATCCGTGTTCCAGGATGCCTTCGGCCAGGGCTCGGGTGCGGTCGCCGCTGCCATAAAGCTCGCCAAGGGCGAGAAAGTGGACGCCAAGGTCTGGATCCCGTTCCAGCTCGTGACGCCTGAAAACATGACCAAGTTCACGACGAAGAATTGACCGAGGATGGGCCGATCCGCTGCCATGCGAGGCAGCGGATCACTCTCGTGGAGGAGGACCACCATGCCGGCTGAACGCATCATCAGTCCCCAGACCATGGAGGCCGTTCGCAGGAGCGGCGCTGTTCCGGGCAGCAAATATCTTCTCGAAGTCGAGAACGTGCGCAAGGAATTTCCAGGGGTCGTTGCTCTGGACAACGTGCAGTTGAAGCTGAAACGCGGGACGGTGCATGCCCTCATGGGCGAGAACGGCGCCGGCAAGTCCACGCTGATGAAGATCCTCGCGGGCATCTACACGCCCGACAGCGGCTCGTTCAAACTGCGTGGCGTCGACATCCGCCTCAAGAATCCGCTCGACGCGCTTCAGAACGGAATCGCGATGATCCATCAGGAACTGAATCTGATGGCGCCCATGACCGTGTCGGAAAACATCTGGATCGGCCGTGAGCCGCTCGGACGTTTCGGTATCGTGGACCATGCCGAAATGAACCGTCGGACGGACGCGCTGTTTGAGCGCCTCGGGATCGAGATCGATCCTGAAATCAAGGTCGGCAAGCTCAGCGTGGCCAACCGCCAGATGGTGGAGATCGCCAAGGCCGTATCCTTCGATTCCGATGTCCTCATCATGGACGAACCGACATCGGCCCTCACCGAGAGGGAGGTGAACCACCTCTTCCGGATCATCCGTTCCCTCCGCGAGGAAGGAAAGGGCATCATCTACATCACCCACAAGATGAACGAACTCTTCGAGATCGCTGACGAGTTCTCCGTCTTTCGCGACGGCAAGTACGTTGCGACCTGCAATTCCTCGGAGGTGACCCGCGAAGACATCATCCGCATGATGGTCGGGCGCGAGATCACCCAGATGTTCCCGAAAGAACCGGCGCAGATCGGCGACGTCGTGCTGTCGGTAAAAGGGCTGACGCTGAACGGCGTCTTCCGCGACGTGTCGTTCGATCTCCGGGCCGGCGAGATCCTCGGCTTTGCCGGCCTCGTCGGCTCGGGCCGGTCCAACGTCGCGGAGACGATCTTCGGCGTGACGCCCGCAAGTTCCGGGACGATCGAGCTCTTCGGCAAGCAATTGACCGTCTCCACGCCGTCCGTCGCCATGGCGCACGGCATGGCGTTTCTGACGGAGGATCGAAAGGAAACCGGTTGTTTCCTGCTGCTCGACATCCAGGAAAACGCGCAGATGGCGGTGCTGCAACAGCGCTATGTGCAGCTCGGCTTCGTAGAGCAGGAAAAGCTGCGGAAGGCGGCCACCGACATGGCCAACCGCCTCAGGGTTCGCACGCCAGACATGCGGGAGCCGATCATCAACCTGTCGGGTGGCAACCAGCAGAAAGTCCTGATCTGTCGCTGGCTGATGACCAATCCGAAGATCCTGATCCTCGACGAACCCACCCGCGGCATAGATGTCGGCGCCAAGGCCGAGATCCACCGGCTGATCTCGCAGCTCGCGGGCCAGGGTGTGGCGATCATCATGATCTCGTCGGAGATGCCTGAGGTGCTCGGCATGAGTGATCGCATCGTCGTGCTGCATGAGGGGCGGGTCACAGGCATCCTGGACAGGGCCGAAGCCGATCAAGTCAAGATAATGGAGCTGGCGTCGCGCTGACGGCACAGCCGGGAGGATATCATGTCTGATGCCATCAACGAACTGGGGGAGACCTCCAAGACGGGCTTGAAGAAAATTCGGCGACTTCCACCGGAATTCTCGATCCTGGCCGTCCTGATCGGGATCGCCCTTATCTTCGAAGTGATCGGCTGGTACGTCGTGGGCGAAAGCTTTCTGGCGAACAAGCAGCGCTTGTCCATCATCGTCCTGCAGGTCGCCGTCACGGGGATCATCGCCGTCGGCGTGACGCAGGTCATCATCACCGGCGGGGTCGATCTCTCGTCCGGCTCCATGGTCGGGTTTATCGCCATGGTGGCTGCGAGCTTCGCCCAGACCTCGCTGAATGCTCGCGCCGTTTTCCTGCAACCGGAATACGCCGCTTTCGGCCTGGACTGGTTCATCGATTCAAGCCCGTTCTGGCCGCTTCTGGTCGGCGTGCTGCTCGGCGCATTCCTGGGTTATCTGAACGGCCTTCTCATCGCCAAGACAAGCATTCCGCCCTTCATTGCCACTCTTGGCATGATGGTTTCAGTCCGCGGCCTGGCCAAATGGTATACCGAAGGCCAACCCGTCGCTTTGCTCAACGAAAACTTCGCCTGGCTCGGCCAGAGCTTCAGTCTCTGGGGCTTTCCCGTCCCGCGAACGGTCATCGTCTTCTTCGTCGTGGCAATCATCTTCCACGTCGCATTGTCCTATACCCGCTACGGCAAGTTCACCTATGCCATCGGCGCCAACAGCCAGGCTGCACGCGTCTCGGGGATCGATATCGGCAAGCACCTGATCAAGGTCTATGCGGTGGCCGGCCTGCTCTCCGGCCTCGCCGGCGTCATGCTCGCTGCCCGCGCCCAGTCCGGCCAGCCGAACATGGGCGTCTCCTTCGAACTCGACGCCATCGCGGCGGCCGTCATCGGCGGCGCTTCGCTCTCCGGCGGCGTCGGCCGGATCACCGGGACGGTAATCGGTACGATTATTCTCGGTGTGGTGACCTCCGGCTTCACTTTCCTCAAGGTCGGCGCCTATTACCAAGAGATCGTCAAGGGCGCGATCATCGTCGCGGCAGTCGTCATCGACGTGCACCGCCAACGCAAGAAATCCCGCGCCTGAAGAACCTCCCCAGGCGCCGAGGCGGTGCTGGTTGCGAGCAACCTGCACCGCCTCCCCCTATGCACCCGTCCTACAATTCAGATGACGCCGTCACAGGCCATTCGCGAGATGACCATGAAGACCTATGTTTTGACCATTTCCTGTCCGTCGACCCGCGGCATCGTCGCTGCGGTCTCCGGCTATCTCGCCGATCAGGGCTGCAACATCGTGGATTCATCCCAATTCGACGACCTCGGCACCTGTCGGTTCTTCATGCGCGTCTCCTTCATCTCCGAGGAAGAGGCCAATGAAGCGAAGCTCGCACAGGGCTTCCCCGTTATCGCCGAGCGTTTCGGCATGACCTGGAGCCTGCATGATGCCGCCAAGCGGGAGAAGGTGCTGCTGATGGTGTCGCGTTTCGGCCATTGCCTGAACGACCTGCTCTACCGCTGGAAGATCGGCGCCCTGCCGATCAACATCGTCGGCGTCGTTTCGAACCATTTCGACTATCAGAAGCTCGTGGTCAACAACGACATTCCTTTCCACCACATCAAGGTCACGAAGGAAAACAAGCCGCAGGCCGAAGCCCAGCTTCTCGATCTGGTCGAGCAGAGCGGCACCGAACTCATCGTGCTTGCCCGCTACATGCAGGTCCTGTCCGACAGCCTCTGCAAGAAGATGTCCGGCAAGATCATCAACATCCACCACTCCTTCCTTCCGAGCTTCAAGGGTGCCAATCCCTACAAGCAGGCCTATACCCGCGGCGTGAAGCTGATCGGCGCGACGGCCCATTACGTCACCGCCGATCTCGACGAAGGCCCGATCCTCGAGCAGGACACGGTGCGCATCACCCATGCGCAGAGCGCCGACGACTATGTTTCGCTCGGCCGCGACGTCGAAAGCCAGGTGCTGGCGCGCGCCATCCACGCCCATATCCATCACCGCACCTTCATCAACGGCAACCGCACTGTCGTCTTCCCGCCGAGCCCCGGCTCCTATGCCTCCGAGCGCATGGGGTGAACGTGGCCATTGTCATCGAGGGACGACCACCGCTGCTGCCGTGATCGAAGCGGAAACCTCACGAGCTGCCGGCGACCAGGTGAGCCGCTTCTATTTAGAACTACCTATCGGCCGGCTCGGATCGGTGGCTCACTGTCTTTGGGGAGCGGGGTCCGATACGCCAGCCCACCACGCCGTCCGTGCAATTCTTCCTTGGCGCGCGACAACAATGCCGGATCGGCAATCGCCCTTGCAGCGGTTGCCGCCATCACCTTGGCGGCCGTGACCATGGCCTTGTGGGCGGCCGGCAGCTTGCCTTGCGTTACAGTCTGCCAGGCATGGAACGGCGTCCCAATCGCCGCGGTCGCTGTCAGGCACTGCGCGGTGGGCACAACCCAGCTCACATCGCCCACATCCGTCGAACCAAAGAGCAGGCCGGGCTTTTCTGGCAGCGGCAGAATCCCGTCATGCAGAGATTTCGGATAATCGGCCGGCCCGCCAAAGGCTTCGGCGCTCGCACGGACGTCGCCATCCGTCAGTGCGGCGGCCCGTAACCTGTCGGCGAAGTCGAAGTCCGCCTCATCGAAATCGGGGGCACCCAGCCTCGTAAACTGCTCATGCATCACCTCCTCCAGGGTGCGGTTGGGGAGGATATTCGAAGTGGCGCGGTCGAACACCATCTCGACCTTCGTCTCGGTCATGAGCGCAGCACCCTCGGCGATCTTGCGCAACCGCTCAAAAAGGCTGCGGACATCACCGAGGCTTGGCGCACGGACCAGGTAGAGACCTTCTGCGGAAGCCTGCACGACATTGGGAGAAATGCCGCCAGTCTGGGTAATCGCATAATGCACACGGGCGTCCGAGGGCATATGCTCGCGCATATAGTTGATGCCGACATTCATCAGCTCGACGGCGTCGAGAGCGCTGCGACCGACCTGCGGGCTCATCGCGGCATGCGCCGCACGACCGCTGAAGCGAAAATAGGCCTGGATATTGGCGAGCGTCGAAGAGGACATGACGGCGTTGTAGACGCAAGGGTGCCAGCAGAAGGCGGCATCCAGATCATCAAATGCGCCTGCGCGCGCCATATAGGTCTTACCCGATCCCCCCTCTTCGGCAGGGCACCCATAATATCGAACCCGTGCCTTCACACCGCTTTCGGCCAAAGCGTCCCGGAGGGCGACTGCCGCAAGAAGCGATGCGGCGCCCAGGAGGTTGTGATGACATCCGTGGCCATTGGCGCCCGGCTCGGCAGCCCGCTGCTCCGTGATGCCGGCTTCCTGGGAAAGCTCGGCCAGAGCGTCGAACTCCCCAAGGAACCCGATCGTGACGTCACCTTCGCCTGCTTGGGCCACGAAGGCGGTCTTCATTCCTGCGATCCCGCGGGTGACACGAAAGCCTTCGGCTTCCATAGCGGCAATATGCTCCTCCACCGATCGGAACTCCTCGAAACGCAGCTCCGGCATGCCCCAGACGCGATCGCTGAGATCGATGAAGGCCTGAGCCTTGGCGTCGGCGCAGCGTGAAATATGGTCGGCGTCGAGAACGTCGTTGCGCCGTGTCGCTTCAGCCTTGTCGTCCTGCATATCGGTCATTCCTCGATCACTTCAGAATATCGGCGCCCGCGCAGGCGAGCAGCACGGCCAGTCCGACGGACATTTCCGGAAGAGTCGTCGCCGGATCCACGTCCGTCCACTCGCCCAGCGTATGGGCGTCGCCGCCCTTCCCTCCCCACGAAAGGGTAACGGCTGGAACGCCGAGGCTCATGGCGACGTTGGCATCTGTCGAAAACGAGCTGAACACCGGGGTCTGGCCAATCGCTGCGATGGCGGCCGCTGCAGATCGCGTCAGTTCACCATCGGTGGTGAACCCGGCCGGCCGATCGCCTATCAGCACGATCTCGACAGCAATTGAGCCCTTCTCGATAGAGCGGCTATCGTTCTCGACATGGCAGGATTGCAGCACGATCTGGCGAAAACGGGTATCGAGGTCCACCAGCTCAGATGCCGAATTGGAACGCAGGTCCACCATCAGCGAAACCTCAGCAGGGATGGCATTGACGGAACTGCCGCCTTTTATGACCGTGGAACTGCACGTGGTCTTCGGGTGGTCCGGCAAGGAAAGACGCCCGAGTTCGACAACAGCACGGGCTGCGGCAATCATCGGATTGACGATGCCATGATCAGCAAAGCTATGGCCACCCGGCCCTCGGAACGTCACCCGGTAGCGTTTCGATCCCGTTCCCGCGGAAACGATAGTATCGGCCGGCGTCGGGCCATCAAGGCATATGAGAGCGGCAATTCGACCACGATAGGCGCTGTTGGCAAAGAAGTGCCGCATGCCACGCAGATCGCCTTCGCCTTCCTCGCCAACGCTCGCCAGAACGAGAATGTCGTCCCGAGTTTCCATTCCGACGGCATCGAGAGCACGGAGATAGGCCAGGATGGCGGCAAGGCCACGGGTGTTGTCGCCCACGCCCGGTGCGGAAAGACGAAAACCCTCACGCCGGACGGTAACATCGGTCCCCTCGGGAAACACGGTATCGACGTGAGCGGAAACCGCGATCATACGCCCGCCCGAAGCCTTTCCCCGGCGAACGCCCGTGACATTGCCGATGGAATCGATCGCGACATCCTTCAAGCCCGCAGCCTCCAGCATGTCCCGGTACGCCCGCCCGCGGACTTTTTCCTTGAAGGGAGGTGCCGGAATTTCGGTGAGTGTCACGAGCTCGCTGATGAAACGATCATGCGTTTGTGCGAGTGAATTGACTGCAGCCCTGAAAGGCGCGCTGACGAGGAGCGCCGGGATCAAGGTGTCTCCGGCGAGCGGGGTGGTTTTAAAGGTTTGCATGGTCAGGCCGCTTCGTTGAGATGACAGGCTGAAAGGCGCCCAGGGCCAATCGCTTTGAGTTCGGGAATGTCTCGCTTGCAGCGATCCATCGCGCGCGGGCAGCGCGGATGGAACGGACAACCCGATGGAGGATTGAGCGGCGACGGGAGCTCGCCCTGGATCGGCTTGTAATCGCGTTCCCCGGCTTCAAGCACCGGCAACTGCTCCAGCAACAGCCGCGTATAGGGATGGCTGGGCGTGGAAAAGAGCTCTTCCGTCGGTGCGATTTCCACCACCCGGCCGAGATACATGATGACCACACGGTCGGAGATATGTTCGACGACCCCGAGATTGTGCGAAATGAACAGATAGGTCAGGTCCAGCTCGTCGCGCAGATCCATGAAGAGGTTCAGCACCTGCGCCTGGATCGATACGTCGAGTGCGGCGACCGCCTCGTCGCAGATGATCAATGATGGCTTGACCGCAAGAGCACGGGCAATGCCGATGCGCTGCCGCTGACCGCCGGAAAACTGGTGCGGGTAGCGATTGGCATAGGCGCCGGAAAGTCCAACCTTTTCCATGAGGTCGACGACGTAGGCCCGCTGCTCGGCCTTGCGGATCAACCCGTGGGCGACGGGCGCTTCACCGATGATGTCGATCACGCGCATGCGCGGATTAAGCGAGGCGAACGGGTCCTGAAAAATCATCTGGACGCTCAGCGCAAAATCCTGGCGCTGCTGGGGCGTCATCGTCGCGGACAGAACCCCTTTGTAGCTGATGGTGCCGGCGCTGATACTGCTGATACCGGCGATCATCCTTGCGACGGTGGACTTGCCGCAGCCGGACTCGCCGACGATCCCGACGACCTCCCCCCTTCTGACGGAAAGATCGATGCCTGCGACGGCGCGCACGTCGATCCTCTTGACCCCGGCGCCAAAGAGGTTGGCGATGTGCCCGGCCACGCCGACCGGCTTGGTGAACGTCTTGGCGAGGGAACGAAGTTCCAGCATCGGTTCCTGCTGGTTTTTTTCTGTCGTCATGTCCTGTCTCATAGAGCTGGATTCCAGCAACGCACCGATCTCCCGCCCGGCAACAGCGTCGATTCGGGTGCGACCAGACATTCGGGCGTCGCCCGTTCGCATCGTTCGCGAAAGGCGCAGCCCTGTGGCAGGTTGAGCAGCGACGGCGTCATGCCCTTGATCTGGTGAAGTCGGTGGCCACGCGTGGCATGCGAAGGGACGGAATCGATCAGCCCTTGCGTGTAGGGGTGCAAAGGCCTCTTGATTACGTCGGCAGTAGCGCCCGTCTCGACGATGCGGCCGGCATACATGACCGAGATACGGTCGGCGAGACCGGCAACGACCGCGAGGTCGTGGGTGATCCAGATAAGCGCGGTGCCAGTCTTGCGGCAAAGCTGCTTCACCTCATAGATGATCTGGCCCTGGATCGACACGTCGAGCGCGGTCGTCGGCTCGTCGGCGATGATGAGCTTCGGCTTGTTGATAAGAGCGATGGCGATGGCGATACGTTGCCGCATGCCGCCGGAGAGTTCGTAGGGATAGGCTTTCAGGCGTTCATCGGGAGATGAAATGCCGACCTGCACGAGCACATCCCTGGCCCGCTGCCGGGCTTCCGCCGTGCTGACCTGCGCATGGGCCTGGACCGTTTCGATCAACTGCGTGTCGATGCTTAGAACCGGATTGAGCGTCATCGACGGATCCTGGAAGATCATCGCGATGTCGTTGCCGCGCAGTTGCCGGCGCGCCTCCTCGCCCATCGAAACCAGGTTGAGGCCGTCATAGTCTATGCTGCCGTCCACAATACGGCCGGGCGGATCGATCAGACCCAGAATGGAGAAGCCGGTGATCGACTTGCCGGAACCGGACTCGCCGACAAGGCCCAGGATTTCGCCGCGACCGAGTTCGATATCGACCCCGTCGACTGCTTTCACAACGCCTGTTCTCGTGGTGAAATGGGTTTTCAGCCCCTTGATCGAGAGCAGCGGCTCCTGTCTGGTCGTCGCGGTTGCTTGCATGCTGCTCACGTCCATCACAGGGCATTCCTCGGATTGAGAATGTCGCGGAGATGATCGCCCACGAGATTGATGCCGACGATGGCGAGAGCGAGCGCGATCCCCGGGAAGAACGAAATCCAATACTGACCGGACAGCATGAATTCGAAACCGTTGGCAATCAGCATGCCAAGCGACGGCTGGGTGACCGGAACGCCAACGCCGAGGAAGGAAAGCGTCGCCTCCAGTGCGATGGCGTTCGCAAGATCGATCGTGGCGATGACGATCAGCGGCGGAAGACAGTTCGGCAACAGGTGGCGGGCAATGATGCGCCGCCAGCCGAGCGAGAGACAGCGGGCCGCGAGAACGTACTCGCGATTGCGCTCCACAAGGGCGGTGCCGCGCACGGTCCGGGCAAAATAAGCCCATTGCACGATGATGAGCGCGATGATCACCTTGTCCAGTCCCTGGCCGAGGACCGAAAGCATCACCAGCGCCACGAGGATCGCCGGGAAGGAAAGCTGGATGTCAACGATGCGCATCAGCAGGGCGTCCAGCCAGCCGCCGAAATAGGCCGCGCAGAGGCCGACCGTCGAGCCGATCAGAAGTGAAACCGTGACGGACAAGACCGCAACCAGCAGGCTCGTCCGCATGCCGTAGAGAACGGCGGAGAGGACGTCGCGGGCCTGGCTGTCCGTGCCGAGCCAATGGGTGATGCCGCTAACCTCGGCGACGCTGCCTGGCGGCATCTGCGAATCCAGAATATCAAGCGCACCGATATCATAGGGGTTCTGAGGAGCGATCCACGGCGCCCCAAAGGCTGGAATCGCAAGCAGGATCATCAGGATCAGTCCCGCCATAGCCAGCTTGTTTTCCCTGAACTGGACCACAAAACGGCGGAAGGGCGATTCCTCGACGGTTGTCGTGGGTAAAACGGTGGTTGGCGTGCTCATCAGTCGCGCACCTTTTCGCGGGCACTCGGGTCAATCGCCATGTAGAGAATGTCGACGACGAGGTTCAGGATCACCAGGAAAAACACCATCATGATCAGGTAGGCGACGACCACGGGACGATCGAGGGTGATGATGGAATCGATCAGCAGCTTGCCCATCCCGGGCCAGGAGAAGACGCTCTCGGTGACCACCGCAAATGCGATGGCCTGGCCGAATTCCAAACCTGCGACAGTGATGATCGGGATCAGGATGTTCTTCAGCAGGTGGACGTTGAGAATGCGAGAGGGGCGCAGTCCTTTGGCGCGGGCGAATTTGATGTAATCCATCGGCAGGACTTCGCGGGTGGCAGCTCTGGTGACGCGGATCATCAGCGCGGCTTTGGCCAGACCGAGCGTGAGCGCCGGCAGCGCCAGATGCTGCCAGCCATCGATCGTCAATATGCTGAGTGCGACCGGACCGACATTGACGGTTTCTCCGCGTGCCGAGGCCGGCAGGACACCGAGATAGACCGCAAACAGCATGATCAGCATGAGGCCGATCCAGAAATTCGGCAGGCTGAAGCCGAGAATCGAGCCCGTCATGATCGCCTTGCTGGACGGCGCCTTCGGCCGCAACCCGGCCAGTATGCCCAGGGGAACGCCGACGACGGAAAATGTCATGGCGACGATCACGAGTTCGACGGTCGCGGGCATGCGCTCGATGATCAGCTGCAGCGCCGGTTGGCCGGTGAGAAAGCTGCGACCGAAATCACCCTGCGCGGCATTTCCAAGAAACGTCAGGTATTGAACCCATATCGATTGATCGAGACCAAGCGCCTTGCGCAACGCCTGCCGTTCGATCTCCGTTGCCTCAGGACTCACCAGCATCGACGTCGGATCACCGATCAGGTAAAGGCCGACGAAGACCAGGACCGACATGACAAGGACCACGCCGAGCGCCTGAAACAGTCTGTTGATGATAAAAACGGGCACTCGCCTGTCCTTCTTTCGCGTGTTCCGGCCTGCTGCGCATCGCGAAGCAGGCCGGAACCTTGATTACTTCGCGGACGTGACGTCCTGAGGCAGGGTATACTGATCGGCGCGGGCAGCGTAGCTCAGGCCCTTGCGCAGCGCCCAGACCGGCACTTCGAAATGTACCGGAATGATGCCGTAGTCGGACAGAACCATCTCGTCGGCCTTCTGCAGCAGCTCTTTGCGGGCTTTGTCATCCATCGTGGCGGATGCCTTGTCGAGAAGCGCGTCGAGGTCCGGATTGGAATAGCGCCCACCGTTCGATGTGCCGGATCCCTTGGACGGTTCGCGGGTTCCGACCAGCGACCGCAGCGTCGTAGAGATCTCGCCCGTGGAATTTCCCCAGGCGGCGAGATAGGCGCTGTATTCGAAATTGTCGCGGCTCTTGAAGAACACCGGCGGAGCGGCGGCGGCGACTTCGGCTTTGACGCCGGCACGCGTCCACATGGCGGCGATCGTCTGCGCGATGCGGGCGTCATTGACGTAGCGGCCGTTCGGAGTGCCTAGCGTGATCTGGAAGCCGTTGGGATAACCGGCTTCGGCAAGCAGCGCCTTGGCCTTGGCGGTGTCGACCGCCGGTGCGGCCTGCCGTGCCTTGACCGCGCCGAACATCGGCTCGGGCAGCAGGTCTCCCGTTGCGACGGCGACCCCGCCCATCACCCGCTCGGCGATCGCCTTGCGATCGATGGACAGCGAAAGCGCTTCGCGGACCCGCTTGTCCATCAACGGGTTCTTGTTGCCCTGGCCGGGGATGCCGGGGCTTGGTTCGCCCTTCTGGTCCAGAGCGATATAGACGATACGGGTGCCGGGAGCTTCCGCGACCGAGAGCTTGGGGTTCGTCCTGAACTGTTCCAGGTCCGTCGTCGGCGGGTCTTCCATCATGTCAATGTCGCCGGACAGGAGGGCAGCCGCGCGGGCCGCCGGATTGGTCATCGGACGATAGATCACCTTGTCCCATGCCGCCGGCTTGCCCCAATAATTCGGATTGCGCTCCAGAACCAGATCTGCGCCCTTTTGCCAGGAAACGAACTTGAACGGGCCGGTGCCGACAAGTCCTTCGCCGCGGTTGAACTCGACGGTCGTCTTGCCTTCCGGAGCCGGGCCGGATGCGGCGGCCTTTGACAGGATCGGCAGGTTGGCAATGTCGGTGACCAGCAGCGGATAGGGCTGCTTTGTAGTGATGCGCACCGCGTGCGCATCCGCTGCCTCCACCTTGGCGATCTGGCGGGTGAACAGCGTGAAAGCCGTGGGGCTGTTCGGAACTTTCGGAATGCGGTCGAACGTGAAAACCACGTCATCGGCGGTCAGCGGCGAGCCGTCTGAGAATTTTGCATCCTTCCGCAACGCGAATTCCCAGACGGTGTCGCTGGTCGGCTTCCAGCTCTCGGCCAGCGCAGGCTGGGGCACCAGCTTCGGGTCCATCATCACAAGCGGATCGAACATGGCGAAGGTCACCTGCACGTTCGGCACGAGAACGTGGAACTGCGGATCGAGCGAAGAGGGCTCCGATTTGACACCGATCTTCAGATCCGCCGCAGAAAGAGAAAATGCACCCATAAGCAGGAAGACTGCGGAAGCGGCCAGCCTGGTTTTCACGCTATTCATGATTTCACTCCGTTTTCTGTCTTCGTTTTTGTATTTCTTCGAAGAAGTTCCCTTTACCGATCGACCCGGATGGGCCGGCTATTGGATGCGCAGGATCCTTTCAATCCTCGCCATGACGTCACCGACGTCGGTCGCCGCTTCCAACGCGCTGGCGAGCTCGAAGAGCGGTTCAGCCGCTGCGGCGTGGCCGCTCCAGGCGCAGCACGCCTGAAACTTTGCCAAGAGATCATCCTCGTTCAGCGGGTTCTCCGGCGAACCTTTCGGATGGCTGACCGTCGCCTCCATGACCCCGCCGTCCTTCAGATATACTCGTGTGATCGTCTTGAAATTCGCGCCGTCGACCATCAGGGCATTGTCGTAGGCGATCAGGCGGATGCGAGGCAGCCACGCGGCAATCCGCTCATCCCTGACGCTTTCCGGCGTGAAGTGCTTGAGTTCCAGCCCTCCGTCGACCAGCATTCGCGCCATGCAATAAGTGCCGCTGAACCGCGCTTCCATTTCATCGGTGGGACTGTCGAAGCGCAGGTTCCGTTTTGCCATCTCGGGCAGAGACGTCTCGATCCGGTCGATCGCCTCCATCGAAAAACCCGGCTCTCTTTGCAGGACTTCCAAGGCATCGACGCTGCGATGGGCCGCTCCGCAGCAGGGGAAACGCTTTACGAGCAATCCGCTCACCTCGATTTCCAGCGTTTCGCCCAGACCCTCGATCATGACCTCGGCGCCAATGTCGCCCGCCCCGGTCAGCGCGGCAAAACCCCAGTCGCCGGCAAGAGGGTCGTCATTTGCGCTGATGCCAGCCATGGCAAACCGAGCCGCAAGAACGGCATTCTTCGCTGCGAGCCCGACATGGATCGGCTTCATCATGGAACCGAACTGCAGCTTCGAACCGGCAGCCATGCTGGTTGCCGCGCTCATTGCAGCGAGCACCTGGTCCGGAGTGGCGCCAAGCAGCCGCGCGCAAGCTCCGGCAGTGCCGATAGCTCCGATTGTCGAGGTGGAATGCCAGCCGCGCTCATAGTGGGCAGGCTGCATCAGGCGGCCAATGCGCCCCTGGAGTTCCAACCCGACGATGAATGCATCGATGAGCGCGGTCCCGCCGACCTTACGATCGTTCACCAAAGATAGAAGCGCGGGAGCGAGGACCGCCGTCGCATGAGTAAAAGCTGGCGCGAAATTGTCGTCGAAATCGAGTGCGTGCGCCGCGGTTCCATTGATCAGGGCCGCCCAGGGCGCGCTCACTCTGCCGGATGCTCCGAACGCGAAGCATTGCCCCAGGCCATCTTCGGCTATCACGTTGACGACGGAACGGGTCGAAACGTCATTCATTCCGGCGATCATACACGCCGAGATATCCAAGAACGCGCCTTCACCGCGACGGTAGGCAGACGGACTGAAGTGGCAAGCACCGGCCGCCCATTCGGACAATGCCCGAAATGCTGGTTTTCGTTGGTGGCCCATTTGCGAGGCTCTTTGCGCCGTCACCGCGTGCATCGTTGTTCCCATCCGGCCTTGTTGCCGGTTATTGAGGTCGATCTTGGCCAAAGGGATAGGCATCGGCAAGAAACTAAATGGTCGCGCATGATGAATTTTAGTTATAATAGAATGACTGCGGACTGGCTTTGAACCTCCCAATATGAGAGCGACGCACCACAAAAACTGCGGCCTCCGAGAGAATAGACGATGCCAGAAGCTATTTGGATAACCGGAAGTTATTGGACATGCGATTGGAGAGACCGTGGATCTGAGGCAGTTGAGAAATCTGGTTCTGGTGGCGCGTTATGCCAGCTTCGGGGTCGCAGCCGAGAGATTAAATGTGACACAGCCCGCGCTCAGCAAGAGCATTCGCGCACTGGAAGAGTCGTTGGGCGTTCGTCTCCTGGATCGTGGTCCCTGGGGCGTCAAACCAACTGATTACGGACTGCGGCTGATTGAATATGGAGAGCTCGTGCTCTCCTTGACGGACGAGGCGCGGAACGAATTGGACGCGATGCGGGGTGCCCGTCGAGGCCGGCTACGCATCGGTGCGGTTGCAACGGCAATGCGGGAAATCGTGCCGACCGCGATCAAGCGATTTCTCAAAGCCCAGCCGGAAGTCGATGTTTCACTCAACGAGGAACTCAGCTCAGCGCTTTACGCTTCCCTGCTCAATGGCGCCATCGACATTGCCGTGATGGCTCGGCCGAAGGAGATTTCCGAAGAGATCGAGTTTCTCAATTTGCTTGAAATTCCAGTCGACATCGTCGCGGACCGCGATCATGAACTGGTGAAGCTTGCCAAAGTGAGCCTTGTCGATCTGATAGAATATCGCTGGGTGATCCCTGCCCGGCCGGAACCGGACCGGCTGGCGCTCGAGGCCCTGTTTGCTACCGCGCAGCTTCCTCGCCCTCTCGCGATCTGCGAAACAACCTCATCGACATTCCAGATGTCGATGATCGCCGGCTCAAAATGGCTCAGTTATCTCACCCGCACCAGCGTGTTCGTGCAGGGACGCGATGCGCAGTTTGTGGCCCTGAAGCTCGACAGCCGGACGTGGACCCGCAATATCGGCATAGCCTACCGACGCCGGAGCGTCCTGCGGCCGGTGGTGATGTCCTTTGCCAAGGAACTGGAAGCACTCTGCGCGAAATCACCCCGACAAGACTATCTCCCACCTTGATTGGAGTAGAACTTGCGACCCCGTCATTCTACATCTTGCTTGCAGTTGACGGGAACCGAACCGGAGGTCCATTTTTTATCGAAACGGTCGAAGTTTCAAGAATGCTCAAGTCTGGAGGCTGAAGCTAAATTCCTACGCGCTAACGCCACAATGCCGAAATTGGCACGGCGGACAGGCGCTCCCCGAACGGGACCACCTTGTCATGGTCGTACAGGACCATGCCTGAAACAAACCGCTCTCCAGATGCTTCGGCTAACATTCGCAATCCGGAAAAATCGGAAGTCGAGACGGATGCTGCCGCTTTTATCTCGATACCGACAACCCTCCCTCTTCTGTCTTCGATGACGATATCGACTTCGTTCTGCTGCTTGTCGCGAAAGTGTGAAAACTCAAAGCGGGTATGTCCGCTGCTGGCGAGTTTAAGGACCTCGGCAAAGACGAAAGTCTCCAGCAACGCTCCGAACGGCCCTCTGTCATCCCGGAGTCTCTCGAGAGAGAGGTCGCGAAGGGAGGCGAGAAGACCAGAATCGAGGAAATGTATTTTGGGGGTCTTGGTCAGGCGTTTCAGTTTGTTGGAAAACCAGGGTTGGATCGTTCTGGCGAGGAATAGGCTTTCGAATATGGCAACGTATTTTTGCGTGGTGACGTGGTTCATCCCGATGGCGGCGCCAATTCCGGAATAGTTCACGAGTTGTCCCGAATGTTCCGCCAGAATGCGTAGCAGGCGCGGCATCTGCGCGATCTGCTCGATTTGCGCGACATCGCGAACGTCGCGTTGAACGATCGCTTGGATATAATCCCCATACCAGTCCTGTCTGCGGTTCAAGGTTTTGCGACCCAATGCCTCCGGATATCCACCTGCCAGAACTGCAGCCACCAGGTCGTCACCGACGATTGGTTGTCCGGCTTTAGCTTCGTTTCGGAAGGCGTCGACCAAAAAGCTTCCACCGGTCGTTCTTATCTCGCTTTGAGCGAGCGGCAGCAATCGGACGACCTCCATACGCCCCGCGAGCGAGTCTGCGACGCGTGGCAGCGTCATGAGATTGGCTGAACCGGTCAGGAGGAAACGCCCTGGACGCTTGTCGGTATCCACGCTTTCCTTGATCGCCAACAACAGCTCGGGAGCGCGCTGAATTTCATCGAGAATGGCGCGATCCATTCCTCTTACAAAGCCAACTGGATCCCGTCGCGCGGCACTGAGCGTCGTCGCATTGTCCAGCGTGTAATACTCCATCCCTTCGTTGGCCATCTTCTTCGCCAACGTTGTTTTTCCGGATTGTCGGGGACCCACGATCAGCACGACTCGCGTGTCTGACATGGCGTCGGCAACGCGTTGCTCAACGAGCCTTGGATACAGCGGCATAGCTTCGTTCCTTCGATAACCGTTTGAAACTATGGAGATGACTGATTGAAAGTCAAGGAATGACTATCTGAAATCCACATGGCGACTGATTGAAACCAGAACCAAAACAAGGTAGCACGCCGGATTGCGGCATGGAGGAGGTGTGAGGTCACGCAGGCACTGCTGAACCTTCGCTCATTGGCACCGGAACTGGCTTAGCTGATCCTCAGCGGAGGGGTATCCGGAGCGAAGCGAAAACAAAATTGTGCATCTTTCCATCACACCGCCAAGCCGAGCAGCTTTTGACAAATGGAAGGAATCCAAGTTCTTGAGAGGACCCGAACCGGCGGCACCCCACATGATGGCTCAAGTCGTTGAAGGACGCCTTTGAGGCGTAACGTGTTATTATGGAACACACGGGCGGCTATTTGGGCAGTGTGACTTCGCTTTAACTCCGGCATCCGTAGTATGTGGCCACTTTTCCGGCCAACCGGCGTTCGAACCGAACCTGGCTCTCTTGAACGCGAGGCCGCCGTCAGGGCTCGACCGGCATTTGATTTAAATGGGACGGCTACCGGATCGCAATCCATTTCAGGTCGAACGAGGTGAAGATCATCACCCGTGGTGGAAATGACTGGACCGAACGCGACGGCGCGATCCAAGTCTCGCAAGAGATCGAAGCGGATGGTGCGACACTACTTGCGGCAGCCTGCGAACATGGGCTGGAAGGTGGATCCCAGTTTCATTGATCTCTCGTTCTGCTCGCATGCACGAAGCGAGCGCGAACCGGTCAGCGGCCGTGACCTCGCCGACATGACATCGCGGCTAGGCGCGCATGCCTTCTCCTCTCAACCGAGATGGAGTCGCTTTCGCAGACCCGCATTTTTGGCCCGACGCTTTTCGAAAATTGGCTTGCGCAGATCCCTGCTTTCTTCTTCGAGTTGTAGAAGCTCCGCAATGTCGTCGATCGCGCCCACCGGGGGTGGTTCGTGCAGCATCTGTCGTCTTGTGCGTGCGGTTGAAAGGCGCCCGATTCTCCGTTGCATTTGCGCTTTGCCGCCACGGGAGGCAGTACTTGAAAACGACCCGTGAGTGATATAGGTTACATATCAGGTTGATAACTAGAATATCCGGGAGCATCAACATGGTTTCTACCAACGGCCTTCGCGTCTACGATGGCGCCGAATTCGCTCAAGCGCTGCAGATCGAGATGGATTCCGCTCCTAGCGAGAAGAGGTCGGGTGCGCAGTTAGAGAAGCGTAAGCCGGCAGCGAAGCCGCGAGTGTCATCTACTGGCGCGAAACTGCGAAGAGCAATGGCGAGCGCCATGCACTCCACGCCTGAAACCGATGTCGATGACATGATGGTCTTGCTGGTCGACAGCCCCAATCGGGCAGTACGGGAGACGATACGCGATATCGTCGAGCATGTTCCGGCAATCGTGGAAGCCCGTCAGAGAAAACTGACCGATGACGCCATAGACGCACTAGTGTCGGTGTATATGCGCACGCCTCCCAATGCCGAGGTTGAAAGAGTGCTCTACGACAGCAATGCCAAGGCAAGAGCAAGGTTTTTCGGGGAATGGCCGAGCTTTACGAGCAAGGATCTGGCGGACGTTGCCGGACATGGGTCCAAAAACAAGAGCATGACGGCGTCGCGATGGAAGATGAAGGGAAAGGTATTTTCGATCAAGCATGGCGGCGTCGAGTACTTTCCCGCCTTTCAGTTCGAGGAGGGGCAGCCCATTGAAAGCATCGCCAGAGTGCTTGTCCTACTTGGCGAGAAAAAGTCCAGCTGGCAATTGGCATTCTGGTTCACCTCTCCCAATGGATGGCTTGCTGGCAAGCGCCCTGTCGACGTGTTGAAAGACGGCGATGCCGCGGTTACCGCCGCATCTCGCGAGGCGGAATATATCGCCGGATGATCGTTACCCCTCCATCCCCGTTCCCGGCCTCGAACTCTCGTGAGATCAAGGCTCGGACGAGGTTCCACAGAGTCCATGAACAGCGTTTCGCAAGCTGCTCTTTCAATCCCGGCAAAGGGCGCCCCAGCCGTTTTGCCCCGCTGTTCCTGGGCAGCGATGCTATCCCCACGCAGTATCTGGCAACCGACTACGAATGCGCCGTCCACGAGACAATCTTTCACGATGTGCCGATTGACGAGCCGAACAAGACCGTTGGCGTCGACAATATCAGGCCCCTTGCCCATTCTGTCATTGAGGTGAAGCGTGATCTTGTTCTCGTTCCTCTTTTCGCCCCTGATCTTGCGAGGTGGGGCGTCAGCAGAGGAGACCTCATCGATACGACAGCCGCTGACTATCGCATCACTGCGCAGTGGGCCTTGGCCATCCACAAGAGCCGGCCGGACGCGCATGGCCTGATCTGGACGTCGAAACGCTGTGATCCACAGCAGGCGGTTCTCCTGTTTGGAGATCGCGTCGCCGAGACCGATTTGAGGGAAATCAGCAAAGTCGCGATCTACTCGAACGTCGGGGAAATGCGGCAGGTTGCTACGTTCGCCGCGCGCGTTGATATCACCCTCGTGCTGTAATCGCTTTGGTGTAGTCTTCCGACCCTACCAGCGGCTGTAGGAGGAAAAGGCGAATCGACAACGCAGCCGCGTCCCAAACCCAGTCAAATACGAGCACATCGGTTGTGGTCGTTGCCTATTTAGAGGTGCCCACCCGAGAGGCCAGCGGCGTGTCAGGCGGCGTGACTAGTTGTTGCCTATGTCAATTCGCGTCAACCATCCCGCGGGAAGCCGCTGCCTACGCTTATTTGCCCCTGCTCATCGCGATCGAGACGGTTCACGTCAATGACGCTCATACCCGCCCGTCGACCGGCCTCAAGGCCCTGTTCGCTATCTTCGAACACGACGCACCGAGCCGGTTTCACTCCGAGCAAAGCGGCCGCGTGCAGAAACAGATCCGGCGCCGGCTTTGGATTTACCACGTCATCAATCGTAACCACGTGGTCTAAATACTCCCGAAGCCCGGTCGCTTGTAGCGTCGCTGCCACAACTTCGAGCGAACCGCCAGAAGCAACAGCCATGGGAATCAAAGTGGCCAGCCGACGAACGGTTGCCGCAACCGGACGAACTTCGCGCACAGTATGTACATTTTGAAGGAAGCGCGACCGCATTGTGGCGATGACGGCCTTGCGATCGAGCACGACGCGGAATTCTTGCTCAAACGCGTCCATCAGCACCCCCTCGGACATTCCGGCCCGCACCAAATACCATGCACGGTCCATCAGTTTGCCGCACAGTGAAAAGCCGGCTCCCCATGCGTCCGCATAGATAGGCGGAGTGTCAACAAGTGTACCGTCACAATCAAAAATCACGGCCTCGAAATTATGTTCAAGCGTTCGAATATCAATCATGGTTGTTCCCTCGTCCGATCGGGACGTTGACGTGACGCAACGGCTCGATACAACTGGCTCACTGCTTTACCCCCGAAGCGCTCATGTGCGGATAAGTGCGATACCGCGACTTCGGAAACAGAGCGTAGCGTCGGACGCGGCCGGTAGTATGCGATCGACCGCAGGGTCGACGACGAAGAGGGTGCCGAAGTCGGTTTCGACCTCATACTCGACATGATCTCCGAGGTATGCGGAATGCAGAATGCGACCGGCAAAACCGTTCCCAGGTTCCGCAGAGAGTGCGATCGCGCCAGGACGAACGGCAAGGATCGCCGCACCCGGCGTTGCCTTGCCCGCCGGTACGCGATGCTGAAAGCCACCAATGCGGATTTCAGCATTTTGCCCATGGATGCCGACCACCTCGCATGGGATGACATTCGCCTCCCCCATGAAATCGGCGATGAATGCAGAAGCCGGCGCTTCGTAAAGATCGCGCGGGGTCCCAGACTGAGCGACTTCGCCATCCTTCATGATGATGATGCGGTCGGACACAGCAAGCGCCTCGTCCTGATCGTGCGTGACATACACGGCCGTGAAGCCGAGGCGCTGCTGGAGTTCGCGGATGTCCGTGCGCACCTTGCGGCGCAGGCGCGCATCAAGGTTGGATAGTGGCTCATCGAGCAGCAGCACCTGCGGCTCCAGCACCAGTGCGCGCGCGACTGCAACGCGCTGCTGCTGGCCGCCGGATAGTTCGGCGGGAAGGCGATGGCCCATGCCCGCAAGACCAACAAGGGCCAACCCCTCCTCCGCCTTCTCGCGCGCTTGCTTACGACCGAGACCGGACGATTCCAGCCCGTAGGCGACGTTGTCGCGCGCATTCATGTGCGGAAAGAGCGCATAGGACTGGAAGACCATCGAGACGTCCCGCTCGTTGGCCGGCAGCATGGTGACGTCCTTGCCGCCGATGAGGATTTTTCCGGCCGACGGATGTTCGAGGCCGGCAAGCATGCGCAGCGTCGTTGTCTTGCCGCAGCCGGAGGGGCCAAGCAGGGTGACGAGCGTGCCGCGCTCGATGGTGAGCGAGAGGCCCGGAATGGCAGTGAAGGCGCCAAACGTCTTGCGCACGTTCTGGAAGACGACGGAACCGGCTTTATGGTTGATCATGCGATTTTCTCCTGGCGAGGGGTAGCGAATGTGGCGAGGCCGGCGACGCGGTTTTCACGGCGCAGGCGCCGTTCGCCCACGATGAACTGGAAGCCGGCGATGACGGTGATCATCACGACGATCAGCATGGAGGAATAGGCGATGGCCACGCCGTACTCGCCATTCTCGACAAGACCGACAATGTAGGAGGTCGCCATATTGTACTCGGCGCTAACGAGGAAGATGACTGCGCTGATGGAAGTGATTGCGCGCACAAAGGAATAGACGAGCGCCGCGGTAATGGCCGGGCGCAAGAGCGGCAGGATGACCTTGCGGACCGTGCGGAAGCTGTTGGCCCGAAGCGTCAGGGAGGCCTCATCCAGGCTCTTGTCGAGCTGGCTCATCGCAGCGATCCCGCCGCGCACACCGACGGGCATGTTGCGGAAGACGAAGCAGGCGATCAAGATCAGTGCCGAGCCGGTCATCTCCAAGGGCGGAAGATTAAAGGCCATGATGTAGCTGACGCCGATGACCGTGCCGGGAATGGCAAAGCTCATCATCAAGGCGAATTCGAAGGCATTCTTGCCGGCGAATTTCTGGCGGACGATGATATAGGCTGTCAGTAGACCGACGGCGGCGGTCAGCGGGGCGGAGACCAACGCGATCTCCATCGTTGTCCAGAACGAGTTCCAAGCGACGCCCGTCCCGACAATCCCGTTTTCGAAGCTGATAGAGAAAGCTCTGGCGTAGTGGTCGAGCGTCAGCGAATTGTCGAGACCCCAGGTCTTCACGAAGCCGCCGATCAGGATCATTCCGTAGATGACGAGCGTGAAGAGGATCCACGGAATAACCATGGCATGAACACCGATCGACAGCCCGCGCGGCAGCGCGATATGCGACCCGCTATCGCCCTTGCCAGTGACGGTGGCGTAGTTCTTGCCCGATAGCCAGACGCGCTGGGCGAGGAAGGCCGAGAGCGTAAAGAACAACAGCACCATGGCGAGGACAGCCGCGCGCGACGGATCGTTCTGCGAACCGACCACGGCGAAGAAGATTTCCGTCGAGAGCACGCCGTGGCTGCCGCCGAGTACCAGCGGGTTGCCGAAGTCGGCCATGCTTTCGATGAAGCCGATGAGGAAGGCGTTGGCGAGACCGGGCTTCATCAGCGGAAGCGACACCCGCCGGAACGTGCGCCAGCGGTCGGCTCGCAGCGTCGTGGAGGCCTCCTCCATTGACGGGCTGACGCCCTCGACGACTCCGATGAGCACCAGGAAGGCGATCGGCGTGAAGGACAGGACCTGCGCGATCCAGATGCCGGTGAGGCCGTAGAGCCAGCGGCCGGGCTCGATGCCGAAAAGGTCCGACAGGACCTGCGTTACGACGCCGGCGCGGCCGAAGAGCAGCGTAAGCGCCAGGCCGATGACGAAGGGTGGTGTGATGATCGGCAGGATCGTCAGCAGCCGCAGGCCTTTCTTGAAGGGAAAACGCGTGCGGGTGGCGACGAGCGCGAAGGCGAGGCCCAGAAGTGTCGAACCGAGGCCGGTCATGACGGCGAGCCAGAACGTGCGCCAGGCTACGCCACAGCGACCGGCACCGATCAGGCAGTTCAGGCTCCAGATGCTCGGATCCTGCATGTTGCGGATGAAGTTCTCCGCATGGTACGAGCCGTCGAGATCCTGCATCGAACCGACGAACATGCTGCCGATCGGGTAGAAGACGAAGACGGCAACGAGAAAGACGAGCAGCGTGATCGCGCTCACGACGAAGGCATCCCCCTTCATAGCACCGCGTTCGGCAAGGCCGAAGGCGAAGAGCAGCGCGAACGTGATGGCCGAGAGGACCGCACCCGCTCCCATGGAAGGTTGGCCATTCGAGAGCGTGCCGAAGAGCGTTTCACTTACTGTCCAGATCCAGCCGGAAAAGCCGATGGCGAGGCCTTGGAGCGAGAGGAAGAGAACGCCCATCGCACCGATCCAGGCGAGAAGGGCGCCCCGGCGCATCGGATCTGCCATGGTTCGAGCCATGACCGCCAGGAAAAGGAGCACGAGTGCACCGGAAAGCCACAGCCGGCCATGAGCAACCATCTGCACGACGGCAGGGGCAGCCTCCGGAGAAAGGGGGAAACCGGCAAGCCAGCCGAGCCCCAGGAAGCCGTTCTCAATTCGATACCAAGGTAATAGCGTCAATGCTACCACGCCCAGGACCAGGACCATGTCCAGCCTGCGATTGCCATGTCTCATGGCTGACCTCGCTCTTTGAGTGTGAGGAGGAGGCGCCTTGTGAGGCAGGCGCTTCCGATCAGGGTATCAGTTGGCGGCGGCGCCGATTTCGCGATCCCAGCGTTCCAGTAGGGCCTTGCGCTTTGCCGGGTCGCCATAAGTCTTGAAGTCGTAGTCGATCAGCTTCATATCCTCGAAGCGCGGCGCCTCCTTCGGGATGATGGCGCTCTTGTTGGAAGGCAGCTGGAAGGACTTGGCATCCTTCATTCGCGACTGGACTTCCGCCGTCAGCGCCCAGTCGTACCAGACCTTCGCACTGTCGAGGTTGCGGGCGCCCTTGATGATCGACATAGACCCGATCTCATAGCCTGTGCCTTCGCAAGGCGTGATCGATTTGACCGCGAAGCCTTCCGCGGTCTGCGCCACCGCATCGTGCACGAAGACAATTCCGACCGCCGTCTCGCCGCGTGCTGCCGCCTTGACCGGTGCCGAGCCCGACTTGGTATATTGCGAGATGTTGCCATTCAGCGTCTTCAGGTAGTCGAAGGCCCGCTCCTCGCCCATGATCTGCACGAGAGAGGCGAGCGCCGTATATGCGGTGCCGGATGAATTGGGGTTCGCGATCTGGATTTCGCCCTTCAGTTCCGGTGCCAGAAGGTCGGCCCAGCAGACCGGCTCTTTGTAGCCCTTAGACTTGAAGATTTCTGTGTTGAAACCCCAGCCGAGCGCGCCAGCATAGACGCCGACCGTCTTGTACCCGGAGCTTTCGGCCTGCTTCTTCGCCCAGTCATTGAGTTCATCGAGCTTCGGCGATTTGTATTCAAGCGTCAAATTCTCCGACGCCGCCTGGAGATGAGGGTCGCCCGTGCCACCCCACCAGACGTCGGTCTTCGGGTTACGAGCCTCGGCGCGTACCTTGGCATAGGTCTCGCCGGACGACAGGCGGACCATATTCACCTTCACGTCGTTATGCGCCTTCTCGAAATCGCCCTTCATCTGCTCGCAGATCACGACGTCTGCCGAGCAGATGAGGTTGAGCTCGCCAGCCGCCTGCACCGGTGACGCGCCGATCGCCGTGCCGGCGAAGAGCATGAGGGAAAGGGTCTTCATTTTCATGGGCATCCTCCTGTTACCTTGGTCTGATTTCCGCGCGAACAAGACACAGCAGGGCCATCGGCCCACTTGCGGCGGCTTGTACATGTTTTCGGATTTGTGCTTTGCCTAAAGGGCTAGTTCAGTTTGTCGCAGCGATTTCCGCGTCAAACCTGCGCAGCAGCCGACTTCGTTCATCCGGCGAGCCGAAGGTGGCGAAATCATAGTCCACCATCTTGATCATCGAGATATCCGGGGCTGCAACCGGGAGGCTAGATTTCGCGTTGGACGGCACTTGGTTCTGCCCAGACGCCGCGCCCGTACTCTGCCCTTCCGGACTGAGCGCAAATTCGACGAAGCGTTTTGCTTCCTCGATATTCCTTGTACCTTTGATGATGCTGACGGCGCCGATCTCGTAGCCAGTGCCTTCGCAGGGTGCGACGATGACGAGGGGGAAACCCACTTGTCTCTGCGTGACGGCGTCATGCATGAACGAAATGCCGATGAGCGTTTCTCCGCGCGCAGCCGCCCTGATGGGGGCTGCCCCCGAAGGCGTGTAACGTTCGATATTGCGGTTGAGCGCGGCGAGATACCGAAAGGCCTCGTCCTCGCCGAAAAGCTGCACCAACGTCGCAAGCATCGTGAACGCGGTGCCCGACGAATTCGGATTACCGCTCTGGATGCGGCCACGATAAGCGATGTCCGTGAGGTCCTTCCAGCAGGTCGGCGCGGGCAGCTTTAGCTCCCGCAGCAGAGCGGCATTGTAAGCGAAGCCGAGCGCCCCCGCATAAATGCCGGCCGAGCGGCCGCCGGACATGACGAAGAAGTTCTGCGCCCAGGGCAACATGTCGCGCTCATGGGCCGGCTGGTAGGCTTCGAGAAGATTTTCAGAACCGGCTTGCAGATGGGCATCGCCCGTGCCGCCCCACCAGACATCGCCGACAGGCGCTGTCTTCTCCGCGCGGATCTGTTTGAGAATTTCGCCGGTGCTTTTGCGGGTAACGGAAATTTCGAGACCGGTCTTCGCCTCATAGGCCGTCTTCATCGCGGCACACCACATCTCGTCCGCACCGCACAGAACGGTGAGCGACACGGCTGCCATGCCGGCACTGGCGGTCGCCAGCCACAAAGCTGCTACCGCGCTGAAAGCGGTGATACCTCTCACAATTTCCTCCCATTGGACTTGCGTCCCAATCTCCGCAGTCAGGATGTCACATCTGCTGTCTTGCGCAATCGAAGAATGATTACGGTTCTTACAGCGGAAGCGGTGTCGCCGCGGAAAAGATGACAACCGTTACAAATGTGACAGACCGCGCAACATTCGCCCACTTTGAAGATCGTGACGGCTCTGCGTATAATACATACGGGAGGACGTGCATGTGTTGAACGAGAGGATAACAATCCTGATCGTCGAGGACGATCCGGACATGGCTGAACTTATCTCCGACCTCGTTGAGGCGGAAGGGTGGACACCTCTCACCGCGCGGTCGGCTGAAGAGGCCGCGACCGTGCTTTCGCGCAGAACCGTCCATCTTGTCCTTGTAGACCACAATCTGCCGGGCACGTCCGGCCGCACTTTTGCGCAGCGCCTGCGCGCACAGACCAATATCGGTATTGTCATGGTAACGGCCGCCGGCAGCGCCCTGGACCGCGTGCTCGGCCTCGAAACTGCGGCAGACGACTATGTGGTCAAGCCCTTCGAGCCCATTGAACTGACTGCCCGTATCAAGGCGGTCCTGCGCCGAACGATCCCCTGGCTGAAACCGGAGCGGGAAAGCGAGCGAGAGCACGAAGCCACATCCCTGAAGCTCGGTGATTGGTCGGTAGACCTCGAGCGCCGTCGCGCGATATGCCACATCGACCCCGGCAAGTCGCTTACAAGCGCCGAATTTGCGCTGCTCCAAATTCTCGCCGAGACACCCAACATTCCCGTCAGCCGGGCGCATATTCTTGACCGATTGGGCGGTGCGGAAAGCGAGCGCTATGTCGACCGCAATGTCGACGTGCTCGTGCTGCGTCTGCGTCGCAAGATCGAGCGCAATCCGGACCTGCCGCGCCATATCAAGACGCGGCGTGGCAAAGGCTATGTCCTGGCCACCGACGATGGCGAGATCGAACCGTGATCGGTCGCCCCTTCCTTTCCTCCATCGCGTTTCGCCTTCCCTTCGCCATAGCCTGCATCTGCGTGCTCGTGTTCAGCTTGGCGGCAATCGCCGTCTACAGCTTGGAGCGGACGCGCCAAGAGATGGCCGCCTATAGCTTGCAGGCGTTCTCTAGTCTCGCCAAGACCTCGCTGGTCTCGCGACAGGTTTCCGATCTCGTCTCTAGCGCACCTTTCCTGATGAACGCTTCATCGCCCTACCGGGTCTCCAGCGAAAGCCGTTCGATCGTCTTTCAGGTCGATGGTCTTTTGCGCGCCATCCAACCTGAGAGCGACGGGGCCGTCCTGGAGGGCTTTGGGAACAGCCGGATCGTCGAACTGCTCCAAACGATCCGCACGCAGACGACGGCGCTTGCGGGCGATGCGGACTCCGCACAGCAGCACAAGGCGGAGGCTGCGGCCGCGCTCGGCGAGATCGCGACTGGCAGCGGCCTCGCGGATGCCGACTTTCGCGCTCGCCTGAACGGCATAGTGCAATCCGCCTCCAATTCGGACAGTCTCTTCCAGCTCGGCGAGTTGCGCCGCCGATACGTCTTGGAAACCTCCCCGCGCCTCGAACGCGCTGCGCCCGATATACGGATCGCCGCGGCCGAACTTGCACCTTACGAACGAATCTTCGAGGCACAGACGCGCTATCTCTTCGAAATGTTCGCCATTCGCGCCGCGGTCTCGCGTCTGCACACCGTCTCGCGCGATCTGTCCCATGCCACGGAAACACAAAGCGAGGCCGTTGCCCGCAGCCTCAGTGACGACCTCGTCTCGACCTCCGACGCCTTGAGCCGCATTCTCGTCACCGTCGCCGTCGGCTCGCTGCTCGTGTTGGCAATGGCCGCGATCTCGATCCGCTCCGTCATGCGAGTCTCGCGCGGCATAGTCTCCCTTTCGAACGGCATGAACGCGCTTGCCGAAGGGGGCACAAACGTCGAAACCCCCAGCTACAACGGCACGGAAACGGAGCTGGTGCGCCTGCTCGAAGCCTTCCGTGCGTTCCGCGAGAGCGTCGAGCGCGTCACGCGGCTACGGCGCACGACCGAAGCCGCGGCCCGCACCATCCGCTCCACGTTCCGCAGCATGAATGAGGGAATCGCGCTGTTCGATCCGCGTGGGCACCCGATCACGATGAACCGCCGCGTCATCGAGTTGATCGGCTGGTCCGGTTCAGCGAGAAAACTGCCGCTCCGAAGGTTCGTCGCACCCCTGCAGGAGATCGATCCGGCCGATCTGCCAGACGACGACGATGCCGGCCTACTTCGCGACCAGTCTGTGCTCCGCCACCGCGCTGAAGCGGGCCGGGTGACGGAAGTGTCGTTATCTCGCCAACCAGACGGCGGCATAGTCCTTCTGGCGCGCGATATTACAGACATGGACCGGCAGGAGGCTGAGGCAGCAAAAATCCAGCGCCTTGACGGCATTATGCGCATGACCCACCAGGTAAGCCACGAGGTAGGCAACATGATCGGCATCATCACCGGCAGCCTCGGCCTCCTGGAGCGCGAAACAGGCTTCAACGACCGGCAAAAGCGACACCTCGCTCGCATCCGTAAAGCTGCCGACCGCGGCCGGTCCCTCGCCGGCAGTATGCTTTCCATTGGCAGCCAGCAGCCAATCCACCCTGACGTGGTGGAAATCGGCGTGGTGCTACGGGGTATGGCCGACGTGCTGGAAATTGCCGTCGGCGAAAAGTGCCAGCTTGCGTTCGAAATTTCCGACGACCTGCCCACCGTCCGTATCGATACCGCACTCTTCGAGCAGTCGATCCTCAATCTCTGCCTCAACGCCGCCGCGGCTATGCCGACTGGTGGAACAATTCTTATCCGTTGTTCCCGGAGCGAACCCGGCGTCAGCGTCAGCGTGACGGATGATGGCATCGGCATGACACCGGAGGCAGTCGACAGGGCTTTCGAACCCTATTTTACGACCCGCGACGCAGAGGGCGGTGCGGGTCTTGGCCTGGCAATGGTCTATGGGTTCGTACGCCAAAGCGGCGGCGACGCTCGCATCGCATCGCTGCCGGACAAGGGAACGGTTGTCGAGCTTTTGTTTCCAGCCTGAAACTGGCTTTACGCAAAGCGGGGGAAAACTCATAATCACCGCCGATGTTAAGATTTCGTACAAAGAATGGTGATGGGCGCGCTTGAGATTTGGTGCCGCGAAGAAGGTTACTTCCTCGACAGTGACATCGGTAGAAAGGAGCTCGATTTAGCTGTTCAGCGGCGCGGAGGCGGACCGCCCCAGGCACAGCTCGTGCGGGTTCTGCGGCTCGAAAGGGAAGCTTGATGTACTGAACCCAAGGTGCAGAATGTCGGCCAGCAGATCGATGACGTCGTTACCGCTGGCAAACTGTCGTCGGCCGTCTGAGAGATCGACAGCACGATCGGGAACCCTGCCCAGTCTCGCCTTTGTCGAGGCTGCCGGGAATATCGCCTCCGACGGCGACGGTGACCGACGGCTGCCGATCAACCGAGCTTGAACCGCTTTCGCTGATCGGCATTTTCAGCACGCAGCTTCTCGGCCGGCTGCTTGCGCAGTCTTTGGTTTTCCTCTTCCAGCTGCAGGAGATCCGCAAACTCGTCAACCGCCGCCACCGACGGAGCGGTCGTTGCCGGCACGGCCTTCGGAGCACGTTTGACAGGCGCACGCTTGGCGCTTGGCGCACCTTCGTCGGACTTTGCCTTGCGTCCTCTCTTCGGCTTGACCGCTGCGGCACTTGAAGCCGCTGCCGGTTGCGCCGAAACTGCGGCTGAGGCCGTCTCAAGCGCCGCCTTTTTGGCGCGAGGTTTGCGCTCCTTTTTCGGTGCGGGCGCCGCAACCGTCGGCGTGTCAGCATCTGTCATCGTATTCATATCGTCGGCCATTATGGTCTCGTGTAAAGCCGCTGCATTTGTCTCCTGCTCGATCGGCGGTGTCAACAACGCCGCGCCCTGTTGTTTGCCGGCGAAAGACGTCCCGGATCTGCCAACTTCGGAAGTTCCAGAAGGAATGGCATTGCCTCGTCCTGCAGATCCTGCGCAACGGACTTGAGATCCATGTCTCCCCCGATCGAGCTCGGATTTGTATTTGAGAGGCCGGTATCTGCGGTGACGTTCCGGCGACGCTTTCAGCATCGCGAGAAGCCCTGCCAGATAACCCCTATCAATCGAGCGGGCCAGGCCTACGGCCATACTCGGCTGCCGATATGCGCCAAGACCCTTTTTGATCAGCCTGCGGCACTACCTGGACTAGCAGCCAATTCCGCCGTCAGCACGCAGCGAGAGGTTCGGGCACGTTCAGCCATCGCGTCCTCACCACTCGCGTTTGGCGGCCGCAGGTCAAGATGAGCAGGCGGGCACCAACTGCGACTCGCCGTTACCTCCCGCATTGGAGCGCTACCAGCGTTAGTAACTTCGACCGCTATTTCATTGCCGTCTCGATCGGGGCTACGAACTCGGTAGGCTGTGGTGGTAGGTAAGATGGTGAAAGCCCTTCACACCCCTATTAGTCCGTCAGCGAGCGTTCGCACCCACGGCCTTTACCAGCGTCTGATGCAGCCCACGCGCTGGCGAAGCCGAGGGCGCATGAGGCGCGGCCGCTCTGGCAAGAGTAATCGCCCTACCCGCTTCTGGCCTGACCTTGAAGCGGGAGATCAGCCGGGAAAGCGTAACGACTTCTTCTGCCAGTCGGCGGGTGTTTGCGGTCGCCTGCTCGACCATGGCCGCATTCTGCTGCGTGACCTGATCCATCTGATTGACAGCGGTATTAACCTCGGAAAGCCCGATTGTCTGCTCCTTCGCAGCGGTTGCGATGGAATGGACGTGGTCGTTGATCTTTGTCACCTGCGTTTGAATAACGCTCAATGCGTCACCCGTCTCGGTTACCAATCTTACGCCCGTCTGGACCTCGGTTCTTGAGCGGGTAATCAAACTCTTGATATCCTTTGCAGCCTGAGCGGAGCGCTGCGCAAGTTCGCGAACCTCCTGTGCGACAACTGCAAAGCCTTTTCCGGCTTCACCGGCTCGCGCAGCCTCGACGCCGGCGTTGAGCGCCAGTAAGTTTGTCTGAAACGCAATCTCGTCGATGACGCTGATGATCTGGCCGATTTCGTTCGAGGCCTGTTCGATACGACCCATGGCAGATACCGCATCTGTGACCACTGCGCTCGATTCGTTCGTGCTCTTTCGAGCCTCGCCTACCATCTGACTGGCTTCCGCCGCTCGACCTGTCGAATTCTTTACAGCGGCTGTGATTTCCTCAAGGCTCGCTGCGGTTTCCTCCAACGAAGCGGCTTGCTGTTCCGTCCGTCTGGCCAGGTCGCCAGCGGCGTTGCTCAATTCGTCAGTGCCGGAATTGATCGTGTCTATCGCCGCCCTCACCTCGTCCATGACAGTTCGCAGGCCGCCCATCGTCGAATTCACATCACGCCTAAGCTCGCCGAAAGACCCTTGGAATTCCCCATGCATTTCATCGGTGAGATCACCCTGCGCCAATGCCGCAACAACGCGTTGAGTTTCACTGACGCCTTCGTGCACGGTGGTTACCAGCTGGTTGACGCTTGTCGCGAAACGATCAAGATCGGGATTGTCATAGGCCTTCTCAACTCGTTTCGTGAAGTCGCCCGCCACCGCCGCCGCGACAACAATGGAAATGTTCGAGGAGAGATCGGCGCTTTTGGCTTGCAAGGCACTTTCCTGGGCATTCAGTTGACGCACCTTAATGGCGTTTTGCTTGAACACCTCGACTGCGGTAGCCATATCGCCGATCTCGTCCGCCCTGTGCGCGAATGGTATTCTCGTATCCAGGTCGCCGTGTGCAAGCTGCTTCATAGTTGCTGTCAACTGATTGATCGGGCGGGCGATCGCCCTCGACCCAAAGATTGCCGATCCTAGAAGCGCTGCGACGACAAGAAAGCCCATTCCAAGGCTAATTTGGAGCGCCAAGCGCGACGCGGCCCGCATTTGAACTGCCGCTTCGTCCGCCTTGCTTTTGGCCGCATTCACACATTCGTCGAGCAACGATCCGATCTGATCGGCAATGACCAAGAGCCTGCCTTGAGCAGACTTTCCCTCTCTCGAAACCTCGGCAGCCTTGGCGGGGCTGTCAAATCTTGTGCCGACAGCCTTCGAAAGACTTTCATACTCCGTCATCCACTGACGGGTCAGCTCGGTGACCGCAGCTATCCGGTCCTTGTTCGCCTGCAGCGTGACATGGGCGCTCGCACTCGACAGATAATTTGTGACCGACTCATATCGTTTGGCAACATATTGGCGCGCTTTTATTGCCTCTGCCGATGTCTCCGCGAGGCGCAGGTCCAACATTCCTATCATCATGCCACGTAACGATGCTTTCGCATCGACCAGGTCACGGGAAATAACCAGTTGCGAGCGACCGAAATCGGAACTCCTATCGACCGAGGCTCCGCCAACCAAGACCGACACCAGCAGGGCCAAAACCATCAGAATGCCGGCGGCTGACATGACGCTCAGCTTGGCACTGATGCGGGCGAAAGGCTTTGACGGCATCATAACACTCCTGTCGTGCCGAACGCTCTGGCCCGGCGACGCAATTGATCAACGAGCTGGGCAAAGGTATCCCAGCGGCACATTCATGGGGAACTCAAATGCGTCTTCACACGCTCTGCAAGGAGGTGATCAATTAGAATTATGACAGATTGCTTAAGTTTCCGTTGAGGTTACAAGCGCACGAACGGCTGCCATTCAATCGGCGCAGGCGACTAGCCAGCAACCAGCGGAGGCTTGCTTCCGCACATGGAAACGGGCTGACGACCGTACCCAGACCTACCTGCAGGTCACCTTAACCAGCTCTGCACTCAATGTATCCACACGAAGGATCCGCCGCCGGCGCAAGAAGTTGTAGTGCCCAGCGATCACGTGCTGTGTCAGCACGTGGCTCGGCATCGACGGTACGTCTCCCCGTCGCAATTGTCTCCAAGATCTCACGACCCCCTTAGGATGCGTCTCGGCTGCGCCAGACCTTGAAAAGTCCGATGGCGCAGATTGCGATGATTACGGGGTCAGCTAAAACGCCGGGGAAGCTCGGATGCCAGCCAGGACGAACGATGGTCTGAATGATCAGCAGGTAAGCGATGCAGCTTGCCAGGGTTATTGAGAGGATCGTCAATTGGCGGTTGGTCATGGTCTCCCCGTTATCAAATGCCCGTAGCCTTCTCTACCATAGCCCTGCAAACAATGCCTACCCGCCACCTGTGTTAACGCTACAGGAATCCTTAGAGGAGAAAGCAGCCATCCAAGAAGACTGTGGCGGGTAAGCTCCGGTGTGCAAAGCCACTACTTACCTCTCTACCGGGCAACCACGGCCCTGTGGGGTCGGCGAACTGCGGCCGCACCCACGGAAGGCGGCTCGCTAATTCCAAAAGCTTTACGGCGCCCATTGGAAATCGCGTAATCGGGCACCGAGCACCGAGCACCGAGCACCGAGCACCGAGGGAGGGTTATCAACCGTCCTTATTTTCCAAAGTCCGGTGGTCGATTTCGAGTGAAAGCCACGCATGACGTTGATCATTGTAGACCGACTGAGACGGCTCTAGGCCCTGCCTGTCGTCGAAACAGCCGAAAGCGACGGCGGTCAAGCCGGGTCGCAACTCAGGCTTCCAAAAGACAGTTGATCCACAAGCGGGGCAGAAATGGAAATCGATAGATTTTCCACTGTCGCCGATCCGTCTGAAGACCGATGCGTGGCCGTGCTCTTCCGTCGCTTCAGACGCAAAGAACACCGCTATCCCAAAACCTGACCCGGTACGGCGTTGACAGGCGTCGCAATGGCATATGGAGACCTTCTTTGGTGTGCCGGAGGTCATGATAGAAAGTTTGCCGCACGAACACATCGCTGTTCTCTTCAACGGAACTCCTCCTCCATCCTCATCGGAAAGTTGTGGTTACAACCTTTCCTTCAGCAGGCGCCATCATACTGGTTTCGATAGATTCTGATAGCAAGGACGTGCAGGCGCTCAACTCGCCAGCGTCGGTCAAATGGCCAACTTGACCCTTATGAGATTAGCGGATGTAATGCGCATCTGAGAGGTGCAGTTTACCCCCAACCAGCAATCTCAGCGGTCGGCGCCTATGGCGCTGACCGTCCTTTCAGTCAAGCGATCCATTTGCTCTAGTTCCTTTTGGTGGGTTGGTCGCCTCTATCATCCCGGTTACCATCATTATCCCTAAGCCGAGCGTAGAAGAGTCTCCGGCTTAGGAAGAGCCCGCGCACGGGGGTACGCGCGGGCTCTTTCGTGTCCGCAAACGGCGCTAGGCGGAGGCGTCCTCGGCCTCTACAGGCAGATATCCGTAGCCGCGCTAGCAAGAGGTGGTGGCAGGGACGGCAACATCGGCACCCCACCAATCTTGGCGACCTGCTCCCAGGTAATTCGCAGATGGAGGTGCGGGAGGGTGCACCGAAAATTTGCTGCAAGGAGGTTTCACCACTTCGGATGGCTTGGTGGTAAAATTGGGGCACCATCTGTCGAGAGCGGCCAAAACCATTTCGGGTTGCCCTACTGATTATTTTTTGACCGGCCTACGACCATTGTTTGTGCACGCGGGTCTGAGCCGATGGTCGGAGATGTCGCGCCGCCGCACCTTGCGGGGCCGCAACTTCCAGACCTTGAAGAACGCCATAGTGGCATGGCGTTTGCATGGCTGGCCCGTGAAAATTCCTGCGGCGGGCACAATTTGACGAATATCCTGACCTGTTTTTTACTTGCTGCCGCACTCTCTCTCAGCGTGCGCCGGTTCCTTGTTCCATACGTTCGCGCGGACGGTAGAGCCGAAGCAACCTCGCCGCTGACGATGGTCGCCAGCGCCGTTTTTCTGACGGCCCTGGCCCTGACCATTGCGGATACGGATGTGCTGCGCGCTGCGTTGACGCTTGCCAGTGGCCTGCTATTCGCAGTTCTTTTGGACGGTCTGAGGCCAACGCTTTTGGTTGCCTTGTCAGTCGCCTGTCTCATTGCCTACCTGGGCCTGCGCTGAAGCTTCTGAGACTACGCCGCCGCGGTCGCAAGCCTTTGCTCACGCGGAAGTGCCCTGGCGACCGCATTAAGCAAGTCGGTCTGCGTGATCAATCCGAGTATCCGCCGTTCATCGTCTACGATGACGACCGCATGCGTGCGGCCATCGGTCAATACGGGCAACAGGCCGAAAGCGACATCGTCGGATCGTGCGGTCGTCGCCTCAGAGATCCGCCGCTCCAACGAGCCGGACGCTAAGGCGAGCTCCCTTAAGCCGACTGAGCCGACAAGGCTCCTGTCGGCTCCCCTGACTGGCAGGGTCCGAACGTTGTGATTTAAGAGAAGCCAACGAGCCTGCTCCACTGTTGCATCGATATCGATCGCAATGACATCGCGCGACATGATATCCGCACATCGGATGTCGCCGTTGGCGCGCGAGACCGCCTCAAGCTCCACCTGCCGCAATACCCGGCCCAGATCGGCACGATCGATGTCAAACGTTTCGTTCAGCTTCGCAAGCGCCGCATCGATATCCTCCTCCCGAAACCCGGCCCGTTGCGCGGGCGCCGGGTCCGAAGTGCGATGCACGTTTGCCGGTTGCGGAACGACATGCGGATAATTGTGGCGCGACAGTCTGTGAAACAGCAAGCCTACGCCTACGAGCAGGCATGAATTTAGCGCGACTGGGACGAATGGAAAGAGCATCCCCCAACTTGCAACCACCGGCCCGCCGAGGACTGCCGTGAGTGCAGCGGCGCCCCCGGGCGGATGCAGGCAGCGCGTGAAGGACATTGCGGCAATCGCAAGTGATACTCCGACACCTGTTGCGATGATCGGATCGTTTATCAGGCTTGCAGAAAGAACGCCCATGATAGCCGATATCGTGTTGCCGCCAACGATCGACCATGGTTGCGCAAGCGGGCTGGCAGGCACGGCAAAAAGTAGAACCGCCGACGCGCCCATCGGGGCAACGATGAGCGGCAAATGAGCGCCTTCTCCGAAGAGAACGCCGCAGAGCATACCCGTCAGTGCGATGGCAACGAGTGCACCCAGGCATGCAAGAAGCCTATCTCGAAGGGTGGCGCCGGCGAGGATTGGATAGAACAAGCGGAATGAGAGGCGAGCTCGCCTTCGAGCGGCGTCTTCTTGCTTGGGAGATGACATGCAAAACCTGGTGATGAGTTTGTGAGAACTTAGGAGGGACGAGCCGACGATCCCGGTGTAGCGGCGCCGGAACTGACGAGAATCGCTTCAAGACCCTGAAGCGTCGCGGACCTCCGGTCCCTCTTCGAAATCAGCAACGTGTCGACCGGCCCCAGCGAATGAACTTCGATATCGGCGCTCCAGTGCATGCCATCCAAAACGGAGCGGGGTATGACGCCGGCAGCATTGCCTGCAACGACGTGGGCCAACATGGAATGGTAGGAGCCCACCTCAAGGGTTGGGAGATCGGCCGTCAGCCTTACCCACCGTTCGGCAACGCGGCGATAGGTGCAGCCGGGCTCAAGCGCCGCCAACTGCCGTGATCGGATGTCACTGGCGTCCCGGACCGGCAGGTGGTTGGGAGGAAGAATAAGAAGCAGTTCTTCCTGGTAGATCGGCGTTACGTGGAGCAGCCCGTGGCGGTCGAAGGAGACCGCATTGTCGGTTTGGTCTCGCGGCGGCCGCGCGACAAGCGCGCAGTCCAGTTCGTCTGCAATAACGGCAGCGGCAAGGTCTTGAGTAGCGCCGAGCGTCAATTGCAGAGACACCGAGGGCCAATTCTCATTGAACTGAGCAAGGACCGGAGGCAACCTGCTTGCGGCTGTGCTCTCCATGGTACCAACTCGAAGGGTTGCCATGTTCTTCATCGCAAGACGGGCTTCTTCGGCAAGTGCAACCAGCCGTCGCGCGTAGGTCACAAACGTCCGGCCCTCGCGGGTCAATGTCATTTTTTTCCCCTCGCGGCTGAACAACTGCGCCCCGACTTGTTCTTCGAGCAGTTGGATGCGCGTGGTAACATTCGAAGGAGCGCGGGCAAGCTTTTTTGCGGCACGCGTGACGCTTGTTTCACAAGCCACAGCAAGAAAAATTTCGAGTGATGTCGGGTCCACGTTGATCTCGCCAAACGAATGATGCTGCGCTATCATTTCCTAAATGCGAATATCATTCAAGGTTGATCCTAGGGGCAAACTCACGCCAGCGCGAAAAGAATGAGCCGATGAGCAATGAAAACGAGAAAGAACTTCCAGCAGCCTACGCGTCTCCTGCTTGTCTGATGCATGAAGTCGATCCAGTCTATATGGGTCTGGGGGTAGACCGGGCGACCATCAACGCGTGGCGAAGAGATGAGCGCCGCCGGCTGATCGATCTGCGCACACTTCTCAGTTCTGAGGAACGCCAACGCAGAACCCTCCTGCTCAGGCAGCATCTTGATAAGCTTCTGCCCAATCTGGGCGGCCGGAATGTCAGCTTCTATTGGCCATTTCTGGGAGAACCGGATCTGCGGGGCTGGCTCGTGTCCGCATCGGCAGGTGGGGCGATCGGCCTCCTGCCCGTGGTGACGGAACGGCGGAAACCGTTGACATTTCGTACCTGGAGCGTCGGTGAGGAGCTTGAACAAGGGGTTTTGAACATCCCCGTGCCTCGCCATGGGCAGGTGCGACGTCCCGACATTATCATCGCGCCGCTCGTCGGGTTCGACGCGCAATGCTACCGCCTTGGTTTCGGTGGCGGTTATTTCGACCGGACGTTAGCGGCTCTGGATCCGCCACCCCTCAAAATCGGAGTCGGCTTCGAGTTCCAAGAGATCGAGAGCATTCGCCCGCAAGCCCATGACATCCCTATGGATGCGATCGTGACCGATGTTCAGGTGCGGGTTCGCCCAGGCCGAGACGCGGCGCTCAGGCTGGAAGGCGAAAAATGATCGTCGTACCGGCCTAGTGGACGGCACCGCTTTGCCTGGCCGCTGCGATCGCGTTTGCGTGGCATCCGTTCCTCATTATCTTTCGTCGAGACACAAATCCCGCCGCACAAACATCCATTACAACAATGGTCGCCACCAGCGTGGCGCTGATGACGGTCACGCTTTCCTTTGCCCATTGCGGTTCGGTCATCGGAAGCCTCGTCTTCGCACTCGGCCTCGCAGGCTCCCCGATAGCCAGGCGCTACCTGCGCCCCGCGCTCAGCACGGGGCTTTCCGCGGTCAGTCTTGTCGCCTCTTTCTCGATTACTGGCGGCCTTCAGGTATAGGAGCGAAGACATAATGTCGGACCGGAAATATCCGCAACTGGCTTGGTCGCATTGGTATGCCTGGTACCCCGTCCTGCCCGTCGATGACTCGATTCATTGGCTGGAAGCGGTGTATCGGCGGAAAGATGAGGCGGGAAGGTGGGTGTACCGCTCGTTCAGGCCCAAGCACGAACAGCAGCGTGCTGATATGGCAACGCCGCTCTGTCCAGGTGCTTAATGGTCTGTGCGATAAGGCGAGCCGAAAGCGGCTCTCCGGGCGAAGTGGACAGATCCGAAAACTTACCGGTCGGGCCACCGGATGCGCAATACGTCCGATGGCGAGGAACCGCACCTGTCGAAGCTTCAGGGGTATTCGGACGGACGGGCCAAATGCGCCGCGGGGTGAGACTTGCAAGTGGAACTGATTGGCCCCACCGGCACGCCGGGGGCCATGCGCGAAGCGGTCATACAGCTACGACGCCTTCCATTGCCGCATCCGCGGGGAAAGCAATCCTGCGCACTATCAGGTGCGAAGAGTTCCGCGCGGCGATCACCTATGCCCGCCGCAATGCCATCCACACTATTGCGGCCACCAACACCTTCAAGCGGGACGACATGAGGAAATCCGGCATCGTACCGCTGCGGATGCCGTTGCTCTTGGAGCAGAAAGGCACGATTCCGGAGCCCGGCTCCTTCTAAAGCTCACCAAGAGTTTCGGCTGGTATTACTATTGTCCGTCGTCGGCGGGAATTCCTTTGGCGGCCCTCGGGTGGATCCATCCTATCATGCAGCACTGGGATCAGGATCATCGTCACGGGAAACTACGGCTCTCCTGGGCCGCGGCCGGAAGCTGACCACCTGCGGAGCATGGTCGATCGGTTCGATGAGACGCTGTCCGAGCTGCTTTAGGCGCGCTTCAGCCTCAGGCTGAAACAGAATGTGCTGGACCGAAAGTACCTCAGAGTGCCCGTCGTCCGTTGAAAACTCGGTCTTTTGCCCGACGGCGAGGCCGAGTATCGCGAGGCCGCGCATCGAATGAAGCGAGAGAGCGAAACTGGGAAGTAGCCCTTCTGCGTTCCGCACAAGAATTTGCGGTCCGATGCTCAACCCGTTGACGGTAAAAGCGACCTGAGTGTCGATCGTCACCACATTCGGGGGTATATCCTCCCGAAAGTATACGTCCGAATGATTCAGCTTCTCACGAAGCAGGATCGAAAACGGACTCGGCCGGTCGGCCTCCTGTTCGAGCATCGACATCAGGACATTGGCATCTCCTGCCGTCAGTTGGCAGAATACTTCCCTGGACATAGTTCATTTCTCCAGCACACATTTCATGGAGGTGACCGAAAGGCGGGCAACTCGCCGGCCTGCTATGCTCATTGTTGGCTACGCAATGCTGTAGGCCGCGTCAGCGCAGCCAAATACGAATGTCTCGCATGGGCTTCTTGGGGTCGTCCTTTGAAATGATCCTTGCGATCACAGTGCGAGCCGCATCGGCTGCAGCTTCGCGATTCGGATAGCGCGAGGGTAGTACTCCGTCGAAGACGGTCGACCACGCGTGTGCAGTTCCGCTCAGGTGGTCGTAGTGGAGCTGAACATGGATAGCTCCGCCGGTAGGATTGTTGTTGGAGAAGGAAGGATTTGTCATCGCGCTGCCTCGCTCCCAAGCGAGAAAATCCCAGCTCGCTCGAAATTACCTGAAGGGCCGGCACCGCGTGCGGCTCCCGAGGGCGCTGACGAGAGTGCGGATCCGAAGATCGCCCTTAGCCCCCGCTGCGGCTGGTGGAGAACCCGCTTGAGTGAAAGCGTCGCATTCGGGTTTTGATGAGGACCAAAGACTGCAACGTCGCCTTCCTGGAGACCTAGAATAGCGAGCCCCACCAGGCTGCGTAGCGGGATGATATCCTGGAACAGCCTGATGGACTGCACGGTGTCTACGAGATCCGCCGTGGTCGGCAGGTCACTTCCGACTTGAAAGGCGACTCGGCTGTTGATCGTCGCGACATTTCCAGGAAGGCTCGACGCGTCAACCACACGAGCTGTTGCGATTTTACGTCGTATCAAAGCCTTCGCCCGATGAAACACAGTGGTGTCATCGAGCAAACGGCGCAGGATAGCGGTGTCCTCGTCGAAGAGTATGAGAGGCAGATGGGACGCATTCATCGTAGGTCTCCTTGGATGTCCATGTTGGTTCAACAGGAACGCCCTGTGCCGACCCCGATGGGCGGCACAGGGCTACGGGCCTGCGGTGAGACAACCTCCTCGGTGTTTTCTGTGTCTGCTGTTGCGCAAGATCATTGGTGTCCTCAGGGTTGCGGATGTTCGATGGAATTTAGAGCACCAGGTCGGCGGCTTCCTGGACAACGCAAACCACGGTCAGGTGATGGGCTTGGCCGTCACGAGAGAACCACTGGCTGCACTGCCCCTCGCGAAGGCCAAGGAGTGCCACCCCGATCGGAGTCAGCACCGATATTCTAGCCAAGATGACGTCGATCTTATCGGGATCGACGAGCTTGATGGTGCGGCGGAATCCGCCTTCGACCTCGAAGGTGACGGTGGAACCAATACGGACAGCGTCATGTGGTGCCTGTCCGTCAGGCACGACGAGGCTCTTCTCAAGCTTGCCAACCAATTCAGCCGCGACATCGTAATCCTTCGACAAGGCAGCGTAAGCTAGGTCAATGAGTGACGAGTAATCCGATGCACCGACGACGGACATCTGATACTTCGGAGAGGGATGAGTTTGCGACATTGTTCGCGAAACCTCCGTTACAGACATGGGGCTCCATGCATGCGGTGACTGTTCTGGAAGAATTGTCGCGCCGTCAGTGAACGCTGGTGCTGACTCTTTTCGCCCAGGATCCGGCAGGCGACGAGGGCCGGATCCGGGTTATGATCCTGCGATAGGGCAAACCCGCAACACTTCGATCGGGAGTAGGTCGTGATTGATCAGCATGACCCTAAGATTGCCATTGGCAGCTCGGAAGTCAAGCCATCCGTTCGGGTGCATGAAGTGCGGCACGCCGCCGCATCCTAAGCGGATGGCTTTCGTTCCTGACTTGAGGGATCAGATCACGCCGAGAGCATCCATTGCTTTAGCGACCCTAACGAAGCCTGCAATATTGGCCCCCAGCACGTAATCGCCTGGGGCACCGTACTCGTCGGCAGTGACAGCGCAACGGTCATGGATCGCTTGCATAATCGTTGCGAGACGCGCCTCGGTTTGCTCGAAGGTCCAGCTGTCACGGGAGGCGTTCTGCTGCATTTCCAGAGCCGAGGTGGCAACTCCGCCTGCGTTCGTGGCCTTGCCGAGCGCGAACATGATACCGGCCTCCTGAAAATGACGGACAGCCTCTGGTGTGGAGGGCATGTTTGCCCCCTCACCTACTGCCACAACGCCGTTCTTCACCAGGGCGCGCGCGTCCTTGCCGGTCAGTTCATTCTGGGTTGCCGATGGCATTGCCACGTCGCAAGGGATGTCCCATATGGAGCCGCCTTCAACGTAGCGGACGCGTGACCCCTTCCGTTTTGCATACTCAGAGATCCGCTCCCGCCTGATCTCTTTGATCTCCTTGACCAGGCCGAAATCAATGCCGTCTTCATCGACCACGTAGCCGTTCGAGTCGGAGCATGCGACGATGCGCCCCCAAATTCAGCGACTTTCTCCATCGTGTAGATTGCGACGTTTCCAGAGCCTGAGACTGTCACACGCCTTCCGTCGAACTCCAGCCCTCGGGTTGCAAGCATGCGCTGGACAAAGTAGGTCGCTCCGTAGCCAGTCGCCTCTCTACGGGCTCGCGAGCCTCCATGGAACAGCGCCTTACCCGTCAGAACACCGGCTTCGTAACGGTTGGTGAGGCGCTTGTATTGGCCGAACATGTAGCCGATTTCCCGGCCTCCCACGCCGATATCACCCGCGGGGACATCGGTGTATTCACCAAGGTGTCTGTGAAGCTCGGTCATGAAGGACTGGCAGAACCTCATGATTTCTCCGTCCGAACGGCCCCTTGGGTTGAAATCGGACCCACCCTTGCCGCCGCCGATAGGCATTCCGGTCAACGCATTCTTGAAGGTCTGTTCGAAGCCGAGAAATTTGATGATCCCGACATTTACCGAAGGGGGGAAGCGGATGCCGCCCTTATAGGGGCCAAGCGCTGAATTGAACTGCACCCTGAAGCCCCGGTTTATCTGCACTTGCCCGGCATCATCCACCCAGGGCACGCGGAAGATTATCTGTCGCTCCGGCTCGCAAATACGCTCGATCAGAGCGTTTTCGGCGTAGCGGGGATGTTTGGCAATCACCCGCCCCAGGCTTTCGAGCACTTCCCGCACGGCTTGATGGAACTCGTGTTCACCGCCGTTACGCCGCAAAACGTCAGTTAGAATTGGTTCCAGCTTCTCATCGACATTCAAGATTTTTCTCCTAAGCCACATCCGATGATTGCGATCGGCGCGGGCGCCACACCGGAACAGCCGCGGTAAGTGAACCCCTTTTTTGGCACGTCACCTGCCGAGTTCTGATGCTATTGGATCGGCCTTGACTTCCGCTTCAGGAACGGCATGATCTACTGACTATGACGAACATTTCGCGCTTTCATTGCTGTCGCCTCCGCCGGGCGTGTTCTATCGCAGGACACTAGCCCAGGGTCTTTCGCTGCTGTCGCGCACCTGAACCCTGGGATCGTCATACTCCTGTTCGCTGGCTTTCTGCGCGACTCCCCTTCACGGCACTTAACTAAACCCTGACAGCGCGGCTCCAAGGCTGCGCGAAGAGGCATGACAAATGGAAATGATCTCAACTCACGGCACCAAGCCGTCTATCATCGTGCGCCAAACCGAGCACTCCCGCCTCATTTCGCTCGCCATGGCGGCGCCGGGTCGCGATCTCGACGTAGCCGACGAGCTGCTCGCGGAACTTGAGCGGGCGGCGGTCGTGGACGACAATAGCTTTCCGACGGAAGCCGTCGGGATTGGTTCCACCGTTTCTTACGAGACGGAAAATGGGCAGGCGCGGACGGTTACGCTCTGCTTTCCAAACGAAGCTGACATTGAGCGATCGATGGTGAGTGTGATGACCCCGATCGGAGTCGCCCTTCTGGGACTCTCGCCGGGGCAGTCGATCAACTGGAACGGTCGTGACGGCCACGTTCACAGGCTGACGGTGACCTTCGTCGAACCTCACGTCGCTTCCAGCGCCGCCTGACGAGCACACCTGTCGATTCCGGAGGTGCAGAACGCGTGCCCTGCGCTCACTGTTGTGCAGGTCTGCGCGCCGACATCGCATTTCTGCCGGAAGGCCGACTTCAGTGGGAACCCGCGAGTGCGGCGGAATGTCCCCCGCTCTTGTGTCCGTCGTTCAAGGATCCAATTATCAGACATGACCAGGGCAGAAATCATATCGGCTTCGAGCAGCAGATCTCAAGCACATGGCTCCACCCCGGGCGCCGCACGGCCGTGAACCGTGGGCGTTTCGGGGCAAACGCACGATTCCAAGTAAACATTGGTTTTGTTAGCCGGTCCCCACCGGCAAAGGAGCTTGATATGTCGTTCGCCAGCAACCGATACTGCTGTCATGCCTGCTACCGAAAACTGCCTCGTGCAGCAACGCGATGTCCGTGGTGTGCTCATCCGCCGCCAACCCGGACGGTGGGAGCCGCTTCGCCGGTTACGGGCCCCATCCCCCGGTCGTCCAAGGATCTTCGACATGCCGTGTGAGGATAGGAACACGGCTGTTGCGCCATCGCGAATTTTCGTTGAGGACCAGATCCATCTTGCGCCCGACGAGATGAAGATTGCAGGCCCCGATCGTCAGACGCAAAGCGTGTCCGTTACGCGGCTCCTTCCGGCTCTTTCGCCTGCACTGTGCCGCGCGGCACGGGGCGCGCTGGATTGGACCCAGGAAGATCTGGCGAAGCGATCGACTATCTCCCGGACGACAGTACGGGACTACGAGAGCTGCAGGCACGTCATTCACCGGCGTACCGCATCGCTGATCACTGCCGCCTTCGAACGCGAGGGGTTGGTACTTACGCAGCTTCCGGAGGTAGGCTTCGGCATCTGGAAGTTCGAATGTGACTCCCCCCGGGTCGCAGGCAGAGCTTCTGAAAGCCCTCTTCTAGTCCATCGACCTTGATCCGCCTGACCCGGAGCCACAGAATGACTTCTACAAACCTTCCTTCCGCGGATGTTGAAGCGCGGAAAAGCTTCGGCCAGGGGCTGATCTGGATGGCGTTCAGCATGGCGTCCTTCATCGGAATGTCCGTCGGCTCGCGTGAACTGGCCGCGACCCTCTCAATCCGACAGGTCCTCTTCTTCAGAGCACTGGTCGGCCTCATTGTGATTCTGGCGGTCGGACGAATGCTGTTGCCCGAGATCCGGAAAATGAAGCTTGTGAAGCTTCATGTCCTCCGAAATGTGGTGCACTTTTGTGCTCAGTATTTCTGGACGATCGGCATTGTCATGCTGCCACTGGCCTCGGTCTTCGCGCTGGAATTCACCATGCCAATCTGGGTGGCGCTCTTCGCATGGATCCTGTTGAAGGAGAGGCTCTCGGCTCCACGCATTTTTGCCACCATCGGGGGATTCATAGGTGTGCTCGTCATTGTTCGACCGGGAACCGCAATGGTCGATCCGGCTGCCGGCCTTGTCCTGATCGCCGCTGCTGGATACGGGCTCTCGCTGATTTTCGTAAAGCGGTTGACCCGTGACTGCTCTCCTGGCGCCATCGTGGTTTGGATGATCCTAATCCAGGCTCCACTAGGATTGATTGCAGCTCTCACCGACTGGCATGACGTGCATCTCAGCGACGTCCCTTGGATGCTAGTTGCGGGGCTTGGTGCGCTCAGCGCGCATTACTGCCAGGCGCAAGCGCTCAAGAGATTGGAAGCGTCTGTGGTCATGCCGATCGACTTCCTGAGGGTCCCTTTCGCAGCGGTGGTCGGGTACTACGCCTACGGTGAGGCTATCGACCTCTGGGTCCTATTTGGTGGCGGGATCATCCTGCTCTCGAATTACCGGGCCGTTCTCGCTGAGCGGGCTCGCTCCCGCTAACGCGTTCTATTCAATCTCCTTTTTTTGGCGTGTGATCCAAAGATGAAAAAGCATAACGGCACACCAAGCGGCAGACGGGTCACGCTCTCCCGGGCGATGTCAAAACTCGGCTACTGCTCGCGGACGCAGGCCGAAGCCTTGATCAACGAGGGCCGGGTTAGGATAAATGGTACCAGAGCGAGAGACTGCCGCATCTGGGTCGACGTTGATCTCGACGTGCTCGCAGTCGATGACGCGTCGGTGCGCAGGGCAGCGAAATCCTACGTAGTCCTAAACAAGCCCCGCGGCCTGATAACCACTCGGGACGACCCCGGCGGCCGAGATACGGTGTTTAGCTGCCTCAGGGCCCTGAATACTTCACATATCTCCCCTGTCGGCCGCCTGGACAAGGCGAGTGAAGGGCTGCTTCTATTCACCAATGACACTGTGCTCGCACAGCGTCTTCTCGACCCGGAAACGAACGTCAGGAAAATTTACCATGTCCGGCTCTCGGGGAAGCCGACCGAGACCGATATGGGCCAGATGGTAGCCGGCATCGCGGATCGCGGAGAAAGCCTGACCGCATCGTCCGCGCGCATCCTCAGGTCAGCGGAAAAGAACGTGTGGCTCGAAGTGGAGCTGCGTGAGGGACGCAATCGGCAGATCCGAAGGATGGTGGAGGCTCTCGGTTTCGAGTGTCAGAGGCTCGTGAGAGTCGGTATCGATACTTTGAGCCTAGGTTCTCTAAAAAAGGGCGAGTATCGTTGTCTCAAGGACAGCGAAATCGAAACCCTGCGGCGTCGTGTTGGACTGCCCGTCCTTGCTGCCCGAGATTATGCAACAGAGGAAAATGAAGGTCCGTCGGCCGTGTAGTCGCCTTGAAATGGAGGGGCTCCTCGCCAGGCGCCATTCTTAGTCCGCGCTGTATAGTTTCGGTTGGATTCGCAGGAGAGTGACATGTTGCCATATCCGTTACTAACGTTTGCCCTGCTCGTGATGTGGCTCCTGCTCAATGGCTTCACGCTCGGTCACGTGGTGTTGGGCGGCTTCGTTGCGGTAGCCTCAAGCTGGGCAATGGCCGCCCTGCGACCCGACAAGCCGAAGCTGCGCAAATGGTATCTCCTCCCAAAACTGTTTGGCATCGTGTTGGTCGATATCATCCGCTCCAACATCGCCGTCTGCGTCGTCATTCTGCGTGGTCGGCCGCAGGGGCATCGGTCTGCATTCATCAATATTCCGCTCGAACTGAGGGATCCCACTGCGCTTGCGATTCTGGCCATCATCGTCACGGGTACGCCAGGCTCAGCTTGGCTTGAATATGACTCGAGCAACAGCTCGGTCCTCATTCACGTACTGGATCTCGTGGACGAGGACGAGTGGTGCGACCTTCTGAAGAACCGCTATGAAAAGCTACTGCTAGAGATTTTCTCATGAGCGTAACTATCGTCAACACCGGTGCCGGCGTCGCCCGATTGATGCTCTCGATCACCATGGCGAACGATCGGTACGCGTTCTCTTGCCGACGCTCACAGGTCGGATCATCGACCGATAGACTGATGGCTCACGAGCGGTGCTCTGAGTCTTAATCACAGTCATGCCCTCGACAGATTTTTTCTGTTGAGCGACAGTGCGTCGGAGTCGGATGAAAGAGGCCAGAGAGCCGGGCAGGTAAACAGGCATCCGCAACGTGGACCTGAAGCGGCAAGGCTTGGCCGAGGCATTTTGGTTCTCAATGGTGTTTACGAGACGCCGTTTTGAAACCTAGCTGGAACAATTAGGACATCGCTCTGGACCTCCTTCACGATACGAGACGCCACGCTTCCAAGGAGGAGGTTCATCACGCCCGTGCGTCCATGCGTTCCAGCGATGACAAGATCCACACCACCAATGTCTACCAGAGGGCAAAGTGTATTGACTGCGTCGCCAAATCGCACCGTGACCTTGAAGTCATCCTTCGCACGTGCTCCGGCCGTGTCCACGATAAACCTGCGGCATTCATCGACCGCAAAGGACTTGGATCGGCGTACATACTCCGCCTTGTCGTCCACAAGCATGCGATACGGCGGATCGAATGCGTGGAAAAGTCCGTGATCGGAATCGGGAAACCAACCTGACGCGACGAGCAGGGCCGCTCTTGATGCCTCGCTCAGGTCGCTAGCCACCAAGGTTCTTGCGCGGGTATCTACAACCCGCTTCTTTACAACGAGCACCGGTACGGATGACGTGCGGCTTAATGCATCTATTGTACTGCCCATCACCAGCGCGGCAGGCGCCATGTTCCGTGCCAGGCCGGTGACAATCAGATCGGCCCGCTCTCTCGCCGCCAGAGACTGGACGACCGCGTCGGGAGAGCCCGTTTCGACATAGACGGACCCGCGGAGGCCCACGACCCCTGCGAATTCTTCCCGAAGGCTTTCGGCGTGCCGTTGCGCGGCGGCCCGCTGGCCTAATTTTATCGATGGAAGTGCAGCAAAACCGGCACTTTCGATCACATGAATTGCCGTAAGGCTTGCATTCCATTCCAGGGCAAGTTGTACCGCTCTATCCTGAGCGCGGTCGCAACGCGCCGTGAAGTCGGTTGCAAGAACGATATGGCTTGGCGTTCGATGGGCGACGGCCATGTTCGGCGGATTATATGAACTCTTCAGCATTTTTCCATTCCTAGATCCGGAACACGCCACCGCCGCGGGGCCCAACACGACTATCCAGGCCAGAGCCGGTAACGTGGCTTGAGACTTCGGGACCGCAGTACGACGGAATGTTACGGTACAGTTACAATTTCAGAAGAAAGTCGCCTACAACAGCATAGCGGTGTTGATTACTTCCAGAACCCGGAGCGACAAACCCGGGTCCGGGTCAGCTACTCTGCGAGAGAGCAGATCCAATATGAAGAGTTGGGAAATGGATTACCGTGTTTCATAGCAACAGATCTTCGTCTCTGCCGGCTGGGATGTCAAGTTGACCGGCGAGTTCTGGAGAAATAGCGCACCGATCCCGGAAAATACTGACGCATCTCCCACTTGTATAATATTATCGGGCCAGTTTACTGCCTGGCGCCAGCCCGGCAAAGGCAGGCCGAGCGTGGCCAGCGGAAGCTGAAGATGCTTGTCGTAAGTCGGCCCATGCGAAAGTGCCTAAGTGCTGACAGCAACAGCAGCGGCACGAATGACGAGAAGAAGGCAGACGGCCGGCCGAACCGGCGGTGGAAGTAGATCTATTGATGAACGGCATCCCACAATGGCACGATTCCGCTAAGCGCCAGGAGCATGAGGATCCTGCGATTGAGACGAACGAAATTGAAGACGTAGCCGTGCGGTTTCATGTTCCTAAGATGAAGGGATTGGACAGACGGAACTCTGATTTTGGAAGAGCGTCGAACGCTACAAGATCCTCCTCCAAGACACCATCGGAGCGACCGGTCAGCGGCGCTCCAGGCAGCAGTTTTGCGGAAGCTTGTCCCCGTCAAGGATGTGGACGTTCTCGGCGGCCCGAAAGTAAGCTCCTGCCTCAGCAACATTCGGTTCAGATCACACAGCGGGATAAGCGAGATCGAGCCGAATACGATGATCAAGTACCTCCCGAACGCCCGGAACATTTTCAACAAGGATTTGGGTGGCTTTGCGCTCTTCTGCGGACCCGAAGTCCCCCGAGAGCGTGACGACGCCGTCAGACACCTCCACAAGCGATGCTCTGAACGAGGCCCATTTTTGGCTGCGCCACACTTCTAATATGGTGGCTTTGATTTGCGCGTCGTCAGGCCGTTGCAATTGCGGGCCTTCAGCCGCATTTGCGCGAGCAACAGCGCGGACTATGTCCGACCGGCCAACCGTCCCTATCACCCGTCCGTCGCACACGACCGGTATCCTTTTTATCTTGTTTTGATCGAGGAGATCAGCAATTTGAGAAATTGGCGCGGTCTTAGCCACGGTGATGACCTTGGTCGTCATTACGTCGGCGACATGGACCGAATGAGAGGTGGTGTAGTCCACGGCGAGGGAGGCGTTCTCTTTGAAAAGCTTGAGCCACCAAGAGCGTGGTCTGACTTCAGTCCCGATTTCCGCGCGGTGCAGTAGATCTGCTTCACTCACGATCCCTACCAGCATGCCGGCATCGTCGACGACAGGAAGGGCGCTAACATTTCTGGATACCAAGACCTTGGCTACGTGCCCCACCGTATCTGCATTGTGTGCCGTTATGACTTCAGACGTCATGATTTCTTGAGCAGTCAACATCGTCGCGTTCCTTTAATGTCAAGGCATCATCGTCCGGCTCATCCGCCGTGACAAACGAATTTATGCGCAGCAATCAAGCAATCTTTCTGCGCAATGGCACGTGCTCTTCCCAATCATTCCGCCCGCCTGTGCGATTACCGGAGAATTGGCGCTCGCTCCGGTGAGAAGGCCGGTGCGCATCCACAATGAATTTCTCGTCTCCGAGGAATGGTTCCCGCGCGGGCGTTTCCTCCCATTTACTCTCCACTGGTGGAGATCTGAGCGCATATGTTCCTGAAGTGGGCTGCGACAGCGCGATCCCCGCCGCAGATAAGCGGCAGGCACCGTAGGACGGTGGCTGAATCCAAACCTCGTTTCACCAAGACCACCTATAGGTTTTGACAAGCGAAGTTGATTGACAATGGAGCCCAAGTTTCGTGCTATGCTTCGATGGATATAGAACTTGCCCGCACATTTTTGGAGATAGTTTCAACGGGTAGCTTTGTTCGTGCTGCAGAACGTTTGAACGTAGCTCAAACCACAGTCAGCGCTAGAATTCGCAACTTGGAACAATTGCTCGGTCGGCCGCTTTTCGTTCGAAATAAGTCTGGCGCGTCGCTCACCCCGGCTGGAGAGCAGTTTCTGCGCCACGCACCGGCGTTCGTCCAGTTGTGGCAGCGCACTCGTCAACAGGTCGCGGTGCCGGCAGGCCACCGGGCGGTGTTAACGATAGGCAGCGAAGTCACGCTTGCGCAACCGCTCTTGCTGAATTGGGTCCGATGGATCCGTCAGAACCTCCCCGATATCGCACTTCGTGTACACGTCGATGTGCCCCAAGACCTGATCACTCAGGTCGCTTCAGGGATAGTGGATGTGGCGATCATGTATGCGCCACAGCATCGCCCAGGCCTGCAAATCGACCTCCTCGTGGAAGAAAAACTCGTGCTTGTGACGACAAATGTTGGGGTGGAGCGCCTTGAGGAGGCGAATTACGTTCACATTGATTGGGGACCAGATTTCGTGCTGCAACATGACATGAGCTTCCCCGATGTCACCCCAAATCTTTCATTCGATCTTGGCCCATTGGCCCTTAGTTATGTTTTGGCGAGCGGCGGATCCGGGTATTTCAGGATGAGTGCGGTTGAGCCGCATATAGCGGCGGGTCAGCTTCACCTGGTACCCGAAATGCCGCAGTACTCGTATCCAGTTTACGCAGTGAGATCTGCAAACGCAGACGAGAGCGTCGTAGGCGCTGCCTTGACTGGATTGCACGCCATCGCTGGGGGCAACATACCGGCTTAAGTGGCGGCTCAGAGCGATGGAAAAAGGAGATCGACCTCAGTTCCCAATCCTGGCTCACTGCCTATACGTAAATGGCCGCCAACCAATTGCATAGTCGCATGGACTTGAGCTAACCCCATCCCGGTGCCATTTTCACCCTTAGTCGTAAAGAAGGGATCCATCACCTTCAGCAATAGATCCGGCTCTATCCCACAGCCTTGGTCCTTGACCCGAAGGCGCGCATAGGCCCCCGGCGGCGGCTCGTTGATCGCAATGTTGGTTTGGACAAAACGTTCCGTCGTGACTGAGATTTCCCCGCCGCTCGGCATGGAATCCCGCGCGTTGAGCATCAGATTGAGTAGGGCCGCGGCGAACAACGACGGATCGGCCAGACAGTCCGGCACGTCCGCCCCTAGCGCGAACCGGACACGAATGTTTGTTCCCCTCCCATAGTTAAGAATAGGCTTGAAAGAATTGATGAGCTCATTCAAGTTCCGTGCTTTGAGGTGGAGTTCCTCATAGTTCGCGAATGTGAGCAACTGCGACGTAAGCTCGACACCTCGATTGACGCCTTCCCGCGCCGCTGCAATATAGTTGCGAACGCTTTCGGGGTGGTCCGCTTTAATTTCGGCGAGCCTCAAGCCGGATTCGATGATCGTCAGGAGGTTCCTGAAGTCGTGGACAATACCGCCAGTCATCTCGCCCAAGGTCGATAGTCGATACATTCCGCGCTCGCGCTGTTGGACCGCCCGGGGGCGACCCCTGCGTTTTTCCTGCGATGGCAGCGAGCCTTCTTTCGGAAACGCCGTATTGTCTGTCACGTTGCCCCATCCCTCTGTTCACAGATGCCGTCACGAGGCATCATTTGCCGTCTGCGCTGTCCTCATCTATTGGCTTGGTCGGCTATTGCCGAACCTGTCGCTTCGGCTCTTTACAAGCGACGGACAATCCGCTTCGCAACAATCTCTTCAACCATCGGAAACGCCTTGAGGGCCTCGTCGGGGAGGTCGCTGCTCACAGCCAGCGACTCCATCCAGCCAGCAGGTGCTTCTGGTTGGCCGACGACAATGCGGCCGACCATTCCGGCGTGCTCATGGGGAACGCAATAGTAGTCATACACCCCTTGCTCGGTGAAGGTGACGGAGAAGCTCTCGTCTGGTAGGAGATAGTCTGAATTCCAGGACTTTGCGGCTTCGGGAATGCGAAGCGGCCTACCGAAGTTTACTGGATGATAGGCGGTGGTTGTATGCGAATTTCCGGGGTTCTGGTTGATCCAGCGGATCATCTGGCCGGGCATGATCAAAACACCGATCGGGTCGAACCAGACATGCGAGCCATCTGCCCGCCCCTGCATCCTGATCTCCACCACCTCTTCGGCCCGCGAAATCTGTTGGGACATGGAAAGGGTGGCGAAAAGCCCACCACCCAAACACAGCAATTCACGTCGCGCGACCGTCATTTGGCGACACCAGCTTCGCCGTCCGCTGCGACATGCCACAGCACCACATGGACATGCGGCTCTTCCACTCCCGGATGGCCAGCGTTGTAGTGGACGTCCACATGGTCGACATTGCCGCCGGGCGCGGCAAGGTTATCGAATGACTTGTCCGGATTGAGATCCCTCATCGGCAACATATAGATCGTGCTGACAAGCTTTCCGTCATGATCATAGGCAAGGAACGGACCGGCTGGCAGTGTCGTCGGATCGACGAAGAGTTGGCCCATCCCAGGCAAAAAGTCGGGCAACTTCACCAATTTGCTAACCTGTTGATAGGGTGCGGCCGGTGGCGATTTTCTAAAGCCATCCGCGGCTATGGCACCAACCGAGGTGAAGCCTGTCAGAAGAGGTATGAGGAGCAGCATTTTCATGGGAAATCTTTCTACATTGATTCGCGTCGGGTAATATTCGGCAGCCAACCGCGGCACGGTCCGTCGTCTGCCGCTATTCAAAAACCTATCGTTTATATTAGTCCAATAAAAATGGATGGAGTTTAACTGCAGTATTTATGCACTATCGTTGCGGTTGCATGTTTTTAACGAAGCCGCATTACCTATTTTTGGTCGAATCACCGGCTAATAAGATTTAGACAACGCGGCGATTCCAAACTCACACTACTCGCCTCTGTCCTTCCGGCTGTCTTGATTTGTGAAAATAAACTCCCATCTTCGGACCCATGACTATCATTTTACGTATGCGAGAGCCACGACGCCTGAAAGCACGCCTCTAGCCCCGGCGCGATTCGCTTGCGTCGCGTCCGGGGCCATTAGCATCTCAATCTAGTGTAACTCCGCTGCAGATGAGTGCAAAACGCGCTTCGTTTGCATTTGTGCGGCCTTGCTTAGAGGCGACCACGATGATTTTCAGAAACTTGTCAGCGAATGTCGTTACCCTTGACCTCGTGGCGAACGGAAAGCACTCGGCACTGCGCAAAATTGCGTTGAATATCGCGAAGAGTGCCGAGGTTGACGACCATGTTGTTCTTCGCGGCCTTTGGGAGCGCGAAAGTGGCAGAACAACCGGTATTGGGCGAGGTATCGCCATCCCACATGCGCTGCTCGAGCCGATCTCGGATCCTGTCGCGTCGTTCACGCGATTAGCCGTTCCTATTGATTTCGGGAGCGCCGACGGCCATGCTGTCGACCTTATTTTCACCTTGCTTTGGCCTCGCTCCGCCGCTGTCGCCTTCCTTCCAGCGCTCGCGCAATTGTGCCGGCTGCTTCGGGCTTCGCGGATCCGCGAGGGGCTTCGAGTGGCACGATCCGCCGACGAGGTGATAGCGATACTAGATGGCGATCCGCGAGCGATCTACTGGCCCGTCTCAGAGCAAACCCCACTTACGTGTCGGTCCGGTGAACGAAAGGATTCGGCAGGACATGAAGAGATACATCGAAGATCCGGGTACACTGCCAAACGTCATTGCTATAACGGATCGTGAGCGACTAACAACCTTACAGCGACAGATTGCCTTCTGGAGGGTTCGGTGGTCTGTTGCTCGAGCAGAACGCACGCATGTGCTAGCCGACGTCTCGGGGCCGGAACTGTACGCGCACAGGATCGGAGTAGAACATGTTTTACCTAAGGACGCCGATATCCCGAGCCGTTGCAGCGTTCGTAATTAGAGAGGAAGGTGAGTTATGATCAACGGTTCGCAATGTCGGGCAGCAAGAGCACTTGTCGAATTCTCGTGCGAACGCCTTGCACTATCTGCAGGTGTTAGCATGGAAAGCATCTTGCATTTTGAGGCTAAACTCTCGGAACCAACTGATGATGAAGTGTCGGCCTTGCAATCGGCGTTGGAAGAGGCCGGCGCGGTCTTCATTCCTGACAACGGTCGCGGCATCGGTGTGCGTCTGAAATTTTCGAAATCTGACGCTAGACGCATCGCAATACTGGAAAATGAAGGCGGAATAGTTGCACCTGACCGGGTGCCGTAAGTGCGCGCTCAGCCTCGAATGACTATCGAGGATGATTTGTCTGGCGGCAAGTCGGCGGCATTCCACTCCATTACAACAAACTTTGCGGCGATCCCGTGGGCCTGCTCGCTGCGCAACTAGATTTGGGCAAGGGCATGCTCAACCAGGATTCCAGGTGCCGTAGCGCTCCTTAATTTGACCGCGGTGAAAGCTGAGTAGAACCAAAGCTGACCCGACAGCAATCCTTGCAACCGTCCCAATCAGGCTGGCATCGTAAATGAACGGAATGATGACTAGGGCTCCCCCTAGAAGCACAGTCAGGTACCGAGCCGGTCGAGCAACCTCCGCGGCGGAGATCGAAATTACGGTGAGAACAAGCGCGCCGATCACATGATCCGCAGTGGCTATGCCGCCTTCGGCTCCGAGCGTCAGTCGGGTGAACATCACGAACAGGCCAATGAGGGCGGAGAGAGCCAGATTCCACGGGAGGCTGACACCGCCGCTCATCATACTCTTCAGCACGGCACCCGGGGAGCGGTCGAACTCGTCCTGTAAGGGTTGATCCGCTCCGCACTCCGGCACCTCGTCGGTGTCGCCAAAGAGGAGCACGCGCAGCCAGTTCCGTCCTGCTTTGATCCGGCGACGCATGAATTGCAGCGTCGCCAGCAGTTCATCGAGCGAATATGGAATCTGCACAAGGACTGCCGCCGCGCCGATCAGCGCGATGGTGCTCCACGTGCCGATGACAATCGGCTGAATGATAATGAACACGATCGAAGTGATACCGAGCGGTGCGATCATCAGGCCGAACAGCACGACCAGCCACGGCATCGTACGCCAGCGCGTGCGGGAGCCGACGATGCCAGTCAGAATCTCGAGCAGATAAACGTAACCGCCGACGGCTGCGTCGGAGACCGGCCAGGCTTTCGAAACCGAGGAAGTGATAATCTCCTCGGTGCCGTTTTGTGGATCAGAGGTCGAGCCAGCAAAAAATGGGTCCCATACCTCCGAAATATGGCCAAGCTGGTAACCGGCGAGGTATCGCGAAACATAGAGGCCAATCAGGGCCAGCAGGATAATGGGCAGCCGCTGGGTCCAGGCGGACGGGTTGTAGCTCCACCCGGGGGGAACGCCAGGACCGGTCAGCGCCGCCACCGCCGAAGGACCGGGCTCGGGTCTGGTGCAGACCGCAAACCCGAAGATCATGGCCCCGACGAGCGTGTCGGAGAGATATGCTGTGGCGTTCGCCGTCGAAAACAGGAACGGTACAGCCATGACCACGGCGCCGATGCCGGCGCAGAGCCAGCGCGCCCACATCGCGCGCCAAGACAACGCCAGCACAGCGCAGACGATGAGCGCGACGCCGAGCGCCATTTCGCTTCTACGCAGAAGCGGCTCGGAAACGTCTATCAGCGCCGGCTGCGTGAGAAGCCAGGTGCCGAGGCCGATATTGACGAAATGCGCCCAGAGGTTGGCGGCGTGCTCGGCCTTGATCTGCGCGTTGCGCTTTGCTCTCAATATCTCCGCGTTCTTTCCGGCACCCGCCGCCTCATCGAACCATGCTGGCGGTGTAATCCGATTGGCATCATACCAGCCTGCAGGGTCGGCCTTGAGCGTGGCGATGAGCCCGGGAAGTTCGTCAATCAACCGATGTCGCGGCTCCCAGCCAAGCAGGTGGCGCGCGCGCCGTATGTCGAGCGCGTAGTGGTCATCGGCCATGCCAGCCATGAACGGCTTGATGAATGGTTCCTCACCCTGATCGATGACATCCGGTATCAGTGGCTCCAGCCTACCTTGCATCCACGCGCCCGCGGCGGCTAAGAACTTTGGCAAGCGTAGTGTTGGCCAATCGTGTTTGCCATGAAGCTGATAGCCAAGTTTGTCCTGGAGAGCATCGTACCCAATCGCATCTGGCTCCCCAATCAGGATCTCAGTTTCCACCGGCAACTCTGCGCGACGCTCGACGGCGCGCCGGAAGGCGTCGACCATATCTTCGCGATGGAGCATTGATTGGCCAACAAGGGTGCTGCCGGAATAAAAGTAACTCTGAAATTCTCGCTCGTAAATTCGTGCAATCTGATGGGCCATCGTCGGCACCATCGTGCGCTCATCGTAAACACCGGCTAGCCGCAGAATGACGTATGGGATATTCCCGTGCTCAGCGCGGACCACTTCTTCGGCCTCAGCTTTTGATTTCGGATATGCCCAGCGCGGATCAAGCGGCTGGTGCTCGTCGATACGCTCTCCGGGGCTGCACGGAGCATGCACGAGCATGGTGCTTGCATAGATGAACTGCCGAACCTCGAATCGTTGCAATGACCGTAGTAGGCGACGAGTGCCCTCCACATTGACAGAATGGTAACGCGGATCTTCCTTGCCCGAAAAGTCAAAGAAAGCCATGAGATGGATGACGCTAGCAATACGCTCGCCGAACGCATCGTGGAATTTACGAAGTGCGAGTTCGACGGACGAATTCGATGTGATGTCGACTTCAAAAACCGGGATGTCAGCATCGCGTGCCACACGACTGAGTGCAACGATCTGGTAATCCCGGCCAAGAGTCTGAGCGATTGAACGTCCGAGATTTCCAGTTCCTCCGGTAATGACTATAACGGGCCGAGTATCTGAGACTATGTCTGCAAACGTAGAAACCGTTGACATGGGGAAAACCTCGATTTGTTTCGCGGCAAATCGAACTCCGAGCGAAAGCCGATTTCAAAACTGACAAAAGCTGGGCGGTAGCGCTTCGTGATGATGGGCATCACCTACAACTTGACACGCTAGGCAAGGGAGAACTTGGCAAGCGGTGCTTCGACACAGGCGCTCTCGCTCTACGTTGGGGCAGCTGTCAGTCTCACCGGCTTCCCACAGATCGTTATGTTGGACGATCACAGGATCGCTTGCCCTGTCTTGTCCCAGTCGGCTAGAAACGACGCCAATCCCTTCTCGGTTAGCGGGTGCTGGGCAAGATTCCTGAGCACAGCCGGCGGCACGGTCGCTATGTCTGCTCCAGCTATTGCGGCCTGCTTGACATGCAGGGGCGTGCGAATTGAAGATGCCAGAATTTCCGTTTTGAACGAGTTGTCGTTGTCATAAATCATACGGATCTCTCGGATAACTTCCATGCCATCCAGCCCCAGATCATCGAGCCTTCCTACGAATGGGGAAATGAACCGCGCGCCCGCTTTGGCAGCGAGGAGGGCTTGGTTGGCTGAAAAGCAGAGGGTAACATTGACCGCCATCCCTTGTGCGCTGAGCGCCCGACAAGCCCTGAATCCATCGAACGTCGATGGTACCTTGACGGCCACGTTTTTAGCAATGCCGGCTAAACGCTCACCCTCGGCGATCATACCGTCGAGGCGGCTCGCTGTAACTTCCGCAGACACCGGACCGTCGATCATTCCGCAGATTTCCTTGATCACATCCTTGATAGGGCGACCGGTTTTTGCGATCAGCGAAGGATTTGTAGTCACTCCGTCGACAAGGCCTGCGGCGGCAAGTTCCGCGATTTCAGTGGTGTCGGCTGTGTCGATAAAAAACCTCATTTTCATTCTCCTCAACGTGCGTACCGGCGTATATATATATCGGTAGAATTGTTTAACCTGTTTCGGGGGCTGATCTTGATCTCGGTTGATCCACATCCTGAACCCGTGAAACGAAGTGCAGGGAGGATCGACGCCGATGGCGAAACAACTCTCCGACAGAGTAAAATTGAAACGGGCATACGAGATCCCCACCGAGGATGACGGCATCCGCGTGTTGGTTGACCGACTCTGGCCGCGCGGGATCAAAAAATCTGACGCGGCAATCGATCATTGGCTCAAGGAGCTCGCGCCAAGTACCGACCTTCGGAAGTGGTTCGGGCATGACCCAGCGCGCTGGACTGAATTCCGCCGTCGGTATGGGGCGGAAATCCAAGAGCATCGCGACGCTCTCGACCGGTTGCGCGGCATGATGGCGAAGGGCACAGTCACGCTCGTTTACTCGGCTCAGGACGAGACACACAACAACGCCGTGATCCTCAGAGAGATGCTGCGGGAAGATCGATAGAGAAACTATGTTACGTTTTTCCATGTCGGTCAAAGTTTTGATGGGGCCTCAGATCGGGCCGGGGCATTTTGCGCAAGCGTCACTCACCTTGCTCAATGGCATGCATTGAAGCTTATCATTTGGCCTTCAGCAGACAAACGAATTTAATAGCGCAATAAAGGCAGCTTTTATGGTTTAAAGAGTTGTGGCTCGGTCCACTCGGCTTGGCTCCGACGCTAGTTGTTGGACGTTGCCCATCCTGGGCCCTAACATGCTGCGTGACACCAATGCCAAGGACCTCTCCGGCGGACGTTGAGGTATCCGGTTCCGGCGCAGACGGCGTATCCCGGCATACTCCCCGCCTGTGCAGGCTGGGAGGCATTTGCTTGACGACCGAGGAAGTGGCACCTGCATTCTCGGCCCAAGGAGATCGTCATCCCGTCTACCCTTACGGGACGCCTCCTGCTAAGGGTGAGCGGGCCGGTCATCAACGCGCGGAACGCCATGGGGCAGCGGAAAATACGGCGTGATCCGGCGCATTTGCGCCTCTGACAACAACATCAGATCACTGATTGCGGCGGCCTCCTTTCGATCTCAATTAATCAAAGGCAGTACGCCACACAAAGCGATTTAAATAGGTCCTGAGCCTAGGACCGCGGTCTGTTGCTGATGTTGATAGGTTACCTTGTCATGATCGCATTCGGCGCCAAAGTGCACTGGTTTTCGCATAGCTGCCCTTTCCGAACAAAGTCTATCGCGCGCAACGGATCAAAGCAGCGACGGCTGCGGGTCTTCGTACATGCTGCGTTTCACGTAGCACGACCGGTTGGAGTGAAATTCAGGCAATGCCGGGGCTATCGCGACCTCCAACGATTAACACAAAGCAGAAATGTTGTTGGTAACGGCCAATAAGTTTCATTTGCATCTTATCAATCATCGGCACAGATTGGTTGTTGTTCGCGCTCGTTCGGCTCGCCCAAGCAGTGCGACACGCCGTCAGAAGCCTCGGCTGTCAGCGGTTATATATCGGAATCTTTGGGGAAGAGATATTTCGCAGAACAGGCGCAAAAAGAGCAGGCAAACGATAGCAATGCTCCGAAGCCCGCAGAATAATGTCGCTACAGCTAAAGACGTCATCACGAATAGTGACCTCGTTTCAACCAGGACGGCCATGATGGTCACCTAGAAACATGCAGGAGCGTACGAATGCCCACCGATTTCCATCGTTCACGGAATAACGAACCGCTGCTTGCGGGAGCGGTATGCCCGGCGGACCACAGCAACTGCGATTTCGCGCTCGATCGGAAACAAGATGATCAATGGGAGATTTCGATCCGGTCGGCACGAGCCGATGCGTGGGTTCGCAAGGAATTAGCTCAGCCATTCGGTTACTGTTTGGGCGGAAGGATCAGCGTCGATGTTCTGAGCGCGGATAGATTTGTCAAAGGCGCGCAGGCTCAGGGTTTGCGTATCGAGTTCGTGGGACCCGGAGGCAAAGATCTCCTGTAGGATTGCGGCAACCTTCTCGGCGGCTCACCCCATAGAACGTATTCTCTCCACCACGATGTCAACAGTTTTCTTGGCTGTCGACCAAATGCCATCGCAGACAACCCGTGAGCGAGACCATCAACCTCAGCAATACGATCTACGTCGTTTCCTTTGTGCTGCTTTACTCTCAAAGGCGACTGGCGAAGGGGTGGCATTTTTTGGCCGTTGACTTAGGTTCTGGATGTGGAGGCCGATCATGTCAAACATCGACGATGAACTGCGGGTGCTGCACAGCGCAGTTCGCAGTCTGGAGAAGAAATGGCGCCGTACTGGGGACGAATATTATCCAAACCAGATCCGGCAACTGAAAGAGATGATCGCCGACCGCGAGCGCGGCGGTCTTTTCGGTTTGGAAAAATCGATGGGGCCGCCTCGGGGCGCTCTTAACCCCTCCGACGTCTGATTTTGCGTTCACCATCCGACGCATGCGTCATCGACCCTTCGTTCTAAGAGGAATACCTCAGATGAGGAGTGCCTGATATCCGATTTCCTTCCATTGTCACGACCGACAACGGCTCGATCTGCGACGTCCGGAATCCAGGTCCGCCCAAGATGCCCGAACTCTCCAGCTGTTCTGGGGACACCGCGGAATGTGCATCATCGACAAGCGATACTTGCCCCTATGGTGCAAGCCGGCCGACGAGGTGCCGAGCCCCGTTATTAAACTCGATGTGACGTTCAACGATGTCGGCCCTTCGTCACTCTCGGCCAACGGCCTTCGATGGACCAACCCGCCTAAAGCCCCGACATCGCGGGCATTTGAACGCAAACCTCCTTAAACCATGACATCGGATGATGTAAAATACGTGGCGGGCGCATAGCCCTCTTTAGCGGGCTGCAGTGGTGAACCGCAGGAAGTTGCGAGGATGCTGGCGTGACCAATCGTGTTTCGATGGCATTGAAAGCGGCCGCACGAGGTATGGAGGATGCCTTTGGCTGGCTTGTTCTCTGGTGGCCGTTGGCGCCTGTATGCATATTCGTTGGGGCAACGGGTGTCGCGGTTTTGAGCCAGGGCGCTGATCCCTTCGGCATAAAATTCGCTGCCGGAGTCGTCACGATGACGTTCTACGTCGTCGCCATTTTTCGGGAGCCTTCTGAGCGCCATCTTCTTTGCGGGCGTGACGTGGAATCTCTCGCAAAGTCCGGCCCCGTCACGACGGCAGAAACAACGCTATAGCATGAACTTCGACACGATCTTCTGGCTGCTCGGGAGTATCATCGCCGCTTTGTGGCTTGCACCCCTCACGCTGGCCACGGCCCATATCCCGGTTGTCAAGGATCAGATCCTGCCTTTCTGACCAAGCCTATATCCCGGAGTTCGCCGCCTGACGCTAATCTATCTCACCCAGGTCGCGCAGTTTCGACAGCGATTCGACCAGCAAGGGCTGATTGGCCAACAAGCCTTGGACGTGGATTCTTGCAAGCGCCTCAAGGAGGCCCTCCCCTCTGGGCGTCAGTCCGATCAAGACGCTTCGTCTGTCATTTTCGGAGGGCGTTCGGTTTGCCAGACCAGCCAATGAGAGGCGGTCAACCAGCTGTACTGCACCGTGAGGGTGCATCAACATCTGCTCTGACAGTTCCCTCATCATGATGCGACCGCCGACCGCCGTCTTGATCACCAGCATTGCCTGGTATTGCTGTGATGTGACCTCGGCCTCCGCAAGTGCTGCTTCGCTGAGTGCCAGGAAACGACGCAGTGCGAGCCGGAACCCGGCGAGCGCGCCGTACAAGTCAGGGGGCAGTTCCTTTTTCAAGTCAACTTCTTCTGCACTCGGCATTCAAAAACCTTTTATTGAATCACGCCATGATATATAATTTCGGTGTCCGCGTTGGGGAGGACGGTTCGCGTGCGCGCGGCGGATTGTGCATGGTCCGCCTCGAGCACGATGTCCGCTGTCGCGCGCGCGAATCATAGATTGTCTTGGCGGCGACGGTAAGAGGGGGCTTTTGAAAGTAGGAAGTGTTTCAGCCGGCTGCGGAGTAGAACTGCTACCCGCGCTCAATGAGTGCGGGTGTGATGTGAGCTGCGTGGCCCGTCAATCCAGGGTGTCCGACGCTGAATTCGACCGCTACGTCAAAATCTGCTCCTATCAAGTGGCCCTTACACGATCTGGCTTCACTCGAAAAAAAGCCGCTCGTTCATCGGTCAACTTGGCAATAGGGCATCGATGGCGCTTCATGACATCTAACCCACGGGATAAGCGATGGTTTCCGGGGTGACAAAAACTTCGGTACACTCTCGTTCAAGTGACGTCGGCGGAGGCGGGGGACAAAGTGGGCTCGCTTTGCCCGATGGTGCCCGACCTAACTCGACTATGAGAACGGTGGGGTTAAACCCTGATGAGACGCCGACAAGAGAGGAGGTTGCGGTGGCAATTTCGGAACTCAACGGGGTCGAGAAGCAACTGCTCGGAGTAATCGGTCGCGGACATCGCGATCGGAGAATGCAAGTTTTCCACCGTGGAGAGATCTACTGCACCGCTCCGTTCACCTGGGCCGAGCTGTCCGCTCACGTGAGAGCTGCCGATGACGCGATTGCCGATGCCGTCGCAACTCTTGTCGCGGCCGGCGCTGTTGACAGTGTAAGGCAGCCGACCCGTCTCTTCCGCTGGATACGGAGGACCAAGCCTGCGACCTTTTTCTTTGTAACTCAGAAAGGGAAGCGATGGTCGGCGCAAATCGAGCAAGTCATGGTTCTCGAACAGAACTAGAAATTGATCTTACTGGGCCAGGCGAGGCCCGTGAACGTTAAATCATCAGCGCGTCAAAGCCGGCGCATCTTCATCGACTGTCATGAAATGCATGACACGGACAAGATTGCCTTGCATCAGCTCCAGGACGCGATCCGCTTCCAGCCAGAACAATGCTCTTACGATCTCCTCCTGAGTAAAGTTCGCCTTAGCCAGGGCGACTGTCAGCTGGTGCAGGTTGACGGGCGCGGCGGGCGTCGCATGGATAGATCTGAGATAGTTTATGACTGCCGCTCTTGTTTCTTCGCGTCGATTCATCAATTACACCTCCTTGTGCTTTCGCGCCGACCCCCTCAACACGCTGCGCCTACTGTCGCTAGGGGTTTTGCCGGTCCGGCGGGCTTGCGCCGCGACCGGGAAATGCTAGGCTTTTCGTGGGGTTTGGATAGAAGCGTGGACCAACGATTCGAACGCGCTTGCCTGTCACGTCGGTAATATAGGTGGCCTGTTTAGCCTTCAACGCAGGTGGTCTCTGCGGGTGGCTTGGTGGCGCGGCCTCCGCGCTGCCTGCCCATATCAGCATCAAGGCAAGAACCAGCAAGGCTGCACCGCCCATTAGCCGGGTCCAAGTACCTCCACTTTTTGAAAAGTAAAATTCGAAGGCCCCGTTCAACAAGCTTCGTCACTCCTGATGAAGATGCAATGCCTCAATCGCTCATTGCCCGGATTTGACCCAGGGCGGGTTGCTTCGGCTTAGCACCGTGGGAGGAACTCATTTCGTTCGTGAGATCTAGAACCACCCTCTTCGGCCGTTGCCCTTCACGGTGCATGAGAAGAACAACGACACACCGACCACTCCCGGATCTGACTGACAAAATCTGCCCAGGGGTTCGAACCATCGCGCTCTTGGCGGCGTCCGCGCAGTTCGACGTTTCGCCAGCAACGGCATATGAGAAAGTCACGATTGAAAAAACAGCGGCAAGCAAACCAGCCTGCACAGAACCCCGTGCGGGGGATGACATCGACATAGCCATCCCCCACTAATGCACCGTGCTTTCAATCTGAATTTTATCACGGTCCAACAATGCCTCGCACACTTCCTGAACCATGACGCGGGTTGCCTCAAGAACGGGCGGAGAAAGTGCTTCACCAAGACGAGCAGCGTGGCCAATCCTCAAGAGACCCTGCAGCTCGGAGGCGTTCTCGATGAGGCGGCCCATCCTCTTTTGCAGATCAATTGGTAGCTCCGAGACATCGAACTGTTCCTGATCTAGAAGCCCGCGTTCCCTTAGGATTCGCTCAAGTAGCAGCGTCAACTTGGCAACTTCTGCAATATCCTTCATCTGCACCCTCCCCGGCTTTTTTAAGCTAGCTTTCACCCGCGATTCTTTTTGATCGCTCAGCAAAATATATCATGACATGATAAACGTAAAAAGATAGAGGCGGACACAGGAGTGTTATCGCGCCGTGAGGGGGCGGGATCGGTCGATTTCTCGATTGGCATCGAGTAGATCACGCTGAAATGTCGCCTCGTGATCGGTAGTCGATCGAGTTCAGCTACACTTTGCAGCTGCTGTAAGCGCCGCTGTTATGCCCGCGAGTGCGTACTTGTAATTCGTTCGCGTGCCTCGTTTCGAGATCGCGCTCAACGTCATTGAGCTGCCGGATTTCATCGCCGCAACCAGTGCCGCGTCGTCGATCGCGTTCTTCGTCCAGGCGGAATTCCCTTTCGACGTCATCGAAAAATTTCTGCCATCGACCGCCACCGTTATCTCTGAGCCGCCGAGAATGTCATAGCCCATCACAGCTTGCGGATAGTAGCTGCCGGCCCTTGGGTCTGGGGCCACCAGGATATAGTTGTTGCCGTGATCGACATTTGCCGGCCGAGCCTCCTGTGGCGTGGAGAGTGCATAGCAGTGTTTCCGACCATCTGTTGAATACGAATAGAGACCCCAAGCTCCAAACTTTTTGATCATCGTAGGCGCGGAGCCGGGCCGCGCATTTGCCGATGCTGGACCGATTGCAGCGAGGGCAAAAACGGCGAGCGCGAATGTTTTGAGGGACATCTCATCTCCATGGCTGGATTAAATAGAGGTTGAGGCCAAGTCGGCCGTGGACGGCGCTCCACCTAAATCTGGCGCTGCAGTGGCAGTGTCGGGGGACTAGACCAAATACGCTTTCGTGGACTGACGGATCCCAATCGAAGCCATCGAATAACGTCGGAGACTTTGGCGGCCCGCTACTCGGCAGGCACGTCAGTGGCCCGCGCAGCTAAGTCAATGTTACATAAATCTGAAGCGATATTTTGTGAGAGGTTTGCCGACGGATGCCGGTTGATTCTCCACGACAGGACATCCGTCTTTCGCAGTCCGCGCCCATCGGTCACGGCCCTGAGCGTGATCTCCGCCCCTGCTGTTGTATCGGTGAATTCGCTCGGGTCTCGATTGCACAAAAGGGGATCGCCGCGGCCGATGAATGCGACGGTGCCCAGCAGCGACTGCTGGTCAGCCTTTACAACCTCGCACCAAATCCCATTGATGGTGATCGAATTGACTCGAAGCGTCGCTTCGCTGGAGGGGCTCATCATGTGCTTGTGAAACGGCTTCGGATTGTATGGCGCAGAGTGGATGTCGGCCGCTGTTTCCTCAAAATCCTCGGTTTGCAATCGTAGCTCCTCGCGTCGGCTCCTGACGGAGACGGGAATTGTGTAAAAAATTCGAGCATTGAAGTGGTGCGTCGCTCCACGAACCCAACAAACAGGCCACTGCGCAGCCTGCCGCGACATCGATCCCGTTAGGCCCGCCCGAAGTCATTTCAGGCGGGCCTGGTTCGACTGGACATCTCATCACATCCACTCGAAGGTTAACTGTCCGTCACTGCCGATGTGGCTTGTTGCGGAAGCTCATTCATTTTCATCAGTTGTTCCGCGCAGTTGTTTGCCGCATTGATAACAGGCCCCTCGATCCCGGCGACCTTTGTCCAGCCTCCCTCCTTGATGAAATTCTCGCGTTCCCAGGACGATGTAGCTTTGAGGGCCTGCAGGTTTTGCTCGGCATTGCTCGCGCTTATGAAGTCGTGGACGCAAATGTCGGCGACCAGATCGGCCCGCGCATCCCGCGCTGCGACCATTTTCATCTCTCGCACGCTCGCCGATGTTGTCCAGCCACCCCATGTGAAGCCAACGATCATCGTCAGTACCGACGCGCCGACCAGCGACCAAAGCCATAGGATCTTGGACGGACGGAACGAAGAGCGTCCACCATCTCCGAAAGCTAGCATAGCTGTTCTCCCCACGTATTTGATCATGGCATGATATAAAAATAGCCTTTCGGATCAACCTAACATTGATCACAAAAGTTTGATCGTCTGCGGTTGTCAGAAACATCTTCTCTCAGCTCTAAGCAGCAGATGGCTGAGCCTGAGTTTCGAGCCGAGGCTGGCGCAGGAAGTTGAGACATTTCGCCAGTCATATAGCTCGCGACCACGCAGATGACCCTCCTTGGGTGTAAGCTCAGCTTGCTCACTGTTCTGGATCTGTCCCAAAGGAAAATCGCAGGAAAGTATTTACTGGTGTTCATTTGGCAAGTCTTTGTGCGACGACGTCCAGAACGTAAACACGTGATTGTGATTGGGTGGACAGAGATCCTTATTTTCGCCTGATTTCCTCGGGGTTCCGGACGGCTCCCCTTGCATGTCACTCCCCTTCTTTTGCCGATGAACGGATGGATACGACATTTCCGCTTTGTCAGATGCGAAAAATCTGACTACCTTTCCATTCCGGGAAGGGGCATTTCATGAGAACAGTATTCTGGGACCCTCCATTTTTCGCCTGTGGGATCGTCATTCGCGGCCCATTTGAAGCATATGGTTTCATGAATTCGCGGGACGGTCAGAATGTGTGCTGGCCCGTGGTGAAGGGTTCGCAGTTCGCGAAGGCCCAACTGGCAATGCTCGCAGCCATGGATGGCCGTCTGTCGATCGAAGACGCCAGGGCCTGCTTCGGCCTGGCGCTGAAGGAGGCACAAATCACGTGATAAAATGGAGCAAGATTGGGACAAGGGGGTAACAATGGAGACTGCGCTGTGGGGCTTGTGCGTCTACTATCGGACCGATGATAATATGGTGCATTCCGTGAGCGGCGTTGACGAGGCGCTGGTCGCTCTGTTCGATCGATGGCCAGTAAGGACTGGAAATTACCGCCTCATCGCAATGGACGCCTGCTATGCCGCACAAGCTGGCCGAGAAAGACTGGCGAAGGCTCGACTGGCATTTGTCGCTGCAGTGATCGAAGCTGGCGCGCTGGTCGATGACCGGCATGAGCGGTGTTCTGATCAGCCTGGCGATCCCGAATTATTCGGCAAGGCACCCGTTGCTACCGTCTCTATCGTGGGGTCCCCTTCAACCGCTCTCGATCTTGCATGTGACTAAAGACGATGCTCCAGAACCATTCTCAGTCGGCGTCTATTCTCGATCCCGAAGACCTGGAAATGCTCCAAAAGGTATTCGATCAATTGTGCGAACGAAGGCGCTTAGAGAAGGGAAGCGCGGCGGCCAACCGGATAGCTCGAGATCTGATCGATCTCTTTCAACATGGCATAAGGGGGGAGCGTCAGTTGCTCATGATGTTGTCGGGCGCAAAGTCATTTCCCTAGGTGCCGGTTTGGGGGTGACATCTACGTCTACTTCCGCATTGAATGCCGGCCTCTACCAGAAGCTCCCAATCAAGGCTTTAGATTTTGATTCCGCCGGCAACGCGCGGCAATGGCCCTGGGAGTCAGGCTCCGGGATCCGACTTACACTAGGACTGGACCTTGGCCGGTCTACCGCAGCACTCCTGTCGCCAACTCCCTTTGAATGCCGCGCACGTCGGTTCCCTTTTTGAGCGTCTTGGCGATAGGCGTGCTGGAGCCGGAAACCCAGATCTTGAGCTCGGAATCAAGATCGAACGTCCCAGCCGTTTCAACCGCGAAGCGGGTGATGGCCTTATATGGGATGGACGTGTGTCGACCTTGCTGCCGGTGATGCCCTGGATGTCGACGAGGATGATCTGGGACTGAGTGAAGACGAAGAAATCTCGAATCACCTTTGGCCAGTTGCGGTGTTTCTCCCTCGATCAGAACACCGTCTAGGCGGCGCTTCAGGTCGTTGGGATCTAGCGCCGATCCATGCCCAAAAAGGCCATGAGAGATACCCATGTCACCAACCCCTCATTTCTTCATGGACGGCAGGAGTGAAGCGTCTCGACGGCAAGCGCAGATGGAGGGGCGACTAAAAGAAAATGAGCCTCGAAGAAAAATGCAATTTCTTCCGGCACTGACGGTCCTTTCGGAGGCTCCCTTGAAAAACGTGGGAGCTTTTCATCGACTCAGCCCCGCACCATTTCGGCCGGCGTCTCCGCTTCGCGGCGATCAACCACGATCATGGGTTACGGACTCGGCACACCTTGAGCCTCAGCTGGCGCTGCGAATGCGGCGCGGGGCATTGACAGTTTGATCAGGAGGCCGTGCGGCTGCCAATCTCTGGAAACGTCTGCATTGAGGCTGCGGATGATCATCTGCTCCAGCCTCGTGCCGAATCCCGCATCTTTCGTTTCCGCTTTGCTGGAAGGTCCTCCACCAGACTCAAGCCACGAAATCTCGAATCTTTCATCGAATGCATTGAGCGTCACGTCCAATCGCCCTTCCGCATTGGACAGGGATCCGTACTTCACCGCGTTGGTGGCGTATTCGTGAAAGAGCAGGGCAAGGTTTGTCACCCTCTCGGCGCTGATCGGTGCGTCTTCACCATGAAAGCGCCACCGACCTCTCTCACCCTCATCGTACGGGGAAAGCAGGCTGGACAACAGCTGGAATAGGGTCGTGGACCGCTCTTGAAATGCTTCGTCGCCTGTAAAGCTCGGCAGTGTCATCTCGTGTGCTTGCGAGAGCGCGACAAGACGGTCTTTCATTGAAGAGGCGAGCTCGCTCGGCGTCTGCGCCGTGCGCGCTGCCAACGTGATGATGCTCCCGGTGATTGCAAAAAGGTTCTTGACCCGATGATGCATCTCCCGAAGGAGAAGATCCTGGCGTTCCGCTGCGCGCTTTCGGTCCGAAATGTCACGGGCAATTTTCGAGGCTCCGATAATCCTGCCGTCGTTGTTGCGGATTGGCGAGATCGTCAGCGAAATATCGAAAAAGGTGCCATCCTTACGACGCCTGATTGTCTCGAAATGGTCGACGCGCTCTCCGGCGTGGATACGCGCCAGGATCGACGGCTCCTCGTCAAGCCGCTCCTCAGGTATGAGAATAGTAATCGGCTTCCCGACAGCTTCAGCGGCGCTGTATCCAAAAAGCCGCTCCGCACCCCGGTTCCAGGTGGTGATGACCCCCTGAAGGGATTTACTTATGATGGCATCCTCGGAGGACTCGATGATTGCCGCCAGGAACGCGGCGGCGTCGTGTGTCTGTTGATGTGCCACTGCCTCGGCCTCAGATTGCTTGGAGCGACGGTCAGTTGCCCCGCCATCACTGCGATCATGTTTGTCTGCCATCGGCGTCTGCGTATCCAAGATGTCGTCAAAAGTTTTGAGCGGAAAGGCCCTACCCCGGTTGGAACCTTAGCTCCCCACGTCGAGAAATAAAGTCTTTTGTGTGGCCCAACTGTTGCAAAATCATGTGACGTCCTACGGTGCGGCCGGCTCCCATTCCTGGACGACGGCCCGATGAACAAACTTCCAAGACTAACGACTGGCATATCCGGTGCTGCAACGTCCGGGGCAATTGCTTCTGCAGTTGGCAGCGTATCGGCCCCGGGTCATCGGCGGAGAGGTTCGAGGCGCGACTCTCGCGCGATTGATGGGCGCCGGTTGGCGGTGCCCCGAGAACAATTCTTCAGCCTTGATTGCAGCCTGCGCCGACCCGGTCTCTTCATGAGACGTGCCGGATCCTATGGCCCACCAGAGGCGGCCTCGGAGTGGACAAGCCCGTTTGTCTGGCCTACCTCTCCCAAAGCCGACCCTTGGTTTTGGGAGGATTACTCATGAATCGAAACACAATAATTGGCTTCGTCGTCGTTTTGGTGGTCATTGTAGCCGTGCTGATATTCCGGTCAGATTTCGATCAACCCGCTACCAACCCCAGCCCGCCAGCTACACCACCTGCGTCAGCTGGTACAACACCGCCAGCAGCTTTGGCACCAACTACACCAGCTCCTTCAAACTGACGAACAGACCACGAGGTCGCTACTTCTGATGGCTCATGGTTCAGCAGCAAGCTCTTTTGACCTCCTTCAGCTCGCTTTTGGGGCGCGGGTTAAGCCAGTCAACACAACTTCGATGCACCTCTCGATTGGCTTGGACGAGATTGCTTCGAAATCCTTAGAGATGATTGCGCGCCGCTAAGCCGGCATGTTGTCCTACGGCCTTACCCGATGCGCCAGCAACCCCGACCACATCCAGGCTGGGCCAATTTCGATCGGCTATTCGGTGCGATGGACAAACGGCGCGTTCAGCGTTCGAACCGCTCCAGCATCCTCTTCAGTTGCGCATTTTGCAGCTGAAGCTTGCGCGCCAGCTGGTCCCGCAGCAGCCTGATCTCTTCATCAAGGCGGATTGCATCGTCAGAAACGGCGGGAACGCCTGGAGAGGGTGGCGGAACGGCTTCACCCCCTGCCGCTTTCTTGCCCCGCGTGCTGCGCTTTCGCGTTGCACCTTCTGCAGTCTGGGAGGGTTTTGGTGCGTCGTGTGCGGCCGTACCGGCGTCATCGGACAAGGCCGGATCAGCCGGCTCCGCAGCCCTGGCGTCTTCGATATCTGCCGTGCCGTGAACACCGCTTGCCGTTTCTTCGGAATGATCCGGGTCCGCTGACACCGCCTCCGATTGTTCGTAAGCGACCGGCTTTTCGTCGACCGGAGCATCCGCGGCGTTCAATCCGTTGTCGGCGACCGTTTCAGTCGGTTTGGCGATGGCCAATACGTCCGGCTTCACGTCATCGGTCGGGCCGTGTTCCTGGCGCTGCTGACGTCGCGGTGACACAAGCCGGGCAAGAAGTTTCCAGGGAGACGCCATTTTATTCGACCTCGTATTCTACCTCGCATGCAGGCTGCGAGCAAAAGCGTTGGCGGCAGGACTAGCCGCCGCCAGGATATTCGTCTCGATATAGCCTTGAGAATGGGGCCCGCGCTTGACCGACGGCTGCCGATCAACCGAGGTTGAGCCGCTTTCGCAGATCGGCATTTTCAGCGCGCAGCTTCGCGGCCAGCTGCTTGCGCAGTCTTTGGTTTTCTTCTTCCAGCTGCAGGAGATCCGCAAACTCGTCAACGGCCGCCACCGACGGAGCGGTCGCTGCCTGCTCGGCCTTCGGAGCACGTTTGACAGGCGCACGTTTGGCGATCGTCGCACCTTCGTCGGACTTTGCCTTGCGCCCTCTCTTCGGCTTGACCGCTGCGGCATTCGAAGCCGCTGCCGGTTGCACCGAAACTGCGGCTGAGGCCGTCTCAGCGGCCGCCTTTTTGGCGCGAGGTTTGCGCTCCTTCTTCGGTGCAGGCGCCGCAACCGTCGGCGTGTCAGCATCAGTCATCGTATTGTTTTCGTCGGCCATTATGGTCTCCTGTAAAGCCGATGCATTTGTCTCCTGCTCGATCGGCGGTGTCAACAACGCCGCCGCCCGTTGTTCTCCGGCGAAAGACATTCCGGTGCTGTGAACCTGGGAAGTTTCCGGCAGGAACGGCATTGCCTCGTCCTGCAGATCCTGCGCAACGGACTTGAGATCCATGTCTCCCCAGATCGAGTTCGGATTGGGATTGAGTTTTCGCCGACCCGATCTGTACTCGACGGCAAAGCTGCGCTGGACTTTTTTCACTTTGAGAGGCCTTGGGTATCTGCGGTGATGTTTCGGCGACGTTTTCAGCATCGCAACAAGCCCTGCAGATAACCCCTATCGCCCCGGCGGTCCAGTCCCGAGGGCTCTGTTCCTAGCAAGCCGCATCGCCTTCCAGTCCGCGAGGTGCTACGGCGTCAGGCCTGGAAAAGTTGTGCCCGGCTTCGCGCCGCCTCCGAAAATTCACGCGTGACTGTGAACACAGGATCGACCTCGCCCCCGCCCGGAAATTCAACCGCAGGACGGGACGTCGAGTTAGGAACTTCCCATGACACGAAAAAGGGCCGGAGACATAGTCTCACGGCCCAAGTTTTCTCATCGACGCGTAGGGAGGAGACCGCATCGAGAACCATAGGGTAGCGAATCATGGTTAGCGAAGCGTAAACACCGGTCGCTGTGCCTGTTTTGGGCGCGGCTCGTGTTCTGACACCGAGGTCCGGCCCTGCATGGCGTCCGGGCGACCGAAAACAAAACCTTGCATTTGATCCGGAATCTTTTCAGCGACGCGACGGCGTTGTGCTTCCGTTTCGATACCTTCGACGACAATGGTGAGGCCTAGGCTCTTCCCGAGCGCCAACGTACAATCGATGATGACCTCGGCGACCGGGTCATCATCGAGCGCTGCGACATAGCTGCGATCGATCTTCACCTTGTGGAACGGGTAGCGGCGGAGGTTGGTTATCGACGAGTAACCGCTGCCGAAGTCATCCATCACGAGCTTAACGCCGATGAAGGCAAGCGTGGTAAGGCATTGCGTGACGTTGGCACGATCCTCGAGCAGCCCCGTCTCGGTAATCTCCAGCTCAAGTCTTTCTGGCGCAAGACCGCTTGTTTCAAGGGCGGTCGTCACGTGTTCGATTAAATCGGGAGAAATTAGTTGTCGCGTCGAGACATTGACGGCGACGAAGAGCCTGTCGTCCCAAGACGCCGCCTGGTGGCAAGCCTCTTCGAGGACCCACTTCCCAATCTCGACGATGCTGCCGCTCTCCTCCGCAGCTTCGATGAACACCGCCGGGGATAGGACGCCGTAAGTTGGATGGCGCCATCGCAACAGTGCTTCATAGCCTTGCGGCTCACCCGACGCCGTTTCGACGATTGGCTGGTAGAGCAGGAACAGTTCGCCGGCCTGGGCGGCGCTGCGCAGCTCTTCTTCCAGCCTCCGCCGCGTACGCAGTTGCTGGTCAAGAAAACGGTCGAACCCGCATATCCTCCCCTTCCCTTCGGATTTCGCACGGTACAGGGCGGCATCTGCATTATTCTGCAACTGCTTGAGTTCAAGTCCATGTTCCGGGAACGTCGCGATACCGATGCTCACGCCTAACGCCCCTGCCTTTTCGTGCGCATCAAACAGCGATTTGAAGTTTGCGAAAAATGCCGCGGCAGCTTGCCGGGCCGCAGATGCCTGACATCCCGGCAACAGGACAGAAAATTCATCTCCACCCATCCTCCCCACGATCGCGCGGTCGTCGAACGAAGCGTTGAGAACATCGGCAACCTGTTGCAAGATCAAGTCCCCCTCGGCGTGGCCATGGACATCATTGATCGCCTTGAAGCGATCAAGATCAAATGTCAGCAGCGAGACTTCATTTCCCCCAGCCGCAGCTTCGGCGATAGCTTCCTCAGACCAACTGGCGAACGAACGCCGGTTCAAAAGGCTGGTCAGCGGATCATGGGAGGCAAGATGGACCAGTTGCCGGTTGGCCTCCAGCCGCTCGCTGATGTCTCGCAGACCGAGTACCGACGTTTCGCGGCCGCGGTATTCTATAATGCCCTCGACGATCTCGACAGGAACCGGGCCCTTTGGCGACTTCAGGACACCTTGCGGCCCTTGCCGGTCAACCAGAAAATCAGACAGAACCGACGACTTGAGTTCGGCGACCGCCTTCCCGATGAGTGCTGCAAATCTCTCGTTGGCATGAACAATCCGCCCGGCCCGTGTCAATACGACTGCCTCGAACGTCGCGTTGGCAAGCCCTTTGACATCCGTCAGGTGCCGATCGAAGAATAGTGCCGCAACGCCTGTAGCGATCAACAGACTGGAGACGATACAGACGCCGACCGCAATGCCCACCCGGTCGATGAATGTCAGTGTACGAGCCGCGTCTGAATACAACGGCACAATATCAAAGCCACTCATCGAAACGAAGTGATGGCTGCAGACCGCGCCGACGATCAGCAGCGCTGCGAGGATCAGCCGACCGCCAGTCATCCGATGAGCAAGAACCAGCATCGCACCGACTCCAAACGCGCCGCCCAACATCCATGCAGCCACCTCGGTCCCCAGGTCGCCTTCAATAATGGCAGAGGTACTGATAGCGCTGAGCCCGATGGTGTGCATTGTTGCGATAGCCAGTCCGAGAAAAACCCCGGCAGCGACGGCACCTTGCCGACCTCGGCCGCAGAGGGACGCAAAAGTCGCAAGACAAGAGACCGCAATCGCTGCGACGATCGACAAGCCTGTCTCCACCAACCGGTAGGAAACGGGAATACTGTATGAAAGCATGGCGATGAAATGGGTTGCCCAGATGGTTCCGCCAAACACAGTCCCGGCGACGGCAAGCCATAGGTTCCGGTGCGCCTTGACGCACTGCCGAGCGCGCGACAACATGAAGACCCCTGCCAGGTTGCCGGCGGTGCAGACGCAGATTGCAACAAGCAAAAGCAGCCAGTTGTGTTGCTCAGTGATACAGGAAACCAGTTGGGACATCAGGACCTCCGGCTGACATCCTTTCATGCCCGTCTGACCCCTGAGTTAGAGAAGTCGGTAAAATTTTAAGGATTGATAGTCGAGACTCCCTACCAAAGGCCTTGCATCACAGCCTCGGGAACTTGACGGAGAGAGGGCCCAAGGTCTGTCGCGAAACGGATGAGAGAGTGCTCCGCCACAGTTTTGGCGCCGGGGCCAACAATTTTCGCGGCTGCTGCGATATCTTCTCGTTCAATGCCAACCAGGAACCGTTTAATGAATACACCGCATCAGGTTTTCAGCGTTCTTTTCATTGGATTGCTTCCCGTCCTGTTCTCATGCAACGGCAGGACTGTATCGTCGGCGTCGCCCCAACGAATCTGCGCGCCCACTGCGGCTCAGGCACTTGCGGGGAAGCCAAGGCTAACTGATCAGGAAGTTATGCGGTTGACGGGTGCAACCATTGTCCGTCAGATCAGGCCGGACCAAATGGTCACTCACGATTTCAGGGGGAACCGCGTGACCATCGAGACGGATCCAGCAACGGGCCGGATCGTCAGGGCGACTTGTGGCTAGGCGATATTCCTCCATCTGCACCCGCGCGATTTGCTTTTAGCTGGCTGTAGCCGAGCACACGTCCGTCGAACGGAATGGTCGGCCTCTGTTCCCGCACCGGCAGCTAAAATCACGGCCGTTGATGGTGCAACCGGAACGAGCCATTCCGATGAAAACTCTACGATAGGACTATTAAGCTAGGAATGTCCTTCAACTGAATGGCTCGACGCTGGCGTGAGGTGGCGCTGAAACCAAAGCTACGCGTTGTGAGAATTTAGGCTGAGACTTTCGATGCGGGCCAGGCGGTGCAGCATCCTGAGGTCAACCAGGAAATCCCACTCCGATGAACAGATACCGATCCGCTAGTCACCTTTTCGGCCCAGGCGCTTAATCCGTTCCACTAACAGTTGGGGATGATAGGGATGGTCAAGCGGCCCGTCTTCGCATAGATCGCCGGCAACAGCCGCGATCTTCTCTACCGTGTGCGTCAAGATAATCTTGACCTCCGGTTGTTGTTTGCGAACGAAAGATGACACCGCGAATCCGCTGTCGTCCTTGAGGCCAACGTCCGTCACAACGATATCCACTTTGTGATGTGCGATCGCTTGTCGGGCCTCATCGGCACCCGTTGCCTCAAGAACGCGGTAGCCACACTCGCGCAGATATTGCGCGACCGCTGTCCGCTGGGGCGTATTGCTATCGACCAGCAAGATTGTTTCAGCGATGCTGTGGTCCATCACCGGTAGCTTTCATCAACTCTAACAGCCGTTGAACGGCATCCGAAGCAGGCTTGCTCATGACAAGGTGGCAGAGGTCCTGAGATTGCTCAACCAGATATGCTGCGCCAGAGACGATCGCGATCTTCATGTCGGGAAATTGCTCGCGCACATGGCGGGCGAGATCCAGCCCGTCCTTCTGGCCCGGCATCTGGATGCCGGTCACCAGGAGATCGAAATGCAGAGGATGGCGCAGCAGCTCAATGGCTTCGTCAGCCGAAGATACTTCCACAACTTCCCAACCCAAATCACGAATGCTCTGGGCAAGATCGAGCCGAACCAAGATCTCGTCTTCAGCGATTAGAACGCGAGGAGCGCCGCACGCTTCAATTTCTGTCGCGCTCACGTCATCAGGCGCCATTGCATCCCCTCTTCGGCCGTTGAGGCCAACGAAGAAGTCTTCACAGGACGATTAGTTCCTGCCTACAGCATTTTCCAGTCTGATTAGGGCCGCACTCAGTTGAACGGACCAAAGGAGAAGTCTGGCCGCTTGCCGAGGTCCTATCGGCCCCGTCGCTGCGGATACCGATGTGGCAATGGAGCGCTAAGCGCGGCTGTTTAAGGTGCTCGACGTCGGCAGGCGCTGCCGCTGCTTCGGGTGGAGGTCAAAACTCAGATGAGCGTCAGCCTGGTTGGACATCGATGTTGAACTCCAGTTTCTCAACGTTGATTCCCTCCCCTCGACTTTTTGAACGGTCGGATGCAAGCAGCCTCGCGCACGGCGCAGGAAACGCGCCGAGGTAATTGCAGGCACTTCTAGATAGATCCAGATTGCTATGCGATAGCGTGTTGGCATCTGAAAAGTGGGGCTGGTATGGTCCAGGGGCGTTTTGCAATCCGGTGCTGGGTCACGCCGCAATCCGCGGAACCTCCAGACGCCGAAGCTTACTTCGATGACATGCGGAAGCTGGAGCACTCAGTCGTTCGTCTCCTGCGTGGAGGGAAGTACAAGGTGGTCGTTGTCTACGATTGGGACCCGGCAACGAGGGGACAAACCGAGCTCGGCACATACACCTTGGAGGACATTGGCCAATTTTCTTGCACGGAAAGAAAGACCGGACCCTAGCCTGCTCATACCTCTGAGCGGCGCTGACCTAGCTCAGGTCAATCGCGGACGCACCAACGGATGCGGCATCTTCGAATGCAATGAAGGAATGCGAGGCCGTCGGTAGTGCGACGTGCGAGGTCATGCCGACCTTCGAACAGTGCGGCGCCTATATAGGCAACAAGGCGAGCTACGCGACGGGCATAGGTAGCACAGAAGCAGCAGCGCAGAAGGCTGCGAAGGCCGAATGCCCCGAGTGCTCATCGTCTCTGACTGCCATTGATGGAGCAAGCCCGCTGGCTTCAACCGGCGGACTGTCACTTTATCGTTTGAACCTGCTTAACCCGCCGCCCGTGAGGCGACGGGTTTGAAGGGGAGACACACCATCTGACGAAGCCGTTTGAATGGTGCCAGGGACGCTATGGCTTCGCGTACTCGCCAGATAAACCCCTCTGCTTCTCGCATGTTCCGGCGTCGGACTTCAGTCTGACTAACGAGCCTCTAACGTAGGACCGTTGTGTTTTGGTCTCATCTTAGGGGTGGATGCCTTGGCAAGCTGCTCTAGGTAGGGCGGCAACACCGGAGGCCCGATCATGGATTTCGTCTATGCGCCCGCTCTCATGTGCGGTTCGATCATTCTGGGAATTGCCCTCATCTATTTCGCGCTGAAGTAGATGAGCCTGCTTAGGCTAAGTTGGTCTCGGACCGAGGCTTACTCCGAAAAGCTGATTTGTGCATTGCGAGCAATGCTGGTTCTATGCTCGGCGGCTGGGGGAGAACTAGCCGGGGAATAGCATCGTGCGTATATCAGTGAGCGACAGCATCGACCTTGAGCAACAGGTCCGGATGTTCACCGACGTCATCAAGGATATGAGAGCCAGGCAGACCGAGCCAGCACCCTGTAAACGGATCGCCGACTACGAAGAGATTGTCGGCGAACTCAAGGAAGCCATCGCTGCCACGATATCCGCACGGCTGCACTAGGCTTGCGGAAAATTTGGAGACCCGTGTCGATTTGATTTCCGGGAGGAGATCAGGATGTACCCGACACCGCCCAGTCAGCACGAATTCCTGTTTTGCGTCCGCCAGACGGACGTACTCGGCTGTCTAGTCTCAGGAGCGTCGTGGTTGGCGTTCAACTAAGAGCGATGGGCATCCGAAAGGTAGCTATAGACGTTGCTACTTTAGGTGATCTAGCCGGGACATTGCTGGCGAACTACGTTCGGCGGCATGACAACCAACTCAAGAATTGCTGGTCGCCGAGCGGGGATTGGTGCTGGTGGGATAGTCCTGCTAGGCGCCGTCGTCGCCGGCTCCTATTTCGTGTCTATAGAGCGAAGCAGGCCGAGCAACTGCCGCCCATTCCTGGCGCAGCTATCGTGTCGCCTGCCCGCTGGAGTGAGCGTAAAAGGCCAACGCTTGCGGCTCAATCCCGACGAACGTCGAGATAAGGAAACCGCCGATTCCTCGTTTAGCGAGCGGTGGTTATAAAAGGGCGCACCTCAGGATCGGGTGCTGGGGCCGAACCACCGGCACGTATTCCATCACGAAGGCCCAGCCTGTTGCGATGCCCATCACGCCTTCAACGTGACGACCGCCCCTTCCAGATTATTCGCGGAGAACGACAACCTAGCCATGGCATCCTACATCTGCCCTTTGAGGCACTTGCCACCCTGAGGATCCCGCTCGGCGATGAAGTTGCCTCGTCATCGCTGCCGGAATCAACGTCGGAAGGCATGAACAGCTGGCAAGGAGATACGGGCCGCCGGGTGGAGATAACCAGAGTAGAGCGGGCGAATGAGAACGGCCGAATAGAACCTCATGGCCGTCCTCGGGATCCCGCTAAAGTAGATTTCGAAGCCCGACATGATGACCACACCGACCTTCGGCATCACGCGTCTATTAAAATCATGCCACGACCGCGGCCGTTGTCTTTGAACCCCTGAGGGCGTTCAAGCTCCAGATCCCGGGCCCGGCCGCGAATATGTAGAGAAAGACGATGCAATACAACATAGCGGGTTCGCCATGGTTGAGAACCGGGAAGAAGCCACCCGAGCCATGCGCGATAAAATAGGCGAACGCTATCAGGCCGGACAAAATGAACGCAACCGGCGGGGAAAAAGGCCAAACACCAGAAGGAATCCATCGGACGGCGGCGTGCGCGGATAAGAGTTGCTAGAATGGGGTCAGAACAAGGTAGTTGCCGTCCTCCCCTCACAGCATTGCAAAATGCCGAGGTGATGTGGTTGTAGCCCCCAGGACGGAGAAGACGGCAAAATGAAAGACAGGGTGATTAATGGCGGAGGCGGGGCACGAAGCCGCTATCCAATGGACTGATCTTCTGTTTCCTCGGCAGGCCATATTGCGAAAGCCAGCGATGTCCGCCTTGATGGGATCTGAACCGACGGCCCCGCTATTCCTATTTTCGCTTGGTGACAGATTGTCTATGCAGAGCAAGATCTTGGTTCGGCAGGACGGATGTGAACCGGCGACTGACAACCAATGATTCACTCGCGAAGCTCTGGCTTTTGCGAATGAATTTCGCGACAGAGATTCCCCCTAAAATTCAGCGGCGGCGATATTGACTCGAATGTTAGGAATTTCGCGACAATGCGGCCAACAGTTCGGCCAGTTGATCGGCTTGGGCGTCGTCCAGCTTGTCGCCTAGATGTCGCTGAATCGCCGCCGCATAGACGTTCCACATGCGCGCCTGCATGGCCCGGCCGTCCTCGGTGATGATGACCCATCGACCCCGTCCATCCTCGGAAAACACCTCGCGCTGAACAAGACCGGCCTTGTCTATTCGGTCGAGAAGCCGGGAAAGATTGTGCTGCGCCAAGAGGGTGCGCTCCTCGATCTCGTAGGGCCGCAAGCGACCACCCTCGGCCCGCGACAGCTCCAGCAGCACGTCATACCAGCCAAGCGAGGGAAGATCGGCCGCCTTTAAATCCTGCTCGATCGCGCCAAGCACGAGCTGCTGGGCGCGCATGAGACGCACCCAAGCCCGCGTGATGGCGGGAGAGGGCTGCTGTGCTTTGGTATCTGAACAATCGGACATAAATGCAGATACATGTATCTTGACGGACAAGGCAAGCCCTCATATAGATGCAAGTACATCTATAATCGGAGATCGTTTTTCATGACCCAAGAGCAATTAACGGACTACGGGGTAACGCTGCTGCGCGTCAGCCTCGGCGTGATGTATCTCGCCCATTCCATCGCGCTCAAGCTGTTCACCTTCGGCCTTGCCGGTACGGCGGGCTATTTCGAGTCCATCGGCCTGCCCGGATGGCTGGCTTATGGGACCTTTGCCGCCGAAGCCGTGGGCGGCACGATGCTGGTTCTCGGCATCTATGCGCGTTGGGTGGCCGTGGCCCTGATCCCGGCACTTCTCGGCGCGATCATCTGGGCGCATGGCGGCAATGGGTGGGTGTTCAACGCGCCGAACGGCGGTTGGGAATATCCACTCTACCTCATCGTCCTGTCTATCGCGCAATTTCTGCTTGGCGACGGCCGCCATGCACTCCGCCCCTCCCCCTCCCTTCGCTGATCTGCCCAAGGAGATTTCACCATGTCCAACGTAAAGCTGACCCTCATCAGCCATCACCTCTGCCCCTACGTGCAGCGGGCCGCGATCGCCCTGACGGAGAAGGGCGTGCCGTTCACGCGCCGCTATGTCCATCTGGCCGCAAAGCCGGACTGGTTCCTTGCCATTTCCCCGCTCGGCAAGGTGCCCCTGCTGATCGTCAAACAGGACGGTGGCACGGACATCGTGCTGTTCGAAAGCGCCGTGATCTGTGAGTATCTTGAAGAAACGCAGCCCGGCGCGCGCCTCCATCCCACCGATCCGCTGACGCGGGCGAGGCATCGTGGCTGGATCGAATTCGGCTCATCGATCCTCTCGGACCTCTGGGGCTTCGAGACCGCCAAGGATTCCGAAAACTACGAGGCCAAGCGCAACGCCCTGATCGACAAGTTCGGCCGTGTCGAAGCCGAGCTGGGCGACGGTCCATTCTTCGCCGGCTCGGCGTTCAGTCTGGTCGATGCGGTCTTTGCGCCGATCTTCCGCTATTTCGATGTGTTCGACACCATCGCGCCGACCGGCGCGTTCGACGCGCTGCCCCGCGTGACGGCATGGCGAAAGGCACTGGCAGCGCGCCAAAGCGTCCGCGAGGCCGTCACACATGATTACGCTGATCGCCTCAAGACCTTCCTGAAGAACCATGACGCATGGCTGCTGAAAGCCACCGCCTGACGAATTCGCAAAAGTCCCAATTAAAACGACGCTTGTCTTCCTGACTTTAGCGACATCGCAGAATAGGGAGTTTCGTGGCAGCCGGAATGTCCGGTGTTGGCGGTTCCGGTCAATCCGAAAGATTCCAATGATCCTGGCAGGTAATAACTGGAACACGAGTTGGATGTCCAGTTGTTCGACCGCACCCGTCGACGTGTCGCGTTGACTGACGCCGGCCAAAGTCTACTTGAAGAAGGTAGCGTCGCGCTCAAACAGCTGACTCTCGCCGTGGATATGGCGAAAAGAGCAGCACAGGGCCGTGTCGGAAGGCTGACGATCGGTTTTGCTGATGCTGCGGCGCTGAACGTTCTGCCCACACTGACGTCAGAATTTGCGCGGCTTTTTCCGGAGGTCAACATCATCCTCCATGAGATGATATCGGCCGATCAGGTCGAGGCTCTTCGAGCGGGCAGGATTCAGATCGCCTTCCTTCGCCCCGTCTTCGACGAAGAGGACCTTGAGACCGCTTTGCTGCTGCGTGAGCCCTACGTGGTTGCCATTTCGGGATGATCGGACAGCGACGGCATTGCGCTTCATGGAGATGGCAAAGAAATTCTACCGGCCGCCGCGATAACACTCACGGTGACGCGCCTTCATTGGCGAAGACGCTTGCCCGTATCCTTGTCGAAGAACAATGTCTTGTCAGCTTGCGGCTTGATTTTCAGGACGTCACGCTGCCGCGCCCCGATCCTGCCCTTAAAGACGCAAACAACGCCCTGCCCCCCAGGCTTGCCCAACTGCGTCTCCAACGCGGTCCGACTAGAGTCCGCCGCGCAACTTTGGCCGCGATGGGAACCAATTGCATGCGTGGGACCGCTGCTAAAACCGCTTCTCCCTTCGTCGAAACGTTCGACCTAGCTCCTAGTGAACCTTTGTTAGGGACAGATTTGAGAGCTTTTCCGGATTGCGTACCACGAAGATATCGGTGACCTCGCCATCAGCGTTGTAAGCAAACGTCAGTGCGCCAACGGGCTTCCCAGCATCTAGAAGGATCAGCCCCGGTGAACCGTTGATGTCTTCGACAGCGAGCTCATACGAAGACCACCATTGACTGAGATTGTCCGTAACAAAGGATAGGACGTCTTGCCCGATCAATATCTCATTGAGGGTCACAACCTTGCCGCCACCATCCGCTGTGAGCCGGACGTCTCTTGACAGAAGGTGAGCCAGGGGTGTCGGGTGCCCCGTTCGAACAGCCGTTTGGAACGCGGCGAGGAGTTCCTCCTGCCTCTCCACGGTCGGGTTGTACCGTCGGTGATCGTCGCCGATGCGGCTCTTGGCGCGGGAGACGAGCTTGCGGCAATTCGTTTCATTCATGTCGAGTGACGCCGCAACATCGGCATAAGACATCTCGAAGATCTCGTAGAGCAGGAAAGCCGCCCGCTCTCTCGGGCTCAGTCGTTCCAGCATCAGCAAAAAGGCTGTAGAAAGGGAAGACGCTAGATCCATTTGTCTCTCGGCCTCGTTCTCAGTGACGGCGTGCAGTGGTTCAGGGAGCCAATTGCCGACATAGTCGACCCTGCGGCGGTATGATGCTCTCAGGAGGTCCACGGAAATGCGGGTACAGACCGTCGTCAACCAGGCTCCCGGCGAAGCGACATCTGCCTTGTCCGCGGCTCGCCAGCGCAGGTATGTGTCCTGGACGGCGTCCTCAGCCTCCGCGCGCGAGCCGAGGATCCGGTATGCGATCCCCAGAAGTCGGGGCCGCATGGTTGCAAAGACCATCGTGTGTTCTTCATTGCAGCAGGCCGACGCGAGATCCTCGCGCCGACCCGAACTTTGCTCACTCACTTGCAAGACCTTTCATCCACTTCGGGGTCGCCGAGCGGAACTCTGACGGTCCCGCAAGCAGTGCCGCCGTTTCCCGCTCATATTCCGGGTACCATGGCTGTTGAGTAAAGTCGCGACCACTCGTCTGATCGGCGTAGAGCTGGAACACGACGATAACGTCAGGATCCTTGTCATCGATGCAGTAGAAATAGGCCGGTTGCTGGCTGTTAGCCGCCACATAATCACGGACGTATCTTTCCCAGATTTCCTGGACTTCGCTACGCTTGCCAGGCTTGGCAGTATGCCTTACGAAAAGGGCTGTCTTACTCACGCTTTTCTCCTAAGTTTTCATGCTTTGCTGAGGGTGACGGAAAGGGTGAATGGGCCAAACGCTCTGTCTGCGCGGTTAGTCTGTCTGTGGGATCAACAATTGCTTCTGGCGTGTCGAAGGACTCGTTGGACCACCAGCAAGGCGATCAGCGGTGCTAGCGAAAAGCCAAGGAACAGCGCTCTTGCTGCCGAAGAGGCGCCAGTTATGCCGCCCGGATCGATCAACCCACCCAGGTTGGCGGTCATACCGGCGATGGCTACGCCGAGCGCGGTCGCGGAAAGCTGCACGGTCGTCACACCACCCGCGGCCAAATCCCGTTCCGACGGGGGCGCGTTCTTGAAAACACTCGTTACCAGATGAGGCCAGACCAAGCCGATACCGAAGCCCACGAGAACAAGACCAAAAGAAATCGGAGCCAGGATGATGATTTGCCCTTGGCTGCTCAGGGGAAGCGTGGCGCACAGGATCAGCAGGCCGATGAAGACCGTCAGCGGACCGATGATTAGCAGGCGCGATGTGGATTTGTTTTCGACCGTGCCAGAGCTGACTATCGATGCTGCTGTCCAGCCCATTGCCATCAACGCGGCAAGATAGCCGGCGGCTAGCGGCGATTGCCCGTGAAGGATCTGCAGAAAATAGGGGACAAAGACATCCGGCTGCATGCTGATGACGAGAAAGGCGACCGTCGCGTAGAGGGCGGCGAGAGGACTGGAACTCGCGAGAGTTCCGGTCGGCAGGAGCCGTACGCTCGCGATGCGCTCTATCCTGAAAAGCAGACCGATGAGAAGCCCGGCAACGAGAAGCCCGGCGATGTTGATGCCGAGAATGGTGCTCGTGCTGCCGGCCGAAACACTAAGCACGGCAACAGTGAGCAGAAAGAGTTGCCGGCCAGGCAAGGCCGAGCTGTCACCTTCTGCCCCAGCCTTGCGGCCAGGAAGAACAAGCCAGGCGATCATTCCAAATATCCCGATGATTGGCACCAGCGACCAGAAAGCGGCGCGCCACGCGCCCGATTCCGCGAATGCACCGCCGACGGCCGGGCCGATGAGAGTGGAGACGCCCCACATGGCGGAGATCAATCCGATCGCGCGAGACCACAGATGCTGTGGGTAGACCTCCCGGATGACGGAGTAGGCGAGCGCGTAGAGGAACCCTCCTCCCAGACCCTGTACTACCCGCCCACCGAGAAGGATCGGCATGCTTGGAGCGAAAGAGCAGAAGGTAGTGCCTATTCCGAAAAGAATCGCTGCCGCCGCGTACGCCCCGCGAGCCCCGGTTTTACGGAGCAGTCGCACCGAGAGAGCGGAGCCGAGGATCGAGGCGACGACGAAAAACGTCGTGCTCCAGGCGTAGTAGTCGAGTCCTCCGATCTCGGCGACAACCGAAGGCATGACCGTGGTAACGATGTAGATGTTGATTGCGTGAAGGGTGACACCACCAGCAAGTGCAAGCGAAAAGACCCCGTTTCGTCCGCGGAGAAGCTGTGCCCAGCCACCGGAAACGGGCGGAGAGGAGATGTTGGCTGTCATAGTGCCTCCAAAGGGTCTGCCATCCATCTGGAGGCAGCAACAGGTTACTTTGCTGGCATGACGAATGGACTTGGAGGTTTGTGACGCACCCAGAAAATTTTTTTGGCCAACCTGGCCGTAAGCCATCCGGTGCCAAACTCCCTTGTTAGTCTCCCCGGAGATGAGCCTCGGTTCTGTGATCCGGAATCAGCCGCCCAGTCAGCCACATTGCTTCAACGCACGTTCGAGCCGTCCGCCAAAGTGGATGCTGTTCAGATATCCGTGCAGAGCTTCAGAACGTACCCATACGGGTCTGTGGAAACGGAACCCGTTGTTGTGTTCAACAGCGATCCCGATGCGATCGGGGTAGGCGCAGGCCCTGCGGTTTGCTGATCCTGCCGCCCCCACTGCAACTGCCGATATCGGCTGTTTCAGCCGCACCGATTCCGAGCTGGCTGCGAGCATGGCATGGCGAGGGTCCCGTATCGGGTTCGGTTGGCCCGGGGCCTTCCTCTTGGTAGAAACGGGCTCCTTACCCCTCGTGCGGTCACGATCGTTGCTCAAGGTGCTTATGCTTAAAGGTGCGGGACCGCAGGCTGTCGCCAAAATGGATCGGTGACCGAAGGGTCCACACTCCCGGCTCTCGGCTCGTCAACGCTTTTCGCGGGGATCGAGTAGCGCGAAATTGCGGAATGCTACTACTCTTCAAACCGGAAGAAGGTTCGGTCGCCTTGATGGGAACTGAGCCCCGACACGTTATTCTCCGTGCCGTGAGACCTACCACGCCAACGCTGTACGCCAAGACGAACGCGCTTTGAGTTTAAGGATTTTGAGCACCTCTGCGGTTCAACGTAATCGAGTATACACTGGTCGTCGCAGTCATGAACAGCTGATGTTTCGCGTGGCCGCCAAAGCAGAGGTTGGAGACTAGTTCAGGAACAAGTACCTTTCCTATCAGGTGCCCATCCGGGGAAATGCAATGCACGCCATCTGCCGCCGAGGACCACATATTGCCATCGCTATCCATTCGGAAACCGTCTGCGCATCCTGGGCTGATGGTGTGAAACACCTCGCCGCCGGAAAGCGCGCCGCTGGAGGCAACATTGAAAACCCTGATATGTTGGGGGTCTGAGCCGAACATGCGTCCGGTATCGGCGACATAGAGCCGGGTTTCATCGGGACTGAAGGCGAGGCCGTTGGGGCAGTTGAAATCCGCCAAGGCGACTTCGATCTCTCCAGAAGGATCGACGCGGTAAACGTGGCACGGCAGTTCCTGCTCGGCCAGAAAGCCTTCGTAGTCCGTCATGATCCCGTAGTGCGGATCGGAGAACCAGATGGAGCCGTCCGATTTCACCACCACATCATTGGGAGAGTTCAGGCGCCTGCCCCGATAGCGGTCAGCCACAATAGTGACGGAACCGTCAAGTTCCGTGCGCGTCACACGGCGCGTGCCATGTTCGCACGTTACCAGCCTTCCCTGCCTGTCGCGCGTATTGCCGTTGGCAAAGTTCGAGGGCTGTCGGAACGTGGAGACCCCAGCGCCTGGAGACCAGCGGAGGATGCGATTGTTCGGAATGTCGGAAAAGAGGAGGCATCCTGCATCACCGAACCAGACCGGGCCCTCGACCCAGTCAAAGCCCGTCGCAATCTGTTTCACCGGCGCATTGCCAAGGACGTATCGGCCAAACAGCGGATTGACCACTTCAAAGTACGACATGCCGGCCTTCCCTTTCTGGAAGCTGTGAGAACGCTATCGATATCACCCGATACCCTTGATATGAACAGGCAAGGGTGACGAGATGTCTGAAGGCCCCGCCTGCGGCACCTCAATGGCCGCCGGGACGGCAGCGCCCTGGTCTGCCGGTCTCGCAGAAGACAAAGGCGGCGCTGATCCGGATCGCCCCCTTTTTGTTCCGCCAGAAGACCTCTCTGCAAGTCAGATAAAGGCGATCTGCGCCTTCATCGCCTGGCTCCGGTCACTCGCCAGTTCGAAGGCTGTGACGGCCTCCCGCAAGGGGAGCGTGTGGGTGATCAGCGGCTTCACGTCGATGAGACCCTTCTGCATGAGCCCGACTCCGATGGCGAATTCTTCATGGAAGCGAAAGGATCCGCGCAGATCCAGCTCCTTGGCCGTGATAGCCATCATCGGGACTGCCATATCTCCGCCAAGCCCCAGCTGGACGATCACCGCCCGCGGCCGCAAAACAGCGATGGCCGCTGCGAGCGCCGCTGCGGCGCCGGAGCACTCGTAGAGGACATCGAACGTTCCTTTCCCTGCCCCATAAGAGGCCAGCGCGTCGGGTTCTCTCGCCATGTTGATCGTCCGGTCGGCGCCGGCTTTGCGGGCGAGCGACAGGGTGAATTCGGAGAGGTCCGTCGCGACGATTTCAGCGGCCCCAGCACGGCGAGCCGCCAGAATCGCCAGAACGCCGATTGGCCCGCAACCCGTCACCAGAACCCGTTTGCCCAACATTTCTCCAGCCCGGCGGGTCGCGTGGAGCGTCACGGCCAGCGGTTCGGCCATTGCCGCCTCGCCCGGCGTCAGGCCATCGGCCGAAACGCATTGGATCGCGTCCGCAACGAGAACCTCACGAAAGGCGCCTTGGACATGCGGAAACGGCATGGCGCTTCCGTAGAACCGCATGTTGAGGCACTGGTTTTGGTGCCCCTCCTGGCAGTAGCGGCAGGTTCGGCACGGACGGGACGGCGAAACGGCAACGAGCTGTCCCAACTCCAATCCTTCTACACCCTGTCCAAGGGCATCGACATGTGCGGAAACTTCGTGTCCGAGAATCATCGGTTCGCGTAGCCGGACGGTGCCGAAGCCACCGTGATTGTAATAGTGGAGATCGCTGCCGCAGATTCCACCAGCGGCAAGGCGAAGGCGCACCTCTCCTGGGCCTGGTGTTTCAATCGGACGCTCCTCGATGCGCAAATCCTTTGCGCCGTGAACAACGATAGTTTTCATCGCGGCCTCCTCAAAGGACTGGCGTCAACAGTGGCTGACCGGAAAAATGCGCCGTGAGATTATCGCGGACCAGTTTCCCCATAGCCTTGCGCGTCTCAATGGTTCCCGAGGCGTGATGGGGCTGCAGGAGGACATTGTCCAACGCCAGAAAACGCGGGTCGAGTTTTGGCTCTCCCTCGAACACATCAAGAGCCGCCGAGCCGAGTGCACCACTTTCCAGTGCAGTGAGCAATGCCTCTTCGTCGACATTGGAGGCGCGAGAGATATTGATCAACATCCCCTCCCCGCCCAGTGCCGCAATCACCTCGCGACCGACGATGTGGCGGGTGACTGGGGAAGCAGCCAGGGTGACAAAGAGGAAATCAGACCGCGAGGCGAGCGCCACGGGATCAGCAATATACTCCCAATCCGAAGCGAAATCCTTTGGCGCGACATCGGAATAGGCGATCCGCATGTCGAAGCCCTGGAGGCGCTTTGCAACCTCATAGCCGATGCGGCCAAGGCCGAGCACGCCTGCGCTTCGCCCCCATACGCGGCGCTTGAGCGGATAGAGGCCCTTTTCGACCCAGCTTCCATCTCTGACCCAACCTTCCGCACCGACCAGGCCACGCGACTGACATAGCATCATCGCTATGCCGAGGTCTGCCACATCGCTCGTCAATACATCAGGCGTGTTCGTGACGCGGATGCCGCGTTCCCGGCAGGCCGCGAGATCAACGGCATCGAAGCCGACCCCGTAGACGGAGACCAGTTCGAGCGCCGGGCAAGCCTCGATCATCGCCCGGCTGGCGCCAAGTTCGCCCCTTGTTGCAATGGCTTTGACGTTCGGACCGACAGACGCGAGGAAACCGGCCTTGTCGGCGGCCTCGAAATACCGATGGACCTCGAAGCTGGCAGTGAGTGGCGCCTCGTCCCATTCCGGATAGGGTCCGACCTGGAGGATCTGCGGCTTGTTCATTTGGTTTCTCCGTCTCTTGACAATCAATGTTATCGATAACATAAGAGACAATATTGTGGATGTCGAGAGAAAACGGAGAGATCAATGGGGCGAAGCTTGTTTGACTTGACCGGTTGCCGGGCCTTGATCACCGGCTCGTCGCAGGGCATCGGCCTTGCCCTTGCCCGTGGTTTGGCTGACGCCGGCGCAGAAATCGTGCTCAATGGACGCGATGCGGTCAAGCTGGCGCAAGCCGCGACAAGCTTCGGCGCCGGCGCCCATCAGTTGGTCTTCGACGTGACCGAACATGAGGCCGCGCGGCGCGCCGTTGACGAATTCGAAGCAAAAACGGGCGCGATAGACATCCTTGTGAACAACGCAGGCATGCAACACCGAACTCCGCTGGAGGATTTTCCGGCGGATGCGTTCGAACGGCTGATGCGCGCCAATGTTTCCAGTGTCTTCAACGTCGGACAGGCGGCTGCCCGGCATATGATCAAACGCGGCGCCGGTAAGATCATCAATATCGCCAGCGTACAGACTGCCCTAGCCCGCCCCGGCATCGCGCCATATACGGCCACCAAAGGCGCAGTTGGCAATCTGACCAAGGGCATGGCAACTGACTGGGCAAGATACGGGCTGCAATGCAATGCGATAGCGCCCGGTTATTTTGACACGCCGCTGAACGCCGCTCTGGTCGGCGACGCCGATTTTTCCGCGTGGCTGGAAAAACGCACACCGGCCGGCCGCTGGGGCAAGGTCGAAGAGCTGGTCGGCGCCTGCGTGTTCCTTGCTTCGAGCGCCTCCTCTTTTGTGAACGGACATGTGCTCTATGTCGACGGCGGCATCACGGCCTCTCTCTGAGGCCAGGCAACAATTGATATTGATGGGTGTTGCCGGATGCGGCAAGTCCTCTGTCGGAGCGGCGCTCGCCGTCGGGTTGGGCGCAGCCTACCTGGACGGGGATGATCTGCACCCATTGGCAAACATTGCGAAAATGAGCCAGGGAATCGCTTTGGACGACGACGACCGCTGGCCGTGGCTGACGCGAGTAGGACGGGCACTCGCCGCCTCCGAGAACCCGTTGATCATTGGCTGCTCAGCGCTCAAACGTGCGTACCGTGCCCATATCGCGCAGGAAGCAGGAGCGCCTGTGATTTTCATCCATCTTTCGGGCACGCCCGAGGTTATCGCAGCGCGGATGAAAGCCAGATCGGGGCACTTCATGCCACAGGGGTTGCTGGCAAGCCAGTTTTCGACGCTCGAACCGCCGGGGTCGGAGGAAAATGCGATCACTGTGGATATCGACGAGCCGCTCGACGCAGTCGTCGACAAGATTATTGCACAATTGGGAGGAATGCGAGGATGACGAACAGAGTTGCATTGATAGGCGCCGGAGCGATGGGCGGAGCTATCGGCGCACGGCTCTTGGAGACCGGCAACAACTTGACGGTCTTTGACCTGGACAAGGCCAGGGTGCAAGAGCTGGTGGGCAAGGGTGCAAAAACCGCAGCGAGTGCGGCAGAGGCAGCGTCCGTTTCGGACTACGTGATCCTCAGCCTCAATTCTCCAAAGATCGTGAGGCTGGCTGTTTTTGGCACCGGTGGTGTCGCCGAAGGTGCCGCGCCCGGAACGCTCGTCATCGACATGTCCTCCATCGATCCGGAAGCAACGAAGGCGCTGGCATCGGACGCTGCGGAGGTTGGTTTGCGCTGGGTCGACAGTCCCCTCTCGGGCGGCGCTCCAAAAGCATTGGTCGGACAGCTCACGCTGATGGCAGGTGGCAAAGAACAGGATGTCGCAGACGCGCATCGGGTGCTGCAACATGTCGCCTCGAACTACACCCACATGGGGCCGTCAGGTGCTGGCCAGACGACGAAATTGATCAACCAGGTTCTCTGCGGTCTGAATTTTCTGGCGGTGGCCGAAGCCACGCAGTTGGCGCTCGACGCTGGCGTGGATGCCGCAAAAATCCCGCAGGCGCTGAAGGGTGGCCGCGCCGACAGCGCCATCCTGCAGGAATACATGCCGCGATTCGTTGCCAAGGACTACCGGCGCACCGGCCGGATTGACAACATGGTCAAGGATCTGAACGGCGCGCAGGATCTTGCACGCCTGACCAACACGGCCATGCCACTCACAGCTACCTGCGCCGAAGTGCATCGGATGCTGACGGCCGCCGGCCTCGGTGGTGAGGATCAGGCCGCTCTGATGGAATTTTTCAAGGGTCCCAACAAGGATATCGCACAATGATCACACGCTATGCTCTCTTCGAAGGAACGGTGAAGGAAGGTCAGACCGAAGCGTTTCGGACCGCCGTCCTGGAGAATATCCTGCCAAAATGGAAAGCCTTCCCAGGTGCGCTCGAAGTAAGAGTGACCTTTGCGGATGCCCGGGACGAAGGGGCGCCGGAAATCCCGATGATCCTTGCGATCAATTATCCCGATCTTGCGACGGTTGAGACGGCGTTGGCGAGTCCAGCCCGCACTGCTGCCAAGGCGGCCACGGAAGAAGTCCTAGCCCGGTTCTTCGACGGACGCATTCACCACCATGTGACACAGGCAAACGAATTCCCACTGTAGCCCGCAAGATGCCCCGACAAGCGAGGCCCTTCAACGCTTCGCTTCTCTTTGTTTCCGCCGCATCAAGCTTTGCTCCCGTCCAATCACGAGCGACGCCACAACGGGCTTGCAATCCTGCGACAAACTCGCTGTAGTGCCGGTGATAACGATAACATGGGCCAAAATGCATAATATTCGCAAGCCAATCACGATGGCGGACATTGCACGCAGCACCGGCGTGTCGCCGATGACGGTGTCGCGCGCCTTCAAGCAGGACGCCTCCGTCAGCCAGGAAACCCGCGAAGCCGTGCTGCGTGCTGCGGAGGAACTCGGTTATGTCTTCGACAGCACCGCCGCAAATTTGCGTTCGCAACGCACTGACTTCGTGGCGGTCACCATTCCTTCAATCAACAACGCCAATTTCGCCGATACGGTACGTTCGCTGAGCGATGGCCTCGCGGAGAGGGGTCTGCAAATCCTCCTCGGCTACACCAACTACGACACGAAGGAAGAAGAACGGCTCATCGAGCAGCTCTTGCGGCGCAAGCCAGAAGCGATCGTGGTAACGGGGGGCAAACACACCCCACGCGCCCGCAAGCTCCTGTCGAACGCGGGAATCCCGGTCATCGAGACCTGGGACCTTCCTGAAGAGCCGATCGGTCACGTCGTCGGCTTCTCCAATGCACTCGCGGTGCGCGAGATGGTCAATCACTTCGTCTCTTCCGGCTATCGAAAGATCGCCTTCATTGGCGGTGACGCCGACCGCGACACGCGTGGCACCGACCGCCGGGCCGGCTTCATCGCCGCAATAAAGGATCACGGTCTGGATGCGGAACGCCTGATTGCTGCCGGCCCTCCGCCGATTTCGATGCGGGAGGGCGCGAACGCGATGGGACGGCTGCTGGAACAATTTCCTGACACCGAGGCGGTGATTTGCGTCTCCGACCTTTCCGCCTTTGGCGCGCTCACGGAATGTCAACGTCGCGGCCTTGCGGTGCCCGGACAAATCGCGATCGGTGGTTTTGGCGACTACGAGATCGGCGCAATCTGCGTTCCCAGCCTGACCACAATCAACGCGTTCGCGGCTGAGATCGGAACAAAGGCGGCGAAGCTCATTATCGACGTCCTGGACGGACGGCTGGCGAATGAATCGGGACGCGTGACGATCCGGCCGGACTTGATCCTGCGAGAGACCAGTCGCTGACGACCCCGGCCCTTGCTGTTGCGATACCAAGCGAACATTCGACAAGGTGCGGCGTCCACCACCCAACCCGATCTGCTCCTGCCGCCTGAGGGGCTTGCCCTGCGGCGGCAGGATGTTTGATGCGCTTTAACCCGGTTACTTAACGTCGGACTTCACGAACTGCCGCAACTCCTGTGTTTGCGGATTGGCAAAGAGCTCCTTGGACGGCCCCTCTTCCCAGATCGTACCTTTGTGCATGAAGATGGTTTTCGTCGCCACCCTTCGGGCGAACGCCATTTCGTGCGTTACAAGGATCATGGTCATCCCGTCGCGAGCGAGCGTCTCCATCACCGTCAACACTTCTTCGGTCAGTTCCGGGTCGAGCGCCGAGGTCACTTCGTCGAACAGCATCACCTTTGGCCGCATGGCAAGCGAACGGGCGATCGCCACCCGCTGCTGCTGGCCGCCGGAAAGCTGATCCGGGTAGGAATCGAACTTTTCCAGGAGGCCCACGAGCTGCAGCACCTCCCGGGCGATTTTCTGCGTCTCGGCCTTTGCTATGCCCTTCACGATGCGTGGCGCAAGCATGATGTTCTCACCGACAGTCAGATGCGGAAACAGGTTGTAGCTCTGGAAGACGATGCCGACATCGGTGCGCAGGCTGCGCAATGCTTTAGCATCTCCCCCAAGCGTGTGGCCGGCAATTTCCACGTGGCCGGAATTGATCTTTTCCAGACCGTTCATGCAGCGCAGCAGCGTGCTCTTACCGGAGCCTGACCGACCGATCAGCGCGAAGACCTCTCCGCGCCCGACACTGAGCGAGACGCCCTTGAGAACTTCGAGCGCACCGAAGCTCTTGTGAACCTTTTCAACGATTACTTCCGGCATGGAGCCTCCTTTCCAGCCAACGCGACAGCTGGGACAATGGGTAACAGACGACGAAATAGAGAACTGCAACCGCGACGAAGACGCGGAAGGGCTGGAACGTCGCATTGTTGATGAGTTGCCCCGCGCGAGCGAGTTCAACGAAACCGATGATTGAGGTAATTGAGGTGTTCTTGACCACCTGCACCGCGAAACCGACGGTGGGAGGCAGCGATATGCGGACAGCCTGCGGCAGGATGACGTAGCGATATTGTTGCAGCCGGGTCATGGCGAGGGACTCCGACGCCTCCCATTGCTGCTTCGGCACTGCCTGAATGCAGCCACGCCAGATTTCCGCCAGGTAACCCGATGCGTAGATCGTCATCGATGCACCCGCGGCAATCAGCGGCGGCAACTCCAATCCGGCAAGGCTCAGGCCATAATAGGATAAGAACAGGATCATCAGAACAGGAATGCCCTGGATGACCTGGATGTAAGTGCCGGCAGCAATACGCACCGCCTTTGTGCGCGAGGTGCGGGCAAGTGCCACGGCAAAGCCGAGAAGACCGCCCCCGATCAGTGCAATGACCGTCAGGACGATGGTCCATTGCAGTGCTTGCAGCAGGAAACCGAATTCATTGAAACCGAATGTTCTAAGCGTCATGCCTGTACCTCCGGCAGGGACGTCATGGTACGGCGGGCGACACGGCGGCCGAACAGCCACATACCGACGAGCGCCAGACAAGCACGCAACGCAAGCGCAAGCGCCAGATAGATCAGCGTGACGACGATATAGACCTCGAACGACCGGTAGGTCTGCGATTCAACAAAGGCGGCCGAAGCTGCCAGTTCATGCGTCGAAATCGCCGAACAGATACTCGAGGCCAGCATCATCAGCACGAACTGGCTGCACAGCGCCGGATAGACCTTGGCGATCGCCGGCACGATGATGACGTGGCGATAGATTTGAAAGCGGGTGAAGCCGAGCGCCTCGCCTGCTTCGATCTGTGACTTATGCACCGCCTCAATTCCGGCGCGGATGATTTCCGTCGAATAGGCGGCAAGATTGATCGTCATACCGATCAGCGCAGCTGTATCGGCGCCGACGCGCAGGCCGAGGCCGGGTAGACCGAAATAGACGATGAAAAGCTGGACCAGGAATGGGGTGTTGCGAATGATCTCGACATAGGCATCGACAAGAAATCGCGCGGCGCCGCCTTTCACTGAGCGGATAGAGGCAAGGACGACGCCCGCCGCCGAGCCAAGAAGGATCGAAAGGACTGAAAGTTTGATCGTCAGCCAGATGCCGTTCAGAATTTCATCCTGATACTGTGCAAGCACGCCGAATTGAAACGTATAGGACATAAGCGAGCTCCGTCGATGTTTCGTGGCCCGCCGACGGTTCCGCCGGCAGGCTCTCACGCAAACCCACTTAGAAGGACGGAAGCGTCGGCATTGGACGGCCTGTCCATTTGGTTGCAACCTTGTCGAGGTCACCGGAGATCTTCATCAGGTAGATCGCCGTGTTCAGCCATTGGCGCAGTTCGAAATCCTGCATCTTGGTCGCCATCGAGTTGCCCTGCTGGAAAAAGGTGAAGCCAACCTGCAGTCCGGCGTCCGGGCGCTGTTTGATGATCGCTTCACCCACTGTCGAAGGCAGCGCAACTGCATCGGCCTGTCCGGCGATGAGGGCCTGCGCGCTGGTGGAGTCGTCCTCAAATACGACGATTTGCATGCCGGGTACCGCGGCCTTTCGTAGCGCAGTCTCTTGCGACGAACCGCGATTGACCGCCACGCGCTTACCCTTGAGATCGGCAAGGCTCGCGAACTTTTGGTCAGGGCCGGAGATGATGTCCATGTTGAAGGCGCTGTACGGCTGCGTGAACATGACGGTCTTCGCCCGTTCGCCGGTCGGCGCAAGTGTGGCGACGAGGAAATCGACCTTGCCTGTCTGAAGTGCGGGAATGCGGGCGGGCGGGGTGAGCGGCACAAGTTCGACGGGTAACGACAGATACCCGCCAATCAGATTGGCGACGTCGACGTCATAACCTGTCGGGTTGCCCTTCTCGTCCACCATCCCCATAGGCGGTGCACCGGTCAGGACACCTATCCGGACTGAGCCGCGCGACACGATGTCGTTCAGCGTCGTCGCGCTAGCCTCGGCAGTCGCGGCCAGGCTTGCTATTCCTATTCCGATCGCAGTCAGCGTCGTCCGTACATAGTTTGAGATTTTCATCGTTCTTCCTCCACTTGTCATAATGATTGCTGCAAGGCATCTCGCCACGGAGCATGCGTTCACGGTCGCGAGCTCGCAGTTCCGCTCCTTCGGAGCGTCGTTCTCCTCCCAAACCGCCTGCCCGGACTTAAAACCGTCGCATCTGGCGTTATGGGGTTATCGCTAACCTAAATTGATGTTATCGATAACAATCGGGAGCGTCAAGTCTGTTTGTGCATCCCTGCAAAGAGGAGAAATATGTGAGGCAGAAACGCGCGAAGACCGTCACTCTTGTTGAAGTGGCCGCCAGGGCGGGCGTCAGCAGAATGACCGTCTCAAAGGTGATCCGGGGCGTCGGAAGCATCTCAGAGGAGACGCGAGCGAGAGTCAGGCGAGCGGCGGACGAATTAGGATATCTGCCCAACAGCCTCGCAGGATCGCTGAGTTCGCGCAGAAGCCGTATGGTGGCGGTCATCATCCCCTCGATCAGCGATATCGTCTTCTCCGAAGTGCTCAGCGGGGTGAACGCGGTGCTCAGACCGAATGGGTATCAAACGTTCATCGGCGAGTCGCATTTCGACCCGATCGTGGAAGCCGATCTTATTCGTGAAATGCTCTCGTTTCAGCCGGCCGGACTTTTGCTGAATGGCGGTATGGAGCGGAGCGCCGCTTCCATGAGGTTGCTTGAAAACCGCAACTGCCCAGCCATTCAGCTTTGGGATTGCGATAACTCCGGCCTCGATTTCGGGGCAGGCCCATCCCATGCGGAGGCAGGCCGTCTCGTTGCAATGCATTTTCTCGCGCGTGGCTTGCAGAGGATCGCCTACGTTGGTGCCGAGCTGGAGAAGGATCTTTGTGCCCGCCGCCGCTATCTCTCACTGCAGTCTTCGCTTGCCGCCGCCGACATCGCCCTGGTGAGCGTAACGTGCGAGCGGAAACCGAGACAGGCCGCGACCGGGCGCGTTTTGACGGAGCAACTCATGCGGACGCATCCCGACGTACAGGCCATCCACTTCCTGAATGACGCAATGGCGTTGGGCGGCCTGTCATATCTTCACGAAGCGGGTATAGCTGTCCCGGGCCAGGTCTCGGTAGTGGGGTTCAACGGTACGTCCATTCCCAATACGGTGCGCACCCGGCTCACCACGATCGATACGCCGCGAGAGGCGATCGGAGAGACGGCCGCTCGCGCGCTACTGGACATGCTTCGGAACGCGAACGCTCACCCCAGCAGGTCATGGCAAGCAGCGCTGCATTTGGTCCAGGGCAACACCACAGAAAAAATCTAGTTGCAGGTTTCCAGCTGATCCGTCAGGGAGTTTTATTGGGGTGTCTGTTAGAAACTGAAAAAATGGGCACCATTCGCGGTGCCTAGTTTGTTTGGGAGACGGTTGTTACATCTTGCGCCAGAGTTTCTTGTATTCGTCACGGTAGCCGTTATCTGGGTCGAAGCTGTTCTTCGGTCCACCGTCGAACTCGACATTGCCCGACGTGACGACGTGCAAGGGCGATAGGTAGCCGGACCAAGTTTCGCCGGCGAATGCGCGGTTCAGCTCATCGACGAGCTGCCATCCCTGCAGGTTCAAGGGTTCGGCGACCGTCACCTTCTGGAACTGACCGGCACGGATGCGCTGATAGGCTGATTCCGAACCATCGCCGGCTGCCACATTGATCGGTGCATCGGTGCCGCCCTTGCCCGCGGCTGCAAGCGATGGACCCATGAAGTCGAAATAGAGATCGTTGATGGCCAGCGAGTGGGTCCATTTGTCGCCGTATTTCTGCAGCAGCGACGTGGTCAGCTGCGGCATGCGCTGCGACGTTTCGGCGATCGGCGTGTCGACATAGGCGAGAACCGTGCCGCCGAGTACCTCGATCTCAGCCTTCATCTTGTCAGCCTTTGCGATGGCGATGGCATAGGTGCTGTCGGTGAAGATGATCACGCCCGGCTTGCCCTTGGCATCGACATAGGCGTAGTCGGCCGCCGCCTTGGAGACTTCCATGGCATCGGTGCTGACATTGGCGAAGAGACCTGTCTTTTTATCGGGGCCGATGACTGGTCCCGCATGCCAGGCGACGAGCGGAATTCCCGCAGCCTTCACTTGCTCCAGGGCCGGGGCCTGCTCGACGGCATCGAAGCCGTTGATGATGATGCCGGCGGGCTTCAGGGCCAGTGCCTGGCCGAACGCTGCCGTGCGGCCGCCGATCGAGCCGGCGCCATCCAGCACCTTGACCTCCCAGCCAATTGCCTTCGCGGCCTCCTCGACGCCGGTGGTCACGCCCAGGATGCCGCCATTCTTGAGATCGCCGGCCAGCACGACGATGGTCTTGCCTTCCTGCGCCTTGGGGCTGGTCTTCGGGCCGTCCCAAGCGGTGACGCGGGTGGCGTATTTGTCCACCACGGTCTTGGCATTGGCCATGGCATCGGCCAGCGCCGGGCCCGCCAGCATCAGTGCCAGCATGGCGACCGAGTTCTGGATCAGTGTTCTGCGTTGCATATTCTTTCCTCCCTTGAAGATAGTGCGGTTCGTGGAAACCTTTTTCGTCAGCTTGTCTGCGTTTTTGCGGGCAACGGGCCGGGGACCGCCGCCTTGCCGGCTGCGCCCCGTTTGCGCTGCGCATAACCGGCGATGCCGATAGCCACGAGCAGGGTGAGACCGTTGAAGAGCGGCTCGACAAAGAATGAACCGCCGATCTGCTGAATACCGGAGATGCCAACCGCCAGAATGACGACACCGATCATCGTGCCCCAGACATTGACGCGACCGGGCTTGATCGTGGTGGAGCCGAGAAAGGCACCGACGAGCGCCGGCAGCAGGTATTCCAGCCCTACGCTTGCCTGGCCGATGCGCAGTTTCGAGGCGAGCAGGACGCCAGCAAGCGCCGCAAGCGTCCCCGAAGAAACGAAGGCGCCGATCACGAAGCGGCGGACCGGGATACCGTTTAGCGCAGCCGCCTTCGGATTGGCACCGATGGCATAGACATAGCGGCCGATCGGCAGATATTCCATGATGATCCAGAGCGTGACGGCAATGGCCATAACGTAGAAGCCGGTGATGGGCAGACCAAACAACATGGTGCCGTTGAGCGCATAGAAACCATTGGGCAGAACACCCACCACCTGCCGACCGCCGGTATGCCACAGCGCCAGCGCATAGAGTATGGTGCCGGTGCCAAGCGTGGCGATGAAACTGTCGATCCGCGCCACCTCGACCAGAAGTCCATTGAGGAAACCGGTGAAGGCGCCGAGAGCCAGCACAATGGCAACAGCGATCGGCCACGGGACACCGAACATGGTCTGGAGACTGATCGCCAGAATATGCCAGAGCACGATGCCGTAGCCTACCGTGAGATCGATGCGACCGGAAGCCATCGGGATCATCGCCGCCAATGACAGAAGTGCGATGATCGCCTTGTCCGAAACGATCGAGCGCAGATTCAGCAGGGTCGGGAAGGTTGCGGGCAGCAGGACCGAAAACAGGAGGATCAGGAAGACTGTCAGAATGACGAGACCATAAACTGGGACATAGCGAGCGATCTTCTGACCAATGGTTAGCCCGGCCAGTTCGCCGCGCGTCGGCTCAAGCGCCGTGGATTCGATCGATTGCATGGTTCGTGGCTCCTGTGGTCTACAAGGCTTGCGGTCTAGGCCGCTTCCGATGCCGAAGCGGCGGAAATGACGGCGGATGTGGTCAGGGCCTCACCCTGAAGTTCGGCGACGATGCGGCCGCGCGAAAACACCAGCGCGCGGTGGCAGATGTGGGCGATTTCTTCGAAATCGGTGGACACGACAACGACGGCTAGACCGGCTTCCAATGCTTGGGCGATCAGTTTGTAAATCTCAGCCTTGGCTCCGACATCGACGCCGGCGGTCGGGTCTTCGGCGATTAGCAGTTTGCGAGCCGTGACTAACCAGCGGCCGACGACGACTTTCTGCTGGTTGCCGCCTGAAAGGGCTTCGATTGGAAGTCTCTGGTCGTTCGGGCGCAACCCTACCGCTTCACCGATCTTGCGGGCCCGCTTGGCCTCCTCGGCCGGCGACAGGAAAGAGAACAAGCCACGGCCGGATGCACCGGGGTTGATGAAAGTGTTTTCCCGGAGCGACAGCGACATCGCAACAGATTCCTCCGCCCGGTCGCGGGCGATCAACCCGATGCCGGATCTCATCGCTGCGACGGCGCTCGAAAGGTCCGGGGTTTCGTCGTCCAGGTGAATGGTGCCGCCAAATGCCTCGCAGCCAAACAGGGTGCGGCCTATGATTTCCTGACCGGCGCCGCGCAGTCCGACAAGGCCCAGAAGTTCGTTTCGGCGGATATCGAAGGATACGGGTCCTGTGCCGGCGCAGGTCAGGTTTTTCGCTGCAAGGACGGTCCTGCCAGGTGTGCAGGCGGCCTTGACGAAAAGCTGGTTGGCCGGGCGGCCGACGATCATCTCGATCAGGTCGTCCGGCCCCGTCTCGCTGACTGGCCGCTGGCCCACCAGCTTGCCGTCGCGCAAGACTGCGACGCGGTCGGCGATGCGAAAAATCTCGTCCAGCCGGTGCGACACGTAGATCATGCCAACGCCGCGTTCCTTCAACGGACGAATGGCGTTGAACAGCCGCTCGACTTCGTCGGCTGGAAGGCTTGCGGTCGGTTCGTCGAGAACCAGAACGTCCGCCTCGACGGCAAGCGCGCGGGCAATTGCAACAAGCGATTTTTCCGTGCGGGTGAGGTCCTGGACGCGGGTGCTGGGGTCGAAGTCGCAGCCGACCAGTGCCAGCGCCTCGCGGGCACGATCTTCCGTTCCGCGCCAGTCGATCAGCCGCGAACGCATGGAAAAGCCCTGCGCCAAACCAACATTCTCGCCGACTGTCATCCATTCGATCAGACCGAGATCCTGATGGATGAAGGCAACGGGTTGACGCGTGTTGGGTTTCGGCGGGCGGTGACTGTAAGGCTCACCGCGAAAGAGGATTTGGCCGCTATCCGGCCTGTAGATGCCGGCGAGCGTCTTGATCAGCGTCGACTTTCCGGCGCCGTTTTCGCCGAGGAGCGCCAGGATCTCGCCAGGGAGCAAATCGATGGAGACGTTCTCGAGGGCGCGAGTGCCACCAAATACCTTGGTGATGTTCTGGAACTCGATGAGTTTGCGATTGTCCACCCCTGCTCCTCCCAAAGCTTGCTGCCACCATCATATACTATGTTATCGATAACATCGACGTCAAGAGCATTTTCCGCTCCTAGTCAGGAATAGATCCAACGCAGCTCGTGTTGGTGTTCCGCCCATGTCAGCGCTCGGTCCATATTGGCGCGTGGATCGTCGCGGCGATTTTCGCGCTCGCCTTCCCCTTATGGGCCTCGCCATCCTGGCAATGGTCACGATCGATCAGGTGATGATCCGTTTGGTCCCTCCGCTAAAGCGCGCCATTTCGTAAGGAGACGGCGATGAAGAAATTCATTTATTGCCGGCCTGCTATGGTCTCGACCGTCACAGGGGCACTTGCGGCCGACATTCCGATCGACCTAGCGGCATTGCTTTCTATGGTTCCGCGCGTCGATGTTGGCGGCGGCTACCTCACGATGTCGCATCTTGGCGTGGTGCCTTTTGAGCTGTGACTCTCGCGGTCAGCCCCGGCGTTTCTGAATCCGGCATGATGTTGGCGGTGGTTATGATGCTGGGAGTGGTTTTGACACTTAGGACCCGCACAGGCGCAATGGTTGTTGGACGCATAAATCTCATCCACCAACCTATCGAAGGTTTCACGGTTCTTAAGGCTTGCACGCCTTGAACGTATTCGAACCGTCGACACGGTGGAGATGTCGTCCGCTCAGCAATGATTTCCGATATTTAACAAGCGGCTGGATATGGTGGGTCAAATGGCGTTGTCACTCGCTGTTTCGTTTGATCGGAATTACTTCTCCTCTTGCCCCTCCGAGGTTGTCCCGCGGCGTCGCGACGGGCTTAAGCTCCACGATTCTCGCAGCCTGCAGGCTTAGCCATCCGGATGGCAGACCTGTCAGACTTTCGACGTCGTGCGGAAACAGTGGTAGATCTTCACGCAAATCTTCTTTTGTGACTTGTCCCGCATCGACCAATGCCTTGAACACGTCCGCGAGCAATGTCGGCTCCTGCATCGGCCAAATGTCGTCAAACGGCTCCCGCCTGGAGTAGCCCTTTGCGCTGTATATTTTGTAGAGACGAATTGCGGAGCTTAGGCTACCGTGGGGGCGACGCCATCGTACATAAAGCGTCCCGTCGGGTAGAAGCGATTTCGGTGTTGTGAGGATGGATATGCGCATGCTTTGGGCCATTGGCGCAAGGCCGTCTGGATCAAGCGCTCGGCTTGCCGTTGGTCTTGGGTGTGTAGGGTCTGGTGCGGATGTGCTTGAGACCGAGGGCCTGCACGCATTCGCGAAGTCCCTGGCCTTGAAGCGCGTCAGAGCCAGTTCTTACTGAAAACTTTGAGGCTGGGCCGGGTCAAGATCTCATTCGAATTCGAAGTGGACCGTTCAATCGAAACTATCGAGCTGTCCCGACAGCGAAGTGGCCGTGCTAACGTCACCGCCACTTCGCATTTGGCCGGATTAGACCGGCCAGACAGACTGCAGCTTCTCGCCCGACAAGATACGATCTCTGGCCACGGTCTCATGCTTTCCAAGCGTGTCGGCCTGGTCGGCGACAGCGGCCAGGTGCTCCTTCGGGATGCAGACGACACCATCTACATCGCCAAAGATCACGTCGCCGGGTTTAATGGTGACGCGGCCGATCTTGATCGGGATCTGCGATTCGATTGGTTCCTTCTTTCCGGTCACGCCGACCGGGCTCGGCTCGGTGCCGAATAACGGGTAGCCGAGTTTTCGGACCTGTGCGAGGTCGCGTACCGTGCCGTTAACGATCGTGGCCGCCGCACCGCGTGTCTTGGCGCCCGAACTCATTAGCTCGCCGGAGCAGGAGCCCGGCGCACAGGAAGCTTCGCAGACGAGGACCCCGCCCTTCGGCGCGTTGTCGACAGCATTGTGATAGACGTCCTGTGGCTCGCCTTTGCGGTCTGACAAACCAAAAAGCACAGTCACGGCCGGTCCGCAGATCACCTCTCCTTCCGCCAAGGCACCCAGCAACTTGATGCCTTCCAGATGTCCCCAGAGGCCGAGCGCCTCCATGCTGTCGTGCACGTCACCCGAATACCAATTCTTCAGGCGCTCGATCGCGCTCCAGTCGACATCGGAATAGTCAAAATCAGGCATTACGTCTTTCCTCCCTTGGATGCTTTTTCAATGGCAATGCGCAGGTAGTTCGCGCTGTTGTCGATCTGGGCGCGGACCAACGCCTTTGCCCCAATTTCGTTGTGGTCGCTGATCATCTGATAGATCGCGGCGTGTTCGTCGTAGGCCTCGTCAAGCGACTTGGTCGGCACACGGCTCGTTACCTGGATGACTTCACTAATGAGGCTGGCGAAATTGTCATAGATGATCGACAGGATGCGATTGCCCGCCGAGTGGACGATGGCCAAATGAAAGGCCGCGTCGGCCTCTACGAAACCGGAGAAGTCCGTTTCATCCCGCGCCCTGCGCATGCGATCCAGATTCTCCTTAACCGCAGGAGCGATCGGCGCATCGGACGCGCAGACGATTTCGAGGATCTCCGTCTCGATCATGCGACGCGCCACCATCAGCTGCTGCAGATATTCCGGCTCCGCCGCCAACCGCTGACGGACCGTCACGGCCAGCGTATCGAGAAACTCGTTCACGTCCTCGCGCACCACGGTCGTGCGCTCACCGTGACGACGCAACAGGAGACCCTTGGTTTCGAGCGTGTGGATTGCCTCGCGCACGGCGCGGGTGGAGACACCGAACTCCTTGGCGATTGCGCTTTCGGAATCCAGCTTGTCGCCGATCTTCAACTCGCCGCTCAGAATGCTGGCCTCCAGCGCCGATGCCACCATGATGTGCAGGCGGTCTCGCTTCGGAACTGTGGATGTTTCAGCAGTCATCATGTCGGGCTCCCGCAGTCGTGTTTCGCTTTGACCTTTTGCAGATTGAGCGAAGTGGTTGACGCATCACCAATCATGCGCTTACAGTACTTATGTCATAAGTCATATGTCAAGTGTCGGTTCAGCGGGAGGATAGTCGCAGCGCCGCACGCAACAGGGAAACGGGAGGAGACATCGTGTCTTTAATTAATAAGTTCTGGCGCCATGCCGCAGCCGGAGTGGCTGGCGTGGCAGTGGTTCTGAGTGCTGGCGTCGCCATGGCCGAGTGGCCGGAGAAGGCCGTCACCGTGATGGTACCGTGGGCAGCTGGCGGCGGCACCGATGCCACCGCCCGGGCTGTGGCCGAGGGCCTGCAGAAGAAATTCGGTCAGCCCTTCAATGTCGTGAATCGCACCGGCGGTGGCGGCCTCGTTGGCCATTCTGCAATCGTCCAAGGCGCGCCCGACGGTTATACGCTCGGCGTCGTCACCATCGAAAGCGCGATGTACGAAGCGCAGGGCCTCAAGGGCGTGACGCCTGCGGACCTGACCTTCATAGGTCGCTTCAACGCCGACGCCATTGCCGTGAATATCCGCCCCGACGCCCCCTATTCAGATCTCAAGGGCCTGATCGAAGCCGTCAAAGCTGACCCGGGGGGCGTCGCAGCTTCCGGCGCAAACCGTGGCGGTCTCTCGCATCTTGCCTGGGTCGGTCTGCTGCAGAAGGCGGGCATCGATCCCGTTGCCGCAAACTGGGTTGCTTCGGATGGCTCAGCGCCGGCGCTGCAGCAATTGACATCTGGCGCCATTGCCGTGGTTTCCACCTCGCCCGCCGAAGCAAAGGCGCTCGTTGAGGCTAACCAAGCCAAGACCATCGCGATGATCTCGAGCGAGCGCAGCCCGCTTTATCCCGACCTTCCGACCTCGGACGAAATGCTCGGGATCAAGTGGTCGCCTCTTCCCTTCCGCGGCCTGGCCGGACCCAAGGGCCTGCCCGACGACGTCGTACAGAAGGTCAGCGCCGCATTGAAGGAAATCACAGAGGACGCAGAGTTCAAGAAGTTCATGACCTCGCGCGGCTTCTCCGTTGCCTATCAGGACGCCCCGACCTTTGCCGCGACCGTAAAGGCCGCTCATGACGGACTGAGCGAGACCATGAAAGCGGTTGGTCTGGCCAAGTAGCGGCCACAGCAAGAGACATTGACATGAAACTCAGCGAAAGACTGATCGGCCCCGGGCTGATCTTGTTCGGCGGAGGCGTGATCATCGCCTCCGCCGACCTGCCGCAAGTGCCCGGAGTCCGCTTCGGCGCTGACCTCATGCCGTCCATCACAGGTGGAGCGCTGATCCTTTTCGGCGGGCTGCTTGGCTGGAAAGCCTGGTCGAAGCCCCTGACCGAACCGCTGGTCGATACCAGCGAGTGGGAGGTGTCCCTGCGAAAACGGCTCACGGCGATCTGGACCATTGGTGCCCTGCTGGCGGCAACGCTGCTGTTCCAGTCCGTGGGCTTCCCGCTGATCGGCCTGATCTTCATGACCGTGCTGATGGTTCTGATGGGTGCCCGACCGCTCACCATCGCCATTGTCGCACCGCTGTTCGTCTTGGCGCTGCATCTGAGCTTCACCAGGATCATGCATGTGGAACTTCCTGCCGGGCCTCTGGGAGCATTCCTATGATGAGCTTCGAAACTTTCGAGACGGCCTTTTTTATGGTGATGGCGCCAAGCGTGCTGCTCGCTATTCTGATCGGCTCTGTTTACGGCCTGTTCATAGGTGCGCTGCCGGGACTGACTGCCACCATGGCGACAGCTCTGCTGGTGCCGATCACCTTCTACATGGAGCCGTTGGCGGCGATCGCGCTGATCGTGTCCAGCACGGCCATGGCGATCACCGCGGGTGACATTCCCGGAGCCCTGATCCGCATACCCGGCACGCCGGCCTCGGCCGCCTATACCGAGGAGGCCTACGAAATGACCCGGCAGGGCAAGGCCGGAGAGGTCCTGTCGCTCGGTTTCTTCTTCTCCGCCCTCGGCGGCCTGATCGGCGCCACTGTCCTGCTCGTCTCTGGACCGGCATTAGCGCAGGTCTCGCTGAACTTCTCCAGCTTCGAGTTCTTCTGGCTGGCGACGCTCGGCCTCATGACATGCGCACTGGTCAGTTCCGCTAATCCGGTCAGGGGTGCTGTCTCGCTTGTCATCGGCCTACTGTTGTCAACAGTCGGACTCGACGTGACCACAGGCCAGCCGCGCTTCACCTTTGACGTACTGGAGCTTTCGGGCGGCATCAGCTTCATCCCGGTCATGATCGGCATGTTCGCCCTGTCGGAAATCATCCGGGGCTTCACCGCTCTGGAGCGTGAGCTGCCGCCAGCGCCGAAGGTGGGCGACATCAAGCCCTATCGCGGTATGTTCGCGCTGCTGCGCAGGTATCCAATGAGCGTCGTGCGCGGCACTTCACTCGGCTCCGCCGTCGGCGCGTTGCCAGGCGTGGGCGGTGATCTTGCGGCCTGGATAGCCTACGGCATGAGCCGCAAGTTCTCCAAGACGCCGGAGAAATTCGGGACCGGCCACCCGGAAGGACTGGTAGAGGCAACCTCATCCAACAATGCCGGGCTTTCCTCCGCCTGGATCCCGGCGCTGGTGTTCGGGATCCCAGGTGACGCGGTCACTGCGATTGCGGTCGGCGTTCTGTTCATGAAGGGAGTTTCGCCCGGCCCGCGATTGTTCATCGAAAACCCGACAATGCCGACGGCAATCATCCTGACGTTTTTCGTCGCCAACCTGCTGTTGCTGCCGCTGGGCTGGTTCGCCATCAAAGGTGCGCGGCATGTTCTGTCGGTACCCCGCGCCGTCATCGTGCCGATGATCCTGCTGTGCTGCTTTGTCGGCTCCTATGCCGTCAACAACACGCTGTTCGACGTCTGGACCATGCTGGTCGCGGGTGTCGTTGGCTACCTGCTGGAGCGCAACGGCTTTCCCATCGCCCCGATCATCCTGGGCCTCGTTCTGGGACCCGTACTCGAACGGAACTTCATCATGTCGATGCAGATTGCCCGCGGCGACTTGCTTGGCTTCTTCGAGCGGCCGGTCGCCGGCGGCCTCGGCATCGTGGTTTGCACCATCCTCGTGCTTGCCATCCACCGCGCCTGGACGCGGCGCGGCCAAGGGCCGGATGCCAGTGATCCTGCCACAGTCCTGCCCGACGTCCCCAATTCAACAAAAGGAAATTTGCAATGAAAGATGTATTCTCCGTCAAGGATCGCGTCGCCGTAGTGACCGGCGGTCTCGGCCAGCTCGGCACCCAATTTACCAAGACGCTGGCCGGAGCAGGCGCCAAGGTCGCGATCTATAGCCGCCGCCCATTCTCGCGCCAACAGGTCGTCGAGAAATTTGGCGAACTCGCCGACAACGTCCGCGTTTACGAAGCCAGCGTGCGCGATAAGGAGAGCCTGATCAAGGCAACCGACCAGCTGATTGCCGACTGGGGCGTCCCGCACATCCTGATCAACAACGCCGGCATTGACAGTAAGCCAAATGGCGACGCTGATCAGAACGCGCCATTCGAAGACTATCCGCAGAAATATTGGGACGAAGTGATCGACACCAACCTTACGGGCGTGATGCTGACCACCCAGGTGATCGGCAGCAAGATGGCCGAAGCCGGCTGCGGATCCATCATCATGGTCGGCTCGATGTATGGTCTCGTGTCACCCAACCAAGCGCTCTATGCCTATCGCGAAGCACGCGACGGAAAGCCGTTCATCAAGGCGATCTCCTACGCCGCATCGAAATCCGGCTTGGTCAACATGACCCGCTATCTTGCCACCTACTGGGCGAAAAAGGGCGTGCGCGTAAACCTGGTTACCTTCGGCGGCGTCAAGACCGGCTCCTTCGACAAGGAATTCATTGATGCCTTCCTCGAGCGCGTCCCCATGGGCCGCCAGGCGGAGATCGACGAGTTCGGCCCGATCGTGCAGTTCCTCGGCTCCGACGCCTCCACATATATGACCGGCGCCAACCTGGTTCTGGACGGTGGCTTCACGGCCTGGTGACCGCAGGCGCTTATCTGACCCCCAACCCGCTTGGCCGGCTGAGCGGGTTTAATTTAGCAAACTCCAAAGGGAGTCCCTTCCGCGCTAGGTCTCAACGGTGAACCGACGTGTGGACCCGCTTTGACAAGCGCTCACTATTATGAGGTTAGCACTTGTATCGGCTAGAACAATCGGTAGGCGTTCACCTACTACCCACTTCGGGCCGCAAAGCTGCCGAACCCTCGCCTTGATGGGAACCGAACCCGCGGCACCCACATTACGGCTTAACCGGCTTGGAGAATCTACATCAAGTGCAACATACGCGATTGGAGGGTAGGGGATCAGCCTGTTTCACGCAAATGGGCGATGAACACTTCGGCGGGTGTTTTGTATCCGAGGCATTTGCGTGGCTGCGCATTCAGGTGATGGGCGAGGTCGACGAGCTGTTGCTGCGTGATGTTGGATAGGTCGGTGTCACCAGGCAGGAAGCGGCGGATCCGCTTGTTGGCGTTCTCGACAGCACCTTTCTGCCAGGGCGAGTTCGGGTCGCAGAACCAGCTCCTGGCGCCGATCCCGTCTTCCAAAGCCCGGAAGCCGGCAAACTCGGTACCGCGGTCGAAGGTAAAGCTGCGACGGGCAAAAGACGGCAGCGGCGAGAACGCATTGATGATCTTGTCCATGATCGGCCGCGAGTGGCGGCTGCGGTTCTTGATCAACACGGTGTAGCGGCTCTTGCGTTCGACGAGCGAGGTGATGTTGGCCTCGCCAAGCTCGCGTTTGAAGATCAGCAGATCGCCTTCCCAATGGCCGAACTCGGACCGATCATCAACAAAATCAGGCCGTTGCGAGATCCGGCACTCAAACGGGATGAGCCCGTCACGCGGCTTGCGGGATCCACGCGGCAAGCGTCGGCGACGTCGCTCAGGCAGGTGCTCGTAAAGGCCAAGTGGATAATCCTCCTTGCAGTAGATGAAGCGATAGATCGTTTCCGGGCAGATGCTGACTGGGCTGATCCCGTCAATCAACAGCCGGCCGGCAATCTGTTCCGGTGACCATTTGGCCTTCAGTCGATCGATAATCAGGTCTCGCAGCTGTGGATGTCGTCTGAGCTTGCGCAGCCGTCGGCGGCGCTCCTTGCTCATGTCGTCGGCAATGGTGCCGAAGTAACCAGTGTAATCTGGAAACTCGCGGTCGTGAAACGTGTTGCGCCTGAGCTCGCGATATATGGTCGAACGATGACGGCCGAGTTGGCGGGCGATCTCACCAACCGGCAGCTTGCGTTCCTTTAACTGATACAGATGGCGGCGATCGGACAGGGTGAGCTGCGAATAGCAGGGCGACATGCAAATTTCTCCAAGGCGAAGCCATTGATGTTATTGGCATGTCGCACTTGAAAATAGAATGTACCGCTGAAGCATCGTTTGCGGCGTAACGCTTGTTATGGAACTCACGCACAGCCTCGCTGCGCGGCTTTAGCATCTTGACCGGAGCGCCGTCCAAGCTCGCCTTTGTAGACGCTGGCGGGAATATCGCCTTCCATTGCGACGGCGACCGACGGCTGGCGATCAACCGAGGTTGAGCCGCTTTCGCAGATCGGCATTTTCAGCACGCAGCTTCTCGGCCAACTGCGTGCGCAGTCTTTGGTTTTCCTCTTCCAGCTGAAGAAGGTCCGCAAACTCGTCAACTGCCGCCACCGACGGTGCGGTCGCTGCCAGCACCGCCTTCGCAGCACGTTTGACAGGCGCACGTTTGGCGCTTGGCGCACCTTCGTCAGCCTTTGCCTTGCGTCCTCTCTTCGGCTTGACCGTTGCGGGCGCCGCAACCGTCGGCGTGTCAGCATCAGTCATCGTATTGTTTTCGTCGGCCATTATGGTCTCCTGTAGAGCCGGTGCATTTGTCTCCTGCTCGATCGGCGGTGTCAACAACGCCGCCGCCCGTTGTTCTCCGGCGAAAGACATTCCGGTGCTGTGAACCTGGGAAGTTTCCGGCAGGAACGGCATCGCCTCGTCCTGCAGATCCTGCGCAACGGACTTGAGATCCATGTCTCCCCAGATCGAGTTCGGATTGGAATTGAGTTTTCGCCGGCCCGATCTGTACTCGACGGCAAAGCTGCGCTGGACTTTTTTCACTTTGAGAGGCCTTGGATGTCTGCGGTGATGTTTCGGCGACGCTTTCAGCATCGCAACAAGCCATGCAGATAACCCCTATCGCCCTGGCGGTCCAGACCCATGGCCTCCGCAGCAAGCCGCATGACCTTTCGGACGCTATTGCCGTCAATGACGCATCGGGCACAGCCGCGGAAGATGATGGATAAGCCGTTGGGCATGTCGGCTCGAAGAAGAAATCATCTTCGATGCCATGCCGCCGGCGAATTGATCGGAGCCACAAACACCCCTTGTGTCGCCGTTGTATCCTTAGTCACATCCACATTCGAACGCTTTCGTCGTCCCCTCAAATCCCGGTGGCAATGTTATACAAGGCGCGCCGGGAACGTGCGGGAGCATGGCAGCTTCCGCCGTCTCGATCTAGCGCTATCCAGTCCCGCAGATGCCTCGAGCGTCTTTAACGCTGCGCAGAGGCGAATTCCCTCACGAGATCCCGCGTTTCCTGCTGCGCGATTATTACGGTTTGTTACGGCGGGGCCGCCTCCTCGGCCGACGGCAATAAGCGTAACAAAAAACACCCACCGGAGGGCTTCACCGTGAAACACAAGCCGTCGCAGGTTCCTCTGTTGGAGGACTGATTGCATCCGTGGCCTCGGCGACATCGACTTCGCCGCAGCCTGTGGGCCATCGGCCAATCTCTCCGAAGTCAAGACGGCGTCGCAAACCCGCATTACAATCCTTTGATAAAGTGCACGGGCCAAAGCGAAACCGACGGAACATACGTAATTACCATCAAAGCGGCGAATACCGTCAGAACGAACCATAAGAGTTGCGGAATGACTTTTTCGATCGGCAGATTGGCGACTGCGCAAGCGGCGAAGAGATTGACCCCAAGAGGCGGTGTGATCATGCCGAGCGCTAGATTAACCACAATGATCAACCCAAAATGAACTGGATCGACCCCATAAGCAACTGCGATAGGTGTCAGGATCGGCGCCAGCACGAGTATGGCGGCCGCCGTTTCGATGAACATACCAACAAGAAGAAGCAAAAGGTTGATTGCTAGCAGGAACGCGAACCTACTTTCGAACATCCCTTTGACCAAGGCCGCGATCTCATTGGCCAAGCCGGACCGGGCGATTAGGAAGGAGAATAGAGCTGCGGCCGAGATAATCAGCATGATCGCCGATGTAGCAAGCACTGTATTCTTCAGGATCGGGTAGAGGTCCCGCAATTTGAGTTCGCGATAGAGCATTGCTCCGACGACGACCGCGGCCAACACGGCAGCGGCGCTGGCCTCCGTAGGTGTGAACATTCCCGAATAGATGCCACCGAGAATGACGACGGGAACAAGAAGCGCGGGCATCGCCGCGCTCAGAGACGGCAGAAAACGCGGACGATCGCCCTTCCCAAGTTTTCCGATCCCGCGGATACGGCATAGAACCAGCACCAGCGCCATTAGCGATCCTGCAACCAGAATACCCGGCCCGAGGCCGGCAAGAAACAGATCCCCAATCGAGGTTTCGGTCGCAACTCCATAGAGGATGAGTGGGATCGAGGGTGGGATCAGCACGCCAAGTTCAGCCGAGCTGGCCTGTATCGACGCAGCAAACGGCGCAGGATATCCCTGTTTGACCATTGCCGGTATAAGGATCGCACCGATTGCAAAGGTTGTCGCGACGGAGGACCCCGAAACTGAGGCAAAAAGCATGCAGGTCAGAACGCATGACACCGCCAGTCCGCCCTGGACGCCACCGACTATTGACTTAGCGAGCTCCACCAGTCGGAAGGAGATGCCTCCGGCTGACATCAGATTACCAGCGAGAATGAAAAGTGGAATCGCCATCAGCGGGAAACTATCCAGCCCTGTGAACATCCGTTGCGCCACTAGCAATAGAGGGAGGCGACCCTGGACCTCAATGCCGATGATCGATGCCAGACCGATTGCGACAGCAATCGGCACGCCGACAAAAAAGAAAATAACGAGCGAAAGAGCGATTGCCGTGTTCATTTCGATGGCTCCGGACGCTCGAGCCACCCACCTTGAATGGCGCGCATAGCACTTGCCGCGCCTGCCAACACGATGAAGGCGGATGCAACCGGCACAGCGGCGTAGGCCCAGGACATTGACAAATCGAGCGCGGCGACTTTCTGGCCCGCGACCCGTTCGGCCATCGCCCATCCCTGCCAAAACAGGATCGCAAAGAAGACGATTGTAAGCAGCGCGGCGACCATGTGGAGCGCGAGGCCAAACTTCGGCGGCAGCGCACGCTGGATGATATCTACCGCGATCATGCCGCCTTCGCGAATAGCGGGCGCCACCCCCATGAAGACGCTCCAGATCATCGCAAACCGGGTTATGACCTCGGACCACGTCGAGGGATGACCAAAAATCAAACGCGTTAACACCTGATAGACCGCAAGTGCAGTGGCCGTGAGCAAAAAGGCAATGGCTAGCGCGAGAGCCAAGCGGGTAGTAAGCGCTTCGAGACGCAGAAAAAGCTTCATATGATGTCCTGTTCCGAAAAGTGGACCGGCGTTCGAGGCACCGGCCCGTACACGGCATACGGATTTAATGAACAGCCTTGATCCGTTCGACCGTTTCGGTGCCATATTCTTTCGTGTAAACAGGATAGGACGCTTTTTCAGCCAATTCGGCGAAAGGTGTTTTATCGATGTCGGTGATAACCTCCATCCCTTTCTCTCGCATTAAGGCAACGCCGGCGTCCTCCAGTCGATTGACCTCGGCTCGGTTTGCCGCAACCCCGGCCTTGGCCGACTCGTAGAACCATCCCTTTTCTTCTTCATTCAGGTCGGCAAACATTGAGGCAGACGCGAGAAAGATCGCCGGCGAATAAACGTGCCCCGTCAGCGAGGCATATTTCTGCACCTCCCAGAACTTTGATGCCGAGATAACGGTTACAGGATTTTCCTGCCCGTCCACGACGCCTTGCTGTAGCGCACTGAAAACCTCAGGAAAGGCCATCGGCGTCGGAGACGCACCCATGCCAGTAAACGCCGCCATATGGACCTTGTTTTCCATCGTACGAAGCTTCAGGCCGTTCAGATCGCCAGGCCTACGGATCGGATGAGTGCTATTGGTAATATGCCGGAAGCCGTTCTCGCCCCAAGCCAGACCGACCAGGTTGTTGTCGTCGACCTTTTTCAGAATCTTCTGACCGATCTCTCCGTCAAGCACCTTGCGCGCATGATCATAGTCGCGGAACAGAAACGGAAGGTCGAACGCATAGACATCTGGAACAAAGTTACCAAGGGGGCCCGTTGAGACGATTGCCATGTCGATCGCCCCAATTTGTAGCCCTTCAATTAAATCGCGCTCACCGCCAAGTTGCCCAGCTGGCGCCTGTTCACCGGTGAACTTGCCTTTCGAGAGCTCCTCTAACTTGTCAAAGAAAGCTTCAGCGCCAATACCGAAATGTGATGTGGGTGACGTGATCGTAGCAAGAATGATCTTCTGCTGAGCTTGTGCCGGTCCTGCCAGTGCGATCGCGACTAATGCGCCGATTATAAAGTGTTTCATCTCGTTCTCCTCCACTATTTGTCACTTTTGACTTCGTTCTTTGGGAGCCCCCGCTCACATGCGAATGCTCGATTAACGCCACTCGCCCCCCGGGCGGCACGCCGCGAACGAGCGGGCGCTGTCTGGGATAGCACCCCACCCTTCCGGGATGGGTGAACTGTAATCGTCAATGCACCACATCCGGCAGCACGAGGACCTCGTAGAGACCGAGTTCCGGTAGCTCAAACACAACCCCTGCGCTTTCGATACGGCCTTTGATTTTAGTGCCGGACTTCAAGAGGTGAGCGGGTCCGCCGTGTCCCTCAACTCGCAATACCCCTCCTGAAATCGGCAGGTGGGGCCCGAAGGATCGGGTCCGCATACCGCTCTGATTGATCAGATGAATGACGAGGCCGGCCTCCGAGCGCCCCAACACGATCTCGACCTGATCGGGCAAATCGGCAGTGACAACTGGAGTCGCAAGACCGGCTACACAATCTAGAAAGAAATCACGAATCTCGGTTGTACCGAATTCGCGATATGTACAACCTATGGTCCAGGGGAATTGCGTTACGCTACCGCCATTTTCCAGCCGGACAACAGCGGGACGTTTGCTTGGCACGTGGCCATAGCATTTTTCGGGTGGGCCGAAGGGTGCCCGGGGGAAAAGACATCCGATTTTCTCAGCACGGGGCTTCCAGATATAATCAGCATAGGCGCCATGGACCGCCACGATCCGGGGTGTAAAAGCAAAAGCGTTGGCTTCGCACTGCTCGACATCCGTCACGAAGGTAGACCAGAGCTCGCTCCCGGTGGTCGTCTCTCCAACGCGCATAACTGAGGGGCCGGTAGCAAGCTCGCCTTCGCCCTCACCGGTAGTCGCGCTGCTTCCGGTCAACACCAAATTTCCTCCAGCGTGAACGTAAGCATCCAACGCCTCGGCCACGTTGGAGCCAATTTGGCCGAGATTGGGCAGCACGATCATTTGGAATTGGCTTAACCGGCCTTCCGAAGCGATCTTCGAAATAAACTCGGCGGCTATCACGTCAAAGGGGAGATTACGTTCCGTCATTGCAGAGAATAACCCACGGAACTCCGATACCCTTTGCGGATAATCAGGGTCTGAGCGGCGAACCGGATCGGGTCGGACCAATGCTATGTTAGAGGCTGGCCGAAGACCGCGATATATCGCGTGATGGTCGCGGTGAAAGCTTTCGATATTACCTGCGAGCGGCAGGTTCACGAAAGGAATACGCCCTGGCGCCCCCATAATGTAGGTCGACGGATTACCGCCGCGCGCCATAGCCTGCAGCAAGTACTGCGCAAACATTTCTGGCTGCTCCCCCGACATTCTGTAAGGCATGTCAATGAATGATACCGAGTTCACCAATAGAGAGATCTCTGGCAACCCGGTCATATGCGCGCTAACGTTCTCTGATGTATTATGATGCCAGGGCTCGCGACCAATCGCGTTGTTCGCCTCGTAATAAACAATCGGAGCGCCACGCTTCAGGACCAGCGCCGCATCGGCGCGTCGAGAACTGATATGCGCAGCAATCCGGGTGCAGAGGGTCGTAGTAACCTCCTCAGCGAAATGCAGCCATTGCGCATAGTTCGGGTGAGTTGGACCATCTGGGAGGCACTTCCCATCGGAGTACGTCGCGAAACGTTCCTGACACGTCCCGCAGTTGCAGACGCCGTGATAGACGCGACTGTAGTCCATTTCAGAGAAGTCGAACCAGTTGAAAAAGAAGCCGTCAACCGAATACCGGTCCATTATCTCGTCGAGGATATCAAGCGACCTAATTTGATAATAGTCACGGTTTGGACATGTGCTGTAGAGGGTGTTGTAGATCTGCGGCGCACCTGTGGGAGACACGAACAACCACTCTGGATGCTCTAACGCGATGCCGCGGGACACCTTGGAAAAATCCAAACGCGACAAGATTTTGATGCCACGTTTTTTCGCCGCGGAAACGGCGTCTCCAATAAGGTCGCCCGAAGGACGGTCCGCAAGAAACGGATTGCGGGTTTGATAGGGCAGATCGCTCGGATAAAAAGAAGAGATACCCCCAGTGTTAAGCAACCATGTTGTCGCGCCCTGGGCTTCGATCCTATCCAGAGCCTGCTCAACGTCCATCGTAGCGTCGATTTCCTGCAGGTTGGTCTGGAACACCGAGAATGGGCGCCGCCACCACCTTTCAAAAATCGGGTTCGCGTGATCGGCAGTATGATCCAGTACGGTATCCGGTGGCATACTAGTCTTTCCTGGCACGTTGGGCGCTAGCTGAAGGCGACAGAGACGAAGATCCGCACGCGCCACGTCATTCTCGCCACGATCAAAATCTTTGCTCAGAGTATCTATTAGAACTCGGACTGCAGGGCTGTCAGCCATCGGCCCGATATGGTGGCAACACACACTCTCGGTGGACTCGTCATTTCTTGCGCCATATCTCCATCCTCACCGTTGCCGGCGACTTCTCCAGTGGTCATCACACTGCAGGCGGTTCACAGGCGACTTCTACCTTTACAACTTTTGCCATGTTTGAATATCTGTATTTATTTGTCAAACGAAATGTGTGACTTTGCGGGCAACCAAATGATCGGCTCCGGTATCGACCCAGGAGATCTATGGGAGTCGGGACTACTAGATCTTTCGCACACAACGTAATATCGTCCGCGCAATAGATTGCGGTGTACTGGTACCACCTGCGTAGATATCCTGTAGAATATCAGGCGGAATTGGCTTTCACTATTTCAAGACTATATGAGTTCATTTTTTATTTCACCGGCGTGAGAATTTTCCTATATGTGCAAAACAATGCGGAGTGATCTTTATGTCTTCTCCCTGTCCTATCGCCGCCTTCATGGTTTGGACGACGCCAGCTGTGCATGGAAGCGCCATATCGAGCTGTCCAGCAGTAATAATCGCAATGTTTAGGTCTTTCCGCGTAGTGCCATCTTGAAACCGGGTTCATACATCTCGTTGATCATCCGCTGATCGTGCAGCTCCAGAATACGCGATCCAGCAAAACCGCCCAGCCTAGCGTCGCGAACCACCTGAAGGTCCACGCCTGCAAGCCGCGCCAGAACAAGAGCTTCGCTCACCGCCTGGATGGTTAGTGCGACCCCGATTTGGTTCGCGACCTTCACAGTTTGCCGAGCACCGATATCTCCAACGCGGGATGTTCTTGCCCAAGACTTCAAGCACCGGGCCCAGAGCAGCAACTGTGTTCACATCTCCGACCATCATCATTGAAAGGTCCTCGCACGTGCGCCAGTTCGCCACCCGACACAGGCGCCTCCACGTACCACGCCACAATCGCTTGATTTTGTTTCCAAACTCTTTTCGCAATAAGCGTCCTTGCCACGCCATTTTGGGGGAATAGCACCGCGCCCACGTCAGGCGCGTCGGGAACAATTAAGATCCCTATATCGCCGCCCTCTGGGACTTCCGAAGGCGAGTCGCAGACCGTCGCCCCGAGCCCATCCAATATCGTGAAGCTTCTTTTGCACGAGCGATCGAGTTCGTGACCGGCTTCAACAAGCCGTCGACCAACGGTCGCCCATCATTCCAAGCCCGAAAAAAGCGACCATTGACATCTAGGGGCCTCCCTGAGCTTCTCGAAGGGCCGCTCCTGCATCGCGGTTGGGGAAACACTTATTTGCTCGCCCCAGCAGTATCGATATGACAACTTTTGACTAATCGCTCAGCTCTTATATGTATTTCTCCGAATCTGTTGTACCCTTGAGGGTGCGAGCGATTGGCTCGCACCCGGGAGCCTATGGGCCTCTCTTGTGCGGTCTTGGTTGGCTGTACTGATCCAGGTTCACAGAGAACAAAAGCATGGACACCGATAGGAGGAGAAGCGTGACAGATAGCGAAACGACTCAGAAGCTGTCGGACCTCTCCTATCAGGAAATGATTGGCCTCATCCGTGACGGGACCTGGGCGGCAAATACGCGCCTGCCATCGGAATACGAGATGGCGAGCCAGTTGGGAGTGTCACGCCCCGTCGTGCGCCAGGCCCTCGCCCGGCTGCGCGAGGACGGTTTGATTATGTCGCGCCGAGGTTCCGGCAGTTTCGTGACGCGCGAGCCTTCCGCAGAATTACAATACCCGGCGATTGCGAGCATCGCCGATCTTGAGCCTTTCGCCAGCTTCCGCGAAGGGGTCGAAGGCGAAGCAGCCGCTCTAGCGGCTGAACGACGCAGCGATCATCAACTGGGCGGGCTGCGTGCCATGTCCTCCTGCCCCCACGGCATTTCAGGCGAAGAGGGCGCCAACCATGATTTTGATTTTCATGTCAAGGTCGCGGACGCTTCGAGAAACCCTTTTTACGCCAACACTTTATTGTCGCTTCGAACCCAGGTCACTCTGTTCATGACTTTGACTTGGAAGGTCGCGGCACTCAGTGTCGGGTTCAGCACCAAAGTGAACCAGCAGCATCAAGACATTGTAGACGCTATCGAAGCCCGGAATCCCGAGCAAGCGCGCGCGGCCATGCGTTACCACATTAGATGGACTCACAGCAGGTTGATGAACGGCCAGTCGGGTGAGGTCGAATAGTTCCATAGTCGGAGTTTGGCGCAGCGCCGCAGCTATTAGATGAGAAAAAGGTACGACTCAGTGACCTACGGGAACGTTCAACCATGAATACGCGCGCCTATTGTTTTGAGTACCGGATCGGGGTCGAGGGCGAGGCGGCGGCAGCGGCGGCACTCCACCGGACCGAATTAGATATCGCCCGGCTGGAAGCAGCGATGATCGAACTTGAGACGCTGCACTCTGCTTCGCAGTTTTCTTTTGAGGCGGACTTCGAGTTCCACCTGTCGGTTGCGCGGGCAACCCACAACAGCTATTTCTTGAGCACCCTTGAAGCCATGCGATTGACAATCCGAAGCGGAATGTTGCTTGCTATTGCACCATCCAGCCTGATGCTTGAGACGAAGGGTAAGGCTATCCGCCAACAGCACCTCGCCGTATTCCGGGCGATCCTAAGGCGCGATGATGTGGGAGCGCGACAAATGATGCGCGAACATCTGTCTCGATGCCGACAGTCGACTAGGCACTGGGACGATGTAGAGGATCCGGTTGAGTTTGACCGACAACATTATTGAGGTCGCTTGGACTTGTTTTAGATATTGCGGAAAACCTTCGTTCGCCCCCAACTTCCTGCGCATGCTCTTTCCAGAGGGTTCCGCTGTTGCAATCTCGCGGAGCCAGATATTGCGCTTCAGGGTGACTGTCCTCAGTTTGTGATGATCTTCGTTCACCCTCGTAACCACGCACTACCGATGCCAACGTACTGGCGGCGAATTTCCAAGACACGCGATCCTAGCCGCTGGCCCATTGCACTCGGAAACCAGGCGTCAGCAGCACGTCTGGTACCGGGTACCTGCTTTGAAGGCTGGTGAAAGCCAGCCATAATGGTCGTTCCCCGAAAACAGTTACTGCCGCCGAGACCTTTGCGAGGGCAGCCTAGGTGCCCGGGAGGAGGCTGGGAGCTCGAACCTTGTCTTCATTATTCGCGAGCTATGTCTTAAAATGTCCGATTACGGGGGCCCCCTGAAAGCGCTTCGTCGGCACATCAGAGTGATAGTTGGTCGAAGGCCAACGATTTCGTCAACTTCTGAAACAAATCGGCGCCAGCTTGCGCGCACGCGCTATCTTCTGCAGGTGTCCCAGAACTAAGGCCGATGCCGCCCACAACCTCGCCGTCGACGATGATTGGAAGACCACCGGCCACCACAACCAGACGGCCGCCTATTGCCGTGTTGATTCCATAAGCCGGACTTCCCGGTTGGCTGGCAAGACCATAACTCTCAGTTGTTCTTCTGGCACCTGCTGCAGTAAAGGCCTTGTCCTGCGCGATGATCGTGCTCGTAACCTTGCCTCCGTCCATTCGCTCGAAGGCAACGAGTTGTCCAGATTCGTCAGAAACGGCGATGCACATAGGCACCCCGATTTGCTCCGCCTTCGCCCGCGCACCGGCGATGAGAACGCGGGCCTCGTCCAGACTGACTCGGTTGATCTTCAGCATAGTTTATCCTCCTGGGAGCGGTGAAGGTTTAAGACCGGGCTCGATTGAGGCGGCACGCTGAAAGGCAGCTTCAATAGCTATTCAGCTGGGTCGGACTCAGTCGTCGATAAAACGGTTGAGCATCTGGCGAGCGAACGAGATTCGGAGTTTGGAATTAATCCGCAAAAAGCTTTACGTGCAGATGGCCGTTTCAGTTTTTCACGATCCGGAATACGCCTGCCACCGCTCGTTTTTCTAGACGCGTTGTTGAGGCGCGGCTTCCTGCAGATGTTGCTTTTTCGATCACGTCTGCCGTTGTTTGGATCTACTTCATGGCAGCTTGGCTTTCAGCTCGATACGGCGGCGATGGAGGACCGGCTCGGTATAACCGTTCGGCTGCTCGCGGCCCTTGAGCACGAGTTCAAGCGCGGCCTGGAAGGCGACGGAACCGTCGAAATCCCTGGCCATCGGTGTGTAGAGCGGATCGCCGGCATTCTGGCCATCGACGACGCCGGCCATGCGTTTCATCGTCTCGACGATCTGCTCTTCGCTGGTGAGCTTGTGATAGAGCCAATTCGCCATGTGCTGGGCCGAGATGCGCAGCGTCGCGCGGTCTTCCATCAGGCCGACATTGTTGATGTCCGGCACCTTGGAGCAGCCGACACCCTGATCGATCCAGCGGACGACGTAACCGAGGATACCCTGCGCATTGTTGTCGAGTTCGCGCTGGATTTCCTCCGCGGTCCAGTTCGGCCGAACGGCGACCGGCACGGAGAGGATATCCGACAGTTTGGCGCGGGGGCGGCTCTTCAGGCCGGCCTGAACGGCGGTAACGTCAACCTTGTGATAGTGGGTGGCATGCAGCGTGGCCGCCGTCGGCGACGGAACCCAGGCGGTGTTGGCGCCGGCCTTGGGATGGGCGATCTTCTGCTCAAGCATCGCCGCCATCATGTCCGGCATGGCCCACATGCCCTTGCCGATCTGCGCATGGCCGGACAGGCCGCATTCGAGGCCGATATCGACGTTCCAGTTCTCGTAGGCCGCGATCCACGCCGCCTGTTTCATGTCGCCCTTGCGGATCATCGGGCCTGCTTCCATCGAGGTATGGATCTCGTCGCCGGTACGGTCGAGGAAGCCGGTATTGATGAACACGACCCGCTCGCGCGCCTCCCGGATGCAGGCCTTGAGGTTGATGGTGGTGCGGCGCTCCTCGTCCATGATGCCCATTTTCATGGAATTGGTGGGAAGACCGAGCGCCTGTTCGACACGGGCAAAGATCTCGCAGGCGAAGGCGACCTCTTCCGGCCCGTGCATCTTCGGCTTCACCACATACATGGACCCAGCCCGCGAGTTCTGGCGGCGACCGTTGGGGCCGATATCGTTGATGGCGATCAGCGCCGTCACCATGGCGTCCATGATGCCTTCCGGCACCTCCCTGCCCTCGCTATCCAACACTGCCGGATTGGTCATCAGGTGACCGACATTGCGGATCAGCATCAGCGAGCGGCGCTTCACGGTGATCTCGCCGCCCGCAGGCGACTTGAAGGCGGTATCCGGGTTGAGCTTGCGGATGAAGGACTTGCCGCCCTTGGCAACCTCCTCCTGAAGGTCGCCGTTCATCAGGCCGAGCCAGTTGCGGTAGACGACGACCTTGTCTTCGGCATCGACCGCGGCGATCGAATCCTCGCAGTCCATGATGGCGGTCAGTGCCGATTCCAGCCAGACATCGGAAATCTTGGCCGGGTCGTCCTTGCCGATCGCCGTCGTGGCGTCGATCAGGATCTCGATATGCAGGCCGTTCTTCGTCAACAGCAGATGGGTCGGATCGGCAGGCTCGCCGAGATAGCCGGCAAACTGCGCCGGATCGGCAAGGTTGACCGTCTTGCCGTCCTGGGCTGCCGCCGCAAGCGTTCCGCCCGTCACGATAAACGAGGTGACGTCCGTCCAGCTTGCTCCAGATAGCGGCACCGACTGATCGAGGAAGTCACGCGCCCAGGCGATGACCTTGGCGCCTCGGATCGGGTTGTAGCCCTTGCCCTTTTCGGCACCGTCCGTCTCGGGAATGGCGTCCGTGCCATAGAGTGCATCGTAGAGCGAACCCCAGCGGGCATTGGCGGCATTCAGCGCATAACGGGCATTCATGACCGGTACGACGAGCTGCGGACCGGCGATCTCGGCGATTTCCGGATCAACCTTGTCGGTCGAAACCGTAAAGTCCGGCCCTTCCGGCAGCAGATACCCAATGTCGCGCAGGAAGGCCTCATAGGCGGCCAGATCGCTTGGCGCACCGTTCTCGCGGTACCAGCCGTCGAGCTTTGCCTGGAAGGCGTCGCGCTTGGCGAGAAGTTCGCGGTTCTTCGGCCCCAGATCGTGGACGATCTTCGAAAACTCGGAGAAGAAGCGGTCGGCGTCGACACTGGTGCCCGGCAGCGCTTCCTTGACCAGGAAGTCGTGGAGCTTCTCGTCGATTGCGAGACCATTTTTTTCGATACGGGCCATCTTCATTTCCTGTCATTTCACTGCGGCGAAGAGCATTGATCCGGAAGATGTGCTTGCAGCGAGCATGGGAAGGACCCCGCCCTGCGAAGGCGGGAGTTGGTGGATTGACCAACAAAATTAAAAACTCGCACACGTTACAGCAAGGGATGGCGGTTTCATCCGCCGATCGAAAGCTCGCGCACTAAATTTAACGACCAGTCTTTTCGCGCCAAGCTCGATAGTCGATGAGGCTCTGCTCATCTGTAGCTGGATAGAGACCCAAGATCGACCGTCCGTTCAGCACCTCCTCGGCAACAAAGTCTTCGTATGCCGTCATCTCAGTGGCCTCGTCAGCAATCTCATCAGCGAGGTGCGCCGGAATGACGACTACGCCTTCACAATCTCCGACCACTATATCACCAGGGAACACCGGCGTGTCACCGCAGCCAATAGGCACGTTAATGTCGATCGCCTGGTGAAGAGTCAGATTTGTCGGCGCGGAAGGGCGATTGTGGTACGCTGGTATTCCGAGCTTCTCAAGGTCAGGCGTATCTCGGAACCCGCCGTCTGTCACGACACCCGCGACGCCACGAACCATAAGCCTAGAGATCAATATCGACCCCGCGGATGCGGCTCGCGGATCCTTGCGGCTATCGATCACGAACACCGCACCAGCCGGACATACCTCGACAGCTTTTCTTTGAGGGTGTTCTCGATCGCGAAAGACCTCTAACTGATTAAGATCTTCGCGGGCCGGCATATACCTCAATGTAAATGCTTCTCCGACCATCGTACCGGCTTGCTTGTTGATACGGTGTACGTCCTGGATCCATTGGTTCCTCAGTCCCCTCTTGTAGAGGGCCGTCATCAGGGTCGGTGTCGAAACAAGTTTCAACTTTTCCCGTGTTTCGACCTTAAGGTTTGTCAATTCTAGCTCCTCGCGAAAGCAGTCGCCGCGGCGAACGGCTGAGATACCGGCGGTCAATCCCCGCCGTTTTGGAATTTGAAATGGGAACCTTCCACCAAGGCTGTCAAGGAAGAGCTCGACCGCCCTTTCTGAAAGACGGTTGCTTCATTGAACCCTGGTTTATTGTTCGACTGGTTGTCCCACCATGGGGTCCAGAGAAGCCGATCTGGGTAAATATGTCAATAGTTGTCTTTTCTCGTGCATATTTGTGGTGCCGCAGGACTTCACTAGGGCAGCGTGTAGGTGGTCTTCACCACGGTGAAGAATTCAGCGGTATACCTGCCCTGTTCGCGCGGGCCGAAGGACGAGGCCTTGCGGCCGCCGAACGGCACGTGGAAATCGACGCCGGCTGTCGGGAGGTTGACCATCACCATTCCAGCTTCTGAATTGCGCTTGAAATGCGTCGCGTGCTTCAGGCTTGACGTGGCGATACCGGCGGAGAGGCCAAATGGCGTGTCGTTGGCGACCGCCAAGGCTTCGTCGTAGTTCTTTACCCGGATGACGGAAGCGACGGGCCCGAAGATTTCCTCGCGCGAGATCCGCATCTGGTTGGTCGCTTCGGTGAACAGCGTCGGCTGCAAATAGAAGCCGGGCGTGTCGCGCTTCACGAGTTCGCCGCCGAAGGCGAGCCTGGCGCCCTCGTTCTTGCCGATCTCGATATAGTCGGTGTCCTGCTTCAGCTGCTTGTCGTCGACGACCGGGCCCATATGGCTGCCGGCCTTCATGGCGTTGTCGACGTTGATCGTCTTCAGCTTCTCGGTGAGTGCTGCGACGAACTTGTCGTGGATGCCTTCCGTCACGATCAGGCGCGAGGAGGCGGTGCAACGCTGGCCGGTCGAGAAGAAGCCCGAATTGGCGGCGGCTTCGACGGCCACGTTGAGGTCCGCGTCGTCGAGGACGACCATCGGGTTCTTGCCACCCATTTCGAGCTGGAACTTGCGGTTATGCTCGATCGAGGCGAGCGCGACGCGCTTGCCGGTGCCGGTGGAGCCGGTAAACGTGATGCCGGCGAGGTCCGGGCTGTCGAGCATGGCCTGGCCGACGACCGAGCCGCGGCCCATGACGAGGTTCAGGACGCCCTTCGGCAGGCCGGCGCGGTGGAGGATGTCGACGATCGCCCAGCCGCAGCCAGGTACGAGATCGGCAGGCTTGAAGACGACGGTATTGCCGTAGCAGAGCGCCGGCGCGATCTTCCATGCGGGGATGGCGATCGGGAAATTCCACGGCGTGATGATGCCGATGACGCCGAGCGGTTCGCGCGTGATCTCGACGCCGATATTCGGACGGGCAGACGGCACCAGTTCGCCGGTCAGGCGCAGCGCTTCGCCGGCAAAGAAATCAAAAATCTGGGCGGCGCGGATGACTTCGCCGGTCGCTTCGGGAAGGATCTTGCCTTCCTCGCGGGCGAGAAGCGCGCCGAGTTCGTCCTTGCGGGCGAGGATTTCGTCGGAGGCCTTTCTGAGGATCGCGTGGCGTTCGAGGATGCCGGAGCGCGACCAGGCGGGGAATGCTGCCTTTGCCGCGGCGATCGCCTGTTTGGCGTCTTCGGCGCTGCCCTGGGCATACATGCCCACGACATCGTTGGTATCGGATGGATTGATGTTCTTGGAAGCGTCCGAGCCGACCCATTCGCCGGCGATCAGGTTCTGGTAGATGGTCATATCGCCTGTCCCTCTCTCTATTCATAAATTGGTTGGGAGCAACCGCGCGACAAAATTAGACAGGATGCCCAGAAAACCCTCATCGGCGCAGGAATTGACACAGATTTGTTATTTGTGCAATTAAGTTGCGGAAATTTGTTTTGAGCTTGGATGCTCCCAAGGAGGTTACGATGTCGAATATCGGATTCATCGGTCTGGGGACAATGGGACAGCCAATGGCAGAACGGCTGATTCAAGCAGGCCACAAACTCCGACTGAATAGGGTCAAAGAGGCATCGCAATATCTTGTTGATCTGGGGGGTGAGGCAGTGGAGACGGCTGCACAGGCAGCAACAGGGGCGGAGTTCGTAGTCCTGATGCTACCCAACACCGGGGACGTTGAAAAAGTATTGTTTCACGAGGACGGTGTTCTAGACGCTCTAGCTGCTGGGTCCGTGGTGATCGATATGAGTTCAATCGACCCAGTCGCCACGCGCGAGTTTGCAGAACGCGTAGAAGCGAAAGGCGCCTTTTATCTCGACGCTCCGGTTTCTGGAGGCGAGATTGGTGCGAAAGCCGGCACCCTTTCCATCATGGTTGGCGGTCGGGAAGCCCAGTTCCAGCGAGCACTTAGCCTGTTCGAGGTCATGGGTAAGAACATTACGCTCGTCGGGGACAATGGTGTGGGCCAGGTGGCCAAGGTTGCAAACCAAATGATCGTCGGGCTGACGATCGAAGCCGTCAGCGAAGCATTCGTCCTTGCTGAACGAGCAGGTGCCAATCTCGAAAAAGTCAGAGAGGCGCTGCTGGGCGGGTTTGCCCAATCGCGCATCTTAGAAGTACATGGCAAGCGGATGATCGATCAAACGTTCAATCCAGGCTTTGCGATACGCCTTCACCACAAAGATCTGAATTTGGCCACGAGTGCCGGCACCGCATTGGGTGTTCAGTTGCCCAATACGACGACCACGCGAGAACTGATGGCTTCGGCGATCGCAAAAGGAAATGGGGGCCTCGATCACTCCGCCCTTTTTCTTGAAGTTCGAGAGTTAGCCGAATAGCGCTCACTGTGAGCCAAAAAAGTCGGTGAGCCCAAGAGTGAAGCGTGGCCGCGAGGTCAGACAACCTGACCGACTTCAAGGAGACCAATGTGCAGGATGAGAGCGAAAGATCAGGATCTGTTCAGTCCGTAGACCGTGCAATGGTGCTCCTTGAGTTGCTCAGTCAGCAAAGTGAAGGATGCCGGCTGTCGCAGCTCGGCCGAGATGCCGGGCTACCTGCCTCCACCACACATCGCCTCTTAACGACGCTTGAGAAGCGGCGACATGTCCAGTTTGATCATGCTACCGGGAGATGGAATATCGGGCTGGGAATGCTAACGATAGGAGCAGCGTCCATAAGGCGTAGCGCGTTCGTATCGGTGGCCCAGCCATTTCTCCATCTTTTGCGGGATCGCACGAAGGAAACCGCGAACCTCGGGATGGCAGATGATGGAGAAATTACCCTCATTTCCCAGATCCCGAGCCGCCAGATCGTAAGATCGATCGGCGTAGTCGGCGGGCGGGTCCCGATGACCTCGTCCGCCATGGGAAAAGCGATACTCTCTACTTATCCGTCCGACGATATTGATGAGTTGATTTATCTGCGGCGGCCGACGAAACATACCCCGCGGTCGATCTTGCGATTGGATGTCCTGCGCCAGGAGTTGAAACTGGCCAGAGAACGAGGATACGCTGTCGACGACGCCGAAAACCAGAGCAATGTCAGGTGCATCGCAAGCGTGGTGTTCAATGAGCGAGGTGAGGCGATATGTGCGATCTCGATCTCTGGCCAAGTTGATCGCATGTCTCCGGATCGGATCGACAAAATTGCGCCAAAAGTCGTCGATACCGCTCGCAAAATTACCGATGCAATAGGTGGCATCAATCCCCTCTAAAACCAACAAGACGGTTTCGTTGCGGGAGATGAGTTCCAGCCAGCACTCATTTGAGAGCAACCTAGACTGACGAGAAATGGTGGTGCGTCTGGAGAGGCCCGCCGCTCTGCAGATGGATTGGCGCAGACTTTGGCGAAACACATTAATATGGAGATAGAGAGAACATGCTGACGATAAAGCGACTGAGCTTGGATGACGCTCGGATCTTGATAGAGGGCGCGGCCATCAAAGCAGCCGAGATTGGCGTCCCGATGTGTATAGCTGTCACTGACGAATCAGCACAACTGATTGCTTTTGAGAGAATGGACGGGGGCAAGGTCACGAGCACAACCATCGCAATGGATAAAGCCTTCACAGCGGCTGGTGCAAAACGAACGACAGAGAGCTACGGAGCCGCAAGCCAACCGGGAAGCCCTGCGTATGGCATCAACTCCGCGATCGGAGGCAGACTGATGACCGTCGCTGGAGGCATACCGGTTACCGTGGACGGTGACGTCGTTGGCGCAATTGGGATCAGTTCAGGCACTCCAAGCCAGGATGCAGAATGCGCTCAGGCCGGCATTGACCACTTTCTCTCAAGCATCCGATAAAGTGTGGGCTATCAGATATACAATTAGCGCTACGCGGGCATGTTCGGCCTCAGAACCTGCCCCGGTAGCGGTGCAGATATCTTCGCCTCGACCGCGAGTACCAACTCGTCCAGGAGCGGCGCGTTATCTAGCCGTCGCCGAGCGTAAAACCTCGATTGCTCGAAAGCATTTACAGTGATTAGGACAGCATCCTGCCCGAGGGCGTATCCCGAAGGAGGTATCGGGATCAAGGTGCATTTATACCGATGTGCGTTGCGTCCAATAGGACGATCTTTTCCGGCTTCGGGCCTCCATAAGCCCAGTCCAGAAGCTCCACTGTGTGCAGGATCGGGATTGTGGTGCCGGAGGCGATTTGGGTGATGCAGCCGATATTGCCGGTGGCGATCACATCGGCCTTGGTGGCTTCGATATTCCTGACCTTGCGGGCCTTCAACTGCGCCGAGATGTCCGGCTGCAGGATGTTGTAGGTGCCGGCCGAACCGCAGCACAGATGCCCCTCGCCCGGATCGCGGACAGTGAAGCCCGCCGCCTTCAGCAGGTTCTTCGGCGCCATGGTGATCTTCTGGCCGTGCTGCATCGAACAGGCGGAGTGATAGGCGACGTTGAGCCGTTTCGGTTCGAGCCTCGGCAGGTCGAGCGCCGACAGATATTCGCTAATGTCCTTGGCAAGGCTCGAAACCTTGGCCGCCTTGTCCGCATAGGCCGGATCGAGGCGAAGCATGTGGCCGTAGTCCTTGATCGTCGTGCCGCAGCCCGACGCGGTGATGATGATCGCATCGAGGCCGCCATTGTCGATCTCGCGCGTCCAGACGTCGACATTGCGGCGGGCAAAATCGAGCGCCTGCTCCTCGCGGCCCATATGGTGGACGAGCGCGCCGCAGCAGCCCTCGCCTTCCGGCACCACGACTTCGACACCGAACCGGGCGAGAAGCCGCAGCGTGGCGTCGTTGATGCCCGGATCGAGTACCGGCTGGGCGCAGCCTGACAGGATCGCTACGCGGCCGCGCTTCTCGGCACCAGGCGCGCGAGTGCCGGGGCTCGCGGAGTCGGAAACCTTGGCGGCGGATTTCGGCGCGAGGTCCAGCATCGCGGTCAGCGGGCTCAGCGCAGGAATACGCTTCAGGAGCGGCGCGAAGGGGCGACCGAGCTTCGCGAAACCAAGTGCCATGCGGAAGCGGGCGGGATAGGGCAGAACGGCGGCGAGCAGGTCGCGGATCAACCTGTCCATCAGCGGGCGCCGGTAGGTATTCTCGATATGGATGCGGGCATGGTCGACCAGGTGCATATAATCGACGCCGGACGGACAGGTGGTGACGCAGGCAAGGCAGGAGAGACAACGGTCGATATGGGTAACCACTTCCTCATCCGCCGGGCGGCCGTTTTCCAGCATGTCCTTGATCAGGTAGATACGGCCGCGCGGGCTGTCGAGTTCGTTGCCGAGCGTCACGTAGGTGGGACAGGTGGCGGTGCAGAAGCCGCAATGGACGCAGCGGCGAAGGATCTGCTCGGATTCGGCCACATGCGGATCGGCGAGTTGTTCGGGCGTGAAGGAAGTTTGCATCAGAGGGCTCCCGCCATCTTGCCTGGGCTAAAGATGCCCGCGGGGTCAAGTTTCTGCTTCACTCGGGCCGAGAGTGCCGCAACCGCCTCGGATTGCGGCTCGAAAGCGGCCGTCACCGTCTTCACCTGTTCCGGTGCCCGCATGAGCGTCGCATGGCCACCGCCAAGCGCTTTGATATAACGGCGCAGAAGCTCGGCTTCCGGATCAGCCTCCATGCGCATCCAGATCAGCCCGCCCTGCCAGTCGTAGAAGGCATCGACGCCTGCGTCGAGGCGAAGGGCAGCGACGAGTTGATGACCAACCGACGGCGCGACGGAAACGCGCCAGAGAGGTTTCTGGGTGCCGTCAGCATAGGGATGGACGTCGCGAATCTCGCGCCAGAGGGCATGGCTGTGATCCATGCCGAGCCGTGAGACTGGGCCAAAGCCTTTCATAACGGCTGCGAGCTTTTCTGCCCTTACCGACACGGAGGCGGCAAGCCCTTCGAGACGAAGAACGGTCGCCTCCCCTTCCGACAAAGAACCGCTGGCAAAGCGGCCTTTGACCGTTTGCGGCAGGTGGGCCGCGCCCGATACTTCGACCGGCAGCGCCATCGCCGCCGCCATCGCCTTTGCGGCGGCCGCGTCGTCGAGGCCGGAGATGACGATGGTCTCCACCGTCTGCGGCACCGGCAACACCCGGAAGGTCACTTCGGTCAGGAACCCAAGCGTGCCTTGCGAGCCGGCGAGCAGTTTGACCAGATCGAGGCCGGTGACGTTCTTCATCACCCGGCCGCCGGCGCGGATCGCCTCGCCCCGGCCGTTGATGAACCGAATGCCGAGCAAGCTGTCGCGGGCAGCGCCGGACACGAAACGGCGCGGGCCGGAGACATTGGCCGCAAACACGCCGCCGATCGTCGGCTCGCCGAGCGTGCCCATCACGCCGCGATGATCCATCGGCTCGAAAGCCATCATCTGCCGGTTGGCGGCAAGCGCCGCCTCGATCTCGGCGACCGGCGTACCGGCTTTGACCGTCATCACCATTTCCGCCGGCTCGTAATCGACAATTCCGGAAAGGCCGGTCGAGTTCATCATTTCGGCAGGCTCGCCGGAGTTGCCGAAACCGGCGCGGGTGTTGCCGCCGCACAGCGCAAGCTTCTTGCCGTCGCCGGCAGCATTGCCGATGATATAGGCGGCGTCCGTTTCGGAATTCGGGATCAGCGTCATGCGGCAGGCCGTCCATCGAGCGGAAAGACCTTGGACGGGTTAAGTATCCAGCCTTCATCGAAAGCGTAGCGCACCGCCATCTGCTGGTTGAGGTCAGCTTCCGAATACTGGTGGCGCATCAGGTCGCGTTTCTCGATGCCGACGCCATGTTCGCCGGTCAGGCAGCCACCGGCATCGACGCAGAGTTTCAGGATCTCGTTGCCCGCCTCCTCGGCCCTGGCCGCATCCTCGGGGTCGTTGGCATTGAACAGGATCAGCGGATGCATGTTGCCGTCGCCGGCATGAAAGACGTTGGCGACCCGAAGCCCGAAACGATCGACGATCTCGGAGGTCTTGTTGAGCACATAGGAGAGCTTGCCGAGCGGCACCGTGCCGTCCATGCAGATGTAATCGGCGATGCGGCCGGTGGCGCCGAATGCGGACTTGCGGCCTTTCCAGATCAGCGCCGCCTCGGTCGCCGACTGGCTTTCGCGCACCGTCTTGACGCCGTGGCGTCCGGCGATCTCGACGATCGCCTTCAGCATCGCGTCCATTTCGGCCTCGGAACCCTCGACTTCGACGATCAGCAGCGCTTCCACGTCGAGCGGATAACCCGCATGGGCGAAGGCTTCGCAGATCTCGATCGCCGGCTTGTCCATGAATTCAATGGCGACGGGGATGATGCCGGAACCGATGATATCGGCGACGCAGGCGCCTGCATGCTCGGAGGTATCGAAGCCGAACAGGACGGGACGAGCGCCTTCCGGCTTGGCGATCAGCCGAACCACGGCCTCGGTGACGATGCCGAGCTGGCCTTCCGAACCGCAGACGAGGCCGAGCAGGTCGTAACCCGCCGCATCCAGATGTTTGCCGCCAAGCTCGATCACCGTGCCGTCGACCAGCACCATCTTCACGCCGAGCAGGTTATTGGTGGTGACGCCATATTTCAGACAGTGGGCGCCGCCGGAATTCATGCCGATATTGCCGCCGATGGTGCAGGCGAGCTGCGAGCTTGGATCCGGCGCATAGAAAAAGCCGTCGATGCCGACCGCTTCGGAAATGTTGAGGTTGGTGACGCCGGCCTGCACGGTGGCGGTGCGGTTGGCGTAGTCGACTTCCAGGATGCGCGACATCTTGGACAAGCCGAGCACGACCGCATCCTCCTGCGGGATCGCCCCTCCGCAAAGCGATGTACCGGCGCCGCGCGGAATAACAGGGATACCCCTTCGGTGGCAGAAGCTAAGTACGGCAGCTACTTGTGCTGTCGTTTCAGGCAGCACGACTGCAAGCGGGACGCGTTTATAAGAGACGAAGGCATCGGTCTCAAAGGGTACAAGCTCCCGTGCTTCATGCACGAGGCTGGTGAGGGGCACGAGAGAGCGCAAGTCGGACAAAATCGATTGCCGGTTATTCAGCACGGCTGTCCGTGCGGGGAGAAATTGTATCTTACTCATGACCACCCCGAGGTTCACTACGGTTATAAAAAACGATATCGCCTGGCCGATTTGAAATCGCTGCCTGTTCATAGGCTTTCCACAATGCGGAAATCCCGACAACCGTGGTTCAGTCGGCGCTTTATGAAGCGTATGGGAATCCCAGTGCGGCAAGGCAGCGCCAGATGCCTGATACCCAAGGTTATTCCCCATGGACGATCGAGATTTCCTAGCCCGCCTTTTTACAGCCGCGGTGAAGGCTGCCGATCCGCTGACAGGTATTCGCAGACACCTTCCTGCTCCCCCAAAAAACGGTCGAACTGTTGTGATTGGTGCCGGAAAAGGGGCGGCGCAGATGGCCGCAGCGCTTGAGAGTGTCTGGGACGGACCACTTTCCGGAGTGGTCGTAACCCGTTACGGCTACGGCTGCAAAACGCGATCCGTCGAGGTCCTGGAAGCGTCTCACCCGGTCCCGGATACCGCAGGACTTGCGGGTGCCAGACGCCTCGTCGAGACAATTTCAAACCTGTCCGAAAACGACCTCGTGATCGCGTTGATCTGTGGAGGAGGCTCAGCTCTCCTTCCATCACCGCCTGCCGGACTTACTCTGGAAGACGAGATTGCAATGAACGAGATGCTGCTGGCATCCGGAGCCCCAATTTCGGCTATGAACGTGGTAAGAAAGCATCTCTCCACCATCAAGGGCGGGAGGTTGGCGGCGGCCACCAAGGCTCGTGTTGTAAGCTTGATCGTCTCTGACATTCCAGGCGACAACCCGGCCTTCGTAGCTTCTGGTCCAACAGTGCCGGACGCCACGACGCGGCACGACGCACTGGCGGTCCTGGAGCAGTACCGGTTGAGCCTGCCAGATGCGATGATCGCACATTTGAACTCGGCCGCCGCCGAGGCGCCGAAACCGGGCGACGCAGTATTTGCCCAGCACACACACTTTGTTATCGGGTCGGCTGGGGTATCGCTGGAAGCCGCCGCCGAACTCGCCCGAGCAGAGGGGGTGACACCGTACATTATCTCCGACTCCGTGGAGGGCGAATCCAGGCAGGTGGCGCTAGTGCTTGCGGCAATCTCCCGCGAGATCGCTCAGCGAGATCGTCCATTCCCCAAGCCCGCAGTTGTCATGTCTGGCGGAGAAACGACCGTCACCATTCGCGCCAAAGGCGGCAAGGGAGGACGCAACAGCGAATTTGCGCTAGCATTTGCACTAGCGATTGATGGATACCCGATTTCCGCATTGGCCGCCGACACAGATGGGATTGACGGATCGGGGGTTAATGCAGGCGCATTTGCCGATGGAACGACCGCGCGCCGGCTGCGGGCCGCCGGGTTTGACGGGCGCAAGCTTCTCGACGCCAATGACAGCTTTTCCGCATTCGACGCAATCGGTGATTTATTCTCGACCGGGCCCACAGGGACCAATGTAAACGATTTCCGGGCTGTGCTTGTTCGTTGAATGGCGCCTTAGGTTGCATGAGACACCGGAGATTCCCCGAACGAGGTCAACCCCAGGAGCGCATACTGGTCCTTGTTCGTCATGGCCAGAGTGACGGTAATCTCAACGATATGTTTACAGGATGGAAGGATCCGGGATTGACGCCCCAAGGGGTATTGGAGGCCAGGTGGGCCGGTCGTGTTTTAGCGCACGAACACTTGTCTTTCAGCATAGCCTTCACCTCCAAACTCAAGCGAGCGCAGCACACGCTTGACATCATACTGAACGAAGTAGGGCAGCCGTCGCTCAATGTTATTCAAGCCAAGGAACTAAACGAGCGTGATTACGGGGACCTCACTGGTTTAAAAAAAGAAGAGGCCCGCTCGGTATGGGGTAAAGAGCAGGTCGAGAAATGGCATCGATCATATGTTGTGGCACCGCCCGGTGGAGAAAGCCTGCGCGACACCGGGGCGCGTGTCCTGCCCTACTTCATTACGGAGATCCTGCCGCGCACGCTGCGAGGCGAGAAGGTTCTTATTGTTGCGCATGGCAATTCCTTGAGAGTTTTGATCATGGCTCTCGAGCGAATATCCGATGTGCAGGTTGCGATGCTGGAGGTCGCCACCGGCGTCCCGAGGGTCTACACGCTCAATTCCGACAGCACCGTGGCATCACGACGCATCCTTTGCGCTAACAAGGCCGCCGCTGACGGTTAAGATAGAGCTTTCCTTTCCACCTCGTGGAAAACCGCAACGGCGCTGCCCGCTCATTTGCCCCTCCCCTGTAAGTCTTCTTCCGTCGCCACTCTTCAATCGTGAAGAACCCGTGGGCTCAACCACAACCATTCCGATGGTGCGACATGTGCTACGAGAAAGGTTGTTGAAATGATAGACGAGCAAAGGGGCGCAGGTATCGGTCCATTTGTCACGGACCAGGAAGCACTCGATTTCCATTCGGAAGGCCGCCCGGGTAAACTCGAAATCAATCCCACCAAGCCGATGGCCACCCAGCGCGATCTGTCGCTCGCTTATTCGCCAGGCGTTGCCGTGCCTGTCCTGGCAATCGCCGCAAACCCGGCAACCGCCTATGACTACACGACGCGCGGCAACATGGTTGCCGTCATCTCCAACGGCACGGCGATCCTTGGCCTCGGCAATCTCGGAGCGCTTGCCTCGAAGCCGGTGATGGAAGGCAAGGCCGTGCTGTTCAAGCGCTTCGCCGACGTCGATTCCATCGACCTTGAAGTCGATACGGAAAATGTCGACGAGTTCATCAACTGCGTGCGGTTCCTCGGCCCCTCTTTCGGCGGCATCAATCTCGAGGACATCAAGGCGCCCGAGTGTTTCATCATCGAGAGCCGCCTGCGCGAGCTGATGGATATCCCGGTCTTCCATGACGACCAGCACGGCACTGCAATCATCGCCGCCGCCGGCCTGATCAATGCGCTGGAACTGACCGGCCGGGATCTCAAGACCACCAAGCTCGTCTGCAACGGCGCTGGTGCTGCGGCAATCGCCTGCGTCGAACTCATCAAGGCGATGGGCTTCAATTCGGAAAATGTCATTCTCTGCGACACCAAGGGCGTCATCTATCAGGGCCGCACCGAAGGCATGAACCAGTGGAAGTCCGCCCATGCGGTGAACACGACCAAGCGGACCCTCGCCGAGGCCATGAAGGACGCGGATGTCGTGTTAGGCCTTTCCCAGAAGGGCGCCTTTACCGAAGAGATGATCCGCTCCATGGCCGAAAGGCCGATCATTTTCGCGATGGCCAACCCCGATCCGGAAATCACGCCGGAAGAAGTCGCCCGCATCCGCGACGACGCAATCATGGCGACCGGCCGATCGGACTATCCGAACCAGGTCAACAACGTGCTCGGCTTCCCCTATATCTTCCGTGGCGCGCTCGATGTGCGGGCCAGCCAGATCAACGACGCGATGAAGATCGCCGCCGTCAACGCGCTCGCCAATCTCGCCCGCGAAGACGTGCCGGACGATGTTGCCGCCGCCTACCAGGGCAACCGCCCCCGTTTCGGCGCGCAATACATCATCCCGGTCCCGTTCGATCCGCGCCTCATCTCGGCGATCCCGGTCGCCGTTGCCGAAGCGGCGATGGAAAGCGGCGTCGCCCGCAAGAACATCGCCGACCTTGCCGCCTACGCCTCAGAGCTCTCCGCCCGCCGCGATCCGATCGCCGCGACCACACAAGGCATCTACGAGCGCGTCCGCCGCTTCCCGAAACGCGTCGTCTTTGCCGAGGCCGAAGAAGAACAGGTCATGCGTGCGGCGATTTCCTTCACCAACCAGAAGCTCGGCACTGCCATCCTTCTCGGGCGTGACGACGTCATCCGCGCGACGGCGGAAAAGGCCGGCATCGATCTCGACCGTCCCGGCATCGAGGTCGTCAATGCACGCCTCTCCAATCGTGTCGATGCCTATATCGACCACCTCTATGCGCGTCTGCAGCGCGAAGGCTTCCTCCATCGCGATGTCCAGCGCCTTATCCATAACGACCGCAACCATTTCGCCGCGACCATGGTCGCCATCGGCGACGCGGATGCGATGGTGACCGGCACGACCCGCAATTATGCGACGGCGCTCCAGGACGTCCGCCGCTGCATCGATCCGAAGCCGGGGCACAAGATAATCGGCGTATCGCTGGTGATCGCCCGCGGCCGGACGATTTTTGTCGCCGACACCGCCGTCCACGACATGCCGAACGCCGAGGATCTCGCCGACATCGCGGTCGAAGCCGCCCGCGTCGCAAAGCGGATGGGGTATGAGCCGCGTGTCGCACTCGTTGCCTATTCGACGTTCGGCCAGCCGATCGGCGAACGGTCGGAGCGGGTTCGCGAGGCGGTCAAGATCCTCGATCAGCGCCGCGTGGATTTCGAATATGACGGCGAAATGGGCGCGGACGTGGCGCTCAACTCACACCGGATGGAGCAATATCCGTTCTGCCGGCTCTCGGGCACAGCCAACGTGCTGGTCATGCCGGCGATCCATTCCGCCTCGATCTCGACCCGCATGTTGCAGGAACTCGGCGCTTCGACAGTGATCGGCCCGCTGCTTGTCGGTCTCGACAAGTCGGTGCAGATCACCTCGATGGGTGCGAAGGACAGCGACATCGTCAACATGGCGGCAATCGCTGCTTTCAAAGCTGACGAAGGTTAGGGCGCATAATACAAATCATTACAAACCGCCTCAAAAGCCTCAGATTCCCACGCAGGGCTAAACAGAAAAAAACAAGATTGACAAAGTTGTCATTAGTTGACATTTGTAGTCTGCGACGGACCTGAGCTCAAAGCGCCAGAAAATCGATCTTTTCACCTACCCGGATGCACGCTTCAAAGGCGAGCGGGAGGAGCCGGAGGCTATTATCGTGAATTCAACTACCCCCATGCGAAGACGGGAACGCCGCAGGCAAGCGATTGAGGCGTTCTTGTTTTTGCTTCCGTGGTTTGGCGGAGTACTAATCTTCACAGCGGGCCCGTTGCTCGCATCATTGTATCTGTCATTCACCAACTTTGATCTCCTGCAAGCGCCTGCCTGGATTGGGATTGAGAACTACGTCGAACTCTTTACGAGCGACCCTCGATATCTCAGAGCTCTGCGCGTGACATTTACCTATGTTTTGATCGGGGTCCCGCTCAATCTCGTATTCGCGTTGCTGATTGCTGTTCTCATGAACCAAAAGGTCGCGGCACTGGGATTGTTTCGCTCCGTTTATTATCTTCCCTCGCTCCTGGGCGGAAGCGTTGCCGTAGCAGTCATGTGGCGGCAACTTTTCGGCCGCGAAGGCGCCATCAACGATCTGGTTGCGCTGGTGGGAATAGAGCCTGCAAACTGGATTTCTGATCCCCGCTACTCGCTCTACACACTGATCCTACTGCATGTATGGCAGTTCGGTTCAGCAATGGTGATCTTTCTTGCCGGGCTTCAGCAAGTTCCAAAGGAGTTGTATGAAGCTGCCGAGGTCGACGGAGCAGGTCCACTGCAGAAGTTCCGGAATGTAACTTTTCCTCTTCTGACACCCGTTATCTTCTTTAACTTGGTGCTTGGAATTATCAACTCCTTCCAAGCCTTCACCTCGGCCTACATCGTCAGCGGCGGAAGCGGCGGACCGGCAGATTCTACCCTCTTCTACACGCTATATCTCTACCAGGAAGGCTTCATGAACTTCCGGATGGGGTACGCCTCGGCGATGGGCTGGATATTGCTGCTTATCATAGGCGCGTTCACGGCCTTGAACTTCTTCGCATCCAGCCGATGGGTCTTCTACGGAGACAAAAACTAATGACCATAGCTGATGAAGCGGTGAGCATCTCGGACCGAGCACTGCGTCCCGCACGATTCAACGCCTCACGCGTTGCAACCTACGTAATTTTGATCGCCGGCGCCACGCTGATGATCTATCCGCTGTTGTGGATGGTCCTCGGGTCCTTCCGCACGGACCAGGAGATTTTCTCAAGGTCCCTGGCTCTCCCTAGCACGTTAAATTTCTCGAACTTTGTGGACGGTTGGACGGCAACAAACCCATCTTTCACTCGGTATTTCATCAACTCGTTCATTATCTGCCTTGGATCTGTGATCGGCAACGTGCTGGCTTGCTCGCTCACGGCATTCGCGTTCGCACGTCTCGAATTTCCGATGAAGCGAGCGCTTTTCGGCATCATGCTGTTGACGTTGATGCTTCCGTCTCACGTTTTGCTCATACCCCAATACGTCCTATTCGTGAACCTCGACTGGGTGAACACCTATCTGCCTCTGATCGTCCCTAAGTTTCTGGCGACGGACGCATTCTTCATCTTCCTCATGGTTCAGTTTATTCGAAAGATTCCCAAGGAACTGGATGAAGCCGCGAGGGTCGATGGCTGCAGCACCTTTAGAATTTTCATAAGCATCATCTTTCCGTTGATGCAGCCGGCGATCATCACCACCACCATCTTTACGTTCATCTGGACGTACAACGACTTCTTCTCGCAACTGATCTACCTGACATCGCCGGAGATCCTCACGGTCCCAGTAGGCCTGCGTTCATTGGTCGACTCGTCAGGAGGATCCTATGGTCAGTTGCTCGCGATGTCGGTTCTCAGCATGATTCCGGTATTCGTCGTTTTCCTTTTCTTCCAGCGTCGTCTGGTTGAGGGCATCAGCACATCCGGACTGAAGGGATAATCGACTGCACTGACGAATAGGTCAGCTCTACAACCACGAAGTATTCCAAAAGGAGGAGGAATATCATGAACATTAAATCTGCTTCTCTCGCCATGCCCATAAATCGACGCCGGCTGCTTGCCGCCGGCGCTGGCGGCATCGCGTTGGCCACGATGGGACCAATTCGGTCGTTTGGAGCCGGCGAAACGGTTCGCTTCGGCATCTTCGGCAATGCCGAGAAACTCGCGATCCGAGGGCGAGCCGTTGCACGTTACGCAGAACTCAATCCGCAGGTAAAGGTCGTCTATGAAGGCGTTCCCAGCGACAGCTGGCCTGACAAGATCGCTGCGATGGTTGCGGGCGGTAACGCGCCCGACGTAATTACCATGGGTTACGACGACTTCGGCCAGTATGCGAAGCGGGGTGCCATCGAGCCTCTGCAAGGCTACGCCCCTCACCTTCTGCGGACAAATCTGTTCGATGAGCCGGTTCTTCAGCTCGGCCACCGAGACGGGAAGCTCTTTGGCATACCGATCGCCGTGAGCATCCAGGCCCTTTGCTACAACAAGACCGCTCTCGAGCGACTGAAGATGGGCTCCCTGCCTGAAAAATTCACCTTTGCAGAATACGCGAAGTTTTGCGCCGAGATTAACAAGGCTGACAAGAAAATCTACGGTAGCCACGACATGGCGTCGAGGATTGAAGACTTCCAGATGTATCTCGTCGCTCAAGGGCGGCAGATTTACAATGGGGAGCAACTCGCAGTGAAGGCTGATGACGTCGCTGCTTGGCTTGAGATTTGGGACCAAATGCGCAAGACCGGCGCAGCAGTTCCGGCAGACCTTCAAGCTCAATTTTCGGGTACGGAATGGCCAAACGCTCCCCTTGTTCGTGGTACTGCAGTTTTTGCGCGTATCACTTCGCAAGACTTGGCGGGCGGTTTCCAGGCTTTGACCAAGGACGAGCTCAACCTCATGACGCCGGTGTGCCCGAGCAAGGATACTGGACCAGGATATTATCCACGTCCATCTAGCTCACTTACGATCAACGCACGTAGCCAGAACAAGGAAGCTGCCGCAAAACTCATCGACTGGTTTGTAACTGATCCGGAATCGGCCAAGATTCTTGGTTTGGTGAGCGGGCCTCCTGCATCCCGGCCGGCGTTGGAAACTGTTCTCAAACTGCAAAATCTGAGTTCTGCTGACCAAAAGGTCTTGCAATACAGCCAGGAGGCCTTGCCCAAAGCGAACAAGGAACCCCAAACGCACCGAGCTCAACGCGCGATGACGGACTTGATGCGCCGCATCAACGAAAGCGTCGGCTTCGGGTCGTCCTCGGTCAAAGATGCCGCTCAGGAGTTCATCACTCAGGCGAACTCAATTTTGAAGAGAGCGTGAAGCAAAAAAACTCGATGTCCATGCCCGCTGCGGGCATGGACATGTTGCCTTAGCGCCGCCTGATGCAACGTCGCATCAGTGTTCAGACTGGGAAAAACGTATGCTTGAGAATACTGCCAAAACGGACATGCCTGCACGGCAGAAATGGTGGAGTCGGCCGTTTTCGAACATCCAGACGAACCTTCAGGAAATTGATGCAACAATGAGCGTCGATCACGCTCTCGATTTCATCGAAGCCCAAGGAGCAGACACCTGGCTTCTGAACGTCGGCGGCATCGAATCTTTTTATCCGACAGATCTTCCGTTCCAGGCACGAGTGCCTTTCCTCGCCGACCGGCCCTCGGGCGATCTTGTCGGCGACGCATGCGAGGCAGCGCAAAAGAGGAATATCAGGATTCTTGCGAGAATGGATTTCTCGAAAGTCTCCGCGCGGATTGCAAGGGAACATCCTGAATGGCTTTTTCAATCCCCGAAGGGTCAATATCAGGTCTACAATACGCTCTATAGCACGTGCCCCTGCGGAGACTATTATCAGGAGCGCTCCTTGGATATCATCGACGAGGTCGTCTCACGCTACCCCGTCAAAGGCTTCTTCATTAATTGGTTTAAGTTCTCGGAGGTCGACTATAGTCGCGTATATCACGGCGTCTGTCACTGCGAGAGGTGCAAAACCGCTTTTGCGAGCTATACCGATGATGCGGAGCTTCCTGACGGCCCTCAACACGGCAACTATTCCGTCTGGCTGCGTTTCGCGGCTAAGACACTCCAGGATCTTGTCGATAAGATAGCGAGACATCTCGACGAGAAATACCCTGATGTCGGGCTGATCATGAGTCGCGAGTCGCCTCTTATCTACTATGAGGCAAATAATGCCTTGGGACGTGAGCTTTGGCATCATGCCACATCCGAAGCAGTGAGCGTTTATCGGACAGGAATACCGGAGTCGGCAGTCCTGGTCAATTCGACATGCTTCGTAGATATGCCCTACAGAATGGCCGGAGAGCAGCCTGAGCACTTCGCACAATACCTGTTGCAGGCGCTCGCACGCGGAGGCAATCCTTCAACCTATTTGATGGGTTCGCCAGGTCGAATACCTTACCCAAATTTGCCGCAAGCGAGCGAGATCCAGCACTTTTTTCAGTCGAACCGCGATATATATGCTGCCTACCGTCCCAGCTCACGCGTAGCGCTGGTCCGGCCCGACCCCTTGCGCAGGGCAGACGCCGACTACGGGGAAGCGGTCTCCGAATACCGTGGGATCTATAACGCGCTTAAAGAGAAGCATATCCCGTTCGACGTGGTCGGCGCCGAGTTCATCCAGCGAATGGCAAAAGCAGGTAATTTGGCTCGCTACACCCTTGTCGTTTTACCAGACATTCGCGACATCGGAACGGGTACGGCAGATTGCCTGGACACCTACGTCGCCGCTGGCGGCAACTTGGTCCTGACCGCAAACAGTGGCGTGACGCAAGACGGCAGCGTCGAACTTGCCACGGCACCTTCGGTGATGCGGATCGAAGCCCCGAAATCGGGGATGGATTTGTGGGCAACGTATGTTGCGGAGACGCCGCAGCTCGACAGCAGAAAGTTTAGGTATGACGGGCAAATTTTGCCAGTCTTCGGCAGCTACGCCAGATACATTTGGAAGCCCACCGGCAAGAAGCTGGGAAACCTGCTTCCCCAGGCACCCTACGGCCCACCCGAGAAGTGCTACGGTCACATAAGCAGCGACGAACCAGGAGCGGTTCGCCTATCGCACCCCGCGGGATCGGTCTTGCAGTTCCCCTGGGCGATAGGACGCACTTATCATGAATTCGGGGCAGCGTCGGTGAGAGATTATTTCCTACGTATAATCGATGACCTCATCGAGACCGATGTAACGGCTGATTTGCCTGAACAGGTCGAGATGACGATTGGTCGAATTGATACCGGTGTGGTCATTCACCTCATCAATCAGACCGGTGCGCGCCGCAAGTCGTTCGGGCCGCATATTCCTGTCTCGGGTGCGACCATCCGTGTCCGCAACGGCACGGGCACCCCCAAGCTTTTGAAATCGCGCACCACACCGAGCACGCGGTTTGAAGAAGATCACATGCTGATCGAGTTACCTGAATTGGAGCTGTTCGAGGTCCTCTATGTTCCGACCTCACAGTAATCGCGCCTCTCAAACATCATCCAACGAAAGCTGACCTATGGCAAATCTCGAAATCAAACACGCGGAAAAGTACTACGGCAACTTCCACGCACTGAAGAACATCTCCGTTTCGATTGAAGATGGAGAGTTTGTTGTGCTTGTGGGTCCGTCGGGCTGCGGGAAGTCCACGCTTTTGCGTATGATTGCGGGCCTGGAAGAAATCAGTGGCGGCGACGTGGTGATCGGCGATCGCGTTGTTAGCGAGCTTCCCGCCAAGGAGCGTGACATCGCCATGGTTTTTCAGAACTATGCCCTCTACCCTCATATGACTGTTGAGCAAAATATGGGGTTCGCTCTGAAACTGCGCAGGATGCCGAAGACCGAGATCGAGACTCGCATTCGACGTGCTGCCGAAATTCTCGGGCTGGGCGCTCTTCTGGGGCGCTATCCTCGCCAACTTTCTGGAGGACAGCGGCAACGCGTGGCCATGGGGCGGGCTATCGTTCGAGATCCCTCGGTCTTTCTATTCGATGAGCCTCTATCTAATCTCGATGCCAAACTGCGCGTGCAAATGCGCGCGGAAATTAAGCAACTACACCAGAGGCTCAAGACGACTACGGTGTACGTAACGCACGACCAGGTCGAAGCCATGACGATGGCTGACCGGATCGTCGTTCTGCGTGACGGCGTAGTTGAGCAAATCGGTACCCCACTTGAACTGTACGACAATCCCGCCAATGAATTTGTCGCGGGTTTCATGGGAAGCCCGGCAATGAATTTCGTAAGGGGTGAACTGACAGAGAACGGGTTTAGGACCTCTGACGGCATCATTCTTCCCTACGGAGCAGGGTCTCGGACGGCGGTCACTTACGGCGTGCGCCCCGAACATCTGAAGGTAGATCCCGATGGGGTTCCATTCACAGTCTCCGTCATTGAGCCGATGGGTTCCGAAACCCAGGTAATCGGAACTATTGGCACGCAGAACGTAACCGCGCTTTTTCGCGAACGGATCCCTCTTTCTCCGGGCGAAATCATCCGCCTAAGGCCGATGGTGACCAATGTGCACCTCTTTGACGGCGGCGGCCGGCGCGCGGCTTGACAGACCGCATGATCGGCAAAAGCCGCCCTTGCTGATCACAGTGTCTCCGTCCGCGAATCGATACGGCAAATTTGCAAGACACTCGGTGTAAGGGGCGTCAAGCCATTCGAGATAGGGCACCGCAACGACGCCTTCCGGCCAAGAGAAAGTTTGTTGCGGTGCCCTATCTCGAATGGCTCGCTGCGCAATGGGCTACCAACAAGCGGAACGGTGGAAGAAGATCACCAATCTACACACCCCGCATGTTTGCGACGCGATTTGGGGTAAGCTACCTGGAGAGAGAGAGAGAGAGAAGCAACGGCACGAGCCTGGTCCGTCCTGAAACCACATCAGGCTGTACGCGCATTGCGTACAACTTGACCGAAAGGCGCTGTCATCTGCCTTAGTTCCGATGCACAGGTCATCGATCCAGTTAACCTAAAGAAATCGGGGGCGGCGAAGCGGAATCACGGGCAAGTCCGGACACGAGTCGGCGTTATAGCCGCTCCGCGCGATTCTTTCTGAGGCTAGTCAACCCTTCCGCCGCCGAGTAACAGCAATGTGACTCGACCGATTTTGTTACCATGTTAAGTAAATTGGCGACTGGGCATTGCGAAGGGGGTGACGTGGCCTTCCAATTGAGAAACAATCATGCTGCTGCAAATCCTATTGACGACGGTCGTCGTACCCTTCCTCTTTGGAACCTTCATTGCAGCCTTCGCAATCATCATTCCCGGCCAACGCAGGCTGCAGATCGCGCTCCTGATCCCGCTGGCGGCCGTGGCGATCCATGTCCTGCTTGAAGGGATGCCGGCCCTGCCGCCGGTTTCCGCAAAGCACAAGCTCCCCCTGATCCTTCTCGGCGGCGCCTTGATCTTCGGGTTGCAGGCCATGGTGCGGCGACCGTTGAAAATCCACATGAGCACAGTACTGACGGTCGTCGTGCTCGGCGGCTCGACCTGGCTTCTCGGAAAGAACGTGATGATGGCCGATCCGACCAAGGCCGGTGCCGCCATCGTCATCCTTTTGATTGCATCGGTCGCGCTCGGAGCAGTCGTCGCCAGACCGCGGGCCGGCCGGCCGGGTGGAGAATCTTGCTTAGCGGTGGCCTTACTTGCTGTCTCGCTAGCGGCTGCACTTAACGCTGCTTTTGGTGCTTTTGTAGGCATGGCGCAGATCGACGGGGCCCTGGCGGCGCTCACTGGTGGTTGGTTGCTGGTTGGCTATGTCCGCTATCTGATGGGCAATGACGACGCGCTAGCACTGCGTGGTGCCGAAGGACTGGCCTTTGGCTTTGTCATCTCGGTGCATGTGATAATGACGGCGCTCTTCACCCCGAAGGCATCGCCCATCGCCCTGGTGCTGGCAGTCTTGCCGCTGGCTGTCGCGTATTTTCTCGTTCGGGGCGCTGGCCTCGGCCGCGTTCCTCGGGTCCTGCGCCCCTTTGCCGCCGGCCTGCTCGCGGCCCTACCCGCAATCATTTCAATTGCCATCGCCGCCACGCTTTTTGACGGATGACGGCCACCTAGGTCCTGCCCATCGGGGCACATGAGAGGAGAGAGAATATGAAGCAAGTAGCCTTCGCTGCGGTCCTTTTTAGTGGACTCAACGCACAGGCGGCCTTTGCCGCCGACATCTACGAAATCGACCCGACCCACGCCTGGGTTTCGTTCAAGACCAATCATGCAGGCTGGTCCAACGCCCATGGCACATTCAAAGCTGTGAGCGGCACCATCGCTTTCGACAAGAATGATGTCGCCAAGAGCAACATCTTCCTGAAGATTGATGCCAATAGCATCGACACCAATTTTGAACAGCGAAATTCCGACCTGAAGAGCCCTGACTTCCTCAATGTCGCGGAATTTCCCGAGATTACATTCACCAGCACCGCCGTCGAAAAGACTGGCGACAAGACTGCCAAAGTGACGGGTGGCCTGTCGCTGGCCGGCACCGTCAAGCCCGTAGTGCTGGATGTAATCTGGAATGCGGAATCACCGTTGCCGTGGGATGCCAACACCATAAAGACCGGATTTTCGGCGACCGGAAAATTCAGCGGCCTGGATTTCGGCATCAATAAGCTGACAGATTTCGGGCTTGGCCCCGACCTGTCACTCGATATTGATATCGAAGCTATCAAGAAGTAACGCAATCGATCCGCTTGTTCCGGTGACCGGCGAAGTACGGCTTTTCCGGTCCCATCACCTTTGCATAGATCATGACGGGCAAACGGGAACGGGCAAAACTCAGCTGGCTTGACCATCGGACGGCAAGTGTGCCCCCTCGATTGTTCCGTTCTCTATGTCCGCATGCCTCTTCTCTTCGAGGGGTTGGCGCTGTCGCGCCTCGATGGGCGGCTTTTCCGATTAGTCGCCCAGTTCGCGCGTGTTCACTTGATAACCCTCTATCACCCGGGAACTCACGCTCAGCGATCAGCAGCGGCTCGATCTCCTGCAAATCTCGAAGAGCGCTACTGCCGGAAATCTACTCTGAACACCGCTGAATTCCCCGTTGCGCAGTGATCGAAGCGCGAAACGCCGAAATCAATAGCCAATGAATCAACCAGGCGAACGAAAGACGATCCCGCGAGACTGCTCGCTATTTAGCGAAACGACTGTTCGGGACTTGCCGGAATCGTTGTCCCGTCAATCCGAAAGCCGCACATCCACCGGGGGTGGAAGCTGAAACATGCCTAAAGACGGCGCATGGTGGCAGTCTAAGCGACTGTACTGGAAGAAGAGAAAAAAATGTGACACGCCAGTCAGGAAGGCAGCGGACCCGAGCGATCCGCAACCTGCCTGTATGACCTATTGGGCCGCCCACGTCGCAAAGCGAGTGTTGAGCGCGTCGATGTTGTCAATCCAGTAGTTGGCATCGAGCTTCAAGCCCACCGCCAAGTGTTCTGGCGCGGTCGGTAGAGTGGCCGCGAGAACCGCTGGAAGCTTTTGCTGCGCCTCAATACTGCCGACGCCGTAGCCAAGCTTCGCCGGCCATTCCACTTGCCTGTCCGGACGGCCGAGGAATTCGACGAGTTTGGTGGCCTGGTCCTTGTTGGGCGTACCCTTCAAGATGACCCAACTGTCGACATTGAGAATGTTGCCGGCCCACATGATGCGGAAATCGCGCTTGTTGTCGCGATTTGCGGCGCCTATGCGACCGTTGTAGGACGTAGTCATGGCAACTTCGCCCGAGCCGAGAAGCTGCATCGGCTGATTGCCGGCGGTCCACCAGACGATATCCTTCTTGATGGTGTCAAGCTTAGCGAAGGCACGGTCCACGCCCGCCGGCGTCGACAGAACCTTGTAGACCTCCGACGGCGCAACGCCATCGGCTATCAGCGCGAATTCAAGGTTCATTTTCGGGCCGCTGCGGAACGCGCGCTTGCCCGGAAACTTGGTTGTGTCGAACACATCCGCCCAGGTCTTCGGTCCGGCCTTGATGGATGCGCCGTCATAAGCGAGCACGATGCTGAAGATGTTGGCCGGAACACCGCATTCGGTCACCGACCCGGGTATGTAACGGTCGAGGCCGCCGATGAGAGCAGGGTCCATGGTTTCGAATAGGCCTTCCTCGCAGCCGAGCGCTTCCTCCTCGGACTCTACCTCAACGACATCCCAGTTGTTTGCGTCGCCGGAACCGACCTTCGAGCGTAGGACGCCGATTCCGCCGTCCCAACTGTCTTCCGCAAGCGGAATGTCAGCTTGCTTGCGAAACGGGTCGAAGTAGACCTGCCGCTGCGCATCCTGAAAGATGCCGCCGGCAGACACGACCGTCAAGTCGCGCGCATGCGCTGCGACGGACGCCGCGAGAAATGCACTCGAGAAGATTGTGAAAGTTAGTTTGTTCAGCATTTCAGTTCTCCCTTGCTCCGGTTAGAGCGCTTCCCCGTTGTTGTAGATTCGGTAGCGCTTCGTCGTAATAGATCCGCTCAGTTGCGTATTGCCCTCTTCAGCCTCATCGCAGCTAAGGGGCCATTCAGAACGTTTGCGGAAGGGCAGCTGCCGGAATATCAGTGATGACACTAATGGCTGCGCCAACCGTGCTGTTGCCGGTTTTCCACGTATGGGAATCCGCGCCGTAGACTTTGCCGATGGTTCGCATCGCGCGATGGTCCTCCACCGTCACGGCCAGGCACGGCACGAACTTTTCGCGCCAGCACATCAGGTACAGATCGTCGTCGAGTTCGAAATAGTCGGCCTCGTCATAGTCACCGATGCCGGCGTCAGGACCATGCCAGCAGTACCAGAAGTAGAACTTGTCGTTGATGTAGAAATGGTCGTAAACGTGTGTGTCGCTGTAAACGAAACGCAAATACTTGCCGGAAAGACGGGACGTTCTGGCAAAAGTCGGCAGCGGCGCGCCATTTATCGACGCTGACTGGTAAGTAATGGTTGGGACACTCTGCGACCCTGTCTTTTCCACGCGTGATACAAGATTTTCTCCATCGGCCTCCCGATTGACGACCGATCCTTTGATGACCATCGCCTTTCCGAGTGAGAGATCCAACCAGAGGCTAACCGACTGGGAGTCATCGTCCACCCGGACATAGTCTACGAAGTATTGCCCCGGGCGTACGAGAAAGGCTTGGTAGGGCTGCGAAGCATGCCCGCCATCACCGCTATCGCGCCAAGACAGGATCGCCCCGCTGCGGAAGGTCAGATCGAGAGTCGAACCGGCGGCGAGAGTAAGTGCAATGTGTTTGTCGATGAGTTCATCCGTTGGATCCTGCCTTCCGCCGGAATGGTTCTGCAGAATGTCTCCAATCTGCGGCCAGCTTGCTTTTGCGGCTTCTTTTTTTTGCATGACTTTTCTCCTCTTGTTAACCCCTGTGTCTAATCCGAAGGCACCTCAGCGCTTGTTGAGGTTGAGATGAAGAGCATTTCTGATCGTGGCCAAGCCCATCAAAGGCCTTTCCGGGCGTCCACGCGCGCCAGACTTTCATCAGGCCCCAATTCGAATGATCGGTCAGTCGCATCCGTTGACCTCGGCGTATATTTTGACGCACCGTCTCGCGAATTGCGACGCCAACATCTCCATTCCCTTTCAAATATCGCATCTCATCATGCACGATAATCGAACCAATGTGTCCGTTATTTGACGCTACAGGAGGCGCGTCCGTGCGTCAAGCGAGGTCGGAAGGTTATTTGCCGGGCGCCACTGCCTCAGAAATTATCCTTATATAACAAATATATAAAGACAAAACTCCGCTCTCCCAGGTTGCGCAAACATCTGGACTCGGCAAAGTGACAAGTTTGTCATCGATTGGCTTGACCAATCCAAACAGTCCCCATATTGTGTCGACTATCGACCGAAGGATGTCCGATTATCGACCGCCGTAACTGCGTACGGAGAGAGACACCTGGAGAATGGCCGCCGACTGAGAAACCACATAAGGAAAGACTTGGGGATGAGTCAGATCGCAGAGAAAATAAGCGGCCTAACTCGGTCATTCCGGATGAGCTTTTCTGCGGCGCCGCGCCCCAGGCTGGACGCGACAATGTCGCGGGTGGGTACCACACATGTCCTGTATTTCAACCGCCGGCCGCCGGTCTCCTATAGCTTCGGAGACAAGGTTGTTCGCTGGCCTTCGGAAGAATCCACCAGATAACCTACCCGGCTGGAGCGGCTACCTATCAGGCACTTCAAAGTGCAGCAGGGGCAGCGAGCCGAGGCGAGGGGCCGGCTGGGATCCGGAAATCCGAGCGATAAGCCAGGTGCTTGTCGGCGCCACCGGTACCTCGGTTAACGAAACCAAGCACTCAGCGGATAGGGCCCCGCAGGGAGAGAGTACATCATGAGCGAGCGAAACGAAGCAGCCAGGCGCATTCCACGCGGCGAGCTCTACATAGGAGGTAGATGGGAGCCATCGTCCGATGGGGCCACGCTAGTCGCCATCAATCCGAGCACAGAGCAGCCGCTCGGCATGCTTAGCCTGGCGACTGCGGCGGATGTTGGAGCCGCCGTTAATGCGGCGCGCAACCAGTTCGACAGCGGAGAATGGTCGCGCCTTTCCGGCACGGACCGATGCAAGCTGCTCTGGCGGCTCGCAGACCTAATCGAGGCGAACCGCGAACATCTCGCCTATCTCGAGGCTGCCGATATCGGGCGGCCTTTTTTCGAGCCGTTTCAGATCGAAATACCGCTCGCAGCCGATACCTTCCGGCACTTTGCTGGCTGGGCGGATAAGATCACCGGACAAACCTTCGACCTGCCAGACTTCAATGGACGCTCGCGCTATTCGTACACGCTCCGCCAGCCGATCGGCGTGGTGGCTGCGATAACCCCGTGGAACGCCCCCACCATGATCGCGTCGTGGAAGCTGGCAGCCGCGCTCGCCGTCGGCAACACGGTGATCATCAAGCCTGCTGAAGATGCCTCTCTTTCTACCATACGCCTGATCGAGCTGATCGAGGAAGCCGGCTTCCCGGGCGGTGTCGTCAACCTGGTTACCGGGACAGGCGCTATCGCCGGCGATGCGCTCGTCAGGCATCCTGGCATCGACAAGATCTCGTTTACGGGGAGCCCGGAGGTCGGGCGGCGGATCGCAGCCATCGCCGGGCAATCGTTAAAGAAAGTAGCTCTTGAACTGGGCGGCAAATCGCCCCAGATCGTCCGCGCAGACGCCGATCTCGAGATGGCGATAGGGGGCGCGGCCATTTCCTTTTTCGCCAACCAAGGGCAGACCTGTGCCTCCGGTAGCCGCCTGTTCGTTCATCGATCCGTCGTCGGCGAATTCACCGAACGGCTGGTCGCCGCAGCAGCGTCCATCGTGGTGGGTGACCCGTTCGCGTCCGACACCCAGATGGGCTCGCTGATCAGTGCGCGGCAGCTGGAGCGCGTGAGCGGTTATGTGGCGAAGGGTCAATCGGAAGGCGCGACGCTTCTCACCGGCGGCACGCGGCTAGATCGCCCCGGATTTTTTTTCAGGCCGACGATCTTCAGCGGCAGCAACGACATGACGATCGCGCGGGAGGAGATTTTCGGCCCCGTCGGCACCATCATCCCCTTCGCCGACGACGACGAAGCACTTCACCTTGCCAATGAGACCGACTATGGACTGACGTCGGTAGTCTGGACGCGCGATCTGGCAACGGCCAATCACTATATTCGGAAGCTCCGCTCGGGCTCGGTTTGGGTCAATGCTTGGGGGCCGCCGCATCCGGCCTTGCCGTGGCTCGGCCGCAAAACCAGCGGTATCGGCGAGGAACTCGGCCGGTCGGGTCTGCTTGCAAACACAACCGAAAAAACCGTGTCGATTGTCAGTTGACGGCCGTGATAGACTAATCGCAGAGTAAAATACGGGCGAATATCGCTAATAAACAGCTCGGTCCAACCGAGCGATAATCAAACTCGCCATCCCAGAAGCAAATCTAGGATTGGATGCCGACGTTAAATCGATCAAACGCTGCTTCTATCTCAGATCGACGATGACCTATTACGGCGAATACTGTTGACATCCTGCTGTTGCAGGCCACCTTGCCGGCGCACAGCAACACGATCGAGATGGAGCTATATTGAATTCCGTCAGCTACGTCCAACGATCGAGTATACGATGCCATCGTGGGCCTTCAGCATTGGCTCATCAGGCAAACAATCTCAGCAATAACCGAGATGGCGATTGCAAATGGACTTGATTTGCCAACCGAGATCCCGATGGGCGATCTAAACTTTGCGATATCAAGGTCATTCAAGCCGTCTTGTTTCAACCAGTCGACTTTCAGCGGCCGCTGCCGCTTTGCACCGATCATCCCAACATAACCCACTTGAGACCGCAGCGCTTGGGCAATGTTCTCTCTATTAGATTTAAAGTCATGATTGGCGAAAACGACGGCAGCGCGACGATCCAGGCCAAATTCTTCGAAAACCTTCCCCGGCTGCGTGGGGCGATAGACCTGGGGTGCGACAGGGGGTGGTAGAGACGGTCCGAGGGGTCGGACGAAGATGATTTCGAACTCCGCTTCTTTCCCGAGTTGAGCGATCGCAAGGGCAGTCGGATCAGACCCTATGATGAAAAGCCTTACCTGAGGGCGATAGCGCACCCAATAATGCACAGCATCGATCTGGCCTCCGGCTCGCGGTGAGGAAAAAGCTTGCTCAGCGAATTTGAGCCATCTGGGACCGAAATCGTGAGGACGTGACGCCGCGATCCGCTCCTCGCCGTCGGATATCAAGATTATATCCTCTCGCCTCGCGGCCATGTTCATGAGATTTTCAGCAACCGGATCGGTGGGCCGCATCCGTTCGATCGCAATAGTGACGGAAGCATCGCCAAATTGGCTCCCCCGACCATAGATCAACTTGCGCGGCTCTCCGTCAAGAAGGGTAGCCTTCGCGTGAAGAGCAACGTCGGCCTCTATGCATCCTCGCGAAAGGAACCCGGTCATGTTGTCGTCGGTAAAAGCCATCTGCGTTCCCGGCGGACGTGGCGAGCCTCCATCGGTGTGGATGAGTGTGGCAATCGCAACATCAGCACCAGCAATCAAATGCGCCAGAGCGAATTGCAGGACGTTCTCGCGAATTCCAAACATCGGCCAGTCTGGGTAGATCGCCGCGGTATCGGTCATGAACATTGGGGATACCTTTGAACACAGGAAGGCGCGACCCGCCGTTTAGGAGTTGGTCTGAACGCAGCTAAAAAGGTCAGGACCGCAATGAATTATCAGCCCTCGTCATTCGCAAATGGCTGGACACCACACCTGCGCACCGGCAATGAACAGTGCACGATACTATTCACCAGGAAGCTCCGATCGCTTCGAGTGCCGTATCCTTGGCGTTATATTCGTTCAGCGGATCGTCAAAGTTTTGAGGTACGCGATAATGTCTGCACGGTCGCCAGGTTTCGCGACACTTGTGGTCATGCGTGTGCCCTTTAACATCTTGGGTGGACCCGACAAGTAGGTCTCGAGTGCTTCATCGGTCCATACTACGTTCGAACCCATGATGGCATCGGAATAGCGAAAACCTTCAAACCCTCCGGCTTTCCGACCGAACACGCCATTCAAAGCGGGTCCGGTTTTATTCTGCCTGTCGATTGAGTGGCAAGCTGTACATCGATTGAAAAGTTGCTTGCCGCGGACCGCGTCCCCGTCTGCCGAAGCAGATGTAGGAGAGGTGATCCAAACCGCCGACAATATGGTGAGGATGCGGAAGGTTTGCATCAGCTTAGCCCTCCTTGAGGTATTCGGTATTGACCGGCAGCGTTCGCACGCGCTTGCCTGTTGCAGAAAAGATCGCATTGGTGACAGCAGGAAAGACCGCTGACGTTGCTGCTTCCCCTATCCCGCCGGGTGGCTCGGCGCTCGCAACTATGTGAGTTTCAACGTGGGGTGCCTCTTCGATGCGAAGCGGCAGGTAAGTGTCGAAATTGCTCTGTTCGACACGGCCGTTCTTGAACGTGATCGCGCCATAGAGAGCCGCGGTTAGGCCGTAAAGAGCGCCACCTTCCATTTGGGCCGCAATCGTATCGGGATTCACAGTCATCCCGCAGTCGACTGCCGTAACGATACGTGTCACCCGGACAGAACCGTCTGTTCCAACCTTGGCTTCGGCAATCATCGCGAGATACGTGCCGAACGCGAACTGCACGGCGACGCCGCGGCCCTCCCTGGACGGTAATGGCTTACCCCACCCAGCCTTTTCCGCGGCAAGTTTTAACACGTTCAACGCACGAGGATTCTCCGCGAGCAATCGCTTCCGGTACTCAACCGGATCGGCCTTCGCAGCATCAGCGAGTTCATCAATGAAACTCTCGACCACGAACACGTTGTGCGATGGCCCGACACCACGCCACCAGCTTGTCAGCACGCCTTGCGGCTCGACCTGCTTGAACTCGACTTGTATCGCCGGAAGCTGGTATGGGGGACGGGCTGCACCTTCTACACCATCGGGATCCACGCCGTTTTGCATGGCGCGCGGCGCAATACGAGCGAAAATCGATGATCCAGAGATACGATGCATCCAGGCGACAGGGTTTCCATTGGCATCAAGCCCCCCCGACATACGGTCGTGGTAGTATGGCCGGTAGTAACCATGCTGAATATCTTCCTCGCGGCTCCAGATAACCTTGACGGGGCCCTCGACCTGCATCGCCACTTTGAGAGCATGGACGATACCATCGACTTCGAGGCGGCGGCCAAATGCGCCGCCGACTATATAGTTGTTGATGATGATCTTCTCCGGCGCGAGGCCGGTAACTGTTGCGGCAGCTTGTTTGGCTGCGGAAAGGCTCTGAGTTCCGACCCAGAGTTCACATGCATCCTCTCGCACGTGAACGGTACAGTTCATCGGTTCCATTGCGGCGTGGGAAAGGAAAGGCAATTGGTAAACTGCGTCGATCCGCTGCGCGGCTGTTGCCAACGCATTGATCACGTCGCCTTCGCTCCGTGCGACGGCCCCTGGCTTGCGCGACTCCTCGTCTAATTGCCGTGTGATGTCGGCACTGGACACTTTTGCGTTTGGGCCGTCATCCCACTCGATGGCGGCTGCCTCCAGGCCCTTTTTGGCCGCTCCTGTATGATCCGCCACGACTGCCACCGCGCTGTCCGTCAGCACGACTTGGCGTACCCCCTTGATCGCCAACGCAGCCTTTTCATTAACTGATTTTGGCTTCCCGCCGAGAACTGGGGATACGGCGATCGCCGCAATCCTGGTGCCGGATGGTGATGCGTCGATACCATATTTGAGGGCGCCATTGACCTTGTCAGGTGTGTCCAGGCGCTTCGCGGACGTTCCAAGGAGTTTGAACTCGCTGGGGGATTTGAGGGTTACGGTTTCGGGTGAAGGCATGGGAAGCGACGCGGCAATATCGACTAACTCGCCGTAGGGCAGCCTCCGCTTTCTGGCCTCGTCGAAAATGAAGCCGTCTTCGGCGCGGCACGCCCCGGGATCTACATTCCACTTCTTGGCTGCAGCCTGAATGAGCAGCGTTCTGGCTGTCGCACCGGCCTTTCGCAGGGGCGTCCAGAACGCACGGATTGAGGTGGAGCCGCCTGTCATCTGACGCCCCAGCATTGGATGAGCGTAGAGAGCCTCGTTAACGGGCGCGTGTTCGAGCTTGACACCATCAAGTGCCACTTCCAGTTCTTCGGCGAGCAGCATTGCTTGAGCCGTATAGATTCCCTGGCCCATCTCCACTTGCGGCATTACGAGCGTGACAAGGCCCTTCCGGTCAATGCGAATGAACGCATTGGGAGCGAAGACACTGGTGGCGGCGATCGAAAGGTCGGGCCCGAACGCCAGGTTGACGACGAGTCCCCCGCCGACGCCAATGCTGGCCTTCAGGAAATGGCGCCGGTTCAGTTGTGGGCCGAGACTATCGTTCGACATGATTTTCTCTCCCTTACGCACTTGCGCGTTTGATGGCGGCACGAATGCGTTGGTAGGTCCCGCAGCGACAGACGTTCCCTGACATCGCGTTGTCGATGTCTTCGTCGACCGGTTTTGGCGTTTCGTTCAGCAACGCGGCGGCTGACATCAGCTGCCCTGACTGACAGTAGCCGCATTGAGCGACTTCAAGCTCAATCCATGCATCTTGAAGCGCCTTCCCATGGGCGATGGTATGCAACGCTTCGATCGTCGTGATCTGGCTTCCTCCGACGCTGTCCACAGGGGTGACGCAAGATCGCGTTGGCACGCCATCGAGATGGACCGTACAGGCTCCGCAAAGGGCTTGCCCGCAGCCAAACTTCGTACCAGTCATTCCAAGTACGTCGCGAAGCACCCATAGGAGTGGGGTGTCGCCTTCTACGTCAACTGAGTGGGTGCGGCCGTTGATTTGGACCGAATGTGCCATGCGTCTGCTCCAGCTGTGGCCGTTTGCTCGGCAGAAGATGGCCAGATTAGTGGCAGAGATAAATGGGGTATTGCTGCACTTAGTGTATAGCTGAGCTAAACAATCCCTGTGGCAGACCTCGATCCCCAGTCGCGGTCAGATCAATGAACGTCTAAGCTCGGAACAGATGTCAATGAAGGCACGCAGCTTTGGCTGATTTTGCGTGGTTTTGGTAAAGTACAGGAACAATCCGTCCGTCCCCGGTGAGTAGTCGAGCAGAACGGGCTCAAGTTGGCCTGCTATAACTTTTCGCGATGCGTGAAACGTCGAGGAATAGATGAGCCCCAGGCCGCGCACAGCGAGATTCTGCATGAGTTTGCCGTCATTCACCGTCAAGGGACCATTGGGTTCGATACTGATATTTTGCCCGTCCTCAAGAAACTCCCAGCGGTAGATGTCGCCTTTGGCCGGCCGCCGAAATCGAATGCATTTGTGTTTTATGAGATCCCCCGGGGCTTGAGGACGCCCATATTTCCGGAAGTAGTCAGGCGACCCGAACACCGCCCATTTGAAGGGCGGCGAGAGTCTCACCGCGATCATCTCCTTGGCTATATACGATCCGATGAGAATGCCCGCGTCGTAACCCCCAGCAACGAAATCCCGATGCGTATTGCTGACCGTTACATCGACTTTCACATTCGGCCAAGCTTCGCAAAAGGCGGGAAGTATCGGTTCTATGACGTGGGACAGCGCAAGTCGCTCGACGATGAGCTTCAACGTTCCCGACGGCTCGCGTGATGACTGGGATGTCTCCCCCAAACTCGTCTCGATGAGTAGCGCCGCTGGGGAAATTTTCTCAAGCAGGGTCACCCCCGCTTCCGTCAAAGAGATCCGGCGCGTCGTGCGGTGAAAAAGCGGAGCGCCTAAACGCCGCTCCAGCTTTTGCAGCGCTTGGCTGATCGCACCCGGTGTCACCTCGAGATCGAGAGCGGCCTTTCGAATGCTCTGCTGCTTTGCAATCGCTAGGAACTCGGGCAATCCATCGAAAGTGTTTTGCCGACTCATTTCATTTCTCCACGCAGACGCACTCAGAGTACCGTAGAGCAGAAAATCAACTGTCTATTTAATGTTGTTCGACAGCGGCGAAAATTTTAAACGTTTCGTCCGCAATTCGATCCTTCGACCCGCACACGACAGGCCGGCAATCATTCCAAGATAGCGACCCTGAGCACGATGGGAGGTCGTACCGCATCGGACACCTACGATCTCTGGACCGGTGATATGCGACGACGACGATCACGTCGGGTCTGTGATGCAATGCCTCCAGGTAAACGGCCGGGATCAGATTGGAAAGCCAAAAATGGTTTCGCGCCGCGCAGCTTCTCCTTCAGAAACCAGCCCAGTGGAATCCAACACATCATGAAGAATGTGTCAGCCCCCATATTCCGCGCAGAAACTCACCGCATTGAGGATGGGCACCCCATGAGAAACGCTAGTGTGTTTCCAACGCGGATGGCGAAGACGCAAGCAAGGATTTGGTGTACTCATGCCGGGGGTTTTCAAACACGGTGGCTGTGTCGCCAGTCTCGACAAACGTCCCCTTGTTCATCACCGCGACTTTGGTTGCCACAAGTCGGACCAGTGGTAGATCATGAGAGATGAAGATATATGCGAGAGCGCGCCGCTCCTGGAGTGTCATCAGCACCTTGATAACCTGGGCCTGCACGGACACATCCAAAGCGGAAACCGGCTCGTCGAGAATGAGAATTTTGGGCTCGAGAGCAAGTGCACGCGCGATGGCCACTCGTTGCCGCTGTCCGCCAGAAAGTTGGTTTGGATAGTAAGATGCAAAATGGTGCGGCAGATTAACTTCAGTGAGGAGCTCTTGAATGCGAGCCGGCCGCTCAGCCCTGTTAACGACGCCACTATGTATCTGCCAAGGCTCTGAGATCAGTTCGGCAACTGTCCTGCGGGGATGTAACGAGCCGTATGGATCCTGGAAAACCATTTGCATAAAGCGGCGTTGCCGCTGCATGTCGGCATTTGAAAAACGCAGGATGTCGTTCCCCTGATAGAGAACGGCACCGCTGTCTGCGTCGACGAGCCTAAGAAGGGTTCGGGCCAAGGTAGATTTGCCAGAGCCGGATTCACCCACAATTGCCATGCACTCGCCTGCCTCGAGAGTGAAGCTGATGTTGTTGACAGCGACAATCCCTCCAGGAGATCTGCCTAGCCCCCCGAAAGTCTTCCGGAGGTCCCTGACGTGGAGCAGGGGTGCACTAATTGCGGCTTGCCTATTACCATTCATCGAAAAGCTTCCCTATTGGCTCAGAGTGACCTGAGGGACAGAGTGTGGCATCCCACCACCAGATGAGGGATCTGTGACGAACGCATCCGGAATCGGTTCAAGTTGGCGCCACGACCGCGCGCGGGCCGGGTGCGCTTTCAAAAGAGCCTGCGTGTACGGGTGCTGAGGCCTCTGGAAAACCTCCTCGGTATCGCCTTCTTCGACGATCTGGCCTGCATACATCACGATCAGCCTTTTTGAAATCAGTCGCGCAACGGCCAAATCGTGGGTGACAAAGATAAGGCCCATGCCCGTTTCGGCTTGAAGCTCCTTGATGAGGTTCAGAATGCCCGCCTGCACTGTCACATCCAGAGCTGTGGTCGGTTCATCCGCGATCAGGATTTTCGGTTTCATACCGATCGCCATCGCTATGCAGATACGCTGTCGCATACCTCCAGAAAATTGATGAGGATAGTCGTCAAATCGTTCTTCCGCGTTTCGGATGCCAACTAGCTCCATCAGTCGGATCGCCTCTGCCCTTGCTTGGGTGCGATGCATTGCCAAACGAACCATGAATATTTCGCTCAATTGAGAACCGATCGTATAGACCGGGTTTAGGCCGTCCAAGGCATCTTGGAACACCATCCCAATCCCCAACCCACGAACCTTCTTCAGTTGCTTCTCATTGCGGCCGACGATTTGGGAGCCGTTGAACAATATGCTCCCACGGACGACACCAGGGGTATCAACCAGTCCCAACAATGAACGGCCAAGAACGGTTTTGCCCGAGCCGCTTGCGCCAACAACGGCTATCGCATCGCCCATCTCCATTGAAAAAGATACGCCACGAACAGCGTCTACTTTGCCAAAACCGCTCTCAAAGCTTATTTGGAGATCGGACACCTGAAGCAATGTCATGATCCGGCGACTCCCTTTTTCTTCTTTTTAGCCCTGAAGAATAGCGTGCTCTGGGCAGGATCTTCGACAGCGCGAAGCCAGTTGGAGAGAATATTTGCCGAAAGAGCGGTCAGTACAATGACGATCCCCGGAAATACCGCGACGAACCATGCAGACTTTAAATAGGCTCTTCCGTCGGAGACCATCATCCCCCAGTCCACATCAGGGCGTTGCAGGCCGATTCCGAGGAAAGTCAAGCTGGCCGCGGCAAGGATAACAGCAGCGACTTCCAGCATAGCGAGCGTCCTGACCGTCGGCAGCACCAGCGGGGCGATCTCACGCGTGATGATCCGCCAATTCGAAGCCCCGAGCGAGCGAGCAACCTCAACGAACATGCGCTCTTTGATTTCCATCGTTTGAGTGCGGCTCGTCCGAAGATATACGGGGATGCGCGTGATGCCCAATACGATGATGAGGTTGAAGATGCTCGGCTGGAGGACAAAGAGAACGACCAAGGCCATCAAGAGCGATGGGACCGTGTGGATGATGTCGGCAATACGAAGGAGAATATTGTCGACCCAGCCGCCAAAAAATCCCGATATCAAACCTATTGCATAACCTAGCGCCGAAGAAATCCCGACCGCGAAAACAGCGATGAGAACTGATGTGCGCGCGCCGACGATCAGTTGGAGCATGATCGGGCGACCCAAGCTATCTGCACCAAGAAAGAAGGAGAAGCCCTTGCTGAGCTGGAACGGCGCGAAGAACCGCAAGGAGATCGTCTGATTGTTCGCCTGATCTATAACCAGGGGGGCGACAGCGAACGCCAGTACAACCACCAACAAGAGCCATAATGCCGAGGCAACTGCTAGAGGCGATGAGACGAACATCTGCCATTTGGGAGATGTACGCCACCGCGAAAGCCTGTTTCCAGTCGTTGAGGGAACAGTAGTTTGCAAAATCCTTACTCCCTCAACCCAGCCTGATGCGCGGATCGACGATCATGCAGATGACGTCGATCAGAAGATTCAGGATGATCACCGAGACCCCGATAACTGCCACGCTTGCTTCCAGGACAGGGAAGTCTCGGTTGAGGATTGCCCCAACGATTAATTTCCCGATACCTGGAAATGCGAAAACCACGCCGACGATAACCGCGCCGTTGACCATACCCGCGGCTATGTCGCCGGCGACAGAAATGATGGGCAATGCGGCATTGCGAAGCGCGTGCCTGTAGACGATGCGACGTCCCCCGAAACCCCGCGCTCTGGCGTTGCGAATGTATCCGGAGGAAAGCACATCGATCATGGCACCGCGAACAACTTGGGTGAGGACACCTATCGGTCCAATACTGACTGTTGCCAAAGGTAAGATCCACGATTGCCAGCTGTTGCTTCCTGAAGTCGGCAGAAGTCGAAGCTGAACGGCAAATATCAGAATCCCGACAAGAGCAAACCAGAAGTGGGGCATGCTGCTGGTCACAAGGGAAACAATCGTGATAACGCGATCGATCGTTCGAAAGCGATAAACCGCGGCTAAAGAACCGAGCACCAAGGCGACGAGGATCGAGATAGTCATGGCTAACCCTGCCAGCAGTAAGGTCATCGGCATCTCGGTCAGGGCAGCCTCCATTGCTGGCCGCTGCTGCCAGATCGAGGTACCGAAATCGCCTTGTGCGATATTGCCAAGGAATATCCAGAATTGTTGGATGAGAGACTTGTCGAGGCCATACGCGCGGTTGAAAGCTTCGATCTGCGCAGGTTCGGCCCCTTCCGGGAAGAAGAGATCGATTGGCGAACCAGTCAGTCTGGACAGAAAAAAGACGACTACGACCACGCCGAGAAGCGTTACAAGCCCCGAGATGAGCCGCCGACCTAAGAACGTCAACATGTTATATTGTCCTCTGCTGCGGGAGCCGGTCACAACCTGACTCCCGCATTTGGCAGTAGTAATCAGTTATCGAGGCGAACGTCCGCAATTCGCACCTCGAGGCCAGAAAGCGGGTTCGGCTGATAGTGAACGCCTTCACCGAGCATGATCAATCGAATCTGCTCTGCAATCCCGATCATCCCGGCTTCTTTGAGAAGCAGCTTGGATGCCGCTTGGTAGAGCTCTGCTCTCTTGTCGCCAGCCGCGACCTCGGCTCCCGCAACCAATTTATCCAGCTCAGGGTTACAGATGGCGGAGTTGATGCCCTTGCACGTAATATACTTGGGATAGCTGAAGCTAGCATCGCCCGAGGTATTGTCGTGCGAGATCATTTGGAGCGTTGGGCGCTGTTCCGGCGGGAACGGCTGCCGCAAAAATTCGCGCCAAGCCGTATTCTCCATGCTCTTGATGTTGGCATTGAGGCCCACTTCCTTCAGGTTTTGCGCGATCGCCTGCACCAGTTCGCCGCCGTCGGGAAGGATATCCGGTCGCGTGATGATGTCGAAAGAGGTCTCAACGGGGTGCCCGTCTGCCTTGGCCGCTGCGATGAGCACCTTCGCCTTGGCAGGGTCGAACTTCATCGCATCGTTTTCGTTGTAGCCCGGAATGAACCCGTTCACCTGGGGGCCTAGCATCTGGTAGTAAGGCGCTCCGGTCATCCCAAGAATTGCTGGAACAATCGTGTCACGGTCGACCGCGTATGAAAGAGCTTGACGAACTCTTGGGTCGATAAACGGTTCCTTGTGGGTGTTGGGGCGCATCACGAAGATGCGGTTGTCCTTAAAGGTTACGGTGCGATCGTCGTCGGTCGCGTCCTGTGCTTGGATGCTGAGCGCAATGTTGGCCTCTCCTGTCTCAACCATGCTGGCTCTGACGGACGGCTCCTTGCGGACGATGTAGGTGACGTCTTTGATCTGCGGGGCACTTCCCCAATACCCATCAAAACGGGTTAACTTGACGGATTCGCCCTGCTTCCTGCTGACGAACTTGTAAGGGCCGGTACCGGAGGGGTTAAGAACCTTTGCGGCCTTCTTTTGGCTGGCGAGATCACCTATGTCGATGTAGGAGAGGCGCAGCGGAAGGATTGGATCTAAAACCTTTGTCGTCACCCGTAGAGTTAGGTCGTCAACGGCCTCAGCTTTGACGGGATCTGGAATTTGGCCGCTGTTCAGGCAAGCCAATCCCGGGTAGTCCGCCCCACCTTGCGTTCGCATGATGTTAGCGGCGGCGGCAGCGGCGGTAAAATCAGTTCCGTCGTGAAATTTAACGCCCTTTTTCAGTTTAAATTCCCAAACAAGGTCGCTCGTCTGTTTCCACGACTCGGCCAGGAGAGGCTCGACCTTCCCTTGCGTTGGGTTTACGTGGGTCAACGATTCAAAGATGTTCCCCCGGGTAATGTTTGCGTTTTGCGCCGGTTGTGTGTCGCATGGGTCGAGTGAGTCCAACTCCACCGCAAGAACCACGGTGATGGCTTTGTTCGACGTCTCTGCGAGGGTCGGCAGTGTGGTGAAGGTCGCCGCGATACTGGCGACACCTATTGCTGACAAGAATTTACCGTGCTTCATTACATCCTCCCTGATGTTAAGCGGGCAACCGCGGACGCGGCGCTTAGATGAGCCTTCTCCTCACGCTTTCGGCGTGAAAACGTCTTTCTCCGACAGTGCGTTGAGCAATGACTTCCCGTCGCGGTACCGGCGAATATTCTCCAAGATCATGTTGATTGAACGCCGCCGCTTGTCGGGCAGCCCCGGCGTCATATGTGGCGTCACCAATACGTTCGGCTGATCCCATAACGGTGAGTCGCCGGGTAAAGGCTCTTTGGTAAAAACATCCAAACCGGCCCCTGCAATCTCACCTGCCTCAAGTGCCTTGATCAAAGCAACTTCATCGATCACAGGACCGCGCGCCATGTTGATAATGAATGCCGTGTCTTTCATTCGAGAAAATTGCACAGTGCCAAACATATGGTACGTGACATCAGTAAGTTGGGTAGCCAACATGATGATATCGGATTGATCGACCAAAGCGTCGATGCTTTCACCACGTTCAGTGCACAGCATCAAATCGACATTGGTTGGCGACGTTACAACACTGCGATTGTAGGCAATCACTCGCATTTGGAATGCTTTGCCGAGAGCCGCCATTTCGGCACCAGTCTGACCGTACCCGACGATTCCCAGGGTTTTCCCTGCAAGCCCTAGCTTGTCTTCATAGCCTGGAATCGCGCGCCACGCGTGTTCGGCTTGCTTGGCAATGAGCTGTTTGGCATCGTAAGTTAGCGCGAGCGCGAAATAGAAAGCATGTTGTGCAAGGGCTGCAGCCGATCTCCCGGCTGAGCCCGTGACCAGAAGGCCTCTTTCAAAGATCTCTGGGCGGGCTGACTTCGTAAGGCCAGAATGATCGCAATGCACCCATTTGAGGTTTGGGGCGGAAACAAACCGCTCGTCCAAATCACCGGCGATGATCGCGACATCAACCGTCTGTAGAGCGCGAGAGATAGTGCGATCGTCGGTCGGCGAGCAGTGAATGAAATCCGCTGCGTCTACTGCGCTTTTCAATTCCTGCAATTCTTCTGGGCTGTAAGGCACGGTAGCCAGAACAGACTTGATCTCACGACGAGTCGACAAGCTAGGTTCGGCCGCTGACTGTTGCATCTCTCGTTAGTCCTCCCATTGATTGGAAAGCGGCCATTCTCCTAGCGAAAGGCACGTCATCCAAATTGATGTTATCTGTTCGACAACAAAATGCAAGTGCAAACAACTTCCCCCGGTGCCGGGGATGAGTTTTTTCGTAAGGGGAGAAGCCCCTTCACACAGCTTGGGGTTCTGGTCCTCTGCTCGACTGCAGCCCGAATTTGGCTATTGGCGCGCCCGGTACATCGACTGGAAAGGCGATCACCGTCCCGGCGACCCCTGGACTGTCCCCTAAGGTAAGCGAAGTGACGAACATGGTCTTCAGGTCGGGGCCGCCAAAGCAAGGCATGCTCGGAGCGGGAATCGGAAGAATAATCTTTCGATCAAGGCGACCATCCGGTGCGATGCGGTTTAAACATCCTGCAGTGACACCAGCAGACCAGTAAAATCCGTCGATGTCACATGCAGCGCCGTCCGGCCTGCCGTCAGCATCGTCCAGCTGGATAAGTTGCCGGCGATTGCTGATCCCACCGGAACCGAGGTCGTAGTCAAACGTCTGAACATAGCAGCCTCGACTATCCGAGTGGTACATTGTTCGTCCATCGGGCGACCAAGCAAGGCCGTTTGAGACAAGGAGTTCGTCCAAAACACGATTTACCGATCCGTCAGGATCGATTCTGAACAAAGATGCTACCGGTTCTTTCGGGTTCCTGGTGTCCATGCTCCCGACAAAAAAACGGCCGTCGGGGGAGACCTTCGCATCGTTTAACCTATTGGTCGGCCGATCTTTTTCCGGATGGCAAATGAACTCAAACTCGCCAGACTTCGGATCGAAGAAATGCACGCCATTTCGCAGGGCGACAATGATCCTGTCGTCGAGACATAAGCCGAAACCGCCAATTGTTGATGGCATCTGCCAATGGTTTAGTTGCCGATCTCCGAGGCTCAGTCGAAAAAGGGCCGGCCCGCGGATATCGATGAAGTACAATGCCCCTTCGTCGGCACTCCACAGCGGCCCCTCCCCCGCCCCTATTGGGAAGTCAATGATGTGCTCGACCTCGGGACGATCAATGCGCACGTTTGAATCTATCACTCTCACAGACGCTCCAAGGGGTAACGATGATCTGCCTGACGGTCTCTCTGACATTGTAAAAGGAACCGAAGCGCGTGCTTGCTTCGATGGGTGCTTTTAAGATCCTGAATCTTGGGCACGCATATCGGGCTTATCAGGTGTCAGAACTCGTCAATCTCAGTCGGGCTTGGCGCTGGAGCCGGGGCTGGAAATACACACATTCGGAAGCTGTACCGATCTCGTACGCGCGGCCATCGTCAGCGGGCATGTCTCCGATATTGCGACGACTAGGGTATTTGATGATCTCCTCTTCAACGAGTTCGACGCCCAGGCCCGGCGCGTTGGGCACAGGGAGGAACCCGTCCACGGCCTTGAGTACTGGCGTAACAACCTCGTACCGGCCAGGCCAATCGATCTCAACCCGTTCAAGCATTAATGCATTTGGTATTGTCGCCATTACATGCAGGGCCGCAAACTCGGCCACGGGACCAAGGGAGCCAGAATGGGGGGCCACACTGATGTAGTGGGCTTCGGCCATGGCGGCCATCTTTCGCATCTGTGTGATGCCACCAGCGCGACCAGTATCAGGCTGTATAACATCGACCAGCTCGCGCTCGATATAGGGGCGAACACCCCATATGTTGCTTACCCGCTCGCCCGCGGCCAGCGGCACATTCACCGCGTCGCGAACTCGTTGCAAAGCATCCAGGTTTTCCGGGGCTACCGGATCCTCCAGGAACAGGAGACCCAATGGCTCCAGTTGGCGGCCGACTGTAATCGCATCTTGCGCAGTCATCCATGACGGACCATGCGCATCAACCATGACATCGATCTTGGGGCCGACAGCTTCGCGAACCGCAGCAACTTTATCGAATTCGACGGCTCCGGTGAAACCGACCTTTACTGCCTTGTATCCACGATCCAGAAGCTCGCGGGCGCGCTCGGGCGTCTTGGCGTGTCCGTAAACGCCAATCTTGTCGCGGAAACGACCACCGAGGAGGTTCCAAATTGGCTGCCCCAGGACCTTGCCCTTGATGTCCCAAAGCGCCATCTCAATACCGGTCAATGCACCGCCGCCGACAGTCCCAAGCATGCCATGACCCATCGAGCCCACGAACATTCGGTGCCACAGTCGATCGATGTCACGGGGATCCTCACCGAGGAGAATAGTCCTGTAGTCCAGCACGGCCGTTTGGACCACGCGGGGCCAACCCGAGCACTCCCCAATACCAGAGACGCCTTCATCAGTTTCGATTTTTACGAACAACCAGTTCCGTGAACCCCGAAAATCAGCTTCACCTGCAACGCCGGTTGGCGACGCTCCGGGCAAGCCCGGCCGAGCACCAACCTGCATAAGATAGGTCTTAATATCAGTGATTTTCATCTTGTTACCCTTTGTCTTAAGCACCTTAGCTGGTGCGCGTTCATTTCGGGGTTGGCCCGACAGGCATCCCGGTTGGGCCTCGCCAAGCTTCGCGGGCTTCTCGACCAAGCGTGGGTCAGCGGGATTGGGATCGACAAAATGAAACGCCTCGAAACGGTGCCGCTGAGCGCCAGAGGGTATCCTGACCAGCCAACAAGCTGAAATCGGTATAACAGCTATTGACAGGAGTCAACAGGATTAGGCATATTCGGACACATTATGGCGTCATATTCATCGGCGTCAGCCGGCATTTCAGATCCTGCTGGCGTCCCTAGATTGAGACTGGATAATTCTGCCAAAGTTGTAAATGTTTGTGCAAGGTCGTATACACGGTGAGGAATTTTATCGTTCTGTGTTAGGTACATCAGAAGATCGGACCTCAGTGTGGGAACTGCCCCATGTGCAGCGGATGAAGGACAAAAGAGATGCCGTCGCGGGCGCCAAAAGCTGAGGTGGAACAGATGAATGACACGAATCTATATTTTCCTCTTCGAGCGAGCACATCGCCAGACCGGTTGAGCGATGTTGTGTACGATGGCATCGTCGGCTTGATCGCGCGGGGCGATCTCATCATTAATAGCCGGCTTCCTTCAGAAACCGACCTGTCGGATCGGTTTGCAGTTTCGCGAACCGTCGTCAGAGAAGCTCTCGGGAGGCTTCGAGAAGATGGCGTTATCGTATCGCGACAAGGCTCCGGATCATATGTGACGCGCAAACCCGACATGGCGGTGCTCCGTTTTGCGCAAGTCGGGTCCTTGGCGGACGTGCAGCGGTGCTTTGAGTTCCGGGCGGGGCACGAAGCTGCAGCGGCCGTGCTTGCTGCCGAGAAGTGGCAGGACGAAGATCTTCAACGAATGAAAGATGCGCTCGACCTTCTTGAAAAATGCCTCTTAAATGGGACGGTCGGCATCGAGGAAGATCGACTGTTTCACGAGGCAGTAGCGCAGGCAACACGCAACCAATACTATATATCAATCCAAGTTTCACTTGCGTCCCATATCGCCACCGGGATGAATATAACGCGTCAGCTAAGTCTGATGCGAACACCTGAGCGGCTTCGTTCCGTCCAACAGGAGCACGATGCAATTTTCGAAGCAATCCGGCAGCGTGACCAGAGCGGCGCCGGGCGGGCGATGCAGCAGCACATCCTGAACGCACGTCAGCGGATGTTCGAGGGAGTTTGACGTATGCCGGTTCGAGACAAGATTCCATCTGACGCAGATCCTGCGCCAGATCGAGGAATAATCTCCTCGAACAAGATGGTAGCATTGATCGGCGGATCGGGAAGGGTCGGCCAGCGGCTACGCCACGCCCTTCGAGGCAGAGTTCGGTCACTCCGCATACTCGACCTAGTCGATCCAGGTGCCCTGAGTGAAAACGAAAGCTGGTCCCAATTGGATATCTGCGATCAGGCCTCCACCACGGACGCTCTACAGGGAGTCGAAGCCATTATTCATTTGGCGGGCTTTCCTGGCGAAAGGCCAATAGAGGAAATTATCCGCGTCAACGTGCTGGGAACGCACAACGTTTACGAGGCCGCTAGACGTCTAGGGATATCGCGGATCATCCTTGGTTCAAGCAACCACGTGACCGGATTCTACCCCAGGGATCAAATAGTCTCGCCCGATGGGCCAATGCGGCCTGATAGCTTCTATGCTCTGGGAAAGTGCTGGAACGAGCTTGAGGCCGGTCTCTATTTTGAAAAATTTGGTATCGAGAGCTTCATAATCAGGATCGCCAATGCATCGATCGATCCAGAAGATCCGCGAAGTGATGACCGGAGCCGCGCAACCTGGATCAGCGCCCGCGATCTCGCCCAGCTTGTTGTCATCGGTCTTGAAGAACCAGGCATCGATTGCACCGCGGTGTACGGCGTTTCGCAAACCCCATATGAGTGGTGGGACAATGCCCGAGCCTATGAACTTGGATATCGTCCCCTCGACCGTGGAAGCGATTTCACCCAGTCAGCCAATATTCAGTCATCCTCGCCGCAGAACTCGCACATTGCTGGAAAATTCCAAGGCGGCCGCTTCTGTTCGATCGACCATGACGGTACCGTTCGCACACGCCGGTCGGTAGGGGGCACCCACAGCCGGCCGAGCGGCTCGGAGCAAAACCAGACCTGATACACACTTTTGCGGGCGAAGGAGGCGAACTCTGCCTTGCTCCTCGCAGGATCTCTCTTGATGAGCGTGATGATCAAAAGCGGTCCTTTCGAGGCCTTTTTCAGTCCTGAGAGCGGAGGGCGGCTGACCCGCCTATCGCACCGGGAATACGGAGAGGTTGTGGTACCAATGGCCGAGGGGCCATTCGATCCCCTTGATTGGCCGAAGGCCGGCGCCTTTCCGCTTTTTCCATACCATGGGCGGCTGACTGGTGCGATTCTTACCCATGACGGACGGCGGTTCGAACTTGAACGCAATCCAAATCGATACCCGGACGCCATGCACGGCCCAGGGCAAAGGCGACGCTGGCGGGTTGAACAAAAGTCACCTCATGCGCTGACAATGGAGTTGGATTATACGGCAGATCAAGATTGGCCGTTCGACTTTCACGCTTCGCAGCGTTTCGCGATTAGCGAGGAGCGGCTAGATGTCGAGCTTACGCTCACAAATCGGTCGCCAAGTTCCTTCCCAGCGGGGATCGGCTGGCATCCTTACTTTGTCGCTTCTCTGGACGACACTATTCTGTGTGATGCTGCGAAGCTGTGGGTGCCCCCAACCGGGGATCTTCCTATCCTTGAGCAACCCCGGCAAATGACTCGAGTTCCGCTCGCGCATGAAGCCATAACCAACCACCTCTCAGAGTGGTCACAGGCGACAATCGTTGCTGGCGACAAGATCACGACACTTTCAAGCGGTCCATCGCTCGACTATCTCGTCTTTCATCGCACGGCAGGTTACGCCTGTCTTGAGCCCGTTTCTCATCTAGCCGGTGCATTGTCTCTTCCCTCGCACGATCACGCGGCCGCCGGGTTGCTGATTTTAGAACCAGGAGAAAAGATGGGTGAACGACTATCGATCTTGATTAAGGGGAAGGAAGCATCGAACGCGTAGTCCACGTGACTCTGCCTAAATCCTAGTTCTGGAAACTTCCGTTAATGGCGCTAGAGACAAACTGAGCGTCACGTCGCCCCGGCGCTGGATTTGAAACCGGGAGGCATCTGGATTACGAACTCGAAAACTGTCTCACGCTAAATGGAGTGCCATCTTCGGGTTGCGGCACGGCACCTCGAACTGATTCGTCAGGGATCGCGCCGTCAGGCGCTCCGGTGTCGGATCGTCCACAACGTTGGGAAGCGATCGCGCCCGACGTCGGCGAACTGATCATGGACGAATCCAGCCACTAGGCCTGAGCCTTGGTCTCCGGTCAAAATCGACACTTTTGAAACGGTACGGTGAGCCTGTCTCCCCGGTCGCAGCACGGTTATCCCCGGGACAAATGCCCGACCTGCTCGGGGCAAGCGAGCATTGACTTGCCGAACATGTCGAAATATGGCAATTGTTGTCCAAATTAATTCCTAATCGTTGGTTGCGTTCTTGATCAGGTAGACATCTGTCCGCAATTGGCCGAAGAGAGCCCGAATGGGTTCGGATATGCCGAGGTTTGCGACCCAATAGGATCGGCCGCCGTTGGGGGAGCAACGGAGGCCGTGCAGCTCGAAACAGTTTTATGTCCTGCTTTGCAGGCTCGTATTTACATCTGGGAGGAGATCAAATGCGCGACGACGAAAATATGTCTTCCGGCGTTACCCGCCGAACATTCCTCGCAGGCGTTGGCGGGGCGGTTGCCCTGTCAGTTGCGGGCGGCAGCGCCAGCGCGGCTGCGACCAAGGAGGCGCCGCAGCTTGCGGCCCTCGTCAAGGACGGCAAGCTTCCGCCGCTTGCCGAACGTCTTCCGAAGAACCCGATGGTCGTAAAACCCTGGGAAAAGATAGGCACCTACGGCGGCACGCTGCGGCGCGGCCTTCGCGGTTCGTCTGACCATAACGGCATCCTGCGCATGGTCGGCAACCAGGGCCTGGTGCGCTGGAACATGGACTTCACGCAAGCTCTGCCGAATCTCGCGGAGAGGTGGGAAGTCAATGCGGATGCCTCGCAGTTCACCTTCTACCTCTTGAAGGGCGTGAAGTGGTCGGACGGCCATCCGTTCACGGCCGACGACGTGGTGTTCGCAATCGAAGATGTCGTCAAGAACAAGGAACTCTACAGCTCGACGCCGGCGCAGATTTCCGTGGCCGGCAAGCCGGTCGTGGTCGAAAAGATCGACGACTATACCGTCAAGTTCACGTTTGCCGCAGCCAACGCGCTCTATCTGGAAACTCTCGCCACGCCGCTCGGCCAGCAGCCCACATTGTTCGCCAAGCACTACTGCAGCAAGTTCCTGCCGAAGTACAACCCGAACCTCGACGCGGACGTGAAAGCGGCCGGTTCATCGAGCTGGCCGGACCTCTTCCGCGCCAGGTGCGGTGATACCGAAATCCCATCTCGCTGGGGCAACATCGAGAAGCCTACCCTTGATCCATGGGTTGTCAAAGAGCCCTATTCGGGCGGAGCGACCCGGGTGGTCATGACGCGTAATCCCTACTTCTGGCAGGTTGATACCGAAGGCAACCAACTGCCGTACATCGACGACCTGAATTTCAGCATCTCGCAGGACGTCGAGTCGCTGATGCTCAACGTCATTTCCGGCAAGATCGACATTCAGGAGCGTCATATAAACTCGCTCGCGAACAAGCCGACACTGTCGCAGAACATGAAGAAGGGCGATTATCGCCTGATGGCGCTAGAGCCATCGTCAGCTCAACAGTGCCAAATTTACTTGAACATGACACATAAAGACCCGGCCATGCGCAAGATCTTCGGGGACAAAATTTTCCGGCAAGCCCTTTCGATGGGCATCAATCGCCAGGAAATTATTGACATTGTCTACTTCGGCCAAAGTGAGCCTTATCAGACCGGACCGCGCCCAGGCCATCCTTGGCATCATGAGCGGCTTTCTCGCCAGTTCACGGAATTCGATCCGGAGAAGGCGAGTTCGCTTCTCGATCAAATCGGACTCAACAAAAAAACGGCGAACGGTATCCGACTGCGGGCCGATGGTCAGCCGCTGTTCTTCGCGATCGACGTTATCCCGACGCTCAATCCAGATCTGGTGGATGCACTCGAGCTCGTGAAGTCTCATTGGCTGGCGATCGGTATCGACATAAAGATCAATACGATGGAGCGCGCGCTCTACTATACCCGGGGCGACGACAATGCGCACGATGCACAGGTCTGGTCAGGAGCCGGCGGTCTTGACCCGATGCTAGATCCACGCGATTATTTTGCTTTCCATCCCCAGGGATCACGCTACGCCATTCCGTGGACGCTCTGGTACACGTCCAATGGCACCAAGGGCGAAGAGCCCCCGGAAAGCCAGAAGAAGCGCATGAAGCTCTTTGACGAGGCTCGTGCCACCGCCAACCTCGACAAGCGAGGCGCGACTATGAAGCAAATCTTCGACTTGTGCGCCGATAGTTTTGAAACGGTAGGTGTTTGCCTCGCTGTTGGCAGCTTCGGCATCATTCGCAACAATCTGCGCAACGTTCCGGAGAAACAGCCGGACAGCTGGTCCTGGCCGAATCCCGGCCCGGCCCTGCCGCAGCAGTTCACGTTCACGAGCTGATTTGCTCCAACTGTGCCGTCGCCCGACCGGCGGCGGCAAAATGGTGCCGGCGCGACCGTCACGCGGATCGCAGTGTGCTGTAGGCGATGTCAACGAGCGCAAGGGAAAAGAAGGCCTGAGCGTGGCCGTATAGCCGCACCATTGGGAAACCCCGGCGGGAGAACCGTTTTTCAAGACCGCGTCCGATGGGAATGTCGTTAATTGGGGGTGTCGATGTAGCGGCACCTCCTGCCCTTTGGGAAAAGCGCGGTCCGCCCCACGTGCACGACATGGTCATTGTTCCAGACAAGCGTGACCTTTTTTGGATCGGGAATTTTGCTTTCTCAATCAAAGCGTCACGTCCTACAAAGTCATGATCGTAGTCTATCAGGGAACCATACCCAAGTTCGAACAGGTCGACATAATGGTATCACTCGACACAAAGCTTCCGCCCAGCCAACCGATGCGATCAAGGTGGTACGGCGAGAGCCACTCCGGATAGGGCTTCATGTTCTCGCCCTAATAGATGGCAGGCACCGGCATCGGCAGCCAAGCCGATTCCCGGGCGCTGGTAGGATAAGCGAGCGCTGCAATTTTCCGAAAGCCGAAATGTGCTCCGGCACGCTCGACCGCGGCGAACGTCCTGATGGTCGTCCCATTTTTCCGTAGATTTCAAACTCTGGGGTTTCCGGCATGCCATGCCTGAAGGCACGCACCATCTCTCCAACGATCTGAAACTCGCCAACCGAGAAGAATTTGATCTCCGGCAAGGTTCCCTTCGTCACCTCCTTCATGAGATCGGCAGCATGTGGCCCCTGGATCTGGACGCGGAATCCATAGCGAGGCCCTTGGCGACAGACCAGTTGCCGTCGACTTCAGACATCACGTCCAGGTGAGACCAATGCAGATAACCCTCATTCATGCCCTGCGCCATTCTGCGCCGCCTATCGAAGAGGCTTTCGCACGTCATTGGCCGCAGGCCAGGCTCAGAAATCTGCTCATGAGTCACTATCGAGCGATCTTAAGCTGGATGGATGGGTAACGCCTTCGATGTTCGATAGGTTTCTAGCGTTATCGCGCTATGCTGTCACCTGCCAGACGGACGCTATTCTGTTTTACTTGCTCGGCATTCGGACCATGCATTGCTCGGGCCGCGGCGGAGCTCGCCTCGCTTCCCGTGCTTAAGCCCAATGAAGCCATGATCGACGACGCAAGCAAAGCCGGACAACGGATTGGACTCATTGCTACTTTTGCCCCGACGCTGCAGACGCTTCCAGGTGAATTTCCATCATCGGTTCGTTTGAAAACGGCTTACGCTGACGGAGCGCTTGCAGCCCTCGACCGCGGGGATGGTGAAGCGCATGTTCAAATTGTGGTTGATGCAGCGCTTCGTCTCGTCGACTGCACCTTATTGCACTCGTTCAATTCAGCCTCGCACGAGCGGCGCCGGCGGTCATTGCGGCAACCGGCAAGAGAGTTTTGACCACTCCTGACAGTGCGGTACTCAAGATTCGTAGGCTGCTGACTCAAGGATTTTGATCGAGGACCTCGAATACGGTCCGCCCGCATCGTTCCGCGAGTTAACGGGGTGTCCTGCGACAGACTGCGTTTCACCGTCGCGAAGCTTCGTGCTGCGAGCGGCATAGGGCTAGGTTGGTTGATCGAATACGTTGCTGAGTGGGCCGAAACAGCCGCGGCTTTTGAGTCACGATGAAGATTTCGGTGTCGCGGCCGACTTTGCAGTCTAGAAGTGCTTCCCCGACGTGGCGGGCAGAACCCGAGGCGGCCAACACTGCCGAACAAAAACATGCTCTTTAAGGCATGAACTATCCTAGAGGATCGTCGCAAGACCGAGCCTCAAGCTTGTGCTTTGATATCAGCGCGAGCGCCTCCGCCATGCAGGTCAGCAATCTCGGTCTGTGCACGCTCGGTCAAAACTAACTGCAGACCTGGACACGACGGCGCCTCCACTTTCCGCCATGATAATCTCAATTTGAGAGGAGACATCATGCGCTTCAAGAACAAGACCGCCCTGATCACGGGCGGGGGGACGGGAATCGGTGCGGCGATCGCCCGGCGGATTCGATTGGAGGGTGGGAATGTAACGCTAGTGGGGCGACGTCCCGATCCACTCCACGCAGTTGCCGAAGAGATCGGAGCCACGGTGTTTGTCGCAGATGCAGCCGACGGCGCCAGCATGAAAGCTGCCGCCCTTGCCGTCGCCGAGCAGTTCGGCAACCTGGATATTCTCGTGGCCAATGCCGGCGGCCATGGTGTCGGCCCTACTGTCAACATGTCGGACGAGACTTGGGATCTGGCGACCAGGCTCAACCTCAACACGGCCTTCGTCAGTGCGCGCGAAGCGCTGCCGCATTTGATCAAGAGCAAAGGCAATATCGTCGTGCTCGCCTCGATTGCAGGGCTTTTTGCCGGTCCGGATGCCGCAGGCTACGTCACCATGAAACACGCTTGTATTGGCTTGGCGAAATCGCTGGCTCGGGACTACGGCCGCCTCGGCGTGAGGACCAACACCGTCTGCCCCGGCTGGGTGACGACGGCGATGGCCGACGAGCAGATGGAATTCATCATGGAAAAATTCAAACTGACGAGCATCGAGGACGCTTATGCCCTGGTGACGAAAGACGTGCCGCTTGGCCGCCCAGCAACGCCTGAAGATGTCGCCAATGCCGTCTGCTTCCTGGCCTCGGCGGAAGCCGCGATGGTCAACGGTGCCATCCTGACCGTCGACGGCGGAGCCGGGACCGTCGATCTGCCCACGCTCGCATTCACCTGAGGAGGAGACAATAATGAACCAGAATCCGAAAGACTGGAAAACCTACGATCAATTCGCATACGGGATCGACGCGAACCGTCTGCCGGCGACGAATGCCCTTTCCGGCTCATCCCACAAGATCGTTTTTGACGATGGCCGCAAGCTCGAACTCACCTTCCACGATGACAATGTGCAATGGTCGGACGGCGATGACAGCGCAACGGACAAGGTCGAAGTCATCGAGGTTGCGCCCGACACCTTCTTCGTCGAAGTCATTTTCGCGGGTCGACCGAAAGAAGCCGAGACCTTGATCCTGAACGTTTCCCGCCGCCGCGTTCTCTCGATCTATTCGATCGTGCGCGAAAAGGAGCAATCCATCGGAGAGCCGCAGGTGGCGCAGATTTTTCGGCCCGGCATTGTCGAAGGCGGTGCAGCAAGCGGACCGGCGCCGGCCGAAAGCCGCGATCTGATCGGGCTGAGGGCGCATTTTACCTACAGCCCGAACCACGTCTACGAACATACCTATCTGTCGTCGCAACGCTATGCCTGGCAATGCCTCGTCGGCGTGCAACGCGGGCACGGCGACGTCGACCTGACGACCACCTATAAGTTCGATGACGACCAGTACATTTTCACCTTCCGGGAATTCAAGATCGCCGTGGCATCGACATTCTTCTACGATTTCAAAGATATGCGTTCGACCGGCAAGTTCCTTGGCATCACTGGCGATGGCCGTATCCAGAACAGCCCGGCCGGCGCCTTCATCCGCAAGGCGTCGATGACCTATTATCTTCCCGGGCAGGAACCCGTTTGAAAGGCAGAATGATGCGCACAGCTTATGAGATCGTGAAGGCACACTACGACGCAAACGCGCGCCGGGATGTGGACGGCATGCTTGCCGACATCGCCGCGGATTGCCGATGGACGGAAATGGATGGCTTTCCCTGCGCCGGCACCTATGTCGGCCCGCAAGAGGTCGTCAAAAACGTCTTCGCTGCACTCGGAGAAGCCTTCGACGGATACACCTTCACCCTGGAGCGCCTGCTGGATGCAGGCAGCGACGTGATCGGCATCGGCGATTATGCCGGGACTCACAGGCAGACCGGCAAGTCCTTCAAGGCACGTGTCGTTCACGTCTGGGGCGTCGCAGACGACAAGATTCGGCGCTTCGAACAATTCACCGACACGCTGCGTGTGGCCGAAGCAATGCGGTGAACGCGTGGGGCGCTGCCTGCCAAAAATTCACGCGGCGCCGACCTTTCGCCATTTGGACGGTGAAAGCGCGTAGCGGCTACGAAAGGCCCGGGAGAAATGCGCGCTCGAAGAGAACCCGAGTGCAAAGGCAATCTCGGATATCTCGCCCGGACGGCACGTCGCGTCCCGCAGCCGGGCCGCGGCTCTCTCCAGCCGCAAGCTCCAGATATAGTCGGCCGGTGTCGTGCCCTCGGCTTCGAAGGCGCGATAGACATAGCGTACGGAGCAACCCATACGGCGTGCGATCATGCCGATATCCAGATCTGGCCGCGAAATCTGGTCCGAGACGAAGTCCTTCACACGCCGTCGCAACAGGTCGAGGGAATGGGCGCTTGATCGTTCCCGCTGCGGATCGACGCCGATCATCGTGCGAATGAGTTCGATCATCGTCTGACCTAGGCTGGCGCGCGCGGTGTCGTCCAACTCGCCGATCTCACGGATTGTCGAATCCATCAGCGAAAGCAGGATTCGCTGCATTCCAGCATGCTCGGACATGGCGACAAAGGGATCCATCAACCGGGTGACCGCTGCGGCCGGCAGCGCACGCCGTGGCAATTGCAGGAGAAGCAGGCGGACAGCCGTGCTGTTGGTCAGGGTATAGGGACGGCTTGGATCATACATGACGAACGCGTCGGCCCCCACGGGGACATTGCGGCCATTTTGAGCGAGGGAGGAGCAGCCATGTGTCTGGATGACCAGTTTGATGGCGTCGGGATTGTCCGAGCCGAGGGTCACGCGATCGCCGAAAACGGTATGCGTATCCGCCTCCAGCCGCGTCAGGCGGCAGGTGCCGAGCATTGCCGACACCAGCCGGCATTTTTCTTCATCGCCACGTTGAAAATCGAGCCGCACGTTACCGAATATACTGCGGGCAACGCTTGGAAAATCCCTCCCCTTAGCGACCTCGACGGATGAGAAAACCGATTCCATGATGCCCTCCTCATGAGGTCTGGTAGCCGCCGTCGACCGGCAGGCAGACGCCGGCTATGTAGCGTACTGCCTCGGACGACAGGAAGACGATTGCGTCGGCGACTTCCGCCGCCTCTCCCCATCGCCCCGCCGGTATCCGGTTCTTGATCGGCGTCGAGACGATTTCATCGGCAAACAATGCGCGGCTCAGTGGCATTTCGATCCAGCCCGGCGCGACAGCGTTGACGCGAATATTGTCCGCCGCGAATTCCTGCGCCAACGACTTGGTCAATTGAACGATCGCCCCTTTGCTCGCCGAATAGCCCGGCCGATCGGCGGCGCCGAACGTCGAATACATGGAGGCGATGTTGATGATGGACGATCCGGATTTCATCCGGCCGCGGCCCAGGCGACAGCAGTCCATGACGGACGTCAGGTTGATTGCGATGACCTCGTCGAACTTCTCTTTCTTCCATTCGTCACGATCGCGGCTGACGCCGGTGCAGCTTACAAGGACATCGACCTGCTCGAGGGTCGCAAAGAAGTCGTTAAGAGCGCCGGGCTGAAGGACGTTGATTTCCCGGCTTTCGATCCGGTCGCTGTGCGGTCCGCTGGAGGCGCCAAGGCCGCAGCAGACGACGTAGGCACCGAGCTCGGCAAAACGATCGGCCGTCGCAGCCCCGATGCCCGATGTTCCGCCGGGAATTACGACCGTGCGGCCGGCAAAAAGACAGTTGGCAAAGGTCATCGTCTCTCCTTGATATCAGCTGGCGAGATAGGCGCCATGCAGGATTTCGGGATTGGCCTTCAACGTCGCTGAGGCACCGTCATAGACCAGCCTGCCGCGCTCCATGACCATCGCGTGGTCGGCAAGGTCGAGCGCAAGATTGGCGAACTGTTCGATCAGAAGCACGCCGATGCCATTTCGGGCCGCAATCTTCAGCGCTTCCGCCAGTCGCTTGACGACGGCCGGCGCCAGCCCGAGCGAAAGCTCATCGACGACCATGAAGCCGGGCTTGGCGATGAACGCCTGCGCCATCGCGACCATCTGCTTCTGCCCCCCTGAGAGATCGGAAGCCAGCTGGCGTTTGCGCTGGGCAAGTTCGGGAAATATCTCATAGGCCCTTTCGAGCCCCTCGCGGCGGACGGATGGCGACCCGTCGAGGGCGGCAACGAGAATGTTGTCTTCCACCGAGAGTTGACCGAGCACCCGATGCCCTTCTGGCACCAGCGCCAGGCCGGCCCGGCGGATGCGATCGGGCGAAAGCCCGTTCAGTGACATCGCGTCGAGCCGCATCGTGCCGCCAGCGACAGGCAGGACGCCAGCGAGCGCCATGACCATGCTGGACTTACCGGCGCCGTTGGCGCCCAGCAATGCCGTGATTTCTCCGCTCCGTATTGCAAAGGAGACATCGTGAACGACCCGTTTTCCACCGCGCTCGACGGCGAGGTTTTCGACGGCCACGGATGAGATCGCGGCCATCTCAGAATTCCCCCAGATAGGCGCGACGGACGTTGGGGTCGGCAAGCACGGTTTCCGTCGGCCCCAGCGCCAGCAGTTTTCCATAGTCGAGCACCATCGTTTCGCTGCACATGGCGCGAATGAGCTCGACGTCGTGATCGATCACCAACACCTGCGCCCCGACTTCGGCGGGGATGCGCAATACGAGTTCGCGAAACATGCCGCCCTCCTCTTCGGTCAAGCCGGCCGCGGGCTCATCGAGCAGAATGAGTTTTGGATTGCCTACCACGCATTTGCCGAGCTCGACCAGACGGCGCTGGAACAGATTGAGCGACTGGCCCGACTTGTCGGCCACGGTGCGAAGGCCGACAAAATCAAGAGCTGCATCGACAGCCGCAGCACGTTGAAGTGGTGCGATCACGTGATCCGCGATTGCGATGAGATTGCCCGACACCGACAGATCCTCGACGACTTGCTCGGTCTGGAAAGACCGGCGAAGGCCGGCGCGAACGCGCTGCAGCGGGGCAAGGTCAAGGAGTTGATTGCCATTCAATGCGACGCTGCCACGAGCCGGCCTGACGAAACCGGAGAGAACATTGAGCAGGGTTGTCTTCCCCGCGCCGTTCGGGCCAATCAGGCCGGCGATCGGCGCAGCGAGTGTCGCCGTCAGTTCATTGATCGGCCTGACGCCGCCGAACTGGACGACGAGTTTTTCGATGGCGATCATCGCGCCCTCTCCTTTGCCCAACGGAATTGCAGCCGGGTGACCAGTGAGGCGATCTGCCCGGCAATGCCGGACGGTGCCGTCGCCAATGCCTGGAACAACGCAACACCGAAAATCCCGATGGTCACATACCCATCGATGCCGAGATCGGTCAGCAATGCCGGCACCGCCCGCAGCAGCAGCCCGGCTATCAGCGCCCCGTACCAGTTGTAGACGCCGCCGACGATTGCCAGCGCGAAGAGGTTCAAGCTCTCGAAGGCACCGAAGGCGCGGCCGTCTAGCTGACCGACGTTTCCGGCCAGCAGTGCACCGGCGACACCAGCGAGGAAGCCGCTGAGCGCGAATGCCCATGCCTTGTAGGTCAGCACATTGACGCCGCTGGCAATGGCGACCGTCTCGCCTTTGCGGATCAGAGCCCAGGCGCGGCCTGGTCGCCCCAGCTTATGCCATTGCGCGATCAGCAGAGCGATCGTCGCCGCAAGACAAACATAGAGAAAGTAGCTGACCGCTCCCTCGGCAATTCCAGGCCGTGGCAGCATGGCGCGGCCGGAACCGTCGGCGCGGCCGAGAAAACCATCGCCGCCGTCGGGAAAGCCCCAGGCGCTGATGATGATCTGAAACGCGCCCGCCAGCATCAGCGTGACAAGGGCAAGATAAAGCCCTCTCAGGCGCAGCGCCGGCAAACCGAAGGCAAGGCCGACCACGGAAGCGACGATACCTCCGGCCAGAAGGCTGACTTCGAACGGCGGGTGAAAGGCGTGGCCGACACGAAGGGTTACCCAGCCGCCAACCCCGACGAGCGCGAATTGGCAAAGCGAGACGAGACCGAGCTGCCCATAGAGAATCGCCAGCCCCGCCACCGAGAGCGACAGCGCCACCGCCGACGTTGCGGCCGACAGCCAGTAGGAATTGGCAAAACACATGACCACGGCGGCAAACAGTGCCATCGTCGCGGGAACATGGAGAAGCTGTTTAGGAAAGCGGCCCACCCAGGCGCGCCCCGGTGATGCCTGTATCGTCTGCTGCGAAGCCATCATCGGTCCTTCAACACGGCCTTGGCCGTACTCCCCAAGATCGTGACGGCGACAAGCGCGATAATGAAAGGTGCGGCTGCGCGATAGGGCGATATCCAGGCGACCGGCGTGAGCCCAGCTTCGGCAATACCGATCAGAAGCCCGGCTACGGCCGTTTGCCACAGCGAGCGCAACTGGCCGAGAATTGCAGCCGCGATCGCCGGGATGACCAGCAACGTCAGGAACGTGCCCTGAAGGCGAACGAGGTCGGCGAGCAGCAGTCCGGCGAAACCGGAGAAGACGCCGGTAATGACCCAAGCCGCCGTCTCGGTGTAGAGGATGCGAACGCCGAGGATTGCGCTCAGGTCCCGGTCGTTCGCCAGGGCTCGCATGTCAAGGCCAAGGCGGGTCCGATCGAGCAGCAGCGTGATCGCGCCGACCATGACGACGGCAAGCAGGATGGCGATGATGCGCGTGTAGGTCAGACGAACGCCGAAGAGGGAAACGAACATCTGATCGGTCGGAAACTGCAGGCGACGCGGCAGTTCCCCCCAGATGATCCCCATCAGGGCGATGAGCACGAGTGCCGGCGCCAATGTCCCGACGGCACGCACGACCGTATCGCGATGCGACAGCATGGGTGCAAAGATGCGCCCATAAAGGAAGCTGATGGCCGTGGACACGACGACGGCCGCCAGGATGGCGACGGCAAGCGGCATTTTCCATTCGAGAAGCTGCCAGGCGCAGTGAGCGCCGATAGCACCAAACGCGCCGAAGGCGAAGTTAAGGACCCCGGTTGCCCGAAAGAGGATGACAAGGCCGACGCCTGACAAGGCATAGACGGCCCCAATTCCGAGACCCGATATCAGAAATGGTAAAAAGGTCATGAGCGGATTCCGATGTGCGGCCGAAGAGACGGCGGGTAGCGTATCCCGTGGCTCGGACCACGGGATGTGCGCAATGCCCCAATTTACGGAGCTATTCCGGCGCTCTTTTCAAAGGCGCGGATGTCGGCCAACTCCGGATCGGGCGATGGCGCGCAATCGGAAATCACCTTCCACTTGCCACCCTCGCTGACCGCCATGCGCGTTGTCGAATTTGCATTGTGGCGCGGTTGACCATCGCCGAAGTACCAGGGCGCGCAGAAAATATCGCTGGCAAAGCCCTTGACCTGCCGGATGGCGGAACTGGTGCTTTTGCGCGTGATGTCCTTGGGATCAAGTGACATCAGTGCCTTCTCGGCAATCCGGGCGGCAAGATATCCGGCCTGGGCGAACGTGTCGCGCGGGTCGGAAGGCTTGCCATATTTGTCCATGACGGCAAGCCAATTCTGATTGTCGGGCGTCGCTGCTTCGAGATCGTTGAACTCCATGTTGACATAGAAGTTTCCATCCCAGCCTGCGCCGATTGTCCCAGGCACCGAAAGGTCGTAGGCCGATGCGGCACTCAGGAACTTGATGGTCTGGTTGAGCCCCTGTTCTTCGGCCGCGGTCAGAAGCGGGATTGTGACGCCCTTGGGTAGGCCGAGGATAATGACATCAGGCTTGGAAGCCGCCGCCTGCAGGATGATCGAGGTCGAGTCGGCCGTACCGGGATCCATCAGGATCGTATCCGCCGTGAAGCCTTTTTCCTTGGCCAGAGACTTAATGCCGTCGCAGGACCATGTACCGACGTTCGGGATGTTCGGACCGATGCAAACCACCGACTTTGCCTTGAGCTGATCCAATGCGTAGCCCATGGCGCCCAGCGTGGAGACGCGCGGTCCGGCATTCGTCGCGGCGTAGTTCTCGGCAAAGAAGCACTCGCGAGGAACGCCGACGCCAGCGACGACGACAATGCCGGATTTCTTGTAAAAATCCGCGTTCGCGCCACATTCGACAAAGCTCGAATTGCCGACCATCAGCACCGCCTTCTCGTCGTTGACGAGCTTGGCGGCCAGCTGAGCGGCCGTCTCAGGATTCCACTGATCGTCTTCGACCAGATATTTCACCGGGCGCCCTTTGATCCCGCCATTGGCGTTCAAGCAGTCGAAATAGGCCTTGGCGGCCCTTGTCGAGTTCGAAAAATCGTCCGGGCCGGTTTTGCCGGTGATCGCACCGATGACAATCGGTTCGCCGGTCGCGGCCTTGCCGGTGTTGTCGCCGCAGGACGCAGCGGCATGAGCACTGACTGCCGAAAGAAGCATCAGGCCGAGGCCGACCGCCAGCCCCCTCATATCTATTCTCATCGTTTCCTCCTCCAGTTTTCGTTGCTGCCCGCACTCCCCGCGGACGTCTTCCATCTTGGAATTCCTGCGTCAGCCGGCAATCGCCTTGCCTGTCATGAAGGCGGCGGCACGCGCGGCAATCATCATCACCGGCGCGTTGGTGTTGCCCGATACCAGCGTCGGCATCACCGATGCGTCGCATACCCTCAGACCCTCGACGCCGCGCACCTTCAGATCTGCCCCGACCACCGCCATCGGATCGTCTGGCCGCCCCATGCGTGCCGTTCCTGCCGGATGGAAAACGGTCTTGGCCGTCTGCCGGATGTAGTCTCGCAATGCCGCGGGATCACTTTCGACCCCGGGTTTCGGCAGGACGCGTCGCTTGATAAGCTTCGCAAGCGCTGGCGCATCCAGAATGCGGATCGCTGTCTCGACACCGCGCACCAGCGTATCTAGGTCGGCCGGCTCGGAGAGAAGATTAGCGTTGAAATCTGCCCTGTCGTTCGGATCGGCGCTTCTGAGGCAAATGGTACCGCGCGAGCGCGGCCGGAGGTAACAGGGACCGATGCTGAGACCATGGCCGGGTTCGGGATCGCGATCGACGAAGCCCACAAGAACCGGCAGGACATGGAACTGGACATCCGGCTGACCCGTGCCGGCCGTATCCACGAAGCCACCGCATTCGACGACGTTCGACGCAAGCAGGCCGCGATGCGACAGCAGATAGCGCGCCATATGCCCGACGGCGCGAATCCCGCTGTCATGCCCGAGGATGGAGATCGGCTCGTGCGTTTCACCTTGAACCGGCACTTCAAGATGATCCTGATAGTTTGCGCCGACGCCTGGCAGGTCCGCCACCACGTTGATGCCGTGGGAGCGGAGATGCTGGGCCTCGCCGATGCCCGATAGCTGCAGGATCTTGGGTGTCGCGATCGCACCTGCCGTCAGGGCGATTTCCTTGGAAGCGCTGAATATGGTGCCGTCCTGCAACTCGACGCCCGTGGCGCGCCGGCCCTCGAACAGAATGCGGGCGACCTTTCGTTCGGTCAGGATCGTGACGTTCGGCCGTGTCTCCGCGTCGCGTAGAAACGCCTGCGCGGAACTCCAACGACGCCCCCGGTATGTCGTACTCTGATAGAACCCCACGCCTTCCTGGTCCGCACCGTTGAAGTCCGAATTATAGGGAATGCCTACTTGAGTGGCTGCCTGGATGAAGGCTTCACTCAACGGATGGCGGTGACGAGGGTTCGAGACGTGCAGGCCACCGCTCTGGCCATGAAATTCGCCACTGAGGCTCTCGTTATTCTCCAGCGATCGGAAAGCCGGCAGCACATCGTCGTAGGACCAGCCGTGGCACCCCATCTGCGACCAGGTATCGTAGTCGTTCTTGTGGCCACGGATGTAGATCATCGCATTGACGGAACTGCCGCCGCCGAGCACGTTTCCCTGCGGGGTAATGCAAGGGCGGCCGTTGAGGCCCTTCTCCGGCTCGGAGGCATAGGGGTGAATGTCGACACCCTTGCCGAGAACCTTAAAGAAGGTCGCTGGAACATGGATCCAGCGGTCGGTGTCACGCCGACCGGATTCGATCAGCAGGACCTTATTTTCAGGGTTCTCGGAGAGCCGGTTTGCCAGCACACAGCCGGACGATCCGCCACCGACGATGATATAGTCGAAGTTCGCCATGGCTCAGCTCAACACCGTCTGGATCGTGGTGAATTCCTTCAGCCCTTCGGCGCCGAACTCGACACCGATGCCCGATTGCTTGACGCCGCCAAAGGGGGCGTTCGGCTGGATCGTTCCGTGCTTGTTGATCCATACCGAGCCGCATTCGAGCTGCATGGCATAGCGCTTGGCTTTTTCGGCGTCCGCCGACCAGACAGAGCCGCCAAGCCCGGCGGGATTGGTGTTGGCGCGGGCGATGACCTCGTCGATATCGGTGTAGCGAATGATCGGCAGTGCCGGCCCGAACTGCTCTTCGTCGACGAGACGAACACCATGGTCGACGTCGGCAACAAGCGTGATCGGATAGAAGTAACCCGGCCGATCGATCGGCGTGCCGCCGGCGAGAATTCGGCCTCCGTTGGCGCGCGCATCATCGACAAGTTCGCGAACTTTGTTGAACTGCATTTCGTTCTGGACCGGGCCAAGAATGCTGGTTTCGTCAAGGCCGTCGCCGATCACGATCCTTCCGGCGTAGTCGGCAAGCCGTGCGCAGACGTCTTCATAAATGCTGTCGTGCACGTAAAGGCGCTTCAGCGCTGCGCAGGTCTGGCCGTTGTTGATGAACGCTCCCCAGAACAGGCCCTCGGCGATCTGCGCAGGATCGGCATCGGGAAGAACGATACCGGCATCATTGCCGCCAAGCTCGAGCGTCAGGCGTTTCAACGTCGCGACTGCCGAAGCCATGACCTTCTTGCCGGTCTCGGTCGAGCCTGTGAAGGTCATCTTGGCGATGCCGTCATGAGCGGAAAGTGCTGCACCGATGCTGTTTTCGCCGGTGATGACATTGACGACGCCGGGCGGCAGCACTTCATTCATGATCTCGACAAGACGGATGGTCGAAAGTGGCGTCAGCGGCGAGGGCTTGATGATGACCGTATTGCCCGCTCGCACCGCCGGGACAATATGCCAGCAAGCGATCATCACCGGCCAGTTCCAGGGTGTGATCGAACCGACGACGCCAATCGGCTTGCGATGCAATTCGACACGGCCCTCATTGTCGTCCTGCAGGATTTCGATGGGCAGATTCAGCTCTGCCGTATGGCGTGTCCACGCAAGCGCGCCGCCGATTTCGAACCGGGAGCCGAGACCATTGAGAGGCTTGCCCTGCTCCAGCGTCAAAAGCCGCGCGAGCTCCTCGCCATTGGCTGCGATCTTTTCGGCAATGGCGCGGCAGGCGGCCTGGCGCTCTTCTTCCGACACCTGGCTCCAGGTCCGAAAGGCGACTGAGGCTGCGGCAACGGCATGGTCGAGATCCGCCGGCGTCGCCAGCGGCATCTGACCGACGATGTCGCCGGTCGATGGGTTGCGAACGTCGGCATAGGTTGCGGTGTCGATGCGTGCTCCGCCGATGAACAGACTGTACTGCTTCACGATTGGCTCCTCCCTGAGCTTTGGAAGGAGTATGACGGGCCAGAAGAAAGCCGTCTTGGGCAGGAGCGCGCCGCGACTTGGTCTGAAACGCAACAGGCCGGCGGCTTATCAAGTATTCAAACCGCACTATTGTGCGGTTAATGTCACCGGCCTGAGCAGATCGGTCGGCGCGCAGTCGAACAGATCCTTGAAGCTGCGATTGAAATAGGAAATATCATTGAAGCCGGCCGAATAGGCGACTTCCGCGATCGTCCTTGGGCTTCTTTGATCTTTGATCTGCGCGATCTTTTCACGCACGAGGCGCAACCGCTTGTCACGGATGACCGTGGTGCAGGTCATGCCAATACCTTGAAAATCCTGCTGCAACGTGCGGATGGATACCCCGATCCGTGTCGCCAGCCACTTGGCGCTGAGATCGCTCTCGGTCAGGTGTCGGTCGATCAGTATGTCGACCATTTCCAGCCGCCGCGAAGCGCTGTCGTTGAGAGCGGACATGGCGTCGCCGTTTGAGACGAAGGCCTGTCGCGTTGCATTGAACATCAGGTGCCGCAGATTGGCAGACGCTGCATCCGATGCCGAATTGGACATGATCTTCGCCACCAGCGCACGCAGCATCATTGCCATCGGGTCAAAGGCCTCGAGTTTGCGGGCGATGTCGAAATCGATCGGGCTTTCGGCATACATGATCTGGCGTGGCAGATGCAGCGACAGATGATTACTGAACTGTCCACCGAAATGAAATGTCGTGGGCCGGGTCGAGTCGACGAGAATGCAATCACCGACATCCAGGACTGCCTGGTGGCCGACGTGCTCGAGACCACAGGACCCTTCCAGTTGCATGATGAGAAAAAGGTGTTCATTGGCGTCTCGGCGAATGTCATCCCAATCCCGATGGACGCGATCGAGATCATTGGAAACATGGGCGAACTCCATCCCGCAGACATCGATACGTCGGGCTGCCCCCGTTACGGCCTTGCCGCTCTCCATTGCTTTCGGATTGAAGTTGCCGCAGATCGATTGGAGATCACTGGTCCATTGATCATAGGGAACGGTAGCCCATGCGTGTTGCATCAGGGCCTGATTGTTCAAGAGCTCCAACTCTGCCTCCCAACAGGGTCAGTCAACGACATGTCCGTCTCGCGCGGCTCTCCCACAAGCGCAAAAAGGCGGCAACACCTGAGACCGGTAGATGAAAGAGTGTCGAAGATCGATCGCCCTGTCAATATATTTCACATGTTAACTAGAAGTCGTCATCCCGACTCTTCTCACCAGCTATGTTTTGCCGCCGCCATTCACTGGGCGGCATACCGGTCCGCGCGCGGAAAAAGCGCGAAAAATAAGCGGCATCCTTCAAGCCCACCTCGTAGGCTATGTCCTCGAGCGATCGGATGGTGAAAAGCAACAGCCGCTTGGCCTCGAGCAGACGGCGCTCGGCAATCATGTCCTTGACGCCCTGGCCGAAAGCCATGTGCCCGGCCTTGGCAAGAAGATGCGGCGTGGTGCCGAGGCTCGAAACGTAGCGCGCAACCGGCCAGTTCTCACGAAAATGCCGGTCGATCAGCCGTCGAAGGTCACCAGCAAGCAGGCGTTGTGGCGATTGTGCCAGCATCGGCGCGTCGGACGCCAGGCGTCCGATCTGGGTCAGCATGGCGGCAACCAATGGTGAAAGGATCGTATCGGCCTGGCCTCTCCCCTCGGCGTACTCCTCCAGGATCAATTGCATGGTCCGCCGAAGTCTCTCCCATAGCGCCTCCGCGCCCTGCCCCGTTACCATCACCGGGCGATCCAGCGGCAGCGTCGTCTGACCGGCGATCGACGGCAGCAGACTGTCTGCGATCGACACGACGACCGCGTCTGAAACAAGCGGATCGACGTTGAAGCCGTGGATGACGCCGCTCGGCACGAAGCTGGCGGCAGGCGCCAAAAAGTCCAAACGTTGATCTTCTATGAAATAGGATCCGCTGCCGTTGGTCCAGAAAGTGACCTGTATCATCCGATCATGTTTATGGGCTCGAACCTGGCCGGAATGGAGATTTGCTCGCGCCATCACTGTTTCGACATGAAGAAACCCGATCTCCAAAGGGCGATCCGGCTCGCCGTAGACAAAGAAATTTGGGACGATGTCGTTCATGCTGGCCGCCGTAAAAAGTACAAGTGATTTCCCCATTCTGTCCATGGTGGAAGGCGAATGCAAGGACTAGCATTTGTCTCATATCAAGGGAGGACGACATGCGATCAGAAAATTTCCGGGCCGATACCAAGCGGCCCTTCACCGGTGAGGAATATCTGGCATCCCTGCGTGACGGGCGGGAGGTGTACATCAATGGTGAGCGTGTCAAGGACGTGACCGCGCATCCCTCGATGCGCAATTCCGCCCGCTCGCTCGCCAGGCTTTACGATGCGCTGCATGCGGAAAAGACCAAGGAAAGGTTGACATCGCCGACCGACACCGGCTCGGGAGGCTACACCCACAAATATTTCCGCGTCGCAAAATCCTGCGCTGATCTTGTCGCCCAGCAGGGCGCGATCGCCGACTGGGCCCGAATGTCCTATGGATGGATGGGCCGGACCGCTGACTACAAGGCGGCATTGATGAATACGCTGGGCGCCAATGCCGACTGGTATGGTCCCTTCAAGGACAATGCGCTCGCCTGGCACAAGCGCGCCCAGGAAGCGGCCCTTTTCATGAACCACGCAATCGTCAACCCGCCGATTGACCGCCACAAGCCGTCCGACGCGGTGAAGGACGTGTTCGTTCATATCACCAAGGAAACCGATGCAGGCATCTATGTCTCGGGCGCCAAGGTGGTCGCGACGTCCTCGGCGCTGACACACTACAATTTCCTGGCGCAAAGCTCGGCGACGGTTACGGAAGACCCGTCGCTATCGGTGATGTTCATCGTCCCGATGAATGCGCCCGGCATCAAGATGTTCTGCCGCGTCTCCTATGAGGAAACGGCAAATCGTGTCGGCACGCCGTTCGACTACCCGCTCTCTTCCCGCTTCGATGAGAACGATGCCATCCTGGTTCTGGACAACGTCTTCATCCCTTGGGAGGACGTGCTGGTTCTGCGCGATGCGCCGAAAATCCTGTCCTTCCATCCCGCTTCCGGCTTCATGCACGGCTACTGCTTCCAGGGCTGCACGCGTTTCGCCGTCAAACTGGATTTCCTGGCAGGCCTGCTCGCCAAGGCTTTGCGGGCGACCGGCGGCGATGCCTTCCGCGGCAATCAGGCCGCGCTTGGTGAGGTCATTGCATTGCGTCACATGTTCTGGAGCTTCTCCAACGCGATGGCCTACAATCCGATCCCGTGGGCAAACGGCTCGGTGCTGCCCAATCTGGAGGCGGCTCTTGCCTATCGCACCTTCATGTCGGAAGCCTATCCCCGCGTCATCGAGACGGTGCGCAAGGTCGTTGCCTCGGGCCTGATCTACCTGCCATCCTCGGCCAAGGATTTCGGCAATCCGGAGATCGACCGTTATCTCGGCCAGTATGTGCGCGGCTCCAACGACATGGGCCATATTGAACGCATCAAGATCATGAAACTGCTCTGGGATGCGACCGGAACCGAGTTCGGCGGACGGCATGCGCTATATGAGCTGAATTATGCCGGTGCGCCGGAAGAAGTCCGACTTCAGGTGCTGAAGGGGGCCGAGCGTGGTGGACGGTTGCGCGAAATGGAGGCCCTGGTTGACACCTGCATGAGCGACTACGACGAAAACGGCTGGACCGGCGATACCTGGCTGCCGCCGATCGGTGCTGCAGACCCGTTCAAGTCTGCCGCTGAATAGGAGGCGACCATGGAGGAGGCCTTTTCCAAAACCGAGTTCCGCAACGCCATGGCGCGCGTCTGCGCGCCGGTCAACGTCATCACCACCAACGGACCCGCCGGTCGCGGCGGGTTCACCGCCACGGCCATGTGCAGCGTGACGGACGAGCCGCCGACGCTTCTCGTCTGCATGAACAACCGTTCAGCCCAGACCGCCCTCTTCGTCGAGAACCGCCGCTTCTGCGTCAATGTGCTGACCGGCGAGCACAAGGACCTTGCCGGATATTTCGCGGGCCAGCAGGCCGACATGGAGGCTCGTTATGCCGCCGCGGAGTGGATCAACCTTCGCTCCGGCAACCAGGCGCTTGCCGATGCGATTGTTTCCTTCGACTGCCGGCTGGTCGATGCGCGCCTCGTCGGCACCCACAACATCTTCATCGGCGAGGTCGTTGAAATCCGGACACGCAAGGATGGCCATGCGCTTCTCTATTTCGATCGCAACTACGTGCACGTGCCGACCCAGACGGGAAGCTTCGGTGGCTGAGGCGCGCTCGATGTCAGCCGCCCAGCCTGATATCGAGCGAGACCGGGTCCCGGAATTCCCAGCCCTTGACGACCACAGGCCCGACATCGCGAAGGGCGATGTCGGGCGCATTCTCGATAAGATAACGAAGCGCAACGGTGATCTGCTGGCGGGCAAACCAGCGGCCGGCACAGAAATGATGGCCGAAACCAAAAGCGGCGTGCGAACCTTCGGAGTGGCGGATATCGAAGCGTCCAGGATCGGTGAAGCGGCTCTCGCAATGGGACGCCGATGCAAGCACCGCCGCCACCGCCTGCCCGGCCGGGATCGTAACGCCGCCAAGACCGACGTCGTGCGTCGTCTGCCGCGTCTGGGTGCCGATCGGGGTGACCCAGCGCAGGCCCTCGTCGACGGCGCGCGGTAACAAATTGGCAATGTCCGCCTTCACCGCCGCGAACTGTTCGGCATTCTGCAGAAGCCCGGCCATGATCGAGCCTGCTCCGTGCCCGGGCTCCTGCATACCGCCGAGGAGAAGAACCTTGATGGTCGGCAGCAGGAATTCGAGGGCGCGCGTCTCGCCCTCGGGCATACCATCGTGCAGCATATGAGACAGGGCAGAACCGTCCGGCTCTGCGATAATGCGTGCCATGATCGGCTCCACGACCCTGCTGATCTCGGCGCTGACGGCATCGGCGATTTCCTGGCGTTCGGGATCGCACTCGAAATTGATCGCGCCTTGTGCCAACCCAAAGAACCAGCGGCGCAGGGTTTCGAGGTCCACATCCTGCAGACCGAGCGAGCGAGTGAGGCTGAGAATGGAGATCGGTTCGAAATAGTCCGCCATCAGATTGCCGCCCCGGGCTTCGCGCAGGCGCGATAGACGATCCTGCGCGATGGGAAGCACGAGATCATCCATATAGGTGGCGACCCGTTTCGGGTGATATTTTGGATCGACGCCGCTGCGCAGGTTCTTGTGAACCGGACCGTCGGTCGTGAGGATCGTGGGCTTCCCCCAGGTCCGGTCGAGCGGCGAACTCGCCACTTCGGCCGAGAACAGCTCAGGGCTTCTGGAGACCAGCTCGACATCCTTGAAGCGTGTCACGAACCAGAGGTTTACTGCGCGGGAACATAGGCGATCGGTGCCTCCCTTCGCAGTCGCTCGTAGATGGGATAAGGATCGGCCTCCAGTGCCTCAACTGTGATCTCCTTTGCGAATGTCATGGCGTGCTCTCCTCCCCCGAATGCTTTGCTCCGCACGAAGTCCTAGAGCTGGATCCAGGCCGTCTTCAGATTGTGATATTTGTCCATGGCATGCAGCGACTTGTCGTGTCCGTTGCCTGACTGGCGGATGCCGCCGAGCGGCACGGTGTTGTCGGCGCCGCCATAGGTGTTGACGTGGACGACGCCGGCCTTGACCCCTCGCACCATGCGATGGGCGCGCGACAGATTGCCGGTCCACACGGCTGAAGCGAGGCCATAGGGCGTGGCGTTCGCAATGTTGAGTGCATCCGTCTCGTCATCGAACGGGATAATGGCGAGGATCGGCCCGAAAACTTCCTCTTTGGCCAGCGTCATCTCCGGCGTCACGTCGAAAACGGTCGGCTGCATATAGAAACCGCCGGTTTCCTGAAGAATGCGCCCGCCGCCGGTTCTCAGTCTTGCCCCTTCGGACAGCGCCTGGTCGGCGAAACCGAGGTCCTTCTCGAGTTGGATGTCGCTGGAGATGGCGCCGGATTCCGTCGAGAGCAACAGCGGATCACCAACCTTTATCTTCGCGGCAATCGCTGAAACCCGTTCTGCGAAGGCTTCGTGGATCGACCGCTCGACCAGGAGCCTCGACCCGGCAACGCAAACCTGTCCCGAGTTTCTGAAGATGCCGAACGCCGACACCTTTGCGGCCTGTTCGAGGTCCGGAGCATCTGCGAAGACGATATTGGGGGATTTGCCGCCCAGTTCGAGATAGACCCGTTTCAGGTTGGAGCGCGCCGAATATTCGAGTAACCGGCGTCCGACGCCACCGGAGCCGGTGAAGACGAGAACATCGATATCGCCATGGAGGCCGATCGCTTCGCCGGCGACCGTGCCGCGGCCGGTGACGACATTGAACACTCCCTCCGGCAGGTCGGCTTCAGCGCACAGTGCCGCCAGTTTCAGAAGGCTGAGCGATGCGCCTTCGGCCGGCTTCAGCACGACCGAGTTGCCGGCCGCCAGCGCTGGCGCGATTTTCCAGGCGCCAATCATCATCGGGAAATTCCACGGCACGATAGCGGCGACGACGCCAACGGGCTCGCGGTGAATGAGGCCGAGAACACTTTCGGAGGTGGGCGCAATCTCCCCATAGACCTTATCAAGCGCTTCGGCGTAATAGCGGAAGGTGGCGGCCGCGCTGCCGGGCTCGGCCTTCAGGGCCATGCTGATTTCCGTCCCGTTGTCGCGCACGCCGAGCACCGCCAATTCAAGCGCATCGCGCTCTATCAGCTCGGCGATCCGGAAGAGGATTTTCTTGCGCTCGGCGGGCGCTGCCTTCGACCACGTGCCTTTCTCGAAAGCGGCGCGCGCAGCCTTGACGGCCAGATCGACATCGACTGCGCCGGCATCGCCAATGGTCGTCAATTTCGCTCCGTCGATCGGTGAGATGACATCCATTGTCGCGTCGCTTAACGGTGCACGCCATTCGCCGCCAATGAACAGCGATTGCGGCGAGACGACGCCCGAGCGGAGTTGGTCGATCTTGTCCTGCATCTCAATCTCCTCACGAAAGAAAAATGGCGGACCAGCGTCCGCCATCATGATCCTGATATGTCAGGCTTCCTGTCCGGCGCCGAGCCGGGCAAAACCGGCAGCATCTTCCGACTTCAAACGGGCAGCCGCAATCAAGCCGACAATGGCGGCAATCACCACCAGGCCCGGCAGAAGCACGGCGAGCACGCCGCTTGCGCCGGCGATCGCGCCGAAATTCACAGTGATATAGTAGACTAGTCCCAGAAGGATGATTCCTGTGATCACCGGCAGGACCTTGGTCACCAGAACATTGCCTTCGAGGCCGGGATTGCGGCTGAAGAAGGCGACGATGGCGAATGCGGTGAACGCCATCAGCAGGATGATTGCAAGCGTGCCGACATTGGTGAGCCACGAGAAGAGGGCAAGCACCGGATCCTGCCTGGTAAAGGCGAAGAGCGCGATGACCAGAGCGGCGATAATCGTCTGGATCACCGAACCGACATGCGGGCTCTGGAAGACGGGGTGGGTCACACCAACAGATTTCGGCAGCAAGCCTTCACGACCGGCGACATACATGTAGCGGGCGACACCGTTGTGAAAGGCGAGAACGCCGGCAAACAAGCTGGTGACGAAGAGGACGTTCATGACCAAGACGACCCAGTTGCCGACATAGCGTTCAGCGAGGCCGAACAAGAACGTCGTCGGATCGGCAAGGCCCTGCAGTTCGGGAACGAGCTTGTCGGCGCCGGCGCCGCTCACCATCAACCAGGAGGTCAGCATGTAAAAAAGGCCGATGATCACCACCGAGATGTAGGTCGCACGCGGTACCGTCTTGTGTGGCTCACGGGCTTCTTCGCTGTAGATGGTAGTGGCTTCGAAGCCGATGAAGGCGGCAAAGCAGAAGAGGATACCGATGGCCGGCGTGCCGCTCACAAACGCGGTGGGTGTGAAGGCGGCGGCCGAGAGGCCGCTGTCGCCGCCCTTGAAGAAGATTGCGGCGTCAATGATCAGCACCACGAGATATTCTAGAATGACGAGAACCGTTAGCACCTTGGCCGAAAGATCGACGCGGCGATAGCCGAAAACGGCGACGATCGCGATGCCGATATAGGTCCAAACCCACCAGGGGAGTGTTAGGCCGAGGCCTGCAAAGAGACCCGAAGTCGCTGCGCCGAACAGGCCGAATACGCCGATCTGCATGGCATTATACGCGAGAATGGCGATCAGCGCCGCGGCACCTCCCATCATGCCGCCCAGGCCCTGGGCCGTATAGGCATAGAATGCGCCGGCGTTGCGGATGTGGCGGGCCATGGCAACATAGCCGATCGAAAAAAGCAGCAGGATCAGTGTGACCAGCAGAAAGGTCAGCGGAATGCCCGCGCCGTTGCCTAGCATCATCGACAGAGGCACACCGCCGGCGACCGCCGTGAGCGGTGCTGCGGCTGAAACCACCAGAAACGTCACGGCGCCTACACCGAGACTGTTTTTGCGCAGCTGGTTTTCACCTGCGCCTGTTGAGAGTTGATTGCCCATTTTGCTTAAGTTCCCCTTGTTTCAACTATCCGATTGCGCTTCGGGAAAACGCGTTCTCCCAAAATCGCCGTCATTCGAACCGGACTGATCTGCCGCGTTTTTCTTTTGCTCCTGGCCGCTCGCAGGTCAGCGCATATGAATGGTTCATATATTGAACCAATGCTTCAAATATAGACTTGCAAAAATGCGCTCCACCTGTCAAGTTATTTCGCGTGTTAAGTAGTTTGGCCAGAATGGAGGATCCGGCATCGACGGCGATGACCCGGACAGGTGCCAGTAACGCTGACCGGCATCGAACGACGACCGAGTAAAAGAGGAAACCACATGAGCACCGTCGGAAAAGCACTGTCCTTGCTGGACAGCCTGTCGCAGCTCAACCAGGAAGCGGGATTGACGGACATCGCCCGTCTCTGCGACCTCGACAAGGCGACAGCCCGCCGCCTGCTTGTCGAGTTGGAAAAGCATGGCTTCGTCGAGCAGGATCTCGAGACGCGCAGGTACCGGATCGGTTCAGCGCCGGTTCGTCTGGCGCGGATTCGCGAGGCCCGCTATCCGTTCCTGCGAGTCGCCATCCCTCTCGTAAGGGAGCTCGCTGAAAAGTCTGAGGAAACTGTTCATCTCGCCGAATTCAGCGGCAGCACACTTTCGACGATCCATGTCGAGGACTCACCGCGCGCTCACCGGGTCATCGTCGAGATCGGCACGCGCCTGCCTTTCCACGCTACGGCATCAGGCCTCGCCTATCTGGCTTTCTCCGATGAGAAATACATCGAGTCGGCCCTGTCGCAACCACTGAAAGCCTTTACCGAGCACACCGTGACTGATCCGGCCGCCGTCCGCAAAATGATAGACGAAACGCTCGCGCGCGGATTTTCGATCAGCAGCCAGGGCCTCGAGGTCGGTGTCGTCAGCACTGGCGCTCCCATTCTTTCGCCGACCGGACAACCGATCGGCTCCGTCACCATCGCGGCGCCGCTGGTGCGTGCGCGCGCGGCCACTCTGGCTAGCTTCGGAGCAGCCGTCGCCGACGCAGCCAAACGCATCTCAGAAAAATACTACGGCCCCGAACGGCCTTCAGGAACAAGAACGCAAACAAAGAGGACCGGTTGAATGCGCCCAGCAGAGTCTTTGCCAGAACAAACACGCCTGCCCAGCATCCTTGTGATTGGAACCGGTGACACCAAATCCGACGAGCTTCAGTTCATGGCGGGCATCATCCGCGACGCTGGCGCAAAACCGGTCATGGTCGACGTCAGTATTCTGTCAGATCCGCCTTACACACCTGATTATTCCAGGCACGACATCGCCAAATCGGCGGGAAGTTCGATTGAAGCGATCATCAACAGCGGCGACGAAAATTCAGCGATGGGGCTGATGTCAGCCGGCGCTACGGCTCTTGTTGGAAGGCTGCATGCGACGGGAAAGGCCGATGGCATCATTGTTCTCGGCGGCTCCATGGGTACGGACCTGGCGCTTGATGTGGCGGCCGCTCTGCCGCTCTGCGTTCCCAAATTCGTGGTCTCGACGATTGCCTATTCGCATCTCGTGCCGCCGGAGCGCATTGCTCCGGACCTGATGATGATACTGTGGGCCGGTGGGCTTTACGGATTGAACGATATCTGCCGCGCCGTGCTTTCCCAGGCCTGCGGCGCCGTCGTTGGGGCCGCCCGCTCCAGCGTGAAGCCCAAGGCAGACCGGCCATTGATCGGAGTGACTTCCCTCGGTTCCACCTGCCTCAAATACATGAAACATCTGAAGCCGGAGCTCGAAAAGCGCGGCTATGAGGTCGCAGTATTCCACTCGACCGGCATGGGCGGACGGGCCTTCGAGGCGATTGCCGCGCAGAAAGGCTTTGCCGCGGTGTTCGACTTCTGCATGCAGGAAGTCGTCAACCACCAGAATGGCACCGTGGTCACCTCCGGTCCTGACCGCATGGAAAATGCGGGCCGCGCAGGCATACCGCAGATCGTCGCGCCCGGCGCGGTCGATATGGTGGACCTGCCCGCATGGCAGCCCCTGCCGGCAGCACTTGCCGACCGACCTTATCACGCACACAACCGGCTGATCGGCTCGGTCACCACCTCGCCGGAAGGACGCCGGGCGACGGCTGCGCTGATCGGAGAAAAACTTGGCGGAGCGAAGGCGCCGGTCGCCCTGATCCTGCCGCTTGCAGGCATACAGGAATGGGACCAGCCAGGCGAACCATTGCATGATCCGGAAGGCCTTTCAGCCTTTATCGACGCGATGCGCCTGGCCCTCCCCCAATCCGTCGACTTGCATGAGGTCGATGGCCACATCAACTCCCCCCAATTCTCCACAAAAGCCCTTGCCGTATTCGATGCGTGGGTTGCACAGGGCATCATCCCGGAAGGCAGGCCATGACAGGTGATCGCGCACTCATCCTCGATTTCGGCGGCGTCGTCACCCGCACGCTGTTCGAAACGCACGACGTCACCGAGCGGGCGCTTGGCCTTGCCGCCGGCACACTCACCTGGCGCGGTCCGTTCGACACAACCACCGATCCACTCTGGGTATCGATGCAGAACCGTGAGATCACCGAACGCGACTACTGGATGACACGGACCGCAGAAGTCGGCCGGCTGGTCGGTGAGGATTGGACCGACATGAAGACCTTCGTCCAGCGGGCGCGCGGCGCCGATGCCGATCTCGTGCTGCGTCCGGAGGCGGCAGACGCCATCACCCGCGCCAAGGCCGCCGGCCTGCGGCTCGCCATCCTTTCGAATGAACTCGATCTTTTCTACGGTGTCGAATTTCGCAAGCGCTTCCCGCTGATTGATCTCTTCGACGTTATCGTCGATGCCACCTACACCAAGATCCTGAAACCGGATCCGCGCGCCTATGAACAGGTGATCGCCGAGGTCGGGCTTCCGCGCGAAGCCTGCGTCTTCGTCGACGATCAGCCGAAGAACATTGAGGGCGCCACCGCCGTCAAACTTCCCAACGTCCATTTCGACGTTACTCGCCCCGCGGACGGCTATGCCCGCGCCCTTTCCATGCTTGGACTTTGAACGAAGAGGACTGCGATATGCGCGAAACCAATTTTTTGACCGAAAACAACGCCCGTCATGTCTGGCACCCGATGGCGCACCCGGCCGACATGTTGGCCAACCCGCCACGCATCATCAGGGCGGCTTCCGGTGTCGAAATCACTGATATCGACGGCAAGACGGTGCTCGATGGCGTCGGGGGGCTCTGGAACGTCAACCTCGGCTATTCCTGCGATCCGATCAAACAGGCCATCCGTGACCAGCTCGAGGAACTCCCTTATTATTCCGCCTTTCGCGGCACCACCAATCCGCCGCTGATCGAACTGTCTTACGAACTGGCTGAGTGGTTCAAGGAAGACGGCCTCAGCCGATCCTTCTTCACCTCGGGCGGCTCGGATTCCGTGGAGACGTGCCTGCGGCTTGCCCGCCAATACCACAAGGTCAACGGCCAGCCGGAGCGCACCAAATTCGTGGCGCTGAAGAAAGGCTATCATGGGACCCATTTCGGCGGCGCCTCCGTCAACGGCAATGCCAACAACCGTCGCAACTACGAGCCGCTGCTCCCGGGCGTTTCGCACCTGGCGGCTCCCTATGGCTACCGCAATCCCTTCGGCACCGACGATCCGGCTGAAATCGCCGCGGCCATCGGTCGTCAGTTCGAAGACGAGATCGCCTTCCAGGGCGCCGATACGATCGCCGCCTTCATCATGGAGCCAGTTCTGGGTGCCGGCGGCATCATGGTGCCGCACGAAACCTTCATGCCGCTGATGCGTACCATCTGCGACAGGAACGGCATTCTTCTGATCGCCGACGAGGTCATCACGGCCTTTGGCCGCACCGGCGCCTGGACGGGATCACGCCTGTGGGGCACCAGGCCCGACCTGATGTCGACCGCCAAGGCGATTACCAACGGCTATTATCCCTTCGGTGCAGTAATGATTTCCGACAAGATCGCGGAAGCCTTCGAGGCAAACAAGAACACCGTCGGCACCATCGGCCATGGCTACACCTATTCCGGCCACCCTGTGGGTGCAGCGGCGGCGCTGGCGACGCTCAAGGAAACCAAGCGCCTCAACGTGGCCGCCAATGCAGGCGCACGCGGCTACGAACTGCTGGCCGGTCTGAACAGACTGAAGGAAAAACACGAACTCATCGGCGACGTGCGCGGCAAAGGGCTGATGTGCGCGCTGGAACTGGTGACGGATCGCGCGGCAAAGACCGGCGCGCCGAAGGATGTGGTCCAGCGCCTGCAAGACGCGGCCTACGACGCCGGCGTGATGGTGCGTACCTCCGGCTCCAACGTCATCATCTCGCCGCCGCTTATCATCACCACGGCCGGTGTAGATCGGATCCTCGCCGCACTCGAGGCAGGCCTGACAGCTGCCGCGGGAGGCAAATGACATGGCCGAAAACGCAGCACTTCTCGCCCGTCGCGAGCGCCTTCTTGGCCGAAACATGTCCACCTTTTATGACGAGCCCGTGCAACTGGTGCGTGGAGAAGGTGTCTGGCTGTGGGACGCGGCCGGCCGGAAATATCTCGATTGCTACAACAATGTGCCGCACGTCGGCCATTGCCACCCGCGCGTGGTGGACGCGATCACCCGGCAAGCGTCGACGCTGAATACCCACACGCGATACCTGCATGAGGGCATCCTCGACTATGTCGAGCGGCTGACATCGACGTTCGACAAGAGCCTCGATACTGCGATCATGACCTGCACCGGCAGCGAAGCCAATGACATCGCGTTGCGCATGGCACAGGCGGTCACGGGAAAGACCGGTGTTATCGCGACCAACCACACCTACCACGGCAATACCGCGGCCGTGTCGCAGCTCTCTACCCGTATGCCCCCCGTCGGCGGCTTCGGCGGTCATGTCCGCCACGTGCCGGCGCCCGACAGCTATCGGCCACTGGGTGGCATGCCCGGCGAAGCCTTTGCCGAGGCTTTCGCCGCTGAAGTGGAAAAAGCGATCGCTTCGCTACAGAGCAGCCCGCACGGCTTTTCGGCGCTCATCATCTGCCCGTTCTTTGCCAATGAGGGATTTCCCGACCTGCCCACGGGCTTTCTCGACAAGGCAATCACTGCCGTGCGCAAGGCGGGAGGGCTTGTCATATCCGACGAGGTGCAGCCGGGTTTCGGGCGCACTGGGGGCCATATGTGGGGCCACCAGCGCGCAGGCTTCGTGCCCGACGTGGTGACGCTCGGCAAGCCGATGGCCAACGGCCATCCGGTCGGCGGCGTCGTCGCCAATGCCGACACGCTGAACGCCTTCCGCAAGGCCTTTCGCTATTTCAATACCTTTGGCGGCAATCCGGTTTCCTGTGCTGCGGCCTTGGCGGTTCTCGATGCGATCGAAGATGAAGGGCTAATGGAAAACGCCCGGACCGTCGGCGCCTATGCGCAAGACGGACTCAAGCGCCTGTCCGAGAAACATGACGTCATCGGCAACGTGCGTGGCAGCGGCCTGTTCTTCGGGGCGGAGCTGGTTCTTGACCGTGAGAGAAAGACCCCGGCGCCGGACATCGCCACGAAGGTCATCAATGACATGCGGGCGCGCGGCGTCCTGATGGGCAAGATCGGGGTGCATCAATGCGCGACCAAGATCCGACCACCCATGCCATTTTCGAAGGGGAATGCCGATTTGATGCTTTCCACGCTCGACGACGTTTTGTCCGGATTGTGACGGTGGCCATGTCGGAACATGAATCCATCCCATTCATGGAGGCGCTGCGTGCGCGCGCATGCGAAGCCCTTGGCAGCTGGGAGCTGGGAGCCCAGACACCCCAGCTCCTGAAATACCGGGAGAATGCGGTGTTCCGGGTGACGCTCAGGAACGGCGAGCCTGCAGCCCTGCGGCTGCACCGGCCCGGCTATCGCAACGAAATTGCATTGGTTTCGGAACTCTCCTGGATGGCAGCCCTAGGCGAGGCGGGCTTGCGCGTTCCGGCACCTGTTCCCACGCCGGATGGACGCCAAATCGTTGCACTTGCGGGAAATTCTGAGTTCGGTGACCAATACGCAGACATCGTCAGCTGGATGACCGGCAGCCCGCTCGGCCAATCGGGTGTTCTTCTAGCACATTCCGCGGAACGCCTCGCCGTTATTTTCCGCCTGCTGGGCGCAGCGATAGCCCGGATGCACGCAGCCACCGATGCTTGGAGACCACCGGCCGATTTCCGACGCCCGGCATGGGACGGCGATGGTTTGCTTGGAGGGCAGCCGCTTTGGGGCCGATTCTGGGATTGTGCGGGACTGTCCCCGGAGCAGGCAATGCGACTATCGGATCTCAGGCTCTTTCTGCGGGAGAAAACCGATGCACTCTGCCATCTCGATTATGGTCTCATCCATGCCGATCTCGTTAGGGAAAACGTCCTCATAGACGGCGATCATGTCGGATTGATCGACTTTGACGATGGTGGCTACGGCTGGCGGATGTTCGACATCGCCACAGCCTTGTTCAAGAATCGCGGCGAGCCGCACTACGAACTCATCAAGGCCGCGCTGATAGAGGGCTATCGCGGCGTGCGGTCGCTGCCGGACAGCGCCCTTGAAACCTTGTCACTCTTCATGGTTGTGCGCAGCATCACTTATATCGGCTGGATCGGCGAGCGAGTTGGCGCGCCGGATGCGGCGAAGCGGCTTCAGCGCTATGTCGCCGATGCTCTGGCGCTGGCAGATGGCCTCGGCGCCAGCAGATAGGAGCGGAGGCCGTGCTATTTATTCAGCCTCGCCAGTTCGTCGAGCATATCGAGCAAGGTATCGATGCGCTCGCGGCCGAACCGCTGCTCAAGCGCGGTATAAATCATCCGACTGTCGGGACTGACCTCGTTGATGATCTTCAGTCCCGCGGCGGTGATCTGCAACAGTATCCGACGACCGTCTTCAGCATCTTTGCTCTTGGTAATGAAGCCGCGCTCCTCGAGAGACCGGATGATCCGCGTCAGGCTCGGAGCAAGGATAAAGGCCCGTTCCGACATTTCCGATGCATCCAGTGTTCCGGCCTCTGCCAGAATGCGAATAACGCGCCATTGCTGTTCCGTCACATCATGCAGCGCCAGCATGGGCCGGAAGTGCCCCATCACCGCTTCACGCGCCCGAAGCAACGCAATCGGCAGCGAGCGGCGTGTATCGCGGGGCAGCAAGGCATCCTGCATTATGCCGTTATTGTCAGGGGATTGTTTGGTCATACGGGTTCTATGGATCAATTTCTTGAATCGCGCAACGTGGCCGCGAGCCGCAATGCTCTTGACAGAGCCTTCAAAATATTTAACATGTTAAATATAGTGAGAACGCCGTGGCGCGGGAGGAACGATGCCGCATTTCACCATGGAATATTCGGCTAATCTCGACGGAAAAGTGGACTTCGACGCACTGTGCCGTGTCGTCCACGCCGAGATTCTCGGCACGGGTCTGTTCGAGACCGGTGCCGTGCGGGTGCGCGCCATCCGGTGCGAAGCCTATGCGATTGCCGACCTGCTTGATGCAAATGGCTTCATCGATATGTCGTTTCGCATTGGAGAAGGTCGTAGCCAGCAAGACAAGCGAAGGACTGGCGAAGCGATCTTTACCGCCGTCACGGAACACCTCTGCAAGCTGTTCGAGACGCCGCACTTCGCCCTCACCCTCGAAATCCGCGAAATCGACCCGGCGCTGAGCTGGAAGAAAAACGCCATCCACCCGCGCCTGCGCAAGACAGACGGTTAGCGCCGCAGTGATTGACCGCAAGCTGGACACATCGGAGAAAAGCATGTCGACACTGGAAGAAAACATCGCAAAGGCCGAAGCCTATTTGGCTCGCTTTCGCAAAGGCGGCGTCCTGAACCATATCGCTGGCGAAGCAATCTCTGCAGCCGATGGCACCACGTTCGACATCATCTCTCCGGTCGATCTGAAGGTCTTGGCAAAGGTGGCACACGGCAAGGCGGCGGATGTGGACCGGGCGGCGCAAGCCGCAAAAGCTGCCTTTCCTGCCTGGGCCGCGATGTCGGGCGACGCGCGCAAGAAACTTCTCCATAAGATTGCCGACGCGATCGTAGCACGTTCCGAAGAGATCGCGTTCGTCGAATGCATGGATACCGGTCAATCGCTGAAATTCATGGCGAAGGCAGCCCTTCGCGGAGCCGAGAACTTCCGCTTCTTCGCTGACCGCGCCGTGGAAGCCCGTGACGGCAAAACGCTGCGTGCGGATGGGCAAGTCAACTTTACCAGCCGTGCACCGATCGGGCCAGTCGGCGTCATTACGCCATGGAATACACCCTTCATGCTGTCGACCTGGAAGATCGCGCCGGCGCTCGCTGCCGGCTGCACCATCGTCCACAAGCCGGCGGAGTTTTCACCGCTGACGGCACGGCTGTTGGTCGAGATCGCCGAAGAGGCGGGCTTGCCGAAGGGTGTCTGGAATCTCGTCAACGGCCTCGGCGAGGACGCCGGCAAGGCGCTGACCGAGCATCCCGCCATCAGAGCGATCGGCTTCGTCGGCGAAAGCCGCACCGGCTCGATGATCATGAAACAAGGCGCCGACACGCTGAAACGGGTACATTTCGAACTCGGCGGCAAGAATCCCGTCATCGTTTTTGCCGATGCCGATCTTGAACGCGCTGCCGATGCTGCCGTCTTCATGATCTATTCGCTGAATGGCGAGCGCTGTACCTCGTCTTCCCGCTTGCTGGTGGAGGAAAACATCTACGACCGATTCACGGCGATGGTCGCCGAGAAGGCCAAGCGCATCAAGGTCGGCCACCCCCTTGATCCAGAAACTGTGGTCGGTCCGCTGATCCACCCGGTTCATGAAAAGAAGGTGCTGGAATATATCGCGATCGGCAAAGAGGACGGTGCCACGCTTGCCGCTGGCGGTGAGAAATTCGATGGGCCGGGTGGCGGATGTTACGTATCCCCCACCCTCTTCACCGGCGCCAACAACCAAATGCGTATCGCGCAGGAAGAAATCTTCGGACCGGTTCTGACCGCGATCCCCTTCAAGGACGAGGCCGATGCGCTGGCGCTTGCCAACGACGTGCAATACGGCCTCACCGGCTACCTCTGGACCTCGGACGTCACCCGCGCTTTCCGCTTCACCGATGCGCTGGAGGCCGGAATGATCTGGGTGAACTCGGAAAATGTGCGCCACCTGCCGACCCCTTTCGGAGGCGTCAAGAATTCCGGCATCGGCCGTGACGGCGGCGATTGGTCCTTCGATTTCTACATGGAGACCAAGAACGTTGCTTTCGCCACCAAGGCGCATGCGATCCAGAAACTCGGCGGCTGAGTGCACCGGACACCCTATTGAATTTGGAGGAGAACCCCATGCCCCTGCCCACCCCCAATCTTTATCCGCCCTTCAACATCGTGCGCCTCAGCCATGTCGAGCTTGCCGTCACCGACCTTGCGAAATCGCGCGCTTTCTACGTCGACACGCTCGGCTTGCAGGTGACCGACGAGACGGCAGACACGATCTATCTGCGTGCGCTTGAAGAGCGCGGCCATCACTGCATCGTCCTGAAGAAAGACGCCGCCGCCGAAGCACGCGATCTCGGCTTCAAGGTTTTTTCCGACGAGGACCTCGACAAGGCCGAGCATTTCTTCAAGGGCAAGGGCCTGCCAATCGAATGGGTCGAGCGGCCCTACCAGTCGCGTACCTTCCGCACGCGCGATCCGCACGGCATTCCGCTGGAATTCTATTCAAAGATGGACCGCCTGCCGCCGATCCACCAGAAATATGCCCTCTACAGAGGCGTAAAGCCACTCCGCATCGATCACTTCAACTGCTTCTCACCGAATGTCGACGAAAGTGTTGCCTTTTACAATGAGATCGGCTTCCGGGTGACGGAATACACCGCCGACGAGGAAACCGGCAAGCTCTGGGCTGCATGGACGCACCGCAAGGGTGGCGTCCACGACATTGCGTTTACCAATGGTCGCGGCCCGCGGTTGCATCACACCGCGTTCTGGGTTCCAACGCCGCTCAATATCATCGACCTGCTCGATTTGATGGCGACCACCGGTTGGCTGCCCAATATCGAGCGCGGACCGGGCCGGCACGGCATTTCGAATGCTTTCTTCCTCTATATCCGGGATCCGGATGGCCATCGTATCGAGATCTATTGCTCGGATTATCAGACGGTCGATCCGGATCTCGAGCCGATCAAATGGGATCTCAAGGATCCACAGCGCCAGACGCTTTGGGGAGCTCCCGCGCCGAAATCCTGGTTCGAGGAAGGCAGCACCTTTGCCGGCACCGAGGTGCGCGATTCCGTGCTGAAGGCCCAGCCGATCGTTGCACCCTGAGTTTCCCCAACTGGGCGGGCGCGAAAGCGTCCGCCGTCTTTTTAATGCTTGAGGAGCCAGCCATGAAATTGCAAGATCCTTCCCTGTTCCGCCAAGCCGCTCTTGTCGGTGATAATTGGATCGAGGCCGATCCGAACAACGCCATCGAGGTGAACAACCCGGCGACTGGCGAGATCATCGGTCTCGTGCCGAAGCTGGGTGCCGCCGAGACCAGGACGGCCATCGAGGTCGCTCGCCTGGCGCAGAAGGGTTGGGCTGCCCGCACCGCGAAGGACCGCTGCGCCGTCCTTCGTAAATGGTTCGATCTGATGATCGAGAACAAGGAAGACCTCGGCCGCATCCTGACGCTCGAACAGGGCAAGCCGTTGGCCGAAGCGACTGGCGAGATCGTCTATGGTGCAAGCTTCATCGAATGGTTCGCCGAGGAAGGCCGTCGCATCTATGGCGACTTGATCCCCGGCCACCAGCCCGACAAGCGCATCATGGTGATGAAGCAACCAATCGGCGTCGTCGCGGCAATCACGCCGTGGAACTTCCCCAATGCGATGATCACCCGCAAGGCCGGTCCCGCCTTTGCCGCCGGCTGCGCCATGGTCTTGAAGCCCGCCTCGCAGACGCCGTTTTCGGCGATCGCCATTGCGGTTCTCGCCGAGCGCGCCGGCCTGCCGAAGGGTCTCTTCAGCGTCATCACCGGCTCGGCCGCGGCCATCGGCGGCGAGATGACCTCGAACCCGGTGGTGCGCAAGCTGACCTTTACCGGTTCGACCGAAATCGGCACCGAACTCTACAAGCAGAGCGCCACGACCATCAAAAAACTCGGCCTCGAGCTCGGCGGCAACGCGCCGTTCATCGTTTTCGACGATGCTGATCTCGACGCGGCGGTCGAAGGCGCGCTGATTGCCAAATACCGCAATAACGGCCAGACCTGTGTTTGCGCCAACCGTATCTATGTGCAGGACGGCGTCTATGATGCCTTCGCCGCGAAGCTGGTGGCGGCCGTCGGCAAGCTGAAAACCGGCAACGGCTTTGACGAAGGCGTCATCCTCGGACCGCTGATCGACAAGGCGGCCCTTGCCAAGGTCGAGGAGCATATCGCCGATGCCTTGGGCAAGGGTGCGCGTATCCTGCAGGGTGGCAAGCCACATGCGCTTGGCGGCACCTTCTTCGAAGCGACCATCCTGGGCGATGTCACCAAGGACATGGCGGTGGCGCGCGAAGAAACCTTCGGGCCGCTGGCGCCGCTGTTCCGCTTCAAGGACGAGGCCGACGTCATCGAGCAGGCGAACGATACCGAGTTCGGCCTTGCCTCCTACTTCTACGCCAAGGATCTCGCCCGGGTATTTCGCGTGGCCGAGGCGTTGGAATACGGCATGGTCGGCGTCAACACCGGGCTGATCTCGACAGCCGAAGCGCCGTTTGGCGGCGTCAAACTGTCGGGTCTCGGCCGCGAGGGCTCGAAATACGGCATCGAGGAATTCACCGAAGTCAAATATGTCTGCCTCGGCGGCATCGGCTGAACTGAACAGGAAGAAAAACGATGTCGCACCCGAAGTTTGTCAGCTTTACCCGCAACGGCCACAGTGGATACGGCCTTCTTACGGGAGATGGAATTGTTGACCTTTCCGCCCGCCATGGCACGAAGTGGCCAACGCTGCGCGAGGTGATCGCGGATAGCGCACTGTTGAGGCTCGCGGAGGAAACAGCCGGTGTGCAGCCCGATTTCCCGGTGTCGGACATCCGTTATGAAATCCCTGTTCCGGCCCCGGAGAAAATCATCTGCGTCGGCGTGAACTTCCCCGACCGCAACGAGGAATACAAGGATGGGCAGGCCGCGCCTTCCAATCCTTCCCTGTTCATCCGCTTTCCGCGCTCGCTTACCGGCCACGGCCAGCCGCTGATCCGCCCACCGGAAAGCCCGCAGCTCGATTACGAAGGCGAGATCGTCATCGTCATCGGCAAGGGCGGCCGCCGGATTCCGGAAGCAGAGGCGCTATCCCATATCGCAGCGCTGTCGCTCTGCAATGAGGGCACGATCCGCGACTGGGTCCGCCATGCCAAGTTCAACGTCACCCAGGGCAAGAATTTCGACCGCACCGGCTCGATCGGCCCCTGGCTGATCCCGTTCACGGACGAGGCGCAGATCGCCGACATCAGACTCGAAACCCGCGTCAACGGCGAAGTGCGCCAGAGCGACCGCACCAGCCGGATGATCTTTTCCTTCCGCAAGATCATCAACTACATCTCGACCTTCACTACGCTGGTTCCCGGCGATGTGATCGTCACCGGCACGCCGACCGGCGCCGGTGCCCGCTTCGATCCGCCGATCTGGCTGAAGCCGGGCGATGCCGTCGAGGTCGAGGCCGATGGTATCGGCATCTTGCGCAACACGATCGCAGATGAGGTTTGACTGTGTTGACACCCGATGAAATCCGCCAAGCGGCCGAACAGCTTGACATCGCAGAGAGGACACGCGCACAGACCGGTCTTTTGTCGCTGCAATACCCCGGTATGACGATGGACGACGCCTATGCGGTGCAATCGGCCTGGGTCAAGAAGAAGGTTGCGTCAGGTCGCAGAGTGATCGGCTGGAAGATTGGCCTTACCTCCAAGGCGATGCAGTATGCGCTGAATATCGACATTCCGGATTCCGGCGTCCTCTTCGACGACATGCTGTTCGAGGACGGCGCGACGGTACCTGCGGACCGCTTCATCCAGCCGCGGATCGAGGCAGAGATCGCCTTCATAATGAAGGCTCCGCTGAAGGGGCCCGGCGTCACCGTATTCGATGTGCTGAACGCTACCGACTATATCACCCCAGCGCTGGAAATCCTCGATACGCGCATCCTTAGGGCCGATCCCGGAACAAATAAGGCTCGCACCATCGTCGACACGATTTCCGATAACGCGGCCAATGCCGGCATCGTGCTCGGCGGGCGCATGGCGCGACCCGAGACTGTCGACATGCGCTGGATGGGCGCAATTGTCAGTCGCAACGCCGAAGTCGAGGAAACCGGTCTGGGTGCCGGGGTTCTCAACCAGCCGGCGCGCGGCGTTGCCTGGCTTGCCAATCGGTTGGCTGAATATGGCGACCGCATCGAGGCGGGCCACATCGTCCTTGCCGGCTCTTTCGTTCGCCCGATCGAAGCACGCCACGGCGACACCGTCGTCGCCGATTTCGGACCCTACGGCACCGTTAGCAGCTATTTCGCATAGGAGAGATGCCCATGCCGGCGCCCAAAAACACCTTCAAAGCGGCCTTGATGGAAAAGCGTCCGCAGATCGGACTGTGGCTCGCGCTCGCCAATCCCTATACGGCCGAAATACTGGGTGATGCCGGCTATGATTGGCTGCTGATCGACGGCGAGCATGCCCCGAACGATATCCCTCTGATGACGACGCAATTGCAGGCGCTCAAGGGTTCGCCGAGCCACCCGGTCATCCGGGCACCGATCGGCGAGGCTTGGCTCCTGAAGCAGATCCTCGATATCGGCGCACAGACGGTGCTGGTGCCGATGATCGAGAGCGGCGACCAGGCGAAAGCCATGGTGCGCGCGGTGCGCTACCCGCCGCACGGCGTGCGCGGCGTCGGGGCAGCGCTTGCCCGTGCGTCGGCGTTTAATCGCGTTCCCGACTACCTGCAGACCGCCAATGACGAGGTCTGCCTGTTGCTGCAGATTGAGAGCCGCGCTGGACTGGCCGCACTCGATGACATCGCGGCCACCGACGGCGTAGATGGTGTTTTCATCGGGCCGGCTGATCTTGCCGCCGACATGGGCCATCTCGGTCGGCCCGGCGATGCCGAGGTACAACAGGCGGTGGAAGCGGCGCTGATCCGTATCCGGGCGCTTGGCAAGGCCGCCGGCATCCTGACCGCCGATCAGTCGCTGGCCAAACGCTATCTGGGACTCGGCGCCACCTTCGTCGCTATCGGCAACGATGTCGCCCTCTTGGCAAACGGTGCTTCACGCCAGCTCTCCGATTTTCGAAACGCTGGCGCGACCACCGCCGGAAGTTCGGGCGCGGCAAAGGTCTACTAAAGCGCCTCCCAAATCCTCCAAATTCCCTGCTGCCGCTTTAATGTTTTGGTTTTCCGCATGTCGTGATCGAACCGCTGCACGGTTTGAGGGACATGCTTAAGACGCCGCTACCCTCTGGATAAGCCCCTGAAGCGCGACGAACTGTTCTGCGATCAACTGCCGCGTTGCTCGGTCAGTAAGCTCGCCCTGCGCCGAGATCTTGCTGGCTGCATCTGCGATCATGATCTCGGGCCTGTTCAACACGAATGCATCGAGATAGAGCAGCACCTGTCTCAGGTGGTATTGCGCCCGCGCACCGCCGAGCATGCCGATTGAAGCCGTCTGGATTGCCACCGGCTTGCCCGAAAACGGCGCCGGAGACAGCCGTGATAACCAATCGAGCGCATTCTTCAAAACACCGGGGATCGAGTAATTGTATTCGGGTGTGATGAACACAACGGCATCCGAAGACCGGATGATGTCGGCCCAGTCGAGCACAATGGCAGGACAACCCTCAGAGTGGATATCCGCATTGTAGTGCGGAATACGTTCCATGCCGTCCAGCGGACGGAAGGAGATTCCGGTGGGCGCAAGCGCCGAAAATTCCCGTGCGATTGCCGCATTGAACGATCCTTGGCGAAGACTTCCGCAGATTACCGCGATGCTGATTGTTTTAGTCATTTTCCCTCGCTTTATAGCCTGTTCCGGGGTGAGATTGCCTGTTTCGCGCTCTTGCTTTGATGACAGCGTTCATATAAAGAACATATATGTTCAATTAACGGATATTGTAAAGGAGAGTCATCGCATGGAGGTTCGCGTTGTCAGGCTTGGTCACGTTGGGCTCACGGTCAGGGATATCGATCGCACGATCGATTTTTATTCGACGTATCTCGGGATGCGTCTGACGGAAAAGTTCGAATATCCGGAAGAGAAGATCGGCCACGGCGTTGCCGTTGCCGCGGGAGCTTTCCTGCGGTGTGACGTCACGCATCACGAAATGTCGATCTTCCGGATGCGTCGCAACATTCTCGCCGCCGATGCGCCGGATGCGCCGCGCTTTGGCTTCGGGTTGCACCACATCGCGTTCGAGCTGAACACGCCGGAAGACCTGAAGGGGCTCTTTACGAAAATGCGGGACGGGGGCGTCGAGATCGTCAACAGCCGGAAAGGCGGACCCGGTAACCAGCCGCGCTTCTATGCCCGTGACCCCGATGGGAATCTGCTGGAATTCTACTGGGGTATCGACAAGATCGGTTGGGAAGGCGCATCGCGCGCATACGACCCGATCGAGGAAATCGATCTTCTCAACTTCGATTTCGAAGCCTTTGTCGACCGGCGCGAACGCGATGCAGCCGAGGCGCGCAAGGGCATTCGCTCCGGTCTCAATACCTGACCACTGAACAGAGAGCCTCAACGCTTCGCGCGCTTCGCCAACAGCCGGTCATTGTGCCGTCCGTCTCCAGCCATCTCGATTGGGGTTCTTCACGCTGTTCAAGACGGAAACCAAGGCGCCGCTTTCAGAAGACAGCTGGGATGGTGGCGTCGGCGTGTTGCGCTCCAAGGCCAGGCTGGCGACAGCAACACCTGGTGGGACCTGCAAAGGCTGCTTCTGTCGTCAAGGCGGACGCCTACGGCCCGGGCGTGGGCCGTGTCGCTCCGGCACTCTACGACGCCGGGTGTCGAGATTTTTATGTCGCCCATTTCGCCGAAGCGGTGGCGCTGAAACCCTGCATCGGATCGGATGCCCGTATATTCGTTCTCAACGGTTTGCAGCCAGGCAATGAGATCCGATGTGCCGACGGCGGTTTCATTCCGGTATTGAACTCTCTGGAGCAGGTCGCCAACTGGGCATCGGCAGCGCGCGAGCTGGGCCGGCGTCTGCCGGCCGCCCTGCAGTTCGACACCGGCATGTCGCGGCTCGGCCTTTCTCCTGACGAGGCTCGTCTGCTGTCGACGAACAGGGCGCTTCTCGGCGACATCGATCACCTGTTAGGCCAAGCTGATTCTAACCTATCCCGCAGATGATGATGCTGTGCTCTTCTGGTTCAAGCAGGTTGTCGACAAATACGGCTGGGATTATGTCGACGCATTGGCGAAACAGGAGCCGATTTATGTGCGTGGCACGCAGGCTCCGGCAGACATGGTGGAAAGCGGCGCCGCGACCGCTACCTTCTCCACCGATGGCGGTCTGGTGCCATTCGACGGCACGGTCTCTCGTTTCGTGCTGCCCAAGGAAGATCCCTTTGTTGCATGCCCTCAGCAAGCCGCAATCCTAAAGGGCTCTCAGCACCCCCAAGCAGCAAAGCTTTATCTCAGCTGGCTGCTGGATAAGGAAACGCAGAAAAACGTCTGGTATATGTGGTCGGTGCGCACTGATGTGGCCCCTCCAACAGGCCACAAGCCGATCTGGGAATATAGCAACGGCGATCCGACCGTCTTTGGTCGATTCCTCGCGGACCGAGGAGCTGTGGAGCGCTTCCGCGCACAGATCGGTCTTTATCTCGGCGAAACTAAGTGTGAACCCTCTCCCGGCCACCCCGGCCTCTATCCGGAAAAAGCCCTTCTGCACTGAACGGCCATACAGGCTCCGATCTATGAATTCCGATAGATGCGGACATAATCGGGTCTGACACAATCTCGATGACATCAGAGTGCTCCGACGATACGTGCCTCAAGCAAATCGAGTTTCGCGCGCCCTACATCTGGCGCTTGATGAGTTTCAGCTTGGTGATCTGCCCCTCCGTCTGGCCGCCGTTCGACCATATTGAAGTAATTGCATTCTGAACCGCTCCTCTGTCGCGGATAACGCCGTTGGCGAATGAGGCGTGGATCCGCCTACGAAGGAGAAATTCCATGCCACTCAAATGAACAATTGACAAAAATCCTGATGTGAAGGATCCGAGCTGTCGACCCCCTTGTTACCTCGGCGCGTGGATAAAGCCGATTTATTACCAAGCTCCCAGCCTCCTAGGCCTCAAGACTGGAATATGACCCCTGTGGGGTCAGCCGTGACAACTCGCCGGCGCTGAGGTTGAGCTTCCCATCAAGGACAGCGTGTGTATCGGCGCCAAGCACTGGTGGCGGTCGATCATAGGTCAGCGGGGTGCTCAACAGGCGAATAGGGTTTGCGATCAGCTTCACGTCGCCAGTCCGTTCGTTCGGTACCTCGACCACCATTTGGCGATGGCGGATCTGCGGGTTGTCAAGCATTTGCGGAATCGTGTTGATGGGGCTGCAAGGAATGTCGGCGGCTGTAAGACCCTCCACCCAATCCGCGACCCGCGCACCCGCGAATGCCTCATCGAGCCGCGGCAACAGCACGGCGCTGTTCGCCATCCGATCGCGGTTGGTGCGGAAGCGCGGATCGTCCGCGACGTCCGGGATATCCAGCACCTCGCAAAGTCGGTTGAACTGCCGGTCGTTCCCGACGGCAATCATGATGTCCACGTCGGCACATCCGAAGGCCTGCCACGGACACGTGATCTGCGAAGCGGAGCCGGCGCGCACCGGCGCCTCCCCTGACACAAGATAGTTCATCGCAATATGCGACATGCTGGAGACCTGGGCATCGAGAAGAGCAAGATCGATCTGTTGCCCGCCTCCTCCGCGATCACGGTGGCTGAGAGCGGCAAGAATGGCGATCGTCGCGTAGAGACCGGCCGTGATGTCGGAGACGCTGTAGCCGACGAGGTTCGGCCCCGCTCCTGGCAAACCGTCGGGGACACCGGTGATGCTCATGAGACCGCTCAGGGCCTGAAACAACGGGTCGTAGCCAGGCAGATCCGCATTGGGTCCTGTCTGGCCGAAGCCGGTGATAGAACAATAGACGACGTCGGGATTGACCTGGCGGATATCCTCGTAACCGAGCCCGTAGCGCGCCAACGTGCCGACCTTGAAGTTCTCGATGACGACATCGGCGTTCACTGCAAGTTCCCGGACGATCTTCTGCCCTTCCGGCGCCTTCAGATCGACGGCAACTGATTTTTTTCCACGGTTCGTGGCCAGGAAAGACGAGGTCTCTCCGGTTTCGCGACCCTGCGCGTCCTTGCGGTTGATACCGAGATGGCGAACGTCGTCACCATATACGGGATGCTCGATCTTGATCACCTCGGCACCTAGATCGGCCAGGATCTGACCGGCCAACGGACCGGCGAATACACGGCTGAGGTCGAGCACTGTCAGGTGAGAAAGGCAACCGCTCGCTACAGGTGGAGCGCTGGGCGACGGGGCTTCTGTCGTTGTCATAAGCGTCTTTCGTCTCGTCAGGAGGGCAGATCTAGCACCGACCTTGCCAGCACGTTTCGCAATATTTCGTTGGAACCACCGAAGATTGTCGTCGGGCGTGCCATCAGATAGGTCCCGGCGGCATGCAGTTTGGGATCATTTTCAAGAGGTGCCAGCAGGGCCGAACTCGCGCCGCCGATCGCCATCATTTCCTCAGAGACGCGCTGGTAGAGTTCGCTCTGGAAAATCTTCATGACCGAAACCTCGGGGCCGATCGCTTCGCCCTGGCGTAGCTTCTCGACATAGGTCTCGAACAGCGCCGTCAGATCCGCCACGTCGAGCCGCAGCCTGGTGAACCGGTCCTGGAAGTCCGGATCCCGATCGACCCCGACCTTGCAGGCGAGAAGGTGCAGGCGGCTCAGCGCCTGAGCCGAAAGCCGCGGCGCTCCGATGAAGACCCGTTCATGTCCGAGTAGCGCCTTAGCCATGGTCCAGCCCTGGTTGACCTCTCCCACCAGGTTGGCTGCAGGCACCCGGACATCATCGAAAAACACCTCGCAGAACTCGTCGTGCATCTCGAGGTTCTCGATTGGGCGCACGGTGATACCGGGCAGGTCCATCGGCATGAGGATGAAGCTGATTCCGGCCTGCTTCTTTGCGTTCTTGTCGGTGCGGGCAAGAATGAAGATCCAGTTCGCGTCGTTTCCTAGAGTCGTCCAGGTCTTCTGGCCGTTGATGATCCATTCTTCACCGTCCAGCACCGCTTCGGTGCGCACGGCGGCGAGATCGGAGCCCGCATTCGGCTCGCTATAGCCTTGCGCCCAGATGTGTTTGCCGCTCAGGATCGGCGGAAGAAACCTGGCTTTCTGCTCGTCAGTTCCGAACCGGATCAGCAGCGGCCCGAGCATGACAGGCCCGATATCGTTGATGCGCACCGCACCGAAGCGCTCGTTTTCCTCGATCCAGATCAATTGCTTTGTGGCGGAAAGCCCCATGCCGCCATACTCGACCGGCCATGCGGGAGCGATCCATCCCTTCTGAGCTAAGGCCATGTACCACGGTCGGCTTTGGCTGAAATGCAGACGCCTCTGCGAGAAGCGAGGAATGTCGGGATAATTTGCCTCGATGAAGGCGCGGGCTTCGCTGCGGAAGTCCGCATCGCTCATAGTGCGATAAATTTCGTTTCGGGTATTGCAACTCATTTTCTCTCCCGGCGGCTAAGCAGCCTGGACAAAGGGCTGGGTGGCGGCAAAGCGCTTCCGGTGAAAGTTGGCACTGCCGAACTGGTTGGCCCAAACAATCGCCTTGCGGACATAAAGGCCAATATCGTGTTCGTCCGTAAAGCCGATCGCGCCGTGCATTTGCACACCTTCTCTGGCAACGAGCATGGCGGTGTCCGATGCGCGCGTCTTGACCTGCGACACAAGCGCGGCGCGGCGCGGCGCCGGCACACCGGCGTCAAGAGCCGCCGCAGCCATGGCGATGCTGGCGGCAAGCAATTCCACTTGGATCTTCACGTCCGCGGCTCGGTGCTGCAAGGCCTGGAAGCTGCCGATCGGCTTGCCGAACTGATGACGCACCCTCAGATAATCGAGCGTCATTGACAGCGCCGTCTCGCACAGTCCAAGCAAATAGGCGCCGCTCGCGAGAACGGCTTCGTCGAACGCGGCAGCCGGGTCGTCGAGAGGCAAGATCGCGGCAGGCGCGGCTTCTATCACGAGATCGCCGAAATGACCGCCGTCCTGCGTTCCCTCATTGTCGATGCGAAGACCCTGTGCACCCGCCTCGACCAGGCCGGCCTTATCGGCCGCAGTCACCAGAAACGCGTCCGCACCTCCTGCGCCAGGGACGAAACGCTTTCTACCGGATGCCTTGCCGGCTATGAGCTTGATCGTGGCGGCCCAATCGAGGCCGTCCCAATCTTCCTGCCAGGCGGGAAGAACGATACGTCGGCCGGACAGTACGGCCTCATCGGCCGCTTCGCCCATCAGCCTCACGGCGAGCGCCCCGTGGATCAAGGGTTCCGGAACGAGGCCGCTGCCAAGGACGCGGGCCAGTGCACAATAGGCATCCATTCCCAGTCCGAGGCCGCCGGCCGCCTCAGGCAGGCGCAACATCAGCCAGCCCATTTCAGCCATCTGTTGATAGACGTTGCGATCAAAACCTTTATCTGTGAACCGCAATCCGCGGATACGCCGCAGCCCGCTTCCGGCGGGCACAAAAGCGCGCGCGCTATCACGGATCATTTCTATTTCCAAAGGATCGGACACGGCTCTCCTCCCAACCCTATCAATCTATAAATCAACTTATTGCGTTTTATGGGCTCGTCAAGGACCGAGGAGTGAGCCTCGCGGCAATCCAACCGGAGGCAGTTGCCGGCCCCGACAACGAGAATCGCAATAGACTTGAATATATCATAGATATAGTTTTATGCTTTTCAAGGCAAAGATGGACCGCTCGCTCGGCTTCGGGCGGTACGGTCAATCGCGACAGAGGAAAATTCGTAATGACATTCCAGCCTTCAGACCGGCTCAGGATCGAGAAGACCGATAAGGTCGCAACGATCACGCTCGACAATCCGCCCGTGAACGTCGTCACCTTGGCGCTCTATCAGGAGCTTGCCGATCTGTTTCAGGACGCAAGCAACTGGACGGACGTCAACTGCATCATCCTGACCGGGTCCGGCAGCAAGGCTTTCTGTGCCGGGCTGGACCTGAACGAGTTTCTAGCAGCCACGGTCGAGGACGACCCCTACCGCGCCCGCATCATACGCCGATGCTTCGAAACCATCCGCAAATGCGGCTTGCCGACGATCGCTGCGGTCAACGGGCCGGCACTCGGTGCCGGCGCGGTCATTGCTTCCGTATGCGATATCCGCATCGCCTCGCAAAATGCTCGTTTCGGACTGCCGGAAATCAATGTCGGCCGCTGCGGTGCGACAGCGCACATGGGACGCCATCTGCCGCAGAGCGTTCTGCGGCGCATGTTCTTTACGGGGCAGCCGATCAGCGTCGAGGAGGCGGAACGCTGGGGCTTTGTCGACCGCATTGTGCCGTTGGAGCAACTGATGGACGAGGCCAATGCGCTGGCCGCGGTGATTGCCACCAAGTCTCCGCTCGGCCTGCGGCTCGGCAAAGAGGCATTGAACGCCGTGGAGTTCATGGTGGTCGAGGACGGCTATCAGTTGGAGCAGGGTTTCAGCACCAGACTAATGATGACGGAGGACGCCCGGGAGGCAACGAGGGCGGTCGTCGAGAAGCGTGCGCCCGTTTTCAAGGGGCGGTGATCGGGCGATGGAGGATCAGATGAAAGCAGATGCCGAAGCAAACTTTGTCGCTATCGAGATCGAGGATGGGGTGCTTGTCGCAACGATCGACAACCCCCCGGTCAATGCGGGCTCCTGGGGTGTTCGCAAGGGGCTCGCCGACGCCATGGCGCGCGCGGCGGGTGACAGCTCCATCGAGGCGGTGGTGATCATCGGCGGAGGCAAGACGTTCATTTCCGGCTCCGACATCCGCGAATTCGGCAAGCCGCTGCGGGAACCGCTGGTTCCGCAAGTCAATGCAGCCATCGAACAATGCCCGAAGCCGGTGGTAGCCGCCATTCATGGCGCAGCTCTCGGCGGTGGTTATGAGATCGCCCTGGCATGCGATCGCCGTATTGCGAGCCCGGCTGCGGTGGTCGGCCTGCCGGAAGTCCGGCTCGGCATCATTCCCGGCGCCGGCGGAACACAGCGCCTGCCCCGGCTCACGGGCATGAGCAGGGCGATTGACCTGATCACCTCCGGGCGTCGGGTCCCGGCACCGGAAGCGGCGGAGCTTGGCATGATCGATGCGATCGCGGATGAGGATCTGCTCAGGCACGCGGTAGCGGCGGCGAAGTCGATGGCCGGAGGAAAGCGCCGTCTGCGGGACATGTCACCCCCCGTCGAGCCGGCGGAACCCTTGGATGAGGCCAAGGCGAAGGCGCTAAAAGGCGCCAAGGGACTCAACTCGATCGCGATCGTGCTGGATGTGCTGGACCGCACTGCGTCGATGGATTTCGATGCGGCGCTTGCCGTCGAGCGTGCGGCCTTCGACAAGCTTCGCTGTGGCGAGCAGGCAACCGCGCTACGCTATCAGTTCTTCGCGGAGCGACAGGCGCTGCAGATCCCCGAGATCGAGGGGATTCAGCCAGCGGCTGTCCGGAATGTCGGCATCCTCGGCGCCGGAACGATGGGATCTGGCATAGCGATCGCATTCCTGGATGCGGGCTATGGCGTGACGCTGATCGACAGGACCGATGAGGCGCTGGCCGCCGGCATTAGCCGCATCCGCGAAAACTACAAGAAGTCGGTGGAGGCCGGGCGTATTGCCGAGGGCAAGGCCGCTGCGACGATTGAGCGGCTGACGACAACGATCGATGTGGATACCCTTTCCGGCTGCGATCTTCTGCTTGAGGCGGTGTTCGAGGATTACGACGTCAAATTGCCGGTGATGCGGCAACTCGGCGAACTGGCCGGACCGGGCGCGGTGATCGCATCGAACACATCCTATCTCGATCTTGACAGGCTCGCCGAAGCAAGTGGCCGCCCGCAGGACGTCGTCGGCCTGCATTTCTTCAGCCCGGCACATATCATGAAACTTCTGGAGGTGGTTCGCGGCAGGGAGACCTCGGCTCGTGCGCTGGCGACCGCGCTTCAGATCGCCAAACGTCTGAAGAAAACCGCTGTCGTCGCCGGCGTCGGGGAAGGGTTCATCGGCAACCGCATCTATGCCGCCTACCGGCGACACTGCGAGTTCATGGTCGAGGACGGCGCCTCGCCCGAACAGGTGGATCGCGCGCTCGAAAGTTTCGGCTTTGCTATGGGACCCTTTGCCGTTTCCGACTTGTCCGGCCTCGACATCGCCTGGAAGACACGCCAGCGGCAGGCCGCAAGCCGCGATCCGCGCGAGCGCTATGTTAGGATTGCCGACCGGCTGTGCGAGGCCGGACGCCTCGGCCGCAAAACCGGCGCCGGTTGGTATGCCTATGGGGCGGTGGGCGGACGCCGGACGCCCGATCCCGAAACGCAGCGCGTCATCGAGGCTTGCCGAACCGAGGCCGGCCGTGCCGGCCACAGCTTCGCGGAACAGGACATCGTCCGCAGGGCGTTGGCAGCCATGGTCAACGAAGCGGCGCTGCTGCTGGAGGAAGGTATTGCCCAGCGTGTCTCGGACGTCGATCTCGCAATGGTGAACGGCTATGGTTTTCCGGCCTATCGCGGCGGTCCGCTGTTCTGGGCGGATCGGCAGCCTCGCGCGCATCTCGAAAGCGCTATGGACGAGCTTGCGGAGGCGGCCGGCCACGGTTTCAGGCGGGGCGACCTTGGTCGCGTGCTTAGCCGATAGCAATAGGAAGGCGCAAGCTCGGCTGAAGCCGGAAGTGACGATAGTGTCCTCGGGGAGGAAAATTACAATGAATGATCAGGAAGCCGCTCCGGCCGGTCCACTGGCAGGCGTCCTCGTCGTCGACCTGACGCGGGTGATGGCCGGCCCCTATGCGACAATGATCCTGAGTGATCTCGGAGCTCGCGTGATCAAGGTCGAAGATCCGGACGGAGGCGACGATTCTCGCGGCTTCGGGCCGATCCACGGGCACACGTCCACCTACTTCGCCTCGGTCAACCGCGGCAAACAGTCGATTGCTCTTAACCTGAAATCCGAGGCGGACCGAAAGATTCTGTTCGACCTTCTCGCGGGTGCCGACGTGCTTGTCGAAAACTTCCGCCCCGGCGTCATGGACCGGTTAGGCATGAGTACCCGACTACTGAGCGAGCGGTTCCCGCGCCTGATCTACGCTTCGCTTTCCGGATTCGGTCAGACCGGGCCGTACCGCGACCGTGCGGCCTATGACATCGTCGTCCAGGCGATGGGCGGCATGATGAGCGTCACCGGCTTTCCCGATGGACCGCCGGCCCGCATCGGCACGTCGATTGGCGACATAGGTGCCGGTGTCTTCACCGCGCTCGGCATCTGTGGCGCACTTTTCAGCCGGCAGAACTCTGGAAAAGGTTGCACGATAGACGTCGGCATGCTCGATTGTCAGATCGCCCTGCACGAGAACGCGATTACCCGGCATGTGGCGACCGGCGAGATACCGGGGCCGATGGGCAGCAAGCATCCGCTGATCGCGCCGTTCCAGGCTTTTCAGACCGCAGATGCCTGGATCGTGATCGCCGCCGGCAACGACACGCTTTTTGCCCGCTTCGTCCATGCCATAGGCCGGCCGGATCTGTCCGAAAACCCGCTGTTCAACGGCCGGTTGATGCGGCAACGGCATCATCAGGCCCTCGAAATCGAAGTCGAAATCACGCTTGCCCATAAAACCGCGGCGGACTGGTTGTCGTTGCTGCAGGAGGCGGGCATCCCCTGCGGTCCGATCAACACCGTCGCCGACCTGATAAATGATCCGCAGCTTCGGGCGCGCAACATGTTGTGCAGCACTCGCAATAAAGCCGGCGAGTTGTTCACGGTCGTCGGCAATCCGATGAAGTTCTCGGCATTCGCGGATACGGCCGAACGCCAGCCCGTTCCGGAGCTTGACCAGGACCGTGCGGACATCCTCGCGGAACTATACTCGCGGGAGGCTGACCAGAACGATCAGCCTCCCGCGAGTATGCCGCGAACCTGAGTTACTTCGGGAGCGTGTCAGCCCAGTCCGCGATCGCGTCGGCGGTCTCGACCGGCTTTTCTGCGGGCAATGCATGGCTCGCATTCGGGATGACGGCTACAGTCACTCTATCACCGAACTCATCCTTGGCCTCCAACCGCGAGCTTTCGGGTCGAAAAGGGTCCGCCCCGGCCTGCAGATCAAGCAACGGTGCCTTCCCCGCTGCCCACCAGTCGGCCTGGTTGGTGAGCTTGCGGGCCTCGCGCTGAGACTTCGTCACATCCTGGTGCCAGCCTTCCAGCCACTCAGTGGGGTCGTTGCCTTCGGCAAAGAAAGCCAGACGCAATCCGGCCAGTTTCTGTTCGCGCGAGGATGCCGGATCATTGATCATGGTAATGGCATCGGAGAGTTCCTGCGGCCACTTCTTTGCGCCGCCGGCAACAAGAACAACGCCCCGCGCCATCTCGGGGTAGTCCGACGCAATCGTCTTTGCGATCCATTGCCCATAGGCGTGGCCAGCAACCACAGCGCGGCCACCTTCCGCCTTGATCACCGCAGCGAAGTCGCGTGCGAAATCGTGGAACGTCACATCGTTCATGGGGCCGCGCGAGCCGCCGATGCCGCGGGGTTCGGGAAGCGCTACCCTGTAGCCGCGCTTGGCCAGCCGGTCGGCCAATGGCCCAAACTCTGACGTACCACGGCCGGTCGATGCAATGATCACGACGAGCGGACCGTCGCCACGTACCGAATAGGAAATCGTGGCGTTACCGTTGACGACAGTTTTTTCTTCGGCGGCCAATGCAGCCAGATTGCCGCTGAAGACGAATGAACCCGCCATGCAGGCGGCCAGTGCAAACTTTCCAATATTCATGGTGCTCCTCCCGTTGACACGCCCTCAGGCGTCAATAAAGCAATAACATGCTTTATTGATTTATCCAATGCGGCAAGCGCACTATCAGGATGGTAGGAGCACCGAAAAGATCGCTATTTGATCAGTTTCATGTCAATACGCACCATATCGCCGCGGTAAAGGCCGTTGGCGACCAGCAGCAGAGCCCCGTCCTCGTTGACCGCCAGTCTCTGGACCTTGGCGATCGGCTCGGCCAGCCCGATGTCAAGCAAAGTGGCGGTCTCGAGATCAGCGGAATCGATCGTCAATATTTGTCGGGCGTCGACCACTCTGTACCCGGGCAGTTCCGACACTAGCCGCATGGCGGTGGTCTTCGAAAAGTTCTCTTCCGGGATGAGACCCCGCAGCCGCTCGTCAACGAAAACGTCAGCGACAAGAAAAGGCACGCCACCGCGACTGTGAAGGCGGCGGAGATGGCGATAAGCGGGGACGACTTTACCGACATCGAACCCGGACTGGTCGAGGCTCTGATTGGCCACGTCGGAAAGAATTTTGATGTCAGCGTCTAAGCGGGACATCAAGAGCCCGTTCCAATCCGTCTGCACCTCGCACCATAGATCACGGCGAGGTTTCTGGCGCACGAATGTACCCTTGGCGCGAAACCGTTCGATCAGACCTTCCTTCTCGAGAATATCGAGCGCCTGACGAATGGTCATACCGGCAACGCCACATTCTCTTGCCAGCATCTCGACCGTGGGAATCTGGGATCCGACCGGCCATGTCCCGTTTTCCACCCACTTCCGGAACAGGGATGCAAGCTGTATGTAGCGAGCAACGGAACTTTTGTCTAAGGCGGTTGCGGTCTGAGATCTCGAGGTGGCTTCGGACATGTTATCTTTCCTCATACCGATCAAGGTCGGTGACGTCCGGCGTTTCCGTTCCGGGTGAAGTTCAAGCTCATCATATAGAGTTTTGATTTTTTGTCGAAAAGCCTCTTTCGCCTGAATGCCCCTCAGAATATTTGCGCGATGGACTCCTCAACCACAAGACGTTCCACCGCCTGGACAAGATCGGCGACGTAGCGCTCGGTGACGGCGGCCGAGTGCGGCGTCAAAAGGACATTTGCAAGCGTCATGAACCTCCGATCCGGATTTGGCTCATTTTCGAAAACATCGAGCGCGGCTCCCGCTATCTCCCCCCGTGAGAGCGTTCCGATAAGTGCTTCCTCATCGACAACGGAGCCCCGTGAGATATTCACAAGGTAGCCTCGTGGTCCCAAAGCGGAGAGAACCGGCGAGCCTACCAGATGGCGGGTCTCCGGCCCGCCCGGGCATGTGAGCACCAAGAAATCCGACCATTCGGCAAGCCTCACCACGTCCGGCTGGAATTCCCAGATCCTCGCCGGACGTGGGTGGCGCGCGCTGTACGCGATCTTGCAGCCGAGAGCTTCCAGCCTCGCGGCCACCAGCGAACCGATCCGCCCCAAGCCGACAATCCCGACGCGGCTGCCGGCAAGCCGCGGGGTTGGCGTGAAACGCCTCCCGGACCAGTCTCCGGAACGGACGAAACGATCCGCAGCCATGAGGTTGCGTGCAAGCGCCAGTGTTAGCGCCACCCCCATCTCGGCCGCGTCGGAAATGACAACCTCGGCGGTGTCCCTGAGCTTGATGCCTCGCGCTGCCAAAATATCGAAATCATATCTGTCCCGCCCGGCGCCGCAGCTGATGATCGTTTTCAGTGCCGGCAGGCGGTCGAGATCCGCCTGATCCACGCCGCGCATCGCGCTGGTCACCAGCAGGCGGAGCTGCTGAAGGACCTCTGCGGACTGCTCTTCCAGCCCCGGCATAGGAACAACATTTCCAAGCGTATGCAGCAGGTCCCTTACCGCCGGCTGGACCTGATCATAGACGCCAATGGTCAAGGAGTGGCTCATCTTATCGACTCTTGCGCGCTGCCGCTTACGGCGCTCGGTTTTCGGAGCGTTCGCGCGACATCGCCGCGAGAATTTCCTCACGGCGCGCACGCGCTACCTCGTCGATTTGCTGGTAGAGGCTATTGCCTTGAGAATCGATGCCGACTGTCAGGGGTCCGAGCCTTTTCACCTTGAGCCGGACGATGCGGTAATGGGACACGAGTTCCGGCCATGCGACCCCGAGGACCTCCTCCACCGCATCCGTGAGGATCGGCGCCCCGCCGCCCTGGAAGGACACATAGATCCCTCCGGTTTCAGCGAGCGCCGCAGCACTTTCGGGAGCTAGGCCGCCTTTGCCACCCGTTAGTAACAGCTTATGGGCGCGGATCAGTTGCGGCATCAGCGGATCGAAGCGCGTGCTGGTGGTCGGGTTGAGATAATGCAGATGCCAGCCGCCCTCCTTCTCTTCGAGCGAAGCGCCGAGATGGAAGATGCATCCGTCCTGCAGGACGACAGGTGGCTCGATCCCCTCCCGGGCTTCGCGTTCAAGCCGCTGATAGGTGGGCAGCCCGGCGCTCGAAACGATCTCTCCGGTCAGGTAGACGCGGTCACCGACACGAAGATGGAAAAGGTCCTCAGGCCGGACAGGAAGGGTCAGTTCGTAATCGCGGCTCATTCGACCCACTCCACCAGGCCGCCGGGATGGATGCGCACCCGCGACCGGCGGTTGATCCAGCAGTTGAAGGCGACCGCGACCGGCGTGAACCCGTGGCCGGAACACCATTCGACATGGACGCCGAGCGTGGTCGTGTCGCCGCCTGTTCCCATCGGCCCGTAACCGAGCGCATTAATGGCCCTCGTCAGTCGGCCTTCGAGCGCGGCCACTTCCGGCTCGGGATGCGGCTGGCCGAGCGGTCGCAGCGTCGCCTCCTTGGCCATCTTAGCTGCATAGTCAAATGTGCCGCCGATACCGACGCCGATCGCGACGGGAGGGCAATGCTGGCCGCCCGCCTTGATCGCCACGTCCAGCACATAGGCCTCGATTTCCTCGATGGACGGAAAGGTGAACAGTTCGAGCGCCGCCCAGCGGCCCGAGCCGAGCGCCTTGGGCGAACAGATGATCTCGACCCAGTCTGCGCCGCTCACCTGGTCGAATGTGACGATCGGCATGCCCTTGCCGGTGAGCGATCGCTCCCGCGTCAGCGGATTGGTGACATGCGGCAGGAAAGGCGGATCGACCGTCGCTACCAGCGCCTCGTAGCCCGCCTTCAACGACGCCTTGAAATCGGCGCGGATCGGGCTCTCGGTCCCCAGCTTGACGAAATAGACCGGGATGCCGTTATCGGAACAGACATAGGTATTACGTTCGGCGGCGAGTTCGGCGCTCCGCAACTGCATTGCCAACGTCTTGCGCGCCACTTCCACCTTTTCTCGCTCCATCGCTCCCCGGATCGTCCGTATCGTGTCGTCTGGCACACGGCGAACGGCACGATCCAGGAGTTCACCGCCGAGCTTCTGGATCAGGGCATCATCCGACATTGCTGGCAGTCCTTTCCAACGGCTCCGTGAGGGGACGCATCAGTTCGAAAATCGGCCCCAGGCCCGCATAATCCATGTAGCCGAGGCGCGACAACGGCCGGATCAGCGAGAGATCCACCCTGCCCTCGCGAACAACAGCATCGTCGACATGGATGCCGACGACCTCTCCAAAGATCACCATCGATCGCACGTCGCCGCCTTCGGCGGTCTTCAGTTCGACGATCTCCGACAGCCGGCATTCGAGCGATACCGGCGACTCCGCCACCCGCGGGGCATGGATGAGATTTTTCGCTGGCTCGGCCGTCAGGCCGATCCGCTCAAACTCGTCCACATCCGGCCCAAAGCTGAAACAGCTGTCGTTCAGTTCCGAAACCAGCGCCTCCGTCGCCATGTTGACGACGAACTCGCCGGTCTCCTCGATATTGCGCTGAGTATCCTTCCGTCCGGCCGAGGAGAACATCACGAAGGGCGGCGCACCGGAGACCGCGTTGAAAAAGGAATACGGCGCGAGATTGGCTATTCCTGCGGCCGAACGACTGGAAATCCAGGCGATCGGCCGGGGGGACACGAGCGCGTTCCAAGGATTGTGGGCAAAACCGAATTGCCGCGGATCGTCGCTGCGGGGGTCATAGAACATGTCAGGTTACCGGCAGAACACGACCGTGACGCGGAGCGAAACTGAGCACGACTTCGCTCCCGGGCTCAAATCGCCGATCGGGATTGCTCTCCACCTGCATTATCTGCCCCCCGACCTCGACCACGTAATGAAGGACGTTTCCTAGGAAGCTCACCGAGCCAACCCGGCCGGTCAGGTTGTTGGTGTTTTCGTTCGCAGCGGTTTCGCGCGCACTCGCAAGCGAGATATTCTCCGGTCTGACCGACACCGACACCGTATCGCCTCCGCTCTGGTCCTTGTCTGCGCAACAGCGGATGTTGACGCCCCCGCCGACTTCCACCGTGACCGCCTCGGCGGCGCCGCCGAGGCTTTTTCCGCGCAGGATATTGGTATGTCCGATAAACCCGGCGACGAACTCGTTGGCGGGTCGGCAATAGATGTCCTGCGGTGTGCCGAACTGCTGGACTTTGCCCTTGTCGATGACTGCTATGACATCGGACATGGCGAGCGCCTCGCTCTGGTCATGCGTCACATAGACGGCCGTGATCCCCAGTTCCGATTGCAGCCGTTTCAACTCAATGCGCATGCCTTCGCGCAAGGTTGCGTCGAGATTGGAGAGCGGCTCGTCGAGCAGCAGCAGCTTTGGCCGGTGAACGATTGCGCGGGCAAGCGCGATGCGCTGCTGCTGGCCGCCGGAAAGCTGTGTGGCCGAGCGGGCGCCGTAGCCGCCGAGGCCGACGACCTCGAGCGCCGCGTTGACGGCCTTGTCGATCTCGGCGCGGCTGTAGCGGTGTGTCTTCGAGACCTTGAGCGGAAAGGCAACGTTTTCGAACACGGTCATATGCGGCCAGATCGCATAGGACTGGAAGACCATGCCGATATCGCGCCTGTGCATCGGCACGGAAATATCAGCCTTTCCGTCGAATATCGGACGACCATCAAGCAGGATACGCCCTTGGTCGGGTTCTTCCAGGCCCGCGATGCAGCGCAAGGTCGTCGTCTTGCCGCAACCCGACGGGCCGAGCATAGTGAAGAATGTGCCCGGCTCGAGGTCGAAGTCCGCATTCCGAATGCCCCCGGCATATTCGTTGCGGCCTGCGGGGTAAACTTTGCTGATGTTTTCGAGCTTCAACATGGGGTTCTCCTCCCGGTCGGGTGCAGCTACGCCTTATCTTTGGCGACGATATAGAAAACGAAAGAAAGGCAGGTCATCACGGCTGCCCATATGAGGCCGAAGGCCGCAAGTTCTCCTCCTTGGCCGTTGACCCAGAGGTCGTACATGCTGACCGCCACGACCTGGCTGTTCGGACCGGCCAGCAGCGCCGCGACCGCAAGCTCCTTGGTCGCGATCAGGAAGATGAACAGCCAGGCGGAGATCAGTGCCGGCGACAGCAGCGGCGCCATGACCTTGCGCAGCATGGTGATCGGTCCGGCACCGGCCACGCCGGCGGCCTCCTCAAGCTCCTGGTGTATCTGGAGAACGCCTGCATAACTGTAGCGAAGCCCGTATGGCAGGTAACGGACGGTATAGGTCAGGGCCAGCGCCCACAGCGTGCCGTAGAGCGGCAATGGCATCGACAGGAAAATCATCATAAATGCGACCCCCATGACGATGCCGGGAAAGATCAACGGCGCCGTCGCCAGCTGATCGAGCAGGACACCGCCGGGCTTGCGTCTGGCGCTCAACCAGCCGACGAAGAAGGTCAGGACCACGGCGACAGTTGCAGCGATCGCGCCGACAAAAACCGTGTTGAGCGCCAGCTCGCGGTAATGTTCCGAAGCGAGTACCGTCTGGAAGTTCTTGAGCGACATGACCGGCAAGGCGGAGATCCGGATCGCTCGCATGAAGGGCTGTAACGCAAGCCATAACAGCGCCAACAAGGGTAGTAGAAGAAGCAGGACGAAATTGAAAATGACTAACGCCTCTGCGACCCAGCGATAGGGTCCCAGATTGAACGGCCGCGGGCGAAAGCTCTTGCCGGTGATTGAGCTGTACTTGCCGGCATTCTTGGCGAGCTTGCCGTAGAAATACAGAAGGATGCCGACCACGATGAGAAGGATGACCGAATAAGCGCTGGCATATCCAAGGTCCGGCGGGATTGTTTCCTTGATCGACTTGTAGACGTCGGTGGTCAGCACGTTGATGCCGCCCGGTATGCCCACCATGGCCGGCACTTCGAAAGCCTCGATGGCACGGATGAATACGAACAGGGCAAGCGCGAGTATGGCCGGCATCGACATCTTGATCGAGACAGTCCAGATCGTCTGGAAGATGTTGGCACCGCTCATCCGGGCAGCCTCTTCCAAATCGGCATTGGCAACGCGGAAGGTCGCCGACAGCAGCAGGAAAACCAGCGGCGACCAGAGAAATCCCTCGATCAGGATCATCCCGGTCATGGAATAGACGTCGAGCAGCACGTCCCGCTGGCCCGTAAGGGTCCGATAAAGATCGTTCAGCGGTCCCGCACGGCCCAGCAGAAACAGCCATGCTCCGACATAGAGGATATAGGGCGTTCCAAGGGAAATGATCGTGGTGAGATAGGCAAGCGGCTTGAAGCGCATATTGGTGCGCTCGACAAGCCAGGCCTGCACTCCACCGAACACCAGCGCCACGACGGTCGAAAATGCAGCAAAGACGACCGAATTATAGACACTGGTGAAGACCCCGGACGCGGTCAGGAACCTTGTGAAATGAACGATCGTAAAGCCGCCGAAGCTCGCATCCGGACTGGTAACGGAGAGCGAACGCGCGATCAGGATGACGACCGGAGGCACGACGAGGATAGCCAGAACGGCCCCGATGACGATACTCAGCCATAAGGTCGGATTGCGGGTCGTGCGCCGGGTCGAGATCGTTTTCGAAGGGGTGGAATGTACGCTTGTCTGGTGGGTCATAGCCATCCATCGGGCTCCGGCATGTAAAACGCCGGTCCGGTTCGCTGAGGAACAGGAGCCGGTGCAATGTACTGGGTGCGTGCGGAAGCTTGCCCGCCGCAAGCTGCGATCACATGAAGGTCTTGTTCACGACATCGATCCACTTCTTCAGATTTTTATCAATGGTATCCGGCGTAATAAAATTGATCTTGAAGGGCTGCGGACCGGTCGGAAGCAGCTCGGGGTGGCTGACCTTGGCATTGGGATTGGCGGGCAGATAGCCGGCATCGGCGACCGCCTGCTGGCCCTCAGCCGATTCCATGAAGTCGATGAACAGTTTGGCGGCATTCGGATGCGGCGCGTCCTTCACCAGTCCGATCACGCTGGCGCTTGCGATCAGGGGCTCCATACGGATCCACTCCACCGGAGCGCCTTTTTCCTGGCTGATGGGAACGTGATGGTTGAAGATCATCAGCGCGATGGGGGATTCCCCCAGAATCGTGCGGTCGAGCACCGTGCGCTGGCTGGAGGTGATGTTGGTTATTTTCTGGGTGGCGAGCTTCTTGAGATATTCCATCCCCTTTTCTTCGCCCATCGTCATCAGCATCGTGCCGACGAAACCCGCGGCGCCGGTCGGCTCGGGCGTGACCGCCCATGCCATCTGGCCTTTCCACTTCGGGTCGAGCAGATCCTCGAAGGTTTTTGGCGCTTCTTCTTTGGAAACCAGATCCGTGTTATAGGCTGCCGTCAGATAGTAGAAGTTCTCGGCATGCCAATAGCCTTCGGGATCCTTGGCCTCTGCCGGAAGGCTGGCGGCGGAATCCGGTATGTAAGGGGCGACCATTCCGGCTGCCTTGATCGAAGAATAACTGCCGGTACCATCGAACACGTCGCCGACACGATTGCCGGCCTGCCCTTCGTTGATCACCTTGAGCGCCACGTCACCACTGTTGCCGCGCGAATACTCGACCTTGATGCCTGGGTACCTGGCCTCGAAGGCGGCGGCGATGGGCCGAACGGCCTGATCAACGATCATCGTTGTATACCAGACGACCTTGCCTTCCTTCTTGGCGGCCTCGATGAGTTGGTTACTCGCGGCATTGGCCACACTGCTCCACAACAGGGCACCGGCAAGACCCGTAAACAGCATTGTTCTTCTGCTGGGCATACTCTTTCCTCCTCAAGCGTGTGCGATGGCTCCTCCAGTCGCACAGTTATAAAAGCTATAAACCATGTTTATGATTTATACAAGCTGAGACACCCTCATGCAGCCTGACCGCTGTGGTCTCCCAGAGGCGGCAGGGTGAACACGCCGGCCTCCGAATGCGGCAGTTCGTCGGTCATGCCGTCCGGCAACGGTACGCGATGCGCGTTCAGCGTCATCGCCACCATCGAATAGTATCCCGCTACCGCCGTCAGTTCTACGACACCGACTTCTCCCCAGCGTGCCTGCACCGCCGCATAAGCCGCGTCGGGAACATCGCCCTCGGCTAACAGCAGCCGCACGTATTCGTAAACTGCCGCGGCATCTGCATGATTGGCGAGATCTGGGCGGCGTCCACAGCGGAGATCTTCGATCACGGTCTCCTCCACCCCCGCCCTTCGCGCCTCGTTCGCATGGATGGCGAACTCAGCCAGACTGCTCCAGTGACGTGCAGTCACGAGAATGGCAATTTCCGTCAGCGCAAACGGGATGCTCGTTTCATAGCGAAGCACCTGTCCCAACCTCTGCCAACGGTCGGCCAGGACCGGATTGTGAAGTGCCGCACGTAAGGGCCCGACAAGCGCGCCACGAGGCCCTGAAACGATATCGTTGAAAACGGCAAGCTGATCCTCGGACATTACGTCCGGGGTCGGAAAGCTTATTCTTCCCATACTCATATCTCCTTCTGAAAAATTCCAAGTTCTGCGAGAACGGCCTCCGTATCCGCACCAAGCAAGGGCGGCGCCTTGTTGAAAACGAGCCCGGACCGTTTGAAGCGCAAAGGGGAGACCACCTGGGCAACTTCGCCGACGAGCGGATGCGGCAGCGAGCGCAGCATCTGGCGATGCTTCACCTGCGGTTCCTCGAAAACCATGGGGACGGTATTGATTGGCCCGCAGGGAATCTTTCTTGCGCCGAGGAGGGCAAGCCAGTCGGCAAGGTCACGGCTGAGCAGGCGCTCGGCGATCAGCGGATGCAGGACATCGAGATTGCGAACACGGTCGACATTCTTTGCATAGCGGGGATCGCGCGCCAGTTCCGGCATGTCGAGTGCATCGGCAAAGCGGGCGAACTGTTCGTCATTGCCGACCGCAAGCACCATGTGACCGTCGCGGACCGCGAACACGTCTTGGGGCTGGATGTTCGGGTGCTTGTTACCGCGCCGTTGCGGAGCCTTGCCTGAAACCAGATAATTCATCGCCTGGTTGGCCAGCATAGCGGTCGCGACATCGAGCATGGCCAGATCGATATAATCGCCCTTGCCGCTGGTGTTGCGCTCCGAGAGCGCTGCCAGCACAGATATCGCGGCATACATCCCAGTCATGATGTCGATAATCGGAATGCCGACCTTCTGTGGGCCGCCGCCCTCCTCGCCGTCGGGCGCGCCGGTGACGCTCATCAGCCCGCCCATGCCCTGGATCATGAAATCGTAAGCGGCATCTTCAGCCATTGGACCATCCTGGCCGAAGCCGGTGATCGAGCAGTAGATCAGCCGAGGATTAATCTCCCGCAGTTGAGCCTCGCCAAGTCCGTAACGATCCAGCGTCCCGACCTTGAAATTCTCGAGCACGATGTCCGAGCGCTTCGCGAGTTCGCGAACAACATTCTGGCCTTCCGGCGAGGCAAGGTCGAGTTCGACGGAACGCTTGCCCCGATTGACCGAAAGATAGTAGCCGGATTCGGCGGTCGGATTGCCATTGGCATCGGCCAGATAAGGCGGGCCCCAGCGACGCGTATCGTCACCCTCACCCTTCCGTTCGACCTTGATGACCTCCGCACCAAGGTCGGCGAGGATCTGTCCCGCCCATGGGCCGGCCATGATACGGCTGAGATCCAGAACGCGGATATTCGAAAGCGGACCTGCCATCGTCAAGCCTTTCCAAACGTGAAAACGGCCTGCTGCGCGGCGACCTCTGGAACGGATGCCGGCCCATCGTCAACAACGGCGGTCGAAGCGAAAGACGGGCACGCCTCCAACATCTCGAACCAGGCGGCCAGCCTTGGGAACGCTTGCTTCCAGCCAGTCCCCGGCCAACGGAACTCAAGCTGGCCAAGCGCGCAGAAGACTGCCACCTGGCCGAGCCCGAGGGTCGTTGCCGAAAGCTCTGCCGCTTCCGTTTCCAGGCGCGCCATCGTGGCGCGCACCTTCGTCTCGAAGGCGTCGCAGATGACCGGGTCGGCCCTGTCTCCACGCACGCGCTCGATGCGCCAGAGCAGCAGGATATCGATCAGCCCGTCACCGAGCGCTTCCCAGCGCAACTGGCGGAGCCGAACCGGCGCATCCTCCGGCACCAGCATCCCTGCCCGTTCCGTCAGATAGGCGCAGATGACCCGACTGTCGAACAGCGCCTCGCCGTTCTCCGTCACCAGGACGGGGATCTTGCCAAGTGGATTGTCCGCAAGGACCGAGGGATTGGGCTCCGCGGCCATCGCCACGGCCGAGCGAACCCGCACGACCTGATCGACCAGGCCCGTCTCGTTCAGAACGATCATCACCTTTCGCACGAAGGGCGAACGGGGTGACCAATGCAACTTCATCATGAAAGGCCCCTAAGAAAACTGCTCATAACGGCGTTGAAGGCGTCCGGCCGTTCGAAGCAGGGCACATGACCTGCGTCCGGAACAGATTCGAAACGGCCGTTCGGGATCATCCCGGACAGGTTGCGCATGGTCTCCGGCAGGTTGCCGTCCCTTTCGCCCGCCACCAGCAGTACCGGACAGGCTATAGACCCGAGACCGGCGCTGACATCGAAGTCGGACAGGGCTTGCGCGCAGGCGATGAAGCCCTCCATCGGGGTGGCGGCGATCATCGCTTCCAGCCGGTCGACGACGGGCGACTGCGGGTTCGCCAGCCAGCGAGCGGCGGTACCCTTGGCAAACGCAGCGATCCCGCCCCTGCGCATTACGGCGATCCGCTCCTGCCATTGCTCGCGACCGCCCGACGCCGTCTTGGCCTGGCCGTCAACCAGCATGAGGCCTGTAAAGCGGGCCGGCGCCTGCGCGACTGCGGCAAGTCCCGTCGGAACCCCGATCGACAGCCCGACATAGGCGGCGCGATCGATGCCAATGCAGTCGAGTAGTTCAACGACATCGCCGCCAAGCACGCGGAAATCAACAGGCCGGGTTGGAATTGCGGAGCCACCGTGGCCACGCTGATCGTAGCGAAGTACGTTAAAACGACCTTCCAAGGCGACGACCTGCGCATCCCAGATCGAAAGATCTGTGGCAAGCGAGTTCGAGAACACAACCCAAGGAGCGGAGCGATCAGCGACCGTCAGGCGGACGGTAAGCTCCTGGCCATCGCTCAATTCCACCTGTTGAAGTGCGGCGCTGTCCCACTTTTTTCTCCCATCGGTAGAATCGTCCGCCATCGTCATTCCTGTAAACTTTTCAATCTTGTCACCGTTCACAATAAGCTAGTCTTATGACTTTTCGAAAGCAAGCTGTTTGTGCAGGACCCTGCCGCACAGGCCTTGCATCCAGGGTCCCGAACAAGAGCGGTGCGAAATCGTACGAGGTCTTTATGAACCAAAGACAGCGAAGTTTTTGTAATACAGCGTCTTTCGTGCGACTCTTCGGTCAGCCCGAGGGAGACAACTATGTCTGAAATGGTGCTGGCAATACTTTCCAATATTCGGACAGTTGAAGCCATGGTCGCCGCGTTCCGGGACGAGGAGCATTGCCGCCATTTGCCGGAAGGCATGGTATGGCGGGATGGCAGGGTCTGCCCCGCCTGTGGTTATAAACGCTCGATCTGCTGGCCGCGATATGGGCAAGCGCCGCGCGCGGCCGGGTCTCTATCAATGCTCCGGCGGTGATTGCCGGTTCCAGTTCACGGTGAGAACGCACTCGCCCCTGCACGCCACGAAACTTCCCTTGCGCGTAAGCGTTGCCATATGTGCATCGACGTCGGCATTCTCCGCCCGGAGCGAGGCATGGATACTCTCGGTCATCTCGAATCCGCTATAACCGGCGGCAGAGGCGCTGCCGCATCGCAGCCTGACATCGTCAACAGCGTACGCCCGGGCTCGACCGAATTGGCCGGTCGGGAAGCATCCCTTTTACCGTTTCGGCAGCCTCGCTAAATATCTTGGCACCGAAGGCCTCGAAAACCGGTCCGTGCTGACGCCGGTGCAACAGGAAGTTTATGACGTTGCACGTGGGAAGCAGCTTCCTTTGTGGAAAGCGGACGGCCCACCACTTTTTTCGCATCCACCACCCGCTAGCGGCATGTCTTGGATGGGGCGCCCCACCTTCGCCGATATCGGGCGTGACGGCGGCGATGGCGAGCAAAAGGCGCTCACGCTCCGGCAATAGTCCTCGTGCGGACATGCCGAGATCGAGAACCTTCGCGTATCCGCCGACCAGATGCTCGCCGCGCCTGGCGATGATCAAAATATGCGCAAAGCCGGCTCAGCCTGGCGCGGCTCTCGTACTGCGTGCGTGGGTTGGGGCTCGCGATCCGCGCCAATGAGATCCCCCGAACACGCATGCCGTTGCAAGGCGTCCGGAGAACCACTGGTCGATCACCTGATCAATCTCAAACAGCCGGCACTAATGATCGAGGCCCGCTCGGCTGTCGATCATCGTGGTTGTTCCTTCTTTTTGGTTTGGGATCAAAACATAGTGTTTTGGTTGGCTGCTTCGGCGGGAACAGGCTGCGAGACGTCCCAATGCTCGGCAATGTGTCCGTCTTTCACACGGAAGATGTCCATGATGGCCAGACCTCCGGTGCCGTCCTCTTTGCCCCCTGCATGAACATGCAGCCAGACGAGATCGCCTTGGGCCGCACTGCGTATGATGCGGCCGCTGGCGTGGGGGGTTGCTGCCAGAAGGCCGGTAGCGAACTTCACAAACCCCGCCTTGCCGGTCGCCACCCTCGGGTTGTGCTGAATGTAGTCATCGGCCACGATTTCGCTTGCGCCTGCCACGTCATGCTCATTGAAGACCTGGTTGTAGAAATGGATAACCAACTCGCGGTTCGCTTCCTCAGCCGTGAGATCGCGTGAAGCCGTTTGGGCCAGAGCTGGGGCAGCCGCAGCGAGGGTCACCGCAACGGTTGCAGCGGCAAGCAGTTTGATTGGATCGAACATGAGTTCTCCTTTTGGTTTGACGTCAGTAGCCAACGGTGAAGGGCTGGCGGATGTGCTTTGGGTCTTCGATCTCGTCTGCCATGGCCACGGCGTAGTTCTCTAACGAGTTGCAGGAGCGAACTCGCCGCGCAGGAGCTGGCCCGTCCTTGCTGAGCTGGAATTTGCCGGTGCGTACGATCCACCGAACACGTATGCCATTGCAAAGCGTCCGAAGAAGCACCGGTCGATCACGAAGGTGTCGACTTCTGCTCGCGGAAAATCTGATCGATCTCAAACAGTCGGAACCAATGATCGACTGGCACGGCTCTGACCGCCGGCCAAGCCTCCGCTCAGTTCCCATTCAAGGCTTTCACGACCGATTTGAAGAGATCAACCCGCTTGGGAGGACTGTTGTAGCCGGCAATAACCATAACGGTGCGTGTTTGACGATCGACATAGACACTTTGGCCGCCTACGCCCTGAGCGGCGAAGCCGTCTAGTCCGGGAACCGCCCACCAGAAATAGAAATAGTTCTTTTCCGGAAAGCTGGTACTGGTCGATTCATTCACCCAAGCGGGCGGTACGATCTGCTTGCCGTTGGCCTTGCCGTCGTCAAGCATAATCTGGCCCAACCGCGCAAAGTCGCGTAGCGTTGCTGCAAATCCCGCACCATACCATTCATGCTGGCGTCCGCGTGGCCCTTGCATGATCCAATATCCCGGCGCCTCCATGCCCGCCGGCTGCCAGATCGCCTCGGTCATAAGCTGCGCAATGCTCTTTCCTGTCGCGGCCACTATGACCTTTCCGGCGAGCTCCGTCTCGAGCGTCGAGTAGTTGAACTTCGCCCCTGGATTGGCGACCGGCTTTAGTTCGCGCGCGACATCTTCGTAGTACGACTTTTCTGTGTTGGTGGACGCATCACGAACGCCATCAAGGAAGCTTCCGGGAGAATAGTCTTCCACCCAGGACGTGCCCGTCCGCATTGTTAGAAGGTTACGCAGTGTCACCTTATCGTAGGCGGTTCCTTTGAGATCCGGCAAATATTTGACCACCGGATCGTCGACATGGATCTTCCCCTGTTCCTGCACAATGCCGAACAGCATGGAAGTCCAGGACTTCGACATCGAGAATCCAATGTAGCGGCTGCTTTCACTGCCGCCGTTGCGGTGTACTTCCCGCACGATCTTCCCGTCTCGCATCACAACAATGCCGTTGATGCGCAAATCCTGCAGCGCCGCAAGCAATGTCGTCTCTTTTCCCTCGATTTGGACCGGCGTGTCGTCCGGCAGCTTCAGTGTGGACGATGGCAAGGCCCATTTATTCGGTCCCGGTTCGACGGAACGCGTGTCGAAAAGTTCGTCAAGGTGACGGTAGGTCAGCAAGTTGAACGTGTCGCTGGTCTTGTTACGTCTCGCCTCCACAAGCGCAGGATCGAGCGGCTCCGCCAAGGCCGTAATCGAGCCCGCCGACAGTGCAATTGCCACACCGAGAATTGCGAATCTGGATAGAGAGAACCCGGTTGTCATTTCATTTCCTCCCAGCGATTGTCCAATGCGTTGCAGAAAATTCCAGACATAAAAGTCTATAGATTAGCTTATTAGCACATTACGTTGCACCCGCAGAATTGCAAGTCAAATTTTGCGCGCGATAGGCCCCACGTGCGGCGGCGTGCGGTCAGCAACCCAGGCACAGTATGAACACACCGGCGCGGCATCTTTGTCGTTGCGGAGCAGACAATGACCATCGGAACGACAGCCGAATTGCAGCACATGCCGCTCATCCTTACCCGGCCCACCAATGTCCATCGTCGGGCGATCGAGATTAAGTGATATGCAGCCCCTCAGTCGCGGCGGCCGCCCCCTGGGAACCGCCGCGTCCGTTAGCAATCAGTTCTTCAACTGATCAGCCCAGTCGGCGATCGCGTCGGCGACCTCGGCCGGTTTCTCGGCGGGTAACGCGTGGCTTGCCCCCTCGACCACCTTGACGGTTACGCGCTCGCCCAACTCGTCCTTCAGCTCCTGCCGCGACGATGCAGGCCGGAAGGGGTCGGAGCCCCCTTCAAGGTCGAGCATCGGAGCCGTTCCGCCTGCCCACCAGTCTGCCTGGTTCGTCAGCTTCATCGCCGCCCTCTGGCCTTGGGTGACGTCGGCATGCCACCCCTCAAGCCAAGGTGTCGGATCATTGCCTTCCGCGAAGAAAGCGAGTCGCAAGCCTCCTAGGCGTTGTTCACGGGTGGAGGCTGGGTCATTGATCATGACGATTGCATCGCTAAGTTCCTTCGGCCATTTCCTCGCCCCGGCTGCCACCAGCACCACACCGCGCGTCAGATCTGGATGGTCGGATGCGATGGTGCGGGCGATCCAGTTGCCGTACGCATGGCCCGCCACGATTGCCTGTCCACCCTCCTTGCGAATGACGGCTGCATAATCATCGGCGAAGTCATGGAAAGACACCGCCTCCATTGGCCCCTTGCTTGCGCCGATGCCCCGCGGATCCACCCATAGCCCGCGATAGCCACGGGCAGCCAATCGCTCCGCAAGCGCGCCGAACTCTTCAGTCCCCCGGCCCTGCGAGGGAATAAACAGGATAAGCGGCCCGTCTCCTTGCGTGCGATAGCTGATGGTGGCTTTGCCGTTCGTCACGGATTTGATGACCGCCTCCTCCGCATGCGCGGCACTCGCCGCCGAAACGGCCGCAAGGACGAGTGCGATGAGGAGACCTTTTCCCCGGTTCGTCATGTCAGTTCCTCCTTCTTTAGTGGTGAAAGGACATTAAGCTGACCTATTAGCTTTTTCAAGCTAAAGCTGATAGTCTAGCATTTTGACTGATCCGCGCAGCCTGTAGGCCGTGTCGATCCGTTGCAGCGGACTGCAGCAAACTCGTGTGGTGAATTTGTCACCGGCATCGCCAATATTGATGGGTTCAGCACCTGGCTCTCAATGGACTCATGGGTTGGAACATCCAGGTATGCGGAGACACGGAACTCGACGAACTCGATGCCCTTCGGCCTGCCTTGATCCAACGGTCGGTTCAAAGCCGCAGACCGGCAAAGAGGGCATTCACGTCACCCCGCAGGAAGCCGGGACCTTCCGCGTTGGCTACCTCTGCGATCATCCTCTTCAGGTCCTGATCCGCCAGATGCGCCGCCCACCAGACCGGACCGCCGGTCCAGCGCGGAAAGCCGTAGCCATGGATCAGCGCGACATGGATATCCGACGCCCGGCGCGCGACGTCTTCGGCTAGCAGCCGGGCACCTTCGTTCACCATCGCCCCAATGCACCGTGCGCGGATTTCGTCGTCGGTGATGAGGCGGGGACGTATTCCCGCCGACTTTCGCGACGCTTCGAGATAGGCCTCAAGCGCGGTGTCCGCTTTAGCGTGGCCGCTCGCGTAATCATAATAACCTGCTCCCGTCTTGCGAGCGAAGCGGCTCGCCTCGCACAACCGGTCCAGGACGTCGACATATCGCACTGACTGGTCGTACGAAGTTGCCCGCGCCTTGCGCATGCGCCACGCAATGTCGAGCCCAGACAGGTCGGCCACCGCGAAAGGGCCCATCGCCATGCCGAAATCCGTCATGACGAGATCGACTGCCTGCGGCGAAGCCCCGTCCTGGATCAGGAACTCGGCATGACGCCGATAGGCGTTGTAAACGCGGTTCCCGATGAAGCCGTTGGCGTTGCGAGCGATCACGACCTGCTTGCCGAGCCTTTTCGCCAACGCGAGCGCCGTTGCCAGCGTTTGCGCGTCAGATCGAGTGCCTCTGACCACTTCGAGCAGCTTCATGACGTGGGCGGGAGCGAAGAAATGCAGCCCCAGGAAGCGTTCAGGAATGGGAAGAGCCTCGGCCATCTCATCGATGTCGAGATAGGACGTGTTCGTCGCAACGATCGCTTCGGGAGCGATGATAGCGCCGAGATGGCCGAGCAGCTCCCGTTTAACCGCGATATCCTCGAATACGGCTTCGATGACCAAATCCGCGCCAGCAGCATCGGACAGGTTTACCGACGCCGTCAGTGCGGCGGCTTGGCGGGCGGCCGCGGCGTCGTCAATGCGCCCGCGCCTGAGATCGTCGCTGCGCAGTCCCGCGACCCGCCCCACGCCGGTCGTGAGTGCGTCCCCGCTCCGCTCAAGGAGGATCACTTGATAGCCGCTCGAAAGAAGCGCGTGCGCAATCGCGGCGCCCATGGTTCCGCCACCGACGACGCCCACGCAGCCAATCGGCAACGCAACGGCACCGGTGCTTTCCGAGCGGCTCGCATCCCGCTCGGCAAAGAAGACATGGCGAAGCGCGAAGGCTTCAGGCGACATACGGATGTCCTGGAAAGCAGCCCGCTCTTCCGCCAAGGTCTGCCGGAAGGGTTTTTCCGCGGCACACAGGACTAGCTCCGCTGCCTTGACGGCCGCTGGTCTGCGTCGCGCACGGGCGACGATGTTGTCGCGCACCACGCGCGCCTCGCCGCCATCGAAATCCGGTACCGGCATCTCAGCGACGCGGCGTTTGCCGGAACAGCGACGAAGCACCGCCATCGTATCATCGAGCAGGTCGCCTTCGCTGATGGCGTCGATAAATGCCGAATGACAGCGCCTCCTCGGCTTTTACGCGCCGTGCGGAGACAGCAAGCTCCAAGGCGACCGGAACGCCTGTCAGCCGCGGCAAGCGCTGGGTGCCACCAGCGCCGGGAACCAGCCCAAGGCCGACTTCCGGCAACCCAAGGACCGCGTTACGGTCAGCGACGCGAACATCGCAGCCGAGCGCCAATTTAAAACCGCGCCTAGGGCCGCCCCGTGGATGGCGGCCGCAACGGGGATCTCGAGATTTTCGATCGCCTCAATTACAGCCGGGAGCTACGGCTCGGAGAGCGGTTCGCCGAACTCCTTTATGTCCGATCCGGACACAAAGGTTTTACCTGCCCCGATCAGCACCACGCCCTTAAGCGCCGTATCCAACGCGATAGCGGCGATCGCCGCGACCAGCCCCTTGCGCACGGCGTGAGAACCAGCATTCACAGGAGGGTTGTCGATGGTAACAATCGCCAACTCCTCAACTTTTCTCCAACTGATCACGCTAGATAGACCTCTTAGGCCTTTAGGTCTTCGGAGTTGATCGGCAATGTCCGGACACGCTTCCCTGTTGCTAGGAAGATCGCATTGGTGACGGCTGGAAACGCCGCCGAGGTTGCCGCTTCACCTATACCTCCTGGCGGCTCCGCGCTCGGGACGTTATACGTTTCAACGTGGGGTGCCTCGTCGATGCGGAGCGGCAGATAATTGTCGAAATTGCTTTGTTCGACGCGGCCATCCTTGAAGGTAATCGCGCCATACAGTGCGGCAGTGAGTCCGTAGAGCGCGCCGCCTTCCATCTGGGCCGCAATCGTGTCGGGATTTACCGTTAGTCCGCAGTCCACAGCTGTGACGATCCGTGTCACCTTGACGGCACCGTTCGGCGCGACAGTTGCTTCAGCAATGATCGCGAGATAGGAGCCGAATGCGAACTGCACAGCGACACCCCTGCCCTGCCTGGCTGATAATGGCCTACCCCATCCGGCCTTTTCTGCAGCCAGCTCCAAGACCTTCAGCGCACGCGGATTTTCCGTCAATAGCCGTTTGCGGTACTCGACGGGATCGATTTTCGCTGCAGCGGCAAGCTCATCCACGAAACTTTCGACCATGAACACGTTATGCGAGGGGCCAACACCGCGCCACCAACTCGTGAGAACACCAGGTGGCTCAACCTGGTTGAATTCAATTTGAATCGCGGGAAGCTTGTACGGTGGATGGGCTGCCCCTTCCACGCCATCGGGATCCACGCCGTTCTTCATTGCGGGTGGGAAGATCCGGGCAAAAATCGACGATCCGGAGACACGATGCGTCTAGGCGACCGGGTTTCCCTGGGCATCAATTCCGCGGCGGCCAAAGCCGCCGCCGACTATATGATTGTTGATTATGATCTTCTCGGGGGCGAGACCGGTGACGGCGGCGGCGGCCTCTTTGGCTGCGGAAAGGTTCTGAGTTCCGACCCAAAGTTCGCACGCATCCTTGGGCACGTGAACCGTGCAGTTCATCGGCTCCATTGCGGCGTGGGAAAGAAAAGGCAGTTGATAAACGGCGTCGATCCGCTGCGCGGCACTCGCCAGCGCCGCTATCACATCGCCTTCGCTACGTGCAATGGCGCCGGCTTTGCGGGATTCCTGATCCAGATGCTCGACGATATCGGAGCTGGAAACGTGTGCGTTCGGGCCGTCGTCCCACTCGATCGCCGCCGCCTCAAGCCCTTTGGCAGCTCCGGTGTGATCCGCCACGACCGCTACTGCGCTGTCGGTCTGCACGACCTGATGCACGCCCTTGATCGCCAGCGCAGCCTGCTCATTGACAGACTTCGGCTTGCCACCGAGAACCGGCGAAATGGCGATCGCCGCGATTTTGGTACCGGCAGGGGATGCGTCGATGCCATACTTGAGCGATCCGTCCACTTTGCCTGGTGTGTCCAGACGTTTCGCCGAGGTTCCCAGGAGTTTGAAGTCCTTCGGAGATTTGAGCGTTACGGTTTCCGGTGGAGGTACAGGCAGTGACGCAGCAATATCGACCAACTCACCATAAGCCCGCTTCCGTTTTCCACTCTCATCGATAACGAAGCCATCTTCGGCCCGACACGTTGCGGCGTCTACTTTCCACTCGTTTGCTGCGGCGTGAATGAGCATGATGCGGCCCCTCGCACCGGCGGTGCGCAAGGGTGTCCAGAACGCGCGTATTGAAGTGGAGCCGCCCGTCATTTGACGCCCGAGCATTGGATTAGCATAGAGTGCCTCTTTAAGCGGCGCATGTTCGAACTTTACATCATCAAGTGCGACTTCCAGCTCTTCAGCGAGCAGCATGGCTTGGGCGGTGTAGATTCCTTGACCCATTTCCACTTGCGGCATGACCAGAGTGACAAGCCCTCTCCGGTCGATGCGAACGAATGCGTTGGGAGCGAAGCCCGCGCCTGCCGCAACAGAAAAGTCTGGGCCAAGAGCCAGATTGACGACGAGACCACCGCCAACGACAATGCTTGCCTTCAGGAAGAGGCGGCGGTTCAATTGCGGGCCGTGAGTACAGTTCGACATGATCTGCTTTTCCTTTACGCGCTTGCACGCTTAATGGCGGCCCGAACGCGCTGATAGGTACCGCAGCGACAGACGTTGCCCGACATTGCATTGTTTATCTCGTCGTCGGTGGGTTTTGGCATTTCGTTCAGCAACGCGGCGGCTGACATCAGCGGGGCACTGCGGAACTCAGTTGAGGCCCTTCACGATCTCTGCGGCCGCATCGAGGAGTGGCTTTTGCACGGACAAAAGCAAATGGGCACGTGTACTTGGCACAAGAACGCCAAGGCTTGCTTCGCAACGCCCGCTCCTTTCGAGAAGGGGCGCGGCGATCCCGTGAACGCCCATCTGCAGTTCGTCATGAGAAATGGACCAGCCATCGGCCTTCGTCGTTTCGATCCGCGCCAGGGCCGCAACCAGGTCGTCGGTTTTTTTCAGGATGCGAGTGATCGCCTTTTCGCCCTGGAACGCCAGGATAGACCAGCCGCTGGCTCCTTTGTAGAGCGGGTGGCGCGAACCGGGACTGTGTTCGACGCGGACCAGATGCCGCTGGCCGACCGCCTGGTCGATGACGACGGCCTCCCAATTGTCCAGCCCGTGCAGAACGACAGTCTCGCCTATTTCCGCCGCCAGCCTCTGCATGACGGGTTTGGCGACGCTGCGCAGATCCGTGCCGGTCTGTCGTGCAAGACGGAAGACGGCAGGCCCGACGATATAGCCCTCGTCACTTCGGCGGACATAAGCGCGTTGCGCCAGCGTCACGAGCAGACGATGGGCCACCGTGCGGTTGATGGCGCACATTCGCGCCACGTCGGACGCGCTGACGGGCCCTTGCCCCGCTACCGTTTCGAGAACGGTCAGCATCTGGTCTCCCGTCGATGAGATTTCCGCCAATTTCAACTCCTGTGAAGGTCAAGCCGCACATTCCGCTGCTTAGGTCATACCGGTTTCTGGCCGGAGGTGGCCAAAAGCCTACTACTCCGACACTGATTTTGTAGCAAGCCGATCATTGACGAATATCGCACGATATGATCTAAATACGAACATAAATGTTCATATAACGGAATAGAAAATGAAACTCGTTAGTTACGATGAAAATGACACCCCACGCTTTGGCGCCCTCTGTGGCGATCATGTGATCGACCTTGCCCGCAGCAGTGAACTTTACGCCGCAGGCGACGGGGCGATCGAGCTCATCCCTTCGCGCATCGAGGCGTTCTTCGAGAAGCCGGATGTTTTCTCTGAATCGGCGCGTGCAGTAATTGCTCGTTTCGAAGCGGACCATGTTGCGAACGATACGATCTCGAAGCTGCGTTCGGACGTGAAGTTGCTGCCGCCGATCGCCCGCCCGCCCAAGATCATCTGCATAGCACGAAATTACGCTGAGCACGCCAAGGAAGCCGGCCTCGACATCTCGCCGATTCCGATTATCTTCGCGCGCTTCGCCAACACCTTCGTCGCTGACGGCGGCCCGGTCATCGTGCCGTCCGTCTCCAGCCATCTCGATTGGGAAGGTGAGCTGGCCATCATCATCGGCAAAAATACCAATGGTCGCCGCCTGAAAAAGGAAGAGGCCATGGACTACGTCTTCGGCTACTCCATTTTCAACGACGTGACCGTGCGCGACTATCAGTTCCGGGTTACCCAATACACGGCGGGCAAGAACTTCCGCGCCTCCGGACCTTTCGGCCCGATTATCGTCACGGCCGACGAGATTGCGGATCCGCACAAGCTGGACATCCGCACGACGCTGAACGGCGAAGTGATGCAATTCGCCAACACCGAAACGATGATCTACGACATTCCGACGATCCTCGAGCACATCTCGGACTTCATCGATCTGGAAGCCGGCGACGTGATCCCGACGGGGACACCTGCCGGTGTCGGTTTCAAACGCAAACCACCGATTTTTTTGAAGCATGGAGACCGGATCACTGTTGAAATCCCCGGTATCGGTACATTGTCGAATCCTGTTATCGATGAAGGAACTGCGTAGTGGGACAGGACGTCTTTGAACGGGGCCTCGACATTCGCAAGGCTGTGCTGGGCGCGTCCTATGTCGAGAAATCGCTAAGCGCGGCCGATGACTTCAACCTCGACTTCCAGAATCTCGTCACGGAATATTGCTGGGGCGCCGGCTGGGGGCGCACTGCGCTCAGTCTGCGCGACAAAAGCCTGCTGAACCTGGTCATGCTCGGGACACTCAACCGAAGCACGGAGTTCAAGCTGCACCTGAAAGGCGCGTTGACGAACGGCTGCAGCCGGGATGAAATCAAGGACGCACTGATCCAGCTTGCCATCTATGCCGGCATACCGGCCGGTGTGGAGGCATTTCGTCTCGCACGCGAAGTCTTTGCCGAAATCGAGGCCGCCGGTTGATCGTCTGACGCCGAACACCGGAAGGCAGACGGATTCCAGCAGCTCAACCCAAAGGGAACCACCTATGCAAATGCATAAAGCCAGAGTTCATCCTACGGAAGCCCGGTTGTCCGCGTGGCCCGCCGTGGGCCTGAGGTCGCACTGATGGCGCTTGCAACGGCGAACCAGATCGTCCGCTTTAGCGGGGTCTCCAAAAACTATGGAATCTACAAGGCCATCGACGGGATCGATCTCGATATTGTTCCGGGGGAGTTCATCACGTTTCTTGGCCCGTCGGGATCGGGCAAGACCACGACGCTGATGATGCTGGCCGGGTTCGAAACGCCGAGCGAAGGCACAATCGAGATGGATGGCCGCCGTATCGAGGGGTTGCCGGCTCATAAGCGCAACATTGGCGTCGTCTTCCAGAATTATGCGCTCTTCCCTCACATGTCGGTGCGTGAAAACCTGGCATTTCCGCTCAGTGTACGCCGGGTAGACGCCACAGAAATTCGAAGCAGGGTGGACGCCGCGCTGGCCATGGTGCATCTGGGGGGGTTGGGCGACCGAAAGCCGGTGCAGCTTTCCGGTGGACAGCAACAGCGCGTGGCACTTGCCCGCGCCATCATCTTCAAGCCGCGCCTGATCGTTCTTGACGAACCGCTCGGCGCGCTCGACAAAAATCTACGCGAGCACTTGCAGGCGGAACTAAAGACGCTCCACCGCGACCTCGGCACGACCATGGTTTTCGTCACCCACGATCAATCCGAGGCCCTGACGCTCTCCGATCGTGTCGCCGTATTCAACAAGGGGCGGATCGAGCAGATCGACACACCGCAAGCTCTCTATGAACGGCCTGCGACACCGTTCGTCGCCTCCTTCATCGGCGAAAACAACATGCTGTCGGGCCGCATTGAAGCCAAGGACGGCGATGAGGTTGCTATCCGCTTTTCAGGCGGAGGCCTGTTGCGGGCTCGCTCCCAGACTTCGTGCAGGTCCGGCGACGAAATCATCATCAGCGTCCGACCAGAAAACATTCGCCGTGCCTCAGCGGATGCCGGCCAGCACCTCTCCGCCGCCGTCATAGACATCGTCTATCTTGGCGACCAGAGGCGCATTCTTGTCGAGGCCGACGGCATCGGCCGGCTGGTCTTCAAGACGAGTGCTAGCGACGAAAAACCGATCGCGCAAGGAGAGCGGATCGACATCGAACTCTCGGCCGACGCCTGCCGGGTCCTGCCGAAGCAATAGGCATGGCGACAACCGGTACCGGTGCCGTGCGATCTCAAGTGTGAAAATGAACCAGAAAACAAGGGGAATGCCGCCGTGAAAAAATATTTCATCTGGCCTCACTGGTGGCCGCACTTGCCATACCTGGGATGGTGGTCGCGCGTGACCTGGGCGGCGCAGTAGATGTGGGCCCCTAGTACATCCAGAGCCCGGGGCTTCCATGCGCCAAAGATCCTCCTTATCCGGAGCTGTCTTGCGGCCATTCCCTTGCAACAAAAGCAGCCGATGCCATGAGCGAGACGACGACGACTGGGATTTCCATCAAGGCTGCAGGCCTCCTTCTCGTCCTGCCGCTTGTTCTGTTTTTGCTGGCAGTGTTTTTCGTGCCGCTGGCCGGGATGTTACGGCTGTCGGTGGAGGACAGAGACCTGTCCAGCGTCATGCCTTTGACAGCGGAGGCGATAAAGCAATGGGACGGAAACGGCCTTCCGGCACCGGCTGCCTACGATGCGGTTGCATTGGATTTGATGGTCGCCAAGAAGACACGCACCGCAGGGGTCGTCGCAAGGCGGCTCAACTACGATACTCCCTCGCTACGGACCGTTATCACAGCGACAGCGCGTGGCCTGCCGGAAACAGCCGGCACGGGAGCCGACTGGGCGACCGAACTTCACGTCATCGACCCGGCTTGGGGCAGGCCCGAGATTTGGCAGGCAATTGCCCGGGCACGGGGACCCTGGAGTGATTTCTACCTGCTCTCTGCCTTCGACTTGCGCCGTGACCCCGCTGGTCGAATCCACGCGGCGCGCGATGAAGGCCGCCTCTATGTCGATGTCTTGGTTCGCACTTTTACCATTGCCTTGACCGTCACGGTCATCTGCATCGTCCTTGCCCTCCCTGCCGCACTTCTATTGATGTCGACCGGTGCCGGCGTGTCCAGTTTGCTGATGATCGTCCTGCTGCTGCCCCTGTGGACCTCCGTTCTGGTGCGCTCTGCCGCCTGGATGGTGATTCTGCAGAAAAATGGGCTCATCAACACGCTGCTCATCAACATCGGCCTGATCGGACAGCCGCTGGAGCTGATCTACAATCGGACGGGTGTGTTGATCGCGCTCACCCATATTCTCCTGCCCTATGCCGTCCTGCCGATCCTCGGCGCGATGCGCAACGTTCCCAAAAATCAGACGCTGGCGGCGAACTCGCTTGGCGCCGGCCCAATCAGAACCTTCTTCTCCGTCTACTTGCCTCAAATTCTCCCGGGCATTTCCGCCGGTGGACTTCTCGTCTTCATTCTTTCGCTCGGCTACTATATCACCCCCTTGCTTCTCGGCGGTGCGGGCGATCAGTTGCTGCCCTACTACATCGCGTTCAACACCACCCAGACCGTCAACTGGGGCCTGGCTGCCGCGCTCGGCTCGGTGCTGCTGGCAGCGACTTTCCTGCTCTATGCGGCCTATATCCGGCTGGTCGGCGTCCAGCGCATCGGATTGGGATAGGAACCCGTCATGACCGACAGCACATATTGGTGGAAACTGGCGGGCAAGGCATTTGGCTTCATCGTCTTGCTTTTCCTGATCGCACCGATCATCGCGATCATCCCGCTTTCCTTCAACACGTCGAGCATTCTCGCCTATCCGTTGGAAGGCTTCTCGCTCAAATGGTACGCCAAGTTCTTCGGCGACCCGCGTTGGTGGATCGCCATCAAAAACAGCCTGATCGTCGGGATCGCTACCGTCTGCATCGCCACGCCGCTCGGCACGCTGGCAGCGCTCGGGCTGTCCGTCTCCAGCTTTCGCGGCAAATCTTTCCTCATCGCGAGCATCATGTCACCGATGGTCGTTCCGACCGTGATTACCGCCGTCGGCATCTATTTCCTCTTCGCGCGGCTTGGCCTCGCCAACAGCCTGAGTGGACTGGTGCTCGCCCATACAGCCCTTGCCGTGCCTTTTGTCGTGATCACCGTCAGCGCCGCGCTGAGCCAGCTTGACCGGGTCTTGTTGCGGGCATCCGCCAGCCTTGGCGCCGACGGGTTGACGACATTCCGGCGCGTGACCATGCCATTGATCATGCCCGGTATCGTTTCGGGCGCAATCTTCGCCTTCACCACGTCCTTTGACGAGGTGGTGGTGGCGATCCTGCTCACCGGCCCTGAACAGCGCACTCTGCCACGCGCGCTGCTAAGCGGCACGCGCGAGAACCTCGACCCGACGGTCATGGCCGTGGCAACGCTGCTGATTACACTTTCGGTCATCCTGCTTCTGGTTTTCACTGCCCTTCAGCAGCGTGGCAACAGGCTGGTCGACAAAGACGAATAGGTTCTCTGGCCACAGATCTTTTGTTAGCGGCATAAGGGGTGCTGGCGGAAAACTGTCAACCTTCCAGTGCCATGGACGCTGCGGCGTCTCGCAACCTGCCTTCCAGCCCGCCGTTTCTAAAGAAGTTCGGGCGAAGGCGACGGAGAGGAGGTCGACAAATTGTCGGGGGCTCGTAACGGCATCGATCACGGTATGATCGCGATAGGCGAACACGAGGACCAGAGAACCGACCTTCAATGTCGGTCAGGTGCGATGGACCGTAGCCGTTGACCAGGTAAGGTCCATTGAGGCGCCCTCACCGTTGGGTTCCGCCTCGGGTTGGAAGAAATCGGCGTTGCCGCCGATGAAGAACAGGCCGTAGCGGTCACGTCGCCGAAACGCGAGCATCGAGCCCAGCACGATCGTGCAATCGCCGCCGAGTACTCCCCGGAAACTGGCCGGAAATCGGATGAGAGTAGCATTGCTGAGAAGCGCGCGTCACAATCCACTGGCTCTTTTTCGCTCCGCGGCCAGCATCATCTCGATGAATCGTTGCACCTTTGCCGGCCGGAAGCGTGCTGCCGGGAATACCGCATGGATCCCACCGGGCGGCAGTGTCCATTCAGGCACCAACCGCACCAGCCGTCCGGTGGCAATGTCATCTCCCAGCATGTAGTCCGGAAACACGGATACGCCGGCGCCGGCAAGAACGCAGGCGTAGGCGGTAGGGGTCTTGTCGGTCCGAATTGCGGACCGCGCTTCAATGATCTCGGTCTCATAACCAGTGCGCGAAAACATCCAGCGGAGAGGATGACGTAGAACCGCATTCTCGATCCAAGGCAGGAGCCCCACGTCAACTGGCGTCGAGCATTGAGGGAAGGTCAACGCGAGCGCGGGCGCGGCGACGAGATATTGTTCGAAAGTCCCGAGACGCCGTGCCTGGTTGCTGGTATCCGTCAACCAGCCGACCCGGATGGCAAGGTCGAACTGGCCGCTCACGAGATCGATGATATCGTCGTCGAACACAATGTCGACGCACATCTGCGGAAACTGCTTGAGATAGGCGGCGATCACCGGCGCTACCATGGTTGAACCGTAGTCAAGCGGCGCCGTCAGCGTCAGGGTTCCTGAAGGCTCGTTGGTGAGATGCGACATCTCTCCATAAGCTGCCTCCGCCTCCCGGAGAATGAGGGCGCAACGATCATAAAAGCGCCGCCCTTCTTCTGTGGTGTGCAGCCGGCGCGTCGTCCGCGCCAGGAGCGTCACCCCTAGCTCCTGTTCTAGTTTTCCGACCTGATGGCTAATGACGGCCTTGGCCACGCCAAGCCGCTCGGCGGCGGCGGTAAAGGAGCCACTTTCGACGACAGACGTAAAAAAAACCAACCGATTGAGGTTGAGAAGATCGCTCATTCATTTGTCTTATCAGATCAGACAGTCTGTACGATTGGCCGACATTTATCTCCTTTGCAAGCCCTGACAATGTGTATCCGTTCCAATCAAGGAGTGCCGGATGGCGCAGACCGGTTCTATCATCTATCTCTTCGATCCATTGTGCGGCTGGTGCTACGGCGCGGCTCCCGTGCTCGAACGTCTTCGTATTGACGGCTTCCGTGTCGAAGCCTTGGCGACCGGTCTGTTTTCGGGATACGGTGCACGACCGATGGATGCGGCTTTCGCTGCCTATGCCTGGACCAATGATCAACGGATCCACCGACTCAGCGGCCAACCGTTTTCGGCGGAGTATCGTGCAAATGTGCTGAACCGGCCAAATTCGCTGCTCGACTCAAGTGCCGCCACACTGGCCATCACCGCGGCTGGACTGGACGATGCGAATTTGCGTTTCGACGCGCTGAAGATCATCCAGCATGCCCGCTATGTGGATGGGCTCGACGTCACGAGCCCCGCCGTTCTCATCGAACTCCTCGATCAGGCAGACATGACATCGACGGCGGACCTACTGCGGGAGCCCTCCGAGGCTGTCTTCGAGGCCAACCGGGCGCTTGTCGGCAAGGCGCAGCACCTGTTCCGGCAGGCGCGTGCGGACGGCGTTCCCGTGCTGGTTGTCGAATCCGGAGCCGGGCCGCATCTCCTGAATTCGAGCGCGCTCTTCGGCAGTTACGGCAACCTGATGCCTCATCTCGAAGCAGCTTGAAATTTCTCCCAACCGAGGAAAATCCATGATCACAAGACGCGCCACCCTCAAGCTCTCCATCGCAGCCGCAACGTTCGCCTCTGCCCGGTTCGCCCGCGCCGCGGCGAGGCCGATCGAATGGACTTCTTTCCAGGCAGATGAGGCAGGCTTTCGCCGCGCACCCGTGCTGCTGACCGGCGCCAAGGAAGCCATCCTCATAGACGGCGGCTTTACGCTCTTGGATGGTCGCATACTCGCCGACGCCATCCGCAAGACCGGCAAGACCCTGACTACCATTTATGTAACCTGCAACGACCCGGACTATTATTTCGGCCTCCGTCCCGTCGTCGAGGCTTTCCCGGACGCAAAAGTCATCGCCAAGCCGGCGACCGTCGACGCGATCAAGGGCAATGTCGAGGGTAAGCTCGCAGTCTGGGGTCCGCAGTTGAAGGAGAACGGCCCGCAGGCGCTTGCCCATGTCGTCATCCCCACGGCCTCGGATGCAAGCTCGGTCGATCTCGAGGGCAACAGCATCGACATTATCGATGTACCTGACATGCATGACCGCCACTATCTCTGGGTGCCCGCACTCGAGGCCGTTTTCGGCGGCGTGCTTGTCTACTCAGGCATCCATGTCTGGGTTGCCGACGAGGCGACGCCGGAAAAGCGTGCCGCCTGGATCAAAGCGCTGGACGCCATTGCCGCACGTAACCCGAAAATCGTGCTTCCGGGCCATCAGGCCGAAGGCGCTCCTCAAGGGCTAGCGGCCGTCGAGTTCACCCGCGACTACCTCCGCGTATTTGATGAGGAAGCGGCCAAGGCCAAGGACAGCGCAGCGCTGATCGTCGCGATAACCAAGCGCTATCCGGACCTCAAGGATGCCGGCTCGTTGGAACTCGGCGCCAAGGTCGCAAAAGGCGAGATGAAATGGGGCTGAACGGTTCCACCAAAGTTAAACAAGAAAGGAATATTCGATGGCAATCATCGCTCTCATCGGCGCCTCCGGCAATGCCGGCTCGCGCATTCTAAAGGAACTCTCCGACCGCGGTCATACGGTGACGGCCATCGCCCGCAATCCCGAGAAAATCCCCGCACTTCCGGGCGTTACCGCGGTCAAGGGTGACGTTTTCGACAAGGCTTGCCTGGCAGAACTCATCAGCGGGCATGACGCCGTTATCAGCGCGGTCCATTTCACGGCAAGCGACCCTGAGATCTTGATCGACGCGGTGAGGAGTTCCGGCGTTAAACGCTACGTCGTCGTCGGCGGAGCCGGCAGCCTCGAAATCGCGCCGGGCATCCGGCTGGTCACGACGCCGAACTTTCCCGCCGCCTACAAGGCTGAAGCGTCGAAGGGCGCCGACTTCCTCGATCTCTTGAAGACGGTCGATGACCTCGATTGGACGTTTTTGTCGCCGTCCGCCATGTTCGTTCCCGGCGAGCGGACCGGCAAATTCCGCCTCGGCCGCGACCAACTCATCAACAATGAAAACGGTAGCAGCATTTCTTTCGAAGACTACGCGATCGCCCTCGTGGACGAAATCGAACGCCCCCAGCATGTGAAACAGCGCTTCACAGTCGGCTACTGACAGAGTGGTGTCGAGCAGGCGTGTCGCGTCGTCGTATCACTGACCAAACGAGATACATTCCGAGGCCGATCACCAATCTTGAAATATGAAGGCGTCCGCCAGGGAGCAAATGATGCTGATAATCATGGATCACTTGCTCCCTTATTGGCTGACGACCAAGACGATGCCTTCTTGCGAATGCCGCGACGAACACGGACCGCGTGCATAGCCTACATTGCGGCCTTGGAGCCGCTTGCAGAGCAGTGCCAAAAGATTCGACTGTGAGAAAACAGATGACTGACAAGACCTTTCCCGCCCTCGGCCATGTCTACAAAGCTGACTACGGCGACCTCGTTTTTCGCGTCGCCTTCGCCTCCGAGGGCAATTCACTTCGCTGGGCGCCGTTCGCCGCCACGGATTTCAACGCCGAAGCGAAGAGTGAAACCTACCGCGCCACGTTTATTCGCACTGGCGTGTTCATGGTGACGTGGAAAGAGGCCGACGGCATCACCGTAACTCATGTCGAAGACTTCGAGAATTCGGTCGTGCATGCCGCAATCACATTGGCCGATCGCAAGTTCTTGACTCTGAAAGGACATTGGACCCGATTGGCCGAATAAACTGAAATAAGAAGACGCTGCTCGGCCACTTCCATCCAATGCGGGATTCGCCTGGTAGCTACCTGGGCAACGAGGCTATCGACGCCCGGGATGCGGCGGCCAAGCACTGACTCGCGGGACCGCGATTTGGTCTCGATCGAGCTGGGCCGACTAGCGGTCTGGGCGCGAAATGGAACTCCAGGCCCTTGCGCCCGCGCCTGACATCTACTGAGGCCTTCTTGAGCGCGGCGGGCGAGTTGGCCGCCAGCTTGAGTCAGAAAAAGCTCCCTCCTTGCTCTCCGCCGACGAGTAGTTTTTCGCTGGTGCGGCTTCCACGTTCACTCAACGTGCAGTGTCTCGGAGGTGCCAGGCTCTTTGCCGTAACCATCGACTTGTACGAACATTGAGCCTGGTCAGCATCCCGCGAGGGCAATGTTTTAGTCGAGCCCGTGGCTGTCGCTCATGAACGTTGCGAAGCTTACCTCTGCCATCCGAGAACCCCACCAGCGATCAAAAGGATCCGCTGGCATTGCAATTGCGTCGCCGCGACCGTCGTCTACCCGGAAGGACGAGTTTGTCGTAGAACGCTGAGGCAGAAGTCCCGGAGCCTATCACCTCTGCGCGAAGACCTGAGATTCCGGGAGCGTGCCATCATCACCTTGTAGCGGACATTCAGTCTGGCGATGGGCTTGACCACAAGTGGCTTGCCCTCGTAGCTCAGATGGGTCGGCGGGTGATGCAAGAGGATCGCGTAGCCTAGCCCGTGGCCGACCATCGCACGCACGAGTTCGATGCTTCTGGCCCTCATTTGATATTTCGCCGTGGTGCCGAGCTGCCGGAGAATCTGCTGTGTATTGCTTAGCGCGGGCTCGACGTCGAACAGGACGTTGGTTTCATCCTCCAGATCCTTGAGTTCGACCTCGTCCTTATCCGCCAGCTTGTGATCCGCCGGTAGGACCACCCGCGGCTGCACCCAGTAGAGTTCGTCGCAGATCATGTCGGGTGTGGTGCTGTAGTCGTAGAGAATCGCGAGATCGCACTCACCGAGATGAAGACGTTCGGCAATCGCCTCTCCAGAGTCCTGGAAGAGGTCCAGTACGGCGCTGGGATGCTGACTCTGGAAGGCGGAAACGAGTCTGGGTAACAGAAAGGGCGCCAGCGTCATGTAGCAGCCGATCACCATCCGTCCCGAAAGACCCACCTGTCTATCCTTGACGGCCGTCTGCAGGTCCTCGGCAGACGACAAGGTTGCTCGGGCATAGGCAAGAAGGTCGCGGCCCTCCACCGTCAGCACAACGCCATGTGCCCGGCGCCTAACGAAAAGCTGAACGGAGAGCTGATTCTCCAGTTCGCCGATCGCTTCCGTCAGCGCGCCTTGCGAGATGTTGAGCCGATCGGCCGCCGCCGATATCGTGCGCTGCTCGGCTACGGCGAGGAAATAGCCAAGTTGCCGGAGGGTGAAACGCGGTATCGTCACGCGACCATTCCCTGGATTCTCCGATAAATTTGGTTGGAGATATCTGTTTTACAATTCATCTGCAACACGCAAGACTTGATGCATGGCTTTGAGAGGAGACCGCCGCGCGGGAGGTTTGCGCGCCATCTTGAGGAGATAAAATGAATATCCATCCCACAATTGCATCATCGGGCCAGACGCTCGGCGAACAGGTCCGGCTGACTGACCTGCACGTCGACCCATATCCGACATACCAACGCCTGCGTGCGGAGGAGCCGATTAGCTTCGTTCCAGCAGCCAACCGCTATTTGGTCACGCGGTACGAGGACATCGTCTATCTCGAACGCAATCCGGAGATCTTCAGCGCAGACGAGGCGAAATCATTGATGAAACGGGTGATGGGCCATAGCATGCTGCGCAAGGACGGCGTGGCCCATAAGCGCGAGCGGATGGCCGCGGAACCCGCCCTTCGGCCCGGCGTCGTGAAGAACCACTGGGTGCCGGTGTTCAAGGCTATTGTCAACGACCTCATCGACGACATTGTCGCCGACGGCCAGGGTGATCTTTTCCATTCCTTCGCCGCACCCTGCGCCTCGCGCTGTCTCGGCGCTCTGCTTGGGCTGCCCAACGTGCCTTGGCAGGATCTCGCCATGTGGTCCCAGGCCATGATGGACGGCACCGGAAATTATGCGGACGACCCGGAAGTCTGGCGCCGCTCGGAAGCAGCTTCGGCCGGCGTCGATGCTGCGCTTGCCGAAATGATACCACGTTTAAAAGAGAAGCCCGACAACAGCATCATCTCTGCGATGCTGCACGCGGTCGATCCGCTGACCCCGGAAGAGATTGCTCCCAACGTCAAGGTCATCATCGGCGGCGGCCTCAACGAACCACGCGACGCGATCCTCACTGGTGCCATCGGACTGCTCGAGAATCCGGAGCAACGCGCCGATGTCGAAGCTGATCCGACGCTCTGGCGATCAGTCTTCGAGGAGGCCGTTCGTTGGGTGTCACCGATCGGCATGTATCCGCGCCAGACGACTTGCAAGACCGAGATCGCCGGAGTCACGCTCCCTCAGGGAGCCCGCCTCGGTGTCGTGCTCGCTTCGGGCAACCGCGACGAATCCGTGTTCGACCACGCCGAACGGTTCGATATCAATCGCGAGAAAAGACCCCATATCGCATTTGGTGGCGGACCGCATTTCTGTCTCGGCACCTGGGCCGCGCGCGTTCAGGTCGGCGAAGTCGCGCTGCCGACGCTGTTTTCCCGTCTCAGGAATCTTCGGCTCAACGGCACGCCGCAATGGGCAGGCTGGGTTTTCCGCGGGCCGGTTCACCTGCCCGTCGCCTGGGACGACTGAGACCGGATAAAGGACATCGCCATGACTATCTTCACCTACCGTCTTCCTGACGGGTCAGAACGCATTGTCGATGCGAAAAAAGGCCTTAATGCCATGCAGGCGGCCATCCTCAATCAGGTGCCTGGCATCATCGGAGAGTGCGGCGGTTCGGCGATGTGCGCCACATGCCACGTCTATGTGGAGGAGGGCGCCGACACCCTGCCTCCCGTCAGCGACATCGAAAGCGACATGCTGGATTGTACTGCGAGCGACCGTGACAGCTGCTCGCGCCTGAGCTGTCAGATCGTCGCGGACGACGGCGATCAGACCGTCGTGCTTCGGCTTCCCGACCGGCAAGTTTGAGCCACGCCCGCTTCCGTCGTTGACACATCGGTAGAAAATGAACATGTTAAGTAAATGAAGCGAATGCTAGCCCCGCGGGGGAGATACTGGTGCTAGGCATTTCGCGAATTAAAAACGGGGCTACCGGCCTCACAATCCATGGACGCATTTCGGGAGGATTTTCATGCGTTTTTCGTGTTTCACCCATCGTGCCGGCGTGCTGGCATTCACGCTCCTTACTGCCACGGCCGCGTCGGCTGAAATCAAGATCGGGGCTATTCTATCGCTGACCGGACCAGCTGCCTCACTCGGTATTCCTGAGAAGAACACACTCGACATCCTGCCGAAGAAGATCGGCGACGAGGATGTCAGCTACATCATCCTCGATGATGCCAGCGATCCCTCGGCGGCGGTTCGCGCTGCCAAAAAGCTGATGGACGAGGGCAAGGTCGACATCATCCTCGGGCCTTCGATCACCCCGACGTCGCTTGCTGTCATCGAAGCGGTTGCCGTCAACCAGACGGCCATGATCTCCGCTGCGGGCTCAGCCGTGATCGCGAGCCCGGTCGAAGGCAACAAGAAATGGGCCTTTAAGATCACGCCGGAAGAGCCGACGATGGCCGCCTATGTATTCAAGCAGATCGAGAACGACAACGGCAAGAAGATCGCCTTTATCGGCTTCAACGACGCATTCGGCGACAGTTTCATCGGCGCTTTTAAGAAGGTCGCGGTAAAGAGGGGCCTGGAAGTGGTCGCCGACGAGCGCTTCAATTCGAAGGACACGAGCGTCACCGCGCAGGCGCTTGCCGTTCTGAGCGCGGCTCCCGATGCCGTCATCATCGGCGCGTCCGGCACTCCGGGCGTTGCACCCATACTCGAGCTACGCAATGTCGGCTTTGACGGCCCGATCTACATGAACCAGGGAATGGCTAATCCCGACGTGCTGCGCGTCGGCAAGGCTGGGCTCGAAGGCGTGATGTTTGCCGTTCCGCCTGCCCTCATCGCCGAACAACTGCCCGCAGACAATCCGATTAAGGCAGAGGCGCTGAAATACGTGACCGCCTACGAAGGCAAGTACGGTCCCGAGAGCCGATCGCTCTTCGGCGCGACGATCTGGGACGCGTTCCTGATTACCGCCAATGCCGTACCGTTTGCGCTGGAAAAGGCCAGACCCGGCACGCCTGAATTCCGCACGGCGCTGCGCGACGCTATCGAGGAAACCAAGGAGTTAGTCGGCTCACAGGGAGTGTTCAACCTGTCGAAGACGAACCACAATGGCACCGATCTCAGGGCCGAGACGCTTGTGCGGATCAAGAACGGCAAATGGGTTTATATCCCCCTCAAAGCCGAGTGAACCGAAATGGGGTGAGTTCGCCCCCTTTCACCTGTTCACGCGCTTTGCCGCATCCCTGAAACTCCGAGAGCTCCTCTTATGAATGCAACGGTTGCCGTTCTTCTCGCGCAGGACGCACTGATCAACGCCGCGATCTATGCCCTGCTTGCGCTGACGCTGGTGATGGTGTTCTCGGTCACACGGGTCATCCTCCTGCCGCAGGGTGAAATCGTCTCGCTTGCAGCACTCACCCTCGCTGCGATGGAAACCGGCGTGGTGCCCGGGACCATCTATCTGCTCTGCGCCGGCGGTGGCGCTTGCGCGCTTCTCGAGCTCTGGACCTTCGTTCGGACACGTCAGACCATGGCGCTCAGGAGCGCCGCCGGATATGTCCTCTACGCTGCCCTGGTGACGGCAGCGACGCTGCTTGTTGTGCCGGCCGCCTCGGCCGCCCCAATCAGGATCCTGCTGTCCATCCTCATCGTCGCACCGTTCGGGCTTTTCATGTATCGGATAGCCTTTCGGCCGCTTGCCCATGCCTCGGTCCTGGTGCTGCTGATCGTGGCGATGGCGATCCATTTCGTCATGCTCGGATTTGGTCTGATGGCGTTCGGGGCAGAAGGTGTGCGCACCGAACCGATCGTGTCGGGCACGCTGCGGATGGCGGGCTTCGTGCTGAAGACCCAGGCTCTTTTCGTCATCGCTGTCACGATCGTGCTGATCGGTATCATGGCCTGGTTCTTCGGTCGTACGCTGGCCGGAAAGGCGTTGCGTGCCACCGCGTACAACCGTACTGGCGCCCGCCTGGTCGGGATCCGCCCCCAATCGTCCGGCGGGCTGGCCTTCATCCTGGCCGGCGTGATCGGCACCGCCTCGGGCCTCCTTATCGCCCCGGTGACCACGGTCTATTTTGACACCGGATTCCTGATCGGGCTCAAGGGCTTTATCGCGGCGATCGTCGGCGGGCTCGGTTCTTATCCCCTCGCCGCTCTGGGTGCGGTGCTGATCGGCATCATTGAATCGTATTCGTCCTTCTGGGCCAGCGCCTTCAAGGACTCGATCGTCTTTGCCCTGATCATTCCGGTCCTGCTTTGGCGCAATATCGGCCATGCCCTGTTCAGTGAAGAGGAAGAAGAATGAGGCGAACCATCGTAATCGCTTTCCCGTTCGTCATCGCGCTGCTGCCGCTGGTATTGCCGGCCTACCAGTTGACTTTGATGAATTTCATCGGCTTGGCGAGCCTCGTTGCGATCGGACTGGTTCTGATCACGGGCATCGCAGGGCTTACGTCCTTCGGTCAAGCGGCTTTCGTCGGCTTGGGCGCCTATGCCACGGCCTGGGCCACGGTCAAGCTCGGCGTCTCGCCCTGGCTCTCCGTCTTCTTTAGCCTACTGGTTGCGGGTGCGGCGTCCCTGGTCATCGGCCTGCTGACGCTGAGGCTTTCCGGGCACTATCTGCCGCTGTCGACTATTGCTTGGAGTCTCAGCCTTTTCTTTCTCGTGGGCAATATTCCGGCCTTGGGCGGCCACAACGGTATTCCCGACATCCCGGGCCTTTCGGTCTTTGGCCAGCAGGTGACGGGTGCCGGCTATACGCTGCTAATCTGGGTCTTGGTTGGCGTCGCCTTCGTCAGCGTGGCAAATCTTCTCGACAGCCGGACCGGCCGCGCGGTTCGATGCCTCCGGGGCCGGGGCATCATGCTGGAAGCCTTTGGTGTCGACACCGCCCGCCTGAAGATCGCAATCTTCATCCATGCCGCCTTGCTCGCAAGCATGTCCGGTTGGCTCTATGCGCATCTGCTGCGTTTCATCGCCCCGACACCATTCGGACTCAATGCCAGCATTGAATACGTGTTCATGGCGGTGATCGGCGGCGTTTCAAGCCTCTGGGGCGCGATCCTCGGCTCTGCAATCCTGATCGCGATTCGCGATGGACTACAGGATCTCATTCCCGGCCTCGTCGGTTCGGGCGGAGCGGCTGAAAGCATCGTCTTCGGCGTCGTCATGGTGCTGATCCTGCAGAGAGCAAGCGGTGGGCTGATGCCGTTTCTTTCGCGCCTGGTGCCCGACACAGGACGTTTGGCGCCGGGCGTGGAGCAGCCCCTGCCACGCCGGACCATGCCCGCCGCCAGAACGCCGCTGCTCTCGGTCGCCGCCGCTACTCGCCGCTTCGGCGGACTGGTCGCCGTCAACTGCGTCTCGTTCGAACTCGCCGCAGGCGAAATTCTGGGCGTGATTGGTCCCAACGGCGCCGGAAAGTCCACACTCTTCAATCTGCTCACCGGGGTGCTGCCGGTCTCCGAGGGCGAGATCAGGCTGTCCGGCAAGACGATCAGCGGCAGTTCCTCGCGTCGCATCGCTTCCTTGGGCATCGCACGCAGCTTCCAACACCCGATGCTGCGCAGCACGATGACGGCAATCGAGAACGTCGCCGTCGGCGCCCATCTCAGAGGCTGCAAGGGAATGCTGCATTCGATTCTCCGACTCGATCGTGCCGAAGAGAGGATAATTCTCGCCGAGGCAGCGCGGCAGATGGAGCGCGTCGGCCTCGGTGGGGAACTGTTCGCGCCTGCCGGAAACCTGGCGCTCGGTCAACAGCGTCTGCTGGAGATTGCACGCGCGCTCGCAGCAGATCCTCAGATTCTCCTTCTCGATGAGCCTGCTGCGGGGTTGCGCTATCACGAGAAACAGAAACTGGCGGCCGTTCTCTCTCAGCTTCGTGCCGAGGGCGTGACTATACTTCTCGTCGAGCACGACATGGAATTCGTCATGAATCTCGTCGACCGTCTGGTGGTGATGAATTTCGGCCAGAAGATCGCGGATGGCACCGCGCCGCAGGTGCAGGCGAATGTCCAGGTCCAGGAAGCTTATCTTGGAGTCGCTGCATGACCGAACTCCTGGAAATCAGCGGCTTTTGCGCGGGTTACGGCAAAATAGAGGTTGTTCGCGATCTCACCCTAAAAGTACGAGAGGGATCTATCGTAACGGTCATCGGTCCGAATGGCGCCGGCAAGACCACCCTTCTCAACGGGCTGATGGGGCTGCTTCCCGCGCGGGGCGTGCTGCGATTTGCCGGCAGGGACGTTCTCAGGCTGCCGGTCGAAGATCGCCTCGGTGCTGGACTGTGTCTGGTGTCCGAAAAACGCGAGCTCTTTGGCGAGATGAGCGTGGAGGACAACCTGCTGCTGGGCGGCTACATCAGACGCAAGTTGCGGGACGGCAGCCAGAAGGAGGACATGGCGTCCGCCTTCCAGCTGTTCCCCCGCCTGAGGGAGAGAAAGCTGCAGATGGCGGCGACATTGTCGGGCGGCGAGCGGCAGATGCTGGCGATCGCGCGGGCGCTGATGTCCCGGCCGAAACTTCTCATGCTCGACGAGCCGAGCCTTGGTCTGGCACCGCTGGTCGTTCGGGAAGTACTAGAGACCGTGAGCCGGCTCCGGGACCGAGGCGTCTCTATCCTGATCATCGAGCAGAACGCGCGCGCAGCGCTCAACATCGCAGACTATGGCTATGTGCTGGAGTCGGGCGCGGTCGCGATGGAGGGGGGCGCGACGAAGCTGCAGGCCGATGATCATGTGACGTCGGCCTATCTCGGCGCAAAGTCGAAGGCGTCGTAACAATATCTTGAGCGGAAACACGGCATGAGGACAGTGATCATCGGTGGCAGCCACGCGTCGCTTTCGCTTGCGGCCCAGCTTCGTCACTTGTCGCCCAAGTCCGAAATCACCATCATCAGCGCTGATCCCGAAACGCCCTACCAGCGGCCACCGCTGTCCAAGGGCTACATGTCGGGCAAGGTCACCTTCGACCAGGTCGTGCTGCGGCCCGAGGACTGGTACGAGCCCAACCGCATCGAAATGCTGAAGAACACTCGCGCCGAGGCCGTGGACTGTTGCGAGAAAATCGTCGCCGTCACCGACGGCCGCAAGATCCCCTACAATAAGCTGGTCTTCGCCACGGGTGCCCGCCCGCGCCGCCTGCCGGCCACGATCGGCGGCCATCTGCCGAACGTCTATGTAATGCGCGATCACAGCGACGCGCTCGCGCTGATGGAGCAGATGAAGGAAGGCCAGAAGCTCGTCGTCATCGGCGGCGGCTATATCGGCCTCGAAGCCGCCTCGGAGGCCGTCAAGAAGGGCGTAACGGTCACCGTGATCGAGGCCGCCGACCGCATCCTCAAGCGCGTGGCCTGCGCCGAGACAGCCGATGACATTCGCACGCTGCACAAGGCCCACAAAGTCACCATCCTCGAAAACGCCCAAATCCACGAGATCCATGAAATGAACGGCCTGGCCGATGGTGTGATCCTCGCAGACCAGACCGTCATCCCGGCCGACTTCATCGTCACCGGCATCGGGGTCTATCCCGATATCGAACTGGCCAGCACGGCGGGCCTGACCTGCGACAACGGCGTCGTCGTCAACGAGCGGCTGGAGACCTCCGATCCCGCCATCTACGCCATCGGTGATTGCGCGATCTTTCCCTATCACGGCCGCATGATCCGGCTGGAATCTGTGCAGAATGCCAATGACATGGGTATTATCGTCGCCCACAACATCCTCGGCGAAGGCAGATCCTACAAACCGGTGCCATGGTTCTGGTCGGATCAGTTTGAGCTCAAGCTGCAGATCGCCGGTCTCAATACCGGGTTCGACCTCGTGGTGACCCGCAAAGGCATGCGCGAGGGCGCCAAGTCACATTTCTACTTTCGCGACGGCACCTTCCTCGCTGCCGACTGCCTCAACGATGGTGCCGCCTACATGATGGCCCGCAAGATCCTCGAAGGCGGCGAGATGCTGACACCGGCCCAGGTGGCGGATGAGAGCTTCAATCTGAAATCGCTAGCTAAACCGTAACCCCACTCATCAAATAGCAAGATTGGCGTTCAGTTTAGCTGCGTGAGATCGCCCTGTCGAAAGTATCGTCTTTAACCGGGCCGAGTACGTCCCGCGTCATTGTCATGCGAATCCCCTGCGAAACGGCCGGGCGTCGGCCCGGATAGACATCACTTCACCCCGCGGACTGCAGAATTCGATACCGACCCATTCATTTCGTCAACTGTAGAAGGCGGAATTGGCAACCTACGTATGTCCAAAACCCGTCGAAAACCTCGCGGAGGGGTCGGTCGAAAACCAGCATTGTGGGCGATGATAGGTTCGGTTCGATCATCGATCACTCTTCCCGAAAACCATGGCTGATCTGGTCGGAAACGGTTTCACAAAATATGAAAGCGCTGCCCGTTCGCCCGTCTGGGTAAGAGCCTCGGCGGGCATGCCCGGAACCAGCCTGAGGTCGCCAGGCTTTTGCAATTCCTCAGCGGGAACCGACAACTCTCGATGGGATTTATATTGTGAAGAATCCGCGCCTACATTGAGTATTGCGAGTTCACGCGAGTTTTCTGTTGGATTCTATCCCTCAGATCGTTCAAACGGAGGCGGTATCGGGGCTTTGTACTGGCTCAAGATGTATGTCGCCCTCTGGAACACAGGCCGATCAATCATTTTGCCCTCGAACTGAATTACATTGTTGCCCGCCGCCTCGACGGCCGCGAGTATGGCCTTGGCCCAAATGATCTCTTCGTCACTGGGGCCAAAAAAAGCATTGACGGTAGCGACCTGTTTTGGATGGATACACAGTTTCCCACCGAACCCGAACTCGCGGGCGTGCTTGACATCACTGACGAGGACTGCATCGTCGTCAAACGCGACGGTCACGCCGTCAATAGGCGATGGCAGGCAGGCGGCGCGCGATGCCATTGCAATCAGGAATCTTGCTTGGTCCAGGGCCGCACTGGCCACAGGCAGTCTGGCGTCGGTGCTGAAGTCGATATTGCCAAAAGCGATCCGCGAGACCCCCTTCATCCTCGCGATCTCGTTCACCTGCATGAGACCAGCCACAGTCTCGATCAGCGCGATCACCGGACGATCGATGAGATAGTGTAGAACGCGTTCCAGTGAAGCCACATCGGCCTTGGGAAGCATTATCTCCGCAACCGGAAAAGTGGCGGCGACAGCGAGGTCGGCGTCGAACCAGAAGCTATCGGCCCCGTTGATGCGCAAAACGGCGGAATTGCCGGCTTTGAACCAACGGCCTGCAGCATTTCGAGCGTCTTCTTTTTCACCTGGAGCGACTGCGTCCTCAAGGTCTATGATGATACGATGGGCTCCCGAATCCAACGCTTTTTGAAATCTCTCAGGGCGGTTACCTGGAACAAAAAGGTAGCTTCGGACATCCTGCGTGTATTTGTTTTCATCGGAAGCGCCGTTGGTCATTCGAACTCGGCCTCCGCCGTCATGGCAAGATTGCCCGCTGGCCCCTTCGCCCATAGCCGCAGCACGCGCGGGGCATCGCCCTCCAACCCCTCTACACAAAACGGCCGGTCCACGAACAGGGGAGAAACAGCGCGGAAATCAAAGCGAACCAGCCGACTGTCAGGTTTGGCCCGTTGAGCAAGTCCTTGAAGGAGACTCGAAATCAGAGGGCCATGGACGACGAGATCGGGGTACCCCTCTTCGACCTGCGCATAGGGCCTGTCGTAATGGATCCTGTGGCCATTGGAGGTGAGCGCCGAGTACCTGAAGAGCAGAACCGGATCGGGCGCTACGATCTCGGACCAAACTGCATCCTGCGGTGCGGGTGGCGCGACAGGTGCAGCCGAACCCGGTTGCGGCGGTTCGCGGTAGACGATGTCCTGCTCTTCGTCGATGCAGATACTCTCGCCAGCCATCACCCGATGTCGAACAGTCACGAAGACCAGCCGCCCAGCCTTGCCGGACTTGGATGTCACGCTCAGGATCTCGCTGACGCGCTCTGCCTTGCCTCCGATCGACAACGGCGTATGGTACCGCAAGCGGCCGCCTGCCCACATGCGTCGCGGGAGCCCGACGTCAGGCAGAAAGCCCCCTTTCTTGGGATGGCCATCGATCCCCAGTTCGCTGCGGCGGACGAAGGGATTGAAGAAGATCCAGTGCCATGCCGCCGGGAGGGCTTCACCTACGCCCGGCGCGGATTGCAGGTCGAGCGTGCTGGCAAGGGCTGCCACGCGATCAGGATGGATCAGGGCAGAGCGCCGCTCCGAGCGCCCCACATATTCCGAATAGTTCTCCGCAATTCCAATTGCCGGATCTGCTGACATCAAAACCTCCCTGACACTCAGAAGATGACTTCCCGATCGACGAGTTCATCGATTTCACGTTGCGACATCCTGAGAAGCTCGCCGTAGACGAAACCCTCGTGCTCGCCGAGTTTCGGCGTACCCCTGTCGATCGCCGGCGCTGCGCTCACAGAAAAGCGCCCGGGAAAACCGACTGCAGCCCGCTGGCCGCCCTCGTTGTCATCCACATCGACGATGGCACCTCGCTGTCGCAGATGGTCGTCATGGACGAGATCATAGGTGTTGAAGGATACATGGGCTGGAACGCCGACACTCTGGAGGGACTCGGCCGCCGCCTCGGCATTCTGCCGGACGCTCCATGCGGAAACTGCGCCATCGAGTTCGCGCCTGTTGGCATGACGTGCCTCCGCATTGCGGAACCGCGTATCCGATATCAAAGGCGAGAGCCCGGCAAATTCGACAAACGTCCGCCACTGTTCTTCACTGCCGACCGCTATGCTGAGCCACCGATCTGGCTTATCGGTTGGATAAAGGCCGTGGGGGGCCATCCGGTAGTCGTCATTGCCCAACCGTTCCACATGTCCGCCTGCCGACACAGCCATCAGGGAATCTCCTATGAGCGACGAGGCTACTTCGCGCGCGGCGATGTCGACGTGCGATCCCTGCCCGGTCCGGCGCTTTCGGTGAAGGGCGGCGACTGTCGCCAGTGCGGCATGCAACCCCACCGAATGATCCATGACATGCCGCATTTCCATCGGCGGACCGTCGCTGTAGCCCGACAGGAAACCGAGGCCGCCCCATGCCCCGAACAGGGGCGCATATCCTGCGAAGTGGGATTCCGGACCCGTCTGCCCCGACGAGGAGACGGACACCATCACGATGTCGGACTTCACTTCCTTCAAGGACGCATACCCGAGCCCGAGCCTGTTCATCACGCCTGCCCGGAAGCTTTCCGCCGCAACATCGGAGACAGCCACCAGCCGCTTCGCAAGTGCCACTCCCTGCGGATGCTTCATGTTCAGGCGGATCGAGAGCTTATTGGAAGCAACCTGATCGAAGCTCGCAGGCCCATTCCGCCCATAGACCGCGTGCGATTTTCGAAAGATGTCAGGACGGAGCGCGCTCTCGACCTTGATGCACTCGGCACCCAGTTGCGAAAGCATGTGCGTGCAGAAGGGTCCTGCGGCATGCACCGTAAAGTCCGCGATCCGCACGCCTTCGAGAGGTTTCATGCTCTCTCCTTCCATGAATCCATCTCCCGCTCTGCACATTTGCTTCCAGCATCGAACTTCGAAGACGTCTCGGGCAAAGAGGGCCACGATCGTGCAGGAAGGGGCTCGTTGTCGAAGCGAAATGGGGCCGACTGTATGCTGCACGTGCCACCGTCCCGGAGGTCTACGGCTGAGAACAAGTGGCGTGCGTGCTCGTGCTGACCGGAAAGGATCTGCTCCGGCCCGTTGTAGCGCGCCATCGGCACGCCGAGGCGCTGCGCCGCCGCGACAATCTCTTCGACGGGATGTCGTGCGGCCCATCTACGGATTTCTCCGTTGATGAAGTCCCCCCGCTGGCTGCGGACGACGGCGTCCTCGAGTGCAGCATCCCGCGCCCATTCGGGATATCCCATCAGTTCCACGAGACCGTGCCACTGGTGCTGTTCCAGGGTGAGGAGTTCGACGAAGCCATCACGGCATTCGATTACACCACCATAACGGAACGAGCGAGACAGCCTGTGTTCGAGTGATCCGTCACCAAAGCGCTGCACGGTGAATGCGCCGACCGCGAGATTGGCATCTTGAACGGCCACATCGACATATTGGCCCTTCCCGGTCCAGAGGGCGGCGAGCGCACTCAGGGCGCCGGCGACCCCGCCCTGCATCTCTGCGAAATGTCCTGCGATCTTCAATGGCGGGCGGTCCGGGAAGAGCGTTGCCGAAAGGCCATTGGGAAGAAGGAAACCTTCTCCCGCCGAATGGATGAGGTTGAGTTCGGTGCCGACCCAGTCGCGTTTAGGGCCATAGGAACCGAATGGCAGGACCGACAGGTGAATGAGCTCGGGCCACGAGTGGGACATCTCGTCCGGATCGAGCCCGAGCCGCTTCTTGTCGGACGTAGCTGTATCCTCGATCAGGATATGCGCCGCCTTGATCAGAGCCCTGAACTCCAGCTTGCCGTGATCCGTGTCGAGATCGAGGGCTACAGACCGCTTTCCTGCCGAAACGGATGCAAACAGGGCGCTTTCGTCGCTGTCCGCCCCGAGGAACGGAGGCTCCCGCCTGAGCGGAGAGCCTTCCGTCGGTTCGATCAGGATAACCTCGGCGCCCATCGCAGCCAGAAGGCGTCCGGCGTAAGCCGCCGCGACGCCGGTCGTGCACTCGACGCATCGAATTCCCGCAAGAGGCAGCGACGTTTCCATGATTGCGCCCCTGCCCTTACCGGACGACCGAAAGATCGAGGTCGAGACTACTGCCGTCGAAATGAACCGGAATGTTCGGATCGCGGCTTGGGAGAATGACGGTTGCCATGCCCGGTGTGGTGATCTCACCGCGCTGGTTCTCGCCCCAGATCTCGAGGTCTACCAGAGTGTGGCGATCCTTGATGTACTTGCGGGCCACCTTCCCCTTGCACCATGTAGAGTCACCCATGGTGTTGAAACGACGCATCTCGGTCCGGACACGCTTGAGGAAGGCCGCGTCGCCCATCCAGTTCGTCACCAGCGAGCACATCCAGGAAGAGCGTTGGGGGCCGTAATCGTAAACACCAGGAACGCCGACTTCCTTCGCCGTGGATTCGCGATGATGCCCGATGCCCGTATATTCGATCCCGCCGCCAGCTTCCGGATTGCGGAAGAAATGGCCGGGATGCTTCATCGCTGCCTTGAACACTACGCCGTGGGTGTGGCCGCGGCCGCAGCCAACGAGGAAGCCCATCGTGTCCATCAGGGACAGGGGGCCGCGAACGATCGGGTCGAGTTCTTCGCCTTCGGTCACGTCTTCCCAGTAGCGAACATTGGCACCGCGCATGCGAGATTCTTCGCGGACGATAGCCTCATCGATCTTCTCGAATTCCTCGGGCGTGTACTCGTGGGTTACGATGTCCTTGTACTTGCCAGCGTCACGGGCAGCCTTGCGCTCGTGGCGGGTGCAGGTGCCCAGTGCTCGTGCAACGATCTCGCCGCGCTGGTTGCTGTAGGTCGCCTCGACATATTGCAGCACGAGACGCCCGGAGAACTTGCTTTCCTTCTCCTCGACACCGACCACGCGTTCGATGGCGCTGATCCGGTCGCCGGGGCGGATGTGGCGAAACAACTCCCAGTCATTGCCGGCATAGAAGCCGTGAACGCCCGGAAGGCCCCAGCGCGTGCGGCCGACCCAGCCGAATGCCATGGGAAACATTGGATGCGCAATCTGTCCGCCATAACGCGAATTGCGGCCATATTCCTGCTCGCGATAGAGCGGGTTGAGATCGCCGATACCATTGCACCAGTTTCTGAGCGTGTCAGGCGTCGCGTCCTGAAGGTAGGGTCCCTCCGGCCGCAGTTGAAGACCGATCATGCTGCGGGCGGCTGCGACAGCCTCATCCGTGATGCGGCCCTCTGCAGGTGCGCCACCCACATCCTGCTTGGACTTGTCGATAACCTCAACGTTCATGTCATCCTCCAACTTATGTCGACGCTGCGCCAATCGAGTGGGCGCCACCGCCAATAATGCATTTTATATTATCGCGGTCAACATCGTTTAGAAGCGGAAACGCCTTAATTTGTTGATTCGACACACCATTTCATAGACGCAGGTACGCCTCCCGAAAAGAGCCGGGAGATGCCAAGGATGGATTTAATGCATTTTCCTACAGGGCGACGTCTACGGCGCGTGAAACCGTGGCAAAGCGGCGGACACCGGCCACCGCATATTCATGCTCCTCGTCGGTCGCCCCCGCACAGCAGTCTTCAAGCACCACGCATTCGAAATCTCTATCGTGTCCTTCACGGGCGGCGGCCTGTACCACGCCATTGGTTGATACACCCGCGAGAAGAAGCCGTTTCGCGCCTATGGCACTCAGCAAAGGCATCAGCTTCGTGCCATAGAAGGGGCTGACGCGATGTTTGATGATGTCGATGTCTCCGTCCCGCGGCGCGAACCCCCCGTAGATTTCTGTGCCCCACTGCCCCAGCTTGAAGAATCCATTGTCTCTTGCCTTTGAGAAGACGGGGGAATTCGGCGGGCATTCCCGATAATCCGGGGAAAAGCCCACCCTGACATAGCCGATCGGCACACCGGAGCTACGGGCGCGCTCTATTATCGACTTCGTGTTTTCGTATACGTTCCTCTCGTGGCATTTGACCACATAGGTCTTGGCACCCATCCCATCGGGATGGACGAGGTCGTTGATCATATCCATGACGAGCAGAATCGTGTCAGCGGCCATTGCAATACTCCTGGATTGACTTTCCGGTGATGGGATTGGTCAGGGCCGGGAGAGCGGGCGCTGGCGTACCGGCAGAGAGCCTTACGAGGTGTAGCCAGCCTTGAACTCGTCCCATCCGGCGCGGATGTGCATGCGCAACGCGGAGAGCATCGCCGCTTCGTCGCGGACGATGATGGCACTGAGCATCTCGCGATGCTCGGCCGACGCCCGCTCGATGCGGTTCTCGAGCTTGTTGATTAGGTCGAACGGGTAACGCGCCCAAAGAATTCGAACGAACTGCAGTGTCTGCGGCAGTTCCGACGCCATGTAGATCGTCTCGTGGAAACGGTAGTTGATGAGGCGAACCGCCTCCCGGTCTCCGTCCGCCGCCGCCTTTTCGATCTGCCGCTGCAGGTCGCGCAACTCCTCGACGGTCTGCGGCGTCAAGCGTTTGATGGCGGCGAGAGCGAGCTTCGATTCCAGCGTCACACGCAGGTCGACGATCTCGTCGGTGGCATCCATGTCGAACGGCGCGACGACCGCACCACGATGAGAATCGCCAAGTACGAAGCCCTCCGCTTCGAGAAGCTTTATCGCCTCCCGGACCGGGGTGATGCTCGTCCCAATCATCTGGGCCAGTTCCGCCTGCTTGAGCTTGGATCCACGCGCGAAACGGCCCGAGATGATCCCTTCCCTCAGGAAGTCGGCAACGAATTCTTCTTTCGTACGGTGTTTCACGCGCAGGCCTTTCATGACCGAGTCCCACTTCCGGATTACCTCGGAGATGGTGCACAATGCAATATCCAATCATGGAAGTGTCCTCCCGACCGTGGGCGGCAAGTCGACGCGATACACCGATCCAGGTGGGTAATCGTGCGAGGCCGGGTAGATCCGTGCTATACGGGGATCGTGAGCGGGGACGACATGGTCGTCGCTGTCGGCAAGTTCGCGGATGCGTTCGTGCCCGGCAATCATGTCGGAAAGATTGAAAGCGACGGCGAAGGGAATGCCCCGCTCGTATTCCTCGTAGTAGTGCAGTGCGTCGGAGGCCAGCACCACCCAACCCCGCGCTGTCCGGACGCGGACAATCTCCTGGCCCGCACAGTGGCCGCCCACCCAATGCACCGAGACGCCGTCCGCGATTTCCTGATCGCGGCCATGCAGGGTCAGACGCCCAGAATGTAGAAGGTGCACCAGACGCGAGATTTCGTCGGGTTCATAGGCGCGGCGGAACCATGCCCTCTGCATCCATCGTCCCGTAACATAACCCATCTCCTCTGCCTGCATGTGAAAATGCGCGTTCTCGAGCGCATCCAGATGACCGAGATGGTCATAGTGGGCGTGGGTAAGGATCACAGTAGTGACCGCTGCCGGATCGACCCCAAGCGAGCGCCAGATTGCGACTGGGCTATGCTCGATGTGATGGCCGTGCCGCGCGGCTTTCCCGGCGTCCATCCCGGTGTCCACGACGATTACCTGATCAGACGCCCGCAGGACCCAGCAATAAAAATCCAATGGCATCGTCTCGGCGGGACGTTTCTCAAGGATGAAATTGTCGCCCCGCGTGCGGTTCTGGTTGGTGCCGTAGCGGATCGCGTGGATCTCCCAGAGCGCGGTTGTCTCTGTCATGGCTCTAGTCTCCCGCAATTGTCTCGTCATCGACGTCGTGTAAGGCATGTGCCCTGGCAGCGTTGACCTCAGAGACCGATGTCGCGCCGAGATAGGCGTCGATAGCCTGCTGCCGGGCAGCGTCGTCTTTGAGTTCTTCGGCGCGACGGTATCCGACGATCCGGCCGCCCCTTAGGAAGTGTAGTTCGTCGCAGAGACGCATCGTCATTCTGAGGTTCTGTTCGACGAGAACGATGGCGAGATCGCCGTCGCCTCGAATCGCCCCCAGCCTTTCGAACACACGCCGGACGAGAAGCGGTGCAAGGCCGAGCGACGGCTCATCCAGAAGCAAAAGCCTCGGACCCGACATCAATCCGCGTCCGATCGCCAACATTTGCTGCTCTCCACCGCTCAGTCGCCATGCGCCTCCGTTCACCTTGTTGGCGATTTCGGGGAAAAGCTCGAGGATCGCATCCATTCGGGTTCGACGTTCGCCGGCGGAAGCCTGATAGCCCCCGAGCACGAGATTTTCCCGGACACTGAGATCGCCGACGATTTCGCGCCGCTCCGGAACATAGACGATGCCTCGCCTGACCCGCTCACGCGTCGGCAGGTTGCTGATTTCCTCACCCTCGAAGACGATCTGTCCCTTGGATTTGGTCAGCCCAGCCACCGCCTGCATGATGGAAGATTTGCCAGCCCCATTCGCGCCCAGGAGAGCCGTGACCTTAGCGGGCTCCACGTCGAAGCTGACATTTTCAACGGCCTGCGCTCCCGCGCCATAGAAGACCGAAAGGTTCTTGACGGAAAGGAGGCTAGTCATCGTCGCTCCCCAGATACACGGAAACCACCCTTTCATCGCTGCGCACAGCGTCGGGCGGTCCGCAAGTGATCACCTCACCGAAGTTGATCACGTAGATCCGATCGCAGAGCGACATGACGAGATCCATGTCGTGCTCGACGACAACCATAACCAGATCCGGAGAGGCAATGGTCCGCAATGTATGCGTCAGGTCCCGCGTCTCGGCATTGTTGAGCCCTGCGGCGGGTTCGTCGAGCAGCAAAACCGAGGGCTTTCCGACGATGGCCCGGGCAATCTCGACCAGCCGCTGCATGCCCGGAGGCAGTTGTTGCGGGAACAGATCTGCCGCATCGGCAAGCCCCAGATTGGACAACGCCCCAAGTGCGGCCTGTCTCATCTCGGCGGTTTCGCGGCGGCCGCGTGCCAAGGGCAAAAAAGCGCTGGCCCAGCCGGCGCGATAATTGCGGGCGAGCCCCATCATGGTGTTTTCGACGACCGTCAGGTCCGGACACAACGCCACCGTCTGAAAACTGCGCACGACACCGCGCGCCGCCCGCGCCGCCGGTGACAACCCATCGAGCGGACTGCCATCATACGTGATCGAGCCACCCTGAGGCTGGTATGCTCCCGTCAAGCAGTTGAACAGGCTGGTCTTGCCTGCGCCGTTTGGCCCGATCAGACCTGTGATTTCGCCTGATCTGAACTCGACATCCAGTCCTCGGATGACTTTGATCCCACCGAAAGATAGAGCAATCCGTTCCCCCTTGAGCGATCGGCTGCGCGCGTCCATCATTTCGCCTCCCGCCGTCTGGCGGCCAGTTCGGCGATCCTCGGCGAAAAATGCCCGATCAGTACGACGGCGACGAGTGCGACTCCGTAGAACACCGGGATCCAGGCGCCTGACCCCGACAGAAGCTGCGGGACGAGGGTGAGGAAGGCACCGCCGATCAGCGCTCGTGTCAGCGTCAGCCCGTAGAAGCTAACTACGGATCCGACGAGAAGGAAGATTGACGACCAAAACGTGTATCCCGTAGGCGAGACGGCGGAGCTTGCGAAGGCGAGCATTGCACCGGAGATTGCGGCGATCCCGCCGCTGATCCCCATGACGCTCACTCGCGCCCAGGCGCGACGGGTGCCGAAGGCCTCGGCAGCGGCCGGATGAGTCCGGGCGAGCAGCAGAGCGCGTCCCTGTCTCGAATGGCGGAGTTGGACGAGCGCGTAGACGACGGTAGCCAGAGCGATCAGCGTTACATAGTACCGTTGCGGTTCGATCGGCAGACCGGGAATAAGCGGCTTCGACACGTAGAGACCTTCGAAGCCTCCTGTCCATCGGTCTGCACAAATGATGATCTCCGGCAGGGCAAGGGCGAGTGCCATGGTCGAGACCGCAAGATAGATGCCGGAAAGGCGGCGGGACGGCCAGGCGAAGAGAATGCCGAACACGGTGCCAGCAACCACGGCGACCGGAAGAGAAATAACGAGCGGCACATCGAGATGCGATTCCAGTATCGCCACCGAATACGCGCCGATGGCGGCAAAGAAGCTGTGACCGATGGATACCTCTCCGCCGTAGCGGACAAGCAAGCTCACGGCGAGCACGCCGAGGCTGTTGGCGAAGCAGAGCCCGAGCGCATAATTCCAGGACCCGGAGATGACGAGCGGCAGGACCAGGAGCACCATCAGGACGACGAAGTCGATTCTGCCCTCGGTCATCATCGACCGAAGCGCTGTCGGACTGGACCGTTGCACGTGGAGAGTCATAGCGCTGTCAGACACGGGTGCCTCCTGCCCGGGCGAAGAGCCCATTCGGGAAAATGTTTAATGCAAGAAGGATGACGACGAGCAGGAACGTGTTGGTGAACTCCGGCGACACATAAAATGTGAACAGGTTCATGAGGATGCCGATGAGGATGCCTCCCACGAGCGCTCCGGGCAGACTGCCGAAACCTCCCAGCACTGCTGCAGCGAACGCCTGCAGCATGAAGGTCGCCACAGTGGTCGAACTGAGGAATGTCGTCGGCACAATCAGCAGGGCACCGACTACGCCTAGCACGGCCGAAACGATCCAGGCGAACAAGTGGATGGAGCGAAGGTTCAGCCCGCAGATTTCCGCGGCGATGGAATTGGCTGATATGGCCCGGAAAGCCACGCCGAGTTTGGTGTAATCGATCACCAGAAAGAGTGCGACGATCGTCACGACAGCGACCGCTAGAACGGTGAGATCATAGCCCGTGATGCGCAAGCCGAGGATCGAGGCGCTGAATCGCGGCAGCGGCAGATCGAGCGGTACAATGTCGGCTCCGAACACGAGAAGCGTGGCACCCTGGGCGATGAGGCCGATACCGAGCGTAGTGATCGTCGCGGTCAGTTCGGAGGCGACCATGATGGGCGCGATGATTGCGTAGCTGAGGAACGCGATGGCCACGACGATTAGCACGGAAAGAAGGACGGCGCTTCCCCATGACAGGCTCAGGAGTGTGCCGCTGGAGAAACCGTAGATCAGGAAGGCGGCCAGCCCGGCCACATTGCCGTGCGAGAAGTTCACGACACGCGAACTCTTGAAGATCATCACGAGACCGAGTGCGCCCAGCGCGTAGAGACAGCCGGTGACGATGCCCGACCACATGAGGGGAAAGAGATCGAGGGTAACGTCGTATAGCCCGCTCATGTCGACGCCTCCGCCATGCTGCCGTCCTCGACGAGGCGGATGACGCCTGGGAAGTATTCTCCACCAAGTCCCTTCTCCACCGCCATCTCGTAGTAGCGGCGCACCGTTTCCGCAGCCTTGAGAGGGACCCCAGTCTCGGCCGCGAGCTGGAATACGTAGTCGATGTCCTTGAGGACATATTCCGGCGGAAACGACCGTTCAGGGAAGTCCCGTGGAAGCATGGCCTTGCGACCGTGATTGCGCAACACGAAGCTGTCGCCGGACCCCTTCGAGACAGCATCGAGCAGGGTTTCGCCCTTCACCCCTGCCCGCTCGCCGAGCACGATCATCTCGGCAAGCGTCACAACATGTTCGAACACGAGCATGTTGTTGATCAACTTGAGCACCTGGCCCGCGCCGACATCGCCGCCATGGGTGACGTCGGTCGCCATGTAGTCGAGGATGGGCCTGATGCTGTCGAAGACCGGCTGAGTTGCTCCGACCATGATGCTGAGTTCGCCGCGCTGTGCCGCCTCGCGGGTGCGTGCGACCGGAGCGTCTGAGAACTTGATCCCTTGCGGATCGAGGGCCGTCGCGACCTCGCGCGCCAGCGCGACGGGCGTGGTCGAGAGATCTACGATCGTGGCGCCCGGTCTCGCGTGCAGGGCGATCTCGGCCGCGACGGCCTTCACCTGTGGGCCTCCGGGCAGCGAGAGTAGTACGAAGTCAGCAACCGCGGAAAGCGCCGCCACGGACGTGGCCCGTTCGCCCTTCGTGTCGTCGAGAATGGAGAACGCCTGTCCGTTCATGTCGTAGGCGATGACGCGACCTTGATGTTTGAGGGCGACGTTGCGGCACATGGGGCCTCCCATGACGCCGAGCCCGATGAAACCGATCGTGGATGTGTTTGTCATTGGTTCAATCCATCAGCATGCCGCCGTTCACATCGAGCACCGTTCCGGTGATCCAGTTCGATGCCGGCGAGCAGAGGAAAAGAATAGCCTGGGCGATGTCTTCCGGCTGACCGTACCTGCCGAGCGGAACATTGCCGTTTGCGGAGGGCGGCGCGCGCTGGGTGACAGTGTTCCACATCGGTGTCTCGACCGGACCCGGCGCGATAACGCTGGCATAGACCCCCTTCGCTGCCCCAGCCTTGGCGACCCATTTAATCAGACCGTGGACGGCGGATTTCGCAGCGACATAGGCAGGCCCGGACGCAACGCCGCCGATCTTCGCCGCGATAGAGCCAACCGCGACAATCTTGCCGCCGCCGTTCTCGGCCATGATCGGATAGATTTCCCGGACAGGGTTGACGACGCCCATGAGATTGACGTCGAGCATCGCGCGCCATTCATCGTCGGTCGATTCACTCAGCGATCGATGGGTGATCGTGCCCGCGCATAGGACCAGTACGTCGAGTTGGCCGTGACGTTGAATGATGTCGGCGATGATCGCCTTGGTCTGCGCGGATGAGGTGACGTCATATTTCGCGTACCGAATGGCAGGGTTTCCGAACTCTGCATGATCGGCGATATCAGTCGCAATCACCGTGGCGCCTGCTTCTGCGAGTGCGAGAGCTGTTGCCTTGCCAATTCCCCCGGTGGCGCCCGTTATGAGGGCGATGCGTCCGTCGAGACGAGCGGAGGTACTGATCGGTATGTTCATCAAAGGCTCCTTAAGGCATGTCGGTTCCTCCCGCCCAAAACGGGCGGGAGTGGCTCGAGGACGAGGAGCTTATTGAGCAGGCGCGTCGAAGACGGCCGGCGGATAGGGGCGGAATTCACGGATGAGCTCGAACTTGCCATCCCTCGCCTGGATGATGCCTTCCTTGCGCGTTCCGCGGTGATCCCCTGACTTGAACGATACGCCCTGCGCTCCTCCCACCGAGGCGTTGTTCAAGGTCTCAAGCGCCGCGATCAGATTTTCTCCGGTCAACGGCTTACCGCTATCCAACAACGCTTCGAAGCCCTTTGCAAACAGTGCTGCATTGCTCCAGCCGTTGAGGCCGAAAACGCCGACCGGATCGCTTGGATAGTGTTTCGCGACGGAATCGCGATAGGCCTTTACGTCCGGTTCGTTGCTGCTCACTGGCAGCAGCCAGGACGAGAAGTATGTTCCGTTCAGGAGATCCCCCGCCAGCTTGACCGTCGATGGATCTGCTGTGAAGAACGGCGCGAACCATTTCACCTTGAGAGCCTGAAGATCTGCGGCCTTGAGCGCCGCGGCGAGATTGGCGTTCGACCCGAACAGGATCACAGCCTCCGCACCGGAATTCGCAACGCGGCGGATATGGGGACTGAAGCTCGTCGTCTTAACATCGAAGGGCACCGAATCCGCGGGTTCCAGACCCAGTTCCTTCATGTAAAGGTCAAAGCCGCGCTTCGCCGATTTGCCCAGCTCGTCGTTCTCCCAGAGGAGCGCGATCTTCTTGAGACCGAGATCCTTCGCGGCATAGTCGACGTTCGCGGCCGCCGACCAGCCGTAGTCGGGCAGAAGCGGAAACACGTTCGGCTGTACGAAGAAGGCGCTAGCACCGCCGATCGGGCCGATCATCGGAACCTTCTTTTCTTTTGCATAGGGAATTGCGGCGACGTTGGTCGCGGTGCCGACCGGCGCCGCCAGCGCGAAGGCACCGTCCTCTTCGACCAGCTTGCGGCTGACTGCGACGCTGCGCGCGGGATCGTAACCGTCGTCGTAGGTGATGTAGTTGACTTTCCAACCCTTGATGCCGCCGTTCTCGTTGATGTGCTTGAAGTAAGCGTCGGCGGCATGAGTAAGCACCGAATAGAATGGAACAGGACCCGTTACCGGGGTGAATGCCCCGACTGTCACAATCTTCTTTTCTGTATCTATTCCCTTCGTCTGCGCGAGGGCTGTGGCGGACCCGACCAGCGCCATCGTAACGGCGCCCGCGGTAATTCCGACCAGTCTTGCGATATCTGGCAACATCTCGATCCTCCCATCGAATTCGACCATTATCATTTCAATCGGGACCGTATGTCAGAGACAAAACGGGGTCAACATAAAATGCATTATGCAGTGCAGCATTTCCTTGATGATCAAGATAAATCCCACTCGCCTCCGCCGAATTCTGGCTGTCCTGATGGCATTTATATGTGAAATAACACAGAGTTACGCGGTCACCCGCAGTCAAGCGATGGTTTATGAGATAAACGGCTTGTACGCGATATAAAATGCATTATCATCTCTCCGAACCTCGGAGGGTATTATGAACGGCGTATTGGCAGGCAGGACTGTACTCGAACTGGGAAGTATGATCGCAGCACCCTTCGCGACGCATATTCTTCAACAATTGGGCGCGAAGGTTATCAAGATCGAACCACCTGGAGGAGAGACCACGCGCAGGTTGGTGCGAGGTGGCCCGAGTGGGACTTACATCGCGTACAACAGAGGAAAGAGCAGCATCTGTCTCAATCTGCAGACGGAGGACGGGTCCCGCATTTTCAGTGATCTCGTTGCCGGAGCGGACATCGTTCTGCACAACCTTTCCCCGAGCGCGGCCCGCAAGATGAAGGTGACCTTCGAGGATTGCGAAGCCATCAGGCCCGGGATCGTCTTCTGCCACATCAAAGGCTATGGCCCCGGCCCGCAATCCGAGGAAATCGCATCGAATCCTATAGCGGAAGCCGCGACAGGGGTCATGTTCGCCAACCGCTCGACAGGAAAGCCATCGCGACTGGGGCCGTCTTACCACGACCAGTTCGCCGGGTGTTATGCAGTCATCGGCGTTCTGTCCGCTCTCCTCGATCCCGACGCATCAGCGGAGCGTCGGAACATCCAGCTCGGTCTATACGAAACCGGGCTTCATATCGCTGCCAGGGAACTTGTTGGCGTCCAGCTCAAATCCCAGATCACCGGGAATCCTGAGCAGGAACCATCTCCTGAATTCAGTATGCCCGGATATGGGGCGTACGAGACTTCCGACGATCGATGGATCTATTTGGTCATGCTCACGGACGAACACTGGCGAAAATTCTGCCTCGCCGCAAGGATCGAACTCGATCCCGAACTGGCCACGCTCCGACAACGGCGGAAGCACAGACCTGTTGTCGAGGACATCGTTGCGGGCGCGGTAAAGGATAAATCTTACGAGGCGCTCAGTGCCACGCTGGCAGCAGCCGGCGTAGGCTTTACGGAGGTGCTTTCGGGCGACAAGGTGCTTGATGTCGAGCAAGCACAGAATCCCCCCAAATACACGAAGGTTCCATTCGCGTCCTTCACGTTCGACGCGCCTGATTTTCCCGTGTCGGCAGCGGCCTCCCCGGAGGGACGCGAGGCGCCGCCTCCGTTGCTCGGGGAGCACACCGTAACGCTGCTCCGTCAATCCGGCTACTCCGAAGAGGCGATCGCCGAACTTCTCGCAGTTGGCGCCGTGAGCGACGCGAGCGACGACGGCGATCTATGGAACACCAAGATTGAGAGGCTCGCCGTCGCGCGTTGAAAACGCTGCGCTCCTGTCCGGGCGAGATCAATAGGCGTCCTGATCATCCCTCGGATGGCAGCCTCGGCAGGTGGCGGCGTGGTCACGCCACCTGCCGAACTATTCCAGGCGTGCCAGCAAGCTGGACGTAGAAGTCTGCTTTGGGAGGAGCAAGAATGAACATGACATCGGTCAACGTCACAGCGGCCAATTTCGTGGCTGCACAATTCAACAGCGTGGACAAGGTATTCGAGTCACGAGGACAGCGCTTCGAGGTTCTCAGGGGTTTCGACCTCACAGTTCGAGAGGGCGAGTTTTTGGCGGTCGTCGGCCCAAGCGGCAGCGGAAAATCGACACTTCTGAACCTACTTTCCGGGCTTGATGACGCAAGTGCCGGAACAGTGGTCTGTAACGGCAGGATCGTCGATGGGATCAATACCCATGTCGGATATATCACGCAGCAGGATAACCTTCTCCCGTGGCTGACGGTGCAGCAGAACATCTCTATCTCCCTCGAAATAAGAGGGGTCGCACCAGCCGAGCGGGCGGACCGAGTTGCCGCGATGATCGCCAAGGTGGGGCTCAAAGGATTTGAGCATCATCATCCTAGCAAGCTTTCGGGTGGGATGCGCAAGCGCGCGATGCTGGCGCGCACCCTCGTTTACGATCCGCAGATCATTCTGATGGACGAACCGTTCGGCCCACTCGACGCCCAGCTCAAGGTCGTGCTCCAAGCAGAGCTTCTCAAACTTTGGAGTGCAACCGGAAAGACGGTCGTGTTCGTGACGCACGACATCGTAGAGGCGATCACGCTCGCCGACCGGGTGGTGGTTCTTTCCCACAGGCCGTCCAGGATCAAGCTTGAGGAGCACATCACGATCGGACGCCCGCGCGAGGTCCACGACGTTCGCTTCACTCCCGGTTTCGAGGAGCATTACCGACGGCTCTGGGCCGCAATCGAAATTCACGGAGCCGGAGGGACACACCAGTGACCATGCCTGAAACCACCGTCGCCACATTGGTCCCTACTGTCGCCAAACGAAAGCTTGATCCCGTATGGCTGTACCGAGCCCTGTTTCTCGCAGGATTCCTTGGCCTCTGGCAGCTTGCGTCCGGACGACTTGTCGATCCCTTCTGGATTAGTAGCCCTTCGGATATCGGACTTACCCTGTTCCAATGGAGCAGTTCCGGCCTCCTGCAGCGTCATCTTTTCGTGACTTTCCAGGAAACGATTATAGGCTTCTGCATCGGATCAACGTTTGGCGTCATATCCGCGCTGATCGTTGGTTCCAACGATATGCTTCGCCGGACCGTCGATCCCTTTCTTACGGCCGTCTACGGCGTTCCGAAGGTCGCCCTGGCCCCGCTGTTCATCATGTGGTTTGGCATCGGGTTGGCACCCAAGATCGTCCTTGCAGCAGTCAGCGTCTTTTTCCTCGTGTTCTTCAGCACAATTAGCGGCATCGCCCAGGTCGATAGAAGGATGGTCGACGGGCTGCGGATAATGGGAGCGAGCCCGATCGTCGTTCAGCGAAAGGTGGTCTTCCCCGCGTCGCTGCCCTGGATCTTCACTGGCCTCAAGCTCGGCCTTCCCTACGGCTTCGTCGGCGCAGTCGCTGCTGAGATGATGGCGTCGAACGCGGGGATCGGCTTCCTCACTCAGGATGCTGCGGGACAGCTGAACTCGGCCGGAGTTTTCTCGGCACTCTTCGCCTTGATGGTTGTGACCTCCCTTCTCAACGAAGGGCTCGGGCACCTCGAGAAATGGATCTTCCGCTGGAAGTAGGGCGGAACTTGACAACCCGTAGCGGTTCAATCTGGGAGGATGACATGATCGATAGACGACACCTGTTTCGCATGATGGGGGCGGTGGGCCTCGGTGGCGCGATAGCACCGCAACTGGTCCTGCCCGGACGCGCCGCTGCCCAGGAAAAGGACCTTATGAAGCTCAATGTCGGGGTCGGCGGAATCACTTTTGCCTACCTGCCTCTTCTCGTGGCGAAGGCAGCCGGCTTTTTCGAAGAGGAAGGCCTGGACCTCACCTTCGTGAACGCAAACGGTGGGGCCAACGCCCTCGCCGCCGCCCTTGGCGGCAGCGTCGACATATGCGGCCTCGTGATGAGCGACATCATCCTGGCCTCGGCCAAAAAACAGAAACTGCACGCCTTCGCGCCTCTGATGTCACAGTATGCCAGCGATGCGATAATCAGCACTGCCGCGGCACAAAAGGCAGGCATCACCTCCGACATGCCTTTGACGGAGCGGATGGCGCGCCTCAGGGGAATGACGCTCGCAATCTCCAGCCGTGGTAGCGGCATCGATAAGCTCTGGCGCTATCTCATCGGCCTCGGCGGCCTGGATCCGGATAAGGACGTGACCCTGACTGTGGTCAAGCTCGATCAGATGTACCCGGCATTGATCTCCGGGCAAATCGACGGCTTCAACACGACGGCGCCTTCAAACAACCGCGCCGTTGAAGAAGGGCGGGCGATCTGGGTCGCCAGGCCCTCCCAGGGCGAAGTACCAGGCCTTGAGAACTTTCTCTACACGGTTCTGGGTGCCAAGCCCGAGTATCTCGCCGCCAATCCGGACGTCCCCAGGAAGCTGGTGAACGGTCTGGTCAAGGGCGCGAAGCTGATCCGTTCGGACGCCGCCAAGGCGGGTGCTCTCATGCAGAAGGAGTTCTTTGCCCAGACCGACGGTCAACTCGTCATTGACACCGTCAAGGATCAAGCGACGACGGTGGCATCTCCTCCGACCCTGTCTGAGGTGCAGTTCAAGCAGAATGTCGAGTTCATGCTCAAGTTCGGGCACGAGGTCGACAAGGTGGCGTTCTCGGACACCATCAACGGCAAATGGCTGACCAGCTAGAAGACCTCGAAACGCATCCCGCAGGCAAGGATCGGCGGGGTGCGTGACGCTGTTTGATCGACGCCCGGAGACTATACACCGGGGATACCTCAGCACTGGTCGAAGTCCGCCGACGGCTTGAGCTGGGAGACTGCCTCCAAATATTCCGAGATTACGTCGAGCTCTTGATCTGAAAACCTTTCGGTCACTTGTTGGTAGCTGCCGCGCAACTCGCCTAACAGGGCCAACGGGCCGCTCGCAGCAGCACGGTCGAGCTGGATCAGGACGCTCCGTCGGTCTTCACTGTTCGGGATCCTTTCGGTGAAACCTAGTCGTTCCAACCGATCGAACAGCGCTGTCCCGGAACCAGAGGTCAGACCGAGTGTCTTAGTAATCTCCTTGGGGCTCATGGGGACCGATGAAGAGGCAAGCAGCGAGATGCACCGCAGATCTGTCGGATGCATCTTGCCTTGGCGAGCCGCAGATTCCAGCGCCTCCTCGGCCTTATGAAGCATTCGGCCCAATGCTTGAGCCAACCGCTCTTGTCGTCTTTCTCGGTTCATTCCAGAGCCTTATCACGCCAAAACGTTTAATGTTTGGCTGATGACTGCCGGTTTGACATCCCCGCTTGATGTTGGAGACCATGGTAGCAACCACCTCCTAGCATGAGGATTGACTGATGGAGGCGAAAGCTGGCGGACGCTGAGCCAAGGATGCCCGCATCTTCGGCAGCTTTCACGCGAACGCTCGCCGCCAGGCCGCCGCCAGCAAACTTCGATATTTCCGGCAATTTAAGCTGGTGTTGATCCGTGCGGAACACAGGCGGATGGGAACCGCTTAGAGAACCGTCCGGACTTCCCACAACTCGGGAAACAACACGACATCCAGCATCTTGCGTAAATAGGATGCGCCACCGGTTCCACCGGTACCGCGTTTCAGGCCAATCACCCGTTCAACCGTCGTGACGTGATTAAAGCGCCAACGGCGAAAGTAATCTTCGAAATCGACGAGCTTTTCCCCGAGTTGATAAAGAGACCAATATCGCTCCGGCTCTTGGTAGATCTGACGCCATGCTTCGATCACCTTAGCATTAGAACTCCGCGTGGTGCGCCAGTCTCGGCGGTCGGCCTCATCGCCGAGGTCGAAGCCGTGGCGCGCGAGCAACATCAGAGACTCGTCGTAGAGGCTGGGTTCAGTCAGAATTGTTTCGAGCAGCGTGCTGATATCCTCGCGATGGCTATGCGGGCGCAGCATTGCCAGATTGCGGTTGCCGACAAGATACTCGATCGCCCGATATTGATACGACTGAAAGCCAGACGACTGGCCAAGGGCGCTGCGGAATTGAGTATATTCGCTGGGCGTCATCGTGCGGAGGACATCCCATGCGCTGTTAAGCTGCTCGAATATCCTCGACACCCGTGTCAGCATCTTGAACGCCAATTGCACTTCATCGGAGCGGATGCAAGCGAGCGTCGACCGGATCTCTATGATCGCGAGCTTCATCCAAAGTTCCGACACCTGGTGCTGCACGATGAACAGCATCTCGTCGTGTGCGGAGGAAAGCGGCACCTGGGCATCAAGTATACGCTCCAAATGCAGATAGTCGCTGTACGACATCCGCGACTCGAAAGCCATATGAGCCCCCTCGCTGGAGGGATCGTAAGATGTCGTCACGTTACTGCTGCCTTTTTCTGGTACCGAGGATCGAGCCACAACTGCTTGCGCATCACGTCTTCGAGGATGGCAACCGCACCCAAAACATCCTCATGACCGATATAAAGCGGCGTGAACCCGAACCGGATTGCCTCGGGAGCCCGGAAATCCCCGATCACGTCGCGATCGATCAATGCCTGCATGATTGCATAGCCTTCCGGATGACCGAACGACACCTGACTGCCCCGGGATTGCGGGTCACGTGGGGAAAGCAGGGTCAGATCGGGGCATCGTCGCTCGACTTCTTCGATAAAGCGTTCCGAAAGCTGGATGGACATGGCGCGGACGTCTTCCAACGCGATGCCGTCCCACACGTCCAGCGCCGCATCCAAGGCCGCCAGTGCGACGATCGGCGGAGTGCCGACCCTCATACGGTCTATACCCGCTCCGGGCCGATAGTCCTGCCGGAATTCGAACGGCGTTTCGTGACCCAACCAACCCGAGAGAGCCGGGCGTGCACGGTCGACCAGTCTGGGCGCTAGGTAGATGAAGGCTGGGGAACCGGGGCCGCCGTTTAAATACTTGTAGGTGCATCCGACTGCAAAATCCACGTCAGCGCAAGCCAGATGCACAGGAAGCGCCCCGGCAGAATGCGCTAGGTCCCAAATGACCAGCGCGCCGGCTTCATGCGCCTTGGCAGTCAGCCGGCGCATGTCGTGAAGGCGGCCCGTGCGATAATCGACCTCGGTCAGCATCACCACCGCGACATCCTGATTGATGGCGTCTTCGACCTCTTCCGGGGCAACGATCCGGAGCCGGTGTCCCTGGCCCAGCATTCCGATCAGGCCCTGGGCCATATAGATATCGGACGGGAAATTGCCACTATCTGTAAGGACGACCTTCCGCTCACCTTGCAGTTCGAGCGCGGACGCCAGAGCCTGATAGACCTTGATCGAAAGAGTGTCACCGGTCACGACAGTGCCGGCTGGGGCGCCCACCAGCTTGCCGATGCGGTCGCCGACCCGGCGGGGCATATCCATCCATCCAGAGGTATTCCAAGCTCGTATCAGCTGTGTGCCCCACTGCTGCTTCATGACATCGAGCACCCGCTCCGCCGAGCCGAAAGCCATTGGCCCGAGCGAGTTGCCGTCCAGATAGATAAGGCCTGGGGGAAGATCGAACTTCGTTCGGGTGGCGGCGAATTTTTCTGTTAAACCCATGTTCCAACTTTGCTCCTGGAGAACGCGTCGTGCTTCCAATGGATGCTATTCGACCCAGCCGCTTAGGGGCACGAAACGGCCGTTTCTGATCTCAGAGACCAGGCCGGCGCGTTGCGCGTGATGGTCGCTTTTCGACAGCGAAACCGGAGGAATGATGCCGCCCGATTGCCAGTGCGTTGTGGCTTCCATCGCCGCTATGAAAGTTTCGCGGGTAAGGTACCGCCCCGCCCGCTCGAGCGCATCCAAAATCAGCTTGCCGTATACATATCCGTACAACGTATATCGGTTCGGCTGACCACCCGGATGATGCCTGGCGAGTACCGCCCGGTAGTCCCGCATGCCAGGCTCTTCGCTAAACTCGGGGTCGGGAAAATGGCAGAGACCGATGGTGCCTTCCGCCGAGGCACCGCCACCGCCGAGATATTGCTCGTCGGCCAGCGGACCGGAGGCAATCATATGGCCCGACCAACCGGATTTTGCTTTCGCGACCATGGCAGCCTTCGCCTGGACCGGATACAGCGCCATGAACACCGCATCCGCGTCATGCGCAACCGACTCGAATTCCTGCGTCAGATCGGAAGGATCACGGGTTTTTACGGTGGCGGTCCCGCTGAGAGAATAACCGAACTCCGGGCCATGGTGCTCCATGAACTCCTGATACAGGTCGCCGTACTCGTTTTGATCGCGTATCAACGCTATACGTTTGAAACCACGTTCTTTTCCGGCATATTCACTGATTTTCCGTAGTTCGCCGATGTAGTGAGGAAGCGAGGTGAAGACGTAGCGGCTGTCTTGGCTGGCGAACAGGGTCGTATGGGGAAAGAGAAATGGTACGCGGTGGGTCTCCGCGAGGTCGGCGATTGACATCGCCTCCGGGCCGCCGAAATTGACGAGTGCAAATACATTGTCGAGAAGGACTAGCTTCTTCGCGTTCGCAACCGCCGCTTCGGCATCTCCGCCGCCCGATCGCGTGTATCCTTTCCAGACAATCCTGCGGCCATGAACAGGTCCGAGTTCGTTGCGCTCATCGAACGCCATGCGGAAGCCCCGGTTTTCCTCGTCAAGGGAGAAGGTGTTGGTAACGTCTTCCATTCCCATCAGGATCATGTCATCGGTGATACCTTTGGCGGGCATGTCCAAAGCCGGTTGTGATGACATCATCTCGTTTGAGCGGGTTTGGCTGTAAGCAGACACCTGATTCTCCTCGGTGTGGATAAGCGTGCTTCTAATGAACTCTCTCGGCCTTGAAGCGGCGCTCAAGAAGCGCGACGAGGCGGACCATTGGCCAGAGAAACAGAAGGTAGACGATCGCGGCGCCGATCAGCGGCGACGGGTTCGCATAGAAGGCTTGCGCGTCGGTTGCCGCTTTCAACAATTCCGGCAAGGCGACGGTTGACGCCAAAGCGGTTTCCTTGAACATTGAAACGCAGTTGCTTGTGATGGGCGGAATGACGATCCTGATCGCTTGCGGCAGCACCACCTTGCGCAACGTCAGAAGGAACGGAAGGCCGAGAGCGGAGGCAGCTTCGAATTGACCTTTCGGGACACTTTCGATGCCGGAGCGGAACACTTCTGCAGAATAGGCTCCGAACACGAACGAAAACGCGAGAATGGCGGAAGACCACGACGTCAACCTTATCCCCACAAACGGCAGGGCGTAATAGATCAGGATAAGGACAACCAGCGCAGGTATGGATCGAAAGATGTCGATGAATCCGATCGCGAGCAGACGCAACGGGATCGGCGCGTAAAGACGCAGCAGACTGATCACCAGGCCAAGTGGAATGCCGATAAGAATGCTGAGTATGCCCAGTAGCAAGGTATTGATGAAGCCGCGCATGAGGGCCGGAAGGCTTGCCGCGAGAACTTCAGGACTGAAGAAGGTTTCAAACAGGCCCACAACGGCTCCTCAGATCAGGTAGCGACGCAAGGGGTGGAACAGACACCCCAAAGTCCCGCAAGGTTCGATAGCGCGGCAGCCGGAAAATCATCTGACTGGCCTCGCACCGCTCTCGATACCAACTCGAGAGATGCGAGGCCGGAAAGGTTTGCTAGGTGATGCCCTGCAAAGGCGTCAGGGTGTGGGAAGCGGCACCACGTTCACGGTCGTCGAGTCCGGGGACGGGTCCTGGTTGAACCACTTCCTGTAAAGCGCCGCCATGGTGCCGTCCTTCTTGATTGCTCCAATGGCATCGTTGATAGGTCCCAGCATCGGATGATCCTTCGTCATCATCATTCCCAGCCGATCCGCCGACTTCATGCTGTACTTCACTTCGAGGTCGGGATTTTTTGCCAGTCCGAAACGCATGCTGTCATTCACCACGGCATCAACCCGGCCGGCGATCAGATCGAGCAGCATATCCTGCTTGGCGTTATATGACCTTATGTCTGTAATCCCGTATTGGGCTCTATTGGCATTGGCCCACTTCTCCCCGACAGTGCCGGAGATCACCCCGATGGTTTTACCCTTGAGGTCCGCGTCGGTTTTGATGGGGCTGTCTTTTCTGGCCGCGATATCGGTTGTCGGATCATAATAAGGCTGAGTGAAAGACTGCGATTTCAAACGCTCACTGGTGATGGTGATGGACGAAACCGCTACGTCGATGCGCTTCGAGGTGGTCGCAGCAAACAATGCCTGGAAGCCGTAGTCCGAAATTTCCAGCTTTGCCCCGACACGCTTGGCGATATCCGTGATGAGGTCGATTTCGAATCCCTCGAAGCTCCCATCGGCATTCTTGTATTCGAAGGGGGGGTTGGCCGGATAGGCGCCTACGTTCAAAACAGTCTGGGAATGCGCGGCAAGAGGCGTGAGAAGGAGGCTCATCGCCGATGCCGACAGCATGAGAAAACGTCTAGTGACCATAAGAAAACTCCCAGTATGCTACGGCCAAATGTCGCCGACTAGCGTCGTTAGCGTTCCACTGACGGACTTATTGTTTTTTGTGACCGTCATTGTCTTTTTGTACGCATAATCATACAATAGGTCAAGCGGTGAGTGCCGATTTCAAGCAAGGCTCGGAAATGACTAAACAAAAGCAGGCTGCGGTCCAACCGGACGTCACTCCGTTGAGAAGCGACGTGTTGCCAAGATACCGCCAGGTCGAAGCCATCCTCCGCGATCAGATCTGGCTTGGAGAACTCGGCCCCGGCGATCAGTTGCCGACCGAGGAGGAACTGTGTCGGCGGTTTGCCGTGAGTAGAGCCACGGTAAGACAGGCGCTGAAGATCCTGGAGCAGGAGAACCTCATTCACAAGGCAGTACCTCGGGGAACGTTTGTAAACCCGACCCTGGAGCAGGTTCGCCGAGGGTTGATCGACGTTACCCGCGCGGATCTACTCGACATGCGAGGCTTCGAGATCCAGGCGCCCCGGACGGGTTTCTATACGGCAAGGGGCGATGTCCAGACAGCGCTGAAGGTCGCGTCCGGCTCAAAGGTGTTCTTCTTTCTGCGGGTGTTCAACCTGAATGGCGAACCCGTCGGAGGCGAGCAGGTCTATCTGGCTGCAGACAACGAGAAGCTCCTCTCCGGCGACGACATGATTGCGCCGTCGATCTCGAAGCGTATCTCCCAGCGGCTGAACAGGTTGGTGGCGCGAACCGATATTCGCGTGAGCGCAATAACAGCAGATGCCCGGCACGCTATCCGCTTCGATACATTTTCCGGAGCGCCGTTGATTTCCGTGACGCGCACCTCATACGGCTCAGATGGCGATCCCTATGAATACGGCCACACGGTCCTTCGATGCGACCGGTGCCAGCTCATTCTCGATTAACTAAACTAGCAACAATAGGAGAGCTTTGATGGAAGTCATTAGCACCGACAACGCGCCGCAGGCGGTCGGACCTTATTCGCAGGCCATCGTTCAAGGTGACTTTATATTCGTTTCGGGCCAGCTTCCGTTCGATCCAAAGTCTGGCGCCTTTAACTCGGATGATCCGATCGAGCAGCTTGCTCAGTGCCTCGCCAACATCTCGGCGATAGCTGACGCGGCTGGAAGCTCGATTCAGAGAACCGTCAAGACGACCATCCTCGTTACCGACCTGAAGCGGTTTGACGAGCTGAACGCGGAATATGCCAAGATCTTCAAAACCCACAAACCCGCTCGCGCTTGTTACCAGGTGTCGGCCCTTCCCAAGGGTGCGCAGGTCGAAATCGAAGCGATCATCGCGCGCTGACGTCTTGAGTCGCCGCCAGTTCTTCTGGCAGCGGTCTCGCCGCGAAAACCCTGTACAAGCCCTTTCGCAAGGAGAGAACGTGATTTTGGGAACCGGACCAATTTTAGACTACCCGCATGACGCCCAACCCAAAAAAATGACCGTCTCGGCTACCGACGTTGCCGTCGAAATCATCGGCATGAACAAGTGGTACGGCGATTTCCACGTGCTGCGCGACATCAATCTGAAGGTGATGAAGGGCGAACGCATCGTCATCGCCGGCCCGTCCGGCTCCGGCAAATCGACGATGATCCGCTGCATCAATCGCCTTGAGGAACACCAGGCCGGCAACATCATCGTCGACGGCATCGAGCTTACCAACGACCTGAAGAAAATCGACGAAGTGCGCCGAGAAGTCGGCATGGTGTTCCAGCACTTCAACCTCTTCCCGCACCTGACGATCCTGGAAAACTGCACGCTCGCGCCGATCTGGGTCCGCAAGATGCCGAAGAAGCAGGCGGAAGAGATCGCCATGCATTATCTCGCCCGCGTCAAAATCCCGGAACAGGCCCATAAATATCCGGGCCAGCTTTCGGGCGGCCAGCAGCAGCGCGTGGCGATCGCCCGCTCGCTCTGCATGAAACCGAAGATCATGCTGTTCGACGAGCCGACCTCGGCGCTCGACCCGGAAATGGTCAAGGAAGTGCTGGATACGATGGTGAGCCTTGCGGAAGAAGGCATGACCATGCTGTGCGTCACCCATGAAATGGGCTTTGCCCGCCAGGTCGCCCACCGGGTGATCTTCATGGACCAGGGCCAGATCGTCGAACAGAACTCGCCGGCGGAATTCTTCGACAACCCGCAGCACGAGCGCACGAGGCTCTTCCTGAGCCAGATTCTGCATTAGCAGAAGGCCGGGACGTGCCGCCGGCTGCGCGTAGGACATCCGTCGCCACATCCTTTCCAATCTATCTGAATTGGAAACCGCTTATGTCGTCTTGGATTTAACCGGGTTCATCCTCAATTTCGGTGCTTTAGCACCAGCGTTCTCGCCCTCATCAGTTCTGGGCCGCCGTACATTGATCGCCTCAGCATCTTGAGGCGGTTGATCTAACGACGGTCCTGATGGATTTGACCGTCCACACGCGTACAAGAGATCAGGGCGGGCCTAACGTCCGCTTCAATCGCATGCAGACGAAGGCTACCCCGTGAGTCCACCACCCAAACCGACGACCCAGCAGCAGACACGCTACTGGAGGCACGCGTCTACGCGATTTATTCCATGCTCTCGCCGGCTGAAAAGCGGCTTGCCGACATCCTGCTGCAATACCAGATAGACCTGCCGAGCTAGAGCTATACGGCGGGCGAGCTTGCAGAAAAGGCGCAGGTGTCGAAAGCGACGGCGGCACGGCTGATCCGCTCGCTGGGCTATGCGACCTATCCCGATGCCAAGCGGCAGATCCGGGCCGACCAGCACGGGGGATCGCCCCGGGCAGGTCTGGAAGACCCCGATCGCGCGCCGTCAGGCAAAGTCTCGCTGAGCAGCACGGTCCAGATGGACCTCGACAATATTCGAACCACCGCCGAAAGCCTGTCCGAAGCCACGCTGAGCGAGGTAAGCCAGGCAATCGTCGGCGCCCCAGATTGCTGCCGACGATCATCAAGGAGGCGCGTGCCGCAGGAGCGATAACGGCGCTGATTACCGATCTCAGCGCCGCGGCAAGCGCCAAGGCCACCAACCATGTGCTGCGATGCCGCTGCCGGTCGCCCTCACCCTTCAATTCCCTCGTCGCCGCCGTCACCATCATCAATTATCTCGCCTGGAGCGTATCGACGGCGATGGGCGAGGCAAGCCTTGCCCGGTTCGAAAAGATCGACCGACTGGTGAAACTGCTCGACGACGTATCGCCCCCCAGACCAGTATCGGCCGGTGGGCCGGCAAAGGCGGGCTTCGGTCAGGAAAATTTTTCGAGCACGTGCAGACGCGTCGGCGATGCCCAGACGCCGGACTTGGATGTGGTCAGCCCGCACCTGACGAGCGTCTCGGCGAGACCGACGGCCGTCGAGACGCCATCGAGTTCACCCTTTTGAATCAGCGGGATAAATTATCGTTTGAACTTAGGTCGAGGGCAAAAAAAGCAACCGCGCACATAAAAACTCCGGACGCGCGGTGAGTGAGAGTGCCTGCCCTTTGGTCACGCAACAACATGTTCTCGTGCAAAGGCAACACCAGAGGGATGAAAGAAAGTTCCACACCAACGGCTCTGGGACAGCGTCTCGAGGGCTTGATCCGTCCTCCGATAGCTCGATAGAGCGGCCTCCAGCTGTAGCCAATCTCTCGCTCCTTGATTGCGCCAACCGCGTCAGAAATCTCAGCGCCGGGATGGCGGGTCACAACATTGTCGATCGCTCGATCGTCAGGGGACGAAATTGCTGTTTTAAAGCCAGGAAATTTGCCTACGAGAATTCGGTTTTGGACAAGCTCATGGTCGCAACTGACCCGAGTGCAAGCGAGTGATCTGTTAATCACCTAAGGAAAGCGGCCGTAGATCCGCACAAACACAAAGGCGCGTCCGGCGTCGCTACCTCAACAGCATTATCAGCCCACGACCTGGCCTCTCTCAAGAAGTCGGCCCCGTCGCGGTATCCGGAAATTCAAGGGAACGTCACTACATAAATCTGGAGGGATAAAGCATGTCGACTACAGACAGACTGCGAAGCGTCGATCCGGCGGTATTCTGGCCGGCCCTAGCAATAACGGCCGGGTTCATTTCATGGGGAGCATTGGCCCCGGATAGCCTCGCCTCGGTCACACAAGCCACGCTTTCGGCGATCATCAACGGTTTCGGATGGGGCTTTGTTGTCTCGACCGCGTTGTTCCTGGTCTTTGCCGGCTTCCTGGCGATCAGCCGTTTCGGCAAGATCAGGCTTGGGGCTGATGACGAGCTTCCGGAATTCCGGACGGTTTCGTGGGTATGCATGATGTTCAGCGTCGGCATGGGCATCGGCCTGATGTTCTGGGGCGTTGCCGAGCCGGTTTTCCATTTTGGCGCACCGCCTCACGGGCTGGCGGTCGCGCAATCCAAGGAAGCCGCTCTGCTTGCGATGAAATATTCCTATTTTCACTGGGCCCTGCACCCTTGGGCCATCTATGCGATTGTCGGTCTGGCGATCGCCTACTTTACCTACCGCAAGGGCTTGCCCATCCTGATTTCAAGCGCGTTCACCCCCCTGCTGGGCAAGGCGGTGAATGGACCGATCGGTAAAACGATTGATATTCTCGCCGTCATCGCCACACTGTTCGGCACGGCGACATCGCTTGGACTTGGTGCACAGCAGATCAACAGCGGTCTGAATTTCCTCTGGGGGACTGGTGAAGGCACCGGCATTGCCCTTGCGATCATCGCGGTGCTGTCGATGCTGTTTATCCTGTCGGCGGTGTCCGGGGTGGGCAGGGGCGTACAATTCCTGAGCAACATGAATATGGTGGTAGCCGCCGCGTTGCTGGTGTTCCTGGCTATCGTTGGACCGACCATCTTCATCCTCAACACCTTCACCGAAGCGCTCGGCGACTACCTGGCCGATCTCGTCACAATGTCGTTCCGCACCGCCGCCTTCAGCGACGGCAAGTGGCTGGGGAGTTGGACGATCTTCTACTGGGCCTGGTGGGTGTCCTGGGCGCCCTTCGTCGGCGTCTTTATCGCGCGCATCTCAAAAGGGCGCACCATCCGCGAATTTGTCATTGGCGTTCTGCTCATTCCGAGCGGCGTAACCTTCCTTTGGTTCACCATCATGGGTGGTACGGCGCTGCATTCGGAACTGATGGGGGTTGGTGGTCTTGTCGAGGCGGTCAACAATCAGGGTGCCGCAATCTCACTGTTTGCGCTACTCGAACAATATCCGGGAACGGCGGTCACTTCGTTCCTCGCGATATTCCTTGTTGCGATCTTCTTCATCTCGGGAGCGGATGCCGCCTCGATTGTGATGGGCATGTTGTCGTCTCACGGCGCACTTGAGCCTGCACGCGGCGTCATCGTCCTCTGGGGCGTCCTTGCCGGCGCGTCGGCCTGCGTGCTACTGGTGATGGGAGGTTTGCAAGGCCTGCAGACCGCGTCGATCATCGCGGCAGCACCCTTCCTCGTCGTTATGGTCGGGTTGTGCATCTCCCTGTGGATCGCGCTGTTGGACGACCTCGAAGGGCGCAGCAAACTGGCCCCACCCCTGCCCGAAGGCCCGCCTTTAGGCGAAGCACTCGCGGCTCAGTAGGTCACCGCGTTGTCACCCAAGCAACCAACCAATCGCACCCCAAACTGAGTTTCAGGTGCGATTGGCAGGAAGCCTCGGCGACAGGTGCGGGGAAAGGGTTGGCGCAGGCGGATCTTCTGGTCAAAAAATAGAGCATGTGCAGCGTTTCTCCTTTCACGCTGTATTTTCGTGCTCCCATCTCGGGGGGGGAAATAGCCGAGGCATTCCAGGCGGCTCGCAACTCATCGCGTCGCCCGGCATGGAAATGAATGCGGATTAGAAAAGAACCGAAGCTGCAGCGCTGCAGTTGCCCAAAAACACAACATGTCCAATATGCGCCTCCGTCCAACCGGGGCCAAACGATGCACGGTCGCCGCCGTTCCACCGGCGAGATCTCAGGACGGCTTATACTTAACCAGGCGTTACAGATGATAAATCATCTGCGTCTGCTCTTCCGGGAATGCTGCAAGGTTCCGACCGTCGACAGCCAAGAGCCGCGCTTCGTAGGGCTGCGCCCTGCCGCCTTCGGTTACTTTTGCGTTCGCCAGCGGCCTCGATGCGTTTGCGCGTCAGCGAACCGCATGGAAGAGCCCTTTCGCATCCGCGCTCCGGCCGCCCTGAAGGGAGCCGGCTCGGCAGCACCTCACATGTTGGCTTAACCTGTTGGAAAAACGGCTTTGAGGCGTAACGCCAATGGAACGCAGAGAACTACATTTGGCCGCGCCAAACCGGGTCGTCGCCATCTCAAAGACAGGCCCCGGATAGATGTCTGTCATTTTGAAATCCAGTTGGATGACTTCTTATGCAGTAGGCGGTGCGGGATGGATGAAGGGCCAGGGGCTTGCTTCGGATCCCTTCTCGATTGGCACTTCGATGAGAACGGGAGCGTTCAGCTCCAGAGCCTCGCTGACAGCCGATTTCAGTTCACCTGGGGACGACACGCGGTATGTTTTCACGCCAAAACTCTCGCCGAGTTTTACGAAATCAGGATTGGTGAGGTCTGAGCCAATGTACCGGCCGGAATAGGCTTGCTTCTGATCGCGCAATACGTTTCCGTAGGCATTGTTGTTGAACACGATTGCGACGACCGCGATGTTATGCTGCACGGCTGTGGCCAGCTCCTGCACACCGAACATGAAACCACCATCGCCCGACACTGAAACGACTGCCTTATCCGGATTGCCGACCTTGACTCCAAGCGCGGTATTGAAGCCGAATCCGAGGTTGTCCTGATAGCCACAAGTCACATACTGTCGGGGGCCGTAGACGGGGAAGGCAAACCGGGCGGTGAAGCCCATCTGACTGACTTCTTCGACAAAGAAACCATCGCGCGGCAGTGCCTCCCGGATCGCATTCAAATAATTGACCTGAGGCTGAACGGTTGAGAACCGTTCTTTCGCGTTGCGATTCCGGGCCGCGAACTCATCAGTTCGCGCCGCTCTGTCCGATGGTCCCACGGCTTTGGTCAAAGCTGCGGTGCCCGCCTTTGCGTCCGCGACAATTCCAACGTCCGGCTTCAACCGGACCATTTCCGTTGGATCGATATCGATGCGGATAACCTTGAGCCCCTTGGGAAGCCACTTCCACCGCATGAATTCGAGTTCAAGACGGCTACCGATACCGATGAGCACATCGGTATCTTTCCAGTAATCGAACGCAGCGACAAAATTCAGATAGTTGGGATGCTCGTCGCTTACGACGCCCTTTCCCGAACGATGGGACGTAACCGGCGCTTTAAGCGCTTTGGCCAATTCAGCAACTTCCGCACCCGCATCAACAGCGCCGCCGCCCACCATAATCAGAGGGTTCTTGGCGTTTGCCAGGATAGCAGCCGCAGCCTGAATACTGTCAGGATTGACTTGGGGATTCGCGGCGCGTCTGGTTTCAGGAAGATCGAGCTCCGGGCCTGTCATTCCAAAGACATCCCAAGGCGCCTCGACCGCTCCGGGTCCCTGACGTCCGGAGAGCATTTTTCCGATCACCTCGGCCATGACCGTTCCGGTCTGGGACTGATGATCAATGCGCTCTGCGACCTTCGTGATCCCACGCATGGTCGCCAGCTGGTCGGGCAGCTCGTGGAGCTGGCCACGGCCCTGGCCGATCAAGTGCGACATGATATTGCCCGTCAAACACAGGACCGGGGAATTCGCTCCATAGGCAGTGCATAGGGCGGCGCCGGAATTGAGCACACCTGGACCAGGCACAACCGTATAGGCGCCAATGCGTCCAGTGGACTTCGCGTAACCGTATGCCATGTATCCCGCGCCCTGCTCGTGGCGGGTATGGATGAAACGGATCTCGTTGCGCTTTTCATAAAGAGCATCGTTGAAGTCATACATGTGGGCGCCGGGAATGCCGAAGACAGTGTCAACACCGTTTTCGACGAGTGAACGAGCGATGGCCTGCCCTGTGGTCTCTTTGTTCTTCATAATGATTTCCAAACCTGGTTTTTGGGGATGCTCAGGCCGCCGAGCGGGTGCTCAGCGTGCCTTCTGCAGACAGAGCCTTGACGATCGCGCCCGCATCAGAAGGCTGCATCCCCGCCAAATTCATGCGACCGGAATCGGCCATGTAGATCCCGTGTTTGTGGCGCAATGCGACTGCCGTGTCTTTCGACATCGCCAGGTTCGAGAAGAGCCCTCGCTGGTTTGCGATAAAGCTCAGTTCCTGATGGGCAGCTGCAAGGGCGGCGCGGTTACCATTGACCCGAGCACACATTTCAACCAGCTCCTGCTTCCAGATTTGGGTAAGCTCCATGCTCTCCAGAATCACGCGTACGATGGCAGCGCCGTGGTCCGGGGGCATCGACCAGTTGACACGTGCCAACGACGCCATGTTGCCATCGGCGATTTTGAGCTGCTCCGCATTGCGGCTCACAAGGTAAAGGGCACCAACACGCTCGCGATAAAGACCAAAATTCTTGTCACACGAGTAGGCAACAAGCGCTTCGTCTACTGCCTCGAGGATAAGGCGGGTTGGCTCCGCGTCCGCTTCGAGGCCATCGCCCAGGCCTTGGTAGGCAAGATCGATAAAGGGAAGGAGCTTGCGCTCTACGAGAGTTGCTGCGATCTGCTTCCACTGGTCGATATCAAAATCAATGCCAGTTGGGTTGTGGCAGCAGCCGTGTAGCAGGATCACATCACCAGCCTCGGCCGCGTCGAGAGCCTCCAGAACACGATCGAAGTCAATTTGCTGCTTGGCAAGGTCGACGAAACGGTAGTCTTTGACGGTCAAGCGCGCCGACTCGACAATTGGAGCGTGATTGGGCCAACTGGGTGTACCAAGCCAGACCTTCGCACCGGGTCTGGCTGAGGCGATGAGTTCAGCGCCCAGTCGCAGAGCGCCGCTTCCACCTGGCGTCTGAATGCCTACAACCTTGCCGGCATCATGATTTGCGCCGAAAATAACCGGTCTCAGGAGATTGACGAAATTCAGATCCCCTTCCGGCCCGAGATAGCGCTTGCTGTCCTGGGTGTCGAGCAGCTGCTTTTCAGCGAGCTTGACGGCCCGCATAACCGGGGTCCGCCCTTGTTCATCTCTGTAGACGCCGACGCCGAGGTCGACTTTGTAGCCTCTGGGATCGGCCTGAAACGCCTTGATGAGCGCAAGTAGGCTGTCGGCTGGTTGCGCGGTGAGTTTCTCAAACATGTTGTCTACCTCCTAAGAACGTGGCCTAAGCGTACAGGCGCCTTAGTGAGGTAAGTTTGCAATTTTCAGCAGATATAGATATTATAGCGCATGAAAATCACCAATTTTCCGCAAACTATGCAGATATTTTGACATGACCTCAAAGTTACATACCCTAGATCAATTCGATATCCGTCTTCTCGCGGCTATTCAACGCAATGCTGAGCTGACACAAACTGAACTGTCGCAAGTCGTCAATCTGTCAGCAGCTCAATGCTCGCGGCGGCTTGACCGGCTGAGAAGCGAGGGTCTGATCCAGAACGTTGTAGCGATTTTGAACCCGGAACGACTCGGTTTTTCCGTTGTCGCGCACACGCTGGTTAGTCTTCGGTCCCACACAGAGGAAGGGAATGCTCAACTGCATCGTTTCATCGAAACAGCGCCTGAGATCCTGGAATGCTATTCCCAGACGGGCGATGCGGATTTCCTGATGAAGATCGTGGCCAGCGATCTTGACCACCTCAGCATCTTTTTGGAACGTATGATCAAGGTCACGGGTGGACTAGCGTCGGTCACCTCAAGCATCGTGCTGCGGACCATTAAGAAGAGCACGGAGCTGCCGTTGCAGATTATTCAGGCCTAGGGGATTACTACAACGACAGAAGCAGGCTGTCCGCTGCGAAGGCCGGGTCGAAGATATCGCCGGCGGCAGTATATTTCTTCCGGTGCGCTTCGAGTTTTGCGGTGTTGGTCATCGGCACACTTTCGAACTGAAGGAGCAGGCTGCACGTTGCCGCTAGGCCGACGCGGAGAGATAGGCATTGGCAATCATGTGCATGCGTTCGCGCGACATCGGTGCGCCGTGGCCGCCATAGGCAACGGAAATATCAAGATCCCGCAGGCGGCGCATACTCGTACGGTAAGCAGTTTTGTCGCAGCCAGGAAGGTCATCAACCAATGTGCCGTCATAGATCGCGTCGCCGCTGAAGAAGACGCCTGACACTTCGTCAAGCAACCCGATCGAGCCGGCCGAATGCCCCGGCAGGTGCAAGACCTTGTAGGAGGGACCGCCGATATCGATAGTGTCGTTCTCGGCAAGAACTCTGACGAGCGGAGCGCGGAGGATCGCGTAGTTGTCCTGCTCGAAGGACGGCTCTGGCTTTTGTTCCGCGCCTTGGGGCAACTCACGGAACAGATGTGCCAGCGTGACAGCATCCTCCATCCCCGCGAAGCCATCAGCCTCGGCGGCATGTCCCAGCCGATGTTCGAACTCGTGGAACGACCCGACATGGTCCGCGTGGACGTGCGTCGCCAATGCAATGACAGGCTTCCCGGTCTCGATACTCAGGAAGGGACGGAGCGGAGCAAGACCCATGCCGAAGTCAATGATTAGATCGGCGTCCTTGCCGACGACATGGAAGAGGTTTGCCCTGAAAAACCGGTGAACATGCGGCTCCCAGATACGACGGATCGTATTGGTGAGCTGTTCTTCACAAAACCAGTTTGTTCGATCAGTCATTTTTTGCCGTTCAATGAAGGAGATTGTTGAGAAAGCGTTTTGTGCGCCCATGCGAAGGCGAGCCGAACAGTCTGGCGGGCGCTCCCTTTTCAATGATCCTGCCGTCGTCCATGAAAACGACTTCGCTTGCGACTTGCCGCGCGAATCCCATCTCATGGGTGACGCAGATCATCGTCATTCCGTCCTCGGCGAGCCGAACCATGGTGTCCAGTACCTCCTTGACCATTTCCGGGTCGAGTGCGGATGTGGGCTCGTCGAACAACATGATGCGAGGTGTCATGCAAAGCGCACGGGCAATGGCAACGCGTTGCTGCTGACCACCGGAAAGTTCGCCCGGATACCGATGAGCCTTTTCGGGGATGCGCACGCGCTCGAGAAAGGCCATAGCAATGTCTACCGCTTCCGATTGTGGGCGCTTGCGAACCCAGCGCTGCGCCAGCGTACAATTTTCAAGAACGGTGAGATGCGGGAAGAGATTGAAGTGCTGGAATACCATGCCGACATCCCGCCGCACATGGTCTATTCTCGAAGTATCGTCGGTCAACTCGACACCGTTGACGACTATCCTGCCGCTCTGGTGAATTTCCAGACGATTGACGCATCGAATTAGTGTCGATTTTCCCGATCCGGATGGGCCGCATATAACCACGCGTTCCCCCTGCCCGACCGCCAGCGAGACATCGTGCAGAACATGATAGGTGCCGTAGGATTTGTTGACGTCCGACAGTTCAACGGCAGAGGGCCCGGGCGCGTCGGGCGACGGGAATGTCTCGATCATGGGCGTTCCTCGTTAGGCGTAAACGGAATGACGAACGGCTTCTAGCGGTGCCCTTTCGAGAGGGCGCGCTCGATGCGGAACTGAAGAATTGTTAAAACAGAGACCATAGCCATGTAGTAAAAGAGTGCCGCGCCATACCATTCGAGGAAGCGGAAGCTGGTTGCGATTGCAAACTGTGTGATCGTCATCAGCTCTTTTAGAGAGATCACGGTTGCAAGGGACGTGGACTTCAAAAGCGATATAAATTCGTTGACCAATGCAGGCATGGCAATCCGCAGAGCCTGGGGCAGCGTGATTAACAAGAAGATTTGCCATTTATGCAGACCGAGTGCGGCGGCACCCTCCTTTTGGCCTTTCCCTACGGCATCAAAAGCGCTCCGCAGTATCTCAGAGAGATAGGCGATCTGAATGAGAGCCAGGGCGATGAAGGCCGCAAAGAAAGGCGTGAACCAGCCCGCCCGAAAAATCGGCGATATTTGCGGAAGCCCGTTCCAGACGAAGAGCAGGATCAACAGGGCCGGAGCACCGCGGAACAGCCAGACGTAAGCGCCGACAAGAAAGCGCAATGATCTGTTCTTTGAACCGGCGGCGGAACCGAACGCCATCGCCAGCACCAGCGAAACGCCCATGACCAGCACGGATAGCACGACCGTCAGCATGGCCCCTTTCGCAAGGGGCCAACCGAAGAGTGCGGAGAGGAAGAGATTAAAATCGAACATCGCACCGCGTCCCACTCAGTCGTGAGCGACGTCGGTCGATGTTTCCGGCAAGCCCCACTTGACCAGCAAGGTCTTCATCTCGCCGCTTGCCTGCAGGGACTCGATCGCTTCCTTGACGAGCCTTCGGTCATTGACGCTCTTGCGCATGTAGATGCCGTATGTCACGCTTTCGTCATACGTATAGGCGATCCTCATCCTGCCGGGCATCTGCAGCAAACGGAACGCGGCCGTGGTGTCCTGCGTGATAGTACCTCCAGCCCGCCCAACAAGTATCTGTTCGATCACGCCCGAGGCGGACGGATAGGTTTGGACAACGGCCTCCGCCTTGCCGTCCTTGACGAACTTGGCGTTGAGATCGGCCATCGTTTTTTCATAAGTCGTGCCGGCCTCGATCGCTACGACCTTGCCGTTCATATCTTCCGGCGTCTTCGAGTTCACGTCGCTCTTGGGCACGAGCAGAACCACATGCGACGCGAAATAAGGCACACCGTCGTATTTCTCGAGCCGGGCCGGCGTGATCATGATACCGCTTGCGACCAAATCGCAACGGCTGCTATCGAGTGAGGGCAGCAGCCCCTTGAAGTCGCCGACAACAAATTCGGCCTTCGCGCCCCAGCGCTTAGCGATTGCATCGATGACATCGATTTCAAAGCCGACAAGATTGGTGTCGCCGGGATTTTTGTAATATTGCATCGGCGGGAAGTCCCCGGCTGTGCAGACCTTGAGCGTCCCGCTCGAAGCAAAGTCCGGCTTGGCGCCATCCGCCTGGGCATGTCCTGCCGCTCCCAAGGTAACGAGGCCGCAGGAAAACAATTTAGCTATCCATGTCAGTCGCTCATTCATATCTAAGTTCCCTCTTTTTGTGGTCTCTTCTGAGATCCTTCCTTCATTGCACCACGGAACATTTCAGCAGACAAACTAAATTTTCTGCGGTAACATTCGCAGAAAAACTAAACGAATATCTGTAACAAGAATGTACTCGGTGCCCCGGGGAGACGCACGAATGTCGTTGCCACCGCTAAACGCACTGCGCGTTTTCGAAAGCGTCGCCCGGCTGGGACACCTTGGTGCGGCGGCGGCTGAATTGCATGTAACGCCCGGCGCGATTAGCCAGCAGCTTCGCACCCTTCAGGACGCTCTTGATGTGCCCCTGTTCGAGAAACGCGGTCGACAACTCGTCCTCACCGAATATGGCGCGATCCTGCAACGCTCCGCTCGGCAAGCGATGAACGCCTTGACGATCGGAGTTCAGGAAGTTGCCGCCCAAAAATCGAATGACGCAGGCAAAAGTACGCTGACGATCTCTATTCCTCAGGTGCACGGAGTTGCCTGGCTGGCCACTAGGCTTTTCGACTTCATGGCGGAGAACCGAAACATCACCCTCAATGTGATAACTGCCAGCCGCGCCAGCGACGTGAACTGGCGCAGGGCAGACATTGCTGTTGTCTACGGCGCTCCGCCATGGTCGGGTTTCTGGTGGCATCTGCTTCATGGCATCCATATGACGCCAGTGTGCAGCCCGCAATTATTGCGCGGCCCTCACGCGATCCGACAAATCGGAGATCTTGCCTATCACCGCCTCCTGCACGAGGACGACGGTTCTCAATGGAAGAGATATCAGTCAGCAGCGGGCGTTACCCAGATTGGCTACTCCGAGGTGTATTTCGACGACTTTGGGATCGTGTTACAAGCGGCCCGCGATGGATACGGCGTTGCGCTGAGCGACGAGATCATATCTGCGCGCGATCTTGATGAAGGGCGGCTAGTCCAACCTTTGACCCTCACCGTACCCGCGCTTAAAAACTATTACTGCCTATGCACCGAATCGAAACGTGAACGATCGGACGTGAGTCATTTTGTCGACTGGCTGGTCGCGGAAGCAGGAAAAGCCACCGACCTGAGCAAGCGACGCGTCTTCTTGCCCTAGGATGTTACCGACTGCGGGCCTTCAATATGGAGGCAAAGCTCCTGCGCAGTACTTATCGGCTTAAGCGAATTCCTGGGCGGGCGTCGACGGGCGCGACGACAGGCGACGATATCAGCATCAGCATTTCGACATTGCTGGCATGGGCGAGACCCCGTCACCGATCACCTTGAGAGGTATCAAAGCGGAAAACCTGCAAATCTTTCCAGCAAAGAAGGTTCGCGGCGACCATTGTCAGCCGCTGATCCTGCTTTTGAGCGAATGACAAATGAGCGACTACAAAGGTTCCGAGACGCCTTAGCCGCAGACCAGGATCTGAGGCGCCAAAGATTGATCACGGTGCAACCAAAATCACCTTCGCCAAGACGGCGTCTCCTTGGCAAAGAAGGCCGCAATCCCCTCTTGAGCTTCATTTGTCTCCCAGCGGTCGGCCAGGGCAATTGCAGACATATCTGCAGCATCCGAAGCGTCAACGCCCGCAAGCGAACGACAAAGGCGCTTAGCCTCGCTGATCGCACCCGGCGCGCATTGGAGAAAGGCGAGAACCTCTTCCTCGACCGCGGCGTCTAGATCATCGGGCCGGCAAGCCCGGGAAAGCATCCCTGCGCGGACAAGAAAGGCCGCATCGAAAGGCTTGGAGTTGAAGAAGACCTGGCGCGCGAAAGCTTCCCCAAGGCGCCGGATAACAAAGGGGCCGATCGTGGCGGGGATGAGCCCAAGCCGGGTTTCCGTGAGGGCAAACCGGGTCTCGTCCTCCGCAACAACGACGTCGCAAACGGCGATCAGCCCCAATCCACCGCCATAGGCGGCGCCATGCACACGGCCGACGACGGGTTTCGGCAGCGCATTCCAGTGCCCAAGCATGCGGGCAAGATTGGTGGCCTCCGTCAACTTCCCAGCGCGATCTTTGTCTGCCTGGGCGCGCATCCAGCCAAGGTCGCCGCCCGCGCAAAAAGTCTTGCCCTGGCCGGCGATGATAACGACACGTAAGGCCGGATCCGTGGCCAATTCCTCGGCTGCCTGCGTGAGCTCGGCGATCATCATTGCGTTCATCGCATTGTGTTTGTCTGGGCGCGCCAGGGTCACCGTCGCCACGTTGCGGGCGTCCGTGCTGACACGGATGGTCTCATAGGTCATCGCTCTCTCCTCTCAATCCGCTTTGATGTGATGGCCGCGACATAGCATTCCGCGGCCTGCAGCGCCGCCCGGTTGATCCCCGTCTCGAAGCCGCGCGGTTCCAGAAAATCCAGGAGCGCGGAAGTCGACAGATTGCCCTTGGCACCGGGAGCGTAAGGGCAACCGCCAAGGCCGCCGACCGCACTATCAAAAGTACGCAGGCCCATATCCAAAGAAACAGCCACGTTATCGAGCGCCGTATTTTCGGTGTCGTGAAAATGTCCGGCGAGCTCGGTTGCCGGAATGCCGGCAAGAACGGCCTTCAACATTCGCGAGACGGTGGCCGGCCTCCCCGCCCCGATCGTGTCGCCAAGAGAAATTTCGTAGCAACCCATCTCGCGGAGCGCCAAGGCAATATCGCGCACCGCCTCCGGAGCCACTTCTCCGTCATAGGGGCATGCGACGACGCAGGAGACATAACCGCGCACCCGGATACCGGCCTTTCCGGCCGCCGCGAGCAGGGGCTCGAAGCGAACCAGGCTTTCTGCAATCGAGCAATTGATGTTCTTCCGGCTGAACCCTTCCGAGGCGGATGCGAAAACGGCGACCTCGTCCGCCCCTGCGGCCTGCGCCAGTTCGAACCCGTTCATGTTGGGGGTCAGTACCGCATAGCCTGTCCCCGGCCGGCGGATAATTCCTCTCATGACATCCAGCGCATCCGCCAGTTGAGGAACCCACTTGGGAGAAACGAAGCTCGTCGCCTCTATCTTCTCAAATCCGGCGCGGGACAGAAGGTCGATCAGTTCGATTTTCCTTGCAGTCGGAATGATCGGTATTTCGTTCTGCAACCCGTCCCTGGGGCCTACCTCGTAGATGCGGACATGTTCGCTCATGCCGCGTGTTCCTCCAGCACGATGAGCACAGAACCACCTTCGACCGCCTGACCGGCAGCGCATTTGACGGAGGCCACGCGCCCCGGGCGCGGAGCGACAAGGACCGTCTCCATCTTCATGGCTTCGATAATGCCGAGCTTTGCCCCACCTTCCACGACGTCTCCCTCCGAAACGGTGAGTGTGATGATCACACCTGTCATCGGCGCCGTCACGACGTTACCCGCATCCGCCGCTACGCCGTTGCCCGAACGCGCGTCCGGCATAAATATGTCGCGCACCATGTCTGACGTGCTGACGGAAATCAGAAGCCCCGCCTGGCGGCGCGCAAGAAATACCTTCGCCTCGACCCGAGACATGGTTGGTCCGAGACGGGCGGCAATATCATCGCCGTCGATTTCAACGGCCCCAAGGACCGCATCTTCACGTCCCCCGGACAGCCTCATCGAGCCGTGGCTGTGAAGCGTCAGGCGCCGATCGACGACCTCGCCGTCACAGACAAGGCGCAGGTCATGAAAAGCCTCATCCCAGAGGCGCCAGCCGAAACGTGGCGCCCGTAGGTCGATCCCCAATCCGGCAATGGCGGCAATGGCCAGATGGATCTCCGAAACCGGCGTGGTGGCGGTCAGGCCGTCCAGATCCCGTTCAATCAGGCCAGTGTCAAATTTTCCGTCGCCAAACCCTTTATGCGATGCCAACCTTGCCAAAAATCCGGCGTTCGTGGCGGTTCCGGCCACGTGGGTGCCTCGCAGGGCGAGGATAAGCCGATCGAGGGCGTCGCGGCGATCCGTTCCGTGGCTGATGATCTTGGCGATCATCGGATCATAGAAGGGACTGATATGGTCGCCCGAACATACGCCCGCGTCATTGCGGGCATGGCTGGAAAAGGCCAGATGCTCGACTTTGCCGGTGGCAGGAAGAAAGCCTCTGGCCGGGTCCTCGGCGTAAAGGCGAGCCTCGAACGAATGGCCGGAAATGGACAGCGCTTCCTGCGCCAGCGGCAGGGGCTGGCCCGCCGCGATGCGCAATTGCCACTCCACCAGATCGACACCCGTAATGGCCTCTGTCACGGGATGTTCGACCTGAAGGCGCGTGTTCATTTCCATGAACCAGAAGCCATCGGCACGCAGCGGTCCGGAGCCGTCCACGATGAATTCGATCGTGCCGGCGCCGGAATAGTTGACCGCCCTAGCCGCTTTTACAGCCGCATCCGTCATCGCGTCCCGAACCTCCGGGGTCATGCCGGGTGCCGGGGCCTCTTCCACCACTTTCTGGTGGCGCCGCTGCAGCGAACAATCCCGCTCGAAGAGATGGACGACATTGCCATGGTTGTCGCCGAACACCTGCACCTCGATATGTCTTGGGCAGAGGATATATTTTTCGATCAGCACCTGCGGATCGCCAAAAGATGCCTGACCTTCCCTGCGGGCGGAGGCGAGCGCCTCGCGGAAGTCCGCTGGGTCGTCAACCCGGCGCATCCCCTTGCCGCCGCCGCCGGCGCGCGCCTTGATCAACACGGGATAGCCAATTCGTTCCGCCTTCGCGGCGAGGAAATCTGGATCCTGCTTGGCACCCTGGTAACCGGGCACGATCGGCACGCCAGCCTCTGCCATTAGGTCTTTTGCGGCATCCTTCAGCCCCATGGCCCGAATCGACGCGGCGGACGGACCGATGAAAACCAGGCCGGCCGCTTCGACCGCCTCCACGAAACCGGGGTTCTCCGACAGAAACCCGTAGCCCGGGTGGACCGCCTCCGCGCCCGTTGCCAGCGCGGCGGCAATAAGCTTGTGTCCGGCGAGGTAGCTTTCCGAGGCCGGCGAGGCCCCGATATGCACTGCTTCGTCCGCCAGCGAAACATGTAGCGACTGCCTGTCGGCATCCGAATAGACGGCCACGGTTCGCACACCCATCCGGCGCGCTGTGCGGACCACGCGGCAAGCAATCTCACCCCGGTTTGCAATCAAAATCTTGGAAAATGGAGGGGTCATCATCACATCCTAAAAAGGCCGAATTTGGTTTCCTGGACGGGCGCGTTGAGCGTCGCCCGAAGCGACAGTGCGACCACGTCACGGGTCGTGCGCGGGTCGATGACACCGTCGTCCCAAAGGCGGGAGGACGCGTAGAGCGGGCGGGACTGGCGATCGAACATTTCGAGCGTCGGACGCTTGAATTCCTCCTCGTCCGCCGCTGACCATGAGCCACCCTTCGCCTCGATGCCAGCACGTTTCACATTAGCCAGAACCCCTGCTGCCTGCGCTCCACCCATTACCGAGATGCGGGCGTTGGGCCACATCCAGACGAAACGCGGGCCAAAAGCCCGACCACACATGCCGTAGTTGCCGGCGCCGTACGACCCGCCGATGATCACCGTAATTTTCGGCACCGACGCCGTGGAAACGGCGTTCACCAGTTTTGCTCCGTCCTTGGCGATGCCGCCGGCCTCGTATTTCGATCCGACCATGAAGCCGGTGATGTTCTGCAGGAAAAGAAGCGGGATCTTGCGCTGGCAGCACAGTTCGATGAAATGCGCGCCCTTGACGGCGCTCTCCGAGAACAGGACGCCGTTGTTGGCGAGAATGCCAACGGGGACGCCATCGACATGGGCAAAACCTGTCACCAGGGTCGTTCCGTATCGCGGCTTAAACTCGGCGAAATCCGAGCCATCGACGATCCGGGCGATGATTTCGCGCACATCGTAGGGCGTTTTATCGTTCGCCGGCACGATCCCCATGATTTCCTCCGCCGGATAAAGCGGGGATTGCGGCACCCTCAGGTCGATAATTGGACGGGGTTTGGATCCCAGATTGGCGACGATCTCGCGCGCCAGCGCCAAGGCGTGGCGATCGTCATCCGCCAGATAGTCCGCGACGCCCGATAGCCGCGTATGCGTGTCGCCTCCGCCAAGGGTCTCAGCATCGATCTCCTCCCCCGTCGCAACTTTTACCAGAGGGGGGCCGGCTAGAAAGATCGTGCCTTGTTCGCGAACGATGATCGTCTGATCGCTCATGGCAGGCACATAGGCACCGCCTGCCGTGCACGACCCCATGACCACGGCGATCTGTGCGATGCCTTTCGCGCTCATGCGCGCCTGATTGAAGAATATCCGACCGAAATGATCCCGATCTGGGAAAACCTCGTCCTGGTTGTTCAGGTTCGCTCCGCCGCTATCGACAAGATAGACACACGGAAGCTCGTTCTCCTCCGCAATCTCCTGGGCGCGCAAATGTTTCTTTACGGTGAGCGGGAAATAAGTTCCACCTTTCACCGTGGCATCGTTGCAGAGGATCATGCAATCGCGCCCTTCGACGCGGCCAATGCCCGCGATGGCGCCTGCGGAAGGCACTTCGTTATCGTAGTGCCCGCTTGCAGCGAAGAGCCCGACCTCAAGAAACGGAGAGCCGGGATCAAGAAGGGCCGCGACCCGCTCGCGTGGCAGCATTTTGCCGCGGGCCTTGTGGCGTGCACGAGCCGCTTCGGAGCCGCCCTGCATGATCCGTGCGGCTTCCAGTTCAACCGGCGCCAGCTGCGCTTCCATGGCAGACCGGTTTTCCTCAAACTCCGGCGCACCGGTCAGCACGTTGCTCGGCAATATCGTCATGCAATCTCTCCTGTCATTCGGGCACCAGCCTCTCGACCACCGAGCGGTTCCTTCCCGGCGCAGACATGGTGGTCAAAGGGGCGTTGTCGGTTCACTGCTGCATCAGGCTCGGAAGCCACAAGGTGATCTGCGGGAAGACGAGCAGCAAAAGCAGGATGAAGAGCTCAACGATGATAAACGGAACCAGTCCACGGAATATCCTGCCGAGGGGCACTCCCGTCTGCGCCGCGGCTACATAGGCGTTCAGACCGAGCGGTGGCGTCAGCAAGCCGATCTCGACCGTCTTCGTCACGACTATTCCGAACCACACCGGATTGAAGTCCAGCGCCATGGCGATCGGAAACATCAGCGGCATGGCCAGAGAGAGGATCGCCAGCTGATCCATGAACATGCCCATGACCAGCAGCGTGAGCATGATGATCGCCATGATCGTGCCACGCGAAAGTTCAGTCGTCGCGACGAACTCGAGCAGCGTGTGGGTGATCCGCGTGAACGCCAGATAGTTGGAGAAGATCGCCGAGCAGGCCACGATGGCGACGATCATCACGGTTGCGCGGATCGTGTTGGAAATTGACCTGTTCAAGCTTGCAAACGAAATGGAGCGCTGGGCGATCACGATGATGAGAGATCCCATCACCCCGAGCGCCGCGGCCTCGGAAGGGGATGCATGACCGCCATAGATCGCGCCGATCACAACGAGCAGCAGAGCCGTCATCGGCAAGACATGGCGGCTGGCCTTCACCGCCTTCTTCAGCTCGAAGGGAGGACCTTTCGGGGCCTGGTCCGTCGTGTGGGCAATGATCTTTATGACGACGGCGAGACCTACCGCGGTCAGAAGCCCGGGAATGATCCCGGCGATGAAAAGCTGCCCGATCGAAGTCTCCGTCAGCACTCCATAGACAACGAGCACGATCGAAGGCGGTATGACGACGGCAAGAGTGCCGCCGACAGAGACGACGGCCGCGGCCAGCCTGCGGGAATAGTTGTGGTTGCGCATCTCGGGGTAAGCAGAGGCTGCCATCGCCGCCGTCGAAGCAGTCGAACTGCCGACAAGCGCCGCAAGAATGACCGCCGCGCCCACGGTCGCCATTGCAAGACCGCCCTTGACGTGCCCAACCCAACCCTGGCACGCGACGATGGCGCGCCGGGTCACGTCCCCCGCGGTCAGTAGTTCGGCCATGAGGATGAACAGCGGGATCGCGACAAGGATGAATGAGGATGAGCTGTCGAAAAATGTCCGTTCCAGCACGGCAAGCGCTGGTCGCGATCCAAGTTGAACGGCAAGCCCGATGAAGCCGGCCAGCCCCATGGCGAATGCAATCGGCATCCTGAACACCATAAAAATGGCCAGCAGGACGAGTATGGCGAGAAAGGTCAGCATGTGGTGAACGCAAGCTCCTTTGAGGAGCAGTCGGTTCGAAGACCGACTGCTCTGACGGGTAGGGAAAAGCGGCTGCGTTTACTGGGCGGTGAGTTGCTTATAGGTGTCCAAGACCGCTTTAGCCTTCTCGCCGCCCATGCGGCCCGCCCAGTCAGTGGCAACAAGAGCCATGCTGTCATCGAGGCTCGCGAGCTCGGCATCGCTAAAGGTGTAGGTATTGATGCCGGCTGCCTTCCATTTTGCGATGAGAACGCTGGCGCTATTGTCTTGCGCCTTTGCGACATGAACAGCGGTCTCATTTCCGGTTGTCACCATCGCTTCCCGGATTTCGGTAGCAAGGCCGTCGAACAGATCGCTGCGAACCACCATGACGAAGCTGTAGCCACCGAAGGAGCCGTTGGTGGAAATGTGGCTCACCACCTCGTTCAGCTTGTATCCCGGCACCGAGGCCAGCGGAAACAGGATTGCATCAAGCCGCCCGGTTTCGACAGCGGTGTAAACTTCCGGTCCCGGGATCGAGATCCCGACGGCCCCCAGGCTGCGCGCGGTCATGGCCTGGGTCCCGCCCGAGGTGCGCACGTCGATCGCCTTCCATTGAGCGGGCATGCCCAGTCGCTTCTTGGACAGGACCTGGTAGGGAGGGAGAACGAAGCCGAACACCGGCGTTACGCCGTTCGCCAGAAGCTCATCGCGCAACGGTCCTTCCTTCAACATGGTTTGCAGCGCCTTGGTGCCCTGGACGGCCGAGTCATAGAAGCCAGGCAGATCCACCACCGAGTTCAGCGGTAAGGATTCCGAATGATAGCTGGGACCCAGAAGTGCGGCATCGAGAATACCGCTCTTGACGGCATCGAGCTGCGCCTTGGCCTTCGCCGCCTGTTCGGCGGGGAAATGGTTGAAGGTGATCTTGCCTCCGGTGGCCTTTTCGACTGCTGCCATCCATTTGGTCGTGCCCTCCACCGACACGATATGGCTGGTGGACTGGAAGTCGCTCAGGCTCAGCGTTTCCGCCTGCGCCACGGAAGCGACCAGCGCGAGCGTAACGGCCAAGCCGGCCATGGGCTGTTTCATATTCACGATTTTCATTTTCAGTCTCCTCCCTGAATTGATTTCTCAATGGATCGGTTTAGGTGTCTCACTTTGCAAAGCGTCATAGAGCAGCCGAAACGCCAGGACTCCGCAGCCCAGAGGCACCGCGGCATAGGCCCACCCGAGCGGCCAATCGACCACGCCGAACTGGGTCTGCCCCCGCATAAAGGCATTCAGCGCATTCCTTCCGGACATGTAGGTGACGGCGAAGAAGAAGGTGGACGGAAGTAGCAAGCACAGCTTGACGACAGCCTTTCCCCACAGCCCCGGAAGTTGTTCCGGCAAGAAATCCAGCGCGAGATGGCCGCCGTCACGAAAAACCCATGACAGGGACAAAGTCGCCAGGGCCGGCATCAGATAGAGCTCGGTCAACTCGAACTGAAACTGCACAGGTTCGCCAAGGATCAGTCGCAGCATAATGTCCGCATTGATGATGACAACGATGATCACGAGGCTGAGGCACCCCAGCAAATGCAGGGTGTCCTCGACTTTTCTTAGAATGATACCGATGACGTTCAACCTATCCTCCCAGCGGTTGGCCGTCGGATGCCTCAGCGTTTGGGCAACTCGACGATAACGGAGCCAAGAGCAGACAACTCTCCGTCCTGCTGCACCGCACGCTGCTGAATTTCCAGCAGATAGCGGCCGGCATCCTCGAATTTGCGGCTGACGGTGCCGTTGATCAGGATGATATCGCCTTCCGGATTATGCCGGCGGACCTGGCATTTCGCCTGCCGCAGGAAACCGTCGTCGCCCATCCAGTTGGTGACCTGGTGGGTCAGCCACGAAGTGCGCTCCGGACCGTAGTCGTAGGCACCGGGGGCACCGACTTCGAGCGCGAATTCTTCTTCCCAATGAACGCGTTCGGGGCAATCGGGAATGCCAAACCGGTTTTTGATGCCGGCCGACGGATGCTTCTGTTGCAGCTGCCAGGCAAGCTTGTTGGCACGGATGTAGAGGCCACCCCAGCCCTGGGCGTAGGCGATGAAGCCTGTAGCGGTCATGGGACCCTTGACCATGGTTGGCAGTTCGTGACCCTCGGCGACGTCGTCCCAATAGCGAGTCTCGGCGCCGCGGATCTCTTCGTTCTCGTAATACTCGTAGTATTGGTCCAGCTCTTGCTGGGTATAGACACGGCGGCCATTTTCCTTGGTCTTCGTGTATTTCGTTCCGTTCTCGCGGGCTTGATCGCGATCGGTGCGGAAGCACCAACTGTCCGCATCCGCCAGCAGATCGCCCGTCTTCGCATCGTAAAAGTCGACGTGATAGATCTGCTGTACGGCCCGGCCGGCAAACCGGGTGTCGTGCTCGATAAGGTCCTTGAGATAGGCCTCGGTGCGGAACTCGGCATTGCGCGGGATTACCTTATGCCAATTCCAGTTCGCGCCCGACCACATCGCATGCACGCCCGGAAGGCCCCCAACATAGCCCGAAATGATCCGGCTGGTAGCAAACAGGAAGCTCGGCAGCGCGATCACATCGCCGTACTTGGTGTTCTTTGCGTAATCGGGGTCGCACCACAGCGGATTGTCATCACCAATGCCGTGCGCATAGTGACGGATATTGTCTCGTGTGGCCTCATAGCACCACGGCTCGACAGTCTTTTCGATCTTTACGCCAATGCGCGTGCGAAGATCGTCGAGACCCTCCTGCGTGATTTTTGGAAACTTCCGGATCATTTCATTCATCATGTTCCTCCTTGAAATATGGGGTCGCGCAGCCGTCAGCCAGCGGCGGAAAATTTCTGGGCTTCCTGATCTCGCAGGATCTTTCGGTTCACCTTGCCTGCCGGGGTCTTCGGCAGCTCGGTTACAAATTCGATCTGGCGGGGGTATTCGTGACGAGCGAGCTTGGCGCGCACATGCTCCTGAATGCTCTCCGTGAGACCGGGCGTTTCACCCGTCTTTGGAATGATGAACGCCTTCACCACCTGTCCGCGCAGGCTGTCGGGGGTTCCGATCACACCGCATTCAGCCACGGCCGGATGGCTCAAAATCGCATCCTCGACCTCAACGGCGCCGATGGTCCAACCTGCCGAGATGATCACGTCGTCGGCCCGTCCACCGTGATAGAAATAGCCATCCTCGTCGACGCGACCGAGATCCTTTGTCGGGAACCACTGGCCGCCCTTCCTGACCATGAGTTCGCCGGTTTCCCCGGTAGCACAGCGAGAGCCATCCGGCCGTTGGACTTCCACCTCGACGCCAGGGACGGCCTTGCCCATAGCACCATCACGCACCTCGAGGTCGCTCGCTCCGGGATAGTTGGCTATGATGACGCCGATCTCGGTCGTGCCGTACATTGAGCGAACCTTCGTCCGGAACACCTGTTCGACATAGGCCGCAGTCTCGCTGTCGATCGGCTCGCCAGTGAAGGACAGTTTTTCGAAACTGTAGGTAAAATTCTCGGCTTCGCCAGAGTTTCGCATCATGCGGTAGTGGGTCGCTGCGGCGGTTAGATTGGTGATCTTAAAATCCTGCAGGGCCTTCAGGAGGCGCACCGGATCGAACCTGCCGGAGAAGGTCCCGGTGGAGACCCCCATGGCAAGCGGCGCGAACGTTCCGTGCCAGAGGCCGTGTCCCCAAGCTGGCGAAGACGGGCAGAAGAAGCGATCACCGGGCCGAATGCCGGTCGCATATAGGGCAGCAACCATAAGGGTGACGATGGACCGATGGTTGTGGTGCACGGCAGCCGGCAGGAGGCGGGTCGTCCCGGAGGTATATTGCAGCACTGCGAGATCGCCGCCGCTCGTGTCCCAATCGAATGCCGGCGGCAGGTCCTTCAAACTCTCAAGAAAGGCCTGATCAGCGATGATCACGTTCTTCGCTCCGCCCTCCTCTGCTTCCGGAGCCTTTTCAGCATTGGTGAAAAATATCTCCGGGTTGCAGTCTCCGTTGCGCAGCCTGATTCCCTCGGGTCCGAAAAGCGTGAACATCGGCACCGCGACCGCACCTACCTTGAGTGCGCCAAAGATCGCACAATAGAAAGGCAGAGAGGGCTCGATCATCACGGCGACGCGGTCACCTTTCTCGATGCCTTTTTCTTTGAGGAAATGCGCGATCTGCGATGAACGACGGGAGAGTTCCTCAAACGTAATGACCTCATCACCGCCGTCTGCATTTGCGATGCGCAGGGCAACATTGCTGCCATTCACGTGACGATCGACGCACTCGTGGGCGATGTTGAACCGATCGCGCGTGCCGTCAAACAGGTCCCATAGGGCCTCTTTCGTGTAGTGCTTCTGCGCATCCGCATAGGACGTGTAATCCGTCAGCGCCATATGGTTTCCTCCAAATCCCTTCACTCCGGGCAAATTTCAGCCACCCGTCGTGCTCGTTGACAACGGTAAGGGCACAGATATACCATTGTCAATACGCCATTATCGTTGTATATAGACAATAACGGCCACGTTTTGGAGTGCATGAAATGAGCGAAGACGAGACGACCCAAGCGAGCAAGAGGCAGGTACCCGCAGTCACCCGCGCGATCGCCATTCTCAGATATCTGGGGCGATCGAACGAGCCGGTAGGCGTCAATCCGATCGCCCGCGAGTTGGGTTTGGTGCCAAGCACCTGTCTTCATATCCTGCGGGTCCTGCAGGACGAGGGACTAGTCGAGTTCGATTTGAGAACTAAGCGTTATTCTATCGGCGTCGGGATCCTGCCTCTCGCGCGATCAGCCCTTCAAAAGAATACATTCTCGGTTATGATCCAGCCACGCCTTTCGGAATTATCGACTCGCTTCAATGTCACCGCCATCGCGACGCAACTGTCCGAACCGGGGCAAATGGTCGTGGTAGCCTTGTCTCAGTCTCCTCTGCCATTCCGCCTCCAGGTCGATCTGGGATCACGCTTTCCTCTATTGATCTCCGCGACGGGCCGGCTATTCGCAGCGTTCGGCGGCATGGGCAAAGACGCCCTCCAGCGCGAATTCTCGAAGCTGGTATGGGACCATCCACCGACTTTTGCGAAGTGGACCGAAGAGGTCGAACAAGCGCGCACGCGCGGATATGCTGTAGATCAGGGCACGTACATTTCCGGAGTGACGGTCGTTGCTGTTCCGATCTTTAATGCGCGAAAGCAAATGATCCGTTCGCTCGTCGCAATCGGCATCACCGAAAGGTTGGAGGATGCGGAGATCCCCAAGCTTGCGCGAGCGCTGACGGACGCGCGCAACGAAATCGAAAACGTGCAAATGACTGCTGGGAGTTGAATATGACCGACACGAGTGAGCAGAGAAATTGGAAGCCTTTGAACGCAGGCGCATTCATGGCAATGTTAGGTCCCTTGACTAAGGCTCGCGACGCGGACGGGTGCGTCGCTTATGCGCTGCAAACCAGGAGCGAGCACGCGAACGCGATCGGACTGGTCCACGGTGGCGTGATCACCACCCTTCTCGATCAGGCTATAGCGATGGTGGCCTGGGAGGCAGTGGACCGGGCACCAACTGTCACCGTTCAGCTGGAAACGCGCTTCGTCAGCGCAGCCCGGCCCGGTACGCTTCTGGAGGCGCGGGCAAAGATCCGGGACCGAGCCGGCTCCATGATCTTTCTTGACGCTGAAGTATTCGACAGAGAGCGCGTTGTCGCCTTGGCCACGGCAGTTATGAAAATTTCAAGAAAGGCGGCCTGACATGCCCGCTACGGTGCACAATAAGGGCCCCCTCGTCGGCATCAAAGTCCTTGATTTCTCCCGCATTCTTTCCGGGCCTTACGCCTCGATGGTTCTCGCCGATCTCGGGGCTGACGTCATCAAGATCGAGCCGATCGAAAAGGGCGATGAGACGCGTAATTTCCCGCCTTTCGTCGAGGGGATGAGCCATTACTACATAGCCCTGAACCGCAGCAAGAAAAGTGTTGCCGTGGATCTGAAGTCCACCGAGGGCTTGAAGATTGCCAGGGATCTTGCAGCGCAAAGCGACATAGTCGTCGAAAATTTCCGCCCGGGGGTCATGGAGAGGCTGGGGCTCGGCTACGAGACACTCAAGATCGAGAACCCGTCCCTGATTTACTGTTCGATCACCGGCTTTGGAAAGAACAGTCCGCACGCCAGCAAGCCGGCCTTCGACATCGTGGCCCAGGCCCTTTCGGGGGTCATGAGTGTCAACTGCGAACCGGGTCAGGCACCGAACAGACTTGGTTTACCCTTGGGCGATATGGCGGGAAGTATCTATTCGATCTTTGGCATCCTTGCAGCCCTGCACGATCGCCACCGGAGTGGCCGCGGGCAATTGGTGGAAATCGCCATGCTCGACAGCCTGATTGCCATGCAGGGCTATCTTTCACAGATCTATTTCGTGACCGGAGAGAGTCCAAAGCCCGTTGGCACGCAGCACCCAAGCATCGTCCCCTATGGATCATTTCCAACTTCGGACGGACACGTCATCGTGGCATGCCTAACCGAACGGTTCTGGCACAATTTTGCACGATGCCTCGACAGGCCGGATCTTATCGAGGACCCAAGGTTTGCCCTATACGAGGCGAGACTGAAGAATCGCGCTGAGCTCGAGCCGCTCATTCTCCACCGGATGGCGAGCGAGAGTACTGCCTTTTGGCTGGATCGCCTGACTGCCTTCGATGTCCCAAACGCGCCAATCCTATCCATTGGCGAAGCCCTAGAGCAGGACCACGTCGCGGCACATGGTCTCATCGAGACCGTAACCCATCCGAAGATCGGTAGCCTGCGCATGGTCCGCGGTCCGATACTCTTCGATGGGCAAGGGCCCTCGCCCGCTTCTCCGCCCTCCCTACTTGGCGAGGACACTTATGAAATCCTCTCGGAACTGCTTGGCTTCACGAGACAACAGATCGACGATCTCAAGGAACGTGCCGTGATCCTCTAATAGTGTTCTGAACAGGCCGCTTAGAGAATAACCCCGCCCCTGGATTCTGAAGGAGCAGAATCACATAGAGCGTTTCACCTTTTGACGGAAACGTAGCCTGCATTTTCGAGATAGTTGGCACATTCATCGGATTGGATCGCCTCGACCAGGTTACCAATGTGCCGCCAGGTTTCGTCGATGGTCCTCCTTTGCGCATTGCGCATCCAGTGCTTGATCTTTGAGAAGGCCTGCTCGATCGGATTGAGGTCTGGTGAGTAGGGCGGCAGGAACCAGAGCCGCGCGCCAGCGGCTTTGATCGCTTTACGGATAGCGGCCGACTTGTGACTGCCGAGATTGTCCATGATGACGATGTCACCTGGCTTGAGGACTGGTATCAACTGTTGCTCGACATAGGCGCGAAAGCACGTGCCATTGATCGGGCCATCGAAAACGCAGGGTGCTGTCAGTTGGCTGCTGCGCAATGCACCGATGAATGTCAGGGTGCGCCAGTGACCGTGCGGCGCAAACGCCCGCAGACGTCTGCCCTTCGGTCCCCAGCCTCGGATGGGCGTCATGTTGGTTTTGATCCAGGTCTCATCAATGAACACCAGCCGCTCAGGATCAAGATGATGCTGCAACGCCTTCCACCGCTCTCGCCGACGGGCGACGTCGGCGCGGGCTTGTTCAAGGGCGAACAGCGTTTTTTTTGAAGCGCAGCCCCTCGCTGCGGATGAACTCCCAAATCGTATTGTGTGAGACGGCAATGCCTCGTGAAGCCAATTCGGCCTTGAGGCCATGTAGCGTCAGGTGAGAGTTCTGACTGAGACGCTCGATAATGAAATCACGATGTGGTTCAAGAATGCGTTTGCGATGGCCGCCCATCTTGCCCGGACGAACCGATCCAGTTGCCCGATGGCGTTGCGACCACTTCACCACCGATGACGCCGCCACCTCAAAGCGCGCAGCAACGGTACGGACGCTTTCGCCGCTCAGCACGGCGGCGACAACACGCTCGCGAAGATCATTGGATAAAGGTGCCGTCATGAGATGCTGGCCTCCATCCAGCCAGCACCAATGAATCAGATCAAAACTGATTTGGGAATCGACCACGATTCAGAAAAAGGCGGAAACGCTCTAGGTCCCGAACCCGATCGAACGCTGTTACAACGCAAGCTGGCAGTGGACAGCCAATACCCTGGAGGCACTTCCTTTGATGAGAACTCCGCCGTTTCCGCTGAGCTACGAACGATTGCGAACACCAACGTGCTCAGAATTCGGGAACGGAGGCCACAATCGGATGACCGATCGCCCTCGCGCCGGCATTGACGTTGACGATCGGAGCATCCCAATCAGTTGCCGGCTATCGCGAAATGGACTTTACGCTGCCGATGCCGTATTGGGGGCCAACTCAACCGGGGTTCTCTGCCTACAGCTCTAATGCCGAAATAACCGACGATCCTGATGCTCGCTGAATGTCTTATTCGGGCATACCGGCACACATCGCCGCCTAGCGAGGGTTCGTCCTTAAACCGCAAGATCCCACATTTGACCTGAAGGCCGTAGAGTTTTCCGGAGTCGTCAGCTACGCCGAATCGAGCCACTACCGCTCGATGAGCCAAAGGTTGACGCGCTAATAAGCAAAGCCTTCAAATATTTAGCGCACACATCAGCGACAACGTAAGCAGACCCAAAATTCCGGTCAGCAGTACTGCGATCTTCGGGCTCTCGGCTGCCGCAAGGGCTATGCGGCGCGCCCGCAAGTCGGCCAGCGCAGCCTTCTCAGGAAGGAGTTCGTCGAAGAAGAACTCATGCTCGTAGCCTTCGATTATGAAGATGATGGAGACGCCCCTCTTCCACAACGCGTTCTTCGCCCGCGCGAGTGCCTCTTCGTACGTGAACTCCGACCAGTGCGCCGACCAGTCCATTTCCAGCATGTTCATAGGAACCTCCCATAACCCAGAGCGAGCATTTCTGCGGGGGCCTCAGTCGCAGCCGCCCGCAGCAAGTGTCTAGTGATCGTCGAGCGAACCCTGCGCGTAGAAGTGCTGTCTGATCGTTTTCGTGTATGAGGCGAACTGGGTTGACGCCATGACGCTCAGGTCACGGGGCCGCGGCAGATCGATGTCGTAGACCGCAGCAACCGATCCGGGACGCTCGCTCATCACGACCACCCTGTCCGATAGATAAACCGCTTCGGGAATGCTGTGTGTGATCAGCAGAACTGTCTTCTTGGACTCAAGCCAGATCCGCTGAAGCTCCACGTTCATCTTTTCGCGAGTCATCGCGTCAAGCGCGCCGAAAGGTTCATCCATAAGGAGCACCTGCGGGTCATGGAGCAGTGCGCGGCAAATCGATGCGCGCTGCTGCATGCCGCCCGAAAGCTGCCATGGATACTTGTTCTCGAAGCCCTGCAGGCCCGCCATCGCGATCAGGGCTTCGGCGCGCCTGCGCGCCTCCACCTTGTTCATGTTCCGCATCTCCGCCTGGAGGAGGATGTTGTCCATGATGTTTCGCCAGGCGAGAAGAACCGAGCTCTGGAACACAATGCCGACGTCGGTCTGCGGTCCGGAGATCTTCCGCCCGGCGAGCAGGAGTTCGCCGTCGGAGATGGGTGCTAGTCCGGCAACCAGTTTGAGAAGCGTGCTTTTACCGCAGCCCGAAGGACCGACGACCGACACGAACTCGCCTTCCTTGATCGACAGGTCGATCGGTTTGAGGGCTTCGAAGGAGCCGAACTTCTTCGTGACGCCGTTCAATTGGATGAGGGTCGACCTGTCCACCGGCCGGGGGAACTTATCTTTCATCATGTCCTCGGATGCGCGTAGCGATCTCATGTGCTGTACCTCACGGCAGGAAGGCGTCGATGTAGTACTTCCCGACATCCTTGTCCGATGCCTTGAGCGTACCGACCGCGATCATTGTGGCGATGGTCTCTTCTACCTGCGCGTTCGTCACGCGCAGCGGCCGCGAGCCTTCTGTTTCCTTGGCCTTGAATAGCGGAATGGCGGTCTTGAGACCGGTCATCAGGCTTTCCGGGGTGCCGGCGTTCGGATAGGCCTTGCGGACCGCTTCGACGGCTTCCTGTGGATGCTCCGACGCATATTCGAACGACTTGGTGGCGGCGCGCATGAACTTCTTCAGGAGCTCCGGCTTCTCGGCGATCGTCGCGGTGTTCACGATAAATGACGACCCGATGCTGTTGACCCCGAAGTCGGCGAACAGCATATTCGTGACCGGCTTTCCGGTCGCCGCCTCGATCTGCGTTCCCTGATCGGTCGCGAAGCCGAGCAGCGCATCGGCCTGGCCGGTGATAACGGCGTTCACCTTGGTCTTGGCGTCGCCGTTGACGGTCTTGAAGTCGCCGTTCTTGAGCTTGTTCTTTTCCAGGAAGAGCGGCCAGGACTGGGACGGTGAGTCCCCTGCCGTCATAGCGATGGTCAGTCCCTTCACCTTCTCGGGGCTGTCTATGCCCTTCTCCTTCAGGCTGATGACGGCGAAGGGGCTGCGCTGAAGCGCCGAGCCGATGGAGATAACCGGAGCGCCCTTGACGGCGAGAGCCATCATGGTCGTCAGATCGGCGAAGCCGATCTGCACATTGCCAGCAGCGACGGCCTGAACGGTCGGCCCGGAGCCGCGGCCTTCCTGGATCTCAATGTCGACGCCCTCCGCCTTGAAGAAGCCCTTCTCCTTACCGAGAACGAGTGGCGAATGCAGTCCCGTGACGTACCAGTTGAGCATCAACGTGGTTTTCTCGGCGTCTTGTGCAGCGGCCAAGTTCGGCTGCGAAAAGGCACTTGCGACGGCCACGGCCGCGCCGAAGACCAGGTTAGAGATTTTCATCAGACTTTCCTCCTCTTTGATGAATTCTTCAGTGCGCTCCGGCGGTCGCCAAGCGATTGGAAATGTGCCACGGCAGCATCAGCTTTTCGATGAGGTCGATGATCATGAAGAGCAGCACCCCCATGAGCGACAGGATGATCAGCGCGGAGAACATCAAAGGCAGGTCGAAATTGCCATTCGCCCGCTGGAGCACATAGCCGATTCCGGAATTGGAACCCACGAACTCACCGACGACCGCGCCGACGACCGCCAACGTGATGGAAACCTTCATGCTTGCAAAAATCGCCGGAAGCGCGTTCGGCAGGCTGATTTTGTAGAACATCTTCAGCCGGCTGCTGCCCATGGATTTTGCCAGATCGATCATGTCCGATTCGAGCGACTTAAAGCCGAGGACGGTAGAAACCACGATTGGGAAGAAGCCGAGTAGGAAGGCCACGATGACCTTCGGAAACAGCCCGAATCCGAACCAGACGACGAATAGCGGCGCGATGGCCACCTTCGGAATGCTCTGCGAGAAGACGAGCAGCGGATAGACATAGCTCTCGATGGTCTTGGAGTAGGCGATGAGCATCGCCAGCGGCACTCCGATCAGCACAGAAAGCAGGAAGCCGCCGACCGTCGCCTGCAGGGTGGGAACGGACTCCGCCAGCAACATCGGCCATTGAGCGTACATCTGCACCGCGACGTCGATCGGAGTGGGAATGAGATAGGCGGGAATGCCGAACAGACGAATGGTGAGATCCCAAACGACGACCAGAAAGAGGACCAGCAGCACCGGCCTCACGAACGGAGAGTTGAACGACCGCATCATGGCTTCCTCCGGGCTCCCGAATGTTCAATAAGACGCATCACGAAATTTCCTCCTCTAAGAACTTTGCAAAGTGGCCAGCCGGAAAGGTCGATGGGTTGCCGCCTTGGCAGGCCGAGGTCTTTTGCGCGACGAACTCCTCCGGCCCAGCTCGTGCCACCGCAGGAGGCTTTTGCTGGCCTGCTGTCCGATGAATTTCATTAATTCACCATCTAGGGAATTAATGAAATTCTTCGTCTCAAAAGTCAATAAGTCGGCCATCGATTTCCCTGATTCCGATGAAATTTGCGTGTGACGCCCATCCCAGTCACTCCCTGACCAGGATCGCGATGTCGGCTACGTTCGTACCAGTTGGCCCGGTCACGATGGCATCGCCTGTCTTTCGAAAAAAGGTTCCGGAATCGGCGCGACGAAGATGGTCCTCAGCGTCTTCGAACAATCCGAAAGTCCGCCCGTCGACCACGGCGCCGGCCGCTTCGGAAACTCCGTCGCTACCGTCTGTTCCGGAGACCAGCACGTGGAGGTCCGGCCGGCCCGCGATCGCCTTCGCAAATAGGAGCGCGAGCGCCTGGGCGCGACCTCCGATGCCGGGTTTTTCGGGTAGAGAAATGGTGGGCTCACCCCCGAAGATATAGACGCCAGGACCGCCACGGTTAGTCGTCTGCAGGCAAACATCGACTACAGTGTCGATAGGCGCGCTGAGTGTTTCAGAGTTGACGACCACATCGAGGCCGATGAGCCTGAAGCGTCTTGCCAGTTCTTCCCGAAGGAGGCGGTTCGACGCTACGATGGTCGCCTTGTAATCGCCGCAGTAGGTGCCGCGCTCTCCGATCCCGGCTCCGATCAGATCGATGCCATCCGAGGCGACGTCGGAAATCGCAAGGACGCGAACTTCGCGACCTGCGAAACGACTGAGGAGATTACCACCCTTGATGTCTGACATCGCAATGCGGCGGGCGTTGAGCTGCTCGATCGTGCTTCCGTCGGCGAGAGCGGCAGACGTCATGTCCCGAAGGTCTTGAAGCGACCTGCCGGGTACCAGCTTCTCCACCAGGGAGGAAGCGCCGCCGGACACCAGCATCAGCAGCCTGGCGTCTGAACCTGCGTTCCCGATCCACTCTGCGAGAGCCTCGCCGGCTCGCAGCGACTTATCGTCCGGGACCGGGTGGGCCGCCTCTAGGAACCGGACGTCTGATCCGGCAGGGACACCGTGCCCGTACTTGCTGACGATAAGCGCGGGTACCTCAAGGAACCGAGGCCGACAGCCTTCATACATGTCGACAGCCGCCTTTCCTACGGCCACGATCATCGTCGGCTGAAACTCCGTGTGTTCGTTCAGATCTCTGGAGACGGCACCCTTGCCGGTGACCGTTCCGAGACTGGCACGGAATACGTCCCGAAGCATATCGCTCCAGTTCCCGCTCGACATCATCTTGCGCCCCTTCACATCACGCCAACTTGGGCAAAAGCCCGCTCACGGAGTCTTTGGCATCGCCATAGAACATGCGGGTATTGTCCTTGTAGAACAGCGGGTTCTCGATGCCGGAATATCCGGTTCCCTGGCCACGCTTTGAGACGAAGACCTGCTTTGCCTTCCAGACCTCGAGAACCGGCATTCCGGCGATCGGTGAATTGGGATCCTCCTGGGCCGCCGGGTTGACGATGTCGTTGGAGCCGATGACGATGACCACGTCGGTATTGGCGAAATCCTCGTTGATCTCGTCCATTTCGAGCACGATGTCGTAAGGCACCTTGGCTTCGGCGAGCAGGACGTTCATATGGCCCGGCAGACGGCCGGCGACGGGATGGATGGCGAAGCGAACGGTCTTGCCGGCGGCGCGCAGCTTGCGGGTCAGTTCCGAGACGGCAGCCTGGGCCTGCGCCACCGCCATGCCGTAGCCGGGAACGATGACGACGCTGTCGGCTTCGTTGAGCGCCGCCGCCACGCCCTCCGCATCGATGGCGATCTGTTCACCGATGATCTCCATCTGCGGTCCGGTGGTGGCGCCGAAGCCGCCGAGGATGACAGAGACGAAGGAGCGGTTCATCGCCTTGCACATGATGTAGGAGAGGATCGCGCCCGAGGAGCCTACCAGCGCGCCGGTGACGATCAGAAGATCGTTGCCGAGCGTGAAGCCGATGGCCGCCGCGGCCCAGCCAGAATAGCTGTTGAGCATCGACACCACCACCGGCATGTCGGCGCCGCCGATGCCCATGATCAGGTGGTAGCCGATGAAGAACGCGAGCGCCGTCATCAGGATCAGGGTCCAGGCGCCTTCGTCATTCACATACATCACGAGTAGGATCAGCGAACCGATCGCCGCGCTGGCATTCAAAAAATGGCCGCCGGGCAGCTTCTTCGCCTTGCCGTCGATCTTTCCCGCCAGCTTGCCGAAGGCAACGACCGAGCCGGTGAAGGTAACCGCGCCGATGAAGACGCCAAGAAACACCTCGACCTTCATGATCGCCAGTTCGACCGACGTCTTATGGGCAAGAATGCCGGCGAAGCCGTCCAGCGCAGCACGAGCGGCCTGGTCCAGGCCAGCCACGCGAGCGGCCTCGATATGGGCGTTGAACCCTATGAACACGGCAGCAAGGCCGACAAAGGAATGCAGCGCCGCAACAAGCTGCGGCATCTCGGTCATCTGCACGCGTAACGCGACGAAATAACCGAGGATTGAGCCGCCGGCGATCATCAGCAGGATCACGAACCAATTGCCGACACCTGGACCGAAAACCGTGGCGACGATAGCGAGCGCCATGCCGGTGATGCCGTACCAGACGGCACGCTTGGCGCTTTCCTGGCCGGACAGACCGCCGAGGGACAGGATGAAGAGAACCGCGGCTGCAATATAGGCAGCCGATACGATACCGATAGTCATGTTGGATCCCCTCCCGGCTCTAAGACTTCTGGAACATGGCCAGCATGCGCCGCGTCACCAGGAAGCCGCCGACGATGTTGATGGTCGCTATGAATACGGAGAGCGCGGCGAGCGCCACCACGATCCGGTCGCTCGACCCCACCTGCAGCAGAGCGCCGAGGATGACGATGCCGGAGACCGCGTTGGTAACCGCCATCAGTGGCGTGTGCAGCGAATGGGAGACGTTCCAGATCACCTGGAAACCGATGAAACAGGCCAGCACGAAAACCACGAAGTGGCTCATGAAGCTCGGCGGAGCATAGGCACCCACGATCAGAAGCAGGGCGGTCGCAGCGGCAAGCAGGATCGCCTGGCTCCTCGTCTGAGCCTTGAAGGCCGCGGCTTCCCGCGCCCTCTTTTCCGCGAGGCTCTCCTCCTTCACCTTCTCCCGTGGCTTCTGGGCCGCGATCGCCATCACCTTGGGAGGCGGCGGCGGATAGGTGACCTCTCCCTTGAAGGTGACGGTCGCACCGCGAATGACGTCGTCCTCCATGTTGTGGACGACGACGCCGTTCTTTCCCGGTGTCAGGTCGGAGATCATGTGACGGATGTTGGTGGCGTAGAGCAGCGAGGACTGCGTCGCCATGCGGCTCGGGAAGTCCGTATACCCGACGATGATTACGCCGTTGTCGGAGACGATCCGCTGGTCGGCGACGGTCAGGTCGCAGTTTCCGCCTCGCTCCGCGGCCAGATCCACGACCACCGATCCCGGCTTCATCGCCGCCACCATGTCGGCGAGCCAGAGCTTGGGAGCGTCCCGTCCCGGAATGAGCGCCGTGGTGATGACGATGTCCATGTCCGGGGCAAGCTCGCGAAACCTGGTGAGTTGCTTCTCCCGGAACTCCGGCGAGGACGGAGCCGCGTAGCCTCCGGTGGTAGAGCCATCCTGGGCGTCCTCGAATTCGAGATAGACGAACTCGCCCCCCATGCTCTCGATCTGTTCGGCGACTTCTGGCCGGACATCGAATGCGAAGGTAACCGCTCCGAGAGATGTCGCTGTTCCGATTGCGGCGAGGCCTGCAACGCCCGCGCCGATCACAAGCACCTTCGCCGGAGGAACCTTGCCCGCGGCCGTGACCTGTCCGGTGAAGAAGCGTCCGAAATTGCTGCCTGCTTCGATGACTGCACGGTATCCGGCGATGTTGGCCATGGAAGAAAGCGCGTCCATCTTCTGTGCACGGGATATCCGAGGCACCATGTCCATCGCGATGACGTTCGCACCCGAGGCCCGGCAGGCCTCGAGAAGCTCCTGGTTCTGGCCAGGGTAGAAAAAAGAGACAAGGGTCTTGCCGGGCACAAGGCGTCGGACTTCGGCGGCCGCCGGCGGCCGCACCTTGACGATGACGTCAGCCGCCGCAAAAAGCGCCTCCGGATCGCCGACCACGCTCACGCCCGCGGCGCGATAGGCGTCATCCGAGAACCCCGCCGCAACCCCCGCACCGGCCTCGATAGCACAATCAAATCCCAGCTTGCGGAGCTGGCCCGCACTATCCGGCGTCATCGCCACGCGTGCCTCGCCAGCCGCAGTCTCCCTAGGAGCCCCGATCTTCATTCCTCTCTCCCGATGCTTCAGCAGTCGGCGGCCCGTTCGACGATTGTGCGCATCACTTCGTCGGCGTCTCGCTTCCACCAGTTGTTCGTGGAGAAGATCTCCACTTCGTTGAGGCCCTTGAACCCGTTGGCTTCGACCCGCTTGCGAAGGCGCGAAATGTCGATCACTCCGTCCCCCACCATGCCGCGGTCCAGCAGCAGATCAGTGGTCGGCACGAGCCAGTCGCAGATATGGAACGCCATCAGGCGCTGGAAGCCTGCCCTGTCGATCTGCTCCTCGATTTCCGGATCCCACCAGACGTGATAGACGTCGACGGCAACACCAATTCCCGGGCCAAGCCGATCGCAGATGTCGAGTGCCTGGCGCATCGTATTCACGCAGGCTCGGTCCGCAGCGTACATTGGATGAAGCGGCTCGATCGCGATCTTCACGCCACACGTTCTTGCGTATTCGAGCGACCTGGCGAGGCCTTCCTCGACGATCGCGCGCGCGGCCCCGATGTCCTTCGAGCCTGGAACGATGCCTCCGACGACCATGACAAGGCATTCCGCCCCGATGGTCGCCGCATCGTCGATCGCCTTTTTGTTGTCGTCGATCGCCTTCTGGTCGAGCGGATCCGCGATGGTGTACCAGCCGCCACGGCACAGACCTGATACGGACAGACCGGCGTCTCGGATGAGCCTTGCCGCTGTGTCCGCGCCGAGCTCGTCCAACTTGTCGCGCCATGGCGAGATGCCGCCGAATCCATGCCGGGCGCAGCCTTCGATGGCCTCGCGAAGGTTCCACTGCGATCGGACGGTCGCAGTATTAAGTGAAAGCTGTTGTGCTGTGGGCATTTCAGACTCCGATCCCGTAGGTTGCGAAGACACGGCCTGCGCGCCGGGCGGCACGATCCGGGTCGGCAAAGAGACCCGCCGCGCTGGCGAGCCGGACGATGTCGGCGAGATGCTGCGCCGAGCGCGTGCTCTGCTGGCCGCCAAGCATGGTGAAGTGATCCTGATGGCCATTGAGATAGGCCATGAACACGACGCCGGTCTTGTAGAAGCGGGTCGGAGCCTTGAAGATGTGACGCGACAACGGAACCGTCGGATCGAAGGCGGAGTTGTAGGCCACCATGTCGCCCCTGTTCAGAGCGCTGAGGGCCTGAGCCGCGGCGGTTGCGATCGGATCGAAAATGCCGAGGAGAGCGTGGCTGTAGCCCTGTTCGTCGCCCGCGATCAGTGCCGGGTAGTTGAAATCGTCACCGGTGTACATCCGCACGCCCTTCGGCAGCCGGCGGCGCATCGAGATCTCTTTCTCCGCGGAAAGGAGGGAGATCTTGATGCCGTCGACCTTGGATGCATTGTCGGCGATGACGCCGAGGCAGGTGTCCATGGCGGCCATATGGTCGCGGTCGCCCCAGTAGCCTTCAAGTGCCGGATCGAACATCTCGCCCAGCCAGTGGAGGATGGCGGGCTCCTTCAAGGAGCCAAGGATCCGCCCGTAGACCGTCCCGTAATCCTCCGGAGACTTCGCCACCTTGGCAAGGGCGCGAGACGCCATGAGGATGATCCGGCCGCCCGCCGCCTCGACGGCCTCGCATTGTTTCTCGTAAGCTATGATGACGTCGTCGAGGCTGAGGGCGTCCGAGGGCACCAGATGGTCTGTTCCGGCTCCGCAGGCAATCAGATGACCACCTGCCTTCGCCAGGGCGACGCTCCGCTGGATCAGCTCCAGCGAAGTGGGCCAGTCCATGCCCATGCCGCGCTGGGCGGTGTCCATTGCTTCGGCGACCCCGAAGCCCTTGGCCCAGAGGTGTTCGCGAAAAGCCAGCGTCCTGTCCCAGTCGACCGCGCAGTCGAGCCACGGATCGTTGTCCGCAAAGGGATCGACGACGACGTGAGCGGCGGCATAGGCGGTGCGATTCCATTCGCCGCTCTGGACAGCAGCAACCGCAGGGCCGATCTTGAAAGTCTCAAGACCACCATCTTTTGTAGGAAGGGTAACCGAAGCCATCGTCACAGCCCCAGGTCTTCCAGATCGATCCAGCGGCGCTCGCGGGCGCTCTGGTATCCGGCTTCGGCGAGCTGCACGCCCTTGGCGCCTTCGACGAAGGTGTAACGCCACTCAGAACCTTCCAGAACATGGCGCAGGAACTGCTCCCACTGAACCTTAAAACCGTTATCAAGCGGGACATTGTCTGGAACCTCCTCCCAGGATTCGTAGAAGTTGAGCGGCTGCGGTACGTCCGGGTTCCAGACAGGCTTCGGCGTGTTGACGCGGTGCTGGCTGTAGCACTTGTGGAGGCCGGCGACTGCCGAACCGTGTGTCCCGTCGATCTGGAAGGTAACGAGGTCGTCGCGACGGACGCGGGTGCACCAGCTGGAATTGATGTGCGCGACGATGTCGCCTTCAAGCATGAAGGTCGCATAGGCGGCGTCGTCTGCGGTCGCCTGATATTCCTTTCCACTCTCGTCCCACCGCTTGTCGATGTGGGTCGCAGTCGTGCAGCTCACCGACTTGACTGGCGCAACCACGTTGTCGAGGACATAGCGCCAGTGGCATAGCATGTCGGACACCATGCCGCCGCCGTCGGCAGCGCGGTAGTTCCAGCTCGGGCGCTGTGCGGGAAGGTAGTCGCCTTCGAACACCCAGTAGCCGAATTCGCCCTTTACGGAGAGGATCTTTCCGAAGAAGCCGCTGTCACGCAGACGCTTCAGCTTGACCAGTCCGGGGAGGTCGAGTTTGTCGTGAACGATACCGTTCTTGACGCCCTTTGCCTTTGCGTACTTGGCGATTTCGATGGCTTCCTCGAGTCCCTCGGAAATCGGCTTTTCGCAGTAGACGTGCTTGCCCGCGTCGATCGCCTTGCGAAGAAGCGTCGGACGAAGCTTGGTGGAAGCCGCGTCGAAGAAGATCTCGTTGTAGGGATCCGCCAGGGCGCCGTCGAGGTCAGTGGTCCAACGCTCGACGTTGTGGGTCTTGGCAAGGCGCTCGATCTTGGGGCCGTCGCGGCCGACGATAATGGGATCGGGGACGATCCGGCTGCCGTCGGAGAGTACGACGCCACCCTGATTTCTGATCGCGAGGACCGAACGTATGAGATGCTGGTTCATTCCCATACGGCCGGTCACGCCGTGCATTACGATGCCAATTTTCCTGTCACTAGCCATAGCTCGCCTCCCGTCTCGGCGGTCGCCCGCCCTTCGATAGTTGCCGTTAGAGATTTAATTCACCATCTGGAGAATTAATAGCTTTATTGCAGACGTCGCTCCCTTTGGCAAGTTGACAATTCATCATCCGGTGAATTATTTGGATCCTGCCGCCGCACGGGGCTTGATCGTTCAATCGTCACGGCGTGAGATCGCGCTCTGCTTAATGAAGCCGATCAGCGTGCATTCTGAACCGTAAGGAGAAATGACGATGGCCCCTGCATCTGACGCACCCGACATGTTGAACATGATCGATGGTTGGACGCACATCTTTCCGAAGGAGTACTTCGAGAAGATCAAATCAGTCTCGACCGCCGCCGGCCCTCTCAAGCGCTGGGTCACGTTGAAGCCCTTGTTCGATCTCGGCGAACGTTTCAGGCTGATGGACAGGTTCGCCTGCTATCAGCAGATTCTGACACCGTCGATGCCAGCCTTCGACGAGATCGCCGAAGGGCAGGAGGCCGCGGATCTCGCCCGGTTGATGAACGACGGATTGGCGAACCTGGCACAGACCTACCCGGACCGGTTTCCTTATTTCGTTGCAGGAATCGCCATGATGGACGAGGCGGCCGCAGTCTCCGAAATCGAACGGGCTGCTGCCCTTGGCGCCATTGGCTTCCAGCTTCCCACGCATGTGCGCGGCATGCCGCTGGATCACGAGCGGTTCTCCAGCATCTGGGACGCGCTTGCCGCCACAGGGCGCCCCGTCTGGCTTCATCCGATCAAAGGGCCAACGGCTGATTATCCGACGGAAGAGAAATCCAAGTTCGAGATCTGGTGGTGTTTTGGCTGGCCGTATGAAACGACGGTTGCGATGTCGCGGCTGGCGCTTTCGGGTCTCTTCGACCGCCACCCCCATCTACGGATCATCACCCATCATATGGGCGGCATGATACCGTTCTTCTCAGGCCGCATTGAGCAGGGCCTGGGGCTGGAAATGGGCGCAAGAACCCCTCCTTCGGATGCGCACCTCCTTCCAGGCGATCTGAAGCATCCGGTATCCAGATACTTCAAGGCGTTCTATGGCGACACTTCGTTGTCGGGAGCGGCTTGTGCGCTTCAGTGCGGCATCGACTTCTTCGGCCTTGACCATGTGGTCTTCGCCACCGATTTCCCGTTTGACGCCGAGGGGGGATCATATTTGATCCGCGAAACCCTCCGTTCGTTCCAATCGGCACGGATGTCGAAGGACGAGATACTCACTATCGGAAACCGCAACCTCCACAAGCTATCGAGGCCTTCCTTCGAGTCGCTGTTTTGATCAACCAAATCGGTCCGGGCGCCGGCTTTCGCTTCCCAGGAGACCGTCTCTGGTCGTCGCCGTGGGGCTTATTTATATTGCCATCAGTAGATGTACTTGGAGCGGTCGATCCCAAGGCGGATAGCCTCATATCTCCGAGGGCCACAACTGCATCTTTTATGCGAAAGGCTGACGCCCAATGGCGCGACGTAAATTGAACACATCAGCAACCGAGGATGAGATCCCTGCGGATGCCCTGACCAAGTTCCGGGATGCAGACCGCTCGAAGAGGCTCATCCTGGAGGTCGCGGGGGAAGAGTTCGCCGAGCACGGACTCGGAGGTGCGCGGATGGCCCGCATCGCCGAACGGGCAAACCTCGACAAGAAACTGATCTTCTACTACTTCGACAATAAGGAACGCCTCTACACCGAGGTGCTCGCCGACGCCTACGCTAAGATCCGAAGTGCGGAATCCAAGCTCCACCTCACTGAATTGGACCCTGCGGAAGCGGTTTGTCGCCTCGCTGAGTTCACCTGGAACTACTATGTCGAGAACCCCGAGTTCATCACGTTCCTCAACAGCGAGAACCTGCACCGGGCGCGACACGTACAGACCCTTCCAAACATCCAGAACCTCAATTCGCCGCTCGTCTCAATGCTAAGATCCATACTCAAGCGCGGCGAGGACGAAGGTACGTTCAAGCAGGGCATCGACCCTGTCCAGCTCTATATTTCGATCGCTGCCCTCTCGTATTTCTACCTCTCCAACAACTATACACTTTCGGCAATATTCGGGAGGAACCTTCTCTCGGATGACGCGCGAAAAGAACGGCTGGAACACATAAAGCAGATTGTTCTCAGCTATGTTACCCTCCCCTCGCCCGAGGTCGCCTAAACGTACATTGCGCTGCGGCGTAATCGGCGATGTCAAGGCGTTCCTGTTAGCTCGCGGTGATCAACCGGAATCCCGCCAGCTTTGAAAGGAATCGGTCTTCCGCCTTCTCGCCTTATCTGATCGCCCACGCGGTTTGGCTCTACATCCAACTCCCACTAAGCCCGCGACTGTCGAGGAAAGGCCGCTGGAGCGTGGTGTTGTCGTTTCGCATGAAACAATCCGGCGTTTGCTCCGGAAATCCGGCCTAGGTCATGCGGGGGCTTGAGACGCAAACGCCGAGCCCCGATTGCATCTGGTATCTGGACGAGGTGGTGGCGACGATCGGTGAACTGAGACCATGGTTGTGGCAATCGTCAACCAGGACGGCTATGGGCTCGACGAGATCGTCCGGTCGCGTCGCAACACCAAAGTAGCCAAACGCCTGCTGACCCGGCACGGGTTATTCGGCACAGTGATCGGCGACGGTAGAATTCGGTAGCAGCGACCCGGCCGCGCGTTCCCTGCATCCAAGTGTCCATCACTTCATCCAGCTTGTACTTTGGCGCGGTATAAGCTCGTAGCCAAGATCAACGACCGGAGGATCCACCTTCCGACCCTCGATTGTCGCAACCAGCATTTCTATCGCCGTGATCCCCATTCTTTCGCGATACGTTCTGACACTGGTAATTGATGGAGCTGCAACTGCGACCATCTCGAGATCATTGAAACCACATATACCCATTCGGTCGGGAACATGAATTTGCCGCCGCTGACATTCGAAGAGGACGCCCATAGCCAAATCGTCATTGTTGCAGAATATGGCATCCGCATTGGACGTCCGCGCCAAGAGCTCCGACAGCAATTCGCAGCCGAGGGTTACGGTCGACGGTTTTGGGGTGGTCACTATCAGTGTCGGATCAAATAATCCTTCTTTCCTCAAACACTGAGAATAGCCCTCCAATCGCCGCTGTGTTCGAGGGTCCATCTGCGCGCCAAGAAAAGCGATCCGCCGATAGCCGCGATCCAATAGATGCTGGACCGCAGCCCATGCGGCATCTCGATGTGAGAATCCCACCACCATATCGATCGGAGAATCTCCAGTCTCCATGATTTGAACAACAGGGCAGTCGGCAGTGAGGAGGAGGTCTCTCGCCGTTGCTGATTGGTCAATACCCGCAACGATGAGGCCCGCGGGCCGCTGATTCAAGAAAACCCGCAGCAGTCTTTCTTCCTCCAGTATGGAGTAGCGCGTGTTGCCCAACTGCAGGTCATAGGTGGAGCTGGGTCCAAGCGTCGCGTAAATCCCTCGAATGACTTCCGCAAAGACGCTGTTCGTTAGCGAAGGAATAAGCACCCCGATCACATTCGTCCGCGCCGAAGCCAATGCGCGCGCAGCCGGGTCAGGAAGATAGTCAAAGTCATCGACAGTCCGTTGAATTCGCTCCCGAAGCTCCTTGGAGACCATTTCCGGGGCGCGCAATGCCCGCGATACTGTGATTGCGCTAACACCGCTTGCTTTAGCGATATCAACTAACGTGATTTTCCGCTTTTTGTGGCTCTTTTTCCTCATGTGCACCTCCGGCTCTGGAGATAGCGCAAATCCAGCTTGTTGACAAATGATTGCGCAATCATTACCACAAGCAGATGAAGACGGGTGGGAGTGGGAACGGTCTTTGGCATCCGACCGCCAAATTTGGGTCGCGCAGCTCGCGGCATAGGAGAGCTCATATTGAAGTTGATCGCGTCCGGGCTGAGGTAACGGGAGGGGAACATGCAAAAGGCAATTGATCTTTTTTTCAAGGCGTTGGAAGTCCTATTGATCCTGCTGCTTTCAGCAATGGCGATCATGGTGTTTGCCAATGTGGTTCTTCGCTACGCCTTCAATTCCGGCATGTCCGTCTCTGAGGAACTTTCCCGCTATTTCTTCGTCTGGCTGAGCTTCGTCGGCGCAGTCGTCGCATTTCGCGAACATGGTCACCTCGGCGTCGAAAGCGTCGTGGCGCTTTTCGGCCGCAAGGGCCGGCTGGTCTGCATGATCCTTTCTAACCTCGTCATCCTCGCTTGCTCGATGATCTTTTTCTGGGGGACTTGGCAGCAGTTCGAGATCAACGCCAGCATGAGCGCGCCGGTGACCGGCATTTCGATGATCTGGGTCTACGGCATCGGCCTGTTTACCGGCGCCGGCTTGTCGCTGATCGCGCTGGAGCGGCTGTTCCGCTATGTCACCGGCCGCGCGACGGCGGAGGAGATCAGCATCTTTGCCGGTGAAAACCTGACGATCGAGCAGATGGCGGAGCGTACCTGATGACACTTATCGTATTCATCGTATCGCTTCTCGGCGCCATGGCGATTGGCGTGCCCGTCGCGTTCTCGCTGATGTTCTGCGGTGTCGTGCTCATGTGGTACATGGACATGTTCAACACCCAGATCATCGCCCAGAACATGATCGCCGGTGTCGACACCTTTACCCTGCTTGCCATTCCGTTCTTCATCCTGGCCGGCGAACTGATGAACTCCGGCGGCCTGTCGCGCCGGATCATCGACTTCGCGATTGCCTGCGTCGGCCATATCCGCGGCGGCCTCGGCATCGTCGCGATCATGGCAGCCGTCATCATGGCCAGCATTTCGGGCTCAGCCGCGGCCGATACGGCAGCCCTCGCCGCCATCCTTATCCCGATGATGGCGAAGGCTGGCTACAACGTACCCCGTTCCGGCGGCCTTATAGCGGCGGGCGGCATTATCGCGCCGATCATTCCGCCGTCCATGGCCTTCATCGTCTTCGGCGTCGCCGGCAACGTCTCGATCACCCAGCTTTTCCTCGCCGGTATTTTCCCTGGCATCCTGATGGGCCTGTCACTGATCATCGCCTGGCTCATCGTCGTGCGGAAGGACAATGTCCAGCCGCTGCCGAAGGCGTCGACCAGCGAACGCCTGCGCGTCACCGGCCGTGCCGCCTGGGCGCTCGGCATGCCGGTGATCATCCTCGGCGGCATCAAGGCCGGCATCATGACGCCGACCGAGGCCGCCGTCGTCGCCGCCGCCTACGCGCTCTTCGTCGGCATGGTCATCTATCGGGAGCTGAAGCCAAGCCACCTGCCGCACGTCATCCTGCAGGCCGCCAAGACCACCTCGGTCATCATGTTCCTGGTCGCGGCGGCGCTGGTCTCCTCGTGGCTGATCACCGCGGCCAACATCCCGGCCGAGATCGTCGGTTACATCGAGCCACTGATCGACCGCCCGATGCTGCTGATGTTCGCCATCATGATCCTGGTGCTGGTCGTCGGCACTGCGCTCGACCTGACGCCGACCATCCTGATCCTGACGCCGGTCCTCATGCCGATCGTCAAACAGGCTGGCATCGACCCGGTCTATTTCGGCGTGCTTTTCATCATGAACAACTCCATCGGCCTGATCACTCCGCCGGTCGGCGTGGTATTGAACGTGGTCAGCGGCGTAGCGCGCATTCCGCTTGGCAAGGTGACGGCCGGGGTCTGGCCGTTCCTGATCGCCGAAACCATCGTTCTGTTTCTTCTGGTCCTGTTCCCGGACCTCGTGCTCGTGCCTGCACGCTGGCTCCACTAACCCCGTCTCACACATCCATGGGAGGATAATATGAGAAAACTGCTACTCACAACTACTGCACTTGCCATCGCCTGCGCATCGGCCGCACCGGCCTTTGCCGAATTCAAGGCGCGCAACATCCGCGTTTCGAACGGCATCAACGCCGACCACCCGGTCGGCAACGGCATCGCCGCCATGCAGAAGTGCCTCGACGAGAAGTCCGGCGGCAAGATGAAGCTGACGGCCTTCTGGGGCGGCGCGCTCGGCGGCGACCTGCAGGCCACCCAGGCCCTGCGCTCCGGCGTCCAGGAAGCCGTGGTGACGTCGTCGTCGCCTCTGGTCGGCATCGTTCCGGCACTCGGCGTCTTCGACCTGCCCTTCCTGTTCGGCAATCCGCAGGAAGCCCACAAGGTGCTCGACGGCAAGTTCGGCGACATGATGAACCAGAAGCTGGATGCCGCCGGCCTTGTCAACCTCGCCTACTGGGAAAACGGCTTCCGTAACCTGTCGAACTCGGTTCGCCCCGTCACCAAATGGGAAGATTTCTCGGGGATGAAGGTTCGTGTCATGCAGAACAACATCTTCCTCGACACCTTCCAGAACCTCGGCGCCAACGCCACCCCAATGGCCTTCGGCGAAGTCTTCTCGGCGCTCGAAACCAAGGCGATCGACGCACAGGAAAATCCCTATGTGACGATCGATACCTCGAAGTTCTTCGAGGTCCAGAAATACGTCACCGAGACCAACCACGCCTACACGCCGTTCCTCTTCTTGTTCTCCAAGGCAATCTTCAACACCTATGCCCCGGACGAACAGGCTGCCCTTCGCGCCTGCGCGGTCGTCGGCCGGGATGTGGAACGCCAGGTGATCGGCGATCTCAACAAGAAGTCGCTTGAGAAGATCAAGGCGGCCGGCCTGCAGGTCAACACGCTTTCGCCGGAAGAGCAGCAGCGCATCCGCGAAAAGTCCGCGGTCGTCTATGAGAAGCACAAGGCTGTAATTGGCGCCGAGGTGGTCGATGGCATCGTCGCCGAGCTCAAGGAAGTCCGCAAGAAGTAAGCCGGGTGCTTCTTTCAGGACCAAAGGCCTGCGATTCGCAAGTGACCCCCGAAATCTGGTTGCCAACTTTCGGGGGTCACGAGATGATCACCTATTCGGCCTACGCCATCGATACGTCCATTCCGAACCGCACTTTGGGTTTGGATCAGATAGACCGCTTCAGGTAGCACGCGAAGCATTCGCCATGCGGAATTGATCTGGAGCACTGGGAACGGAAAATCGAGACTGCGCCATTTCAATTCGAGTTAGCCGTTTTCGCCGTTAGGCTTAGCGACATCGTTGCCTCGCAACAGTATAGCCCTTTCTCGTGGATTTCAGCGGACCGGATTGACCTTGCCCCGTTGAAATAATCCATTTTGAAGTAAGCTCTGGCCCATTGTGAAGTGCTCCCCGATTTTGGGCCAGCGGGAGCTGGAATTTCCGGGGTTATTGAAGTGCTCCCCGATTTTGGGCCAGCGGGAGCTGGAATTTCCGGGGTTATGGCTCAGCTTGGCGGGGGTGCCGATGAGCCGTTTATAAGCGAAATCGGCACCTTGTTGCCGATCGCGCTATGTGGCCGGAACTCGTTATAGTCTCTACGCCAATCCTCCATCTTCGAACGGGCGTCGTCAAGGCTCATGAACCAATGGGCGTTCAGGCACTCGGCGCGGAACTTGCCGTTGAAACTTTCGATGTAGCTGTTGTCGGTCGGCTTGCCAGGCCGGGAGAAGTCGAGCACCACGCCCTTATGGTAGGCCCACAGGTCGAGGTCGCGCGAGATGAATTCGCTGCCGTTATCGACACGGATCGATGCTGGATACCCGACCTGCCGGCATACCCGCTCAAGCGTCTGTACCACGTCTTCGCCTTTGTAGCTGAAGCGAGCGTCGACTGCCGGCGAGAAGCGAGAGAAGGTATCGACGACTGTCAAAACCCTGATCTTGCGGCCGGTAGCCAACTGGTCGTGAACAAAATCCATCGCCCAGACATGGTTGGAATGGGTCGGTTCCGTGCGGTCAGCCCGCAGCTTCGCTTTGACCCGTCGCTTGGGAACCTTGTTGCGGAGCTGGAGGTCCATCTCCTTGTAAAGGCGATAGATTCGTTTCGGATTGACAGGCCATCCGTCACGTCTGAGCAGGACATGAACACGCCGATAACCGTAGCGCACCCGTGTCTGGCAGATGTCCCTGATCTTCAGCTTCAACTCGGCCTGCTCGCCGCGCCTGGACTTGTAGACATACAGCGACCGATCGATCTTCAACACCGAACATGCGCGCCGGATCGAGACCTTCCAGTCCGCCGTGACCGTGTCGACAAGCTTGCGCTTGCGGGCAGGCCTCAGAGCTTTTTTGACAGCACGTCCTGGAGCATGGCCTTGTCCAATGACAGGTCGGCGACGATCCGCTTCAGCTTGGCATTCTCCTCTTCGAGCTGGCGAAGACGCTTCATCTCCGAGGGCATCAGGCCGGCGTACTTTTTGCGCCAGTTGTAAAACGTCGCGTCCGAAATTCCTGCCTTCCGGCAGACCTCGCCGATCGGCGTGCCATCCTGTGCCTGCTTCAACACGAATGCGATCTGCGCTTCCGAAAACTTCGAGGCCTTCATCGAATTCTCCTCTTCTTCCCATCAGGGATCATAAGTGGAAAATTCCAGTTCCAAATGGCCTAAATTATTGGGGGCACGTCAAAAAACCGCTGGAGCGAACTCAAAACTGGATAAAACTTGGGGGCAAGGTCAGGATTTCGCTCCACTCTACCCAGAAGCCCATCACCTTTGCTGTGTCTGGTGAGCGCTTCGGCAAACACCGAATCCTGGGCAGGATGAGTCGATGAGTTTGCCCTGATCGCGCGGCTAGAATGGCACCTAGAAAACCTAGCAAGTGGCCTTCGGCACCCGACCCCATCGGTGCCGCTGGAGCACTTTCGTCCCCGGCTGATCCCTACCGTCATCCGAACATAAACGAGCTCCCATACTTTCATCCGTGTGGCCGTCAGATCGCGATAGGCCTGGTGATAAATTGAGTCTTGACCCAGACGTTACGTCATAGTGCACTGCGGTTTGGAACCAACGCCCACGGTCGTTTCTGACGGCCTGTGCCTGATAGGAAGGTATTACAATGTCCGGTTCCAATCCCATTTCCGTAGAAGCGCTGTTCTCGGCACCGCACTTCTCACGCGCCCAGATCTCGCCCGATGGCTGTCAAATCGCCTACCTTTCGATTTGGTCCGGGCGCTTGAACATCTTCGTTCGTAAAATTGATGGAACGGACACAAACGCTCGCCGTCTGACAGCCGACGAACGCCGCGAGATTGAAGTCTTCTGTTGGACGCCGGACTCGGCCGCGATTCTCTATTTGCAGGATACTAACGGTGACGAGAACTGACACCTTTACCGCGTCGCCGTCGGCGTTGACCCAAGGTCGGTCAATCTGACGCCCTTTCCCGGCGTGCGGGTCATGGAGTTCTCATTTTCACCTGCCGATCCGGAAACCATCTACCTTCAGATGAATGCCCGTCACCCAGCGCTTATCGACCTACACAGTCTCAACATCCACACTGGCGATCTCGCAACACTCGCCGAGAATCCGGGCCGTTTCATACGTTGGCTAGTTACCCCGGGCGGGCCGCCTCATGCCATTGTCGTAAATTCCGAAAACGACTACGAACTCGCCCGATACGAAGACGGCCAGTTCGTTGCGATTGCAACATTCGATCGATACGACAATCCGCTCGGTCCTTTGCCGTGCGTCTCCACGCCCGACGGGAAGGCCTTGTGGATTGGGTCGAACCGGGGAACGGACCTGACGCGGCTTGGGCGAGTCGATCTTCGCTTCGATCGCCTCGGTGCCGAAACTGACGAGACCGAAATTGCCGCACTCGTTGATGCCTACATTCTGCATCTCGGCGATTGGATGAAAGAGTTCAACGCGGTAGTCCGTCAGTTTGCCGAAAGGGAAACCACCCTGACAATCTGGGCGCACGCCGTCGAAGCAACCACACCGCAACAGGGCCGGGTGCTGACGGAAATTGGGCAAAGGTTAGTGCCAATCAATGGCAGGACGAAATAGGCTGGACGGTAACGTCTTGCAGGCTTCGTTCGGTCGGGATCGTTCGTCCGTCAGGCAGGTAGTTGGTCAGCGTTCGGAGGACGCCCATCGTCGAGCTTGGCCAATCGACGATGGCTGGCGTCCTACCGCGATCAATATCCCAAGGCGCAGCCGTCCTTGCGATGATCCGACGCGCCGTGAAGAGTTCCCTGTTCCCAATCGATCCATATGGCCTGGGCACCGCCAATGGCCCAGTTCGGCGGCTGCACTTTGAAGCCCCTGGCCGTGAAATAGTCGCCGGCAGACTGGCGAAGGCTTTCTTCCATCTCGACCGTTGCCGTCCCCGGCAGCGGAAAGAGGCGCGGGAGATCGATGGCGCTCTGAATGTCGAGGCCATAATCGATCAGCTTGGAGAGGAACTGGGCATGCCCCATCGCCTGGTAATGGCCGCCCATGACACCAAAGGACATCATCGTTCGCCCGCCCTTCGTCACCATGCCCGGGATGATCGTGTGCATCGGTCGCTTGCCGGGGCCCATGGCGTTGGGATGCCCTTCTTCCAGTACGAAACTTTGGCCTCTGTTATGAAAAAGCACGCCCGATTTCGGCGCCATCAAGCCGCTTCCGTAGGGGTGGAATATCGAATTGATGAAACTCGCGGCATTGCGATTTTTGTCGACGACTGAAATGTAAACCGTGTCGGAGTGTTCGACGCCGCCGAGGATGGTCTTGGCATCCACTGGGGCCTTGCGGTCAATCTTTGCGGCAAGTTCATCGGCAAGCTCATCGGACAGGAGAAAGTCGACAGGAGTTTCGGATGTGGAAGCATCTGCGAGCCATCTGTCGCGTGCAGCATAAGCCAGTCTCGTCGCCTCGACCTCTACGATGAGGTTTTCAGGATCGAGTGGATTTCCGGCTGGTGCGAAGCGCTCCAGTACCTTCAGGATCAGAAGCGCGATTATGCCTTGACCGTTCGGTGGACATTCATGGACGTCCCAGCCCCGATAACTGGCGCTGATCGGCTTCACATACTCGCCGCCCGCGGTGGCGAAGTCGTCGCTCGTATGAAGGCCGCCATGCGCGGCAAGATGCGTTGATGAAGCTCGAGGAAGAGGGGCTGGTCGTCGGGCAGCGAAACCTCGGTTACACGGTCACCGATCTTGATATTACGGGTTTCTGCAATCTCCTCGTCGTACGCGAGGCGCTCGACGTCTGCGCCGCGAAGCTCGCATGCGAGAAGGCGACGGACGAGGATCTTGCGCGCCTTCGTGACGTCATCGAACAGATGGCGGTCCTCAAAGTTTCCGACAACCGAACGCCATCGGACGCTGCGCAAAACCTGCAGCTCGGGCTTTATATCCACCGGGTCATCGCCGAGGCAACAAAGAACGACGCGCTGATGCGCGCGACGGATCAGATCTACCAGCAGCTGCGCCTTGCCCTTTGGCTGGAGGTCCTCTGGGTCGATCTGGAGCACACGGACTTTGACGAGCACAAGGCGATCGCCGACGCAATATTGGCTCGCGATCCCGAAGAAGCCGCCAAGGCGGCGAGCGCTCATGTGCAGAGCTCACTGAAGAACATGTCGAAACTCGAACGTATTTGGCATCACCGACGCGCTGTCGGTTCGGGCTGAGACGCCGCGCGGGAAAGTCTATGGAAGCCATCGAGAAGTACTTGGTACTTGTGAGTTTTGGTCAGGGCGGCTGGGGCAGCCTGTTGCTGACCGCATTGCTTATGACGGTCGCCGTTTCGGTCTGCGGTTTTCTGGCAGGCACCATGATCGGCTCGCTTGTTGCGACCATGAAGCTGTCCCGGCATCTCGCGGTGCGCTGGGCAGGCGACTGCTACACGACGGTTTTGCGCGGCGTGCCGGATCTTCTCGTCATTTATCTCTTTTATTTCGGCGGCAGCGCCATCCTCGGTCATCTGGGGGGAATGGTCGGGTATGACGGTTATATTGGCATGCCCGCGTTTTTGACCGGAACGATCGCGCTCGGCGTCGTTTCCGCTGCCTATCAGGCCGAGGTCTTGCGTGGCGCCTATCGGTCCGTGTCGCGCGGCGAACTCGAAGCTGCCACCGCGATAGGCATGCGACCATGGCTGAAGTTCCGCAGGATCATTGCCCCTCTCGTCCTTCGCTACGCCGTGCCGGGTCTTGGCAACACATGGCAGCTGGTGCTGAAAGAATCTGCGCTGATATCCGTCACCGGCCTCGTTGAAATCCTGCGTCAGTCGCAGATCGCTGCCGGCTCCACCCGCAAGCCCTTTGAGTTCTACCTCACTGCCATCGTTCTCTATCTCGTCATCACCTGGATCTCCTCCATTCTTTTTCGTCGGCTGGAGACGCGAAGCTTGCGCGGAATTCGGAGGGCATTGTGATGGATTTCGACTTCCTCGCGCAGACGTTCCAAACCCTGATCGGCGGTCTCCCCCTGACCTTGAGCATGGCCGCCATATCCATCACCGCCGGGACACTTCTTGCCATCTCGATTGCGTTGACGTCCGTTTTGGGTGGAACGGCCGGGCGCGCAATCGCCGGCGCCTACGTGTTCGTGTTTCGCGGCTCTCCGCTGCTCGTTCAGATGTTTCTCATCTACTACGGCCTGGGGCAATTCCGGCCGTCCCTGCAGGCGCTCGGTATATGGACGATATTTCGGGAACCCTACTGGTGCGCCGTCATCGCCTTGACCCTCAACACGGCCGCCTATTCGGGCGAAATTTTCCGCGGTGCGCTTCAATCGGTGTCAGCGCAGCAGGTGGAAGCCGCCCGGGCGTGCGGCATGTCCGGCGTTCTCCTGTTTCGACGGATCATTTTCCCGATCGCATTGCGCCAGGCACTGCCGGCCTACGGCAACGAGATCGTCCTGATGGTAAAGGCGACGGCTCTCGCATCGGTTATCACGATCATGGAAATCACCGGCCTGGCGGGGAAGCTGATCGCCGACAGTTTCCGGGCGTTCGAAGTGTTCATTGTCGCGAGCGCCGTCTATCTGCTGATCAATTTCGTGCTGACGCGCATCCTCGTCGGCCTGGAATGTTGGCTTTCGCCGCATTTGCGCCTTCCGCCACTGCCTCCGAGACCTAGGGAAACTGCATGCTGAGCAGAGGGATGAATTTGGCTACCGAGAACACGAAGACGCCGACGGTTTCGGTAAAAAACCTGCACAAATGTTTCGGCCCGCTGGAAGTGCTGAAGGGCGTTTCCCTGGAGGCGCGCGAGGGCGATGTCATTTCCATTCTGGGGTCGTCAGGATCGGGCAAGTCGACGATGCTCCGCTGCATCAATATGCTGGAGGTGCCCGATAGCGGCGAAATCTCGATCGCCGGGGAAGCCTATCTTATGAAAAAAGGGCGGCACAAAGCAGAACCTGCCGATCGCCGCCAGGTCGATCGCATCCGCCAGCATGTCGGCATGGTATTCCAGAACTTCAATCTCTGGTCTCACATGACGATCCTGGAAAACGTGATCGAAGCGCCGGTCCATGTGCAGAGGCGCAGTCGTGCCGAATGTATCGAAGAGGCTGAGGCCCTGCTTGCCCGGGTTGGTATCGCCGACAAACGGCATTTTTATCCCTCGCATCTATCCGGCGGGCAACAGCAGCGTGCTGCAATTGCCCGCGCACTCGCCCAGCGCCCGAAGGTTATGCTGTTTGACGAGCCGACGTCGGCGCTTGATCCGGAGCTGGTCGGAGAGGTCCTCAAGGTCATGCGATCGCTGGCCGAGGAGGGACGAACGATGCTGGTCGTCACCCATGAAATGGCGTTCGCCCGCGGCGTCTCGAATAAAGTTGTTTTTCTTCACAAGGGAGCCGTGGAAGAGGAAGGCTCTCCCGCGGAGCTTTTTCAGTCTCCGAAATCACCTAGGTTTCAGCAGTTTCTCGCAAGTGTCCGGCAATAAAAGCGTTCTCTAAGTCGTCAGGCGCACCGACAGGCCCCGATGCCGAAAACGATTAGAATTGTGCGGCTATCGCACCTCCGAACTAAATTTGTGAGCGGCGGTATCGCATGCTGTTGGCGATGTCTGAACTCGCATCTGATAGGCGGATCCCGCCTTACAACGAACGACGGAGCAAGGCCAAGTCGCCTGAAGTTGCGGGCAAGGCGGAATTGCGGCCGCTTGCCCAGGAAATGGCGCCACAGTCCGGACGGAGGCAGCCGCCAGCTTTTCTCAAACAACGCTGTTGGCGAGGATTTGCTGATGACGATTCACGACGGCCGCTGGCCTTCTCCCGCGCTGCGCGACCATCCCGCTTTCCCTCTCGGCCGCCGATGCCGACCGGGCTTTTGTGAATGGCGAGACGCAGCTGCTGGAGCGGGATTAAGCGCCGGCGCAGCGGTTCTGCCATGTGTTCGGTTGAGGGACCTAAAAGGAAGACGGAGGCGAAGGTAGCTTCCAGCCCATCCGACCCAAGTGACAGAGCAACGTCCGGGCCCGCACACATTTCGGCGGCCGGCCCCATCCGCCAGGGTTGTTTGGCAGCACGAAGCACTCAGAACGTCGGCGGCGTATTGACCCAGATCAGAACTGTCTCGCCGTCATTGCTGTTGCGCCAACTGTGTGGGCGACGGCTCTCGAAATAAAAGGAGTCGCCTTCTCTGAGCTCGAAGAACTGGTCGCCGTCGAGAATAAGCTCCATCCTGCCCACGAGCACATGGAGAAATTCCTCGCCCGCATGGCTATAGGCCCCTTCGCTCGAAGCGCCGGGCGCGAGTTGGAAGCGATGACATTCCATTTGCCGGCGATCGATGGTTAGATTTTGGACGGTCACGCCTGACGACGTCGGCGGCCATGCCGTCCAGTCGCCGTTTCGCACCAGTGACTCGCGTGCGATTGTTTCGGCCTGCCCGGTCAGCACGGCAATGGTGGTGCCGTAGAATCCGGCGAGGTCATGCAGCGCCTTGACCGAGAGCCCTTGCGAGGTTCGCTCGAAGGTAGAGAGCAGCGAGGATGCGATGCCGGTCTTGGCGGCCACTTTCTCCAGCGTGCACCCCATCTCGCGACGAAGATGGCGCAGCTTGGCACCGATCGTCCTACCACCTGACGAGGATTCGATCTCGGTTGGCGCTTCCCCCGTCCCGTCCTGTTCCTCCGACTTCAGCGTCTCTCGGATTGCCGCGGGATTAAGGCCCTTGTCTAGTCTTAGCCAGCTGATCCGCTTCAGGCGTTCGACATGGCTTGAGTCATAAAGGCGCTGCCCGGAATCGGTACGAACGGGGTCGACGAGGCCCTGGCTTTCCCACAGCCGAAGCGTCGACGGCGAGACGCCTGCCATGCGGGCGGCTTCTGCGATCTTAAAGCGAACCCTGTCATCCATCATGCGACTTCTGCCTGGTTTTGGCGTTCCGGATTTTCATGAAAGTCATATTGTAACTCTACAGAAAAAATGCAAATATTATTTTCGAGGCCGTTGGAGGAGCGCTCTTCACTCCAGCAGGTAGATCATCCGTCAAACTCATTCTCAGGGGACTTCCATGTTGAATTCTGACATTGCGGCTCGCCGTACCGACGCGATATCGCGTGGCGTCGGCGTTACCACGCAGGTTTATGCCGAACGGGCCGAGAATGCCGAACTCTGGGATGTCGAGGGCCGCCGCTATATCGATTTCGCGGCCGGCATCGCTGTCGTCAATACCGGTCATCGCCACCCGAAAGTGATCGCTGCGGTGAAAACCCAACTCGATCAGTTCACCCACACCTGCCACCAGGTCGTACCCTACGAGAACTATGTGACGCTCGCCGAACGCCTCAATAAGGCAGTGCCGGGCAATTTCGCCAAGAAGACGATCTTCGTCACCACCGGCGCGGAAGCCGTCGAGAACGCCGTCAAGATTGCGCGTGCCGCCACCAATCGCTCTGCAATCATCGCCTTTACCGGCGCCTTCCATGGCCGCACCTTCATGGGCATGACGCTGACGGGCAAGGTCGTTCCCTACAAGACCGGTTTCGGCGCCATGATGCCCGACGTCTTCCACGTGCCTTTTCCGATCGAAATGCATGGCCAGACGATGGAGGATTCGCTCGCCGTGCTCGATAAGCTGTTCAAGGCCGATGTGGATCCCAACCGCGTCGCGGCTTTCATCATCGAGCCGGTACAGGGCGAAGGCGGCTTCTATGAGGTGCCGCGCGCCTTCATGACCAAGCTGCGAGAAATCGCCGACAAGCACGGCATCCTCCTGATCGCCGACGAGGTGCAGACCGGCTTTGCCCGCACCGGAAAGCTTTTCGCCATGGAGCATTTCGGCGTCGTCGCCGACATCACCACCATGGCCAAGGGCCTTGGCGGCGGCTTCCCGATCGCTGCGGTCACCGGCCGCGCCGAGATCATGGATGCGCCCGGCCCCGGCGGCCTCGGCGGTACCTATGGCGGCAACCCGATCGGCATCGCGGCCGGCAATGCCGTGCTCGACGTGATTGAGGAGGAAGGCCTCAACGAACGTGCTGAATCACTCGGTAACCGGCTGAAGCAGCGCCTGCATTCGCTGATATCGGAAGTGCCGCAGATCGCCGATATCCGAGGCCCCGGCTTCATGAACGCCGTGGAATTCAATATTCCCGGCACCAAGGCGCCCAATGCGAATTTTGCCAATGCGGTGCGCGCCAAGGCGCTCGACAAGGGCCTGATCCTGCTGACCTGTGGCGTCTACGGCAATGTTATTCGCTTCCTGTCGCCAATCACCATCCAGGACAATATCTTTGCCGAGGCGATGGATATTCTCGAGGACACCCTGCGCGAATGCGCCAAGGAGGCCTGAACTATGGCGATTTCAGACGCACTGCTTTCCAAGCTGAAGGATTCTTCGCTCGCAACCGACAGGGCCCTGGTAGCAGGCGAATGGATTGCCAACAGCGATAGCGGCAAGACCTTCAACGTCACCAACCCGGCCAATGGCGACGTGATCGCTGTCATGCCCGACATGAACCGCGCCGAGACGGCCCGTGCGATCGACGCCGCTTACAAGGCCCAGAAGGAATGGGCGAAGAAAACAGGCAAGGAGCGCGCGGCGGTCCTTCGCAAGCTCTATGACCTGATGGTCGCCAATGCCGACGACCTGGCCACGATCCTGACCATGGAAATGGGCAAGCCGCTGGCCGAGGCCAAGGGCGAAGTCCTCTACGGCGCATCCTATGTCGAATGGTTCGGCGAGGAAGCCAAGCGCGTCTATGGCGACACGATCCCCGGCCACCAGCCGGACAAGCGGATCATCGTCATCAAGCAGCCGATCGGTGTGGTTGCCGCGATCACCCCTTGGAATTTCCCGAACGCCATGCTGGCTCGAAAATTCGCACCCGCTGTGGCCGCCGGCTGCGCAATGATCTCCAAGCCCGCCGCCGAGACCCCGCTTTCGGCGCTGTCGCTGGCCCTGCTCGCCGAGCGTGCGGGCCTGCCAGCCGGTGTGTTCAACGTCGTGCTTTCCAAGGATTCGCCGTCGATCGGCAAGGAATTCACCGAGAACGACAAGGTTCGCAAACTGACCTTCACCGGCTCGACCAATGTCGGCAAGATCCTGATGCGCCAAGGTGCCGAGCAGATCATGAAGCTCGGCCTCGAACTCGGCGGCAACGCGCCCTTCATCGTTTTCGACGATGCCGATCTCGATGCGGCGGTCGAAGGGGCGATGATCTCCAAATACCGCAACAACGGCCAAACCTGCGTTTGCGCGAACCGCCTTTATGTCCAATCTGGTGTCTATGATGCGTTCGCCAAAAAGCTGGCAGAGAAGGTCGGTGCGATGAAGGTGGGCGATGGTTTCGAGCCCGGCGTGAATGCCGGGCCCTTGATCACCGACAAAGCGGTCGAGAAGGTAAAGGAGCATATTGCGGACGCGCTCGAAAAGGGTGCCAAAGTGGCCATCGGCGGCAAGCCGGATGCCCGTGGCGGTCTTTTCTTCCAGCCGACCATCCTGACCGGCGTCACCACGGACATGAAGGTCGCGCGCGAAGAGACCTTCGGGCCTGTCGCGCCGCTCTTTAAGTTCGAGACCGAGGAGCAGGTGATCGAGATGGCCAACAATACTGAATTCGGCCTCGCCTCCTATTTCTATTCGAAGGATGTTTCGAAGATTTTCCGAGTGGCGGAAGGGCTCGAATACGGCATGGTCGGCATTAATACCGGCCTGATCTCTACGGAGGTGGCGCCATTCGGCGGCATCAAGCAATCGGGCCAGGGCCGCGAAGGCTCGAAATACGGCATCGAGGACTATATCGAGATCAAGTATCTGTGCCTGAGCATCTGACACAGCCAAAGTGCATCTGAAATGGACCGCGGAGACATTTCCGCGGCCCATTCTATTTAAGGATGATGTCGATGACGATGTGAGTGACGGCAAGTTCGCAGCAATAGCAAGCAAGCTGTCGGCCCCATTGGCTCGCCGGACATCGTATGGACCTGGACTGACGGAAACCTGCAAACTCAAGGGTTTCGATGGGTCGCCCCATCTGCCGCAACGGGGACGCTGGCTTTCGAGCCAACGGGGTCTCCACTATCCGCAGATCCCGCAAACCGACCCAAGCATTGTCGCAGGAGCCGCGGCGGATTAGTCCGCCGGGTTCACTGGGGCGCGGAGGTTCGTGTCGGTTGGTTGCAAGAACGTCCTACGATCGAGGTCGTTAGTCGAGATCGCTGCGGGTTCTATGCCCAGGCAGCGCGGAAGAGCGCACCGCGGGGCAATCAGGTGGCCGACCGTTTTCATCTGGTCCAAAATCTCAGGGAGGCAATCAAGGAACAGATGAGCGCTTATGGTCACGCCCATGTTAGACCCATTCTCTCCGAAGACGCTATCGCTAGTGCCAGGTCACAACACCGCCGCGCCCGCTTGGCGCACAGACAATCTCGTCAGGAATATTCCACACGCTTCAAGCTTTGCGGCAGCAGGGCCTCACCTACAGCGAGATTGCAAGGCGAACCGGGTACGAGCGCCGCAGCATCGCGAATTGGCTTGCTTCCAATGCACCTCGAGACGGAAATCGGGCAGTATTGAATCCGACATCGCCACTGTATTTTGAAACTTTTCTGGCCGAATGCTGGAAAAATGGAAACCGCGTTGGGCACCATCTATTTTACGATCTCAAGAACCGCGGTTACACGGGCAGCCGCTCCAATCTGGAGCGCCTGTTGAAGGTGTGGCGTGAAGTCGAAAACCTGAAGAGCCGCTTCCGGATATGGATGTTTCAGAACCTGTCCGAGATCCTGACACCGGCCATATGATCTCGTCTGTGGTTGCCGCAGCTCTGTGCATAAAACCGTCTGGGCGGCTGACAGATCGTCAGGCTGGAAAGGTCAACGCTTTGAAGCAGGGATCGACAGCCTTCGCCATAGTGCGTGGCCTCGCCATGCGCTTCAACGGCATCTTGCGCAGCAGGAGCTCGGAGGCACTGCATGAATGGATCGCCGATGCCATTGACACGGAGCTCACGGCGATCATGCGCTTCGCCAGCGTTTTGCGCCGGGACATTGATGCCGTCAAAAATGCAATCGAACTCCCCTGGAGCAACGGCCAAGCCGAAGGGCAGATCAACCGCATCAAGATGCTGAAGCGAGCGATGTACGGCCGCGCCGGGCCAGAACTGATGAGGGCGAGAATGCTGCCGCTGAATCACAGAAATTGAGGATGAACCCGATGAGCCGCCAAACGACACAAATACGCCAAGAGAAGCAATCATGACAAAGCTCCAGCGCTCGACCATTCGGCAGGGATGGCATCAAAAACTCGGAGCATGTCTGAAGTGACGTTCGGCATCACGAACGAAAGCTGCCATGGCGTCAGATGGCCGAAACGATCGAGCACTGTAGATGACAAGTCCAATCCAAAAATCGTCCTGAACGCCGACGAGAGCCGGGCGTCCTTAACAACCTCGTTTAGCGTTAATCTGACGCAAAGGTGGTAGCTTGGACTGTCATCGTTGCGCTGTGACAGCCGCTCGCCATTCTTGACCTGCGCCCATTGCCGGTCGATCAGCAGATGCTCGGGACCGACGGCGCCCACCAGGGGCAGGCCAAGTCGCTCGAACTGCGAGACCGGCGCGTGATTGGCGCGCAGGGCTGCGACGAGGAGGTCCGCCATGCGCGTTTCGACCTCCTCATCGCGAAGAGGTTTCTGTTGTTCGGGATCGGCTTGGAGATCGAAGAGCAGCGTTCCAAATACATATGGATTGCCAAGCGCCTTTGCTGGAAGCCGCATGACCTGCACCTGCTTGGTGAACGGAAAAGGGTCTGCCAGCGACAGTTCTTTCAGTTCTCCCGGTGCGAAACGGTGGTCCATATGGGTCGGCATCAGCGTATATTGCTCGAGCGGCTGGTTTTCGGGGGTCACGCAGGCCCGCATATAGACGTAACGCCCGTCGGTAATGCAGACATGCCCGCCATGACTGCCGAACAGGCCGGCTTCACGGACCTGCTCGTCGGTAGAAATGACGCCGGACAGCGGCCTGCCCTGCATATCCTCCGTCGGGATTGCCCCGAAGAAATCGAGAAGCGTCGGACCGAAATCGATCGTCTGGACCAGGCTCGAGCGCCGCTCGTCCTTCACATGCAGGCGCGGATCCCAGATGAACAGCGGCGTGTGGATGTTTTCCTCATACCAGGGCTGCACGTTCTTGCCCCACCAGCCGCGCTCGCCGAGCAGCAGTCCGTGGTCGGTGCAGACGATCAACATCGTATCGTCCCACAGTTCATATTCGTCCATCGCATCCAGCACGCGGCCGAGGCTGTCGTCGCACATGCTGAGCAGCGCTGCATATTCCATCCGCGCATGTTCGACTTCCTCCGGCTTCTCAGTCACGGCCCGGTAGTCCGGCCAGTCGAAATGCGGGCCGTCGTAGTTGTGCGGATACCGTTCCTTGTGGCGGTCGTAGCTGAAGAAGGGTTCGTGCGGATCGAAACACTCGACCTGCAGGAACCAGCGATCCTCGGCGTGATTAGTTTTGATGAACTCGACGCCGGCTTCGAAGGTCTTCGTTTGCGGATGATCGGCGATGTCGGTCATGTACTGGCGGTTTACCCAGTCCTGCCGCCAGAGACTGCCGGACCGCCAGCTAGCAGTCTCAGGGATCGGCGGGTCGCCGACATGGCCTTTCCAACGATCTCCCTCCTGGCCGCGGCAGAATTCGTAGCTGCTGTAGCGATTGTGATAGGTGGCGCCGCCATCCTCCCAATAGTGCTGATGATCGGTGACGAGATGAGTATAGACCCCGCTGGTCCGCAACATTTCCGGCATCGAATCGTCGAAGGGCTCCAGCGGCCCCCAGGAGCGGTGCAGGAAATTGTATCGGCCGGTATGGAGTTCGCGGCGGGCCGGCATGCAGGGCATGCTGCCGCCATAACAATTGTCGAAGGTGACAGTGCGCTCCTGCAGGCGGCGGAAATTGGGAAGGTGATTCCAGTCGGCACCATAGGCAGGCAGGAACCGGCGATTGAGGGTGTCGAACATGATCATGATCGCTTTCAAATCGGTAAGTCCTGTCCTTATGCGCTATGAAGATCGGCGGGAAACGGTTCGAAAGCCAAGATTGCAGCTCGAGGAGCCTGGCGTACTGGAACTGCGCGCCGCCATCCGGTAATGGTGCCAGTAAGAGACGTGGCAGAGATAGGAGCCGCCGCGGATGACCCGCCGCTCTCCGTTTGCCGGGCCTTCCGGATCGCCGGATGGCGAGTGGGAATCCCGCTCGAGCCGCTCCGCGTACCATTCCCAGACCTTGCCAGCCATCTGCTAGAGACCGAAACCGTTCGGTGCGTAGCTTTCCACCGGAGCGGTCGCCAGCCAGCCGTCGGCGGCGGTGTTGCGGGTCGGAAAGGTGCCTTGCCAGAGATTGGCATGATGCCGGCCCCGAGCGACACCTCGTGGACAAGCTTCTCGCCATCCGCTGCATAACCTTCACCGAAAGGATCGCCCATCAGGAAAGTACCGCCAGGCGGCTCCGCTTCCCGGTGGATCGGGCGCGCACCGGACGTCTGCGGCTTTATCCCGGCCGGCACGACCTCGCCTTCCCGCTCGTGTGAAGCGGCGCAGCAGCAGGCGAGAACGGCATCGGTCATCGGCGTTTTTCCTGGCTCGGCTCGTCCAGCGAAATGTGCATATCCGGGTCTCGCATATAGGGGCGGAGGATGTTGAAGAACTGGATCATTGATGCCTCGCGGCTGACAGCCGTCGGATCCAGAAGCCACTGGAGTCGCACGCCGTCAGCTACCGCAATGATCCAACGTGCAAATGTTTCGAGGGTCATTCCGGCTGGAAGCTTACTCTGATCGAAAACCGCCGCCAACTCACTGGTCATGGAGGCCGCCACCTCTCGATACCGCTCGACAAACCAGTCGTGGGCCGGATGGTCCTGAACGATGCTTTCGGCCGATAGAATCGCAAAAAGCTGTACAAGAATTGGTGTTCGTTCGTTGGTGTGAAGCGTTCGTAGAAATGTGCTTAAATAGTCGAAGCCCCGCTCCAAACTTTCCGATTTGGCCTTCTGGTTTCGCTCCTCGCGCTCCTGCAGCACGGCCAGAAGCAATGCGGCCTTCGACGGAAAATGATGCAGCATGCCGGCCTGCGTCATGCCGACGTCGGCGGCAATATCGGCAATGCTGGCGGAGTTGAAGCCTCGCTCGGAGAAAAGCCGCAGCGCCGAATCCAGGATCGCCCGCCGCCTGCTGTCTCCCCTTGGGCTTTTGCGCGTCGCTTTCTTCTCCATGCCCGACCTCATCTCCCCGTCCGGATCTGCAAAGGCGTACCCGCAAAATGACAGGCAGCCTTCTGTCCGCTACCAGTTTCCTGGAGGCTTGGCGAACTGGTGGAACAGATTTCCCGCTCCGGAAAATAGGCGGGGCCGATCGGACAGCGGGTGCGGAAACGGCAGCCGCTCGGCGGGTTGGCCGGGCTGGGCATATCGCCGGCAAGCACGATCTTCTCCTGCGGCGCATCGAGCACCGGTTCCGGCGTCGAGGAAATCAGCGCCGCCGTATAGGGATGCTGCGGAGAGCCGTAGACCTGCTCGGCCGTGCCGATCTCGACGATCTTGCCGAGATACATCACCGCGACATTATCGCTGATATGGCGCACCACCGAAAGGTCGTGGGCGATGAACAGGTAACCGAGCCCCAGTTCGTCGCGCAGTTCCTCCAGGAGGTTGATGATCTGCGCCTGGATCGAGACGTCGAGCGCCGAGACCGGCTCGTCGCAGATCAGAAGTTTCGGCTCGGTGGCGAGCGCTCGCGCAATGCCGACGCGCTGGCGCTGACCGCCGGAAAGCTCGTAAGGGTAACGTTCGAGGAAATCCTCGTTCAACCCGACCCGCTGCAGCAATTCGACCGAGCGCTGCCGCGCTTTCTCGCCGTGGACGCCGGCGACGCCCAGCGCTTCGCCGAGCGACTGGGCGATACTGCGGCGCGGATTGAGCGAAGCGAACGGATCCTGGAAGACATACTGGATGGTTCGGGTGATCGTGTCGCGATCCTCCTGAACCATCGCACTGACATCGCGGCCGGCGACAGTGATCCGGCCTTCGGCAACGGGATTGATGCCGACGATGGTGCGCGACAGCGTGGACTTGCCGCAACCGGATTCACCGACAAGACCGAGCGTTTCTCCGGGCCGGATTTCAAGCGATACGCCGTCCACCGCAAAGATCGGCTTGGCCTTGGAAAAGAACGAACCCGAACCGCGGTTGACGTCCGTCTTGAGGTTCTCGACCCGCAGGACAGGCTCGGCCGAAACGGTCCGCCGGGCCTTGCGCACAAGACCTTCCTCTTCCGGCACGATGGGCATGCCAGTGGCCGCGCTCACCCAGCAGGCGGCGGAATGGCCGGGCACCAGAACCTCCAGCTTCGGCACGTCCGTGCGGCATCGGTCGATCGCGAAGCGGCAGCGCGGGTGGAAGGCGCAGCCGGAGGGAAGCCGCGCCGGTGTCGGCGGCGAGCCGGGAATGGCACGCAACTGGCTACCGGTATCGCTGTCGATGCGCGGTACGGAATGCAGCAGCGCCGCTGTATAGGGATGGCGCGGTGCGGAGAAGACATCGGCTACCGTGCCGCACTCCACCACCCGACCGCCATACATGACGACGAGATCGTCGCAGAGTTCCGCCACCACGCCCATGTCGTGGGTGATCATGATGATCGACAGGCCGAGCTCGTCCTTGAGATCGCAGAGAAGCCGCAGGATCTGCGCCTGGATCGTCACGTCGAGCGCGGTGGTCGGTTCGTCGGCGATCAGCAGCGAAGGTTTGTTGGCAAGCGCGATGGCGATCACCACGCGCTGGCGCATGCCGCCGGAAAACTGGTGCGGATACTGGTCGAAATTGCGTTCCACGTCTGGAATGCCGACCTGTCGCAGCAATTCGAAGGCCCGCTCGCTCGCCGCCGCTCGGCCTGCGCCATGGACGACAAGCGCCTCGGCGATCTGTTCACCGACAGTCATCACCGGGTTCAGCGCCGCCTGCGGGTCTTGAAAGATCATGGCGATATCCTTGCCGCGGATCTTGCGCATCTCGGTTTCCGGCATGCCGACGAGATTACGGCCGTTGAACATCACCTTGCCGGTATCGATCCGGCCGGGATGGCGCAGCATGCCGAGGACCGAGCGTACTGTGACCGACTTGCCGGAACCGGATTCGCCGACGATGCCGAGAACCCGTCGCGGTTTCACCTCGAAGGAGACGTTGTCGATGATGCCGATATTCGTATGCCGGCCGGCGAAGGAGGCGGACAGGCCCTCGACATTCAACAGCGGCGCAACGGACTGGACTGAAATGTCGGTCATTTGCGGTTCACCGTGGCGTTCAAGGCGTCGGCCAGCATGCTGAAGGCAAGCGCGACGAGGATGAGGATGACGGTCGGACCGAGCACATAAGTCGGCGCACGGCTGATATAGCGCATGCCGTTGTTGAGCAGCGTTCCGAGTGACGGTTCCGGCGGCTGCAATCCAAGCCCGACGATGCTGAGCGCCGCCTCGATGAAGATCGCCGAAACGACAAAGACGGCGCCTTGTACGATGATCGGGTCGATGGCGTTCGGCAAGATGTGGCGGACCATGATCTGCCATTTACCGACGCCCAGCGTGCGAGCCGCGATGACGTATTCCCGCTGTTGCTGGGCGAGCAGCGTGGCGCGGGCAAGGCGTCCGAAGCTTGGCAGACCGGAAATGACGATCGCAACCAACAGCGCCGTCCAACCGGCGCCGAGCACCAGCACGACGCAGATGCCGAGGATGAGCCCCGGAAAGCCCACGATGATATCGAGGCAACGCTGCACGAAATTGCCGAGTCTTGGCGAAACTGCCCCGATCAACCCAAGCAGCGTGCCTGCCACCATGCTGACAGGCACCGCACAATAAACCAGCGTCAGGTCCGACCTTAGCCCGTAGATGCTGCGCACGAAAAGATCGCGGCCGAGTTCGTCGGTGCCGAAGAAATGCACGAGCGACGGCCCCCGCAACGATTCCCGCGACTGGATGTCGTAGCCGCCTGGAAAGATAAGCGGAGCCAGAAAGGCAAGCGCCGAGATGAGAATGATCACCGTCAGCGCCGCAATGCCGCGCGTCGTGGTGAACGCCTCCATGTAGCGGGCGATCGACGGATTGAACCAGTGGCGATGGATAGGCTTCGCTTGCGGTGCGGCCATGGTCAACTCTCCAGCCGGATGCGCGGATCGAGCGCGGCGATGGCGATCTCGGACAAAAGCTGTATCAGCACCGCAATCAGCACCGCGCCGAGGATCAGCGCCTGCAGCACCAGATAGTCGCGGTTCTGGACACTGGAGACCGCAAGCTGGCCCAGCCCGTTGCGGGCGAATATCGCCTCGATGACGATCGCGCCGCCGAGCAGTTCGCCGGCTCTAAGTCCGATCGCGACGATCGCAGGGCCGAGGCTGTTGCGCAGCAGGTGCCGGCGCATCAGTCGGCCCGGCGGCACGCCCTTTGCCTTGGCAAGATCGATGAAGTCTTCACCGCGCACCGAATTGATCGCTGTGTTCAAAAGCCTGGCGACAACCGCCGCCTGCGGCAGCGCGAGCGCGAAGGCCGGCAGGATGAGGAACTGCAGCCCCTTCAACGGGTCGCGCAGCAGGCCGATCTCACCGCTGACAGGCAGGATCGGGAAGGCAATGCCGAGCAGCAGGATCAAAAGCAGGCCGGTCAAGAAGGGCGGCGTCGCGAGGCAGACAGTGTTGAGAATGTCGAGCCCTGCCCTGGTGGACTGGTGGCGCAACGTTGCCGACAGGATGCCGAGCGTGAAGCCGATGGCGATCATCAGCACCAGCGCCAGCGTGGCAAGCTCGATCGTGCTTTCCAGGCGGCTGAGGATCAGCGTCGAGACCGGCCGGCGCATGGCGAAGGACCGTCCCAGATCGCCATGCAGCAGGTTCCAGATCCAGCTGAAATATTGTTCGTAGAGCGGCCCGTTGAGGCCGATCTGTTCGCGTATCGCAGCAAGCTGTTCCGGGCTCGCATCTGATCCCGCCAGCGCCACGGCTGGATCGCCCGGCGCCAGTCGCGGCAGGATGAAGGCAATGAGCGAACTCGCGATCGCCACCATCGCCACTGAAGGGAATTTCTTGAGGAGGAAGGTCAGCATCTCACTCGGCCAGATAAGCCTCGCCATAAAGCATCTGCGAACGAAGAGTCGTCTTGACGCCCTTCAGCGTACCCGAGAGGATCGTCTGGCCCGGCGTCTGCAGCAGGGAGAGGCTAAACGCCTCGTCGAGCATATACTCCGAAAGCGCCTTCACTGCTTTGTCGGTGGCGTCCGGCGAATTGGCCGCCGTTACCGCATTGCGCAGGGTGACATACTGGTCGGTCCACAAGCCGGACGGGTTGCCCTGGCGGAGCGATGGAAGCGAAGAAAGCAGCGTCGCCGTGCTGAAACCGACCTGGCCATGGATCAGCAGGAAGGCCGGGCCTAGATCGCCTGCAACCTGCCGTTTGTCGAAATCCGCAACGTCGAGGACCACTGCTTCCGGCGCAAGCCCGATTTCCTTGAGATTATTCTGAACGATCTCGAAAATACTCCGATTCGCCGGGATGGAGGGCACGATGATCGGCACCTTGGCGCCCGTGGCGCCAGCCTTCTCGATCAGCGCCTTGGCCTTCGCCGGATCATAGCTGTAGCGGTTCGCCTGCTCCTCACCATAACCCGGCGAGCCGACACCCCAGAAGAGATCGGTCGGAGTACCGATACCGCCAAATACCTGTTCGTTGATACGCTGGCGGTCGATCGCATAACCGAGTGCCTGGCGCACTTCCTTCTTGTCGAACGGCGGCTTGGTAACATTGACGCCAAACGGATAGATAGCACCGCCGGAATTCAGGAACTGGTATTGCGGGTTGCCCTCGAACTCGACGAGGTCGTTCTGCGAAAGTCCCGTCGCCATGCCGGAACGGCCGCTGCGCAGCGCCGAAACCGATGCGGTGCTATCGGTGATGATCGCGAATTCGATCGAGTCGAGATAGGGCAGGTTCTTGTCGCGGTAACCGGTATAGCGCTCCAGCATGATCGAGGCGCCCGGCGTCCATTTGGCGAACTTGAACGGGCCGGTGCCGATCACCTGGGAACCGTCCTCGCGCTTGGCATAGGTTTCCTTGTCGATGACATTGGCCTCTTCGAACAGGTCGAAGATGTTGGCGAGCGGCTTCTTGAACTTGATCGTCAGCGTCGTCGGACTGGTGACGTCGATGCTCTGGAATTCCTTGGCGATGAAGCCGACCTGAGCGGCCGTTTCCGGCAGGGCCATGGACTCCAGTGTGAATTTCACATCGTCGGACGTCATCTTGCGGCCGGTATGGAATGTCACGTCGTCGCGCAGCACGATATCCATCGAAAGTCCATCGGCGGCCACTTTCCAGGACTTGGCGAGCAGAGGTTTGACTTCGAAGGTCTTGGGGTCGGTCTGGGTCAGCGTTTCGAAGACGTTCTTCACCCAAGGCGAATTGCCGGCACGCAGTGTCAGGATGTTGCGTGGCTGGGCGTCCGCCGTCTGCGAGACCGTAATTGAACCGCCACGAACCGGCTTGCTATCCTGGGCTTTCGCCGGAACGGTGGCACAGAGACCAAAGGCCAGAACGGTCGAGAAAATCATCCCGCCGATGGGGCGGGCATGGCGAATTGCAGGCAAAATCCTGTTGGTCATCAATCTTCCTCCCGAGTGCGACCGAACAGGCGCGACGCGCCTGCCTCCTCCGGTCATCAAGCGCGTAATTATACCGAGCGCTCGCTAGATTTAGCGTCGCTGGGTTTTCCCCGTTTGTCAAGCTCGCCATGTGCCATTTGAGCAGCCTCAGTACATCTCCACTTTTGGGGGAGGCGAAAAACGAACCCGATGCGGCGAACAACAGTCAGCAATGCATACGTGCCCCCGTCGGTCCATCGCCGGAAACTCGGTCACCAACGACATTCCTTCATCGAGAGAACCAGGTCACCGATATGTTTCCCAATCACGGCACGGGTAAACATATCGCCAAAAAGCGTATCCTGGCTCTCACCGGTCAGGTCGGCATGAGCCGGTGCAGCTGGCATAGTTGGCCCCCTTGCTACGTCCTCCCTAACAACATCTATGCGGCTGCATTGGCGGCCCCATACGGGCGCCAAAGACGGTGCGGATCGAGCTTCGCAACCGTATCAACGCGGCCATGGACGAGTTGAACTATGTGCCGAACCGGCTTGCCGGTGGGCTTTCCGGCACGCGGTCGGACATTGTAGGCGTCGTCGTGACCTCACTCTACTATTCGGAATTCGCCAGCATCATAGATGCCTTGCAATCGGCACTTCTCGAGCATGACCTGCAGGTGATGCTCGCCAATACCCGCTATGATGCGGACCAGGAACTGCGGCTGGTCCGTTCGCTCCTCAGCTGGCGACCGGCCGCGGTTGCCATCATCGGCGTGGATCACCCACCCAAGGTGGTGGAATTGCTCAAGGCTTCCGGCGTTCCGATCATCGAGATGTGGGATACCGGCGGCGCGGTGATCGACACCGCTGTCGGGTTCGACCATGCCCGAGTCGGATTCGCCCAAGCTCAGCATCTGATAGAGCAAGGTTACCGACGCATCGCCTTTGTCGGCAGTGTCCGTGATAACGACAAGCGCGCCCAGAAACGCCTAAGCGGCGTGCAGGCTGCGGCGGCCGAAGCCGGCCTTCCCGACATCGTAAGGCACACGACCCAGCAGAACGGCAGTCCAGAACTGGGGGAACGGCTTGCCGCCGACCTTCTGAAGAACCATACGGAGATCGACGCAATTGTCTGCAACAGCAACGTCGTCGCTTTCGGCGTGCTGAATGAGGCGAGACGGCTCGGCAGGAGAATACCGGAAGATATCGGCGTGATTGCTTTCGGGGACAACGAGGCGGCCAGTTGCATGACGCCCTCGCTGACCACAATCCGGCCCGACCGCGAACGCATCGGCAAAGCCACGGCCGATGCCATCATTGCTAGGATCGATGGTGCGCCGCCGAGAGCGACGACAGTCGAGTGGAGCTTGATGGTGCGCGAGAGCACGCAGCGTCCACGTTGATGTGTCACGTAGTCTCGCTGATAACTTTTGGAAATCGGTAAGCGCCTCAACGCTATTATACAAGAATCTGATCGCGAGCTACCGGAAGACGCAGGACCAAGTTTGCCGCGGGCAAGCCTGGTCCGCGTTCCCCGGCAAAGTCCACAACGCAGTAGCGCATAAAATGCAGACCGCTATCTTAGCCAGCTTGATTCACGCATCAAAGGTTCGCTTCAAGCTTTTCAAACGGAAGGTTTTCGCCAGGGGCAGCGAGTTCGGTCTGATCGCTTGCGCGGCGTTGATCGGCATCGCATCAGGTGTTGCGGTATGTGGCATGAGCTGGATCTCGAAGGCCCTTCACAGCATGATTTTCGGCATATCCCATAACGAGTGGCTGAGCTCTTCAACGATTGACGACAAGCTGCTGCTGCTCTGCGCGCCGATCGCCGGAGGAATAGTTATGGGCTTGGTGTTCCTCGTTCTGCGTAAGCGGCGCAATCGCCCAATCGTCGATCCGATTGAAGCCAACGCGCTCTACGGCGGCCGCATATCGCTGACCGACAGTGTCATCGTTGCTGGTCAGAACCTGATTTCCAATGGGTTTGGAGCTTCGGTGGGTTTGGAAGCGGGCTATACCCAACTCTCATCAGGAATCGCGTCTAAGCTCGGACATCGGCTTAATTTTCGAAGGGAAGATCTACGCGTCCTGGTCGGCTGCGGCGCGGCCGGCGCCATTGCGGCAGCCTTCAACGCACCGCTGACAGGCTCATTTTATGCGTTCGAACTTATTATCGGTACCTACAGTACCGTTGCCCTCGCACCGGTGGTGGTTGCCGCCATTCTTGCGACCATTGTCGCACGAACTCTGGCTGGAGACACGTTTCTTATCGAAATTGGCGACATAGGAGTCATTGCACCACGAGATTTTTTGCCCGCCATCCTGCTTGGCGCATGCTGTGCTGGTATCGGCATCTTGATCATGAAGGGTGTCGCCTTAACCGAGCAGCTTGCGCGCAAGAGTTCGATCCATGCTGCTATCCGCCCGGCGCTAGGAGGCACCGTTGTGGGCCTCTTGGCTATGGTCACCCCGCAGGTGCTGTCCGCCGGCCATGGCGCACTTCATCTCAATTTGGAAACCGAGAGCAGCGTCGTCGCGCTTGCTTTCATTTTCGTCCTTAAGGCGACTGCTTCTGCCGTATCGATCGGCTCCGGGTTTCGCGGTGGCCTTTTCTTCGCATCCCTTTTCATGGGCGCGCTGCTCGGCAAAATCTTTGCCGTCCCGATGGATCTGACCATCGGCGGCTCCCTTACGCCGACTGTCCACGCCGTTGTGGGCATGAGTTCACTCGCGGTGGCTTTGATCGGTGGCCCGCTGACGATGACATTTCTCGCTTTGGAAATCACCGGCGACTTTCCGATTACCGCCCTGGTGCTCGCTGCCGTGATCACGTCGTCACTCGTTGTAAGGACGACCTTCGGTTACTCCTTCGCCACCTGGCGCTTTCATCTTCGCGGCGAGAGCATCCGCAGTGCCCACGATATCGGCTGGATACGCAATTTGACAGTCGATAAGCTGATGCGCCCGGACGTGAAGAAGGCAAAGGCAGGTATTTCATTGCAGGAGTTTCGCGCAGCGTTTCCGCTTGGCTCCACGCAAAGAGCCATTCTGGTCGATGACGACGACCGGTACATCGGCATAATACTCGTTCCGGAAGTTTACCGCGATGTAACGTCCGGCGAGGAGGCCGGGACACTGGAGAAATTTATTCGATATCGCAACGAGTTTCTCCAGCCGCAGATGAACGCAAGACAGGCGGCAACGATCTTCGAGAAAACCCGCAGTGAGGCGCTTGTCGTCGTCAACAATATCATCGAGCGTCGAATAATTGGCCAATTGAGTGAAGCCCATACGCTGCGCCGGTATAGCGAGGAACTTGATCGCCGCCGCCGGGAGGCAGTTGGGGAGACGCTTTGAGGACTTTCTTCAACGTCAAAAAGGCATAAGGGAGGGTGCTGAAATGAAAATACTCAGATGCATTTGCTCTTGCTTCAGAAATTATGATCGACAGGATGTGGATGTCACCGAAACGACATCTCTGAGCGAGTTGAAGCCGCAACACGGTTCGCTCGGAGGGGACCTTCCTCATCTTCGGGAGACGGGAAAAATGTCACGCACCAAAGATAATTTTGATCGTCTCACCACCAAAGATCTGTTCCCTATGTGGTAAAGAGGAATAGGCCTCGTCAATCTTTTCTGAAGAGTAATGAGGCCATCCAGCCGGTCAGCAGCGCCGTGAGAACAGCCGACAGGCCATAGATCAACGGTTGCCGCACAGCTGCGTCGGCAATCCCTTGTTCAAAACCGGCCTTGCGGATCCGAATTGGTTTCGTTCGAGAAACGATTAGGTTTTTGTCGCGGTATAACTGCGCGCGGACGACGTAGACTCCAGGAGGGGTGTTGGCAGGAAGCAAACTTCGCGATTTGAAGAGACTTGAACCCAGAAACTCCACCCCACCCGCTACTGTCTGAAATGCTCCAGAGGCCTTGTTTAATTGCAGGAAAGCCTGCTGATATTCATCGGTAGAGCCGACGCCACCGGCGTCGTAACGAGACATCAATGGCAGTTGATCCGAACCAAGGCCGATCTGGGCAGCGCGGCTATCGAGTCCAAGATCAGCCACCCCGTCTGTGGTCGATAATGAATAGACTGAAGGCACAGCGCTGAAATCGACGCTTTTCGTATTGATCCAGACGCCCAGAACACGTTCTTTCTTGCGAACCGTCAGGTTGCGCTTGGGGCCTTCCAGCGCGACGACCAGATTATAGCGTTTTTGCTGAAGGAGGTTCTGATCATATCCAAGAATTGCTCCGAAAATGGTAATCTCAGCGCCACGGAAGTCAGAGGCAATCATGATCTCATTGGTGGATGTACCAATCTCAAGGGCTTCTCTGCCAATGACAGGCGCTGGTTCACCGGATTGAGCGGCAGCGGAAAACGCGAGCGACACAAAAGCGACTGCGGCCAATAGAGTTGCCTGTACCATCAGAAGCCTGCCGTTGGGACGACGGAGTAGATATTGGACGGGGCCAGCAGAAGGTCGACCAGCAACCGCACTCCGACGGCCAGCACCAATAGGGCCAACAACGCGCGAAGCTGCTCACCGCGTAGTTTCTGGCCTACGCGGACGCCGTATTGCGCGCCCAGCACTCCGGCGATCATCAAGACCGACGCAAGCACAATATCGACGGACCGATTTGTGACGGCCTGGATGACGACGGTATAGGCTGACACAAAGATGATCTGGAACAGGGAGGTACCAACCACGACATTGGTTGGAACCCGAAGCAGGTAGATCATGGCTGGAACCAGGATGAAGCCGCCCCCGACACCCATGACCGAGGTGAGTATCCCAATAACAAAGCCTAGCGCGGCTACCGGGATCGCGCTCAGATAAAGTTTTGACCGCCGGAATCTGACCTTCAACGGCAGGCGATGGATCCAGTTATGCTGCCGCACTCTGATTTTCGACGGAACAGGATTTCGAGATGACCTCAGTGCCTGAACGCTTTCGATCAGCATCAGGGATCCGACGGTGCCAAGCAGCACGACATAGAGAAGAGAAATGGCCAGATCCAACTGACCGAGTCGGCGAAGGAGCGCGAAAATAAAACTCCCCAAGGTCGCGCCAAACAGACCGGCAACCAGAAGGATGGATCCCATCTTTAAATCGACCGTACCACGGCGGAAATGGGTCAAGGCGCCGGACACCGACGACGCCACGACCTGGTTTGCACCGGTCGCAACCGCAACGACCGGTGGAATGTTGTAGAAGATCAGCAGGGGAGTGATCAAAAAACCGCCTCCAACCCCGAACATCCCGGAAAGGAAACCAACGGCACCTCCCATGCCCAATATGATGAGAATGTTGACCGAGAGTTCGGCGATAGGAAGATAGATCGTCACCTTTGCCGGCGCCCGTTCGCTACGATTTGAAATTCGGTTGCAGCCTCGTCCGCCTTGCAGGCGGGCACGTGGGCCAGATGGTCATCTTACACCCCTCCCTTTCAAGGAGGGGCCACTCACCGTCAATCGCCGTCCTGATGGGCATCGTTGATCGGAGTGCGCCCTGAATTGGATCCCAGCTTCACGCTCGCGAGCGTCCAGCCTTGAGTCTTCAGCGTGCCCCTGATGCGCCATTTCAGAATTTCGGCGATAAGCTCCTGTTTGGTCCCCTGGTGAGCCGGATCATTCCAGAGATTGTTCATTTCTTTGGGATCGAATTCCATGTCGAACAATTGCCCCTCGTCGCTGTCGACGAAATGGACGAGTTTGTAGCGCTGGCTGCGGATCATCGTCATGAACTCGGTGCCGCTAAAGATGCGATCGCCGGCATGCTCTGAAAAGACAAATTTTCTCGGTTCGCATTCCTCGCCTTTCAAGTAGGACAGCAGCGATTGCGCCTCCATCCAGTTGGGTACCGGCAGGCCGACAAGCTCAAGAACAGTCGGCGCAAAATCGAAGAGCGAGACGAGATCGTCGACCACCCTCCCCTGCGCGACCCGGCCTGGCGACCACACGATTGCCGGAACACGGACGCTCTGCTCATACATCGACCATTTCTGGCTGTGGCCGTGGTCGTTCAGGCTGTCTCCATGATCGGAGGTGAATATGAAGATCGTATCCTCCAGCACCCCGCGTCGCTCGACGGCTTCAATGAGCTTGGCCATCTGAGCGTCGATCATGGAGACGTTCGCGAAGTAGTGCTGCCGTTGCCGACGCAACTGCTCCTTTGACGGATGGGGCAGATGGACGACCGCGTCGTGATCGACCGCAAGGTGCTGCTCGCGAAGTTTCTTCAAAGCGGCCGGCTGCCCGGCATTGTCCTCATCGCTGAGGATGGCCTCCGGCAGGTCTGCATCCGCATAAAGATCGAGATATTCCTGGGTCGGATCATAGGGCGGATGCGGACCGGGTATGCCAACCTGCAGGAAGAACGGCTCTGTTCCCTTATAGGAATCGAGCCACATCTGCGCAAACTCAGGAACAAAATTGTCGGAGTGAAGCTCCTCTGGCAGTTCCCAGACGAAGGCGCCGAGCGAGGAGCGGTAATCTTCCCGCCGGCGATAGGTTACACGACTCGGTTTTTCGAAACCGCGGGCCCAGATCGCCTTATCCCAATGGTCGAGGAAGAATGGCAGGCGGGCCGTGGCGCGGTCCTTGTTCTCGACGACGTGCCTTTCATGAAAGCCGAAGGAATCTTCGAAAGGCGAAGTATGCATCTTGCCGATGTTGACACAGCGATAGCCGGATTCCGCGAGCTGTTGAACCCAGCTGAATGCCCAAGGCTCATCGTTACGGAACACGCCGTTTGTATGCGGATAGACACCGGTGAAAAGGCTCGCACGCGACGGCGCGCAGGACGGCGAAGTGACATAGGTCTGGCGAAAGTAAGTGCCTTCTCTTACCATTCGGTCGAGCGTCGGGGTCTTCATATAGGGGAAACCACCGGCCGCAATCGTGTCGAAGCGCTGCTGGTCCGTGATGACGAAGATTATATTCGGGCGTTTTTGCGACTTGGTCACCCATTCCTCCAACGATTGACGGCGTCCTTGGCTCACCTAGCCGGACGCGCGGATGATGTGCTCGAAACCGAGATTGATTGAAACCGGCGCGCCTTCGCCCCGGAACCTTTGCAGCAGAAGCTCGCCGGCTTGCCGGCCGATCTCGCGATCGGGGGGACGTACAGAGCTTAACGATGGTGACGCTTCGGCCGAGAAATCAAAGTCCCCGTAGCCGCAGAGCTTCAGTTCGTCCGGGATGCGAATGCCCCGGCGACCGGCTTCAAAAAGTGCGCCGAGGCAAAGCATGTCGTTGGAGAAGAAGATCGCTTGAGGACGCTGCGGCCGGCTCATCAGGTCGGCAAATGCCGCCGCTCCCGCTTTGGATGAGGCACGCTCCTGAAGGAGAAATTCCTCAAGGTGAAGTCCTTCGTCGCGCGCGACGTCCCGAAAACCTTGACCTCGATCTTCGGCGCGATGATCGCCCGGCAGCGCCACAAGCGCAAGACCGAGATGCCGGATACCGGATGAAGCGAAATGCCTTGCAACTCGTCGGCCGACGTCGCGGTGGGAGAAGCCGATATTGCTGTCGATGGCGCCTTCCAGGAATTCGCCGACCTCCACGACCGGCAGGCCGTCTTCCACCAACAGTCTCAGGGTGCCTCGCGAGTGATGCCGACCCACAAGCACGATACCCGCCGGCGACCAAGAGAGAAGCGATTTGACGAGGTCTTCCTCGCGATCCGGGGAGTAATCGCTGGATGCAACCATTGCCTGATAGCCCTGGCGGTTGAGAACACCACTAAGCTCTTCGAGCATTAATGCGAAAACGGAATTGTTGAGCGTCGGAACTACCACTGCCACTGTGCGACTGCGTTTTGCGGCGAGGCTGCCCGCCATCACATTCGGCACATAGGCAAGTGCTTGCGCAGCATCAGAAATCCGTTGCCGGATCTTTCCCGAAACCGCGTGCGGCTCGCGATAGGAGCGCGACACGGTCGTCAGAGAGACGCCTGCCATGCGCGCGACATCGGCCATTTTGGGACGGCGGGATAAGGGTGGCTTCACAACGACGCCCGATGTAATTTTGGAAACGCTTCCATCTCTCGTTTCTAAATAGATTTCGCTGAATAGTCAACGCAATTTCCATCTTGACGCGTTGCATGAAAACGCTACCATCGGCGTGCAGAATTTGAATGAAAGTCGGACAGCTGATGGCGACAGTGCTGATTACTGGCTGCGATCGCGGCCTTGGACAGGAATTCGCATTACAATATGCGAGCAAGGGTAATCATGTTATCGCCACCTGCCTTGACCCCGATCAGCTAGCCGGCCGCCAGACGTTCGGTTCGAATGTCGATCTTGTCAGGTTGGACGTGACCGATGAAGCCGCCGTCGTGCGGCTCGCTGACACACTCGAAGGCACCACGATCGATGTACTCGTCAACAATGCCGGCATTCCCGGCCCACATCCGGTGCTCGACGAGACCGACATGGTGCTCTGGCGCAAGATGCTGGAGGTAAACCTGATCGCGCCTTTTGTTGTTTCAAGGGCATTTGCCGGGCATGTCGCGAGTAGCGAGCAGAAGGTCATCGCGTTCATCTCCAGCCGTATGGGCTCAATCTCCCTTAATAATACCGGAAGATCATATGCTTACCGCTCCAGTAAGGCGGGTCTCAACATGATCATGAAAAGCCTGGCGATCGATCTCGGGCCTCGGCAGATCTGCGTCATCGGTCTGCATCCCGGCAAAGTCGTGGGCGCCGACGTAGCCGGTCTCTCGGCTAAAGAAAGTGTTGAGCGCATGCGCGGCGTGATCGAGGAGTGCGGACCGCATCAGACTGGCGCCTTTTACAATTACAATGGCCAAATTCTTCCCTGGTGATCGCATTCGGGAGAGGCAAGATGCCCGGACAACAGATCCATGCAATCGTCGTCATGGGCGTCAGCGGATGCGGAAAGTCGTCGGTTGGAAAGCGGCTCGCCCAGTTGCTCGCCTGCGAGGTCGTTGAAGGGGATGAATTGCACCCTCTGTCCAACGTTCAGAAAATGTCCGAAGGTGTACCGCTGACGGATGAAGATCGATGGCCTTGGCTGGACTTGGTTTGAAACAAGATCACCCACGTGGTCAACGAAAGGCAATCCATCGTTGTCTCCTGCTCCGCACTTCGGCGTGACTACCGACAGCATCTCAGGCGCGGTCAGGAACAACGTCTCGCATTCATTTTCCTGGATGGGACATCGGAGCTCCTCAAAGCCCGCATGACCGCGCGAGAAGGGCATTTCATGCCGCCTTCTCTGTTGGCAACCCAGCTTGCCACGCTGGAAAACCCGTCGGGCGAAGACGGTGTTATGACCGTCTCTATCGATAACGAGGTCGAGCAAATCGCGCTTGAGGCTGCTGCGAGAATTCAGGCCAGAAGCTTCTAAGAACGTTCGTCAAACAGGGTCGCCGGCAGCCCCGAGACCGGGACCGGCATGCTGAACAGACTTCCCGAATGGGGGAATTTAACGAGTTCCGCTTCGGACCGTCCCACGCGCGCAGTCGTGACGTAAAGGGTTCTTAGATCCCCACCCCCAAAAGCGATCATTGTCGGACAGCGCGCAGGCAAAAAATGTTCTTCCATCATCGTCCCGTCCGGATCATAGCGCCGTATCCTGCCGCCATTGAAGAGCGCTATCCAATAACATCCCTCGGAATCGACTGCCGCACCATCCGGCCGACCTTCATCACTCTCTGTCCGAAGAAATACCGCGCTCGGTCCAATTCTACCTGTCGACGGATCGTAGGGACATTTCCAGACCGTGCTCTTTGGCGAGTCGGCATAATACAGCGTCTGTCCATCCGGCGAAAACGCGATTCCGTTCGACACGGTGATGCCTGGTACCAGCACTCGAAGATCGCTATCGCTATAATGGTAGAGGTTCGCCAGGCCGCCTACACGCTTCTCGTCGATTGTGCCGAGGACCATGCGGCCCGCAGGGTCGATCTTGCCGTCGTTGAAACGACTTGACGCGTTGTCTTCCGGATTGTCGGCCAGTTTCCGTTCTAGTTTGCCATTGCGATCCAGCAGCCAAAGTCCGCTTCTCAGGCCGGCGACAAAACCGCCGCCCGGTCGCAAGCCTATGCAGCCAATATCCTCCGGAACGGAAGCTGCGACGTGAACGCCGGACGCGGGTTCGAAGGAATGCAGTCTCCTTCCGCTGATATCGATAAAATAAAGAACGCCGTCCTGACGCGACCAAACCGGAGATTCTCCGAGTTCCGCCCTGATATCGAGCGCGACTTCGAAACCCATGCCACTCTCCCCATGCCCATCACCATCCACCAGGGACAACCCCGGACGCCAAACTATCGTCCACAGCATCAACCACTTCCGCGCACCACAAGTTCGAACCCTACGTCTATTTTCCTGGAGACGGGTTCCTCACCACGGATCAGCGTGAGCAGCATCTCGACCGCCTTCGCCGCGATTTCCGCCCTCGGCGGACGGATCGTGCTGATCGTCGGCACGCTTTGAGAGGAAAAAGGCAGATCGCCAAAGCCGCAGAGTTTGAGATCGCCCGGCACTCGGATGCCGCGTCGTTGACATTCGAAGAGCCCTCCGAGGGCCAACGCATCGTTTGAAAAGAACACCGCCTCCGTGTCCGGCTGAAGCCGCAACACTTCGCTAAGGCCTTCGGCACCACCTTCCGGGCTCGCGCGCCCGTTGGCCGTCACATCCAAAACGCCCGTCATTCGGAGTTCCAGTGCCGCTTGCCTGAAGGCGCTCGTCCTTTTTCCCGCGCGTGGATCGATATCGGCCGCGGAACCGACAACGGCCACCTTACGACACCCGATTCCGAAGAAATACCGCGCCACCTTTTCGCCGACCTCGCGATGGGAAAAGCCGACGGCACAGTCAATCGAGGCGTCTCGTTCCCAGGTCTCTATGACCGGGATATTGGCTGTCAGAAGTGAGGTTATGGTGGGCCGTGAATGCTGGTTTCCAACTAGGATCACGCCAGCAGGAGACCAGGACAGGAAGTTGACGACGATCCGTTCCTCTTCCGTGGAAGAATAATTGCTATGGCCGATGAGGGTATAGTAGCCTTGCCGGCTCAAGAGCTCCGTCACTTCCTCGACCATGACTGCAAACGCGGTGTTCCGCACTGAGGGAATAATAAGCCCAATGATCCGGCTCTGCGTTGCGGAGAGACCGCCGGCAAAAAAGTTCGGCACGTACGACAGCCGCTCCATGGCGGCGGCGACACGCTCCCGCACATCCTGCGAGACCATTTCGGGATTACGCAACACCCTAGAGACAGTCGTATTGGAAACGCCGGCCAGTTTGGCAACGTCAGCCATCTTGGCCCTAGTATTTTTCTGTTCTTGCCGCTTCCGCTGCACCTGACGGCTCCATCTGAATTCGAGCCGGATGATAGAGAGATCGCACGGGCAGGAAAAGCCAATACGTTCGACATACTTGGAAATCGCTTCCATCCGGACGAAGCCGTTTTATAGTCGGCAGCCTGCGAGTAAATTTGCCGACAATGTGAAAACGCTATCATTGGAGCGAGATATGAATATCCTGCAACTGTCACCCCTTCCTGAGACGGCGGAAGATGCCCTGCGGCGGCAGTTCAATGTCATCGGGCCCGCCTCCTGGCGCTCCCAGCCGAAAGACAGTATCGATGAAACCGTGTTCGGCATTGCCTCGAATGCAAAAGGGACGATCGACAAGGACCTCATGGACCGGCTTCCCAATCTTCGGGTCATCGCCTGTTTCGGCGCCGCCACCGACTATGTTGACAAGACCGAGGCAAACCGGCGGGGGATTCGGGTCTCGAATACGTCGAGGGCGCTGGCCGACGACGTTGCGGATTTCGCGATCGGCCAGATGCTCGGACTTGTTCGAGGAATCGCCGCTGGTCACCAACATGTGGCCAGCGGATCCTGGATGACGTCCCCTATGCGGATGACGCGCTCGCTGACCGGCCTCAACCTTGGCATCGTCGGCCTCGGTGCGATCGGCCTCGAGATATCGAGCCGTGCTTCCGCTTTCAAGATGCAGATCGGCTACCATAACCGGCGTCCCGCTGTCAGGACCGATGCCCGCTATTTCGGTTCTGTCCTCGAACTCGCTACCTGGGCCGATATCCTCGTCCTGTCCTGCCCGGGTGGTGCGGAGACGCAGGGCCTGGTCGACGGGACCATCCTCCAGGCACTCGGCCCGCGGGGTTTTCTCGTCAATATCGCAAGAGGCAGCGTGGTCAAGCAGACGGCACTTTTTCAAGCCTTGCAGTCTGGAGCCATTGCCGGCGCCGCGCTGGACGTGTTCGAAACCGAACCTTTCGCGCCGACGAAAGAGTTGCCGAATCTTCTTCTGACGCCGCACGCGGCAAGCAGCACCGAAGAATCGCGGCAGCGCATGGCCAACATGATGATCCAGTCGCTTATAGACGTCACCGAACAGATCCGTGGTTGAGCGCTATCGCGTAAAAGAAGACGGGCTCAATCCTGAACGTATCGAGCCCGTTGTGCAGAAGAACCGAACGCGTAACCGTCCTATTCTTCCTCCTCGAACGTCTCCTCGCGCTTGCGGCGCACCGAAGGCAGCACGATCACCAGGATGACCGAGAGCGTGACGATCAGCAGTCCAAGACTGATCGGGCGCTGCAGGAAGATCGACGGATCGCCGCGCGACATCAGCATGGCCCGACGCAGGTTTTCCTCGAAAAGCGGGCCAAGAATGAAGCCCAGCGCCAGCGGCGCCGGCTCGAACTGAAGTCGATAAAGGATATAGCCGAGCACGACGAAGAAGGCCGTCGTATAAAGGTCGAAGGTCGCATTCGAAATACTGAAAACACCGATCGCGCAGATGAGAAGGATTGCCGGGAACATCACGCGGTAAGGTACCCTTAGCAGCGACACCCACATCCCTATGAGGGGCAGGTTGATGACCAGCAGCATCAGGTTACCGATCCACATGGAGGCGATGAGGCCCCAAAACAGTTCCGGCTGCTGTGTAATGACCCGTGGGCCTGGAATGACGCCATGGATGGTTAGCGCTCCAATCATGACCGCCATGACAGCATTCGACGGAAGCCCAAGCGTCAACATCGGAATGAACGACGTCTGTGCCGCAGCGTTATTGGCGGCCTCCGGGCCTGCAACGCCAGCCGGCGCCCCGTGGCCAAAACGGCCCGGATTGCGCGACAGCTTCTTCTCGATCGCATAGGATGCATAAGAGGCCAAAACCCCGCCGCCACCCGGAAGCACGCCAAGGAGCGATCCGATCAGGGTGCCGCGCAAGGCCGGCATGGTCGACTCCTTGACCTCCTGCCGGTTCGGCAGCAGGCTGCCGATCTTGGCGATCGATCCGTGCTTCTCTTCGCCATCGAGATTGCGAATGATCTGCGAGATCCCGAACACGCCCATCGCGATCGGCACGAAACCCATTCCGTCAAAAAGTTCTGGAAGCCCGAAGGTGAAGCGCAGCACGGCCGTGCTGGTGTCGGTGCCAACCATGCCGAAGAGCATTCCAAGAAGGATCATGCCGATCGCGCGCAGGATCGAGCCATGCGCAAGAATGATCGCGCCGACCAAGCCAAGAAGAAGAAGTGAAAAATATTCCGGCGCTTGAAAGCGGATAGCGAGCGTTGCGAGTGGCGGGCTTGCGTAGGCTATCAAAATCGTGGCGATCGTGCCGGCAACGAAAGACGATATTGCCGCGATCGCCAGCGCAGCACCGGCACGTCCGAGCTGGGCCATCTTGTGTCCGTCGAGACATGTGACGACGGACGAAGACTCTCCGGGAATGTTGACCAGAATGGCCGTCGTGGAACCGCCGTACTGCGCACCGTAATAAATGCCCGCCAGCATGATGAGTGCCGCTTCAGGCGTCAGGTGGAAGGTGATGGGCAAAAGCATTGCCAGCGTCGCGACTGGTCCGAGGCCTGGTAGAACGCCGATCAGTGTTCCGATTAGGCAGCCGATCAGGCAAAACAGGATATTGTAGGGGGTGACCGCGACGGAAAGCCCTAGCCACAGATTGTCAATGATACTCATTAGAGGATCCAGTCAGGCAGAAGATGCATAGGCAGTCCCAGGCCGAGAATGAAGATCACGTAGGCGGCTGCTGTGAAACACACAGAGAGAATGGCTACTTCCCTGAGCCGGAAGTCACGTCCGCCGGCCGCAGCCAGGAATACGAGCACGACGCTAGCGACGATCAACCCGCCATGGGTGAGAAGCAACCCGAACGCGATCAGTGCAAACGGAAAGAGGATCAGTGGACGCCAGTTTATGGCGCCCAAAGAGTCGACTGCGGCGTTCGCACTCGTCACCATGATGAGAGTGCCGACAATAATCAGACCGCCACACAGCAGAAGGGGAAAATACGCTGGACCCATCCGTGCCGCCGTCCCGATCGGATAGGTGCTGGCGATGACTGCACCTGCCGCCCCGATGCAGAAAAGCAATAATCCAGACAAGGTCTCCCGATTGACCAACCTACTTGGCACAAGCCCCTCCATAAATTTCCTTGCCAAACCTGGAATCTGTGCTGATTACTCGCTCTTGGCGCCGCTCTCGACAATCAGCTTGTCCCAGTAGGTGATGCTGTCTTGCAGCTCCTTGTCGAAGGCGGCCGCGCTTTCGGTGCTGGAGATGAACCCGACCGCCGCAAGCTTGTCCCTGACGTCGGGCTCCATGACGATCTCGCTGATATCCTTGTTAAGCTTTTGCACGATATCGGCCGGCATTGCCTTCGGCCCCCAAAAGCCGAAGACCTGATTGGCTTCGAAGTCCTTGATACCTGCTTCGGCCATGGTCGGAGCATCAGGAAAATCCTTCAATCGCTGTCCGCTGGTGACGCCGATGGCCCGCAGCTGGCCACCCTCGATGAACGGCTTGACCAGCGGCACAGGCGCGATGAACATCGCGATATCGCCAGCCAGCAACGCGTTGACCGCCGGCGGCCCGCCAGTAAAGGTGACATGGATCATGTCGGCGCCGGTCTTGTACTTGAAGGCAGCACCAAAGATATGGCCGCCGCTTCCGATCCCTGCCGAACCGTAGCTGGCGGTGCCCTTGTTGTCCTTCGTCCATTTGACAAACTCGGCCACCGTTTTTGCCGGCGTGTTCGCGTTGATCGCCAGGATGGACGGCGCATCGGCGACCTTGGCGATCGTCGTCATGTCAGCGGGAAAGTTGAAGGGCGCCGTCTTCATCGCCGCGTTGAAAACCAGCGAGCTGCCGAGAAACAGGATGGTGTAACCGTCCGGCTTTGCCTGAACGACGTATTGCGCGCCGACATTGCCGCTTGCGCCCGGCCGGTTCACCACAGCGACGGTCTGGCCGTAACGCTGCTGCAACTTGTCTGCCACAAGTCTCGCCGGAATATCGTTCGAGCCGCCAGGCGGCTGGGCGACAATCATTTCAATGGTTTTGCTTGGGTAGGCTTGCTGAGCCAAAGCAGATGCCCCAGCGGCAAGTACTGCGATGGACGCAAGGGCGAAAGTGATCCCAATCTTCATCAGGCGGCTCCTCCAAACTATGATGATGATGCATTGGTAGCGTTTTCAGATGCTCTGTCAATCTTTTTCGCGAACCGCCCACTGAGGGCAGAATGGCCTATTAATGCCTTGTGGTAACGTTTTCATCAGATTACAAACTGCTGACGCGGACGGCGGGGCTGCACCCGCGAAAACTGGAATATTCAAGATTGAGGACGTGCGGATGACTTCAAAAAGCGAAACCTCCGGCAAGCCAAATGTGCTTCTGGTGACAGTCGATCAATGGGCCGGACACGCGCTTGGCTGCGCAGGACATCCAGTGATCGAGACACCGACACTCGATTTCCTGGCTCGCATCGGCCGCAGGTTCGAAATGGCGTTTGCAGAGTGCCCAGTCTGCATACCGAGCCGGCGCTCGCTGATGCTTGGTGCGACGTCGCGGGCCCATGGCGACAGAACATTCCAGCCGTCGCTTGAAATGCCATCTTCGATGCCCACCGTCGCCGACTGCTTTCGCGAAGCCGGTTATCAGAGTGCGGCCATTGGCAAGCTGCACGTCTATCCAAAGCGTGATCGCATCGGCTTTGACGAAGCGCTGATTGCCGAGGAAGGGCGCGGTAATCTCGGCGGGGACGATGACTACGAGATCTTCCTGACCGACAATGGCCATCCCGGCGAACAGTTTATGCACGGCATGGGCAATAACGAGTTCCTGACCCGGCCCTGGCATCTGCCGGAACGATTGCACGTCACCAACTGGATCACGCAGGCAGCCTGCCGGACGATCAAGCGACGCGATACCCGCAAGCCCGGCTTCTGGTATGTCTCATACACGCATCCCCACCCGCCGCTCGCACCACTTCAAGCATATTACGACCGCTATCCGGCCGATGCCATCGATATGCCGGCGACTGCGGATTGGGCGGACGCGGCAGATGCGCCCTTTGCCGTCAGGGCGAGTCGAAATCTTTTCAAGGATCTTGGTCCGAAACAGGTGCGCGACGCGAGGCGAGCCGCCTATGCGCTGTCGACCCATATCGACCACCAGATCCGGCTTTTGATCGGAACGCTACGTGAGGAACAGCTTCTGGCGAACACAATCATTCTGTTCTGTAGCGACCACGGCGACATGCTGGGCGATTTCGGCATGTTCGCGAAACGCCTCATGTATCGATCCTCAGTCTCTGTTCCAATGATCCTTGTTGGCCCGCAAACATCCTCAAGGGTGGAGCCTGGGGTCGATAGAAATCGACTTGTTGGCCTGCAGGACGTCATGCCCACGTTGCTCGACCTCGCCGGTATCCCTCTGCCGGAGACATGCGATGGTCTCTCGATGGTTGGAGACGCCAAACGGGATCTCTTCTACGGCGAGATCGGCGACAACGCCCGTGCTTCACGGATGATCGTCGACGGAAAATACAAGCTTATTTGGTACCCGGCCGGCAACAGACTTCAACTTTTTGACCTCGAAAACGATCCTAGGGAGCAGGCCGATCTTTCCGAAGCGCCCGACCTCATCGATACCCGATCGAAACTGGAAGCCGACCTCATCGATCGCCTTTATGGTATAGACCTGGACTGGCTGGAAGACGGCAAGCTCAAGGGCTTTGATGCGCCGCTCCATCTGCCGGAACCGGGACGCGGACTTTCAGGCCAACGGGGACTCCACTATCCGCAGATCCCGCAAACCGATCCGAGCATTGTCGTAGGGGCCGCGGCAGATTAGTCCACCGGGTTCACCGCGATGCGAAGGCTCGCCAAGAGGCGGTTCCGGACCTCAATCGCGCTGTCCCACAGATTTTCCGTCTCCAGCGGGTCGTTTTCGAGGTCGAAGAGCAAGCCGTTCTCGAAGACATCTGGCGTCAAGGTGCCAAATTGCAGGCTTTCCTGGAATATGTCGGTGCGAAACCCAACGAGCAGCTTGTATCGTCCGTCGGTGATTGCCCGCCAGCCCCCCAGTCCGGATGTGACCGTCCTGCCCCTCAACGGCTCCGCGCCATTCATGATACCGGTCAGATCGGAACCTTCATAGTCACTGGGGACGGCGAGGCCTGCCAAGGAAAGAAATGTTGCTGGCAAATCAAGGAGGTTTCCTAGCAGGTCAGGCTCATGTCCCCGCGCCGTTACTGCAGGCCCTGCGAGCACCAGAGGGATGCGCACCGACGGTTCGTACGGAACCTGCTTCTTCCACAGATTTCGGTCGCCCAGCATTTCGCCGTGATCGCTGGCGAAAACAATCAGCGTCTCGTCCAACTGTCCGAGTTCTCGCAAGGTCTCGACATAGACGCCGAGCCATCGATCAATGTTTTCCAGCATCGCGGCATAGCGACGGCGGATATTCTGCTGCAGTTCCGCATCTTCGTTATTGCGCAAGCAAGGAAGCGGAAAGATGACGTCCTTCCAGCGCTCCGCCATGTCGGCCGTCACGTCCATCGGCTCGTGCGGACCCGGGAAATTCACGATCAGGAACCATGGCTTCGATGGATCGAAATCGCGAATGATCCGATCTGCTGCCTGCCCGACGAAATTGTCGTTATAGGCACCTTCCGGCAAGTTGACCGGCGCCACATTGGCATAGGTGTCCGGTGGACGCTGAATGCGGCCTTCCATCCAGTCCGTCATCGGCGGCTTTTCCTTGCCGACCGAGCGATGGGCATAGTCGGCCATGAACCGGTCGATCAAGCCGCGGTGTTTCAACATATTGGTATAGGGTTCTGGAAACCCGTCGGCATAAGCCTTTTCCGCGGCCTTCTTGCCGGCACTATCGAAACCGTGGCTGAAGCCAAGTTGTGCAAGCTGATCGATGCCGTTGACTCTGTGGCGACCATCCACACCCCAGCTATGGGCGCCTTTCAAAAGGTCCGACTTTCCCGCATTGGCGACCTGATACCCGCCATCGCGCAGCCGCCCATAAAACGTTGGCGTGCTTGGCGGGTTGTCCATGAGGTTGTTGCCTACGGGCGCGCGGCCATACCCTTTGCCGGTGGCGAAGCAGGATCGTGCCGGTGCGCAAAGCGGGCTCGGTGTCCAGGCGCGGCCAAAGGAAATTCCTCGCGCGATGAGCGCGTCGATATTCGGGGTTCGAAGCGGGAGATGGCCGAACGCGCCGAGCCAGTCGGCGCGCCATTGGTCAGGGAAAAGCATCAGGATGTTCGGACGCATGAATCTCGCTTTCTCCGACGCTTCACGACTTCAGATCGCTGGTTTGTTACCCGGCATCACATCGTAGGCGATGCGGAAGCCGGTATTGCTGGATGCGCTATCGGGAGACAGACCCATGCGGGCTGCAATACGGTAACGGTAGCAATAGCTTTTGTGGCAGAGAAACGAACCGCCTTTCAGCACCTTGTCGGCATTCTTCTTGGCTTGTTCGTTGCGTATCTTCGCCTGGCGTGAAAGAGAGCGGATTCGGAAAGCGTCGCTCGTCCATTCCCAGACATTCCCGGAGAGATTGTAGAAACCATTTTCCGTCGGCTCAAAGCTACGCGCCGGTGAGGTGCCAAGGAAACCATCCGCCAGAGTGTTCTGATGCGGAAAGCGGCCCTGCCAGATATTGCAAAAAACCTCGTCATCGGTGGGTTCCGCCTCACCCCAGGGATAACGCCGGCGACGATTGCCGCCCCGAGCGGCATGCTCCCATTCGGTTTCCGTCGGCAGGCGCCCACCCACCCAGGTCGCAAAGGCCACCGCGTCGTTCCAGGAAACCTGGGTCACGGGATAGTCCATCCGGCTCTCGATCGAACTCCCCGGACCTTCCGGCATGGCCCAGACCGCGCCGTCGATGCGTGCCCACCACGGTGTGCGCGCGACATTTTCGGCGGCGAGCCCCTTGTCTTCTAGCAGGCCGAAGAACACGGCTGCACAGCCAAACTTTTCAGCTTCGCTGACATAACCGGTCGCGGCGACGAATTCCGCAAAGCGGGCGACCGTCACCGTTTCCGCTTCGAGGAAGAAGTCACTCACATTAACTTTGCGCTCCGGCCCCTCACCATCGGCGACCAGGACCGGTTCATGGGTCCCGACGAACGTCTCGCCGCCCTTGACCGCGACGACCTCGCCGGCCTTGCCGTGCGACGTCGTCTTCGCAGTTTCGGCCGGTCCTTCAGTTTCATTGTTTCGGCTGACCGCCGAACAGCATCCGCTCATCGTATCTTCCCGAAATCCTTATTGCCCACGGGCGCACCTTCAGGAACCTACCTGCCGCTGTCGAAAAGCATTTCGAGCTGGAACTTGTGTGATGCGCCTCGTGACGTTGGTGAAAGCGCCCCGCTCTCGCGCAACTCTTTTCGCGGCAGGCGATCGTGTGTCGCAGGTTCAATGCACAACACGTTTATCCCTTCCTGGGCGTTGCGCAAGGTCTGCAGAAAAGGCAATTTCCGTCCGTCATACTTCAGCAGGAACCGCGCGCCCGCATCGGCGCCGGCTGCCAGTTCGACTTCCGCCACGGCAGCGCCGGACGGACGCACTTTGATCGCGTTTTCGGACAGGCAATCCCGAGAAATATCGGCACCGTTGAGGTTCAAGGTACTCTTCGGCGTCACGGCCGGAAAACCGAGATTGATATGGTACATCGCCATGACCGGGAGGTCGCCGGAAAGGACTGTGGCGCGGTCGGAAACGACGAGCGAACGACCACCGAGCGGCACGTAGATATGCCGCTGCAGCCGGATGGCGCCATAGTTCAGGTTGAACTGCGTCACTTCCGCCTTCACCCGGAAGAGGCATTCGTCGCCGTCCCAGACCGTGTCGGTGGCGATGATCTTCGCCGGCATGTGCATCATATTGCCGTGCAGGGGAAAGGCGCAGCCCTCGTCGGTTTCCGGCTGGCGGATATGGTCGAAGCCGCAGGTCGCCATCAGACCAGATAGGGCGGTATTCGCACCAATCGCATGGGGTGCAGAGGTTCCCATCGGACTGATCCAGCCGAAGGGGATATTGTCGCACCAGACCTGGCCGATATCGCAGCAGCGATCCGGCAGCAGATCGACGCGCAGCCCGCCGCCGCTTTCTATCTGAAGGAGGCGCATGCCGCGGCCGGCGCCGTCATCAACCGTCAGCGACTTGAAGCCCGCCACATGCATGAGATCGGGAAAAACTCGTCCGAGCTCCTGCTTTGTGAAAGCCTGGCCGAACAACATCACCATCTCGACACCTCGCACATTTTTGTTCGGATCCTCATCCTGCCAGGAGACTGTCACCGCTGCGGGCATCGAACACATGCCAGCGGTCGGCAACCGGCCTGACCCGCAGGACGTCACCCGCCGCCGGCGCTGCCGCCATGCCCTCGGGCACGCGCACGCCGATTGGACCGAAGGACGACTGGCCGAAAATGAAGATCTCGTGCCCCAGCCATTCGGTGACATTGACCTTGATCTCCAGGGCACCGGCCGTCTCCGCCGGACCGATCTCGAAATGCTCCGGCCTAATGCCTACCTTCACCGGCCCGCCGGGTTTCATCGCCGCCGCGAGCCTGGACTGACGCTCCTGAGAAGCCTGCAGATGCATGCCGTCAGCGCCGCCAAGCCGGAAACCGCGGTCGGTAATGTCCACCTGACCTGGGAGGAGGTTCATTTCCGGCGTACCGATGAAGGTCGCGACAAACGTGTTCCTCGGGCGCAGATAAAGGTCCTGGGGCGACCCGATCTGCTGAAGCTTGCCGTCCTTCAATAGCGCAATGCGATCCGCCATCGTCATCGCCTCGACTTGATCGTGGGTGACGAAGATCGAGGTCGCATTTAGTCGTTCGTGCAGCCGGCGGATCTCGATACGAGTCTGCGCGCGAAGTTTGGCATCGAGGTTGGAGAGCGGCTCGTCGAACAGGAAGAGTTTTGGATTGCGCACGACGCAGCGTCCCATGGCGACACGCTGGCGCTGACCGCCGGACAATTGCCCTGGCTTGCGGTTTTCCAGCCCGCCGAGATCGAGCATGATAACCGCCTCCTTGACGCGCCGATCAATTTCCGCCGGATCCTCGCCGCGCATTCTCAGCGCAAAGGACATGTTGTCCTTGACTGTCATATGCGGGTAGAGCGCATAGGACTGGAAAACCATGGCCAGATCGCGCGCCGACGGGTCGAGATGGGTAATGTCTTCACCGTCAACGAGGATCTTGCCCGAGGTTGTTTCCTCGAGGCCGGCGATCATCTTGAGCAGGGTCGATTTGCCGCTGCCGGAAGGCCCGACCAGAACAAGGAATTCGCCGGAATTGATCTCGAAGTCGATGCCGGGGATGACCTCGACCGCGCCGTAGGATTTGCCGACTTTCTGAAGCTGCAAGTGTGCCATTGGTTTTCCTATTTGACGGCGCCGGCCAGCAGGCCACGCACGACGAAACGCTGCCCGAACATGATGAACGCCAGTGCCGGGATCATTGAGAGCATGGATGCTGCGGCCATCTGGCCATAGAGGATCTGGTGCTCCTGGGCGAAGGTCGCAATGGCGACGGGAGCAGTCATCGTATCCTTATTGGAGAGGTTAAGGGCGATCGCAAAGTCGCTCCAGGCGGAGATGAAGGACAGCGCACCAGCCGCCGCCATTCCCCCAAGCGAAAGCGGCAGAATGAGATGGCGGAACACCTGCGCATAGGTGCAACCGTCCAGGCGCGCCGCCTGAACGAGTTCCTTCGGGATATTCATCACGAAGCCGATCATCAGGAAAAGTGCCATTGGCAGTCCCTGCACCACCTGTGCCAGGATCAGGGCGGTATAGGTGCCGTGCAATCCAACCTGTGTGAACATCACATACCAGGAACCCACAAATGTCAGGGTCGGCAGCATATGGAAGACCAGCGCCCAGCCGAGAAGAATAAAGGTCACCCAGCGCGGCGGTTGTAACCGCGCTACCGTGAAGGCGGCGACCGTTGCTATGGCCAGCACCAGCAGCGTCGAAACGACCGACACGACGGCGCTGTTCCAGAGGTTCCACAGGAAGTGGGATTGCCGGGAATTAATGATCAGTTGATAGTTCACGAGGGTGAACGGCGCGATAGTCGTGCCCATCAGGATATCGATCTGCCGCTTGAACGAGTTGGACAGGATCCACACCATCGGACCGAGAATGATCAGGGCGTAGCCCCAGGCCATCAGGTTACCGCCGATACTGCCGAGGTTTCGTTTGGCGTTCATGCGGTTTCCCTCTGTTTGCGCCTGCGGCGGACGACGGTGTTCGCCAGAATGATCAACAGGGCGATACCGAATATCGTGACGAGCGACATGGCGGATCCCATCCCCACCCGGTCCTGCGCAAAGAAGACGCGATTGATCGAGAAATTGATGACTTCAGTCGCCGTCCCGGGGCCACCACCCGTCAGCAAGAAGACCTCGTCGAAGACCTTGAACGACAGAATCATGCGGAATGCCAGTGTGATGAGAATAGTCGGCATCATTAGCGGGATCGTCACGTAACGCAGTTCCTGCCAATTGCTTTTCACATCCAGTTTCGCTGCGTCGAACACTTCCTGATCGAGAGATTCAAGACCGGCAAGCGTCAGCAGGAAAACGAACGGCGTCCAGTGCCAGACGTCGACGATGATGACCGACATCAGCGCGAACCTCGGATCGCCGAGCCAGTCGACTTGCGGCAGGCTCAAGAACGAAAGCAGCGAATTGACGATGCCGAAATCGCGACCCAGGAGAAGCCGCCACATAGCGCCGATAACGATCGGCGGAATGACGATCGGCAACAGGAAGATCGCCGTCAGCATGCTGCGGCCGATCTTCGAGGCGCGGCGCACAGCCAGCGCCATGGTGAAGCCGAAAACCATCTGCAGGGATACGGCGCAGATCGCAAAAACGATGGTGTTACGCACGCCGGCCCAATAAACGGCTTCGCCCGTAAAAAGCTCGTGGAAATTCTGCAGCCCGACGAAGTCAACCACGGCCACGCCGGACACCCACTTGACGTCCGCGAGGCTCAGATAGGCGAGGTTGAAGACCGGCCAGATGGATAGAAGCGCCAGAACGATGATGGCTGGCGCAAGAGAACCGATTCTCCACCAGAGATTAGCGCGCTCGATTCTCGCCGCGTCTAGGGAACGTAACGCCATTGTAAGAGATTACTCCATGGATGGGGATGCCCGGGGCATTTGCCCCGGGCATCGTGCGGCTCACAGCATCTTGGGAGGAGTGAGTTTATAGCCGGCCGCTGTCAGGATCTGGTTCATCTCGGTCGCCGCTCCGTTCAGGGCGTCCTTGGCAGAGATCTCGCCGATGAGCGCCCGATTGAGGTAGAGCGAGATGACTTCCTTCAATCGCACGCCTTCCTTCAGCGGAGTGTTCATCTTGGCGACATCGGCATTGTCGGAAAACGCCTTGATGAAGCGATAGGCCGGATCGCCGGCAAGTTTGGTGTCGCCGAGATCCTTGCGGATCGGGATGCCCCCCGCTTCGGTGTAAGCGATCTGTGTATCCTTCTGCAGGAACCACTTGAGGAATTTCAGCGCTGCCTTCTGGTTGGGCTCCGGCACGTTCTTCGGGATGCCGGCCATCCAGTGCCCGGCGACGGAGGCGTGCTTGCCGCCCGGTCCGGCCGGCAGCAATGTGGTTTCGATCGTGTCTGTGACGATCGACTTGTTCGGATCCTGAAGATCGGCAACGGCGGCGATGACTGCCGTCCCTTGGGCTGCCTTCCCGGTGGAAAGAAGCTGGATCAGTTCCGCCTGCTCGAGCGCGCCGGCATTGCCAGCGCCAACTTCCTTGTTCAGCTTGATGAACATCTCCAGAGCCTGCAACCCCTGCGGGCTGTTGAGCGTAACCGAGTAGTCGCCATTCTCCGGATTGGCAAAGAAACTTCCGCCGTAGCTGAAGAGGGCCGGCGAGAAATCGAACAGGATCGACTCGCGGGTGCCGCGCGAGATAAAGCCGTAAGTCTTGGGCGGGTTGTGAAGTTTTTTGGCATTCGCCATCAGGTCGTCCCAAGTCTGCGGCACTTTCAGCCCGGCCTGCTTGTAGAGGTCGCTCCGGTAATACAACACCAGCACGTTGCCATTCGTCGGAACCCCATAGAACTCACCCTTGGGGTCGAAGCTGCTCGTCTTGGCATTCCAGTTTGTCGAACCGCCGAAATCCAGGACGCCTTCCGGCAGCGTGAAACTCGGATCGATCTCCTTCAGCGGCCGCAGGAAACCGCCGGCATACATCTCTGCCAGCCCCTGCGCGTTGATATTGATGAGATCGTAGGAGCCTTGCTGGGCCCGCACCGAATTGCGCATCTTATCGACCATGCCGCCGAAAGGAGTCACGTCAAGCTGAAACTTGGTGCCGGTTTCCTTCTGGTATTGATCGACCAGCGATACGAACGAGTTGAGCCACGGCGACTGGCTGATCAGGATCCTGATCGACGGAGTTTCCTGCGCGAATGCCGGAACCGCCAGGCTCGCCGCCAAGGACAGACCAACCAGCAACCGGCCGAAAGCTCTTCTGCTAAATCTACCAATTTTTCTATCGGGCATTTCAGTTTCTCCTCCCTGAATTGAAGTCTCGCTTACGAATTTTCTAACCCCATCCAGTCGAAGAATTCCGGCGTCGCGGAATGCCGCCTGAGGATCGTCGATATGGCGCCCTTGAGGCGCTCTTCCACGTCGGGCGCGTCCAGAGGGTTCAACTGGAACGGATCCGCCACATTATCGTAGAGCGCCGTCTTGAAGCTCTTGAAATGCCCGCGGTCGCCGCCAGGCGGGCGGCGGGCATCATTCAGCGCCCGGATGCTCAGCACCGGCACTCCCTTGGTGAAGGCCAACGGCTCGTGAAGTTCCGCCGTCTTCAACTCCTTGAGGTCGAAGAAATGATGCAGGTGCGTCGGCATCAGGGTGTATTCCCTGAGATTTTCATCGTCGAGGTCGGGCGGATAGAGGAAGCAGCTATGCCTGCCGTCCGTGACGCCGATCGCACCCCCGAACATCCCGAATATGACCGATCGATCCTGCACGTCGTTTTCGACCAGGTCGAGAATGGAGGTCCCCTGCACTTCCGGCGGAATTTCCTGACCGAACAGTTTGAGGATCGTAGGCATGAGGTCGGGTGTCTGCGTCACGACATTCGTACGGGTCCCCTTGCGCGCGCCAAGATCGGGGTGATGCACGATGAGAGGAATATGGGAAATTTCCTCGTAGTACGGCATCACGTTCTTGGCCCACCAGTCGTGCTCGGATAGCAGGTAACCGTGGTCCGTCGTGAGGATGATGCAGGTATCCTCCCAGAGATTGTTGGCATCGAAATAATCCAGCAGCTTGCCGAAATATTCGTCACACATCGCTACCAGCGCCGCATAGTTGGCGCGGATCTCGGCGATCTCGTCCTCGCTTTCGCTCACCGGCGCATATTTTGGCCAGTCGATGATCGGACCGTCGTAATTCGTCTTTAGCCCCTGGCGGAACCGCTCCGGCGTATAGAAGGGCTCGTGCGGATCGAAACATTCGAGATGCAGCATCCAGTTGTCGGCACCGCGATTGTTGTCGAGGAATTCGAATGCGCGTTCGAAACATTGAACGGCCGGGAAATCTTTCTCCTGCCTGATGAATTCCCTGTTGACCTGATGCTGCAGACGGTTCGCCTGGTTCGGTCCGTTATAATGCTGGCTGGAATATTCTTTCCTGAATTTTTCCAGCGGCGGCTGCACAAGCGCCTTCCAGGTGTCGTATTCCTGCCCCCGGACAAAGTCCCAGGTGGAATAGCGGGAATGATAGGTCGCGCCGCCATCCTCGAAATAATGGAAATGATCGGTCAGCAGATGCGTATAGACGCCGCCCTTCTTCAGCAGCTCCGGCATGGAGTTGTCGAAGGGCTCAAGTGGTCCCCAGGAGCGATGCATGAAATTGAGGCGACCCGTATGAAGGTCACGCCGCGCCGGCATGCACGGAAGGCTGCCGACATAGTGATTATCGAATGTCAAAGAACGGGCAGCGAACCGATCGAAATTCGGCGTGGGTACGGTCGTCCCGCCGTAACAGCCCAAAGCATGCCTGTTCAAAGAATCGAACAGCATAAAAACTGCGCGCATCAGCAATCCTCCATAAGCGGAAACTAGCGGCAGTCTCTGGGTTACGCTAATACCTCTCACATCAATGTCGATAACCGGGGGATATCGCAGATGTCGATGCACCATATATGGCGACTGCATCATTTCCTGAGTGTTGCAGATCATGGCAGCTTTCATGCGGCGGCCCGCGCGATCAATGTCAGCCAGCCGGCGCTCACCAAATCGATCCGTCTCCTTGAACAGGATCTCGGCTGCCCGCTGTTCCTACGGCTGCCTGGCGGCGTGCGCCTGACGGAGGCAGGCGAACTGTTCCGACATCGGGCGAGGGAAATCGAAGCAGCCTGGAATGCGTCGCTCGTCGAGTTGAAGGTTCAGACGAAGGGGCTCGGCGGCGAAATGCGGATTGGCGGCGGCCCGGTCTATTCGGCCGTTTATTTCCCCAACATGCTGGCTGACCTGCGCTCGAATTTCCCGAACCTGCGCATCTCGGTGTCGACCGGCGTGGGTGCCGACCTGATGCCGTTCCTGCAACGCGGCGATCTTAGGGCCTATGCGGGCGGCATTCCAACCGAGGTCGATGGCCTTGGGCGCGATTTCATCACCGACATCCTGTACGATCAGGATAATTCGATTTTCGCGTCCTATCAGCATCCGCTGTTTGCGGAAGGTGATGTCACTCCGCAGAGGCTCCTGGATTTCCCCTGGTTAAGCCTGTTCAGCGGCGGATTGGCGAATGGCAAGATTGACCGGTTTTTTGAAAGCAAGGGCCTTCCCGCCCCTCAGCTCGCACTTGAATCCCATTCACTCCAGATCGCCCTGAAAATGCTGGTGGAGCACAATTTCATCGCCTGCATGCCGGTGCCGCTCGCCCAGAGTTATTCGACCTTGCAGCTGAGGGAAATCAGGCTCGACGGATTCCGCTGGAGCATTCCGACCGGCATTACCTATCACAAGTCCTCCAAAGACTTTGCACCGATCAAGCTCATGTTGAAATCCCTGGAGAAGGCAACGGCGCTTTTCGCCGCCGCGGCCGGCTGAGTTCATAAAGAAAAGGCCCCGCATTCGGGGCCTTTCGGTATCATTGCGAAAGCCCGTACCAGCGGTAGACTTCCTGAGGCGTATCGTGCGCCCGGAGTTCCGCAATCAGCAATTCGACGAGGCGTGCCTGCTGGTCGGTATCTTGACGCTCTTTCTGCTGCTTCGGATCGTCCATGACATTATAGAGCCGTGTGCCGAGATCCTCGAAACCCTTCCCGTCATTGCCGGGCGGTCGGGGAGCTCCTCTCAGCGCGTCGAAAGCGAGGAGCGGCACGCCCTTGGTAAAGTCGAAGGGTGGTACCAGGCGGGCGGTGCGGAGTTCATTCACGTTGAAAGGCACGGTCATATGTGCAGGCGCCAGCGTGTATTCCGCCAGGCCTTCCGCCAGAACATCCGGTGGGTAATGATAGAGAACCCACTCCCCGTCGGTCACGCCGATCGGCCCTGAATACACGCCGAACACTGCCGCCTCGCGCTTCTTGACATCCTTCTCCATCAGCGGCAGCAGACTGTGCGACCTAACCTCAGCGGGAATAGGCAAGCCGTGCAGCTCCATGAAGGTCGGCATCAGGTCGCCGGCCTGTGTCAGGCTTTTCCGACGCTCACCTGCCCGATCCGTGAAGGCCGGGTGATGGATCATCAGCGGGATATGCGAGATTTCCTCAAAATACGGCATCCTGATCTTGCCCCACCAGCCATGTTCCGACAGCAAGAAACCATGGTCCGTCGAGAGCACGATGCAGGTATCCTCCCACATGCCATGCTCATCCATATAATCGAGCAGCTTGCCGAAATACTCGTCGCACATGGTGACGAGCGCCGCATAATTGGCTCGGATCTCCGCCATTTCCTCCGGGTTCTCGGCGACCCTGTCATAGTGCGGCCAGTCCAGAATACCCCCGTCGTAACCCGTTCTGTACATCTCCTTGAAGCGATCAGGCGCATGGAAAGGCTCATGCGGATCGAAACATTCCAGCATCAGGAACCAGTTATCCGCCTTGTTGTTCTTGTCGAGGAAATCGAAAGCCGAGGCAAAGCAGCGCGGGCCGGGCATGTCCCGCTCCTCGGTCATCTGCGTTCTGTTGATTGCGTGCTGCAGCCGCTTGTTCGGCTTCTTGACGTTATAGTGCCGCTGGTCGAATTGCGCGGCAATCGCCGCCAGCGGCGGATCGACCAAGGGAACCCAGGGATCGTATTCCTGGCCGCGAATATAGTCGTAGCTTGAGAACTTCGTATGGAAGCCATGACCGCCATCTTCGAAATAATGCAGATGGTCGGTTATCAGATGGGTGTAGACGCCATTCTGCTTCATCAGCTGGGCGAAAGAGTTGTCGTACGGCTCGAGCGGCCCCCAGGACCGATGCATGAAATTTAACCGTCCGGTGTGCAAATCGCGACGGGCCGGCATACAGGGAAGCGATCCTGCATAGTGCCGGTCGAACGTGACGCAACGCTGCGCAAACCGATCAAAATTCGGCGTCTCGATTCCGGTTCCGCCATAACAGCCGAGCGCATCGCGATTGAGCGAGTCGAAAAGAACAAAGATCGTTTTCATGGGGCCTCCGTTACGATGTTGTAGAGGCTCATGTTGCCAACGGATAATCGATCCGAGTTCGGGAGAGATAACAAAAAGTAATCGGCAATGACCACTCCGAGGTGGTTCCTTGCGCCTACCACGTCCATTCCAATTTCGAGCTGGCAGTTGCTACTTCAAAGAATGTCCGAAGTCGCGTCGATGATCTGCGTTGGCGACGAAGGTATTTGCCCACCTAATCGGCGGCACGTTCCATACGCGGCTCTTGAAGGGAGCCGAACCGGCGGCTGGCTTAAGTCTTTGTAAGGACTCGCTTCGAGGCGTAATGCCAATTTATGGAACCGAGGTTTTTTGGTTGACACACAACAGCAGCTTTCCGTTCGCGAGTAGCGCAGCCGCGGTAGCCGCTGAATTATCTATCGCTGAACGACAGCTGGTAGGGTCTTGGGCGACATGGAGCGATGGATATGCCTTAGCCCGAACAATAGGTTCTTAGCGGGCGTTTCCAAAGCGGTTGCGATGATGGCTCGTTAGTGAATGTCGCGCCAGCACCCCATCCCTGTACGATCGGGTGCTTCCTGATTGCCCCAGAGTTGTGCCGCAATTAACCTCTCAAGCGAAATGATCATGACCTCGCCCTAGTCGCCCTCCGCGAAAATAAGTTCCCGCCGCTTGCGGACGGACGAAAGTGCCGGCGCGGCAAGGAGCACAAGCGCGATCAGTAGCATTGTGGCGCTTATAGGCCGCTCAACGAAGACCGTCATGCTACCCCGTGAGAGCAACAGCGCACGACGAAGGTGTTCCTCCATCATCGGCCCGAGGATAAATCCGAGCAGCATCGGCGCAGGCTCGCACCGCAGCTTGACCAGAATGTATCCCATCATGCTGAAGAGCAGCAGCATCCAGACATCGAACATCGAATTGTTAAAGCTGAAGACGCCGATGCAGGTGATCACCACGATCGCCGGAAAGAGAAGATGATATGGAAAGGTGAGAAGCTTGACCCAGAGGCCGACCAAGGGAAGGTTGAGCACAACGAGCATCGTATTGCCAATCCACATGGAAGCTATCAATCCCCAGAACAAGGCTGGTTGCTCGGAAATAACGTTCGGCCCCGGCTGGATACCGTGGATCATCAAGGCCCCGATCATCAGCGCCATAACCGGATTGGATGGCAGCCCGAGGGTCAGCATAGGAATAAAGGAAGTTTGGGCTCCTGCGTTGTTAGCGGATTCAGGCCCGGCCAGTCCCTGCAAGACGCCGGTCCCAAACTTTTCAGGATGCCGTGAAATCTTCTTTTCGATGGCGTAGGAAGCGAACGAGGAGAGGGTCGCACCGCCGCCCGGCAAGATGCCGAGAACAGAGCCGATCGCGGTGCCGCGAAGGATTGACCCCAGCGCCTCCCAAAAACGCGACAGCCCCGCAGCGAGGCCGGTGACCTGGGTCACAGTCGTCTGCTGCTCGGATTGATCTTCAAGATTACGCAGCACTTCAGCGACGGAGAATAGCCCCATAGCGATTGCGACGATTGCGATCCCGTCATAAAGTTTCAGGGCGCCGAACGTATATCGTTGGACGCCCGACGTGACGTCGGTGCCAACCAGCCCGAGCAGCAGACCGAGAACGGCCATCGCAACCGCCTTGAGGACTGAACCATTCGCGAGCGCAATCGCTGCTATCAAGCCCAGCACCATAAGAGAGAAGTATTCTGCTGGACCAAACAAAAGCGCAGCCCTGGCGAGTGGTGGCGCGAGCAAAGCGATGATAATTGTTGCGATAGTGCCCGCGATAAACGAGCCCACTGCGGCCATCGCCAGGGCTTCGCCCGCCCTACCCTTCCGAGCCATCTGATAGCCATCGAGTGCTGTCACGACGGAAGAGGACTCGCCCGGGGTGTTGATCAAGATTGCTGTCGTCGAGCCACCATACTGCGCGCCATAGAATATGCCGGACAACATGATGAAGCCCGATACTGGTGGCAGCCCGAACGACAGCGGCAGAAGCATCGCCACAGTCGGTGCAGGGCCTAAGCCCGGCAGGACACCGATCAACGTCCCGATCAGCACACCCGCAAAACAGTAGAAGAGATTGATAGGCGAAAGGGCGGTTTCAAAACCTAGTGCCAGATGCGAGAGAAGCTCCATCTCAACCTCCAAACCAATAGCCGACGGCGTAGAACGGCAATCCGAGGCCGACACGGAAGATCAGATCGGAAAAGATAGTGGTGCCGACTGCAAGCAACACTGCTGATGTCCACCGGAATTTCGGGCTTGCGGATGCGGTGAGAACGACGACGACAGGCAGGATGAGGTAGCTGCCAACCGGCTGCATGAACCCTGCAAATATGGCGATAGCCGCGAGCACGCGTGTCATCGGCCCGAGCTTCGGCATGTGGAAACTATCGTCCGAGAGAAAGCTCCTGACGAATATTGCCACGCCGAAACCGATCAGTACTCCAGAGAGAATAACGGGAAAGAAGCCCGGGCCGATCCTCAACATCGACCCAAACCCGAAATCGAGCCCAAGCCACAGGAATGCAGCTCCCAGCACGATAAATGTCAGCCCAGCCAGCCGATCGATGCCAATTGAAATGCTCATTTCACATAAACTCCAAATCTGTCGCCTGGAATGCCGCCAAGGATTAAACACCGCCCACAATGACGGAGGGATCCTGCAGCGGCGGTGCGGGGAAATGGAGCCCGCGCTGGCCGGACAATCCCCGATTAGGAGCTACGGTGGTGACCGGAACTGGAAACCCAATGAAGTCTTGATCGTCTACGGCCTGTAAATCTTCGCCGTAAAGCTCCTCGCGCAGGCGCCGCTTCAAAATCGATAGGACATCGCCATAGGAGCTGTCATCACTCCGATCGACCATCTCCCTCGGGTCGGCTACCAGGTCAAACAGCTGGAAGCGGCTGCCAGCCGGATACCAGATGAGCTTGTGGCGGCCGTCATGCACCATGCGCATCGCCTTTGGTCCAAGCAGTGCTTCGCCATAGAGAAATTCGCGGCGTTCGTCAGACACCATGGATTTACCCTCGCAAGTTTCCGGAACCGGCAGCCCTGAAAGGGTCAATAGTGTCGGCATGATATCCTGCAAACCGACCAATCGGTTGTCTACGCGTCCGATCTGCACGCGGCTGTCGGACGCCGTTCCGACAAGGATCATCGGCACATTCGCCGATCCTTCGTACATCAATCGTTTTGCATAGAAGCCGTGGTTGCCGAGCATATCGCCATGGTCGCTGGTGATCAGGATGATCGTATTGTCGAGAACTTGCTCCTCGCGCAAGGTGCCGATCAGGATGCGGATCTGGTGGTCGATGTGGGTGCAGAGCGCATAGAACGCGCGACGCATATCAGCGAGTTGTTCGGGAGGCAGCTTCGCCCAATAGTCGCGCGTCAATTCCAAAGGATGGGGAAGCGCAGCATCGGCCCCAGCCCATGAACCTGTATATGGCGCATCCATCGTCCTCGCTCGGTACCGCTCCAGATAACCCGCTAGAGGAATGAGCGGCGGATGCGGCGGGGTGTAAGAGACATGCCATAAACCCGGTTTGGTTGGGTCACGACGCTTCATGCTGCGAGCGGCAGCCCAGGTAGTCCAGTTGGTCACGTGCAGTTCTTCCGGCAGGTGCCAGGTCCGCCAACTGTACTCATTGTTGCTCATGCCGTGCATGAACTGCTGGCCCGGATATCCCTTGTCGGCCAGGAACATCTCGTAATCGTCGGTCCCGCCGAGGGCTCCCCGCCCCTCCTCCGCAAGCAAAGCATCATCGAACCCGATCCGGTCCCTCTGCGGGTAAACGTGGAGCTTGCCGATCGCCTGCGTCTGGTACCCGTGGCGACCGAAGGTATCGGCCAACGTCGGAAGGTCCGGCGGCATCCTCAACGCGGGCTGGAACACCCGGTCGCCATGCCGGCGCGGGCTTGTGCCGGTCATGATGGTCCGCCTGGCGGGAATGCAGATCGGGCATTCCGAGTAGGCACGCGAAAACCGCGTTCCAACGGACGCGAGATGATCGAGCGTCGGTGTTTCGATCACCGGATGTCCTGCGCTTCCCAAGAGGCTGCCGGGCCATTGATCGACGGTGATGAAAAGAACATTCGGACGCGCGGCTTCGCCGCCAGGCAGTTTGTGCTTCATGGATGCTACTCGATCAATCCTGAGTGGCACCGGACGAAGCCACCAGATCCTTCATCTTTGCGTTTTCAGAGGCGATAAACTGCGCGAACTTGGCGGGGGAGCCACCCGCGACGCCGATATTGAGATCCGAGAATTTGTTCTTCACCTCGTCCTGGTGGATGATCTCGTCGACTGCCGCATTGACCTTGCTGACGATGTCATCGGGCACGCCCGCAGGATAGAAGATCCCGTGCCAGGAGTTGAAGGAGTAATCTTTCACCCCTGCTTCTGCCATGGTCGGCACGTCAGGCAGGGCTTTCGCGCGTTCGCTCCCGGTGACGGCGAGAGCTCGCAGGTTGCCGCTCTTCACCTGAGGAACGGCGGTTCCGTCGATCATCATCTGGACGTGGCCGCCAACGACGTCGGTCAGGGCTGGAGCAGAACCGTTGTAGGGGATGTGGACGGGTTTGATGCCAGCGAGCTTCTTGAAATACTCGAATGCCAGATGCTGCGGTGAACCGTTGCCGGACGAGGCGTAAGAGAGGCTGTCCGGTTGCGCCCTGGCGAGCGCAATCAGTTCTGCGACCGAATTGGCTTTGACTTGAGGGTTGACGACCAGAAGCAGGGGGACAGACGTGATCTGGATGACCGGCTTGAAGTCCTTGATCGAGTCATATGTCAGCTTCTTGTAGACATAAGGGCTGATCGCATGAGTGCTGATGTCACCAATCTGCATCGTATAGCCGTCGGCTGCGGCTGTTGCCAGTTGCGTCGTCGCGAGTGTCCCACCGGCCCCAGGCCGATTTTCGATAATGACGGATTTGCCCAGCTTTTCACCTAGCTTCGGCGCAATCGTGCGAGCGAGCAAGTCCGTATTGCCGCCCGGCGCGAATGGAACGATTAGAGTGATCGGCTTAGCGGGCCAGCCGTCTTGGGCAAAAGAGACGGATGTATGCAGGCCCAACGCGACAATGGCCGCGACAGCGGTGGATAAAATGGTTTTCATGATGCCTCCCTAGGATCGTGCGACCCTCCTCAAGAGCCGCATTGCATGGCTGTGCCACGCGTGGGATATAAGCTAGCGTACGAATACCTGATTTAGAAATTAGAGGTGCTAATAAGATCAAAATGGATCAACGGCTTCTCAATTCCTTTGTCGTGCTTGCTGAAGAGCTCCATTTCATTCGCGCCTCGGAGCGGTTGCGGATAACGCAATCGGCGCTCAGCCAGCAGATAGCGAAACTGGAACACGAGTTGGATGTCCAGTTGTTCGACCGCACCCGTCGACGTGTCGCGTTGACTGACGCCGGCCAAAGTCTACTTGAAGAAGGTAGCGTCGCCCTCAAACAACTGACTCTCGCCGTCGATATGGCGAAAAGAGCAGCACAGGGCCGTGTCGGACGGCTGACGATCGGTTTTGCCGATGCTGCGGCGCTGAACGTTCTGCCCACACTGACGTCAGAATTTGCGCGGCTTTTTCCGGAGGTCAACATCATCCTCCATGAAATGATATCGGCCGATCAGGTCGAGGCTCTTCGAGCGGGCAGGATTCAGATCGCCTTCCTTCGCCCCGTCTTCGACGAAGAGGACTTTGAGACCGCTTTGCTGCTGCGTGAGCCCTACGTGGTTGCCATTTCGGCGACCCATAGACTGGCGGCGTCAAAGGCTATCAGGCTTGCGGACTTGTGTGACGAGGGCTTGATCACAACTCAACGGATCAAGGCAAGATATGTGCAGGGCAATTTTCAGCCCTACCTGAAGAGGGCAGGAATACACCTGAAGACAGTTCAGGAAGTAAATGAGCTTCATGCGATTCTCGGGCTTGTCGCCGGTGGTCTGGGGATCGCCTTCTTCCCCCGATCGATCACGAAACTGCAGCTCGAAGGCGTGGTCTACAAGGCGCTTCACCTCGACGAAACGCCAATGGCGGAAATGCTCATCGCCAAACGATCGGATGATCGGACAGCGACGGCATTGCGCTTCATGGAGATGGCAAAGAAATTCTACCGGCCGCCGCGATAACACTCACGGTGACGCGCCACCATTAGCGAAGACGCTTGCCCGTATCCTTGTCGAAGAACAATGTCTTGTCAGCTTGCGGCTTGATTTTCAGGACGTCACGCTGCCGCGCCCCGATCCTGCCCTTAAAGACGCAAACACCGCCCTGCCCCCCAGGCTTGCCCCAAACTGCGTCTCCAACGCGGTCCGACTAGAGTCCGCCGCGCAACTTTGGCCGCGATGGGAACCGATTGCATGCGTGGGACCGCTGCTAAAACCGCTTCTCCCTTCGTCGAAACGTTCGACCTAACTCCTAGTGAACCTTTGTTAGGGACAGATTTGAGAGCTTTTCCGGATTGCGTACCACGAAGATATCGGTGACCTCGCCATCGGCGTTGTAAGCAAACGTCAGTGCGCCAACGGGCTTCCCAGCATCTAGAAGGATCAGCCCCGGTGAACCGTTGATGTCTTCGACAGCGAGCTCATACGAAGACCACCATTGACTGAGATTGTCCGTAACAAAGGATAGGACGTCTTGCCCGATCAATATCTCATTGAGGGTCACAACCTTGCCGCCACCATCCGCTGTGAGCCGGACGTCTCTTGCCAGAAGGTGAGCCAGGGGTGTCGGGTGCCCCGTTCGAACAGCAGCTTGGAACGCGGCGAGGAGTTCTTCCTGCCTCTCCACGGTCGGGTTGTACCGTCGGTGATCGTCGCCGATGCGGCTCTTGGCGCGGGAGACGAGCTTGCGGCAATTCGTTTCATTCATGTCGAGTGACGCCGCAACATCGGCATAAGACATCTCGAAGATCTCGTAGAGCAGGAAAGCCGCCCGCTCTCTCGGGCTCAGTCGTTCCAGCATCAGCAAAAAGGCTGTAGAAAGGGAAGACGCTAGATCCATTTGTCTCTCGGCCTCGTTCTCAGTGACGGCGTGCAGTGGTTCAGGGAGCCAATTGCCGACATAGTCGACCCTGCGGCGGTATGATGCTCTCAGGAGGTCCACGGAGATGCGGGTACAGACCGTCGTCAACCAGGCTCCCGGCGAAGCGACATCTGCCTTGTCCGCAGCTCGCCAGCGCAGGTATGTGTCCTGGACGGCGTCCTCAGCCTCCGCGCGCGAGCCGAGGATCCGGTACGCGATCCCCAGAAGTCGGGGCCGCATGGTTGCAAAGACCACCGTGTGTTCTTCATTGCAGCAGGCCGACGCGAGATCCTCGCGCCGACCCGAACTTTGCTCACTCACTTGCAAGACCTTTCATCCACTTCGGGGTCGCCGAGCGGAACTCTGACGGTCCCGCAAGCAGTGCCGCCGTTTCCCGCTCATATTCCGGGTACCATGGCTGTTGAGTAAAGTCGCGACCACTCGTCTGATCGGCGTAGAGCTGGAACACGACGATAACGTCAGGATCCTTGTCATCGAAGCAGTAGAAATAGGCCGGTTGTTGGCTGTTAGCCGCCACATAATCACGGACGTATCTTTCCCAGATTTCCTGGACTTCGCTACGCTTGCCAGGCTTGGCAGTATGCCTCACGAAAAGGGCTGTCTTACACATGCTTTTCTCCTAAGTTTTCATGCTTTGCTGAGGGTGACGGAAAGGGTGAATGGGCCAAACGCTCTGTCTGCGCGGTTAGTCTGTCTGCGGGATCAACAATTGCTTCTGGCGTGTCGAAGGACTCGTTGGACCACCAGCAAGGCGATCAGCGGTGCTAGCGAAAAGCCAAGGAACAGCGCTCTTGCTGCCGAAGAGGCGCCAGTTATGCCGCCCGGATCGATCAACCCACCCAGGTTGGCGGTCATACCGGCGATGGCTACGCCGAGCGCGGTCGCGGAAAGCTGCACGGTCGTCACACCACCCGCGGCCAAATCCCGTTCCGACGGGGGCGCGTTCTTGAAAACACTCGTTACCAGATGAGGCCAGACCAAGCCGATACCGAAGCCCACGAGAACAAGACCAAAAGAAATCGGAGCCAGGATGATGATTTGCCCTTGGCTGCTCAGGGGAAGCGTGGCGCACAGGATCAGCAGGCCGATGAAGACCGTCAGCGGACCGATGATTAGCAGGCGCGATGTGGATTTGTTTTCGACCGTGCCAGAGCTGACTATCGATGCTGCTGTCCAGCCCATTGCCATCAACGCGGCAAGATAGCCGGCGGCTAGCGGCGATTGCCCGTGAAGGATCTGCAGAAAATAGGGGACAAAGACATCCGGCTGCATGCTGATGACGAGAAAGGCGACCGTCGCGTAGAGGGCGGCGAGAGGACTGGAACTCGCGAGAGTTCCGGTCGGCAGGAGCCGTACGCTCGCGATGCGCTCTATCCTGAAAAGCAGACCGATGAGAAGCCCGGCAACGAGCAGCCCGGCGATGTTGATGCCGAGAATGGTGCTCGTGCTGGCGGCCGAAACACTAAGCACGGCAACAGTGAGCAGAAGGAGTTGCCGGCCAGGCAAGGCCGAGCTGTCACCTTCTGCCCCAGCCTTGCGGCCAGGAAGAACAAGCCAGGCGATCATTCCAAATATCCCGATGATTGGCACCAGCGACCAGAAAGCGGCGCGCCACGCGCCCGATTCCGCGAATGCACCGCCGACGGCCGGGCCGATGAGAGTGGAGACGCCCCACATGGCGGAGATCAATCCGATCGCGCGAGACCACAGATGCTGTGGGTAGACCTCCCGGATGACGGAGTAGGCGAGCGCGTAGAGGCACCCTCCTCCCAGACCCTGTACTACCCGCCCACCGAGAAGGATCGGCATGCTTAGAGCGAAAGAGCAGACCGTAGTGCCTATTCCGAAAAGAATCGCTGCCGCCGCGTACGCGCCGCGAGCCCCGGTTTTACGGAGCAGTCGGACCGAGAGAGCGGAGCCGAGGATTGAGGCGACGACGAAGAGCGTCGTGCTCCAGGCGTAGTAGTCGAGTCCTCCGATCTCGGCGACAACCGAAGGCATGACCGTGGTAACGATGTAGATGTTTATTGCATGAAGGGTGACACCACCAGCAAGTGCAAGCGAAAAGACCCCGTTTCGTCCGCGGAGAAGCTGTGCCCAGCCACCGGAAATGAGCGGAGAGGAGATGTTGGTTGTCATAGTGCCTCCAAAGGGTCTGCCATCCATCTGGAGGCAGCAACAGGTTACTTTGCTGGCATGACGAATGGACTTGGAGGTTTGTGACGCACCCAGAAGGTTTTTTTGGCCAACTTGGCCGTAAGTCATCCGGCGCCAGACTCTCTTGTTAGTCTCCCCGGAGATGAGCCTTGGTTCTGTGATCACCTGCGCAAATCCGCACGAGATCGGCAAGGATCGTGCGAAGCTCCGGCCACGGCGCTTCCTGGAGGGCAGAGCGTGGATCCTCCATTTTCAGGAGGGAATGCAGCTTCACCGCGACGCCGGCGACAGATCGAGGCACCGCGCTCCACAATTCCTTTGCCAACGCCTCCTCGACATCTGCGATTTCCTTCTCGGCTTTTTTCGCCCTGGTATATCCGACCCGCTTGTCCGCCGTCTTCCATTCGCGCCGGCGGGCCGCCAATGCGGTCCTTGCTTGCCGCCGCATTTCATCTTGATCAGCGTTCGGCAAAAGGCGGTCGATCTCCCGACCGCAATAGGCCCAGATGAAACCACAGTCTTCGGAGAGCGGGACTTTGGCGCGGGGGAAACTACCGAATTCTCGAAGCAACTCCGTCTCGAGCTTTTGCTGCCGACGGCAGGCTTCCCCGCAGAGCCTGTGGGCAACCAGCCAATCTCTCCAAAGTGATACCACCGGATCGTCTTGCTCCGAACTCTCCGTCCGCCCAGATCCACCTGCGCGGGCGGGCGCGGCTGCGATCGAAGCCGCAACGCGTGCAAGGAGGTTTCTGCGCGTAGCCCCAGAAGAGACATCCTTATTCCGGGAAGAGGCCATTGGGACCGCCTCCGACCACAACGAGGTCCGTGAGCATCGCTTCCAGTTCGGCCCACGGTAATTTTCGGCGGGTGATTGCAGACAAAGTTCTGCTATTCTCAGAATCAGCCATGATCCAAGCTCCAGAAGCCAGATTGTGGTTGAGCCTCACGCTAAGGAACGAAGGCTGGATTAATTCGTAACAGGGATACGATAACGGCAGATGATTTGTGTTTCAACAAAAAATCGTAGCGGTGGTACGAATTGAAGCCGATCCAGTGCAAAATGGCTCGGACAGCTTTAGGCTGGGGCACGCGTGATTTGGCCAGGAACGCCGGGGTTTCCCCAGACACGATTGCGAGACTCGAACGAGGTGAGAACTTGCGCGCCTCGACAATTTCTGCTGTCCAGAGCGCCATCGAAGCTGCCGGTATCGAATTCATTCCGGAAAATGGCGGCGGCGTAGGCGTACGTTTCGCGCGGGCGACCGAGCACGAGAAGTAGCGCCACTCTTCGAGACGCCCCGACGGCAGGTAGATCCCGCCACGAACAAGAGCCGGGCCTTTCGGTCTCTTCCCTATCTTGCCCCGTGAAGCGGGGTCGCCCTATAACGGCGCAATGACCTCTGACTCAAAGATTTTTGTGAGCCTGCGGCCAATCCGCAAAAGCCAGCCCAAACATCAGGAACCAGATGGGCCAAAGTGCCAGTGGGACGGATGCGAAAAGAGCGGCACGCACCGTGCGCCGGTGGGGCGTGAAGCAGAAGGGCTATTTCTGCTGTTCTGTCCCACGCATTTGGCGGCATATACCAAGGGCTACAACTTCTCACCGAGCCTGTCCGATCCCGTGACTGCCCGTTATCAGCGAGAGGCCGCCAGCGGTCTTCGGGCAACCATTGGCGTAAAGGTCAATCGAGTTACAGAACCCCCTCTCCCATCCAAGGCCCGATCAGGCTCAGCAAAAGCGATCAATGCGCGAAAGAGTGCAGCCGAGCGGCACGCACCGTGCGCCGCGAAGCGGGTTCGCAAGCTCAAGGTTCTTGAAGCAAAAGCATTCAAGACGCTCGGCATTTCACCCGACGCGACACCTGAAGAGATCAGGAGGCGCTACAAGGAGAAACTCAAGATGCACCACCCGGACGCCAATCAAGGCGATCGCAATTCGGAAGACGAGCTCCGGGCGGCCATAGAAGCTTATAAAATCCTCAAGCTCAACGGCTTCTGTTGAAACTGGCGAGGGTGCTTTCTTCTGCTGACGCCCCGGATCCCGGGCACTCCGTTTGTCCGCGACGTCACATAAACCACCTGGCTTTCAAGGTGAAAGACAACCTATTCTCCAAACGGAAGTTCAACTTCTTCGCGAATTTTTTTTGCCCCCTCGATCAGGACGGTCTTAAGCCGCTCGGCGTCTTGTGCCGGCAGCATCCCAGCCCCGGCTCGAATGCCTTCCTGCCATGCAGGCCCGCGTTCCCACGCTTCGTTGTAGACGAGTGCCAGGTCGGCGGACCGCCGCGTCTGCAGCAGGGCCTCAAAAAGCAGCGCAGCTTGGCGGACGTCCTTCTCTCGTTTCGCTGCCCCCTGCCCGTCAATGTGCCGGCGGCTGGCGACGATGAGCTTGTGGATCGCGTACCGGGACGGATCTGGGACAACGACCGGGACACCGCTCCGGTGGAGCAGCATTGTCCTGACCGGTTCCCTGATGAGGAAGTCGAGAAAGCGTAGTGGATCCGCGCTGGCGCCACCAAGGGCGGGCATCTTCGCCGGCTGGTCGATGTAGTCATCCGAACCACGGTTCGACGTGAGGAATTCGACCCGGTAGCCGTCAGCATTTTGGAACGCCGACGAGGCCGCAGATCCCGATCGATGGGGAACCGGCCGGAAGCTGGCGTCGACGCCCTGCAGCAACTCGACGATCGGAGGCAGGCTGTCTTCAACCTCCCGGCTGATGGCATAATCCTGGGCGATGTCCGCATCGCCGGTCAGGATCGCAGCCATGGGAAGGCGCACGCCCAGCAGTCCTGAATAGCACTGAAAAGCCACTGTGCCGATGAGAACAGCCCGGAGCCGAAAGAGACCGCCGTCTGCAAGGGCCTCGACGATGTCGCCCGACATGGCGTCAGGGGCGATCATCCCACCGTCGCGGGTCAAAGTGTTGACCAAGCGCCTGCGAGCGCGGAGATCGTCCTTGTCCCGCTTGTGATCGGCTACGCGCTGCGCGATATCCGGATCGTCGGCAGAGCCGACATAGCGACGTTTTGTACCGCCCTGTCCATCGGGTATATCGAAGTACCAGTACTTGCGCCCCTTGATGTTCGCCGGGGTGAACCGGCCTTCCGGAGGGAAGTCGGCCGTCCAGGCGGCATCGAGCGAGCGCTGGCCCAACTCGGCGAGCATCGTCTGGTACATGAGGTCGATGGACTTCATAGGCTCGACTTTGGCGTTATACTGTTTTTCAAAAACAGTATAACCATCGAGAGGATGCCGCAAGATGGGATCCTAGCTCTAGCGCCTATGCCCGGTTTGAACCAAAGACCAGCTCTTAGATTGAATATCAATGAAAATTCCTGCTCTTCACCTTCAGCGTATCGATATGAAGATCAGGCACTTATCCCGAGCCGGATACTATGCCGAGCCCATTCCCCAAAGCCCGAGATTTCCGGTAAACCAAGCTCAATGGCTCGGCATAATATCTCGCACTGAAAGGCAGGATTCGGCCCTAACCGGCCATGGGGTACGCCAGCGTTTAGCGCTTTCTCTTTCGTGCATTTGGAGTGTCCCACTCCCAAAGAAACTTTGCGCGCAGCGCCTCCAAGCAATCGTCCCATGTCTCGCACTCACAAGCCGCGACGGCGGTTTGCAGATAGTCCAAGAGGATTTCGTGCGAGTACGAATGGATACGTAGGATCTTCGTCTCACCGCTTTTGGAAGGCACCCTGTTCGGGGTCACGACCCTGACTGAAAAAGTTTCTGTCCAGTCGGCATCCTTGGGTCCGATTGCCAATTGAAGCCAGATGTCGGCGTCATCTGACGACACGCTTGCAAGAGTTTCACTCCCGTCCATTTCAATATCGAAGGTCTCGCCAGCAGAAATCGCCACGATTATGTCAGCCTTTAATTCCAACATAGCCTTACCCTGTCTTTAGCATTAATCGCGGCTGTACCATTTATCAGCGCGCGGGCGGTTGAGGTTGTGTGCCCACGCCTTGTTAGCTTGGCGCACATGAACCCGCAACGACTGCTATTGGCGCATTCTTGCCATCGATGCTGCAGCGGTGTCCTGAAGATCAGTCACATCCTACGTCCTCCAGCCTCGGAAGCGTGCCTGCGGGTTCACTGACATCGCGGCCGTGGCCGCGATGTTGCTGGCCAATAGAGGTCAAAGCTTCTCCAGGAAGGAGATCAGGTCGTCTCCGGCCCTGAACCGACCTGGTGAACAATCATGGAAAGGCTCGATCTTCGCGAGCGCGGCCTCCTTGATAGCCAGATGCGCGTGTAGATATGGCTGTGTCGACTTGGTGGATTCGTGGCCGAGCCACAAGGAGATAACCGTGCTGTCGACGCCCGCATCGAGCAGTGCCATCGCCGCACTGTGTCGAAGAACGTGGGGCGATATTCTCTTTGCGCGAAGCGAGGTGCAGGTCTTCGACGCAGCCAGGACATACTTCGCCAAAAGGTATTGGACTGCATCCGGGCTCATCCGGCCACCGTGAATGGTCGGAAACATGATCATTCCATTTGCGATGGGCGGCTCATCCAACCACCTTGTGAGTGCGGCATTCAGGACTTTGGTGATCGGGGTGCATCGCTCCTTACGACCCTTCCCAAAGCAACGGATATATCCCGCTGTCCCGACCGTGATCGCAGCCCTGTCAAGCCCGACCAGCTCGGACAGGCGCATTCCTGTTTGCACGGCGGTCAGCAGCAGGAGGTGGTCTCTGCGACCGAGCCAGGTCTTCCGGTCTGGGGCGGCGAGAATTGCGTCGATCTCTGTCCTCGTGAGAAACTGGACCTCGCGCTTCGCTCCGATCTTGCCTGGTATCGCGAGGACACGCTGGATTTGGCCGCTATAGGCAGGCTCCTCGAACGCCAGGAAGCGGAAGAAGCACCGGATTGCCGTCAGCCGAAGGTTGAAGGTCGCCGGACTGGCATGGCGCTCCAGGTCCAACTCGTCGAGGAACGCTACCACCAGCTCCGCATCGAAGTCATCCAATTGCAGATTGGACGGATACCTGCCGGTTCGACGATGGGCGAACTTCAGGAAGAGTTTGAATGTATCCCGATAGGAGGCGATTGTGTGTGGGCTGACATTACGTTGGCGGGCAAGACGCTGGGTAAAAAAGCGTTCGATCAGCCTTGGGAGAGGATTTGTCATTGGACGGCCTCCCACTTGGCTTCCAGTCGACGCTTCGCTTCATCCAGGAGATCGGGATGGGCGCTCAGATACCAGTAGGTCGCGTCGGAATGATTGTGCCCGAGATAAGTCGATAGCTCCGGCAAGCGTCGGTCGATGTCTTCGCCTGCCTGATACCAGGTGAGCAATGTCCGAACGGCGAAGGTGTGCCGAAGGTCATGTATACGGGGGCCGCTACGCTCGTCCGCTTGTCGCAGGCCCGCCCGACGCGTCCATAGGATGAAAGAGAAGTGCGGGTTAGCATGGATCAGAGCTTTCCCGCGATCTCCGACGAAAAAGTAGTCGCTCGCCCGTCTGATCGGCTGTTCGTCTCGGATCAACGCATATCGCCGAAGCGCTAACGTCGTGCTCGGGTGCAACGGGACAATACGGGTCTTCCCGAACTTCGTCGCACGGATCGTCAATGTCCCCGTTTCCAGATCGGCGTCCGCCCGGAGCAACCGTGCCGCCTCGGAGAATCGCAGCCCGGTCGATGCCAGCAAGCCGAAGAAATAGTGATAGGTCGGCCCTCGGAAGCTTCCGGGATGAAGGTCGATCATTGACTTCATCAGATCAGCGATCTGTTCGTCAGAATAGACGAATGGGCGAGGCCTTCGTTGTGGGGGAAAGATTTGAGAGGGCGGTATCTCTGTCAGGGGGTCGACCACCTGAACATGGCGGGCAAATGATCTGACGGTAGACAGGCGCGATGACCACGTCGCAGGTCCACACTGGTGGCCTGCCCAATCGACGGCAATCTTTGCGGTGATCCGCTGCTCCCCATGAGCTGCCGCATATCGCACGAAATTGCGAAGTCGGCTTTCCTGGCTCTGGAGCTTGAACCCAAGCGAGCGTCGCAGGGTCAGGTATTGTTCAAGGGCTTCGGCCATCTCCATCATAGGACTTCTCCTACCCATGGCCGTGAAAGAGATCGAAGGCGCTCGATATCGAACTTGGCATATATCCGTGTGGTGCTAGGGTCCTTGTGGCGAAGGAGCTGAGCAAGTTCGGTCATGCCCACACCCGACCTAACGGCAACCGTTGCAAAGGTGTGCCGGAAGATATGGGCATGGTGAGACCTGGTGCCCGTAACCCCCGCCCGCTTTAGGGACCTGCGAGCGATCAGAATGACCGGCGTCGCCGTCGCGAACGGCGTGCACGGGGTTACAACCCTATGAAATATCGTCCGAGACCCGGATATCGGCCGCCCGTTCAGGATGTAATCCGCGATTGCCGCTCCGACATCACTCGGTAAAGGCATGGTCGCAACCCTGCCGCCCTTGCCGTGAACCCGAAGGAGCCCTGACTGCCAATCGATGTCATCGAGCAACAAAAGGGCCACCTCGCTTGCACGCAACCCAAGCCTCGATAATAGCAGGAGAACGGCATGGTCTCTGCGTCCAGATACAGTGGAAAGATCGCAGTTCTTCAAAACGGCATCGAGTTGCGCGACGCTCATATATGCAGGCAACGCCGAGAAACGAAGGTTTCTCGGGCTCGGCACTGCTGGAGATAGGTTTTGTTCGATGTGTCCTGAAGTGTGCAAGAAGCGAAGCAAAACCCGGATGTGCCCGAACCAAGTTCCGAGGCTGTTGCTTGAGCAGCCCGCGAAGCTTTTGGTCAGATAGGCCCGCACTTCGATGTGGGTGAGCCCGAAAATACCTGAATAATCGTCCCAGACACCCAGAAGAAAGCGACGGGCACACCAAATATGTCCGGAAATCGATTGCTTGGAATAGCCTCTTCGACGGAGTTCCGCGCCGTAAAGCGTCAAGACGGCCTCAGCCTGGTGGACTGGCTCAGTCATTGGGCATAGGGCACCAGCAGCGACAAGCTCGACCTGCAGCCGTCGCAGCGTCGCTCGATTGCCATTCTGAAGTTTGCCGTCGGCCGCTCGTCTGGTGATGAAACGCCCGAAGTCGGCAGGCTCGATCCTTCCAGGCTCTGCCTTGTGATGATCGATCTGGAACTTGATGAAAGCGCCAACAAGCCGGACGGATCGAATGATGGACTGCTGAGTGTAGCCCTTGTCGATCATATATAGGACCAGGGAATCCACACTTTGCCGATGCGGCCAATCCTCGATCAGCTTCCAGCACTGCATCCCCGCGAAAGAAGGTACGGTCATTTATGTCGTCTCCGCTAAGTTGAAGTTGCGGAGACAAGCTACTATGCCGAGCCATTGAGCTTGGTTTACCGGAAATCTCGGGCTTTAGGGAATGGGCTCGGCATAGTATTGGGCTCGGGATAAGTGCCTTTATGCCGAATTCGGCATAAAGGCACGAACATGTCGCGCGCGGCTATAACCGGCTTCGGTTGATCCCGCGGATCCGGCCCACCTCCCCGCGCAAATTCATCACCACGGCCGGCCGGCAGCTTGAACTCTTCGTCACGATCGGCAAGGCCCACAAGGTCGCCTGACAGATCGAACAACTGCTGGGCGACAAGATGCACGACCTCCCCTTCCCTTTGGATCCGCCCATTGATCGCCATCATCGAGGATCCGAGAACGACCCGCCGGCGTTTTTCGAACAGCGTCGGCCAGACGACGAGGTTAGCAGGCCCGGTCTCGTCCTCGATGGTGATGAACATGACGCCCTTGGCCGATCCCGGCTTTTGCCGAACCAGGACAAGTCCGGCAGTGTAGACCCATCGCCCGTCCTTCGAATTCATCGCCTCGGCACAGGTGATGATGTTGCGCACTGATAAATCCTTGCGCAGGAAGGCGATCGGATGCTGCCGCAATGTCAGCCCGGTATGACTGTAGTCCTCAATGACGTTATGCCCGTCCGTCATCTGCCGAAGTGCCACCTCCGGCTCCTGCTGCTCGGCGATTGCAGCCATTTCCCGGTGGGCCGCAGCGGCAAACAACGGCAGGGGTTCGTCGCGCAGCGCCTTGATCGCCCAGAGCGCATCCCGGCGCTCAAGCTTCAGCGACGGCAGAAAGGCATCCGCCTTGGCGAGCTGGACGAGCGCCTCCGATGGCACGCCGGATCGGCGCCACATATCGTCAACCGAGGCAAAGGCATTGCCCATGCGCGCGGCGACGATCCGCGCGGCGTCAGCGACCGCCAATCCCTTCACCTGCCGAAACCCGAGCCGGACAGCATGCCGATCACTGCTCCCGATCCGCTCCAGGGTGCAGTCCCATCGGGACCGATTGATGCAGACCGGCCGCACCTCGACGCCGTGGGCTCTCGCGTCGCCGACAATCTGCGCCGGCGCGTAAAAACCCATCGGCTGCGAATTGATGAGCGCCGCGCAGAAGGCTTCCGGATAATGGCATTTGATATAGCTCGACGCATAGGCGATCAGCGCGAACGACGCCGCATGGCTCTCCGGGAAACCATAGGAGCCAAAGCCTTCGAGCTGGGAGAAGGTCTTTTCGGCAAATTCCGGCGTGTAGCCGTTCCTCACCATGCCGGACACGAGCTTGTCCTTGAACCGCGAGACGCCGCCGGTGAACTTGAAGGTCGCCATCGATTTGCGCAGCTGGTCGGCCTCGCCGCCGGTAAAGCCGGCGCAGACCATCGCCACCCTCATCGCCGACTCCTGAAACAGCGGCACGCCGAGCGTCTTGCCGAGCACCGCTTCCAGCTCGGGCGTCGGATATTCGACTGCCTCCTTGCCTTCGCGGCGGCGAAGATAGGGATGCACCATGTCCCCCTGGATCGGACCGGGCCGGACAATGGCCACCTGCACCACGAGGTCATAGAAGGTTCGGGGTTTCAGCCGCGGCAGCATCGCCATCTGGGCGCGGCTTTCGATCTGGAACGTGCCGAGCGTATCGGCCTTGCGGATCATCGCATAGGTCGCAGGATCCTCCTGCTCGATTTTCGAGAGATCGAGATCCCGATCCTTGTGCTCGCGGATCAGATCGAAGGCCTTGGCCATGCAGGTGAGCATTCCAAGCGCCAGGATATCCACCTTCATGAATTTCAGGGCTTCGACGTCGTCCTTGTCCCATTCGATGATCTGACGGTCCTTCATCGTTGCCGGCTCGATCGGCACGAGATCGTCGAGCCTGTCATGGGTGAGGACGAACCCGCCCGGATGCTGGCCGAGATGCCGTGGCGCGCCCATCAATTGCTGTGCGAGCTTCAAAGTCAGCACAAGACGCCGGTCGTCTGGATTGAGATTGAGCTCGCGGACATTGCGATCGCAGACCTCCTCCGACCAGGACCACATGCCAGACGACAGCGCCTTGATCACGTCCTCCGGCAAACCAAGTGCCTTGCCGACATCGCGGATCGCGCCGCGCGCCCGATAGCGGGTCACGGTGGCGCAGAGCGCTGCCTTTTCTCTGGTATAAGTGCGGTAAATCCACTGGATCACCTCTTCGCGCCGCTCGTGCTCGAAATCGACATCGATATCAGGCGGTTCGTCACGCTCCTGCGATACGAAGCGTTCGAACAGAAGATCATTCGTCGAGGGATCGATGCTGGTGATGCCGAGAATGTAGCAGACGGCGCTGTTGGCGGCAGAACCCCTCCCCTGGCAAAGAATACCTTCAGACCGCGCATAGCGCACGATCGAGAAGACGGTCAGGAAATACGGGGCGTATTCCATCGTCTTGATCAGATCGAGCTCGTGCCGCACTGTCTTCAGAACGTCAGGCGGCAGGCCTTCGGGATAGCGATCGGGCACGCATTGCCAGACATAGTGCTCCAGCGATCCTTGAGCATCCTTGCCCGGTACGATCGCCTCCTCCGGATATTGGTAGGTGAGCTCCTCGAGCGAGAAAGTGCAGCGACGGACGATCTCCATCGTCCGTGCGAGCGCCTCCCCGTAGCGCGGAAATAGGCGCTCCATTTCTTCCGGCGGCTTCAGGTATCGGTCGGCGTGGCGCTCGCGCTCGAAACCAACCTCGTCGATTGTGGTGCGGGTACGGATGCAGGTGACAATGTCCTGCAACTGCCGGCGACCTGGTTCGTGGAAAAGGACATCATTGGTGACGACCGTCCGCACCTTGAACCGCGCCGCAAGATTGGAAATCTCATGCAGCCGCAGCTGGTCGTTCTGCCGACGCCGCAGACAAAGCGACACATAGGCGCGATCACCAAACACCTCGGCCATCTTGCGCAGCTGGGTCCCGCAGGTGTCATCCGGCAGGTCCGGCACAAGAATGCCGATCATGCCGTCATTGTATGCGACGACGTCGTCCCAGTGCAGGATACAGTTGTTCTTGCCGCCGCGCGACTTGCCAAGCGTGATCAGGCGGGTCAGCCGGGCATAGGCAAGGCGATCCGTCGGATAGACCAGCACCGACATGCCGTCGGCCAGATCGAGCCGGCAACCGACAACGAGGCGTAATCCCGTGGCGCGCGATGCTTCAAGCGCCCGGACAATTCCGGCAAGCGAATTGCGGTCGACAACGCCGAGGGCTTCGATGCCGAGAGCCTTGGCGGTCTCGAACAGTTCCTGCGCCGAACTGGCACCGCGCAGGAAGGAAAAATGGGTCGTGACCTGCAGCTCGGCATAACTCATGCGAAGATCCCATGGCAGAACCAGCGGTGGCTTCCGGTTTCAGGATCGATTCCATCACCGGAGCGAAACACCCAGAGACGCTCGCCGGCCTCGTCTTCGATGACGAAATAGTCCCGCACCGCCTCCATCTCAGCGCCGCGCTGCCACCACTCGCCAAAAATCCTCTCAGGACCATCGGCCCGCTTGACCTTCCGCCGCTTGCCGCGCCAGGTGATCGAGACCGGCGGGCGGTCCGGCAGCAAGGCGATGGCCTCGATCAGCTCCGGACGCGCCAGCAGCCGAACCGGCCGGCGCCAATGACTGACCCAGGTGACCTCTACCGGATCGGCAGCAGGACCGATCCGCTGGACGGAGCGCTCCGGCACGTCGGAGGCAACGGGTGCTACCCGATACACACGCTGGCCGCGGTTGCCGTAGATATCGATCAGCGGTGTGACGTCCTTCACTTCCTCCTCGACCAGCGAGGAGGATTTCTGGCGCTCCTCCAGCGGCTCGGCCATGACGGCGGCCAGGGTCAGCTTCTCGATCCCGAAGCCGGGCTCGATCTTTTCCGTCCGGTCGCGGAACAGCTTCGTCAGCCAGGCGACATCGCGCACCGCCTTCACCGTTCCGGCGCGGATTGCCTGCCGCGAACCGTCAACTTTTTCGACGATCAGGTCGGCGCGCCGAACACCAAGGCCGCGCCTTTGCAGCTCCTCGATCAGTTGCACGACCAGCCGGCCGACATATTTGTTGATGGTTTCGGCAGCACCGATCGGCTCGGCGAAGGCGCGGCTCACCTCGATGAGCTCAGGGGTACGGATCGGATCGATCTGCTCGCAGACGCGGCCGAACATCTGGTCGAGCCGCCGGCCAATCTCCGGACCGAAACGAAGCGTCAGCGGCGCGCGCGGCGTATTGGCCAATTCGCCGATGGTCTGGAATCCAAGCGTGCGCAGATCGCTGACGACTTTCCCGGGAAGGCGCAGCAACGATATCGGCAGCTTTTCGACGGCACGCGCGGTCTCACCAATCGGCACGATAACCGTCTCGCGGCTGATGGCACGGGCGCAGGCATGCGCTGCACCCCAGGTGTCGGCGATCGCGACACGGGCGGTGAGTTTTTTTGCCAGGAACTGATTGGCGATCTTCGTCACCATTGCGAGCTCGCCGCCCTGCAGGTGGTCGGCACCCTCTGTGTCCATGATGATCCCGTCGATCCCATCGACCGCGACGATCGGCGAATAGAGCGTCAGCGCCCAAAGGGTAATGCGCTCAAGCGCTGCGGCATCCTTTACAGGATCCGCATCGACCAGCATCAGGCCGCGGAACAGCGCCTGTGCTTTCGCCGCCGGCATGCCGACATGCACGCCGGCTTTTCGGGCGGCGGCGTCGGCGGCCGACACCCAGCGTTTCGAGCCGCTCCTGGCGATCACGGCGATTGCCTGTTCAGGAGGAGTAGACGGATCGGCGCGACGAATGCGATCCGTCGGCAGATCCGGAAGATAGATCGAGACAACCCTTGTCATCGCACGCCCTCACGAGAAACTCAGCACATTCACCCGCTTTCACGCGCATCAGTTCCAGCAACCATTGGGCCCTCCCAACGCCCGGCACCGGCAATTCCTCCGACGGCATCACGCTGACCCGCCACCGCGTGGTCGATGCCGTCGGCTGCCCGAAATCATTGGCCTCCGTCTGCCGTCGCCAGCGTCGGACGGCAAGCGCCATGGTGCCTGTCCGCTCAGCCGCCAGCTGCAGGCGGCGCGAGCTGACCATCGGCAGGCGAACGAGTTCACCGACGACGGCGCCGAGCCCACCAAAGGACAGCCCCTCCTCCATGTTGGCGAGCACGTCTTCTTCTTTGTCGGACTCGACGAAGATCACCCTGTCAGCATGCAGTCCGACCTGGGCGAGTGCAGGAAAAAAGAGATCGGGACGCGTCAGGCACCAGACGATCGGACCTTTGGTCCGCGCTGCTATCCCCGCCGCAAACAGGGCCACCGCCGCACCATCCACCGTGCCCGACCCGCCGCCGGCTAATTCGTGCAACGCGCCATAAGCCAGACCACCTCCCGGCAGGACCGCATCGATTTCCGGCACGCCGAAGGACAGACAGCCAGCCTTTCTGGCTGACACGCCCTCCAGCGAAGTGATGCGTTCGCGCAGGTCGGAAATCACCCTTTCACGGGCAGCAGTCATCGTTCACGGCTCCCTTCAAGGCCGTGTTGGCGGCCGACGTCATGTCAGACAGAATGCAGATGTTCTCTTTCTGTTCCGACCCAACGGAGGAGTCAAGCAACCGGAGGGATGGGAATATTATCCTGAACATTAGGAATCAGCAGAATACCGAAGGGAATCAGCCCGATAGCGGCCCGCGGATTTTTTTCCGAGTGTTTGCGGGCGCTAATCCCTTTGTGTGAATTGCGGGGACAAGTCGGCATCGTCACAGTGTTTTTAAGATTTTTCTGCTGAACTGTCGGCATGCCGAAGCCTCCGAGATCAAAACCCCTCCTTCGTGACGCCGAGGCCCCGATCCGTTCCCGGCCGCGAGGCAAGCGAAATCCGGCCCAACCACAGCTGCTGTTCGATCCCATGCCTGAGCGCGTCGAGCCTGCGCTGGCGCAATTGAAGTCCCATCCCCCAAAGGGCAATGAGTGGAGCTGGGAGCTGAAATGGGATGGCTATCGCCTTGCCGTTCACATCGAGCCGCAAGGAATCCGGATCCTTACGCGTGGCGGCCATGACTGGACGCACCGGTTTCCGGCCATAGAGCAAGCGGCCCGAGCGCTCGGGCCGGCGACGATGATCATCGATGGCGAAGCCGTGGTGCTCGACGATGAGGGGCGGCCGGATTTCGGGCTGCTGCAACAATCGCTGGGGGCATCCGGCAAACAAGCTGGCAACCGTGCGTCCGACGCCGTCCTCTACGCTTTCGATCTTATCTACCTTGATGGCCACGATTTGCGCGGTGTCGAATACCGGTCTCGCCGACACCTTCTCGAGGACACGTTGAACGACCCAAACAATGACCAGGTCGGCGCCGTTCGGCTATCGGAAACACTCGATGCTGAACCCGCTGTCCTGCTTGAGCATGTCTGCCGCCTCGGGCTGGAAGGCATCGTCGGCAAGCACCTCGATCGGCCCTATCGCTCGGGCCGGACCGGGGATTGGGTGAAAATCAAATGCATCCAGAGCGAGGCCTTCTTCATTGTCGGTTATGAGAAGTCGTCAGCATCACCTGCCGGCTTCGGCTCGTTGGTGCTCGCCGCCTACCGCGATGGCGATCTCCTCCACGTTGGAAGCGTCGGGACGGGCTTCAAGGAAGCTGAGGCGATCAGGTTACGGAAGATGCTGGACACGCTGCGATGGAAGCGAAAGCAACCGCCCCTGCCCTATTCCGGAAGCGCCGATATTGTCTGGGTCGAGCCGACCCTGATTGCTGAGATCGAGTTTCGCGCCTGGACATCGGACGGCAAACTCCGTCATCCATCCTACAAGGGCTTGCGAGAACGCCAGGATAATGCCGACGTCTTCCGGCTCGACTAGCGAATTCAGTACCATCCGCTAGATTGGTCACCATTCGAGCTCGGCGGAGTGGATATCCAGCATGTGCAACTTGTATCGCATGGAAGACAAGGACTGGGTCGCGAAATGGGCCCAGGACGCTGAAAGCCTGATCAACCTGATGCCGGCCTACCAGATGAACCCTGATCAGATGGGGCCGATCGTCCGCAACACCGCCGACGGCAAGAAGCAGTTGGTCCATGCGCGCTGGGGACTGCCCTCGCCGCGCTTCGCGCTTGAGAAGGCGGCCAAAGCCAAGGCCGAGAAACTTGCGGCCAAGGGCAAGCCATTCGATCTTGAAGAGCTGATCCGCATGGAAGCTGACCGCGGCACGACCAACGTGCGCAAGCTCAGTTTTCCGCACTGGAAGCGATGGTTCGGTGTCGAAAACAGATGTCTCGTCCCGGTCACCAGTTTCGCGGAACCGGATCCAGCCAGCCAGGTGGTTGGCGGCAACGTGCCCAACGCCTGGTTTGCCCGCGATGAAAGTAAGCCGCTGATGTTCTTTGCCGGTCTCCATGTGCCGCAATGGCAGAGTGTCCGAAAGATCAGGGACGGCCTGACCACTGACGATCTCTATGGGTTTTTGACCACGGATCCCAACGACCTGGTGAAGCCGATCCATGAAAAGGCGATGCCTGTCCTGTTGCTGACCAAGGAAGAGACAGACACCTGGATGCGGGCGCCCTGGGAAGAGGCCAAGGAGCTGGCCGGTCCGTTACCGAATGATGCGCTGATCATCTCGTCCCGCGAACCGTACGGCTCCACGATCGTATCGAAATCCGGAGAGCCGGTGGAACAGGGCATTCTGCTTTGACAGCTGAACTCAAAGCTTGAATGGATCGGAAAACGAAAAAGCCTGCCGCGGGAGGAGGTGCGGCAGGCTTTTCCAAAAGATCGAACAACGGCTGGGAGGGGGAGCGCCGCTGTTCCGTCAGGCTCCCCTTGGGAGGAGAAGTGGGTCGCCTGAAACACGAAGCTCTGCGGGAGGAGGTGCATTGCTTCGTTGATTTGAAGATACCAGAGGCTGCCCCGACCGCCAGCGCTCAGACCGCAGTGCAGCCATGCGCTTGCTGCAATGCACCATGAAAATCGCGCTTGTCTTCGGCCATTATGGTCGAGGTGCCACCTTCTCTCTGCTGGGCTCGAAACCGAGAACAAATTCGATCACCTTGGCGGAGGACATTTCGTACGGCTTCAGTGTCGGCCCCGATCCCGCCAATCGATAGAGGTTGAAGCTGACGATCCCGGTTCCGCCAAGTTCCTCGCCATAAAGCCATGTTCGTTTGCCATCCTCCGACCGCTTGACGGTAACGCCCCACGATCGATTAGCAAAATATCCGTCGACATAGCCCTCCGGCAATTTCGCCAGCGCGTCTTCGAATGTCGCCTGAACCGATGGAGGTCTTTTGCCGCCGGCGGTCATGGTGCCAGGCATTCGTCGCATATGCCGCAGCCATCGTCATCCATGCTCGAAGCCGGACGTAACCTTCGACAGCACGGACATGTCGTTGCATCCGGTGCACACGTTTCATCGCGGTCCGGCGGAAGAATTTCAATATAGGATTCCGACAGCGTTTCGGTCGCGCTTCGATCCATAACGATGCTCCAGTTCGGGGTTATGCCAGAGATAGTGAGCTTCGACGGCTGCACAAGCGCGCCGCTGCTTTGAGGTGGCAATGAACTCTTCGCGGGGTGAGGTGAAGACTCCCGGACGGTAAATTTGTCGGGCATTGGCAGACTTCGAATTCGGTTGGTCGTGCAGCCGAGCCCGAAGCATGAAGCGGGAGAAGTTGGGCGCGGCGAGTATGACTTACCCATATGCACGTCAGCTGGTGCACCACGAAAAGCTGAGATCGGTGCCGGAAACGAGCGCCAGCATCGACATTCCAGCCCGGCACCTGAAACATGCCAACGACGTGCTGCAATGCGCGCTTACGACCACCGCGTCGGTGATCTTCTTCACCAGCCTGACTTTAATCCAGCTTCTCGAAGAGCCGCCACCGCGTTAGCCGGTTAAAGCAGAGCGACATCCAGCGGCACATGTTCGAGACGACGGGCGGGCTGCCTCTGCTAACTCCTCATCAAGCCAGCCGCATGCCGTCAAAGGCAGCCGGCAAAAAGCCGGCTTGCGCGCATCAATCTATAATAACGTCAATACCCTCGGCCAGCCGCGCCAAGTCAGCGCCTTCGCCATACGACACTTCGGCGCAAAGACCACTTGGATCTCTGGATACTGCTCAGCAATTTGTTTTGCCAGCTCCGCTCCCTTCACTAGGCATGGTTGTGCCGACGAGAGGCATCAGCTGGCCTTGGCTCGGCCGCACCATGTCGCCCGAAGAGAGTTGAAAATCTCCTGGAGCCGTGCCGTGAAAAGGACAGCAATTCCGCAACGCGCAGCGCAATTCCGAAAGGTCCCGGGTTCTCGCGCTTGGGTAAGACATCTCCCGTGGATACATCAAACACGGAGAAAATCATGACCGGAAATTCTTTCTCGGATTCATCGAATACAAGCGAGCATCTTTTCGCGCCACCGCATGCGTTCCGGCGCAGCGTGCTGATTGCAGGTCTTTCCGCCTCGGTTCTGGCGGCTATGCCCGCCGCCGCCGCGGGCCGAACCGCCGCCTCCAAAAGCAATCAACCCAACAAGGAAAGCAGTGACATGAACTACGTAATCACTTCCGATGGCGTTGAGATCTTTTACAAGGACTGGGGCCCGAAGACCGCTCAGCCGCTCGTCTTTCATCATGGCTGGCCGCTTTCCGCCGACGACTGGGACACCCAGATGCTCTTCTTCCTCAGCAAGGGATATCGCGTGATCGCTCACGACCGGCGGGGCCACGGCCGCTCCAGCCAGGTCGGCGACGGCCACGATATGGATCATTATGCGGCAGATTTTGTTGCAGTCGCCAAGCACCTCGATCTTCGAAACGCCATTCATATCGGGCACTCGACCGGCGGCGGCGAGGCGGCACATTATGTCGCCAAGCACGGCCAGCCTGACGGACGCGTCGCAAAGCTGGTGCTAATCGGCGCTGTGCCGCCGGTCATGGTCAAGACCAAGGCGAATCCCGGCGGATTGCCAATCGAAGTCTTCGACGGCCTGCGTGCACAGCTTGCTGCAAACCGCGCCCAATTTTACTATGATCTCGCAAGCGGCCCCTTCTATGGGTTCAATCGGGAAGGCACCAAAAAGATCGAAACGGTCGTCCAGAATTGGTGGCGCCAGTCGATGATGGGTGGCGCCAACGCGCAATATCTCGGCATCAGGGCGTTCTCGGAAACGGACTTCACTGAAGATCTCAAGAAGATCACCGTGCCGACGCTTGTGATGCATGGCGATGACGACCAGATCGTGCCGGTCGCCGACTCCGCGCCGCTCTCGGCCAAGCTTCTAAAGGACTCCACCCTTAAGCTCTATCCCAACCTGCCGCACGGAATGTGCACGACGCATGCCGAAATCATCAACGCCGACCTGCTCGCCTTTATCGAGCGGTAGTCGGTTGGGAAGCGGCGCTATCCGCCGCCAGCGCCGCTTCCCGGCTCTTTTTTTGACATTTCAAAAGTAGCGGCCAGCCACTCAATTCGGTTGCGAAAGCTATCCCTGAGCACAGGATGTTTCCTCAGATAGTCGGCGTTGAACACGGCAATTGCCAAGAACGGTCCATTCGCCGGAACAGATCGGCATACTCCAGCGGGCAATATCGTCACCGGTCACAGCATCCTATCGTCCTTTCACGTTCTCGATGACGAGTTCGCTGGAGGGATTGAAGCAATGGCTCCTTTCAAATTTCAGGCGGTTCCTCCTGATGTGATGGCAAATGCCAGGCCGCAGGAGGGACATGTGTCACCGGACCGCGAAATGGAGCGCGTCCTGCGTACCGCCCCGGTGGAATGCTTCCGTATCGACGATCCCTTTGATACCCGGCTCGCCCGATGGAAACACAACCCGTTCCACGACGTCGTGCATCCAATGTCGGATCACGTGATCATGACCTATCTCGGAGCTATGCAGCGGCTGGAGCGCCGCTCCGGAAAGGCATACGCGGCAGGTATGGGACGCCAAGGCAGCATAACCTTCATCCCGGCAGGATCGACCTCACGCTGGGATATTCATGGCCCGATGGACATCGTGCAACTCTATCTCTCGCCGGATCTCCTTGATCGGGTGGCCCGCGAATGCCCTGGGGAAGGTCGATCCTTGATCGAAAGTACGGCGCAGCAGGACAACGTGATGGCGACCCTGCTTAGGATGGCGCACCAGTCGTCTAGCGGCATCACCAGCTTGGACGGGCTCTATCGTCAGCAGCTTGCAAGCCTGATCGCCATCCATCTCGTGAAAACCCATGTAGGCGTTTGCGAGGCGTTAGAAAAAGCCTCGGGCGGCCTTGCGCCGGGGATTTTGCGGATGTCCCTCGAGCGGCTGTCGTCTGAAAAGGAGACGGATCTTTCGCTCGGCGCGCTCGCTGAAGCGGCCAACCTTTCCCGCTTTCATTTCTGCCGCGCGTTCAAGAAAAGCACCGGGATGACGCCCTACGAATGGTTGCGCCGTAGGCGGATGGAACAGGCCATGGCCATGCTGCGGGACCCCATGATGCAGATCACGGATATCGCAGGCGTGCTCGGTTACGGGACCCTCACCGCCTTCTGTGTGGCCTTCAAGCGCCATACAGGCCTGACCCCCGGCGAATGGCGACGGGCGGCAGGATAGACCGCAATCCCTCAACATTCCGAGCAACTCTGAAATGTCATCGACATCTCCTTTGCAGTATTTTTTGAGTATCAACAACCACACCTCAGGAGATCCGATGATGAACCGACAGTAATTAACCCTACCTATCATCTAGATTCACCGACATTCCATTCGTGATGGTGTTCAGCTCAGGAAGCAGTCCAGCACTACTTTCAGAGCCGATGTGCACGCTACGATAAGCGATGGACTCCGTCACTCGAATACGGATGTAAACTCAAAAGGAGAATGACATGCTGAGAGAAGCCACTCTCTACGCTCTGTCCGGACTGCTCGTTTCGTCGGTCCTCGTCGGAACGCCCGTCGATTTCGGCAAGGGGCATCGTGAACCGTCTGGCCGGTCGGCACTCACGACTGCTGCAGTCGCTGCCAGCTCAGGAAAACCCGCCGCAGTTCGTCCTCATACGTCTCGCGACAATCGAAAGCCGGGCGACGAAGGCATCAACTAACTCCGTATCGCAGCTCATGCAATCCACCGAAACATTCCGCAGGTGAGGTCGCAACCTAGCACCTCGGACGACTCTGAAGGAGATCAACCATGCCAACCCTCAAAACCACTTTCGCTCTCGTACTGATTGCCGCAGCAGGCTTCGCCAGTGTTACTTACGCAGAGGGAGATTATTACGAAGGCGCCCAGAAGAATGCCGTCAGGCAACAGCGCCGCCCGCCGGTCGACCGGAACTATACCGGTTCGGTGTCGCACACAGCTCCCGTTTACGGCCGTCTCCCGGACGAGAAGACCATCGATAGCGGCGATTACTATGAAGGAGTTCAGCGTCCAAACTGAGGAACTCTAATCGCCCTGAGCAGCCAACCCCAGGGGTTGGCTGCTTCAATCCTTCAGGCCACCGTCATGCCGCCATCGACATGCAATTCGACACCGTTGACGAAACTTCCCGCTGCCGAAGCGAGGAACAGGGCCGCGCGGGCGACTTCCTCCGGACGCCCCATCCGCCCCGCAGGGATATGGGGATGCCATGTAGTCCTCGAACGCCGGGCGATCGGCTTTTGAAATGCCCAACTTGCCGAAGATGGCGGTTTCTACCGGTCCCGGACTCAGCACATTCACGCGGATCTTCCGTTGCTTGAGCTCGATCGCCTGACCGATCGTTTCATCAATCTGGTTCGGGAGGACTACGATGTCGTCCTGCGCGCCGGCGCGCCGATGCAGGAGGACCTGATTGTCCGCCGCCTGGTGGATCTACCAATGGCGATCGTCGCCTCCCCGGCTTTTCTTGAAGTGACCAGGCGATCAGTAGAAGACCTCCCCGACCTGCCTTTTGCGCGCTACACCATGAATGGTGCGGTGCAGCCTGTCCGACTTGCGGACGGCACGATTTTCATTCCAAGGGGACGGGTCGATTGCGACACAGGCTGGGCCTTGATCCATGCTGCATTGAGCGGGCTCGGCGCTGCCTATCTTCTGCGATGCCTCGTTGTGGACGAGTTGCGAGCCGGAACGCTGGTCGATCTCGCACCGGAAATCGCACTTCCAAAGCTGCCGCTTAGCCTACTGCATGCTTATGGGCGGACTGTTCCGGCGCGTGTAAGACTATTTGGGGATTATATAGCCGGTGAAGCCAGAGCCCTCGCCAACCTGTAATTTGGGCGGGAGATAACCGCTGTCCTGCCCGGTCCTTCGTCGCCGTGCTAGATGGGCGTAGTGCCGTTCTGCACCGGGCCGCAAGAATGCCAGTCACTCGTCGAAGGGAGCAGCTGCAACGAGATCGACCGAGGAAGGAATCGTATAGCCGGGAACGAAACGCTCACCGAAGTCCCGCACGAAATTGTCATAGGTGGTTTCCGGCTGCGTTTTCGCGATGTGGCAGAAACAAGAGGTCATTTTTCGCTTCATTCCGAGCCGCGGGAATTCGGCAACGATCGCCCGCACGTCAGATGATGGGATGAAGCTATATTTCAGGCCGACCACATCAAAACAGATGCCGGTAGTACAAAGGCCCACTTCGGCCTCCTTGTAGAGCCCGATCGAAGGCGTCGAGTTGAGCGCAACGCTGTCCCAGATCAACTGGGCGCGCCGTCCGTCGAGCCCCGCGTCCGTCGCAAAATCTCGGGCAAGATCGGCTGCCTCCACTTCGAAGCGGCGAGGCCCCGCAAATCGATCGTTGAGGGTGATGTCATGCAGCAGCGTGCCCACGGCGAGCACTTCGGCGTCATGGGCGACGTTCTGCAGTTCAGCGAGCTTTACCGCAAAAAGCCACGAGCGCATGACATGATTGAAGAGATAGGGCTCGTAGGCATGGTGCGCGTGCTCTATCGCGCGCTCTACTAGCCGGCTGTGAGGAACTGAAATACCGGCGACTATGCGCGTTTCCATCGCAGTCATGTCATCACCCTTTCTGCAACTTTCGCGGTAGTATTGATGATCGCGCCGTGCACGCATCCGTTGATGCGATATTGCGACGGAACGCTGCATGCGATCTTCTGAATGTCAGATCGCATGCAGTCGCCGATAGGCCGTCAGTAGTCCCAGAAAACCGGAACCCAACGGAAGGCGTCGCCGTCGACGGCGACATGCCCGACCGACGGGAATGGCATATGGGTGGCTACCAGCAGTTCGCCGGTCGCCGCAAGCTCCCGCAAAAGCCGAACGCGAACGCGAGCAGCTTCCTCGGGGTCATGCTCAAAGCCATTGAACCAGCCGGGGTGCTCGAATCCGACCGCAAAGACGGCATCGCCTGCAAACATCAGCCGGTCTTTCCCGGAAGCGACGCGGACCACGCTATGCCCCGGCGTGTGGCCACCGGTGCGGGAGACGACGACGCCCGGAGCCACCTCTTGTTCCTCATCGAAAAGGCGCAGCTGGTTGTGGTATTCCTTGGCGAACCGTTTGGCCGTCGCCCGAAGCGCATCCGGGAAGCCGGGAGGCATGTTTACGCGCGAGAAATCAGGTGCTTCCCAGAATTTAACCTCGGCTGCGGCAACGTGAATCCGCAGGTCGGGACGTAGCCGCTCCTTCACGCCATCGACGAGCAGCCCGCCGACGTGATCCATGTGCATGTGGGTCAAAACCACGTCGGTCACCGACCCGAGATCGATGCCGGCGCTTTCCAGTCGCTTGACCAGCTGCCCGGCCCGCGGGAGGTTCAATTCGGGATCCAGCCCCAGGCCGGCGTCGATGAGGATGACCTGTGTGCCGCTGCGCACGACAACCGCATTCAGCGCCCAGTCGAAAGCTTCCTGCGGCAGGAACATACTGTCCAGCCAGACAGCGCGTTCTGCGGCGTCGGCATTGTGGCCCAACATCTTGGTCGGAAGGGGCAGCACGCCATCGCTGATTACCAGCACTTCTATCTCGCCAATGTTCACCGCATAACGCGACGGAACAAGTTCTTCAGTTGCCGGCCTGCCGGAGCGTGAAGTGTTCTCTATATTCATTTTTGTCTCCGGCCGATCCATCATGGGGGGATTTGCTTCTGCCTGCGTCATAGCGCGCTCCTGTTGTGCGGGATTGGAACGTGGGGGGCACGAACCATGCGAAGGAGTGTATTGGGGCGCTTCATGGCGGTCGATTGAGCCTAGGGAGAGGGAGGGCTACACCCAAGAACAGGGTATGCTCTCCCGTTCGTCTATGAGAGCGAGGATTAAGTTATGGCTTCGCCGTCATGAGGATCAAGACGCAGATGTTGTGAGGACAGAAGTTGAACGAGCGGTAATCGCTGATTTAACAAACAGACGCTCCAAGCCGATGCCTGGGCCAATCGGACCGGCCACGTCCACGGTAAGACAGCCGTGATCTCGTGACCAGAAAAACGATGGAAACCCCAGCCCTCAGCCCTGCCGCTCGCCCAGCGCGTCACGAACGGCAGCAAGCAGAGCATGTCCATCAAAGGGTTTTCGCAGAAAACCGCCAATGCCTCTGGCTCGGTCTCTGTCCGTTATCTCGTGCCGCCCGGTGATCAGGAATACGGGAAGTTGCGGGTTCTCCCGCCTGGCAAGGTCGCGCAGTTCGAACCCATCGGGACCGGGCATGCCGATATCGGTGATCAACACATCCACCCCCTTAAGACCGGAAGCGAGCAATGCCTCTCCCGATATGAAGCTGCGGATTTCATATCCGGCCGACTCCAGGAGTTCCACCAATGAAGCAAGCACCCTTGGGTCGTCGTCGACGATCGCTACCACAGGCTTGTTCATATCGTCTTACCTCCTGTGCCGGCTACTGGGTCATGGCATCTTCGCCACGTCGAGCGGCAGTGTGAAAACGATTTTCGCGCCGTGCGGTTCATTCTTTTCCGCCCATAACTGCCCGCCATGCGCTTCGACGATCGAGCGGGAAATTGCGAGGCCCATGCCCATGCCCTGGTCCTTGGTCGTAAAGAAGGGCTCGAAGATCTTGTCAGGGAACTGGATACCCCGGCCCCTGTCGCTGACCTCTATCCGCACCATATCGCCCGCGCGAAAAGCGCGGATCTGAAGGACACGTTCGTTTGGCACGGAAGCCATCGCATCCATGCCGTTACGCATCAGATTGACCAACACCTGCTGGATCTGCACCCGGTCGAACGGAACGAGCCGAAGACCACTCTCGCCTTCGATATCCATGCGGACGCGCCGCCGCGCTGCCTCCTCCGCAAGCAGGTCACGCGCCTGTCTGACGACGGCGCCGAGCTCAGTGCTATCCCGTTTGTCCGTCGATTGCTTGAAGAGAGCGCGAATGCGGCTGACGACATCGGCCGCGGAATTGGCACTATGGACGATGCGATCCAGCGTTTTCTGGGCACGCTCGATATTCGGCGGCTCGGCCGTGAGCCAGCGCTGGCAGGCGCTGGAATAATTCATGACGGCTGCAAGCGGCTGATTCACCTCATGCGCAATAGACGCCGACAACTCCGCTAAGCTTGCCGCCTGACTGGAGCGGGCGAGATTTTCCTGGGCACGGCTAAGCTCCTCCTGCGCACGCACCTGATCCTCAATATCGAGGCAAATGCCATTCCATTGCACAATCTCGCCGTCGCCGTTGCGCATGGCTGAGGCCCGGGTCTCCACCCACCGATACACACCGTCGAAGCGCTTCAGCCGATGCCTCAGCAAATACGGATCGCCGGTAGCAAGCGAATGAGCATACTGCTCCTTCACGGACGCAAGGTCATCAGGATGGATAACAGCGTCGAGCGTCCCGTCCAGCCGGGATTTTCCCAGATCATCCGTGTCTTCGAGGTTGAAGCCGAGATATTGGCGAAGACGCTGGCTGCGATAGATCGGCTTGCCATTTGGCAGAGCGCAATAAATCAGCGCAGGCAGCGTTTCGACCAGCTGTTGGAGGTGCTGCTCGCTTTCGCGCAACGCCTCCTGGCTGGTTATGAGATCATGGATATCGGAACTCACACCATACCATTGGATGATCGTGCCTGCTTCATCGCGCGATGGTTCCGCCCGCGTTTCAGTCCAGCGATAGGTGCCGCCGGCTCGGCGTTGGCGGTATCGCCTAATGTATGGGATGCCTGTTCTCACCGAATGCAGAAAGGCCTCGCGGGCCGCCGCCCTATCATCGGGATGCACAACGCCAAGCGAAGCCGAGCCATCCGGTGCCGTCATGTCTTCAAGCCTAGCCCCTGTCACCTCCGTGAAGCGCTTGTTCACAAAGGCTGGCGTTCCATCCGCCATCGTACTCCAGATCAATGCCGGCACGGTGTCGATGAGCTGCTGCAACTGCCGTTCGCGTTCTCGGAGTGCCGCCTCGGTTTTTTTATACACGTCAATATCCAATGCTGTTCCATACCATCCGGTGATACGCCCTTGCCCATCGCGCGTCGGGCGGGCCGCGGCCCGATGCCAGACAAAGGCGCCGTTGGCGCGCAGGACCCTATATTCGAAATTCCAGTGCTCGCCCGTCTTGAGCGCGCGGCGCAGCGTTTCTCCTGCCCTTTCGCTGTCGTCGGGATGCGCGCCGCGCTGCCAGCCTTGCCTACCGCCTTCGAGGAAAGGCTTTCCGTCCAGGAGAACGTTGAGGTCCTCAAGCGTCATCGCGATCGAGGTCTGGGCCGTGGGGGTTGCGTAGGTGAATTGCCCGATGGTGTCGATCGCCCAGGCACCACCATAGAGTTTCTCGATGGCAAGCGCGGCTTGAACCGCGTCGCCCGTCTCGCCGAACGAGCTTGCCATCGTCCATGGCTCGTCTTGCCGCGCTACTGCCGGGTCGACATCGACGCTGATGCTGTAGTCCGGCTCCACGAGGAATTCGATCCAGCGGTAGCTGCCATCCTCCTGGAGCTGCCGATAACTGCTAACCTGAGGAATGCCGTGAAAGAAGGCTCGCGCCGCTGCCTGCTCCACGGCTGGCCTGTCGTGTGGATGAACCGCGTCCATTGATAGACGTGGATCCTGCGCGGGTTGATCGGCAAGTCGGTCGTCGCAGTCGTTCGGGCGCGACGGGACGGCTATATCGATCACCGTGCCGTACCATCCGGCTACCGAACCATCCCTGTCGCGTACCGGCTGTCCCGTGCTGCGCGCCCAGCCATACACACCAGTCGCCCGCAGCATCCGGTGCTCGACGTTGTAATGCTCCCCCGTCCGCAAGCAACGGCGCCATGTCGCAGCTGCCGCATCGTAGTCTTCAGGATGGATCACATGTTTCCAGCCAAGCGTATGTTCTTCCGGCTGCGCATTGAGGCTTTCCAGGCTCGTGCCGAAAAAGGCGAGTGCCGCCGGCGTCACATAGATAAAATTGCCGCCGGCATCGGTTGCCCAGGCATTGCCGGTGATCCGCTCGACGATCTTTGCCGCCTGTACGGCATCGATATCGGGGGAACTTGCCGATCCCCCACTTCTACCCATCCCCGAAGCTCCGGCGGACTTCGACATGTCTCAACCCGATCCCATTTCATTTGAGATCACCATGGTTCGCTTGACACTATGCCACGGCCTCTCCACCAGGGACGGTATATGGGAGCTTGCAACAAAAACACCTGTTCCGAAGGATAGGGCGAAGATCCGCAGGCCGATTCAGCTTACGATTGTGGCTAAGCATACCGTAACTGCCAGCAGATATCCGATCCAAGTGCGGCGCAAAGAGGCAATGCCGGGATCTTGCGGCCCGCCGTGCTCTCCATATTCAGCTGCTGAAGATCGTCCGAATTGACTTCAGAAAAGCGGTGGCAGTCCGCTCGTGTTTCTCTTCTGCAAGCCGTAGATCGCCGACGTCGCCAGAACCCGAGGATAGCATTGCCGCGATCTCCTCGGCTATTGCCGGTCGTTCGGCGATCAGCTGCGCAAAACTCTTCTGGTCGATCTCGTAAGCAGTGACGCGCGTCAGGGCCTGCAGCGTGTAGGCCTCCTCCGTTCCCACCAGAAGGCCGGTTTCCCCAAAGAAATCGCCCGAGGAAAGGCGTCTTTTTTCCTGCTCCTCGTGCTGCATCGATACGACGCCGGTGCGGATGATCATCATCCAAGGTAGCGCCTGTTCCTGGGCGACGATGACGTCACCCTCCCGATATTCGCGCTCGATTCCCGACTGAGCCAATTTCTCTCTTTCGGATCGCGTCAGCCTGGAGAGGATCGGATTTTCATCGACAACCTCCTGCAGTATCGCTTCAGGAGGTTCAGAGATTTCCTGCAAGTAAGTTCCGTCCATGATGGCGATCGCCGAGGGCGGCATCGCAAGATGCAGCCCGGACGATCGGCAATGACGGTAGACTCGATCGATCACCTCGTTTTGAGCCCTTATTCTCAGAAGTGGATTGCTCACGCGGAAAAAAAGACGGATTTCCAGCGCGGTGGCATCGAGGCCGCCGAACGAGACCAGTGGCGGTGGCTCGCGGATGATTGAATTGCAGCCGGCCAGAACCGTCAACATGGCCTCCTCGACAATTGAGGGTGCGTGCGTCGGGACCAGCCGTACTGTCATCTTTAGGAGATGCGTTTCATCGGGCCGGCTGACATTGGTCAGCTTCAGCTTGGCAAGGACACTGTTAGGCACCACGACGATGTTGTTGGCGCCCGTCAGAATTTGCGTCGAGCGCCAGGTGCTTGCTGTAACTCGTCCTTCCGTGCCGTCTTCAAGGAGAATCCAGTCGCCTAGCGCAAAGGTACGCCCGAGATTAAGGGCGACACCGGAAAAGACGTCGCCGAGTGTATTCTGAAGGGCAAGACCAAGCGCAATGGCGATGACGCCGGACGTCGCGATCAGCGTTCCGACAGGAGCGCCGAAAACAAAAGCCAGGGCGGCAAGCGTGACACACATGTAGACGACGCCGACGACAATGTCCTGCAGCAGGCGGGCCTCGCGGGGCCGACCTTCCAATACAAGATAGATGCGCACGAACCCGATGACGGCCCAGGAGAGATGGAGCCACCACAGCAATTGGCCGAAAACGATGAACACGGCACGCTCGTCGCCGATCCGCAGGCCTTGGGATTCACCGAGCGGAATATCTTCGAGAAAGAGGACGGAGGTCATGGCCGTGAAAAAGACGATCTGCACCACGAGCCGCAGGTTGGAGTGCAACGGACCGATGAGCTTCCAAACGGCCATCCCGGTCAAACCTAGAATGATCAGCCATGCGAGCGGCGCGGCGGCGATTTCACCCACATATGCCTGAAGCATGATGATCGTCCCGTATTCGGAGGTCAGTAGCCGATGCCGGCGATGTAATTCGCCAGCATATGTTCCTGCAACTGCTCCTGCTCGAAGAGAACTTTCAGGGCGTCGCGGATATCGAGAACGCCGAGCGGCTTTGCGTCTGCGCCAAGGATCGGCATGTTCTGGATGCGGTTTTCCACCATGACCTGCCATGTCGCCTGTAGTTCATCTGCCGGGCTGCAGGAAATGATGTTGCGGCTCATCAGCGCCTCGACGCTTGCATTCGGCTCGCGGTCGGCAAGATGGCGAATAAGATCGGATTTGCTGAGTACCCCAGCTGCCTTTCCGTGTCCCTCGCTGACCACCACAAGTCCAATCCCCGGGTTGGAAAGCGTCAGGGCGGCAGCCTGCAGTGTGGCGGCGACATCGATCACCATCAGGCGGGCCGATGTCATGGGATAGAGCTTTTCGATGCGCATGATTTCCTCCTGACGGCGCTCGCGGGCACAGCCGGACATGTCGGTATCAACTGTAATCGGAACCGGAATGGCGCCGGCTAGGGGCGCCATTCCGTCATTTATTCAGGCGAGAACCGCCTTTCCCGTTCGAGTTTACTTTTCGTAGGTCGTCAGATTGGTTTCGTTCGTGTCGACGACGAACACGGCAAGGAGGCGAGCACGCTCCGTCTTGCTTGCATTTTCGCTAACGGCGTGATGGTCGCCGGGAAACTCGGAAAAGTTCTCGCCGGCATGGTAGACCGTCACCGGCCCACCATTGACCCTGCTGGTTATCGCTCCTTCCAGAACCGTCGCGTAAATGAAGGCGGACTTGGGATGCGTGTGAGCGGGCGAGGAGCCGCCGGGCGCATATTCGACAAGCACGCCCTTCATGCTCTTACCGGGCACGTTGGGCAGTGGCTGGTCGTAGACCACCGTTACCTTCTCATCGCTGTGGTCATCATCCGCCGAAACCGCAGCCGCGGAGGCAAATACGAGAGCCGTCGCGCAAAGAAATGTCCTGATCATCTTCGTCTCCTGGGAAATGAGGCTTGCCGGCCCTGAGAGACCGGTGAAGCCGGGAGGAATTTGCGAGTGAGCCGCTTACTTTTTCTGGGCGGCAGGGGACTGGAGCCAGTCCTCGAAGCGAATCGCGCCAAGGCGGGCGCCGGCATCCGGAACCAGTGTCCGGTCGTCGATCTCGACCTCGAAATAGCGGGCATGCGGATCGGCGAGGATGGTTCTCGGATCATTGGTGGCCTTGAGGTAGCGCTCAATGAATTGATTCATTGGCGCGCGCTCGGGCCCGGCGATCTCGATCATACCGTTCGCCGGTTTAGCTAGAGCGGCGTCAGCCATGGCGTCGGCGACATTGTCCGCTGCGATCGGCTGAAAAGCGCCCGTCGGCACGCGAACACTCGTTCCTTCGGTTGCCGACTGGGCGATGGCACCCACGAACTCGAAGAACTGGGTGGCATGGACGATTGTGTATGGCACTCCTGAGCTGCGGATATGCTCTTCCTGACGCAGTTTGGCTCGGAAATATCCCATCGCCTGCATACGATCTGTGCCGACCACCGACAGCGCGACATGATGACGAACGCCTGCGGCCTTTTCCGCCGCAAAGAGGTTGCGACCAGCTGCATCGAAGAATTCCATTGCGACGTTCTCGTCGAAGGACGGCGAGTTCGCCAGATCGATAACCACCTCGGCACCGGCCAGAGCTCCGGCAAGACCTTCTCCAGTCACTGTGTTCACGCCCGAATTTGGAGATGCGGCAAGCACCTCATGTCCCTTCTTGCGAAGCCGTTCGACGGTTTTCGAACCAATGAGGCCCGTGCCTCCAATTACGACGATCTTCATGTCCTATCTCCTGGTTTCAAGTTTGATATTGAGTTGCGGGTCTGCTGCCGGCGTTATTCCGCCGAGGCTGCTTCCTCGATTAGAGAGGCTATTTCCTTGGGATGTGACACCGTCAGGGCATGCGAACCGCCCTCGATGACGACGGTCTTCAACGCATGCGCGCGCTTGGCCATGAAGCTCAGCACGGCTGGCGGGATGTTGCGATCTGCGGAACCGTAAATGGAGTAGGACGGCAGCGTCTTCCAGGAGGCGGCGCCCGACGGTTCGGCCAACGCGGCCTGCGTGATTGGGCGCTGGGTGGCTGCCATCAACCGCGCCTCGTCTTCGGCCACATCGGCGGCGAACTGATCGTGGAAGCGGTCCCGTCGAATGTAGAGGTCCTGCCCGCCGCCCGGCAGCGCAGTCGTAGTCAAAGCGTCCGCCAGCGTGCTGCCGGGATATTTTCCCGAAAGGCTCGCGCTTGATTCACCGGCCTCCGGAGCGAAAGCGGAGACATAGACCAAAGCCTTTACATTCGAATTTCCGTTCGCCGCTTCGGTGATGACCGGCCCGCCGTATGAATGACCGACCAGCACCACCGGTCCCGAAATCGAGCGGAGGACACCTGCGACAGTCGCGGCATCGCTGGCGACGCTGCGGAGCGGGTTGGCAGCGGCGATCGCCGTATAACCGTCCTTGGCAAGCGCGCCGATAACACCGTTCCAGCTCGACGAGCCGGCGAATGCGCCGTGCACCAGCACGATCGTCGGTTTGGCGGGCGGTTCCGCGGCATGTGCGAATGCTGCAACTGCCGTACCCACCATTGCGGCAAGCGACAGAGTTTTGATGATATCGCGCATCTTATGTCTCCTGTTAAAGCCTCTTCGACTGGTCAGGAGAATGCGCTACGCCGGGCCGCCAGCCTATCGAACAGAGGCATCGACCATCTAGTCCCAGAGTACAGGTAGGATAGATCGGGTGATTAGGTTATCCCGCCTGAACTCAGGGCAACCGCCCCCGTGGAAAGGGAGGGCCTCATGCCTCGCCAGTAATCGGCGGCTAAAGCTCGAAGACAATCCCAGCTTTCCGGGTCGTGTCAGATGGCGAAGGAAGGGGCGTACGGCGCTGACGCGCCAAGACCAATCGCCTCGGGGAGCAGCTTTTGGTTGTGAGGACAGTATTGCGCAGGCTCAAGCCTGCGGCGTCTCGCGAAGACTGGAAGGCAATGAATCCCAGGCGCGAATGAGTTCGCCGATAGAAATAGTCCGCATCTTACGCATTACATTGCTGCGGTGGAGTTTTACCGTGATCTCGCTGATGCCGAGCTCGAAAGCGATTTGCTTGTTGAGGCGGCCGCGCGCAACTTCACGAAGCACCTGACGTTCGCGCGGCGTCAGCGTCGCGAACCGGCTGGAATGCTGATGGATGTTCTCCGCCTGCGCCCTCTGCTCCACGTCCCGCTGAATGCCCGCAATCACGGCGTCCAACAACGTCTGGTCGCGCACCGGTTTCGTCAGGAAATCGACGGCGCCGGCCTTCATGGCTTGCACTGTCATCGGAATGTCGCCGTATCCTGTGAGAAAGACAATGGGTTTCGTAATTCCGCGCGACGAGAGTTGATGCTGCAAGTCAAGACCACTCGCGCCGGGCATTCGGACATCTAGCACCAGGCAGCCGGGCCGATCGGGGAGACCGGCGCTCAACAGTTCCCGGGGCGACGGGAAACAGACGACATCAAGCCCGACAGATTCCATAAGTTCCTGAAGGGAGTTGCGAACGTCTTCGTCGTCGTCGACGACGAGGACCAATGGACTATCCGCAGTGACGGTTAAGGTGTCCATCGGATCACCTCTCGAAAAGGCGGGAAACAGGCTTCACGAAGCGTCTCCCGCCAACCGAATCGTCTCCCGGCTGAATGGGCAACAGCGAGTGAGAAGCACCGCTGCCTTCTAGGACGATTGTATCCTTCATTGCTCTACATCCCCATCTACCCGAGCGGCCGCGTTTTCAGCCCGCCAGCCGCAACTTCACGTCCTGCTTCGCCTGCAATTCAGGGCAACGCTCCATCTTCCGCAGCAGGCCCCCGGGTCCTGGTCCTTGCCCTGTCGACAAGCCATTTGCGAACATCGTCGGAGAACGCTGGCGGCGCCTTGCGCGCCAAATCACCGGCAATATCCGCCAACGTCTGGCTCGCGAGCGAATCTCGCATAGCTTTCTCAGCACGCAACATCACCGCATGGATCGCGCATACGCCTTTCGTTGCCCATGACGGTGGCCGGTCCCGATATACAGCGCAGCGGCTGCGAATCTCTTGGCAGTCAAACAAGGGCTTTCTGCCTTCGATCGCGTCAACAACCTCCAGAACGGTGATATCTTGGGGCTGCTTTGCAAGCAGATATCCTCCTTTTATGCCCTCGGATGCGGTCACGATCCCCGCCTTCTCCAGCTTCGGAAATACCTTCGCCACAAAGCTAGGCGAAATCCCCTGAAAGTCAGCCAGATCGCGACTGCTGAGCGGCGCTCCCGGCGAGCTTGTCAACCACAGAAGACAATGCAACCCGTATTCAACACCTGCTGTTATGTGAGCCATAACGCGGACTATACTTGTCCGCGTTATGGCTGGCAAGCACTGATTTGAACTGCCCCGAAGCGCAACTGCGGCGGCACGGAAATCAATAACCGCTGAAGAGGGCAACGTCTGGCTTCCGCCTAAGCCATCATCGGCATACGGCAATCGGCAGATACATTGTGACCTGAGTGCCGGCATTGAGTTTACTTTCAACGGCGATATGTCCCCCCACTTCCTCGACGAACCGCTTGACCACGGGCAGGCCGAAGCCGCCAAGCCCCGTCGCTCTTGTTGTGAAGAAGGGCTCGAAGGCGCGCTGCAGCGTATCTGCGCTCATGCCGAGGCCATTGTCCAAGATCTCTATCTCGACAGCCGCCGTAGATCCGCCTTTTGCCGCTCTTCGCGCGGCAAGTGCGATAGTCCCGCCATCCGGCATGGCATCGCGCGCATTCGTCAGCAGGTTCATAATGGCTCCCAGCAGATTGATCCGACTGCAGGTCAGGGGCGGTAAATCCGGCTCCACCTGAACGTCGAGCTGAATTTCGGGCTCCCAGATTTTCTCGACCAGCTCCCGAAGCTCGCTCAGGCAGCCACCGATGCTGACGGCTTCCACCGAGGCCGCTCCCTCGCGTGCCCGACGGAGGGTCTGCTCCACAAGCGTTCCGGCGCGTGCAAGAGACATTCTCGCGCTGGAAACGATGGGCGGCAGGCTCGGATCGGCCGCCAAATGAGCGTTGCGGGAGAGGATGTTCAATGCTGATACCGCAACCTGTATGAGATTGCCCAGATCATGAACCGTGCCGGGGATGGAATCGGGCGGGTGACCCTTAGCGGCGGCACCGGCAACAGAAAGTGGAAAGTCGTTCTTGGCTTGCAAGCCTATTTCGCTATGCGACATGAGATCCTCCATGGGCGCAGAACAGGCCCAAATCGGTCAGCAACTCACCGCAAACTAAGGGATGGCAGCGGTGGGATCGATCAAGCTAAGGATGGGACATGGCCATACCGATAGATAGGTTTTCACGGGGGTGGTCTTGTCTCGAGCAGGATGGCTCGGAGCAGTAGGCAAATATGCTGGGTCAATCCGATCGATCTTAGATACGCACCAAAGGATTAGCCGCATCCGCCGCAAGCAAGGTTCAATTGTCCGTATGATTGGGCAGCGGCGCGGTCCGCATGACCTCGCGCTCGTCACAGCGACTACAAAGTCTCGCAATCCATGACCTCGAATGACGAGGTCATGTTGCTGTTGGTTGCTATCTAGCCGGCGATATAGGATGTCAAGACGGGATCGGCGACCGAAGGGTCCGCACCCCCCCCGGCCGCCGGCTCGCCAACGCTTTTCGCGGAGTTCAAGTAGCGCGAAACCACGGAGCAGTTACAACTAGTCAATGCGGAGGCCTTGCCCAATCCGGACCATTCTCACCTGCCGCTTTAAGGCGCCGGCGCATTCTCTGGCGCAGGAGTCTGCGAATTCGCCGTCAGTCGGACTTCAGGCATGCAATCGTGGCTTCCCCCAATCCAGGCGGAGTTCGCGCGTCAACCAATTGGAATAGAGAGCCAACATTCCGCGTGCCGCCCGGTCGCCTTGAAGGGACTCGAACCTAAAATCTCCTTGGGATTGAACATGGGAGGCGAAGCTGTATCCAATGAAGTTGATGTTGATCTTGCCGTCCAGGTGGCGCTTCGGCTGCTGGCCTCGACGGGACAAAACCAGGAATGCGGACATCCTCAGTCACCTCAAGCCGCGCCCCTCTCCACGATCGATCAGCCCGTTCGCTCGAAAATCAGGCGGACCAAAGTTCCATCGCTTGCTGCGGCATTGATTGTCGTCGCAATCAGCCGGAGCGGTCCCCGCGCGACGAGCGCTTTCGGCTGAGGGTGTTGTCCGGGACCGGCGTCGAAAAAGGCAGAGCATTGATGATCGGTGTCGAGCACGGCGATGAAGGATGTTGTGACGACAGTTTCGCCGCAAGCGGCGCATCGGAGAATGTACGATCCGAAACGGACAACGGATTCTGTGTCAGCCCGTCCGCACGACACGCAGGCCAAAATACCGTTCATTGCATCAATTGCACCTGGCGACGTTGCGTCTGTATGGCTCATGAGGCGGCGGCTAGAATGATCGCAATAACGAGCAGCAGCGGACCCATCCACTTGAAATGACGAACGACCGACGGCCGACGGGCCGGATTGCTTGATAGCGACAGATAACCAAATCCGACCCCCGTCATCCAAAGGCCAGCGCAAAACATGATGAATTCGTCAATGTACGCTGCTACCATGCTTCTCTGCCTCAGGGTTGTTGAATGTGGCCAAATTTCGTCGTTGGCCATCGCCACCAGGTCTTGTAAATATCGCCACCAGGTCTTGTAAATCATGACGGCGGAGCCCCTCGTTTTGCGGATTGTCGAGAGGTTCAAGTGGCTTCACCCGCGTGAGACCGGCCAAGACTACCTGAGCTAACGCCGTCAGAATGCTGTCTTAGGTCATGAATTACCACCGCCCTGGTCTATGTAAAAGCATAAACCCGTTTTCGCTTGGCGGAAACGAGCAACCTCCCAGCGTTCAGATGCCTTGGGTCTAAAAACTCGATACCCCTAACCGCGCGCTCTGGTGAGGGAGTAGCATCCCCCGCTATTCGGGACGCCGAGCCTTTTCCGAGGGCAACATTCCGCTGAACGTCCCTAGCCGAGGCGGATGTTCAAGATTCGAGATGGAAATCGAGGAGTTCTTGCGGCTCTCTGGTATCTGGCCCTCGCCCCGTTTAGCCCCTGGAGGCGATGCCAGGCTCGACAGTGATGTTCGAAGAAGCGTGGCCTTGAAACGCCTACCTATTCGCTCTAATGAATGGCGAAGGTTGAGCATCGGCCATATTTCGGTGGTACAGGCAGTTCAGGAAATGACGGATTCGGTGCTCTCGGACGGCAATGATCCCCAGCGGTTCCTCGCGGGTGTCATCGAACGATGCTACGGAGAGCTCCGACGCTATGCGCGACGGAGGGTTGGCGACGATGCGGTGGCGGACGAACTTGTCCAAGAGGCTTGTCTACGGCTGGTGACGACTGGCAACGACCTGCCGTTCAATCCACGGGCCTATCTCTACCGCATACTCTCGAATCTCGTTACTGATCACCATCGCCATCGAGTGCGCCTCCAGAGAAGTTTCATCGACGCTGGCACCCTGGATGCTGCCGATGATCGGCCGGATGCGGAGCGGGAGGTCATCGGCCGGCAGCGACTGGCAGTTCTCGCACAGGCCGTTGCTGAACTTCCGCCGCGATGCCGCGAGTGCTTCGTTCTTCGGCGCTTCGAAGGGTTGTCCCACGCCGAAATCGCCAATCGGATGAGGATCAGCACCAGTGCTGTGGAGAAGCACCTGGCAGCGGCAACGGTCCACTGCGCTCGGCGCGTAAAGGCAAATGACTAAATTTGCACCCGACCTGGGGCTTGGCTCCTCCAGAACGTCTTCTGTTTTGGTTGGACTAACTCATTGTCTCATTGTCTCTGGACGTTACAAGGCTAACCGTTGTTCATGACGGATCTCAACGACAAGGATATGCTGGAACAGGCGGCCGAATGGTTCTTTCGGCGCGATGGCGGCCCTCTCTCGGTAGAGGATGAGGTGGCATTCCGTTCTTGGCTTGCGGCCTCAGATCAACACCGCGACGCTTATTCAGAAATTGCCGGCACTTGGCGGGACCTTGGAGCGGCTCAGCTAACCCCGGCCTTTCTAACGCCGCCTCCGCCTGCGCGTGACTTCCTGCGACCGATCGCGGCCGGCTTCACGTTTCTCTGTCTCCTTGGCCTTGGCATTTACGTCCTCGACGTTCCATCGACGTTGTTTGCCGATGGCTATACGGCAATTGGCGAATTCCAGGTCCTGGCTTTGCCGGACGGCTCAACAGCCGAAATGAACAGCGGCACGGCTATTACAATTGCCTACTCTTCTGGTGAACGCAGAATCCACCTTAAGAAGGGTGAGGCTGTCTTCACCGTGATTTCCGATCCGCACCGACCTTTCATTGTGGAGTCCGAGGGAGGCGAGGCAACTGCGCTCGGCACCGTATATGGTGTTCGAAACGATGACCGCGGCGGTGTCGTGACGGTAATCGAAAGCCATGTTGCCGTTTCGGGCAAGCCTGCCGGAGCATCCGTCGAACTCGGCCCGGATGAACGTGTCCGTTACGAAGATGGCCATCTTGGCTCCATCGAGAAAGTGGATGCTGCATCCGAAACGGCATGGAGACGGAGAAAGCTGATCTTCGTCGACCGGCCGCTGGGCGAGGTTATCGACGAACTCAACCGCTATCATAAGGGAGTGATAAGGATTGTCGATGGGTCCATCAGAGCGCGACGGGTCAGCGGCGTGTTTGAGACAAGCGACATCGTCAAGATCATCGAGGCGCTGGAAAAATCCTTTGGATTCAATGACACACGGCTGGGAAGTCTCGTGATCTTGATCCATCGCTGAATTTTTTTGAAATATCTTGATTTCCTTACTCCGGTTTTTCTCTGGGCAAACGTCTTAGACCGCGAAATCATCTGATTGCCTGTTGTCAGCGGTCAGAGATGTGTCCAGGGGGTCTACATGAATTCTCACTTTGCGGCGTCTCACCGCTCCACGCGCAGGCTGGCGGTATTTCTTGCGACGACGGTATTTTTGCCGGTTGTCACGGTTCCTTTCGTCGGCATCGCCGCTGCTCAGGAGCGAGCCGTGACGGTGCGGTATGAAATCGCAGCCGGGCCCCTGCCCCAGGCATTAAACCGCTTTGCAGACGTGGCGGGTTTGCAACTTATCTACGATGCTGCGGCCACACGATCGTTGCGGACAGATGGCTTCCGGGGAGAAGGCGCAGCGCCGGAAGTGATCGCCAAGCTGTTGTCGGGGACTGGACTAACCTGGCGGTTCACCAGCAGAAACAGCGTGACGATTATCGGCCCATCGGAGACGGCAAGCGGCGCGTTTGGCTCTGACGACGCGACCGTCCTTCAGCCCATCATTCTAAGCGGCGGCCAGTCGAGTGAGGATTCCTACAATTTGGATTCCAGCACCACGGCCACCCGTATCTCCGCCGATATTCAGAAGACACCACGTTCGGTAAACGTCGTGACACAGCGACAGATGATCGACCGGGGGGTATCCGATCTCGAAGAAGCAATCGCCTATTCGCCAGGTGTCGCCACCGGACTCTACGGTAACGATGATCGCTACGACCAGTACGTGATCCGCGGTTTTGAAACCCAGAATGTCGGTACCTATCGAGATGGCATGCCGTTGCGCACATTCGGCTGGGCGGCATGGCGGACCGAACCTTTCGGGTTGGAGCGCCTCGATATTCTCCGGGGGCCGACCTCCGATCTTTATGGGTCCAACGAGCCGGGGGGCCTGGTCAATGCCGTGACCAAACGTCCGAGCTTCGAGCCAGGCAATACGGTCTTTGGCCGTCTTTCCAGCTATGGAGGAATGGAGGCCGGCATCGACAGCACTGGCCCGATCGGCGATGATTTCGCCTACCGCTTCGTCGGTGTGGCCAACCGATCAGGCACAAATTATGACGAAGTCGATCAGGGACGTTTCTACGTGGCGCCTTCGTTGACGTGGAAGCCGGAAGACACAACCAGCCTCACTCTTTTCGCAGAAATTCAAAAGGACCATGTCGGAGACAGCTGGTCGGTTGTGCCGGAATACGGATCGCGGCGCCACAACCCGCTTGGGCATTTCTCGCCGGATACCTACACCGGACTTGCAGACCACAACTCCGTCAAAACCAGGCAGACCACCGTCGGCTATGAGTTCGAGCATGAGTTCGAAACGGGCATCACCTTCCATAGCAAAGCGCGATATGCGCAAAACGACTGGCGGATGCGAACCGCGGTTCCGGCCGCTTTCGTCTCGCTGCCTGCACTGTTTGGTGTACCTGGAGCAGATCCGAGTTCGGTTGACACCGCGTTGCTCAGCAAGTTCGATCTAGACCAGAAGGCCTACCAGGCGAGTTTCGATAACAATTTATCTTACGAATTCGAGTCCGGAGACTTGAGCGGCACTATTGTGGCAGGCTTCGACCATTACCTTGCCCGTTCCGATGTGGATTATGCCCAGGGATATCTGGGAGAGCTGAATCTCTTCACGGGTGATCTGACAAACTTCCTGTCCGGGCTTCCCACCCATCTGCCTGCCGTTTTGAACAATGACATAGATCAGACGGGTGTGTATCTGACGAGCCGGAGTGAGTTCGACAACCTCGTTTTCAGTGGCGGCATCCGGCATGATTGGGTCACGAGCTCAACAGAAACGAGTGCCGGAAAGATCACATCCGAAGGTCAGGTGACGTCCGGCAGTTTCGGCATTGCCTGGAATTTCGATGATGCATGGACCGTCTATGGCAACGCTGCCTACTCCTTCAACGTTCCTCCCGCCGGCATCACGGCAAGCGGCGCGGCCCTCGACATGGAGACGTCACGTGCCTACGAAATCGGCCTGCGTTACAAGCTGCCGGAAGACCGCGGTCACTTTAACGTGGCCCTGTTCGACACAACAAAGCTGAACGCCACTTATAACGACCCGACCGACTTGACTGGAATAACAAAGATCCAGGCAGGCAAGGTTCGCTCAATGGGTGTCGACGTCGACGCGCTTCTTGAGCTTAGCCACGGCTTCACGGTTCTCGGCTCCTACACGTATGTGGATGCCGAGGTGACGAAGGATCCGACGCTCCAGGGCAAGAGGCCTGCGAGGGCGCCTGTCCATTCGGCCTCCGCCTGGGTCAAACATGATGTGCAGGCGCCTGCGCTTGAAGGTCTCAGTCTTGGGATCGGGATACGGCATGTCGGCTCATATTTTTCGGATGCCACCAACGCCTATCATATCAGCTCCGCTAACCTTCTCGATGCATCGATCAGCTATCAGCGGGACGGCTGGAGCCTCGTTCTGGCCGCGCGCAACCTCGCCGACAAGGAATACGAGGCCGAATGCAATGCCGCCACATTCGCTACGGCGGTAGGCCCACTGGCGGACTATGCCGGTAGCTGCACCTACAACGAGGGGCGACGGGTGACGTTCACCGCGTCGCGCAAATTCTGAACCAATGCATCCAGCGAAGCGAAGGCACCTCTGGGTGTCAGATTATTCGGGGCACCCGATGCAGGTTTTGAGAAGATTGATAGTCCTGTCGACGCTGTTATTGACCGCGAGCAGCGCGTGTGCGGAAGACTTCCCGCGCACGATCGAGCATCGCTACGGGTCTACGGTCGTGACGACAAAGCCGGTTCGAGTGGTCACACTCAGCTACATCGGGCACGACTTCGCGCTGGCATTGGGGATCAAACCGGCAGGCTTGCGCTACTGGTACGGAAACAACCCAAAGGGCGTCTGGCCTTGGGCAGAGAAAGCTCTCGGAGACGAAGTCCCGGTTGTCTTGAGTGGTCAGATCGATCTCGAACGAATCGCTGCGCTGCACCCTGACCTCATTGAGGGGATGTGGTCAGGCATGACCGAAGCCGAATACCGATTCCTGTCGAGAATAGCGCCCACCTTGCCACCGGCGGCCGACGGCGGGGATTACGACATGCGCTGGCAGGAGATGACCAGAGTTTTCGGTTACGCGACGGCTCGCGAAACGGCCGCAAAGGAGATTATTGATCGACTGGAGGGGAAGTTCGCGGCCGTTCGGGCGGCACACCCCGATTGGCATACGAAGACAGCGGTGATGGCGTCTATACGAGGGCCCGAAACCTTCACGTCGCGCGATGTCAGAAGTCGCTTCCTTGCCGCCCTTGGCTTCAGAACGCCAGACGCGGTCGATGCGCTGGCGGTGGGGCGGAGTTTCTATGTGCGCTTGTCTCCTGAAGATCTGACCCCGATCGACACTGACGTACTGATCTGGCTGAATTCCGGAAAAGGGCGCCCTGAGTTCGCAAGCCAGCCGCTTTATCCCTTTCTCCGTGCTGTCAGGACTGGGCGTGAGGTCCATGCTGACGTCCTGCTTTCTGCAGCGCTTTCACATTCCAGTCCGCTCAGCCTCGACTATGCGCTTTCGAGCCTCGTTCCGGAGCTTGAGAAGGTGCTGGCAAGTACTTCGCCCTCAAACGCTGCTAGCGCCGGGGGCCAAAACCCATGAAGAGCCGGCCGCTGTTACTCCTCGCGTTGCCCATTTTCCTGATATTGTTCGGTCTGACACTCTCACTCGGCCCTCGGCCTATTACGTTTAACGAGCTGTGGAATGCACTCGTTGCCAGGGATTTTAATCGGCCCGAAGATATTGTCGTGTGGTCGTTGCGAATACCGCGGCTGGTGGCAGCCTTATTGTGCGGCGCGGCCCTCGGAGCGGCTGGCTCCATCATGCAGACAGTTACCCGAAACCCGTTGGCAGACCCTGGGCTGCTTGGAATCAATGCCGGAGCGGCTTTCGGTGTGGTGATCTTCATTGCCGTTGCCGGCGATGCAATAACATTGGCAAGATCGGTGGCCGCCATGGCGGGCGCAACCTCGGGTGCCTTGGCTGTTCTGGCGCTTGGAGCCTTTGCGGGCAGCAGGCCGCACCCCATACGTCTGCTTCTCGCGGGTGCTGCCGTCAGCGCGTTCTTCCTGGCGATTGTGCGTGGCTTCCTTTTGCTGAACCAGCAAGCGCTCGACACCTATCGTTTCTGGGTCATGGGCGGGCTTGACGGGATATCCATGGCAGCCATCGGGACGTTGTCGCCACTGTTCGCCGCAGGCCTCGTCCTCGCGGTGGCTGCCGGATTGATGCTGAACGCCTATGTGCTCGGCGAGGATCTCGCCAGGTCGCTTGGCGTCGATATCCGGCTCGCCTACCTGCTTGGACTTGCCGCCGCCGTTTGTCTCTGCTCGGCCGTTGTCACGCTGGCAGGCCCTATCGGCTTTGTCGGACTGATCGCGCCACATCTTGCCATGGGGCTGGTCGCCGGGGACGAGCGTATTCGGCTATTGGTGTCGGCCCTTCTGGGCGCCACCATCCTCCTGGCTGCCGATATCGCTGGACGTCTGCTGTTTGCCGGCACGGGCATGCAGGCGGGGGTGATGGTCGCCGTGATCGGCGCACCGGCTCTGATCCTTGCAATCCGGAGAGGACGGGTAGGCGTATGAGAAGGCCAACTGCTGTGACGTGGCGATGCTTTGCGTTTTCCGGGAGGGTTAACCCGCAGACGCTTGTCTTGACCGTGCTGACGCTTGCAATCCTCATGTCTGTCTCCGGGCTTGCTCTGTACTTTGGAAACTATCCGCTGACCACGGCGGAAATATCGACCATTCTCTTTCAGCAAGGGGATGAAACCCCCGATATCGTCATTTGGTATCATCGTCTGCCGCGCCTTCTCGTCGGGATCGGGGCTGGCGCAGCTTTTGGCGTCGCCGGCGCACTGATCCAGGACATGTTGCGCAATCCGTTGGCTTCTCCAGACATCGTCGGATTTAGTTCCGGCGCTGCCACCGGAGCGCTTTTCACCGTTATGCTGACCGGAAGCAGTTTTTGGGTCTTGCCAGGAGCCATGGTTGGCGGCGTGTTGTCCGCAGCGTTCGTTCTCGCGCTCGCCTGGAACAAGGGGCTGTCGTCAGCGCGTCTCGTGATTACAGGTTTGGCGCTGAGCCTCTTCCTCATGGCTCTCGTCGATATCATGATGGCGCGGCTAGATCTCTTGACCGCCGCAGACATCATGAAATGGCTCGTCGGCGCGTTTCCCAGTCCCGAATGGGGTGACGTAGTCCTGATCTTTGGCGCATTGATCATACTTGGGCCGTTCGCGCTATGGCAGGGATTTGCACTGAAGAGCCTGGCACTAGGCGATGACATTGCCACAGGTCTAGGGCTCAACGTCTCGACAACCCGATTGAAAATCCTCTTTCTGTCAGTTGGCCTCACCGCATGCGCCGTCAGTGTAGCCGGGCCCCTGCCGTTCGTCGCCTTCGCAGCCAATCCAATCGCCCGCAGGCTTTCAGCTGCATCCGGTGCGGGCAACGGCTCGCCGCTTTTGGGAGCCGCGGCAATCGGGGCGTGCCTGACGGTCCTTGCCGATCTTGTCTGCCGTTCTCTCCCTATTGGGGCCGATCTTCCGACCGGGGTCTTCACTGCGATGATCGGAGCCCCGCTATTGGCGTGGCAACTTACCCTCGAAATCCGCAAGGGAGTGATTTGATGAAAACCGCCACCTTTCCACTGTCAGCTGGAGGCCTGACACTGACGCGGCCGGTCGGCACTGTGCTCGACGACATCGGTCTTGCTGTGCCAAGGGGAAAGATCAGTGTCGTCATCGGTCCCAACGCCTGCGGGAAGTCAACATTGCTGCGTTGCCTCGCCCGGCTTTTGCGGCCGGATGAGGGGGAGGTGTTGCTTGAAGGAGACCCCATCGATCGCCAGAAGTCGAAACAGGTCGCAAGGCAGCTGGCGATCCTGCCGCAAAATTCGACCGTCCCGGAATATCTACGCGTATTCGATCTGGTCGCGCGGGGAAGAACTCCATGGCAGTCACCTTTGTCACAATGGTCCCGCGGAGATGCTCTGGCGGTCGAGCGAGCCCTGGCGCTGGCCGGTGTAGAGGCGTATTCACTTCGGCCCCTGTCGGAACTGTCCGGCGGACAGCGCCAACGAGCCTTCATCGCAATGATATTGGCGCAGGACGCACCAATCCTCTTGCTCGACGAGCCGACAACGTTTCTGGATCTGCCCCATCAGATCGAGCTTCTGGATCTGGTGCGAAAGCTGAATCGGGAGAGTGCCAAAACGGTCGTCATGGTTCTCCACGACATCAATCTGGCCGCACGTTTCGCCGATCATGTATTTGCACTCAAGGATGGGAAAATACATCGCGAGGGCGCGCCGGGCGATGTGATCACGGAGGCGACGATGCGGCAGATTTTTGGGTTGGATTGTCTCGTCATACCCGATCCGCTGCATGGTTGTCCGCACGTGATTCCTCGGTGAAAGGGCAAATGATGTCGGTCATGGAGCGGAATCCACATCCTTTCATCGCGCATGCGGTATTTCCGGGCATCGGGTTCGAGATCGTAAAGTCGATCATTCTACGTGAGGCACAACAGCAAGGTCTGCCCATTGTTGAGGAAAATGGCTGTGTTGGTTGCCGCACGGACCTTGGCGAAATCCTCGTATGCGCAGCATCCGATGGTCTCGAAATGACGGTAACGGCTGCACAGAGCGATACCCTCCAGCTGCTGCGCGACGAGATCGGGGAGCATCTGCTAGAGGTCGCGCCGGAAATAGCCCGTGTTCTGTGCTGGAAAACAGTAGACGGTGCCGGTGTATCGCCGCCGGGTTTCCGTCTCTGCAAGGTCGTCTCGGTCAACCCTATTGGGTCGGCTTTCCTGCGTGTGCGGCTGTCGGGTCGCGACCTCCAGCCCTTCACTGGGGATGCCATCCACTTTCGGCTTATACAGCCACCATGCAGCGGGCCGCCGGCCTGGCCCTATATTGGCAATAACGGCCGGACCGTATGGCCGACAGGAGACGGCGCGATGCATCGCCCCGTCTACACAGTCCGGAACGCAGATCCGGACGCGAGCTGGATCGAGTTTGATGTGTTTAGGCACCTCGGCGGCCGCACCGGCAAGTGGGCTGAGACCGCTCCCGCGGATGATGTCGTTGGTATCATGGGGCTTGGCCGAGGAAAGCTGATCCAACGCCCCCAATGGCTGATCGTAGGTGACGAGGCAGCATTTCCCGCAATCGCAAGGTTATTGGAAGCACAGGCAGTGGACATAACGGGCTCTGTTTTTCTTCTCGAAACCGTGCCCGGATCCGCCGAATATCCCATTCCAACTCCGGCGGGCGTCAGCCTGACGACGCTTTGCGTGGATGCGATCGGCGATTGGTCTGCCGTAATGGCAGCCCTCCCGCCGTTGCCCCACGATCTGCGAAATGTCTGTGTTTGGTTCGCTGCTGGGAAAGATATGGCCGACGACTTCAGGAACCTCTCCATCATCCAATCTCGCCGCCCGCCTGATCTCCACATTGCGGCCTACTGGTCATAACCTGCATTGGCAGGACGGCATTCCAAGCACTCCCACTGCAAGCAAGGTGCGGCGGTTCAAATGCGCGCCCCGCCTTGTGCCAATAATACGCTCAAAGTTCATCAACGCTGGCATCATATGATCCGACTTTGCAGGTAAAGGCCGCGATAGAACACCTCCATGTTCGACCATCATCTGATCCGTTTTTTCATTTCCTGTTACCCCACCAAATCCGACGTAGGGAATTGTGTCCAACTATCTTTATTCGCCCTGAGTGGATCACGGCGAAGTGGAAAAGCCGATCAAATCGTGCTGAAAATCAACACACGGTCAAGGTGCGTGTCAAACAGCACTGACGTTGATGGAAAGGTACTACCACATGGTTTTCAACATGACGTTTGGCATTCGATTCATCCGCATCCTGACAAACCTGTTGCGTCGATCGGCGTTCATGGCCGCTATTTGCATCTCTCTCCCAGCACACGGAATGGAAGATCCCGTCAGCGGACTGAAGATCAATCTCGGCAGTGGATTCGTCATCAAGCGCGACTCTGCAAAGGACCCGGTATATGATGTCCTTTTCGGGATCGACCCCGCCTCCGGGCAACCGCGGCCAGTCGGAACATCAAGCTATCTCTGCGGCGTTACGTTTCGTGCCGATCCCCAGAACGTCGGTTTCACTCAGCCTCAGATCAACGCGAGATCCTTGATGAGAAATGGAGCGTACAGGCCCGGAGATCGCTCTCGGCTAGCATAGAGCTGGAGACCGCCAGCGCTTTCGAGATCGATGACATTTCCGGAGTCGAGTTCATCGGCGTTCCTAAAACCGGTCCTGACCACGCGAACGTTCGGATGATGATGTCCATGCTCGAAACCCCCAAGGGACGCACAACCGTTACCTGCGCTACCACCAAGGCGAGTTTCAATGATGTCATGCCAATGTTCCATAGGATCCGAGATGCCATCAGCCCTCCGCGCTAGGAGCGCCTCCTGAGCTCTCACAATTTGGTCGAAGCCCTCATGAAAGCAGCAAGCCGCCCCAGATTATGCCTGGTGACCTGCGGTCGGAGGGGCCGGGGTCAGTGAAGTTCGCACTGACCTCTCCAGGATAGGTTTCACGAGCCCGCGATCGGCATGGAGCAAGAACGCGCTCACGGAAGTTCTGAATCCGCAGCCTTCATGGCGGCGGAATCCTACGGCACGATACATATCGGGAGCGAGAACTTCGGACCAGATAATCAGGCGGCCCAAGGTCTTGAGGGATCCGAACTCACGGCACCTACATGCAGACGTAGTTATCTGGACCAGGGATTAATAACTTTCAGCCCAGCAGCCTCGAAAGGGCTGGTATCACGAGTGGCGATCGCGAGGCCGTTTGCTGCCGCTGTGGCTGCAATGTAGCCATCAGCCGTGCCAATCGCTCTCCCACATACCCGAGCGCGTGCCATCAGTCCGGAATAAGACTGAGAAGCAGCCAGGTCGAAGAACAGGATGCGCTCGGAAAAGTGGGGCAGCACTTCGCCCTCAAGGCGGTCGCGAAGGATAGTTTGCCGTTTCCCTGAAGGCATAGCAGCGATCCCGAAGCGAAGTTCAGCAATCGTTATCGCGGATAGGAAAAGCGTTTCGATAGCTTGGGCGTCCAACCAGGCGGTTACTGCCTCATCAGGTACCGGTTTCCAAGGCTCGGATATAACGTTGGTGTCCAGCAAGATCATTCGAAGGTCATCGGTTCAGCAGGTGTCTTGTCGCGGCTTTTCTCTATGGCTTCAACGTCGCTGTCGGAAAGCCCGGCGTCGCGACCAATGGCAGACAGCAAGGAACCGAGCTTTATACGTTCGGGAGGACGGACAGCGGCTTCAAGAATGTCGCGGATCTCGGCCTCGGTGCTCCGGCCATGATGAGCGGCTCGAACGCGCAGAGCACGATGTGTTTCGTCAGAAAGGTTTCGAATGGTGACTGCCGGCATTGATATCACCTCCGTAAAAATGATGGCCTTGATATCAAATATACAGAAATGACCCAACTTCTCAAGACGTTCATTGACGAGGACGAACATCCCGTCAGTTTAGATATCCCGCCTTGAAAGGATCTGAACCGCTGACACCCTACGCAAATGAGCTAAGGGTTTGATAAAACGAACGCCGCGGCATAAGGTTACAGCGGAGGTGCCGCAAATGGAAGCTGTATGCCCTCAGAAGTGCGTATGTAGTAACTCCGCGGCTATCCGGAAAATGTACCCAGAACCGTGGTTATGGTTAACTGCATCTCAACTCTTCGATTGTAGTTGATGTGAGGATCGGATAGCCTGTTTTTATAATTGCCCTTGCATGCGAGACGTTAGAAAATGGTCAGCTTAGACGACCGGATCGGCATTTTGGCTGAACAACACGGCCTGGCCCGCGCTAGCCTGTTCCGCAGCAGGAATACGTATCCCCAAGGTGACCACGAGGTTTTGCTGGACGGCGCCTACGGTAGCTTCGCAGTTTCGGTTGCCCAGGATGTAGACCCGATAGAGGCCTCATCCTGGGTCTGGTCATCGAACATACCTCACCATGTGCTCTTTAAGGGCGATAAGGTCAGGGTGCTGCGCTGGGATCGGCCTGATGACGCGACGGAATTCGATAGCGGTCGAGTATTGGACAGCCCAGCTGATTTCTATAACCACCTGCGGTCTGATAGGACGGAAGACCGCCGCTCCATCGTCGAGCATTCGGTGTTACTGTTCAATCGGGTGCGCAGCCTTGTCCAGCACGCAGAACTGCCAGATGAAAAGTCAATCTCGGTCTATCTGACGCTCCTTTCATTGTTTGCCGGCGAACAGCAATCCGACGGGCGGGGCATTTCGGAACAAGTCTTGCCTGCCGGTGCTAGACAATTGCTGTCGTCGATCCGCAGTAGCGATGTCGAGGGAATATACAAAGACTTTCAGACCCTGCAGCTAGGCAACCGCTCGTTGGCCGCCAACGTTGCGCTGGCGATGCGACATGCATCTGGCGCTATATTTCAAGAAGCCCACTACACTCTTGTCCAGACTCCACCGCCCGACCTGTTCAATTATCTAGGCCCTGCTGTCGTGCGTAAGCCGGCGCGCGGGGGCGTTCATTTTACGCCGCCATTTTTGGCTAGGGCCTTATCCGAACAGGTACTTCTGTCTCTCGGAGACCTGCACTCTCGAAAACATATCGCGATAGCCGACATCGCGTGCGGGTCTGCTGCCTTTCTGGTGGAAGCCTTGCGGGCGTTGGAGAGGTTCAAGTATCGAGGTCGGATCACGCTGATCGGACGAGACACGTCGCAGGTAGCCATCGATATGGCCCGCTTCGTACTCGGCATGGCAAGTAATGAATGGCCTGGGAGCCAGCGCGTCACGCTCGACCTTGCGGTCGCAGATTCTCTCAGAACAAAGCTTTCCTCTCCCGTCGATGTGGTTGTCATGAATCCGCCATTTGGTAGCTGGCAGGAGCTTGATCTCATGCAAAGAAGCTACCTGTCGGAGACATTGAGAAAAACCGCAGGGGCCAGGCCGGATCTCAGCACAGCTTTCGTTGAATGCGCACTTGACATTGTAAAGAGGGATGGGGCCGTCGCCACGCTTTTACCTGCTAACGCGCTCGACGCCAAGTCTGCCAGTTCATGGAGGCACCACCTCGCCGAGAGGAAGCGCGTTTACCTGTCTGCGCTATTCGACGACCAGACAATCTTTTCGCATGCCCGTGTGCGTGTTGGCGCCCTGATCTTGAGCGGCAATCCTATCGATGAAACAATTAAGCTGCATGCCGGAATCAATCCGGAAAGCGCGGGCGACTCATTGCGTGCGCTCAGATTGAAGCGATGGGCTATCGATGACGAGGCCGGCTTTTCGCTCACCATCGAGCCTTCGCGAACTTCATCCAGAATACCCAGCTCGCCTTCGTCTGGTGCTGAAGCGCTGCCCGACCAGAACCTTGGCCGGTTACGTCCGCTAACGCGAATTGCCAAGCAAACGCTAAAAACCACAATTGCAGACGTTTTCGAGGTTCGGCAAGGCATTCGCACCGGTGAAAACGCTGCATTCGTTCTCAACGAGGCACAATGGAGTGAGCTGCCTATAGCCGAGCGCCGATTTTTCCGTGCAGCCATTTCATCCAAGGGCATTGCAACAGGCCGGGTGACGCGTTTGTTCCACGTGTTCTATCCATATGGCGAGGCGCACGGGATAGAAAATGAGACTCAGCTGCGCCAATGGCTGCCACACTACAGCGCTTTATATCTCGAACCGAATCGTCAAAAGCTCGCCCAAAGGCGTGGCAAGGCAAGCCGGTGGTGGGAGTTGAGCTGGCCTCGCTTAGGCATGGAGACCACCCCACCTACATTTGTGTCAAAATACTGGGCAAAACCCGGTGGCATTGTCCGCCACACGCCTAGTGATGCCATGGTGCTGCAAGGTTTTGGTTGGGTCGTTCGACAATCGCCGGAGGGCGAGCTTGCAGCGAATGAACGGCAGCAGATCGAATTCGCGTACCTGTCTTTCTTGAACTCTTCCGCATTTTTCAACCTTGTGGCAGAGCATGCTCCTCCGACAGGTGGAGGCCAGTTTGACATGAGTCCTCGCTATATTCTGGACATACCGGTACCCGATCTTTTCAAGAACTATAGAAGCTTGGAAAGAGAGATTGGTGCGTTGTCGGAGTTTGCGGCGTCTCATCTCGCGGCCAAACCGGACGACCCCACGGGGTTCGAAGCCGAAATCGAGGCCATTGCCACCGCCATTTTGGGACTGGATCGCAAGCCGGGTAACGGCCGGGCAGCAAGCCCCGCCAGCACGCTTCCCCTGTGGGCCAAGCCTTTCGTCGAAAAGGGGATGGATGGAACCGAGCGGGGCTACCGGGTGAGGATATTGGGGAAGATTCAGGAACTGGCGCAGTCAGGGAACTATGTCGAAATCAATGATGCGCTTGAGGCCTCGCCTGTTTCTCAACTTGCGGAAACATCATTGATGACCCTTCTGCGTGGCACATACCGATTCAAGTCGCAGCTTAGAGATTGGAATGGCTTTCGTGATCGGGTAGCCCTCGAACTCGATCAGCGAGGACAGAATGTGAAGCGGCTCCTTATCGGATTATACGAATGACATTCCAGCACTGTGGGCAAGTTACGCCCAATCCTGCCTATGTCGGTATCGCGATCAAATCAACATCCCAGCGACACCAGCGCATGCATGTCGGCCTGCTATACCGCCATTCCAGTGGTGGGATTAGGTTCGCCCATCTCGCGATGCACAACAATCTGTGCGATGATCCGCTTCCACTCGAACCTGACTTTCTTTGGTCGGATTGTGAAGCGCTTTCCCACGCTGATTCACTGAGCGAATTCGTGGCCGATTTCATCGAGATGTGCGCCCAGTCGAAACAGATCCCCTACGGGCCGAATCCTCCCGAAGCAGCCTTCGACGAAAAGGGACGATACAAAAGTCGAGATGTTAGCGAAGGCCTCACCTGTGCAACCTATGTCTCGTCGGTTCTGCATGGCGCGGGCTTTCCCGTAGTGCAGCTTGAAACATGGCAAAGCCGTCCGGATGACGCACAATGGTGGTCACCGATATTCGACTACCTGAATGTAAAAGAACCTGCACGCGCGGCAGAGTTAAAAGGTATTAGTGTCGGTTTTCGCCTTCGGCCAGATGAGGTCGCGGTCGCTTCAACCTGCGCCCATCCGCCAATTTCTTACGATGATGCGCTCATACAATCGCGGCCTTTGCAACAGCTTCTTTTCCCCCCGCCACCACCACGAGCTGAACTCAACGCGAGCGAAATCTCACCGCAGAGCTCGATCGGCCAGATACAGAGCAATTTCCCATCAGAAAGCATCATACCCAGCGGCCAAAAGTAATTCCGGCATTCGTGAGTTTGAACTGCTTGATGGCGTCGGCGATGGCCTTCCCTATGGTCACGCGAATCCGCCATCACAGAACCAGGGGTCGGCAGCCCACGCCGAATAAGCGGCCGTTCGCCAGCCGTTTCGGCGAGCATTCCTGCAGCTACTCGCTTTCGCCATTAATTCCTCGCGAACAGCATTCAGCCCTCCGGCACCATGCGTTTGATGCAGCGAGTATCTTATGTTCAACAACTCCTCAGCAGCTTGAGAGGCATACAGCGCCGCGAGCTTTAGGCCCTTGAAGTGATTTCGGACCCTTTGCATAAGAATTGGATCCCAAGCTGCAACGGCTTGTACCTCGAAGAGGAGAGCGCTGGGCGATGTCGGCACGACGCTCGCGACCAACCACGCCTCGGAGTCGACATCGTCGTAATAGGGATGAATGCTAACCTCTTGCGCCGTAGTCGGAAACCCTGCCAGTTTTGCCTTGTTGCAATCGGTACATGATGGGACCAGGTTCAAAGGCGACACAGCAAGCGCCGGGTAGTGAGCCTTGGGCAGATGGTGATCCAATGTCATCACGTTTCGATGGGCACAGAGGGGACAGCGGCCGTTAGGCGCAGAAGCGAAAATCTCGTCATAAATTGGACGCCCGGGACCTTTTGCTCCCGCCATTCGCTGAGTGTAAACGGTCTCCATTTCATCCTTTGTTACTGCGACAACCGGTGCGATCCTGGGAATGGAATGAAGGTTCTGAAGTGGTCCGGCAACGTCATATGCGGCGGAGGCGTCAACAACAGCACTTGCTGCAGCGTTCAGCCGAGTTTTCAGGTTGACGTTTTTGACACGGCTGATGCAGAGGGTGAACGTGTCGAGTGCGGTTTGGGCTGGTTTGTCGAGTTTCAGCATCAGATGTCGTTCGCATCTCTCGCTACGATCAAGGCCCGCACAAGAGCGCGTGCTTCACCGCCGAGTTCGTTGCCAAACTTTTCGACAATTCCATTGAAGGTCGATCCGCTCTGAACCTCATCCGTAAGCAATTTGTGAAACCCGGAATGAGTTACCTCGAGGCCGAACACCTCGCGAGTTAGGATGCCGACGTTCTCGCCAAACGTCTCGACTTCCGGTCTCTCAGCTATAGAGCGCTCTCCTATCCGTCGGATCTTCCAGCAGCAATTCATTGGCACTTCCTGGAGGACCACCGGAGAGTGCGTTGCAATAACTGCCACTCCATTCCTGTTGACCAGTAGGTCCGACAACGCCCTGACGAAAGCTGACAACAAAGGCGGATGCAAATGCGCCTCGGGCTCATCGAGTAGGACAAGCGTGCGCTCCTCAACTGTCTCAACCAGTCGAGTTATCGTCAAAAGGACGATTTTGTGGCCCGAACTCAGCAAGTCGAATTTGCGCCGGGCTTCTCCTTTCACATCTTCGCTGTCGAGCTCAGGGTTTGCTAGTTCGACCACTTCCGCATCGCTAAAGACGCGATCGGTCTCAAGTGTTTCTAGGGCACGTTGCCATCGTGAGGCCCGTGCCCCCTGACGGCATGCGAGCACGCTGTTTGCAAACTCTGTTGCCAATCTCGCTGGAGATTTGGGCACCAGGCGTCTATCTTTGTCCGCACTGTCGATACGTTTCAGACCGACGTATGTATAAAGAATGCCTTCGCTTTTGTTTTGTCGGTTGGGAAGCGGCTCAAATGAGTCGAATGCACTAAAGGAGACGGATACAATGTTCGCGAAAACCTGATCTTCCAGAATATCCTCTGGATCTCCTTCAAACGATCCGACTTCGCTTGTCCGAGCGTTCGAATCGACTATTGCCCGAGTCATGTTGTTGAGCAGATGGGTCTTCCCGACTCCGTTTCGTCCGATAATTACATGCACGTTTGTCGGCGGGTTTGAGCCTGGCTCGACTTCAAACTCAAAGACCGGAGGCGACACAGCGACTCTCCGAGGCTTAGGCCCGGTATAGGAAAAGCGGTATTTTGAAAGCCGGGCGCCCCCACGCGACATGCGTGAAAACTGTCCTCGCACCGTTGCCGGCGTGACTGACCGCAAAAGCGAAACACCCGTGACACCCTCTTCGCGGGCGAGTTGAAAACGATCAAGATCAAACGCCATATCGCGCAAACCGCGCAGAATAAAGTCGCGCGCTTCATCTCCGAGGTTGTTCAAGTCTTCATAGTAGCTGTCGTCTTGGCCAAGGGAGAAGAACTCCTCGCCGAGCTCATCGAACTCCACGGGCAACGCTGGACGTCGCTGCTCCTTCTCCATTTTGAACTGGCCAATCTTAACGCCACCTATGTCATGCCGCGTTCCGTCTCCGTCAAAGACCACCAATTGGTACAAGGTATTGTATTTAAACCAGTCATCCCAATTGTCGGTCAGCAGAAAAGCGCAGCCGATAGCATCGGCCGGTGGCCTTACACCATGCGCTAGAACTTTAAAGAACAAGACGTTTCCCCACTTCTAGTGGTAGCCGACACACGAGCAGTGCACTTTTGACCGGATCTACGAACCATCAACGGTCTCCAGCTTGGAATTCACTGATTCAGCAACTGGCTCGCGAAGGCGCTCGTGCGCAACTTCTTGTGCTTCAACGAAGAAGCTTTTACCGGAAATTCCTGCTCGATCGAAAAATGCTTGGTTTCGCTCGCGTGCGTCATTCAAAAGCGTATCCCAGCCAATCAGCTCTATCGATCCTTTGAAACCGCTACGTGGCTGGTAAAAGCGACCTCGACCGTCTGCTGTTCGATCCCAGGAATAGGTCCAGTCATCCATTTTTCCCACAATATCGGCGACAATGAAGCAATAGAAAACTGTGTCCTCTTTCAGTTTAATGGGCCTCCCGCGTACGTCGATCTGCCCGCCGCCCAGCAGCCGACGCACATAACGCTCTACTTGATGCTGGGGATTTTCGTCGTCTGCGTAGCTCGTCCTACCTGGGCGCTTGAACTCAACGAGCAAGACCCGTGACGGGTCGTCGGTCTGCCGTAGACCGTGTACATGATCGAATATGAGAACGTCCGGCCGCTCATCACTGTCCACGGCGCTGGTCAGGTTGTGAAACTCGTCGTCTGAGCTGAAATATTGCGCGAACGTCAATCTCTCGTCGATGATCCAGAGGTCATGCGACGATGCAGGCACGACCTTCCTCGCCCCATCTGCCAACGTGTTTATCCTTAAGGGGCAAATGAATGAATGCAGAATGTCCTCTCGCTGGTAACTACTATCACGGGAATCATCGCGGACTTTTTCGAGCAAGATTTCCATGAAATCCAAAACCACCTTTCGGCGAACAATATACTCCGCCAGGCTTTTCTGCTCGGTTTCCTCGATGGCTTTGCCTGCGGCTTCAATTGCGGCCGAGAAGGTGTTCACATCGACTGATGGCTCTTTAAGCCGTTCCAGAACTTTCCGGATTTTCTCCGCTTGCCGCTGATCACGCCGAAACCGTTCACGTGAAAGATGACCAAATATTGCGTCGTCATTCAACTCGCCCGATGGAAGCTTGTCCTGGAGATCATCGATGTCGCCAAACGCAACAGATGGGTATGATTCCGTTATCGCTCTGACGCGCGTGCGCTGGTCTTGGCGGAGAGCCGCCAATGGCGCCGCGAGAAAAGCTTCGATGTAGGAGAAGCAGACATCGTTGACGATGTCGTCCAGGACAGCGTCCTCAAACTGAAATTTGGTTCTTTCTTGGTTGACGTTCTTGTCGAGGTAGGCGCCCGTCAGTACGGCATGGAAAACTCGATCGCTCTTTTCGCCGAAGAACTTTAAGCCCAGCTTGCCGTCTATCTTATGAGAATGAACGGTACGGTCATGAGCAATGAAATGGACGAAATGTGAGCCCTGCAAGTCAGCGCTGGCAATCTTGTCGCATTCCATGAGTGTGAGACTAAGCTCGCCATACTCGGCGCTTTCGATGCTCGGAATTACCTCTTTTCGATGGATAACCGAGTTGATCTCGTCCGGGTAGTGTCGTGTCTCGTCTCCGCAGTGAACGGTCACTCGAGGCGACCTGGAACCGATGAATGTTGGAAGGAAATGAGATGTAAAATGTTGAAATACGTAGCTTGCCCGGCCCGGAAATTTTGCTCGATACGGATTGTCGCGTAACCCGTCGAACTCCACAAGAAAGCCTGTGTCAGTGGTCGAGTTCCCCAGGTTTTCCTCGCTGTAATCCTGGATCTGATCTGACAACGACAAGACAAACCTGAAGCTCCTCCGCTTCACAGCCTCCCCTTCAGCGTAGACGCTGTTGACCTTTATCCCTTCAAAGCAATCCAGCCACAGAAGACGACCAACGCCCTTCCCGCCACGGGCGTACTTGTTGTCAGTATCAGTGGTAGAGAATGCTTCAAAGTTGCGTTCGTCTAAACCATTGCCGTTGTCCTCAACCACAATCTTCACTGGCGCCTGCTTTCGACCTGTGACGATGGTAACAACAACGCGGCCGTCGCGGGCCACATTCTCGCGGAAACGATCCTGTGTTGAGTGGATAGAGTTGCTAACGGCTTCGAACAACGGTTGCATGGCATCAGCCGTATTCGATGGCTTCGGTAAACGATCAATTCGTTTAACGAGATTTGTTCGCAATGATGGCACAGGCTGCTCCCCAAGTAGAACACAATCTAAGCGGTAATTAGATCTATTCGCAATCGACCTGACGCGAACACGACAAATAAAGTTTCCTTGCGTGTTATAGAATTCCCCATGCCCGAAACCTCCCCCTCCCCGTCATCTCCCTGAGGCCAAGCTCCAAAACAATCCGCCGCGCCGCCTGCGGCGTCATCTCCAGCGTCTTGGCCACCATCCCGGCCGACACCAGCGGTTTTGCCATGACCAACTCGACCAGCTCCGGCAGTTTCGACGATGTCCGGCGCCCGTCCAGCTTTCGGTCCATCATTGCCTTCGCCAGCGTCAGCCGGTCATGCTCTTTCAAGCCAATCTCGGCAGCAGCAAGCAGGCCATGGGCGATGGCAAGCAGCCGGGTCTCGCGATCGCGATGCCGGCGCCGATCCACCGGGATGGTTCTCAGGCCGGTATTGACGGCGGCGAGATGGGCACCGGTGGTAACGCCTGCCTGGCGCAATATCGACGCGGCCAGCAGCCGGCCGAGCCAGGGCGCGTGCTGAAGGACGGAAAGTTCGTTCCAGGCATCGAGGGTGACGATCGCCTGCAGCACCGCCGGCAGGTTTTCTGCCTGCCGCAGCACGCCGCGCCATTCGTCAAGCCGCGCATCCTCGTCCCAGTCGAGATCATAGATTATCGGATCTTTTTCTTGGCCGCCGCCACGGCCGGGCCGCCTTGCGTTCTCGATCGCCGCCTCGGATCGAGCCAGCACCGCATCAATGGCGGCATAGTCGACGCCGGGTGGATCCTCCGCGTCATCACCATCTTGCCCCTCCCCTTCCGGATCAAGCGTGGTCTCGCGCCGGGTGGCGCCAGCCGCCTCTGCTTCGCCGACGCCGCTCGACGTCACTGCCTCCGTCTGCCGGAGCGTTCGAATGCCGTCGGCCGATAGCGCCCAACCAGGTGGTTGGGCGGCAATGCGCCGGCGAGTGCGCAGCACATCGCGGGCGATGGTGAGTTCGTGGGTGGGTGTGCGAATATCGCGGGTGGCGTCGTGGAGGACGAGGTCTTCCAGGTGAACGAGTTCGCCATCGATCCACAGCGAGGCGCAGGCATCGGTGAACTGGGTGCGCTCGATCCAGCCCTGGCCGACCTTCGAACGGGCCACCCGCTCGTCCAGACGCGTGAGAGCGACGCCGGCGTCAAAAGCCGGCTGCATCAGGGCTGTTATGCTGATTTTCGCGAGATCATAAGGCATTGAATTTATGGTAAATGATTTCTTACAGGAACTCTATCTAAATATTACGGTTCGCCAGATGGTATAGTCGATAGTTGAGGTTATAACCATCGATAAGTACAGGTTATCAGAGGTGATGCGTACAGTGCATCTGTACGCTGATGAGCGACATGCTATCTTTGCGGAAAAAGCGCTGCCGGAGCCCAAAACCATGACGCAAACCAGCTACAAGATCAGTGAGGCCCGCAAGAACTTTGCCGAGGTACTCGAACGCGCCAACCGGGGCGAGGAGATCATCATCATGCGGGGCAATGATGTCTACGCCCGCATCGGCCCGGCTGAAGCCGGTGGCAAGCGGCCGTTCGGCCTGCTGCGCCAGCGTGGTCTGCCCGACGACCTGTTCGACGATCACGATGCGGATCAGGCGGCGATCGACGCCGGTGACTGGAACGACGATACCGGCGTCTTTCGCGGTCCCCTCCCCGATGACGAGAATCGCTCGTGAAAATCCTGCTTGATAGCCACGTGGTCTACTGGTGGACGATCGGCAGTGACCGCCTGTCGACAAGAGCCAGATTGCTCATCGGGGACAAGGCCAACGTTATCCTCGTGAGCGCCGTCTCTTTCTATGAGCTGAACAACAAGATGCGCCTCAAAAAACTTGATCTGAAACCGCAGGAATTGCGGGCTGCGGTGACAACCAGCGGTCTGCAGACATTGGCCATCAGCGATTTGCATGCCGAACTGGCTGCTGCATTTGACTGGGAGCATCGCGACCCGTGGGACCGGATCCTGGCGGCACAGGCCCGGCTCGAACACTGCGCTTTCGTCTCGACGGATGTCGTGTTCGATGCAGTGCTTCATGAACGAGTCTGGTGAGATTGCCAAAAATGAAAGTCCTTGTTGAAATTGCAGAGACCTTCGACCGATTTGAGGAATTGTTTGAACGCGGCGATGAGATCCTGATCTGCCGTGATGGGACTCCCATTATAAAAATGAAGCCGATCCCGAAAGGCCCGGATCCTGGGGAAAAGCTATCGGCTCTGATGGTAGAAGGTCGTACAACCGTGCCGGCCAGCAGCACATCAAATCACGACGATTTTTATGACGAGCACGGTCTGCCAAAATGAACGCCATCGATCGCCGCGCGAAAGAACTCGACACCATCGCCGCTGTGCTGCCGCTGGAACGGCGCGACGAACTCGCCGAGCTTCTGACCGATCAGAATGTCGAAACGCTTCGACACCTCGTCAACGAAGGCGTGGGCGAAAACACTTTGCGCGCCCTCACCTCGGATCTCGCCTATCTGCAGGCCTGGTCGCTGGCAGCCACGGGCCGCTCTCTGCCGTGGCCGGCGCCCGAGGCGCTGTTGTTGAAATTCGTTGCCCATCATCTGTGGGATCCGGCAAAGCGCGAAAGCGATCCGGACCATGGGATTCCGGTAGAGGTCGAACGAAACCTTCGCGGCCAGGGCTTTCTAAGGGTGATAGGCCCGCATGCGCCGGATACGGTGCGCCGGCGTCTGGCCACCTGGTCGACCCTGACGAAATGGCGCGGGATGACCGGCGCTTTTGCCTCCCCTGCTCTCAAGTCCGCCATCCGGCTCGCTGTCCGTGCGACACTGCGACCGAGAAGGCGCAGGAGCGCCAACGCAGTGACTGGCGATGTGCTGGCCAAAATGCTGGCGACCTGTTCCGAGTGGCGGTCTGCGCGATATCCGCGATCGGGCGATCCTGATGGTAGCCTTCGCTTCTGGCGGCCGCCGGCGCAGCGAGGTTGCCGGATTGCGGTGCGAACAATTGACCGTCGAGCCGCCCATACCGGTCGAGAATGGAGCCACCCTCCCCTCCCTTGCCATTCATCTCGGGCGCACCAAAACCAGCAACGGCGATCACGATGAAGTCGTGTATCTCACCGGCCAGCCGGTCGAGGCGCTGGATGCCTGGCTCGAAGCTGCCAGGATCGAAACAGGCAGTGTGTTCCGAAAAATCGATCGCTGGGACAATGTCTCGCGGCGGGCGCTCGATCCGCAGTCGATCAACGCGATCCTGAAACAGCGGGCGGTGATGGCTGGATTGGACAGTGGGGAGATTTCAGCACATGGCCTGCGATCGGGGTATCTGACCGAAGCGGCCAATCGCGGGGTTCCCCTCCCGGAAGCGATGGAGCAATCACGGCATCGCTCGGTTCAGCAGGCGTCGTCCTACTATAACAACGCGACACGGCGAAGTGGGAGGGCGGCGCGGTTGCTGTAGCTGCTAAACGTCCAACAACGATTTAGGGGACATTCTTCTCATTTTAGTGAGATGACCCAAATCATCGAACAGAACGACGAAAAATCACTTCGAGGACATATCAGCGCCGTCTCTCAGCACGGCGCCTGTGCGTGATGTTTCGCGCCTTAGGTGCCGAGCGGCAGCCCCTCACCTCCCCTGCGACGAGGACAGGGCGCCAACCCATCTCGCCAGTCTTGCTGATCGGGCGCGCGGCTATGTCGAGGCGGCCAGTTCCGCCAATACCCGCAAAGCCTATGCCTCGGACTGGAAGCATTTTTTCCGCCTGGTGCCGGCGGTCCGGCCTCGCTCCCCTACCACCGCATCCGCAGACTGTCGGCCTCTATATCACGGCCTGCGCTTCCGGCGCAGCCGAGCGCGGGACGAAGGCGAACTCCGTGTCGACGATCGAGCGCCGCCTTTCCTCCTTGTCCTGGAATTATGCCCAGTGCGGCCTGACACTCGAACGAAAGGATCGTCATATTGCCACGGTGCTGTCTGACATCCGAAAAAGTCACGCGCGACCTCCAGTCCAGAAAGAGGCGATGCTGACAGAAGATCTCATCGCCATGGTCGAAACGCTCGATCGCGGCACACTCCGCGGCCTGCGTGACCGCGCCATGCTGTTCATCGGCTCCTAGCGTCGATGGTGGCACAAGGTTGCATCAATATTCTGTGTGCAATTGACAGCAGCTCTGTCATCCATACTATGAGCTTCCTATGTTGTCAGAGACATACAAGCACTCGAGGCCTCATGATCTGCGTACCGCTTCAGAAGTTTGGCCCTGTTGTGCAGAGGATCACATTCTCGCGTGGGCCTGAGCAGTTTGAATGGAGGATCGGTCGAAGCGATGGGGATCCGATATGTCGTTCGTTGACATACGATATCGTCAGTGAAGCCTTGCTAGTCGCGGAACAGAAACTGCAGCGGTTCTGCCACGCGGTCAACGATTGGACCGGCCACACTGACGAAGATCGTGCCAGTTTTCTAGCTGAGCTCAAGGAAATGGGCCGCGACTTGACGGCAGCGTTTTTTGCTGGAGAGGCACCATTGTTCGTGGAACGACTTAGTTCGACTCGTTCCAAAATAGTTGAGCAGGTGCACATAGGCATCACCCAGCAGTTGCCGTTGGACTTTTGTTTGCTCGAGGCCAACGGCGAAGAATTTTTTCTTGGCGAACGGTACCTTTGCCCGCAAACGTTGAGTACGCGGACGGACGCACCGTTGCGAAATCTTATAGCCGGCGCGACCGGTCACGGCGGTTTCTGTCCGGTCGGTTATGCTGAGGACGATGAATTGCCGAGCGCTTGCAAGACCCCTGCCTCCGTCACGCGCCCGCATGTTGAAGAATTTGCTGTTATATCGGAGAACCTTGCAACCGGAGTGACTGCCAGTGTACTTCCCGGCATCACTTCGCTACTGACTTCCGACGATCTGAAAGCACTTAGGAAGTGGATCTCCGCGCGCTACCAGGTGCTGCATATCAACAGCCACGTGAAACGCCAGGAAAGAAACAGGTATCGCCCCCATCTTCAACTGCGAAGCAAGGCACTTGTTGGCTCAGAACATCTCAACTTGCCATCACCAGAAAAGCCGGATTTCACAGGGACGTTTGTCTTCTTAAATGGGTGTGGCACCGTTATCGGTTCGACCAGTTTCAATACGTCCGTAGCGCGCCACTTCCTAAAGTACAACGCTTCGGGCATCACATGCACGACTGGTCCCGTTGATGACGCATTCGCAACGGAATTCGCTCGCGAACTCTATACGAACCTGAATGGCAAAAGGATGTCGGCTCGCCACGCCGTGATCGCGACGCGCGCGGCTATGACCGAGCGGAAAGGTCACCCGATGGCTTTGCTATATACGTATATTGGCCAAGATGATTTGGTGCTCAAACAGGGCAATGCTGCGTGAAAGCCCAAGGTTAGATCGTGTGATAACATCCCACCTGAACATGCCGGATTGCTGGAGGATTGAATTAGGTGCATGTAATTCTGCTTGAACGCTTGAAAAAGCTTGGTCAAATGGGCGAAGTCGTGAAGGTCCGCGACGGTTTTGCCCGAAACTTCCTGCTGCCGCTCGGCAAGGCTCTCCGTTCCAACGAAGCCAACAAGAAGCGCTTCGAATCCGAACGCGCCACGCTCGAAGCCCGGGACCTCGAGCGCAAGGGCGAAGCCTCCAAGGTCGCCGAAGTTCTCGACGGCAAGTCCTTCATCGTGGTTCGCGCCGCCGTCGAAACCGGCCAGCTCTACGGCTCGGTCGCTGCCCGCGACATCGTCGAGGCGCTTGCCGCCGAAGGCTTCAACGTCGGCCGCAACCAGGTCGACCTGAACACCCCGATCAAGGAAATCGGCCTGCACAAGGTCGTCCTGCACCTGCATGCGGAAGTCGAAGTTTCGGTTGAACTGAACGTTGCCCGCTCCGCTGAAGAAGCCAGCCGCCAGTCCAAGGGCGAAAGCCTCACCTCCGTCGACGCCATCTACGGCGTGGACGAAGATGCGCTGCGTCCGGAAGACTTCTTCGATCCGGAAGCCGACTGGGACGACGATGACAACTACATTGCCGCCGAGAAACGTGTTTATAATCCATTAGTTAGCGCGAATTTCTCGACATTAAGGCCTCAGCAACTATCTGTTAGTAGTATTGTGACTCGTATGAGTTCACCAGATCTAGGTGAGCGACTTGATAGTATAAGAGAAGCGTCGCAGTTGCTCCTTTCCCTTGAGGGAGGAAATACCATGCCGATCGAGAATTCGCAGCCAGATGCTGCAACATCTGGCTTCGAGGTATCTACGCTTCCGGCGCGGCTTTACGAACGAATGTTCGTATCCGAGCCAACAGAAGCCAGAGCAGCAGCCTATTCGCTTGTTTTAAGCGCGCCCGAATATCGAGGCCATCTGGACCCGCAGGCGTCACCAGAGCAATTGTCTCGAACACAGCTGGCGGAGTTCAGACAAGGTTTACAGAACCTCTTTTCAGATATCGGCGTAAACTATTTTTCCTACATGGACGCTTCAATGCCACCAAGTTCTAATGGAGACCGCCAAATTGTTCATGTCGTGGTGAAGGTCAGCAGGAAGCTGCCGTTTGATGTTGGCGGACAAATCCTGCTGCTGCGCGAAACCGAGATCGAAGATTGTCATCTTAGGATATCGAGTCCGATCGCCCTTGGAGTTGAACAATATCCTGACAAGGATGCCGAGGCTGGTGTAATTACCTCGGCAAAGGCGGATCTCTTGATTCAGAGGCATCAGTTGCACGAACATACTGGACTACCGATCACAGTGTCGTTCAACCATTCGGTTGAGACGGTTGACCTACCCGTCCGTGAAGCGTTCCGCTAATTTTCAGACTCATCTTCGGTTCTGATCAGAAGTTCGGTATCAATTCCGAAATCAGCCAGACTTGCCAGTTGGATAGTCCGTCCGCCACGCTCCAGGGCCAGATTCTCGGCAGACGCATTCTCCCCGCGATTCTGCAAGATCGTATTCTCCAAGCCTCGGAACCAGAAGCCAGCGCGATTGTCGCGAATCAACTCGACAGCCTGAAATGCGACGACTACGGGTTCAGAAATCCGCCGCATATGGATCTGGTGGCCGGTTGACGTCGCCTGATCGAAGGCAAAACCAATTTCCGCCCACTCCTCTACATCAAAATCGATCCCCGTCTTCATCTCACTTCGGTCAGCCTTAGCAAGATATGCGCCGTTCGCTTGAATCGTCTCAAGCACGAGATAAAAGCTCTGACCTTCATCCAGGTAAGCGCGTCCCACGTCATTCAGAGTGATCTTCCTGAACGCCGCCTCAGCTTCACCCTGGCTGATTGAGAGTCGCTTGCAGCCTGCGAGGTTGATATCGAGTTCTGTGACTCGCATTCGGTCGAGGGCCGCTTTGACCTTGCTGGATGGAACACTGGCGGTCGTTAAAACTTTTGCGAGTGACACGGCCGCCTTGACGGTCTGCTTGGTTGTTGCGCTTCGACCAAGACGAGGATACGCACCACTTCCGATCGTCCCACGATAGGGACGATCGAACAGATTGTCTGCTTTGTCGAAGATCGGTCTCGTCTGCTTATGCTTAAAGCGGCGACGAGCTATATCTCCTGGCGCGAGCTCGCTAGGACGCAAGCCTGTCTTGAGGATCATAAACCCATCCTCTTTGAAAAGAGCTTTAGCTATCTCGTCATCGGTATTGTTTAGGCATTCGAACATTTTACCTCCGGTAAGCTCGTTAGATTTCAACAGTGACAAATTTAAAAATCACGGCGCCAATAAAATTCTGATAGTTATACTAACTTTGCTTGAGAGCTTCGCCACGCACGATCCCTTTTTTTAACAAAACTATGCGCAACCCACATTACAACCGCGATAGAAGTAGCCAATTGTTCCATTGTTTTCCGCGTCTTAAGCGCCAGTTGCTTCAGGGCATGAGCGCAGCTATGTCCAAGCGGCGAGCGCCACGAACACGTGGAAGGCGAACACCCTTGACTGGAACCAATTCCGCTTACAACCCGAATTCAAATCGCCAAGTTAAAAGGCACGGCCCTTCACCATCCTCGCCGAAATGGTATGGCAGCCAAGGATGAACTCGAAACGAATGGGCAATGTGAAAACGAATTACGTCTCGACGTCATTGAGCGCGCCTGAATTTATCCATTCGCGGATGACTTTTATCTGCGGACCGGTGGCGTAGGGTCCCAAGTATGGCATCCGAGGTATTCCCTCTTCGTCCAACGGCCCCATCAATACTTGTAGCAGGTATGTTTCATCCGCCCGCCCATTACCCACCATCGACGGGTCAATCAGCCGATAGGTCGACCCGAATATCACCGCAGTCGCCTTTCTCAACCCATCGGCGGTATCCCAGCTGAAGAGATTGCCCCCATGAGATAGTTTCATATGGGGAATATTACGCCCTTTAGCTAGCGTATCCAGTACTTTCTTGACATCGGCAAAGCATGCCATAGTCGTTCCCCTATACCGTATGTTCGAGGACTTCGAGCGTCATAGTGAGTGCTTCCTTGAATTCCGCGGCCGTTGCCGGAGCCTTGTCGCGAGCCGTTTGAATTCTTGTTTTCCACTCGTCGACCGTGGCCACAGGGAATGGTCGGAATGTTTGTACAGCGATCCTGAAGGCACCCGCTGATTCCCACTTCCCGTTTGGCTGGGCAGGATTTAATTCCGCTTCAATGTAGGCCAGCAATTTAGGAACAATGTCCTGTGTTTCTCGCATAAGACTGCGAATTGCGGCCCTGTTGATAAGAGGATCAGCATCCGCGTCCACCAATTCCAGGCGCAAAGCGCGACTGTTGCTGTCGCCGGCAAGGGCGCGAATGACAGCAAGCGCCGTCTCCGTGTCGTTTTCCTCCATGGCTTTGGCAAGCACATCACTCAGAGTGGGGGTGGTGCCCGCCGGCGCAAGCGTCAACGCCGTGACTAGCTGGGCTCGAAGGGAGCCGCGGATGCTGGGTGCCGCCAAGAGATCGGTCAGATAAACCCGGGCATGCGGATCGTTCATCTGCGCGAGTGAAACAGCCGCGGGCACGGCCTGTTCGTTACTCACATCGGTGGCAACGCGCATGAGCGCATGATGAACGTGGTGAGCCAAGTGTTTAGGAACGTTCCCATGGTGTATCACGGGCGCAGCTTCGATGATCGCTGCCATTAAGGGGCCAGATTGATCAGATTGTTGTTGTAGCAACTCGAGCACGAATTCTGCGCCGCGCGCTGGATCTCCTCCGATCAAATCGGCTGCTGCCAGTTGACGGAGATCCTTCGGCGACGCCGTCTCCTGCATTATGGACTTTAAAATTGCTTCCGTTTCCGAATGACCTGAGTTTCTGAGGATAGTCAGGGCTTTAAATCGGCGAGCCACAGGCGCTTGGCTATCCCGGATCGTTTCTGCAAGCACGCTTTCCAGGGAGACTGAGTCCGAGACCGAAACCACGGGCGGCTGCGGCCTCACACCGAACGGCACGTTATCATAGGCAACTCCGTGCGGCAGTGCGCCGGTCAAACCAAAGTAGTCAATCATATCCGCCGGACGTGGCTGAGCGTCGGCGGCTGGCCATGTGCCGTTCGTCACCGCCTTCGGAAACGCGCCGAACGGGTTTTGATCGGGACGATTGCCACGGCTCTCATCGTCATCTACGACCCGCCCTGAGGTCCCATCCCACGGCCACATCGCATCTTTCAAATTGTGCCCGAGCGTAGTGACTTTTGTATCGTTGGGAATGAATGCCCCTATGAAGTTGTAGCTGTCCGTATTTGTCCCGACGGTGTCAAACCGGTCATAATGCCATTGCCACTGAGCCCATAGCCGGTCATGCTCGGCATGGAACGGCCAAAATGAGGGATCTGATGGGGAAATAAGGCAGTTTGCATGCCAGGCGCCCAGGAGAGCATGCCCGAAGTTATGCGGATTATCCTCTAGGCCGCGCCTAAATTCCCCAAACTTGTCTGCGTCCGGGTAAGGTGGTGTCGCGCCAAAGAGCTCCGTGTCACCAATAAGCGGCTTCCCATTGCCCATCTTCAGCCACGACGTGTCCTTCGGTGAGCGAATGACCGTCTTGAGATCCTTATAGGCAATGCTCCAACCGTAGAGCCAATTGGCCGGCGAGAAAATTACCTCGGTTTGGAATGTGTCCACCGATCGCCGGTTTGTTCCGAGAATTTGACGATCAAACGCCTTGGTGGCTGCATTGATGCGCCAATAGGGGATCGTTACCGCAGGATTGATCGCCTGCAGACGACGTTCGAAGAGTAGCAGGAACGCCCTATGCCAGGGTAGAAAAGCAGCGCCGCCATGGGCTTGATCTGGCCAATATTTTGGGTTGAGCGTGCCATTCGGTAGCTTTGCTTCCTGGTAGGGAAACTTCCCCTGTGAAGCAAGGTCATGCATGATCGGAAACAGTTCGAACCCGTTCGCCTCCATGTGCAGATCCCGCATCGCCTTGAGAAATGCGGTGAGTTCCGCCGGAGTCAAACTGTCGATGTTTTTCCTGACGCGGACCATGACGGCGTGCGTGCCGACGATCGGTCCAGCAGCATCGCCGGAATGCACCTCAATGACCGCATCTTTGTCTGCAGTGCTGGCGCGCGGATACGCCCCGGCGACCACGAACGGGACCCAGCTCCCGTCTGGAGGCAGCGTTACTTGAAGTGCTGGCTGTGTAGCGGTTTCCCCGGGCGCGACCTTGTCGGCAAACGCGACTAGCCCATCAAGGGGCTGCGTTCGCCCCTCAGGAAGCGGCTGCTCAGGGTCGTTTGTCAGCGTCACCACTACTGGTGCTGACGTGGTGCCAGTAAATCTAATTCGCGCTGGTGTTGGTGCCCATGTCAGGTAATCATCGGTCGGAGCGGAGGTGCCGTTGATCTCGACCTCGACCGTTGGCAGATTGCCAGATTGCGCGAACGCCGTTTTCGTTCCGGATGGTACGGGAAACCCCGCAGATGCTAGAAATATTCCGCCAAGGACCTCACGCCGACTGATCGCCATCATCGCCTCCCCATGAAAGGATCCAGCATCCATTTGCAAAATGTAACACAGATGAATGCCTGTCAATTAGATTGAGTGACCACGTTCAACTGATCGTACTGGTAGCAATTTGGGACGGCGTCCTCGTCGCCGTGCCACTTGATCGCCTGGTACGATCCGTTTGTCATCTCCTCGAAGTCAACGAGAACCTCGAGGGACGCTGCATCGATTTCTGATCACTGCGCGATCCGAACGATACTTCGACAGCGCAGGGTATGTTCTCGCTACTCGTCCTGAGCGCCGTTGCCCGACTGGAGCGCGCCCTGATAGCCGAGCGAACAAAGTTGGGGCTGGAAGCTGCCAAGGCACTCGGTCGGATCGCGAGCGGCGTGATCCTCCGTGAGGGCGAAATCGTTCTCGCCGTCAGTGGATATCAGGCAACGACATCGTCTATCAGCGATTATCCTCTTGCACATGGAAAAATACCCAGAGCTTCAGCCTGCTCCTTGGTCAGATGGCTGTACTTGGGACTATGAACGATGAAGTCTCCCCTCATCACCGTTACAATCGGGTCGTCTGCGGCCTTGAAATAGCAAAGCTCGGCAGCGTCGGATTTCGATAACAAAATCTCATTGCTGTTTATGGCCTTTCGCAGGTTCATCGTTGCAGTGCAAATACGAACAATCTCTTCGATCTGGTCGTCGGCCAAGGTGGCTACGTTCAACCGCTTGATTGCAGATTCAATTTTGCGTCGCTGTATACGACGACCCGGCGGCTCCGGGGTTGGAACATCTTTAGCCGACGCCTTAGTGGACCGTATCTTTTGTTCGCTCTTACCCTTGCGCGCTTTCGTCATCGCATTGCTCCTCTATCGAAACTTTGCCTACCGATCGTTTCGCAGTCCCGCTCGTTCCAACTGGTTCAGATGGAAGGCTTCTGCGAGCGGGTTCAATGATCTCGTGCCAAGGGCCATCGGGCCAAACGTGAAGACGAGCTGGTGTGTACGATCGCGTCCGGTCTTAAAGAAAGTGCCGTCGGGATTTACGGATTTCGTGGTGAAGACCCATTTCGGGGTGATGTTACCAGAGACCGATTCCTTGATCGAAACGGTTTGAGACAGAACGTTTTTCTCTCCGACGATCGTGTTTTCGGCACTCGGGGCGCCGGCCAATCCCAGTCGCACGGTTACTAGGCGAGATTCCAAGGTTGGAAGAATTTTAAGATCAATATCGACGAGGGGTGAGCCCTCTTTGTTGCCATCCGGGTTGCGGCAAGGCCGGGTCTTATTGTCAAGACGAAATAGATTGGGCTTATAGAGGGCGGAGAGTGGGAAGAACACATTGTATTGGGTTTCGTTCGTAGAAACTGATCCAACGCTCACCCCGCCTCCGATGGAAATGGGTTTATCTGGCGTCCAGATGAAACCCGGAGCGATGGTGGAGTTTTCCGACACCGTTAGGTCCGTCGCAACCTCGACACCCCAGTGTTGCAGAAATTCGCTGTACGCCTTGCCGCCAGGTCTCCTCGAGGCCAAGTCCAAGTCGTTTCTAATTGCGAGGGTGACGGCGTAGCTAAGCTCGCATACGACGCTGTGCACCAGCGTGGTATTCATTCGGATAACATCACTGGTGCTAGAGTTGGGCCAGTCGCGTTGGCTCGGAATGTAAGTTCCGCAACTGGTCAATGGCAGACATGCAACGCTGGCCAAAAGTAATGATGCCTGATGCGTCCTTTTCAATATCGCCTCCCACAAGCAAAAGGAATACTTCGCCGATCTTGAATTAGATCAAGTTCCGCAGCGCTCACAGATAATATTTTGAATTCCGCCTCGAATACTGAATATCAGCTCCAGCTATCACCTGTCAGTTGCAAACTGGCAACACCGTGAAAAATATCCCAACCATAAAATGCTGTATGTGGGCGCTCGGTCGGCTGAAGCCGGTCTACGAAAGAGCATGAGGCAAGACTCACGTTCCGGTGTTAATCCACGCTTGCAATGCGTCATTTTCTCGCGCGTTTCTTACTTGTACAAGACACCCGAAAAGCGCGCGAGAAAACCGTGGCAAACGGCAAGTCGCCAATCCATCGCCGGCCCCCAAACGTCTTGTAGGCTATGCACGTGTGCTATAGCCGCCGGCGTTCGCGGCGACCTCAGCGAGACCGAGTGCCTTCAAGTTCTCCGGTCATTCCCTTCGCGCTGGCCTTGCCTCCTCGGCCGAGGTCGACGAGCGTTACGTCCAGAAGCAGCTCGGTCACGCGTCCGCCGAGATGACCCGAAAATATCAGCGGCGAAGGGATTGCCTCCGCGTGAATCTGACCAAGGCTTCAGGGCTATAGCTGGCGCCTGCCCTCTATCGCCCGACCGCCCGCTTGCAGATTCACTTCCCACGCACTATAGTCACTATAGTCATGTTGGTTACAGGTGAGACTATGCACGCATCAAGGCACGATGATATGAGCTGGACGGTCGCTGGCGCGAAGGCAAAGCTTTCGGAAGTCATGGAGCGCGCGCAGTTGGCGCCTCAGACCATTACCCGCAATGGGAAGCCGAGCGTGGTGGTCGTTTCTGCCGAAGAGTGGCAGAAGAAGACTGCGCGCAGGGGATCGCTTGCGGAGTATCTATTGGGATCGCCTCTGCGTGGCGCCGATCTGGATACTGAGAGACAAAACGACGAGCCGCGTGACTTGTCGCTATGAGACTCCTTCTCGATACGAACGTTCTGTCGGAAGTTACAAAACCCCGCCCCGCTGAAGGTGTTTTAAACTGGCTCCACGGGCTGGACGAGGACCGCACGTTCATCAGTATCATCTCGATTGCAGAAATTCGCCGCGGTGTCGCGCTGATGGATCCTGGGCGAAAGCGCGACGCCCTGGATGAATGGCTCACGCATGATCTGCCTCAACGCTTCGAAAACAGGATTATTCCGGTGGAAGCGCCTGTCGCCTTGGCTTGGGGTGATCTCATGGCTCTTGCCAAGCGAAGTGGTCGCGGGCTCGCCACCATGGACGGCCTAATTGCCGCTACCGCCGTCGCTCACCAATTGACCCTTGCGACGCGCAACACCAAGGATTTCGAAGGCTTTGGAATAGACATCATTGATCCATGGGTGGACTGATCGGGCTCTTGTTTGTCGATCTCGGTGCTCGATTGTGAGAGACAAGGAAGGCTCGTTCCTTGGGTTGGCCTACGATGTGCGCAAACCATATGAGCGGCGACCGGGCAATCCTGATGGTCTTTTGCATCCGGCGGAAGGCGGCGCAGCCAGATTGCCGCTCTTCGCATCGAGCAGAGACCGAGGCACCGACGTCGTCGAGAACGGCCCACCCTCCCCTCTTTGGCCATTCATCTAGGCCGCACCAAAACCAGCAGCGGCGATCACGACGAAGTCGTCTATCTCACCGGCAAGCCGGTCAAAGCGTTGAGTGCTTGAATGGTTGCCGCGAAGATCGAGAGCGGCGAGTTTTCCGCTTCCCGAGGCGATGGAGCAGTCAGGCCATCGTTCGGTGCAACAGGCTTCGAGCTATTACACTAGCGCGACTCGGCGCAGCGGTCGGGCGGCCAGTCGACGCGCTCGAAACTTGGCTAGCTGCCGCAAGGTCGATTGCTGGAGCAAAGTCTCGACACAGGACCGGGAAGGCTTAGCCTACGTCAAAAGGTGGCGATGTGTTCGCGCGATGAAATAGTAGAATTTGCCTTATAACGGCCAAGAGGGCGTCATGAGCAAATCTGCTTTCTTCGGAGTGATATTTTTTATCTCAACGCAAGCCACAGCCCAAATGGGCGATCGCTACGAGTTTCGCGCGCACAGTACGCAGCTTATAGATCGCGTTTGGTGGTTTCATAGCGTCGCCATCGACAATCAGCAAAATAAAACTTGGTGGTGCGTCTACTACGTCAATATTCGTACGATCATCACGAAGCTGGAATGTTTGCGGAGGCTGATTCCGTCAACGGATATAGATCCAAGCTGGTCTGGCGGCATGGCTTTGGCGAGCAGAAATACTGATCCGCCGAAGATTGCTTGGTCACTGGATCCCTATGCAGGTAATCTGGAGGCCTGTCTCTTGGTCACCAAACTGAGCTGTAAAGCCGTGCAGCTCGGCTCTTCTCCCAGGTTGCTAGAGTCCAGTTTGCCTTCGCCTTTTCGGATATGGAGATAGAGCTGCCAGGGTTGAGATCACAGCTGGTCGTCGCTGAATTCGAAGATCTCGTAGCCGTCAGCCCCGGAGAGTTCCGCCGCACTCCACAGGATCCGATAACCTTGGCCGAGCTCTCCGTTGAAGCCGTTGGAGGCGGCAAGGAAGGCCTTGATCTCCGCCGGCAGGATAACCTTCAGTTTCGCCTCGCAGGCCGCGATTTCAGCCGGGCTTGCACCCGGCAACTGGCAACCGTTTACAAATTTCTCCAGCATCAGCAGGCCCATTCGAGCTTCATCTCCTTGAGGTCGATCTGGGCGACACCGTCGCCGAAATTGAAGCCGCCGAAGATCTCCGAGACCTCGATGTAGAAGGGCGAGAAATCGGGATAACCCTGCATCGGAAACATCGTGCCGCCGAGATGGGCGTGCCAGTCCTGAAAGCGCTCCAGCCCTAAAGCCTGGCCTTCTTCGGAATAGGCGGCGATATAGCCGCTGACCTCGTTTTCGTGCCTGAATTCGCGCGCTGGCTTTCCGACATTCGGGTCGCCCTCGCGCAAGGTGATCTCGATCGGCCAACCGTAGTCGAGCGCTTCTGTTCCCGGCAAGTTCTTCCAGCCCCCTCGCAGGCCGCGCTGCGGCCAGAAGCTCGTTGACGGCCAGTCCGCCGGGCGAAAAGACGCTTTTCGCCTGCTGCTCGGCCACCGTTCTCGGTAGGTTGAATTCGCCGAAATAATCGAGCGGCGATTTCGAGAGCCAGCCGGGAACAGGAGCGCCCCCGATGGCCGGCGGTGCACCGAGCGGTGCTGCAAACTCCTCTTCCGTCAGCCAGAAGAGAACGTAGGCGTTGTCCATGAATTCCATGTCGAAGCGGCGCGGATCGGCCCGGCGCGCACCTCCGGTGTCCACATTTCCGCCTGCCGGGGGCGTTTCCCATTGTTCGTCGACAAAGAGCGAGATCGCCACATACTCTTCGCCGAGCGTGCGATATTGCGGCGGCAGTTTCACCGTGAAGGCGTGGCGAAGCGGCATACCGTTGGTAGCGCTGACCGGCCATCTCCTGGCATCGATGCCCGGCGGGCGGCCATAGCACCAGCCGCTATCGGGACGGCGGGCGAGATCGACAGGATCGGTCATCGTCAGGTCATAGGCCTTGGTGAGGCTGGGATCGGCATATTTATAGGGCCGCTCCGGATAGACCGCCGTCGGATCCGTGAGACTGATGATCCTGACGACATCCTCTCTGATGCCGACGCCGAGCGTGAGCGTATCCGACAGGTTTGTCTCCAGCATGGTCCAGCCATATTTCTCCCGCTCGTCCGAGATGCGCTCGACACCGGGATAAAGCCGATGCAGCTCTTCGGCCGGCATTCCCATCCTGACGCCATGGATAGGGGGAAGTTCGAAGGGGGCGCGGAAATGAACCTCGCCGAGCCTGCCATCGGCGGTAATGCGCGTGCCGAATTCCTCGATATGCAGATGGCCTTCCGCCTGTAGGCTCGGCTCCTTCCAGCTCGTCCCCAAAGCCGCCTTCAGCTCCTCCACAGATACACCCGGCTGCATCGGAGCCAATCTCGCATTGTCTATCGGCATGCGCGTCATCTCTCGCTGACCGTCCCGCGCAAGAGATAGGACGGGTTGGAGACAGGGCAATGACGTAGCGGGAGGTTGAAGGCTCAGCGTGGCGGGGTAGCAGCCGACGTCTGATGGAAGCGCGTATTCCATCGAAGTAGATTGGATAGCCACCGGAGGCGAAGTTGTCAGCGCGCCATCGGAGGCGATCGAGATCATCCGGAAAAGGTCTGCATCGCAGCCCAGGATCATGAGCAGGTGTAACGTCGGGCCGCCGTCCATCGCTGGAGCACCGGGATCAAACTCGCATTCCGGTGTGGGACTAACAGAACTGCCAGTGGACGGTGCGGGTTCTTTCACCTATCGATTGGTCATGAAATCGTCGCTCGATCATATGCCCCCGCGCAAACAGCGAGAACTCGGCAGGGTCCTGGAAGTCCTGCACGAGGAATTCGAGGACGCCCTGAAACAGGGCACGGCCGGCTTCAAGAAGCGCGGCCGGATCCTGAAGATCATCCTGTTCGGCTCCTATGCCAAGGGTGGATGGGTCGACGAGCCGTTCACCATGAAAGGCTATCGCTCCGACTTCGATTTGCTGATCATCGTCAACGACCGCAGGCTCTGCGAATTCGCCGACTATTGGTACAAGGCCGCCGACCGGCTGATCCGCGACACGTCGATCGAAACACCGGTAAGTTTCATCGTCCATTCCAGGCGCGAGGTGAACACCTACCTGAAGGAGGGACAGTACTTCTTCTCCGACATCCGCAAGGAAGGCATCATCCTCTATGAACTGGATGACGAGCCGCTGGCGGAGCCGCAGCCGCTGTCGCCGGCAGATCGTTCGAGAATCGCGAGGGAGCATTTTGAAGAACGTTATCCCACCGCGGTCGGCTTTCTTGATACCTCGCAATACACGCTCAGCAGGGGCCGCAACAAAGAAGCTGCGTTTCTTCTCCATCAATCGCTCGAGCAAGCCTATTCCTGCGTCCTGCTGACGTTGACGAACTATGGTCCGCCTTCCCACAACATCAAGTTCCTGCGCTCTCTCGCCGAGGAACAGGACCGGCGTCTGGCCGAGGCGTTCCCGCGCGATCAGCACCGCGAGCGCGCCTGGTTCAACACGCTGAACGAAGCCTATGTGAAGGCGCGCTACTCGAAGCATTACGAGATCAGCGAGGAGGCCCTCTCGTGGCTGGGAGAGCGGACTGAAATTCTGCTCGCCCTGGTTAAATCGGTCTGCTCCGAGCATCTGAAATCTTTGGAAAGCAGCCCCAACTAGTGCCGGATCGATTGTTGTCGATCCGGCACTAGCTGGGCAAACAACAGGCGGGGCTCTCCTGGTCGAAGCGGGCCCGGGGTATGGAAGCGTTCTCGTTTGCGCTCAGCCGCGTCAGCCTTCTACTTGGCTACGCATCCCCATGAACTGGAATTTTTCCCAACGGCAACCGAAACACCGATAGCGCCAGCACGATCATTTGAGGCGCTGTTCAGTCTGGGCGTCGAACAGATGGACATGGTCACCGGAAAACGTCAGACGAACGGTTTCGCCCGCGACCACCACGCTCCTGCCGTTCAAGGCAATGACAATCTCAGGCGTTGTCGCAGTCGTGATGAACGTCACCGCGCCGGTCGTTTCAACTGCCGCGACGGCGACCTTGAAGCCGGCGGCATCAGGCGCGGCTAACGTAAGATGCTCCGGGCGGATGCCGACGATCAAGGCACGCCCGGCCGGCAGCGGGCAATCGAAAGGAATGGTTTGCGGCTCGGCAAGATCCAGAACAAGGGCTCTGCCGTCAGGCGTCGAGCGCGCCGGAATGAAATTCATCGCCGGCGAGCCGATGAAGCCGGCGACGAAGCGATTGCTGGGCCGGTCATATAGATCGAGCGGCCTGCCCTGCTGTTCGATGACGCCGTTGCGCATCACGACGACATGATCCGCCATCGTCATCGCCTCGACCTGGTCATGGGTCACATAGACCGAAGTCGCGCCGAGGCGATCATGCAGCGCCCTGATCTCCTTGCGCATGTGGACACGCAATGCTGCATCGAGATTCGAGAGCGGTTCATCGAAAAGAAAGGCCTGCGGGTTGCGGATGATGGCGCGGCTCATCGCGACGCGTTGACGTTGCCCTCCCGACAGTTCGCGGGGATATCGGTGCAGCAGGTTCGACAATCCGGTAATCGCCGCGACATCGGCGGCCGCCTTTTTCCTCTCCGCCTTGCCGACCCCGTTGATCTTCAGGCTGTAGGTCAGGTTCTGTTCGACGGTCATATGCGGGTAGAGCGCATAGGACTGGAACACCATGGCCAGATCCCGCTTTCGGGGCGGCACCCCGTTCATGCGCTTTCCGGCGATGACGAGATCGCCGCTCGATATGGTTTCGAGCCCCGCCAGCGAGCGCAGCAGCGTGGACTTGCCGCAGCCGGACGGTCCGACCAGTGCGACGAACGAACCCTTTCGAATGGAAAGGTCGATATCCTTCAGCGCATGATAGGCGCCGTAATATTTGTTGACGGCCGAGAGTTCGATCTGGTGGGTCATTTCAAGGCTCCCGATGTGAGTCCGGACACGATGCGGCGTTGCAAGAGCACGAAGATGGCGAGGATGGGCGTCACATACATGGTGGCGTAGGCCATGATGTTGTTCCACTCGCTGGTGTTCGGGCCCATGAAGGAATTGAGCCCGACGCTGGCGGGCTGGAGCTGGATGTCCTGGATCATCGATTTGGAATAGACGAATTCGCCGAAGGCCTGCATGAAGATGAGGATGGCGCTGACCAGAATGCCGTTGCGCGCCAGCGGCAGAACGATGTTGAAGAAGGCGCCGATGCGGGAATTGCCGTCCACCAGCGCCGCCTCCTCCAGCTCCATCGGCACGGCCATGAACGTTGCGCGCACGAGCACGACAAAGAAGGGCATGCTTTTGGCGGTAATGGCCAGGATAACGGCAAAACGCGGATATTCGAGCAGGCCCACTTGCGAAAAACCCACGAAGATCGGCGTTATCATCAACGAGGCGGGCAAAACCTGAAACATCAGGATGAGGAAAAGCCCGATATCCACCCAGACATTGCGATAGCGCGCCAGCACATAGGCACAGCCGGTGCCCAGAAGCGCGATCAGCGCCACCGCACCGAAGGCAATGACGGTGGAGTTCCACAGGTAGCGGCCCATGTTCCGGCTTTCCCAGACATAGGTGAAGGTCTGCCATTGGGCAGAGGAGGGCCAGAATGTCGGCGGCGTGGCAAACATTTCCGAGCCGCTTTTCAGCGCCGTCACATACATCCAGTAGAGCGGGAAGAGATAGATCGCCGCCATCACGATGGACAGGACAAGCAGCAGCCGGTTGCGTGCATTGTCACTCATCCGCGCACCTCGTGACGTGTGGAGCGGACATAGACGGCTGCGGCAAACATCACGAAGACGGTCATGATGACGGAAATGGTGGCGCCCTTGCCGAAATCATATTGCCGGAAGGAAAGATCCCAGGCCCAGTATTGCGCGACATTGGACGAATTGTTCGGGCCGCCGTCGGTAATCGCGGCAAACAGATCGAACTGTTGCAGGGTGAAGATCAGCCCGAGTGCGATGATGGCGCCGATGGTGGAGCGCATCATCGGCAGGGTGATGGTCCAGAAGCGCTGCCAGGCATTGGCGCCATCCATTTCCGCCGCCTCGTAGAGATCTGCCGGAATGGCGGCAAGACCGGTCGCAAGCAGGATCATGTTGAAGGAGGTGCCAAGCCAGATATTGGCCAGGATGACCGCCCAGAGCGAAAAATTCGGGTCCGACCGCCAGAAGATATTGCCGTCCATGAGGCCGGTTTGCTGCAGCAGAAAATTGAGCACGCCGAAATCGCCCGACAGGATCCAGTTCCAGATGGCGCCGACGACGAGGCCGGGCATGACCCAGGAAACCAGAAACAGGCCCCGCAGCCAGGACGCGCCGGGAAAATTGATCCAGAAGAACAAGGCGAGCGCAAAGCCGACCAGGAACTGCCCCGTGATCGACCCCACCACGAAGACGATCGTGTTCCTGAGGATGGACATGGTTTCAGGCTGGGTGAACAGGTCCACATAGTTCTTGAAGCCGACGAAAGGCCGGATGACGCTGCCGAGGCTGAACATGTCCACTTCCTGGAAGCTCATCAGGATGTTGTAGAGCAGCGGAAGTCCTGACAGCGCCAGGAGAAACGTGAAGGGCACCCCGACCAGAACAAGGTCGAAGCCACGGCCATCCGTGATGCTGGAGAACACTCTTTTCATCGAAACCTCGCTGAAGCCTGGATGATGACCCGGCGGTGGGTGCCGGGCCGTCACTGCGGGATGGCGGCTGGCTCAGCCCCCGATCGACTTGATCTTCGCAGCTGCCTGATCGAGCGCGGCCTTCGGCTCCATCTGGCCTGTCAGGGCTGCCTGAATCGCGTCCTGTACGGCTTTCGAGATTTTCGGCCATTCCGGCGAAGGGCCGCGTGGCTGCGCATATTTCAGCTGTTCCACGAAGGTGGCGAGCGCTGAATCCTTCAGGGCATTGCCCGTCGGCGGGACCGGAAGGTCGGACCGGGCCGGAAGCTGGCCGAAATCCTTGTACATGGTCACATCCTTCGACGCGAAGAATTCCAAAGCCTTGAAAGCCTCTTTCGGATGTTTGGTGCTGGAAAAGATCGCCCAGTTGAAATCGCCCATGGCGGATGAACGCTGAGCGCCCTCGCTCGGCACCGGCAGAAGCGCGGTGCCCCACTGGAATTTGGCGTCGCTCAACATCCGGTCGATTTCCCAGGGGCCGGAAATCGCCATGGCCGCATTTCCGGCATTGAAGGTGGCCGTCGAATCCCATTGGCTTCGGGTGAGCGTATCCGGCGAGGCCAGCTTTTCATCCAGCATCTGCTTCCAGACCGTCAGGGCCTTGACGGCACCTTCGCTGTTGATCGTCTTATAGGTGGCGCCGCCCATCTGCGCCCAGGGCAGGAACTGGAAAGTGCCTTCCTCGTTGGCCTTGGCGGAAAAGGTGAGGCCGTAGATATTCTTGGACGGATTGGTGAGCTTTTTCGCCGTCGCCAACAGTTCGGCCCAGGTCTGCGGCGGCTTTTCGGGATCGAGACCTGCGGCCTTGAACAGATCCTTGTTGTAATAAAGCGCGATCGTGTTGGTCGCCTTCGGCACCCCGTAATATTTTTCGTCCCAGGTCACCGATTTCAGCGGGCCGGGGAAATAATTTTCCGGTTTGATCACCTTCGATTGCCGGATCATGTCGGTCAGATCCAGAAAGGCCTTGCGGGACGCGAACATGGCATGGTTGGGATTGTCGATGGTGATGATGTCGGGCGCCTTGCCGGTCGAATAGGCGCGCATCGCCTCGCTCACCACATCGTCGAACTGGAGTTGGCGATATTCGATCTGGATGCCGTTCTTCTGCGCGTTGAATTCCTTGATGAGGTTGGGCGCGGGCTGGATATCGCGGTCCAGCGACCAGAGAACGAGTTTCACATCCTCCGCTCTCGCGCTCATGCCGGCAAATGACGCACTGGCCAGAGCCAGCGCAATGGAAATCATAGTCCTGCGGATACCCATGGTTCTCCTCCTTCTTGGTTATCCTCAATTCTCATCCGGCTGACGCAGAGCTCCTTCTCTGGCCAGCCGGCCTGCGCATCAGACCGGATCGGCGACGAACGTGCCGCCCCTTGCCTGTTTCAGATGGTTCAAGGCGTGGATCTGGCCGGTCATTTCCAGCGCATCCCGGTAGACGGGATCATGCCATCCCTCGATGTCGATGGAGCCCGACCAGCCGGCCAGCCGCAGTTCCGAAATAATGTCGGTCCAGTTGCTGTCGCCAAAGCCCGGCGTGCGCATGAAAACGAAGGGATGTTTTCCGAAGATGCCGTGCTCGCGGATCACGTCCCAGCGGATGGTCGCATCCTTGCCGTGAACGTGGAAAATCCGCTTTGCCCATTTGCGGATCTGCGGCAAGGGCTCGATCAGATAAACCATCTGGTGGCAAGGCTCCCATTCGAGCCCGATATGCTCGTCCGGCGTCTCATTGAAAATAAGTTCCCAGGCATCCGGGTTATGGGCGATGTTCCAGTCGCCGGTCGCCCAGTTGCCGTCCATGGCGCAATTCTCAAAGGCAATACGGATGCCCTTGTCGGCGGCGCGGCGGGCAAGTTCGCTCCAGATTTGCCGATAACGCGGCAGGCTTTCCGGCAACGGCCTGTTGCGGATGCGCCCGGTGAAGCCGGCAACGCAGGTGGCGCCGAAATGATGGGCGTTGTCGATGCAGTCCTTCCAGCCCTGAAGCGTCTGGAGATCGAGTTCCGTTTCTTCCAGCGGATTGCCGAACATGCCGATGGTGGAGATCGTGATGTCCCGCTCGCCGATCGCCTCACGGCAGCGTTTGCCAAGCTCGGCGATGTCCTGACCGTTGGCGGTCTGCCAGAAAAAGGGCTGGAAGCTTTCAAAGCCCATGTCGGCGATCTGGGAAATCCGCTCGGCGGCCTGGCCCTTGGTGGCGCTGATCATGGTGCCGATGCGGATGGAATGGTTTGCCTGTCCGGTCATATTGCTGGCCCTTATGCTGCAAGGTCGATGGTTTGCCGGGACCTGGCGCTTTCAATCGCGCCAAACACCATGGCAAGGCTCTTGATATTGTCCTGTCCCGCTGTCTCCGGCACGCCGCCGGTTTCGATCGCCGAGAGGAAATCGGCAATGACGCTGGCATGGCCGTGGGTTTCCTCCTCACGGGCGGGCGGCAGAACCTCGATCGGGATTGCGCCGCGCAGCAAGCCGTTGTCGCTTCCCGCAACCGAGGCGCGGAAGGCATCTTCGCCGTCCCAGGTCAGCATTCCGTTCGAGCCGACGATGCGCCATTCGCTTTCCCAGCTGGTGCGCTGGCCTTCAGCGCACCAGGAGCCGCGATAGGTGAAGACCACGTCGTCGGTGAGCTGAAACACGGCATTGGCGCTGGCGCCATGGGCATACCAGGAGCCGGGCGGATTTGTTTCCAGGCAGTAGACGGAAAGCGGTGCCTTGCCGGAAACGAAACGCGCCGCATCGAAGGTGTGGATTGCCATGTCCAGAAGCAGGACATTGTCCATCTGCTCCCGGAAGCCGCCGAAATGCGGGGCGATGAAGAAATCGCAATGGATTGCGGTGATCTCGCCAATCGCGCCGCTCTCGACGAAGCGTCGCATGCGCCGCACACCGGAAATGAACCGCCGGTTCTGCACGACGGCATGGATGCGCCCGGCAGCCTCGGCGGCGCGGACGAGGTCTGTCGCCTGCTCCATCGAGGTGGCCATGGGTTTTTCGCTCAGCACATGGCATCCGTGGGAAAGCGCGGCCTTCACGACGGAATGGCGGGCGGCGGGAATGACGACGTCGAAGACGATGTCCGCACCGGTTTCGCTGAGCACGGCGGTGAGATCGGATCCGACAGAGACGGGCTGAAGAGAAAACTCGCCGGCCAGGGCCTGCGCAACCGACACATCGAGATCGACCAGACCCACGACGGTCAGCGCTTGCCTCAGCTTCGGCCTCGACTGGAGCGCACGCAGCCACCCTTTGGCCATGGCTCCGCAGCCACACAAAACGACCTTGTATGTCACCGACATCCTCCCCATGCAATGGTTACGGCACGGCACCTCCTGTGCAGCCGTAAACGTTTACGGTACTATGAACGCATCGATTTTTTTGTCAATACTGCTTCCGAAAACGATTACGGTCGTATGTCGAACCCTTGAAAGGCTCCCCTGTGACAGGCATCCGCCAACTTGCCGATTATCTGGATATTTCCATTGGCACCGTGTCGCGCGCGCTCAATGGAAAGGCGGATGTGAACGCGGAAACCCGCAGGCGCGTTCTGGAGGCGGCGGAGAAGCTTGGCTATGTGCCGAACCAGTCGGGCCGCTCACTGCGCAAGGGCTCGACCGGGGTGGTCGGTTTCATGATGCAGACCGGCCCGGAAATCACCAGCCAGGGAGACGCTTTCTTCATGAGCGTTTTCGACGGGGTGCAGACCGTGCTTAGCCGCCACAAGCTCGATCTCGTCGCCCTGCTCTGCTCTTCCAACGAAGATCCCTATGCCTATCTGCAACGCACCGTGGCGCGCGGTTTTGCCGACGCCATCATCCTCTCGGCCACCCGCCGCAATGATGCACGGTTCGAACTGTTGCACCGGCACGATATTCCCTTCATCTCGCTCGGCCGCAGCCTGACCGATGTCGGCCAGCCGTGGATCGATCTGGACTTCGAAGGCATGGCGGAGGTCGCGATCAAACGGCTGATCAAGGCGGGCCACAGAGATATCGGGATCATCTGGCCCCATGGCGATCTCAACCTGGGTTACCTGTTTGCCGATCGATGCCGCGAGGTGCTCGCGGAACATGGGCTTGTCCTCAGCGAAGATCATGTCTTCCGGGCGAAACCGAGCGAGGCGGGGGGCTACGCTGTAGCACACGAGATCGCATCCAGATCTCCACGCCCGTCGGCAATCGTCCTGGTCAATGAGATACTGGTGACAGGGCTATACAAAGGACTAGAGGACGCCGGCGTCAAGCCGGGCAAGGACATTGCGATCATCGGTCGCTACAGCCCTCAGACCCAGTTCCTCTCTCCGGCGTTGACCTGCTTTACGTTGTCGCTTCGTGATCTGGGGATCAGCCTGGCGGAGCATCTTCTGTCGGTCATGCCGGCCTATCAGTCCGATTACGTCGGACAGACACCCCGCGTGATCTGGCCCATGACATTGATCGAAGGCACAAGCGGCTGAGCCGCAGTCTCGGCGGATACCCAGGGTCAACCCAGAAGATGACGTCTTAGCCATGACGCACCTTAAGGAGAATTGGATCGGGGACCTCGGTGTTCGGGCTGGGGAATTTCCCAAAGGCTTTGCAAAACGCTTGACATCCGGACGGGAGAAAGCAAATGCTCTGCCATGGGGTTGCGATCACCCCACGAGGCCACGGCCGAAGAATCGCGTCCATGAACCCGCAACAACGGAGGACGCGTCATGCCGTCATTTCTTGAAATCACACCCGACAAGCTTGCCCGCATCATCGGCACGCCAAACCTGCCGACGATCATCGACGTCCGCAACGACGAGGATTTCGGAAGCGATCCCCGGTTGATCCCCGGATCGATCCGCCGGGATTTTCGCCGCGTTACCGAATGGGGCACCGAGATAGCCGGTCCTGCCATTGTCCTTTGCCAGAGAGGACAGAAACTCGGCCATGGCGTTGCGGCACATCTCAGGGCAATGGGGAAACAAGCCGAAACGCTGGAAGGCGGGTTCGAGGCCTGGCGCGACTCGCAAGGCATTCTCGTTCCCGAGGAAAAGCTCCCTTCGCGGGACGTCCAGGGGCGAACCGTCTGGGTGACGAGGTCCCGCCCAAAGATCGACCGGATCGCCTGCCCGTGGCTGATCCGTCGGTTCGTCGATCCTGCCGCGATCTTTCTGTTCGTTCCGGCGAGCGAAGTGGCGCTGGTGGGCGACCGCTTCAACGCGACGCCTTTTGACATCGAGGACGTGTTCTGGAGCCATCGCGGGGAACTGTGCACCTTCGACGTGATGATCGACGAGTTCGGATTGAAGAGCGACGCTCTTTTGCATCTCGCCACCATCGTGCGGGGCGCCGACACGGCCCGACCCGAGCTGGCCCCTGAAGCGCAGGGTCTGCTGGCCATCTCGCTCGGATTGTCACGGATGTTCAACGACGATCTTGAGCAATTGCAGGCCGGCCTGTTGGTCTATGACGCGATGTATCGCTGGTGCCGCGACGCCACGGAGGAGACACATAACTGGCCAAATCCGAGGAAGGGGTAGCGGCCATGACCGATACGGCAAAAAGCCTCATCGCCAGCCAGCCGGTCGCCGGCGGCGATGTCGTACCTCTTTCCGAAGCCGTCAAGGTCTGGGCACGGGTCGCCGCACTCAGCTTCGGCGGCCCGGCCGGCCAGATCGCGGTGATGCACCGGATCGTCGTCGACGAAAAGCGCTGGGTCGGGGAGCATCGTTTCCTTCACGCCCTCAACTACTGCATGCTTCTGCCCGGTCCCGAGGCCCATCAGCTCGCCATCTACATCGGCTGGCTGCTCAACAAAACGAAGGGCGGCATGATTGCAGGTCTCCTGTTTGTCTTGCCGGGCTTCATCTCGATCCTGGCGCTGAGCTACATATATGTCCTCTTCGGCGACGTGACCCTCATTGAGGGGATGTTCTTCGGCCTGAAATGTGCCGTGCTCGCGGTCGTCATTCAGGCGGTCTTTCGGATCGGCAGTCGCGCCCTCAAGAACAAGGTGATGGTGGCGATCGCCACCGCCGCGTTTGTGGCGATCTTCCTCCTTCACGTGCCGTTTCCGCTGATCATCATCGGTGCTGGTGCCATCGGATATTTTGGCGGCCGTGCCGGGGTCGCTGCGTTCAGGGTCGGCGGCGGGCACAAATCCGGTTCCGGCAAAATCCTCGAAGATCGGGACTCCGTTCTCGGCGAAGACATTCCCGTCCATGCGCGATCGAACCTGGCCTGGTCGCTGAAGACCTCAGGCATCCTTGCGGCGCTGTGGCTCCTTCCGGTCGCCGTTCTGCTGCTGACGCTCGGCCGTGACAACGTATTTTCGCAAATCGGCGTGTTTTTCAGTCAGATGGCGGTCGTCACCTTCGGCGGCGCCTATGCCGTGCTCGCCTACGTCGCGCAGGAGGCCGTCGAGCAGTTCGGCTGGCTCCGTCCCGGTGAAATGCTCGATGGACTCGGCATGGCGGAGACGACACCCGGGCCATTGATCATGGTCACGCAATTTGTCGGGTTCCTTGCGGGCCATCGTGATCCGGGAGCGATCAATCCGCTGACCGCAGCGACCCTCGCCGCCATCCTGACGACCTGGGTTACGTTCCTGCCAAGCTTCCTCTGGATTTTTGCAGGCGCCCCATTCATCGAAAAGATGCGGGGCAACGTCGCCCTGACGGGGGCAATGTCGGCAATTACCGCCGCCGTCGTCGGCGTGATCCTGAACCTCGCGGTCTGGTTCGGCCTGCACGTCCTGTTTGGCGAGGTTCGCCAGATATCGGCGGGTCCGTGGTCCATGGATATACCTGTCTTGAGCTCGGTTATTTTGCCCTCACTCGTTTTGACGGCCATCGCCGCCATATCCATCTTCCGCTTTGGCCTGTCGGTCATCACGACGCTTCTGGGGTCAGCAGTTTTGGGAATCTGCTGGAGCTTTATCGCCTTGAGTTGATGTGGGCCGAGACGCTTGGCGTCTCGGCATTGTTTAGATTGGTGCCGGTCAAGGGGCGACGCGAATAGATCCTGCGGCTTTGACGCGACTGGTGCAGCTGTCTACCGCCACTGCGTCGCATTGCCTGCGGCACAGCCGTAGGGCGGCAAGGAACCGGCAAAGGTGGCCTTGAGCCTGGCGCACCCCCAGCTGTTGATCGGACCGGGCATGGAACTATTGAGCGTAATGCCGACTTCATCATAGGGGCTGTCAGTATTGGTGACATAGCGATGCCAGCGGAAACCGACGAGAACAACGATTGCAAGGACGACCGTCAGCAGCAGGCGAATCAATTTCTTCATGGGAATATCCTTCAGACGCAAAATCCAGCGTCTAGCACCCGGATGTCGAAGCTGAAAGTGCTGCTGCCAAGCGCACGCCGGTCCCATCGGATGCAGGGCCGCAACAAGATTGTGACCCTTATCTTGAGACCACCCTCCCGCTAACAGGGCCGGGTGGGAGCGAGATTTGCACGCATTGCGGTCAGCCCCACTTCATTTCGCCAGTGGCGACCTTGGAGCCTATGTCGAGCGCGATGCCCATGCCAAGCCCCGGGAAGCGCGCTTCCATCGCCGCCTTCAGCCCGGCCGAACCCTTGGCCTTTGCCAGTTCTTCCTCGAACGCCTTCAGATAGGCGATGGTATGTGCGACGCCTGAAAGGTCACTCAGTGCTTCCGGCGTCATATGGCCGGCGACCACGATTACCGGCTTGCGCGCTGCGATCTTCTCGAGATTGGCGATCCAGGCGGCCCGCAATTCGGCGCTGTTGGTGTCGGCCGTCCAGACGTGAACACCGTTGAAGATCATCACGCCGCCGAATACGGCGTTCAACGACGGGACGAAGAGATAACGGCGATTGGACAGGCCTTCCGCGTCGACGATCTCGACGATTTCGCCGTCAACCGTCAGCGCCTTGCCGTCAAAGGTTTCCGGCATGACGATGTCGGCCAGCGCCTGCGGGCCGTTCTCCTTGAGCTGCGGCCCCCAGACAGCAAGCTTCTTTTCGACACTGCTCTTGATGGCCGCGACAGTGGCCGCGGCCGCGATCACCTTGGTACCCGGGAAGGCAGCCTTGATCGGGCCAAGGCTGAAATAATAATCCGGATCGGACTGGCTGACATAGATCGTGGTGAGCGTCTTGCCCGTGGCCTTGATCGCTTCGGCGACAGCCTTGCCGTCGGCGAGCGTGAAGCCGCCGTCGATCAATATGGCTTCCGTTGCGCCGGAGACCAGGACCGGGCTGCGGAAGAACCCGTTCTGCCCGGCAGGAAAGTGCTTCCACGTCAGGCCGGTGGCGGCATGGCCGAGACCCACGGGCGCAAAGACGGCGGTGGCGCCTGCGCCGAGAGTGGTTTTCATCATCGTTCTCCTTGTGAACATCGCTGTCTCCTGGTGTTGCGTTCGGTCTCTGGAATTCAGGTTATGACGACTGGGCTGGCAGCCTGATGGGATGCCGGTCTGATCCCGGCAGCGGATCCAGCCGATGGGGGATGTGGATCCTGACGCTCATGCCGCGCTGCTTGTGAAGCCGTAAATGACATGAGGAAATAGAACCAGGAAGACCAACAAACACGACAGAATGTATGCTAAGAGCTGACAATCACAGGGGAAGCCTTCATGCAGGATGCGACCAATCTCAACCGGCTCGCCTATTTCGTGGCTGTCATCGATGCGGGGTCTTTCACCCGGGCGGCCGAGTATCTCGGCATCACCAAGGCGGTCGTCAGCCAGCAGGTTGCAAGGCTGGAAAAGGAGGTCGGCACGACGTTGCTGATGCGCACGACGCGGCGTCTGCAGCCGACCGAGGCGGGCCGGATGTTTCACGCCCGATGCGTATCGATCCTGAGGGAGGCCGAGGATGCGCTGGCGGAACTGGCGCAAGCCAGGTCAGAACCCAAAGGCCTGTTGAGGATCACGGCGCCCTATGACTATGGCACCTCGGTCATCGTGCCGGTGGTCACCGCCTTCACGGCCCGTTATCTGGATTGCAAGGTCGAACTGAACCTCAGCGACAAGATGGTCGATCTGGTCGCCGACAATATGGACCTCGCCATTCGTGTCGGGTGGCTCGCCGACTCAAGCCTGCAGGCCAGGCGGATCGGCTCGTTTCAGCAATACCTGGTCGGTCCGCCGCAGCTTGCCGGCAGAATAGCGGACCTGAATGGGCTCGCCGAGTTACCCACCCTGCCTTTTGTTGCCAACAACGCGCTACGAGAACCCTTGGAGTGGAGGTTCACGCGCGGCGGTCAGGAGACGCTGACGGTGCGGTTCAAGGCGTCGATCGCGATCAATACCACGCCGGCGGTCATGCAAGCGGCGCGGCAAGGTGGCGGATTGTCGGTCCTGCCGGACTTTCTCGCGAACGCTGAACTGGCCAGTGGACGCCTGATTCACGTCCTGCCCGATTGGCAGCTGCCCTCGGGTGGCGTGTTCACGGTCTATCCGGCGGCACGCTTCCGTCCGCCGAAAGTCTCCGCATTCGTGGAAATGCTGATAGCGGGTTTGAGAACCGAAACACCGGGCGCGGAATGAAATCCGGTTCCCGGCCATCTGCGGCTTGACAGATTTTCCAATTCACTCATAGTATAAATTGGTCAGACAATCTGACCGCATGCGCATCAAGGGAGTGATGCGCTCGGAGGAATTCGATGTTCGTGGCGTTGGAGCCGCGCCGGCTTTATCGCCAGGTCGCGGAGCAGATTCGTGTGCTGATCGACACGGGGGAACTGAAGCCGGGATCGAGGCTTCCGCCCGAGCGGGAGCTTGCCGAGCGGTTTTCCGTTTCCCGGCCGACAGTCCGCGAGGCACTGATCGTGCTCGAGGTCGAAGGTCGGATCCAGATCCGGATGGGATCCGGCGTCTACATCTCCAGCGCCCCGAAGCAGCCCGCGAGTGTCCTGCCGAACGACGAAGGCGGCGGCCCCCTCGAAATCCTTCAGGCGCGTTGCCTGATCGAAAGCGGCATCGCGGAAGAGGCCGCACGTCTCGTAACGCCCGACGGCATTGCCCGCATCGATCTGCTGCTGGAGCGCATGGAGCAGTCGCTGAACGACGGCCCCGTCGCTCTTGCCTGCGACCGCGACTTTCACACGGCGATCGCCGACATCATCGGCAATTCGGCGCTGAAGCACTTCACGGGGCTGATCTACGATACCCGGATGTCGCCCTATTTCACCAAGCTCGCCAGCTACTTCGAAGGACCGCACACCTGGAAGCTGGCGCTCGAGGAGCACCGTGTCATTCGTGACGCCATTGCCGCGGGGGATCCCGCCGCTGCGCGCGAGGCCATGCGTCGTCACCTGACGCTGGCGCAAAAGAGATTCTCGGAAAGCTTCGGGGAGGAACCGACCCGAGAAGACTGACCGTCCGCCATCGCGGCCGGATCGACCATACAGTTCCGTTTCACCTGGGAGGAAAGAATGAAACACCGACTGAAAACATTGCTGGGCGCCGCCGCAGTCATCGTTGCATCGACGCTTTCGGCGCATGCCGAGACCGTGCTGAAATGGGCTCATGTCTATGAGACACCCGAACCTTTCCACACCGACTCGGTCTGGGCTGCCGGCGAGATCGCCAAGCGGACCAATGGCCGCTACAAGATCGACGTCTATCCGGCTTCACAGCTTGGAAAGGAAGCCGACATCAACCAGGGCCTCAAGCTCGGCACCGTGGATATCATCATCTCCGGCTCCAGCTTCGCGGCGCGTGACCACAAGCCGATCGGCGTCACCTATTATCCCTATATCTTCCGCGACCCGAGCCATCTTCTGGCTTATACGAAGAGCGACGTCTTCAAGAAGCTCGCCAAGGGTTACGAAGACAAGACGGGCAACCACATCGTCGCTCTCAGCTATTATGGAACGCGCCACACCACATCCAATCGCCCAATTTCGAAATGCGCCGATATGGCAGGCCTGAAGATGCGGGTACCGGATGTTCCGGCCTACTTGGCAATGCCGCGCGCCTGCGGTGCCAACACGACGCCGATTGCCTTTGCGGAAGTCTACCTGGCGCTGCAGAACGGCACCGTGGAAGCCCAGGAAAATCCGCTGACGACGATCGAGGCCAAGAAGTTCTACGAGGTCCAGAAGAACATCGTGCTGACGGGTCACATCGTCGATCATCTCAATACCGTCGTCTCCAAGACCCGCTGGGCCAGCCTCTCCGACGAAGACAAGAAGATCTTCACGGATGTGATGCTGGAAGCCGCAGCCCGCACGACCAAGACCATCGAAGCCCGCGAAAAGGCGCTCGTCGATGAATTCAAGAAGAAGGGCCTGACCGTTACCGACATCGACAAGGCAGACTTCGAGAAGAACGTCATCGACAAGGTGAAGCTCGAGGACTTCGGCTACGAAAAGGCCGACTGGGAAGCCATCCGCGCGTTGAAGTGACGATCCCAGCCCCGGCGTGCAACGCGTCGGGGCAATCTCTTGCGATTTTTCATGAACGGAGTGGACCCGATGACGGAGCATTCGCACGCGCCGATAAGCGTGGAAGAAATGGCGCATGCCTTTGAGGAGGAAGCAGCGCCCGTTGACCTGTCTCCCTATGCCATCGAGGACTGGGTGACGCTTGCGGTCTTCTGGGCCATGGGTCTATCCGTATTCCTGCAATTTTTCACACGCTACGTGCTGAACGACAGCTTTTCATGGACGGAGGAAATCGCCGCCAACTGCCTGGTCGTCGTCGTGTTTCTCGGTTCCGTGATGTGCGTGCGAATGGTCCGGCATATTCATGTGGATCTGCTCTACCGTTTCCTGTCGAGGCGGGCCGGAAGGCTCCTGGAACTCGTGGTCGATGCGATCAGCATTGCCTTCTTCGCCTATATCACATGGCTGATGTGGCGTTATCTGGAGATTGTCGGGGAGGAGCGAATGGTCACGGTCGACCTGCCGCGCGGCATCGTCTTCTACACAGTCTTTGCAGCTTTCGCCCTGATGTTCCTGCGATCCGTCCACAACCTGGTCAAGGACCTGACCGGCACCAAGACCGTGCGCGAGCAGGCGCAGGACGATATCCATGTGGGAGGAATTTGACCATGCTGCTTCTGATTGGGTCATTCCTCGTACTTCTGATGATCGGCACGCCGGTCGCCGTCTCCATGGCTGTCGCCTCACTGCTCTACCTGGTGATCTACGGCGTGGCTCCTGACATCATCGCCGCCCAGCGCATGATCGCCGGCGTCGAAAGCTTTCCGCTGATTGCCGTGCCGTTCTTCATCCTGGCCGGCAACCTCATGAACATTGCCGGCGTCACCGGCCGCATCTATCGCTTTGCGCTTTCGCTCGTCGGCTGGATGAAGGGCGGCTTGGCGCAAGTCAACATCATCGGCTCGGTGGTCTTTTCCGGCATGTCCGGAACGGCGCTGGCAGATGCTGCCGGTATCGGCACGATCGAAATCAAGGCTATGAAAGACCATGGCTATCCGGTCGAGGCGGCCGTCGGCGTCACCGCGGCGTCGGCAACGCTCGGCCCGATCTTCCCGCCGTCGCTGCCTTTCGTCATCTACGGCATGATGGCGAATGCGTCGATCGGCGCCCTGTTCATGGCGGGCATCATCCCCGGCATCGTGATGACATCGCTGATGATGCTCACCGTCTATATTTTCGCCAAACGCAAGGGCTGGGGCTCCGATACGCCCTTCGAGCTGAAACAGTTGCTCGGCGCCTCGCTCGAAGTGGCGATCGTGCTTGCCTTCCCTGCCACTGTCTACCTGATGATCCTGGCGGGTCTGTCGGTCAATGTCGCGGTGCTGATCGGGCTTGCGTTTCTGGTGGCGCTGGACTGGTACTTCGATTTTTCCGCCGTCATGGCCCTGATGACGCCTGTCCTGTTGATCGGCGGCATGACCATGGGCTGGTTCACGCCCACCGAAGCCGCCGTGGCGGCTGTCCTCTGGTCGCTCTTCCTCGGCCTGGTGCGCTATCGCACCATGACGGTGAGGGCATTGGCCAAGGCATCCTTCGACACGATCGAAACGACGGCCTCCGTTCTGTTCATCGTCACCGCGGCATCCATCTTCGCCTGGCTGCTGACGGTCAGCCAGGCAGCGCAGCTGTTCTCCAACTTCATGTTCAGCCTGACGGACAGCTGGTGGACCTTCCTGATCATCGTCAACATTCTGCTTCTGATCGTCGGCGCCTTCCTCGATACGATCGCCGCCATCAGCATCCTGGTACCGATCCTGATGCCCGTGGCCGCACGCTACGGCATCGACCCGGTGCATCTCGGTCTCATCATCACTCTCAACCTGATGATCGGCCTGCTCACTCCGCCGGTGGGCATGGTGCTCTTCGTTCTCTCCCGCATCTCCAAACTGTCGGTGGAACGAACTGCGCTTGCCATCCTGCCCTGGATGATCCCGCTGTTCATCGCGCTCGGCCTTATCACCTTCATCCCGGCGATCACGCTTTGGCTGCCCACCCAGCTTGGCCTCATCCGATAACCGCCGGGTCCGCCTTCGGTGGACCGGCGACCTCTTGAACGAAAGGTACCAGTGCGATGCAGACGCGCGTTGCCCGCCTTCATGCTCAGCGTGACCTCCGAGTGGAGACGCTGGATGCCCCCGATCTCGGCCCAGGCGAGGTGCTGCTTAGAATGGCAGCGGGCGGCATCTGCGGCTCCGATCTCCACTATTATCAGGATGGCGGGTTCGGGCCGGTGCGGGTTCGCGAACCCATCATCGCCGGCCACGAGGCCTCCGGCTTCGTGGAAGCCTTGGGCGCAGGAGTTTTAGGGCTCGAACTCGGGCAACTGGTTGCGGTCAATCCGTCGCAGCCCTGCGGCGATTGCCAATACTGCCGGACCGGCCAGCCGATCCATTGCCTCGACATGCGTTTCATGGGCTCGGCGATGCGCCTGCCGCACGAAAACGGCATGTTCCGCGAGAGGCTGGTCGTCCCGGCGATCCAGTGCCATCCGGTGGGGCAGGATGTGTCGCCGGGCGAGGCCGCCTGTGCGGAGCCGCTTGCCGTGTGCCTGCATGCCGTCGCCCAGGCCGGAGACCTGTCGGGTCGCAACGTGCTGGTCACGGGAGCAGGTCCGATCGGACTTCTGACGGTCGCCGCGGCCCGGCATGCGGGCGCCGCCCGGATCGTGGTAACTGATCTGGCCGATGCGGCACTGTCACGCGCGCCGTCCATGGGGGCGACCGAGACGATCAACGTGGCTTCCAATCCGGACGGGCTTCTTCCCTTCCAGGAGAACAAGGGCAGTTTCGACGTGGTGTTCGAATGCTCGGCTTCAGGTGCGGCCCTGCGCTCGGCATTTGCCGCGATCAAGCCCCGCGGAACCCTCGTCCAGGTCGGTGTGACCGGTGACATGACCATCCCGCTCAATGCGCTGGTCGGCAAGGAGATCGTCTGGCGCGGCTCGCAGCGCTTCCATGCGGAATTCGCCGAAGCGGTCGATCTGATCGCCCGGCGGCGTATCGACGTGCGGCCGATCATTTCACACAGCTTCCCGCTGGATGCGGTGACCGCGGCTTTCGAGCAGGCTGCGGATCGTTCCAAGGCCTGCAAGGTGCAGATCACATTCCAGCAGACCAAATAATCGTGAGGGACAAGACATGAGACATACGTGGCGCTGGTTCGGCCCGATCGACAAAGTGAGCGTGGGAGATGCCGCGCAGGCCGGCGCGGAAGGCATCGTTTCGGCGCTCCACCACATTGCGACCGGCGAGGTCTGGCCGGTCGACGAGATCGCCAGGCGGCACGAGGAGATCAAGGCCGGCGGCCTGGTGTGGGATGTCGTGGAGAGCGTTCCGGTTTCCGAAGACATCAAGACGCAGACCGGCGACTGGAAGCGCCACATTGCCAACTGGCAGGAAACGCTGCGGCGTCTCTCGGCCTCCGGCATCCGCACGGTCTGTTACAACTTCATGCCGATCCTCGATTGGACACGCACGGACCTGCGCTGGGACACCCGCCATGGCGCGAAGGCCATGCGGTTCGACCTGACCGATTTTGCCGCCTTCGATATCCATATCCTCAAACGTCCCGAGGCTTACCGCGATTATCCGGAATGGCTGCGGGAGGAAGCGGCAGAGCGGTTTTCCGCGATGGCGGATGCGAAGATCGCAGCCCTGGGCAAGAACATCGGGGCCGGGCTGCCGGGCTCGGCGGACGGCTATACGCTCGACCAGCTGCTGGAAAAGCTGCGGTCCTACCAGGGCATCGACCGGGCACGACTGCAGCAGAACCTCGTCGACTTCCTGACGGAAGTCACGCCCGTGGCGGAAGAAGTCGGCATCAACATCTGCGCCCATGGCGATGATCCGCCCTGGCCGTTGCTCGGCCTTCCCCGCATCCTGTCGACCGAAGCCGATTACGCACATATGCTGGATCAGGTCAGCGCGCGTGCCAATGGCGTGACGCTCTGCACCGGCTCGCTGGGCGCAAGAGCCGATAACGATCTGCCCTTCATCGCCTCGCGTTTTGCCGACCGCATTCATTTCGTGCATCTGCGCAATGTGACGCGGGACACCGACACGGTCCCCTGCTCATTCTTCGAGGACGAGCACCTGGAAGGCGCAACGGACATGGTTGCCGTGATCGCCGCGCTGCTTTCGGAGGAGGCCCATCGGCGCGGGGAAGGCCGCGAGGATCACCGCATCCCCATGCGACCGGATCACGGGCAGGAAATCCTCGACGACCTGGCCCGCGGTGCGCAGCCGGGCTATCCCGCCATCGGGCGGCTGAAGGGGCTGGCGGAGCTTCGCGGCATCGAGCGAACGCTCACGCATCCCCGCTATGGCCTGAGGGCATGATCATGAACTGGCTGCCCGGCCAACAGTCGTCACATAGTCGCTGAGAACATGGCCGTTCAAACAGCCGGCGGAGGTTCAACCGCGCCGGAAGGAATGATGCAGGCGAGCGCCTGATGAACCGTGACCTCCGAAAGAAGGTCCCCCGCTGCGTCGCAGACACGGATACTGCGAAGACCGAACTGCCCACCGCCGCGAAGGCAGTCTGCGGCGAGATCGCGGATGCCTCGGGTCGCCTCCGTGGTCGCAGCTTGAAGATCGGGAAGGTCCGAGCCGTCAGGATCATCGATCACGAGCGCAGACAAATAATTCAGGTGAAGGAAGAATTTCGGCATTCGAGTGCTCCAGGGTCGCGACTAGCTCCTCCCGCCAAAGCACATCGTTTGATAGGGATATGAATATATCTAGTATTTTAGAATTGTCTACGGGACTAAATACCCTCCGCACAGGACAAATACCTGCAGTTGGCGGACTTGGAGCGACGGATTGTCCGCTGGCGCACCAAACCACCGCGGTATTTTGAAGCTTGTATACTGCCAATATCGTCTGCTGAATTCTCAGGGCGCAGACGGCTGAGAGTGGCTACTCTTGCCCCAACACCGGCCAAGAGAACCATGACGGCAATTTCCCAAACATCCATGCGCAACAAGCTCCTCGCATCACTGCCAAGCGCCGACTTCGAGCAAGTCGAACGTCATTTGGAGCATATCGATCTGCCGCGCCGCACCCCATTGGGCATGCGCCATGAACAGATCGAACATGTCTATTTTCCGACAGACGGCATCGCGTCGATGGTTGCCGTTTCACCGGAAGGACAAAGGGCCGAAGCGGGCATATTCGGCAACGAAGGGTTCTTCCCGACGTCCGCGGCCATGGGAAGCAACGTCAATATCTTCGACTGCAACATGCAGGTGGCAGGTGAGGCTTACCGGATGACGCTTCCACAGTTCGTCAGCCTCCAACAGGAAAATAGGAACTTTGCAAAGCTCCTGTTGCGCGCCGTCGAAGCGTTCACGGCTCAGGTGGCCTATACCGCATTGTCCAACGCTGTCCATGGCGTAGATGAGCGACTGGCCCGCTGGTTGCTGATGTGCCACGACCGCTTGATGGGAAATGAAATCCCCCTTACCCACGATTTCATTTCGGTGATGCTGGCCGTGCGGCGCCCGAGCGTGACCAGTTCCTTGCACATCCTCGAGGGCAATTTGTTCATCCGCTCGCAGCGAGGGATGATCACCATCCGGGACAGGCCTGCAATGGAGGAGTTCGCCCACGACGCCTACGGTCCGCCCGAGGAGGACTACCGACGGCTGATGTCAGGGCTTTTCCAGGCCTTTTAAAGCAAAAGGGAAAAGGTCAAGTCTCAGTGCAGTTTGAACTCGCCTTCGACGCGACGCCACTCATTGGGCCCGATCAGGCGCTGGTGGGTATAACGAACGGAATGCAGCGGTCCGTCGAGATTGGCCTGCCAGAAATCCAGAAATTTCTGCATCTCGGGAAACCCCGGGGCCAGATCGTAATCCTGCCAGACATAGGTTTGCAGGACGGATTCGAAATCTGGAATGTGGTAGAGAATATGCGCCGTCGTAAGACCATAGCCGTTCAGCTGCCGCTCGAGATCCGATGAAAATTGCATGCTTCATCTCCGTTTAATGACAGTTCGAAACTTGGCCTGATTTTTTACAGACCTTCAACCGAATTCCAAACGCCGGGCTCTGATTTCTGTTCCTTATCAGCATGTTAGCAGCCAAGTGCGCGAAGTGCTGATTTTTCGTCTTCGCCCTCTTGAAATCGAAAAACCGGAAAACCAGATCATTTCGCGCAAAATGCTCGTGAGAGGTTTTGCACCCGCCCGGACTGGTCATCCGGTCCGGGCGGGGGAACAACGTCATCATTGTTTGTCCATTGGAGGAAAACATGTCGTTCCGACCGCTTCATGATCGCATTCTCGTCCGCCGGGTCGAATCGGAAGAAAAGACCAAGGGTGGCATCATCATTCCCGACACAGCCAAGGAAAAGCCGCAGGAAGGCGAGGTCATCGCCGTCGGCCCTGGCGCCCGCAACGACGCCGGACAGGTCCAGGCACTCGACGTCAAGGTTGGCGACCGCATCCTGTTCGGCAAGTGGTCCGGCACCGAGATCAAGATCAACGGCGAAGACCTGCTGATCATGAAGGAAAGCGACGTCATGGGCATCATCGAGGCCCGGGCCGAGCAGAAGAAGGCCGCCTGAGAACACCATCCATCAGTCAAGCAAGCTGCCTAATCGAGGAGTGAAAAATGGCTGCGAAAGAAGTCAAGTTCAACACCGATGCCCGTGAACGCATGTTGCGTGGGGTCGACATCCTGGCCAATGCCGTGAAGGTGACGCTCGGTCCGAAGGGCCGCAACGTCGTGATCGACAAGTCCTTCGGGGCACCCCGCATCACCAAGGACGGCGTATCGGTCGCCAAGGAAATCGAACTGGACGACAAGTTCGAAAACATGGGTGCGCAGATGCTGCGGGAAGTGGCATCGAAGACCAACGACCTGGCTGGTGACGGCACGACGACTGCGACCGTGCTTGCCCAGGCGATCGTCAGGGAGGGCGCAAAGGCCGTCGCTTCCGGCATGAACCCGATGGACCTGAAGCGCGGCATCGACCTTGCCGTCGATGCGGTCGTCAAGGAACTGAAGGCCAACGCCCGCAAGATCTCGAACAATTCCGAAATCGCCCAGGTGGGTACCATCTCGGCCAATGGCGATGCCGAAATCGGCCGGTATCTCGCCGAAGCCATGGAAAAGGTCGGCAACGAGGGCGTCATCACGGTTGAAGAAGCCAAGACCGCCGAAACCGAACTTGAAGTCGTCGAAGGCATGCAGTTCGATCGCGGTTATCTCAGCCCCTACTTCGTCACCAACCAGGACAAGATGCGGGTGGAACTCGAGGATCCCTATATCCTGATCCACGAGAAGAAGCTCTCCAACCTGCAATCCATGCTGCCGGTGCTGGAAGCCGTGGTTCAGTCCGGCAAGCCGCTGCTGATCATCGCGGAAGACGTCGAAGGCGAAGCGCTTGCCACCCTCGTCGTCAACAAGCTGCGTGGCGGCCTCAAGATCGCTGCCGTCAAGGCTCCGGGCTTCGGCGATCGCCGCAAGGCCATGCTCGAAGACATCGCCATCCTGACGGGCGGCACCGTCATCTCCGAAGACCTCGGCATCAAGCTCGAAAACGTCACCCTGAACATGCTGGGACGGGCCAAGAAGGTGGCGATCGAGAAGGAGAATACCACCATCATCGACGGCGCAGGTTCCAAGGCAGAGATCGACGGTCGCACGACCCAGATCCGCGCCCAGATCGAAGAAACCACTTCCGACTACGACCGTGAAAAGCTGCAGGAACGTCTGGCAAAGCTTGCCGGCGGCGTAGCGGTGATCCGCGTCGGCGGCTCGACGGAAGTGGAGGTGAAGGAAAAGAAGGACCGCGTCGACGATGCGTTGCATGCGACGCGGGCCGCTGTCGAAGAGGGCATCCTGCCTGGCGGCGGTGTTGCGCTGCTGCGCGCCGTCAAGGCACTCGACAACCTTGGCACCGCCAACCAGGACCAGCGGGTCGGCGTCGAGATCGTCCGCCGCGCGATCGAGGCTCCCGTTCGCCAGATCGCCCAGAATGCCGGCGCCGAAGGTTCCGTGATCGTCGGCAAGCTACGCGAGAAGAGCGAGTTCTCCTACGGCTGGAACGCCCAGACCGGCGAGTATGGCGACCTTTACGCCCAGGGCGTCATCGATCCGGCCAAGGTCGTCCGTGCAGCGCTCCAGGACGCCGCCTCCGTAGCTGGCCTCCTCGTGACCACGGAAGCCATGATTGCCGAAAAGCCGAAAAAGGAAGCTGCTCCTGCCATGCCCGCAGGGGCCGGCATGGACTTCTGAGTGATGATCCGGCCCGCCCTGTCCCAGGGCGGGCCAACCCGCTCAACGAACAATCGACCACCGGGCGAAATCGCCATCTCCAGCAATGGGGTTACACGATGAGAAAGGAAAATACCGAGAATACCGCACCAGAGCAGGCCGCAGCGGCAATCAGCGCCGCCCATCTGCTGCACCCGGCGTCGCATTTCGACCACCCGCGGGACGTGCTGGCGGCCGAACACATCGGCAGGGACGAGAAGCGGGCGATCCTCGCATCATGGGCTTCCGACATATCCGCCATCGAATCCATGCCGGCCTTGCGCCGTTATCCGGGCATGGAAACCGTCGTCACCTATGACGAAATCCTCGAGGCCCTGAAAGCGCTCGACGGCGGCGGCGAGCCTCTTCCAGCGAAAAGACCGCGAGTTTTGGCGGAACCCGGCAGGAGCGACCGCAGAAAGCCACGGAACCGACGGCTTCGCGACCGTTTTGGCCTGTGCGGCTACTGGAACGGACGTCGCCGTCAGTTGTTTGAAACCTGAACATTCCAACCCGCCGCGTGCCGTCCTGACGGGCGCGGACATGATTTTTGCCGACGACTCTTTGCTCTCACGAGGAGGTTTTGCCGATGAAGATCGCTCAGATCGCACCGCTCGCCGAAAGCGTTCCGCCGAAGCTTTACGGAGGGACCGAACGCATCGTTTCTTATCTCACCGAAGAACTTGTGGCCCAGGGCCACGACGTCACTCTCTTTGCCAGCGCCGATTCCGTCACGGACGCGAAGCTGGTGGCGTGTTCGCAGGTCGCGCTGCGGCTCAACCCGGCCGTCAGAGACCACCTGCCGCATCAAATGGTCATGCTGGAGGAAATCCGCCGCCGGGCGTCCGAGTTTGATGTTCTCCATTTTCATATCGACCTGCTGCATTTCCCGCTGATCCGTGATTTTGCCGACCGCACGGTGACCACCCTGCATGGTCGCCTCGACCTGCTGGACCTGCATCCATTTTATCGGACCTTTCCCGATATCCCGCTGGTCTCGATCTCCAACGATCAGCGCCGCCCGATGCCGCCGGTCAACTGGTCCGGAACCGTCTATCACGGCCTGCCCGCCGACCTCCTTCCCTTTACCGCTACACCGAAAGGCAACTACCTCGCCTTCCTCGGACGTATTTCGCCGGAGAAGCGGCCGGATCGCGCAATCGAGATCGCGACAAAGGTCGGCATGCCGCTGAAGATCGCGGCCAAGATCGACAATGCCGACAAGGCCTATTGGGAGACGGTGATCGAGCCAATGGTCAAGAGCCATCCGAATGTCGAATTCATCGGCGAGATAGACGAGCCCCAAAAAGCGGCTTTCCTCGGCAATGCCGGCGCCCTGCTCTTCCCGATCGATTGGCCGGAACCCTTTGGGCTGGTGATGATCGAGGCCATGTCGTGCGGCACGCCGGTTATCGCCTTCCGCTGCGGCTCCGCTCCGGAGGTGATCGACGACGGCGTTTCCGGCATTCTGGTCGACAGCGTGACTGAGGCTGCCGAAAATGTCGAATGGGCATTGCGGATGGATCGGAGAAAAGTGCGCGCCACATTCGAGAAACGCTTCACGGCCAAACGAATGGCACGGGACTATCTCGAACTCTATCGCAATCTGCCGGGCGTCCGCACCAAGGCCGCACCTATCCGCCGGTCAACCGGCCAGGCGCTCGACCTGCAGGTGGTCGCCTGAAATCTTGAGGAGAAGCCATGTCGATCGCCTCTGCGGACAACCCGACCGGGGTGCTGGCCGGCCCAGGCGCACCGGTCGCGCAATTCTTCATCCCCGCTGCCGCATCGCTGCAGGAGCGGCGGCCACGTACCCTGAAGCACGGCGATACCTTCGCCGTCTTCGATCACAACGGCGATGCGCTCTCCGGCCCGGGCAGCCCGGAAGGCCTCTTCCACCGCGACACGCGCTATCTTTCTCACCTGTACCTGTCGATCAATGGCCGGCGCCCGATGCTGTTGTCGTCGACATTGCGCGACGACAACGCAACACTCACCTGCGACCTGACCAACCCCGACCTCTTCGACGGCAAGGGCAGGCTCATCCTCGAGCATGACCTCATCCATCTGCGCCGGTCGCGCTTCTTGTGGAAGGCAAACTGCTACGAGCGGCTGACCGTCAAAAATTATGACGAGCGACCGCAGCACATTTGCATGGAGATCGCATTCGCGACAGACTTTGCCGACCTTTTCGAAGTCCGCGGTACCGTGAGGGCAAGAAAAGGGCGGCATCTTCCGGCGGTCATCGAGCAGGGCTCGATCCTGCTTTCCTATATCGGTCTGGACAGCAAGAAACGGCTGACACGGCTTTCCTTTGATCCGCAGCCGGACAAGCTCGGCAGCGACCTTGTCGTCTATGAACTCGATCTGGCACCGCACGAAAGCCGGTCGCTGTTCATCGAGATCGGCTGCGACCAGGCGGCGCAAACCGACAGGGCCGGCTACCGCTCGTTCTTTTTTGCCTTGCGGGATGCCCGACGGGCCCTGCGCGCCGCGTCTTCGCGCGCGGCGTCGATCGTAACGTCGAACGAGATCTTCAACGAGGCGGCCCGCCGCAGCATTTCCGATCTCTACATGCTGATGACCGACAAACCGGAAGGTCCCTATCCCTATGCCGGCATCCCGTGGTTCAGCACCGTGTTCGGCCGCGACGCCCTCATCACCGCGCTGCAAACGCTCTGGCTCGACCCGGAGATCGCCCGCGGCGTGCTTGGCCATCTGGCGGCCAACCAGGCAACGGAGCTGGACCCGGCCTCGGATGCGGAGCCGGGCAAGATCCTGCACGAGGTGCGTTACGGCGAAATGGCCGAACTCGGAGAGGTTCCCTTCCGGCGCTATTACGGCAGCATCGATTCGACGCCGCTGTTCCTGATGCTGGCCGGCGACTACCTGAAGCGGACGGGTGACCTTTCAACGATCTTCCGGCTTCTGCCGCATATCGAAGCGGCGCTGACATGGATCGACGAGCACGGCGATCGCGACGGCGACGGTTTCGTCGAGTACGGGCGCCAGACGGAAGAAGGCCTGATCAACCAGGCATGGAAAGACAGCCAGGATTCCGTCTTCCATGCCGACGGAACGCTGGCCAGAGGTCCCATCGCCATTGCCGAGGTGCAGGCCTATGTCTATGGCGCGTGGCTGAGTGCTGCCGAGATCTTCCGTCGGCTCGATCGGCCGGAACAGGTCACCCACCTTCTGGCCAGGGCGGAAGGCCTGCGCCGCGCGTTCGATGCGGCCTTTTTCGACGAGGAGCTCAGCACTTACGTGCTGGCTCTGGATGGGGACAAACGGCCGTGCCGGGTTCGATCGTCGAATGCCGGCCACGCGCTTTTCACCGGCATTGCCTATCCAGAAAGGGCGGGACGGGTCGCACGTACGCTCATGAGTGCATCGTCCTTCTGCGGCTGGGGCATTCGCACCATCGCGTCGAGGGAGGCGCGCTACAACCCGATGAGCTACCACAATGGCTCGGTCTGGCCGCATGACAATGCCCTGATCGCCAGCGGTCTGGCGCGATATGGTTTTCGCACGCAAGCGGCGCGGATATTCGACGGACTGTTTGGAGCCTCGACCTATATCGACATGCGGCGGCTTCCCGAACTTTTCTGCGGATTGCCCCGACAGCGCGCGCAGGGGCCGACATTCTATCCGGTCGCCTGTTCCCCACAGGCCTGGGCCGCGGCTGCTCCGCTTTCGCTGCTGCAATCATGCCTCGGTCTCGATTTCGATCCGAATGCGTTGCAGATCAGCTTCAACGAGCCCCAGCTTCCGGCATTCCTCGACGAGGTCACCTTGCGGCATCTTATGATCGGCACCGGATCGGCCGACATTGCCATCCGCCGCTCCGGCCGCCAGGTCGTGGTCGATGTCGTCGACCGCAAAGGCGATGTTCGGGTTCTGACGATCGCGTGAGCGGGCACCAGGCCCGATCGGAACCACTGCCGGGTTTATTCGGCTTGCTCTTCCTCGTCGGCGGCGAGCAGATCGACAAGGACGGCAACCCTGCCAATCGGCAGATGGCGCCCTTCGCCCATCAGGGCTTCGTCGTTGCTGATCCAGGCCCAGGCTTCGGCCAGTTCGGCCTGGGTCGCGCCGGTTGCGATCACCTCGGTCACAAGTGTCCGATCGACGGGGCCGAGTACGGCGATGACGTCCTCTGAAGTCATTGTCATGATCTCTTCCTTTCCATGCTTCCACCCGCTTATATGGAGGCGAGAAGGCAAAATTCCATTTTTTTGCTTGAGGAATTCGAGAGTCTTGAAACGTCAACCCGCTGAATTATATCAGTAATGTCGATCGTCTGAGGGGATCGACACAAAGCCCGGAGGCGCTGGCAGCGTCTCAGCGTCTCCTGTTCCATGTTGCTTCCAAGGAGGATATGGCTATGAGAACAAACCTCGATTTCTCTCCCCTGTTCCGGTCGAGCGTCGGCTTCGACCGAATGTTCAACCTGCTGGAAAAGGCAGGCAGCTTCGACGTGATCGACAGCTGGCCGCCCTATGATATTCTCAAGACCACCGAAGACGATTACCGCATCACCATGGCGGTTGCCGGCTTCGCACAGGACGAACTGACCCTTACGCAGGAGCAGAACATGCTGCTTGTTTCCGGTCAGAAGGCCAAGGAGGATGAAGGTCAGTACCTGCATCGCGGCATCGGCGGGCGGAGCTTCCAGCGCCGCTTCCAGCTTGCCGACCACGTAAAGGTCGTCGGCGCCAGCCTTACAAACGGTCTGCTGACCGTCGATCTCAAGCGCGAAATCCCGGAAGCGATGAAGCCGCGCAGGATCGAGATCGCGGCCGATTCCGCTCTTCCGCGGCTCGAAACGGGCTATGTCGAGGCGGAGAAAACCGCCGCGTAAGGCTTTCCAACACCGAACGGGCCCAGGTGCCGGATACTGCCCCGCACCTGGGCATTGTTGTATCTGGAGCCTATCTTTGCGATTCTATAGCATAGCGGTGACACCTGCTCTGACCCGGATTCACGGATTGAACAGCAGGTTCGGCATGTAGAGCACGATCCCGGGCATGAAGATCAGAATGAGCGTCACCAGCGATACCGCGATCAGGAAGGGCATGGATTCGCGCGCGTAATCTTCGATCGGGCATCGGAGGATCTGGCAGACGACGAACATCGCCCCACCCACCGGCGGGGTATAATTGCCGATCGTCGCCGCGATGATAAAGACCAGTCCGAAATGCACAGGGTCGATGCCGTATTGCTGGATCAGCGGCATGAAGATCGGCGTCAGCATAACGATCAGCACCGAGCCTTCCATGAACGTGCCGGCCACCAGGATGAACAGCACGATGATCACCATGACGATGGTCGGATCATCGGTGATGCCGAGCATCCATGTGGAGATCACCTCCGGAATGCGCTCGAAGATGATGCCGTAACCGAACACGGCCGAAAGCGCGAGCAGGAACATCACCGCGCCCACGTCGATCAGGCTGGCCTCGACCGCCTGCTTGAAGCTCGTCCAGGTCAGCATCCGATAGGCGAAGACTCCGACCAGGAACGCATAGACGACGGCAAAAGCGCCGATTTCCGAGGGTGTGAAGACGCCGAAGCGCAGGCCAAAGATCAGGATGATCGGGAAGAGGATCGCCCAGCTGCCGGCGATCGAGGCCTTGACGACCTCGGACGGCGTCGGTGCGCGGTCCAGTTCCGGCTTGTAGCCGTGCTTGCGGGCGGTGATCGAGATGGTTACGGCAAGTGCCGCCCAGAGCATGAAACCCGGAATGATGCCTGCAGCAAACAACCGGCCGATCGAGACCTGCCCGACGGTGCCGTAGAGAATGAAGCCGATGCCGGGCGGAATGATCGGCGCCATCAGCGAACCGTAGGACAGCACGCCGGCCGCATAACCTTTCGAAAAACCGCGCTTCAGCATCTCGAAGCCGAGCAGGCGGGTATTCATCGCCGCATCGGCGATCGACGAGCCGGTCACGCCGCTCATCAGCGTCGAAAGCGCGATCGACACCTGCGCCAGGCCGCCCTGCAGTCGCCCGGTCAGCACCGAGGCGAGCTTCAGGAGGTTATGGGCGATGCCCGAGGAGTTCAGGAAGTTTCCCGCGAGGATGAAGAGCGGCACGGCGAGCAGCGCGAAATTCTGCGTCTCCGTCACCGTCAGCTGAACCGTCATGGTGCGCGGCAGGTCCGGGTTCTGCAGGAAGAAGACCACGCCGGAAATGCCGACCGCAAAGGCGATCGGCATCCCGATGACGAGGAGGACGGTGAATACGATCGCCACAAGCAGCATGGCGCGCCCTCACACCACGTCGACGGCGGCATTGGCGACGTGTTCACCGCGCAGGTCCGCCCGGATGTGAAGGAGCGTGGTGGCAAGCAGAAGTGTCGCGCCCACGGGAAGGCTTGACGTCACCCAGGAATAGCTGACCCATGGAATGCCCTGGAAGGAGCGGATGCTGCTGATCCAGGTAAGGGTGAACCCGTAATACATGATGAACAGCAGGAAGGCGACGATCAGCACATAGTTGACCAGGCGCAGCGTCTTCTGCAGCTTTTCCGGCATCCGCAGGGTAAACACGTCGAGCGCCATCATGCTGTTCTTGCGCCAGGCGATGTCGGCGGCCAGAAAGCAGGACCAGGCGAACAGGCAGGTCGCCACGTCGATCGTCCAGTTCTGCGGATAGCTGAAGAAGCGGGCAAGCCCGCCCACAAAGATCAGCAAGGTCATGAGGATCAGAAACGTACCCGCGACGATTGCCTCGATCTTTCCGATGAAATCGTAAAAGCGTATCATCATCTCGTCCTTTCGCGGGCCGTTCCGATCCTCCAACCGCGGCTCCTATTTCTTGCCGAGCTCCGCCCGGACGGCGTTCCTGGCCTCCAGAATGCCGAGCTTCGAATAGGCGGCCTCGCCGGCCTTTCTGAACGCAGCAAGATCGATGTCGCTCACGACCTGCATGCCGCGCTTCTGGAGATCGGCCTTGATCGTGTCCGCCGAGGCCGAGATCTTCTGCGAGGTCTCGCGGCCGGCCGCCCGGCATTCCTCGACAAGCGCCGTCTGGAATTCCGGCGGCAACCTGGCGAACCAATCGGCGCTGACCACCTGGAAGTTGATCAGCATGATGTGCTTGGTCTCGTTGGCGTATTTCAGCACCTCGTAGAAGCGCCCGCCCGGAATGTTGGCATAAACGAGCTCGACCCCGTCGATCGCCTTCTGTTGCAGGGCGGGGTACATTTCGCCAAAGGCCATGGCGGTCGGCGCTGCACCCAGCGCCCGGATCGATTCCTGCCAGATCGGTGCAGGCGGGGTGCGGATCCGCAGGCTAGCGAGGTCCTGTGGTGTCCTGATCGGCTTGTTGGTGAAGAAATGGCGGAAACCCTGCACCCAGTCGAAGCAGACGACCTTCAGACCATGGCTGGACGCGAGCTCGTCCTGCCATTTCTTCAGTGATGGGGTTTCCGAAAGTTTCCAGACATCCTCCAGCGTGTCGACGAAATAAGGGCCGTTCATCACCGCGATGCTGGGGACGTAATTGCCGAGACGGGCGGAATCGGTGTTCTGGCCGACATTGGCGCCCTGGCGGATCTGTTCGATAATGTCTTCCTCGACGCCGAGCTGGGCGCTGTGGAACACCTCCAGCTTCAACCCGCCTTTGGTCCGCTCGTCCACCTTCCTTGCCCAGTCCTGGAAACCCGCATGAAACGGTTCGCTCGGCGCCAGAACGTGGTTGAAGCGCAGGGTGAATTTTTGCTGGGCGCTTGCCGGCGCCGTCGTCAGCGCGGCCAAACCGGCAGCCGCCAGAAGCGGCAGCAGTCTCTTTGCAGAAATGCGCATGCTCTCCTCCTCTTCGTGTCTTCTGGACATCTTTGCCTTGCCGGCTCCTTCGCCGGCAGTCGTCACGGCAACAGCGCGGGGGTCTCCAACCCGAAGCGTTCGCCAAGCTTTACGAACGCCTCCCGCGTTGCCGGATCCAGTGGAACGCCACGCTGTTCACGCTCGTCGGCGACCATCCATTCGCGGTCGCCCGGCGCCATCACCCGCATGCCCTCGCGCGGCGGCGAAGAGCGCAACACCTCGACATAACGCTGCATGCCGGCGGTGAAGACCTCTTCGGGCACGAAAGCGCCGGGCTTCATGGCCAATACGAAAGCGCCAAGAGCGCGGGGCGTGGAAAAATCCGGGCCGTTCATCGGCAAGAGGTCGAAGCTCAGCCGCATGCCCGACAGAACCGCACTCAGGATTTCCACCAGGCCCGCCAGCCCCGCACCCTTGAACCCGAACTCGCCGCCGACCGGCGCCAGCATCTCGGCCAGCGACGGATCACGGATGTCGCGGCCCTCGACATCCGAGGCGACGCCCGCCGGAAGCTCGCGGCCGAGGCTGCGGTAGAGCTTCACGCGGTTATAGGGAATGGCGCTCGTCGCCATGTCGAGCAGCCAGGGCCTTTGACCGGCGACAGGCACGGCAAACGCGATCGGATTGGTGCCGTGGAACCGCATCGCTCCGTCGTGCAGACGTACGAAACTGTCCGAATTGCAGAAAGCAGCGCCGATATACCCTCTCTGCGCCGCATCGAGCGCATAGGCGCCGGCCGGGCCAAAATGCGAGCTGTTGCGGATCGAGACGACGCCTATGCCGCATGTGTCGGCAAGCTCGATCGCCTTGTCCATGGCGCGATAGGCGGCAAGCGCCCCGTGGCCGTGATCGGCATCGAGCAAAGCTACCGCCGGCGCGGACTGAGTCACAGTGATGTTCGGGCGCTTGTTCACCCGGCCGCCGGTCATTGCGGTGATATAATGGTCGAGCAGGCGCACTCCGTGGCTATCCACGCCGAGCTGCGAGCCATGCATCATCGCCCGGGTCGCGGCATCCGCGGTCGCCTCTTCCGCCCCGGCGGCGACAAAAGCCGCGCGGCAGAACCGCTCGACATCGCCGATTCCCGCATGGACCATATCCTCGGTGGCTGAAGTCTGACTCAAAGCGTCTGTCCTCCGTCGATTACGAGTATCTGCCCGGTCATGAATGCTGCTTCGTCGCTGGAGAGAAAAACGGCCGCCGCCGCCATCTCCTCCACCGTGCCCAGCCGGCCCATCGGCTGGCGGGACATGAAGCTGCGCCGCATCGCTTCCGGATCGGCCGCCTCGTCGATCCGACCCTGCAAGCCGGGCGAAAGCGTCGTGCCCGGGCAAAGCGCGTTGACGCGCACGCCGGTCGCGATCACGTCGCGCGCCACGGCCTTGGTGAGGCCGATCAGCGCCGCCTTGCTTGCGCCATAGGCAACCCGGTTCGGGACCCCGGTAATGCTCGAAGCAACCGAGGCGACATTGACGATTGCGCCGCTGCCGCGCTCGATCATGCCGGGCAGGACAGCCTTCATGGTACGGAAAGCGGATGTCGCATTCTGATCGATGCTTTTTTGCCAATCCTCTTCTTCGCAATCGAGGATCGAGCCGTTGTGAACCCAGCCGGCACAATTGACGAGAATGTCGATCGGGCCTGCCTTGGCAAGCACCGCCTTCACCTCCGCAGCATCCGTGACGTCGAGCCCGACGATCTCGATGGCGGGCGAACGATCGGCAAGATCGGCCATCTTGGACGGCGTGCGGCTCGTCGCCACGACTGTCGCTCCTTCTTTGGCAAAGGCGAGCGCGATGGCCCGGCCGATGCCTTGGCCGGCACCAGTCACCAGAGCGCGCTTCTTTGCCAAACGACCCGCCATCCACCTTCCTCTTCCACAGGCGCGTATCGAACGTCTAGTGTGTACACTAGACGTCATTTAATTTTTGGCAAGACGGTTTTTGGATCACGAAATGGCGAGCTTCGGTTCGGGCAGTGAAGCCGGCGAATTGAAGGGATGCAGTCGACCTGCTAGTTTCCTTGCCTTAAGGCCGCGCTGGAGGCGGCCCAGGCGTCAAAAGCGGGGGCCGGAAGCAGGGAGGCAAGATGGTGGACGGGCGCGTGGCCAATGCGGAGGAGCGTCGGCCGAAGGTCGCAGGCGGTGCTGCGCCTCGTCTCTACCAGCAGGTCTACGAGATCATAGCAGGGCAGGTAGCGCAGGGTGTGCTTCCGCCGGGCAGGCGCGTCACCGAAAGCGCGATCGCCCAGCAGTTCGGGATCAGCCGGGCGCCGGCGAGGCAGGCTCTGGCGGAGTTGGAGCGCGAAGGGTTTATCGAAAAATCGGCCGGCCGCGGCTACCAGGTAAGCGCCTCGGAGCCGGGAAAAGCAGCGCGACCGGCGGAGCTTTCCCATATGGCCGATGAGCCGCGCCTCACCCAGTTGTCAAGCTGGGAAAGAATCTACGGCGAGGTGGAAAGCGAGATTGCCGCACGATGTTTCTTCGCCGGCTGGCGCGTCAACGAAGCAGAACTTGCCCGCTTTTACGATGTCAGCCGCACGGTGGCCCGCGACGTCGTCGGTCGGCTACAGCAACGCGGCATCGTCCGCAAGGATGAGCGGGCACGCTGGGTCGCGCCGGCCATGACGCCGGATCACGTCGGTGAACTCTACGAACTGCGCTGGCTGCTGGAGCCCGTGGCGCTTGAAAAGGCGGCGCCCAGGGCTTCGCCCGAAGTCCTTGCCGTCATGCGCGACCATCTGCAATCGGCCATGGACAATGCGGCCGAGCTTACGGGCCCGGATCTCGACCGGCTGGAGGAGGAATTGCATGTCATCCTGCTCGGCCACTGCGACAACCGCACGCTGATGCAGGCGATCGGCCTGCCGCAGGCGCTGCTCGTCGCGCATCGCTTCCTCTATCAGTGGATGCCGCGGTTGTTCGGCTCGGAGCCTTTCCTGCCGGAACATATGGAAATCGTCGAGCGGCTTGAGGCCGGAAGGGTGGGAGACGCGGCGGCCTCGCTGCGACAGCACCTGCAGGTTTCGCGTCAGCGGGCGATCGACCGCATCACGCGGGTAACCCGCGAAGTGCATCCGCACGACCTGCCCTATCTGGACAAACTCGACTGAACCTCCGCCCGGCGCGGCAGCACCGGCGGCCGGGCTACCTCACCGGTATCGCTACCTTCGTAGGGAACATGGTGTCGCTTCACGCGCCGTCTTCGACCAGAAGTCGAATGACGCTCTGGCTCATGTGGAAACTCATGACTTCGTGTGCCTGCACCGGGTCGCCGGCCTTGATCGCTTCAAGGATGCGTTGGTGCTCTTCGACGACACGCGGCGCCACCTGGTCGGGCGGCCGTTCTTGCAGCTTGCGGGTGAACTCCATCATCAGCTTGATCTGGTTGTGCATCGTCCCGAGCGCAAAGGGAAAATACGGGTTGCGGGTGGCTTGCGCCACGGCCATGTGAAAGGCAAAGTCTGCTTCAAAGACGCCCTCGCCGGGCGGCAGGGTCAGCATCCGACGGTGCGCGTCCTCGATACCGCGGATCCCTTCGGGATCACAAAGCCGCGCCGCGTCCTCCGCTGCGGCGCATTCCACCACCTGGCGAAACCGCATGCAGCGCTTCATGTCGAACACCGTCTGGATCGACAGCCCCTGAATATCGGCGGCCGACGGCACGACATCCGCCCGAGGCTGCACGAAATTGGCTGAGCCTCGCCGGGAAATGATCCGGCCGGCGTCACGCATCTTCACCAGCGCCTTTCGCAGGACTGGACGCGATACGCCGAATTGCCGGGCAAGCTCCGCCTCCGGAGGCAGGCGTCCGCCCCCCTGCCAGGCCGGCGCCTCCAGCATTGCTTCCAGCCGGGCGAACACATGCGACGACAGGTCCTTAACGGCGCGCGTTTGCTGAATTATCTCATCCATCGCCACATCCTATCTCCGGCATCCGCCCTTTCCAAGTGGGTCGGACGTTACTAATATTTACTTATATTGACAAATGAGTTCGCTTGCGCGACTTATTTGAAGATCGCCGCCAAGGTGGCCTGAAACCCGCATGACCTGAGAAGTGCCCGACATGACAGAGGACCGGATGCTCATCGAGCCGAATTCGTCGACCCACGCCGCCAACAGCCATCTCGCCCGGCATACGCCGCGTATCGTTTCCGTGCGGGCGATCCCGGTTGCGGGACGCGACAGCATGTTGCTCAACCTCAGCGGCGCGCACGCTCCCTTCTTCACCCGCAACCTGGCGATCATCGAAGACGATTCGGGTCATGTGGGTATCGGCGAGGTTCCAGGCGGCGAGACGATCCGCCGGACGATCGAGGAAGCAGGCCCTCTCCTGATCGGCCAGACGATCGGCGGCTATAACGGCCTGCTCGACCAGGTGCGCAAGACGTTCGGCGACCGTGACAGCGGCGGCCGCGGACTGCAGACCTTCGATCTGCGCACCACCATTCATGTGGTCACGGCGCTGGAATCGGCGCTGCTCGATCTTCTCGGCCAGCATCTCGGCGTGCCGGTGGCAGCCCTTCTCGGCGACGGCCAGCAGCGCGACCGGGTCGAAATGCTCGGTTACCTCTTCTACGTCGGTGATCGCCAAAAGACCGACCTCCTCTATCGTGATGGCAAAGGCGAGACCGACCCATGGTTGCGGCTGCGCGACGAGGAGGCGCTGACGCCGGAAGCGATCGTCAGGCTCGCCGAGGCAACGCAGGAGCGCTACGGTTTTCGCGACTTCAAGCTGAAAGGCGGCGTCTTGCGAGGCGACGAGGAAATCGAGGCGGTGACGGCCATCGCTCGCCGCTTCCCCGAGGCCCGCGTCACCCTCGACCCCAATGGCGCATGGTCTCTGGAGGAGGCGGTTCGCCTCTGCAAGGGACGCGGCGACGTGCTCGCCTATGCGGAAGACCCCTGCGGTGCCGAGCAGGGTTATTCCGGCCGCGAGATCATGGCCGAATTTCGCCGCGCCACCGGGTTGCCGACCGCCACCAACATGGTGGCCACCGATTGGCGGCAGCTCTCGCACGCGATCCAGTTGCAATCGGTCGACATCCCGCTCGCCGACCCGCATTTCTGGACCATGCAGGGCTCCGTGCGCGTCGCACAGGTCTGCCAGACCTTCGGCATGACCTGGGGCTCGCATTCCAACAACCATTTCGACGTGTCGCTGGCGATGTTCACCCATGTGGGCGCGGCAGCGCCCGGGCGCGTGACCGCACTCGACACCCATTGGATCTGGCAGGACGGACAGCGGCTGACCCGCGAGCCGCTGAAGATCGAGGACGGACATATCGCAGTGCCGGATCGGCCGGGGCTCGGCGTCGAGCTGGATATGGAGCGCGTCGAGGAAGCCCACCAACTCTACCTGAAGCACGGGCTCGGCGCGCGCGACGACGCGACCGCGATGCAATATCTCATCAAGGACTGGCGCTTCGACAACAAGCGGCCGTGCCTGGTGCGCTGACGAAAGAACCACAGGGCCGCCATGCGCCGCGGCGGCCATCACCAGGACGCGGCGTCAAGGATCATTGAGGAGGATGAACCATGAAAGCGCGAACACTGCTTGCTATTTCGCTTAGCCTCGGCATCGCTCTTGCCGCCGGGGTTGCCAGGGCGTTCCCCGACGGCCCGATCACCATTATCGTGCCCTTCCCGCCAGGTGGCGCGACCGATACGACTGCGCGGTTCATGGAGCCGCACATGTCCAAGGTATTGGGAGCAAACATCGTCGTCGAAAACAAACCGGGCGCCACCGGCGCGATCGGCGCCGGTCTGGTCGCCGATGCGGAAGCCAACGGCCAGACGCTGCTGGTCGCCTCGCTCGGCACCTTCGCCACCAATCCCTATCTCCAAAAGAAGCTCTCCTACGATCCGGTGAAGGACTTCGATCTCCTGACGGTCGCGGTGAGCACGCCCAACGTGCTGGTCGCCACGCCGAAATTCAAGCCGGGCAGCGTTCAGGAACTCGTGGCGGCGATGAAGGAAAAGTCGGAAAGTGTTACCTTCGCAAGTTCCGGCACCGGCTCTTCCGATCACCTGACTGCCGCTCTCTTCTGGCAGGCGACCGGCACCAAGGGCGTGCACGTGCCCTATAAGGGAGGCTCTGCGGCACAGGCCGATCTCGTCGGCGGCCATGTGGACGTGTCCTTCCAGAACCTCGGTGCGATCATCAATTTCGTGCAGGGCGGGCAGATGAAGGCGCTCGCACAGACGGGCGAGAAACGCCATCCGCTGCTGCCGAACGTGCCGACGCTCACCGAACTCGGATACAGCAATATCGTCGTCAACGCCTGGCAAGGCGTTGCAGCGCCAAAGGGTCTGCCGGCCGACGTCAAGGCAAAACTCAATCAGGCGATCCAGGCCTCGCTCAAAGACCCCGAAGTCGTTGCCAAGTTCAACAAGCTGGGCTTCGACGTCGTCGCCAATTCGAACGAGGAATTCGGCACCTATCTCAACAAGGAGATGGCGCGCTGGAAGGACGTCATCGAAAAGGGCAATATCAGCGCGGAGTAATCCGTGGATTCACGGGCCGCCTCAGTCCCTTGAGCGGCTTCCTCGCAACATCGGGGAAGTCGCCTCAAGGTCCGTAAGAGACTTTTCCGGCATCCGGTCCCCCATCGGCGACCTCGATGTGAAAGAGATCTTTGATCGACGCGACCACATCCTCGATCCGTTCGACGGGGCTGCGGCTCTCCGGCTCGACCGGTACGACTTCCAGCACGCTTGACAACTTGAACGATCGGACACCGTCAGTCACGGTTGTGTACAATCTCCCGTTTTCAATCCTGATGTCTTCAGCAAAAAAATCGTCACTGTCCTCGACTGCCACCAGAAACATTCACAACTCCACGCGATCTTCGGATAGCCCATAAGATCGAGCGGAACACATCATTTCAAATCGAGAAAACGAGGTAGGCCCGGTTGCTCCTTTCGGTGGTGCCGGGTGGACATGTCCACAACAAGCTCCTGTACTCCCGCATCTGGACGCTGAAATAGATCGTCTGGCGGATATGCGAATCACCAGCACTGAACAATGATGGCGATGCGGGAAGACCCCCACCATCAGCAATGGTCCCGCCTCGCGACTGGAGTCCGGAATCCAGTCGCTTGCGCTCAATCGTGCAAGGCCAAGGGACCCATGTTAGCGGTTCCGGCAGTCGAAGCTTGCCGCGCTGTCGACGTTTCCATCCCCCTTGTATTGCGCGTAGGACGGGTAGGGGCATAACGGACGGGTCCGGCCGGGAAAAGCCTTGCCTGAAGCTTCGACACTTCGTGGAGCCTCATCCTTTTCGACCCAGTCGACCAGCTCGGTCAACATGTCGAACTGGTCGAGGCCGGCGGGACCGCCACGGCAATGGGCCATGCCCGGAACGAGATAGAGCCTGGCCCAGTCCTCCACCGGCTTGCCGGTCTTGGTCGCCGTGCTCATCCGGTTGAAGAAATCGACCGTATCGTTGGAGGAGAACCACGGATCACTCACTCCATGGAAGAAAATGATCTTGCTTCCCCGGGCAGCGAAGGAACTGAGGTCCGTCCATTGATCGGCGTTGATCAGCCGCTGCTGCGGATCGCCGATATCGGCTTTCTCGACGGCATCGTCCACATCGAACCTTATGGCGTTGTTCTTGAACTGCCGGTTGCGCTTGTCATCGAACCGCATGAGCCCTGGAATGGGATCTGCCGTGCTCATGACGCCCGTATCGTAGGGAAACGCCACATAGGCGGGCCGACCTGATGCATCGAGTGTCGGCGAAAACGTCTCACTCACCACGTCCACCTGCTGTTTCGTCAGGCAGCCGTCGGCTTTACCGGCAGGGCAAAGGAGGCTCGCCGGATCGAATTTGCAAGCGGCCGGATTTGCGATCATTCCGTCTTCAAGGCCATCAAGGCCATCGCAGGACTTCAGTATCCCCTTGAGAACCAGGTCGCGATCGGCATCCGAGAAGGCCTTCGCTCGGTCCGGCGCGCCGTCGGGGCCGGCCGGAGATATCCTGTTCATCGCAACGTTCTTGGCGGCGAGCGACATGTTCGAACGGCTTGTACGCATGGCCGGAGCCCCGGCGATAATGCCGTCGAACAACATGGGAAAGCGTTGCGCAGAGGCCATCGCCTCGCGCCCGCCGGTCGAACATCCTGCGAAATAAGAGCGATCGGCGACCTTGCCGTAGTAGGCGGCGACCAATGCCTTGCCGAGCCCCGTAACCTTCTCGACCGACCAGCCGGCGAAATTCAGCGTGGCGATCTGATCCGCCCGGAAGGAGGCGTCCCAGGCTTCTCCCTTGTGGCCGCTATCATGCGAGATGACGGCGAACCCACGGGAAAGGCCATTCTGCGCTCCGGCGGCCACGTCTCCCAGGGCTGGCCGCACGACGCCATTCAGGCCTCCGCCGCCTTGGACCAGAAACCTTCCTGTCCAGTTGTCCGGCAAAGCAATGGAAAAACCGATGGCATAGGGCTTGCCGTCCGCGCCGGTGCGGTGTTCGAACGACCCGCTGACGAGACAATGCGCCGGTCCCTTGTCCTTGATGTGATCGGCGCTCGCGACCTTCATGTCGAACCCGGCCAGTTGAAGGGTCTTCGCCGCCGAGCATTTGGCTTCGGGCGAAGAATCCGCGGCGACGGCCGGGGTCAAGCCGGGCACGAGGGCAACAAGCGCTGTGGCAACAACCAGCCTGATCATATCCGATCGTCCTCCTCCATGACGCAGCCTCCTCAAGCCGCGCCGCAATCGCACCAGATTTCAGGCTCCCTGTCAATCAACGGCGGCGCTGCTTGCCTGCCCCAGTCGGTTATTCGGGCTGTCCGCCGATCGTTTCCAATTGTGCCGGCGGGACGGACATGGCCGGCCACTTGATAGCGGTTCTCACATCCTTCATTGCTGCTATCCGACGCGTCGTCTCGACGAAATCGAGCACGATCTTCGATTTTTCCTCCGCATGCCAGGCGACGAGCAACTCGACCTCGGCGGGGATGTCGTCAAGCCGCCTGTACACGAGATAGGGGCTTGGATTGTGGGCGAGCCAGGACGGCGCGATCGCAATCCCGACGCCGGCCGCCACCAGGGTGCCGATCGCCAGGGTATGTGACACCTCCTGCACGATGACCGGGTAGACGCCGGCGCGGCGCAGTGCGCCCATGATCGCGTGGTAGTAGCTCGCCCCGACAGTCGGGGCATAGGTGATGATGGGCTCGCCGGCGAAATCCTTGACCGTCAGGTCTTCCTTCAGCGCCAACCGATGCTCCCTGGGCAGCACCGCCACGAAACCTTCCTGCAGGATATGCTCGGTCTTCAGGAAACCTGCCGGGTTGGTCGGGCGGATGAAGGCCACCTGAACCTTGCTGCTCTGGAGCAGTTCGAGCTGCTGCGCCGTGCCCAGCACCTGCACGTCGACGGTCATCGCCGGATAGCGTTTTCGAAAGTCCGAAATGACCGGCGGCAGGACATGCGATAGCGCCACATGCACGCCGCTGACGGAAATCGTTCCGCTATCGTCACCGGAAATGGAACGGGTATGCGTGACCGCCCTGTCGATGCCGCCTAGGATTTCCTGGGCATGACGCAGGAAGATTTCGCCTGCCGGCGTCAGCTTCACGCGGCGGGTGGTGCGACGGAAAAGCTTGGTGCCGAGGCGATCTTCGAGCTGCCGGATCTGCTGGCTGAGCGGCGCCTGCGCCATGCCGAGCTTGTCGGCGGCGCGGCTGAAATGCAGCTCTTCGGCGACGCAGGCGAAATAGTGGAGGTGACGAAATTCGATGCCATATTTCATATCCAGAACATATCAATACCCCCGTGATTTTGTAATAGATAATAATTTATTCTCGTGATTAGTTTTAAAAAAACGACAATAAAATTGGAACAGCTGGAGCTTCGGCTTCCGAAACGGAGCGTGAATGACGCGTTTCTGGGTGTTGAAAATTCTGCGGACCGTGTTGACGCTTTGGTTCGTGGTGACTTTCGTATTCGTGGTGCTGAGAACGTCTGGGGATCCGGTCGTGGCGCTTGTCGGCGCCGATGCCACGCCTGAGGAAGTCGAACAGTTCCGCCAGCTCTGGCGTCTCGATGATCCGCTCTGGATTCAGTATTTCCGCTACGTCGTCCAGATGGCGACCGGCCAGTTCGGCATTTCCTACCGCGACGGCCGCGAGGTCATCGACATCATCGCCGAACGGGTTCCGTGGACGCTGATCCTCGGCCTTTTTTCCTATATCGGGGCCATCCTGATCGGTGTGCCGGCCGGAATTATCGCCGCCATCAAGCGCGGATCGACCTTCGACAACCTGATCATGGCGACCGCCGTGTTCGGCTTCGCCCTGCCGAACTTCTTCCTCGGCATCCTGATGATCCTGCTCTTTTCGCTGAGCCTGCAATGGCTGCCGAGTTCCGGCACCGGCACCGTGTTGCACCTGATCATGCCCGCCATCACGCTTGCGACCTTCACGGCCGGCACGCTCGCCCGCTTCACCCGCTCGGCGATGCTGGAAGTGCTGGACAAGCTCTATATCCGCGCCGCCGCCGCCAAGGGCGTCGGTTATTGGAAACGCATCATTTTCCATGCGCTGCCGAATGCCAGCATCCCGCTCGTCACCATTATCGGCCTCAATCTCGGCGAACTGATCGGCGGCGCCATCGTCGTCGAGACCGTGTTCGCATGGCCGGGCGTCGGCCGCCTGCTGGTGACGGCCGTCTCTTCGCGCGACCTTGCGGTCGTGCAGGGGCTGGTGCTGATCATGGCGGTGACGATGGTGCTCGCAAACCTGGTCGTCGACCTGCTCTACGGCCTGCTCGACCCGCGCATTCGCGTGCAGAATTGAGGGCCGGCGGATGAAGCGCGTTTCCCCCATTCTGGTTTTCGCCATCGTCATTCTGGCGATCGCGGTCATCGTCGCCATCATCGGCAATGTCTTCACGTCGCACGGCATGTCGCAGCAGAACCTGCTCGCCCGCCTGAAGCCGCCGGCCTTCATGACCGGCAGCAATCCAAACTTCCCGCTCGGCACGGACCGTATCGGCCGCGACATGGTGGCAAGAGTGATTGCCGGCCTGCAGATGTCGCTTTCGGTGGCGATTGCCGGCACGATCATCGGCGCCGTCTTCGGCTCCGTCATCGGCTTCATCTCTGCGCATTTCCGGGGCTGGGTCGAGGAAGTGCTGATGATGCTGGTCGACTTCCAGGCATCGCTGCCGTTCATCCTCATCACCCTGACGCTGCTTGCCTTCTTCGGCAACAGCATGACGCTGTTCATCATCCTGATGGGCCTGTTCGGGTGGGAAAAATACGCCCGCCTCTCCCGCGGCGTGGTTCTGTCGGCGATCAACCAGCCTTATGCCAAGGCGATCGTCGCGCTCGGCGCCGGCAACGGCCGGCTCTATCTCAAGCATGTGCTGCCGAACGTCGCGAGTGCCCTGATCGTGCAGGTAACCCTGACGTTCCCGCAGATCATCCTTCTGGAAACCTCGCTGAGCTTTCTGGGGCTCGGCATCCAAGCCCCGCAGACCAGCCTTGGCCAGATCCTCGGTGATGGCCGGGACTACCTTTCGACCGCCTGGTGGATTTCGATCTGGCCTGGCCTGGTCATCTTTCTCGTCACGCTCTCGATGAGCATCGTCGGCGACTGGCTGCGTGACCGGCTCGATCCGATGCTGCGTGCCCGAACAACCTGAAAATGCCGTTCGAACATAAATAAACAAGGGAAGGTGGAACGATGTTTACAAGACGTGAAGTGGGAAATCTCATTCTCGGAGCGGGGGCGCTGTCGATGGTGGGCAGCCTGCCGAAAGCAAATGCCGCGGACAGGCCGTCGCTCAATATCGCGGTCGACAATCTCTGGGCCAATATGGCGACGATCAACGGCATCTCGACGACGTCGCGCCGTATCTTTCCGAATTTCTACGACAATCTCGTCGACCGCGACTACATCAAGGACGAAAACGGCCTGATCTTCGCACCGAAGCTCGCGACGAAATGGGAGCAGAAGGGCAATATCTGGACCTTCACATTGCGGGAGGGCGTGAAGTTCCACGACGGCACCGAGATGACGGCGGAAGACGCAGTGTTCACGCTGTCGCCGGAACGTCTCTGGGGTGCAAAACCATTCGAGCCGCGCGGCAAGACTTTCACCGCCGGCTTCAAGCGCGTCGAGGCGACCGGGAAATACACGTTCGAGATCGAGACCGAGCGGCCGGACCCGAACATCCCGAGCAAGCTCACCGGCTATATCGGCTTTGTCGTGCCGAAGAAATATTACATGGAAGTCGGCGTCGACGCCTTCGGCCAGAAACCGATCGGCACCGGCCCCTACAAGGTCACGACCTTCCGCTCCGGCGAGATCATGGTTCTGGAAGCCTTCGACGACTATTGGGGCGGCCCGCCGCCGGTCAAGCAGATCTCCTGGAAGATCGTTCCGGAATTCGCCGCCCGCATGGCCGGTCTCGTCTCCAAGGAATTCGACTTCATCGTCAACATTCCGACCGACCAGGAAGCCGCCCTCGAAAAATACCAGGGCGTGACGCTGAAGCGGGTTCTCGCCGACAACTACCCGGCTCTCGCCTTCAACACCCGTCCCGATCCGGAAGACAATCCGCTGGTCGATCCGAACCTGCGCTACGCCATGGTCCAGGCGATCGACATGAACGCGATCGTCCAGGCGCTCTTCAACGGAACCACGGAACACCCGGCAGTTCCGTTCAACTTCAAGGAATACGGCAAATTCTACGACCCGAACTTGCCGGTGAAGCTCCCCTACGACGTGGCGGCCGCCAAGGCGCTCGTCGCAAAGACCAAATACAAAGGCGAGAAGCTGCTGTGGCATATCACTCGCCAGTTTTACCCGAACTACGAAGCCGCTGCCGAAATCATGGTCGAGCAGTGGCGCGAGATCGGCGTCAATGTCGAGGCGCAGATTCGCGACAATTTCGAGCTCGTCTACCGCCGCCCCTATCACATGATGAACATGTCGATGAGTTCGGACTTCATCCCCGGCGACCCCTACCAGCCGCTGTGGCTCGATTGGGGTCCGACGGCATCGCGTTCGACCGCCACCTGGAAGACCTGGGACCCATCGCCGGAATTCATTGCACTCGGCAAGAAGTTCGATGCCACCACGGATTTCGAGGAGCGCAAAAAAGCCTATCTCGCGCTTTCCGAAGAATGGCAGCGCATCACGCCCGGCTATTATCTCTGGAAGAGTGTCTACAACTGCGCCCACCGCGCCGGCATCGAATTCAAGTTCAAGCCGAACGGCGAAATGCGCATCTACGGCGACTACTTCAAGTTCGTATGATGGCAAGCACACGCAAGCATGCGCTGAAGGATATGACGTTCGCGGAGTTCCGCGAACGTCTTTCCGAAAAACCCGTCATCCTCCTGCCCTTCGGCAGTCAGGAGGAACAGGGACCCCACGCCCCGATGGGCGATTTCATGCTGACCGAAGCGGTGGCGGCAAAGGTGGCGGAGGCCTCCGGCGCGATCGTCGCGCCGATCATCCCCTTCGGTTACGCCGACTTTTTCAAGACCATTCCCGGCGGCATCCAGTTCCGGGCCTCGACCTTCTCGGCCGTGGTCGAGGATACCGTGACCGCTTTTCTCGATCACGGCGTCGAGCATATCCTGATCCTGAACGGCCATACCAGCAATGCGCCGCTTTTCGACCAGACGCTTCGCCGCATCCGCACAGAGCGCGGCGTCTCCGTCGCCTTCATCAATCTCTGGCAGGCGATCCCGGACGCGCTCTGGAAGGAGTTGCACGGCTCCTCGGTTGCGGCGGCCCGCGGCCATGGCGGCGATCCGCTGACCTCGATCTACCTGCATCTCTTCCCCGAACTGATGCGGATGGACCTTGCCCGCCCATCCGTGCGCGAAAAAGCCTTCGGCCTGCCGACCGGGGGCGTCAACAACGTCCAGTTCGAGGGCATGCCGGTGCATGTGCCGCTCAATTGCGACGAGGTGAATGCCGACGGCATGCTCGGCGGCGATCCGCTGCTCGCCAGCGCCGAGAAGGGCGAGAAGATGGTCGAGCATCTCGTCGGCTTCTGCGCCCGGTTCGTGGAGCACCTGCGCCGCTGCGACATGCGCTCGGTGACGGCCTTTTCACCACAAGAAGAAAAGGTGTCCTCATGAGCAATGAGCGGCTTTCCATCGAGCGCCTGAACGTGCCGCTGCCGCGCGGCGCCGATCGCGCCTTTGCGGTCGAAGACCTGTCGCTGTCGGTCAGCAAGGGTGAGATCCTTTGCATCGTCGGCGAATCCGGCTCCGGAAAATCGCTGACCGCGCTGGCCGCAATGGGGCTCCTTCCCCGCAACCTCGGCAAGCCGGCAGGCAAGGTGATGTTCGAGGGCAAGGACCTGCTCACCCTCGACGAGGCGTCCCGCCGGGACATAACCGGCCGGCGTATCGCGATGATCTTCCAGGAGCCGACGGCGGCGCTCAACCCGATCTTCCGGGTCGGCGAACAGGTGTCGGAGACATTTCGCATCCATACGTCGCTGAGTGGGGCCGAGATCCGCAAGAAGGTGATCGATCTCTTCCGCGAAGTTCAGCTCCCAAATCCCGAGCAGATCTACCATTCCTATCCGCACCAGCTTTCCGGCGGCCAGTGCCAGCGGGTGATGATCGCCACCGCCCTTGCCCTCGATCCTTCGGTGCTGATCGCCGACGAGCCGACCACCGCGCTCGACGTCACCACCCAGGCACAGATCCTCAAGTTGATGCTGGAGCTTCGCGCCAAGCACGATACCGGCATCATCTTCATCACCCATGATTTCGGCGTCGTCGCCGAGATCGCCGACCGCGTCGCCGTCATGCAGACAGGCAGGCTGGTCGAAATCGGCACGCGCGACGAGATCCTCAACCATCCGAGAGAAGACTATACCCGCCGCCTGCTCGCCGCCGTGCCGACGCTGACGCCGAGGAAGGAGCGAGAAGGCCTTGGGAAGCCGGTGCTGATCGCCAGGAATATCGTCAAGACATTCGCCCGCTCGGGCCTCTTCGGCGGCGGCCGCACCGTGAAGGCGGTGGACGACGTCGATATCACCATCCGCCGTGGAGAGACGCTGGGCCTGGTCGGCGAGTCCGGTTCCGGCAAGTCGACGCTGGCGCAATGCGTCATCCGGCTCGTGCAGCCGGAAAGCGGCGATATCTTGATTTCCGGCGGCGATTTCGCCGGCCTCAACGGCAAGGCGCTGCGCGAGGCACGCCGCAAGGTTCAGATCGTCTTCCAGGATCCGTACACTGCGCTCGATCCGCGCCAGAAGGTCGGCGACTCCATCGCCGAAGGCCCCGTCATCCACGGCCTCGACCGCAAGGCGGCGATGGCCCGCGCGCTCGACCTGCTCGAAGCCTGCGGCCTCGACCGCGCCTCGGCCACCCGGTTCCCGCACGAGTTCTCCGGCGGCCAGAGGCAACGCATCTGCATCGCCCGGGCGCTCGCGGTCGAGCCGGAACTGCTGATCGCCGACGAGAGCGTCTCCGCCCTCGACGTCTCGGTGCAGGCCCAGGTGCTGAAACTGCTGGCCGACATGCAGGAGAGGCTTGGGTTCGGCATCCTGTTCATCACCCACGACCTGCGCGTCGCGAGCCAGATCTGCGACAATATCGCCGTCATGCGCAACGGCCGGATCGTCGAACGCGGCGATCCCGCATCGCTGTTCGGCGCGCCGAAAGAAACCTACACGAAGGAACTGCTCGCCGCCGTGCCCGGCCAGGGCTGGCAGCGTCACGCCAGTGAAACCGAGGCCGGGGCGGCAAAGTCCCGGGAGGAAACCCCATGAAGAAATATCACATCGGCAGCGTGCCGAAACAGGTCGACCCGGAACTCATCGCCAGGTTCGAAAGCGTCGAGGTGGCGACCATCGGCCATTTTCGCCATCGCGGTTTCGTGCATCATTCGATTTCCCCCGTTGTCGAACCGGGCAGGACGCTGGTCGGCACGGCGGTGACGGTGGCGATCCCGGCAACCGACTCCACCCTCCTCCATCACGCGATCGGCTTCATCCGCCCCGGCGATTTCCTGTTCGTCGACAGGCTGGGCGATGACCGGCACGCCTGCATCGGCGGCGGCGTCGCCTTCGCGATCAAGGCCGCCGGCGCAATCGGCGTCGTGCTCGACGGTCCCTGCACCGATGTGGAGGAAATTCTCGAACTCGATCTGCCGTTCTGGTCACGCGGCGTCTCAGGCATCACCACACGGCTCAACGATCTCGGCGGCTCGCTCAACCTGCCGATTTCCTGTGGCAACGTCCCGGTCCTGCCGGGCGATATCGTGGTTGCCGATGCAAGCGGCGTCGTGGTGATCCCGGTCGATGAGGCTGAAGACGTCGTCGAGGAGGCAATCGCGCGTCAGGCACGGGCGGGCCGCAACAAGGACAAGATCGCAGCCGGCGAGAAGCTCGGCGATCTCTCTGGCGCCAGCCGTCTGGTTGCCGCTGCGCTGGAGCCGAAATGATGGAAAATCCGCAATACAATTATCTGCGCGTCGAGCGTGGCGTCTATCGCAAGATCGCCGGCATCAGCGAACGCGGCGTCGTTACCTCCCAGCACTACGCGGCGGCCGAGGCTGGGGCGGCGGTCCTGTCGGCGGGCGGCAATGCCGTCGACGCTGCGGTGACCGCCGCCTTCACCTTGCAGACCGTCGAACCCTGGATGACCAGTCTGGCGGCCTGCGGTTACATGCTGGTCGCCCAGCCGGACGGAAAGGTCGAAGTGGTCGAATTCACCGGCCGCGTGCCTTCGTATTTTGACGAGGAATTCTATAGGCCCGATCCCAGCATCAAGACCTTCATCGGCCACCCGGCATCGGTCGACAACCGCAATGTCCGCGGCTTTACCGCAGCCGTCGTACCCGGATGCGTGCGCGGCTTTGCGGAAGCGCTGAAGCGTTACGGTACGATCGGCTTCGACCGGGCGCTGACGCCCGCGATCGAGCGTGCCCGCAAGGGCATCTATGTCGACTGGCACACGACGCTGGCGATCGCGATCGCCGAGGGCGAGCTCGCCATGGATCCCGGCGCCCGGTCGATCTTTCTCCCCAGTGGCCACGCGCCGGAGCCTGGAGTGACGCTACCACTCGATCAGCTCGCCCAGACGCTAGAGCAGCTGGCCAGCGAAGGCCCGGATTCGCTCTATGGCGGCGCGATCGGCGAAAGACTAGTCGCCGATCTCAATGCCGGCGGCAGCTCGATCACCTTGGAGGACATGGCCAGTTACGCCCCCCTCCTCTACCCGTCCCGGACCATGCCCTTGCAGGGCAAGACCGTGCATGTGGCGGGGGAAACCAGCGCCGGCCAGCGGCTCTTCGACGCGCTTGATCACTTCGACAGGACGCGCGGAAAAGGCCCGGTCGACGCTGGTTTCTTCATGGCCATGGCCGAGGCCCTCTGGGAAAGTTTCGGCGCCCATCGCAAACGCCTCAATCCGGCCGAGACGACCAACAAGACCAGCACCACGCAGGTCAACGCCGTGGATCACGAAGGCCGGATGGTGGCGATCACCTTCACGCTGCTCAACCGGTTTGGCGCCCGCGCCTTGTCGCCATCGACGGGCATCCTGCTCAACAACGGCATGTCCTGGTTCGACCCGACCCCCGGTCGCGCCAACTCGCTGACACCGAACGCCTATGCGCCGAGCAACATGTGCCCGGTGGCGATCACCGACGAGAACGGCGCCTTCGCGGCTTTCGGCGCCGCCGGCGGCAACCAGATCGTGCCGTCGCTGGCCCAGCTCACCGGCATGATCCTGCATGCCGGCCTCGACATCGAAGAGGCAATGAACCTGCCGCGCATGACGACCGGCCCGCATAACGACATCATCGTCAATGTCGACATGCCCGCCGACCAGATCGAGGCGCTCGAAAGGATCGCCACGGTGAAGCCCGCCGCAGCGGTCGTTTATCCCCGGCCCTTCGCCGCGCCCGGCATGGTCGGCCGTCGGGGCAATGCCTTTGTCGGCATGCCCGACATCACCTATCCCGCCGCTTACGCCGCCACAGCCTGACGAGACCAAGATGACAGAGCTGACTTTCGCCCCCGTCGATATCGACGGCGTTCTCAAGATCATTCCGCCGACGGCACCGGCCGTACCGCTGGTGTTCGACTCGCCCCATAGCGGCCTGACATTGCCGGATTTCGAGCGCACGGTTTCAGACGAACTGGTGCGCGTCGCCGCCGACACCCATGTGGACGACCTCTTCGGCTTTGCGCCGTCGATCGGGGCGCCGCTGCTGATCGCGCATTTTCCGAGGAGTTTTCTCGACCTCAACCGGTCGCTGAAGGATGTCGACCTGGAAATGGTCGAGGGCGAGTGGCCGCATCCGGTCCGTGACAGTGCCTCGGCACGCCGCGGCATGGGCATCACCTGGCGTTACGCCTGGGGTGACACGCTAATGTATGGCCGCAAGTTGACGGTGAAGGAGCTGGAAGACCGCATCGACACCTATTGGCGACCCTACCACCGCCAGTTGGTTCGGCTGCTCGATGAAACCCATGCGGCCTTCGGCAAGGTCTATCACGTCAACTGCCACTCGATGCCGGCGATCGGCCACGTGCTCTCGCCCGATCCGGCCGGCACCGTCCGCAAGGACATCGTGGTCGGCGACTACGAAGGCGTGTCGAGCGAACCGGATTTCGTGAAACTCGTGGTCGAGACGCTGGAAGGGTTTGGCTATTCGGTGTCGCTCAACGTGCCCTTCAAGGGCGCCGAGCTGGTATCGGCCTACAGCTCGCCTGGCAAAAACCGCCACAGCATCCAGATCGAACTCAACCGCAAACTCTACATGGACGAGGAAACCCGCGAGAAGATCGCCGGTTACGACGAGTTGAAGGTCAATCTCGCCACGCTCGGCACTGTCATGCGCGACTACGTCCTGCACAAAAGCTGAGGGGCGGCGGACGCCACCAAGTCCCGCAACAGCGCGCATAAGCTCTCCTTAACGCTCAACACGTATTGTGGGCGTGCAACAGGCCAGCGCGGAATGGTAGGCGACCTTCATTGACGACAGCGGTTCCCCTTCGATTACATTCATCGCTGCCCGGGGCTCCGGACGGCTGGGCTGCTCCGATGCTGGTCGCCCAGAACATCGGTCATCGACGCACGGCTGTTCTCGTCATAGGCACCGGTGCGGCCAAGCTGGACCTCCCGCAGCTTCCGGCAGAAGACATCGAGCTTTCGGTTGTTTCAGCATGCGACGGCGTTGAGAACCTCCAAACAATCGTTGAGGCGTCACAACCCCACCTGATCCTGCTCGACATTCAATTCGCAGACTTGTGCGGCGTCCAGATCTGCCGCCAGCTGAAACACAGCTCGGTGACGTCTGAAATACCGGTGATCCTGGTCACTCCCGAGGGCGATGTCGGTGGGAGGATCGCTGGCTTTGAGGCCGGTGCGGCTGACTGTGTCTCCAGCACGATCGACAGCCGGGAACTTGGTGCGCGCCTCAACGCACAACTCGCATCGAGCCGCAGCCGAAAGCAGATTCTGAGCCAGGACGAACAGCTTCGGACCGCACTCGCCAGCATGAGCCAGGGTGTTTGCCTCTTCCATGCGGACGGTACATTGGCCTTGTCCAACCGTCGCTACGCCGAGGTTTACGGGGTCGACCCAGCCTTGATCCGCCCCGGGCAGTCGCTCGAAGACATTATCAAGTTGAGGGACGAAGTCGGAGCCGTTCCGAAGATGTCCATGGAGGAATACCTCGAATGGGCGCAGGACACGAACGCCGGCGATTCGTCGCAAGTCTGGGTCAAGGAACTTAAATCGGGCAAGGTCATCCGGGGCTGTCATCAGCGTACGGCTGACGGGGGCTGGGTGTCGACGCATGAGGACGTGACCGAGGCGCGACTAGCCGAACGATCTCTTGCTGAAGCTCATGCGCAGGCCGAGCGCGCAGAGCAGGAGGCAAGAGCTGCCCATGCACGCCTGCTGGCCGCCTTCGAAGTCGTCCCGGAAGGACTGGCACTGTTCGATGAAAATGATCGATTTGTGATGTGGAACCGCCGCTACGAACAGCTTTACGCCGATAGCGGTGCTCCCCTCGTCAAGGGCATGGGTTTCGAGGACAGACTTCGCAGCGGGCTGCAGCGTGGCCAGTATCCCGACGCGATCGGCCGCGAGGAGGAGTGGCTGGCCGATCGATTGGCTCGTCATGCGGAGCCCAACAGCGCCCATGAGCAGCGCCTGCCGGGGAACCGATGGGTCCGGATAGAGGAACGACGCGTTTCCGGCGGCGGAAGCGTGGGGATCCGCGTCGACATCACGGATCTGAAGATGCGCGAGGCTTCCTTCCGGCTGTTGTTCGAAGGAAACCCCCTGCCGATGTGGGTTCAGGACCGGGAGAGCCTTCAATTTCTCGACGTCAACCAGGCGGCTCTTGATCACTACGGTTATGATCGTGACCTTTTTCTTTCCATGACACTGCTCGACATCCTTTCACCGGAGGACCGGGAAAGAATGAAAACCGCGGTCCCGGGTACGGAGCATGTCAGCGACGCCAATCGTTCCCAGCGGCATCGGACGGCGTGCGGCGCCGAAATCGAGGTCTTTATCTATTCGAGCCAACTTGCCTTCGACGCCCATCCGGCCTCACTGATTGCCGCAGTCGACGTCACCGAGCGAAAACGCGCGGAAAGGGCGCTGCTTCAGCATCGCGACGATCTGGAGGAAACAGTGCGCAGCAGAACGGCGGAAATTGCCCGTCAGGCCGCGGAACTGGAACGGATGCTCGATCAAGAGCGGCAGGTCAACGAACTGCAGCGGCAATTCGTCTCCATGGCGTCTCACGAATTCCGGACGCCGCTTTCGATCATCGACGGGGCGGCGCAACGTCTCGTTCGCCGCAAGAACGCGGTGACGCCGGAATTCATCGGTGAGAAGACAGAGCAGATCCGCAGCGCGGTTTCGCGAATGCTGGAACTGATGGAAAGCATCCTCGCGGTCGGACGCTTGGATCACGGCCACATCGACATCGTCCGCAAGCCATGCGCGCTGGGCGACATCATCAGGACCTGCAGTGCGCGGCAGGAAAGCATACGTAAATCGCACCGGTTCCTGCTCGATCTGGAGCGGCTTCCCTTAACGATTTACGGCGACGGTGCGGCGCTGGAGCAGGTATTCACCAATCTCTTCTCGAATGCGGTAAAATACGCGCCGGACTCTCCAGACGTCTATGTCACGGGGTGGCAGCAAGACGACTGTGTCCAGATTACCGTTCGCGACGAGGGCATAGGTATCGACGCGGACGACTTGCCCAAGATGTTCGGGCGCTATTTCCGGGCGAGAAGTTCGTCCGGCATCGCGGGGACGGGTATCGGCCTCAACCTGGTGAAGCAGGTGGTCGAGTTGCATAGCGGCGAAATTCACGTGGACAGCGTCAAGGGTGAAGGAACCGTATTTACAATCAAGCTGCCGATCGCCGCGCCCGAGCAAACGGACAACGACGCGGCGCAGACGTTGACCGACCAGATGGATCTACCGATCGAGGTCCAGACGTAAAAGTAACAACACGCGGCTCGACGTGATTGCGGACCCGGCTGTGATCGGCTCATCGGCCGCCTTGTCCCCAATCATCTGGGCCCTAGATCCGGCACATGGACGCTGAGCGAATCACAGGTTCTACCAAATCAGCAAGCCCGTCTTCGCGGAAACCTCTCCAGAGGCCGAGCCCGGCCATTGTGGAACAAGTCGAGCGCCTACTGGGTGGGCGCACGCGGAATATCCGGCTCAACGGCGAGCTGGCCCGGCTTTTTCGTGAACGCTCCTGGCCGCAGACCGCCAAGATCATCCGCGCCTGGATGATCTGGGTCAGCGTGCTCGACGTCCTGACCTTGGGCCTCTACGCGATCCTGCTTCCGACCGAAACCGTGATGTCGATGCTTTGGCCGGCATCCATCCTTCCCCCCGCAGCTCTCGTCGCCGCGATGGTGTTTCTGCGGCCGCGCGCTTTGTGGCTGCAAGGAGTTTTCCTTCTCTCGGCTGTCTTTTTCATCCTCCTGTCCGTAGCCCTGGTGGGCGTCAGCGCCGGTGGCGAGTTTTACGAGCGCCATCTGACCATCATGCTTTTTGTGGCCGTCACTGCCATCATCATATTTCCCATCCTGCTTGGCTGGGCCATGGCGATCGGTGCTTCGGCCCTTGGTATCTACCTCGTGTTTCAACTGCACAATCCAGGCATCGAGGCGGGAAGTGCCCTGGCCAGCGCCCTGTTTTTCGCAAGCGGTGTGGCAGCAACCATCGTTGCCCGACGTACTGCAACGATCCTGGCGCACAAGAGTTTCTTGCTCGAGTTGCGAGACCGAAGTCGCCTCGCCGAGCTTGCTGACGCCAATTCCCAGCTGGAACTGCTCGCACGAACCGACCCGCTGACCGGTGTCGCCAACCGGCGCTCGATGATGGAAACGCTCTATCGTTTCTGGAACGAGGACTTAACACGAACCAGAGGCGCGGCGATGCTGATGTGCGATGTCGACGACTTCAAGCGCCTCAACGATAGTCTCGGGCATGCCGAAGGCGATCGCTGTCTGGTGAAGGTTGCCGGCATCATTCAGAGCAGCATGAGAGACGAACGGGACCAGGTCGCCCGTTACGGCGGCGAAGAGTTTCTCGTCTTCCTGCCCGGCGCTGACGAGCGGGAGGCCAGGATCGTCGCCGAAAGAGTTCGCAGCCGCGTAGAAGCGGCGTCGCTTCCAAACCCCACCTCCCGCGTCATTCCTTATGTCACGGTCAGCATCGGAGTAGCGGCGCTGATGCAGGACAGTGAACTCGTCTCGGCGGAGCATCTTCAGCGCCAGGCGGACGCTGCGCTCTATCTTGCCAAAAAAGCCGGCCGGAATTGTCTGATAATCCATGCTCCAGAGACCGGGCAAACCTCCGATTAAACCTGCCCACTCGGGTGGTTGGTTGGGGACGAAATCAAGTTCCAATATCCCGTCTGCCGAACGAGCCAGCGAAATCCTCCTTGAGTAGGAGTGACGAGCCGGATATCGATCGACCCGCAAGCCAGCCAGCCCAGCCTTACAGTATCGAAGTCTACATATGATGATGGCTTGGCGGTTGCACGCCAAGCCATCATCCCCTCTTCGGAAGGGATAGTACCCTTTACGGCGAAAGTTCCTCCAGAACCTGGCCCTTGGTCTCGACCGCGAAGAGGGCCGTCACCAGGGCGCCAACGAGAAGGATCGCTGCGAACGCGCCGAAAACATACTGGATGCCCATCGACGACATGACCCAACCCACCCCGATAGGGCCCGCGGAGGATCCGAGACGAAGCCAGGCGCTGCCTGTACCCGTGCCAATGGCACGAAGGCGGGTCGGGTAGATTTCCGCCGAATAGAGATAGAGCGAGAAAGTGACGGTCTGGACGATGGCGTAGGCGAGACCGGCCAGGATCAGGACCTGTATTGCCGACGTCGCACCCAGCCAGGCGAGGATGGCAAGCGGGATCGGCGCGATCAGAAGGGCACCGGTGTACCAGCGCTTGCGACCGACCTTGTCGATGAGCAATGCGCAGATAACCGCCGCGATCACGCCACCGACCGAGGTGATAAATCCGTATAGGATACTGGTTTCCAGCGGCAGGTTGAATGTCTGGCGATAGAGGGTCGGAAGCCAGGTGATCGTCCCATTGGCGACCATATAGGCACAGAACCACATCGCCCAGATCGACAGCGTGCGCTTGAGGTAGATGCCCTGGAAAAGTTCGCGCCAGTCCGATCGACGACGGACGGGGGCGGCTACGATTTTCGGCTCCGGCAGCTCCTTGCCGGCAGCACGAGCGCTGTTCTCCAACTTGGTGACGATGCGGTCGGCTTCCTCATAGCGGCCGTTGGCGGCGAGCCAGCGAGGCGATTCATTGAGGAACCAGCGCAACGGGATCATCAGGACGGCCGGGATCAGGCCGACGACGAACATCGCCTTCCAGCCATAGGCTGGGACCATGAAATAGCCGATCAAGCCCGCGCCGACGAGACCGAGCAGAAACATGACCTCATACAGCAGGAAGAAGCGGCCCCGCCCCTTCGAGCTGATCAACTCGTTGATATATGCACTCGCGACCGGAACTTCTCCGCCGGTTCCGATGCCTTGGATGAAACGAAATGCCATCATCATGCCGGCGCCGGCCGCAAAAAGGCATGCGACGTCCATGCTGACGAATAGCAGGATGGTGAATAGCAGCACTTTGAGACGGCCGATCCGTTCGGCAAGCCAGCCAAAGCAAATGGCGCCGATCAACTGCCCCAGGTAGCCCATCGACAAGATCATTCCCGTCTGTCCCGGGGTCAAACCCCACTCGCGGACAAGAACCGGCATGGCATAGGCTATGGCAATGACGGTGTAGCCGTCAAAGAACGTCGCTGCGCCGACGATATTTCGAGCCCAGAAGACCTCCCGGGTCACTGGCAGCCGTTCCAGGCGGGCGCTGATTTCAGCTTGGGTATCGACGGCCGGCGACTGCGCGGCCATCCGTTGTTCGATATTCATGTTTCCTCCCTCTGCCTGGCCCACTCTCCCGGCCTGGCGTCGAACCTACGTGTTGGATGTCTTAAACTTCGGGACCCTTTGGCATGCTGTGGTTGTGGATCCGCAAGGCATGGCTCTCTCTCATCGGCCAACCGGGCACCAGCGTGACAGACGGTGCGACGGCGGCGCATCACTCGCCGATGCGACCGCGATCCCCTATCCGTAAAAAGCCCCCGCTTGAGAGGCGGGGGCGTCCTCAGTCACTCGGCTGCCAGAAGCTGCTCAACCCGGCCAATGCCGGCAGCATCGAAGGCTGCAAAGATCTCCGCTTCGGCCTTTTCGCCGAGGTTCTTCAGCGGCTCGCGGATCGTGGCATGGTCAAGCACACCACGATGGACAAGCCCAAGCTTGAGGGCGACGGTGCCTTCCATATGGGAACCACGGTGGTAGACGGCACGGGTGACCGGAAGGAGACGTTCGAAGATCCGGCGAGCTTCCGGATAGTCCTGCGCCTTTCCTGCCTTGATCAGGTCGATCAGCAGTTCCGGTGTGATATTGCCGTAGCCGACAAGCAGGCCGTCGACATCGAACATGGTCGGCAGCAGCCATTCGTCATGGCAGCTCAGGATCTGCAGGTTCGGGTTGGCCTTCTTGAGTTCCGGAATCTCGACGTACCAGCGCTTCATGTTTCGAACGCCGTTTTTGGTGGCGACGACGCCGTCTTGGGTCGCGATCGCAAGCTGGGTGTCCAGGTCGTAGGAAGCCTTGGTGGCATCCGGGTACTGGAACAGGATGCACTGCAGGCCCGATTCCTGCCAGATCGCCTTGTAGCGATCCTGCGGGGCGCCTTTCTGGAAGCCGAAACGCAGCCAGCCGTGGTTCGGATAGACAAGAGCACCGGTCGCGCCGGCAGACTTGCACTTCTTGGCTTCTTCAGCGGCGACCCTGGTGCCCTCGCCGGTGATGCCAGCAATGATTGGAACCCGACCATCGACGGCTTCGACATAGGTGCGGATGAGCTTCAGGCGCTCTTCCTCGGTCAGGAACGTACCTTCGCCGGCATGGCCAAGGATAACCAGGCTCTTGACGCCGTCCATGCCGGCAAGCCATTTGGCAATACGGGCATTGGCCGGATAATCGACCTCTCCGTCGCGGGTAAACGCGGTAACGGGTGCCGGGCTCAGGCCTCTCAGATCCATCGTTGGCATAGATTGTCTCCTCCTAGATAGCCGCTGTCCGCCTTCGTGATCAGCGGTGGGATCGTTAATGGGAACGTTCCCACTATCGTTTCCGATTTTACTGGAGTCAAGATTTTTTTTGTTGCATGGTTGGCGCGTTGATCACGAGAACGCCGCAGATGGAAAAAAGCGAAATGGATTCAAAGCCCGAAGAAGCGAGCCGCCAGACACGAGTGACCATCCTTGATGTCGCTTCGGCAGCTGGCGTTTCGAAATCGACGGTATCGCGCATCCTCGATGAACGACTTCCCCGATCCGACAACGAGACCTCGCGCCGCGTCCGGAAAATCGCAGAAGACATGGGTTATGTCCGAGACGTCTCCGCGGCGAGCCTCCGACGCGGCAACACGATGACTGTCGGCGTGATCGTGCCCCGGCTGACCGATACCGTCATGGCAATGCTTTATGAAGCCCTGGCAAAGGCATGCAGCAAAAGTGGCCGCTTCGCGATTGTCGCAACGACGGATGACAAGCCCAGGGCCGACAGACTTGCTGCCGAGTCTCTTCTGAAACGAGGCGTCGACGGCTTGATCCTTTCGACTGCACGCGAGGATGACGATTTTCCCGACGAGCTGGGGGCCCGGGGTGTACCTTTTGTCCTGGCGTTGCGTACCGATGGACGGAGCCTGTCTTCGGTCGGCGACGACAGGCTGGGCGGCTATCTGGCGACGCGCCACCTCCTGGATCTCGGTCATCGTCGTATCGGAGTAATTGCCGGTCCTTCATATGCTTCCAGCTCGCGCGGGCGCGTCGAAGGCTACAGGCAGGCACTGGAAGAGGCCGCGATCTCGGTCCGCCCGGATTGCATTGTGCCGTCGACCTTCGGGATCGACGCCGGAGCGGATGCGGCCCTGCAGCTCATGCGCCTCGAAGAGCGTCCGACGGCGATCTTTGCCGTGAACGACAACACCGCGATCGGTGCTCTTTCCGGCCTGTCACGCCTCGGAATATCCGTACCCAATGATGTTTCAGTCGTCGGATACAACGATATCCCGATCGTCAGTCATCTTCCGACACCGCTCACGACACTGCGCGTCCCCTTCGAGCAGATTGCGTCAAACGCTTTGGATCTGCTCACGATTGGCGCCACTTCGGCTGACGATCGAATCCGTATTTCGGCTCCGACCCTCATACCCAGAAAATCGTCCGCCAGGCCCAGTTCTTGAAGGGCGTTGGACTATTTCCCTGCTGATCGCTTCGACCCGGACCAGCCTTGATATTTACCGCCAACTGACCTCGATTGGCGCGCTTGCAAGCGAGGAATTTGCGGCGGGCGACACCCCTGATTCGGCCCGGAGTTTGGCGCGAGGCTCGGCCGAGGTCGCCGGCTTCAATTGCCGGATGCTCGGCTCATCAGGGATCGCCATTGGCCGAGCGTTTCGGTCAATTTTATCCGGTCGTCCGGAGCGAGCCGCGGCAGGCCGGGAACCCGCACTTCGCCGACCGAAACGCCAAGCTCTATTTCCACGGCTTCCTTGACGACCGTAACGTTTGCGCCATTGCGGTATTGCGTGCGCATCCGCTCGAAGGGCTCGATGATGTCGATCATCCGGCGAGCCTCTTGATAATCTCCAGCCTCAAGTGCGGCATGAATCGCCAGCGAAATTTGGGGCGCGACGTTGACGAGACCGGAGGTGAACCCGCGGGCGCCGGCAGCGGTGAAGGCTGGCGCCCAGCTTTCCGCCAGACCGCAAACGAACAGCGCGTTGCCCGCAGCGGATGCCGCGACGGCCCGAGACAGAAGCAGGATGTCGGTCGTCGCGAACTTGATGCCGGCGATGTTCGGATGAGCCGCGAGCCGCAGCATGTCGTCAAGGCTGAAACCATCCGCCCTGACATAAGCGACCATCGGCAGCAGAGACGCATCGGCGAGATTGCGGAAATAATCGATCTGGGCGGCGGGCGCTGCGAAAGGATCGACCGGCTGATGCGACATGACGGCGGACGCACCGATCGTCTTCGCTGTCCTTGCCATGGCAATCGCCTCTCGCAACGAGCGCCCTACGGCAGCCGTCACCGGCGCCTTGCCGTCGACGCCCGCCACTGCCGCTTCGGTGACGACCGTGATTTCCGCTGGAGTGAGCGCATAAAATTCACCAGTGTTGCCGGCCGCGACGATATTGTGGATGCCGGCTTTCGCCACCCGCGCATAAATCGCACGGGTGACACCGATATCGACCTCGCCATCCGCTCCGTAGGCGGTAATCGGTACGCCGGAAATCCCGGTCAGGATTTCGCGGAATGTCAGGATATCCATAAGCTTTTCCTCAGATTGCGAAGCGATGAACAGGCGTGCCGCAAGCCCCCGGCTCGAAAGCGTAGATCGTGCCGTCTTCGAAAGTACCGTTGTTGTCGGTGGAGAGCGTGGTCACGTAAAGAGTAGCGAGATCGGGTCCGCCGAAGCAGGGCATGCTCGGCCCCTTGGCGGGCATCAGATAGGCCTCGACAACCGTTCCATCCGGCGAGATGCGGTTGAGCCGTCCCCCCTGCTGGCCGGCGATCCAATAGAATCCGTCGGCATCCACGGCGGCACCGTCCGGCCGTCCTTCCTCCGGGGTGAAGTCATGCAGGCGGCGAGGAGGCCCTGTGACGCCGTGCGCCGAATCGAAATCGAAGATCTGCGCGTAGAGCCCACTGCTGTCGGAATGGTACATCGCCCGCCCATCCGGGCTCCAGGCGATACCGTTGGAGGTCATCAGGTCGCCATCGATCACTGTGTCGAACGACCCGTCCGGCTTCACCCGGTAAAGGCGGCCATTGCCCGTCTGCGGTATCGCCTCGTCGCGGGTACCGACCCAGAAGCAGCCGTCCGGCCCGGCCTTTCCGTCGTTGAGCCGACTGTCCGGCCGACCGCCGTCCGGGTCGCAGAGCAGTTTCATCGTACCGGTTTGGGGGTTCAGCAGGTATACGCCGCTTTCCAGCGCCACCGCGACCTCGCCATTTTCACAAAGAGCCAGGCAGCCGATCTTCGCCGGCATTTCGAACCGATCAACGGCGCCGCCGGCCCGCAGGCAGATTGCCGCGGGTGCGAGGATGTCGACGAACCAGAGATCGCCGGTGCGCGCGTCCCATGTGGGGGACTCTCCGACCTTAAGGGGAAAGTCGATGACGCGGCGAACCTTCGGTGTGATGATCTTTGTTTCGCTCATCGCACAGCCTCCGTGAATACGATCAGTCCGTTCTCGTCCCGGAGCCGGATTGTCCCGTCGTGCTGAGGATCGCAGAAACCTCCGCCCTGGAAGAATGCGGCAAGCGGGCTTTCATCCACCGGCTCGAGGCGCAGATGATCGCGCGAGAAATCCTGTGGCCGGTAGCCGAGCCGCTCGGCAAGTTCATCCTTCCACCAACCGGCATCGTTGCGCGACATGCCGTAGACGACCGCGGCAGCGATGTCGGGATGGGTGAGGCCGATCTTCACAAGCTGGAACAGGTCGCGCGGGCTGATCCAGATCGCCGCCGCCCGTTCGCTGTTCGGATAGGGACCGGCATTGCCGATGCGGATCGATAGCGTGCGGATATCCGCCTTGTCGTAATAAAACCCGGCGACCATCTCGCCCCAGCATTTCGACAGGCCGTAGCGGGTGTCGGGCCGCGGCACGTCGAGGGGCGTGATCGTCTGCGAACGGGGATAGAAGCCGGTCGCGTGGTTGCTGGACGCGAAGACGACGCGGTTCGTGCCGTTGGCGCGGGCGGCATCGTACAGATTGTACGTGCCAAGAATATTGCTCTGCAGCATGTCGCCGATATCGGCCTCGCGGGGAAGCCCGCCGAGGTGAATGACGCCGTCCATGCCTTCGAGTGCGGCACGCATGGCGCTTGCATCCGCGAGGTCGCCCTCGAAGAAGCTTTCGTTCGACGCGAGTTCTTTCGCCGGCCTGATGTCGATCAGCCTGATGTGTTCCACCTCGGGGCGCAGAAATCCCCGAAGCTGCGTGGCGATGTTGCCCGCGCCACCTGTTATCGCAATCCGTTTCAACACCCCTCCTCGCGATGCCTCGCATCGCATGAAATCGAAGGCCTCCTAGCCTCCCACGCCCTGGAACATGCGGGCGCGCGCATTCAGTATATGGTTCTTCATGGCGTCATGGGCCGCCGTTTCCCGCCGTGCCAGGATCGCCTCCACGATCGCCTGATGCTCGTCCTGCACGTGCCGCACATGCAGCGGCGTCCGCTTCAGGCTGAGGCTGCGGGTCACCGACATGCCGATCGAAAAATGTGGTCGGAACCAATCACGGACGGTGACGTGGAACTGGTTGCCGGTCGCCGCGGCGATGGCGTCGTGCAGGTACTGGTCCTCTTCCGCACCGAGTTCGCCGATTTCCAGACAGTGTTCGAGGGCAGCGAGCGCCGAAAGGATACGGATCCTGTCATTGGCCTGCCAGTTGCGGGCTGCCAGTTCTGCCGCTTCCGCCTCAAGTCCGGCGCGGAATTCGAAGAAGCGTTGGACGTCGGCAAGCGATCCGACCGGAACCTGCCTCAGCACCGACGAGTCCGGCCGCTGCCGCACATAGGAGCCGGATCCCTTGCGAGACACGATCAACTCATCCCTGCGAAGCCGCTCCAGGGCTTCGCGCACCACAGGCCGCGATGCACCGAACATGACTGCAAGGTTCGGCTCGGAGGGAAGGCGTTCGTTGATGGGAAAACGGCCGTCGGCGATCATGCCTACGATCTTCTCGTAGATGATATCGCTGAAACGAGGCTCCGCCTTCGCGGCCGCTATCACGCCCGATTGGTTCATCAACGTCCCTTTTCACGTCTCCATTCGCGAAACGCCTGCTCGGCTTCGGCTTCCGGCGGATAAAGCCCGAAAATACCCTCGCCCGCCCCCACGCGTTCTTCGACGAAATCCTCGAAAACCGTCTGCTCGAAGGCTCCGACGAGGCGCGGAGCGCCCTTGTTGATCTTGTGCATGTTGCGAATGAAGACGTTTCGCAGGCCGTGCTTCAGAAGCACCGAGGTCAGCGTGGCTGTCGAGACGCTCTTCAATTTTTGGCGCGAGTCTTCGCTGAAAGTCATGCGTCTCCTCCCTGTCGACATGGCTCTTTTTCACCAGCAGTATTTAACCTGTAAAAATCTGTCAATACTTGTAATCATCTGAAAACCTGCTTATGGTCGTTTTAGCCGATGGGATGGAGGTCCTCGGCGGTCGTGGCGGCAGGGAACCTGCCATCGATCGCCTTTCAGGTCGGCGGTTCATTTGGGAGGAAATTAATGCGCGACGACGAAAATATGTCTTCCGGCGTTACCCGCCGGACGTTCCTTGCAGGCGTTGGCGGGGCCGTTGCCCTGTCAGTTGCGGGCGGCAGCGCCAGCGCGGCTGCGACCAAGGAGGCGCCGCAGCTTGCGGCCCTCGTCAAGGACGGCAAGCTTCCGCCGCTTGCCGAACGTCTTCCGAAGAACCCGATGGTCGTGAAGCCGTGGGAAAAGATAGGCACCTACGGCGGCACGCTGCGGCGCGGCCTTCGCGGTTCGTCTGACCATAACGGTATCCTGCGCATGGTCGGCAATCAGGGCCTGGTGCGCTGGAACATGGACTTCACCCAGGTTCTGCCGAATCTCGCGGAGCGCTGGGAAGTCAATGCGGATGCCTCGCAGTTCACCTTCTACCTCTTGAAGGGCGCGAAGTGGTCGGATGGCCATCCGTTCACGGCCGACGACGTGGTGTTCGCCATCGAGGATGTCGTCAAGAACAAGGAACTCTACAGCTCGACGCCGGCGCAGATTTCCGTGGCCGGCAAGCCGGTCGTGGTCGAAAAGATCGACGACTACACCGTCAAGTTCACCTTCGCCGCAGCCAACGCGCTTTATCTGGAAAACCTTGCGACCCCGCTCGGCCAGCATCCGACGCTGTTCGCCAAGCACTACTGCAGCAAGTTCCTGCCGAAATACAACCCGAACCTCGATGCGGACGTGAAAGCGGCCGGTTCATCGAGCTGGCCGGACCTCTTCCGCGCCAAGTGCGGCGACATCGAAATTCCGCAGCGCTGGGGCAATGCCGAGAAGCCGGTGCTCGATCCCTGGATGATCAAGGAGGCCTATTCCGGCGGCGCCACCCGGGTGCTGATGGTTCGCAATCCTTACTTCTGGCAGGTCGATACCGAGGGCAACCAGCTGCCCTATGTCGACGAGCTGAATTTCGGCATCTCGCAGGACGTCGAGTCGCTGATGCTCAACGTCATCTCCGGCAAAATTGACATTCAGGAGCGCCATATCAATTCGCTCGCGAACAAGCCGACGCTGTCGCAGAACATGAAGAAGGGCGATTACCGCCTGCTGTCGCTCGTACCGTCCGCCGCGCAGCAGTGCTCGCTCTACCTCAACATGACCCACAAGGATCCGGTGCTGCGGAAGATCTTTGCAGACAAGTCGTTCCGCCAGGCCCTTTCGATGGGCATCAACCGCCAGGAAATCATCGACATCGTCTATTTCGGGCAGAGCGAGGGCTACCAGACCGGCCCGCGCCCCGGCCACCCGTGGTATCACGAGAAGCTGGCACGGCAGTTCACCGAATTTGCGACGGACAAGGCCAATGCCATGCTCGACAAGGCTGGCCTCGACAAGAAGAATGCCAATGGCATCCGTCTGCGGCCTGACGGCGAGCCGCTCTTCTTCGCGGTCGACGTCATCCCGACGCTCTATCCCGACCTCGTCGACGTGCTGGAACTGGTGAAGTCGCATTGGGTGAAGATCGGTATCAGCATGAAGGTCAACACCATCGAACGCGCCCTCTATTATACGAGAGGCGACGACAACGCCCATGATGCGCAGGTCTGGCCAGGTCCCGGCGGCCTCGACCCGATGCTCGATCCGCGCGACTTCTTCGCCTTCCATCCGCAGGGATCGCGTTACGCCATTCCGTGGACGCTCTGGTACACGTCCAACGGCGCCAAGGGCGAAGAGCCCCCGGAAAGCCAGAAGAAGCGCTTCAAGCTCTATGACGAAGCTCGTTCCACGGCCGATGTCGACAAGCGCGGCGCGATCATGAAGCAGGTCTTCGATATCGCTGCGGAAGAATTCGAAGTCATGGGGATCTGCCTCGCTGTGGGTGGCTTCGGCGTGATCCGCAACAACCTGCGCAATGTTCCGGAAAAACAGCCGGACAGCTGGTCCTGGCCGAACCCCGGCCCTGCCCTGCCGCAGCAGTTCACGTTCACGAGCTGAGTGGGCACGAGCTGAATTACTCCAACTGTGCCGCCGCCCGACCGGCGGCGGCACCCTTCCGGTCCCATTGCATCACCTGCCCGAACGACGGTCGAAGGCTTTCGTATTGGCATGCCGTGCAATCCGAATTGCGAGCTTTGCATGCTGAAATTTATCATCAAACGTCTGCTATGGATGATCCCGTCGCTGTTTGCGGTCAGCTTCCTCGCCTTCGTTCTGATCCAGCTTCCGCCGGGCGACTTCGTCACTACCTATATCGCGACGCTTGCCTCTTCCAACGAAGTGGTCGATCAGAACACCGCAGCCGCACTCCGCGAGCGGTTCGGCCTCGACCAGTCCATGCTGGTGCAATATCTGAAATGGATCTGGGGAATTCTTTCCCGCGGTGATTTCGGCATCTCGTTCGAATGGCAGCAACCGGTCTCCGGCCTTATCTGGGAACGCATGGCGCTGACCCTGGTCCTCGCGCTCGCAAGCCTGATCGCCACCTGGGCGATCGCGCTGCCGATCGGCGTCTACTCGGCGGTCAAGAAATATTCGATCGGTGACTATGCATTCACGGCCTTCACGTTCTTCGGCCTGTCGATCCCGTCTTTCCTGTTGGCGCTGGTGCTGATGTATATCGCCGCCGTCGAGTTCGGCGCGGATGTGGGCGGCCTTTTCTCACCGGAATACGAGACGGCGCCTTGGAGCATTGCCAAGACGCTCGACCTTCTGTCGCGTCTGTGGCTGCCGGTGGCGATCCTCGCGGTATCCTCGACTGCGAGCCTGATCCGCGTCATGCGCGCCAACATGCTGGACGAGCTGCCCAAACCTTACGTCACGACCGCTCGTGCCAAGGGGCTCTCGGAGTTCCGGCTGCTGATCAAATACCCGCTGCGCATCGCGCTCAACCCATTCATCTCGACGATCGCCTGGCTTCTGCCCAACCTGATCTCCGGCTCGGTCGTGGTGGCGATCGTGCTCAACCTGCCGACAGCGGCGCCCCTGCTTCTCCAGGCGCTGATGGCGCAGGACATGTATCTCGCAGGCGCCTTCGTGCTCCTGATCTGCGCTCTCACGCTGATCGGCTCGCTGATCAGCGACATCCTGCTTGCGCTGGTCGATCCGCGCATCCGGCTCGAATAGGAGGCCCGAATGGTCGATGCAACCATCCTTAACGATCGCCCCGATCGCGTCGCCGTCGCGGCGCAATGGCAGCTGATCTGGTGGGCCTTCAAGCGGCACAAGCTCGCCATGGCCGCCCTTGTCGTCACCGTCGCGATGTACATTGTCGCGATCTTCCCCGGCTTTTTCGCGATCAACGACCCGATCCTGCAGAACGCCCGTTCAACCTTCCATCCGCCGCAGAGCATTCATTTCCTCGATACGGCCAACGGGTTCAGTTTTGGCCCGTATTATTACGGGATGAAGCTGACGCGCGATCCGAACACGCTTGCCGCCCTCTTCGTCGAGGATACCAATACGAAGATTCCCATCCAGTTCTTCGGGCGTGGCTACACCTATTCAGTGCTTGGCCTGTTCGAGACCGACATCCACCTGATCGCCACCACCGACGACAGCAAGCCGCTCTACCTCTTCGGCGCCGATCGTCTCGGACGCGACGTCTACAGCCGCACGGTGCAGGGTGCACAGATCTCGCTGTCGATCGGCCTGGTCGGCGTGTTCCTGTCGCTGCTGCTCGGCATCGTGCTCGGTGGCATTTCCGGGTACTACGGCGGCCGGATCGACTTCGTCATGCAGCGCGTCATCGACTTCGTGCTGTCGCTGCCGACCATTCCGATCTGGCTGGCGCTCGCCGCAGCCCTGCCGCAGGGGTGGCCGGCGGCACTGCAATACATGATGATCACCGTCATCCTGTCGTTCACCGGCTGGGCGCAACTTGCCCGCGTCGTGCGCGGCCGCTTCCTGTCGCTGCGAACCGAGGAATTCGTCGCCGCCGCTCGTCTCGACGGCGTCTCGGAGGGCCGGATCATCTTCCGTCACATGCTGCCAAGCTTCTCGAGCCATATCATCGCCTCGATGACCTTGGCCGTGCCGGCGATGATCCTGGCGGAAACATCGCTCTCTTTCCTCGGCCTCGGCCTGCAGCCGCCGACAGTCTCCTGGGGCGTTCTTCTGCGCGAGGCGCAGAACATCCGCTCCATCGCCACCGCGCCATGGCTGTTCATGCCGGGGCTCGCGGTCGTCATCGCCGTCATGGCACTCAACCTTTTCGGCGACGGTCTGCGTGATGCGGCCGACCCGTACAACAAGTGAGGCGCGGATGACCGATATCCTATCCATCACGCCCCGTCCTTCGATGGCAGCGGGCAAGACGCTGCTCGACGTGAAGAACCTGGTGACGGAGTTTCCGCTTCGCACCGGCATCTTCAAGGCGGTCAACGACATTTCGTTTTCGATCGAGCCCGGCAAGACCCTTTGCGTGGTCGGCGAAAGCGGCTCCGGCAAATCCGTCACCGCCCGCTCGATCCTGCAGATCATCGACTCGCCCGGTCGCATCGCCTCCGGTTCGATCATCCTCAATCGCCAGGACGGCACGTCGGTCGACCTGGCGAGGCTTGATCCGCGCAGCAAGGCGATCCGCGCCGTCCGCGGCCGCGACATCGCGATGATCTTCCAGGAGCCGATGTCGTCGCTTTCGCCGGTGCACACCGTCGGCGACCAGATTACCGAAGTGCTGCGGCTGCATTTGAACATGAGCAAGGCGCAGGCCCGCAAGGAAGCCGCCGAACTGCTGCGGCAGGTGGAGATCCCCAATCCGGAACAGGCGCTCGACCGCTACGCCTTCCAGTATTCCGGCGGCATGCGCCAGCGCGCCATGATCGCCATGGCGCTTGCGTGCAAACCGCAGCTGCTGATCGCCGACGAGCCGACCACCGCGCTCGACGTGACGACCCAGGCGGAAATCCTCGACTTGATCAAGCGCCTGCAGCAGACGACCGGAATGGCCGTGCTGTTCATCACCCATGACATGGGCGTGGTGGCACAGATTGCCGACGACGTGCTGGTCATGCATCACGGCGTCATCAAGGAATACGGGCCGGTCGACCAGATTTTCCATACTCCGAAGGATCCCTATACGAAGATGCTTATCGGCTCCGTGCTGAAGCTGGAGCAGAAGGCGGAAATCCGCCTCGCCCGACCGCCGCTCGACACGAGTGCCGAACCGATCCTCGACATCCGCAACCTCTCCATGCATTTCGGGGAGATGAAGGCGCTGAACGATGTGTCGATCGCTCTCCTGCCCGGCGAGACGCTCGGCATCGTGGGCGAAAGCGGTTCCGGCAAGACGACGCTGGGCCGCTCGATCATGCGGCTCTACGATCCGGCATCCGGCGAAATGCACTACCGGCGCGCCGATGGCAGGGTGGTCGATCTCGCCAAGCTCGAGGGAAAAGAACTGAAAGCCGCCCGTCGCGAGCTGCGCATGGTCTTCCAGGACCCGTTCGGCTCGCTCAACCCGCGCATGACGGTCGCGCAGGTGATCGGCGAGCCGCTGCTGGTCAACGGCCTGTCGAAGGGCAAGGAACTCGACGAGCGGGTCTGCCACCTGATGGATCAGGTCGGCCTCGATCCGGCAGGGCGGGAACGCTACCCGCACGCCTTTTCCGGCGGTCAGCGCCAGCGCATCGGCATCGCGCGGGCGATCACGCTCAATCCGCGCATCATCGTGGCGGACGAGGCAACCTCGGCGCTCGACGTCTCGGTGCGCTTCCAGGTGCTGGATCTCCTGATGCGGCTGCAGGACGAGCTCAAGCTCGCCTACATCTTCATCAGCCACGATATCGGCGTCATTCGCTACATGTGCGACCGCGTCGGCGTCATGTATCGCGGCCGGCTTGTCGAAGTCGGCGGAGCGGACAAGGTCTGCAACAATCCCGATCACCCCTACACGCAGGCATTGATTTCGGCCATTCCCCGGCCGGATCCCCGCGATCGCGATCGCTCCAAGCGGTTCCGGTACATCGAGCCAAGCCCCCACATCGATCCCAGCAACGTCAAGAATAGAAGTTCTGTGCGATGAAGATCACAGGAATCCGCACCTTTCTCATGCATGTGGGCCAGCCGCACCGTTCAAAATGGGCGTCCGACGACGCGTCTGCTTCTTCCGGTCCGGGATCGTCCGAACGAGGTTATTTCGGCGGCACCCGCAACTGGCTGTTCCTGAAGATCGATACCGACGAGGGGATTACCGGCATCGGCGAATGCTCCGGCTGGCCGCGCGTCATCGAGACGGCGATCAAGGATCTCGCGCCGCTCCTGATCGGCGAGGACCCGACGCATATCGAAAAGCTGTGGCAGAAGATGATGATCGCCATGATGGGCCACGGCATGCTCGGCACGGTCGGTGGCGGTGCCATGACCGGCATCGACATGGCGCTCTGGGACATCAAGGGCAAGGCGCTCGGCGTGCCCGTCTGGAACCTGCTCGGCGGCAAGGTTCGCGACCATATTCCGATCTATTCGCATGCCAATACCGTGGAACAGGCGCTTGCCGTGAAGAGCCGCGGCATCAAGGCGATCAAATGCGGCGGCGTTTCCGATCCAGTCCGAAAGGTCGCCACGTTGCGCGAAGCGGTCGGCGACGAGATGGATATCGCCATCGACCTTCACGGTGCGCCATGGATGACGCCCGCCGATGCCTGCCGGCTGGTGCGCAAGCTCGAGCCTTATGAGCTGATGTGGGTGGAAGACCCGATCGCGCCGGAGAACGTAGACGGCTACCGCCGCATCCGCGATGCAGCGCATGTGCCACTTGCCGCCGGCGAACGCAGCGCCACGATTTTCGGTGAGCGCGAGCTGATCGAGAAGGAACTGGTCGACATCATCCAGCCGGATACCGGACGCGCCGGCGGCATTACCCAGATGAAGAAGATTGCCGCCATGGCGGAGGCGCACCACATCCAGTTCGCGCCGCATTCCGGCTCGCTCGGGCCGGTCGCCGAATATGCCGCTCTGCATTTGATGGCCGCGATCCCGAATGCGTTGATCCTGGAACGCCTCGACGACGACTGGGAGGGGCGCAAGAGCGTGATCGTGCCGCATCCGGTCCAGGAAAACGGCTTGATCGTAGTGCCGGACGCGCCGGGACTGGGTTGCGATATCGACGAGGAATTCGTTGCCCGCTACCCGAGCCAGGGCAATCTTTCCGTACAGGTTCAGCCGGATAGCGGCGCCTATGCGCCGGGCACCTGGGGCGAGCATCTCTATGTGCAGACGCGTGTGTCGCGTCGGCAGTATTTCGGCAAGTAAGGACACAGAAGATGAAGATCGACCGGATGCGGGTTTTCATGACCCGCGACAAGGACCGCCCGCGCGTCATCGTCGCGCTCGATACCGACGACGGCCTGACCGGCTGGGGCGAATGCTACAACCACGGGCCGGACAAGGCGCTGCCACCGCTTCTCGACTATCTTTACGGCTTTGTTGCCGGTCAGGACCCGACGCGGGTAGACTACCTCGTCAATCTGATGATCCAGCAGAGCCGGTTTCCTCCCGGCGCCATGGGGCTTGCGGCGATCGCCGGCCTCGACCATTGCCTCTGGGACCTGGCTGCGAAAGCTGCGGGCCTGCCCGTCTACAAGCTTCTCGGCGGCGAGGTGCGCGACAAGATCAAGGTTTATGCCGGCGTCTACACCGCGCCGGACGCACCGGCGGCGCGCGACGAATTCGACCGGCTGAACGAAGGCTGGGGGTTCACCGCGTTCAAGCTCAGCCCCTGGCGGATCGATATGCATACCAACCGCTGGGGCAACGTCGTGAAGGCCTCCGCCGATTATTTTCGCCAGCTCCGCGAGACGGTTCGCGACGACTACGAGATCGCCTTCGACGCGCATGCCAAAATCTACGAGCCCGCCGCCGCCCGGCAGCTTGGCAACGCACTCGCACCTTACGACCCGCTGTTCTACGAGGAGCCGCTCCGGCCGGAAAACATCGAGGCATGGGGCGAACTCAAGCAGGGGCTCGAATGCACGCTGGCAACGGGCGAAAGCCTCTACAGCCGCTACGAATTCCTGCGTCTGCTGCAGGTGAAGGGTGCGGATCTGATCCAGCCGGACATCTGTGTCGTCGGCGGGCTTTCGGAAATGCGCCGCATCGCGACGCTTGCCGAGGCGTTTTATGTCGGCGTGGCCCCGCACAACCCGATGGGACCTCTGGCAACCGCGGTCAACGTGCATTTCTCCGCCGCCCAGCAGAATTTCAAGATCCTCGAATACCGCCTGCCGACGGGTCAGGCCTACGTCTATGGCGGGACCGAAGTCGAGACCCGGGAAGCGTCGGCACGCTACGTCGCCGATCCCTACCTGCCGAAGGACGGTTATCTCGAGCTTCGCCCGGACCGTCCCGGCTGGGGTGTCGAGATGGACGAAAAGGCGATGCAGGAGGACGGCTATGTCCATTGGCAGCGTCGCGTGCCGAAGCGGCCGGACGGGTCCTATGCCTTCGCCTGACATGACGGAGAAGGATTGGCCAAGCATTCGAAGCGGGCCGCTTGAGGCTCGCTTCCTGCCTGAAAACGGCGGCCGGATGACCCATCTCGTCCATGACCGGCTGGGTGATATCCTGGTGCCGACCGCCGGTCCGGAGTTCGAGCCGCTGAACTGGCCGAAGGCCGGCGCCTACCCGCTGTTTCCCTATCACAACAAGCTCGTCGGTGCGGCTTTCATGCATGACGGCAAGCGCCATGAAGTTCTACCGCACCCGGCGCTTCGGACCGATGCCCAGCATGGCCCGGCCCATCGCCGCGCCTGGCAGGTGGCCTCGCTCGGCACCGATCGGATCGAACTGGTGCTGGACTACCGGGCCGATCCGGACTGGCCCTTCGATTTCCGCGCTGTACAGCGCTTCGTGCTCGGCAACGACCGGCTCGATATCGAGCTTTCAATGGCCAATACAGGACAGGCCTCCATGCCGGGCGGATTGGGCTGGCATCCGTATTTTGCGGCTGATCTCGGCAGGCCGGCATCCTGCGATGCCGGCAAGATTTGGCCGCCAGGTAACGCGGGCGTTCCAGACGGAACCCGATCTGAAGCGCGCAGTGCGGAAATCCTGCTGAACGAGGCCCATACCCTTTTTCTTTCGGACTGGCAGCGGGCCACGGTTGTCACCAACGGAGGCATCGAGGCCACGTTGACGGCTGGGCCGGAACTGAAACACCTCGTCGCTCATCGCACCGCGAACTATGTCTGCCTCGAACCCGTATCGCACGTTGCCGGCGCCTTTGGTTTTCCTCCTGGCAGTGATTCCGGACTTTTCGTGCTGCGAGCGGGGGAACAGCGCTCGGCAAGCTTTGCCTTTTCTTTCAGGGTCTTCGAAAACCCAGCGCAATAGTCGCGACAGGTTTTTATGGTACAAAATTCAGTTTTTCGTCTTCGAGGTCCCGCGGGCGCCGGTCAGATGCTTGCGCATGAGAGCCGCCGCGACTTCGTTATCGCCCGCCTCGAGCCGCTCGAGTATTTCCAGATGCTCTCGACAGGTAACGGCTACGCGATCAGCGCCACGCTGCCAGTTGTAGTTGGATAGACGACGAAGCTGGTTCTGGCGGTTCATCGCTTCCTCGATATAGCGGTTTCCAGACGCTGCGCTGATGCCGAGGTGGAATTCCGCGTTCATTTCGAACAGGGTGCCGCTGGATGCGTCGGTCCAGGCCGCACTCAGCATTGCCTCGTGCCGTGATCGCATCGACCTGATCCAATCGGCGGAAAGCGAAAAATCCGGCGACAGGATGGCTGCGCATTCGATGAGCAGCCGAAAATCATAGCTTTCTTCCCGAGCACGCCCCCGGAGCTGGATCCCCGGATACTCTCCGGGCCTGAGCGGCCTGGAACTATCGCTCCTTCTCTCAGTTAGTGGGTCCCACACAACCAAAGAGGAAATGCGATGGCAGATACATCCGAAACCCGCTCCATCTTCGTGACCGGCCTCAAGAACGCGCACGCCATGGAAAACCAGGCCCTGTCGATCATGAAGCCGCAGGTCTCGCGGATCGAAAACTATCCGGAAGTGGCGGCGCGGCTCGAGCAGCATATCCGTGAAACGGACGGTCAGATCGCCAGGATCGAAGACGTTCTCAAGAGTCTTTCGGAAGATCATTCCAGCTTGAAGGACATGGCATTGTCCTTTACTGGCAGCATTGCGGCGATGGGACACAGCGTTGCCGGCGACGAAATCATCAAGAACTCGCTCGCCAATTTCGCTTTCGAGAATTACGAGATCGCCGCCTACAAGTCGCTCATCACCATCGCCGAACATGGCGGCTTTCCGGGACTGGCGCCGGCGCTGAAAAGCAATCTCGAGGAAGAGATCGCCATGGCCAAGTGGCTGGACGACAATCTCAAGAGCGTGACGATGAAATTCGCCTCACTCAAGGAAGCGGGCGAAAGTGCCAAGATTTGACCAACGCCGTTCCGTTACCGGTCGATCCTGCGGGCACCCCCGCAGGATGGACTTTGCGGCCCGACTGCCGGTATCCATGAAGTAGCGGAAACATGCCTGACGACGGCAGACAGGGGCCGGATCCCCCTCAAAGCGCGAGCTCGCGTCGAACCGTTTCCAGACGCTCCATGGCAATCACGCCATCGGCGATCGTCGGCGCGGGAGTCGTCGCTCCCCCGAGCGCGGGAACCACATCGGCCAGCAACGAATGGTAACCCTTCGGATCCTCGTTGGCTGCGGCGGTGAAGTTCGGCTTCCACGTCAGCGTGTCGCAGTCTTCCTTCAGCGTTGCGCCCAGGTCGTTGATCTTGAAGGGTGGATTGCGATGCCAGCGGATTTCGATCACGTCCTCCACCTCGATACGCTGGTGGTCGCCCATCAGTTCGATCCGCTCGACCGGCGTGCCGCGTGACTGGATCGTACCCATGGCAATGTTGCCGATCGCTCCGCATTCGAACTCGAAGGCGACATGGAACAGCAGCCGGCCCGGCGCTTTCTCCGCCTTGCGCGTCGAGATCGAACGAACGGGTGACACCAGAAAGGACGCCAGGTCCATGTAATGCACGCAGTGATGCAGGAAAAAGCCGGTATAATCGACATTGCCGGCGAAATAGCCCGGTGCCGTCATGTAATAACCGGTCAAGCCGAACACCTCCCCGAAGCGGCCGGACTTGACGATATTCGCCGCCATGCGGTTGCCGATCGAATAGCGCTTCATGAAGCCGAGCAGCAGCGGCTTGTTCGCCTTTTCCGAAGCGGCCAGAAGTTCCCGCGCGCCGGCGGCGGAACCCGATGGCGGCTTTTCCATGAAGACAGGCAAGCCTCGTTCGAGCGCCGCCTTGCCGAAGGCGAGGTGCTGATCCGGGCCGACGGCCATCCCGACCGCATCGATGCCGCGGGTCGAAAGCAGGGTCTGCGCGTCCGTCGTCAGGTTGGCGACGCCAAATTGCCGGCCGGCGTCCTTCAGGCGTTTGCCATCGATATCGCACAGCGCGACGATCTCGACGTCATGGCGCACGAGTTGGGGAAGCAGCATCTGAGTTGCGTGAACGCCGCAACCGATCCAACCGATTTTCAAAGTCATCGACGATATTCCGTAAGCAGGAGATGGGATTTCATGAATGCGCTCGAGGCCGCGAGGCGATCGCTCTCATCCTCGTGCGGCGGACGCCATTGGGCGAACGGCACGCCGAAGCGGTCGTCGTTGCGCCGGAACGGCTCCAGCGAAACCGGCCCCTTGTAGCCGATCTCGTGCAGCGCCCGGCAGACATCGACCCAATCGGTGGAACCCGTGCCTGGGAAGCCGCGGTGGTTTTCGTTGGCCTGGAAATGCACCAGCCGGTCACCGGCAAGCCGGATGGCCTCGGCGATTGAGCTTTCCTCCATGTGCATGTGGAAGGTGTCGAGCATCAGCTTGACGGCTGGATGATCGACGGCATCCAGCAGTTCCATCGCCTGCTGCGTGGTGCAAAGAACGTCGCTTTCGAAGCGGTTGAGCGGCTCGACGGCCAGCAAAACACCCATTTTGGCAGCGTGGTCTCCGGCTTCCTTCAGGCCTTTGACGCAACGCTCCTTGCGGGCCAGCCGTTCGGCCTCGTCGACCGGCTGCGGGGCACGACCGGCGAATACGAGCGGATTGCCCGTCAGCGGCCCACCGACGATCTTCGAACCGAGGCCTGCCGCGCAATCGGCCGTATATTTCAGGTATTCGACACCGGCGCGATGGGCTTCGACATCGGCCGACGCAAGATTGCGCTGCAGGTTGACGCGAGCGGCGAGCACGACGCCGAGACCGGCATCGTCGAGCGCTTTCTTCGTTTCCCGGATGTCGAGTTCGCCGGCTTCCGGGACCAGAAGCTCCACGAAGTCAAAACCGTGCTGACGCATCTTTGCAAACAGCGGAAAATGCTCGGCCGCGAAGGGCCTTGCATACTGCATGGAAATCAACCCGATGGGGTTCATTGTTACATCCTCTTTTACATTCCGTTTCGTCGGCTACGCCGACCATTCCTTGGCCTCATCCCTTGACCGCGCCCTGGGTCAGCCCGCCGATCAGGCGCCGCTGCACGAGAAGGAAAAGGATGGTCGCGGGCATTGCGCCGACCACTGCGCCTGCCGCCAGCAGTCCCCATTCGATCTGGTATTCGCCGATCAGCGTCTGGATCGCGACCGTGACCGGGCGCACGTTCCGCCCGCCGAGCGTCAGCGCGTAGAGATATTCGTTCCAGGCGGTGATGAAGATGTAGATGCCGGTCGAGATGATGCCCGGCATGGTCAGCGGCAGGACTATCCTGCGCAGCGCCGTCAGGCGCGAGCATCCGTCGGTCATGGCCGCTTCGTCGAGGCTCTTCGGAATGGCGCCGATATAGCTCGTCAGCATCCACACCGCGAATGGGATCGCCACCGTCGCATTGGCGAGGATCAGACCGAAATGGGTGTCGAGGATGTTGAAACGGCGCATCAGCACGAAGAGCGGCAGGATGAGCAGCACGATCGGGAACATGTTGATCAGAAGGAACTGCAGCATCAGCAGCTTGCGGCCCGGAAACCGGAAGCGCGAAAAGGCATAGGCCGCCGTGACCGAGACGATCAGCCCGACGACAACCGTGCCGGCGGCGATGATCAGGCTGTCCAGCATGTTCTTGAGGAAGGATGTCTGCTCGATGAGCCGCACGTAGTTGTCGAGGCTCCAGCCGAGCGGCGAAAGCGACACGCCCGTGGCATTCAACACCGCGGTCGGCGTCAGCGATGTCAGGATCATCCAGGCGAAGGGCGCCATGGCGAAGAGGACGATCAGCAGGACCGGAAGGTCGGTGGTGATGATCCGGCGAAGTGCACTTTGTTTCATCGTTCCACCTCGCGCATCGTGCGGGAGAGATAGAGAACCACGAAGGCGCCGAGCAGGATCGTGAAGGTGACGGCGATCGCGGTGCCGTAGCCGAAATCGAGGTTCTGGCGCGCCTTGATGAAGGCATAAAGCGGCAGGGTGTGCGTGGCATAACCGGGGCCGCCGCCGGTCATGACGAAGATGACGTCCATGGAATTGGCGACCCAGATCACCCGCAGCAAACCGGCGGTCGCGAGCACCGGCGCGATGCCCGGCAGCGTGATATGGACGAACTGCCGCCAGGTGGAAGCGCCATCGATCGACGCCGCTTCATATTGGCTGCGCGGAATGCCCTGAAGGCCGGCAAGGATCATCACCGCGAAGAAGGGAAAGCCCTGCCAGGTCAGGGTGGCGATGATCGCATAGATCGCCACGTTGGGATCGGCGAGCCACGGAACTGCGGACTGGATGATCGACAGGTAGATGAGGATATCATTGAGCACGCCCGTGTTCGGGTCATAGATCCAGCGCCACATCAGCGCGATCACAACGCTCGGGAGCGCCCAGGGAATGATGATGAGCGCCCGTGCCAACCCACGCCAGGGAAACTCGCGATTGAGGAGCAGGGCCGCGACAAGCCCGAGCCCCATCTGCAATGGCACGGTCAATCCGATCCAGATGACGGTGTTCCACAACGCCGTCCAGAAGACCGGATCGTTGAACAGCTTGATGTAGTTGCCGAAGCCCACGAACTTGCTGGCATTGGGGCGAAACAGGATCAAGTCATAGAAGCTCGTGAAGACGGCCTGCACCATCGGCATGAAGACGATGACGACGGTCACCACGACAGCCGGTGCAAGCAGCCAGTACGGCAGAAGCCGCTCAGAATGCCATTGGAACAGCGTGCGGCGCTCCACGGTAGAATGGTTCGATCGGGACATGCGGATCCAGCCTCGAGGCGGGGAAAGAGGCCCCGACACAGGACGTGCCGGGACCGGAGGCGACTTTTACTGGGCAAACAGCGTCTGCAACTGTTCCATCATCTGCTTGGGCGTGATCTGGCCGGTCAACGCCCGCTGCATGTTGGTCTGCCAGGCCGTGTTGACGAATTCCGAGACCGCGGAGTTCTGCGGCAGCACCCTGGCGAACGGCAGGGATTGGACGGTCGCTTCGACGAAACGGCGCTCATGGAGCTTCCAGTCGGCAGAGCCGCTCTTCGTGACGGTCAGCTGGCCCGTCGCGCCGTTGAAGGCGACGTTGTTCTGGCCCTCGGCCAGGAAGGAGATCCACTTCCAGGCAGCGTCCTTGACCGAGGACGAGGAGAAGATCGCAAGCGACTCATCGCCGTAAGACGTCCATTGACCATTGCCGCATTTCGGAACCGGCACGGCGGACACCTTGTCGCCGAGAGCCGCAACGAGATCCTTGGACGAACCGATATGGTGGATGGTCATGGCCGTCTTGCCGGATTTGAACGCGGCGACGATCTCCTGGAAACCGTCATTCGGCGCGGACGGCGGAATGACCTTGTCCTTCTGAAAGAGGTCGACCAGCCATTGGTTGGCGGCGATCGCCTCGGGCTTGGTCAGGCCACCCGGCTTCAGCTCGGCGCCCTGGGAGAGCACGAAAGCGCCCCATTGGTCCCAGCCACCCTTGCCGCCGCGCAAGCCGAAGCCGTAGGTCTGCGGCGCATTGGTGAGCTTGATCGCCGCATTGCGGAAATCTTCGCAGGTCTTGGGCGGCTGCAGACCGGCCGCCTGGAAGAGATCGGTCCGGTAATAGAGATAAAGGACCACGTACTGGATAGGCAGGTAATACTGCTTTCCATCCGGACCCTTGTTCAGGTCGAGCAGGTTGTCCAGCAGGTCGGCCTTGCCCTTCCACGCGTCCAGCTGCTTGCCGATCGGCTCCAGCGCTCCCATTTCCGCAAGCCGGGGCTGGGCGAAGAGCTTCACCATCGCCGCATCCGGCGCATTGCCGCCAACCAGCGCAGTGTAAAGATTGTCGTAGTAGCTGTTCCACGGCACGTTCTCGGCTTCGATCTTGATGCCGGGATTGGCTGTCTCGAACTTCTTGACCAGGTCCGACATCGGGTTTGCCGGGTTGTCGAAATGGTACCAGAAGCGGACGGTTTCCGCTTTCGCCTGACCGAATGCGGCCGAAGCCGCAAGAGCGGCGCTAAGCGCGAGTGTCTTCAGAAATTTCATAGTCTCCTCCTCTTGATCCGTTCACGTCATCGACGTTGTGTCAGTCGCCTTGCTGCACTGCCTGCGGCCGCCAACGCCTCCCGCGCGGCCGAAAGTTCATTGGTGTTCTGCAGGAAACCGTGGATGACGCCCGGCACGACGTGCAGCTCGTCGTCCCGGCCGAGAGCCCTGAGACGCTGGCTCAGGCTCACGGTGTCGGAAAGCAGCGGGTCCACCGCCGCCGCCATCAGATAAAGCGGCGGCAGCGCCACCAAGGCCGCATCGGACGCCGCAAGGGGGCAGGCAAGCGGATCATCCTCGACTGCGCGCTGACCGGCATAGAACGACCAGTAGCGCTGCATCTTGCCGCGCGTAAGTGCCGGGCCTTCGGCGAAACGGACATAAGATGCCGTTTCGAAAGAGCGCGCATAAGTGCCGTAAAAGAGCAGCGCGGCATCCGGCAGCCGTCGGCCCTCGGCCTGTTCATGCAGTATCGCTGCCAGAGCAATGTTGGCTCCCGCCGAGTCGCCGGAGATGACCAGGGGACCAGGGCGGACGCCTTCGCCGGCGGTCGCCTCGAAAAGACCTCGGAGCGTCGCAACGACATCCATGAGCCCGGCCGGATAGGGCGCTTCCGGGGCCAGCCGGTAATCGGGCATCACGACCGGCATGCCGCTTTCCAGCGCAAGAACCCGCGCGCAACGCTCATGGGTTTCCGGCGAGCAGAAGGCGAAGCCGCCGCCATGCACGAACAGAATGGCGCCATCCGCGGCATCCGGCGGCACGAACACCTTGAGGCGACAGTGGGCCGAACCAAGGCGCGCATCTTCCGCTACCCAAACCTCCCCGACGTTTGCCATGGCTGGCAGATTGACATTCCATCGCACATTGGCGGCAAGCGTCTGTACACGACCTTCCGCCGGCGGAAGGGTCGTCGGATCCGGCAGAGGTCCGAGATCCGCCGCAACCCGCTGCGTCAGCGCCAGCATTTCGTCCGAAAGCGTGTCCGACAGTTGAGAGAGGTCGTTCACTGTGTCGCCTCCGGGAAAACTTCAGGCCCGAGATCGACGATGGTCGCGATATGATGACGCATGGCGGCGGTCGCCCGCCCGGCATCACCGCTTTCGATCGCGTCGATGATGCTGCGATGCCGCAATGCCGTCGCCTCGAGATCCCGCGCCATCGGGCTGCGGGAAATCTTGAACCGGTGATTATGCACGAGGCAACGGTGAAGGATGGGATCAAGCGCCGGCAGGTTGGCATCCTCGAAGATGCGCCGATGGAAATCGCGGTCGAAGGCCGCAAGCTCCAACTCGTCACCCGCCGCAGCCGCAAGCAGCATCTTGTCGAGCAGGCTCTCGAGTTCCTTGACCAGCGTGCGGCTGCGAGCGCGCATGACGCGCGCCATGCCGTTGCCCTCTATCTGCTGACGCAGCCGGAACATCTCGATTGCCTCGTCTTCCGTGCACTCGGAAACCTGCGTCCCACGATGCCCGCGACGACGGACCAGCCCTTCCTCCTGAAGTTGCAGGAGCGCTTCCCGGACGGTGCCCTGGCTGCACTGGAAGTGGGCCGCCAGTTCCAATTCCGTAAGGCCGGTCCCCGGCGCCAGCGTCCCGAGCATGATGTCGCGCTTCAACGCATTGAAGGCGGCGCCCGCCTTGGGCGATCTGACCGATGTCGATCTAGCGGAAAAATAGGCCATCTCACTCATCCAGCCGGTTGCACATTTCCAAAGTTATCATTATCGATATTGATATCGATAAGTGGCGTCAAGCTTGAAAATGTTTGGGAGGACCTCGTGGCTGGCATAGCGTTGAAGAAGATCCGGAAGTCGTATGGCGCCCTGCAGGTCATCCACGACATCAATATCGAGATCCAAAGCGGCGAATTCCTGGTTCTCGTCGGCCCTTCCGGATGCGGGAAATCGACGCTGCTGCGCATGATCGCCGGGCTGGAGGAGATCTCGGGCGGCGAACTGGATATCGAAGGCCGCACGGTCAACCTGCTTCCACCGGCCGAGCGCAACATCGCCATGGTCTTTCAGGACTATGCTCTTTACCCGCATATGAGCGTGCGGGAAAACATGTCGTTCGGCCTCAAAATGCGCGGCGGCGACGACCGTGAAATCGAAAGCCGCGTCGGTCAGGCTGCCGATGTCCTGAAGATCAGGGATTATCTTGATCGCCGGCCGGCACAATTGTCGGGCGGCCAGCGCCAGCGGGTCGCCATGGGCCGTGCGATTGTCCGCGAGCCGGCGGCTTTCCTGTTCGACGAACCGCTTTCCAATCTCGACGCTGCGCTGCGCGTCGAGATGCGCCTGGAAATCGCAAAACTGCACAACCGCATGAAGGCGACCACGGTCTATGTCACGCACGATCAGGTGGAGGCCATGACGCTGGCCGACCGCATCGTGGTGATGAACGGCGGCGTGGTGGAGCAGATCGGCAAGCCGCTCGATCTCTATCACAACCCGTCGAGCCTGTTCGTCGCCCGCTTCATCGGCAGCCCGACCATGAACACCCTGCCAGCGGAGATCGCCTCCGATGGAGAAAGCCTGAAACTTCTGGGAAAGACGGCGGCCGGCAGCATTCCAGGCGCAAGGACGCTTGCCGGCGAGGAAGTCACGCTCGGAATTCGGCCCGAAGAGCTGACCCCCTGTTCCCCCGAACAGGCCTGGTTCAGCGGCGAACTGATGGTGGCCGAACGGCTCGGCAGCCAGACCTACGGCTATGTCGAAGTCGGCCATTCGAAAATGCTGACCGTCGAGTTCCCCCGAGACCGCGACATCGCCGTCGGCGAAATGATACATGTGAAGGGCAATCCCGAGAGGGCGCACCTGTTCGACGCCGAGACCGGCAAAAGGCTGAACTAAGCCCGGAGCCGTTGGTGATCGTGTGGCGATGCCATCGAAGACGACCATCGTAGAGGTACAGGCCGGGAGGACTGAAGTCGTGGCGGCGGTTTCGAGCGCTTTGGGTAAAATGCAGTGCCTTGCAGGCAAACTTGTTGGCGGGTGAATTTGTCCCAGATTGAACGACTGTACTATCCGGTACGAGTGGCCCTGTGGCGGATTTCCGCCCTCCGCGGGCAGAGCGCTCCAGCGTGGCCCATGACGGTGGAGGTCTCGCATCATATCGATGCGTCCGAACCTGACAGCGACGGGTTCTACGACTACCACTACGAATACGATGTCTACGCGTTTTCAGACGGAGTTTTGACGCTCCTGGTGCGGGCATACAGTGACGAACCGGAAAAGGCCGCCCTGATGGGGTGGTACAGGGGCAAAGCAAGGAATTGGCTGAAAAAACAGGATTTGCGTCATCCGCTTGTCCTCAAGGCAGCCGCCTATCTCCGAGCGTCCGGTAAATCCAGGCTCGATTGGCTGGACCGAAAAAGCCGTGGCTACGTGCCGTTGAATAATCCGGACGCATAGGTTCTCGTCTCCAGCACCAGCGCTTGCCCACGGCTCCGATAGCGGAGGCGGCGTATGGTGCGCCTGACACGACCGGGCAACTTCGTTCGTCTAAAGCCCCGTAACCCGAACCGGCCGCGGGGCTTTATCTGTCTCATGAGCCGAGATTGCGGTCGGTCGTGGTTCTTGCGAACAGAGGCACCTCCTCGATGTTCGCCAACACGCGCTCCTTCAGCAGGAACCGGCGCACGTTCTCTCGGATTGCTGGCAAGGGGAAGATGCCCTGAGCGGCCATCCGACAAGCCTTCGACAACACCTCGTATGTGTCGCCTCTTTTGTCGATCGGCCACTCGTCGAGAAAGTCGAAGACGTCTTCCAGGCTGGCAAGCTCTTGAACATAGCGAGATGTTTTCACAAACAGCGGTTTGTCAAACAACGTATTAGCCATCGCGACCTCCTTTCCTTTTCGCCGTGGACCGCAGATTGATTTAGGAAATGAGGCCGTGGGTTCAAGACAGCGACGTTGTTCGCCCGAGAGCATTTTGAATGCGCGATGAAGCGATCCGCCAGGCGGAAACCGGCCTGTTTTACAGTCCTATGACAGAAATGAAAGAACGCTGGAAAACTCTGTAACCGGCCTGACACGATAGCGCTCTAAGGAACCGTAAACGCCTTCCCCCACCTGTGGAGGGCACTTGCGAGACCGGAGAGCTGCCGTGAAGATCATCCAGATTACCGACACCCATTTCAGCCCGGAGAAGTCGCATTTCAACGGCAACTGGGCGCCGCTGCTGACCTGGATCGAGGATACCCGCGCCGATCTCATCATCCATACCGGGGATCTGACCGTCGATGGCGCCGACAAGCCGGGCGATATCACCTTCTGCATGGACCTGATGCGGCAGACTTCGATCCCAATGCTGATCCTGCCGGGCAATCACGATGTCGGCCACCTGCCGGGGTCCGAGCAGCCGGTCAATGCCGAGCGCCTCAACCGCTGGCGGGACCTCGTCGGAGAGGACCGTTGGTTCGAAGACACCAACGGCTGGCGTTTCGTCGGCCTAAATTCGCTCCTGCTCGGTCATGAGGACGACGAGGAGGAAGCCCAGTTCGAATGGCTCCGCGAAACCCTCGAAGAGCGTCGCGGCCGCCGCATCGCGCTGTTTGCCCACAAGCCGCTGTTCGTCGACGAGCCGCATGAGGGCGACACGGGCTACTGGAGCGTCCGCCCGGCGCAACGCAAGCGTCTCTACGAACTGATCGCCGCCCATGACGTGGCGCTTTTCGCGAGCGGTCACCTGCACTGGGCCTGGCAGGGCCGTTTCGAGAACACCGCCCTCACCTGGGCTCCGTCGGCCGCCTTCATCCTCGACAAGCTGGTGCGCGAAATGCCGGGCGAGCGGCTGGTCGGCGCGGTCGTGCATGAATTCGGCGACGACGTTGAAAGCGATATCGTCGCCGTGCCCGGAATGACCGCCTATGTCCTCGACGACGTCATCGAGGAAGTCTATCCGACCAGTGCCAAGCAAACGGAGAGCGCCGAATGACCGCTCTTTCGCTTCGCGGTATCGAAAAATCCTTCTCCGGCAATCCGATCCTCAAGGGCGTCAGCTTTGACGCCGGTCCCGGCGAGTTCATCGCCCTCGTCGGCCCCTCCGGCTGCGGCAAGAGCACGCTGCTACGCATCCTTGCCGGCCTCGAAAGCGCTGACGCCGGCGAGATCATGCTCGGCGACCGCGACCTGTCGCCGGTGCCGGCGGCCGACCGCAACGTCGCCATGGTGTTCCAGTCCTACGCGCTTTATCCGCACCTGACGGCGGCGCAGAACATCGCCGTGCCGATGGTCATGCGCAAGCTGACACGGGCGCAGCGCCTGCCGCTGGTCGGCCCGCTGATGCCCGGCCAGCGGCAGGCGGTGGCGGCGATCAAGCGCGACGTGCGCGAGATGGCGGTGTCGCTGAAGATCGACCACCTGCTCGATCGCAAGCCCGGCCAGATGTCCGGCGGCCAACGCCAGCGCGTCGCGCTCGGCCGCGCCATGGTGCGGCGCCCCTCCGTCTTCCTGATGGACGAACCGCTTTCCAACCTGGATGCCAACCTGCGCGTCCATGCCCGTGGCGAGATCGTCGAACTGCACCGCCGCGCCGGCGTGCCGACACTCTATGTCACCCATGACCAGGCGGAAGCGCTGTCCATGGCCGATCGCGTTGCAGTGATGATCGGCGGTTCGCTGCTGCAGCTCGCCTCGCCGCAGGTGATCTATGACGATCCGGCGCATGTCGAAGTTGCTCGTTTCATCGGCCAGCCGCGCATCAACCTTTTTCCGTCGCAGGTCGGGGCCGATGGCACGATAGCGTTCGGCGATATCCGGGTCGGATTACATCGTGAGACGGTTGCTGCGGGCGCATCTGTAACGATCGGCATTCGGCCGGAATTCATCCGCGTCTCCCGTAGCGGCCAGCAGGGCCTGCCGGCACGCATCGACCGCATCGAGTTCCTGGGCTCCGAGATTATCCTCTATTGCCGCCTGGATGCGATCGGCGAACCCGTGGTCGCCAAGCTTTCACCCGCCGAAGGTGCCGGTCTTGCCGCCGGCATGCCGGTGCGTCTCGACTTCTCCGCCGACCGTCTCTTCGTCTTTGCCGAGGAGGGCCATCGCCTGCCCTCGACACCGGTCGATGCTGCTGTCCGGTTGGAGACGGCCCATGGCTGACGCGGTCTCTGCTGCACTCCCCCTCATCAGAAAACCTGCCCGTTCGGCTGCGGAGCGGCAGGAGGCGCGCGCTGCGCTCGTGCTGTCGCTGCCGGCTATGGTTCTCCTGTTCGTCTTCATCCTGCTGCCGGTCGCGGTGGTGATCCTGTTCGGATTTACCGACTACGAGCTCGGTTATGCGGGTTTCCGGTTCGTCGGCTTCGACAATTACACAGAGCTCTTTACCGACCGCACCTTCCGCCGCTCGCTGTGGAACACGACGGTCTATGCCGCGATCGTCGCGCCGATCTCGATCTTCACGGCGCTCGGCCTGGCGATGCTGATCGAAAGCGAGAATATCGGCCGTTCCTTCTTTCGAACCGCCTATTTCCTGCCGGTCGCCTCGCTGCTCGTCGCGATGGCGACGGTCTGGCAATATCTCTTCCACCCGACGATCGGCCCGATCAACGCGCTTCTGGCGCTTGGCGGCCTGCCGCGTCCCAACTGGCTGGGCGCCTCGACATCCGTCCTCTACAGCCTGTCGATCATCGGCATCTGGCAATCGGTCGGCTTCAATCTCGTCCTGTTCCTGGCCGGCCTCACCGCAATCCCCCGCGAGCTCTATCACGCCGCGCATGTCGATGGCGCCCGCTCCGCCTTCGACCGGTTCCGGCTGGTCACCTGGCCGATGCTCGGACCGACGACGCTGTTCGTCACGACGATCAGCATCATCAATGCGGTCAAGGTCTTCGAGACGGTCAAGACGCTGACCGAGGGCGGGCCGAACAAGGCTTCCGAAGTGCTGCTTTTCACCATCTACCAGGAAGGGTTCGTCTACCTGAAGGTCGGCTACGCCTCGGCGATGACGGTCGTCTTCCTGGCCATCCTGGTAGTGCTGATGTTCCTGCAATACCGCGTCCAGGACAAGCAGGTGCATTACTCATGAGTGCTTCAGCCTTCACCCTCGGGCGCGCCGTCCGCCTGTCGATCCTGATCTTCGGGGCGGCGATATTTCTCGCCCCTTACGTCTTCATGATTTCCACCGCCGGCAAGGCACAGAGCGACATCTTCTCCTCGTCGCTGTCGCTCATCCCGCAGCACTGGTCCTACGTCCAGAACTTCGCCAAGGCGCTGACGCGCGTCTCGATGACGCGGCTGCTTTTCAACGGCGTCGCCGTCTGCGCGCTGATCTTCGTTTTCCAGGTGATGATCGCCATTCCCTGCGCCTACGCCATGGCGAAGCTGAAGTTCCGCGCGGCAAGGCTGATGGTGGTGCTGGTCATGCTCGGCCTGCTGGTGCCGATCCACGCGACCGCCCTGCCGCTCTATGTCGCCTTCGACCGCATGGCCGTGCTCAACAGCTATTTCGCGCTGGTCGCCCCCTTCACCATCTCCGTTTTCGGCATCTTCCTGTTTCTGCAGTTCTTCCGCGCGATACCGGACGACCTGATACATGCCGCCCGGCTCGACGGCATGTCGGAACTCGGCATTATCGGCCGCGTGATCGTGCCGAATGCCTGGCCGGCGATCACCGCGTTCGCGATCTTCTCGGTCGTCGCCCACTGGAACGACCTCTACTGGCCGTTGATCGTGGTTTCCAACCAGACCTATGCGACGCCGCCGCTTGGCCTCCTCTATTTCCGCGCCGCCGAGGCCGGCGACGACTACGGCGCCCTGATGGCCGCCACGCTGATCATCACCACTCCCCTCGTTGCGGCTTTTCTTCTGGCACAGAAGCGCTTCGTCGAGGGCATCACCATGACCGGTCTCAAAGGCTGACCGGCATCAACCAGGAGACTATGCGATGAAGCATCTCACCAACATCCTCGCCGCCGCGGCGATTGCCATGACGGTGTCGCTTCCGGCCCATGCCGAAACGACATTGACCGTGCATTATCCGATGCCGGGTTTCTTCAAGGACGTGATGGACACGATCTCGAAGAAGTTCATGGAAGAAAATCCGGACATCAAGATCCAGTTCGCCAATCCGTCGGCGACCTATGAAGAGGGCATCCAGCTGATCATGCGCCAGGCCGGCACGGCGGAAATGCCGGACCTGACCTTTATCGGCCTCAACCGCCTGCGCATGGTTCAGGAGCGCGACCTGCCCGTCGATCTCGCTCCATTCATCGCCAAGGAAGGCGACATGGGCAAGCTCGGCTTCTCCGACAACATCCTGAAGCTCGCCCAGGTCAAGGGCAAGCAGGTCGGCCTCGCCTTCGCAACGTCGAACCCGATCATGTACTACAATGCCGACCTGGTGAAGGCTGCCGGCGGCAATCCGGACGTTCCGCCGAAGACCTGGGACGAAGTCATCGCGCTCGGCGCCAAGATCAAGGCGCTCGGCAACGGCGTCGAAGGCATCGACTTCCGCTGGCAGGGCGACGACTGGATGTTCTCCGCACTGCTGTTCGGCGCCGGCGGCCAGATGCTGGGCGCCGACGAAAAGTCCGTCGCTTTCGCCGGACCGGAAGGCCTGAAGGCTGTCGAGACGCTCGACCGCATGGTCAAGCAGGGCGGCCTGCCGGTCTTCACGGCCCAGGCCGGTGAACAGGCCTTCTTCGCCGGCAAGGTCGGCATCGAGTTCAAGACGACCGGCGCCCTGCGCAACACGATCAAGAGCGTCGGCGACAAGTTCGACCTGCGCACCGCGCAGATCCCGCTGATCGATCCGGTCAAGGGCAAGCTGCCGACCGGCGGCAATGCCGTCGTCATCCTCGCCCGCAATGCCGAAAAACAGCAGGCCGCCTGGAAGTTCGCCAAGTTCGCCGCCGGTCCGTATGGCGCCTCCGTCGTCGTTCCGGGCACCGGCTACGTTCCCAACAACGAGCTTGCCGCCAAGTCGCCGGACTACCTCGGCAATTTCTACAAGGAAAACCCGCTCTTCGTCGCCGGCCTCAGCCAGATGGACCGCATGGTTCCCTGGTACGCCTTCCCGGGCACCAACGGCGTCAAGGTCACCCAGGCGATCGTCGAGAACCTGTCGCGCATCGTCGAACAGCAGGCCACCCCGAAGCAAGCGCTGGAGGATGCCGCTTCCGAAGTGAAGGGCTTGTTGCCGCGCAGCTAAGCGCCACTCCGGCCCAACCGCACCACGAGCCGCCGTTTCCGATCGGAAGCGGCAGTTTTCCTTTTGCATGAAGCGTTAGTGGATTGCCCGCACCGTGCCGCCCCGGCGCAGCATATAGGCGACGTCGAGATGCCGGGCGGGCGCCGCATTCTCGGCGATGTCCAGCAGCAGCGAGGCCGCAGCCGCCCCCATGCTCGCATCCGGCATCTCCACCGTTGTCAGCGGCGGGTCCACCAGCCGCCCAATGGCGATCCCGTCGAAACCGGCGACGGAGATATCGCGGGGTACGGAAAGTCCTTCGCGCCGCAGCGCGCTGATGACGCCGAGTGCAAGAAGATCGTTGGAGGCGATGATCGCCGTCGGCGATACGGTCGCGAGCGCCGCGCTGAGATCGAGCTGGTCGTAGCCGTCGAGGAAGGAAATCTCGACCGCTTCCAAGGGTTCAACGCCATTCTTGATCATCGCATCGCGATAACCCTCATGCCGGCGACGCGCGCGGTCGGAAGCCGCGAAATTTCCGGAGACGAACAGGATGCGTCGATGGCCGAGACCGATCAGCATCTGCGTCAGCTCCCGGCCGGCACCGCGATTGTCCACGGTCACGGCGGCGGGAAACAGCGAGGTCGGCATGTTGTTGAGAAGCACGGTTGGCGGCAGCGAGGACGTGAGGGCAACGCTTGTGGCGGGATCGCAGACGGTCAGGATCAGCCCGGTCGGCCGGTCGTTGAGAAGCGAGGCGACTGCGTCCGCCTCGCGTGCAGGGTCGTAGTTCGACTGGGCGATCAGCACCCCATGGCCGGCAACCAGCATGCGGTTCTGGATGCTGGAAAGCGACGAGGCGAAGACGGGATTGGTGATGCTGGGGATCAGCACGCCGACGATCGGCCGTTGCCCGGGCCTGCCGGCCGCTGAATTGATCGGCCGGTAACCGAGCTCTGCCGCCGCGCGGCGGACCCTGCGGGCCATGCGATCGCTGACATTGCCGTTGCGATTGAGCGCCCGGCTCGCCGTCGCCAGCGAACATCCGGCTCGTGTCGCCACCTGCTGCAATGTCGTCATCGGAGAAGGTCCTCTTCCGTTCGGCAGGTCCCACGGCCCGCCAACGGCAGATTTCCTCCCGATATGTAAGAGTTTTATGTCAGCAACGACGGATTTTTCTCAAACGGCAAGGCCGACTGCCGCCAGGCAGTCCTTGAGCGTGAAACAGGCAAATGTCGTCATCACAGGGATTGACAACGGTCGCTTATGTAATGTTATTACAATCATCAATTGGATGTAACGATATAACATAATTTAGTTCGCGATCGAAACAACCGTAAATCGGTAGGCCGGTCATGTGTTGGATAGCCACTCGGCGCGGAAAAGTTCAAACAATAAGGAAGGAACCTCATGAATTTGTCCCTCACTCCAAATCGTCTGCTAGCTGCTGTCGCATCAGGTCTTATCTTCGCGGCGTCCGGAGCGTTTGCCGATGAAGATCATGAGACGAAGGAGGCATGGCGCCTGTTTGTCGGCGATCACACGAACCCCGTCGTGCGTGCCATCAACTTCGAGAACGGCAAGGAACTCGGCCGCTATGACGTCAAGGGTCCCGCGGCCCTGACCGCTAGTGCCTCCGGCCAGACCGTATTCGCTACCCAGTCAGATCATGACATCGTGCACGTCATCAGGACTGGCATCGATTTCTCCGATCACGGGGAGCATCGGGATCTGGAGGTTTCCGAGGTCGGGTTGCTGCCCGTGACTTTCGAAGGCAAGCGTCCTTTCCACGTCGTCCCGCATGACGACCATGCGGTCCTCTTTTACGATCGAGGCGGCAAGGCGGATATCATCGACGAAACAGCTCTTCTCGAAGGCAGGGCCGACGTGAAGACAGTCGACACGACGAAGCCGCATCACGGCGTAGCGGTAACGATGGGTCGTTTCGTGCTCGTGTCGGTCCCGAACACTGAAATCCAAACCAAGCCCGACGAACTGCCGCCGAGGGTCGGCCTTCGCGTCGTCGATGAAGCGGGCAAGCAGCTCGGTGACGTCGCGAAATGCACCGATCTTCACGGCGAGGCCACCTCGGCCCGGCTGGTTGCCTTCGGTTGCAAGGAAGGCGTTCTCGTTGCCGGCCCGGGGGGCATTGATGGCCCGAAGCTGGAAATGCTCGCTTACCCGGCGGACCTGCCAAAGGGCAGCACCGGGACCTTGCTTGGTGGCAAGGCGATGCAGTTCTTCCTCGGCAACTACGGCGAAGACAAAATCGTCCTGATCGATCCGGACGCCGAGGAGCATTTCCGGCTGATCGCCCTGCCCACCCGCCGCGTCGACTTCCTGCTGGACCCGGCAACGCCGCGCAATGCCTACATCCTGACGGAGGACGGCGATCTTCATGTGCTGGACGTGATCAAGGGCGAGATCGCTCGCAAGGTCAAGGTCACCGAGCCCTACAGCAAGGACGGCCATTGGCGTGATCCGCGGCCGCGCCTTGCCGTTGCGGACGGTCATATCGTCATTGCCGATCCGCGGCACTCGCTGGTTCGCGTTGTCGATGCGGAAAGCCTGAAGGAGGTCCGGACGATTCCCGTCGAAGGAAAACCCTTTACGATCGTTGCCGTCGGTGGCTCCGGCGCATCGCATTGATGCGATGATTCTGCATGAAGCGGCGCTGTTGACAGTCGGCAGAGGGAGTGTAAGTTCGCGGCGTCAAGGTTCTTCCGTCCCGCGATGGAAGCTAAGAGGGAATCCGGTAAAAACCGGAGCTGTCCCGCAACTGTGAGCGGTGAGCCGTTCGTCCAACATGTCACTGGCAACAATGCCGGGAAGACGGACGATGAAGGCTTTGACCCGCAAGCCAGGAGACCTGCCTGACGATAGAAGTTCCGTGGTCGGGGTGTGCCACAGGAATGACGGTTCCGTCGGGCCATCGTGCCTGCCGCAACCTTCATTTTTGCTGCCTCCTCCTTGAGTGAGACGAAGGCAGTGAAAACACAGGGATTATCTTCCCAGAACGTATCCGGGCGCGCCGTCCTCCTGATCGCCAAATCCGCCTTTGCGGCGTCGCCGCATCTGGAAATGCAGCGGCTCGCGGAGCTTGCGGCCGGCATGACCGGGGCCGGAATCGTCCGGTTCGCCTTTACCGAGCAGGGAACCCCCTCGCTGCGCCAAGCGCTGTCCAATCTGCTCGACGAGGATGTCGAAACCGTCATCATCGTGCCGCTCGTCCTGCCCATGGAGCCGAGCTTTCATATCTGGCTGACGAAATCGCTGACACGCTGGAAGGCCGCCGACAGCCGCCCCTGGCCGGCCTTGTCCATCGCCAGGGATATCGCCTCCAGCACGCTGATGGCGCAGCTTCTCGGCGAGCTGCTGGAGACGGCCGAGGAGCTGGATGTCCCGAAAACCGAAAACCCACCCGTCATCGAAGGTTCACTCGTGCCAGCCCAGAAACGCCGCGCACTCGTCTGCCAGGGCGGCCCCTGCAACGCGGCCGGAGCCGATGTGATCTGGGGACATCTGCGCAACCAGCAGGAGCGGCAGAAATTGCGCGCTGCCGGCGACGGCACGATGACCGCAAAATCCACCTGTCTCGGTCCCTGCAGTCTGGCGCCCGTGCTGCAGGTGTTTCCGGAAGGCACCTATTACGGCGGCGTCACCGAAGATGCGATCGACCGGATCGTCGGCGAGCACCTGCTTGGCGGCCGGATCGTCGAGAACTTCGCCTATCACCCAACGGGCCGCAAGCAGCGGCTTCGCACCCCATCCGAACAGAACAACAGGAGAGAGAATTGACGTCACAGACGCTATCGCGCTTGGCCGCCGCCTGGTTCACCGCCGCCACCTTTGCCGCCGCAGGCACTGTCTTCGCAGGCGAGCCGCTTCGCGTCGGAGCCACCTACATCACCAGCGGCACGGACCCGGCCAAGGGGTCGAACGGCTGGGCGCTGGTCAGCCATGGCGTCGGCGAGAACCTCTTCACCGTCGATCGGGACGGCAAGCTCGTGCCGGAGCTGGCCGCGAAGGCCGAGCGCGTCGCAGACCTGACCTGGACCGTGACCCTGAAACCCGGCCGCCTGTTCTCCGATGGCACGCCCGTCACCGCCAGGGCACTGGCAGCCGGTTTCGATACCACGTTCGCCAATAACAAGGCGGCGCTCGCGACCGGCGGCAAGCTGAGCTTCGAGGCGGTCGACGACCTGACGCTGAAGGTGACGACCGAAAAGCCGGTGCCGTTCATTCAGGCACTCTTCGCCGAATGGCCGCTGATTGCCTACAAACCCACCGAGGCCGGCAATGCCGTCTTCAGCGGTCCTTACCGGATCTCCGCCTTCAAGACGGATGCCTCGATCACGCTGGAGCCCAACGTGCATTTCGCTGGCGCCGACCAGCGTTCGCCGGTCAATTTCCGCAAGTTCGGTGATGCCCAGACCCTGACGCTGGCGCTCGAAGCAGGCGAACTCGACATGGCTTTCGGCTTGCCGTCGGAGGTCGTTACCCGGCTCAAGACCAACCCGGACCTGACGATCAAGTCGTTCCCGGTCGGGTACCAGTATCTCGCTTTCTTCAATACCGCCCGGCCGCTGATGGCTGACGTGAAGGTGCGCCGGGCGATCGATCTGGCCTTCGACCGCAAGGAGCTTGCAGCCGCGATCAACGGCGGCGAACCGGCGACCGGTGCCTACGCCGCCTATTTCCCCTTTGCCGGCCGGGAGGCACGCCCCACCGATCTTGCCAGGGCTGGCGCGCTGCTCGACGAAGCCGGCTGGGCAAGAGGCAGCGGCGGCATGCGCGAAAGGGGCGGCACGCCGCTGCGCCTGCTGGTCATCACCTATCCGCAGCGCCCGGATCTCGTCACCATGCTGCCGGTGGTCAAGGCGGAACTCGCCAAGATCGGCATCGGGGTCGATACGCAGGTGGTGGAGAACATCCAGCAGGTAGCTTCGGCCGGCGACTTTGACATCGCGCTCTGGGCGCAGCACACGGCCCCGAGCGGCGACGCCGCCTTTTTCCTGAACTCGATGCTGAGAAGCGGCGCTTCGCTGAACTATGCGAAATATGCCTCGCCGGATTTCGACGCGATCCTCGACCGGTTTGCGACCGAGGGTGATCCGGCAAAGCGGGTGGCGATCGCGCTGGATGCCCAGCAGAAACTCTTCGCCGATGCGCCCGTCTCCTTCCTGGTATCGCCCGTCTGGTATGTCGGCCTGTCGAAGCGGCTGAAGAACTACGAGCCGTGGGGATCCGACTACCACGTCCTGCGCGCCGATATCGGCGAGGCGGAGTAGGCCACGTGATGCGACTGGCCCGGTTCGGCATACAATCGATAACGGGGTTGCTGGCGGTTTCGCTCGCCTCTTTCTCGGTCATCACCTTGATGCCGGCCGATCCGGTCGCGATCGCCATTCGTGTCTGGAACCTGCCGGCGACGGAGGAAACCGTCGCCGCGTTGAGGGCGCAGTGGGGGCTCGATCAGCCGCTGCCGGTCAGGTATCTGCATTGGCTGGCGGATTTCCTCAGCGGCGACTGGGGCCGCTCCTTCCGGACCGGAGAGCCGGTGCTTGCCGAGTTTGCCGAGCGGTTGCCGGTTTCGCTGTCGCTCGGTCTCGCCGGCCTGGCGCTGGCGATCGTGCTGGCGGTTCCGCTCGGGTTTTTCGCGGCGGCCTATCCCGGGGGCACTGCCGATCGGATGAGCCGGGCTCTGTCGATCTTCGTCCAGGCGGTGCCGGCCTTCTGGCTTGGCCTTGTTCTTCTCTGGGTGCTCGGCGTGCAGCTGCGCTGGCTCAGACCCTTCGCCAATGATTGGACCACGATCGTCCTGCCGGTCCTGCTGATCGCGCTGCATTCGGTTGCCGTTCTCTCCCGCGTCTATCGGCGCGACCTGAAGGAGACCGCCGGCCAGCCGCATTTCCGCACGGCGCTTGCCAAGGGCCTGTCGGAAAAGCAGGCTCTCTGGCGGCATAGCCACCGCAGCGCGCTCTATGCCCTCCTGTCGGCAGTCCGTTCCGAAGCCGGCTGGGTGATCGGCAGCACCGCGACCATGGAAATCCTCTTCGGCCTTGCCGGCATCAGCCAGTTCCTGGTGCAGAGCATCGCGGCGCGCGACCAGATGGTGCTGCAGGCCTATGTCATGGTCATCGCCATCTGGATGCTTGTGATGAATGCCGGCGCCAATCTCGCCATGCGCCTTCTCGATCCGCGTCTCGCCTGATGCCCCGGCTGATCATGCTCGCGGCGCTCGCCGGTTTTCTCTGCGTCGGCGGTTTTTGGCAGCCACATGACCCCGATGCGGTGGACATGCTTGCCCGTCATTCCGGCATGACCGCCAGCCACCTGCTCGGTACCGATCATCTCGGTCGCGACCTTCTGTCGCGCATCATGGCCGGCGGATGGCGGACGGCCTGCGTCGTCCTCTCGGTCGGTGCCATCGGTTTTTTCTCTGGCACCCTGCTGGGCACCGCCGCCGCCGTCCTTGGCGGCTGGCGCGAAACGGTGATCCTGCGCTTCTGCGAGTTCTTCGTCATGGTGCCGACGCTCATCGTCGCACTGACGGCAGCGGCGGTTTTTGGCCTTTCGCCGCTCAGCGCCGGACTGGCGCTGGGTCTGGCCGGCATCGGTCCGCATGCGCTGCTTGCGCATTCGCTGAGCCGGCGGGTGCTTGGCCAGCCGTTCATCCTGGCGGCGAGGAGCCTGGGCGTTGCACCCTTGCGGATGATCGCCCGGCATCTACTGCCCAACACCCTGCCCCTGATGTTCGCCTATGTCGGCAACCAGGCGGGACTTGCGGCAGTCGCCTATGCCTCGCTCGCCTTCATCGGTCTCGGCGCCGATCCGTCGAAACCGGATTGGGGATCGATGCTGTTTGAATACCGCATGTTCATTTTCGACCACCCAATGCTGATGATCTGGCCAGGCGCCGCGATCGCCCTGGTCACCGTCTTGCTTAACGGTTTTTTCGATGACGGCCGAGCGTGACGCTCGTCGAAGGCCCGGCTTTCACATCCATTCGGGAGAATGGAGGACCCTGCCGCCGTTGGCTGTGGCGGTTCGCTTATCGTGCAAGAACCCCGAGTGGCGAGATGGTCTTCAGGTCCGGGTCCACCAAGCCGGTCGCCTTTGCCACCTGGGCCTGGCTCATGCTGTAGCCGTAGTCGAGGACGCGGACCCCGTCCATGATGAAGAGCTGGGCCTTGTCCAAACCGGGCCGCAGATTTCCTGTCACGGTGACGACTTCATAGACACGCGAAAGATGGAAAGGCTCGGCAGCGACCACATGCACCAGCTGGTTTGGCGGCGGCGCAGCACTGTGGCTGCAGGCTCCCGCCCAGGGGACCAGCATGAACTCGTAGACGTTCTCGCCGTCCTGATCGACCGGCAGGATGAACCCGGTCAGCTCCACCGCACGGGCTTCGTCACGCCAGGCAAGCGTTTCCCCTTGAGGCCGGCTGGACGCCATGCCCGGCAGGGCAGCATCCAACCTCGATTGCTCCGCAGGCCGCAGGGCGCTCCAAAGAACCGGCTGAGCACCTGCAAAGACGCCGGATGCCGGACAAACCGTCCCGATCATCATGGTCGTGAATTTCAGGAGGAAAAGCGCGCGCCTCATCTGCATCTCCGTTCACAGGGCGTTCCCCAGCCGACAGGCCGCCGCCGCTGTCCCGGATGTTAGCTCTATTTCTCGATTGAGGTCAAAGCCAGGATGCGCGACAGACGAAGGCTCATCCCAGGGAATGCGAAGCCAGGGCATAAACCTTCGCATTGCCATTTTGTCCGGCGCCGTAGCTGGCTGCCTCCTCGGTCACCATCGTCGTCAGGGTGGCGTAGATGCTGAGCCCGCACTGCTGGATGAGCGTGGCAAACGGGCCGCTATCGAAATGTGTATCTACACGCAGGAACCCGTCGGCATGGGCGGCAATATGCGGGTGGGTCACCGTGATGGCGTCCTCGTCGTTGCCGGCGACCACCGGCCCGATCACATGTCCCCGCCCAAAGCGCCGGCGCATCGAAAAGGCGCGCAACCGCTCGCCCTGGTAAAGACCGTAGCAGATCGAACTCTCGAACAATCGCAGGAGATGCAGGCGTCGATCAGCGCCGAAGGCAGGAGCGTCGAGGGCGATGACCGTGTCCAGATCGCCGCGATCCAGCCGCCTCAAAAAAAGCCCCTTCTCCGGAGGAGGAAGCGCCATCGGCGTGGTCGCTGTACCCTGATACTGATAAACCGTCTGCTTCGGCTTGAACCCCAGCGAAGCATAAAGCCGCTGGGCTTCCTGCGTCGAGTTGAGACGAATGCGGTTGCGGCCACAGTCCGTCATGATCCGTTTCATCAGCCACCTGGCAGCGCCGTTGGTCTGCAGCCTCGGGGAGGTAATCAGCATCCCGAACGTGGCGAAGCCGTCGCCATGAGGAAACCACATGCCCGAGGCTCCCACGCGGCCGATCTCGTCAAGCGCGACATATCCTTTCCCGATGTCGAGCAGATGCTGCCAGTCGGCTGCCCGGTGGGGCCAGCCCACCGAGATCGACAAAGCCTGCAGCTTGGAGATTTCGACACTCGAGATATCCGCAAAGCGCATCTCGAAATTATCGACATTCAAAGTTCCTGGTAATTCACTATCCATCATTATCCAGCCGAGACGTATATCTCCTTGGGCGAACCGCTCGGATATCCCCGCAGTCACGTTAGTCGAGATCCCGCGAAACATTTCACTGCTGAAGCGAAACCGAACACAAGATTTGACCGTATCGCGTCCACTTTCGGCAGCCATTGGTTTCTTCTGCCTCTAACCTTGCCTGCCAGGATTGGTTCGCATGCTTTGCAAAAGCAAGGTGTGGCGGCCACGAGGTCATGGCTTTGAGAGGCGGGAACAGTCGATGCGCGCTTTGGACATCCTGGAGAAGCTGGTCGGCTTTCCCTCGGTCGTCGGCACGCCCAACGGCAATATCGTCGAATGGATTGCGGACTATCTCAAATCCTTCGGGATCGTCGCGCATATCCTGCCGGGGCCTGAAGGTGACCGGGCCAATCTTTTTGCCACGATCGGTCCTGCCGGCCAGCCGGGCTACATCCTGTCCGGCCATATGGACGTGGTCCCGGCCACCGAGGCCGGCTGGGGCAGCGATCCCTTTTCGTTGAGGAACGAGAAAGGCCGGCTCTACGGACGCGGAACAAGCGATATGAAGGGTTTTTTGTCGGCCGCTCTGGCAGCCGTGCCCGCGCTTCTCGCAAGTCCGCTTTCCCGCCCGGTCCACCTTGCCTTTTCCTACGACGAGGAAGCCGGTTGCCGGGGCGTGCCGCATCTTCTTGCCCGGTTGCGGGACCTGTGTGCCCCGCCGCTGGGCGCTATCATCGGGGAGCCGAGCGGAATGCGCGCCATTCTGGCCCACAAGGGAAAGGCGGCAGCCCGGGTGACGCTCAAGGGCCGCTCGGGCCACTCCTCCCGGCCGGATCTCGGCCTCAACGCGATCCATGCCATGACGGACGTGCAGCAGGCAGCGGTTGCCGCCGCCGTCGATCTTTCCCGCGGACCGTTCGAGGCAGAATTCGAGCCACCCTATTCCTCTCTGTCGATCGGCACGATCCGTGGCGGTCAGGCGGTCAACATCATTCCCGAAATCTGCAGCCTTGAACTGGAAGCACGCGCCATCTCTTCGGTCGATCCCGAAGCACTGCTTGCCCCGGTGCGGGCGGTTGCCGAAGCCTTGGCCATGAAGGGCTTCGATGTCGACTGGCAGGTTCTCAGCACCTACCCGGCGCTGCTCCTGGCGCCAACCTCTCCCCTCGCCGGTCTTCTGCAAGATCTGACGGAGATCGAGCCGCTGGCGGCTGTCAGCTACGGGACGGAGGCAGGTCTCTACCAGCGCGCCGGCATCGATGCGATCATCTGCGGGCCTGGCGACATTGCCCGCGCCCATAAACCCAATGAATTCATTCTGGCGAGCGAACTCGACGACTGCCAGGCGATGATTGAGGCGCTTGGCCGGCATTGCCGTGCAGAACTCCAATGAGCAGGAACGTATCGCGACCATGACATTCCTCTTCAATTCCGATGCGGCCCGCGGCCGGATTTTCCAGGACGCCTTTGCTCGGGAAATCCCGGACCTGCCATTCTCCATGGATCCGGCGACGGTGGATCCCGAACGGGTGCGCTATCTCATGACCTGGACGGTGCCGGAAAATCTGGCGTGTTACCGCAATCTCGAAGTGCTGTTTTCGACCGGCGCCGGTATCGACCAGTTCCGCGCCGCCAGCGTGCCTGACAACGTGAAGATCGTGCGCATGGTCGAGGAAGGCATCGTGCGGATGATGCAGGAATATGTGGTCCTCGGCGTCCTGTCGCTCCACCGCAACCTGGCGGCCTATCTGGCGCAGCAGCAGGCGGAGGTCTGGAAGGTCCTGCCGCAGGCTCAGGCCGGAGAGCGCCGTATCGGCGTCCTGGGGCTTGGCAATCTCGGCCAGGCCGTGCTTGAGCGGCTGAAACCCTTCGGCTTTCCGTTGTCCGGCTGGAGTAGGTCCGCGCGAGAGATTGAAGGGGTCAGGTGTTTCTCCGGCGAGGATGGTCTGAAGACCATGGTTGCCGAGACCGATGTGCTGATCTGCCTCCTGCCGCTGACCGACGAGACCCGCGGTTTTCTCGACGCGGAGCTTTTCGCCAGGTTGCCGGCGGGCGCTGGACTGGTTCATGTCGGGCGTGGTCCCCAGCTCGACCAGGACGCGCTTCTCGCGGCACTCGACAGCGGGCACCTATCCGGCGCCGTGATCGACGTCACCGATCCGGAACCCCTGCCGCCCGGCCATCCCATCTGGCATCACCCACGCATCCTGCTGACCCCGCATATTGCCAGCATCACCCAGCCGCATACCGCCGCGCGCGCCGTCATCGACAATATCAAGCGGCTTCGCGCCGGGCTCGACCCGGTCGGCTTGATCGATCGGCAGCGCGGTTACTGAACCTTCAACCTCGAAAGGAATACCATGTCGTTTCTCAAAACCATCGAACCTCACCCGTCCTTTGCACCGCGCGAAAACGTTCCCGCACCGGACCGGCTGATCTCCGGCGATCCACAGTTCAAGACCTGGGCGCAGGACGACGCCCATGGCGAACTGGTACATACCGGCGTCTGGGAAGCGACGCCCGGCGTCACACATTCGATCAAGGGCAAGACCTTCGAATTCTGCCACATCCTGTCGGGCGTCGTCGAACTCACCCCCGAAGGCGGCCAGCCCGTTGTCTACAAGGCGGGCGACAGTTTCGTCATGAAGCCGGGTTTCGTCGGCACCTGGAAGACCATCGAGACCGTCCGCAAGGTCTACGTCACCGTCACTCCTTGATAGGTGCGGCCGCGGCGCGGCAACCGCTTCCGGGCCGCTCCGCAGAATACGCCGTGATTGACCGCCAAAACGGATTTTTCCGCTGCGGCCCTTCGCTCTACCGGATCAAGCGGTTCCACCGATCCGGTAATATGCCGTCCAGTGACCGGAGATAAGCCGATGAGCCTGAGTTTCGATCCCGACAGCCTGGCCCTGCCGATGGGACATTTCATCGGCGATCGCCTCGTGGCGGCCGAAGGCGTCATTGCAATGCACCGGCCGTCCGACGGCAAGGCTTATGCCGAGTGCCCCGTCGCCGATGCGGATCTTGTCGACCAGGCGGTGCAGACGGCGAAGGCGGCTCTGAAGCAAAGCAATTGGGGCGGCATCCGCCCGCGCGAGCGTGTGAAGGTGCTGCATCGCTGGGCCGATCTCATCGAACAGGACGCCGTGGCGCTTGCAAGGCTGGAAGCCGTCTCTTCCACCCGCCCGGTCGGCCACCTGGTCGAGGGTGACATCGCCGTGTCGGCCGAGCAGATCCGCTTCTTCGCCGAATTCGCCGACAAGGAAGGCAGCGACCTGGTGCCGACCGACGACGGCAATCTCGGCATGATCATGACGGAACCCTATGGCGTCGTCGGCGCCATCACGCCCTGGAACTTCCCGATCAACATGGCCGTATGGAAACTCGGTCCCGCGCTTGCCGCCGGCAATGCCGTCGTGCTGAAGCCGTCCGAGATGACGCCGTTTTCGACCATCCGGCTGGCGGAGCTTGCCGTGCTGGCCGGCATCCCGCCCGGATTGATCAACATCGTGCTCGGCGACGGCATGACCACCGGCAACGCCATCACCGGCCATCCCGATATCGCCAAGGTAAGCTTTACAGGTTCCACCCGCGCCGGCGCGGCGATCATGGGAAACATCGCCCGCACCGGCATCAAGCCGATGACGCTGGAACTAGGCGGCAAGAGCCCGCAGCTGGTCTTCGCGGATGCCGATATCGACCGGGCAGCGGCCGCGGTGACCGCCAGCATCACCAGCAATGCCGGCCAGGCATGTGTCGCCGGATCGCGCCTGATCGTCGAAAAGAGCGTCGCTGCGCCGCTGATCGAGGCGATCTTGAAGAAAATGCAGGGGATCGTGCCCGGCCCGACCTGGGATGCGGCGAGCCAGTATTCGCCGATCATCTCCGACAGGCAGCGCCGGCGCATCGACGACATCATCGCGGCCTCCGTTGCAGCCGGGGCGGAATGCCTGACGGGCGGGCGGCCCATGGACGGGGCGGGATATTTCTACTCTCCGACCCTGATCACCGGCGTCGACCAGACGTCGCCGGCGGTGATCGAGGAGATCTTCGGGCCTGTTCTGACGCTGCAGACGTTCGAGGATGAGGAAGAAGCCATGATGCTTGCCGATCATCCGAGCTACGGGCTTGCCGCCGGCCTGTTTACCAGCGACCTTTCGCGGGCGATCCGCCTTACCCGCCGGCTGCAGGCCGGCACCGTCTGGGTCAACCGCTACGGCCGCTCGCGCGACCACATCCTGCCGACCGGCGGCTACAAGCAGTCCGGCATCGGCAAGGATCTCGGCCGGGAAGCCTTCCACGCCAATCGCAAGAGCAAGAGCGTCTTGATCAGTCTTTGAGGACGAAGAACATGAAATCATACCGGATTGCCCTGATCCCCGGCGACGGCATCGGCCGCGACATGACAGCGGCCGCATGGTCGGTGCTGCAGAAGGCGGCCAAAGCGCACGGCTTTGCGTTTGAGGCTACGGAATTTCCCTGGTCCTGCGCCTTCTACAAGGAGACCGGCGCAATGATGCCGGCAGACGGGATCGAAACGTTGCGCAGCTTCGACGCGATCCTGCTTGGCGCCGTCGGCTGGCCGGCAGAAGTGCCGGATTCGGTGTCGCTGCATGGCCTGCTACTGCCAATCCGCAAGAGTTTCGTGCAATATGCCAACATCCGCCCTCACCGCCTGCTGGCCGGCGTCGAAGGACCGCTGAAGGCGACCGCCTTCGACATTCTCTGCATCCGCGAGAACACCGAGGGCGAATATTCGGGCGCAGGCGGGCGTATCCATCAGGGCACGGCCGATGAAGTTGCCGTCGAGACGTCGATCTTTACCCGCAAGGGCGTTGAGCGCATCCTGCGCTTTGCCTTCGAACAGGCCCGGTCGCGGCGCGGCAAGCTGGCCTCGGTGACCAAGTCGAACGCCCAGAAATATTCGATGGTGTTCTGGGACGACGTCACCCGGCAGCTTTCGGCGGAATATCCTGACGTCGAGGTCACCAGCTATCACATCGACGCCATGGCGGCGCGCATGGTGATGGCCCCGGAAACGCTCGACGTCGTGGTTGCTTCCAACCTGTTCGGCGATATCCTGACCGATCTCGGTGCGGCTATCCAGGGCGGCCTCGGTTTTGCCGCCTCGGCCAATATCAACCCGGAGCGCAATGCGCCTTCGATGTTCGAACCGGTGCATGGCTCGGCGCCCGACATCGCCCATCTCGGGATCGCCAACCCGATCGCCACGGTCTGGTCCGGCGCAATGATGCTTGATCATCTGGGTGAAAAGGATGCGGCGAACGCCGTCATGACGGCGATCGAAGCGGTCACGGCCAATGGCATCGGCACGGTTCCCGGCAGGGACCGGACGGACACCATCACTGCGGCGCTGCTCGCCGCACTTTAAACATCGTATCGAGGATTGGACATATGCGGAATTTGAAGCTCCCCTCCCTGTTTCGGCAAGAAGGTTTGATCGGCGGCATCTGGGTCGGCGCCCGCTCCGGCAAGACCGTCGACGTCTTCGATCCGGCGAGCCAAGAGGTGATCGGCACCGTTCCCGACATGGGAGGCGACGAGACACGCGCGGCGATCGAGGCTGCCGAGAAGGCCTATCCGGCCTGGAAGAAGCGTACCCATGCAGAGCGCGCCGCCTTGCTTGAAACCTGGTACGGCCTGATGATCGAACATCTCGAAGATCTGGCGCTGATGCTGACCACCGAACAGGGCAAACCGCTCGACGAGGCGCGCGGTGAAATCCGTTACGGCGCCTCTTTCGTCAAGTGGTTTGCGGAAGAGGCGCGCCGCATCGGCGGCCAGACCATTCCCTCACCGACGCCTGACCGCCGCATCATCGTCCTGAAGGAGCCGGTCGGCGTCTGCGGCATCATCACGCCCTGGAATTTTCCGAACGCAATGATCACCCGCAAGATCGCGCCGGCGCTCGCGGCCGGCTGTACCGTCGTGGTGAAACCTTCGGAATTCACCCCTTATTCGGCACTTGCGCTCGGGGTTCTCGCGGAAATGGCCGGCATTCCGGCAGGCGTCGTCAACATCGTCACCGGCATGCCGAAGGAAATCGGCACCGAGATCATGGCCAACACGACCGTGCGGAAAATCTCGTTTACCGGCTCCACGCCGGTCGGTTCGCTGCTGATGCGCGGCGCGGCCGACAGCATCAAGCGGCTGTCGCTCGAACTGGGCGGCAACGCTCCCTTCATCGTCTTCGACGATGCGGATATCGACCTTGCCATCGAAGGGGCAATCATTTCGAAATTCCGCAATGGCGGCCAGACCTGCGTCTGCGCCAACCGCATTCTCGTGCAGGCGGGCGTCTACGATCGCTTCGCCGAGAAGCTCGCCGCCCGGGTGAATGCCATGAAGGTCGGCCCTGGAACCGAGCCAGGCGTTTCGATCGGCCCGATGATCAACGATGCCGCAATCGCCAAGATCAACCGCCATGTCGAGGATGCGCTCGCCAAAGGCGCGACGATCGTCACGGCCAAGGCCGATCTGCCGGCGGGTGGCCAATACACGGCTCCGATCGTGCTGACCGGAGCCACAACCGACATGCAGCTTGCCGGCGAAGAGACGTTTGGCCCGGTCGCGCCGCTCTTCCGTTTCGAGACCGAGGAGGAAGCGATCGCCATTGCCAACGGCACGCCCTTCGGGCTCGCCGCCTATTTCTATACGGAAAGCCTCAAGCGGGCTTGGCGTGTCGGCGAGGCTCTGGAATTCGGGATGGTCGGGCTGAATACCGGCCTGATCTCGACCGAGGTCGCCCCGTTCGGCGGCGTCAAGCAGTCGGGCCTGGGGCGCGAGGGTTCGCAGCTCGGGATCGAGGAATATCTGGAAGTGAAGGCCTTCCATATCGGCGGACTCAACTGAGCCCATTTCCGCGCCCGCATCGCTTGTCGAAAAAAGGTGGGGTTGCGATCGCAACCCCACCTTTTTTGTTCTCGACGATGGCAAGAGTTCCGTTACTGGACCTTGTCGAGCATCTTGTAATAAAGCCCGACCAGCGGCAGGAACCATGGTTTGCCGAAATGACCCGGAACTGCCGGCCAGTCGAGCCCCTTGACGGGGTTTCTGTCAGGCCGGCCGAGGATGGCGTCGGCGACCGTCATGCCGAGATGGGTTGCCAGCTGCGCACCGTGGCCGGAATAACCCATGGCGTACCATAACCCATCATGGAAGCCCGCCCGCGGGTAACGATCCTTGGTGATGTCCACCAGACCGCCCCAGCAATAGTCGATCTCCACATGGGATAGCTGCGGAAAGATGCGGGTCAGGCTATCGCGAAGGATTGCACCGCTCCTGGCATCCGAACGCTGATCGGAGGTCGCCGAAAATCGAGCGCGGCCGCCGAAGATCAGCCGATTGTCCGGCGACAGGCGCCAGTAGTTGCCGATATTCATGCTGTTGACGCAGGTGCGGTTGCCCGGCATCGTTGAGGAGACTTCCTGCTCCGAAAGCGGCCGCGTGGCGATGATGAAACTGCCGACAGCCATGATCCGCCGGCGGAAATAACCGAAATTCGGTGTCGTGTAGGCGCCGCTTGCCATCAGGACATTGTCGGCGGTGACCGAGCCTTTGGCCGTCTTCAGCAGATGTCGACCGCCCGATTTCGAAACATTGGTGACCGTCGTCTTCTCAACGATGATGGCACCGCGCCTTTTTGCCGCCTCAGCGAGGCCGACGACGTAGCGTCCCATATGCATCATGGCGCTCTTCTTCGACAGCATGGCGCCGTGGAAAGGTGAACCGATCTCTTGGGCGAGGTCTTCGGGCGACAGCAATGCCGTATCCGGATCGACCTCCGCGTGAACCGCCTCGAAATTCCTGGCGAGCCCTTCGAAATGCTTCGGCTTGGAAGCAAGCTTCAGTTTGCCGGCGCGGCGGAAGTTGCAGTCGATGCCTTCCTCGGCGATGATTGCTTCCAAGGTGTCGATCGAGCTGTCGAGCGCCTTGTAAAGCGCGATCGCCCGCTCCTTGCCGAGCTCCTGCTTGGCCGAAAGATAGCTGTGGGCAAGGCCGTTGTTCAGGTGGCCGCCGTTACGGCCGGACGCTCCGAAACCGACCGTCTCCGCCTCCAGCACGATAACCTTCGCACCGGCCATGGCGAGCTGCCGCGCCGCGCCGAGCCCGGTAAAGCCGCCGCCGACCACGGCAACGTCGTAGTGACCTTCGATCGGCCCTTCGACGGCGCCTGTAAATCGGGGCGCCGTGTCATGCCAGTAGGAGACATATTTCATCGTTTCGGCTTCCTTAGAGACCGACCACGCCCGGCAGGCCGGAAATGTCGGAGATTTCCACATAGCCATAGAAAGGGTTGGCCGGCTCGTGACCACGGTTGACCCAGACCTTGTTCTTGATGCCGAGGTCATGCGCCGACATCAGGTCGTAACGGAAGGACGAGGAGCAATGAAGAATGTCCTCCGGGCCGCAGCCGAGCATATCGAACATGTATTCGAATGCCTGAAAGCGCGGCTTGTAGGCGTTTGCCTGTTCCGCCGTATAGACGGCGTGGAACGGCGCGCCGAGCTTTGCGACGTTTGAGTGGATCTGGTCGTTCATCGCGTTCGAGAGGATGACGAGCGGGATTTCTCTGGCGACCTTGGCAAGACCGGCAGGAACATCCGCATGGGGACCCCATGTCGGCACGCGCTCATAGACCATCCTGGCGTCTTCATCCTTGAATGCGACGCCGTTCGCCTTGCAGCTGCGCTCCAGCGAGTTGTGGACGACGTCTGCATAAGGTTTCCAGTCGCCCAGGATTTCGTCCAACCGGTAGGCTGCGAAATTCTTGATGAACTTCACCATGCGCGGCTCGTCGAGACGATCACCATAGAGGTCACGCGCAGCTTCGGCCATCTGGAAGTTGGTCAGCGTGCCGTAGCAGTCGAAGGTGATGTATTTCGGGCGGAAGGTAGTCATGCGCTTGGTCCTTGCGTGATGGCCCATCGAGCCTTTCGGTTGACGACATCATCATACGGCCGCTTCGGGCAGCCGAGCCGACTGATTTCCCCCAATCCGAAGCAGAAAGTTTCGTATCGTGGCGCCGGTTTGGCATTTGGTTGCAGATCGTGGCCGGCGTGGCGGCCAACGACCAGGCTTTTTTCGACCCTGATTGCGGACCCGCGGCATAAGATGCGGTCCCGTGCCGCCGGTTTGGCGAAAGATACCGCCGCCGGCCCCGCCTTCGGATAATCGTCCGGCCCCTTCCCCTCGAAACTCGAAGCTCAAAATGGAGAGAATTGTCGATGCAAGTCGGACACATCGAAACCATACCTTTCGGGATCGAGCACCTGGATCGCGCCACCCAGCTTTCGCGCGAAGCCGGCTGGCCACACCGCCTGCAGGACTGGCAGGTCGCCCTGCATCTGAGCCAGGGCGTGGTCGCGTTGGACGAGACCGGCGAAGTGGTCGGCACGGCATTGATGACCCCCTACGGCGATGACTGCGCCACCATCAACATGGTGATCGTCGGCGCCAACCTGCGTGGCCGTGGCGTCGGACGCCGCCTGATGGACGCTGTCCTCGGACTTGGTGGCGAGCGCCCGCTTCGGCTGATTGCCACCTCCGACGGCCTGCCGCTTTACGAAAAGCTGGGTTTCCGGAAGACCGGCGCCGTTTTCCAGCATCAGGGCACTGTCGGCGAAGTGCCGGCGCCCACCGACACCGGGACCGCCACGGCTGTCGATCTCTCCGAGATTACCGCCATCGATCGCGACGCCTTTGGCGCCACCCGTTCGGCGCTGATCGAAAAACTTGCCGAAATCGGCGAGTTCGCCGTGATCCGCCGCAATGGCAAGATCGCAGGGTTTGCCTGCATCAGGGCGTTCGGTCGCGGCGAGGTCGTCGGACCCGTCGTCGCGACGGATCTCGAGAATGCCAAGGCGCTCGTCAGCCATTTCATGAGCCGCAGGTCTGGTGTCTTCCTCAGGGTCGATACCGGCGATGCCGGCCTCGCCGCCTGGCTGGCCGAGCATTCGCTCACCCATGCGGGCGGCGGCATCGCAATGGCACGCCCGGTCGTTGCCCGTCCCGCCACCTCGACATTCACCACCTTTGCCCTGGCCAACCAAGCCCTCGGCTGATCCGGAGACGACCATGCTCAGCAATTCCCTCATCGAACTCGATCGCGCCCATCTCGTCCATCCTGTCGCGTCTTATCGCGGCCATGAAAAACAGGGCGTGCGGGTGCTCGCCTCGGGCAAGGGCGCGACCGTCACCGACGCGCAAGGGCACCAGCTGATCGACGGCTTTGCCGGCCTCTGGTGCGTCAATGCCGGTTACGGACATGAGTCGATCGTCGAGGCCGCGGCCCGTCAGATGCGCGAGCTTCCCTATGCGACCGCCTATTTCGGCCTCGGTTCCGAGCCGGCCATCCGGCTTGCCGCCGAGCTTGCCGACCGGGCGCCGGGCGATCTCGATCATGTCTACTTCACGCTCGGCGGCTCGGATGCCGTCGACAGCACGATCCGCTTCATCCGTTATTACTGGATTGCCAAGGGTCAGCCACAGCGCGACCAGTTCATTTCGATCGAGCAGGGTTATCACGGTTCCTCCACGGTCGGCGCAGGCCTGACGGCACTGCCGAACTTCCATGCGGGCTTCGGCATTCCCTTCGACTGGCAGCACAAAATCCCGTCGCCTTACCCCTATCGTAATCCGGTCGGCGAGGACGCGAACTCGATCATCGAAGCCTCGCTTGCTGCGCTGAAAGCGAAGATCGAGGCGGTCGGCGCCGATCGCGTGGCGGCCTTTTATGCAGAGCCGATCCAGGGCTCCGGCGGCGTCATCGTTCCGCCCAAGGGCTGGATGAAGGCGATCCGCAACCTCTGCAAGGAATACGGCATCTTGTTCGTCGCCGACGAGGTGATTACCGGCTTCGGCCGCACCGGACCACTGTTTGCCTGCAGCGAGGATGACATCGTCCCGGATTTCATGACGACAGCCAAGGGCCTGACCTCGGGTTATGTTCCGATGGGCGCCGTGCTCATGGCGGATCATGTCTACCAGGTAATCGCCGATGGTGCCGGTACCTCGGCGGTCGGGCACGGTTACACCTATTCGGCCCACCCTGTCAGCGCCGCCGTGGGTCTGGAAGTGCTGAAGCTCTACGAAGGCGGGCTGCTCGAAAACGGCATCAAGGCCGGCGCGCGGCTTATGGCAGGTCTCGAAAGCCTCAAGTCCCACCCGCTGGTCGGCGATGTCCGGGGTCGCGGCATGCTGGCGGCCATCGAGCTGGTGACCGACAAGGCCGCCAAAACGCCGCTTCCGGCCGAAGCCGCGCCGGCCCGCCGAGTATTCGACCGCGCCTGGGACAATGGCTTGGTGATCCGGGCCTTTGCGAACGGCGTCATTGGATATGCCCCGCCGCTCTGCTGCACGGAGGCGGATATCGACGCGATTATCGAACGCACCGCAAAGACACTGGATCAGACCCTGGAAGATCCCGATGTCCGCCGCGCGGTGAAGGGTTGACCCGGCCTCGGTGCTGCCGGCCGAAATATCGTCGGCAGCCCGTTTTCGAAATTTTGTGCCGAGCGTCCCTGTCGATTCGGTGAAAACGGTTCCGTCAAACTGTCACTATTGTCGCTAACGAGGGCCTTGAAGCCCCTAAAATCCGGGATTTTTGATAGAAAAAGGTCCAGGTTGGGAACAGCATATTCTTTCGCAGACGGCGCTCCGCCAGCAGCATCAACTGGGGATATGGAATTGACGAAAGCTCTTCCGGAATTCATGTACATGACCTTCGACGTGGTCGGCACGCTCATCGATTTCGAGGGCGGCCTGACGTCCTGCCTGCAGGGCATCGCCGCCGAAGCCAATGTCGCCATCGACAGCGAAGAGGCGCTTTCTCTCTATCGCGCCGCCCGGTATTCCGGAGACGCCGATCTTTTCCCCGACGACTTGGTGCGCGTCTATCTTGCGATTGCGCCGAAGCTCGGGCTGCCGGCCGAGGAGGCCTATGGCATTCGTCTTCGGGATTCCGCCAAGATCTGGAAGGCTTTCCCCGACAGTGCCGCGGCGATGGCACAGCTTGGCCGGCGTTATCGCCTGATCGCCATGACCAATGCGCGCCGCTGGGCTTTCGACTATTTCGCGGTGGCGCTGGGCAATCCATTTTATGCCGCATTTACTGCCGACGACACCGGTACGGAAAAGCCCGATCCGGCCTTCTTCCACAAGGTGTTCGACTTCGTTGCCGAGGATGGGGGCGACAAGAGCGACATCCTGCATGTCGCCCAGAGCCAGTATCACGACATTGGCGTTTCCCGCGATCTCGGCATGACGAATTGCTGGATTCAGCGTCGACATGCGCAGCCTGGCTACGGCGGCACGATCGAACCGTCGCAGTTCACCGAACCCGACTATCATTTCACGTCCATGGCCGGACTGGCCGAAGCCGTGAGGACCGCGCACGGCAACTGACGGAATTCACGATTTTCAAGCATCGGGCCGAAACCACGGAAGATGGGTTGCCCGCCAACCAGCGAAAAGGGGAATGACATGAACGACAAGATCACGAACTGGACGACGTCCGACGACGCTATGATCGAGAACGCCATCCGCCGGGGCGCGAGCCGCCGCGAACTGCTGACGATGATGTTGGCAGGTGGCGTTGCGCTTTCCGCAGGTGGCCTGATCCTCGGTCGCGCTTCCAGCGCGGCGGCTGCCACCCCGAAGTCGGGCGGGCATTTGAAGGCGGCCGGTTGGTCGTCGTCGACCGCAGATACACTCGACCCGGCCAAGGCGTCGCTGTCGACCGACTACGTCCGCTGTTGCGCAATCTACAATCGCCTGACCTTCCTTGATAAGGCTGGCAGCGTTCAGATGGAACTCGCCGAAAGCATCAAGAGCGGAGACGCCAAGGTCTGGACCGTCAAGCTTCGCTCCGGCGTCACCTTCCACGACGGCAAGTCGCTGTCGTCGAAAGACGTCGTCTTCTCGCTGAAGCGGCATCTCGATCCTGCCGTCGGCTCCAAGGTCAATGCGATCGCCAAGCAGATCACCGACGTCAAGGATCTCGACTCGCTGACGGTCGAGATTACCCTGGCCAGCCCGAATGCCGACTTGCCGACCATCCTGTCGCAGCACCATTTCATGATCGTGCAGGACGGGACGACCGACTTTTCGAAGGGCATCGGTACCGGCGCGTTCAAAATGGAGACCTTCCAGCCGGGCGTCAAATCGATCTTCACCAAGAACCCCAACTACTTCAAGGCTGGCGGCGCCAACGTGGATTCGTTCGAGTTCTTCGCCATCAGCGACGACAACGCGCGGGTCAACGCCCTGCTTTCGGGAGATATCCATCTCGCGGCGTCGATCAAGCCGCGCACGATGAAGCTGGTCGAAAGCCAGCCCGGCTTCGTGCTGTCGCAGACCACGTCGGGCAACTATACCAACCTCAACATCCGTCTCGATCTCGCCCCCGGCAACAAGGCCGATTTCGCTGCCGGCATGAAGTATCTGATCAACCGGCAGCAGATTCAGAAATCCGTGTTGCGCGGCCTTGCCGAAATCGCAAACGACCAGCCGGTCTCCCCGGCCAGCGTCTATCATAATGCGGAACTGAAACCGAAAGCCTACGATCCGGACAAGGCCAAGTTCCATTTCCAGAAGGCCGGCCTGCTCGGCCAGTCCATCCCGATGATCACGTCGGAAGCGCCGAACGCGGCGGTTGAAATGGCGACGCTCCTCCAGCAGTCGGGTTCCGAGATCGGCATGAAGTTCGACGTTCAGCGCGTTCCTTCCGATGGCTATTGGTCGAATTACTGGCTGAAGGCACCGGTTCACTTCGGCAATATCAACCCGCGGCCGACGCCGGACATCCTGTTTTCGCTTCTCTATGCCTCCAACGCACCGTGGAATGAAAGCCAGTACAAGTCGGAGAAATTCGATAATATGCTCGTCGAGGCGCGCGGTCTTCTCGACGAGGCCAAGCGCAAGGAAATCTACGGCCAGATGCAGGTGATGATTTCCGAGGAAGCCGGTACGGTCATCCCGGTCTACATTTCGAATGTGGATGCGATCTCGGGGAAATTGAAGGGCCTTGAAGCCAATCCGCTCGGCGGCATGATGGGTTACGCCTTTGCCGAATACGTCTGGCTCGACGCCTGAGGCTTGATCCTTGGCGGCAGGGGAAGCTTCTTCTGCCGCCGTGGTTGCGCCTGATAGCGCTGTCCTGGTTCGTCCATGGATGGTGCCGGCTATCTCGAACTTTTCAGGCAAGGAAACCCCATTGCGCACCTATGTCCTTGGACTCATCACGAACCGGCTCGGCAGTTCCGCCCTGACGCTGCTGATCGTGTCCTTCGCGGTCTTTTTCGCAACGGCAATGCTGCCGGGCGATACCGCCACGATCCTGCTCGGTCAGGCCGCGACTCCGGAAGCCGTTGCCGGCCTAAGGGCTGCGATGCATCTCGACGAACCCGCCTTCCTCCGCTTCGGGCGATGGCTCATCGGATTGCTGCAGGGCGATCTGGGGATATCCTATGTCAACAATCTACCGGTCGCACAGCTGATCGGGGCGCGGTTCGTCAACACGATGCGCCTTGCCGGCATCGTCACGCTTTTTGCGGTTCCCCTGTCGCTGACGCTTGGCATCACTGCCGCCATGTTTCGCGGCTCGGTCTACGATCGTATCGTGACAATCCTGACGATCGGCATCATCTCGGTGCCCGAGTTCATGATTGCGACCTCGGCCGTGCTCCTGTTCTCCGTCTATCTCAAATGGCTGCCGGCGCTTTCCTTCGCCAGCGATGTCGCGTCCTTCTGGCAGGTGCTGAGAATCTACGCCATGCCGGTCATCACGCTCACCTTCGTCGTCTCGGCCCAGATGATCCGCATGACCCGCGCCGCCGTCATCGATACGATCAACACGCCCTATGTGGAGGCCGCGATCCTCAAAGGTGCGTCACGCTGGCGCGCAGTCCTGCTGCACGCACTGCCGAACGCGGTCGGCCCGATCGCCAATGCGATTGCTCTCTCGCTCTCCTATCTGGTCGGCGGCGTCATCATCGTCGAGACGATCTTCAACTACCCCGGCGTCGCAAAGCTGATGGTCGATGGTGTTTCCACCCGGGATCTGCCGCTCATTCAATCCTGCGCCATCATTTTCTGCGTCGGCTACCTCTCACTCATCACGTTCGCCGACATTGTTGCAATCCTGGCCAATCCGAGGGTGCGCTGACCATGACTACGTCCACGACGCTGCCCCGCAGAGTGAGTTATCGTTTCAGCTGGGTTGGAATGATCGGCTTCACGATCATTCTCTTCTGGGCGGTGATCGCCCTTCTCGCGCCCCATATCATCCCCTATCCCGTCGGCGAGATCATCGACGAAGATTATTTCGGCCCGATGAGCAGCAAACTGCTTCTCGGCTCCGACTATCTGGGCCGGGACATGTTGTCGCGCATCATCATGGGCGCCCGCTATACGGTCGGCATCTCGCTTGCCGCCGTCTGTCTCGCGTGTTTCAGCGGTGCGGCGCTCGGCATGGCAGCTGCCGTCATCGGTGGCTGGTTCGATACGCTGCTGAGCCGCCTGCTCGATGCCCTCAACTCGATTCCGAGCAAGCTTTCGGGGCTGGTCGTCGCTGCCGCAGTCGGGTCCTCGCTCCCCGTTCTGATCCTCATGCTCGCCGTGATCTACACGCCCGGCGCCTATCGGTTTGCCCGGTCGCTGGCCGTAAACGTCAATACGATGGATTACATCACGGTTGCCCGGACCCGTGGCGAGGGCATTCCTTATGTCGTCTTTTCGGAAATCCTGCCGAACATCACGGGGCCGCTGCTTGCCGATTTCGGCATCCGCTTCGTATTCGTCGTCCTCCTTCTCTCCGGGCTTTCCTTCCTCGGTCTCGGCGTCCAGCCACCCTATGCGGATTGGGGAGCACTGGTTCACGAGAATATCGGCGGCCTGCCATTCGGGGCGCCCGCAGTCATCGTTCCCTCGCTGGCAATTGCGAGCCTCACCATCAGCGTCAATCTGCTGATCGACAATTTGCCCAAGAAGATACGCGATCGGAGCACGTGAATGGAAAATCTCGTTGAAATTCGCGATCTGAGGGTAGAGGCAACGACCGATGCGGGCCGCCGCATCGAGATTATCAAGGGCATCGACCTCGATGTCGCGCCGGGCGAAATCGTCGCCCTGATCGGAGAAAGCGGATCGGGAAAGACGACGATCGCGCTGACGATCATGGGCTATGCCCGTCCCGGCTGTCGGATTTCGAGCGGCAGCGTCACAGTGGCCGGCAAGGACATGGTGACGCTGAGCGAGCGTCAGCGCGCACGTGTGCGTGGTCTCGAGGTCTCCTACGTGCCGCAGTCCGCCGCGGCCGCGTTCAACCCGTCGAAGCGCATCATCGACCAGGTCGTCGAAGTTACGCGCATTCATCGGCTGATGCCGCTAGCGCAGGCCCGAGAGAAGGCGATTTCCCTGTTCAGGGCACTTTCGCTGCCCAATCCCGAGGAGATCGGCAACCGTTACCCGCATCAGGTCTCCGGTGGCCAGTTGCAGCGTCTTGCCGCCGCGATGGCGCTTATCGCCGATCCGAAGCTCGTCATCTTCGACGAGCCGACCACCGCGCTCGACGTGACAACCCAGATCGAGGTGTTGCGGGCCTTCAAGGCGGTGATGAAGAAAAGCGGCATCGCCGGCGTCTATGTATCCCACGATCTCGCGGTCGTCGCACAGATCGCCGATCGCATCGTCGTACTGCGTGGCGGCGATGTGCAGGAAGTCGGCAGCACCGCCGATATCCTGTCCGATGCCAAACATCCTTATACGCGCGAGCTGCTGTCGGCTTTTGAACCGAAGTCTCGCGGCGACAGTGTCGTTGTTGCAGCAACGGAACATGCGCCGCTCCTGAAGGTCAATGGCCTGATCGCCGGGTACGGCCCGGTCCAAGCCGACGGTCTGCCGCTCGTCAAGGCCGTGCAGGAGGCAAGCCTTTCCCTGGAACGAGGCCGCAATCTCGGCATCATCGGTGAATCCGGCTGCGGCAAGTCCACGCTTGCTCGCTCGATTGCCGGTATCCTGCCCGCATCAGCCGGTCAACTGACCCTCGACGGGCGTGAACTTGCCCGTTCCGCCCGGCAGAGAAGCCGGGAGCAATTGCGCGAGTTGCAGATCGTCTTCCAGCATGCAGACACCTCGCTCAATCCGGCGAAAACGATCGAGGAAATTCTCGGACGGCCGCTGAAATTCTACCACGGCATGAAAGGCAAGGTCCGGGATGCCCGGATCGACGCGCTTCTCGACATGGTCCGCCTGCCGAAAACGCTTCGCAGCCGAACCCCCGCCGAGCTTTCGGGCGGTCAGAAACAGCGCGTCAATTTTGCCCGGGCGCTCGCCGCCGAGCCGAAACTGATCGTCTGCGACGAGATCACCTCTGCCCTCGACACCGTCGTTGCGGCGGCGGTCATCGATCTCCTGAAGGAAATGCAGCGGGAACTTTCCCTCTCCTACATCTTCATCAGCCACGATCTGTCGGTTGTCGAAGCGATCTGCGACGAGATCGTCGTGATGTATAACGGCCGCAAGGTCGAGGAAATCACGCCTGCGATCTCGAAGGTCCCGCAGCACCCCTATTCGAAACTGCTGTTTTCGTCCGTGCCGAAGCTCGATCCGAGCTGGCTCGATCGCCTGGAGCGTGATCCGGAACTCGTCAAAACCTATGTGCACGGCTGAGGCGGCAATTGCCGTCTCACGTCCGTGGACAATTCGGCTTGGACCGTACGGCGGCTATACCCGGAACAGGCTGATGAGCGGCATATGGGCTTTGACGATCGGTGACTTCAGGACAACGAAGCTGAAATATTTGTCGATGCCGATATCCATATCGGTCAGCCGTTCCATGATCGTCTGATATTCGCCGATACCGGCGGTGACGAATTTGAGCATATAGTCGTACCCGCCCGACACCAGGTGACATTCGATCACCTGATCGACTTTTTCCACGGCTGCGAGAAAACGCGCGAAGTCGATCTGCCGATGGTTTTTGAGCGTGACCTCGGTGAAGACCGTCAGGGTCTGGCCAAGCTTGCCGATGTTGATCTGGGCTGAATAGCCCTCGATATACCCTTCTTGCTGAAGCTTCTTGACGCGCATCAGGCAGGGGCTGGGTGAAAGATTGACCAGCTCGGCAAGCTCGACGTTGGTGATGCGGCCGTTCTTCTGCAACTCGTAGAGGATCTTGATGTCGATACGATCGAGCTTCACGTGAGGACACCTCCCAAGGGCAGCGGCATTTTATGCCGCAGATTTCCGAGATCGACTTTAACGCATTGGCTTGTCTTGTCTATTCCATTCTGCGCACGAACGGTCAGCACAATAAGTTGCATCACCGGCCGTGAGCGGAATCTTGTGCGGTTCAAGGGGCGTGTGCAGTAACCTCGACGCGGGCTGTACCATTATGCTGGCGCACCGACCCGTTTGCGCCAGGAGTTTGATTATCATGCCAGCACCGCTCACGCTCGTCGAAACCGACGCCCGACTGCCGACTGCCGCCGACGCGGTCGTCATCGGTGCCGGTATCGTCGGCGTCTTCACGGCTTATTATCTCGCCGGACGCGGCCTGAAGGTGGTGCTCATCGAAAAGGGGCGTGTCGGCGCCGAGCAGTCGAGCCGCAATTGGGGCTGGTGCCGGCAGCAGAACCGCGATGCGCGCGAACTTCCGATGGCGACCAAAAGCCTCGACCTGTGGGAACGCTTTGCCGCCGAGACCGGCGAGGAGACCGGCTTTCGGCGCTGCGGTCTCCTCTATCTCAGCGACAACGAAGAAGAGCTGGCAGGCTGGGCCCGCTGGCGGGATTTCGCCCGCACGGTGGGCGTCACCACCCACATGCTCGACAGTGCCGAGGCAACCGAGCGCGGCAAGGCGACGCGACGTAGCTGGAAAGGCGGCGTGTACTCGCCGACGGACGGGACCGCCGACCCCGCCAACGCGGCCCCGGCAGTCGCCCGCGCGATCGTAAAACTGGGCGGGGCGGTGCTCCAGAACTGCGCGGCGCGCGGCATCGAGACGGAAGGCGGCAGGCTCTCGGGCGTCGTGACCGAACACGGCACGATCCGGACCAAGGTCGCAATCCTTTCCGGCGGTGCCTGGGCGTCGTCCTTCTGCCGCCAGCTCGGCATTCGTTTCCCGCAGGCCTCGACCCGCTCCTCCATTCTCTCCGTCGGTCCCGGTAACGGGAACCTGCCGGATGCGCTCCACACAACCCGCGTCTCGGTGACCCGCCGGGGTGACGGCGGCCACACGCTCGCCATCAGCGGGCGCGGACGGATCGACCTGACGGCTCAGAACATGCGTTTCGCGGCGCAGTTCCTGCCGATGTTCATGCGCCGCTGGCGCAGCCTGTCACCCGGCGGCCTTGAAGGTCTCCGCAGCGGTCATGAAAGCCTGGCCCGCTGGCGGCTGGACCGGCCGACGCCGATGGAGCATATGCGCATCCTCGATCCGGCCGTCGACGCCAGCACGATCAAGCTGACATATGAGCGCGCAGCCGAATTGCTGCCGGCGATCGGCGGGCGCCGCATCACTGCGAGTTGGGCCGGCTATATCGATTCGACCCCGGACGGGGTTCCGGCGATCGGCGAAGTCGCGAGTGTTCCGGGTTTCATCCTGGCCGCGGGGTTCAGCGGCCACGGTTTTGGTATCGGACCTGGCGCCGGCCACCTGATCGCCGACATCGTCACCGCCGCCACTCCGATCGTCGACCCGCTACCCTATCATCCGAAACGTTTTCAAACCTCCGCCTGGGGCAAGGTGGCGGATTTCTGATCTTGGGGCCTATGGACTAGAGTGAAACCCGCGAACCAAAGGACACGGTGAACCGCATGCAGGCACGCCAGCTCGAGGTCTTTTGCATGCTCATGCGGACCGGGACGGTGACCGGCGCTGCAGCGATGCTCAACATATCGCAGCCGGCGCTCAGCCAGATCCTGCTGCATGCCGAGGACCAGCTGGGCTTCAAGCTTTTCAACCGCGTCCGCGGGAAGCTGGTTCCGACCCGGGAGGCCGAAGAGCTTTATCCGGAGTGCGAACGGATTTTCTCCGAACTCGGCGCCCTCCGACGCCGCACCACGGACATGCGTTTCGGCCGCACCGGACTGATCCGGGTCGCCGCGTCGGCGCCGCCGGCGATGGCGATCGTCCCCAAAGCGCTTCTGTCGTTCCGTGCGGCCCATCCCGATATCGTCGTGCGCTCGCTGATCGCCCCGCTGGTCAACGTCGTCGACATGATCCGCGACGGTGACGCGCCGCTCGGAATCGTGATGAACAACACCGCCCGCCCGGGCATCGAAGTCGAGACACTCGGGCACACGCAGCTTGTCTGCATCGTCCCTGAACACCATCGGCTGGCCGAATTGGATCAAATCGGCTTTGCCGACCTGCAGGACGAGACTTTGATCTCCTACCGGGCCGGCACACTGCCGGGCCGCCTACTGGTCAGCGCCGCGGCCGCGGAAATGCAGATATTCAATCCGGCGATCGAGATCGATATCTCGATTACCGCCCTCCCCTTCGTCCGCGACGGCTTTGGTGTCGCAATCGTCGATGGGCTCCTGCCATGGCAGCAGTTCCCCGGCCTTGTCCTCAGGCGGCTGCGGCAGAAGATTTCCGTGCCGATCGCCCTGCTCACCAGCCGGGACCGGCCTTTGACGGGGAGCCATCTCGCCATGCGCGACGATCTGCGCGAAGCCTGTGCCAGCGTCCTGAAGGCAAGCGGCCTGGAATCGTAAACCTCCTAGCCGAACCGGTCAGGCATCGCGAACCCAGAGGCCGATCGGCAGGGGCCTGGCGGGCGCCTGTTCGCGAAGCCGTCCCGCATCGCAAACCTTCATGCCGGCCTTTTCGGCGATCAGTTCGGCACCGGCGAGCTGACAGTAGCGCCCCTGGCAGCGGCCCATTCCGACGCGCGCCAGCGATTTGACCCGGTTGGCTTCGCCCCCGCCATAAAGGACGCTTTCCCGCAACTGACCTGCCGTCACCCCTTCGCAACGGCAGACGATCGTATCGTCCGGAACGGCGCGGACCATTTCACCCGGCCAGGGAAAGGCGCGCGCGATGGCGCGGGCAAACCGTTCGTAGCGGCCCAACCGGCGCAGATCCGATCTCGCGTCCGGCGAAAGAAGACCCATATCGGCAAGGCAGGCGGTCGCGGCAAGCCGACCGGCGACCTCCGCCCCGTCCGCACCGAGAATTCTCAGACCATCACCGGCCAGATAAAGTCCCTCGGCCGCCCTGCCCATCCGGTCGGACCGGGGCAGCCATTGCGACCAGCTTTCGTCGTAGTCGAACGTGCAGCCTGCCAGGCCCGCGAGCTGCGTTTCGGCGCGCAGGTGCCAGCCAAGGCCGACCATGTCGCATGCCGTCACATGCGCCTGGCCGCGAGCATCCCGCCAGCACAGGCCGACGGGACCGCGTTCGTCTGTTTCGATCCGGTCCAAGGTCACGCCGGCATGATAAAGCCGGCCGAGCTTTGCCCGCATCAGCAGGCCACGCAGGACCAGGCCCGGCCTTGCCAGCATGCCCGGAAGACCCGCCGCCTGGTTGCGGATGGAAGACGTGTCGAGGATCGCGGCGATTTTGGCGCCGGCTTTCAGCAACTGGGTCGCGACGAGTGTCAGTAGCGGCCCCGAACCGGCAAGAACGATCCGGCTGCCGAGGGCGACGCCCTGCGCCTTCAGGGCGATCTGTGCCGCCCCGAGGCTGTAGACACCCGGCGCCTGCCAGCCGGGGATCGGCGCCAGACGATCCATGGCGCCGGTGGCAAGGATCAGGCGGTCGTATGTGAAGTCCTTGCGGCCGGCGGGCGTCAGCGCCTGCAGGAAATCGCCGGCGATCGTCAGGACCGAGCTTTGCGGATGATAGTCGATCTGTCCGGCGGCAACCATGCAGTCGAACACCGTATGAAGTGCCACGGCCTTGCGGGCTTCCGATCCGTAGAGCTGTCTCGGCGGTCGTGCGAAGCCTTGGGGCGGCCGTCGATAGATCTGGCCGCCGGCCTTGATGCCCTCGTCGATGACGATGGGTCTGATCCCGGCCTGGACCAGACGCTCGGCGGCGCGGATACCGGCCGGGCCGGCGCCGACGATCATCACCTTTTCAGCGCCCGGCGCCGTCATGGCCATGTTTCCGGCGGCACGGTCCGCAATTGCATACCCTCGGCGACCACTGTCGAACAGGCCCGCAGCCGGCCGCCGTCTTCCTGCCATAACCAGCAATCCTGGCAGGCTCCCATCAGACAGAAACCGGCACGTTTCTCTCGGCCGAATTCCGACTGCCGCACGGCGGGCGCGCAGACCAGGACGGCGGTGAGCACCGTGTCGCCGGCCAGTGCCTGGCAATCGGCGCCATCCAGCCGGAACCGAACCTGCGGCCTGCCCTTTTCGGCAAGGCGCACAATTCGGCCCCCGAGAGCGCCAGGCTGCAATCCGGATGTCATTCGGCAGCCTCTTTCCGTGCCTCGGCGGGGCTTGGCATGTTCGTGAAGCGTGCGCGCACATCTGCGAACGCGGCGGCCACGCCTTCGGCCCCGGCCCGCCCCTTCATCCGGCGGAAAATCTCCGTCTTGGTGAAGAAGCGCCAATGGATGGGAAGGCCTTGCAGCAGGTCGGTCAGCAGGTCGTAGGCCTGCGGCGTCCATTGCGCCTCATAGCCCTCGCGCTCGGGACCATAGTGGAAGTATCCGGTCGGCGCGGTCCGAGCGGCTCTCACCTTTTCGGTTTCGGCCTCGTCCACCATGCCGCCGCGGATGACGACGCCGTAGTCACGTTCGGCAGCCACGGAAGAAACATAACCGCGTGCGACGTCCTGCGCCACGCGCCACGTCTCGCGCTCGACAGGGTTGCCGCGCCCGCCGCCGCCGGCTGACCGGATCTCCAGGACATCGCCCGGCTGCAGAACCGCGGTATCGATATTGCCGAGCCGCTGGAAGTCGTCACGGCCCGGGTTCAGCACCATGTCGGAGAGGCCGGCAGCCCTGCCGCCCAGCGTGCCCCAGGGTCGGAAGAAGCTGCGGTCGCGGTTGCGGGCGGTGATCCGGCTGCCGGGCGAGAAGACCCGGAAGGCCATTTCGGTCGCCAGCCCGCCGCGCCAGCGTCCGGCCCCGCCGCTGTCCCTTGCCAGGCCATATTTGACGAACTCGATCGGCACTTCCGTCTCGGTGATCTCGATCGGCGTATTCTTGAGATAGGCGGCATCGGCGCCGGAGCCGTTGGTACCATCGCGGTGAGGCATGCCGCCGCCACCGCCGACCACCGGATTGACGGCAGCGATCACGGTGCGGCCGTTCCGTTCGTCGGTCGTCATGACGTTGACGATGCAATTGTTGCCGGCCGGTGCTGCCGGCAGCTTTTCAGGCACGGCCTGGCAGAAGGCGCCGAATATGACCGAGCGCAGCCGCGCGCAGGTCAGCGAGCGCATGCCGACAGCAGCTGGCGCGATCGGATTGAGGACACTGCCCTTTGGCGTGATGCAGGTGAACGGTCTCGTCAGGCCGGTATTGAGGAGGATCTTCGGGTTCAGCGTGTAAAGTACGTAATAGACGCCGACCAGAAGCATCGTATGGCGCGGATCGCCCCCCGAGGGCACGTTGAGCGACGAGCCGAGCTGCGGGTCAGAACCGGTGAAATCGAGGATTGCCTCGTCGCCCCGGATCGTCAGCGTCAGCTTCAGGCGGCACGGGTTGGCTTCGACCGAATCTTCGTCGGCATAATCGACGAATTCCCAGGTCCCGTCCGGCATCGCGCGCAGAAGATCGCGGGCCTGCGCTTCGGCATGGTCGAGCAGGACCTCGGTGCCCTCGAGAAAGGCTTCAATGCCGAATTTCTCGACCATGGCGAGGATCTTGCGTTCGCCCGTGTTGAGCGCCCCGACCAGGGCTTTCATGTCGCCGATATTGAGATCGGGCTTGCGGACATTGATGGTCATGATCTTCAGAATGTCTTCGTCGAAAACACCCTCGTTGACCAGTTTCATCGGCGGGAAGCGGATGCCCTCCTGATGGATTTCCGTCAACGCTCGCGACAGGGAGGCCGGCACCGCGCCGCCCATGTCGGTGTTGTGGATATGACCGCCGGTCCAGGCGATGATCTCGCCATCGTAGAAGACCGGTTTCCACAGATGGGTGTCCGGCGCGTGCGTCGCCACGAAGCAGGAATAGGGATCGTTGGTGAATGCCACGTCGCCGGGCTTGTAATCGTCGATCATCGCGATCGCGCGGCTATAGGTGAGACCCGGATACCAGGTCGCGCCCAGTCCCATCGGCACGCCGAACGTCTCGCCTTTGCGGTTGACCAGCATGACCGTGAAGTCTTCCGTCTCCTTGACGAAAGCGGAATGCGCGGTCCGCTGCAGCGTATAAGCCATGTTTTCGGCGGCAGCGCGGGTGTGATTGGCAAACACCTGAAGGTTCAAGGGATCGAACATGGGCCATTACTCCGAAAAGGTGAGATGCAGGTTCAGTTGACGATCGACCTCGACATGTGTGCCGCTCGGGATTGCAAAGGTCGTATCTTCCTGGGCAACGACCGCCGGTCCGGCGAAGCGGCTGCCGGGACGCAGGTGATCACGCCGATAGAGGCCGATCCACTCGAAACTCTTGCCGGTAAAGACCGGGATCTCGCGCTCGGGGGTAACCGCCTCACCGTCCTCTCGGGCATCGACCGGGATTTCCAGTGCCGGGCCGGCGCCGATGGCCGAGAGACGCAGGTTGACGATCTCGATCGCTCCGTCCGGATCATGGAAGTCGTAGAGCCGGGCATGCATGGCATGGAAGGCTTCCTCGATCGAACCGAGCTTGCCCTCAGCGATCCAGGTTGGCTGGATCGGCACTTCGATCTCGAAGCTTTGGCCGACATAACGCATGTCCGCGGAGACATTGAGCGTCGCGGCGCCGACATGCCCCTGCTTGGCGAGCCAGTTGCGTCCTTCGACGGCAAGCGCGTCCAGCGCCTCGCGCAATTGCGGTGCCGCCTGGTCGGAGAGGTGGGTAAACACGGTGCGGATGAAGTCGCCGCGCAGATCTGCCACCAGACCCCCGAGCGCCGAGACAACACCCGGACGCGGTGCGCCGATCACCTTCGCCATATGAAATTCGCGGGCGAGGAACGCGCCGAGCATCGGGCCGCCGCCGCCGAACGGCATCAGCGTGAATTCCCTGAGATCGACGCCGGCGCGCGATGCGAGTTTCTCGACCTCCACGAACATTTCCGAGATGGCGACGTCGAGGATGGCCTGGGCGGCCTCCTCCGCGGTCCGGCCGATCTTTTCAGCGAGCCGCGTGACGGCCGCGCGGGCAAGGCCGACGTCGATCTGTAGCTGCCCGTAGGCCATCTGGCTGTGACCGAGCCAGCCGCAGACGGCCATGGCGTCGGTCACGGTCGCCTGCTCTCCGCCGCGTCCGTAACAGGCTGGTCCGGGTGTCGAGCCAGCCGATTCCGGTCCGACCCGCAACACGCCCTGCGCGTCGACGCTGGCGATCGAACCGCCGCCGATGCCGATCGAGCTGACAGAAACGGACGGGATATGCAGCGGGAACTCGCCGACCAGTTCACCGGTGCCGAATTGCGGTTCGCCGTCGATGATCAGGGCAAAGTCGGCCGAGGTGCCGCCGATATCGAGGGTAAGGATATGCTTTTCGCCGGCACGACGGGCGAGCCAGGCGGCGCCTATGACACCGGAGGCCGTGCCGGATAACAGCATCTGCACGCAGGACCGTTTGCCTTCGTCGGCATTCATCACGCCGCCGTTCGACTTGGTCAGCAGCGCCGGCGCCGTGACGCCACGCGACAACAGCTTTTCCTCGAGTGCGGTCAGATAACCGGAGACACGCGGATGGACGTAACCGTTGAGGATAGAAGTGGTGGTCCGCTCGTATTCGCGGATCACCGGCCAGACCTCGGATGACGTGAAGACGAAGAGTTCGGGGGCGAGCCTTGCGATTTCCCGGCTGACCGCCACCTCATGGATGTCGGTGCGCCACGAATGCAGGAAGGAGACGATGATACCGGCGGCGCCGTTGGCCTTCGCCTTTGCGACCGCTGCCGCAACCGCCTCCAGATCCGGCGCCTCGACCTCGCTGCCATCCGCCCGCAAGCGAGCGGGGATGCCGAAGATCATGTCGCGGGCGATGAGCTGGTCCGGCCGGGAGCAGAACAGGGAATAGACGTCCGGCATCCGCAACCGCGCCAGCTCGATCACGTCTTCGAAACCGGCATTGGTCATCAGCGCCAGCGACACGCCGCGACGCTGGATCACGGTGTTGATGCCGACGGTCGTTCCATGGACAAAACGGCTGACGGCTGCCGGTTCGAGCCCTTCCCGTTCGGCCAGAAGCGACAGTCCCGTCATCAGTTCCGCACCCGGATCGTCCGGTGTCGTCAGAACCTTGAGCGAGGCAACCCGGCCGGATCGCGTTTCCAGTGCACAGAAGTCGATGAAGGTCCCGCCGATGTCGACGCCGATCTTCCAGTCCTGCTGATCGCTGGTTCCCTTGCCTGGCGCGGCCGCACTGTCCATGTCGCTCAATCCTTTCCTGCTGCTTGGCATGAAGCTGGCACGAACGAGCAAAGGCGGTCCAAGAGCGAAAAAGCTGCTGCCCATAAGTGCCGCTTATGCCTCGCCAGGGGACGTCCCATAGGTCCGGCTTATGGGATGATGAAAACCTCGACTTTGACACCGGCCGGCCGCACCGGAATGGTGGCGGGGATGAAAGACATTGCGGAAACGGCCTTATGGATGTGATCGTGCTGGGTGGTGGCCTGATGGGGGCCGCATCGACCTATTTTCTCGCCCGGCGTGGTCTGCGCGTGACGCTCATCGAGCGGAACCGGGTGGGCAGCGGCGCGACGGTCGCTTCCTTCGGCAATATCCGCCGCAGCGGCCGCTACCTGCCGCAACTTCCCCTCGCCCGGCGATCCCTGACGCTTTGGAGCAAGGCGGCGGCGATGCTGGATCGGGACGTCGAGTTTCGGGCGACCGGCCATGTCCGGCTGGCGTTCAGCCAGGCGGGTCTCGAGGAGATGCGCAGCTTCGCGACAGCCGCCAGACCTTGGGGTCTCAACCTTGAGGAGTTTACCGCGACGGAGCTCCATGCGCGTTTTCCGGGGCTCGGGCCCGAGGCGATCGCTGCCTCCTTTTCCCCGGAGGACGGAAGCGGCAATCCGCGCCTGATCGCCCCGGCTTTCGCGGATGCCGCGAGACGTATCGGTGCCGAGATCGTCGAGAACGTGGAGGTGAAAGCAATCCGGCGAAGCGCCTACGGCTTCGAGGTAGAAACCTCGAACGGCGTCCATGCCGCTGCTTGCCTGCTCAACACCGCCGGCGCCTGGGGCGCCCGAATCTCCGCGCAGTTCGGGGAAGCCGTCCCGATCGTCGCGAAGGGGCCGCAGATGGGAGTGACCGAGCCGCTGCCGCACCGCATCCTGCCGGTCGTCGGCGTCTGGGCCCATGACCATGGCGGTGGTTACCTGCGCCAGGTGGAGCGCGGAAACATCGTCTTCGGCGGCGGCGCGGAACGTACCGATGTTTCGCTCGATACCGGCCATGCCAAGGCCGACCCCGCCCGGCTTCCCGGCCAGCTGCGCGCCCTCCTGCCGATCCTGCCGGCGCTTGCCAATGTCTCGGTGATCCGCACCTGGTCCGGCTGCGAAGGTTATGTCGGCGACGGCCTTCCCGTCATGGGACGATCGGCAACGACGCCGGGGCTGTTCCATGCCTTCGGTTTTTGCGGCCACGGCTTCCAGCTCGGCCCCGGCGTCGGCGACGTGATGGCGGAATTGATCTCGACCGGCGCGACCGAGACGCCCATCCACGACTTCCGGATAGAGCGGTTTTCACGGCCAGGCGTGAAGAGCGTTCTGGCTTGACGCATCGACCTGGCTGAAGCGGCGCAGATCGAGGCGGTAGCGCGCCGGGGATTGGCCCTGTAGCGACTTGAAAAACCGGCTGAACTGAGCGGCTCCGGCAAAACCGAGGACACCTGCGACCTGCCCCAGCGACAGGGGCGAGCTCGCAAGATAGATGCGGGCTTCCATCAGCTGCCGTTCGCGGATGAGCCGCGCCGGCGGCCGGCCATAGGCGCGCAGGCAGATGTCGTTCAGCCGGTCGCGCGAAATGCCGAGTTCGCCGGCATAACGGGCGACTGTCCAGTGCTTGCGGAAATGGCTTTCGACCAGTGCGGTGAACTGGCTGGAAAGCGTCTTGGGGGCGCCGGGTTGCGCGCCCGCGCCATGACCGGCCGGCAGGTTGCGATGAAGGTGGACGAGCAGAATGTGCAGCAGCGATTCCACCACCGCCGCCGACATCGGGCCAGGACGCAGGGTTTCAGCCAATATGCCGGTAAAGCAGGCGGCGACCGCATCGCTGGCACTGTTGCCGGCACCCAGCCGCATGAACGAGGACCGCTCCACCATGAAGCGCAGCTGGGATGCTTCCGCCCGGCGCTGCAGGACCCGGTCGAGCGTCGAAGCGCCCAGCAGCAGATGGGTCCCCTGCGCGCCGGCACCCAATTCCAGCCGCATGCCGTCCCGCCACGGTATCCAGCCCATGACCGGACCGGACAGGGGAAGAACCAGCTCATCCCCGTCGCGCAGAGCCGCCTCCCCCTTTTCGAGGATCAGCGCCCGGAAGTTTTCCGCGTCGCCGAGGCCCGCCCGGCCGAGCACGCGCGTCTGCAGCGCTGCCCGGAACCGCTCCGCGCGAACAGGTGCTTCCGGTCGCGGGGCGGGGCTGGGCGAAAGCCGTTTACGGTCGGGCATCTAAAATCCCACAACGAGGAAATACATTCCCACAGAACGTCATTTACTCTGCGGCGATGTCAATCAAAATAGGGCTCGTAACCCTGAAAAAATAACAAGACGGGCTGCGGGAGGATCAACGAACGGCCGTTTGGGAGGACGCATGTTCGTAGCGAGGGGTATCGTCGGTGGAGCGTCCGTTTCCGCGCTGGATGAGCGCAGTTTCGAACGCCGCGACATGGCCACGGGAACGGTGTTGACGCAGGCCGCGGCCTTCGGTGCGACGGAAGCGGAAGCAGCCGCCGATGCTGCTGCCGGAGCTTTTCCGGCATGGTCCGGCCTTCGACCGCAGGAACGCTCGGCACTGCTCCTGCGCGGGGCGGACCTGCTGATGGAACGCGTCGACAGCTTGTGCGCGATCGCTCATCTCGAGGTCGGCGCAACCCCCGAATGGGTCCGCTTCAATGTCGAGGTTGCCCAGGCAACCCTGCGTCAGGCTGCGAGCCTCGTCGATGCCATCCGCGACGACGAGGTGGAAGGCGGGCCGCCGGGCGTGCGCTACCGCCTGATCCGTCGGCCGGCCGGCGTGGTCCTGGGGCTTGCGCCATGGAATGCCGCGGTGGCTCTGGCCGTCCGGGCGGTTGCAGCGCCGATGGCGCTCGGCAACACGGTGGTGCTGAAGGGTTCGGAGCTTTGCCCCAAGGTGCACGAGACCGTGGCACAGATCCTGATCGACGCGGGCCTGCCGGACGGCGTACTGAACTATGTGAGCAGCGCGCCCGAGGATGCCCATGACGTGGTCGAGGCGCTGATTGCCCATCCAGCCGTGCGGCGCGTGAATTTCACCGGCTCGACGCGGGTCGGAAGGCAGATCGCCGAGATGGCGGCGCGGCATCTCAAGCGTTGCCTGCTGGAGCTCTCCGGCAAGGCATCGTCGGTCGTACTCGCCGATGCCGATCTGGACGGAGCCGCCAAGGCGGTCGCCCACGGCGCTTTCTTCAATCAGGGCCAGGTCTGCATGTCGACGGACCGGATCATCGTCGAGGAAAGCCTGGCCGACAGCTTCATTGCCCGGCTGAAAGTGGAGGCCGACCGGCTGTGCGGCGATCCGGCCACCGGCCAGCCGCTCTACGGCCACGTCATCAGTCCGGAGGCGGCGGCGCGCCTCCACGGTCTGGTCGACGATGCCCTGGCCAAGGGTGCGGTGCTGGTCACGGGCGGCAAGAATGCCGGCACGCTGATACAGCCGACCATACTCGACCATGTCGCCTACGGCATGCGGATCTACGAGGAAGAGACCTTCGGCCCGGTGGTCGGCGTGGTTCGGGTGGCGGATGCCGACGAGGCGGTGACCGTTGCCAACGATACGGAATACGGCCTGACAGCCGCCGTCTTCGGGGTTGACCTGCCGCGTGCACGGCAAATCGCGCGGCGGATAGAGGTCGGGGCGGTGCATATCAACGGGACGACCGTCTGCGACGATCCGACGATGCCCTACGGGGGCGTGAAGGCAAGCGGTTACGGCCGCTTTGGAGGGAGGGCGGTGATCGAGGAGTTCACCGAAATCCAGTGGATGACCGAACGGGACCTGCCCGACCAAGTCGGATGAGCCCGTCACACGGACTTAGCATGCAACAACGGGAGGAGAAGAGAATGAAACGCAGGACATTTACCCGGCTGGCCGCCTTGGCGCTTGCAGCCGGCGTTGCCGGAACTCCGGTTATGGCGCAGGAGGTTCTGAAGGTCGGCGCCGTCGCGCCCAAAACCGGGCCTCTGGCCGGCGGGGCGGCGGTCAGCTATTGGCCGAACGTCAAGCTTTGGATCAGCGACGTGAACGGTCGCGGCGGCCTGAAGGTCGGCGGCAAGACCTACAAGCTCGAAGCCATCGAATACGACGACCAGACCAATCCGGGCGAAACCATCAAGGCCGTGCAGCGTCTCGTCGACCAGGACAAGGCAAAGATCGTGCTTCCGCCCTATTCGACCGGCCTCAACCTCGCCGCCGCACCGATCTACGCACGCTACGGCCTGCCGATGATCACCTCGACGGCGACCACCGACAAGGCCGATGCCCTATCCGCTCAGTTCCCCAACGTCTTCATCACGCTCGGCGGCGCCAAGCCGGTGGTGCAGGGAGTGGTGGACACCATGGTCAAGCTGCGCGATCGGGGCGATATCGGCAAGAAGCTCGCCATGGTCAACGTCGCGGACGCCTTCGGCATCGAACTGATGAACGAGGCCAAGCCAGCCTTCAAGAAAGCCGGCTTCGAGCTGGTTTACGAGACGTCCTATCCGCTCGGCACCCAGGACCTGTCGCCGGTCATGAAGGCCGCCAAGGCCGCCGCTCCGGATGCCTTCATTGCCTGGTCCTATCCGCCAGACACTTTCGCCCTGACCGAACAGGCAATTGTCGAAGATCTCAAGGTCGGTGCATTCTTCACTGCCGTCGCCACGGCATTCCCGGCCTATGCGGGCCGGTTCCGCACGGCGGTCGACGGTGTGCTGGGCATCGGTGGTGTCAATGCCGACGGAGAGGCCTTCAAGGCCTATGCCAAACGCCACGAAGAGGTCACGGGCGCCAAGCCGGACTATTGGGCGAGCGCCATGGTCTATTCGTCCTTCCAGGTCCTGGAAAAGTCGATCGAGGCTGTCGGCTCCTTCGACAATGCCGCCATCATCAAGCACATCAAGGCAAACAGCTTCGACACAGTGATCGGCCCGATCAAGTTCGACGGACATAACAACAACCCCTCGTTCTGGACGGTAGGCCAGTGGCAGGGCGGCGTGTTCAAGGGCGTGGCCTCCACCGGTCGCGACGGCGCTGTCGACGTGAAGAAAAAAGCCGCCTGGAAGTAAAAGCAACAGGCATTCCCGGGATCCGCAACCGGATCCCGGGGCATCTTTCAAGCCGGGGGATGGCATGGACATACTCATAACAGGGCTACTGCTGGGCGGAACCTATGCGCTGATCGCCATGGGCCTGAACCTGCAATACGGCATGGCCCGGATCATGAACCTCGCCAACGGCGAAATGCTGGTGGCCGGGGGGTTCGTGGCCTTCTGGTTCTGGACCGGAAGCCAGATCAGCCCGCTGCTGACCGTGTTCGTCGTGGCACCGGTCGCCTTTCTGCTGAACTGGTTGATCTATCTGATTTTCCTGCGCCCGCTGGTAAAGCGCGCCAAATCGCGCGGCCAGTTGGAGGTGGATTCCATCCTCACGACCTTCGGTCTGTCCTTCGTGGCCGTCGGCCTGATGCTGGCCTTTTTCGGCGGCGATTATTTCAGCTATTCCTATCTTTCGGAGCCGGTCCATATCCTGGGCGATACCTACGGCGCCAATCGCGTCGCAGCGTTTCTGGCGGCTGTCGTCGTCTGCGGCCTGCTGTGGCTGTGGCTCAACCGCAGCCGGGCCGGCATGACGATCCGCGCCATCTCGGTTGCCCCGGAAGCTGCGCGGCTGGTCGGCATCGATGTCCGGCGCACGGCGGCGCTGGCCTTTGCGCTTGGCGGCGCGGTCACTGCCACCGGCGGCGCACTGATCTCGACCTTCCTGACGCTCGATGCCTCGACGGGCGTGATTTTCACGTTGAAAGCGCTGGTGATCGTCATCATGGGCGGTGTGGGCGACGTGCGCGGCACGATCGTCGCGGCCCTGCTGCTGGGTCTCCTGGAAACCTTCGTTGCCCGCCTGATCGATCCCGGCCTGACATTGGCAGCCGCCTATTTGCTGTTCGTCGTGATCCTGCTGTTTCGCCCCCAGGGCCTGTTCGGGAGGCCGACCACATGAGCGCTCTTTCCTCTCGCGACTGGGGCAATCTGGCGCTGTGCGCCATAGCGCTCGCCATTGCGGCCTGCCTCCCCTGGACCGCAGGCGCCTATGGCCTGAGCATCGGCGTCACCATCGCCATGTACACGGTGCTGGCCACCAGTTGGGCGCTGTTTTCCGGGCCGACCCATTACATCTCGCTCGCAAGTGCCGCGTTCTTCGGCGTCGGCACCTATGTGACCGGCATCGGCATCCAGTATCTGCCTTACTGGACGTTGCTGCCGATTGCCGGCATCAGCGGCGCCGTCATGGCCGCCCTTGTCGGCCTGGCGACACTGCGCCTGTCGGGCGTCTACTTCGTGATCTTCACGCTCGGGCTGGCCGAATTCGTGCGCCAGATCATCACCTGGAGCCAGAACATCTCCGGCACCAAGGGCATTTACGTGCTGACCTCGATCGGCGAGATGCACATCTACTGGCAGCTGCTGGCGCTTGCCGCGCTGGTCTGGTTGCTGGGCTGGCTGATCGGCCGCTCCAGGCTGGGCTTCGCGCTCAGGATCATCGGCGACGACGAGGCGGTTGCCCGGCATTCCGGCATCGACACGGCGCGCGCCAAGATCCTGCTGTTCATGGTGCCGGGCGCAGTGGCCGCCATCACCGGCGCCATGCTCGCTCCGCGGTATGTCTATATCGAGCCGTCGCTCGCCTTCTCGCCGATGCTGTCCTTCCAGGTGGTGATCATGGCGCTCTTGGGCGGCACCGGCCGGCTGTGGGGGCCGCTCGTCGGCGTCATCCCCTTCACCTTCCTATGGGAGGCGATCTCCGTGTCGTTCCCCAACCAGACCACCCTGCTTCTCGGCGTCTGCTTCCTCGTCATCGTCTACCTGCTGCCCAAGGGCTTTGTCGGGTTGATCGATCTGGCGGCCAGGAGAATGCGGTCGGCGGAGGGCTATGCATGAGCGCGCTTCTGTCGCTTCGGGGCGTAACCAAGCGCTTCGGCGGCCTGGTGGCCGTCAACCGCATGGATTTCGACGTAACCGAACATCAGGTGCTGGGCCTGATCGGGCCGAACGGTTCGGGAAAATCGACTACGCTGAACCTGATTTCCGGTGCCTTTCCCGTCACCTCGGGGGCGATCAGCCTGCGGGGACAACCCATCACGCATCTGGCCGCGCAGGATATCGCGCGGCGCGGCGTGGCGCGCACCTTCCAGCTCGTGCGTCTGCTGCCCTCCATGACCGTCCTGCAAAACGTCAAGGCCGGCGCGGTCTTCGGCCATCGTCGCCATTGGGGCCATGAGGCGGATGCGGTCGCCGAGGCCATGCTGGAAAAGGTGGGCCTGGCCGGCCGCGGCCATATGATGGTGGGGCAGCTGACATATATCGACACCAAGCGCGTCGAACTGGCCCGCGTGCTCGCCGGAGAGCCGGGCGTCGTGCTGCTGGACGAATGGCTCGCCGGTCTCAACCCGACGGAACTGGAGGAGGGAATCCGCCTGATCCGCGGCCTGCGCGACGAAGGCCGGACGGTTATCCTTGTCGAGCATGTGATGGATGCGATCCGCTCGCTCTGCGACCGCTGCGTCGTCATGGCCGCCGGCACCAAGATCGCCGAGGGAACCCCCGCCGAGGTATTGTCCGACGCCGCCGTGATCCGCGCCTATCTGGGAGACGACGACGATGCTTGAGGTGAAGGGACTGTCTGTCTCCTACGGCCAGCACCGTGCCCTTGAAGGCGCATCGCTGAAGGTCGGCCGGGGCGAGATCGTGGTCATCCTGGGCGCCAATGGCGCTGGCAAATCCACCCTGCTCAAGGCCGTCTCCGGCATCTGCGAGGGACGCGCGACCGGCGCGATCACCATGCAGGGCCGCGATATACTGGGGCTTGCCGCCAACAGGATCGTCGACGAAGGCATCGCTCTCGTGCCGGAAGGCCGAGGTGTCTTCGCCGACCTGTCGGTTGCCGAAAACCTGCGGCTGGGCGCCCATGCACCCCGCGCCCGCGACGAAGAGGCCGGCAATCTGGAGCGCGTGCTTCGGCTCTTTCCCAAGCTGCAGGAGCGCAGCAGGCAGATCGTGCGGACCATGTCCGGCGGCGAGCAGCAGATGGTGGCGATCGGCCGCGCGATGATGTCGAACCCCGCTCTGCTGACACTCGACGAGCCCTCGCTCGGTCTTTCCCCCCTGCTTTGCAAGGAGCTGTTCCAGGCGTTGAAGGTGGTGCGCGACAGCGGTATCGGCATCCTGCTCGTGGAGCAGAATGCCAAGCAGAGCCTGGCCATCGCCGACCGGGGCTATCTGCTGGAGAATGGCCATATCATCCATGAGGGCCGGGCGCAGGACCTGCGCAACGATCCGGCGGTGCAGGCCGCCTATCTGGGCGGTGGCAAGGCATCGGGTCAACGGTCGGGCGCGCCTACGGCGACGCCAACTGCGCCTGGGTCCACACCCGCCCACTCCACAACTCCCACGCATGTCCCGCCACGGACATCGGGTGCGTCACCGGCCGATATCGCCGCTTCCGTATTGGCCGCCCTGCCAATGGCGGCGCGACGGGATGCGGCCGCCCCTCACCCCGCCTCCGCTGCGCTCGGCGACCCTCTCCCCGCAAGCGGGGCGAGGGGGAACGGAAACGCCGCGGCTTCTCCCTTCTCCCCGCCTGCGGGGGGAAGGTCCCGGCAGGGGGATGAGGGGCAGCCCACACCAGCCGGATCCGCTTCCATCCCTCGTCCGGTCGCATCCCCTGCCCCCGCCATGCGCGGCGCGGCGGATGCGCTGCTCGGAGGCCTGTCGCTCGGCGACATCATCGCCGAGGCCAGCCGCGCCAGCCGGGCCGAACATGGCACCGCCATGCCGTCCGCGCCGCCGCGCGGCCACTCCACCGTCCCGCCATCCTATCCTGCCTCGCCCTCGCTTGAGATGGGCAACAGCCAGGATCGACTGAAATCCGTCCTGAAAGAGATCGAGGAAGCCGCCGCCCGCGCTCGGGCATGGCGCCATGATCCCAACCGCAACTGAGGAGATTGCATTATGCTTGATGTCGTCACGTCCCCCACGCCCTCCGTCAAGGGCATGTTCATCGGCGGGCAATGGGTGCCTGCCGCCCGCACCTTCGAAGACCTGAACCCCTCCGACAACTCCGTCTATGCGCGTATTCCGGATGGCTCCGCTGCCGACATGCGCCGGGCGATCGATGCGGCACAGGCGGCCTTCGGCGACTGGGCGGGCCGCGCCTTTCACGAACGCGCGCACCTGCTCCTGAAGATCGCCGACGTCTGGGATCAGCGCAAGGCCGACTTCTGTGCCGCGGCCATGGCCGAGGGCGGCGGCTGGAAGGGCAAAGGCATGTTCGAGGCAGGCTATGTGGCGGAAGTATTCCGTTCTGCGGCCGCGCTCTGCTACCAGTCGATCGGCGACGTGCTGCCATCCGAACACCACAAGTTCATGATGGCCACCCGCTTTCCCCTCGGCGTGGTCGGCGTCATCAGCCCCTGGAACATGCCGGGCATCCTGACCTCGCGCGGCTTTGCCGCAGCCCTTGCCGTCGGCAACACGATCGTGCTGAAGCCTTCGGAAGACACGCCCTATTCAGGCGGCCTCTACTTTGCCGAAATCCTGGAGGAGGCCGGCGTACCGGCCGGCGTCTTCAATGTCGTCACCTGCTCGCGTGACAGCGTCGGCGCCGTGGGCGACGAGATGATCGGCAATTCCAAGGTCAAGGCGATCAGCTTCACCGGCTCCACCGCCGTCGGCCGCCAGATCGCCGCCAAATGCGGCGCCTACCTCAAGAAGGTCTGCGTCGAGCTGGGCGGCAAGGATTCGATGATCCTGCTGGAGGATGCCGACCTGGACGCCGCCGCGCGGGCCGCCAATTTCGGCAGCTTCATGCACCAGGGCCAGGTCTGCATGTCCACCGAAAAGCTGCTGGTGCACGAGAAGATCTTCGAACCTTTCATGGAACGTTTCCTGGCGCGCGCCCGCAAGCTCAAGACCGGCCATACCAACGATCCCTCCAATGTCATCGGCCCGCTGGTCAACACCCGCCAGGCGCTTCGCGTCAAGGCACTGATCGACGACGCTGTGGCCAAGGGCGCCAAGGTGGAGCTCGGCGGCCGCGCCTGGGAGAATTTCGTCGAGCCGACCGTGCTCACGAATGTCAACAGCTCCATGAACATATGGCATGACGAGACCTTCGGGCCTGTGGTCGTGGTCTGCCCGTTCCGCGACGATGGCGAGGCGGCAGCGCTCAACAACGACACGGAATACGGGCTGACCGCCGCGGTGTGGTCGAAGGACGAGGCGCGCGCCCTGCGACTGGCCGAGCGGCTGGAAACCGGCATCTGCCACATCAACTGCCAGAATATCAACGACGAGCCGCATGTGCCCTTCGGCGGCACCAAGGCCAGCGGCGTCGGGCGATATGGCGGGCGCTGGTCGCTCGACGCCTTCACCGAGCTACGCTGGATCACGCTCGATCGCGGCGGCCGCCACTTCCCGCCGCAGTTCTGACCGGCACCGAAAGGACTTTTACCATGAGCGCTCTGGGCTGGATCATCATCCTACTCATTCTTGCGGCCATCCTGATCGTGCTGGCCGCCCTGTTCTACCAGCGGGCCACCAATGAGGTGAGCCTCGTGCGCACCGGCATCGGCGGGCGCAAGGTGGTAATCGACGGCGGCACGCTGGCGATCCCCTATTTCCACGAGGTCGGACGCGTCAACATGCAGACCATCCGCATGGACGTGTCGCGCACCGGCGACAGTGCCCTGATCACCAAGGACCGCATGCGCATCGATGTCGGCGCCGAGTTCTACACCTCGGTCGTCCCGGAAAAAGCCGCGGTGGTGCGGGCCTCGCAGACGCTGGGCCGGCGCACCTTCCAGGCCGATCAGCTCAAATCCCTCGTCGACGGCATGATGGTGGATGCATTGCGCGCAGTCGCCGCCCAGATGACCATGGACGAACTGCATGAAAATCGCGGGGAGTTCGTGCGACAGGTGCATGAAGCCCTTTCCGGCACTCTTTCCAAATACGGCCTGCAGCTGGACAGCGTCTCGCTGACTTCGTTCGACCAGACGCCGTTCTCGGCTCTGGACGAAAACAACGCCTTCAACGCCGTAGGCATGCGCAAGCTTGCCGAGGTGATTGCCAAGTCAAAGAAGGAGCGGGCGGAGATCGAGGGCGAGAGCCAGGTCAGCGTGCGCCGCGCCGAGGTGGATTCCAACCGCCGCAAGCTGGAAATCGAGCTGGAACAGCGTCGCGCCGAAATACAGCAGACCCAGGAGATCGAACTGCTGCTGGCGCAGCAACTGACGGAAGTCGCCCGCCGCAAGGCGGAGGCCGAGACCGCGGCGGCCGAAGCCCGCATCGGCATGGAACGCGCCATCCAGTCCGCCTCTATCGCCCGCGAGCAGATCATCCGCGAGGCCGAGATCAATCAGGCGCGTGCGCTTGAAATGGCCGAGCAGGATCGCTCCATCCTGATTGCGGCAAAGAGCCAGGAGGAAAGCCAGGCGAAGGCAGAGGCGGCGGACGCGCGCGCGGCCGTGATCACCGCGGAGGAAAATCTCGAGACGGTGCGCCAGGTGGCAGAGGCCGAGCGCCGCAAGCGGCTGGCGCTGCTGGCGGCCGAACAGGATGCGGAAGCGCAGGCGACACGCGTGCGCATCACTTCCGAAAGCGACCAGATCGCCGCCAAGACCCGCGGCCTGATCCGCCGGGAGGAGGCCGACACGCTGCGCATCCAGAAGAAGGCCGAGGCCGACGGCGAGGCCGCCCGGATCGAGGCGGAAAACACCCGCTCGCCGGAACTGGCGGCCATGGAGATGGAAAAGGCGCGGCTCGCCGCCCTGCCCGCCATCATCGGCGAGATGGTCAAGCCGGCCGAGAAGATCAAGGGCATCTCGATCAACCACATCACCGGCCTTAGCCGCTCAGGTGAGGCCGGCGAGCGCATGCCCTCCCCCGTCGACCAGACCGTCAGCTCGATCCTCGATATGGCCGTGACCCTGCCGACCATGAAAAAGCTTGGCGATGCGCTTGGCCTGAACCTGGAAAGCCTCGTCCCCGAGGAGCCGCGCAAGAGCTGAGAAAGACGTTCAAGCCAATCGAGGGATTCGTGGGAAACGGCGTCGATCGGCCACGGGCATCTCTGATGGTGCCGTGGCCGACGACCTCACACGGTGATGATATCAGGTTAACCGGTACAAAAGGTTTCGGCGGTAGTCGCCGGTCATGATCCAATCCACAATCAGCTACAAGCGCCATCGTTTCCCGCCGTCTTTGATCGCCCATGCGGTCTGGCTGTATTTCCGATTTCCGCTGAGCCTGCGCTTGATAGAGGAAATGCTATTGGAGCGCGGCATCGTCGTTTCCTATGAGACGATCCGGTGTTGGGCGAAGAAATTCGGCCTGGACTATGCCGGTCGCTTGCGGCGCAAGCCGCCCAGCCCGGGCGACATTTGGCATCTGGACGAGGTGGTCGTGACCATCGGTGGCCGCAAGCACTGGCCCTGGCGTGCCGTCGATCAGGACGGCTACGTTCTCGACGAGATCGCTCAGACCAGTCGCAGTACCAAGGCTGCCAAGCCTGCTGATCCGCCTGATGAAGAAGCAGGGATGTTTGCCGAAGCGTATTGTCACCGACAGGCTTGGTTCTTATGGCGTCGTGCGGCGTCAGGTCATACCTGCCGTGGAGCATCGATCACATAAGGGGCTGAACAGTCGCGCCGAGAACTCCCATCTTCCTTTGCGGAAGCGGGAGCGAGTGATGCAGCGGTTGCGTTCGCCGGGCACGCTGCAACGTTTCGTCAGCATCTTCTCAGCGGTCCGAAATCTGTTTGTCCCAGCACGATCCAATCGTTCCGCCTTCGCCATCCATCTGCATCGCCTTGCAGCGATCGCCCATTGGAAGGACGTTGCCGGAATTGCGGCCTGATCACTCAGGAGCATCCCCGATCCGCAACTGTCAGACTTAACCTGACATCACCAGCTCGACGACGAACGGCATGTCGCCCACGCTTTGGTGATTCTGATGACCGTCGGTGGCACACCATCGATCGGTGATAACGCGGTAAGGCCAGCTTTTTCATCAACCCCAGACAAACTCGCGACCGGATGATCGACGCATCGGCTCCATCAGCAACTCATCCTAGTCACTCGCGAGAGGGCGAAGCAGCAGAATTCGGGCCAGCCAGACTTTTCTACGGATCTGGCCGGGGTCCAAACGACGGCCCGAGAATTGACAAGACATGATCCGTTGAAATACACACGTCGGATGTACATTTAGGTGGTTGAGGCATATAGTACATCCTCGTACATACAAGGAGCGCGCCATGCAGACCACTAGAGCCTTCAAGAACGGCAATTCGCAGGCCGTCCGTATCCCGGCCGAGCTGGCCTTTGATCGCACGGATGTCGAACTGGAGATCGAACGGGTCGGTGACGAACTACGCATCCGACCCGTTCGCCAGTCGCTCGCCGGCGTTCTGGACGTCTTCGCCCGTTTTTCGCCAACGTTCCTGCAGGACGGCAGGGAAGACCATGAACAGGCTGAGCGGGATCAGATCTGATGCCGCGCTACATGCTCGATACCAATATGTGCATCTACCTGATGAAGAACCAGCCGGAACAAGTGGCTCGCCGCTTTGCCGGTTGTTATGTGGGCGATGTGGTCATATCAGCCATTACCTTCGCGGAGTTGGACTATGGCGTTTCCGCGTCGGATGATCCGGAGCGCGAGCGCGCCAACCTCGATGCACTGTCCATGCTGATTACGGTGGAACCTTTCGACATGATCGCGGCGCGTGCCTATGGGCCGGTACGCATGGCGACGCGAGAGCGGAAAAGAGACCATTTGGACAAGTTGATCGCCTCGCATGCAATCGCGCTGAATACCATTCTGGTTACGAACAATGTGCGAGACTTTGCGGCGTATCCCGGGCTGAACACCGAGAACTGGCTAGATGCCTGAAGCGTAACACCACCCTAGTCGCGATTCAAAGCCGGCCGAGAAGATCAAGGGCATCTCGATCAACCACATCACCGGCCTTAGCCGCTCAGGTGAGGCCGGCGAGCGGATGCCCTCCCCCCGTCGACCAGACCGTCAGCTCGATCCTCGATATGGCCGTGACCCTGCCGACCATGAAAAAGCTTGGCGATGCGCTTGGCCTGAACCTGGAAAGCCTCATCCCCGAGGAGCCGCGCAAGAGCTGAGAAAGACGTTCAAGCCAATCGAGGGATTCGTGGGAAACGGCGTCGATCGGCCACGGGCATCTCTGATGGTGCCGTGGCCGACGACCTCACACGGTTTTTCCTTCACGGCCTGCGAGATCGACGACCCGTGTGGATATTCTCTACGCAATATCCCGGTCGTGAGTGACCGGCAGGATGGGGAGCCCCGTCTCGGCGGCGATCTCCTGCAGGAACGTGACGACCTCTTTTTGGCTGACCGCGCACCGCCTCAGGAAGCCCCTTGTAGGGCAAAGGCGAAGTGGTGCCCGTACAACCGCCGCGCTTCATCTTTGGCTCGCGCGGCGGGGAGCGATCGTCTCCACTGGCCGGCCGGTTTGCAAGGGCCGCGCAATCCGCTGGATGTCGGTCGTATTGTCGCTCTTCAATTGGAACTGATTAACAAGATGCCGCAGGCGGCTCGCCTCGGAGGATAACGAAGCGACGGCGGCTGTCGACTGCTCGACCATCGCCGCGTTCTGCTGCGTCGCCTGGTCCATTTGATTGACGGCCGTATTGATTTCGGCAAGTCCGGTCGATTGCTCGCGCGCCGAGGTGGCAATCGCATCCATGACCTGATTGATCTGTACAACGTACTCACCGATCGACTTGAGCGACGTCCCGGTTTCGAGAACCAGTTTCACGCCATTTTCCACTTCGGTCGATGATTTCTGGATGAGCCCTTTGATTTCCTTGGCCGCTTGAGCAGCCCGCTGGGCAAGCTCGCGGACTTCCTGTGCGACGACTGCGAAACCTTTGCCCGCCTCACCGGCACGGGCGGCTTCAACACCGGCGTTGAGCGCCAAAAGGTTCGTCTGGAAGGCGATTTCATCAATTACACCGATGATGTTCGAAATCTGCTGCGAACTGTCCTCGATGCGCCGCATGGCTTTCTCGGCTTCCGATACGACCGTCGCTGACCGTTTGGCACTGGCATTGGCTTCTAGGGCCACATTGCGTGCCTCATCGGTACGTTTCGTCGACATCGCGACATTGGACGTAATCTCATCCAAGGCTGCAGCCGTCTCCTCGAGAGAGGCTGCCTGTTGTTCTGTGCGCTTGGAAAGGTCCTGAGCACCGGATGCAATCTCACCGGTCCCACTGTCTATGCTCTGTACGGTTTGGAGTACCGCGCCGATTGTCGTGCCCAGTTGGCGGAGCGAAGCATTAAAATCCTCGCGCAGCGCCTCGTATTCGGCCCCAAATTGCTCAGAAAGCTGAAATGAGATGTCGCCTGCCGCAAGCCGCTGCAGACCTCCGCCCAATGTCGTGGTCGCGAAGCGCAATTGTTCGGCCTCCCGTTCTGCGCGCTGCTGGGCGGCAGCGCGCGCCGTCTCCATCTCGATGCGGGATTCTGCCGCTTCATTCTCGAGCCTGACGAGGTTGAGGGCGTTGTGACGGAAAACTTCAACTGCACCGGCCATTTCACCAACTTCGTCGGCGCGCCCGGCGTAAGGAATATCGCTATCAAGGTCTCCGTCCGACAGTTGCTTCATCGCGGAGGTGATCCTTCGGATCGGATTCGCGACGCCTGAGATCGCAAACACGATGCCGGCGAGAACTATGAGCACCGCAAGCACGGCGATCGCCGCCGTCTGCAGGAAAGCGGACTTCGCGGAGGCACCGCTTGCCGCCACAAAGCCTTCAGCCTGGTTGAGGATGAACGCAACCAGATCGGTTACCCCCTTGTCCACCAGTTCGGCTTGCGACTCCATGTCCTTCTTGAATAAATGAACCGCTTCCGGTGTCTTTCCGCTGTTATGAAGTACGACCATTTGCTCAGCCGAGGCGCGGTATTTGCTGAACTCCGGCTTGATCCGCTTGATCAGTTCCCTCCCGCGCTCAGTCCGGACGCCGTTTTCGTAGTCAGCAATAACCTTTTCGACAGCAGCGACAGCGGCGTCGATCTTTCGCTTCCCGATACTCTGCTCCTCCGCCGTATCGTCGAGGATGTAGCTGGCATAGACAAGCTTGAGATCGAGGAAATCGCCTTTTATCTCACGGGCCGTCAACAGCCGCTGTATCCAGAAGGTCCCGATCTGCTCCGCATTGGCGCTGAGTGTCGCGATCGTGCTGAGGGAGACATAGGATAAACCAATCATGAACACACTGATAATCGACAGCTTCAGGACAAGGGCTTGCTTGATGCTTGGGCGGTTCATGCTGCGGCTCTCCAAAGGCGCTTAGGGGCGACCGGCTCGATCGTCAGGGCAAAATGTCACACCATATTGATAATTTCTAATTAACTAAAATAGATTGCCCGTCTCGCGCCCCTTCGTAACGGAAGACCGCGCCGCTGCATCCAACCCCCACCCGCATTTGCTGAATCTGCGGATATCGCCTAATTTCGCGTCAACGCAGGAGAGGCTTGAGTTGACCGATAGGGGATATGCCGCCGGCCTCGCGCGTTCACCTCAGGCGGCTTAGGTCCACGGCCCGATTGCGAATGATGGCCTCCATGGCGAAAAATCCGGTCACGGTCGCCAGGTCGAAATTGGTGATGAGCTTTTGATAGAAGGCGTCGTAGCCCGAAATTCCGCGGGTGACGACCTTGATCAGATAATCCCAGTCTCCGCCTATCCGATAGAAATCGATGACTTCCGGCAGCCGGTCGACATGCTTGCGGAAATCCTCGGACCATTCCTTGGAATGGTGACGGGTCCGGATCATCACGATGACCGTCAGGTCAAAGCCCAGCATCTCGAGATCGACCTCGGCGCGGGAACCGCCCACCACGCCGCTTGACTGGAGCCGCTGCAGCCGGCGCCAGCAGGCATTTTGCGAAAGCCCCACCTGTTCGGCCAGATCAAAGTTTCGAACGGGCGATAAATGACATCCGAAATCGACATGACCACTCGTTTATATCAAACGACGGAAAAGGAATTGCTGCGATGAACCACATAAGAGCATCTGGCGTCACGTTAATTAACTTCAAGAGGTATCGGCATCTGGCGAGGCGGGCTTGATAGGTATTCCGGACGGAAGAAGCTCTGCTCCGCCGAGCAGGCATGGCGCGAGCGCCGGCTGACGGGGCGGTCTGAGGTACCTCGACGAGGCGGACCATGAGCGGATCCGCGCATGGATCGAAAAGCACAATGCGAAGATGCGGGGCGAGACCGGAATTCCGGTCCCGCTTCAGCCTGCCGACACCCAAGAAAAAGACAGCGTGCTGCCGCATCCGCAGCCCGAACGCCAGAAGCTTGTCCTGACGCAGAGGTGGACCTGATGTTTTTCCGCTCCCGCTCGCCCCAAGCGCGTCCTGCTGGCCGTCGCACCGACGCTGCTGGAACGTTTCCATGCGGCAAAAGAGTATGGCCTGACGCCGCCGCATATCGACAATTTCCGCAACGTGACCAAGGCCTGCCAGTTGCGCGGCGTGAGGGCCGGAACTCCCTTCATCGCGATCAATCGCCGGAGCTGGACTGCAACGCCGCACGGCTTCGAGCTCGACCAGGCGCTTGATCTTTGCCTCCGGACCGCTCGCGTCGGAATTGCGCAACCGGACGATCTCAACGCGTGCCAGCCTTATGCCGACGTGCCGAAAAGGGAGGCGAGAGGTTAATGGGGGGTCGGCGATATGTGCGACGGCTCACAGGCCTGGTTGCCGCACGGCCTTACCGGCGGCCCGTATCGATAAAGATCAGGAGCGGCGGTTGAGCGCGAGAGTGGGGAAAGAGGCGCGCCTCATAGTTCAGGCCGCCTCCATGACGGAAACAACCAGGGTTTTACCAAGGGCGGCCATTGCCTCCTGCATCTGGCCGAGCTTGGTTCGGTGATCCGGATCGAGGATCCTTCGAGCCTCGTTCTCGGATTTTCCGAGACGCCGAGCAAGTTCACTCTTGGAGATGTCAGATTCCATAAAGGCCTGGATCAACGCGAGCTTGACGGCATCCTCGGCGTCTACCGCAACCGGAGTGCCTTCACTGGCAATCGGTTGCGGCAGTGCGCGGCCATCCTGAACGATACCGCGCAGAGCAAGGCCAAGCGCTTCCTGCGCATTGGACATTGCCTCCTTCCGGGTTTCCCCGTGCGTGATCGCTTCGGGGACATCTGCGAACGTCACGAGGAAACCCCCATCAGGGTCATCCTCGAACTTCGCGCGATATATGAATTCCATAGTGCAGTGGTCTCCTCTTGTCGGTGGTGGTGGTTGGGCATGCGGTGTCAAATCCGTGCGATCGATGCAGGTCGGCCTCATTCGAGGCCGAGCTGTTTCTTGATCAATCGCACATATCCCGGGGTCAGCTCTCCAGATTTGATTGTGGTGATCCGACCGTTGAGTTTTACCCGGTAGTGCGAACCCTTTCCCTTGTCCTCGAAGATTTCCAGCTCCAGATCTTGATCTTTGGCAATCTTGCGAAGTTCTCTCAGGAACTGCTCGCGTTTCATTTAACCTCCTTTCTTGAAATCAGTTCTCGCACATTTTTGTGCGAGACGCAAGAAGTTTCGCACAAAAATGTGCGACATTGGAGGCGTCATGACCTCCGCAATTGATCTCTTTATCGAAGAGGCGCGCGCGGTCACGGTCCTCGATGTGGCGGCGATCCGAAGCAGGCGCATCTTCCCTTCGATCCCATGTCGGATCGCGTTGAGCCTTGCCTGGCATTGCTGAAGAGCAAGCCGCCACAGGGCGACGAATGGTCCTACGAGATCAAGTGGGACGGATACCGTTCTGGCCGAACCGGCGACTGGCTGAAGATTAAGTGCATCCAGAGCGACAGCTTCGCGATCATCGGCTACGAGCCATCGACTGCGTTGCCCGGTGCGATCGCCAGCCTGCTGCTGGGCGCGCGGTACCGGAACGGCTACAATACCTCGGCAGTTTCGGGACCGGGTTCAGGTACGATGTCGCCCGATCTCTGAAGAAGCAGCTCGACAAGCTGAAGACGACGCTCACGCCTGTAAGTGTGCCAGGAAAGGACCTGGTGCTGACAGCTCCGGCGCTGGTTGCCGAGACCGAGTATCGGGCTTGGACGAACGATGGGAAGTTGCAGCATCCATCGTTCAAGGGGCTGCGCGATGCCGACAACGCGTTCGAGATTCATCGGCTGCCTGATTAGGTTGTGGAAAAATTCCCCGCCACTCGCAACTTCCGTTAATTGCTGTAGTTTGAGGAGTGAACGCGGAGGTTGATGCAGCGCGTTTCCCAACGCCTGTTCCCCGTCGGCCTTCTTTGTTCAACAAACTCCTAGGGCAGCGCGCGTTCACCTCAGGCGGCTTAGGTCCACGGCCCGATTGCGAATGATGGCCTCCATGGCGAAAAATCCGGTCACGGTCGCCAGGTCGAAATTGGTGATGAGCTTTTGATAGAAGGCGTCGTAGCCCGAAATTCCGCGGGTGACGACCTTGATCAGATAATCCCAGTCTCCGCCTATCCGATAGAAATCGATGACTTCCGGCAGCCGGTCGACATGCTTGCGGAAATCCTCGGACCATTCCTTGGAATGGTGACGGGTCCGGATCATCACGATGACCGTCAGGTCAAAGCCCAGCATCTCGAGATCGACCTCGGCGCGGGAACCGCCCACCACGCCGCTTGACTGGAGCCGCTGCAGCCGGCGCCAGCAGGCATTTTGCGAAAGTCCCACCTGCTCGGCCAGATCCCGTTGCGAGAGTGCGGCGTTGCGCTGGAGGCAGGTCAGGATTTTCAGATCGATATGATCAAAACTGACAGATTTATCGATCATGTGACCCGCATTTCCGCTTGTTGCCTGAAAAATAGGTGAAGGTTTCAGACGGTGGTCGAGATTATAATCGCTGTCAATTGCTGTCTGGAGAACCGACGATGCGTGAACAGGCCGATCTCAATCCATCAAAGGAACTCGTCACCGTTCTTGGCAAGTTCAAAAGCAGCCTCGAAGTCGCCGATCGGATCACCGCGTTGAAAGACGGATTGATCGGTTCGAAGGCGAAGGTCGACGGGCCGTTCGGCTTGAAGGATCTCGTTTATGCCGACTACGTCGCCTCGGGACGGGCGCTCAGGCAGGTCGAGCAGTTTGTTCTCGACGAGGTCCTGCCCTATTACGCCAACAGCCATACGGAGGCCTCCTATTGCGGGGGAATGATGACCCGCTTGCGGCGTGAGGCGCGGTCGGTCATCAAAGAATGCTGCGGAGCAGACAGCCGGCATGCCGCCATTTTTGCGGGATCCGGCGCGACTGCGGGCCTCAATCGGCTCGTCAACCTGCTGGGCATTACCGATGCGATCGCTGCCGGTCGGCGGGTTTGCGTGATCGTCGGACCCTACGAGCATCATTCGAACATCCTGCCCTGGCGCGAAAGTGGCGCAGAGATTGTCGAAATTTCCGAAGGCAGCGGCGGCGGCCCGGATCTTGTCCTTCTGGACGAGGCCCTTCAGGGCACCGCTGCCGACCTGACAATCTGCTCGTTTTCGGCCGCATCGAACATAACCGGGATCTCGACCGACGTTGCCGCCGTCACCAGGCTTGCGAAACAGGCGGGCGCCAAGATCGTCTGGGACTATGCCGGCGCCGGCCCCTACATGCCGATCTCGATGACGCCGGAGCAAGGCGCCGAGATCGACGCGATCGTGGTATCGCCGCACAAGTTCCTCGGCGGACCGGGCGCCTCCGGCGTCCTGATCGTGCGGCATGACGCCGTCGTCACCAACAAGCCGTCCTGGCCGGGCGGCGGCACCGTCAAATTCGTATCGCCCACCGGCCACGATTACAGCGACAGCCTGGAAGCCCGCGAAGAAGCCGGAACGCCCAACGTCGTCGGCGACATCCGGGCGGCACTGGTCTTCCTCGTCAAGCATGCGATCGGCTTGGAGGAAATCCGCCGGCTGAACGACATCTTCACGCAAACGGCGCTCGCCGCCTGGCAGGACGTGCCGCAGATCGAACTTCTGGGCTCCGCCGCGATGGCGCGGCTGCCGATATTCTCGTTTCGCATCAGGGACGGCCAGGGCGGCTACGTTCATCAGCAATTGGTCACCCGCATGCTCAGCGACCGGTTCGGCATTCAGGCCCGCGGGGGCTGCGCCTGCGCAGGTCCGTATGTGCACCGGCTGCTGTCGATCGATCCCGAGACGTCGGAGCGGATCAGGCAGGCAATCCTGAGCGGCAACGAGATCGAGAAGCCGGGCTTCACACGGCTCAATCTGAGCGTTCTGCTTTCGGACGAGAAAGTCCAGTTCATCCTTCAATCTGTCGCACAGTTGGCGCGAGATGCGGCTTCCTATACCGAGTTTTATACATTCGATCCCGCACGGGCGATCTTTTCTCCGCGCACGCCGGACCTTCGGGAGGCTCGTTATGCATAGACCTGACGTCGCCGCGTTCTTCGATCCGCGTACCTGTTCGATCCAGTACGTGGTGAGCGACCCGCAAACCAGGGCCTGCGCCGTCATCGATCCGGTTCTCGATTTCGATGAGAAGTCGGGTTCGACGGCGACCCATAACGCTGATGCCCTGCTGGACCATGTCCGCCGGCACGACCTGCGCCTGCAGTGGATCCTCGACACGCATCCGCATGCCGACCATTTTTCCGCGGCCGCCTACCTGAAAGGCGTGACCGGCGCGCCGATGGCCATCGGCGCTCACGTGATCGATGTCCAGAAAATCTGGGCGCAGATCTACAATTGGCCAGACCTGCCTGTCGACGGCAGCCAGTGGGACCGCCTGTTCTCCGATGGAGAAACGTTTTCCATCGGCGAGATCGAGGTCGACGTCATGCATTCGCCCGGCCATACGCTTGCGTCGATCACCTATGTCGCCGGCGACGCAGCATTCGTGCATGACACGCTGTTCATGCCGGACAGTGGCACGGCCCGCACGGATTTTCCCGGCGGCAGCGCAAGTGCCCTGTGGTCCAGCATTCAGGCCATCCTGGCACTGCCGGGAGATACGCGGATTTTCGTCGGACACGACTATCAGCCCGGCGGCCGGCAGCCGCAGTGGGAAAGCACGGTGGAGCGCCAGAGAACGGAGAACATCCATCTCAAGCAGTCTTCCGACAAGGACGCGTTCGTCGCCATCCGCGAAAAGCGGGATCGCACCCTGCCGATGCCGAAGCTGATCCTGCACGCGCTGCAGATCAACATCAATGGCGGCCGGCTTCCGGAACCGGAAGCCAACGGCATGCGATACCTGAAGCTGCCCATCGGTGCGTTTCAAGGCTGCGCCTGGTCCTGAGTACAGGACGATCCGTCTGAGTGCCAGCGGTACGGTTGGCAGCGAGTTCAGGTGGGATAGACCGGGAGAGTGCGGTTTCTGGCAAAATTGGCTAGAGAAACCGCACGATGTGTCGACCGAAAATTTAGGGTTTTGGAAGGCTCCGCCGCCTCCGCGGAGGCCACATCGCAATCCGTCAATGCCTTTGGATCCGATCTCACCCTGGAAAGGCACTATGCGGAAGAAATTTCGATTCGTCGAACTATCGCTAACCCAAACGTCACAACGATTTGTGGCAGTTCCAACCTCGATCGTCCCAAGCCAGTTTAACCACCCCTCCCCTGCCCGCCGCGGTTAAAATGAGCCCGGAAGATCCTGCGACATCCAGGGATCCGCACGCGACGATAGCGGACTTAAAGACTTGGAGACGTTTCATTCGGTCGCTTCACCCATGCGAGCACCGACGCGGTCGCTTGCCCAAACGGAGGCTGCCATCCCTGGCGCGAGAGCCGTCCCGCCGTCCTTGACGACCAAAGTGGTGTTCTCGACCTCAGTTCGCAGATCGAGCCCGTTGCTTGTAATCGCCGGCTCTCATCTCGTCCATGGGGTCATCGGGAAAGAAGCCTGGCCCAGCCATCGCCCGACTCGATCGCTGAGGCAGCCTTCGGACGCGGCCCCTTTCATCGCCAGATCCCTCCCGCGCCGGCCGCCGAATGGCCGACGGCGGGATCCGCGACAGGCTCGACCGAATGGCCGTCGCTCTCACGGTTCGCTCTCAGAGCCCACGGACCGGTGGGAACCGCGTCGCCGCGCCACCTGTCGCGGCGACGGTTTCGCTCGAAGCTCGACACGGTCAGCAGCCTGACGTGTTCGCGGCCTCTTGTCGGATCTGCATTCGCTGAAGACGTAGAGGCCTGCAGTCACTACGTCACCCGCACCACCGGCCTGCCACGGGACATTCTCAGCCCCAGGTCGTTGCACCCATATCAGCCGCCGGTGCCTCCTCCCCGATCATCAACGGGACGTTTGGATTGCCGAACAGGGTCTCGAGGGTAGTCCCTGGATCCGCGCTCCCTCGTACCGATCGCACACCCAAGATTCTGGGATAATTTCTCAGTTGTCCGCGGACTACCAATGGCAAGGATGACGTCCTTCGATCCCCAGCCTCAAGCGCACGTCCGCAACCGCATTGAGGCGAATTGGATCATTGCCAGGACGTTCTGGTCAAGCCTGTGGGAGCGAGTGGCGACGCGGCGGAAGTGCTTCAGTTTGGAAAAGACGCGCTCGATCCGGTTGCGCTCGCGGTTTAGCCCGCGCTGACGCGGAATTTCCAGCACCGGCTGGACCCGGGTGGACAGTGGCCAAAGCACCTCTGCTGCACAGAGATGCGCCGATACGATCCGCGTCATGGGCTTTATCGGCCAAACGACCGCATTCCGACCAACGTGCTCGCGCGGCTGGTCGGCAACAGGCCGATCGTGTGCTCGGCAAGGAGTAAGGCTTGAGCCGGATCGAAAGCCGTTGTGCCTCGACGACCGCATGGATGCGACCCGTCTCGGGGCCGACGAGACGATGCTCCCGATCCCCTTTGCCGTGGCAGCCTGCTGGTGAGCGCGGACGGCAGTGCTATCGGCCCCCTGGATGCGGCCGGAGGTTGCGGATGATGGCCCCCATCATTCCTATCCCACACACCCGCCGTCCCTCATCTCACGAAGCAGCTGTAGCAAACGGTGAGTGGCCCATAAACGCTCGGCCACGCCACGCCGGATCGCAGAACCCAAAGGTGCCGCTCGGCACGCTACGATCATTCACGCGAGGAGCGCCTTCAGGCTTGTTCGGCTGAAGCGGCCGGTCACGCGCCACCCGAAGTCGACCGGATCATATCGCCTCATTCGGCATACGGGTCAGAATTTGCTGCGGCGTCAAAATGCCTGCAGGCATCCTAGCGGACGCTCGTTGCCCAGTCTCGAAACGCCTCAAGAAGCGACCGAAGTTGACGGGGGCCGCCAGCGCCACAAAACACGTTGTCTTCCGTCCAGCACGTCCACCAGTCCAGCTTATGCTCGTAATTGTGACTGAACCGATCGAGTATCCGGCCATCGCAGTCCGTGCCGGCGAGATCGACCGTTAGCAACCAGCCAGGATTGTCGCGAGTGTCGATCGAAGCACCGACGCCGTGCTCCCAATCTCCGTCGCATTGCCCTTCGTGCCAGCGCGCAAACCAGTCCACAACGTCCATTGCGCCAGGTCATCCGTGAGGCGCTCGATTGGAAAGAACTGACCGCGCCTACCGATGTGCAGTCCACCTTGATCAGTTCAGGACCGGATTTGAATACCCCTCATCGATGAGGTGAGGAGCTGAGTAGTCCGCGGACTACTCAGCTCCTGATCCAAAACCCACCTGCCTATAACCATCGGAAAATGAATCCAGAAGACGCGTCAACGGGTGCAACTTACGCGGAAAGCAGGAGAGAACGACGGTTTGGTTAAGCGTTTGTCAATCGGTAACGAATCGGAGCATAATGTAACTGCGCAGTTAAAGCGCTTTTTGTGGAAATTGCGCAGTTAACCGGGAAAACATCAA